>NZ_JAIQYZ010000001.1 GCF_020164495.1 Psychroflexus lacisalsi
AAAACATAGAAAAGCAGAAGAATTGAAAGTGAATGGACAAAAGTTGAGAATCTTAAAAGAATCTGATTTTGTTGCACTTTACGAATCAAATGTAGAAGAAAGTGAGCAATAACTGTGCCTAACAATGGTAACCGTTGCACAAGCCTTTAAAAATAAGAATAATCGATCATTTTAAGCCCTTTTAAGGGCTTTTATCTTTTTATCAGAGTTGGATTTACGCTAAATTAAGTGGGCTTAAATCAAAGTTGATTAAGTATTGCAGGGCTTTTATTTCCAAAAGCAAAGACCGTAGAGCTTTTGCTCCACTTTTGGCTCTTTTCTGAGTAAATTTCAAGTACTTTTTCAGGTTATATGCCATGGCTGAGAGATGCATGCATTTATTGGCTTGTTTAAGTCCGATGGTATTGATTTTTCTCAAGCCCATGAATTGGGTTAATGTCCCAAAGACAGGTTCCACTGTACTTTGCCGTTTGGCTTTCATGTACCTGCCTTGTTTGCTTTCTACCCGCTCTATGTTTCTATCATACTCTTCTTTGTAGTAGGTCACCGAGAACTTCTTCTCTTTGGCTGTCCTGCCTAAACATTCAGATTGTAACGGACATCCTTTACACTGCTTACTTGAGCTTCGGTATTCTTTCTTTAAAGTAGCTGTTCTGTAATCCTTAAACACCTTTTTGAAGGGGATCACTTCTGCTTGAGGACAGATGTAATGATCTTGCTCCTGATTATATTTAAAGCCTTTTGGCCCGCCTCTATAAGTTCCGTGAGGTGGAATAAAACTTTGTAAACCTAGCTGCTCTAGGTAAGCATAGTTTTCTCCGCTACTGTAGCCTGCATCTGCTATGCAGTTTCTCCAAAGCAGACCTGTTTTATGCAACCGAGGTTGTAATCGGCTCACGATATCCTGAAGGTGTTGGTTGTCTTTTTTATCGGCATGATAGGCTCTTATATCGGTAATGACATGATGACCAGTATCAACACTGAGCTGACTTAAGTAATTCAGCTTTCTGGCTTTTCCTGGTTTGACACTAATGCGAGCATCTGGATCAGTAGGGCTATAATGGGTCTTATTACTGGTATAGCGAGCTCCTTTATTCTTAGCTCCCGGGCGATAGTCTTGATCCTTAGACCACTTTTTATTTCTGGACTTTAGCGCTGCCAGCTCTTGCTTATTAGCACTAATGCTTTGTTGCTCTTTGCTAGCTTTGTTTTCTTTAGCCTTTCTATAGACTTCCTTATCTCGGTGGCTGATGTGGCGAACTTCTGCAAGATGCCCCTGCAGATCCTGCTCAGGGACTTTGAGCTCCAGACTATCCATAGAAGCATTTGCTTTGATTGGAGCGGAGTCTATAGCTTGGGTATGACCACTGACCATACCTTTATCAATACACATCTGTAAGACTTTGGTGAAGACTTCTTCAAATATCTCTTCTGGGAAAAGCTGGCGAGTTCTGCTGATAGTAGAATGCCAGGGCAATTGATCATCTACATCGTAACCGATGAAAAACAAAATGTCCAAGCGCATGCTACAATGCTCAATCAGTTTTCGATCACTGATAAGGTTCTCTAAATATCCCACCAAACACAATTTGAAAAACACAACAGGATCTATGCTTTTTTGACCACTGGCGCCATAGTAAGGTTTTGTCAATGCATACAGATAGTCTAAATCCAACACTGACTTTAACCTGCGATAAAAATTGTGTTCCGGGACTCGCTCACTCAGCAAGAACTGAGTGAACAACTTCTCTTGATATTCCTTTTTTCCTTGCATTACTAAAGATAAGAATTTTCATCTTTTCAATGTTTATGAAATGCATCTATTTAAAAGAGAAAACAAGTTGTGCAACAGGCACAAAGTGTATGTTTACTTACTTGTTTTATGACCATTCGGAATATCCTGCGGATTTTCAGTTTGGTGTATTCTTTCAAAATTTAGTGCTAACCCACGTAAATAATCATATCCAAAAATGTTGTGTTTGGAATTATGGTTTTGCAAACACATTTATTTTGTCAATCTCAGTATTCTGCGACGGCATTAAAAGACAACTTTTAGATTGAATAAATGGCTGATTAAAATAAAATATCTGCATTTTTAAAAAATCAACTTTGCTTAAATCAAGATGCTCTTTAAAATAACCAAACATAAAACTGGATTGGAAACGGAAATATTAGACCTGTTAAAAATTGAAAATATCAAAAATATTTAACGGAAATAGAAAAGACTAAACCTGCAATAGCAGGATTTACATCACACATTCTGAGTTCGGGAATTTTAAAGGTAACCGAAATTCAATAGTGAAACATTCTGAATAAGAAAAATATTTTGATTTAAGTGACCCAAATATTCAACTTTTTTTATTTGCTCATTATTAATCTTTGAGCGAACAAGAAAGAAGTGAGGAAAAATGACTAGCTGAATAAATACTATAAATAACACAATATATTAGCTATAACCTCGTGTGTCTTCGCTTAGAGGATCCTGTAGTTAATTCTTAAAACAGGAAACCAGACCTAGATAGGCATGGTTTTTTTGAAAAAATCAAAGCCGATAGTTTTTAAGGCTATTAAAACGGCAAGCATAAAAGATAGTTAATGGTTTTCTATTTCTAAAAGGATGCCCAAGAAAGTTCAACTCTATGTTGATTTTCAGTCAATAAATCAATCACGCTTTTAAATATGATTTTTTTGACAAAAAACAATCACAAAATTGGATTACAAATTAACAAATTTTTATATTTTCGCTGTTTTTAAAATTTAAAATAAAAAAATCTTATACTCCTCACCTTACTCCTTTTCACTTTTTTTCTTTCTGAATCTTCGCATGCCCAGCAGAATTATGTGAAAGGCTTAATTATTAAAAAAAATAAGGATACTCTTAGAGGGTTTGTTGATGACAGAGATTGGGATAAAAATCCAGATCAAATTAGGTTTAAAACTAGACTGGATAGTTCTCCATCAACCTTTCTACCTTTAGATATCCATGGCTTTAGTGTTGACAATATAATTTATGTAGGTGGTGTTGTAGAAGCTGAAGTGACCGAATTGAATACAAATGACTTAGAAGAAAATCCTAAAATAAATATTGAAATTGATACCACATTTTTACAAGTGGTTGTTGGAGGGGCTAAGGAGTTATATTATTATAAAAACAAAACGGATAGGGAAAATTTCTACATAAAAAGAGAGGGACAACTGGATTTACTTGTCTACAAAAAATATATAGATGAACAAAAAAATACAGGAAAAGCCGTTGTTATTGAGAACAAAAAATATCTAGGCCAGCTAACACTATATTTGAAAGAGTGTCCTGATATTAATTCAAAGTTGAAAAACACCTCCTACAACGAGGGCGATTTAAGACGACTTTTCAATTATTACTATGAGTGCACTTCAACTGAATCATCATTTACAAAGACAAAGAACAAATTGTCATTTGAGCTAGGAGCTATAACAGGTATTTCTATAAGCTCCCTCAATTTCACATCATATGGAGGATTTGAGGCGCTACTAGCCAGAAAAAACTATGATAGTTCTGTTAATTTTGCTGGAGGACTTTTTTTAAATATCGGTCTCCCTAAGAACTTGAGCAAATGGTCTATTAACAATGAGTTGTTTTATTCAAGTTATAATTTTAAAGACACCTTTACAGAAGTAAGAGGTGAGAATAATTTCACAATTACCGATACAGAATTGGGCTACTCATACATCAAATTAAATAATTTAGTACGATACACTTACCCTATTGGAAATACATTTTTGTACTTGAACGCAGGCGTTTCAAATGGCTTTGCAATTAATGAAACTAATAAATTGACAGAAGTATTCCAATTTAATGAGAGACGAGTCATAACTGAAGAACGAGCACTAGAAGATGTAAGGAAGTACGAACAAGGCTTATTGTTCGGCCTAGGTGTTAAATACAATAGGTATTCTTTAGAATTCAGAACAGAGTCTGGAACTGGAATTGATTTAAATAGAAATTTAGGTTCTGGTACCAGACGCTATTTTCTGCTTTTAGGTTATAGGTTTAACTAAACCAGGTGTGAAAACCAAATTCCTTTGGTAATAATCCTTTTGTCACTCGACAGCAATTAAAAAACTATCTGAGAGAAACAATACTTAACAAAATATTAATTTATCTCGTACTATATCAACATAATTTATTAAATTTAAGTAAAAATTTGGATGTTTTATTTTAAAATAAATCCTTAAAACTTAATTTTATGAAAAATTATTTCTGGAACTCACTCCTAATATTTACTGTTTTCGTTTTTACTAGTTGTGATACTGATGATGGACCTGAAATAACTGCTCCTGATATTTCTAGTACAACTACAGAACAAAATGCCGAAATTACTTATACTTCTATTGAAATAAATGGCGATATCACTTCAGATGGAGGAAGTGAAGTTACCTCTAGAGGAGTTTGTTGGAGTACAAATCAGAATCCAACAATTTCAGATAACATCACAACAGAAACATCAAATACATTTACAAGTTTAATAGAGAATTTAACAGCAAATACCACTTACTTTTTTAGCGTTTATGCAACAAATAGTTCAGGTACTAGCTATGGTAACCCAATAAGTTTGAGTACTTCCTCATTAGATGGAACAACTTGGGATTTTACCATTTCACTTGATAACAACAACCCTAATAACACATGGCACGCTGATGTAATTTTCAATCCTGACGGCACTACTGTTTATGACGAGCCAAGTTCTCCAGGAACTTACACATCCTACGGTGTTTGGTCTCTAAATGGTAATACATTAGACTACAATCTTGATTCTTCAACAACAAATGGTGTCTATGAATTCACAGGTACTTTAAATGGCAACACAATGATTGGCACTTTTTTATTTCCAGGATATCCTGATGCTGCATGGACTGCAATTGAGTACTAATTAAAACTCATCTTTTTAGTTTTAAAGCCAGTAAAATTTTATAAACTGATAATAGCTACTATAAGATTCAGGGATGTTGAAAATCAAAAGGCTTAATTTTTAAAACTCTACATTTAAATCCTATACGGCCAATACTAGTTTAAATAAACAGCAAGTATTTAAAAATTCCAATACCACCATGAAATACAATTTGACTTTTGCGTTTTTAATCATGTTCAGTTTGACCTACGGGCAATCAATTGCTGAAAAAGACAGCATAAATGAGAATCCTAACTATGACAAAGCACTTGCTGAAGAATTGGGTGGAGATGAATATGGGATGAAAAGTTACTTTTTGGTTATTTTAAAAACAGGAACCAATACGACCAAAGACCAAGACCTCATCAGCAAAAGCTATAGAAGACATTTGGATAATATCAATCGATTGGTTGACGAAAAAAAGTTAATATTAGTGGGACCTCTTGGAAAAAACGAACAAAATTACAGAGGTATTTTTATCTTAGATGGCATGGAATCCTTAGAAGAGGCAAAGGAAGTATTGCAAACAGATCTCGCCATTAGGAATGATCTTTTGGATTACGAAATATTCCCTTGGTACGGTTCGGCAGCACTTCCTGAATACTTATCCTATTCTGATAAGATTTGGAAAACCAAACCTTGATAGAAACCATAATTTTAGTTTGAAATTTTTTCTAAAACATCCGATAAAGCTTGGTCACAATAAGTCCTTTGTTTTCTTTGTCAGTTAAGGATAATAAGGTTTTAGAGTCTTTTACCTGAAGATGAAACGGGGAAGCCAAAAGATCCAGTCCGCTTTGTTTTTTGAGTCGGGTGCCTTGTCCTGAAATGATATCTTCATTGGGCACGAAGTCGCCTTCAGGAATATGTTCGGTGAGGATGACGTATTTGAAGTTAGATAGTTTTTGAGTTACGCATTGTACTTCAGCATTGGAAAGGTGTTGAAGGACCTGACGAACTACAGCACAATCGGCTTTTGGTAATCTCTCTTTGGCGATATCCAGATGAAGAAATTCCAGAGGGTCTACTTTAAATAGCTTTTTATTCCGATCAATTAAATCTTCTACAATATCCACAGCGATGTATTTCTGGGTATGCTTTACTAAGTGTTTCCCAACATTAAAATCCCCACAGCCTAAATCACAAACGATGAGCGCAGCTTCAAAAGAGCTTAAAAAGGAAGTGACCACCTCGATGTAAGGATTGAGGATTTCAGGATGGTGAGAGCCGTCACCCGAATAAAATTCTGAAGACAAACCACCCCATAATTTCCTTTTGTAAATCTGCTCCATAGCCGCTTGGGTTGGCCAGGGCTTTTTTTCCTTGATACTCATGAAAGTTTATCGTCTAATTAAAAGTTCAATTTTCAAATTTATAGATTTAAAGTATTAATGAAATGGTTAAAACCATTTTGAACTCGAGAATCACATTATAGCCCAAGGTTTAAACCGTGGGCTATAAATAATATTTTCAAGACCTCACAGGTTTTCGAAACCTGTGAGGTCTATATGCTCAACTCTTGGTTTTGAAAATAATTCTTATTTTTAATCTTTTAAATCCACGTTATTAAATACCTATTTAATTTTAGTCTAATGCAAGGCTTGATTTTGACAGTAATGTCTTGTCAAAGTTCAATGTCACCAATGAAGGTTAATAAATCACTTCCTGGCTTCACGGAGTCTCAATTCATGACTCAAATTCAAGCTGATGAAAAGATACAAACGAATGAGTGTACCTATTTGGTGAAAGAAAGAAGCTATGAGGCGCCAGTAGGCACGACGCCTAGAAACGAACTAAAAAGAGCCGCTAAAGGCATTGACGAATGGGTACAAATTGACGGAGGGAACGCTTATGTATTAACCAGTTATAAATGGGTGCGTGTTGATAAAAAAGGAACTACTCAACTAGAGGTTAATTTCCATACGATGAATTGTAATTAAATCTAAGTTCTTATGAAATTGATTTTCCAGCCCATTCAGTCCAAAGATTTTGAAGACGTCATTTCCATGTTTCAAGCGGCAGCAAGGAAAATCCATAAAATGAATATCGACCACTGGCAATATTGGAAAAATCCTCCCTTAGAAAAACTTAACTGGGTAAAAGACGGTATGGCCAATCAGGAATATTTTTTTATAGAAAATGCCGACCAGCAAGTGATAGGCATGGTGAGGATTTTAATGGAAGACCTAATGTATTGGGGTGAACAAGATGAAAAGGCAAAATATGTGCATTCGTTGGTTGTTAAAGAAGAATTCAACGGTCAGGATCTTGGAAAAAAAATCCTTCAGCAGATCGCCCAACACGTCCAAACAGAAGACTGTAAATACCTGCGTCTGGACGCGGATTCCAAAAATCCCAAGCTTTGCTCCTACTATGAAAAGCAAGGCTTTCAAAAAGTAGGAACTAAGGAATTACCTATTTCAGTGTATAACCTTTACCAGAAGGAATTGATCTGATCATACTTTACCAATCACAATCTGTAAAAAACGATAATATTAGCACTAACAGGGAATTGCTGATTTTTTTAGTACATTGAAATTTTAAATTTAAATCAGAAATTTATTTGAAAACAATATATCTAAAAATAGTCCTTTTGTTAGTTCCTTTATTTGGTCTATCACAAGAAAAGGATAGCCTCAACTCCCCTCTTATTTCAGTAAATGATTCCAAGATTTTCGAAAGCATCAACATTGGTTTCGATCTGAGAACCGAATTTCAGGGCTATACCTTCCGGGGTGGCGGCCAGGATTATGATGGAGTCCAGTTCGAAAACGGATTTACAGCCCTAAGGATTTCAGGTAAATTGCATGAAAAAGTAGATTTCAACTTCAGAAATCGATTCAACAGCGGTTCAGAAGTTCAATCTTTAGATCGTCTCAGTAACGATATTCAGCTGGCTTACGTAAAATTGAATGCCAACGAAAAGCTGGATTTTTATATTGGTAAAATGTTTGGATTTTACGGAGGCTACGAGTATGAATTTAGCCCATTATATATTTTAGAATATAATGATATCTATAGCAATGCCCTGGCATTTGTAACGGGAGCTGGATTATCATATCAAGCTTTTGACAATCATCAATTTCGGTTTCAGGTATTAAACTCACGGACTTTGCTTTACGAAGACTTGTATGGAGATGTAGTTGCAGAAGACATTGAAGAACCCATTTGGCCAGTCAATTTAGTTGTCAATTGGCGTGGGAGCTTTTTTGATGGAAAATTTGAAACACACTACAGCGCAAGTCGCAGCAATGAAGTCAAAAATCAAGGAACCTATTTTTTTACTCTAGGTCATAAATACCAGAATAATAACTTCAAGCTGATGTACGATTTCCAGTACAGTTTTGAAGAAATTGATACCAAAGGCATTGTCAATAGCCTACTTGCCGAAAATGAAATTGCAGAAAACGTTCTGTATGTAGAAAACTGGATGAGAGCAGAATATCAATTTAGCGACAAATTCCAAGGTTTGTTAACGCTTATGACCAGTACGGCCTACGACAATTTTAATACCACGCGAGATCACATCAGGACCAGTTATGGAGCTATACCCACCCTGTACTACAAACCCTTCAAAAAGATGGACCTGCGCTTGTTTGCGGCCTATATTGGTCGGTATTACGACTTTACTGCCTACGCTACACAAAATTATGATGTTGGAAGTTATAACCGTAACGAAGTAAGAATAGGTGTATTAGCCCCATTGAACTTATTGTAAATCAATAGAGAGAATCACATTTTATAAAATGGTTTATTTTGAGTTTGCTCTAGTTAATTTAAAAGCTTCGCGATACATTTCTTAAGGCTTTGTACTGGTCTAAACCTCCAAAGCGATAGAGATGGTTATGTAGAGGGAAATTGAAGTTGAGATGAGCAGCTTAAACTTATATAGGTTTTAATTTTTACTTAATAAACGATCAGTTTTTAATTGGTAATCCAGTAATCTCCTATTTTCGATAGAAGATAAAAAATTATTATGGCCAAGCGAACTTCAGTCAACGATGTTAAGGAAATCGAAGATTTAGACAATTTGGACAAAATCGTTAAAGACAAGCGCAAGCACAAACGCGCTGGAGAAAAGAAAGAACGCCGCAACCGCCATTATGTCAAGCTATTGATCAAACAGCAAATCACGCATCATGAGGAAGAATGATTCATTTTATTATTAATTAAGTTTTTTCTTTTTGAGGAAGTGTCTTTGATCTAAAAGCGAAGCGCTCTTTTTTCAACAAGCGAAGCGCTACCTAAACAATTTCCTCAATCACAAAAGAATTTCCATTAAACGTGACCTCATCTTTTATAATTTTTCCCATCAGCAATTGTCCAATAGGTGTGCCGGGTGAAATAGCGTAAAAGGTTTGATTATCCACTTCTATCGCGCCCAAACTTACCGCTATAAAATAATTGGCTTTAGAGGTAAAGACTATACTTCCTAAACTCACATGCGAAGGCGTGTTATCGATATTCACTTGAGACAGAGTTGTTCTTAACTTATTGATTTCAGCCAATTGTCGGCCCGCTTTTTCACGCTCCAGCTGCACCATCGCCCTCCCCGTTTCATGCTTATCGCCAGCGCTGCTTTTGGTTTCCGAAAGCAAGCTGTGTTGAAGATCTTCAATCTGCCGCTGAATGCTTTGGTAACGCGTATCCACCAGTTGAAGGCATTGCTGATATAGGTTGTGTTTGAGGGTCATGGGTGGGATTAAGATTTGAGACGATTTAAATTCTAATTATCTTTCAAAAATAAACTCTTTCAAGCGCATGACTTCATGATATCTAATTAAAACTTATAAAATATCCGTAATAAACGAATTAAGTTTTCGAATATTTCGTTTATTTGTAATAAATAAGTGATTATGAAAAGTATTGACGAATTAAAGAAACCTTCAAAAGAAGAGCAGAAAGCAGCAATGGAATCTTACGACGCTTTAGCTTCCACATTGAAAGAAATCCATTCTGATTATGCAGAAATTGAAATTGAGGAGACTAAAGACAAAATTAAAATTCCTGTAAGCGCACTTAAATTACTTCTTGAAATTTTGAAAGAAACAAGTAAAGGACAACCAATTTCTATTGTACCAGTTGCCACAGAAATTACAACCCAAGCAGCTGCAGAAGTTTTAGGGTGTTCTAGGCCACATCTGGTAAAATTACTTGAAAAAGGAGAAATAAAGTTTACCAAAATTGGCAAACATCGAAGAATCAAATATCAAAATGTGCTCGATTACAAAAAGAAAATGAAAATAGAGCAAAAAAGACTATTGATAGAAATGATGAAAGCTGATGAAGAATCTGGTTTATATGATTCATAGCCTACGTTTTACCTGTGTTCTAGATACCAACGTCATTTATCCCATTGACGTAAGAGACTTGCTTTTTTGGTTTGCATTTTATGATCTTTTCACACCAAAATGGAGTCAACATATTTTTGAAGAATGGGAAAATGTTATGAGAAGGAAAAATATTCCTGAAAGTGAAATTCAAAAAAGAACCTCTAAAGCATATCTTGCTTTTCCAGATGCTTTGGTAGAAAATTATGAACCCCTAGTAGAATCTCTTCAACTTCCAGATGAAAAAGACAGGCATGTATTAGCAGCTGCCATCAAAACCAATGCAAACATTATTGTTACAAATAATATTAAGGATTTTCCCAGAGATTACTTATCCACCTTTGGGTTGATAGCAAAAACAGCAGATGATTTTATTACTGATACGATTGATTTAAACAATGACATTGCTGTAAAGGCTTTTAGAGATCTTGTCGTCAACAGAACAAATCCAGACCTTGATGAATTTGAAATCCTGGATCGCTTTCGTAAAAATGGACTTAAAGATTCAGCCAATTATTTACATGCTTTGCTTTGATGTTTTCTATTACTAATTCAAATAAATGTTCATGAGTTTCTTATAAACTATAATTATTGTAAGTTTATATATGTCCAAAAAAACCTCAACCCTTCTCTTTATTCTTTTATTTATTAACTCTGTTGTTCTTTCACAAAACAATAGTGGAGAAATTTTGTATGGTCAAAGTGTAGAAAAATTTTATATAGATACTACTTCAATTGATAATTCGGACCTTAAAAGTATAATTATTACTCAATTCAAAGAAAAACAAAACGCTTTATCACCAGACAAAAATTTCTACAGTCTAAAGTTTCAAGGCAGTAAATCTGTTTTTGAAAGGCTTACTATGATGAATAATGATGGTAGTAATAAAGTAACTAAGGAATTAGCAAAAGGAATCTATTTTGTTAATATAGTTGACAAGTCCATTTATCATAAAGGTGATTTCATGGGTGAAAATCTAATTATATACCACGAAAAACCATCCTATGACGAATGGGAAATTATAAATGAACAAAAGATGATTCGCGGGTATAATTGTATAAAAGCAGAAACGATAAGACAAAATGAAATAGGTGTGAAAACAAAAGTTACAGCTTGGTTTTCAACAGATATAAACTTGAATTTTGGTCCAAAAAATTACTTTGGTCTACCGGGTTTAATTATAGAATTACACGAATTGGGCAGTGTGTATTATGTAAGAGAAATCAATCTTAAAGAGGTAAAGCTTGATGAAGTTGATATAGATGATAAAGAAATAATAACCTATGATGAATATGTAAAAAAGGCTAATGGAAGTATCCGGTTTTAAATAACTTTATCTTGAAAAGCAAACACATGAAATCAATTTTTTTGAAAACCCTTATCCTCCCGCTTCTCCTACTTACAAGTTCATTAAGTTTTGCACAACATGTCGATGATCCCTTCTCACCCGAAAAGATGAAAAAGGACCTGGAGGTATTTAAGGAGATTCGGTTACAGGCCAATTCCGGACTTTATAAATACCGCACGGAAGCCCAAATCGACAGCATTTACCAATGGGCAGAAGACGAAATTGAAAATTCCTCTACTTATCTGGATTTCTACAACATCATTTCCCAACTCACAGACTTTGAAGGCAGTCTGCACAATGATACGGGCTTGCCAGATAAGTATTGGGAAAGTTTAAGAGCAGAAAACTTTGGTTATTTTCCCTATCCTATCAAATGGATTGAGGGCCATTGGCGAATTAATTTTGAAGGTGGCGAACTTCCTTTGGGCGCAGAAGTCATCGAAATCAACGGTGAGCCTATGGCAGAAATCGTCAAGAACCTTCATAAATACTACACCACAGATGGCTTTAATTTAACTGCTAAAAGAATTGGATTACGAACTCATTTTTCAAGATATTACAGATGGCATTACGGTCAAAAGGAAGAGTTTGACGTAACCTTCAAAGCAATCGGTTCAAACACTCTGGAAAACAAAATGCTTGAAAGTATTAGCTATTCAGACTATTACAATAAATTTAGAGCAAGACATTCTTTTCCTTATGACCAAGTTGATTATATGGACTTAAAAGAAGATCAGAAATACGGATTTAAACAAGTAAATGATTCAACAGGAGTTTTAACGCTACGTTCATTTTCAATAGGAAATGAAACTACCGATAAGCATAAAAGGTATGCCGCTTTTCTGGATAGTATTTTCAGTAAAATCAAAAATGATAAGCTTCAAAATTTGATTGTGGACGTGCGCTTAAATAATGGTGGCGATGACCCCAATGACCTTCTAGCCTATTCATATTTGACTCAGCGGAATTTTCAGGAAAACACAGAAGCCTGGATTCGCTTTAGAAAAATACCGCTCATTAGATACTATGACATTTGGATTCCGAGATTCATCAGACCCTTTGTTGTAGGTGGATATAACAAACAATTTCAGGAGATTTTCCCCTTAGAAAAAGATGGCGCTTACTATCAAGATGACACCAGTGAAGATCACCATGTGTGGCAGCCTCAGGAAAATGCTTTTACAGGAAACACCTATTTATTGATTAGTCCTGTAGTTGCTTCAGCGGGTAGTTTGTTTGCGGCTATGCTGGCAGGTAATGAAAACACCATAACAATTGGAGAAGAAACTTCAGGCGGCTATTATGGTCACAACGGTCATACAACCTTAACTTATGCCTTACCTAAGTCTAAACTCACCACTTCTTTTTCAATAGTGAATTTAAAACAGGACGTCCCCGTGAAGTCGAATCAGATCCACGGTAGAGGGATTATCCCCGATTATAAGGTATCTCAATCTTTCGAAGATTTTATCAATAATGAAGACACGCAGATGAGATTTACTTTGGAACTGATCAGGGAGAATTGAGATATAAAGCATTTAATAATTAGACTCTGAAATAAAAAGTCAATAAATCTTTGAACCCAACACATAACAGAATTTTAGGAACCCTGCTTTTAGTCACTGGCATTATCATTAATTCTTTTGATTTCTTTAAATCTGAATTTATTTCAGGAGCACTTATAGGAATTGGTTTTAGCATGATCGTTTGTGCCAGAATTATCTTTAAAAAGAAAAAATGATGGATTTCTTAAATGCGTCTTTTTACTATTTTTAAAAAGAATTAAAACTTTATCCAAATTATGACGCGAGTAAAAGCTTTTAAATCCCAAACGATACTTTCTAAATTGATGATAGGCTTCGGAATTTTGTTCCTATTGGTTGGAATTTTTGCCATAGTAAAACTATTTATAGGTGATTCCGGTAGTGAATCCTCTTCAGTGGATTGGACCGGATTTTTGCAGGGATTTCAAGGCTTATTTTTTATAGGTTTAGGCGCTTATAACCTCAGGAATGAAAAATACTACATCGAATGGGATGAGCATCAGTTGAGGTTTTTTCTGCCAGACACCAAACAACTTGAAACAATTGATTTTGCTGACATTGACTCTATCAACATCAGGCTTTTTGAAATTGAACTTTATTTTAAGGATGAAAAACGAACACTTGATCTTAACTCTCTAAAAGATGAAGACTTGAAAAAGGTGAAGTATAAATTTGAACCTCTTCAAAAGGCCTTAAAGTGAATATTAACGATAAAAGGTTCTTTAATTTTTGAAAGTAAGTTGCTTCTCGACCTCAATTTATTCTGAGCATTTGCAATAGGATTTGACGTTGAACAAGATAAGCCATGTTTCAAGTTCGAGCGGAGTCGAGAACATGATTAATAGAAATAAAATTAATTAAATCTTTTAAAAACATCCTAAAATGAAAATCAACAAAACAGGATTCTATATTTTAAACGCTCTTTTATTTATATCCATTATCCTAGGATTTTATGAGTTTATAGACATCAAAACCTTGGTCGGGGTTTTCATTACGCCAGCTTTTATAATCTCAGTCTCTTTAAGATACAAGAGGACAAAAGAAAAAGTAATATCTAAAGATTAACGGTGATCAGAGCTTATAACAGGAGTGATAAAATCGAAGTGATTCAACTGTTCAAATTGAATACACCTCAATATTTTGATGCTTCTGAAGAAAAAGGCTTTGTGCACTATCTGGATCACGACATAGAAGATTATTTTGTTTTCGAAAGCAACAGGCAAATCATAGGTTCAGGAGGGGTTAACCTCTCATCTAAAGAAAAATCAGCTTGCTTATCCTATGGAATGATTCATCCGGACTTTCAAGGCCAGGGCATTGGCAGAGAATTGACGCATTTTAGAATAAATCATTTACGCAGGATTCCTCACATTGAGGAAATTGTGGTAAGAACCTCTCAGCATGTTTTTAAATTTTATGAGAAAATGGGTTTTAAAATAGATCATATTGAAAAAGACTATTGGGCAAAAGATTTTGATTTGTACCAAATGAAAATTTAAAACAGTAAATTGAATAACTAACTTTAAAAACGATGATATGGGATTATTTTCATCATTGCTTGGTAATGCGGGAGCGGTAAGCAAACAAGATTTAGAAAAAGACTACGGTCAGTTATTGACCGAAAACGAGACCATTGAAATCGGTTTTAAGCTGGTAAGGGATACTTTTATTTTTACCAGCAAACGCTTGATTTTGGTTGACAAGCAAGGCCTTACAGGACGCAAGGTAGAGTACCTGTCGGTGGGTTACAAAAGCGTAAGTAGATTCAGTGTAGAAACTGCCGGATCTTTTGATTTGGAAGCAGAATTGAAGATTTGGATCTCCAGTGAGCAACATCCAAGTATTTCTAAAAAATTCAATAAAAGCGTTAATGTTTACGATGTACAAAAAGTATTGGCTCAACATGTTTTAGGCTAGTTTTGACTGAAGCATTGTAACAAAAGCCCAACCGCACCAAAGTGCGGTAAGCCTCAAATTTTATAAATATCAAAGTTTTAATGAATTTGGATTTTATAAATCCATAAAACCTTTCCGATGACCACTACACAAAATAGAATTCTAGGTATAGCTCTTTTCATAATTGGATTAATCATGACTTTAACCGATGTAGAGTTTACAGGATCAGGTTTTATTGCAGGAGCTTTTATGGGTGTAGGTCTGGGTCTAATATTCTTTATTAAAATTGGACCTAAGAAGCAGTAAGCCTTCTATTTCATTTGATATCTTCACTTCGTGAAAGTTTCCAAACGCATTCTCCCCGTTATAGTTTTTGCTCAGTTTTGTTGCACATCGCTCTGGTTTGCTGGTAATGCTGTGATGAACGAGCTGGTTGTTAACTTCAATTTACCGTCCAGCGCTTTGGGGCATTTAACCTCCGCCGTTCAGCTAGGATTTATTGTTGGGACTTTAATTTTTGCAGTATTGAGTATCGCAGACCGGTTTTCACCATCTCGTGTCTTCTTTTTTTCTGCAATCCTTGGCGCAGGATTCAATTTGGCTATTGTTTGGGAAGACAATACCATGTCAAGCCTATTAGTCTTTAGGTTTCTGACAGGTTTCTTTCTCGCGGGAATTTATCCGGTAGGTATGAAAATAGCAGCCGATTATTACGAAAAAGGCTTGGGTAAATCCCTTAGCTTTTTGGTAGGCGCTTTAGTACTTGGGACAGCTTTCCCTCACCTTTTAAAAGACATGACAGAATGATTTCTTTGGAAATCAGTTATGATCGTGACTTCTCTATTAGCCGTTTTGGGAGGCGTGTTGATTTTGCTTTTTGTACCAGACGGTCCCTACCGGCAAGCAGGTCGTAACTTAAAATTTTCAGCCTTTTTTAGAGTCTTCCACAATCGCAATTTTCGGGCTGCAGCTTTTGGCTATTTTGGCCACATGTGGGAGTTATATGCCTTTTGGGCTTTTGTGCCTATTTTACTACAAACCTACAAGTCGTCGCATCCGGAGATTACCTTCAATGTCTCATTATTATCATTTCTGGTTATAGCTATCGGAGGATTATCCTGCGTCTTGGGCGGTTATTTGTCGCAAGGTCTCGGCACAAAACGGATAGCATTTTTAGCCTTGCTTCTATCCTGTATTTGCTGTTTGGTTTCTCCATGGATGTTGGGCACCGAAAGTGAAATTCTATTTATAGGGTTTCTACTGCTGTGGGGGATGGTTGTTATAGCAGATTCGCCGCTCTTATCCACACTGGTTGCTCAAAGTGCACCAGCCGAAATCAAAGGCACTGCACTCACGATTGTCAACAGTATCGGTTTTGCCATAACCATTGTGAGCATTCAACTTCTCAATACGTTGAGCGTTTGGACAAGTAGTAATTTTATTTATACCGTCCTGGTCATAGGACCTGTTTTGGGATTGATTGCTTTGAGGAAAAAAAGGTAAAAAATTCATTTTGGTCAGTTGTTACTCCTTTTTTCTTCTGAATTTGTTTCCGTTAGCATAATGAGTTAAGATACATTTCTTAAGGCTTTGTAATGACTTTTAAGATCCAAAGCAATAGGAGTTTCAGCAGAAAGTGAGTTTAGAATTGGGTAAGTAATGCTTAAAAATGAGATTGTACTTCGTCTTAGTTTAAAGTGTATTTTTAAATTAAGAAATTAATCAATCAATATTTGATTTTGCTGATCATCAAAACATGAAATACTCTTTTGGCATCGCTTTTCTTTTTTCCATGTGTTGTTGTGAACTAGCATTTTCTCAGGGCACTTTCAGGAATGATAATATTTCAAAAACGATCCAGAAAAGCGGCCGCTCTTTTATCAACAATAGAAACATTGCTTCTGTATCCATAGGGGTGTATAAAGATGGAAATACTTATACCCAGCACTTTGGTAGTGTAGAAAAAAGGAAAACCATTCTGCCAGATGACGAGACCATCTACGAGATCGGGTCTGTTTCTAAAACCATAGTCGGTTATCTGATGGCGGAAGCTGTACTCGATGGAAAACTCAAATTGGAAGACGACATCAGGTTACATCTGCAAGGCCAGTATCCAAACCTGGAATATAAAGGGAAACCCATTACCATAAAACATTTACTCACCCACACTAGCGGAATGCCCATGTTCCTGCCACTGGAAATGAACGGTGTTTTCGAAAAATTAGACGAAAGTGTACCAGGTTTATACCTGGAAATGGAAAAGGCTTACGATAAGAAAAAATTTCTGGAGGAGTTAAAGGAGGTTTCGATAAGTACAAACCCAGGGACAGATTATGCTTATTCCAATGCAGGAGGAGAATTGATAGGACACATCCTGGAAACCCTCTACCAGCAATCCATAGATGCGTTATTAAAAGAAAGACTATCTGCTAAGTATGACCTGAATAATACCGGCATTAAGCTGGATTCAGTTCAAAAGCAAAAAATAGCTCTTGGCTATTGGATGGACAGTGATTCTCAATCTCCAAGCCAGTTCAATTCACTTTGGGGAACAGCAGGCGGAATTAAGATGACAATTGTAGATATGATGCTCTACGCCAAATTACAACTGGATAAAAATAATCCTGTAGTCTCAGAATCTCACCGGTTGCTATATGAAGAGGGAAACACCTTTAAACTTTCTTACTTCTGGCGAGTGTGGAACGATAAATATGGCACGTCCTATAACCATCATGGAGGAACCAGCGGAACTCAAAACTGGCTCTTCATTTTTCCAAAATATGACCTTGGAATATCTATTATTACCAACCAAAGCGGACCTAAAACCCCAAAATTGTTAAGCAAGACCGTAAAGAAAATGCTTAAGCAACTGACCAAAGGGTAAAACCGGATCAGTTTATTTCGAAAATTTTACCAGACATTTAAAAGCCATTAGAGCATAAAAGCAATAAATGCGGAATTTAAATTTTGGCACCAACCGCTATTGTTCTTATACATTATTGGTGTTCCTTTAATTGATTTTCCCCGAGTCTACATCTCTTATAAAAGTGATCAATCCTGAGAAATAGTTTTCAGGGTCATCAAATTGAGACACATGGCTTCCATTGGTTATCACACTGCGACCATTTTGTACTTCGGTGGCCATCCATTTCATATATTCAGGATCCATAGTGTCGTGTTTTGCTCCTAACATTAAGGTTGGAATTTCAATTTCTTTTAGTCTGTCAGAAACATCCCAATCACTTAATGTTGCATCATCTGTAATGCCAAATTCACTAGGCCCTTGCATATAGATGTAAATTTCAGGGTTTAGATGTTCAAACATAAGTAGGATAGATTTCGGCCATTCCTCCAAAGGTTTACGCAAAATATGTTCGGTATAAAAATGTTCCATCAAGAGTTCTTCATACCTCGGATTGGCGTAATCTTTATTAGCTTCTATGGCTTGGATTTCCTTTAAAACATCGTCAGGTAATTGTGGAGCTAAAATCTCTTGAGCATATTTGTTGTATTCTGGAACACTTGCCACCATATTAGAAACGATGAGTCCTTTTAAATTTTCCTGATATTTCAGGGCGTATTCCATAGCCAAAATACCACCCCAAGATTGACCTAATAAGTAGAAATTGTCTTTGTTGAGGTTTAAAGCTTTACGCACTTGCTCTACTTCTTCCACAAAATGCTCTGTAGTCCAGAGTAAAGGATCATTAGGCTTGTCGCTATAGTAGGAATCAAGCTGATCATAGTAAATATATTCTATCTCTTCATTTGGCAGATAACCTTCAAAATTTCCAAATTCTTCATGGGTTCCACCTGGTCCACCGTGAAGCAAAAGGACTCGCATTGTTGGACTGTTGCCCATGCGTTTGGTATAGACGTTAAAAGTGCCTATTTCAGTTTCAATAGGAATCATATTGATGCCACCGGTTGCTTGGTCAGCTTTGTTCGAATAATCCAAATAACTAGATTTTTCAAGATTTTCAGCTTCAATTGATTTTTCTGCTTTATCAACGCAACTCATCAGTAAGAGTGAAATAATGACGGGGTAGATGATGTTTGTTTTCATATTGAATTCGATTTTAAATATTAATTTTATTTATAAATAACTCAACCACCAGTAATGCCGGTGGGTTCTCTTATAATTCCAGTACCAGACGCATACCGGGTACAGGGTAGCTACTACAAAAACCCACATCAGATACACCCCAACCAAAGAAAGGCCATAGCCCTGAAGGTCTGTTTCGAAAATGATAAAAATTTCAGAAATCAGAAGCGATGGATCGTAGCCTGTAACATAAGCGACTAGCATTGCCAATGCATGGATGTAATAAATGTGTACGATGTAGAAGAACAAAGGTACTTTACCAAATAACACAATTAGATTATAAAGCTTCCCTTTAAAATGTTCTGCCCATGCCAGTAGAATTAACGATGGCCCAAGGGTGATGAGTAAATAGAGCAATGAAGGCGGGTATTTGGTGACGTTAAAGAATGACATTAACGTTTTGTTGAATTCATCATAATAGATCCAGGGCGTTAAATTACCGTAGACATTGCTCCCTCTTATGACAAAAAAGATGACAATGGAGGTTAAGCCTATGGTGATTAATAACTGTCGCCTAACTAAGTCATCATATTGTTTTGAATATAACCTTCCAAGATGATAACCTAGTGGCATTACAAAAATCCATGGGATAAGGGGGTAAGCGTTTAGAACGGTAATGCTCTCTGATATTTGAATTGGACCCTGCACATGCAAAAGTGTCCAAAGACCCGTAAACGAATCCGCCGTAAAACTATCCAAAGCATTGTGACCAAAAATCACAATCAGACAGAGAACAATCATTAACTTTTTTTGAACATGAATAAACAAGGCCAAAAACACCATAGAGATGCCTAATAACCAGATAACCTGGAAAAGGATGCTATCAAAATTGAACTGAAATCGCCAACCAAACGTCACAATGATAATTTCTACCACGATCAACCATAAGCCACGTTTAACCAGCCACTGACTCAACTCATTTTTGGTTATTCTTTGCTGAACAAAAAAAGCTGAGGTTCCTGCCAGTAAGACAAAAACAGGAGCGCAAAAGTGCGTAATAAAACGAGTAAAAAATAAGCCAAAATTAGTTTGGTCGATATCCGTAGGATCAAAAAAGAAGGTGTCTTTATGAACAAAATCCCTCACATGGTCTAAAGCCATAAGAATAATGACAAAACCTTTTAGAAAGTCTAAAGACTGTATTCTTTGGGTGGTTGCTTTCATCTATTTAACTTAAACGAGACTTTGTAGAGTTATTTGTTAATTACATACCTAATGACTCTGATAAATATAGTTTATAAATAATTGATATATAAGTCGTTGGATCTTTATTGGTTTTGTCAATATAGTTTAGATTCCCTGGATTTTTGTTTCTATCCTCTTCCTGACAGCATGATAAGAAAGCTAAGTAATGAAGTAAAAAAGTTTTAATATTTGAATATGAAAGCAATTGATTATTCTACTAGTTATAACTACTCAAGCAATTTTGCTGTTTGCCATTACTCACATTTAGCGATCTATCTTCGGCATAAAATGAGGCCATTTTCAAGAGGTTTTCGCAAAAAGTGTTTGGTGTAAATATGTTCCATCAAAAGTTCTTGTCTTCAATAGTAAATTTTTCGCTTATTGGTGTAAAGTGTTTCAAATAATTAAGCCGCTTACATATAGTAAAGCGGCTTAATCTTTTATCGTTTTAGACTTCATGATCTTTGGATTTAGACTTTGCTAAGTCTTGTATCTAATGAGGGACTGATTCTTAGTTTTTTCTTCTTGTTATTTTTTTTTAATTTGACCACAAAGCTCTGCTTGTTTGGCTTGTCTTTTTTACTGATGCATCTATAGACGACATTGGTGACTTCCCAGCCCTTGTGATCTCTGTATATATCAGCAATAATAGAGTGAGGTATAGGAATATCTTTAAATCTTTGAACAGCTTTGATAATTTCGCCGTTTTCATTAAACCTGACAATCAAACTACCTTTTTTGCTTTTACAGGATATTGTATAAATACCATCGCCCTGTTCTTTTAATTCGTCTATAAATTCTGGTATGTCTACATGTGATGTTAAAAATTTAATTGGATCCTTCCGGAACTCGTCAGGATATGTTTCTTGTAAATAGGCAGAGTAACCCTGTCTAAGTGATTTCAGCAATAAAGAATTTTTTTCCAGCTGTTTGAGTTCCTGAGCTTGTCCTATAAACAGGAAGCTCACCATAAATAAATAAAACATTACATTTTTCATGATTAACAAGTATTAAGATTAATAATACTTAAAGATAATATGAGCAATCTGCGATGAATTCTACCGGGGTAGAACAAGACTTAATTAATATGTTAAAGTCTTCGGATATTGTTCTATTTAAATTAAGAGTGGCTGTTTTTCTTCGCCATTTCTAGCAACCTAAGTAATAATTTTATATCGCTTATTTCAAGACTGTTACGTGAAGTTTTAAGGCAACCTCCCCTTTTTAGTGTTTGGAGATGCCGGTTTACTACAGCTCCTGTTGAGCCTATCAGCTTGGCTATTTCTTTATCCGGAAGATCATTAATAAGTTTAAGATTAGAAGAGTCATCAAGATTGCGTACTAGGAGTTTTAACAATCGGGTTGAAACATCTGTAAAACTAATATCAGAAACGTATGACTCCAGCAACCGCATTTGTCTTCCTGCATAGGGTAGTAGCTGCGCATATTGTGCAGGATGATCTTTCAGCCATTGCCTTAGACGCTCCATGGGGATAGTAAGAACCTTTACTTCATCCAGGCACTCATAAAAAATTTCATGTTCTTGGTTGTCAAACAAACATAAAAGATCAAAAATATCCCCTTGTTGAAGTAATAATAATGTAATCTCTTTTCCGTTCTCAGCTGCTACCTGATACATTTTTACTCTTCCTTTAAGTATGATGTAAGCCTGGAGAGAAAGATTTTCAGAATTCAGAATACAAGTGTTTTTTGTCCATTTCTTTTCATGAAACAGCGACAGAAGTTCCCCGCTGTCTTCCTCTTGAAGACATTTGAAAAGCGGGCATTTGTTTAATACTTTTTCTAAAGCTTGCATAGTCACCGGTAATTGAAAGTGAAAGATTTCTGTTGGAAAAATCTTCAGGTTTCACATGATATCTCAACGTGGATTTAAATACTTTTTTTCTGACTTTGATAGCTAAGATTTCTTTTACGACATCCTAGGTGACTTTGGCATTTAAACTTCCCAGACACATCTGATGTATTCTGGTACGCTCTCGACCTTTGGTTGTCCGAGTATTTGGTTTAGAGCTATAACAAGAATTGAATTGATCTTAATTGATATACTGTATCTCTTCATTTGGAAGACACCTTTCAAATTATCCAGACCATTAATGGTCACTTTTGGACCATAGTGTAATTATAAGACCTGCATTTTTAGACTGTTTTTCAGGCATTTCACATCAAGAATTTTAATTCGGTTTCATTTTGAATCATGAATTCTAAGTTGTTTAATATTACTACTTAGTCATGGCATCATTGAGCTTCTTCGTATCAACAAACTGCTGAAAAGCAGTAATTTTCCCATTTTCTAAGGTCCATAAATGAGCGACCTGAGCGTTATAAGCTCTGCCAATTGTCTTGTGTTTGGCATCGTAACGTAGGGTTGCCAGCACTTTGTTATTGTTCATATTGTGCAACTCGATATCTTCTAAAGTGAAGTAGGCGTGATCGGCTAGCACTCTGCCAAAAACTCCATTTAAAACCGCATCCGGGCCAATGTATGGGTTGTTATCTGCGTAGGGATTGCCTTCGGCCTCGTTCCAAACGATGTTGGCATCCATAGCTCCAATTACGGCGGGAACATCACCAGCAGCAAAGGCTTTGTAGAGACTGTCGATCACGGCAACATTGTGTGGACTGGTCATCAGTTCTGAAATGTCCCAGTAGCCATGTTCTTTTACAATTTTACCATCAACAAATTGAACCGTCATGTGAGACGGGATATCATAAGTTTGTCCATTAGCTTTCAGCTCGCCTTGCCATAAACCCCAGAAATTCACCCAAGTTTCACCTTTGTCGGTCACTACCATTTCATACTCTGAATCTTCATCTACGTACTTCCATGATGAAAATAGTGTAGCATCTTGTTTATTGGTTTCGATGAATTGTATTACGCTTTGACCTTTATCTTTTGTTTTATTGTTATAAATCATTGCCGTATCGGCGTAATGCGTGGCAAATTCTTTCCAATCTTGATTTTCATAGGCACTGATCACTTTCTTATAAGTGGCTATTTCCGCGGATTGTTGAGTATATCTTTTGTCTTGGTTGCAGGAAGTAATGAAGACCAAAAGCATTAATAATACAGGTAATTGTTTTTTCATTGTTTTCATTTTTACTGGTTTTTGAGGTTAGAATATTTTATAAATTCGCTTTGTGTTGACCACCATCTACAGCAAGACAAGTGCCTGTCACCCAACTGGCACAAGGCGACACTATGAATGTGGCAACTTTGCCTACTTCATCTGGTTTGCCTAATCTTCCTGACGGAATTGTGTTAAGTATCTTGTTATAAAAAGGTGGGTTTTGGGTTTTAGTTAATTCCCACAATCCATCTGGAAACTCTACTGATCCCGGAGCGAGAGTATTTACCCTTATGTTCTTTGGCGCCAATTGAATAGCCATGGTTTTAGAATAACTGATAAGCGCTGCTTTTACGGCAGCATAAGCTGGCGGCGAGCCTGCCTCCAGACCGGAACCTGATGAAATAAACAGAATGCTACCTTGGCCGGCATCAAGCATCCAGGGAATGACTTTTCTGGTTGCTTTAACGCTACCTAAAAGATCTACATTGATGGAAGTTTCCCAGTCTCTATAGTCATCTCCTAAACTCAAGGCTGAAACATTATTCACCAAAATATCGATGTTTCCGAATTGGTCTTTTACTTTATCAAGGAAGGTGTCTAATTGCTTGGTGTTTCCAATATCGCATTTGAGTGCAATCACTTTTACGCCTTTTTTAAGCAATTCTTTTTCAGTCTTTTTTAAGGCGTCTTTACCACGGGCACAAATAGCGACATTAACTCCTTCTTCGGCAAGATGCAAAGCAATACTTCTGCCGATGCCCTTGCTACCTCCTGTAATGACGGCATTTTTTCCTTTGATTTGTAAATCCATATTTCCAATGTCTTTTTGATTCATTATACTAACCAGGTTATTAGTTTTTCAATACAATCCTGTAACGGGCTTTCCCTGACTTTAAATGTTCTAAAGCTTCATTCACTTTTGCCATGGGGAACTCTTCTGTAATGGGGTAGATATCATGGCGTACACAAAATTCTAGCATGGTTTTGGTCAATGCAGGACTACCGAGTGGACTACCAGTAACTGATTTATCTCCCATAATTAAAGTAAAAGCCGGAATAGCCATAGGCTCCAAGACTGCTCCAACATTGTGAAATTTGCCTTTTGGAGCCAGCGCCACTAAATAGGCATTCCAATCCAAGGTGACGTTGGTCGTATTTAGAATAAAATTTAAAGTGCCAGCGATTTTCTCCAATTCTTCTGGTTTAGTTGAATCTATCACCTGGGTTGCTCCCATGGCCAAAATAGATTCTTTTTTACTTGGACTAGAGCTAAAAGCGACGATTTCACATCCCCATTTATTGAGAAACTTGAGCGCCATATGACCTAAACCTCCAATTCCTATAACCCCTACCTTATCGGTGGCTTTTACCCCTGCAATCATAATAGGATTAAAGACTGTGATGCCTCCGCAAAGCAGAGGTCCTGCTTTTGCCAGATTGATTCCTTCGGGTAAGGGGATGGTCCACGACCAGTGACTGCGCACATAATCTGCAAAACCACCATGTCGACCCCCGATGGTGAACTCTACACTGGAGCAGAGGTGGTGGGACCCATCCATACACTCGTGACATGACATACAGGAAGCAGAATACCAGCCAACTCCTACTTTGTCTCCAACTTTTATGTTTTTAACTGCATTACCAGCAGCTATTACTTCACCGACCACTTCATGCCCGGGAACGATAGGGTAGGTGGTCATTCCCCAGTCGTTGTTCATCATGCTGAGGTCTGAATGGCAAATGCCACAATTGAGGACTTTCACATCGACTTGTTCTGCGCCGAGCGCTCCCATTTCGTAAGAGAAGGCTTCTAATTTTTCGTGTGGTCCTTTGGCTGCAAATGCTGATACTTTCATATGTTTATTTTTTTTATAAAGTTCAATTTCAATTTGTAACTCAGGTAATGTCAATTTTTAGGTGATGGTGGTAAAGATTTTTATAACTTTCTATTATTTCGCAGTATCAAGCATTTGGTTCGGTGGCGCCTTTCACTATATCCCAGAATTCCTCCCTGTTATTGGTGTGGGGAAATTCCGTTGAGGGTGTTTCTACATTTAGAAACTTGCACAAAGGTTCCCATCCTTCCTTTACCTGATATACCAATAGTTGCTCTGCTGGAATTAACTGCCGAACCGCTTTATTATGTGCTTCATATCTTTCAGCTAGTTCGTCGTAATCAAGGCCCATTGAAAAACCCGATTTTTCAATCACCTTCACCGCCATATTGAGCCATTCCTGCATAGGTGCAGGTGCATTTTTACGGTCGCTAAGCAACTTGTAGATCGTGGATCCAAAGCTTTCTGCCCATGACTCTTTGCTGCGGTGAGTTAAAATAAACTTAGCATTTCGATAATGCTTGTACAGTTCTTTGTAAAAGGCTGCGGTGGGCCAATCAACTGCGCTCTGCATATCTTTATAGACTGCTTTAAAGTTGGTAGGATTCTTCAACACCTCATTCCATAATGGCACGTGAACAGGCATGTTTTGAGCCACGAGCTCCATGTGGTGACAAGGACCGAGTTGTAGTTGTCCCAAGGCTGTTTTTAGTGAATAGGTTCCTGTTCTGCCTAGACCAAAGCCAATAACTTTCAATTCCATAATTATTTTTTTAATTGATTTTTATACTTTATACACGTCCAACTCAATTTCAATCAGTAATTCAGGCAGGGCCAGTTCTTTTACACCCAGCCAGGAACCCGTAGGGAAATGAGTTTTATAAATTTCAGTTCGATAGCCCGCGTGTTCTAAAAACAAAGGCATATTGGTGGTGAATACATCTTCTTTCACCACATCATCAAACGTGCAATTGAAATGTTTCAGAATGTTGTCTAAATCAGTGTAACAGTTTTTCATCTGCTGTAGGAAGTCTCCAACCGCAGTTGGATTACCCTCATCATCCATGCTCACAGCCCCAGAAATTTTAATATGGTTCCCAATTTTAACCGCATGTGAATACCCATAAGCTTTTTCAATTTCTGGACGGAGTAAAAAATATTCGGGTTTTGATTGTGATGTTTCCATTTGATCTCATTTTGAATTTAGCCTAGTGCTCATGAAAGTCTTCTTTTAAGAGTCTTCATATTTAGCAGTAATTTCACTTTCAGTATCTTAATCTTCTCGTTCAACTTTGAGTGAATTCGTATCTATTTCAGCATTATTCTGTCAACAAATTGTGCATTGCGGAGAAAAGGAATGACATATTCACTACCATTTCTTACTCTTCATCTTCTACAACCCAGGAGAACATTGCTGCATCTTCTTTGTTTATATAACCTGAGCAATGGATACTTTTTTTTGACTACATTATTGGTAATTTTTCCGTGTCTTAATGATGTGATGCTATGGCTTCATCTTTTCGTTTTCACAGGCCTTGACTTACTATGATTACCGGATATAGCATTGTTCTTGATGATTACATAATGCCAGTTGGACCATTCCAAGTCTTATTATTATTAGCCTTTTTATTTTAAAACTAGTGTTCTGAAAAACCAATAATTTTCTCATCCTGTAAAGTCCAGGAATGTTTAAAGGTGTTGCTTATATATTCACATTCTGCGGGCTCTTTCCCTGAGACCTTACCGCTAACTATAACCGTGTTGTTTCTTTCACTCAGGAAGGCGAGATCATTAAATTCGAGGCTATGCCATTTGTTCTTCATAATTGCTATGAAAGTAATGGTGTATCTTTCATCGATCTCTTGATCGTTTTTGAATTTGTCCCACTTTACCTTGGGTGTGAGAGCTTTTATCTCTCCAGAAGTGGTGCTGTTTTTTTGAACCATTTCATATATGTGTTTCATGGTCCTTTCATTTTTTGTTAGTTGCGCCTGCACTCCCTTGGGTAAAAGGAGTGCAGCAGCAAACATTAATACATATATTTTTAAAGGAATCATCTCTCTTTATTTAGTCGGAACATAGGAAAGGGCTGGCATCATATTTCCTTCGGTGTATTCGATTTTGGTAACATATTGCATTAATTCATCCCATAATTTTTTTGAATCCTTACCCAAGAGTTTTCTGTTCTCTTCGGCTTGTTTTTCAAATTCCATAGCACTTGAAGCAGCACTTGCAACCATTATGTAAGATTCTTCATTTCCAAAACCGCTGAAATAAACGCGGTAGTGGGACTTTGATCCTTTTTCAGTATAAAGGTTCTTGAATTTTTCTGCAATTTCAGCTACTTTTTCTTGGTCTCTTGCCTTGTGAAACATCACCATATTTTTTCTGTAGTTTTTCCCTGCCGGTGTGGTGGTCATTCCGTCAGGCATATAGGAATGATTGTTGCTAAGCGTAATGATGTAATCTTGGTGGTCGTCATAGTGCTTATCAAATTCCTGAAAGATTTCACCAAATTTTTCATCACCTATTTTTGCCCTTGTTTTAGGCAGAAATTCTTTGCCTAAATCTTCCCAGCCGCTTACAGGAGTGATGCTGAACACCTTGTTGTCGTTGGTCCATAAAACATTCCAACTGTCTTCTTCCTGATTTTCTTCGGCCAGGTTTGCCAGTCTTTCGGAAATTTTTTCGTAGGCTTCTGAATTTGAGGGGTATACGTGATCTACATGAACTCTGTAGTGTTGGACGTTTTGCGCACTCAAAAATGCCGTGCTGACTAGTAGTATAAGTAGTGTTTTAAAAATTTTGTCAATTGTTTTCATGATATAAAGTGTTTTAAAGGTTACTTAATTCGGTGTTTATTTTAATTTATTATCAAATATTCCTATGATTAAAATCAAAAAGGTCAGATAAGTTCTTTTAAGACTTATCTGGCTTTTGGCTAATCAAAACATTCATAAAGATTAGTTAGATAGTTCCGGTTGGTGTTCCCATATGTAAGACCATGACTTAACCCCAGCAGACTCCCATATATCAGATATTTCTTTGGCCTTGTCTTCGCCTCTTGCTTTAACGTACATTTCGTAAGGAGTATCCCTTTTAACATCCAATTCTGCATAGCTATTATAAGTAGAAGACACCATATAATCTGCATTATCTATATCCCCACCAATAACACTATACCAGTATGCTCTAGAATCTCCCTCAACCTCTTTCATTGTAGAGGTAACTTCTTTTATGACATCAGAAAAATTACCTCCGTTATCTACTTTATAATAAGTAACCCAAGCCAGTTTAGCCTGTGCTGTGGGGGCATTTTTTCTGCTCCAATCTGGTAATGTCTTGGCCATGTCATTAGTTATTGTTTCTACATGGGGCATTATGAAATTCATGACAATAGAATAACAATCTTTTCCGGCTTCATCGGTTTCATCCATTTCTGCCCATTTGTCCATAAATCCTGTAACTCCATATACAGTCCCTTCGCCCTGCATTCTAGACCAGAAATTCCATTCATTTTCTCCCTGGTCCGCTGTGTAACATTCTTTATATTTCTTAACCCCGTCTTTAAACTGGGAAGTATGACCTTGCTTAATTTTGAATTGCGTCATGGTCATAATACGTTCTTCTACCTCTTGCGCAAAAGCCATAAGTGGTAAGACCAATAAAATAATCAGTAATTTTTTCATCGTTTGTTGTTTTAAAAGTTTAAAGCAAAGTAGATAAGATTTGAAGAGCTGTCAATCACATATTGATGTGGTTGTTAATAAAATGTTATTATTAAAGTAATTTTTTATAAAAAGATGATTAAGCTTGATCGACTTATGTTATTCACAAAAAAATTAGATGATTTATAATTAAAAAAACTCTCAGCTGATAATTCCTTAGATTCAGAAATTATTAGCTCAGGCAAATAAACTAGTAAAGGTGAATGTGTAATTTTATAAAACTCGAAATCTAGGTTTAGAATACCATTAAATGTTTACCAACCTGCATACGAACCATCAGTTGGCACTTGGTGGATAAGTACAAAATCATTGTACACATACATCCAAATTGGAACATTAAAAACCAAAAAGATGAAATACAGGATTAGACCAAACAAAGTAGATCACCATAGAATGCAAAACACATAATTTGTAAATGCTTTCATAAAATTGAGTTTTAATCGATTGTAATTCAGAACAATAGAATTAAAGCAATTAAAGTAAGATTCTAGCAGCTGTCAACCACATATTGATGTGGTGTTATAGAAATGTTATACATTTGATAATATAAATCTTACTACTTTGATAGTCAGGGCTTTATTTAGGGTTTTAGTTTCTTGCCTGTTTTGTCTTGCCATCCCAATTTCAGCTCAAAACTCCATCCAAATAGAAAAGCTTACGACAGATTCCGGATTAAATTTCAGACATGTCAATAGCATTGCTCAAGATGCAAAAGGATTTATGTGGTTTGGCACGAGTCAGGGCCTTGCAAAATATGATGGGAATACATTCAAGCTTTTTAATAGCGGTAAAAATAATCCCTACTTTATTCCCTTTGAAGAGATACTGAAATTAGAATATCAAAGTTCAGGTCATACACTTTGGTTTATTGCTAATCATAAATTGTTTGCTTTAAATCTAGAGACCGAAAAATTGAAATCCATTGAAGGTCTTGAAAAAGCAATGAAGGGTGAAGTATTGGATATGGTCTTTGATAAAAAAAACAATTTGTGGATTGTTACAGACGATCCTAATCCCAAAAATAAAAAAGCACAGCACCTCATCAAATATGATGGAAAGACTTTTCGCTTAATTAAATCATTAGAGCGGGAAAGCACCGGATTTACTTCTGTTACGGTTTCAGGAACCAATATTATTTGTTGGACAACCATCAATCATGGGTTGACAGTCATCAATCAGGAAGGCCATGTTGTAAAAAGCAAAATTTTAGATACTTACAACTGGTATGGATATACAATTCATTATGGGAAATCTTTCTTTAATGCTAAAAATCAACATTATTACTTTTCAGAAAGCCAGAAAGGTGTTGGGGTTTATCAAAATTTAGAATTTAGTCACCAACTCATAACACACGAAGGCGTTTTCTATAACGCAGTTGAAGATAAAGATGGTGGCATCTGGTTCACAGGAGAAAAAGAATTATTTTATTTGAATACTTCAGGAAATATCTTTGATTACACTTCTGAAATTGCAAAAATTATAGACTTTTCTCACATTAATCATATTTATGTAGACCTATCTAATCTTTTATGGTTGGGCACCAATAATGGACTTGTAAAGGTAATGTTGGAACCTCAAAATTTCGAAAAGCTAGCCCACAATAACGCAGAGGATTGGGGGCTAAGTTTTAGAAGTATTTTCCCTCTAAGGAGTGGAGATGTAGCTGCTATGTGCGAAACTGAAAATCAATTATACAGAATTAATCCTTCAGGCAGTGCAACTATATTGCCAATACCAAATGCTTACGAAAGATTAAAAGATGCACGTTTTTTTGTTTCAGATACGATATCTAATAAAGCGTATACAGTTACTAATTACCTAATTGAAATCGATTTTAATACCAATAGATTAATTCTTCACGACGAATTTAGTCCATTTATAAATGAGACGAAACCGAATCCAATTATTCAATTAAATGATGGTACATTATTGATGGGGTATATGTTGTCAAAATTAATTCGTGTTGATTCTGAAACCAAACTTTTTGCTCCTGTTTTTAAGACTAAACCTGAAGTTGATGATATCATCAAAACGCTTTTTCAGAGTAAAGCTGACCCCAACATCATCTGGGTTGGCACTAAAAGCCTTGGCGTATTAAAGCTCAATCTTAAAGGCAAAGTGGTAGAGAGATATGATATTCAATCCACTCCTTCCATCAGTAAAAACTCGGTGTTATCGCTTTTAGAATTCAAGGAATTTTTATTGGTAGGAACTTTTGGCGGCGGCCTTGATGTATTGGATTTAAATCGAAACAGCATTCGCACTATAAATACTCAAAATGGGCTCTGTGACAACAATGTGGTTTCCATATTGTCAGCAAATGATAAAGAAATTATAGCAGCCACCTACAACGGCTTAAGCCGAATCAATATGGCAACCAACGATATTCAAAATTACTTTGATAAAGATGGTATTTCACATAATGAATTCAATTACCCTTCGGCTTACAAGTCAACAAATGGAGTATTTTATTTTGGAGGCATGAATGGTATTACCAAATTCTCCATTGAAAATTTGACTAAAAAAAGAGTTTTACCAGCTTTAAATTTCACTCAATTTGAAATTTTTAATCAACGTAAAGATACGCTTTTGCAAATAACAAGATTAAGTGAAACGCCTGTTGAGTTGTCACCCTATGATATCAACCTCAAAATAGATTGGTCGGTTCCCGATTATTTCAATAATGATAATTACACTTATTATACTATGATGGAAGGTTTTGAAAATAAATGGTTTTTTCAAGGCAAAGCGAACAGCATCCGTTATAACCAATTACCGGCCGGCGAATACAACCTAAAAGTTAAAGGGGTAGATATAAATGGTAATGAAAGCAAAGCGGGGCTGAGCATTCCCATCATCGTTAATCCTATTTTTTACAAAACCTGGTGGTTCATACTATTAATGGGCCTTTTTATAAGCGGAATTATTTATTCCATTTTTAAATATCGACTCAACCAGGCTTTGGCAATGGAGCGCTTGCGCACCAGAATATCAAGTGACTTACACGATGACGTTGGCTCGATGTTGACCGGTTTGGCCATGCAAACTGAAATGCTGGAAATGCAAGCCACCAATCCTAATGAAAAAAGCAAACTTCATAAAATTACCAACCTGAGCAGAAGTACCATTTCCCACATGAGGGATTTGGTATGGAGTATTGATAGTCGAAGAGACACTATTGGCAATTTGGTTGAGCGCATGCACGAGTTGGCAGAAGAGCTTCTGCTACCAGCAGAGATTTCTTATCAAATAGATGTGGATGATCTTAATCTGCAAAAAAAGATAAATTTTAACTGCCGTAGGAATTTATATCTTATCTATAAAGAAGCCATCAACAATCTTATTAAACATTCTGACGCTAATTTTGTTAATGTAAGGCTTATCAACAATAAAGGGGTTTGTGAATTCAGCATCAAAGATAATGGCAGTACAAAACCATTACATCACGTTTCAGGATTAGGTTTAGCCAATATGAAAATGAGAGCAGAAAACATCAATGCCAATTTGAAGTTTGATTTAGAAAATGGTTTTGGAATTCGCATTTTAATACCTAATGTGACATAAACAAAATAACATGTTCATGTGGTGGCAGATTTACTTTAAATCTATAACTTAATCCCTATAAAAAAGGAAAAGTTGCAAAACGAAATTAACATAATCATTGTTGAAGATGATCCTGCGGTTTTAGATAGTTTAGTGACTTTTTTTGGGTTACATCAATCTGTTCAGGTTTTGAAAACATTTGGAAGCACTGAAGATTTTTCAGGCTGGCTTAAAGATGAAATTAAAACCGAATTTATTTTACTTCTTGACATTCAACTTCCTGGTAAAAGCGGTGTGGAAGCATTGCCAGAAATTAAAATACTGAAGCCCGATCTAGACGTGATCATCCTTACCACTTTTGAAGAAACCGACATGATTTTTAAAGCTCTAAGTGCCGGCGCTTGCTCTTATGTTTCCAAACGCAGTTCACTAGATAAAATAATAGAGGCGGTTGAGGTAGTTGCTGATGGTGGCTCGTATATGTCACCAGCCATCGCCAGAAAAATTGCTGATTTTTATGCTCCCAAAAAACTTCATCAGCTTACTAAAAGACAATTGGATATTGTGAACGGCATTGTCAACGGTAGAAGTTATAAAATGATTGCTTCAGATTTGTTTATTTCCCTGGATACTGTAAGGAGTCACATTAAGAATATTTATAACACCTTAGAAATAAATTCTAAAGCCGAATTGATCAGGAAATCTTATGATAAAGAATTATAGGATTTCGATAGTATATTACTTCAAATTATAGGTTTTTAAACTCTAGAAACTATTGAAAAGTTATTCATTCCAGCAGAATTTTACCAAAGATTTAAAAGCCATTAGAGCTAAGAAGAAACTCAAAAGCATTTATTTTGAAATACCTTAAAACTGGCTATGCTTAAAATTGCGTTTCATCCTATTTACAAACATCCCTTGCCCGAGGGTCATCGCTTTCCGATGGAGAAATACGATTTGTTACCTAAGCAATTGCTTCACGAAGGAACCTGTGAGCAAGAAAATTTTTTTCAGCCCGAGGTTAAGGAAGACAATGAGAAATACATACGGTCGGTACATACATCTGAATACCTCAAAGAATTGTACAGCATTACCATTGAGCCTAGAAAAGCTAGAAAAATAGGATTTCCACTTTCGGAAGTCTTGGTGGAACGCGAACGCATCATTACCGATGGCACCATCAAAGCCTGCAATTTTGCATTAGAACATGGTGTGGCAATGAATATTGCTGGCGGTACGCATCACGCCTATTCCGATCACGGTGAAGCCTTTTGTATGCTGAACGATCAGGCGATTGGCGCGCAGTATTTACTTCAGAATAAATTAGCGAAACAGATCCTTGTAGTCGACCTCGATGTACACCAGGGCAACGGGACGGCAGAGATTTTTCAAAATGACGATCGGGTATTTACCTTCTCCATGCACGGCAAAAGCAATTACCCGTTCAAAAAAGAAGTGTCCGATTTGGATATCCCTTTGGAAAATGACTGTGGTGATGAGGTTTATCTCAAAACTTTAAAAAATACTTTGCCAAATCTGATCGATCGAGTAAAACCAGATTTTATATTCTTTCTTTCTGGTGTTGACATTTTGAGTACCGATAAATTGGGAAAATTAGGTTGTACTGTGGAAGGCTGCAAAAAAAGAGATGAATTTGTGTTTGAACAATGCCTCAACTATGAGATTCCTGTTGAAGTAAGTATGGGAGGCGGTTATTCCAAAGACATCAAAACAATCATCGATGCTCATGCCAATACCTACAGGACGGCTCAACTGATGTACTTTTAGTTTGTAGACAAGAGTCGGAAGGCAAGTAAACAATTACCAATTAATAATTTTTAATTCAAAATTAAAGATCATCTATTTATGCTTCCAGCTGAATCCTTTCAGCATAAGTGCCGTTCTCAAAATATCTTTCTGACTCACAATGCCTATAATTTTTCCATCTTCTACGACAGGAAAACGTCGCCTTTTAGATTTTAAAAACAATTGCGCAGCGTCAAAAAGATTTATATCAGGTGACATCACATCGACTTCTTTGGACATGTACTTTTCCACACTCGTGTCTTCCATGGGCATATTGTAATACCGGCTTTCAGAAATTTGCTTAACGCAATCGCCTTCAGAAATAATCCCAATGACTCGTTTTTGGTCATCGACCACTGGGCCGCCAGATATTCTGAATTTGATTAGCATATCCACAACTTCAATGATACTTTGATTCTTTTTGAAAAGAATCATGCTTTGAGACATACAATCCCTAACGGTAATTTTTTCTGCTTGCACATTGGCTTCACCCACTTGCTTACCTTGAAAACTTTTAATGCCCATGACTTTTAATTTGACATCAAATTAAGCATTAAAATAATGATATTTTAATTTTGAAGGTTAAAAAATGATTTTGTGATAAGTATTATAGATAAATGCTGATTTTAATCTTGATAGATTTAACAGAAATCTTAGTACATAGATGTCAAAAACACTCTATTTTCTCCCCGGTTGCTTGATTTCATAACCAGACTTTGCCTTGTCTTCTTTTACCATTTGCTTTACATCTTCCAATAATTGTTGAGCATCGTAGATAATTCCATCTTTGATGGTGTACTTCACACCGCCCACTCGGGTGACTTCATTTTCTTCAGTCAATTTGATGGCGCCCGTTCCGTAAAGGACTTTCAGGTTTTCCAAAGGATTTTCTTCAACGATCACAAAATCGGCTAGTTTTCCCACTTCAACCGTCCCGATTTTATCTTCCATACCAAGTGCTTCTGCACCGTTGAGCGTCGCAGACATCATAATTTCTAAAGGATGAAATCCAGCTTCTCTCAACAATTCCAGTTCGCGGACATAAGCAAAACCGTAAAGTTGAAATATAAATCCAGAATCAGATCCTGTAGTGACTCGGCCACCTCTGTTTTTGTATTCGTTGACAAAGGTCATCCATAGATCGTAGTTTTTTCTCCAAGTCGTTTCTTCTTCAGTTCCCCAATAATGCCAATGCGAGCCGTGCGAAATTTTACTTGGCTGGTAGAATTCCCAAAGCGAAGGCAAAGTGTATTCCTCATGCCATTCTGCTCGGCTGGTTCTCATCAAATCCCGGTTAGCTTCATAAATATTAAATGTAGGATCTATGGTAAAATCAAGTTCCAGCAACTCATTCATGACCTCGTTCCATTTGTCGGAATATGGTGGAGCCGCTTGCTCCCACAATTTACCCGCACCTGCAAATCGGTCTTGCTCATTGTTATAATTGTAATCCAATTTATAATGCTGAACAGTTCTGTCTGTAAACAAAGCCTCTGGTAAGCCATACCAATGTTCCATGCTAGTAAGTCCAGCTCTCGCAGAATTTAGTACATTCCATCGTGCAACGTTCATTTGAGCATGGTGCATGGCCGAACGCAATCCCAACCTTTTATTTTCCTCAAGTGCAGTCTGCATAATTTCTGGTCTTGCGCCAAAAAATTTGATGCCATCCGCTCCTTTTTCAGCATTTGCTTTCACCCATTTTTTTGCCATTTCTGGAGAACTAATTTCAGTTTTACTTCCTTGTCCAAAAGCCGTGTAAGCCAAAATTCTGGGAGCCGTGATTTCGTTTTTAGCAGATTTATTTTTGTGTTCCAGCACCCAGTCCAGTCCATTACCAGCCGATGGATCTCGTATAGTGGTAATTCCGTGTCCCATCCAAAGCTTGAAAACATACTCGGCTGGAGTCCCCTGAGCTTCTCCACCAATATGACCGTGCATATCTACAAAACCTGGCATCAGATACATCCCGGAAGCATCGAGTTCTTTGCCGCCAGATTTGAGCTGAGGTCTATTGCTTTCTTTTATCTCTACCCCAGGATATCCCACGGTTTTAATTTCAGTAATTTTATTTTGCTCCACCACAATATCTACTGGTCCCGTGGGTGGTGCACCATTTCCATTGATTAGCGTAACTCCGCGTATAATCAGTTGTGACCATGGGCCTTCTCCTTCAGTTCTTTCTGGAGCACTTTCGATTTGTGACCAAGCCGTAACTTGAATTAACAACACACACAGAGATAATAATAGCTTCTTCATAATTCATTTTTTTAAAAAAATAAAGGTAAGAAAGTTTACGAGCACGATTACTGTCTTCTCACTTAGTGATCATCTTTGATGTTGAATCCTTATTAAATCACAAATTGAACTAACTATTCGTCCTATTTCTTTTGAACTTAATACTGCTGACTTAAAGGTTTTGCGATAATTTTTAAGACATTTAAGTTAAGTTAATAGATTAGTAATGAGCTTGAAGTTAACTTTGCAGCTTTATAAAAGAAGAAAATTTTTAGAATGGCTAAGAGAAAAAAGGAATCTGACCTTCCCAAAGTAAAGTTGAATAAAGAAAACCTTAAAAAATCTTTACGCCTTTTTTCCTACATCGGACCCCACAAATGGAAGTTAATCATCGGTATGATTTTCCTGGGATTCACAGGTCTTACAGCTTTGCTCTTCCCAAAACTGATGGGCGATCTCATCGAGACTGCAGATTTCAATGCCGATGAGATCAATAGAATGGGACTTATTTTGCTAGGACTCTTTACAGCTCAAGCTGTGTTTTCCTTCTTCCGAGTAGTTCTATTTGTGAATGTGACGGAGAATATGCTTTCTGCCATCAGACAAGATACTTACAACACCTTGGTAAAAATGCCAATGCAATTCTTTTCTTCTAGAAGAGTCAGCGAATTGAATAGTCGCGTGGCCGCCGATATCTCCCAAATTCAAGATACGTTTACCACAGGCATTGCTGAATTTTTAAGGCAAATGATTATTGTCATTGGTGGAATCACGGCTTTGTTTTTTACGTCAGTAAAATTGTCTCTCTTGATGTTGGCTACCATTCCCATCTTCGCTATAGTCGCTGTGTTTTTTGGGAAATTCATCAAAAAATTATCTAAGGAAGCTCAGGATAAAGTAGCCGATTCCAATACCATCGTAGGGGAAAGTTTACAAGGCATTGCCAATGTAAAAGCCTTTACCAACGAAGCTTTTGAAATGCTGAGGTACAAATTTGCTGTCAACGATATCAAGAAAATTGCCATCAAAGGAGGATTAGCGCGTGGCGCTTTTTCATCATTTATCATTTTCTGTATTTTCGGGGCTATCGTACTTTTAGTGTGGTATGCTGTCAAACTTCAGAATATTGGTGAATTGACCCAGTCTGAATTGATCACTTTTATTCTTTATACGATATTCGTTGGTGCATCTATTGGGGGATTACCAATCCAATACGCGCAAATTCAAAAAGCGATAGGCGCTACAGAACGTGTTTTTGATTTGATAGACGAAGAGCCTGAAGTGATTATAGAAAACTCAACACCTCAACCTATTCACGGTAAACTGAGTTTCAAGAATTTAAAATTTGCCTATCCTACCCGACCAGAACTCACGGTATTAAAAAACATAAGCTTTGAGGCCAAAGAAGGCGAAACTGTTGCTATAGTTGGCCCTAGTGGTGCGGGAAAATCTACTATTGCGTCATTGATTTTAAGATTTTACGAGCCTCAGGATGGACAGATGTTACTTGATGATGTACCAGCTTCAGAATTTACATTGCACGATTTAAGAAGCCAGATGGCGATTGTTCCTCAAGATATTTTACTCTTTGGCGGCACGATAAAAGAAAATATTGCTTATGGAAAACCTGAAGCAACTCATGAAGAAATATTGGAAGCAGCCAAAAAAGCCAATGCTCACGACTTTATCATGTCTTTTCCAGAGCAGTACGAAACCATTGTTGGTGAACGTGGCGTTCAACTTTCTGGAGGACAGCGTCAGCGTGTGGCGATTGCCAGGGCAGTGTTGAAAAACCCTGTGATTTTGATTCTCGACGAAGCGACGAGCTCACTGGATTCAGAATCTGAAAAATTAGTCCAGGAGGCTTTAGATAAGTTGATGAAAGGCAGAACTTCTTTTGTAATTGCTCATCGTTTATCCACCATTAAAAATGCAGAGCAGATTTTAGTTTTAGAAGACGGAGAGATTATTGAAAAAGGAACTCACGCTGATCTTTTAGAAAAAGAAAATGGATTGTACCATAAATTGATTCAGTTGCAAATGGAGCTCAACTAATTTTAAATGTACTCAGTCATTAATAGGAATTCAAATCAAAATTCTAACTGGATTAAATTCAGAAAAAAATCACTGCAACAAAGTATTGCCTTAATGTAATTTAATAATTTAGAATCTTTTAATTATCAATACACAATCACTATGTCACCACTTAAAACGTCTTTTCCGAAAGGTAAAATGAAAATTGTTCTTTTGGAAAGTATAAGTCAATCGGCTGTAGAATCTTTCAAAAAAGCTGGTTATACCCAAATCGAACAGTATCCTGGTGCTTTATCTGGTGAAGAATTGGACGAAGTTTTGAAGGACGCAAAAGTGGTTTGTGTGAGATCTAAAACTCAATTGACGGAAGAGGTTATTCAAAAAGCTAAAAAGTTAGTCGCTATTGGTTGTTTTTGTATTGGAACCAATCAAGTAGATCTGGACGCGGCTAATAAAGCTGGCGTTTGTGTCTTCAATGCGCCGTTTAGCAACACGCGTTCTGTGGCAGAACTTGTCATTGCTTCAGCTATCATGTTAATAAGACGTATTCCAGACAAAGACAAAGCGGCTCACGCTGGAGAATGGGACAAAGATTCTACCAATGCCCACGAAATTCGGGGTAAGAAACTTGGCGTTGTGGGCTATGGCCATATTGGTTCTCAGGTTTCTATATTGGCCGAAGCTATGGGATTGAAGGTGTTTTATTATGATGTTGAAAATAAATTGCCACTGGGCAATGCAGAAGAAGTTGATGATCTCAAAAATCTAATCGAAGATTGTGATTTGATTACACTTCATGTCCCGGGAACAAACGGAACCAAAAACCTTTTTGATAAACAAGTGCTGAGTTGGTTTACCAAGGGACAGATGTTGATCAATATGAGCCGGGGAGATGTTGTGGATATTGAAGCTTTGAAAACAGCTTTGGAAGATGGACGAATTGGCGGAGCAGCATTAGATGTTTTTCCCGAAGAACCAAAGAACAAAGCCGAAAAGTTCACTTCACCACTTCAGAATATTTCTAATGTCATTCTGACTCCACATATTGGTGGCTCTACAGAAGAAGCTCAATGGAATATTGGCATTGATGTATCTGGTAAGCTCATTAAATACATAGAAAGTGGTTCAAGCATTGGTAGCCATTCCATTCCGGAACTGTCCTTACCAAAAATGGAAGACACACATAGAATTCTTCACATTCATAAAAATGTTTCTGGGGTTCTTTCTGAAATTAACTCCAAGATTTCAAAGCTAGATGTAAACATCCTGGGACAGTATCTGAGCACCAATATGGATGTAGGTTATGTAGTGTTGGATATTGCTAAAAACGACTCTCTGGACACCTCAAAGGAACTTAAGCAAATAGAAAATACCATAAAAGTAAGGATACTCTATTAGTAAAAATGTTTTACTGAATACTCATCTGGTTTTTAACCAGCCTGTAATACTTAGTCGTTCCTCCTTAAGGACTTCTTTTACTTCATGTTCAAGAACTTGACTTTCAAAAATGACAACTCTTCCTGGTAGAGGATATATTGTGATTCTTTCTTTTCCTTTTGGATATAAGACTAATTCTCCTCCATTTGTCGTTTTCCAGGAATTATCGTTGAGATAGCAAACCATAGAAAGTTTGCGTCTATCATCATTTTGAAAAGTATCTATATGCTTTTGATAAAAGGTGCCCTTGGGATACATCGCATAATGAAACTCTTGGTGAAGAAGACCCATAAAACAAGTTCTGTTCAAATAGTCTTTAAAATGATGTATCTGTTTGAAAAAACACTTTTCTACTGAATTTGCCTTGAGTTCATCTATCCATTGGATATAATCTCCTCGGATATTTTTTTCAATCGATTCATTCAACTTATTACCAATAGCAGCCTTTTTAAGATCGCTTTGATTGTATAAAGCTTTAAGGTCAATTCTTAAAAGATCTACTAGAGACTCTTCAAAAAAAGTGTCACAAATAGAAAACCCTTGCTCTAAAATATCAGAAATAATGAGTTCATAAAAAGGATTTTCTTCTGAAGAAATGGCCTCTGTCAAAAGTGTTTTAGTCATCTAAAATCATCAAAATATAATTTTTCAAATTTAGCTTTTAATACTATAAGCTGTTTTAATTTTTTAATTCTTCACTGAGGATTCTATTACTAAATTTTCGTGGTTAAAATTCAAAATCTGTTTCCAAGGGAAATCAATTAAGCTCGTTTCGAGGGAGTTCACTTCACTCGTAAAAATATCTTTTATAACTCTTGGTCATCAATCTTTTGTTTTTGTTCACCTTTTAGTTAAGACAAAATGGTTAGAGGGTGTGTTGGATCATTTTGACAGAATCATTGAGTCAAACATATTTGAAGTTTTAGTATCAAAAATGAATGTAACCTCTCAACCTTATAATTTTATAATTCCAGTATCTTTGCAGTAATATTTGAGATTATGGCAAAAATTAGAATTACCAAGCAATTTACGTTCGAAACCGCTCACGCTCTCTACGGTTACGACGGGAAATGCAAAAATGTCCACGGGCATAGTTACAGTCTGGACGTCACCGTTATAGGGAATCCTATAACTGACATGAGCAACGTCAAGTGTGGGATGGTGATTGACTTTGGCGATCTCAAACGAATTGTGAAGAACGAGGTTGTAGATGTTATGGATCACGCTATTCTACTCAATAGAAATACGCCGCATATTGAACTCGCAGAGTATTTAAAATCTTCCGGACATAATGTTGTTCTTGTAGATTACCAACCCACAAGTGAAAATATGATAGCTGATTTTGCTGAAAAAATTTCAAAAAAGTTGGCTAAAGACATTACGCTACATTCCCTAAAACTTAGAGAAACCGGAACTGCTTTTGCAGAATGGTATGCCAGTGATAATAGCTAAAAATCTATTTCAAATTCTGTAGCCTCTTCTTTTTCTTCACTAGTTTCATCTTCAGAAGCTACGTCACAATCGATTTGAATGCTTAAGTTATCGGGTCTTTCAAACTTTTCTTTTGAAATATCCAAGCTTTCATCTGCATAAACATCCTTCATATACATCCCCCAGATTGGTAAGGCTAAGGTTGCTCCCTGACCGTAAGCGATCGTTTCAAATCTTACACTTCTGTCTTCGCCGCCTACCCAAACGCCTGTAGCAAGATTGGGTACCATTCCTATAAACCATCCATCACTTTGATTTTGTGTGGTTCCTGTTTTACCTGCGATGTCATTTTCAAAGACATAAGGATATCCAGTCACAGCTCTCTTATAAGGTTCGCTGTTTTTAGCATAATCAGAATTTGATTTTAGTCGTCTACCAGAACCAGATTGAGTAACCCCTTCTAATAATTGAATGGTAACATAAGCAGCTTCTTCACTTAGTACATCACGACTTTGTGGTTGATGCTGGTAAAGAATAGTTCCATTTTTATCCTCTATACGTTGTATTGCATATGGCTTTACGTAGACGCCTTTGTTTGCAAACGCACTGTAAGCCGAAACCATTTCGTAAACGCTGATATCTGCAGTACCCAAAGCTATAGCAGCCACAGGTTGAATACGTGAGGTATCAATTCCTAATTTGTCAATCAAACTGATGACACTTTCAGGACCAGTCCTATCAATTACTCTAGCTGTTATAGTGTTGATAGATTCAGCTAAAGCTTTCTTCAAGGTTTTATTACCTCCGTAATCATCATCGCCGCCAGCGTTGGAGGGTGTCCAGTCTTCGGTCACCCCGTGTTTTCCTTTAGGTATGGTATAAGGTGTATTAGGAAATTCTTTACATGGCGAATAATGCAATTGATCTATAGCAGTAGCATATACAAATGGTTTGAAGGTAGACCCTACTTGACGTTTTGCTTGTTTAACATGCTCGTATTTAAAAAACTTATAATTTACACCACCTACCCAGGCTTTTATCTCTCCTGTTTGTGGGGTCATGGACATCATTCCAGTATTTAGAAATGATTTGTAATACCTGATAGAATCTTTAGGAGTCATTAAGGTATCAATTGGGCCATCCCATGAAAACAAGCGCATTTCGCGTTTTCTGTTAAAGGTTGCCATGATAGAATCTTCATCAATTCCTCTTCGCTTCATTCTTTTGTAGCGGTCAGAATTTCTCATTCCTTTTTTAAGAATGCTTTCTATTTCTGAAGCATCAATACTTCTGAAGGGTGCTGTTTTGTTATTTTGATTTTGACGATCAAATTCCTTTTGAAGATTCTTAAGATGTTTCTCAACCGCTGTTTCAGCATAGGTTTGCATTTTATAATCTACAGAGGTGTAGATTTTTAATCCATCCCTGTACATGCTATAAGAACTCCCATCTGGTTTAGGGTTATCCTCAATCCAGTCTTTCATAAATTCCTGGACATAAGCTCTGAAGTAGGTAGCAATACCATCGTCATGTTCTTCTGGAGAGAAGAATGTTGTAAGCGGTAAACTCTGAACAGAATCTTTTACTTTCTGAGTGATAAATCCATTTTTCTCCATTTGTTTTAAAACCTGATTTCTTCTTTGTTCAGAATTATCTTTAAACTGGTCTTTAACAGGATTGTAAAGAATTGGATTTTTCAACATAGCTACCAATGTAGCAGACTCTTCCAAAGTAAGATCTTTAGGTTCTTTTGAAAAATAAATTCTTGAAGCAGAACGTATTCCAACAGCCTGATATAAAAAATCAAACTTGTTGAGATACATCGTAATGATTTCATTTTTGGCGTACTGTTCTTCCAACCTCACGGCGATGACCCATTCTTTTACTTTCTGTATGATACGATTGAAAGTTCCACTTTTGTTAGGGTCTGTAAATAAAAGTTTAGAAAGTTGTTGTGTAATTGTACTTGCACCACCTCTTTTACCAAGATAAATAGCAGCTCTCAAGGTGCCTCTGGCGTCTATACCGGAATGGCTGTAAAACCTTTCGTCTTCGGTTGCAACAAGAGCGCTGATGAGATGATCTGGAAGGTCTTCGTAATTGATGGGAGTTCTGTTCTCTTTAAAGTATTTACCGAGAGTTTGCCCGTCGGCAGAAATCACTTCTGTAGCAAGATTTGTTTCTGGATTCTCAAGTTCTTCAAAAGTAGGCATAGGTCCCAAAGCTCCCCAACTAGCCAGAAGGAATATAAAGATAACACTAAGGATTCCTACAAAGAATACTATCCAAAAGCCAAGTATATATTTTTTGAATCCCTTTTTTGGTGTTGATGTTTTACTCATAATAATTTAAAAAAACATTAATTTTCAGTCGGTTCGATGGTTTCCAAATGTATACCAAAGTCCATTATTCCCTGCAACGTATCCAGCGCTTCCACTTTTCCAAACTTACGCATGGCGTGCTTCACTTCTATAGTGTAGTTTCCTTTTTCAGTAAAAACTACATTTGATTTATACCACAATTTACTCTCTTTTACACTTCCAAAACCCTTGCCCATCAACTTTCCATCAGATTGAGCCATTTCATATTCTAGAGTATCTCCAATTTGTTTCCCATTGGGAAATGAGATATTGGCGATGAGGTATAGATTGTTGAATTCATAATCCTGGTTCACTCTTGTAACAAAAAATAAATCGTATGGTTTGATGGTGTCTGGTGCTTGAATATCAAACATCAGAGTATCATTTTTGAACCAGCCATCATCAAAATTTTTATAATCAGAATACATGACATTATCATTACAGCTGACTAAAAACACACAAAAGCCAACCAGAACGCAGAGTTTAAGAGTTTGCATTGTTTCTTTTCGACTTCTTATTTTTATTTGACTTTCTTTTATTTTTAGGCTTATTTCGTTTTGGTTTGTCAAAGCGAGTTAGACTATCTTGACCAAATGAGTTGGAAAATTCTGTCTTTTCAATAGCAACTTCAGTAGTAAATTCTTCAAGACTGGCTACAGGTTTTTTCTCCCGTTGAGCTTTCAAGATCACTTTTACAGCGTCGGTATCCAGCTCAATCCAGTTGTTGTACTCCTTTTCATAAGCATACCATAGCTTTCCTTTGAAAATGTCGATCTTTTGACAAACAGCATCACCCTTTTGAGTCGTTAGTTTTTGATCTTGTCTTGGAAAATCCTTTAAAGCTTCAAGATAAGTGTCCAATTCGTAATTGAGACAACATTTCAATTTTCCACATTGCCCAGCAAGTTTGAGTGGGTTCAATGATAATTGTTGATACCTCGCAGCCGAAGTTTTTACCGTTCTAAAATCGGTTAACCACGTAGAACAACACAACTCACGACCACAGGAACCAATCCCGCCAAGCCTAGCTGCTTCTTGTCTAAAGCCTATTTGACGCATTTCAATCCGGGTCTTAAACTCGTATGCAAATTCTTTGATCAATTGTCTAAAGTCAACGCGCTCTTCTGCGGTATAATAAAAGATAGCTTTGGAACCATCCCCTTGAAATTCGATATCACTTATTTTCATCCTCAAGTCCAGGCGTATAGCAATTTGCCTTGCTTTGACCTTCATCTTATCCTCGCGTTCTCTGGCAGCCTGCCATACGTCAATATCCTTTTGAGAGGCTTTTCTATAAACTTTGCCCACTTCCTTTGAAGTTGGGTCTGTATTTTTCTTTTTCATCTGCACCCTTACCAATTCCCCGGTAAGCGTAACTATGCCAATATCATGACCTGGAGAAGCTTCAGTGGCTACAATGTCACCAATAGAAAGCGTTAAGTCTTCCGTATTTCTAAAAAATTCCTTTCTACTATTTTTAAATCTAACCTCGACACAGTCAAAAGCCTTTTGATTTCCTGGTAGTTCAACATCAGACAACCAGTCAAAAACCGTTAGCTTATTACATCCATCTGTTCCGCATGTCCCGTTATTTTTACAGCCTTTAGGTTGACCATCCTTTCCGGTCGAGCAAGTGCTACATCCCATAAATTATATATTGAAGCGTTTCTTACTTTAAAACGCTGAAGATTAATTATTCTTATTTTGAATTTCAAAGATACCAAATAATTACTAGAGACCTTATACTGCTTTTTTGGACTTATTCTGAATTTGATAGCGTGTAGATTAAGTTTTTTCGATCTTTGCTTTAAAAATTAAGTTCGCTTGAAACACCCCATCTACATCAATGGTTTCGGATCCATTTCTGCTTTAGGTCATGACCAGGAAACCATCTTGAATAATTATCAAAATGACTTCGCTCATTTCTCAAAGTTGGAATTGGAAAACACTTCCGTTCTCGGCGCTAGTCTTCCAATACCCTCTTTAGAAGAAATTGAAAATCTTTCTAAAGAAAATACCAGATATAAAGATCTGGACAAGTCTGTACTTATGGCTATTTTAACGGCCAGAAAAGCAATTTCAAAATTGAACTTTAAGCCAGAATCCACCGGGGTTAATATCGGTTCTTCTCGAGGAGCGACAGCTTTGTTTGAACACTACCATAAAGATTTTTTGGAAGGCAGAAAATTATCACCCTTAACTTCTCCTACCACCACTTTGGGAAATATTTCGTCCTGGGTGGCTCAAGACCTAGGAGTTGATGGTCCCAACATAAGTCATTCCATCACCTGTTCTACAGCTTTGCATGCGATGCTGAATGCTAAAGCCTGGCTTCAGGCCGATATGTGTGATCTGTTTTTGGTTGGAGGCTCAGAAGCCCCATTAACAGAATTTACCATTGCTCAAATGCAAGCTTTGAAGCTTTATTCAAAACTAGACACTGAATTTCCTTGTGAAAGTTTAAAACTCGACAAACTCCAAAACTCTTTGATTCTTGGAGAGGGCTCTGCAACAGCAGTGATGTCAAAATCACCAGAAAATGCGTTAGCGAAAATCATAGGTTTTGGTTATGCTACGGAACAAATCACCCACAACATTTCCATTTCTCCGGATGCCAAATGCTTTCAAAAATCCATGAAAATGGCTTTGGAAGAAGCAGGAAGAAGTTCAGTAGATGCCATAGTTCTGCATGCGCCTGGCACCAAAAAAGGAGATCAAGCTGAAGTCAATGCCATTCAAAAAACATTTGAAACTTCACCTTTATTAACCACCAATAAATGGAAGTTGGGCCACACGTTTGGAGCTTCAGGAATGTTGAATATCGAGATGGCTCTACTGATGCTGAAAACTGGGGAGTTTTTTGAAAATCCATTTTACAAGCAAACAAAATCCAATAAACCCGTTGAATCTGTTTTGGTGAATGCCGTAGGTTTTGGAGGAAATGCAGTGAGCATTTTGCTGGAAAAACCTAAACTATAGAAATTAATTTGACTCAAATATTTTTCAGAATAGATAATACAACTTGTTTTTTCTATTTTTGAATCATTAAATAAAATACCATGACAAGAAACGACTGGACCAAGGAAGAGATTTTAGAAATTTACAATAAGCCTTTAATGGAGTTGCTTTACGAAGCAGCTACTGTGCATAGAATACATCATGATCCCAACAAAGTACAAGTGTCTACTTTGTTGTCTATAAAAACAGGAGGTTGCCCGGAAGACTGTGGCTATTGTCCACAAGCGGCCCGTTACCACACCGATATTGAAGGAAACGACCTGATGAGCGTTTCGCAGGTAAAAGCGCAAGCTTTGAGAGCAAAATCCTCTGGAAGTTCCAGAGTGTGCATGGGTGCTGCCTGGAGAAATGTAAAAGATGGAGAGGAGTTCGACAACGTTTTGGAAATGGTAAGAACCATCAACAAATTGGATATGGAAGTTTGCTGTACGTTGGGTATGGTAACAGAAAATCAAGCACAACGTTTGGCGGAAGCTGGACTTTACGCCTATAATCACAATTTAGATTCTTCAGAAGAATACTATAAAGAAGTCATTTCTACCAGAGGTTACCAGGATAGATTGGATACGATTGGAAATGTAAGAAAAAGTAATGTGACCGTTTGTAGCGGTGGAATTATTGGTATGGGCGAATCTTTGGAAGATAGAGCAGGGATGTTGGTGGCGCTAGCTACCTTAAACCCTCAACCAGAATCTACACCGATTAACGCCTTGGTTCCTGTAGAAGGAACACCGCTGGAAGAGCAGCAAAAAGTATCTATCTGGGAAATGCTGCGAATGGTAGCCACCACTAGAATTGTAATGCCAGAAACTCAGGTAAGACTTTCTGCAGGTAGAACCGATATGAGTAGAGAAGGCCAGGCGATGTGTTTCTTTGCTGGTGCGAATTCTATTTTTGCTGGAGATAAATTGTTGACCACACCAAACCCTGATGTGAACGAAGACATGGAAATGTTTAAGCTCTTAGGACTTGAGCCACAAAAACCTTTCGAGAAAAAATCTCAGCCTCAATCGGTTTCAGCCGAAGAATCTCAATACAAGCCTCTAGGTGAAAAACCAAAATGGACCAGACCTGGACATACCATAGAACGTAATGTTGAGGCAAAACAAAAAGCTAAGACAAAAGCCTAGTCCAATATAAATTTACTTAAAAGATACAATAAGCTTCATTTTGGCAGATCCCGAAATGAAGCTTATTTTTGTATGTTATGGACTCCAATCAAAAACTCAACCTACAAACCGTGGAAAGGGTAAAAACTATTTCTCCGCAAGATTTTGTTGAGAACTACGTGAAGCCCCAGAAACCTGTAGTGATTGAACAACTCTCACATGACTGGCCAGCTTATAAAAAGTGGTCTCTTGCCTATTTAAAAGATATTGCTGGTGAGGTCGAAGTGCCTTTGTACGATAACAGGCCGGTTTCTGCAAAAGACAAATTCAATGAGCCTCACGCAAAAATGAAACTCAAGGATTATATAGATCTTTTGAAAAAAGGGCCTACCCAATATAGAATCTTTCTTTTTAATTTAATGAAGGAAGTTCCTGAGCTTCAGGACCATTTTAAGATGCCTAACCTTGGAATTAAGTTTTTAGAAAAACTCCCATTTCTGTTTTTTGGAGCTGAAAATTCTTCAGTGTTTATGCATTATGACATTGATTTTGCTAATATTCTTCACATCCATTTTGAAGGTAAAAAGCGTTGTATTATTTATCCACCTTCAGAAACTAAATTTCTTTATAAAGTCCACAATGCGCTGATTAGTTTAAACGAAATAGATTTCAATAATCCAGATTTAGAAAAGTTCCCCGCCTTAAAACTAGCTGAAGGTTACGAGGCTTACCTGGAACATGGTGAAGCCCTGTATATGCCAGAAGGTTTTTGGCATAACATGACTTATCTAACCCCTGGATTTTCCATGAGTTTGAGAACTTTTCCAAAAAGTGCCAAAAATTTATGGAAAGCGCTCTACAACGTAACCATTATGAGAGGTTTTGAAAATGTTATGCGGAAATTTAAAGGAGACGATTGGATTGACTACAAAAACAAGAGGGCCTATCGCCGGCAAAATAAACGATTAGAGAAAGAATTACATGGGGAGTAATTCATTGATCACGTCATAAATCAACTCAGTTTCGTAGCCTTTGTAAGCCAGATGCTGATAAAGCTTTTGCCTCTTTTTATAGTCGTTTGGCTCTTTTATGGTCTTGAGTTTTTGTTCAGATAAGTCTCTGAGTGTCTTGAGATAATCATCTTCATCAATTTCAGATAGACCAGCTTTGAGGTTGTAGGCAGAAATGTCTTTGGCTTTCAATTCTCGTGTAATTCTTAAACGCCCGTATTTTTTTATTCTGAATTTGCCACGTGCATAACTTCTGGCAAAGCGTTCTTCATTGAGAAAATCTTCTTCAATAAGCCTAGTGATGATGTAGGCTTTTGCATCTTCATACATCTCGAGGTCATATAGTTTTTTTTCTACCTCCTGATGGCACCGATCCTGATAAACACAATAGTTCATCACCTTCAGTAGAGCTTCGTCAACGGTTAATGATTTCTTGGGTTTAAAGTTTTCTTTCGGCATTTTCAGTAAAATAGAGTTACAAAAATACAAAAACAAAAAACCCCATATTCTCAATGGAATATGGGGTTTTAAATATTATTTCAACAACTTATACTTTGATGACTGTTCCATCTTGATCGTAGAAATGATATTCTAAGTAATTGTAAGCATCTCTAGGTTGGATTTTAACCCACTTTTTGAAATCAAAAAACCATTTGCTTCTTGGGGAAGGAAAGCCTTTCATAAGATAGGCAGCTATAAAAGGATGCGCTGTCAACGTTATCTTTTTATTTCCTTTTTTCAAGATCTTTTGCAGATCCGCATTGATTTTGTTTACAATTACGATTGGAGCTTCTATTTCACCATCAGAATTTGGATCCTTTTCGCTAGTCTTAATGTTCATCTCTGGACGAACACGCTGTCTTGTGATCTGGATTAATCCAAATTTACTAGGAGGTAAAATTTTATGTTTTGCTCTATCATCACTCATCTCATCTTTAAGATGTTCATAAAGTTTTCTTCGGTTGTCTGGGTTGTTCATGTCGATAAAATCTACGACTATGATTCCTCCCATGTCTCTTAATCTCAACTGACGTGCAATTTCTGTTGCACTTATCATGTTGACTTCGAGTGCTGTATCTTCTTGATTTTTGGCCTTATTACTTCTATTTCCACTATTTACATCGATCACGTGCATAGCTTCTGTATGCTCTATGACTAGGTAAGCTCCTTTTTTCATGGTTACGGTTTTACCAAAAGACGTTTTGATTTGTCTTTCAATTCCATACTTTTCGAATATGGGAACTTTTGAGTTATAGTGAGAAACAATAGATTCACTGTCTGGAGATATTTTCCCGACATAATCTTTTATTTGTGTAAATGTAACATCATCATCTACGCTTATCGATGTAAATGAATCGTTGAACATGTCTCTTAATATTGATGAAGCTTTATTAAGCTCACCCAAAACTTTCGAGGGTTGATGTGCTTTGCTTAGCTTTTTGCACATATTCTCCCATCGTTTCATCAAATTTTGAAGGTCTCTATCTATATCAGCTACTTTTTTGTCTTCTGCAACAGTTCTGATAATGACACTAAAACCTTTGGGTTTAATACTTTTTACTAATCGTTTGAGTCGATTTTTTTCTTCTTTGCTTTCAATTTTTTGTGAAACTGAAACTCTATCCGAAAAAGGAACCAAAACAATATAGCGCCCTGCAAGAGAAAGCTCACTACTTAATCTAGGGCCTTTTGTGGAGATAGGTTCTTTTACTACTTGTACAAGAACAGATTGGTTGGAGTGTAGCGTATCTGCTATCGATCCATTTTTATCGATTTCTTCTTCAAAAGGAAAATCTCTCAAAGAGAAATTTTTCAATTGATTGGAGGTTGCTTTTTTCACAAACTTCAACATTGTTTTGACGTTTGGACCTAGGTCATGGTAATGTAAAAAACCATCTTTTTCATAGCCTACATTGACAAATGCGGCGTTGAGACCTGGTAAAGCTTTTCTTATTTTAGCTAAGAAAATATCACCAACAGAGAAATCGAATCCTTCTGTTTCTTTATGGAGCTCTATGAGTCTTCCATCTTTTAATAAGGCAAAATCTACAGCGTCGGAACTAGAACGTACTATTAATTCCTTAGTCACGCTTTTTAGATTTAGTTAGTCTGCAATAATTTACAAACTAGAATTATACATAAGTAATCCTTACAATTCTTTTCAGAAAAGGATTACAATTAAAAATAATATAGAAATTCAATGTTCTGAACCTCAATGTCAAAGAACGTATTGAATAGGAAAAAGTAGTTATGAAACTACTTTTTCTTGTGACGGTTAGCTCTACTTCTCTTTTTTCTTTTGTGAGTAGCTACCTTATGTCTTTTTCTCTTCTTACCGCTTGGCATAGGCTTGTTTTTTATAGATTATTAAATTTATTTTACTTCAACGTTGTGTTTTACTCCTTCCACAAATATTTTTGCAGGTTTAAATGCTGGAATATTGTGAGCAGGAATCTTAATCGTAGTATTCTTTGAGATATTTCTACCCGTTTTTTCTGCTCTAGTTTTTACGATAAAGCTACCAAAACCTCTTAGATATACATTATCTCCACCTTCTAAAGAATTCTTTACCTCATCCATAAAGGTTTCTACAGTAGCTTGAACTTCATTTTTCTCTAAACCGAGTTTCTCTGAAATGTTAGCTACAATATCTGCTTTCGTCATAATTCAAAAATATTTGTTCAGGATTAATCTTAGATTTTTTTTGAGTTTGCAAATATAAGTAATTAATCCGCAATAAATAAATACAATGCTCTAAATAGTAGGCGGATATGAATTATACTTGCAAAAAACTTGAAATGAATTTCTCTAAACGTCTTCTAGACTGGTACAAGATAGAACATAGAGATTTACCCTGGAGACATACCAATGATCCTTATGTCATTTGGCTAAGTGAAATCATATTACAGCAAACTCAGGTCAAGCAGGGCTTACCGTACTTCAAAAAGTTTGTATCAAAATTTCCAACCGTCCATGATCTTGCAAATGCCAGCGAAGATGAGGTTTTGAAATTGTGGCAAGGACTGGGGTATTATTCAAGAGCAAGAAATCTTCATCATACGGCCCGATTTGTTAGTAAAACCTTAAATGGAGAATTTCCAAATAATTTCAATGAGCTTAAGACTTTAAAAGGAGTTGGAGATTATACTGCTGCTGCCATAGCTTCTTTTGCTTTCGATGAACCTGTAGCAGTGGTTGATGGCAATGTACAACGTGTGCTTTCCAGATATTTGGGCATAAATACGCCCATCAATTCTACTGAAGGCATAAAAGAATTTAAAACCAAAGCACAGAAGTTGATCGATATATCAAATCCTTCAGTTTACAATCAGGCGATCATGGAGTTTGGTGCATTGCATTGTAGGCCGAAATCTCCGAAGTGCATGTTTTGTGTTTTTCAGCAAGATTGTGTTGCTTTTCAACAAGGGCTTCAAGAGGAACTACCAGTCAAACTGAAGAAAACCAAAGTCAAAAAACGATACTTCAATTATTTGGTACTTACAGATTCAGAAGAAAACACAATCGTACAAAAAAGAAGTGGTCCAGGAATCTGGCAAGGTCTCTACGAATTTCCTCTTATCGAGTCTGAAAAAGAACAAGACGAACCTATTTCCAGTGATATAAACGAACTGACTGGATTACCCGCTAAAAGTATAGAAGTGGTAAAGATTTATAATGACGAACCTGTCATCCATCTTTTATCCCATAGAAAAATCATGGCAACGTTTATTGAAGTGAAGATAAATGGGCCATTGTCTGGCATAAAATTTTCAAAAACCTATGAAATTCATAAAATAAAAGATTTGAGTCAACTTGCAGTGCCTGTGCTCATTCAAAATTTTATAGAATCTGAATTTTCTATGGCATAATTCTTTTTCTTACATTTACATAAATTTAAAACTATGGCAGGAACACTCAACAAAGTCATGCTTATTGGTCACACAGGCGATGAAGTAAAGATGCATTATTTTGAAGGCGGAAATTGCATTGGGCGCTTTCCTTTGGCCACAAATGAAGAGTACATCAATAAAGCAACCAACGAAAAAGTAAGCAATACTGAGTGGCACAACATTGTTGTGAGAAACAAAGCCGCTGAAGTTTGCGAAAAATACCTTAAAAAAGGTGATAAAGTATATATTGAAGGCCGTATCAAAACTCGTAAGTGGCAGGACGATAAAGGCATGGATAGATATTCTACAGAAATACAATGCCTGGAATTTACCTTCTTGACTCCCAAAGATGGAACAACTTCTGAAAGTGCGGGAAACTCCCAAGCCTCTCAATCTAAGCCTAACTCTAAACCTTCTCCAGCTCCGAAAATGGAGGAAGAGGAGGAAGATGATTTACCCTTTTAAAACAAAAATTCTTTAAATTTTGGAACCCGGTCCCTCGAGTTACATCTTTTTTTCTGTATTGGAATTTTCAGATGTATTTAAAATTATCCTTTTCTTTATTCTGCTTATATCTTCTGCACTTATTTCAGGCTCTGAAGTAGCTCTGTTTTCTCTTAAACCATCAGATTTTGATGTGAAAGAAGGAAATGTATCCAAGCAAGAGCAGATCATTATTAACCTACTGGATAAGCCAAAGAAACTATTAGCTACAATCTTGATAGCCAATAATTTTATAAACATCGCTATTGTTCTTTTGTATGCCTCCATAAGTGAGACTTTTTACGGGGATAGCACTACCTTATTTTTTGGCATAAGTCTGAAGTTTTTGATTGACGTTGGGTTGGTTACTTTCCTCATCCTGATGTTTGGTGAAATTTTACCAAAAGTATACGCCAATAGAAATAATGTTGTATTTGCACATTTTATGGCAGTGCCTCTTAGTATTTTGGACCGTCTTCTTACACCGCTCAGCCTGCCAATGCGATCTGTTACCAACCTGATACAAAATCGATTTGGAAAACAGAAAACCAACTTAAGTGTGGATCAGTTATCCCAAGCTCTGGAGCTCACAAGCGAAGAGGATACCTCAAAAGATGAAAAGAAAATACTTCAAGGTATTGTTTCCTTTGGTAATACAGATACTAAACAAGTGATGAGACCTAGACTCGATATTTTTACGCTCAATGTAGAGCAGCCTTTTCATGAAGTTATAGAAGAAATCATGGAAAATGGTTATTCCAGAATTCCCGTTTATGAAGACAATGTAGACAACATCACAGGTATATTATACATCAAAGACTTATTACCACATCTTCAGAAGGAGAATTTTGAATGGCAACCTCTGGTAAGAGAACCTTATTTTGTGCCAGAGAATAAAAAACTAGACGATCTCCTTGCAGATTTCCAGGAACAAAAAAACCACCTAGCCATAGTTGTAGATGAATATGGAGGAACCAGCGGTTTGATATCCCTGGAAGATATAATTGAAGAAATAGTAGGAGATATAAGTGATGAGTTTGATGATGAGGATGTGATCTATTCAAAAATTAATGAATCCACATATGTGTTTGAAGGAAAAACACCATTGAAGAATTTTTACAAAATACTAAAGCTAGAGGAACCGAAGATTGAAGAATTTGAATCCAATAAAGGAGAAGCAGAAACTCTTGCAGGTTTTGTATTGGAGTCTTCAAAAGGTTTTCCTAAGAAAAGCCAAGTTATTGCCTTTAGTAACTTCGACTTTACCGTAGAAGTACTTGATAGTAAAAGAATAGTTCAGCTAAAAGTGAAGATCAATAAGGACAAAACTTTAGATGATGCATAGGATTTTTTTGACTTTCATATTGTTAGTTATATGCTCGTGCAGCGACTCTACACAACCCAAACCCTCTGGTTTTTTAGCTTTAGAGTACGACTTGGCTCAATATAGCAGAGTGGATCCGGATTGTCCCTTTTCTTTTGAAAAAAATGATTTTTCAGATTTAGAAAAAGATAATCCAAATCAGCCTTGTTGGCTCAACTTAAACTATTCTGGGATGAACGCCAAGATATACCTAAGCTATTCATCTGTAGAAAATAATTTAAGGGAGTTGCTTATTGATGCTCAAAAACTTCCCGAAAAGCACACCATAAAAGCAGACCTTATAGAAGCCAGCATTTATGAAAACAAAGCAAATCAGACCTTTGGAAATTTTTATAATGTGGAAGGCGATGCTGCTTCACCAGCTCAATTCTATATCACTGATAGTACTTCTCATTTCTTGACAGGATCTTTATATTTTGAAGTAAAACCCAATTACGATTCTATACTTCCCGCCGCAAATTATCTCAAGAATGACATGAGACATTTAATGGAAACCTTGGAGTGGGAGTAAAGCCTCACCTTACTTAAAATAAATCTAATTCCAGTGCTTAATAAGTGAGCTTATTTTAGATTTACTCAAAATTTATATAACATGAAGACACCATTAGTTTATTTAGCCATTAGTGTAATTACACTGATAGGCTGTAAAAATTCAAACTCTAGCCAAGAAGAAGCTCAAAGCGAAGAAGTCGCAGAAAATTCAGAAAAGGTGAGTAGCAAATTTAATATTACCCCTATTTCCCATGCCACGGCAGTTTTTGAAATTGACGAAACTGTTTTTTATATCGATCCTGTAGGAGGAGCAGAAGCTTTTGAAGGTCAGCCTTCACCAGACATGATTTTGGTGACAGACATTCACGGAGATCATTTCAATATGGAAACTTTGGAAGCGGTTTCCAAACCAGAAACCAAAATTGTTGTGCCACAAGCTGTAGCTGACAAAATAGAAGGTGCACTTACCAGCCAGCTTGTTGTCTTAAAAAATGAAGAAATCAAAACGATTGACGGCTTCAACATAGAAGGTGTAGCCATGTATAATCAAGGTGACCAGGACAAGGTAAGACATGTTAAAGGAAGAGGAAACGGCTATGTCATCGAAAAAGGAGACTTGAGGGTCTACTTCTCTGGAGACACTGAAGATGTTCCTGAAATGAGAGCCTTAACCGATATCGACAAAGCATTTGTATGTATGAATCTTCCTTATACCATGAGTGTAGATGCAGCTGCAGACGGCGTACTAGCGTTTAAGCCAAAGGAAATCTACCCTTATCATTACAGGGGCCAGGGCGGACTAGCCGACGTGGAGAAATTCAAATCTTTGGTCAACCAGGGTAATAAGGAGATACAAGTTAAACTACTCGACTGGTATCCTTCTACCAAATAAACCTTTTATCAACATCTTTTATTTCCAGGCTTTGATATCCATCAAAGCCTGGAAAGTTTTAACCCGAATTTATCAGTCGTGTCGAAGAATTAAATTCACTTTTGCAAAAAAAATAGAGTTTGAAACCAAATCAATTAAAGTGGGTATTTCTTGTGGCTCTAGCCTTTTTATGGGGGAGTTCGTTTATCCTCATTAAAAAAGGGCTGGTAGGATTCACGCCGCTTCAACTCACCGCACTTAGAGTATTGATTACTGGTATTTTTCTTACGTTGATAGGTTTTAAGAAAATTAAGGAAATTCAAAAAAGTCAGTGGAAATGGATTGCCATTTCGGGGTTTATAGGAACCATGCTGCCTACTTTACTATTTTCTATTGCCGAAACGGAGATCGATAGTGCTATTGCTTCCATCCTGAATTCAACTGTACCCTTGTTGGCTCTAATTACGGGGGTCTTGTTCTTTAGTAACCAATTTATTAAAAAGCAATTTATGGGGGTCGTCATCGGGTTGGTAGGTTCTGTGCTTTTAATTCTTGCCGGAGCTTCGCTCAACCCTAATCAAAATTACTGGTTTGCGGTCTTACCGGTCATTGCCTCTCTGATGTATGCTTTTAATGCAAATATTTTAAAGTCTTATCTGGAAAGGATTTCAGCTTTAGGCATTGCCACGGGTTCGTTTTTGATTTTAATTCCTTTTGCATTTGGTATTTTAGTATTTACCGGTTTTTTTAATACTGAATTTTTAGCCCAGGAAGCGGTCCAAACCTCTCTGATTTATGTTACCGTTTTAGCTCTGATGGGTACGGCTCTTGCCAAGATTATCTTCAACCGACTCATCCAATTGTCCAATCCAGTCTTTTCTACCTCGGTCACTTATTTAATTCCAATTGTGGCTTTGTTTTGGGGCTTTATGGATGGAGAAGAGTTTAACTGGTATCAACTCGCCGCTGGTGGCGTAATTTTATTGGGGGTGTATGTGTCCAATCGGAAGAAAAAAGAAAAGAAGAACAAGGTGCTCGAGAAAGCTTAGATTGACTCAGGGTTTATTTTACCTCAAACCCTCTTTTAATTATCCATTTAAAAAATTAGCATTACCTATTGAAGACTTTATAGAGAAGAATCTAAACTCTTTATAATTAGTTATAGACATCATTATTTACAACTACAACTTCAGATACTAAATCACCAGTGTTGGTAATTCCCTCAATAAAAAACTTAAGAGGAGAGTTGGCCGGATTATAAACTGTGAAATTCAAACTCCCATCATCATCTATTTTGCAATTTGGGATCCAGTCTATAACTCCATAGTCCTTAAAAAAATCGCCCTTATACACGTTGTATTTTGGAACGTAGAAATTTTTATTCTTAGCAAAAGTTAATGGAAACTCAAATTGTCTGAAAGGCCCTCTTTTATTCTTGTTGACAAAATCCAAAGAAGTATAAATTTTTATAACCCCTCCAGCTCCTAAAAAGCCTTCTCCATAGCCATTCTCATTCACAACTAAATAATCGACAATATTCATATTGTAAGCGTAAAAATAATTTTGATTTACAATGAGTTGATCGTCCAGGTAAATTAATGGACTTGGGTCATTGACATTGGATCTTGCAACCCTAGGAACTATTTCAAATGATCCTGAGGTTTCCCTAGCATAATAATCAGGCAAATACGCATTGACGTAATTTGCAAAGGTCAGATTACTATTTCTCTTTGTATCATCAAAAGCATAGACCTTTGTGAAAATATCCTTCTTAAGATTTTCAATTTTAGTTTGCCTTTTTTTAGCTTTTATGAAGACTTCATCAAGCTTTTGGGTTTTATTGAGATCAATCAGGCTAAATTCTGATTTAGATATACCCTTAGGAGAGAAAGACTGATTGGTTTGCAATACTTTAAATGTATTCTCAAAATCGGGAATTTCTGAAGGATAAAATTCTGTACCTAAATCAGGCTTCCACACTTTTCCTTTTTTATTCATTGTACCAATGCCCAGCATTTCGCTTTCTATGGGATAAAGACTAGAAACAACGAAACTATCTTGATCTTCAGATAGACTTACCTTCACTCCATTATTCTGTTCAAGAGGGTATACCACATACTCCTTTTGTCTTTTTTTATTCTGATTTGCTTTTAAAACAATACCATCTTCAAAAGCATATGTGTCAGTTACATTGTTATTAAAGATGTCATCCCAATTATAACTGCTCCAGCCCTGAGTCAACAATAAATTGTCTAAGTCGTACTTTTTCTTAGCATCTACATTTGTAAAATAGTAGTGAGCATTTTCAACGTAGCTTTTCAGATAAGGCTGTAAGTAGGTATAAGAAATGATATTATGTTGTCTCTGATAAGATTTGGTTGTTTCTGGAAGTATGGAGACGCTTATGTTAGTCTTATCCGTCGAGGAATGAGCTAAGTTTGATAAAGGAATACGAATTCGTGTTGAATCCTTATATGTTGTAGTAATGGGAGTACCAGGATTAATAAAGTTAATACCTGTGTAGTGAAAAAAAATGCGCTCCAATACGGGTTTGTTATTTTCATCAAAAAGGGTAAGAATATTGATTCCAGAAAACAACTCCTCATGATTGACTATTTTTAAAAGACTTTTTTCTTTAAAAGTAACAGGAGTAGCTTTTGCTGTTTTGCCATTATGAACGGTGAGCTTATATGACTTCCCTTTGATATCTCTTAAAGTGCTTTGATTGGTTCTAAGCTCTACTGCTAAAAGTTTTGGAGAGTTATTGACATGAACAGAAATTCCTTTAGGCTTGATGTCGTCGATTTCGTAATTATAGATTTTACCAAGGTGATTAACCTCTACTTTATATGTTTGATCTAAGCTAGGAGTGAACTGGAATTTACCTATCCCAAAGGCATTGGTTTGAAACGATATCAAAAGCTGATCATTAGAATCATAGACTTTGCCCTCCACATCCTGAACTCCGTAACCTTGATTATTTTTTATGATAACTCCTACACTGGTTTTAACAGAATTGACAAAGAAACCGCCCTCAGGTAAAAACTGTGCATCTAATTTTTGTATGGTTGCAGTTTTTTCAATGCTGCTTTCTTCTTCAGGATCAATGACTCTGAATGATTCTACAAAAGCATTGGGTTCATCAAAATTCCTCATCCAATTGGTATACGCCTTAAAGGTGTAGTGCCCAGAACTGAATAAGCTATCAACAGTGAAGACATTGTTTGTAAAGCCGTTATCCACCTTTACCAGCTTACTTTTAACGACTTTATTACTGGCATCAGTAATGACACAATAAAGGTTTTTAGTTGATTCTGACGGAACTTTTGAATCTTTATCAAGAACGTAACCACTAAACCCTATCATTTCTCCTTTTATAAAGGTACTTTTATTCAAATGACAATAAGCTACCTCTCTATAAAGAGAGCTGTAATCATCGAATGATGTTATAATCTTATCTATTTTTTGTTCTTGGCCAATTAGTAGGTTGCTAATTAAAATAATCGTGATGAGTATCGCTTTTTTCATGGCTTTGTAGAATTTAATTAGAATAATCAACTACATCATTATGCGGTATAATAATCACAGCTTCTCAAATATATAACATTTTCGGATAAAAAACATTGCTGATTTACAGGTCATAGACGATAAGAATAATTAGTCTTTGGTGAGAATTCATAAAGGCCTTGACCCTGTTTTAACAGCAGTCTTTAATGAGTCACTGGTCTAGAAAATAAATTTTTTTACCAGCTTTCTAAACTTACATTTTCCAGATAATACTCTTGACTTGCGATGAATCACTATTATTTAAAGTTCCAAAAATTAAGATGATCTGTTAATTTTAATTAATCGAAAATTGAAATGATTATATTATTCCAATTAAGTGACCCTATGAATAAGATCAAAAACACTATAAAAGGTGCCTCACCTAGGAAAAACCATTTTATATCCTTTTTGAAATTAGGTCTTCTAATAAAACTTATAGAGTTTATTAAAGACATGATGACAATGCCAAGGATTCCTAGAACTAGAAATAGTTTTATGTTTTTAAATAACCAATCGGTTAATACATTTCTTAAATATTCTATGGTTACGAATATTAAAATTAATCCGAGAACGAAAGTTGAAATTAACCAAATTGAAAGTTGTTTAAGACCTGTGTTTTTGTCCACGAAAAAACTTAAACACTTCCATCACAAAAATCATTGGTAAAGCTAGCGCCAAAACATACAACCACTCGTTAAAACTAATTGGTTCTATTCGTAAGATATCTTGCATAAAAGGAATTTGCATACTCAAGATGTGAATTCCCTGAGCGGCCAGAACTCCAAAAACAAGTATGATATTTCTTTTTAACGGTACTTTGAAGACTGAAACTCGTTCGGAACGACAGTTAAATACATGAAAGTTTTGCATAAATACCATTAACAGCAGAATAATATTTCGTGCGTGTATTTCATCCATTTGGGTGAACGTGTTTAAATAATACCAGAGTCCAAAAACAATTAATCCCATAGCTGCACCAGAAACTACGGTTTGATGAATCATTAACGGGTTGAATATTTTTTCTGATGGCTTTCTGGGTTTTCGCTCCATGGCACCTGGTTCTCCCCTCTCAAACGCAAGGGAAACATCTTGTATGCCGTTGGTAACGAGGTTGAGCCATAGTAACTGAACTGCAAGTAGCGGCAGAGGCAATCCAGCAGCGATTGATGCAAGAAAAGGGATGATTTCTGCAGCTCCAGTTGAAATCAATAGATAAATTACTTTACGCACATTATCGAAGGCAAACCGGCCTTCTTCGACTCCTGCAACAATCGATGAGAAGTTATCGTCCACGACAATCATTGATCCCACTTCTTTTGCTACATCAGTACCCGAACCCATAGCTATCCCAATATTAGCGCGCTTAAGGGCGGGAGCATCATTTACACCATCGCCTGTAACGGCAACAAATTCATCTTTACGAATCAACACCTCTACAATTTCAAGTTTTTGTGTTGGAGAAACTCTGGCAAAAACTGAGGTTGATGCCACCAGTTTTTCAAACGCAGGACTATCTACCGCGCCTGCTTCGTTCAGCATTTGTCCAGTAACAACAAGAGTTGTTGTGTCGGCTATTCCCAACTCACGAGCTATGGCACCAGCTGTTGCTGGATGGTCTCCGGTTATCATGATTACCCTTATTCCAGCTTTATTGCATTGCTCTACAGATGTTTTTGCCTCCGGTCTTAGCGGGTCAATAAAGCTTACAAGTCCGTAAAATGTGAGTCCAGGAATATCTCCATTGTCATAAATTTCCTTTTTCTGAAAATTGGGGTATTTACCACTGGCAAAGGCTAATACACGATAACCATCTTGAGCAATTTGTTCTGCATCGGCAAGTATTTTGTCCTTGAGGAAGTTTGTTTTCTCCGTAAAACTGAATCCGGTTATTGATTTCTTCCTGTTTTAATCCAGTATCAGAAGTTCTTAACTCGCTGAAAATTTCTTCTTTGTTATTGGCTTGCCAATGTTTTTGTCTAAGGTGTTTTTGAGGTTCATGTTCATCCATTTTATTTCATTGTCAAGCTATTACTAAACTTTCATCATTATGAAAATACAATTTTATTTGAAATAGTTTTGGGTTAAGCCTGAGCTTAAATAGGAATAGAGTAGAAGTTTTAAACTATCAGTCAGCCTTTAGTAGAAATTTGAAGCAAGGCTGGATGTTGAGGTTAACTTATAAGCATAAAGCAATGTATCTAGAAGAATCATGTAGGTTCAAAAAAAAATCCCCCCGAATTTCAAAAGAATATAGGGGGTAAGTCAATCTAAAATAATGTGAGAGAATTTTTACTTAAACTTCAATACTGGTGACCTTCCTTTTTTGAATTTTCTATTTCCTGCAGGTCTGCCAGATCTTAAGCTTTTTTGCTCTTCGTATGGCAGGTGCACTATTTCTTGGCATTGCTCTGAGCAGCAACCGTCCATCTTTTTGGCGCAATCTTCACATTGGATAAAGAGCAAGTGGCAACCGTCGTTGGCACAGTTCACGTGGGTATCGCAGGGCGTCCCGCATTGGTGGCATTTGGCGATGACATCGTCGGAAATCTTTTCGCTTCGGCGGTCATCGAACACAAAGTTCTTTCCAAAAAACTTATTTTCCAAGTCTTTGTCTTTGACTTGTCGGGCATATTCTATAATTCCGCCTTCCAGTTGGTAGACTCTTTTGAAACCCTTGTGTTTGTAATAAGCGCTGGCTTTTTCACAACGAATGCCGCCGGTGCAATACATGACGAGGTCTTTGTCTTCTTTATGATCTTTGAGGTCTTCTTCTATGATGTCTAAAGATTGACGAAAAGTGTCAACGTCCGGTGTCACCGCATTTTTGAAGTGACCAATTTCACTTTCGTAGTGGTTACGCATATCGACCAAAACAGTGTTTGGGTTTTCGATGAGTTCATTGAACTTTTTGGCATCGACGTGAATCCCTTTGTTGGTGACATCGAAAGTGGCATCGTTGAGCCCATCGTGGACAATTTTGGGTCTGACTTTTATTTTGAGTTTTAAGAAGGATTTATCGTAATGTTCGATGGCGATGTTGAGCCTTACATCCTTTAAGAAGTCAATACTATCCAGGAATGTTTTGAACTCTTCAAACTTTTTGGCAGGCACAGAAAGTTGAGCGTTGATGCCTTCGTGAGCCACATTGATGCGGCCAAGAACGTCGAGTTTGTTCCAGTTGAGGAACAAGTAATCTCTAAATTCTTTAGGATTCTTGAGTTGATGGTACTTGTAAAAAGAAAGGGTAAAGCGCTCTTCACCAGCTTGTTCTATAAGCTGTTCCCTTTCTTTTGAACTTAGTTTATTGTACAGTTGCATGCTATACTAATATTTGAGTTAAAAGAAATGATTATTGAAGCGCAAAGATACGATTTGGAATTTACGATATCAGATTTAAGATTAAGAATTGGCAATCAGCAGTCCTCAATTATAAATTATTTAATCGTTTTTTGATGGTTTTACTTGATGCCACAAAAATAGAAGTCAATTCATTTGCCTCTTTATGCAAGAATTTCAATTCTTTCTTTTCGTTTAAATCTTTGATGAGATCAAGCTCTTCTATCATTTCTAACCAAAATTGAGTTTCATCGGCTTCTTCTATTACGGTTCCCATTTTCGAAATAAAGTCTTTGTCACTTTTAGCTCTACAAACAGCTCTGTAGTTTGGTGCAACAGAAGTTGAAGAGCGTATGATTTAGTTGGTAATTGTCCAACAAGTTGGTTTATTTGGCAAGGTTTCAACCAACTTTATCACTCTGATTGCAAATTGCCTAGTACGCTTTTTCAGTTCTTCTTTCACATCTCTTTGATTCAGAATTTAAAATTAGTTATTTAAATCAAAAATCTTTATTCTAAAATTTGCAATCAAATAATCAGTCAGGAAACACAGCGACAAAGACTTTAGCCGATTGGGCTTCAAATTGATGTTTTAAATCTTTGATGGATAATTTTCCTATTTTATATTCAAGTTGCTTTCGAGTCCCACAAACAATCTCGTTTTTAAATTTAAATGGCGTTAGATCTTTTTTATCGTAGGATGATATATAAACTTTTATCAATTGGTCAGGATTAAACTTAGAACTATTAGCCTCAGCTTTTGAATACGAATAAGTGTAATCTTTCAATAGGGAAATCACATCTGAAAGCACTGCGCTTGCAGTGGGAATGCTTCCAGCTCCTTTGCCTTGTAGAAGTTGTTGCTGTGCAAATTCTGCATCGATTTGCACCGCGTTATTTTCGAATTCAATAGAGGTTAGTAAATTATTGTTTTTGATAAACTGTGGCGCTACGAAAGCGTTTAGTCCATCGTCATTGAGTTCAGAATGTCCCAAAACTTTTATACTGAAGTTTTTTTCTTTGGCAAATTCAATATCCTCTGGTTTGATGTGTCGTATGCCCAAATTCAAAATATCTTCAGGTGTATTCAAAACTCCAAAAGCGTGATAATTGCTGATGATGAGTTTGAATTTGGAATCCCAGCTGTCGATGTCCAAAGTTGGATCCGATTCTGCGAAACCGTGTTTTTGAGCATCGGTGATGATTCTATCAAAAGGCTGTGGATTTTGAAACAAACGCGTCAACACATAATTACAGGTTCCATTACTAATAGCTCTCAGCGATTTTATGGAGTCCTGACCAAAAGATTCTTCCAGTGTTCTTATCACAGGAATGCTTCCACAAACCGATGCTTCGTAAAGTAAACTCACATTTTGCTTTTGGGCTAAAGCAGTGAGTTCCTGGAAATGCTCAGCGAGCATCTTTTTGTTGGCAGTAATGACATGCTTTCTTTTTTCTAAAGCTTTTTTCACAATTGAATAAGCAGCATCGGCGTCATCAATCAATTCCAAAACAACATTGATATCTTTGTCTTCCAATATATCTTTGGGTTGATAGCTAAAGTGTTTTGCATCTTTAGATCTTGGTTTATCAGGATTTTTGACAACAATAGTCTTAAGCTCAATGTTTGGAATTGTTTTTTTCTTGAGTAAATGATAAATTCCAGAACCTACACTTCCAAATCCAAATAATCCAATAGTAAGGTGTTGTGGCATTAGTTATAATTTAAAATGTTTTCGTAATATTAATTTTATGGTTTCAACTTCAATCAAAAATCCGTCGTGTCCATAGGATGAATCGATGATTTCTAGTGCTGAATACCCTATACGTTCAGCTAAAAATTTTTGTTCTTCAACAGGGAAAAGCAAATCGCTTTGAATCCCAATGACCAAAGTTTTGGCTTTAACTTTTGCAAGTGCTTTTTTACAGTTGCCTCTATTTCTACCTACATTATGGCTATCCATGGCTTTGGACAAGTACCAATAGGATTTTGCATCAAAACGTTTGGAAAGTTTCTCTCCCTGGTATTTTTGATAGGAGGATGCTCTGAAGTCATCTACTGTATTTTTTTTATCTATTTGAGTGGATCGATAGGTGTTGTAGTTTCTATAACTCAACAGAGCAATAGCTCTTGCAGCTTCTAGTCCCTTTTTTCCAGCAGTTTTATTTTTCTCATAGAATGTAGAATCAGACTCAATCGCCATGCGTTGTGTCTCATTCAAAGCAATACCCCATGAAGAATGCTTTGCGCTGGTCGCGAGTAAAACCAAATTTTTGATTTTATCTGGTTTTTGAATTGCCCATTCCATAGCTTGCATACCTCCCATAGATCCGCCCATCAAATATTGGATTTCTGAGATTCCTAAATCTTTACTTAAGAGGTTTAAGGTTTTGGCAATGTCCCGAATGCTGAATTTTGGAAAGTTCAATCCATAAATTTCATTCGTTTCAGGGTTGATGCTTTGAGGAGAAGTGCTGCCATAACAAGATCCTAGGATATTTGCACACACTACAAAATATCTATCCAGATCAATTTCATTTTTTTTGTCGAAAAGACCAGGCCACCATTCTTCAGGGTGAGCATTTGCTGTGAGGGCGTGACAAATCCAAATAACATTTGAACCCTCTGCATTGAGTTGACCTAGAGTGTTATAAGTTAACTCAAACTCAGCTAAAGTCTGTCCGTTTTCAAGTTCGAAAGGATGTTGATATGAAAATACCTTAAGCATAGGCTTCTTCCTTGTAGGATGATTTTTTAATGTGATAATTTATCGCAGTTTCGTTACTCAAATTATCGTTGATAGGGCAGCGTTGTTTGACGCTTTTCAAAAGAAAATTGACACTTTCCTGAGTGGCATTGGTGACAAAATCAATGTCAACATCCAATGACTGAAACCCAGCCCTAACTTCTTCTGAAAGCCCTAAAAACTTGGAAGCATCAATATTGCCATTGATATTGATTTTCATATCGTAAATCTTGATGCCAAGATCTTTGGCCACCAGGTTGATCACTACATTAAGACATCCGGCGTAGCCAGCCAATAAATATTCTACAGGATTGGCAGCTAAATCTTTGCCGCCAAGTTCGTGAGGTTCATCCACCAAGAAATTGAATTGTCTTGATTTTCCCTGATATAAGGTTGAATTGATACTCGATCCGTTTATTGAAAAGTTTGAAATACTCATATATTTGATTTTTTTTAAAGTTGTGAAAATGCCTGATCCAAATCGGCGAGGATATCGTCAATATGTTCGATGCCTACTGAAATCCTAAGCAAACCAGGAAATACACCTGAAGCTTTTTGTTCTTCTTCATTTAACTGTTGATGAGTAGTTGAGGAAGGGTGAATGATTAGGGTTTTGGCATCGCCAACATTGGCGGTGTGGATAATCAATTTTAAAGAATCTACCAGTTTGTCTGCCTCCTCGAGCGTTGCTTTTAGCTTAAAAGACAATACAGCACCAAAACCGCGCTGCAGGTACTTTTTGGCATTTTCATGATAAGGTGAACTTTCCAAACCAGGATAGTTTACATACTCCACTTTTGGATGTTTTTCAAGATACTTAGCCAGTTTAAAGGCATTTTCAGAATGGCGTTCACATCTTAGGGATAAGGTTTCTAAACCTTGAAGCAATAAGAATGAATTGAACGGGCTTAAAGCTTGTCCGAAATCCCGTAAGCCTTCTACTCTCGCTTTGATGGCAAAAGCAACATTTGGCAGACCAAGCGCATTACCTTCACCAAAGACTTCCCAAAATTTAAGTCCGTGGTAGCCTTCAGAAGGTTCTGTAAACCCAGGAAATTTTCCGTTGGCCCAGTTGAAGTTACCTGCATCTACAAGTATTCCTCCAATACTATTTCCATGTCCACCAATCCACTTGGTTGCAGAACTGGTCACAATATTAGCACCGTGTTTTATAGGTTGTGCAATGGCACCTCCCGCTCCAAAGGTATTATCAACAATAAGAGGGATATGATGTTTCTGGGCGATCTTAGCTATAGCTTCAAAATCTGGAATATTGAATTCTGGATTGCCAATGGTTTCAAGATAGAGCGCTTTAGTTTTATCATCAATGAGGGCTTCAAACGAGCTAGGCTCATCACCGTTTGCGAAACGTGCATCTATACCAAGTTTTTTGAAAGTCACGTTGAATTGATTGAAAGTTCCTCCATAAACAAAAGAAGTAGAAACAAAATTTTCACCAGTTTGTAATAGGGTGGTCAGTGCTAAAAATTGAGCAGCAATTCCTGAAGAAGTCGCTACTGCAGATACGCCACCTTCCAATGCGGCAACTCGTTTTTCAAAAACGTCTGTGGTAGGATTCATAATCCTTGTGTAAATATTCCCAAACTCTTCTAGCCCAAAAAGCCTTGCAGCGTGTTTTGAATTTTGAAATTGATAAGAAGAAGTTTGATGTATAGGGACAGCTATAGAGCCTGTAGTTGGGTCTGCTTGCTGACCTGCATGAAGTTGTAAACTTTCGAATTTTAATGATGTAGACATAAGTAAACGTTTATAATTTTTAAAATAGGAATGCTCATTGGGCCTTCAGGATTGAAAGCACTGAGCTTAATAAAGAAATGAGAAAGCCTATGCGCACATAGAAACAATGCACGGCATAGGCTTAAGCATTCGCATAGAAAGCAAGCTTAAAAAATCTGATAAAATGCAATTTGAAGAACTATTCAAAATGAATAGAAAAGATAGAGTTGTTTTAAAAAAGGAGTAATTCATTTTTTCTAATTTATATGTCCCTTATGGGGCAGGAATTAGCACCTTTCAACACTTTGTTGAGGTTGCCGAGGGTCGCGGAGCCTGTCTCTCGCCTCTTCTTTATAAATCACACACCAGTAAAGTGGTAAATGATAGGACAAATATAAAACAGGATTTTTATTTTACCTATTCAAAAAAAAGCCTAGTATGTTAAAAATAAGTTAATAATATTATCTGGTTTTCTGAAATGAAAAAAGCCCTGAGTTACAGGGCTTTTTCAAAAATGTTGTCAAAAACAACAAGATTAGGCTAATTCGTTGTTATACATTTTTATAATAGTCAAAATATAACAACGTCAGCCCCCGTCGATTTTACAGCTGGAAATAGTCGTAAACGAGACTGAAATCCCATGTGTATTGGTTATAGATGTTTTTTTAAGAAATTTCAAATAATAGTCTTTATGAATAGATACCAAATACTTGGAATGGTTGCGGAACTTAATTCCAATATTAAAAAGAAATACTATTTTTACAAAAAAGAATTCAATAAAACATGGCAAAAGAAAATAGCGAGAAAGATGCAAAGTTAAAAGCGCTTCAATTGACTTTGGATAAGCTAGACAAGACTTACGGAAAAGGTACTGTAATGAAAATGAGCGACCAGGCAGTACAAGATGTGGAGGCAATTTCTTCAGGTTCTTTGGGATTGGATTTAGCCTTAGGAGTTGGTGGTTACCCTAGAGGAAGAGTTGTAGAAATATACGGACCAGAATCTTCAGGTAAAACAACATTAACGCTTCATGCAATTGCTGAAGCACAAAAGGCTGGCGGGATTGCTGCTTTTATCGATGCTGAACATGCCTTTGATAGAGCCTATGCTAAAAACTTAAATATAGATATAGATAATCTCATTATATCACAACCAGATCATGGTGAGCAAGCATTAGAAATCACTGAAAACCTAATACGGTCTGGTGCGATTGATATTATTGTGATTGACTCTGTTGCAGCCTTAACTCCAAAAAGTGAAATTGAAGGCGAAATGGGAGATTCCAAAATGGGTCTCCACGCCAGACTGATGTCACAAGCCTTGAGAAAAATGACCTCTACCATAAGTAAAACCAATTGTACAGTGATTTTCATTAACCAATTGAGAGAGAAAATTGGGGTGATGTTTGGAAATCCAGAAACTACAACCGGTGGTAACGCTTTGAAATTTTATGCTTCCGTAAGATTAGACATCAGAAGATCCACACAGATCAAAAACTCAAATAGTGACGTCATGGGTAATAAAACCCGTGTGAAAGTGGTGAAAAACAAAGTAGCACCTCCATTCAAAATGGCAGAGTTTGATATCATGTATGGAACAGGAATTTCCAAAATAGGTGAAATTATAGATATTGGTGTTGATTATGAAATCATCAAAAAAGCTGGATCTTGGTTTAGTTACGAAGACACTAAACTTGGGCAAGGTAGAGATGCAGTAAAAACTCTACTTCTTGATAATCCTGAATTGATGGAAGAGCTGGAAGTAAAAATAGTTGACGCTATAAAGTTGGCTAAGTCTGAAGATTAAGCTAATTTATATACTACTTTCATAACCGATGATTAATCATCGGTTTTTTTATGCTTTAATTTTTTAAACTGCGGCGCAACCTTTCTTCAATCCAGTCGTCTCTTAATAAACACTTCTTAATGAAATATATCAGCAAACTATTTATTGTCTTTTTTATAGGTTCAATTGTTTTTGTCGGTTGCAGTGTTGATGATGACGAGAATTTATTTCAAACGTCTCAAGTATCCCCTATCTTAGATGCCAATGTTCCTGATACAATGGTTATGAGCGAAACCTACACTCTAGGAATTACCTATCAAAAAGATTCTGACTGTCATAGGTTTTCCAATTTTGACGCTGTGAATCAAGGAGATAGTTTGTATTATGTCCGGGCAATAACTATATTTACTCAGGCTGCTAATTGTAATCAAGATACAGCAGGGGATCAAAAAGAAGTTGATTTCACCAATAACTTTGAGTCTAATTTTACTTTCAAGTTTTTGAATGGAAGAGACAGCTTAGGAGATTTTACTTATCTTGATAAAGATGTGATCGTGATAAAAGACTAAATGGAATTAAAGAATCTAATAAAGCGCTGTAAAAAGAATGACATAGCTTCTCAGAAGCTTTTGTACGATATTTTTGCTGATGTGCTTTTTAGTATTTCTTTAAAATATTCAAGAAATTATTCCGAAGCTGAAGACAATTTGCAAGATGCTTTTATTAAAATTTTTGAAAAAATCCATCAGTTTAAGCATAAAGGATCTTTTGAAGGTTGGCTGAAGCGAATCACTATTAATATCTGTCTACAGCGCTACAGAAAACAAAAGGTATTTGAGCTGGTAAACGAAGAAGCCCTAAAAGCTGAAGATGTCTACGTAGAAGATAACAGCTATTCTTTACAATTTCTTCTAGACTGTATCCAAAGCCTTCCGGATAGATATAGAATGGTATTTAACCTTTATACACTCGACGGATTTTCTCATAAAGAAATCGCATTAAAACTTCAGATTACTGAAGGGACTTCAAAATCAAATCTTTCCAGAGCAAAAGATATTTTACGTCGAAAAATTACTGAGTCCAATATTGATGAGGCCTATATCCGAAAAATTGATCATAATTAAATGAAATCTTCCAAACCCATAGAGCGATTATTTCAGGAAGGTTTAAATGACCTTCAGACTTCACCTTCTCCAAAGGTTTGGAAAGGCATCGAAGAAAAATTGTCAGGGAGAAAAAAGAAAAAACGATTTGCAGCCTTTTGGTGGCAGGTTGCATCTGTAGCTGCGATTTTATTAATTTTTAGCTCTATTGGGGCTTTCTATTTTCAGAATGCAGAAACTAAATCATCTGTTTCATCAAAAGAAAATTCAGAAATTAAAAGGAATCTAAATTCAATAGTAGTTACTCCAGCTCAGTATAGATTTACTTCCGTAAGCACTGCACTTTCATCATTTGAAAATGATATAGAAAATAGTTTGGCTTTTCAGCTTGAAGTTCCCAAATCCGTAATTGAATCTCCAAAGCTTGCTGATGCTGAAGGAGATGATGCTATAAACCCTCAGGTTACTGGAATTTCATCGTCATACGTGAATCAACTGGTTAAGGCTGAGCTAAAGTACCTACAGAATTTAAGAATTGCTTCAAATCTTCTGAGCAATGAATTGAAAGAAGATTTGACCTTAGGCGATAATGTGGAGAAAAAATCCTTATTCGATGCTATAGAAGAAGAGCCTTTTTTGGTAGTTGAAGATGATAAACAAATTTATAAGCCTTGGGAGCTAACACCAAATGTAGCTCCGGTTTTCATGAATTCCTTTAGTGGTGGTAATCCTATAGAAGCCAGCCTTCAAGGAAAGACAACCAGCAATCCCAATGTTTCATATGGGATTAATGTAGCCTACGCTATTAACAAAAAGATCAAAATAAGAACAGGAGTTAATCAGGTAGCAATGGGTTATAATACTCAGGATGTTATTTTATCAACAACCTCGTCTTCTTTTAGTTCCGATAATTCTAATAATCCCAATATCAAAAATGATATTCTTACAGAGGTGACTTTGGTTTCTGCTACAAACAGAAGAGTTGGAGGCAGAAATGCTACAATGAGTGATCCTGGAAATTCATCTTTCTTAAGTTCAACATCAGAATATAATTCTATTGGTTCATTAAATCATGAATTGGGATTTGTAGAGGTTCCTGTTGAAATTGAATATGCAATCATCGATAAAAAAATCGGCTTGCATGTGCTTGGAGGAGCGAGCACTTATTTACTGAATAACAACGAAATATTCTTTGAGGAAGGAGGACGTTCTTCCAGCATTGGTGAAGCAGAAAACCTTAATTCTTTCAGTTTTAGTGCCAATTTGGGTTTAGGTCTGGATTATAATTTTTCTGAAACTTTATCTTTAAATTTAGAACCCAAATTCTTGTACCAAATAAATACTTTTCAAGATACGGATTCTAGCTTTCAGCCTTATTTCTTCGGAATATATTCAGGCATAAGATTCAAATTTTAGAAATAATTTTTCAAAATAGAGTTAGCTTGTTGCTTATGTAAGTAAAAAAATTAACTTTGTTTTTATGAGAGTAGAAGAGTATATTAAACAGTTATTATACAGGTATGATTGCGTTATCGTGCCTGACTTTGGAGCCTTTATTATCCAAAAAAACACTTCCCAATACTATTCTCATTTACATAAATTTACTCCTCCAACAAGAAAAATCACCTTCAATAAGTCCATCCGAAATCATGACGGACTTTTAGCTGAGGCGATCGCCAAAGGTGAATCTATGGATTTTGAAAGTGCTAAACAAAAAATCCAACTGTTCGTAGACGATTTTGAATCTGCTATAAAAGCAGACAAAGCAATAGAAATTCCTGCGCTTGGAAGGTTCAATCTTGATAAAGAGAATAAATTATCTTTTGAGCCGAATAATCAAGTAAACTTCTTCGTGGATTCATTTGGTTTAGGTGAGTTCACAATCGATAGAATTCCTGAGGAAAAAATTATAGAGGAGACTATTGTTGATGATAAAGTCAAGATCTTAAGTCCTGAAAAGGAAGTTACTGGCCAAGTTAAGCGTAAGCCTTATCTCAAATATGCTGCTGTAGGAATTATTGCTATTGGTATAGCTGGCTTTGCGGGTTTATATCAATACAATAATTATGTTATTTCCTATAATGATTCTGAATCTCAAAAAGCTGAATCACTCTTGCAGGAACGTATTCAAAGTGCTGAATTTAACTACACCTTGACCGAGCTTCCTTTGAATGCTACTCAAATAGAAACGGTAAAACCAAAGTATCATGTTGTAGCTGGAGCTTTTAGAGTTGAGAGCAATGCTTACAAAAAAATAGAACTTCTTAAACAGAAAGGCTACGAGGCTTCAATGATTGGTAAAAACTCATACGGTCTACATCAAGTTGCCTTTGCAAGCTTTGTTGACAGAGGTAGAGCACTGGCTCAATTGAGGAAAATAAAAGCTTTAGAAAACCCAGAGGCCTGGCTTTTCGTCAAGCAACTTTAAGCTTGGGTTAACACTACAAACCCTATATTTGCAAAAAATATTACATGGAAGTTAAGTACCCTGAAGATTCCAAAACCACACTCACAGATCTAGTTTTACCGAGTGAAACTAACCCTCTCAATAATCTTTTTGGTGGGGAGCTTTTGGCTAGAATGGATCGAGCTGCAAGTATTGCGGCTAGACGGCATTCCAGGCGTATTGTTGTAACAGCATCTGTAAATCATGTGGCTTTTAATAAAGCTATTCCTTTAGGTAGTGTAGTGACTGTGGAGGCCAAAGTATCCAGAAACTTTAAAACCTCTATGGAAATTTTTATAGATGTTTGGATAGAAGATAGAGAAAGCGGAAGGAGATCCAAAGCTAACGAAGCTATCTATACCTTTGTAGCTGTAGATGATATGGGTAATCCTGTTCCTGTTCCAAAATTGGAGCCACAAACCAAGCTTGAAATAGATAGATATGAAGCTGCCCTGAGACGTAAGCAGTTGAGTTTAGTCCTAGCAGGTAAAATGAAACCAGAAGATGCCACAGAGCTTAAAGCTCTATTTGTAAATAATAAATAAAAATACTATGTACGAAGTTATACAGATTGTTCACTCTTATTGGGCTTATTTAGTTCTGCTAATATTGACATTAGCAACTTTCAACGCCATCATTAAAACGCTTGGAAAAAAGTCATTTGGTCCTCAGGACTTTAGGATATCACTTTTTACACTTATTGTTTCACATTTACAATTGCTTATTGGTATTGTTCTTTATTTTGTAAGCCCTTATTTCAATGCTTTTTCTGAAGTAGGGATGAAAGGAGTTATGGGAGACTCTACTTTGAGACTTTACTTAGTTGAGCATCCTTTAACTATGATAATCACAATAGTACTTATTACCGTAGGGTATAGCAAACACAAAAAGAAATTAGCTTCCAATAAAAAATTTAGGACCATAGCCATTTTTTATGCTCTTGCCTTGCTGCTTATGCTTTCAAGAATTCCTTGGAATGCTTGGTTTTAAAACATAAATCAAGTGAAAACTAAAATATTTTTCGGATAAACGGAATAAAGTAAAAGTGTTACTTAGTCCTCAGAAATATTTAAAACATAAAAAAGCCCATTGAAATTAATTTCAATGGGCTTTGTATTTAATAGAAGTTTATTGCTTAAGCTTCAAATGGAGTGACATAGACAAAAGATTTATCATCTTTAGTTCTTTTAAAATGTACTGTTCCATCAACTTTAGCATGTAATGTATGATCTTTTCCTGCATAAACGTTGTCTCCAGGTTTGTGAGCAGTTCCTCTTTGTCTCACAATAATGTTACCAGCGACTGCAGCTTGTCCACCAAAAATCTTCACGCCAAGACGTTTTGATTCTGATTCTCTTCCGTTCTTTGAACTTCCAACACCTTTCTTATGTGCCATGATGTTTAGTTTTTATATTATGTTACTTACTTAATAATTCGATGAGTTCGGCTTTTTTCAAAGCAGAATATCCCTCTAGGCCTTTTTCTTTAGCCATTTCCTTAAGCTCAGCAACAGTATGCTTGCTCAAGTCTGTAGTTTCTGTTTCTTTACACTCTACTTTTTTCTCTTCTTTTGCTTCCTCTTTTTTCTTAGAAGCTGAAGCAGGTTTTGAAGATCCTCCTGAAACAGAAATATCTTCAATGTGGATTTGAGTAAGATATTGACGATGGCCATTTTTCTTACGGTATCCTTTTCTTCTTTTCTTTTTAAAGACAATGACTTTGTCTCCTTTCAGGTGCTTAACGACTTTTGCGCTAACAGTTGCACCATCTATAGCTGGGGCGCCTAGAGTAATGTTGTCTCCATCTGCATGTAAAAGAACTCTATCAAAAGATACATCAGTACCTTCTTCTTCTTTTAGACGGTGAACAAACACTTTCTGGTCTTTCGCAACTTTAAATTGCTGCCCTGCTATCTCTACAATTGCATACATAGTGTTTAGTTATTTAATTTTTACTAAATAGTTTGCAAATATAGTATTTTAAAAATAACTTCAATAAAATATTTTTTTTGAAATCAATTACTCTTTCAATTTATGTTTAAAGAGCTGCATAAAGGAAAGAGTGAGGACTACAGCAGTAGCAAATCCTGAAAGTAATACTGTGAAACCAAAAACTCCAACACCAATATCATAAGACTTTGAGAAGTTTTCAGCAATTTTGTTGATGAAGTCTGGATCAACTTCGGTAACGTAGACCGACATGAAGACCGTAAATATTATTGTAGCCAAGAATCCAGTAACTATTCCAGCCTGAAACCCTTCTACATAATTATACTCTGATTTTAATTCAATTCTTTTGTATCGAATAGCTTCATAAATGGCAAAACCAGTGATGACTCCATTAAATAAACTGAAAAAAGGATTGGTGTGAAATCCAAATAAGGATAACACCAAAAAGTATGCTATTAATGAAGAAGCTAAGGCAATGCCAAATCTTACAGAAAGTACAAATCGACTCATGAGATAATTTTATTTGCTAATATATTAAATTTAAAGACGGATAAGAATTTTCCATCAACATTAATAATGTCTTAAGGAATGCAAAAATATAAATTAGGTTATTAAATATTGTAACAAATGAATTATTTTTAGACTAATAAATTATAACTAAAACAATTTAAAAATGACTAAAACTATTATGTTATCCGTTTTTGTTTTTTTTATCACGCTGGCTAATGCCCAGAAGGTAGAATTTACAGAGTACGATTTGGACAATGGTTTGCACGTGATCTTGCATCAAGATAATACGGCACCTGTTGTAATTACGTCTGTTATGTACGATGTGGGAGGAAAAGATGGTCCCCGCGATCGAACAGGATTTGCTCACTTTTTTGAACATTTATTATTTGAAGGTACAGAAAACATCGCTCGTGGAGAGTTTATGAAAATCATACCTGCAAACGGTGGTACTTTTAACGCCAACACCTCTCAGGATCGTACTTATTATTACGACATTTTCCCTTCTAATAAATTAGAATTAGGTTTATGGTTAGAGTCTGAGCGTATGCTTCATCCTGTAATCGATGAAAAGGGAGTTGAAACTCAAAATGAAGTTGTTAAGGAGGAAAAGCGCCAAAGATATGATGCCCCTTATGGAAAATTATTGGAAGTTATAGGCGAAAACGTTTTTGAAGCTCACCCCTATAAAGATACTAACATTGGTGAAATGGAGCATCTAGATGCCGCCACATTGGAAGAGTTTAGTGCTTATTTCGATAAATATTATGGTCCAAATAATGCTGTGCTTGTTGTTGCCGGTGATATCGATAAGGATGAAACTATTAAAATGGTGAAAGATTACTTTGGAGAAGTGAAACCACGTCCAGAGGTAGTAAGAGACTTTCCTGAAGAAGAACCTATAACAGAGACTAAAAAAGTCACTGCTTATGATGCAAATATTCAGATCCCTGCTGTTATCGCAGCTTATAGACTTCCAGGTCAGGCCACTAGAGATGCGTTTGTATTAGACATGATTTCTGCTTATTTAAGTGGTGGCAAGAGCTCAGTGCTTTACAAAAAATTAGTTGATGAGCAGAAGCAAGCGCTACAGGTTCAAGCTGTAAATCTAGGACAGGTTGATTACAGTATCTTCGCACTTTTTGCACTTCCTCAAGGTGATGTGTCTTTGGACACTCTTCTAGAAGAAATGGATGAGGAGATTGCAAAAATTCAAAACGAATTAATTTCAAAACGTGATTATCAAAAGCTTCTGAATCAGTTTGAGAATCAATTTGTAAGTTCAAATTCAAGCGTTGCTGGTATTGCTAGCTCTTTAGCAACTTATTATATGTTATATGATGATGTAAACCTGATAAACAATCAACTAGATTTATATCAGTCTATTACAAGAGAAGAAATTAGAGATGTGGCAAAAAAATATTTGAGCCCTAACCAAAGAGTTGAAATCGAGTACTTACCAAAAAAAGATGATAATTAAGATGAAAACATTACAACAAAAATTAGTCGCTTTTATAGGTGTTGCTTTGATTACTTTTGGAGCAAGCGCCCAAATAGACAGGTCTCAGATGCCGGAGGCAGGACCTGAGCCAAGCATCAACTTAGAAGACCCAAAGGAATACAAATTGAAAAATGGTATCACTATAATGGTGGTAGAAAATAACAAACTACCACGTGTATCATACCAATTGAGTATAGATAATAAACCTTACAAAGAAGGTGAAAAAGCTGGTGTAGCTAGCCTTTTATCCGCCATGCTTGGGAATGGAACCACAACAATTCCAAAAGATGAATTCAATGAAGAAGTTGACTTCTTAGGAGCAAATATCAATTTTGGTTCTAGCGGAGGTTTCGGTAGTGGATTGAAAAGGTATGCTGACCGTATCGTTGAATTGATGGCAGATGCAACTATAAATCCCTTATTGACTGAAGAAGAGTTTCAAAAAGAAAAAGATAAGCTTATTGAAAATCTAAAGACTCAGGAAAAAGATTTAAGTTCAGTTTCCAGCAGAGTTGTTAGTGCTTTAGCCTACGGAAAAGACCATGTATATGGTGAGTTCCTGACTGAAGAAACAGTAAACAATGTTACTTTTGAAGACGTTAAAGATTTTTATCGAGTACGCTTTGCTCCAAACGATGCCTATATTGTTGTTGTTGGTGACATCAAGCCAAAAGAAGCAAAAAAACAAATTAAAACTTATTTTGGAGGTTGGGAAAAACAAGACTTACCTGAAACCCCAGAACCTCAGTTAACTAAAAACGCTCCAACAACGGAAATTAATTTTATTGATTTACCAAATGCATCTCAATCTGAAATTTCAGTTACAAACACTGTGAGTTTAAAACAAAGTGATGAAGATTATTTTGCAGCATTGATGGCCAACAATATTCTTGGTGGAGGTGGAGAAGGTTATTTATTTAAAAATCTTCGGGAAGATAAAGGCTATACTTATGGAGCTTACTCTAGTTTGGGCGCTAGCCGCTATGGTGTTTCCAGATTTAATGCAAGCGCGAAAGTTCGTAATGCAGTAGCGGATAGCGCTGTGGTTGAATTTGTAAAAGAAATAGACCGTATCCGAACTGAACCAGTAGACCCTGAAACATTGAAAGATGCCAAAGCGAAATATGTAGGAAATTTTGTTATGGCCTTGGAGCGTCCGCAAACTATAGCAAACTACGCGCTTAATATTAAACGCAATAATTTACCAAACGATTTTTATGCTTCTTATTTAGAAAACATAAACAATGTAACTGTTGAGGATGTTCAAAATGTTGCTAAGAAATACTTCAAGGTCGATAATGCCAAAATAATTATCGTAGGAAAAGGAAGTGAAGTTGTTGAGAACTTAGGCAGGTTAGACTATCCTATCAACTATTTCGATAAATATGCGAACCCAATTGATAAACCTGAATTTAAAAAACCTCTGCCAGAAGGTGTGTCTGTTGAAACAGTATACAATGATTACATTCAAGCTATAGGAGGTAAAGAAGCTGTTTCTAAGCTAAATTCTATGGTCATGAAAGGTAATGCAAGTTTCCAGGGAATGTCGCTTTCTTTAACAAGAAAATCAACTACCGAAGGAAAACAATCTGAAGAAGTTGCTATGAACGGCAATACACTTAGTAAACAAGTTTTCAATGGAGATAGTGGATATTTAATGATGAGAGGTCAAAAAATTGATCTTAATGAGCAACAAATCAAGGATACAAAAGTCACTTCAGGATTGTTCCCGGAGCTAAACATCAATGAAGGTGCAGAGCTTGTGGCTATTGAAACTGTGAATGATGAGGAGGCTTATGTTATTCAATTGACTGATAATGTAAGAGAATTCTACAGCGTTGAAACAGGACTTAAGCTGGCAACTGAAACTACTGCAGAACAAATGGGTCAAAAAATGACTTCAACTGTTTCTTATTTAGATTATGCTGAGAAAAACGGCGTGATGGTTCCAATGACTTTTAGTCAAAACTTAGGACCACAAACTGTAGATTTCAATATGGAAGAAGTTATGTTTAATAAAGATGTTAGTGAAGCTGATTTCGAGTAAACTTCCTTTTATAAACTAAATTAAATCCCGCTATTCAGCGGGATTTTTTATTTTAAAAGTTTTACAGTCTTTACAATAACACTTTCTACGCTAGTTTTAGTCGAGACAAAAACAGATTCAGAATAGAGTTTTGCCTGTTGAGCAGTTGTAGACCCAATACAAATAATTTTAGCTCTTGTATCTCGATTTCCTTCAAAAAAGCTATCAACTCCGGACGGGCTAAAACACAAGACTGCATCAAAATCTCTTTGAAATGTTTTTGGTATTTTAATAGTATCGTAAACGAAAACCTCTGCCAGAGAAACGTTTGCTTTTTTGAGTGCTGAAGAAAGTTCTGGTCTCCGCTTTTTGCTTCCGAAAAAAGTAAAGGACAACTCAGAATAGTCCTGAATGATTTTTTTTCCTAATTCTATTCCACTTTCAGCAATTACCTCCACTTTAAATCCTAAGGATTTCAATTTCAAAGCTGTTTTCTCACCCACACAAAAGCAAGTCTCAATTTTAAAATCTTTGATGATTTCTACTGTAGTTTGGCTTGTAACAATTACATTCTGATACTTTTCTTCTGAAATAGAAGCAGGTATCTTCAATGCTTTAGTTTGTATTGCATTGTATTCAGTAAGACTTAAGTATGCATTTAGCAGCAAATTTTTTTGAGAGGGACTAAGTAGTTTTGTAGAAAGAACAGAAGGCATATTACAACACTTTGCGAAGTTCTTTCATTAATCGGTCACCACCCTGTTTTAATACAAGTTCAGCACAGCGTTTCCCAAAGCCTTCTACCTGCTCTAAATCCGTAGATTCTTCAATTACATAGCATTCTTTTCCATCCAGACTAAATAATCCCGCTTTTAGGTTCAAAACACTATTCTCAAGGGTTGCTAAAGCACCAATCGGTGCTGTACAGCCGCCTTCCAGTGTTTTAAGGAACTCACGCTCAACTTTCACTGCCAAAGCCGTCTCAGCATGATTTATAGGCTTTAAAGCCGTTTTACAAGTGGGGTTTGACTCCATGGTGACCACTAGCATTGCTCCTTGAGCCGGCGCTGGAATCATCCAATCCAATTCGACGTGATTTTCCGGCTTTAAATTTATTCTTTCGAGACCAGCTGCTGCAAAAATGGCACCTGACCAATCATTATCTTCTAATTTTTGCAAACGTGTATTTACATTCCCCCTCAGGTTGACGACTTCATGATTTGGATATTTGCTCAACCACTGTGCTTTTCGTCTTAAGCTTCCTGTAGCAATAGTTTTTTCTGAAGAAAAATCATCCAAGCCTTTGTGAATAAAAATATCACTTGTATTGGCGCGTGGAAGAACTGCCGCTTCCACAACACCTTTGGGTAAAGCCGTTGGTACGTCTTTCATGGAATGCACTGCAATATCAATTTCGCCTTTAATGAGCGCTACATCTAGTGTTTTAGTAAAAATCCCAGTAATTCCCATCTCGTAAAGCGGTTGATCCAAATTGAGATCTCCAGTCGATTTTACAGGTTTTAAAACAGGATTGTAACCTTCACGCTCAAGAAGTGATTTTACTTTATGAGCTTGCCACAAGGCTAGTTCACTATCACGAGTTCCTATTCGTATAGTTTTTGACATATAAAATTAATTTAGGAAGGGAAATTTAGACTATTCGGATTCAGTTTCCAACTCAAACACCTTTTTGAGTAATGCAATACTGTCTTCAGTAGAGCCGTTGGCGCTTCTTAAGTGACTTGCAAAACTCCGAGTTATCTTGTGTATGACACGGTCACTGATAATTTCAGCTTGCTCTTTATCAAACTGATTGTTTTTTTTGCTTTGATAATCTAATTCTTCATCCTGAAAGATTTTAAATTTTTCTTTCAAAGCTTTTATGGTTGGTGCAAATTTTCTAGTGTCCAACCACTCATTGAATTCAGTTTTAACGTCTTCAATAATAACTTCAGCATCAGGAATAAAAGCTTTTCTCTTAGCTAAAGTTTCGTCAGTAAGTTTTGATAAATAATCCAAGTGAAGCAGCTTCACATTAGTCATGCCTTCAACATCTTCAGCAACATTTTTCGGGATAGAGAGGTCAAGAATTAGAAGTTCTTTTTTTGGATAAATCAATTCCTTAGTAATGGTTGGAGATTGAGCTCCAGTAGCAACAATAAGTATATCTGTAGAACGAATCTCTGATTGTAGTTCGGAAAAATCTTTTACGATTAAATTGAACTTTCCTGCGATTTCCTCAGCTTTATCTTTTGTTCTGTTAATTAATGTGATGTTTTTATTGCTGGTATGCTTCACCAAATTCTCACAAGTATTTCTACCTATTTTTCCAGTACCAAACAATAAGATTTTTCTATCCGATACATCTTGAATATGGTCTAAAATATATTGTACTGAAGCGAAAGATACAGAAGTAGCGCCTGATGAAATTCTAGTTTCATTCTTAATTCTACGGCTCGCCTGAATTACTGAATTGACCAATCTTTCCATGAAATGATTGATCATTCCTTTCTTCTTGGATAATGTGAAAGCAGATTTGATCTGGCTTATAATTTCAAAGTCTCCAAGAATTTGACTGTCAAGTCCACCACCAACTCTAAACATATGATTAATGGCAGTTTCATTTTCTAAAACATAACCACTTTCTGAGAATGTTGTTTGATCACCAATACTAAATTCGCACAGTAGATCTATGAGAACGTTATGGTCATTTGCAAAAGCGTAAATTTCTGTCCTGTTGCAAGTGGAAGAAGTTACTACAGAAGTAAGCCCAATGTACTTGGCCTTAACCAGTAAAGCTTTTCTTTGGTCAATATTTAAATTGAATTTACCTCTAGTCTCTGCATCGGCTTTCTGATAGCTGATACCTATGACGTAGAAGTTTTTATGTTTAGAGACGTTGTATTTATGCATTCTTTGATTCCAAAAAATATAGATTACAAAATTAGAGCATAAGCATAATTAAAAATAACGCTCAAAGTTCCTTTTTTGTCGTTTGACGTATTTTTATCTTAAATGTGATAAATATCAGTTCAATTAGGTATTTTTGTAACAATAATCACCAATTGAAGCCTTACTAATTAGAACCGTTCTAAACAAAATATAACAATATTCAATGCTACCATCAGAAAAAAATATCGCTAGAGGTTCGGAACAATTTATTGAAATTGAAGAAGGGATATCCATCTTGTCTGTAAAAAATGATTCTGAACATGAAGAATGCATCACCCATAATATAAGTGCTGATTTTATTCAGTTTCATTTCTGCGTGAAGGGTGAGATCAAATTCAATTTCAATGAAGGAAGTTATGCCTTAAATATAAAAGAGGATAGCTCATTATTACTTTATAATCCTGAAAGGGATTTGCCGATTAATCTTGAAGCATCTTCACAATCCTGGTCGGTGTCTATTTTGATTTCTATCAAAAAACTTCATACTTTATTTTCAGCTGAAGCTAACTATATTGATTTCTTAACTGAAGATAATCGGGACAAGAAGTTTTATAAAGAAGTAGTTGTTACTCCTGCAATGGCAGTCATTTTATCTCAAATACTGAATTTCAATTTACATCCTTCGGTAAGGAAAATATACCTTAAGGGGAAAGCTTATGAATTGATAGGACTTTACTTTAACAGACCTGCAGAAGCGGATATTGAACAATGCCCGTTTCTGGATGATGAGGATAATGTGAAAAAAATAAAACTGGCAAAAACAATCATTCTTCAGCGTATGACAGAGCCTCCAACTTTGCAGGCACTTGCCGATGAGGTGGGTTTAAGTCTTAAAAAACTGAAAGAAGGTTTTAAAGAAATTTACGGCGATACCGTATTTTCTTTTCTCTTCGATTATAAAATGGACTACGCCAGAAAGCTATTAGAAAAAGGACAGCACAATGTCAATGAGGTAGGACTGAGTATTGGTTACAGTACTGCAAGTCATTTTATATCCGCTTTCAAAAAGAAATTTGGGACCACTCCTAAAAAATATATTCAGGGTTAATCTTTCTTTAGGCATATTAACCACTCTGACATTTGGGGCATTTATCTAAAATAGTTTCCTGTGATTTTCGTTTGGTCTTATACTAAAACAATCGATTTATTTTACAATAACTCTCTTATTAGTGACTTCGAATCCTGAAAGGACATCACGGCAAAACCTGTAGCCCTGAAGGTCGATAAAATAGGTTTCTACGACAGTTCCTTTTAAATCTTTTAAACTACCTAATAACAAAAAATGAACTGTTGGGGACGTATATAGTGGTTTTTCAGTTGATGTATTGATATTGATAAGAATATTGTAAGATTCATATCGATGAGCGAGAGTATCTTTTGGTTTAATCCGAATATGTTTTAACTTTTTATCATTTACAGTTGTATCCTTCACTTTATCAAGCTTGAAACCACTTCTCGCTTGTTTTATGGATTCCGAAATGCTTGGAACTCCCATTTTGAAGCCCATCATAATATTATTTGCTCCCAAAAAATTATTTTTCACAAATTGATTGAATGCTGTGTAACTTCCATAGTTGGTTAAGTCTACGTAAACAACTTCACTTTTCGAATTATTAAAATTTAAAAAGGAGCTGTTATCTGTGTTGTTACCAAAAAAAACTTTGTCATAAATTACTGTACCTATGGGATGTTCACATTCTTGATGTTCAAAATAATGTATTCTATTAAAAAATAATTTGTTTTGGCTGTAGATAGTATTACTTAGCAAAAAAGTAAAAATAGTTACAAGGATGAGTTTTATTTTCATAAGTATTTATTTAACTGAAACAAATTTAGAATCTTTATCGTAAAATCTCCAGGGCAAGGCCGCGTCTTCTCCTGCATAGTCTATACCAATACGCGTTGTTTCTTTAATATTTGACGGGTTATGCCCAATATCTTCAATCCAGATATTTTCACTTGTTACGCTAAGTGAATTATAAGTTTTTGAAATCCCTAAAGCTTTTGAGATATTTCCAGGACCGGAAGTCAATGTTTTATCCACTTTAGATTTTCCACGACGTTCTTGCATTATGTCTATACCAAGAGTAGGTTCAATAGCTCTTACCAGAATCGCGTCCGCATTTCCTTTAGTATTTGTAACAATATTGAAGAGGTGGTGGATGCCATAACACAAGTAAACATAGGCAATTCCACCAGACTCGTACATTACTTTTGTGCGCTTGGTGAATCTGCCAAGATGCGCGTGACAAGCTTTATCTCCTTGACCAGCGTAAGCTTCAGTTTCAGTGATGACCCCAGAAGTGAGAACTCCATCAATACAAGTACTTAATTGTTTGCCTATCAAGTCTTTTGCAAGAAAAACTACATTTTCATTTTCAAAATAAGTTTTAGAAAGTGGTTGAGGCATAAATCTGAATTTCAATATAAAATAAGTAAATTTAAAGATGAAAAAATGGATAACTATGAAAACTTTAATGTTCTGTTTTATAATAACCACAGCTATGGCACAAGATTTTACTATTTATAACTTCAATTCAAGTCAAGATCTTAACGACTGGCAAATTGTGAATGATGGAGTCATGGGCGGGCTGTCTCAAAGTTCAATAAACCTTGATGAAGAAGGAAATGCGGTATTTAAGGGACAAATATCTTTGGAAAATAATGGAGGTTTTGCTTCTGTCAGGCATGAAACCGATATAACAGGCGTTCAAAAGTACTCATATATCAACCTCAAGGTGAAAGGTAAACCCTCTACTTACCAGTTTAGAATTAAGAAAAATGAAGGAGAGATTCATTCCTATATACAAGAATTTGAAGTGACTTCAGATTGGGAAACTGTTCAATTAAAACTTTCAAGCTTTTATCCTAGATATAGAGGGAGAAGTTTAAATTTGCCCAACTTTGAAGCCAATGTCATCCGAGAAGTAGCCATACTGATTGGAAATGGAAACAAAGAGGAGTTTAAACTTGAAATTGATAAAATATATTTATCCAAATAAAAATTTATGAACGAAGCCGATAAAAAATTTGTTGACAATTGGGAGAAAAACAAAAGTCAGGGCAAAGCAAAATATATCATCAAACACGGGGTTGGATTTGGAATTATAATATTTGCTGTTAACCTGGTGATTAATTATTGGGATAAGTGGGGGCAAATCAGCAACACAGATTTTTTTGTTCAATTGATGATTTCTATTGTAGTAGGAGGCGGGATTTATGGTTTCTTTTCCTGGCATCTGAACGACTATATCTATCGGAAAAAGATTAAAGATAATTAGTGTTTTAAATATTTGCCTCTCGATGGCGCTTGAGGGTACATTTCATTAGTATAGACGTTTTTATCAGGTCGAGCGCAGTCGAGACCTCATATCAATCTTTATATTTAGAATGCGTTGCACTTCTATATTCTGAAAGTATTTGTAATAAGTCAAACTCACATCTTAATTCACTAAGGAATCATCGCTTTCAAATCTTCCAAAGTATTGGCGTCTTCAATTTTTTTGTCTTGCCTCCAGCGTAATATCCTGGGGAATCTTGTCGCGATTCCGCTTTTGTGACGTTTGGATTCGGCGATGCCCTCAAAAGCGATCTCAAAAACATGTTCGTGTTCTACACTTCTCACAGGCCCAAAGCGTTCGATGGTATTTTTTTTGATCCATGCATCCACTTTCTTAAATTCCTTATCGGTAAGCCCGGAGTAGGCTTTGGCAAAAGTGACCAATTCTGTCTTATCATCATTCCAAAGCGCAAAGGTGTAATCTGTAAACAAATTACTTCGTCTGCCGTGTCCACGCATAGCGTAAGTTAGCACCGCATCGATACTAAAAGGATCTGACTTCCATTTCCACCAATCTCCTTTTTTACGACCAACACCGTAACAGGAATCCGCCCGCTTTATCATGAGTCCTTCAGACTTGATATCTCTTGCTTTCTTTCGCTCTCTAGCCATTTCTTCCCAGGATGAAAACCTCATGGTTTCTGAAAGGTGAAAAGGTTTTATTTTGGAAGAATACTCAGCAAAAAGCTTATCTAGAATTTTCCGACGCTTCTCAAAAGGGGTCGAACGAATGTCTTCCCCATTATATTCTAGGATGTCGTAAGCCTTTAAAATGACTGGTAGCTTTTTCAGAAGCGCTTTGCTAACATTTTTACGACCTATCCTGGTTTGCAAATCTTTAAAATCCCCAATGTCATCTCCGGGATAAGGTAAAATCTCTCCATCGAGAACGGTACCATTGGGCAAAACTTCAGTAAAAGCTTCAAATTCTGGATACTTATCAGTTACCAACTCTTCACCACGACTCCACACAAAAAGCTGATTTTTCCTCACAATGAGTTGAGAGCGAATGCCATCCCACTTGTGTTCTGCAATCCACTCCGCTGGATTTCCAAGTTCGGAAGCATCGTCTTCAATAGCGTAAGCCAGGTAAAAAGGATAAGGTTTGGACAAATAATCCGCTTCATTCTCTTCCAAAATCAATTCAGAATAAGAGATTTTATTGGGATCCCAGTTACCCATGAGCTTGAAAGCCAAAATATCTTCATCGATTTCAGTTGCCTTGGAAAGTGCGCGGGTCATCAACTTCTGACTCACACCAATTCTAAATCCTCCTGTGATCAATTTGGTAAATACGAAACGCTCGTAATAAGTGAGTTGGCTCCAATTCTCTATAAGGTATTCCCTTTTCTCTTCTTCTGATTTTGGTTTAAGTCGAAGTATTTCCTGGAGATATTGACTCAAACTCTTTTCGGTGGTTTTAACTTTTTCCGGGACTACCAAAGCTATGGTTTCCGCAAGGTCGCCAACAATGTGATAGGATTCTTCAAAAAGCCACAAAGGAATATCCGCCAATTCTGAAGCGTAGCCTCTTATCAAAGTGCTGTTCACAGGTCTTGGAGGTCGTCTGTGGGATAAAATTGCGATGGTCCAGACTTTATCAGAGTCTGAAGCTTTCAGAAAGTATTCACTCAAGGCTTCCACCTTTCTATTGGTTTTGTTTGTACTGTCTATCGTTTTTACCAATTGAGCAAAATCCTTCATACACCTTTAATCTGTCGCCTGGGTTTTTTCTGATTTTGATTTTAGAAGTCTATTGATGTAGGAGTCATTTTCGTTAGAAATTTTTTCAGCAAGATCACTTCCAAACAACTGTCTCGCCATGGTAGCTTTCAGATACTTTTCTAAGACATGACTTGTACTACCAAAATTGTAATTCATATTGTAGTCTCCTAGATACCGGGTGTATTGATCCAAAACCTCTTCAGTAATAAGCGTTCTCTTTAAAAAGTCATCTTTAGAAAGTGAATTATAAAGCTTTCTGTTTTCATCCAGCAAATCGAATATGAACCTGTCCATGACTCCACCATTATACATGAATTTTATGTCTTGTACAGCTTTAGAAGAATCTCTGGCCACAAAAATATCTGGGATGATTCCACCACCACCATAAACAACTTTGCCTTCTGGAGTTTCGTACCTCAGAGAGTCATCTGTAGTAATACTGTCCTTACTCATGAGTTCACCATTGGAGTATCGCTCCATGTACTTAGAATAATAGGCATCGCTATTCCCGTTTTCGTAAGGCCTCTGGATGGAACGCCCTGTAGGGGTGTAATATCTTGCTACGGTTAACCTTACAGCGCTGCCATCACCAAGATTCATCTCCCTTTGGACAAGACCTTTGCCAAACGAGCGCCGACCTACAATAGTACCTCTGTCATTATCTTGTATCGCACCCGCAACTATTTCACTGGCCGAAGCGGACTTTTCGTCCATAAAAACAACCAGGTTTTGGTCTTCATAGTCTCCACGTTCAGTAGAAAATGTTTCCTTCAGGTCTCCGTTTTTGTTTTTGGTAAATAAAAGCAATTTCCCATCGGTGATAAATTCATCCAGAATCAGCGTAGCCTGTTTCAGAAATCCACCTCCATTACTTCTAAGGTCCAGAATCACGCTTTTCATTTCTGGGGTGGCGAATTGCTTCATTTTAGTTTTAAATTCAGAATAAGTAGATTCAGCAAAGCGATTAATTTTTATATAACCCAAAGTATCGTTTACCATGTATCCAGCATCGACGCTCGTTAAAGGAACCACACCTCTATTGATTTCAAAATCGAGAAGGTCGTTTTCACCGAGGCGTTTTACTTTTAAGTTAACCTTAGAGTTTTCTGGGCCTTTCAGGATTTTTGTGAGTGAATCATTATTCATCTCGTTACCAAACAAAGGCACAGCATCTGCATATAAAATTCTATCGCCAGCTTCCAGTCCAGCTTTTTCCCCAGGACCTTTTTCCAAAGTTCTTATAACGGCAATGGTGTCCTTGATGGTGTAAAAACTAATACCGATTCCAACAAAATCACCACGCATATTATCCTGAACATAGTCATAGTCTTGACTAGAGATGTAAGCAGAATGTGGATCTAGGTTTTCTAGAATAGAATTGACTGTAATATCTACAATACTATCTGTATTGACTTCATCCACATACTCTTTGTCGATAAAGTTGATAAGCCGGTTTATTTTTTGTCGCTTTGACGAAGAATTGGCAAGGGAATTGTCCTGGAAATTCAATACATCTCCAAGTAATATCCCACCTACAAATACTACACAAATAAGTATGGGTAGCATTATTTTCATTCCTCTATTCATTCTTCAAGATCTTGTATATGTTCTAGTTGTACTCCAGCCTTTTCCAAAAAATCCAGACCAGAGTTATCTTTATAAGCTTTTTGATAAACCACCCGAATTATACCAGCTTGATGAATCAGCTTGCTGCATTCTTTGCAAGGCGATAGCGTGATATATAAGGTTGAGTTTTTGGAAGATTGTGTAGAAGCTGACACTTTCAGGATAGCGTTTGCTTCTGCGTGCAATACATACCATTTTGTAATGTCTTCCTCGTCCTCGCAAGCATTATCAAATCCAGTTGGGGTACCGTTGAAGCCATCAGAAATGATCATTCGGTCTTTTACTATAATTGCTCCAACTTGTTTACGCTTACAATGAGATAACTTCCCCCACTCTCGAGCTATTCTCAAGTATGCTTTATCAAATTTCAGTTGTTTCTTTGTAGTCATTTGGAAAATAATTACAAATCTAAAACTTATGCTTCTTTACAAGCGTTAAGAAGCTGCTTAAATTTACTTAAACTCTAATATATTGATTTTATAGTGTTTATAAAATCCAATTATCAACAAGTATGGGTAAGGTTAACCCTAAAACAATGGATGAAATAACTAATATCCAGTCCCTCTTTGAAAATCTAAAAATAGTTTGAACAATGAAACTTAAAAGTAGAACCACAAAAACCACTAGAATTTGAGCGATTTCAATTCCTAAAGCAAACTCTACCAGCATAAGAAATAAATTATCCGAGCTTTTTGCCAGCATATTGAAATAGGTAGAAAACCCAAAACCATGTACCAAACCAAAGAAAAAAGTCACGACATAAAGAAGATCGAATTTGCTTTTTCCTGTAGATTTTCCCGCGGTAAAAATATTGTAGATTCCTGTAAAAATAATACTCACAGGGATCAAAAATTCAATAATTGCACTGTTAATCCTTAAAATATCATAAGCCGAAATCGCTAAAGACAAGATATGACCAATGGTGAAAAGTGTGACCAGCCAAATGACTTTTTTGCTCTGCTTAAAAGAGTATGAGGCCACCAGAACTGTAAGAAAAAGTACATGGTCATAAGCGTTCCAGTCTAAAACATGATCAAAACCCAGTTTGAGATATAGCCAAAAATCATCCATGATAAGTAGTTAAGTTTAGTTGGTAAAATTAATTAAAAATTGCTTCAGATGAGGATTCTAAGGGTTCAAACGTGAAAATAGTTGAGGTATGATTATGGTGCTTCTTATTTTTGTTTATTTTTGTAATCAAGGGGGATTAGCTCAGTTGGCTAGAGCGCCACGCTGGCAGCGTGGAGGCCATCGGTTCGAATCCGATATTCTCCACTTTTAACCACTTCTTTACGGAGTGGTTTTTATTTTTAGAGGTGCGTGCGTTATCGGTTCTCCCGAAGCATAAGCCTGTTCTCATTCACTCTAAATTATAGACTTTTTTTTAAAACAACCTTTCTTTTGATTTAATCGATATACATACCATTCAAATAGTCTTTTTCAATGGGTAATCTGTGAATTTCCATCTGTATGGGGATGCTATCATTTATTTTGCCAGTGATGAATTTATAGTCTTTAATTTGCGCATCAATATATTCGAGTTAATGATTTTTAGATGGTCGAAAATTCATCCGAAGATGCTCCTCCTCTATTTCATACCACCCATAATGAATACTATCATTGACTGATAATACAACTAAATCATTTCTTTCAAAAAAAAGCATAGGTGTAGTACCGATGCTTCCTTTGTCGAATGTAATGTTTCCGTTTTCAATTTGAGTATTTTTAATCTCATAGCTTCCAATAAGATTATAATCGAACATGGATATCACCACGAAGGAGAATATGAAATAGGCTACCGGAAAAAAGATCACATAAGCAATGCGAAGTTTTTTCCAAATTCCACTATTTGCTTTAATAACTTCTCCGTTTAGTTTACCACCCAATCCTATAAAGAATTGATACAAATCCTTTCGGTATTCAATGAGCAAAATTAGAGTTAAGAATAAATCTATAGAAATGTGCCTTACAACTTCATAAATCATATCAAATTGAATATTTATTATAAAAATATTTAAGCACACCCCTAAAGAAATCAACAAGCCAATCAATCTAGTTCTTTTAAATATGATGAGAATGCCAATGGATAATTCTGTTAGCCCAATAAAAAGATTGTAGACATAGGACCTGCCAAAAAAAGACCACATATGAGTTGATTTTGGCAGTTCTGCGAGAGGAATAAAAGCTTGGTAGTGATCAACTCTAAACTGCATTTCTAGCAGTTTTGGTATGGCGAGTGCAATCATGCCAATGGATAAGTAAAATATGGCTAAATACTTTGCGATTCTGATGATTTTTTTAAGAGAGACGTTTTTCATAAGAGTGGTTTAATTATTCTTCTATATTAGCAATTTTTTCAAAAGCTTTTAGTAGCGCATCTTCGCTACTGGTTTTGATATTTGGTTTTACACCGTTCTGATCAATTTTATATCCATCTGATGCGTAATAATCAGCTGTAGGGATAGTTATTTTATAATCGCTATCTAAATCAAAAGTTTCACTACTAAGCATTGCTCCAGCTGTGGTTTCTCCTATAATTAGGGCTCTTTCTTGCTTTTTAAGTTCGTAAACAATGGGTTCACATGTACTTGCAGTATTTTTATTAACTAGAATATAAAGTTGACCTTTATAGGTTTTCTCTTTAGGAATAACTTTAAGGCATAATCCTTTTGTTTTATGAATACCTTCGAGAATCAAATCATTATTTGCTTCAGAGAAAAAAGCGAATTTGTTATAGTCTTCAATTTGGGGCAATCCTGAGTGATTATTGAACCATTTTTGAGTTAAAAATACACCACCATAACTCACCTTATCAATTACATTTGTTGCAAAAGTGATTCCTGCTTCTACATTCCCTCCGGAGTTATTCCGCAAGTCAACAATTAAGTGACCATACTCCCTTTCATTTATAATTTTGAAAATGCTATCAACTTCCGTAGAAGTTCCATTGAAGGATAAGATTTTGAGATAAGCTGTATCAGAATTTTTTTGCTTTAAAGTTAAATACCCTTTTTTAGGTTTGGTAGGGTTTGATTTCTTGGTTGGCTTCAGAGTTTTAGTCAAAGAAAAATGCGAAAATGGTAAATTTCTCGAATGGTAATAAAAAGCAAAAATCATATCCAAGTCATCCTGAAAGTTAGAAGCACTAGAGTTCATTTTTTCAGTAAAAACTTCCCATTCTTTGGTTTTTAATACGTCTTTATTGTAGATGTGTTTTTGTGTCAACACCTTGATATCATGAAAAAGGTTTTTGTAGTTGCTTAGGGGTAAATCTGGAATTATTCGGTTTCCAGAAATATTTCCTGCTATATTACCATTATCATATTTCAAAGTAGATTGTAACTCATCTCCAACTACAAATCCATCTATATTGAGGTTGCCAATAGTTGAAATTAGTTTCCCTTTCAAATAAATTGTGTCATTCAACAATTGATAGTTACCGTTTTCAATTCTCAAAAGACTACCATTTTTGAAGTTTTTTGTAAAAGTCCTAGATAATAAAGAGGTCCAAAAGCCAAGAATGTCCCTATCTGCATTCTTTCTGGAATGTGCTTCAAATTCATCTTGGTTGGTTTCAAAATCCATCAGAAATTGAGCATTCCCAACCGCGTTATGATGAAGATTTATGTTCCATTTACCTGATAATTTTTGATCACCTGAAATGGTTTGAGCCCAGCAAAAATTTGGGTTTAGTAATATGAGGTAAAATAAAACATAGATTAGAATGCAATTAAACTTCAAATGCCTAATTCCAAAAAGGTAGAGATTCATACTTAAAACGATTTTCATTCAAAAATCGACTATAGTATCTTATGCTGTTGAATATTGTGATTAATGACAAGGATTTGTGATGAGCAACTAGAACATCTGCTTATCTATCTTCTCAATGTAAATTCTAGACACAGGGATTTTGTCTTTAACCTGAATTAAAGACAGTTTATACCCTTGAGAATTTCCAGTTTTATTTTGAATTTTATTGGCGTTCAAAATATAAGACCGGTGGCATCTGAAGATTGTTTCATCACAAATTTGCTCTTCAAGACTTTTCAAAGACAATCTCAATAATTTCCGCTGATTTGTTCCCTTGTCAAAATAATGCAAAAAGGAATAGTTGCCGTCCGATTTTGCGTAAAGAAAGTTTTCTTGTGAAAGTTTTATGCAATCCCCTACATCTGGTATGATGACAAGTGGTGGGTTTTCAATATTTTCAATAGTGAAGTTTTGGCTTGAATTTTCAAATAAAACATTATTGTTTTTGAGAAAAACATATTTAGCCAAAATATTAATAGCGCATATAGGTATTCCAATTACTAATGTGAACGCTACTAAATATAAAAACGCTGTCAGATTGAAGGGCGTTCGATGAATGACTGTGTTGAGGTATAGATAGCTGATAAAAGCACAAATCAAAAGAGCAGACATATTTTTATAAACTTCCTTTTTCCAGTTCCAATTGTCAAAGAACCTTTTTACAATGAGCTCACTAGAGAAGAAAAATGTAAAAGCAATTAAAGGATAAGCTAATAATATTACGTATTTATAAGTATGATGAAAATTATACGTTCCAAAGGGCTGGAATACAGCCAAGAAAAAATAAACCAATACAGAAATTACCAAAGCTGAGTAACACATTTCTTTGTTATTCCGCAACGTCGGGTACCTCGAAAGTAGTTTTTGTTGAAATGAATTCATCATATTAAGTTTAAAATTATCTTGAGCTTTAATTAACTTAAAATAGTGTCAAGTCTAATCAATTAAATTTTAGGAAGACCACATTTAATAATTATAGCTCATGCAATTTCTTATTCTACATAAATTTATGAACAATTCTTTTAAACCCTAGAATTTAAAAACATTTTCGCAAATTATATTACTCTACATTTGACACCTCTTAATCAGTTATGAATAGAACTTTAGCGAGGTATAGAAACAGTGGTTTCGGAAAATTTGTGGTCAATAATCAGAAGTATACTCCAATTCTGTTTTTCATTGGTGGCTTTGTGTTTGACACCTTAACTCTTGGACGAATAGACCGCACCTATGATACAGCTGTACTTTGCCTTCACATGACTTCTTTATCCCTCATGCTCTATTTGTACAATATAGCGGAGGATGAAAATTGGATAAGTCAATTTTTAGGAAAATATGCAGCATATATCCCTCTTGCTATACAGTTTTCTTTTGGAGGGCTTTCGAGTGCTTTTGTGATTTATTTCTTTAGAAGTGTGTCCATGTCAAAAACCATTTCCTTCTTTATTTTATTGGTTCTGCTTTTATTTGCTAATGAACTGCTGAAGAAGCGCATCTCTAATAAGTACCTTCTATTTAGCGTCTATTTTTTTATAAGCTTTACGTTTTTTGCTTTTATGATTCCAATGTTTATAAAGGAGATGAATACTTTTATTTTTTTTATTTCCGGATTGGTGAGTTTGGTGATTACTCTATCGCTTATAATTTTTATTTATAACTCAAGTCCAAGCATTAAAGCAGAGGTCAATTTGAAAAAAATGATCGCCATAATCGTGTCTATTTACATAGGATTCAATGTGTTTTATTATTTCAATCTCATTCCGCCTGTGCCGCTTGCTATGGAAACTGGATTGGTGGCACACCATGTCGAAAAAAGAAACGGTGATTATACAGTTATTTACGAAAAGGATGAATGGTACGTGTTTTGGCGTCCACACCACATCAACTTTCATCGAGTAGCAGAGGAGCCTGTTTACGTCTTCACCTCAATTTTTGCTCCTACCAACTTAACAAAATCAGTTTCCCACCGCTGGCAATGGTACAATCCAAAAACCGAAAGTTGGGAAGTTACAGAAGACATAAACTTTGAAATTGCTGGTGGACGTGGACGGGGTTTCCGCGGTTATACTTACAAAAGCAATTTGATGGAAGGACAATGGAAAGTAAAAGTAATTACAGAAGAAGAATTGGTCATTGGGATTGTGGATTTTGAAGTTATGAATGTATCAGATTCCTATACCTCTAAAACTATTGAAAAATCATTTTAAAACAACAGGTCTTGACTAACTTTTTGATCATTTCATCAATCATAGATTGAACAGCATACCGATAGAAAGTACAAATCGATTCAAATCTGATACTATGTATTTTCCTTCAGTAAATAACCTAAAATTATCTTTGGTAAACAGTTGAGCACCAAGTCCTAGATTCACCCCCAAATTGACATCTGCATCTCTGTTGAATCCCAAAAAACCACTTCTACTGCTTATGCTTCTGAGCGCTCCAAAGTGCAACCCACCCAATCCATAGAATTTTAGATTATTCCCCTGAGCCAGGTCCAGATGTAAGTCGGTGTTGACCGTTGCAAAACTAGCACTTCCAAAAAAGTAATTGATGTCTGGAGAGAATGATAATGAGTTGGAAAGGCCAAATACGCCTTTGAAACCAATTCCAGCATTATCTCTGTCGGAGTCAAAAGAAACTTGAGCTCCTGCTAGGTTTTGTGCTTCTATTGATACAGTAAAAAAGATACAAATAGATAAAATGAAATACTTCATAAATTAAATTATAATGACTCTAGGGTGTAAAACAATCTGTTTTGAGATTGTTTTTGGGAGCCAAATATAGCAGCATTCTTATTTTCTAGGCTTCAAGAACTGAATATTTTTATCTATAAACTCACCTACTAATTGCCCTTGCTTTTCCCCTTCATAAATGGCAGATTCATAATGGATCCCCCCATAAAACCTACTAATAACGGCTTCGTCTGCAGCAGCCCTGAAAGACTTAAATGATCTGGACGGTAGGCCGTAAGCCAATTCAGTAGAGTCTAAAAATTCAAAATCATTACCATAAATTGAGGTGAGAATTTCTGCAGAAGCATTAGAAACTACAGAATGTCCACTTGTATATTCTGGGAACGGAGGTGTTTGTAATATTGGCAGCCACTCGGGATCGATATATTTATTGATAAGCGTTTCTGGTCTTACCAGATTACTCCGGTATTTTTCATCCCAACAGCTTATAAATGCATCAGCAATCGCAATAGAAGTTTTGGTTTGAGTAAAGACTGTTTTTTCAAAATCTGCGTCAGTAATTTCATTCGCGATTTTACAAATGCCAATCCAATAGCTCCAGGTGTTATTTTTTTTTCGGCAAACATGAAGTGACCTTTATTAACGGAAACAAAGGGATTACAATCCCAAAAACGAGCAATAGCAATTTCTTCGCTATCATTTCCTTTTTCTCTGATTTCATTATTCACTTTATAAACAGCCATGAGTTCATTATGAAATTGACTATCCGGTTCCAATGAAAACTGTGGATGCTTCTTAGGTTTAAATTGAGAAGCAGAGTCCAATACAAAGGGCCTTAATTTATTCCAATGTGGTTCAATCCCTTTCATATAAGCAGGTGGAGTAGGTTGCCATACCGAAGGATCATCTGAATAAATATTATAATCAGACATTGTTCGCGTTTCACTATATCCATCTTTATTCATCCAAGCGATAATCTGATCTGAAATTTCTAAACCATAATTCTTGGCAATCTCAAACTCATTTGAGTTTCTGTCTTTCCAGGTGTTGTAAAGACTATCTCTGTAGACAGTCATCATTTCTTTGGAAAAAACTAATTCTTTAGAAACATTTAAATGAGCAATTAAAGCTGCAAGCTTTAAATTTACCTTGTCTGTTTCAGGTGAGTGAGTAAGAGTTTCTAAGCCATTCAATTGTGAAGCAAGTGATATGTAGTCTTCACTATTTTGATTGAGAGTTTCATAAGCTGCAATATTCGGATATACATACAGCCTACTAGCTACTGGTGGTGAAAATATATCGTGCACCATTATTTCTGTAAGCTTATCAACTGCATCGTGATAATCCTTTCTTTGAATAACAATAGCTTTGCTTTCCTTCTCACAAGAAGTAAGAAAGCAATTTATTATCAAAAAAAGGCTAAAGAGTTTTATCCTCATTTTTATTTATATAAATAACATTCTATACTACTATTATTAGGCACTACAATTAGTAATTTAGAATTCTTCATTTTCAGATTTTTAATTTCTTTTATTTGGTCGTTGAATGGTTCCATCCCTAAATCAGAAATAAATTTGTAGTTGTCTATATCTTTCACCAAAAGACCTTTTAATGCTGTATAAGCACCATGATAAGTGTTAACTTTTAAGGAATTGCCTCCAACCAATAGCTGATCTTCATCATTAAGTCCTAATATAGAAAAGCTTGTTATAGGCGCTAGTTGAAAGTCATTCGAAAAAGGAATAAATTCATCATACTTTCCATTTTTATTTAATAGATAACCAGAAGCCAGGGTTTCAACTTTATATTTTTCTGCTTCTTTTAATGACCCACTAGTCATAACTTCCTCGATGTTTTTTCCAGCCATACTTTTATGATCTAGAAACCTTTTGCTCATTATGTTCATTTGAGAAGCAAGCTCATCCTTAGTATTTAAAGGATAATATTCACCGTTGCTATTGTAAGCTAAAACAACCTCATCTACTCCATTCTTGTCAAAGTCTGAGTGATACATTATTAAAGGGCCATCAAAATTGAGATTAAACTTTGTATTTAGTCCCCAGTTGCCAAGCAAAATATCTTCATTCCCGTCGCTATTGATATCATAAATTGTTACTGTTTGCCATAAGCCGTTCAGCTTATTAGGGAGCTCCATTTCTTTAAGCTTACCTCCGTTATTTATGAAGATGTAAGGACGGTCCCATTCAGTAGTGATAATCAGGTCTTTAATTTCGTCCCCATTTACATCATGCCATTTAGCGTCTGTCACTTTGGATTTTAGGTTGAAATTCTGATCTTTAATGAAATGCCCTGTCCCATCATTAATTAGGATGTAAGAATCTACCATTTCACCAAAATTTCCCAATTGAGAATAGTTTCCAACAAATAAGTCTTGATCACCATCGCCATCATAATCATAAGCAATTATTGTTGAAGTAATAGAAGAATCATTTGGGATATGACCTGCCGACTTTGTAAAGCTGCCGTTATCATTTAAATACAAACGATCTTCTTTAAACTTAGAGTCCTCATTAGCGCCTGAGGCTACATATAAATCTAAATCTCCGTCATTATCTACATCAACAAATATGGCAGAATTATCTTCAAAATTAGTATCTTTTAAAAATACGGGCTGATCTGAGTTTTCGAAATTCATGCCGTTATTTAGAAATAGTTGAGCAGGTCTTCCTGAAGCGTTTCCAATGAAAACATCCTCAAAGCCATTATTATCAACATCGCCTACGGTAATAGCAGGTCCTAGTGTAGATACTTTGTAAGGAATGAGTTTTTCTTCGGCAAAATCATTATAATTATCTTCTTTGTGGGTGAAATTTATAAGATCTACTTTTTTAAAAATGTCATTTTTTTCTTCGACTTTAGAATACTCATAGAACTTTCCACTTTCCTGGTAGTCAACCTTTAGTGTTGTATTTAATTCAGGTTTTATAAGTGTCTGATATTCATTATTTGGCCAGATGACTTTTACAGAGTCAACTACCATAGTTTTACCAAGTCCAAAATACAATTTAGCTTCAATTGAGGATAAAAAACCTCTCGATTTAAATAACTGCTTGAGTTGAGTTTTACCATTACTATAAACCATGGCTTTAGCACCAATTGCTTCTTTATTTCCTGAGGTATAATTCAATTTTAAATTGAGGTAATTTGCGTTTTTATCAGTCGTGTTTTCAAGAATAGAGGCTTTCTGGTTAAAATTGTTTGTGACCAAGTCTAAGTCGCCATCCAGGTCTAGATCTACATAAATGGCACCATTGGAAAGCTGTGGTTGATTTTTGATCCAGTTTCCAGTTCGATTTTTGAAAGTTTTAGAATTACCTTCAAAAATCTCATTGGCTACAATACCGCTCGGCATTTTATCAATAGAATTGTAAAGCCACTTCAAGCCTTCGTCTTCATTTCTTCCTTTAAAAGCACTTGAGACATATTTTTTAAAATCCAAACTATTTGGTCTTCGTAAAATGCCGTTTGAAATAAATAAATCCTGATGTGTATCATTGTTGAAATCTGCAAACAAAGGGGCCCAGCTCCAATCAGTATCAGCGACTTCATGGAGTAGAGCAGTCTCTATGAAATAATCTCCATTTTGATTGAATTGAAGCATATTTCTTGAAAACTGATCTTTGTAGCCTAATTTTTTGAGATGTGCCTGCATGTTGAACATTGCATCATCACCTTCGGTTTCTTTTAATAATCGCTCTTCTTTTGGGAGCATGTCCAAAGTCATTAAATCCTGATAACCATTGCCGTTAATATCGGTAGCATCACTTCCCATAGAAAATCTACTGATGGTCGTAAAAGCTTTATCGAGACTTTCTGTGAATGTCCCATCTTGATTATTGATGTAGTAGTAGTCATCTTCATGAAAATCATTGCACACATAAATATCGTCCCAGCCATCATTATTAAAATCAGCAATGCTTGCGCTTAATCCATAACCATTAATCCCTCCAAAAATATTGGCAGATTCGCTTACGTCAACAAATTTGCCATTGTCGTTCCTTAGTAAAACATCACCAACATTCGGCACTCTCTCATTTCTTAATTCTGCTTTGCCATGTGACAAATTTGTGTGCACAGCATGATTCACGATATAAGCATCCAAATCCCCATCCTTGTCGTAATCGAAAAAGTAAGCTTGTGTGGAATAACCTTTAAAATCCAATCCATAGGATTTGGAATCTTCTGTAAAAGTGCCATCGCCATTATTGATGAAAAGCTCATTATGTCCAGCAAAGTCAAGTAATCCTGAAACTGCACAAACATAAATGTCGAGTAAGCCATCATTGTTGATGTCTACCATGGTTACGCCTGTATTCCAGCTTGAGTTACCTTTAATGTTAGCCTGCTCGGAAACATCTTCAAACTCTAGATTTCCCTTGTTGAGGTAAAGCTTATTTTCCCCTGTGTTAGCAACAAAAAATAAATCCGGTAATCCATTGCCATTTACATCACCAGTGGCGACCCCACCTCCATTGTAGTAATAAATATAGTTGATGATACTGTGCTCAGCATCTTCAGTAACCATATTTTCAAAATCAACATTGCTTTTCTCTAAGGGAACTTCTTTGAATAAGAAATCTTTATTAGACATATTTGTGCAACTCCAAAATGCGATAGTGGAAAATAATAATATTGAATTAATTTTTGCCTTGATAATAATTTAATTTTAAAACGAAATTATGAATAAATATCTTTAAAGCAAACGTTTTGGATTAATTACATGTTAATCAATTCAAAATAAATTAAAATCCCTTGTCTGATGATAAATTTTAAAATAAAAGATTAATTCTAGAATAAAATATTAATTTTCAACACTTTGTAATTGGTAATTACTTCTAATTGAATAAATATGATGCCGAGGGTTTGTAATTTTTTAATAAGAAAAATAGCGGTGAGAAAATTTTAAAGCTTAAGAATTCAGAATTTTAGGATTAAATTTAAAACTAAATTATATCTTAATTTTTTAAAGATTCTAAGGCATACCATAGCCTTTGCTGAGCTTGATTTTGAGAGCCAAAAATACTTCTAAAGATTTGTAATTCTTGATCCAAAACAATCCAATGAGGAGTGCCCTCACACTGAAAGTGATTGTAAGTTTCTGCATTTGGATCTATGTAAATATTGAAAGGAGAGGTTTTAGTAGTGAAAATATCGAGAATTTCATTTTCAGAAAAAGTTTGATTTCCAAAATTGGTGTGTATGACAATTAAATTTACCTCAGGGAAATCCTTGGTCAACTCATACGCAAACGGAATAGCCCTTCCAGTACAGCCCATACAATACGTATTATAAAAAAGGAGGAGATTCACTTTTTTCTTTTTCATTAAATTTTTTAAAGTGCGGATTTCGCCTTTTAGGGTTTTGAGTAGTATATCCATATTTGTTTTAAGATCTATTTTTAATAAGCTTTAAAAACAATTCAAATTTACGAATTGACTAAATTATTTAATAACTTTAAAGCCTACCACATTTAATTCAAAATAAACTCAATTATAATGAACATCAAAAAAGTTTTAGTTGCCAATAGAGGAGAAATCGCTATCAGGATTTTCCGAGCTTGTACAGAAATAGGTATAAGAACTGTTGGTATTTACACTTACGAAGACCGATATTCTTTACATAGATATAAAGCAGACGAATCTTACCAGGTTGGTGATGATAAGGAGCCCTTAAAACCTTATTTGGACATCGATGAAATCATCCGTGTAGCCAAAGAAAACGGTGTGGATGCAATACATCCGGGTTATGGTTTTCTTTCCGAAAATGCAAAATTTGCTCAAGCTTGTGCAGATAATGATATAGTTTTTGTAGGTCCTAAAGTCGATGTTTTAAAATCTTTGGGAGATAAAGTGACTGCGAAAAAAGTGGCTATTGCCAATGATGTTCCAATTATAGAAAGTAATAAAGAGGACTTAACCTCTTTGGAGATTGCTACAAAAGAAGCTGAGAGGATAGGTTTTCCACTCATGCTAAAAGCAGCATCTGGCGGTGGTGGTCGTGGAATGCGAGTGCTTAGAAGCATGGACGAGTTGGAGAATGCTTACAGCGAATCTAGGCGAGAAGCCAAAAATGCCTTTGGAGATGAAACCGTTTTTCTTGAAAAATTTATAGAAAACCCCAAGCATATTGAAATCCAAATTGTCGCCGACAATCATGGAAATATTCTTCACCTTTTTGAAAGGGATTGCTCGGTGCAACGCCGCTATCAAAAAGTGATTGAATTTGCACCATCTAAAGATTTAGATGAAACGGTAAAAAATAACCTTTATAAGTATGCTGTCAAAATATGTAAGGCAGTAAACTATAATAACATCGGTACTGTTGAATTTCTTGTGGACGATGATGGCAGTATTTATTTTATTGAAGTGAATCCTCGAGTGCAGGTAGAGCATACCGTGACCGAAGTAGTGACGGGGATTGATCTAATAAAAACCCAACTTTACATAGCGGATAATTTTAAGCTATCAGATGAAGAAATAAAACTTCCAAACCAAGAATCAGTGTCAGTAAATGGATATGCTGTACAATGTAGAATTACTACCGAAGACCCCAAAAATGATTTTAAACCAGACTACGGAATCATAACGACTTACAGAAGTGCTTCAGGGTTTGGAATACGTCTCGATGCGGGTAGCGTTTACCAGGGAGTGAAGATTTCCCCGTTTTTTGATTCTATGCTCGTGAAGGTTTCTGCCAGTAGCAGAACATTGGATGATGCGTGTAAAAAAATGCGTCGTGCTTTGGCAGAATTTAGGGTGCGTGGCGTTAAAACCAACATGGCCTTTCTCGATAATATCCTAAAGGATGCTACCTTTCGAGAAGGTCGGGTGACAGTAAATTATATTAAAAATACACCTGAGCTTTTTGATATCAAAGAACCAAGAAACCGTGCAACCAAAATGGTTAACTTCCTTGGAGATGTGACCGTAAATGGAAATCCAGATGTAAAAAATACTATCAAGAATCCGAAATTCTTAAAGCCTGAAGTTCCTAAAGTTTCAGCTCAAACGCCTTACCAAAAAGGAACGAAAGACCTGCTGACAGAATTGGGGCCAGAAGAATTTTCGAAATGGTTGACGAATGAAAAGAAAATTCATTTCACCGATACGACGATGCGCGACGGGCACCAGAGTCTGCTGGCTACAAGAATGAGGACGTATGATATGCAGAAAGTCGCAGAAAATTTTGCTAAATCTCATCCTGAGGTTTTCAGTATGGAAGTGTGGGGTGGAGCTACATTCGACGTTTGCATGCGATTTTTGAAAGAAAACCCATGGGAACGACTCAAACTGTTGAGAAAAGCCATGCCAAATATTTTGCTACAAATGCTTCTAAGAGGCTCTAATGGAGTGGGGTATACGGCCTATCCAGATAATTTAATCGAACGTTTTGTTACTGAATCTTGGAATAGTGGTATCGATATTTTTAGAATTTTTGATTCTCAAAACTGGATGAAATCTATTGCACCTTGCATAGAATATGTAAGAAAGAATACCGGTGGTTTGGCTGAGGCTTCCATGTGTTACACCGGAGATATAATGGATCCTAACCGAACCAAATACACCTTAAAATATTATACTCAGTTAGCTAAAGATCTGGAAAATGCTGGAGCTCATATTTTGGCTATCAAAGATATGGCTGGTTTGCTAAAGCCAAATGCAGCCAAAGAATTGGTGTCTGCCTTAAAGTCTGAAGTTAAGATTCCTATTCACTTGCACACCCACGACACTTCGTCAATGCAAGCGTCAACTTACCTACATGCGATAGAAGCTGGAGTAGATGTTGTTGATGTCGCCCTTGGTGGATTGTCTGGATTGACGTCTCAACCCAATTTCAATTCTCTGGTTGAGATTTTAAAATACCATCCAAGAGAAAATAAACTAGATATTGAAAAGCTGAACGAATATTCCATTTATTGGGAACAGGTGAGAACCTACTATTATCCGTTTGAGTCTGGTCTGAAGTCTGGAACAGGAGAGGTTTACAAACATGAAATTCCAGGAGGACAATATTCTAACTTAAAGCCACAGGCAGAATCATTGGGTCTAGCTGATAGGTTTCATGAGATCACAGATATGTATGCTAAAGTGAATGAACTTTTTGGTGATATTATTAAGGTAACACCAAGTTCCAAGGTTGTTGGTGATATGGCACAGTATCTTGTAAGTAATAATTTAAGCATTGAAGATGTTTTGAAAGACGGTGAAAACTTATCTTTCCCACAATCTGTGGTGAGTTTCTTCAAAGGCGATTTGGGGCAGCCCGTTGGAGGTTTCCCGGAGAAAATACAGAAGATCATTTTGAAAGGAGAAAAGCCTTACACAGACAGACCCAATGCACATTTGGAACCTGTTGATTTTGAAAAGGAATTTAAAGAATTTCAAAATATGTTTTCTGAGGACATGGATAGAGTCTTGGAATTTACCGATTTCTTATCGTATAAATTGTATCCAAAAGTATTCACTGACGCTTACAACCATCACTTAAAATACGGAAGTGTTTTCAATATCCCTACTAAGAATTTTTTCTACGGTATGGATCCTGGTGAAGAAATTGTTGTAGAACTTGATAGAGGAAAAACTCTATTGATTACATTGGTTTCCGTTGGTAGAACCGATGAGGATGGAATGGCTACGGTTTTCTTTAAAGTAAACGGACAGACCCGAAATATTCAGGTGAGAAATGAAGGCGTAAAAGTTGAAAAAGTCTCTCATAAAAAAGCAGATAAGTCCGATGAGAAGCAGATTGGAGCGCCGCTTCAAGGTTCTTTAACGGATATTCTAGTGAAGAAAGGAGACAAGGTCAAGAAAAACCAGCCTTTATTTATTATCGAGGCCATGAAAATGGAAACGACGGTTACTGCCAATGCTGAAGGGGAAGTCAGTAATATAGAGTTGAAACCAGGAATTATGGTCTATGCAGACGATTTGGTGGTTGAGCTGAAGTAATTAGTATAGAATAGTATTTACAAAGCCCTTTTCAATTTGAAAGGGCTTTTGTGTTTTAGAAACATAAATACATTTAAGTTTTAATTTTTAAACATCTATCGTAAAGCTTTCAGTTGGGTCTTTATATAAAGCGAGAGGTTGAGGTGAACTTTTGGTTTCAAGTTAACTTGTTCTACATTTCAATTTATCGAAACTCAAAATCAGAAGAAATTTTAAAACAAATTAATCGCCACCTGTAAAGCGCCATAATCTTGGAGGTTATTCCACATGGCTGTGGCAGAAACTGGAATTTCGTACTTGTCAAATACCTTTAAGGTTTTGGAATAGGTAGCTCCGAAATTATTGAAGCCTGGCCTATCTCCATAAAAATGAGTCTCACTCTTGAAAGAAAAGGCAGCTCCAACATAGAGTCCGAGATTCCAGTCTCTTCCACTTGCAAGAACGTATGAAGCCTCTACATAATTGGTGAAGGCATTCCTCAAATCTCCGCTGGAGGTTATATAAGTGTCTCTTCCTTGAACGATGGTGCTCCATGAAGTTTGCAATGGAAATTCTTTAAAAGCATAAGTCACAGAGACATCAATAAAATGCGATGTTTCACTTCTGTCGTAATTGAAAATTTCAGCCTCCGGGAAATCTGTATAGTTGTTGATATCCCAGATGGCAAAGCTCCAGTTTTTAAAATCGTATGATATATAATAGTCAAACTCTGTGTAGTTACCAGCAAAACCTACGCCACCCCAAAGACCAGCTTTAAAATTTCCATCCTTGGAAACATAATACACATTGGCTGCGGTCATAGCTTCATCGGTCACTCGATATCCGCGCCACAAGTGCATATTTTTCACAGTAAGGTTGAATTCAAAAGGACGGTAGGTTTTTTTAGTTTGTAAACTGTCTTCCGGAAGTAGGTCTGGTATTGGTTGATAATCCCCTTGTCCAAACATAAAAGTAGAAGTGCACAGGAATAGAATCAGACCTGATATTCTGATTTTATAAAGCATAAGAATAGATTTTAGCTAAGTATTAAATGAAGAAAAGTGGCAAGGGTTGCACCTAGAAATGGTCCAAGGATAGGAATCCAGCTATACGACCAGTTACTGTGTGTTTTACCATTAATAGGTAAAAGAAAATGCATAATTCGTGGTCCTAAATCCCGAGCAGGATTGATGGCGTATCCTGTTAATCCTCCTAAAGAAAGACCAATCCCCCAAACTACAAAAGCAATGGGAAGTGCACCGATTGCACCAAGACCAACTGGGACGCCTTCTTCACTTTGAATTTCCGCACCTGTGATAAAAAAGACAGCAATAATAAGAACGAATGTTCCTATAACTTCACTCATCAGGTTTCTGAATGTATTTGGAATTGCAGGATCTGTGCAAAAAATGGCGCGCTTCCCTTCAGGATTATTTGTAGCATCGAAGTGATCTTTAAAAAGTAAATAAACAGTCCCAGAACCAATCATGGCTCCAATCACCTGAGCTAGAAAATAAACAGGGACTTCCTGCCAGGAAAAGCTTCCTTCTAGCGCTAATGCTAAGGTTACCGCAGGATTAATGTGCGCTCCACTGTATGGTGCAGAGACGAAAACGCCAACAAAAACAGCAAATGCCCAACCCGTGGTGATGACCATCCAGCCAGAGCCACTACTTTTGGTATCCTTCAAAACACTGCTTGCGACAACTCCTCCTCCGAGGAGAATAAGCAAAGCTGTACCTAATATTTCTGCTACAAATGGACTCATAATTATTGGTTTTTAGATTTACTCCAGTACTGTAATGCATCAATAGCCCTGTACCATCCTTGAATGCCCTCTTTAATGCTTTCCTGATCTTTTGTAGGATAAAACTTCACATCCTCTTCCCAAATGTTTTGAATCTCTTCAATACTTTTCCAGAACCCAACGGCTAAACCTGCTAAATAAGCGGCACCAAGTGCGGTGGTCTCAATCGTTTTCGGTCTTATAGTTGTTGTATTTAGAACATCCGATTGAAATTGCATTAGCATATCGTTAACGCTGGCACCACCATCGACCCGGAGTTCTTCTATATCGATTTCGGAATCGGATTGCATAGCTTTCAAAATATCCATGGTTTGATATGCAATGGCATCCAAAGAGGCTCTTGCAATATGCGCATCGGTTGTACCTTGGGTAATGCCAAACATGCTACCTCTTGCGTTTTGATCCCAGTAAGGCGCTCCAAGTCCCGCAAAAGCCGGGATAAAATAGACCCCTTCCGAAGATTCAACCGAGTTAGCTACATATTCAACATCGCTAGATCGCCTTATGAGGCCAATACCATCTCTAAGCCACTGCACAACAGCTCCACCTATGAATATACTGCCTTCCAAAGCGTAATTGGTTTTACCATTGATGCGCCAGGCTACAGTCGTTAATAGTTTATTGTTGGAGAGTATGGGTTTTTCGCCAATATTCATCAACATGAAACAACCTGTTCCGTAGGTGCTTTTTACCATGCCTTTTTTGGTACACATTTGACCAAACAAAGCCGCCATTTGATCACCTCCAATTCCTGCAATAGGGACTTTGGATGCAAATATTGTGGTTTTGGTATGACCATAAACTTCGCTAGAATCTTTTACTTCTGGCAACATGCTTTTAGGAATATCAAACAATTCCAGCAACTCATCATCCCAATCTAGCGTATGGATATTGAAGAGCATGGTTCGTGAAGCATTAGTAACGTCGGTGACATGAAGTTCACCTTTTGTGAAATTCCAAATCAGCCAGGTGTCGATGGTTCCCAGCACAAGATCTCCAGCATTTGCTTTTTCTCTGGCGCCTTCTACATTTTCTAATATCCATTTGACTTTGGTACCTGAAAAATAAGAATCGATGACGAGTCCCGTTTTCTCCTGAATCATTTTTTCTTTGCCTTCGGCTTTCAATTGATCACAGTAATCTGAGGTTCTTTTGTCCTGCCATACGATGGCATTGTAAACAGGTTGCCCTGTATGTTTGTCCCACACTACTACAGTTTCTCTTTGGTTGGTGATTCCGATGGCAGCTATATTCTTCCCGTTTAATCCTTTTTTGGTTGTGGCTTCGGCGGCTACACCTGCTTGTTTAGACCATATTTCGGCAGGATCGTGCTCAACCCACCCTGGTTTTGGATAATGCTGTGCAAATTCCTGCTGAGCAACGGAGTGTATTTCTCCTCTTCTGTTGAATAAAATAGCTCTTGAACTTGTGGTACCTTGGTCTAAGGCCAAAATGTACTTTTCCATGCTTAGTGTTTTAAGTTATTGGTTGAGGTTGGTTTAAAAATTTTATCAGTCTTTAGATGATATATCCTTTTGCTAGGGTTGTGTAGTCTTGAATTTGTTTATCAATCCATTGCTGATCTTTGCTGAGTTCTTTGGCAAGAATTTCAGCAACTTTAGGAGCCATTTCAATAGAGCGCTTAGCATCTAGAAAGAGCACGCGAACTCGTCTTGCCAAAACATCTTCAACAGTTCTAGCCATTTCGTGGCGCGCTGCCCAAAGAACTTCGACGTTTAGGTAGTTTAAATCTGCGTGAATTTTTTCGCCTAAACTCTTTTCTTTTTCTATTAATTTCTGAAGGTGTTCTTGATCGCTTCCATAGACATAAAGATGATTATCTCTTTCTTCAGTCTTCATGGCTCCGTGGATAAAAAGATGTTCTGTTACACATTCTTTTTTTGGTAAATACCCTAGGCTAATGACTTTATTTAAAGTGTCTTCTGCCATTTTTCGATAAGTAGTCCACTTACCACCTGTGATAGAGATTAATCCACTATCTGATACTAATATTTTATGCCCTCTGGAAATTTCTTTGGTTTTTCCAGTTTCATCTTCAGGAGCGGCGAGTGGTCTTAAACCTGCGTAAATACTTTTGATATCATCTCTTGTAGCCTTCTTTTCTATAAATCGATTGAAAGTCTCCAAAATAAAATCTACTTCCTTTTCTGTAGCATTGGGTTCGGTGGTGTGATTGTCTACCATCACATCAGTTGTTCCTACAATGACTTTATCGTGCCAAGGCACAGCAAATAGAACCCTGCCATCATCTGTTTTTGGGATCATGATAGCATCTTCACTCGGCAGAAATTTTTTATCAAATACTAGATGTACACCTTGACTTGGCTGTATTCTTTTCTTAGAACCAGGTTTATCCATTTGTAGAATATCATCTGCAAATACCCCGGTTGCATTGATAACTGCTTTACTTTTAAAAGTGAATTCTTTTCCGGTTTCTTGATCGATTGATACAACCCCGGAGACTTTGTCACTACCATCTTTTGTTAAGTTTTTGACTTTAAAATAATTGAGTAACACACCTCCTTTTTCTATGGCAGTTTGTGCAATATTTACAGCTAGCCTTGAATCGTCAAATTGTCCATCTTGGTAACTTACACTACCTCTTAACTTATCTTTCTTAATTGTAGGTAACTTACGAATAGTTTCGTTTTTGCTGATATGTTTTGAGCTTCCTAAACTTAATTCTCCAGCTAAAAAATCGTAAGCCTTTAAACCTAGAGTATAATAAGGACCTTCCCACCACGTGTAATTTGGAATTAAGAAGGTTTGATTTTTGACCAAATGCGGAGCATTTTGCTCTAATAGTCCACGTTCTTTGAGAGCTTCTCTAACCAAAGATATATTTGCTTGTGCGAGATACCTTACGCCACCATGAACAAGCTTTGTGCTTCGGCTTGAAGTTCCTTTGGCATAATCCAACTGTTCAAGAAGAAGTGTTTTATAGCCTCTAGTTGCACTATCCAAAGCAATACCAAGACCAGTGGATCCACCCCCAATAATGATGTTATCCCATTCTTCAACTTGCTCTGCTTTATCTATAAGATGATCTCTATTAAATAATTGTTCTGAATTCATTACGTTTAATTTCGAATATAATTCAAATGTAACAAAATATTATTAAAACGAAGTTAAAAGATTAAAATAATAATAAAACGAAACTTTTTGCATCTGTTTTTTCTAGATATTTACTCTTAATGAGTATTTCGCTACTTATCTCATATATTTGTGCAAAAGCGAAAGAAAAGTGAAACGTCATCAAGCCATTTTAGAACTTCTAGAAAAAGAAACTTACGTCAGTGTTGCTCATTTGTGTGATTTGTTTGAAGTCTCTGCCGTAACTATAAGAAAGGATCTAAAACTTTTAGAAGATAAAGGTTTATTATTTCGAACGCATGGAGGCGCTACCATTCAAAATCCTTATATCAACGACAGACACGTTAGTGAAAAGGAAAAGCTGAATGTGAAAGAAAAAGAAGCAATTGCCGAAGCCGCCATTCAATTGATCAAACCCAACGATTCCATCATGATTGCTTCTGGAACGACGATGCAAATGCTTGCTAAAGCTATCCACATAGAAGAACATCTTAACATCACAACTTCGTCTTTGAATGTCGCTCTGGAATTAACGAATTCTCCATATTACGATATTTTACAACTCGGAGGAAATGTAAGACACAGCTCCTCTTCGGTGACAGGACATTTTTCACATTCGCTGTTGGAAAATATTTCGTGTAATCTTTTATTTCTGGGTGTAGACGGAATTGATGTTGATCACGGATGTACAACTACAAGCCTTGAAGAAGCTATTCTGAATAAAAAAATGATAGAATCAGCTCAAAAGATTATTGTTTTGGCTGATTCTTCTAAATTTAATCGAAAAGGATTTGGTAAAATTTGTGCCATTTCAGACATCCATCATATTATTACCGATTCTGGAATCAGTAATACGGTTGCTAAGGAAATTAAAAGCATGGGGATTCATTTGACTGTGGTATGACTGCTTATTAAAATTTTCATGTCATTTTTTTCCCCACTCTCGAAAGAATCAAATGGGTGGTAGGCTCCCCAAAATTTACCAGCTTATCTATGAATTGTTGCAAGTGAAGCTGATCTTTTAAAGCCACCCGAATAAACAAGTTATGTTGCCCCGTTATCCTGTAGGCTTCCTTGACTTCCGGATAAGTTTCTATCTCTACCAAAGCAGGTTTTAATTTGCCGCTAAACATTTTAAGCATAATAAAAACTTCCAAGCTGTTTCCTAGCAGAGTTTGATTTACACGAAGACTGTAGCCTTTAATGACTCCCGTGTCTTCCAACTTTTTTATCCGTTCTCTTACAGAAGAGGGTGAAAGAAATACCTGCTTGCCTATTTCAGCGTAAGACTGCCGTGAATTCAGTTTTAGTATATCAATTATTTTGCGATCTAAATCATTTACCATTAAAAATGAGGTTTTAAGCTCAAAAATACTCTTTATTATTGTAAATGCACCTTTGAGCCATTGATTCCATTTTACAGAAAACGTGCTGAAACTTAAATTTGCACTTGTTTTAAAAAAAGAAAAAACTGTGGAGTTATATGTTTTGGTCATCCTAGCGATTGCTATTTTTTGTGGTTTTTTTGTGCAGTCTTTAGTAGGTTTTGCTGGGTCTTTAGTGGCTTTGCCAATCCTTCTTTTTGCCGTCAAATTACCAGATGCTATAGCCTATGTTTCCATATTCTATTTGTTTTCCAGCAGCTATTTGGTGTATAAAGAATGGCGTAACATAGATAAAGACACCATTGTAAGACTTACACTGGCCTCGTTGATAGGCGTTGTGTTGGGAATCGTCGTCCTTACCTATTCCAAACCTGCGATCTTACAAACAGGACTAGGTGTTTTCATACTTTTATATGTTGGTTATGTCTTGCTGGGGAAGAAAGAATTGGCGCTTGGTAAAAAAGCCAACTGGACCTTTGGGGTGATGGGTGGTTTTTTCTCTGGTGTGTTTTCTACTGGAGGTCCCTTATATGTCATCAGTGTGAAAAATACGGTGAAGGAAGCTAAAACTTTTAGAGCCACTATGATTGGCGTGCTAGCTTTGATTACCCTCATCAGGATTCCTGCCTTAAGCATTAGTGGTGCTTTGAATTTACAGCACTTCCAAATGAGTGTAATGGTTCTGCCAGTTTTCTTTTTAGCTCAATTTTTGGGCATTAAATTTTTTCCTAAAATCAATGAAGTTCAGTTCAAAAGAATACTTCTAGTTATACTATCGCTTTCTGGATTAGCTTTGATTTTTTAGAGAGTTAAAATAAGCTTGTATGTGTTTAGACCTCACAGGTTTTTGAAACCTGTGAGGTCTTGTCAAATAGCTTTATAGCATGAGTAATTTTTTTCATAGTTCACGGTTTAAACCCTGGGCTATGTTGACGTCATCTAGACTTTAATGGTTTCAACCATTTACAAGCAACATTTTTATTGAAGATTAGTTTTAGTTGAAGAAGCATAAACGACTAACATTATTTAGTTCGCTTAAATAATTGTCAATTTCGTAAAACCTTCAGTTGTAACTACCGTCCCGGCGAGGGGATTAAGTGAGTTATTGGCTTTAAGCTAACTTCTTATAAAGCTAAAAGCTAACGAAACCCAAAATCAGAAGAAACCTTAAAAATCTTATTCGGGCATCTCTTTATAGCACCGTGAATTTGAGTAAATTTGCAACTTAACTTTGAATTATGTCTGAAGAAAAAAAATCTTTGAATTTCATTGAGCAGATCATTGAAGAGGATTTGAAAACCGACTATAAAGCGAGCGACTTAAAATTTCGTTTTCCACCAGAACCTAATGGTTTTTTGCACATTGGACACGCGTCGTCTATTTGTTTGAATTTTGGATTGGGGCTCAAATACAATGCTCCGGTAAATCTTAGGTTTGATGATACCAATCCGTTGAAGGAAGAAACGGTTTATGTGGAGTCTATCAAAAGCGATGTGCAATGGCTTGGGTTTGAATGGGCGCAGGAATGTTACGCATCAGACTACTTTCAGCAGTTGTACGATTGGGCTGTGGAGTTGATCAAAGCTGGAGATGCCTATGTGGACAGCCAGTCGTCTGAAGAGATGGCTTCTCAAAAGGGTACTCCAACCCAGCCTGGAACAGCGAGTCCTTACAGAAAGCGTTCTGTGGAAGAAAACTTAGCGCTTTTTGAAGCCATGAAAAACGGTGAAACTGGCGAAAAAGCTCACGTGCTTAGAGCTAAAATTGATATGGCTTCGCCAAATATGATCATGCGGGATCCAGTGATGTACAGGTGTTTGCATAAAGCGCATCACCGCACAGGAAACGATTGGATGATTTATCCAATGTACGATTGGGCGCATGGTGAGTCTGACTTTATTGAGTCGGTGTCGCATTCGTTCTGTACGCTGGAGTTTTTACCTCATCGCGAACTTTACAATTGGTTTGTGAAGCGTGTGAGCAAAACTGGCGACTTGGTGCCTAAACAACGTGAATTTGCCAGACGTAATTTGAGCCACACTGTGGTAAGTAAACGAAAATTGGCTCAACTAGTGGAGCAAAGCATCGTCAATTCCTGGGATGATCCAAGAATGCCTACGATTTCTGGTTTGAGAAGACGGGGATATACCCCAGAATCGATAAGAACTTTCGCAGAAAGTATCGGAATTGGTAAACGGGAAAACATGATAGATGTCGCTCACCTGGAGTTTTGTGTGAGAGATGATCTGAATAAAAAAGCGACTCGAGTAATGGGCGTGATGGATCCTTTGAAAGTTGTGATCACCAATTATCCTGAAGGAAAAGAGGAGTGGCTTAGCGCCGAAAATAACCCTGAAGATGAATCCGCAGGTGAACACGAAGTTCCTTTTTCCAGAGAAATGTATATCGAGCAGGAAGACTTTAGAGAGGAAGCCAACCGAAAGTTTTTCCGTTTAAAATTGGGCAAGGAAGTAAGATTGAAAAACGCCTACATCATCAAAGCTGAAGATGTGGTGAAGGATGAAAACGGCACTATTCTGGAAGTTCACTGTACTTACGATTCCGAAAGTAAAAGCGGAAGTGGTACGGAAGCCTCTCAGCGAAAAGTAAAAGGAACTCTGCACTGGGTGTCAATCCCTCACGCTATTGAAGCTGAGGTGAGACTTTACGATAGATTATTTACAGTGGAAGATCCTACTGCGGACAAAGAGAAGGACTTTTTGGACTTTGTGAATCCAGAATCATTGGAAGTAGGTAAAGCGTATGTAGAGCCTTATTTAAAGTCAGCTAAAGCTGAAGATAAATTTCAATTTCAACGCATAGGTTATTTTTGTGTGGACAGGGATTCCACATTAGATCATTTGGTCTTTAACAGGACAGTGACCTTGAGGGATAATTGGAAGAATAAGTAAAAAAAGCGAGATATTTATCTCGCTTTTTTAATGACCTACATTAATTTGAAATTTATACACTTTCGTTTCAAAAATTTGATTGCCATTTCGATCGGTTGGGGCTAAAATCTCTACGTAATCTTCACCTACATAACCTTGTTTGGGGTTGATATAAGTAGATAATTTCTCCTGTGTCCTGGTTGAGTTCGATTCTACTGATTTGGTAATGCTGTGCTTGTAATCTAAAGCTTGCACTTTGGTTAATATTAAAAGTGCCTAAGCTTGACTCCACAATATTATTACCACCCAGTGAGTTATTACCCACATTGATTTCAAAAAAAGTGACAGGTTCTCCAGTATCTGGATAATTGATATCATCGTCCAGAAATAGATCAACACACGATATCATACAAAAACAGATAAGAAAAAGAAGGATAAATTTTTTCACAGCTTAATTTAATTATATAGCAAAGTATTATTTTTTCACCAAGCTTCCATCAGCAAATAACGCAAATCGACCTTCATCACCATGGGTAAACTCAGCTTTTGGCCAGGGCCATCCACCAAACTGTGTGCGCTGGTAATCGCTGATGATCTCACTCATCTCTTCACGCGAATTGGCAACAAAAGGCCCTTGTTGTACCACAGGTTCGTTGATGGGTTTGCCTTGTAATAATAGCAGCTCCGCTTTTTTATTACCATTCACCAATTTAAGCTCCTGAGACGATTCCAAATCTAAGGAATGCCCTTCAGGAATTTCAAATCCTTCAGTTTTTAATTTTTCACCCTCGTAGAAAAACAATACCCGGTTACTTTTAGTTTCGCCGGCAGGAAGTGTAAACTCAGCTCCAGCTTCTAAAGTAATTCGCCACACCTGGATGTCATTCTTAGCTACAGCCGCCAGAGAATCTGGGGTTGGATCCAATGACTTATTGGATTTATAGTGTCCTGCAATGACTTTGATCTTAGCAAGTTTTCCATTTTCGTCTTTCTCCTCAACGATGGGAATCTCTTCATGCCACAGCATCTTGTAGTGTGGCTCCACTTTTTTGGATCGCTTGGGTAAGTTCAACCAGATCTGAAATAAGAGCAGTGGATTCTCCTTATCCTGATTCACAAGCGGAAACATTTCAGAATGTAACACCCCTTTTCCAGCCGTCATCCATTGTGCATCACCTTGTCCAAATCGGCCTTTGGCCCCCATAGAGTCAGAATGGTCGGCAAAACCTTGTTCTACTAGAGTAATGGTCTCAAAACCAGCGTGGGGATGGTATGGAAACCCAGGCACTTCCTGCCCGTGGTACATTCTCCAACCCTCTTTTTTCTGGAAATCATTACCGAGGAACCTACCCTTTAGAGCGTCTTTAGAGGGCCCTTTGTGGGCTTCTCCCTTGGGATAATTATCTTGATGAAAGGCACAAAACATAAATGGATCTTTGGTTTCCCAGTGAAAACCAAGTTCTTTAACTTTTATAATAGGATTACTCATGGCTTCAAATTTTATTCAAAGTAATAAAAAGCATCCTCAAGATGTTCTATACGTTTTCCTAATTTATTTTTAATAATAGCTACAATATCAAATCGCACTTCCAGGTTGAGATCCTTCTCATTAATGTAATAGTCTACTGCTTTAACCAGGCGTTTAATTTGAGCGGGTTTCACAAAATCCTGTGGATCACCAAAATCTGGCGTACTTCTGGTTTTTACTTCTACGACGATCAAAAACTCTCCACTTTTGGCAATAATATCTACCTCTGCTTTATCGTAAACAAAATTGGTTTCCAGGATTTCATAACCCTTAGCCCTTAAGAAATTGACGGCATCTTTTTCGCCGCTCTTGCCTAATTCATTATGCTGTGCCATGCTTAGTAGGTGAGTTGAACGCGTTCCGAAGTTACACTAAGATGAGCAGTTTCCCCAAATATTAAAGGCAAATTTGTCTCCAGGTGGCCCGCTGGGAAATGGAAAGCTACAGGAATGCTGAGGTCTTTTACAACTCCATAAATGATGTCTTCTGCTGTTTTGCCAAAAGGAGTCGAATTGTCGTTCATATCGGTCATCCCGCCAACAATTAACCCAGAGATCTTGCTTAATAGTCCACTGCGTTTTAAATTCTGCATCATCCTATCGATATGATAGAGGTATTCGTCCAGGTCTTCAAGGAATAAAATTTTGTTTTCAAAATTCGGCAGGCTGTGGCTTCCTATTGCTGAATATAATACCGATAAGTTTCCACCGATGAGTTCTCCTTTCACCTCACCGGTTATCTGATTGGGGTGCTGGGAGGCATATTCAACCTGAAGTTTTTTGCCAAATAAAACATGTTTTAGTTCCTCTGAAGTTAACACCGACCGGGTTTCTATCGCCGAAGCCATTTGTGCATGAAGACTAGCGATGCCTAAGCTTTGTAAGTGCAGATGAATCGCTGTGACATCTGAATAGCCAATGAGCCATTTGGTTTGGGTTTTTAAACTCGAGAAATCCACCAGATCCAATATGCGTATAGACCCATAACCACCTTTGGCACACCAAATCGCTTTGATTTTGCGGTCATTAATTTGATTTTGCAGATCTGTAGCGCGTTCCTTATCCGTTCCTGCAAATTGGTGTTCTTGTAAACCAATACTTTCACCTAAAACTGGGACCAGTCGCCAAGATTTCAAAAGTTGAATAGCGGGCTGTAAGTCGCCTTCAGCAATAGATCTTGCAGTGGCTATTATGGCGACTTGATCGCCTGGGTGAAGTGATGGAGGGAGGATCATGATTTAGTTTGTTTGACTAAAATACTTAATTCCTATAAATCCAACCCAATTCTTAAGTGAAGGTCAACGGTGAAATCGCCACTCCGTTCATCTCTAAATGGGAAAAATCCAGTTCGTTCTGTATTATTTAAAAAGAAAGCATATCCAAAGCCAAATCCCGCTTCATAAGAAATGTGCTTACCTAAACTTCGTCGAATTCCCCATTTAGGCACCAACCTTATCTGATCAAGACTTTCAATTCTATCGTTTGAGGTAAATGAAACACCTTCAAGATTTGCAGACGCTAAAAGTGCTATAAAGTTTCCACTATTCCTTTCAATAGTTTTCCCTTTTTTAAGTCTTTTCTCCAAATTATAATACCATCTGGGTTCAAGGCTTATATGGAGAATACCATAAAAATCATCATTAGGTCCAAACGATTCAAACTCTCTAAAGCCTTCAATTCTAAAGTCAAAACCCACCTGACTTCGTAAAGCAAATTCATTAGAGAGGCGACTTTCGTTATACAGCCAGGTACCCAAAAATCCGGCTTGGATGCCATAAATCGATTTTTCAATACTTATTTTAGACGTGTCGTTTTGATTTTGAGCGGAAACTTGTAAGCTAAAGAAAAGGAGCAATGGTAAAATAGAAAATAGTTTCATCATGATTTAATTAGGTATGAGTTCTAATTCACCTTGAAATCTAACTTCAATTTCGTTGTCTTCTTCATCTATGGCCGTCATTTCAAATTCATATGCTCCTTCATTTTCAATGACCTGAAGTCTGGCCACTTCAATTTCAACAAGTTCACCTGATGCGGTTTCAGCATTTCCTGAGATCGTAAACGCTTCAGTAATAGCATTAACTCCAGGATTTTCTTCTCCCGTAAAAAGGTATTCGCCTAGTTCAGGCTTGTCGCTATTGTCGATGTTTAATTGAAATGCAATCCCAGTGAATATTTCATCTTCTGGGATGGGTTCACCATTTTCAATGGAGACCTCAGTATCGTATAAAATGACGCCAAAGGCAAAACGACCATTTTGAATTTCAGAGGTTTGGTAAAGCCCAGTTTTGAGTTCGAATTCCTGATTACCTATCTTAAGAACATTTTGATCTTGTTCAGGAGCAGGTTGGTCATCATTACTACTACAGGATAGGGTAAGGGTACATATGAATGCAAAAAGCATTGTTTTTAGGGTAAGTTTCATAAGAGATATTTTAGTTAGGCTCAAATATATATATATATATAAAGAAAATTTAAAGTTTTTCTGAATAGATATTATACGATATCCTTTGTCTTTATATAAACTAGCGTTTATTACATTTGTGTCCAAGAATTTTAGTCTATGAAAAATCCAAAACGTTATACCATTACGGCAGCACTGCCTTATACCAATGGACCCATTCACATCGGCCATTTAGCAGGCGTTTACGTTCCCGCAGATATCTATACCCGCTACCTTAAGCTGAAAGGAGAAGATGTAGTCTTTGTTTGCGGTAGCGACGAACATGGCGTGCCTATAACCATTAAGGCTAAAAAAGAAGGTGTGAGCCCGCAAGACGTGGTCGACAAATACCATGCGATCATCAAGCAATCCTTTCAGGAGTTTGGGATTCAGTTCGATAACTATTCCAGGACTTCTGCACAAGTGCATCATGAGACGGCAACAGAGTTTTTTCAAAATATGTACGACAATGACAAATTCATTGAAGAAACTACCGAGCAGCTTTATGATGCAAAAGCCAACCAGTTTTTAGCAGATCGTTTTGTGACAGGAACCTGTCCTAAATGTGGAAATGAAGAAGCTTATGGGGATCAATGCGAAAAGTGTGGGTCTTCCCTTAATGCAACCGACCTGATTAATCCAAAATCAGCAATCACAGGAGATGTTCCTACTTTAAAATCTACTAAACACTGGTTTTTACCTCTGGATAGATACGACGGTTTTTTGAAAGATTGGATTCTCAAAGACCATAAAAAAGACTGGAAGTCCAACGTCTATGGCCAGTGCAAATCATGGATCGACGAGGGCCTCCGTGCCAGAGCGGTCACCAGAGATCTGGATTGGGGAATTCCTGTTCCTGTAGAAGGAGGTGACGGTAAAGTTCTTTACGTCTGGTTTGATGCGCCAATAGGCTATATCTCTTCAACCAAGGAATGGGCAGATCGTGAAGGTAAAGAATGGGAGCCGTATTGGAAAGATAAAGAGACCAAGTTGGTTCATTTCATTGGAAAAGATAACATTGTATTTCACTGTATCATCTTTCCGGTGATGCTTAAAGCTGAAGGCAGCTATATCTTACCAGACAATGTACCCGCTAATGAATTTTTAAACTTAGAAGGCAGAAAACTTTCTACTTCCAAAAACTGGGCGGTTTGGTTACATGAATATTTAGAAGATTTTCCAGGAAAAGAAGATGTGCTGAGGTATGTCCTTACTGCCAATGCTCCTGAAACCAAGGATAATGATTTTACTTGGAAAGATTTCCAAACCAGAAACAACTCTGAATTAGTAGCTATTTACGGTAACTTTATCAACAGAGTGGTGGTGTTATCTAATAAGTATTACGAAGGTATAGTGCCTCAAGCATCAAACTTCACAGAGACAGATTTGAAAGTCCTCGCAGATATTAAAACTTTTCCGCAAAGCATTGCAGATTCTATTGAAAAATACCGCTTCCGTGAAGCGCAGGGCGTGATGATGAATTTAGCCCGATTGGGTAATAAATACCTGGCAGATGAAGAACCGTGGAAACTTCAGAAAACCGATCCAGAACGTACTGCGACAATAATGTATGTGGCACTGCAAGTAGCAAGTGCCTTAGCTGTTATCAGTGAGCCATTCTTACCTTTTACGGCTGGAAAACTTAAGAAGATGCTTAATTTTGAATCCTCTACGCATGTTATAACATGGATGGATATTTCAAAATTAGACGAGCTAATCCCTTCAGGCCATCAAATTCATTTAGCTGAATTTTTATTCAGCAAAATTGAAGATGAAGAAATTCAAAAACAAGTCGACAAGCTGGAAGCTTCCAAGGTGTCTAATTCCGAAGAAGGATCTAAAGTAGAACCACAAAAGGATGAAGCTACGTTTGAAGATTTCTCAAAGCTCGATATAAGGGTCGGAACGATTATAGCTGCAGAGAAAAAGCCTAAAACAAAAAAACTAATGGTTTTGAAAGTCGATACAGGGCTAGACGAGAGAACTATCGTTTCTGGAATTGCAGAACATTACAAAGCTGAAGAATTGATAGGAAGAAGAGTGAGTGTAGTTGTGAACCTTAAACCAATTAAACTGAAAGGGACCTTAAGTGAAGGCATGATTTTAATGACAGAAGATGCCGAAGGTAAGCTGACTTTCCTAAACCCTGATAATGATAATTTCGTTGATAATGGAACATCAATAAATTAATATTATATATTTGTTAATTAATAATTAAATTTTAAACTATGGAAGATATTTCAATGAATGGCATTGGCGAACTAGTCAGTGTTTTTTTAGATAAGGTTATTTCTTATTTGCCAAGCATCATAGCTGCTTTAGTTATTCTTATTCTTGGGCTATGGGTCATTAAATTGATTATAGGACGATTGAGAAAAGTAATGGAGAAACGTGAAGTGGATCCTGGCGTAAGAGGATTTGCATTAAGTATTCTAGGGGTAGTGCTTAAAATTTTACTTTTTATCGTAATCATTACAAAGCTTGGAGTAGAAACCACATCTTTTGCCGCTATTTTGGCAGCTGCTGGTTTAGCTATAGGTTTGGCATTACAAGGGTCACTCTCTAATTTTGCCGGAGGGGTATTGATCATTATTTTAAAGCCCTATAGAGTTGGTGACTTTATTGAAGCTCAAGGAGAATCTGGGTCCGTTACAGAAATCAGTATCTTTTACACCATTTTAACCACACCCAACAATCAACGTATCGTTATACCCAATGGGCAATTAAGTAACAATAAGGTGACCAATTACTCCTATGAACCTACTCGAAGAAACGTGATGACTGTAGGGATATCTTACGACAGTGATATAAAAAAGTCAAGAGAGGTCTTACTTAAAATTGTTAATTCTGACGAACGTACTTTAAAAGATCCAGCTCCAGTAGTTTTTGTAGGAGGATTAGGTGACAACTCGGTTGATCTTTCCTTACGATTCTGGGCTAATCAAGCCGACTATTGGGGATTACATTTCGATACTATTGAAAAGCTTAAAACAGAACTGGAAGATGCAGGTGTATCTTTTCCATTTCCACAACGAGATGTGCATTTATACGATATGAGTAAAGAAAAGTAAGAGTTCAATTACTCACAAAATCTTTGAGGTAAAAAGGCTCAAAATAAGCCACATCTTCAAAGTCATTATCTTCAAACTTCCGTTTTGCTATAAAGAATTGTTCTTTAGCAGACGGGAGTTTTTTATTGTGAAAAATCGCGTTTGGATGATTGCAGATGGCATTAAATTTCTCTACGCCAGTTCCTATAAAATGAACTTGTCCTTGATTTAGTTCTGTTTTAAAAGAACTTTCATCCAGAATTTCAGCTTTGATTTCTCTTTTGGAATTGTAGTTTGCATCAAAAACTTCAGAATAGACTTCCATTCTTCTGGCATCCAACATAGGCACAATTAACCCTTCATTTATATTCACTTGCTTAGCTAAACAAAGTAAGGTAGAGACTGAAATTAGAGGAATATCTAAAGCATAGGCTAATCCTTTAGCTGCAGAAACACCAATTCTAAGTCCTGTATAGGAACCTGGTCCTTTACTGACGGAAATAGCATCTAGGTCTTTAGGAATTAAACTTTCTTGCTTCAAAAGTTCGTCAATAAAGCTGTGTAGCTGTTCAGAATGTGAGAAATTTTTGCTGTTTATTTCTTTATGGGCTATAATAAAATCTCCATCACCAATACTCACTGAGCAATTGGTGGTGGAGGTTTCTAAACAAAGTATAATACTCAAAGTAACTAGTTTTAGTATTCAACGACTCTTATACCAAAAAACAATTCTAAGACTTTTATATTGAATATGAAGTCATATTTAGCATTGATTAATCGGTTCTCAGCATTGGTCAATCTAAATTTAGACTGACTCAACTCAAAAGCATTAGAAACACCCACGTTAAAACGTTCCTGAGCATATTCAAAGGCTAGCTGCTGAGACTCTACAGCCTTTTGTGCAGCTTCATATGATTTAGAAGCTCCTTGAGCATCTACATATGCTTGATATACATTTGCTTCTAAATCAAGCTCAGCTTGTTCCAATTGAAATTCAGCACGTTTTACATTGACTTCAGCCCTCTTGACTGAGTTTCTTGTTGCAAACCCATTAAAGATAGGGATGTTGAGCTGTACACCGTAAGCCAAACCATCATTTCTCCACAGCTGTTCGACAAAGCCTAATGGACCAAGACCTGCTCCTCTAGCTCTGTCTGTTTCACGTGTGTTGTAGTTGACGAAACCATTTAATGAAGGGTAAAATTCACTTCTAGTAATTTCTACATCTTTTCCAGCTAGTTCTACCTGCTGTTTCGCAACTTGAACTTCATAACGTTCTTGCTTTGACTTTTCTATAATTTCTTCAGGTGTTTTAGACATAATGTCGGTAACAGGAACATCGTACTCATCGTCAGCAATGTCAAAATTTTGATAATCTTTAATGAGTAGTGTTTGAGCAAGACTTATTTTAGAAATTCTTAAATTATTTTCTGCAACAATAATTTGTTGTTGTTCGTCCGCATTGGTAGCTTGAATTTCAAGCAAATCTCCTTCAGGTGCAGTTCCGACTTCAACAGTTTTTTGTGTTAATTCTAACTGTTCTTTGGTCACTTCATTTTGTTCTACTAAAAGCTCTAGCTGTTGTTTATTGACCAGAATTTCCAAATACGCATTAGCCACAAATAAAGCAATATCGTCTTTCATCATTTGGAGTGAATATTGGCTTGCCAATTGCTCTAGCTTGGCTCGTTGAAAAGTTTTAAGATTCCTGAGTCCGTCAAAAAGGGTTACCCCCGCTGTTGCATTAAGAGAAAAGTTTCTAACTACTTGGTTTTCTAGAACTCCTGTGGTTACATTCTGTGTTAAACCCGAGTTCCAGCTATTACTTGCGTTTGCATTGAGCGAAGGTAAGTAATTTCCAATGGCTTCACTCTCACTAATGTCAGCACTTTCTTGATCGAGCATAGACTGCTTAATGGATATATTATTATCCATGGCGTAGCTCACACAAGCTTCCAAAGTCCATCGGGCTGGTGTGTCTTGAGCTGTTACAGTTAGGATAGCTGAAAAGAATAAGCAGCTAAATATGTATAGGGTAAATTTCATATTTGTTATCTTAAATTATCTTCTTCTAGGATTATCGGCAACAGGTGCTTCGACTCTATTCCAAACTTTGATTTTATCTCCTTTGCTCACACCTGACTTTACTTCTACGTTTATACCGTCGCTTAGCCCTAATTCCACCATTCTTTTCTCGAATTTTTGATCTCCAATTTCTATTTCTACGAACGGCTCTTTGGTTTCTTTTTCAAACTGTACCAGAGATTCGCTAATGGCCAAAACATCTTGAGACCTCTCTAAAATGATAGAGGCATTTGCACTAAGTCCTGCTCTTATAAAAATACTGTCATTAAGCTTCAAGCTGCCTTCAATATCAAATTGTACAGCACCATTTTCTTCGGTTCCTTTAGGAGAAATATAATCTAATGTAGCATTGAATGTTTTATCTTCAATAGCTCCAACGGTTATTTCCAGAGGCAAGCCTTCTTTTATTTTTCCAACTTCAGATTCGTCTACTTTACCTTTAAAGATCATATCATCGGTCTTCGCAATCATGGCAATAGTTGTACCTTCATTGAAGTTATTGGCTTCAATCACCTGGTTACCCACTTCTATAGGAACGTCCAATATCATTCCAGAAATTCTAGCTTTTATTTCTGTAGTAGCAGCATTTCCAGCATCTTGAGTGGTTCCTGTTTCAATAATCTCTAGATTTTCTTCAGCAGCCTTTACATTTTGTAAAGCATTATCGTAAGCGTTTTTAGCTAGATCAAAGTCATTCTCAGATATCACACCCTTTCCATAGAGTTCTTTCTGTCTGGCGAATATTTTTTTCTCGTTATTCAAGTTAATTTTAGATTGTCTGACCTGGTTTTTCGCAGAGTTTAAGCTGGTAATATTTGGTACAACTTTAAGTTGTGCGATCATGTCGCCAATCTCTACGTTATCTCCGGGCTTAACGAATAACTTATCTACAACACCAGAGATATTGGGTTTTACTTCAACTTCTTCTCTTGGAATTAATGTTCCCGTGGCCATCGTTTTCTTTACGATGGTTTCAGTAGTAGGTTCTTCTGTTTTAAAGACCTCAGGGCTTTCTTGATTTTTCTGATAAAGGTAAAATAAGGATCCTCCAAACAAGACGACGATGAGGAGCAATACAATGATGGTAATAACTTTTTTCATGGTTTTATTTCTATTAGTAAGGTTGTTTTTAATCGGTTCTTAAAGCGTCTACAGGCTTTACACGTATAGCATTTTGAGCAGGAATAAAGCCTGCAAAAAGACCAGAGACAATTAGTATCAATAATGCAATTATGACGGTAACCAAATCTACGCTCGGGTTAGTAAAAGGCATATCAGAATCTTTTGGTAATAAACCATTGATGATCGCCAATATCCCGGTTGCAAAAATAATACCTGCCATTCCTGAGATAATAGTTAAGAAGACTGACTCAAAAAGGATCTGCCCTCGTATTTGCCAGGGTGTAGCCCCCAAAGCTCTTCGCACCCCTATTTCATTAGTCCGTTCTTTTACGACGATGAGCATAATGTTACTAATTCCGATTACTCCGGAAAATAATATCAATATACCAACAAAATAAGCGACAGCATTCAGAGCTATAAAAAGGCCCGAAATTTTTGAAAATTGCTCGTAAAGGTCAAAATTTCCAATAGCACGGTCATCATCTGGAGCTATGCTATGATTTTTCTTTATGATATCAAAGACCTCTGTTTTAAGCTCTGTAATGGAGTTGTTATCGTCTGCTGTTATAGCCATCCATCCTACCGTTTGCCCCATGTTAAAGGCTTGAGAATAGGCAGTAAATGGAACATAAATCTGCTTTTGCTCTTCTTCAGCATTACCTCCGCCAAAGCCTCGCTTTTTATAAATCCCGATGACCATAAAGTTGACCCCTTGTACTTTAATATAGGTTCCAATGGGGTCTTCATCAAAATCATATAATCCTTTTATGACGCCTTCCCCAATGACAGCTACTTTACGCTTATCTTCAATATCGTTCTGGTTTAAGAAGCGTCCTCTCAAGACTTTCATTGGCTCTTGAAACTGTATGTCTGGATAATCACCGTACACATTGAAGGCTCCGCTTTTAAGTCCTCTTACCACATTATTATCACCGCCAAAACCTCCCAATTGATTTCTAGGAGAAACGTATTTTAACCCTTTAACTTCTTTTTTAATTTCGGCAACATCCTGTAATTCGAAATTGTAGCGTCGACCTTTAGGCAAACCATCATAGGATTTGGAAACGGTCTGGGACCACATAAACATGGAGTTGGAAGAAATTCCATCGAAGAGTTGCTTTACGCCATTTTCAAAACCATTTCCTGCAGCCAGAAGAATTACCAGAATAAAAATTCCCCAAAAAACACCAAAAGCCGTCAAAATTGTTCTAAACAAGTTGGATGTCAACGACTCAATAACCTCATTCCATTTATCTCTGCTAAACATTTTATTCGTCTCTTAAAGCATCTATAGGCTTAATTTTGGCTCCTCTCCAAGCGGGGAAGAAACCAGCTATTGCGCCAGCTGCGATTAATAATACCAAAGTGGAAACAGCAATATTAAAGTTGACACTTGGGTTTCTAATAAAATCCAATTCAATATAAGGCCCTACTACTTCTAGTAAGATTAGACCAAAAATTAGACCTAGCAATCCAGAAATGGCAGTTACGAAAATGGACTCGTGTAATATCATAGCCACGATGGATAAGGGTTCTGCACCTAAGGCTTTTCTAATTCCTATCTCCTTGGTACGCTCTTTCACAATAATAAGCATGATATTGCTTACCCCTATAATTCCTGCTAGTAAAGTGGCAATTCCTACCCCCCAAAAGAAGACTCTCATCGCACTTATAAGGAGATAAATTTCTTTTGTGTTTTCTATATTGTTACTAATGTTGATGGCGCTTTCATCTAATGGAGCGATTTGTAATTTTTTCTTGAGCAATTGTTCAATTTTTGCAGCAAAAGCAGAGGACTCTTTTAAGGCCAAATCATAATTGTCCTCTTTTGGAAGTGTGAAACCCATAGACCTGATATCTGTTCCAGCTCCAAACACAATTTGTGCAGTAGACAAAGGGACGTATACACGCCCTTCTTCTCTATCACCTCCAGGATCTGTATACACTCCAATGACCTTAAAGTTTAATCCTGAAATCTTGATTTGTTTGCCGATAGGCGAGCCGTTTTTAAATAAATCTTTCTTAACCCGGTTTCCTATGACGACATACTTTTCGCTAACTTTAAGATCATTAGCGTTGATAAACCGGCCTTCGATGATATCTGCTTTTTCGAGAAATTGGTAATCTGGCATAACGCCTTCAACACGGTAACTACCCGATTCATTTTTATAGGTAATCAATCCTGCAAAAATTTGATACATAGAAGAACTAAACTCGATTTCATTTGAAATTCCTTTGGTAATCAAGTCAAAATCATCATTTTTGAGTTGTATCCTTCTACCTTCATTAAATCCCTGATATTCTATACTAGTTTCTCCAGGATAAATATTGATAATGTTCTCTGCATCGCCTTGGAATTGATTTTCAATTCCGTTTTGAAACCCAACGCTTACGCCCAATAAAATAACCAGTATAAAAATTCCTGAGCCTACAGAAAAACCGGTGAGGAAGGTCCTCAACTTGTTCTTTGAGATGGTCTCAAAAATCTCCTGCCAGCGTTCTAGACTAAACATTTTGTATAGCTCTTACTTGGTTTACAAATTTATCATCAATGATCACTCCGTCTTTTAGGTTTACGATACGTTTGGTCATATGTGCTATATCTTCTTCGTGAGTTACCACTAATATAGTTCTACCCTCGTCGTTGATTTGCTGAATCAAATCCATGATCTCATAAGAGGTAGTAGAGTCCAAAGCACCTGTTAGCTCATCGGCAAGAAGTACTTTTGGATCACTAGCCAAAGCTCTGGCGATAGCTACTCTTTGTTTTTGTCCACCAGAGAGTTCGTTTGGTTTGTGTGAAGCCCATTTTGCTAAGCCTACTTTTTCCAGATAAGCCATAGACCTTTCCATTCGCTCAGCTCTTTTCATACCCTGATAATAGAGAGGTAGAGCAACATTGTCAAGTGCAGACTTATAATTGATCAAATTGAAAGATTGGAAAATAAATCCTAAAAACTTATTTCTATATTGTGCAGCTAGCTTTTCATTAAGGTTTTTGATAGGAACTCCATCTAAGGTATAAGAGCCTTCATCAGCTTCATCTAGCATACCAAGAATATTCAGAAGTGTAGACTTACCAGAGCCAGAAGACCCCATAATTGCGACTAATTCGCCTTCTTTTACATTGAAATTTATTCCCTTTAAGACATGAAGAGAATTTTTTCCCATTTTGTAAGACTTGTGTAAATCTTTTATTTCTATCATCATAGTAGTATTGCTATACATAAGACCAATAGTTTTTGAAATTGTTACACTTCCATATGTTACAGTAAAGTTAAAATTTAAATAATTTTTATGAATAACTAATTCAAATATTCTTTTATTTTTTTGATTCTAACTTACCTTTACTTCATAAAACACATACTCTTGGATACAATAACTTTAAATAACATTCGCGTTTACGCATATCATGGCTGTTTACCTGAAGAAACCAAAATTGGTAGCGATTACCGAGTCGATTTAAGCGTAGATGCTAATTTGGATCTTTCCGCAGAAACCGACGAGCTTGGAGATACTGTAGATTATGTTCATCTCAATAAGATTGTAAAAGAGGAAATGAGTCAACCCTCAAAACTTTTGGAACATGTGGCTAAACGAATTTTGGACAGAATTTTTACTGAATTGGATCTGGTAAAAGTTTCAAAAGTCAAAGTAGCTAAACTTAACCCTCCATTAGGCGGAGATGTTGAAGATGTGAACATCACTTTATCTAGAAAACGAGATTAAATCTTATCTTCATAATGCTGCTTTGGATAGAAATAATTTTATAAATTTACACAACTTTAAAAGGTGTCGTGGCCGAGTGGCTAGGCAGTGGTCTGCAAAACCATCTACAGCGGTTCGAATCCGCTCGACACCTCCAAAGAATTCTATTTAAAACCTGACTATTTTAAGTCAGGTTTTTTATTTGGTTAAAGAGATTTGTAGTACTGATAATTGGTATTTGTTCTCATTTGCAGAGGTTCACTATAGGCCTCGGAAGACTCGATATCTTAAGATAGCTAGCTACTAAATTTGTTTTCAAAAAGGGCTATGCATTTATTCCTTTCCACACCGCTTTTTAAATCAATAGTGTACCAAGATTTTTCTACAACTTCTTTACAAGTGATACTTATTTGGTTACCGTATTTTGCAGCATCGGCGATAGTCGCACCAAACACAACCCGACCTATTCCTGCCCAAACAATGGCACTCATACACATAGGACAGGGTTCGACAGTTGAGTAAAGCGTGAGTTTTTTGGAATCGGCATAAGTCAATTGATTTAATTTTTGAATAACATTGATTTCAGCATGTGCTGTGGCGCCGTCAAGTTTAGTTGTATTATGAGCTACCATATAGTCATTCTCATTGTTCACCATCACAGCACCAAAAGGCGTTTTACCCTGTTTAGCCTGTTCTATTGCTATATTCATCCAATCTTTATCTTCCTTCGTAGCCATATACAATTTAATTAATAATTTTCATGTCGTTCATAAATAGTAGTTCTAAAGATAGAACTTAGTATATCGCATATGACCTTCTCACTCATATATTTCTTAAATGAATTGACATTCATTGCTTCTTAATGTTGGAGTTGAAACTTCAAAAGTTTAATTCTGATGGCAAGTAATGATTAAATACCTTTAAGTGTACTATTTATCAAAACCTTTAAAATAAATGTTTTAAAATACAATCCTGAGCCATGCAAGTCTTACTTTTATGACTTTATCTTTAATCGATCTCATTTATAATATTAAGAATGCAGCTAGCTAAGTTTATTTTTCAATCGCTTTTAGGTTGGTCTATTGAAGGCCAATTTGATAAAACAATTCTGAAAACAGTGGTAATGGTCCTTCCTCATACCAGTTGGCATGATTTCTACGTCGGTGTATTTACTAGAAAAATAACTAATGTGCGTATAAATTATGTTGGGAAGAAGGAGTTGTTTGACTCGCCTTTAGGTTGGTATTTTAAATGGATGGGTGGAGAACCTATTGAGCGAAAATCAAAACAAAATAAAGTAGATCAAATTGTAAATTTATTCAATTCCAAAGAGGAGTTTCGCCTCGCGATAGCCCCGGAAGGAACAAGGAAAAAAGTAAAAGAGTGGAAAAGTGGGTTTTACTACATCGCTCATAAATCTAAAGTTCCAATTACCGCCGTTGCTTTTGATTATTCCACCAAAACCGTTAAGATTTTCGAGCCTTTTTATACTACAGGCAATTATGAAAAAGACGTAAATTATTTGAAACAATTCTTTAAAGGGGTTGTGGGTAAAATCCCTAAGTATACCTGAGATTTGTTGGCAAGAAATACGTATAACCTTAAAAAAGATAATTGCTTCTTTTCAATTTACTTAGAAAAGAGATCCCTTTTATTTATAGAAGATTCAATTACTTTTTATCCTTAGATGATTGAGCTGAAGTTTCAAAATTATTCTCAATTTCCTCAATTTTTTCAGGAATGACACCCCTTAAGATTAGAATAATCCCAAATACGATGAGTAAAAAACTGATTCCTTTTTTAAAAAGAGTAATTCGTTTGGGAGTGAGTTTTTTGTTTAGCTTTTTTGCCAGAAGAATTTTGAAGATATCTACTACTAAATAGGTGATAATGATGGTAGTAAAGAAGACAATAAGCCTTGATCCATCCATTTCTAATGAAGGTCCAAAAATAATAAGTAATCCCAACCAAAACCCTAAAACACCGATGTTGATAAAATTCAGCAGAAAACCTTTTATAACAATTCCAAAAACATCTTTGCGTTTCAGCTTTTGAACTTCAAAGTCAGCTTTTGTATAAGTAGCTCTTTTGGCTTTGATGTAAGCAATAACACCATAAATTGTAAGAATACTCCCTCCAAAAATGAAAAGAGCGGGATCATCTTTTATGCTTCTTAGTAATTGATTGGTACTAAAATAGGCTATAAATATGAATACAATATCTGCTAGAATAACACCCAGATCAAAAGCAAAGGCAGCTCTGAACCCCCTCATGGCAGCAGTTTCCAACAAAACAAAAAAGGCAGGACCTACCATGAAAGCTAAAAAGAAACCCAGAGGAATTCCAGAAAGTATATCTTGTAACATTAAGAATTATTCAATTTTAAATCAAAGTTAAGGAATTGAAATTAATATGACTTTCTGATGTCTTTCAGGTTCAATTGTAAGCTCGTATTGCCGTTCCACTCATTTTCTTCAATAGTAAATATAATATCTACTTCTGCTTTTGAGTCCAACAATGATTTTTTCTCTCCAAGACCAAATCCTATTGCAGATATAATGACTCTATTCTGAACTAAATTAGCTTTTAGATGAAGTCCATCTTCTCCCAGAGCTTTTACAAAACCCGTTGAAGTCAAATGTTTTGAGATAAAAGTAGGTTTCATGTTATTTGGTCCAAAAGGTGCAAATTGCTTCAAAATTCTTATGAATTTGGATGTGATATTTTCAAAACTTATTTCAGAATCAAATTTAATTTCAGGAATAAGCAACTCTGGATCAATACTGGATTTAACAACCTCTTCAAATTTTTGCTTAAAACTTTCAAAGTTTTTTTCTTCGATTGTTAAGCCTGCCGCATATTTATGCCCTCCAAACTGCTCAATGTATTCAGATGAACTTTCCAAAGCGTTGTAAACATCAAAGCCTTTCACCGATCTGGCTGAAGCCGCTAGCTTTTCTCCGCTTTTAGTAAAGACCAAAGTTGGTCTATAGTAAGTTTCTGTAAGTCTGGAAGCTACGATGCCAATCACTCCTTTATGCCAATGAGACTGATACACGACTGTTGTATACCTATCTTCCTCTTTTTTTTCTTTTATAATTTCGAGAGCTTCCTCTGTAATCGACCTATCTGTATCTTTTCTGTCAGTATTATACAATTCGATGTCTTTTGCGAGCTCTTTAACTTTCTCGTAATTGGTTTCACATAGAAGTTCAGTCGCCAGAAGACCATGCTTCATCCTTCCGGCAGCATTTATTCTAGGCCCTATCATAAACACGACATCAGTTATTGTAAGTTCCCTTTTTTTCACATTTTCTAAAATAGCTTTGAAGGCAGGCCGTTTCTTAGAGTTGATAAGCTTTAAGCCATAGTGGGCTAGTATTCTATTTTCACCAGTGATAGGAACAATATCGGAACCTATTGCTGTTGCTACTAAATCTAAATACTTGTAAATTTCTTTTTGAGGCTTTTCAAGTTTAGTCTGCAAGGCTTGCATCAATTTGAAACCAACACCACAACCGCATAATTCATCAAATGGATATTTGCAGTCGTCTTGTTTTGGGTCCAAAACAGCAACGGCATCAGGTATTTGATTACCTGGTCTGTGGTGGTCGCAAATGATAAAGTCTACACCTAGATCTTTGGCATATTTTACTTTATCAATTGCCTTTATTCCGCAGTCTAAGGCAATGATCAAGTCTATCCCGTTTTCTTTGGCACAGTCAATACCTTTGTAAGAAACTCCGTAGCCTTCATCGTATCGATCTGGAATATAACTTAGTACGTTAACTCCTAGACTTTTCAAATATGAGGTGAGTAGGGCGACGCTGGTTGTCCCATCTACATCATAATCTCCAAAAACCATGATAGGTTTCTCTTCAACCATTTTTTTTAAAATAAAATCACAGGCTACAGTCATTCCTTTCATGAGAAAAGGGTCATGTAAGTTTTCTAAGCTTGGTCTGAAAAAACTTTTGGCATCGTCAAAAGTTTCAATACCTCTTTTTACCAGAAGCTCAGCAATTGGTCGGTCAACTCCAATGGATTCTTGGATGTGGCTAATTTTTGAAGGATCTCCATCCTCAATTAAAGTCCAGCGCATAAGCTATTTATTCTAAACAAGTTTTTCAGTAAAAGGAATTTCTGAATTTAATATTTCCAAAATTAAAGTTTCTAATTCAATTTTGAACTCTGCTACCATTTCTTTCAAATTCAAACTTGAATCTGTACATGTCATGAAGCCTGTCTTAAGATTTTTAAATGAAACAATTCCAGCTTCAGCACCCTCATCCAAGTTATCTTCTTTCAAAAGAGCATAAAACAAAACTTGAAATGCTTTCGAATATTTATAATCTTCAGTAAAATCAACCCAATCTTTAGGTATTTTAAGCTGTTTTGCTTCTACTTTTCCTGTTTTGTAATCAATGATTCTGATTTTGTCATTAAATAAATCCACTCGGTCTACAGTTCCTTTCAACTTGATTTTGAAATCAATTCCATCTATGTCTAAGTATTTATCGCCAACTTTTTCTAGCTCTACAATTTCAATTTTATTTCTCTTCACGTCCTTTTTTTCCTGAAGGAGAAACCTCTTGATCTGTTGTTTGGCTATTTCAAAATCTATAAGATTTTTCCCTTGTCGCAAGGCTTGCTCCTGAAATTTCTTCTCAAAAAGCATTGTTAACGTTTTCGGGTAGTTACTTAACATTTTATCTACATCATTTTCTGTCAAAACCTTATTTCTGTAATTTCTGTACATAAGGTCCAGGCAGTCATGGATAACTGTGCCTAGGGTTTTATAAGAAATGTCTTCTTCAATTTCGTCCAGTTCCTTAAGTCCTAAAACATACCGGTGGTAAAAATCAATCGGATTCCTAATATAAGTTGTTAGAGCAGAAGGAGAAATACCGCTGACAAATAAAGACTTTAGACGAGTCATCATTTCTGGAGTCTTTTCTACATGCTCTAGAGATAATTTTTCTGCTTCTGTGTTTGACCCTACTGCATAACTTCTTATTGAATGTTCTGGCCTACTAAAGGTTTCCAGCTGTGTGAGAAATCTACTTTTCTCTGCTTTTTCTATACCAGAGGTAGAGTTGTTGTAGGTGAAGTGGCAATTGTCAGCTCGTTGTATTAATCTGAAAAAGTGATAGGCATAGATAGCGTCCTTTTCCCTATAAGTAGGAAGTTTATACGCTTTTTTTAAGTCAAAAGGGATAAAGCTATTCTGTGATTTTCCGGAGGGTAAAACACCTTCATTGACCGAAGTTATAATGATGTTTTTGAAATCGAGAACCCTCGACTCCAGCATTCCCATTATTTGAAGCCCTTCGTATGGGGATCCTTCAAAGTCTAAAGTTTCAGAAGAAAGCGTATCCAGGTAGATTTGATAGAAAATTCTGAAATCATTTATTAAATCAGATTCCGACAGTAAGTTTCTTAACTTATTAAACAGCTTTTTGAAACCAAATAAATATTCAAGTGATAATTTTTCTTCAAGAAAATTTAGTTTAAGCAATTCTATGACTTCAAGGCAATTCTTAAGAAATTCATCAACAGAAATATCCTGGTTATTTATACTCAATCTAAGTATTTCGGCTAAAGAGCTATTTAGATTTTCTACATCATTCAAAAAGTCTCCTTTAGGCTGAAATACAGTATTGTTTTCGTTTAATTGTTTTTTGATAAACTGAATATCTTCATTAAAAGATTTCTTAAGCGCCGGATGTTCAATCAATTCAAATATTTGCTTATAGTGCAAGTCAGTCTCATTAGAAGTTTTTATACTGAAAATTGCATCAAAAAAAGAAGCAAAGCTTGTAGTTTCCAATGGTAATCCCATCGTTACATTAACAGCTTTTATGTTTTTAGGTAAAGAATTAAGGATAGGCTGTAGCAAGTTCTCGTCACCAAGTATTAAGGCTGTTTCACCCAATTCTTGATTAGGTATTTTGGATAGAATATCCCCAATAAGTTTTGCCTGTCCGATTTTCTTTGGGACACCATAAAGACTTATGTTTTTTTGATTTCTGAAGTTGTTACTCGATGCTTCAAATTCTTTAGAAGAATAAAACGGCCAGTTTTTGGAGTATGTTCTCATGAACATTCCTGCGGAGTTAGTCTTCAATAAATGAGTGTCAATATCCCAAAATATCTCTCCTCTCTTTTCAGATAAAATATACTGGAAGATGGTTTCCTCACAAGAGTTAAGAGCATTGAATCCGATAAAATAAAACTGTTTTTTGCTAGAATCGACAAAGCTTTTCATCTTTGATACGGCCTCTTGATAAGCCATACCCTGATAAGCTTTGTTTTCTGCTTTTAGTTTTGCTTTTAACTCTTTATGATATTTAGGCAAAGTTTCCCAGAACTCGATGTAGTTCTTTACTAGTTCTGTTTTGATTTCTGAGTTTGACCAATGCTCCAGATCTTTAATAGCTTTCAGGTTGCCAAAAAATTGTTCAGAGTTAATTTGATAACGATCTATTTCATTGAAATCCTGAATAATAGATTGTCCCCAGTTGTATACTTGCTCAAGAGGTTCTTGTTTATTAGGATTTGTATTTTCTTTATAAATATCATAGAAATGAAATAGTGTTTCCAAATTATCTATGAGACTAACTTCCGAGACCTCTTCAATAAATTCTTCAATACTTTTGATTGTAGGTAATAGAAAACTTTCCTTTTGATTTTGCAAAAGCTCTTTGGAAAAGGCTTGAGCTGCTCTTCGGCTTGGTAAAATAAAGTAGCTACTGTGAAGGCTTTCAATCCCGAATCTTGAGACAACTTCCGATATAAAACTTTCCATAGGCTAAAAATAAAAAAACACCCCAACTAGGGGTGTTTTAAAACTTATATTTTGAAATTAATTATTTTTTCAAGTTAATTTCAACTCTTCTGTTTTCTGCTCTACCAGCTCTTGTATTATTGCTAGCAACAGGCTTTTCTTCTCCAAAACCAGCAGATGATAGTCTAAACTCATCTACGCCATTTTCTACTAGATATGATTTTACAGCCAATGCTCTAGCTTCTGATAGTCGTTTATTATTTTGATCACTACCGACGCTGTCAGTGTGTCCTTCTACTGTAAACTTAGCATTAGGATATTCATCTAAAATTGAAATGATAGCTTCTAACGCTTCTTCAGAATCTGCAGTAATCGTTGTTTTACCAGTTGCAAAGTTGATGGTTTTAGCATATTCATTCAATTCTTTCTGAACTTCTTCAGTAACTTCTGGACAACCATTATTTGCTTTAGTACCAGCTACATCTGGACACATATCATCTTTGTCTAATACGCCGTCACCATCTGTATCTGGGTAAGGACATCCATTATTTTCTTTTGGACCTGCCTCATTTGGACATTCATCATTTTTGTCTGCAACTCCATCGCTGTCAGCATCTGGACATCCATTAAGAGCTTTAGTGCCTGCTTCATTAGGACATTCATCTTTAGGATCTGGAATACCATCACCGTCTGTATCTGGACAACCATTAAATTCAGCTAATCCTGCAGTATCTGGACATTCATCATCTTTATCGACGATACCATCACCATCAGAATCTGGACAACCATTAAATTCAGCTAAACCTGGAGTGTTAGGGCATTCATCATCTTTATCGTATACGCCATCGCCATCAGTGTCTGTACCACCAAATGAGATAGTAATACCAGCCGAATGCTGGAAATAATCGTAATTGTCATCTTCAAAAGCAGTAGCATAAGTAGATTTAACTGTAAAAGCTATATTGTCATTAAACCAAAAGTTAATACCTAAGCCAGTGTCAAATGTTGATGCGCCACTATCATCAAGCCAATAATATCCTGCACCAATACCTAAGAAAGGGTCAAAAAATTGAGTATTCAATAAATGCTTGAAATTATACTCAACACCTGCGCCTAAATTATAAAAACTCAAGTCATCAGCAGGAACACTACCTAATTGGTCAATTTGGTTAACAGAACCACTTAATCTAGCAGAAAATCCATCTCCGACGTACCTTTTAACTTCAAGGTAAGAAACCGATGATAGAAAATTCCAGTGATCATCCAAATTAAAATATTCATCAAAAATTTCTCCACTACCTATCACTCCTGGTGAATTATCATTTCCAGCGGCATAAAAATCTACTGCGTTTGTACCGATAACTACAGCCCAAGGGTTGTTTTCATCTTGTGCTTGCGTAGTTGCAACTCCCAATGTGAGTGCAAAAAGCAAAAAAAGTTTGTTCAATTTTTTCATGTTTTTTTAGTTTTAGTTTAATATAAATCTTTCATGGTAAACAAATGTAAAATTAAAAATGCTAAATACGTTAACTTTCAATAACTTTTAAGTGTTTACCCACCTTTACAAAGGCTTCAATAGCAGTATCAAGATGCTTTTTATCGTGAGCTGCCGACAATTGAACACGTATTCTTGCCTTTCCTTTTGGCACCACAGGATAAAAGAACCCGATAACGTAAACACCTTCTTTAAGTAGCATTGACGCCATCTCCTGGGATAATTTAGCATCGTAAAGCATCACTGGAACTATTGCAGATTCCCCGTCTATAATGTCAAAACCTGCTTCTTTCATGTGTTTTTTGAAATATGCTGTGTTTTCTGTAAGTTTTTTTCTTAAAGTATCATCTTTCTTAATAATTTCAAACACTTTCAGGGTTGCTCCAACTATTGAGGGTGCAAGTGAGTTTGAAAATAGATATGGTCTTGACCTTTGTCTTAGAAGATCGATTATTTCTTTTTTTCCGGTAGTGTAACCACCCATGGCTCCTCCAAGTGCTTTACCAAGAGTCCCGGTAATAATATCTATTCTGTTTAGGACTCCTTTTTCTTCCAATGTGCCAATCCCTTTCTCTCCTATAAATCCTGTTGCATGGCATTCATCTATCATGACTAAAGCCTCATGAGTGTCGGCAAGATCACAGATTTCATCTAATGGAGCGACTAATCCATCCATAGAGAAAACACCATCAGTAACAATTAATATGTGTCTAGCACCATCTTCTCTGGCTTTTTTAAGTTGCGCCTCAAGATCGTCCATATCTCCATTTTGATATCTATATCTAGCTGCTTTGCATAACCTCACACCGTCGATTACAGAAGCATGGTTAAGGGAGTCAGAAATTATCGCATCTTCTTTGGTAAGCAGTGGTTCGAAGACTCCTCCGTTAGCATCAAAACATGCTGCATACAGTATGGTGTCTTCAGTACCATAAAAGCTTGCAATTTCTTCCTCAAGCTTTTTGTGAATATCTTGAGTACCACATATGAATCTAACGCTGGACATACCAAATCCGTGACTGTCTAAAGTGTCTTTTGCTGCTTTAACCACTTCAGGATGAGAAGAAAGTCCTAAATAGTTGTTAGAACAGAAATTGAGTACACTTTCTCCTGAGTCCAAAGTGATCTCTGAACCTTGTGGAGATGTGATAATTCGCTCTTTTTTATAAAGTCCTTCTTCTTCAATATTTTGAAGTTCTTCTTTGAGTTGTTTTTGTAATTTATTAGAATACATATAATTCAATTTTTTGCGAATTTAAACAATCTTTACTTCAATAGAATTGTTTATGTATACCAGCAACTTCTTCTTAACATTATATTTTAAACTACTTAGAGCTTCAGCATATTCATTGATTTGGTGTTTATGCTGATTTTGCGGGGTTCCTGTTTTATAATCTATCAGGAATGTATCTTTTCCTTTGAGATTCACTCGATCTGGCCTTAGGAGTTTATTTTGAAAATATATGTCTTTCTCATTCCACACTTCGTAATCGCCCTTAAAATACTCTGACAAGTCTTCGTGAGATAGAATCAAATTCACTAACTCTTTGTAATAAATTTCTTCATTCCTTCCGATATAACCGTCTTCTAAGTGCTTGCTTATTGAAAACTCAGAATCTTCCTTACGCTCAATTTTTGATAAAATGGAGTGAATTATATTACCCTTGTCTAAAGCTTCTTCAAGCTCTTTGTTCCATAACTTCCCTGCAGTTGTAACTAGGTTGAGATTCAGGTCTTGGGACGGAGAATGAAATTTTAATTCCTTATTTTGAATATTATCATTTCTATCGACTTCTTGCTTTGAAGATGAAGGTTTACCCCAGTTGTATTCAGTATTGGATTCAATATCCAAATTTTTTGTCTGTTTGATAAAGGACATAAAAAGACCAGAAAACGTATTAAGCTTTATCCCCCCACCTTTAATTCTATCATCTTCAGAAATAATAAAAAGTTCCTGAGCAGCTCGGGTAAGGGCCACATAGAAAATATTTATGTTTTCCATTTCTAAATTATTGATCAGATCAAGATAATTTTCAGAATAAAGAGGATGGTCAATATCTTTCCCTGGTTTTGTTATCAGCGCAAATGGAAGCTTATATTTTTCCGGTAGAGTCACCCAAAGATGACTGTTTAAAGTGTAATCTATCTGTTGTTTTGCGTAAGGAAAAATGACCACGGGAAACTGCAAGCCCTTGCTTTTATGAATTGTCAATATCTGTACAGCGTTTTCATTTTCGGTGCTGATAATACTCTTGGACTCTCCCTGAAGCTCCCAGTAATTTAAAAACGCATTAATACTGCCTTGAGTTTTCATTGTAAAATCAAAAATCTCGTCGAGAAAAAACTGTAAGTATGCATTTGCATTTTTGTTCAATTCAAGCTTGTGAATCAAATATTCTACAGCATCATAAAATGGCAGGGAATGGAAATAATCTGGATTTATATAATACCCTAAATCATTGATACTTTCCCAAAAAACCTCTTTATTTTTATTGAGTTTATCCTTCAAAAAGATGAATTGTTTTTCTGCTGAAAAATCAAGTCTTTGGGTAATGACTTCTAAAACTTCTGCTTTTGAAACTTCATCTAAATCATCATTTAAAATACTCAAAAGGTTTAGAATTAAACGAACCTGTTTATCAGAATTGATGAGCAAAGTTTCTGAGGAAATTATAGGAATTTGATGTTGATTCAAATATTCTGCAATGGTAATTCCTTCGTTTTTCTTTCTTACCAGGATGCAAACATCACTGAGTTTGAATCCTTGCTCTTTTTTATCATGGATTATTTTTAAAACTTCTTGCGGATAAATCTCATTTCTTTCTTCATTGGTCCTGGCTTCTATGAACTTCAGATTAACGAAGCCTTCTGATGTTTTTATTGCCTTTTGTAATAAGCTATTTCCGCTGAAAAGATTTTTCAATCTTGCATCATTAAGATGTTGTCCGACGTGCTCAAAAAAACGATTATTAAATTCTACAACGGCTTTGCTACTTCTGTAGTTTGTATCCAGGGTTTCAAGTTCAGGCTTGGTGGGGAACGGTGAATTTCCTTCGGATAAAGCAATAAATTGATGTGCGTCACCACCACGCCAGGCGTAGATGGATTGTTTTGCATCGCCAACAAGCGTTACACTTCCCGGAGTTTCTCCCTCAAACATGGAGGCAAGAGCATTTCCCGTGAGTGGTATCAAATTCTCCCATTGCATGCGAGAGGTGTCTTGAAATTCATCTATAAAATAATGCTGAAATTTTTCCCCAAGACGTTCGAATATAAAGGGAGCAGGTTGCTTTTTTATCTCATCACTTATTTTCTTGTTGAAGTCTGAAATCAACATGATATTTTCTTCTTTTTTGATGAGCTCCATTTCCTTACTCACAGCACCAAGTAGCGATAGTTGAGTAATGTTTCGGTAGATCTTTCCAAAAAATTTTCTATCAGAGAATAGCTTTTCGCTCAATTTAAATTTCTCAACTATAAAATTTTTCAAAGAGAACACAAGCTGCTTTTTGTCTTCCGTTTGTTTTTTGGTAACGTAAGTTTCTTCGTCTTCAATATTATGTTGCCAATTGGAACCAAAAGCAATTTTTGGATCGTCTTTGCTCAGTTTTTCAAAATGCTTCGGGATTGAGCTTCTGCTGAAATCCTTAAATTCTAAACCTTTACTTTCAAGGTCTTTTAAAAAATCATTTCCGATGGAAATTAGTTGATTGGTAACGGATTCAATGTCTTCTTTCAGTTGTTTTTTTAATTCAGTAAAATCCTTCAGAGTGAAATCTTTCAGTGAGTTCACATAAACTTCATCCTTTTCATTTAGCAAAAGGCTCGAAGCTTCAAAGATATCCTGGCTTATGTTTCCGCTCTTGTCATCATTTACTTTCTCAAGAGCAAAATCGATTAGGACCTCTGTCAATTCTTCTTCCTTTCCAGCTTTTTCAATCACTCGCTCTACAGCTAGCTGCAGAACCTGCTTGGCATCCATTTCAATATCAAAATTCATAGAAAGTCCAAGGTCCTTGGCGAATGTTCTTATAATCCTATGCGTAAAAGCATCTATTGTAGAAATTTCGAAAGCCGCGTAATTGTCCAGTATTTCTTTTAAAATGAAATAAGACTTCTTCTGGATTTGATCCGAGTTTAAATTTGTATTCTTTTTAATTAACTTGAACATGGCGTCATCTTCCAAATTCGTGTCAATTTTTGAAAAAAGAGTGAGGTATTCCAAAATCCTAGTCTTCATTTCTCCAACTGCTTTGTTGGTGAAGGTAATGGCTAGAATATTTTGAAAACTTGTATTCTTAGGAGATGAAAGGAGTAAGGTTAGGAAGCGTTCCGCAAGTTTAAAGGTTTTACCAGAACCAGCAGAAGCACTGTATATAGTGAAATTGGAAGAGGATTGCATTTTAAAATTTTACAGGAAAGGTAACAAAACTAAGCGTATTGTTTATTTGAAAAAGCAACTGTTGAACCTCAAATGATATTTTGTTTTAAGTAAATAATAACACCAAATAATTCAACAGCAAAGTCTTAATAGCTACTTTTGATGATAATAAATTAACAAAAAACATAAATTATGGCTTTTGAATTACCAAAATTAGATTACGCTCACGATGCTCTTGAGCCACATATCGATAAAAAAACAATGGAAATTCATCATGGAAAACACCATGCTGGATATACTAGCAAATTAAATGCTGCAATTGAAGGCACCGATTTGGAAGGTAAAACTATAGAAAATATATTAATCAACTTAGATTTATCAAATACAGCTGTCAGAAATAATGGTGGTGGTTTTTATAATCACAAATTATTTTGGAAAGTTATGTCACCAGATGGTGGAGGGAAGCCTTCTGGAGAATTAGCTAAAGCTATTGATGAATCATTTGGATCATTCGACGCTTTTAAAGATGCATTTTCCAAAGCTGCAGCTGGGCAATTTGGTTCTGGTTGGGCCTGGTTAACAGTGCATAACGGTGGTAAAGTTGAGGTAAGCTCCACTGCAAATCAAGATAATCCGTTGATGCCTAACGTAGCTCATGGAGGAACGCCAGTTTTAGGACTTGATGTTTGGGAACATGCTTATTATTTAAATTATCAAAACAGAAGACCAGATTATATTGACGCATTTTTTGAAGTCATTAACTGGGAAGAAGTATCCAAACGTTACTCGGAAAACAAATAAGTTTTGTAGACTTACAAAAAAAACTGCCTGATTGGGCAGTTTTTTTTTGCTTTAAACCAAATTTAATTTTACTTTTTCTAAGACCTTTTTGGGCTCAATATCATGCATCACTTTCTTATAGGCCTTTATCTTTTTATTCCCATAAATAGAAGTGGGTAAAAGTGGATACCTATCCAGGTCAGGTAAAAGTTGTTGTTCTCTAGTTTGACCAAAAGGAGCAAATCCTGCATAAGGATGAGTCGCCCCCCAAATAGTTACGACATCGACTCCGAACATTGCTGCTAGGTGACCATTTCCACTATCCATGGATAACATTACATTTAGGTTTGAAATTAATTGTAATTCTTCAGAAAAACTGAACTTTCCAGCCACATTTTCACAATTGTCAAAATTCTCGGAGAGTTCGTTTAGTTTTTTGGTTTCTTTCTTTCCACCTCCAAATAGGAAGATGTGTATATCTTGCTCTTCATTCAACTTAGAAATGACTTCTTTCATCAATTTGAATGGATATTGCTTAGGAGAATGTGCTGCAAATGGTGCTATTCCAACCCATTTTTTGGACTCGTCTAACTTTAATTGTGTTTTAATTTTAGCCGAAAGCGAAAGCTTTGTATTTGGTGTTTTAAAGTTTTGGTCCAGAGGCAAATTCAGCTTTTTAAAAACATCTGCATAGCGTTGATGGGAAGTTTTTAGTTGTTTCAAAACTTTATTCTTTGGCTTGGTCAGGGCTTTTTTCTCTGCACGACCTTTATCAATTCTGAAATAATCATGCCCTAAAATTTTCAGAAAACCACATAATATTCTGGATCTTAAAACATTATGTAAGTCTGCAACAGAATCAATTTTGAGCTTATGAAGTTGCTTTGCAAGTATCCATAAACCAGAAATTCCTTTATGCTGAATTTTAACTTCAGCTTTTACCACATTTATATTGTCTAAATGTTCAAACAAATGCGCAAAAAAAGGTTTGGTAAGAACCGTGATTTTTAGTTGTGGATAATTTTTCTGAAGATTAAGAATCACAGGAACCGTCATAGCGACATCACCCATTGCAGATAACCTTATGATAAGAATGTGGTCTGGACGCTTCATTTTAGCGTTTGCTTCTCAATACAGGATTCATTTCATCATCGTTATACATCTTCATCTGCTTATACACTTTCATGTACTTATCACCAACTTTAATGTCTTCCAGAAGTTGATCTATAGCGAGCGATAAATCTTTTTGCTGCTCTAGCAATACATTGAGTTTTGCTTTACAGGCCATCTGATGTTTTTCTGAAGCATCTGTCCTATTGGCTTCTTCATTCATATGGTATATTTTTAAAGCCAAAATAGAAAGTCTATCTATTCCCCAAGCCGGACTTTCCGTATTGATCTTTGCATTTGGTTTTGGTTCAATGGTATCAAAAAGATTCAAGAAATAACTATCAATATATTCTACAGTGTCTGTCCTATCCTGGTTGGAGGTGTCAATCTTTCTTTTTAATACCAATGCATCTTCAGGTGAAATATTCGGATCTCGGATAAGGTCTTCGTAGTGCCATTGTACCGTATCTATCCAGCATTTTCTGTAGAGCAGGTGCTCGATGAGCGTTTCCTTTTTATCAAAAGGATTGCTAAACTCCTGGTTTACGTCATCTTTTATGTGGTAAGTCTCAATAACACTTTGAAATATTCTATTCGCCTTTTCTGAAAACATGATTTATTATTTTGTGTGTATGCAAATATACCAAGTGTTTTTAAAACAGACTTTCATTATTGAAACTGCCTCATCAATATAAGGCTGAAAATAAAATTCCCATTATAAAAAAAATATAAAGGGATTCTTTTATCCACTTTTTTGTAGACTTAAGTTGAAAGTAGTTTCCTATTAATATTGAAAGCGGGAGTATCAAATAAATTGCATCTACAGCCAAGGGTGAGCCGTTTGAAATAAGAATTCCTGCTGAAATGAGCATAAAAAATAATATTACACTCAAGCTTTCACTTTCATGAAGCTTTGCCCGATTGTAAATACCAGATAATTGAAAGATTATCCAAAGTACTACCACTAGCAAATACCCCAATAGAACTCCGTATTTAAGCGAGTCAAAAAACGAATCCACACCATTGAATACTGGGAAATAGGTTGAACTGTGAATCCATTTGTCTTCGAAAATAAGGAAATAAGAGATATGTAGAATAAAGCCAACGGCCAGTCCCACAAAAGGAATGATGAAATGCCTGTAGTTTTGAGAGGCATACATGATGACCCCAAAATATATAACCAACAGAAATAACCAGTGAAAGGGCTCAAACCAAATCGAGATTGAAAGCAATAGGCCAGAATCGAATATCTTCTGTTTTATATTGGTATTGGTTTTTAGACTTAAAATTCTTCGGAAAGCGAGCAACAAGAAAAAGTAGCTAACTATAAATTCACTAGACCTTAAGAGTTCAGGGAAAGCAATTATAATTAGAGTAAAACTGGATACTGCAAATGTATGCTGGCTATGAATTTTATTACGTTTTACAATAAAATTCAGAAGAAAGATAACCAGTAAAAAAACCAGCAAAATACCAAGTTTACTGAAAACCAATTCAGCATTCAGATTTACAGATGTTGAAACAAAGTTTTCGATAACAAAGGCGACGGCAAATAATATGCTGAGAATTGCAAAAGCGATGGGCTTTGATTGACTAAAAAACCTTGTTAGCATGGTCTAATTTATTACTTTTGCAAAGTAAATATAATATAACAGAGACATGAAGGATTTTTTTGAAGGTATTGCAAGTTTATTTGAAGATGTTTTGTTTTTACCTTTAGATCAGCTCAGAGAATTACAAGATGATTCCTGGTGGGCTGCAAATGGCTTAAACTTCTTCTTCATATTTATCGTTTTTGTAGCCTTCATATACTGGATGAAACAGTTGAAGAATTTTGATGAGAATGATCAAGAAGATAAAAGTGTAAAAGCTCATACATTCTTAGGAAAAGATGCTGAATTAGACTAAATCCTTTCCTAAGTCTTTTCTGTAATACATTCCACTAAAGCTAATAGGTTCTACATTATTGTATGCTTTTTCAAGAGCATTTTCCATTGAGTTTGCAGATGCAGTAACCGCAATGACACGACCACCGTTTGTAACAACCTGGTCGTTTTCTTTTTTAGTACCCGCATGACAAATAAATACCTCTGAATTTTCATCCACTTTATCCAACCCTAAAATAACTTTCCCTTTTTCGTAAGCTTCAGGATAACCACCTGAAACAAGCATAATTGTAGCAGTATAATGTGGGTCAACTTCTAGTTTAACATCTTGAATTTTTCCCTCTGCAGTTTTCAACAAGACGTCCAATAAATCATTTTTAATTCTTGGAATAACGACTTCGGTTTCAGGATCACCCATTCTAACGTTATATTCAACAACAAAAGGTTCGTCGCCTACTTTCATTAGACCTATAAACAGAAAGCCTGTAAAGTCGATATTTTCTTTATGTAAACCGGCGATACTTGGTTTGACGATCTTTTCATCCACTTTTCTCATAAAAGCCTCATCTGCAAACGGAACTGGAGAAATGGCTCCCATGCCTCCGGTGTTGAGTCCAGTATCTGCTTCACCAATGCGTTTATAATCTTTTGCATTTGGTAAGGTTAAGTAATTTTTCCCATCAGTTAAGACAAACACACTTAGCTCGATTCCATTTAGAAATTCTTCTATAACCACCTTTTCTGAAGCTTTTCCAAATTTGTTGTTGGTCAACATATTCTCAAGCTCGTCCTGAGCTTCATTGAGATCGTCTAGAATTAAAACACCTTTTCCTCCAGCAAGGCCGTCTGCTTTCAAAACATAAGGAGGTTGCATTGTTTTTAAAAACTCTTTTCCAGCTTCCAAAGTCTCCTTACCGAAACCCTGATAAGCCGCGGTTGGAACCAGGTGTGATTTCATGAATTCCTTAGCACGCTCCTTGCTTCCTTCCAGTAAAGCTCCGCGTTTTGAGGGACCAATGATTTTTAAATCTGAAAACTCTTTTTTAGCATCAAAATAATCTTTAATCCCTTCTACAAGAGGTGCTTCTGGGCCTACAATGAGCATGTTGATGCCGTTTGCTTTGATCGTCTCTGCAATTTTATCAAAGTTGAGAATATCCAATTCGATATTGGTTGCGCATAATAAAGTACCCGCATTTCCAGGTGCTACAAATAATTTATGGCAGTTTGGGCTTTTAGAAATTTGATGTGCTAGAGTGTGTTCGCGACCGCCGCTTCCAAGTATCAAAACGTTCATGAGATTGTGTGCTTAGATTAGATTTCAAAAGTAAATGTTTGTAAATTGCTTCGCTAATGAAAGCATTGAAAATTCCGTGAATCGATTTAAAAAAATTCTAAGATTAAAAGGATTTCCAATTGATCAAGCTCAAAAAGAGCTTGATGTTATTTTGAATAGGTCTGAAGGAGATTTTCAAAACTTTAATGAAAAGAGAAGACAAAGTATTTTAGATTTTCATCTTAAGAATAATTCCAACTATTCTCAATTTACTAGCAAGACACACTACAATACATGGGATGAAATCCCTGTGATGACTAAAGCAGATTTACAAAAGCCCTTGAAAGACCGATTGAGTAAAAGGTATAAAACTTCCAAGGTTTTTGTCAATAAAACATCAGGGTCTAGTGGTCATCCTTTCATTTTCGCAAAAGACAAGTATGCTCATGCATTGACTTGGGCACATATCATTTGGCTATATCAACAACACGGCATAGACATGAATTCTTATTTTGAAGCTAGATTCTATGGAATTCCAAAAGATGCTGTAGGCTACAGAAAAGAACGGCTGAAAGATTTTTTGGCTAACAGGCATCGGTTTGATATTTTTGATTTATCTCAAAGTAACCTTCACAAGTTTTTGGAGTTATTCAAAGAAAAATCTTTTGATTATATCAACGGTTACACAAGTTCTATCGTTCTTTTTGCTAAGTTTCTCAAGGAACAAAATGTCATTTTAAAAGTGGTTTGTCCTACGCTAAAGATCTGTATTACAACTAGTGAAATGCTTTTTGAAGACGACAGGCAGCTGCTTGAAAATCAGCTTGGGTTAAAAATTGTGAATGAATATGGTGCTAGTGAACTCGATGTGATTGCTTTTGAAAATGAAAAGGGAGAATGGCAACTAAACAATAAAACACTTTATGTCGAGGTGGTCGATGATCATGGTTTCGCACTTCCACATGGTCAAGAAGGGGATATTGTGATTACCTCACTATACAACAAGGCTCATCCATTTATTCGTTATCAAATTGGTGATAGAGGCATCATTGACGAAAACTCAACAGTCCAAAAGCCTATTTTGAAATCTTTAACTGGCAGAACCAACGACTTTGCAATTTTGCCAAGTGGTAAAAAAGTCCCGGCGCTTAGTTTTTACTATGTTACTAAATCTGTGATTGAGGACTCAGGCCTTGTGAAAGAAATAAAAATTATACAAAAAGAGTTATCCAAATTCACGATACAATATAAAGCTGAAAGTGAGCTGGATCAAATTCAAAAACAAAAGATTACAACTGCTGTTGAAACCTATTTGGAAAAAGGATTGGAAATTACTTTTGAAAGGAAAAATGAGCTTGATCGCTCTGAAAGCGGGAAATTAAAACAATTCACCTCCCAACTGGATGGTTAAAAAAACAGTTAAAAATTTCAACTGCTCAGCAGTATTGAAATCAGAATAAAAATTTAAAATCTATAGTTTTTGCAACTCAATTACGGAAATCAAGACTTTATAATGCACCATAGCGGCTGCTTGTACTGGCCTTCAAGAAAGGTCCTATTTGTCGCCGATGTTCATTTTGGCAAAGTTGATCATTTTAGAAAAAATGGAAGTGCTTTACCCAGCCAAGTGGGCTTGGAGAATTTCAGAAAACTTAATTTTGTTTTGGATGAATTTCAGCCAAGTGAAGTGATCTTTCTTGGAGATTTATTTCATTCTACTCAAAATAAGGATTGGGATAGATTTACAGCCTGGGTAAAATTGCGTCAGGAAAAATTGGTGCTAATCGTTGGAAATCATGATATCATTCCTCAGTATCATTTTGAAGACCTTGGAATAAAGGTCTTGCCACATTTGGTGGATGAAACTTTATTTTTATCCCACCACCCCGAAAAAAAAGAAGGCCTTTTTAATATTTGTGGGCACCTTCATCCTGGATATAGATTGCGTGGAGAGGGGAGGCAACAACTGAAATTGTCATGCTTTTACCAAAAAAAGCAACAACTTATTTTACCTGCTTTTGGAGCATTTACCGGACATTTTTTAATCGAGCCAGAAGACGATGAAGATGTGTTTGTCCTGTCTGAAGATTTGGTACTATCTATCAAATAAAATCTAGAGCTCACCACTCCATTCTTTATAAAATTGATCTAGATAATTCTCCATAAATTCATGGCGTTGAGTCGCAATTACTTTTGCGGTTTTCGTGTTCATTTTATCCTTCAGAAGAAGAAGTTTTTCGTAAAAATGATTTATCGTTGGCGAGTTGGATTTTTTGTACTCCTCTTTGCTCTGGTTTGGGTTTGCAGGAATGTCCGGGTTGTAAAGAGGATTATTTTTGAATCCACCAAAGTTGAAAGTTCGAGCAATTCCTATAGCGCCAATGGCATCGAGCCGGTCTGCATCCTGAACAATGTCTAGTTCAATGGAGTGAAAATCCCCTTGATTATGGCCTCCTTTGTAAGACGCGTTGTTGATGATATTGACTACATGATCTATAACTTTCGGGACTACAGATTGTGTTTCCAGAAATGCCTTTGCTTTCTTTGGGCCTATTTCTTCGTCTCCATCGTGAAATTTTGAATCTGCAATGTCATGAAGTAAACTGGCTAATTCTACTATAAACTTATCGGCATTTTCGTTTGATAAAATATTTTTGGCATTGTTATAAACTCTTAAAATGTGAAACCAGTCATGACCCCCCTCAGCATCTTTTAAGGTGTCTTGGACAAAAAGCTTAGTGTTTGAAATAATTTGATCTTGATTCATATATTTTAATCCAATTGAACTTTTTCTGTAATTTGTTTTTGTATGTTTTTAATAAGTTCAGAAGCCTGAAAATTCTTTACTTCCAAGGGTGGTAAAACTTCAAGTTTTAAGAAAGCACCGATTCCTATAGGAAACATACCATAGCGTTGAAGCTTCCACGAGTTATTCACGCAAATAGGGACAACAATAGCTTCTGGAGAGGCATCAAGAAGTGTCTTTAGCCCTTTGTAAGCAAATTCTTTTGGAACACCAGTCTTACTTCGTGTTCCTTCAGGAAAAATTACCGCCGCTCGTTTGGTTTCTGAAATGTATTTGCCTAATTTTTTAATCTGGCCAATAGCCTGCTCAGCATCTTTCCTGTCGATAAGGACGGAGCCTCCATGTCTTAAATTATAAGAAATACCAGGAATACCTTTGGACAATTCCTTTTTGCTTATAAATTTTGGATGCAGTTTTCGCATGTACCAAATAATTGGAGGAATATCAAACATGCTTTGATGATTGGAGACGATGATGTGAGGTCTGCTTTTATCGAAAGTAAATTTATTCTTATATTGAAATCTGGTTCCTACGAGATTTAGGCAGCGTAAAAGAAAAAAGTTGAAGATATCTACGCTTTTTTTATGAGCTTGATATCCTGCTATATTAAACGATAACAATTGTATAGCATGAAAAATCACAAGTGTTAACCCAAAGAAGAGATAAAAAATAACAGAAAGCGGATATGAAATAATCTTTTTCATGCGTAAGTTATAATTAACGTTCAGTTTGATAATTCAAAGTTAGTTATTATCTATCAGTAGTACTTTCAGTTTAAAACATAAAAAAAGCCACTTTGCAAAAAGCGGCTTTTTTGTAATTTTAATGTCGATTAGCAATGCTCATTGTAAGCATCCATAAGGTTATCTGCAATCATTTCTGCAGGTCTACCTTCAATATGATGTCTTTCTAGCATATGGACCAATTCTCCATTTTTAAAAAGTGCCATAGATGGCGAACTTGGAGGAAAAGGAATCATTTTAGCTCTTGCTTCGTCTGTAGCTTCTTTATCTACTCCGGCAAAAACAGTGACCAAGTTGGTTGGAGTTTTTGCATTTTGAAGTGATTTTATAGCGCCTGGTCTTGCGTTTGCAGCTGCACAGCCACAAACAGAATTTACTACTACCAATGTTGTTCCTTCCTTAGCTAAAGCAACATCGACATCAGCTTTGCTTTTTAACTCATCAAAACCTACAGCGGTCAATTCTTGCTGCATAGGTTTTACTAATTCTGGTGGGTACATATATCTCGTTTTTTTATTTAAACTTATTATAAATACAAATGTATAAAAATGTCTTTTATCTCGTTTGTTTTTAACATAATGATTTCAATTCTGTTGGCTATCGTTTTATCTTTCTTAAAAACTATAGTAATTTCAACTTAAACCATTTGATGCTTTTATATTTGCACTTAAAATTATTTGATTTGAAGTGGATTGGTGCCATTCTTGGCTTTTTTTATATGCGTTTTGGTGGTGCTATTATAGGATTTTTAATAGGTTCTATTCTGGACAGAATATTTAGAGGGTCTTCTTCAAACTCTGGTGGTGGTTTTGGAAAAATTTTTCAGGAACAAAGAGATCAAGTTTCTCCAGGAGATTTTGAACTTAACTTGTTGTCGCTATCCTCTTTGGTTATAAAAGCTGATGGCAAAGTGACCCAGCAAGAAATGGATTATGTAAGGATGTATTTTGTCCAAGCTTATGGAAAGGAAAGGGCTAATGCTACGTTCAAAACTTTTAATGAGGTTATTAAAAACCGAGAAATTTCAGTTCCTCGTATCTGTGAATATCTTAGGCCAAGAGTTCGTTACGAGGTAAGATTACAAATTCTTCACTTCCTTTTTAATATTTCAAATGCTGACGGGCATGTTTCTGATGCAGAGCTTAGAGTTTTACTTAACATTTCTCAAAATCTTCGAGTTGCACATTCAGATTTTGAAAGCATTAAAGCTATGTTCTTTAAATCTGCAGACGATGCTTATAAAATTCTAGAAATAGAAAAATCGGCTAGTAATTCTGAAGTAAAAAAAGCTTACCGAACGATGGCCAAAAAATTCCATCCTGATAAACTTCAGCATATGGATGAAGCTTATCAAAAAGGCGCTCAGGAAAAATTCAATAAAGTACAAGAAGCCTATGAGCGTATTCAGAAGGAAAGAGGTTTATAGATTTCATTCTGAGAAAACTTATGAGGCAAACTTTGATTTGTCTTGAATTTTTAATCTAGTGGTTTTGAGAATTATACCTCAACAAGAAATTAAAAAATTTGCTGAAGAACTTCAAGTGATTTGGGTTTCCTAAAACCTTGAAGGTGTAATTCGTAGTACAGCATCATAAAATCAAGGAAGCTTTTTCTTCGCTCCTGGTTAAGTTTTATTGGATTGGTTGAATTGTATTCTGAATTTTTCATAAACTCTTTCAGTAATTCTGAATTTGAATTATTGAAAGAGTAAGTGTTGTATTCTTTTAACTGAAACACACCATTGAGCATATCAAAAAAAGGAAAATCAATACTCTGATTGTCTGGATAGAATCCTAGAAATTGAGTAAGTTTTACAATGAACTGAAGGTGAAAATTACTTATAGATTCGGCTTTGTCCAGAGAAATAAAACTGTCCTGGAGGAAGTAAAATAAAGCTTCATTTCTTTCCTCTTCCTGAATGCAACTTTTTAAAACTTCAGCCAAAAACATCACCATAGTTGACTTGTAAATATTGGATTGAAGGCTTAGATACCGATAAGAAACTTTGACTTCCTTTAGGTATTGAAGGTTCTTATTTTCCTTGTGAAAAGCTTCAATATCTAAAAGTGATAGTTGTTGAAACATGGACATTCTCAACTTCCCCCTTTTGGACTTGCGGATGCCTTTCAGCATGTAAGAGACTAAGCCTTTTTCCAAAGTAAAGCATTTGGCTATAACGTCTGCCTCTCCATATTTTAAGCTTGAAATAACAATAGCTTTAGTTTTGATCTGCATCAGCGTATGATCATAATTTTACCAATATTTGTTTCTATTTGATCTTCTCCAGTGACAATAATTAAATAAACACCTGAAGCTACCTTATGCTTTCCAAATGCCCGAGTGTCCCACTGGAGCGTTCCTCCCGAAGCAAATTCCTCAAAAACAAGATTTCCGGTTATATCCGTAATTTTTACATTAGCATTGTCAGTGAGCCCATCTATAGTGACAAGTCCGGTATACCCTGGTCTCACTGGATTTGGATAAACTCTTAGATTTTCCAGATCATCATTTTCGGCCGTGATTCTGCTAGAATAGGAAAGTAATCCACTTGTTGTCCCTAGAAAGACTTCACCAGTTCCAGAATTAATAGATACGGTTCTTACACTATTTGTAGGCAATGGAGAATTAGCCGTATTAAATATATTAAGGATCTCTCTACCGCTTGGAGAAACTTGAAAAACTCCTGAGTCTGCTGTAGAAATCCATTTGTTATTTGCCCCATCTACAGCAATGTCTGTTATAAACTGTTCAAAAAGTAATTCCTGAGGTAAGCCGTCCACATCCTCTATGATGACAGGAGAAACGGTGACACGAGAATTTTCTTCGAAAATAGAGGCAGGGTTGGGCATGACTCTTAACCCTTCATCCGTCCCTATCCACAATCTAGAATTTTCATCTAAAGCCAAAGCGGTAATGTTGGGATTGGCATTAAATGAATCTGGATAATTTACGCCTTGTACATTGCTATTTATAGCTCTTGCGGAATTTGTTGAACTATTGTAAGCAACCACGCCTTCCCTAAGGGTTCCTAAAAATATATTGTTATTCCTATCTACAACCAACTTAGCTGAATGAACATCTGCGGGACTGGTTAGGCCCTCTGAAGTGTCGGGAGTAAAAAAGTCACCATTAGTATTTAGTCTTTTTATTTGATTCTCTGTAAGTGAATTTGAAAAGTATAAATTGCCTTGGTTATCAAAAACACTTGCTCCTATTCTGTTGTCATTAATATTGCTTGGAACTCCTTCAATGATGCTATTAGATGAATCGTATTGTTTTACAAGCACATTGTTTTCAAGCTCTAAAAGTCCATCAAAAAAACTACTTACAAAGACACGTTCAGGATTTTGCGGATCTATCGAGATGTGAGAAAGAACACCTGCATTGTTGAGGTCTTCTACCTCAATGTTAACCCAGCCTTCTGAAGTTAAACGGCTCAATCCTCTCCGGTTTATACCCCCAACTCGAAAAGGGTTATAAAACTGATCATACTCTCCAAAGGTAACCCAAAGATCAGTTGCGGATGCTTCAAGGCTAAAGATCCTATTAAGCAAAGGACCTTCAGGACTTATTTCTGAATAGGTTTCGAAGTCACCTGAATTAAAATTTAATAATCCTAAAGTAGCATGACCTAAGAAATACTGACCATTACTAAATACAGCTGTATTGATATCAAACTCCTCATCCTGAAGCTGATTAAAAAAAGCGACCAGATTCAATTCTGAATTATAAGCTAAAACTTGATTGGCGGCAGAGACCATCATTTGACCTCCACTGACATTAAAATCCTTCACATTAGAGCCTACTGAATTGAAATTTGAAATAGTTCCATTCTCTAAGCTATATATTGTATTGTTACTTCGTAAACCAAATATCTGGTCTGCAAAAGATAAAACTCCTTTCCAGTTGCCATTATATTCAGTTTGCCAGCTTTGATAATCAACCAGCTCTTGATCATTTATACTTGCTGTTTTGATCCCTTCAGTTGTAGTTGCAGCAAAAATCTTCCCGCCTGAAACAGTGATTTGATTGATCTGAATTTGATTTCCACTATTACCAATAAAAAAAGAGTCTCTAAACTCTAAGTTTTCTAAATCATATTCAGCAATACCAAAATCTGTCGAAATAAATAAGCGATTCTCAAATTCATAAAAATGATTGATTCGTTTCCTATTTGGAGAAATTGAAATTTTATCTCGAATATCTACAACCGTAAACACATTCAAATTGTTATCCATTACAATCTGAATAAGACCGTTTTCAAACCCAATACAAGTAAGTCCGGAGATTTCTGAGTGGTAAATTTTTGAGATTTGATCTCCAGATAACCCCTGAATGGAAGTTATTTTTTCAGTGGATTGAGTAGGTATATCATACACAAAGTATGAATTTTCAGCAGCCGCATAAAGCCTATTATTACTTTCGTATAGATCTGTAATATTGTAATAGGAAAAATAACTTTTCCAACGCTCGGAGAAATCTTGTCCAAACAGAAAGCAGGGGTAAAGCACTATTAAAAACCAAAAATTCTTCATAGGGTTGTTCTCTTTACAAAGAACTAATTTAAAGATGATTTTATTGTAAATAGTATGATACTATGAAAAAAGCCAGTCAAATTAATTGGACTGGCTTTTTTAAAAATTATAGTGTCAGAAATTTACACAGCACCTTGTGCGATCATGGCATCAGCCACTTTTACAAATCCTGCAATATTTGCACCTTTTACGTAGTCTACATAACCACTGTCATCTTTTCCGTAAGTGACACAGGCTTCATGAATATCATTCATTATTTGCTTAAGCTTTGTATCAACCTCTTCTGCTGTCCAGTTGTACCTCATAGAGTTTTGAGACATTTCAAGACCAGAAGTTGCTACACCACCAGCATTAGAAGCTTTCCCAGGGGAGAACAAAACCTTGTTTTCATGGAAAACTTCAATGGCTTCTGGAGTACAAGGCATGTTAGCACCTTCACCAACTAAAATACATCCATTGTTGACAAGTGCCTGAGCGTCTTCTTTTAGAAGTTCATTTTGTGTAGCGCATGGCATAGCGATATCACCTTTTTCATTCCAAGGAGTTTTTCCTTCTTCATATTTAGCACCTGGATATTGATCAAGATATTCCTTGATTCTACCTCTTTTATTGTTTTTTAAATCCATAATGAAATTCAACTTTTCATTATCAATCCCTTCTTCATCCAAAATGTAACCTCCAGAATCTGATACTGTCAATACTTTAGCTCCAAGTTCAATTGCTTTTTCTGCGGCGTATTGAGCAACATTTCCAGAACCAGATATCAATATGGTTTTTCCCTCAAGAGTTTGTCCCTGAGTTTCTAGCATACTTTTCGTGAAATAAACATTTCCATAACCTGTAGCTTCAGGACGGATTAATGATCCACCATAAGAGCGGCCTTTTCCTGTGAGGATTCCAGTGAATTCATTTCGTATTCTTTTGTATTGACCAAACATATAGCCAATTTCACGTCCACCAACACCGATATCTCCAGCTGGCACGTCGGTGTCATTTCCAATATGTCTATAGAGCTCTGTCATAAAACTTTGGCAGAAATTCATAACTTCATTGTCAGATTTTCCTTTTGGGTCAAAATCAGAACCGCCTTTACCACCTCCCATAGGAAGTGTTGTAAGACTATTTTTGAATACTTGTTCGAAAGCCAAAAATTTTAGAATGCTTAAATTAACAGAAGGGTGGAATCTTAAACCACCTTTATAAGGTCCAATAGCTGAGTTCATTTGAATCCTGAAACCTCTATTGACCTGTATTTCACCATTGTCATCAACCCAAGTCACCCTAAAGCTTACCACACGATCTGGTTCTACCATGCGTTCCAATAATTTGTGGTTTTTATATTTAGGATTTTCCTCCATAAATGGAATAATGGCCTCTGCTACTTCATGAACTGCCTGTAAAAATTCAGGTTCATTTGGGTTTCTATTCGAAACTCTATCTAAGAAATCTTTTAAATCTTTATTCATTTGGTTATTCGTATTTATCGGTTGATTTTTTATTATTTCCGCAAAGATATAATTTCGATTTTAGAGATAACTTAAAAATTGATTAATATTTGTTTGAGTTCTAACCCCTTACAAGGTCATATTTTAAAATAAACACTGTTTTATTTTTTTGTTTTTCTATATTTGTTTCAATTAACCTTGACTCATGAAATTTAGGTATCATCCTATCATACTATTATTGTTTTTCTCAACGTTAGGAACACAATCTGAAGCTGTTGCCCAAATCTATCATGAAGTTGGAGTAATGGCAGGGCCTGTCTCTTTTAGAGGTGATTATGGTTTAAGAGGTGATCCAGAAACCATAAATAATAATATAGGTTTCGGATTTGGACTGAATCATTATTTAAATTTCGCTTACACGGATTTTATTTCTCAATATCCCAGACAGCATTTTAAAGTAAGGTCTAGTTTAGTTTATCATTCTACTAGTTTAAAACATTACGGAGCAATAGCTGATAAGGACAATCAAGCTGGTTTGCAATTGCGCTCTATGTTTGGTGAAGCAAATGTTTTGGAAGTCGGTTCTGGTTTAGAATATTACTTAATGAGAATTCGGGACTATGAAAGGAATTCAAATACATTCACTCCATACGCAGGTGTAGGTTTAAATCTTGTTTACTACTCTCCTGTGGCGGGAACTACGCTTGAAGATGGTCTTGGTTTGCCAGATACTACATTTCCTACATTTCTTGCAGAACCAGGGGAAGAACCAGCTTACACCAACGGATCAAATGTTACTTTTTCTGCAAATTTTCAAGGGGGTGTAAAATACAGGGTCTCTCGAAACTCTGATCTGATTGCTGAACTCAGATGGCACTATTATTATTCAGATTTCATAGATGGTTTAAGACCCATAGGTGAACAAAACAAGTATAACGATTGGATGTTTTGGTTCACTTTCGGTTATATCTATACTTTAGAATAGCATCACCTATAAATAGTTCTTGGATATCTATTTCAAAGCCTGTTTTAAGTCATCAATTAAATCTTCCACATCTTCAATACCAACGCTGAGTCTAATTAAAGAATCTACAACACCAGTTTTTTCTCTTTCTTCCTTTGGGATACTTGCATGAGTCATGCTTGCAGGATGTCCAGCTAAAGACTCAACTCCTCCCAAGGATTCAGCAAGAGTGAAGACTTTCAAATTTTCAACAAACCTTATAGCATCTTTATAAGAATTATTTTTTGTTGTAAAAGAAACCATACCGCCAAAATCTTTCATTTGTCTTTTTGCAACTTTATGGTTCGGATGACTTTCCAAACCTGGCCAGTAAACGTTCTCTACTTTTGCATGACTATTCAAATATTCAGCAACAGCTTTTCCGTTTTCACAATGACGCTGCATTCTCAAGTGTAGGGTTTTAATACCCCTCAACACCAAAAAACAGTCCATAGGTCCTGGTATTGCACCACTAGCATTTTGGATGAAATGTAATTGCTTTGCGAGTTCATCGTCATTTACTACGACAGATCCTAGCACTACATCGCTATGTCCTCCAAGATATTTTGTACCACTGTGCATCACAATATCAGCACCCAAATCAAGCGGCCGTTGAAGGTATGCCGTAGCAAAAGTGTTATCAACAGCTAATCGGATATTATGTTTTTTGGAAATCTTTGAAATCGCTTCAATATCAATAACACTCATCATTGGATTGGTTGGAGTTTCAGTCCAAATCAATTTGGTCTTATCGTTGATATAGGATTCAATTTTTTCCAAACTCTGCATACCAATAAAATGAAATTTTATTCCAAAGTCTTTATATATTTTATCGAACAACCTGTAAGTGCCTCCATAAATATCATTAGTTGAAATGACTTCGTCCCCAGGTTTTAGCGTTTTCATAATCGCATCAATTGCGGCTAAACCAGATCCAAAGGCTATTCCATATTCCCCGTTTTCAATTGAAGCTAAGGACTTTTCTAATGCAGACCTTGTTGGATTTCCACTTCGAGAATATTCGAAGCCATTATGATTTCCTGGTGTAGTTTGTTGGTAAGTTGTGGTTTGATAAATAGGAGCCATAACTGACTTATATGCTGGATCTATATTCTCCTGACCGCCATGTATCGTTTTTGTATTGAACTTCATATAGTTTTATTTTTAAAATTTTAAAGCTCCTAATTTTGAATTTCGAAAACCTCATCAAAAAGAGCTGAGATGTTTTTAGTTTATCTATTTAATTGAGTATTCCTAAAATTGCTTAAAAAATTAATTAGAAGTAAGATTTAATAATTTTCTAAAATACAAAGTAGTTTAGCCTATTCACAGTCAGATATTTTAGTTTATCCTATTCTTAACAAAACTAAATAGTGAAACTTTTTTAAAGCCTTATTTTTGCACATATACTAAAGTTAAAATCATGAAAGATAAATTCTATCAATATATTCAGCAACTACAAGATACAATCACTACAAAACTCGAGGAGGTAGATGGAAGTGCTTTTTTTGAAGAAGATTTATGGGAAAGAAAAGAAGGTGGTGGTGGCAGAACTAGAGTGATACAAAATGGTTCTGTTTTTGAAAAGGGAGGAGTTAATATTTCTGCAGTACATGGTAATTTACCAGAAGCTATGCAGAATTACTTCAATGTACAAGATTGTGATTTCTTTGCATGTGGGATAAGTTTAGTGCTGCATCCAAAAAATCCAATGGTTCCAACCGTCCACGCAAACTTCAGATATTTTGAAATGTACAATAGAAATGGAAAAATTGTGGACCAGTGGTTTGGCGGTGGACAAGACCTTACGCCTTATTATCTCTTTGAAGAAGATGTGAAGCATTTTCATGAAGTTTCTAAAAATGCGTGTGATCCTTTTGGAGAGAATTTATATTCAGATTATAAAGCTAATTGTGATCGTTATTTTTGGAATTCACATAGAGCAGAGGCTAGAGGTGTAGGTGGGTTATTTTTCGACTATTTAAAACCTACTTCTATGAGAAGCCTGGAAGAAATTTTTGATTTCGTAACCAATGTTGGAGATAGCTTTTTAGAAGCTTATGTTCCCATCGTTGAGAGAACAAAAGGTATAGATTATTCTAAAGAACAAAGAAACTGGCAGGAGATTAGAAGAGGACGTTACGTTGAATTCAATCTTGTTCATGATAAAGGCACTCTGTTTGGGCTTAAAACCAATGGAAGGATAGAAAGTATACTCATGAGTCTTCCGCCTCATGTCCAATGGCAGTACAACCAACATCCTGAGCCAGGATCTGATGAAGAAAAATTATTAGAGGTATTAAAAGAGCCTAAGCAATGGGCCTAACGAAAAAAAGCTGTCTTTATAAAGACAGCTTTTTTGATTTATATCAAATTGATTTTATTCATCATCATCCTCTTCAACTTCGTGTAAAACGAAATCTTCCATGAACTTCGTAGTATAATTACCTTCCACATAATCCGGATGCTCCATAAGCTGTACGTGAAATGGAATGGTAGTTTTAATACCTTCTATTACAAACTCACTTAGAGCTCTTCTCATCTTACTTATAGCTTCAGGTCTAGTCTGTGCTGTTGCAATGAGTTTAGCGATCATAGAGTCATAATTTGGAGGTATGACATAGCCGCTGTAGACGTGAGTATCTACCCGTATTCCATGTCCACCTGGTAAGTGTAAGGTTTCTATCCTACCAGGAGAAGGCCGAAAGTTATTAAATGGATCTTCAGCGTTTATTCTACATTCGATAGAGTGTAATTTTGGATAATAGTTTTTACCAGAAATAGGAACTCCTGCTGCAACTAGTATTTGTTCTCTTACAAGATCATGATCTACAACCATATCAGTAATCGGATGCTCTACTTGAATTCGAGTATTCATTTCCATGAAGTAAAAATTCCTATGCTTATCTACCAAGAATTCAATAGTTCCAGCCCCTTCATATTTGATATACTCTGCAGCTTTTACAGCCGCATTTCCCATTTTCTCTCGAAGTTCATCCGTCATAAAAGGCGAAGGAACTTCTTCTGTAAGCTTTTGATGTCTTCTTTGTACAGAGCAATCACGTTCTGATAAGTGGCAAGCTTTTCCAGTTTGGTCTCCTACAATTTGTATTTCTATATGGCGAGGCTCTTCAATAAGCTTTTCCATATACATATCATCATTACCAAACCCAGCTTTTGCCTCCTGTCTAGCAGACTCCCAGGCATGCTCTAATTGCTCTTCGCTTTTAACGGCACGCATCCCTTTTCCACCGCCACCAGCAGTCGCTTTAAGCATGACTGGATAACCGATTTCTTTAGCTACTTTTTGGCAATCTTTAAAATCTTTTAAAATACCTTCAGATCCAGGAACACAAGGAACACCTGCAGCTTTCATTGTAGCTTTAGCACTTGCTTTGTCTCCCATTCTGTCTATCATTTCAGGACTTGCCCCAATGAACTTGATGTCATGCTCCTGGCAAATTTTTGAAAAATTGGCGTTTTCCGATAGAAACCCATATCCAGGATGGATGGCGTCCGCATTTGTGATTTCTGCTGCTGAAATAATATTTGGAATCTTTAAGTAAGACTCACTACTTTGTGGAGGTCCTATGCAAACTGCTTCATCCGCAAATCTTACGTGTAAGCTTTCTTTATCTGCTGTAGAATATACGGCAACCGTCTTAATGCCCATTTCCTTGCAAGTACGAATAATTCGTAAGGCAATTTCTCCACGGTTGGCGATTAGAATTTTTTTAAACATGAACGTTTGTTTTGGTTAAAGAAAAAATCTAAAACAATTAGCTTCCTTATGATGGGTCAACCAAAAATAGTGGCTGATCAAATTCAACAGGAGATGAATCGTCAACTAATACTTTTACTATTTTTCCTGAAATTTCACTTTCAATTTCATTGAAAAGCTTCATTGCTTCAATTGTACAAAGTACATCACCTTCTTTTACCTCGCTACCTACTTCAACAAATGTTGGCTTGTCTGGAGAAGGTTTTCTGTAGAAAGTTCCAATAATAGGCGATTTTATAGTGACGTATTTATCATCATCGCTTGCCTTTGGAGAAGAACTTTCTTCAGTTGCTGGCGCTTGTGCCTGTTGCTGATTTTGAACAGGAGCTTGTTGCATTTGTTGTTGAGGCATATTCATAGGTACTTGTTGTACATATGTTCTGCCATCGTCTTCACTTCCAGTTTTGATAGTGATTTTGACATCATCCATTTCAAGCTTTACTTCGCTTGCTCCAGATTTGGCAACAAATTTAATTAAGTTTTGAATTTCCTTTAAATCCATAGTTTTAAGTTTTTCGGGTTCAAGAATTATATGCCCACTTTAAATAGATGGAGCCCCAAGAGAATCCACCACCAAATGCTGCAAATATAACATTATCTCCCTTTTTTAATTGTTTCTCGTAATCGCTTAATAATAAGGGTAGAGTTGCGGAAGTTGTATTTCCGTAACGCTGTATATTCATCAATACTTTATCTGAATCTAGATTCATACGTTTTAAGTCGCATCAATAATCCTTTTGTTGGCTTGATGAGCAACCAACCAATTTACATCTTTTCCCGTAAGACTATTCTTTTGCATTATTTTTTCACTTACCTCCGCCATTTTAAATACTGCAAACTTAAACACAGTTTTACCATCTTGAAACACAAAATGCTGTTTATTTTTTATTGTCTCCTCGGAAGCTGGTAACTCTGACCCTCCAGCTTCAATTTTCAAAAATTGACGTCCGGTTCCATCAGTTTTTAAAATCTCATCTTGTAAGCCTAGTCCTTCAGTATTTGGTGAAAACAAAACAGCGCCACCACCATCTCCAAAAATGATGCATGTACTTCTATCTGTATAATCTATTATTGATGACATCTTATCTGCCCCTACGAGCAGGATATGTTTGTATTTTTTTGATTCAATGTAAGATGATGCCAAAGACATACCGTATAAAAAACTAGAACAAGCTGATTGTAAATCGAATGAAAACGCGTTGACAGCCCCGATTTTTGTTGCCAAGTAAGCCGCGGATGAAGTTACAGGCATATCTGGAGTTGCAGTTGCGAAAATTACTAAATCTAAATCTTCTGGTTTTGTTGATGTTTTTTTGAATAGATCTTCACAGGCTCTTATCCCTAAATACGAAGAACCTCGATGAGGTTCTTTCAAAATACGTCGCTCTTTAATGCCAGTTCTAGCAGTGATCCACTCGTCATTGGTATCTACCATGCTTTCCAATATTTTATTGGTGAGAACATACTCTGGAACATATCCGCCTACGGCAGTGATAGCTGCTTTTACATCACTCATGAATTTAAAATTTCTTCGCTTATCTGACTTTATATCCATCAAAATAAACGTGTGCAAGTTTGCAAATTAAGCGGTTTTTTTCTTGCTAGCAAAAATCACTACAACATTTCATTAACAGATATTTAGCTGTAAATTATTTTGTTGAGCCAAAGTTATTTAAGTCTAAACAAAAAATCAGGCCAATAAGAAGTGGCCTGATTTAAATTTACATTTTTACAAGTCAAATTTTATGCCTTGAGCAAGTGGAAGATCTTTGGTGTAATTGATAGTATTGGTTTGTCTCCTCATATACACCTTCCAGGCATCAGATCCAGATTCTCTACCTCCGCCAGTGTCTTTTTCACCACCAAAGGCACCACCTATTTCTGCTCCGGAGGTTCCAATATTGACATTGGCAATTCCACAGTCGGAACCTTCAACCGATAAGAACTTTTCGGCTTCTCTTAGATTATTGGTCATTATTGCTGAAGATAATCCTTGCACTACTCCATTTTGGAGTTCGATCGCATTATCTACTTCACCTGAATATTTCATGATATATAAAACAGGAGCAAAGGTTTCATGTTGAACAATATCAAAATGATTTTCAGCTTCAGCAATAGCAGGTTTAACATAGCAACCACTTTCATAGCCTTCACCTTCTAAAACCCCTCCTTCAACCAAAATGGTTCCGCCTTCTTTTTTGACCTCTTCCAAAGCGTGTAGATAGTTTTTAACTGCATCTTTATCGATGAGTGGACCCACGTGATTGTTTTCGTCAAGTGGATTTCCGATTTTAATTTGCTTGTAGGCATCTACAATTGCATTTTTTACTTTATCGTAAATAGAATCATGGATAATGATTCGTCTTGTTGAGGTACAACGTTGCCCACAGGTGCCTACAGCTCCAAAGACACCACCAATCACCGTATTCTTAATATCGGCATCTGGAGTTACTATAATAGCATTGTTACCTCCAAGTTCTAATAATGACTTACCAAGTCTTTTAGCGACTTCCTGAGCTACAATTCTGCCCATTCTTATAGATCCAGTTGCAGAGATTAATGGCACACGTTTGTCTTGGGTCATGTATTCGCCCACTTTGTAATCTCCTGTAATTAAAGATGAAATTCCATCTGGAACTTTATTTTCTTTAAAAACCCGGGCAGCTATTTTTTGGCAGGCTACAGAGGTTAATGGTGTTTTTTCTGAACCTTTCCAAATGCAGGCATCACCACAAACCCAGGCTAAAGCAGTATTCCAGGACCAAACGGCAACAGGAAAATTAAATGCTGATATAATTCCAACTACACCCAATGGATGCCACTGCTCGTACATACGATGACCTGGTCGTTCAGAGTGCATGGTCAAGCCATGAAGCTGTCTGGAAAGACCAACTGCGAAGTCGCAGATGTCTATCATCTCTTGCACTTCGCCCAATCCTTCCTGGTATGATTTACCCATTTCATAAGAAACTAATTTCCCAAGCGGAGCCTTAAGTCGTCGCAATTCATCATTAAATTGCCGAACAACTTCACCTCTTGCCGGGGCGGGCCAGGTTCTCCATTCTTTGAAACTCTTGTGAGCAGTTTCAGCTACTTTCTCGTAGTCTTCTTTTGTAGTTGCTTGTACTTTTCCAATCAAGGCTCCATCAACAGGAGAATAAGATTCTATGATTTCTCCACTGGCAAAAAAGTTCTCACCTACAGAAGTACCTTTATTTTCTTTTTGGATGTCGAGTTGTTTTAAAGCATCATCGATTCCGAATTCTTTAGAAATATTACTCATTTAATTAAAAGTTTTAATTTGTTTCGAATTTATGAAAATTAAACTAGCCTAAAAATTAAGCTGTAAAGCGTTCGTCGACAGGCATGACTTCACCACATTTATCGCAAGTTCTTAAATCTTCGCTCTCATAGAAGGTTTTGAAATGACCTAGAAAATCTTTTTCAATATCATTCAACGGGAAATATACGTCATGAAGTTTATGGTTGCAATTGTCGCAAAACCAAAGCAAACCGTCTTTTATATTTAAATGGCTTCGTTTGCGTTCAATTACTAAACCGATAGAGTTTTCTTTTCTAACCGGTGAATGTGGAACTTTCGCTGGGTGCAAATACATGTCACCAGGTCCTAAGGGCATGGTTTTTTTTTCACCATTTTCCTGTATGTGAACTTCAATTTCGCCTTCTAGCTGGTAAAATAGCTCTTCAGTTTCGTTGTAATGATAATCTTTTCGTGCGTTGGGTCCGCCAACAATCATGACAATATAATCTCCTGCATCTTTATACAGATTTTTATTACCAACGGGTGGCTTTAGTAAATCTCTATTTTCTTTGATCCACGTAGTGAGGTTGAAAGGCCTTTGAATTGCCATAAATCTAGTTTTTATTTAAATGTACTAAAATAGACAGAACTGACTCCTTAGCTTAAGTTTAGATTAGCATTATTTACTCCAGCTTGCTTTGCCACCTTTAGCAGAATCAACGTCAACCTTATAATTTCCAGAGCCTGAAACAATCCATCGTACCTTTACAGTTCCCATTCCTGGGATATTCGGTATGCGAAGAGTTTCCGGGTTGTGGACTTGTTCCTTGACTTTATTAAAATCTTCATCTTCCACAATCATTCCTGCAACTACATTAGCATTTGAAATACTTATCAAATCTGGTCTTTCGATTTTGTATTTCAAATCCTGACTGCTATGGGTTGGCATTAACCGTTCATTGTAAACGGTTGCTGTTACTTCTTTAAGACCACTGCCCAGAGACTTTTCTTCCACATTTATAATGCTCAATTTTGGAGTTTGATAGCCATGATAAATGGTAAAAGCCATATTTCTATGGGCATCTTGTTCCAAAAGGAATCCTGGATGAGCCCGACCGAAGTTCTTTTTGAATCCTCCGATTTCGATAGTTCCATATTGTGGATGCTTGTATTCTTTCCAATCCACAAAAGCGTCACCAAAAGTCAAGTATTTATCTACTTTCAATTCTTCTTCTTGGTTACCTCTTCCTTCGTTTTTATGATAGTAGAGATATGACACCATCAACTCGTTAGTGTAGGTGTAAATTCCTCTTCCCCCATAAAACCAATCCAATTCACCGCCAAATACAGAATATAAATCCTTATAAACGGTGAGGTATCTGTAGCCAGGAATCATTTCTTCCCCTTTTTCAGCAATGGCATCGTATATGCGAACGTCCTCTCTGTTGTAAGTGTCTTTATCTTCTTCAGCTCCCGGTCCACGCAAAATCATCCCGCCGTAATTGTGGTAGCTTTGAGCTCCAGCAATATTGGGATGTTTCATTACAAAATCGGCTACAGCTCTGTTTTCTGGTAAACTAAAAGGATATTTATAAGCGCCACGCTGAACATAGTCGGGTTGCCATTTCCAACCCCAGTCTCTGTTGGGATCGTAATAACCTATACCATCTTCATTGACTTCGCCGTCGCCGTCGTTATCCATTCCTTCGTAGCCCAGCATTTCATATTCGCCTTTTTCTTCAGCAGCAACTCTTATCAATCGTCGGTCGTCTTGCGGATCTTTGATGTATTGACCTGTTGGAGATTTTCTGATCATGTAAGTGATGTGATTATTACCATCAAGATCATCAAATCCATCTTCACCAGCTTTTCCATCGCCATCGTTATCTAGAACAATCATCCCCGATCTCGGAGAGTGTGGAGTGTTTGGCTCTTTCATGAAATTATCTCTGGCATCGGGATTGATGGTTGGAACAATGTAAAAGGTTTTGTCTTTTAGCAATTCATTGATGAACTCCAAGTCGCCAAACATTTCGGTGAGGTACCAGGCAGTGTACAGAGAAAACTCTGCGCCTTGTATTTCATTGGAATGTATGTTACCATCAATATACATGGCTGGTTTTTCATCTGGGTCCCCAGTTTTAAAATCTGAGATGGTTAACATATAAATATCTTTTTTTTCATAAGACTTCCCGATACTCTCTAGCCGAGTGAGATTTGGGTAAGCTTTATTGATTTTCTTCATCAGATCTACAATTCCTGCGTAGGTATTGTAGCGATTCCAGCTGGCTTCCACTTTAGGTTCATGAGGAGTTCCTATGGCTCTAAAAAATTTTTCCTGTGCTTGAGAAACTGAGCTAAACATCAACACAATAGCTAAACAAAATAGGGAGGTATAATTGATAGTTTTCATGGCTTATAAGTTTATGTTTAATTCAGCAAAACCAGTATGAGGAGCACCAGCTTTCAAGTTTAATTTCCCGTTTCCTTTTACAATCCAGGATAAAGATTTGCTTTCTAAAGCATCCATTTTTGATACTAATTCAATTTTGTTTCCAGCAATAATATTGTCTTTTTCAGCACTTAAATCTATTCTGATTTTTCTCAGCCAACGAGAACGCTGCCCTAGTTCAGAATGGGTTGGTAAATTGGCATTGTTCAGCAAGTTAACAGTGATTCTTTTCAGGCCGCCTTTTAAGTTTTCCACTTTTAAGTTATGAAATTCAAGCTTAGGTTGATGCTGTGCCAGTTTCAGAATAAAATTGGTGTGTTCTATCGCGATGCTATCTACTTTCGAAAAAGGGGGGTTACTCATTACAAATGGCTTGATGCCACCAACTTCAACTGTTTTGTTTTCAAAATCTGGATGATTGATTTCCTTCCATTCCACAAAAACATCTTCAAGGTTTTCTTGTTTTGCCCATTTTAAAAAGTTTGACTCTTTGGTGTCTTTTATTTTGGTTTCTGAAGTGGATGTAGAATCTTTTTTAGCTTCAGGAACCCACCAGCCTGGTGTGCTAAAACTCAATCTTCCAAAGTGAAAATACGCCCACTGAAAGAAATCTCCGTCCGTCCCCATATTTTCTTGCATAAATGCTTTCTGAGAAATGGTTTCATTGTATACTTCTGAAATCATTTTGTTGATAGTAACATCTCCTTCCAAAGGTGAAGAAACAATTCTTTTTTTAGCTTCTTGAGCATCATACTTTAAAGGAGAAGACAAATTGTTTGCTGGGCCAAAAGTTACAAATGCATAAATATTCCATTGCTGAAATAAATAATCCAACAAGGCTCTGCTTTCTTTCTGTGAAACAGCATAATTTCCTGCAAGGGGCTCAAAGGCTGGGAAATTATAGGTAAAACTGTTATTGAAAGCAATACCTTCATTTAAGTCTTCGTTGAATTTGCCGTCTTTGTCATTATCGATACCTTCAGAATATACTTTATATCTAGCAGCATTAGTAGATGTTGTATCTACTTCAATCATTACTCTTTTGTCTTCAGGATGTTCTGCATATTTTCCAAGAGGACTTTGGACCCGAATTTGAGTGATTATACCATCATTGTTCAAATCCTCATAAGGATCTTCGCTTAATTTACCATCACGGTCATGGTCGAGACTGGACGCATTTCCTCTGCGCTCGTATTTCAATTTATTATGGTATTGTGCATAAGCTTCTGGAGACATATTTGGGAAGACATAAAAGGTAGTTTTGTCAAGAGCTTCTTCATTAGTAGAAATACGTTCTGCAAATTGCAAAGCCAACTCAACGCTCAACACATGATAGCCCTCTGCACCCCCAAGGATGGCAATAGCAGGCTTATTATCGAGATCTTTTTTTCCAATTTTAAGGACCTGGATGTCATTTCCTCCTTCAGTTTTGGTCAATGTAGATAAGTCGACATTGGAATTTTTATCCAAAGCCTTAAGCCGTTTAGAAATCTCTTTCAAATCTGGATAGTCCTCTTGTGAAAAAGCAAAGCTTTGGACCAAAATCAATAACAGTATTGCTGTAATTTGTTTCATTATTAAAAATTTTCATAAAAATAACTTTATTTATCTCTTAAAAAAATGAAAATTTGAGCTTAATTTGGAACAAAGTCCTGTAACAAACAGACAGACTTAAGACTAACCAAACAAATCTAGTGACATGACTACTAAGCAATTTTTGAGCCTGGAGTGGAAACAGTTTAGGCGCTCATCTTTTTTTGAAAAAGGACTAGCTATAAAAATCTTAATGATTTTGGGAGCACTTTATTTTGGTGGGCTAGCCATTCTAGCTGGGATAGGTGTTTTTTTTATTTTCAAAAAAGCCATTCCCGATCAAGATCCCTTTACGCTTATCAATAATTATATGATTTACTGGGTGATGGGAGATCTGGCCCTCAGGTATTTTATGCAACAGTTACCAGTGATGAATATCAAACCCATGTTGTTACTTCCCATAAAACGCCAATCTGTAATTCAGTTTTTATTGTTGAAGACTTCTTTTTCTTTTTTCAATATTCTGCCGCTATTATTTTTTATTCCTTTGACTATCGTCTTGATGGTTCAAGGCTATAATCCATTGATGGCTGTCTTATGGTTTGTAAGTATACTCGCCATAAGTTTTTCCATTAATTTTTTGAATTTCATTTTAAATAAGAATAATACAGCTTTTTACTTTGTCATTGCCCTGCTTGCTTCTTTTATAGGATTACAATATTTCAACATATTTGATATCACTCCTTATACTGGAGTTTTCTTCAATTCATTTTATGAGGTCGGTTTTACTGCACTACTTCCTATAGCTTTAGTGATTTTCTTATTTAAAATGAATTACAAATTGCTAAGAAAGAATTTTTATGTGGATGGTGCTGTCCAGGCTAAAAAAGAGAAATTCAAAAATTATAATCTGGAATTTTTAAACCGTTTTGGAACTTTAGCAACGTTTTTGAAAAATGATGTTAAAATGATTACCAGGAACGCGAGACCCAAACAGGTATTATTGATGTCGTTCTTATTTCTTTTTTACGGGCTTATCTTTTTTACTCAAGACACTTATAAAAACATGCCTGTTTTTTTAGCTTTTGCTGCCATTTTTGTCTCAGGAGGTTTTCTTATTACGTTTGGCCAGCTGGTTCCATCCTGGGATAGTGAATACTACAAATTGATGATGAGCCAGAATGTGTCTTATAAAAAATATCTGGAATCCAAATGGTTGTTGATGGTTATAGGTTGTGCCGTTTCTTTTGTATTGAGCACTCCTTACATTTATTTTGGCTGGGATATTTATGCAATGATTGCGGCCGGAGCTTCTTTCAATATAGGTCTTAATTCCTTCATCACCTTGTATGGTGGAGCGTTGAATAGAGTTCCGATAGAACTGAACCAAAAAGCGAAAGCCTTTAGCAATACGCAGGGTTTTAATCCTACTCAGTTGCTCATCAGTCTACCCAAAATCTTAGGGCCGATGATTATCTTCTATGTGCCTTACAAACTCATCAATTTCAACGCAGGCATTATAGCTCTGGCTTTGAGCGGGGTTTTAGGTATAGTTTTTAAATCTTACTTTCTCAAAATTATCGAGAACTTATATCAAAAAAATAAATACAAAACCATTTCAGCATTTTCAGAAAAAAAATAACTACATCCTATGGAAACGATTATTAAAGTTCAAAATTTATCCAAAAGTTACAAGGCCGATAAAGTTTTAGATATAGAAGCTCTGGACATTCCAAAAGGTCAAAGTTTTGGATTAGTGGGAAACAATGGAGCAGGTAAAACAACCTTTTTTAGTTTGCTTTTAGATTTGATTCAGCCAACTACTGGTCACATTGAAAATAATGGCATTATCGTAAGTGAAAATGAGGATTGGAAGCCTTACACTTCATCTTTTATAGATGAAAGTTTTTTAATAGGATATCTTACTGCTGAAGAATATTTTTACTTTATTGGCGACTTGAGAAACACTTCTAAAGCTGAAGTCGATGAGCTCCTGGCAGAGTTTGCAGACTTTTTTCATGGAGAAATTCTGAATCAGAAAAAATACCTTAGAGATCTTTCTAAAGGAAATCAAAAGAAAGCGGGCATTGTAGCGGCACTCATAGGTAATCCTGAAGTTGTTATTCTCGACGAGCCTTTTGCCAACTTGGACCCAACAACTCAGATTCGTCTTAAGAAAATCATCAAGGACTTGTCTGCCCAGAAAAACGTTACAGTTTTGGTGTCTAGTCATGACTTGATGCACGTCACAGAAGTGTGTGAGCGCGTAGTCGTTTTGGACAAAGGTCAAGTTGTAAAAGACATCTATACGAGCGAGGCAACCCTGAAGGAACTAGAGCTTTATTTTGAGAGGTAATCCATAAATAACTTTAAAATACCCTTTTATAAATAAGAGCTACTTTTGCACCAGTATACTTTTATCTATTTTTTCTAGTTATTAAGTTTAGAATATTTTTCATGCGTTTACAGCTTTCTTTTATACTCCTTATTTGTATTGCTTTATTGTCTTCATGTTCAAGAAAAAAAGATAAATTCCTGAACAAGAATTTTCATGCCATGACAACCTATTATAACATCGTTTACAATGGTAATTTGGCTTTGGACAAAGGAAAAGAAGAAGTGGAAGCTCTGTATAATGAAGATTACTGGACTGTTTTGCCAATCGAGAGGATGGTAATTAAAGAGGAAAAGCCCAGGACTTTAAAGAAAAACACATCTGAAGGCGAAAATTCCAATTTTGAAATCGCCGAAGAAAAGGCCACCAAGTCCATCCAAAAGCACTCCATGTTTATGGGGGGCAAAGAATACAACCCGCAAATCGATGAGGCTTTTTTACTCCTGGGAAAAGCAAGATATTACGATCAACGTTTTGTCCCTTCTAAAGATGCCTTCAACTTTATATTGAATCATTACCCTAAAAGTTCGACCATTAATGAAGCCAAGATTTGGGTTGAAAAAACTAACCTAAGACTCGAATATTTTGATACGGCGATCGATAATTTAGTGTCTCTCATGAATTCTGAAGAATTATCTCCTTTGGAAAACTATGAGGCATCGACAACGTTGGCACAAGCTTATATTTTTGAAAATGAAGAAAGACTTGCTATCGCTCCTTTGAGAATTGCCATTGAAGCAGCTCCAGATGATGAAAAGCGAGGACGATTGCTTTACATTAAAGGTCAATTATTTTCATTGTTGGGAGAAAAAGACAGTGCTAAATCAAGTTTTGACGAAGTCATTGCTTTAAATAGAAAGTCACCCCGACGCTACATGATTCATTCAGAACTAGAGAAGCTAAGACTTCATGGTCTTGAAAATGCGTCGTGGCACGAAACAGAATTCGCTTTTCAGGAGCTTTCTGAAAATCGCGAAAACAGGCCTTTTTTAGATTTTATTTATTTTGATAATGCGGTCTTCAGGCTTGCAAAAGATTCGGTGGATTTGGCTATCGATAAATTCAACAAATCTTTAAGGCAAATGCCAAAGGATAAGTACTTAAAAAGCAGAAATTATTTCAATCTTGGGGAAATTTATTTTGATAAAGCTTCTTATGAAACTTCTGGAAAATACTATGATAGTACACTAAGTAATCTGGCTCAGGAAACCCTGGAATACCTACAAATCAAAAGAAAGCGAGACAATCTGGAAGATGTCATTAAGTTTGAAAGAATTGCCAAAACAACTGATAGTATATTGAATTTGGTTGAAGCGACTGAAGAAGAGCGGATTGAATTCTTTACAGCATATATCGAAAAACTGAAAGAAGAAGACAAGAGTGTTTTTGCAAATAACACGGCTTCAAAAGCTGGAAATTCACGATTTGGAGCACAAAAAAGCCAAATAGGAAGAAGTCAGTCCAGTACTACAAAATTTTATTTCTACGACATAACTCAGAAGCAACGTGGAGAAGAGTCTTTTAGAAAGACTTGGGGAAATATAGAGTTGACAGATGATTGGAGGCGAAACCCCTCAAGAGGTACCGACATAAAAAGCGAAGAAGTTATTGTTGAGGAAAAAGTAAGGCCAGAATTTGATCCTCAAACCTATATTGCTGAAATCCCTAGTGATGAACAAGTAATTGATAGTATTTCTGATGAAAGGAATTTCGCCTATTATCAACTTGGAATCATATACAAAGAGAAGTTTAAAAAATATAATCGCGCCATTTCAAAACTGGAATTTTTACTAGAGCACAATCCTGAGGAGCGTCTCATCCTGCCTTCAAAATATTATTTATATAAAATCTACGAAGAAACTGGAAAGACAGATCTAGCTACTCAATGGAAAAATGACATACTAAGCAACCATCCGGATTCCAGATATGCGAGCATTTTGAGAAATCCAGAGGCCTATAGAACTGACGCAGACAATCCTCAAAACATTTACAATAAACTGTATAAAAACTATAAATCCGGGAATTATCAATACGTCCTGAATGAGATTGATAAGTATGCTAAAGTTTTTGTCGGTAATTCAATATTGCCAAAATTAGAACTTCTCAAATCCAGAGTGCTTGCAAAGACTGAAGGCGTAGAAGCTTATACTGAAGCGCTTAATTATGTAGCCTTGACTTATCCACAATCACAAGAAGGGAAGTATGCTCAAAAACAATATAAAGAGTTAAAGCGAAAACCACTCTCTTCTGTATTTGATATGAAACCAGACCCCAATGCGGACTATTTACTGGTATTTGACTTAAATAAAGAGAATGCGGAGGAATCTAAAATACAAGAACTTAAGAATAAATTACAAGCTTCAATTCAAGAGGAGGAAGGGCTTGACTTAGGCTTAAGTGAAAACATTTATAGTCAAAATCAAACTTTGTTGACCATTAATGGTCTTAAAAGTAAATTGGGCGCAGAAGGCTTAGCTCAAAAGTTTATAAAAAATGCTGTTTTTGGTGAAAATTTGACTTATTTTGTAATTTCAGAAAAAAATTACAAAATTGCTCAAATCAACAAAAACTTGGATGAATATTTAGCTAAAATTAAATAGTATGTTTTCAGAAAAAAAAAATAACTCTATGAATTCAGATTTAACAAAAGAACAAAACAAGATTGCACAAGGCACCGTTTTTAAAGGTGGTATTGAATCTCAAGGCAGTTTCCGTATAGAAGGAAAGGTTATAGGAAATATTAAAACTCCTGGTAAAATTGTAGTAGGTAAGACAGGTTATATCGAAGGACAAATTGAGTGTGAAAACGCCGATTTTGAAGGAGAATTCAAGGGAGAATTAAAAGTGAGTAAACTTTTAACCTTACGAGCTACCGCCAAAATAGAAGGAGAAGTTTTTGCCGATAAACTTTCAATTGAACCTGGAGCAGTATTCAATGCGACATGTAGCATGAAAGGGGCTATGAAATCTATATCTGGAAATGCCAAAAAAGAACAATCAGCCTAATCCTTGGTTGTATTTTTCTGGGGTAGGTTTGCAAATGGGAATTATTATAACCAGTTCTGTTTTTCTAGGAATTTGGTTGGATGAAAACTATACAGACTCTTCAAAACTTTTCACAATCGGGTTATCGCTTTTAGGAATATTTGTTGCTCTTGCTCAAGTTATAACCTCGCTCAAAAAATTCAAGTAACCATTACATGAAAAACATTCTTAGGAACCCTTTCGTTTCCATACTTATATTTTCGACTCCTATCATTTTAATACACTGGGGTATTGACTCCTTTTTTTCTATCGTAACCTATTATTCCTTCATATCGATTTATGCATTTCATATTATATCTGCTTTTTTTGTAGCTGGAATTATCCAATGGATCCACGCCAATTATAAAGATTATGCTGGCTTTGCATTTATGGGGACTAGTTTATTCAAAATGCTGGCTGCGATTCTGTTTCTACTTCCGGGTTTTCTTTCAGATGACAAGCCCTCCTTTACTAACATTCTTAATTTTTTTGTTCCTTACTTCATTTACCTAGTTTTTGAAGCTATTCAGGTCATTAAATTGATTAACCCAAAAGAGACAAATTAAATAGTTTTAAATAAAAGCAAGCAAATTGAATTATATCTTAATGAAAAAATATTTTTTTGAAGCTTTCATTTAAAATTAAAAAGTAAAAACCTACATTTGCACGAAATTTTCGAATTGATATTAAGTCAACAATTTATGGCAACACACAAATCTTCAAAGATTACAGTGGCTTTAATGCTCATGCTTATTTTAAATTCCTTTTCAGCTTTCGCCCAGTTAGATACGGAAGAAGTTATTGATGATAGTTTCAACCCCACTGAAATGATTATGCACCACATCAGTGATTCTCACGGGTGGCATTTTTTGGGTGAAGGAGAGGAATCTGTCACATTGCCGTTGCCTGTAATTTTATGGACAGACAAAGGACTTACAAGTTTTATGTCCAGCGAATTTCATCACGATGTTGAAGGTGAGTATGTAGTTGAGTCCAATGGTCAGAAATTCGTTAACTATCATGAGAAAATTTATGTATTGAATGAAGGAGAAGAGGCTTTAGAATTTGATGAAGAGACTCATGCAGCTTTGAATGCTAATCGTCCTTTCGATATCTCAATCACAAAGAATGTAGCGTCCATGCTTATCACTGCAATTCTGCTTGTTCTCATGTTTTTGGGACTTGCAAAGCATTATAAAAAGTCAAAAGCTGCGCCAAAAGGTTTTAAAAATATATTAGAGACTCTAGTCATTTTTGTAAGAGATGAGATCGCAATACCACAAATTGGAGAGAAAAAATATTTAAAATTTATGCCTTTTCTCTTGACGGTATTTTTCTTCATTTGGTTATCAAATCTTTTAGGCCTTTTACCTGGGGCTGCGAACGTGACAGGAAACATATCCGTGACGATTGCATTAGGTTTATTTACGCTGGTTCTTATTTTAGTTAATGCAAATAAGGACTATTGGCAACATGTTTTCTGGATGCCAGGGATTCCGACACCGGTTAAGCCAATACTTGCAGTCGTTGAAATTTTGGGAGTGTTTACAAAACCAATCGCTTTGATGATTCGTCTCTTTGCCAATATTACGGCAGGGCACATTATCATATTGAGTTTAATAGGTTTGATCTTTATTTTAGAAACTGCAGGAGTTGCAGCAATTTCAGTTCCGTTTGCCTTATTTATCACAGTTTTAGAATTACTAGTTGCATTTTTGCAAGCATTTATATTTACAATGCTGTCGGCCTTATTTATAGGAATGGCAGTTCAAGAACATGAACATCATTAATCTTTAATTTTTAATATTTATTTACTATGGAATTATTACACGTAGGACTTGCAGCTTTAGGAGCTGGATTAGCAGTTTTGGGAGGAGCGCTTGGTATTGGTAAAATCGGTGGTTCCGCAATGGAAGCTATCGCACGCCAGCCAGAAGCTTCTGGAAAAATCCAGACCGCTATGATTATCGCAGCTGCACTTGTAGAAGGTGTTGCTCTTTTTGGAGTAGTTGCTGCTTTACTTGGGGTTCTTACCTCTTAAAAATGATGAAAACCCTCATAACCAACGGTTGGTTGGGTGAGGGTTTTATTTTTATTTAAAAAAAACACTTATCATATATGGATTTAATTACTCCTGAATACGGTTTATTTGTTTGGCAAGTAGTAGTCATGATCATCTTGATTTTCTTGCTGACTAAGTTTGCCTGGAAACCAGTGATGAAGGCTGTAGGCGAAAGAGAAGCATCAATTAATGATGCCTTAGTTTCTGCTGAAAAAGCTAAAGAAGAGATGGCTAATTTAAAAGCTGATAATGAAAAATTGCTTCAACAAGCTAGAGCGGAACGCGATGAAATGTTGAAGGAAGCTCAGCAGATGAAGAAGACTATTATCGAAGAGGCTACAGAAGATGCAAATGAGAAAGCTGAAAGAATTCTGGATAAAGCTCAAATCACCATCGAGAGTGAAAAGAAACAAGCTTTGGCAGAAATTAAATCTCAAGTTGCTGAGTTGTCTGTGCAGATTGCAGAAACTGTTGTGAAGAAGCAATTGGACAATAAGGATGAACAAATGACATTGGTCAACAAAATGCTTGACGACGTCAAACTCAACTAATTAGACACATGGGAAGTAAAGCAGGAAGACGTTACGCTAAAGCCATTATAGAATTGGCTCAGGAGAATAAATTAGATAACAAAGTTTTAGATAACTTCAAATCGATGCATTCTACTATTTCTGAAAACAAGGAGTTAAGACTTATGCTTTCAAGTCCATTAATTGAAGTTGATAAAAAGCAATCTGTTTTGTTGGAGATCTTTAAAGATGCCGAGTCTTTAGTCAAAAAATTGATAAAAACTCTGGCTGACAATAATAGAATTGAAATATTAAATCATGTTGCTCAAGAATATATAAATCTTTATAATTCTATTCATCACATACAATCTGCAACTGTTGTAACAGCTGTTGAGATGACTAAAGATTTAGAAGAAAAAGTACAAGAAAAAATTAAAGAAATTACCGGATATACAGCAAATCTGACCAACCGAGTTGATGAATCTATTCTTGGTGGATTTATACTCAGATTGAAAGATCTTCAATTTGATGCAAGTGTGTCTGGCGGTCTTAAGCGATTCAAAAGACAATTATTATAAAAATAAGTGGTATGTATTTACCAATTAATGAAAATAAATTATGGCTGAAGTAAACTCTGCTGAAGTTACAGCAATCTTAAAAAAGCAAATTTCGGGTTTCGAATCTGAAACCTCTCTAGATGAAGTAGGAACAGTTCTAAGAGTTGGTGATGGTATCGCCAACGTTTATGGGTTATCCAACGCTCAACTTGGAGAACTTGTAGAATTTGAAGGAGGGCTTAATGGTATGGTCCTTAATTTAGAAGAGGACGCAGTAGGCGTTGTACTTTTAGGTAAATCCAATGACATTAATGAAGGGGATTCTGTAAAAAGGACCAAAAAGATTTCTTCTATTCAAGTAGGTGAAGGTATTGTAGGAAGAGTCGTAAATACTTTGGGTGAAACTATTGATGGTAAAGGAGAAATCGAAGGAGAAACTTTTTTAATGCCTATCGAAAGAAAAGCACCGGGAGTTATTTACAGACAGCCTGTAACCGAACCTATGCAAACGGGTATCAAGTCAATTGACGCTATGGTTCCTGTAGGAAGAGGACAAAGAGAATTAGTGATTGGTGATAGACAGACTGGTAAAACTTCTGTTTGTATCGATACAATTCTTAACCAAAAGGAATTTTACGACAAAGGTGAACCCGTTTACTGTATTTATGTTGCTATTGGTCAAAAAGCGTCTACAGTTGCTGGTATTGCTAACCTTTTAGAAGAAAGAGGAGCTTTGGCATACACAACTATTGTAGCTGCCAATGCATCAGATCCAGCCGCAATGCAGGTATATGCTCCATTGGCAGGTGCTGCTATTGGTGAGTATTTTAGAGATACAGGAAGGCCAGCATTGATTATTTATGATGATTTGTCAAAACAAGCTGTAGCATACCGTGAGGTGTCTTTATTGTTGAGAAGACCTCCAGGTCGTGAGGCTTATCCTGGTGATGTATTTTACCTCCACTCCAGATTATTTGAGCGTTCTGCAAAAATTATCAACGATGATAACATTGCTAAGCAAATGAATGATTTACCTGAAGCTTTGAAAGATAAAGTAAAAGGGGGTGGATCACTTACAGCACTCCCAATTATTGAAACTCAAGCAGGTGATGTATCAGCATACATTCCAACCAACGTAATTTCGATTACAGATGGTCAGATTTTCTTAACATCAGATTTATTTAACTCTGGTGTAAGACCAGCAATTGATGTAGGTATTTCCGTATCTCGTGTTGGTGGTTCCGCTCAAATCAAATCTATGAAGAAAGTTGCTGGTACATTAAAACTTGACCAGGCACAATATAGAGAACTTGAAGCTTTTGCTAAATTTGGTTCAGATTTGGACGCTTCCACTAGAAACACAATTGAAAAAGGTAAACGAAATGTTGAAATTTTGAAGCAGGCTGAAGCTAATCCTTTCCCTGTTGAAGAGCAAGTGGCTATCGTTTATGCTGGAACTAAAAACTTAATGAAAGAAGTTCCTGTTGAAAAAATTAAAGAATTTGAAAGTGACTATTTGTCCTATCTCAACTCTAAACACAGAGATGTTTTAGACCAACTAAAAGCTGGTAAATTGACAGATGAAATTACAGATGCACTAACGAGTGCAGCTAAAGAAATAGCTGCAAAATATAAAGCATAAGTTTTAATTTATGGCTAATTTAAAGGAGTTAAGAAGTAGAATTACATCGGTATCGTCTACCATGCAGATTACGAAAGCCATGAAAATGGTTTCCGCCGCTAAACTTAATCGTGCCCAAAATGCGATTGAGAATATGCGTCCGTATGCTGAGAAGCTGAATGAACTTCTTCAAAGTTTAAGTGCTTCCTTAGATAACGATACAAGTAGTCCATATTCCAATCATAGAGAAGTAAAAAACGTGTTGGTCATTGCAATATCCTCAAACAGAGGTTTAGCCGGTGCTTTCAACACTAATATAGTAAAACGCGTAAGAACTCTTATTGATGAAACTTATGCTGGTCAATCGGTTGACATTATAAGTATTGGAAAAAAAGCTGGAGACGTATTAAGGAAAAAGCGTGAAATCAAATCTTCACACAACGATATTTATGATAATTTATCCTATGAGGATGTTGCCGCGATAGCTGAGCGTCTCATGGAAATGTTCAAATCTGAAAAGTATGATAAAATAGAGCTTGTTTACAATAGCTTCAAAAACGCCGCAACCCAAATCGTGACTACAGAGCAGTTTTTACCAATAAAACCTGCAAGTAAGAGAGGTGGCGAAAGCATTTCATCTGATTATATTTTTGAGCCTAACAAAATTGAAATCGTAGAAGATTTAATTCCGAAATCATTAAAGATCCAATTGTTTAAGGCTATAAGAGATTCTGTTGCATCAGAGCATGGCGCAAGAATGACAGCTATGCATAAAGCGACAGATAATGCTACAGAACTTAGAGATGACTTGAAACTTTCTTATAATAAAGCCAGACAAGCATCCATTACCAACGAAATCTTGGAAATCGTAGCTGGTGCAGAAGCATTGGCGGATAGCTAATGATAAAATTTTGAACACTTATAAAAAAACCTCTTTTTAGAGGTTTTTTTAGTTTTTATATAAGCCTATTCTTCACTAAGGTTTGCCCTCCATATAATAAAATGTATTTTTGACGTTTACAACTAAAACTTATATGCTCAATTTTCCCAACACTCGCCTACTCCTCATCTTTGTTGGCTTAATCTTACTTTCTTGCAATGAAGATGTAAGAGAAAACTCTTCCGAAGAGCCGATTAAATCTATTGAAATTGAACCTGTTCCAGAACCTAAGATTTTTGGCTTTTCCTTGAGTGATTACGAGGTTGTTTTTGATACAGTGGAAAGGGGAGATACATTCGGGACTATTATGGATCGTTATGGAGTTACTCCAGGAAAAGTTTATCAGCTTACTCAAAGCATTCCAAATTCTGTGATGAATTTTAGAAGAATTAACTATGGTAAGCCTTATGTTATCGTAAAAAACAAAGATTCTATCCAGAGAGTAGAACATTTTGTGTATCAAAAATCATTGATCGACTATGCAGTTATCAGCATAGATAGCGTAAAAGGAGTAGCAGAGTCAAAGCCTGTAACCATAAAGCAAAAAACGACTTCAGGAGTAATATCTTCCTCACTTTCAGCAGCAATAGATGAAGCTGGATTGGATTATTTACTGACCAACAGGTTTGCTGATATTTATCAATGGAGCGTTGACTTTTTTAAGCTTCAGGAAGGAGATCAGTTTAAGCTGATCTACAAAGAAAAATATATAGATGACACCATTTATGCTGGGTTAGAAAGTATAGATGCAGCACTATTAAAACATAGGGGAAGAGAATTCTACGCTTTCGAGTTTGTTGTGGATTCTCTAACGGGTCGCACCGATTACTTTGATGAAGATGCAAAAACACTTAGAAAATTTTTCCTTAAAGCGCCGCTACAGTTTAGCAGGATATCTTCTCGTTATACAGGACGTCGTTTTCATCCCGTTCAGAAACGCTGGAAAGCCCACAAAGGAACAGATTATGCTGCTGCCACGGGGACTCCCATTTGGTCAACTGCAGACGGAGTAGTGACCAAAGCCAGTTATAGCAGAGGGAATGGAAATTATGTCAAAGTGAAACACACCAACCAATACTCAACTCAATATCTCCACATGTCCCGGCGCGCAGTAAAAGTGGGTCAGTATGTGAAGCAAGGTGAAATTATAGGGTATGTTGGTCAAACTGGTCTAGCAACAGGTCCTCACGTTTGTTACAGATTCTGGTTGAATGGCAGACAGGTAGATCCCTATAAGCAAGATTTGCCAGAAGCCGAACCTATGGAAGAAAAACTCAAGCCTTCCTATTTTGAATTTATTGCTCCCTTAAAAGCTAATATTGACCAGGTTAAATACAAGGAGGTTCTGTAAATTTTATTTATAGATAACTTTAATAGATCAAATGCGATCGTTTTCCAGTAAAGTAGCAAGCAAAAAAAGCTAATCAGGCCAAAAACTCAAGCGTATGAGTTGAGCTTAGCTACTTTAATTCTTTAGATAGCACCCTTTTTTAGAATGACTATAAAGAAGTGAAATTTAATTTTTTAACAGTTTTTCTTAACATTGGCTTAATATTAGAACTTTAAATCTGGGTTTACTTTGCACCAAAATATAAACAAAAAAAACGTTTTCAAATGAAAAAATTGCTACTTGGCTTATTCTTAGTGATGGGAGTGGGTATTTATGCACAAGGGGTGACTACTTCCTCTATTAATGGTAAGATCACAGACAATAATGACCAACCTCTTCCGGGGGCAAATATTATTGCTGTGCATACACCAACTGGAACACAGTATGGTGTAGTGACAGATTTTGATGGTTTCTACAGAATCCCAAACATGCGTGTTGGTGGACCTTACACCGTGAAGATTACTTACGTTGGTTTTGAGGATATTCTACTAGAAGGAATTAACTTAAGACTAGGTGATTCTGAAAGAATAAGTAGACAAATGTCTGAATCTAATAACGCATTAGATGAAGTCATTATTTCTGCTTCTAAAAATGGAATTTTTGATTCTGGACAAACAGGATCGAATACTAACATTTCACAGAGACAAGTGGCAAATCTTCCATCTGCAACTCGTTCTTTAGGAGACTTTATCAGAACAACTCCAGAAGCCCAAGTTGGTGAAGGTGGTAGTATTTCTTTAGGAGGTCAAAACAACCGTTACAACGCTATTTATATTGACGGTGCTGTAAATAACGATGCGTTTGGTCTTGCTGGTTCAGGAACCAATGGTGGACAAACTGGAGTAAGCCCAATCTCCATTGATGCGATTGAATCTTTTCAGGTTAACCTTTCTCCATTTGATGTGAGACAATCTGGTTTCGCTGGTGGATCTATTAGTGCCATTACGCGTTCTGGATCTAATAATACAGAAGGTTCGGCATATTACTATTTAAGAAACCAAGATTTAGCAGGTAAGACACCTACAGCGCTTAGCGAAGACAATAGAGAGAATTTGACAGACTTTACTGCAAAGCTTTTTGGAGCTAGAGTTGGAGGTGCGATTGTAGAAGACAAATTGTTTTACTTTATTAATTACGAAAGACAAGACGAACAAACGCCACAGCCTTTTGTTTTTGATCGTTACCAAGGAGATGCTTCTGCCCAGGATTTAACTAACCTAAGACAAGGTTTGATCAATACTTACGGGTACGATCCAGGAATCTATGATAACAACACTACTTCACTTACAAGTGATAAATTGATTACACGTATCGACTGGAACGTGAATGACAAAAACAGCATTACCTTAAAAAATTCTTACGTCAATGCTGAAAATACAGACCCAAGACAAAGTGGGGATAGAAGTATTAATTATACCAATGGTGGTGTCTTTTTTCCTTCAAGAACTAACTCCACGACTTTGGAGTGGAGCACAACTAATGGATCTAATATGTCGAACAACTTAATAGTTGCTTATACCGATGTTTTAGATGATAGAAACCCAACCGGAAATCCTTTTCCAGCTGTAAGAGTATTCGATGGTTCAGGAAGCCTTTTCTTTGGTTCTGAAGCATTTTCAACAGCTAACCTTTTGGAGCAAAAAGTGCTTAACATCACTAATAACTTCGAAGTCTATAGCGGTCGCCATAAGTTAACTTTTGGAGCTAACTTTGAGTATTTTGATTCTAAAAACGTATTTTTTAGACAAAATTATGGATCATACACTTTTAATTCATTGTCTGATTTCAATACATACTTAGACGATGTTGATGGCAACGAAGCCCCTGCTAGATTTTACGATAGAGGGTATTCTTTATTAGGTGGTACAGGAGACAATTCTTTAGGAGCTGCTGAGTTTAGTTATTCTCAACTTGGATTTTATGCTCAAGACGATGTTGACTTAACCGATGATTTTAAAGTAAGTTTAGGTCTCCGTGTTGATTTACCATTTTTTGATGATGGGTTAGTAAATGACGACTTTAACACTAGAACTGTAGAGCTTCTTGAAGCTAACGGAAAAGACTTGCAAGGGGCTAGAGTTGGACAGGGTATTGATACTCAAATACACTTCTCTCCTAGATTAGGATTTTCATGGGATGTAGGTGGAAACAGAACCACACAAGTAAGAGGTGGTGTAGGTGTATTTACGTCTAGAATTCCATTGGTATGGCCAGGAGGTGCATATAATAATAACGGCTTAACTGCTGGTTTTGTTGATGAAAGAGCAATAAATGGAGATATCTTCTTTAGTGGAGATCCTTTCGATCAGCTCGTTCAGCCAGGTGCTGAGCCTGGTACTGGAGCAACAGGTGGACAAATTGATATTTTCGCACCTGACTTTAAATTACCACAAGTAGCAAAATATAATATTGCTGTAGATCAAAAATTGCCAGTATGGGGCTTAATCGCATCTGCTGAGTTTTTGTACAACGATGTTTTAAATGCTGTTTTTTATGAAAATGTGAACATTAGAGGTCCTGTTGGAAATTTTAATGGAGCAGACGGAAGACCTTACTATGATAGGGGTGATCTTATTGATGATAACTACTCTAGTATCTTCTTAGGAACAAATACAAATGAAGGTTATTCATATAATGGTACATTTAAGTTGACTAAGCCATTTGAAAATGGTTTTGCAGGACAGATCGCTTATACTTATGGAGATGCTTATGATATTTTTCAGGGAACATCTTCTCAAAATTCATCTCAATGGAGAAACATAGAAACCGTGAATGGTAAAAATGCCAACCCTGGTATCCAACGTTCAGGATTTTCTTTAGGATCTAGAATTACTGGAAATATGAGCTACGAATATGAGTGGAATGATAATGTAAAAAGTACAGTCTCTCTATTTTATGCTGGTGAACAAGGTTCTCCTTTCACTTACGCATACAATAGTAGAAATGACAACATCCTAAATGATGATTCTAGAGACAATGCTTTGATTTATATCCCTAGAGATGCTTCAGAAATCACTTTTGCAGGAACTCCAAAAGAGCAACAGGCTCAATGGCAAGCCTTCAACAGTTATATTGAAAGCAGTGAATATCTTAGTGAAAGAAGAGGGCAATATTCTGAGCGTTTTGGCGAAAGAGGTCCTTGGAGTCATATTGTTGACTTGAAATTTCTTCAAGATTTTAGTTTAGATTTCAATAACAAGAAGCACACGTTCCAATTGTCTTTTGACATCTTTAACTTCACTAATTTAATTAATAAAGATTGGGGGCGTAGACCATTTATTCCTAATATCGGCATCCTAGATGTTCAAGAAGGTGGTCCAGATCCAGTATTCAGTTTCAATGCTGATGAATTCCAAACAGAAGAAGATGCTATCAACTTTGATGATTCAGGTATTTTATCTTCAAGATGGCAAATGCAAGTTGGTTTAAGATATATCTTTAACTAAACTTCAATCACATATAGTTTTAAACGAGACCCATTTTGGGTCTCGTTTTTTTTGTAATTAATTCAAAGTTGTCATAAGCTAAGTTGAGTTTTTTCTTGTAATTTTAGCCAAGTCTATGATTAACAAGCGTCTTCTTATCAAAAATTTACTTGCCCACAGCGGGGAGAATAGTTTTTACGACAAAAAACTCAAAGTTGACATTGGTACGAGAGAAGGCAAAGCTAAATTTCTTAAACACATTTGTTCCCTTTCCAACACCAACCCCATCAGCAACTCTTATATTGTCATCGGCATTGAGGATGAAAGCAATAGTATTGTTGGAGTCGATTTTTTTGATGATAGCAAGATTCAGAATCTAGTAAATGCCTATCTGGAAAATCCGCCGATTGTCTCTTATGAAAACATTCAGTTTCCACATTTACCAGACGATAAAGTTGTTGGGCTGGTTTCTGTAAGACCGAAGAAAGACAATAGCATCTGTGCATTAAGAAAAAACATTTGGAAATACTGGGGAGGAACGGTATTTATGCGAGAAGGAAGCATCAGTAAGCCCAAGGTTTTTGATATAGAAATTAAAGACATCAATTCAGAAATTGTAGCTGCTATAGAGCAGAATTCTCAGAATAATATTGAATTAACTTTGGATGGCTTTCACGATTTTATTTTAAAAAGTCGGGATTATGATCCAAAATATAAAGTTTTTAAAGAGTATTTTGTTCTCTGTTGGGCAGCGAAACCTAAAACTGTTGGTGAGAAAACCTTCTATTCCAGAGTCAACATTCAGTTGATCAATGAACAGGTGAAGTTGTTTTATTCAGATTTGGACGAGGTTGAAATTCAATACGACGATGATAAATTCGAGATTTTAGAATACGTACAACTAGGACTTCAGAACAAGTTTAAATACTATCCTTTAGAAAAGGTTTCCATTCAGTTTAAGGACAATATGCACTACGATATTGAATCTGAATTGGTATTTGAACCCCCACAATTTAATCAAAAGACATTGAGGCATTTTCTAAATCATAACGATAGTTTATTAAAAAAGCTTGTAAATAAGTCAGGTTTAAATTCAGCAGAAAAGAGCGAGTTAGTCAATATGTCAACCATATATCTCATAGCTTATCTCAACGGGTTTGATTCGTCACTGGAAAAGCTTGAGGAGGCTAAACCCTTGTTGAAAAGCATACAGAAAAAAGCTTATGATCGTTTAAAAGACAATATGAGAATATTACGAAAAATAAAATACAATTAGAATGAGTAGAACGTTAGTTATAGGAGATATACACGGAGGTTTTAAGGCTTTAGAGCAGGTTTTGAATCGGGCTGATGTGACCAAAGATGATAAATTGATATTTCTGGGCGACTATGTTGACGGTTGGAGCGAAACGCCTGACTTACTTTCGTATTTGATTCAGTTGAAAGAAGAACAGGATTGTGTTTTTATAAGAGGGAATCACGACGATTTGGTTTTGGGTTGGTTTAGAACGGCAAAATCAAATCCTAAATGGCTTGAACATGGCGGCGAAAGCACATTGAAAGCCTACCAAAATATAAACTCCATTCTTAAGGACTTACACCGACTTTTCTTAGAAAACCTGACGAACTACTACGTCGATGAAAAGAATCGATTATTTCTTCATGCGGGATTTGCCAACATGCATGGACCAGCTTCAGAATTTCACTCCAATACGGTGTATTGGGATAGAACGCTTTGGGAAATGGTTTTGGCCATGGATACCTCTATACACCCCGATGATGATTTTTATCCCGATCGGCTAAAGTTGTTCAAAGAGATCTACATTGGTCACACCCCAACCACACGCATTAATAAAACTGAACCTGTAAATCTGGCCAACGTGTGGAATATAGATACGGGGGCGGCGTTTAAAGGACCCATAAGTATATTGGATATCGATACAAAAAACTACTGGCAGAGCGACCCGGTGTATAAGTTGTATCCAAATGAATCTGGTCGTAATCAGAATTAATTTGAGATAACGTATATTCAATTTATAACTCAGGTAAGGATAAAAATGATTTTATCTCTTATTTTTTCTGAAGATATTCCTACAAGCTCATAAAGCTGATCAGTATCTCCATGTTCTATAAACCGATCGGGAATACCCAATTTATGGATTTCTCCTTTATAGTTTTCAAATTGGGCCAGTTCAAGAACCGCATCTCCAAATCCACCTTTTACAGTACCATCCTCTACGGTGATTATGTGTTTGAATTTTTTAAACACAGACTTTAATAAGTCTTCATCCAAAGGTTTTAAAAACCGCATATCGTAATGAGCTACACTGAATTTACTACCGATGGCTTTTATGCTATTTGATACATTGCTTGATATACTTCCTAAGCTTAATACAGCCAGCTCTGAGCCTTCCTGAAGGCATCTGCCTCTACCAACATCTAATCTTTTAAAAGGATGTTTCCAGTCTTTAATCTCACCTCTACCACGCGGATACCGGATGGCCATGGGCTGTTGTAAATCTTGAGTAGCTGTATAAAGCAGCTGTCTTAGTTCTATAGCATCGGCTGGTGCAGCTATGATCAGGTTAGGGATACAACGCAAAAAAGCTAAATCAAAAACTCCATGATGTGTGGCGCCATCATTTCCAACTAGTCCAGCTCTGTCAATACAAAAGATGACAGGAATGTTTTGCAAAGCCACGTCATGAATCACTTGGTCGTAAGCCCGTTGTAAAAATGTAGAATAGATGGCACAAAAGACTTTATGGCCCTGGGTGGCCATTCCTGCAGCGAGGGTTACTGCATGTTGCTCTGCTATACCCACATCAAAAGCACGATCTGGAAATTCTTCCATCATGAACTTTAGGGAACTTCCCGTAGGCATGGCCGGTGTAATACCAACTATAGATTCATCATTTTGAGCCAATTCCAATACAGTTAGTCCAAATACATCCTGAAATTTGGGAGGTAGATCTTGGTTGTTTTTAGGTATAACTTCGCCTGTGGTTTTATCAAATTTACCAGGGGCATGGTATTTTACCTGGTCTTCTTCAGCTTGTTTTAAGCCTTTACCTTTTTTGGTAATGACGTGCAGAAGCTTAGGGCCTTTTATCGCTCTCAGTTTCTCAAATGCTTTTAAAAGTTCTGGCAAGTCATGACCATCGATTGGGCCTTCATAATGAAAATTTAGGGCTTCAATAATATTGTCGTTAGGCGGTTTTTTGCCAATTTTAGCTTTGGTGAGATAACTTTTAAGGGCTCCAACACTTGGATCGATTCCTATGGCATTGTCGTTCAATACCACCAAAAGATTGGCTTTAGTAACTCCAGCATGATTCAGGCCTTCAAACGCCATACCTGAGGCAATGGAAGCATCACCGATGACAGCGATGTGTTGCTTATCAAAATCTCCTTTTAGTTGCGATGAAATGGCCATCCCTAAAGCCGCAGAAATCGAAGTAGAGCTGTGGCCTACGCCAAAAGTGTCATACGGACTTTCATCGCGTTTAGGAAACCCAGAAATGCCATTGAGTTTTCGATTGGTTTCAAAGATGTCGCGACGTCCGGTCAGTATTTTATGTCCATAAGCTTGATGTCCCACGTCCCATACCAAAAGATCGCTAGGCGTATCAAAATAATAATGCAACGCAATAGTCAGCTCTACTACCCCTAAACTGGCTCCCAAATGCCCCTCTTTGGTGGACACTACATCAATAATAAATTCTCTAAGTTCTTTGGCAACCCGTACTAATTGATCAGGATTGAGTTGGCGAAGATCTTTTGGAGAGTTGATATTAGAAAGTAAAGTTCTACTCATGACACAAAGTTACTGATAAGATATTGTATTTATCATAAGTGTATAATTTTTGTAGTCTAAAGTACTTCCGCCAATTCGCTTTTGGTAATTCAAGATTGATTACTCCCTATTAAAAAAAGAATAATTCACAAATTAAAATTTTTATAATTCACGATTTTAATATCTAAGATTATTGTAAGAATACATGATTTCTATCATAAACTTAAAAGTTAGTTTTTCTTAAATTAGTTAGGATTTTAAAAATAAGATTATGAAAATTAAGAAGAACCCTAAATACGACCTCTCCAAGTATAGTCTTATTTTTCTTCAGATTGGACTCATCATATCCCTATCATTTTCACTTTATATGATAGAACGTAAAACTCCTGTAAAAGAAGAAAAGGAGGTTGAATACGTCTATTTTAATTTAATAGAGACGGAATCTGCACCAATTACAGAAATTGCAAATTTACATCCACCACCGCCTCCACCAGCTCCAGCACCTATGCCAACAGCTTTTGAAATTGTGGATGATAATCTTGATATACAAGAGGTAAACATAGGATCCACTGAGACAAATCAAAATGAGAGTATAGATGTCGATGCATACTCAAATACAGGAGAAGGTGATGGTGAAGTCGTGGCAGTTGGAGATGTGGGAGATGTAAAAGAAGAGATAGCAGATATACCCTTTTCAGTGATTGAAACTGCTCCAGTTTATCCAGGGTGTGAGAGTTTAAAATCCAACGAAGAGCGAAAAGAATGTATGAGCCGTAAAGTGAATGAGTTTGTTCATAAAAAAATAGATATGGATGTCGCAAGTGATTTAAAGCTTAGTGGAACACATCGTATATTTATTGCCTTTAAGATAGATGATACAGGGTCTATTGTTGATATTGCTGCACGGGCCCCTCATCCAAAATTAGAGTCTGAAGGCATAAGGGTTGTGAAAATGCTACCAGATATGAAGCCTGGTGAGCAACGTGGCCGACCGGTGGGCGTTTTATTCTCTTTGTCTATTATAGTTAAAATAATAGATTAGATTCCCTTTGCTTTAAACTGACGTCTAAAATTGCTATTGATCAAATTACACAGCAAATAAGGATGAATAAAAGAATCATAATTTGAATTTTTGAAGATTACTTTTTAAAATAAGTGAAATACTCTTTTTATCAAATCTGGAGCTTACCACAAAATGTATAACTTAGCATAAATTCAAACCTCAAATACTATTCTAATTTAATGCTAAACCCCTTCGACGACACTTACTTTATGAAAAAAGCCTTAGAAGAAGCCCGTTTGGCTCTGGAAAAAAATGAAGTTCCCGTAGGAGCGATCATCACTCACAACAACCAAATTATTGCCAGAAGTCATAACCTCACTGAACTTTTAGTAGACGTTACTGCCCATGCAGAAATGCAAGCCATTACAGCAGCAGCAAACTTTATTGGCGGGAAATATCTTCGAGATTGCACCATGTATGTCACTTTAGAACCCTGCCAGATGTGTGCCGGGGCATTGTATTGGAGTCAGTTGTCTAGACTAGTTTTTGCGGCCGACGACGAGGTTCGCGGTTACAGAGCTATGCAAACAAAGCTACATCCCAAAACCAAAGTAGATTTTGGAACGATGAAAGAAGACGCTTCTCAACTGTTGAAAAGGTTTTTTATTCAGAAGCGTAATTTGAATTGAAAACTCATTTTCAAATTTAAAATTATTAAAAAAACTTCATTATTGTTGCGAATTGTTATGGTTCACCCTTAATTGAATTACAGTTTAACCGTACATTTTACTCTATCATTTAAAATTTAACAGTTAAGAATGTGATAACTGATTTTGATTTTTTAATTTGTAATAATAACTATAAATTCATGTCAATGTTCTTTTAATCTACAAAAAAGAAATGCTTTTCTGGAGAAAAGCATTTCACAAATCAAGCATGAAAAATATCCATACTCGCTGACGCTACAAGTATATGTATTTTTCATGAGATCTTTACTTAGGTGTTGACCTATATTAACTAATCTAGCAAGATTTAAAATTGCAACACTTAATTTTTAAAAATTTAAAATCATGAAAATTTTATTAATGTCACTTTTAATGTTACCCTTATTAGCTCTTAACCCTACTTTAAATGAAACTTCTATTGAAGTTGTAAAGCAAAATGGTTGCAGTGCATCTGTTGATTGCAACAATGATGGAGTAGATGATTATTCAATGCCTGTAGACTGCGAGTTTGTAGACGATTTAGAAGATCAGTTTGAAGATTCTTGTAGTTAATATTAATCAATGGCTGGAGATTTATTTTCCAGCCTTAATTTTTAAAACATGAAATTTTTTGTAATCATTATTTATTTAACTAGCCTAAATGTCTTACCCCAAACGGGCATAGTCAATTATGGCGAAGTCCAAAGTATGGAAATGGGTGCACCAATTGGTCCTGATTATAGGGCTATGTTGGTGTTTAACAAAGATAATTCTTTATACGTTACGAGAAAAGACTCTTTGGAAGGTGGTCATATACGAGAACAGAAGTCTTATCGTGCTTCTTCTAATAGAGGCTTTACAATAACTGTAGTGACCAACCCAATAGGCTTTCAATATTATTATAAAACAAAAGAAAACACTTTGTTTTCACGAGATTTAGGTTTTGATTATGTGAAGGATAACACTATAGACATTCCTTGGGACATAACAGAAGAGACAAAAATGATAGGAATTTATAAAGTTCAAAAAGCAACCGCCCACTTTAGAGGGCGAGATTATACTGCTTGGTTTACATCACAAATACCTTTGCCTTACGGGCCATGGAAGTTGGTAGGTTTACCAGGTTTAATTTTGGAAGCTTATGATACTGATAAAGAAATCTATTGGTATTTTAAAAATATAGAATACCCAACAAAGCAAGCATACCTTTTAAAACCTATTGACAACCCAAATGCTTCATGGATAAGTTTCCAAGATTATAAAAAAAATAGAATTGAAAAATCTTTGGACGCAAAAGCTGCTGGTAGAATGATAGCTGAAAATATAGGGTCATCGAAATCAAATTCTAAATTAAAAAAACTAGATGGTTATATTGAGGCCTTTATTGTTGAGGAATGAGAGTAATATAAACTAAAGAGATACTGTTAAAATCAACAATCAATATAACTATATGCTTAGTTTTAATTAAGTTTGGTTAAAATTAATATTATGAAATTCTTAATTCTACTATTAGCTATTTGCTCAACATTATTAACTGATGAAATTTCTGCCCAAACAGGCCTCGTAAATTATGGAGAAGTCCAAAGTATGGAAATGGGTGCACCCATTGGTCCTGATTATAAAGCTATGTTGGTGTTTGATAAAGATAATTCTTTATACGTTACGAGAAAAGACTCTTTGGAAGGAGAAAGTATTTATGAACAAAAATCTTATCGTGCTTCTTCTGGTAGAGGCTTTACTATAACAGTGGCAACTAACCCTGAGGGATTTCAATATTATTATAACCCAAACGACAAAACCTTGTATGCTCGCGATTTAGGGTTTGATTATGTAAAAGACAACACCATAGACATTCCTTGGGACATAGCAGAAGAGACAAAAATGATAGGAATCTATAAAGTACAAAAAGCAACAGCCCACTTTAGAGGACGGGATTATACGGCTTGGTTTACGCCACAAATTCCTTTGCCTTACGGCCCATGGAAGTTAGTAGGCTTACCAGGTTTAATTTTGGAGGCATACGATACTAATAAAGAAATCTATTGGTATTTTAAAAATATAGAATACCCAACGAAGCAATCACATCAGTTAAAATCTATTGACAACCCAAATGCTTCATGGATAAGTTTTAAAGAATACAAAGATTCTTTAATAAAGGATGCTGTTAGTGCAAGAGAAGCTGGCAGAATGATGACTGAAAATATGGGAGTTTCAAAATCAAGATCTAAGACTGAACGGTTAGATAATTATATTGAAGCCTTTGCTATTGATAAGTGAAATTACCTTTAAATACCTTTTACACACACAATTTAAATTAATAGTCATTATTTAAACTAAATCTGTTAAAGTTTAGAATGATAAAACTACGTACTTAGTTTTAATTAAGTTTGGTTAAAATTAATATTATGAAAGTCTTAATTTTACTATTAGCTATTTGCTTAATATTATTAACTGATGAAATTTCTGCCCAAACAGGCATAGTAAACTACGGCGAAGTCCAAAGTATTGATATGGGTGCGCCTATTGGCCCAGATTATAGGGCTATGTTGGTGTTTAACAAAGACAATTCTTTATATGTGACTAGAAAAGATTCTTTGGAAGGTGGACACATTAGAGAGCAAAAATCTTTCCAAGTTAGTCCTGAGGCAAGGCATTCTATTACTGTTGCGACTAATCCCGAAGGTTTTCGATATTATTATACTCCAAAAGAAAAAATCTTGTATTCACGTGATTTAGGGTTTAAATACGTCAAGGATAACACCATAGACATTCCTTGGGACATAGCAGAAGAAACAAAAATGATAGGAGTTTATAAAGTTCAAAAAGCAACCGCCCACTTTAGAGGGCGAGATTATACCGCTTGGTTTACGCCACAAATTCCTTTGCCTTACGGCCCATGGAAACTAGTAGGCTTGCCGGGTTTAATTTTGGAAGCTTATGATACTAATAAAGAAATTTATTGGTATTTTAAAAATATAGAATACCCTACCAAGCACTCTTATTTACTCAAACCTATAAAAAATCCTAAGTCTTCGTGGATTTCTTATGAGGAACATAAAAAATTTCTAATCAAAGCTTTTCTTGATGCTAGAATGGGAGGTAGGATGATAGCAGAAAACATGGGTGTATCTGGCTCGAAATCGAAAGTTCTGAAAACAAATAGTTATATAGAAGTTTATGAAATTGAATAGTAATACAAACTAAACTTAATCCTTGATCACACTAAGCATACTTCTTAAACCTATTCGACTTTTAGTTATATATTTAAGCTTATTGATGCCATTTTTGGCTCAGGCTCAAAAGCTAGATATCAAAGGTCAAGTCTTAGAAGTTGGATCAAATTTACCTCTCGAAGGGTCTAGCATCGTCATAAGTTCTTCTACAAATAAGTTTTTGGGGTACACCTATTCTACAGAAAATGGGAAATATGAGTTATCGATAAAAGCTGATGCAGATTCATTGTATTTAAAGGTGAGTAGTTTTGGTTATGAGTCGCAACACGTTTTAGTAAATACTACAGCAGGGCGAAATATTACTCAAAATTTCAGTTTAACTCCAAAAGTTGAACAGCTTAATACGGTGGTTCTTGAAACTGAAGAAAAAATTAAAGTCAATAGGGATACGGTAGCCTACAGAGTTTCTGCTTTTATCAACGAAACAGAGCAAACTGTTGAAGATGTCTTAAAAAATTTACCAGGTATTGAAATAGACGATGATGGAAATATAAAAGCACAAGGCAAAAGCATTCAAAAAATATTGATAGAAGGAGATGACCTGGCCGACAAAAATTATAAAACCATTTCCAAAAACCTTAGCGCCGATGTACTCAGCAAAGTTGAAGTCATCAATAACTATAGTGAAAACCCAGTGTTGAAGCAATTTCTAGATAGCGAAGCGGTGGTACTCAATTTAAAATTAAAAGATAAAGCCAAATCTATTTGGTTTGGAGCTTTAAAAACAGGAATCGGCAATGATAGTCGCTACGAAGTAGATCTTAATCTGGGGCTTATACGACCCGAGGTGAAACTTCTGGATTTGGGTAATATCAATTCAGTTGGCAAGCCAGCAGGAGAGCAACTCAATAATTACGTCTACCAGCAAATGGGGTTCAATGATTTTGATGAAAACTATAGTTTGGATCAAGATTCATTTTTGAATTTAAATCCAAACTCGATATTGATTGATGACAAATTTTACGTGGAAAATGAGAGTGTATCCAATAATCTCTTGGCCAATAAGACCATTTGGAAAGACAGTAAACTAAGAAATTCCTTGTTTGTGACAGCAGACCAATTTCAAAGTGATTATACCAATCTTACCTCCTATTTTTTACCAAACGAAACCATCAATTTTCAAGAAGACAATGCGTTTCAAACCAAAAACCTCAATCTTAGAAATGACTTTGAAATAAAACATTCCATAGATGAAGATCACTTTATCACCTTTCAAACTGACTTATCGGTTAATAATTCTGATGTGAATCATGAATTGCTTTTCAATTCTAGCGATAACATTGCTCAGGTTTTAGACGAACGTAACCTTAGCTTATCTACCAATGTGCACTTTACCAAAAAGATAACAAACGGAGCGCTCACTTTTTATGGCTTTACAGGAGCCAACCAAGACCAACAAAGTTTTACTATAAATCCAAACACCATTTCACCAGAGGAAGCCTCCAATTCAAGCAAACTCGAAACTGAAATAAAAGACAATACCGTTTATCAAGGTTTGGAAGGCAGTGCTATTTTTAAAGTTAATAAGCTGACGTATGCATTAAAAACGGGAATTTTAAATCAAGAACGCGATTTTAACCACATAACAAGCGATCGTGGAAGTACTACTAATAGTATTGAAATCGATAGTTTATCGGGAACAAATTCAGAAGCAAGATTCAAATCTTTTGTGAGTTTTAAAACTCAGTATGAATTTATTCCAGACAAGCTTATTGCTGAAGGGGATCTCGAACTGTCCAATGTGAATTTAAGAACAACACTAGATTCTAGAAGCTTTCTGTTTTTTAATCCCAATCTCACTTTGAGGTTTAGGAAAACTAAACTGGGTAGTTTTACGATTAGATATAAGAAAATCAATGAATTGCCAACTTTAAGTGATTTGAACAGCAACTTCATCGTGCAAAATTATAGAAATTTGATTTTGGGTCTCAACAGGCTCGAAAGCATTTCCAGAAATCAATATTCTTTTAATTATATCTTTTCCAGACCCAAAAAAAGGATTTTGTTTGAGGCTGGGATCTCCTATTCTGACTATAATCAACAACTGTCGGCAGATAATCTGTTGAGTGAAGGCTTGAACGTATCAAGGCGTTTATTTATTCCTGGGGGAAGTCTGTTGGCGGGAAGATTAGGCTTTACTACTTACTTATCCTTTGTAGATTCAAGCTTCAAAGTCGGTTATACTAAAACCGTTTTTGAAAATCCTTCAATACTAAATAGTGAGCTTTTCAATGTCACCAATGACAGCGACTTGTATTATTTTAGAGGGACAACCTATTGGGATGGGATTTTAAATTTTAAGTTCTCTGGAAGTATAAATTCAAATTCTGGAGAAATTGGCGAGTCAACCAATACGAATACGATTTATAATGGAAAACTTGAAACTGTATTAAGACTTTACGATCGGGTGTTTGGAAATTTCAGAAATGAAGTATTTGAAGTCAATTCTGAAACTTACCAAACGAGTAGTTTTAATTTGGAGTACCGGCCAAAAGATAAATCTTACGTTTTTGGGGTAGATGCTCAGAACATTTTTGATACTAGGTCTTATACTTTTAGTTCCATCACAAATTTTCAAAGAGGCGACTTGGTCTATCGTGCGGTTCCACAGTATTTTATGGCGTATTTGAAATTTAGATTTTAAGAATTTACAGCATAATCCCATCCTAAAGTAAAGCTATATTTTAATAAAGAAACCTGCTCATCAAAGTTTGAAACTTCAAACTATCTGATTCAAGGTAAAGCCGTGCAATCAATAAGTCTATATTTAACTTGAATTTTTCAACTTCGAGAATACTCGATTTATAATGAATTTGACTTTTAGGAATCACATTTTCTGTTGTATCAGTTTTATAAAAGCGTATTGTGAAGACAACTTGGAGAATAACCGATTTCCTGATTTTGAATTGACTAATGAAATGGTCTGCTATATTAAAAGTTTCGATTCAAGTATAGTAGCTCCGCTAAGAATCGAACTTAGATCTAAAGTTTAGGAAACTTTTGTTCTATCCATTGAACTACGGAGCCTTCTTAATTCTATCACTCATCCTTGTCTTTAGGACGGTCTTCGTACCAGTTTTGAAATGTTTTTTCAGTTTGGTAATCGTCAGTCAAAACTTTGTAAACCGCAAAGACCAAAATGGCTTGCCCTAAAACTGTGAGGTAAAAGACCCATGAAAAAGACAAATCAAGAGCCGCGAATATAGTAACTAGTAATAAAATTAAAGTGGTTAGAATCAATAAAGGTATACCTGAATTTTTCATTTTTTATTTAAAAGTAATAGATTGATTCTGTACTTATGTGAAAATTTTATCAAAAAAGCTTACTTACTCATCGGTAGCGACATCAACTCCAGATCCTTCCTTTTTCTTTATTAGATACAAGTAAACAGGGAAGTGGTCACTATAGCCGCCCGTAAATCCACCATCTGCAAAGGATCTGTAAGGATAACCTTTGTAGCGTCCTTTTGGATTTTGAAGATAATACGGGTTAAAAATATTGGCCTTATAAAGCGTGTAGCTGTTGTAATCTTCTCTATTGATAAGGGGCTTGGTCACTAAAATCATATCAAATAAATCCCAGGTGTCTCTCCAGGCGATAGTTCCAACTCCTTTTTTATGGAGTTTTTCGAAAGGATTGTAAATACCAGAGATACCAACATCCTCAGCGTGTTCTTTGGCTTCAAGGACTTCTTTGATACTTTTATTATATGGTCCATCGTTGAAATCGCCCATGATCATGATTTTAGCATAAGGCTCTTGCATCTGTATCGAGTCTTTTATCTTCTTAGCAAGCTTTGCTGCATTTACCCTTCCAGGTCTGCTTTTTTTCTCTCCACCACTTCTTGATGGCCAGTGGTTCACAATAAAATGCATGTCTTCACCGTCCAATTTACCTTTGACGTAGAGCTGATCTCTTGTGTATTTTCTTTTATTTCTGTCACTGTCATCAAATAAAACAAGTTCATGAGCTTTTGAATGAGTTGGGCGAAACACATTTTTTTGATAAAGTAAAGCCACGTCAATACTCCTTGCATCTGGTGAATTGTAATGAATGATACCATAATTAAAAGGCGATAATTGCTTGTCATTCACAAGATCTTGAAGAACATTGAAGTTTTCGATTTCACATACTCCAATAACGGCTGGTGGCACTCCCGTAACTTCAGAGCCTATATCTGCAATGACTTTAGCCATGTTAGTAACTTTTTTCTTGTAAATGGCCTCACGCTCACCTTCAGCTATTTCCATGATAGGTGAAGATTCATCAAATTTATTTGGATCGTCTTCAGTGTCAAACAAATTTTCCAGGTTATAAAAAGCAATAGTATTCACCAGGAATTCATCAGTCTCTTTGGAAATGGTCGTACTCTTTTCAACCGATCCACAGCTGATCAATATAAATAGAAAGGCTATCAGATAAACCTGAATTTTGAAGGATGAACTCATTTTAATATTAATTTTATGTAAAGTCACATATTTTCTTAACTACAAAAATACTACTTATCTAGATTTAAAATATATTTGTATTGTATTAACATTTTATGTTAACTTTAATATAATACAAAGTGATATGATAAGTTGTCAACGATTTGTTATTATATTTTTGCTAATACTTAGTTTTTTTGAAGTTCAAGCTCAACAAACTGACGTCATTGGTTTGGTATTGGACATAGATACCGAAGAGCCATTGCCGGGTATTCTAATTACTATTGAAAATTCCGGAATTGAAGTTGCAACAGACGCTCGGGGAAAATTTTCATTTGCTAGTCAAAACTTACCACTAGGCGAACAAATTTTAGGTGTCAATAGAACGAATTATGAATCTAAGCGTTATCCAATAATCATCGAAGAGGGAAAAGTCCTTGATCTGGGTAATGTTTTCCTGGAAATAGACTTAAGCGAAGAAAACAGACAAATAGGAACAATTTCTTTATCTGAAGATGAACTCGATGGAGACGACGCTTCATCTTTCAATATATCTGGACTTTTAGCTTCCTCTCAAGATACCTACTTACGAGCAGCCGCTTTCGACTTTAGTGCTGCATTTTTTAATCCGAGAGGTCTTGATAATGCTAATGGAAAAGTATTGATCAACGGTATAGAAATGAACAAACAATTTTCTGGTAGACCCAATTGGGCCAACTGGGGAGGCTTGAATGACGTGCAAAGAAATCGTGTGTTTACGATGAGTAGTACAGCCAACGATTACACCATTGGTGATGTTGCTGGAGTTTCAAATATTATTATGAGGGCGTCCAAAATGCGGAAAGGCGGTCGCGTTTCTTATGCAAGTTCCAATAGAAGTTATGAAGGTAGAGTTATGGGGAGTTATAATTCTGGTTTGCTTGATGGGGGCTGGTCATACTCTTTATTGCTTTCGAGACGATTTGGTGAGGAAGGTTTTAGAGAGGGAACGTTGTATGATGCCAATTCGATTTCGCTGTCTGTTGAAAAAAGAATCAGCGATAAGCACAGCCTGAACTTTACCGGTTTTTATGCGCCAAACCGAAGAGGTATGGGGACAGCAGTAACTCAGGAAACAGTGGATCTAAAAGGAATAGAATACAACCCAAACTGGGGCCTTTTGAATGGGGTACAAAGAAATTCTAGAATTCGTGAAACAGAGGAACCGGTCTTTATGTTGAATCACTACTGGGACATTAGCGACAAACTTTCTATCAATACCAATGTTGGATATCAGTTTGGTTTCTTCTCTACAACTAGACTTGATAACGGAGGAACCCGACTTTTTACAGACCCGAATACTGGTGATCAGGCTTTTCTTGGTGGTGCAAGAAACCCTTCACCAATTTATTATCAGAATTTACCAAGTTACTATTTGAGAGAGCCCAATCCAACCCCATTAAATTATCAAAGTGCATTTTTAGCTCAAAGAGAGTTTCAAAACGATGGTCAATTCCAATGGGAGGATCTTTATTTTGCTAATAACTTGAATCAAAATAGAGGTGGTAATTCTACTTATGCATTGCAATCTGACAGAGTAGAAGATAAAATGTTCATGGCAAATACGATTCTGGATTATAAACTAGAAGATAATATCACTATAAATGGTAGGCTTAACTACAGGAAGTTAGAAAGTGAGAATTTTGCCCAAATGGAAGATCTTCTAGGCGGAGAACGTTATCTGGACGTTGATTTCTTTGCTGAAGAAACTGCTTTGCTTACTGGTTTAGGTTCAGAATTGGCTCAGGCAGATTTAAGAAATCCAAATCGAACTGTACAAGAGGGAGATCGGTACAAGTATAATTATAAAGTGGATGCCGAAGTTTATGACGCCTTTTTACAGTCTCAATTTCAATTTAGAAGTATAGACTTCTACACAGGCCTTAGTTTTGGCAAAACAAAGTATCAGCGCACTGGTTATTATGAAAATGGATTTTTCCCTGGCGACAGGTCTTTTGGGCCTGGAGAGAAACTGGACTTCACAACTTATGCGTTTAAAACAGGTGTGACTTATAGATTATCCGGCCGTAATGTTTTTACACTGAACGGGGCTTATTTTCAGAACGCCCCAACCATACAAAACTCTTATAGCAACGCCAGACAAAATGGAGATGTTGTTGACGGCATTACAGAAGTGAAAATCCAATCTGCGGACATAAGTTACATTTATAAATCTCCGATTTTAAGTGGACGATTAACAGGCTTTTATACTGGCTTTCAAGATGAAACTAATGTAGGATTTTACTACTCTGAAGAGCTTACAGGCTTGCCTTCTGCAAACAATCAAAATAATGCTTTTGTACAAGAGGTAATGACTGGTATAGACAGATTGCATTACGGAGTAGAATTTGGTGTGGAAGCTCAGGTTTTGTCAACATTAAAGTTGAAGGCTGCAGGCTCTTTTGGCCATTACATCTATAATAGCAATCCAGATCTTTATTTAACAAGTCAAAATTTTCCGAATATGAAGCTGAGGTTTGGAGATGGAAAAACAGAGATGGAAAATGTAAGAGTACCCGGAGGTCCGGAACGCGTTTTTCAACTTGGATTTGAATACAGAGACCCAGAATATTGGAATGTAGGGCTTACTTCAAACTTCTTTTCACACTCTTACATAAGCCCAAGTGGTTTATTAAGGTCAGATAATTTTGCTTTGGATACCGATGGAATTGTCTATAACGACTATGATGAATCGATTGCGAGAGATATTTTGAAGCAAGAACGGTTTGATGATTATATGCTTATCAATGTAATTGGTGGTAAATCTTGGAGAGTTGGTGATTACTACGTTGGATTTTTTGGAGTGGTCAATAACCTGCTTGACAAGGAATACAAAACTGGAGGATTTGAACAGTCCAGAACCAGTAACTATAGAACTAGAGGTGAAGATCTTAACCGAGAAAATGGTCCATTATTTGGAAACCGCTATTTCTTTGGCTTTGGAACGACCTATTATATAAGTGCTTATGTCAGGTTTTAAAACTAAAAAACTATGAAAATTTTAAATCAAAACTTACTCTTTATCTTTCTATTTGGTTTATTATCAATGACTTCATGTGTAGAGGATGATGATTTTGACACACCTCAGTTTGAACAAACGCCCCCAGAAATTGATGGTACGATTATCAGCCTATCAGCGTTGGAAGGTATATTAGCTCAAAATGATAATGGTCCATTTACTTTTGAAGGTACTAACAATGTCGTAGAAGCTTATGTCATTTCAAATGATGAATCTGGTAATTTTTTCAGAGAACTCATCGTTCAGGATCAACCTGAAAACCCAACTTATGGTGTGGCTGTTCAGATTGATGTAAATCCATTGTTTACTAAATATGATTTTGGCAGAAAAATTTATATAAAATTAGACGGACTATCAGTTGGTCAAAGAGAAGGTAATGAAGCTAGACTAGGTATTGTCGATGGTATCAACATTACTGGTATTCCCGAATCTTTTGTTGAAGAACACCTTATTAGAGATACATTAATTGCCGATGTCATCCCTGTACAAAAACAATTATCAGACTTAAGTTTTTCAGACGTCAATACATATATAGAGTTGACTGATGTTCAGTTTTCAAACAGTTATTTTTCAAATAATACTTCGGCAACTTATGCTTCGGAAGCCAACGATGAATTTGATGGAGAGCGCGTTTTGGAAAGTTGTGTAAGTCCGCGTGAGTTGATTTTTAGCACGAGTACCTTCGCCGATTTCAAAGGCTTATTACTTCCCTCTGGTTCAGGATCCCTTAAGGGTGTTCTGACTAGAGACTTTTTTGGTGAATTTTTTACTTTTTATATCAATTCCCCAGAAGATGTAGATATGACTGGCGAGCGCTGCGATCCTTTGGTTTTTTCTTGTGGGAATGCTGCTTCTCCTGCCACTTCTGAATTTATAAACGTCGATTTTGAAGATCAAAACATCAATTCTCCGGTAAGTATTCCTGGCTGGGCAAATTATATTGAATCTGGTTCTGAAGCCTGGGAAGCCTTTGTTGATAACGGAGCGAATCAATCTTTAGGCATTTCAGCCAGAATAAGACCGAACAATTCTGGAGATGCTAGCACGATTTCGTGGTTAATCAGTCCAGAAATTCCTGTTGAAACAAGTTCTAAAGTGACTTTGGAATTTAAAACTTCCAATAGCTTTTCAAATCTCAGTATACTGCAAGTGCTGTATTCAACCGATTGGGACGGAACAGAACTAGGCATCACTTCAGCGAACTGGGGAATAATTACAGATGCTTTTATTGTTCCAGATGATCAGTTTTTTGGAGATTGGGTAAACTCAGGTCTTGTGGATATGTCTTGTTTTGAAGGCAACGGTCACATCGCATTTAAGTATACCGGAAGTGGAGATGAAAATGAAGACGGCACTTATGAGCTGGATGATATTTTTATAAATGTAGAGTAACTAGATCATTTTCAAAAGGCTTTATTCTGAATTTACATTCGTTAACTTGATGCCTCATAAACAAATTGCTTAAAGCCCATAACGTCAACTTCATTCACGTTGCAAAAGGAGAAGTGAAACTTAAACCAAATAGATTAATTGAACACTTTTACCAATTGTCAAATTCACATTTTGGAAGCCTTATTTTACTTCAAAACCAGTCCCACTCCTATTTTCTCTAACAGATAAGGATTGTGTTCGATCACTAAAATGTCATTATCCACACTGAGTTTTTCCAAGATGGTAAAGAGTAAATCAATATCTGCATAGTGCAGCCCCGTACTGGGTTCATCTAAAATAAAGAGTTCATTTTTGGGAGCATCTTGCAACCAATTTAAAAGTAATAAGCGCTGTTTTTCACCTGAAGAAAGTGATTGTACAGTTTGATTCAAACTCAAATGCGCCAAGCCGATTTTTTCCAAACTTTTTAGAAATTCAAGAGTCTTGTCGGGTACTTTAAAATCAGTCAACCAATCTTGAAATTCTGTAATAGTCATCGCCAAAACATCAGCAATATGTTTAGACTTCACATTATAATTTAGAATCTCTTTTCGGTAACGTCTACCCCGGCAAACTTCACAGGTTTCAATCGAGTTGGCGGTAATGTCCAGGCTGGTTTCTAGAAATCCTTTTCCTTTGCAATTCGGACATTGGCTTTTTTTGGTTTTGTAAGAAAAGGCCTTAGCTTTTAATTCAGTTTTACTGGCAAATATCTTGCTGATCTCTTTCAAAAAGTCCAAGTAAGATACTAGTAATGTGCTGGCATAAGTCCTGAGTTTTTTGGGTTCAAAATAATGCGCACCCACATAAGCTTTAGGGAAGTCAATTTTTGAACAATTCACTGGCTGACCAGTTTTGATACTCGGGATCAAAATTTCTTTTACCAAAGTGGTTTTCCCAACGCCAGATTTTCCAGTGATACCAGTAATTCCACCAATAGGCAGTTTCAAATTGTCTTTTACTAAAGTATGCTTGGCAAGCTTTTGAATGTGTATATCTGTTTTTCCAGGTTCGAGTTGCACTTTTTTGCTTGCAGCCTTCAAAAAAGGATGGCAATTCGGTTGACCCAACAAGCCTTTTGCATCACCCTGATAAGTAATATAACCTCCCAATTTCCCAGCTTTAGGACCAATCTGAACAATATGATCAGCTGCTTGAATGATGGATTTATCATGCTCGATCACAATTACCGTATTTCCTTTTTTAATTAGTTCTTTCAGAATCTGGATGAGGTCGGGAATGTTTTCCTGTGACAATCCCGCAGAAGGTTCATCCAATAAATAAGTCACCCCTTTCAACGGACTGTTCAGTTGTTTGATCAAAGCGATACGCTGATTTTCACCTCCCGAAAGTGTGGGTGATTTTCGACTGAGTTCCAGGTGGTCAATGTGCAGCTCTTTCGCTCTGGTAATGGTATTGATGATATGTGTTTCAATTTTAGAAAGTAATTTCCCATCAATACTAATTGTCTTAGCGTTTTTAGTTAACCACTTTTCTAAGCTTTCAAAATTCATCGATTTGATGCCATGAATCGACTTGCCAGCCAGTTTAAACTTTAAACGCTCAGGCTTCAATCCGCTTCCATCGCAATGACTGCATTGGTTATAGGAAAATAAAGCGGTCAACTGACTTATATTTTTGTTTTTACGTGTTTTGTAATATTCCTCATTCAAATAGCTAAAAAGTCCATCCCAGGTCATCCTTAAAGCCTGCGTACCCTCTCGTGTTTTGGTTTGGTAAACCCAATTGGCTTCCCAAATTTGGTCTCCAGTACCATAAAACAAAACTTCTTTTTGCTTTTCAGTCAAATCCTTAAACGGTGTGTTGAGAGTGAAATCGTAGGCATTACCTACGTTTTTTAAAATCGCCATATGCTGTCCGGCAGGATCGCCATAATAGCCGATAGCCTTATTGTGAGCAAATAATCCACCAGCAATGCTTTTATCTTTATCCAGCACAAGTTGGTTTAGGTCTGGAAGCAATTCCTGCCCAACTCCTTGACAAACGGAGCATTTTCCTAATTCGTGGTTATTAGAAAAATGGCTTGCCGATAATTCTTCGCCTTCGTATTGTGCTTTTCGGGAAAAAGCAAACCTCAGGATTTTGTCAATTCCCGTTTGCTTGGCAATATCCGAACGTTGAGAATAGTTTTTTTGCTTTCTTGTGATGCAAATACTTGGAGTGAGTCCTTCAATGCGACCGACTTCAAATTGAAAATTTACACCGACTCTGGATTGTTGATACGCCGAAAACTGTTTGGTCATTTCTTGCAGCCCATACCCATGCAAGGTATCGATCACTAAAGAAGATTTACCAGAGCCTGAAAGGCCAGTCACCACAGAAAGCTGATGCTTAGGTAAGTTAAGGTCCAAATCTTTAAGAGAATGCGTTCGTGCTCCACGTATGGAAATTGAATCTCGCTGCTGAGATTCTTCTGTTTTCAATTCAATTGGTTTGATCTTCAAAGCATTGTCAACCCAAACATCACACTTCTTTTGAAAAAGCTGATGGTTTTCAAAACAAAGGATGCCCGCCGTTTGATGTTTTAGCTGATTGAGCGCTTCAAGTAATTGAGCCACATTCTGATGGTGTAAGCCAATGCTAGGCTCTTCCAGGGCCAAAAGGGTCTGTTTTGATTTCTTGGCAAAATGCTTGGTAAGTTTTATTCTTTGAGCTTCTCCTCCGGATAAGGTATTCGAAGGTTGGCCTAGTTTGATGTAATCTAAGCCCAACTGAATCATCAACGACAGAATATCGGTGATCTTTTTTTCTCCTGAAAAGAAGTCAAAAGCCTTTTCAATACTAAGATTGTAGATTTCTGAAATATTCTTTTCATTCCAATTCACATCTAGCACTTCTGGCTTAAAACGCTTTCCATTACAAGTAGGGCAAACCTGATTAATGTTTCCCATCATACTCATGGAAAGGGTGATGACACCAGCCCCTTCACAAGTGGCACATCGCCCTTTTTTATTATTGAATGAAAAGGCACTTTTACTAAGATTTAAAGATTTAGCCTCTGTGGTTTTACCCAATAAATCCCGAATTTTATCGGCTAATCCCGTGTAGGTCGCTGGATTACTGCGTGGTGTTTTACCGATAGGCTGGTCGGTGACTGTGAGTAGATTGAAATCCTGATGTTCACAAAAGTCAGAAATGCGTTTTATTATCTCTGGCGTTTTCCGACTGATGACCGTCAATGTATTGGTTTGGGGTTGAAAATCACCAACCGTTACTTTTTTAGATGTTTCTTTTGAAGTGTCTGTTTTGGAGATTTTATTTGACTGTAAAGCAGCTAGAGTAGGACTGCTGAGGTTTTTTGATTTCAAGAATTTTGCTCTTGAATCATTAAAAACGACTGCTCCGCCATTAACTCCTGCTTTAGGTCCCAATTCGATGATCCAGTCGGCAGCTTGTATGAAATCGAGATCGTGTTCCACCACCATCACTGTATTTCCACGTAGGATCAACCGATTCAAGATACGTAGTAAGTAGTTCTGATAATCAGCCGAAAGGCCAATGGAAGGTTCATCAAAAACATATAAAATACCCTGCAACTTGGCGTTCACTTGATTGATGAGCTTGATGCGTTGTCCATCCCCAGAGGAAATGTCCATGCTTGGTGTGCTGAGTTGATAGTCGCCCATGCCCAAACGGATCAAGTCCAGCAACTGAGTACACATTTTATCCACCAATTGTTGTTCACCAGATGAAAGTCCCAGCTGATTCAATTGACGGTATAAATCATCTAAAGATAAATCCATCCAAGCTTGAAAGTTCTGTCCTTTCCATTGGTATTTCAAATGCTCCGCTTTGATGCGACCGCCTTCACAATTAGGGCAAACTCTGGAACTTGCAAATTTTAAAATATTTGGGTTTCGGTCAATTCTCAGGATGTTCTGCATAATCGGCAACATGCCTTTGTAATAGCCTTCTTCCCTAGGTTTGGCTTTTATGCCTTGCCAGCGTAGGCGAGATTCCAACCCATGTTTTCCATAATAAACCTTCAGACGGTCACTTCCATTCAACACCACGTCCTGTTGTTCTTCTGAAAGTTCTTTCCAGGGAATATCCACATGAAAACCGTGTGCTTTGCAGACTTTATTTAATTCTTCCACGGTGATTTGTGAATAAACGATGTAACCGTTGGGCAAAGTGGTTGTGATGGCGCCTTCTCTCAAGGTTTTATTTTCATCGCCGATCACTTTATCTAAATCGATGTATTCTTCTTCTCCAATACCACGGCAAACCTCACAAGCGCCTTTCGGATGATTGAAGGAAAAGAGCGATTTGCTCATAGTCTCTTCTGCTGAATAGCGGGCAAATAGTAATCTGAAAATTGAAGTCAACTCAGAAAGCGTTCCAAAAGTAGTGTTGATGGACTGGAAGCGTTTGGATTGTTCCACTTTAATTACAGGAGGTAGGTCTTGAATATCATCTACTTCAGCGGTTGGAATCGCTTGCCCGTTTTGCTGGTTGTAGGCTGGCAAACTTTCCAGGAAATAGCGGTAGCCTTCATTGGCAATAACATTCATCGCCAGAGAAGATTTTCCAGATCCAGACAAGCCGGTGACCACGATCAGCTGATTTTTGGGAATCTCTAAATCTATATTCTTAAGGTTATTTTGGTAGGCGTTTTTTATCTTCATTCAGTAAGATACTTTCTGTTTTGAATCCTAATAAAAAAATAACTGTCAAATAAAATTGACTTACAAGACCTCACAGGTCTTTGAGACCTGTGAGGTCTAAACACTTAATTAATTGGTTTATCAGTGTTTACTTTCTAAGTTTTTATTTTTTTGTACCACAGTTTTAGAATTTGAAATCGTAAGATAAGAAGATTGATAAAGCTCAACTAAGTAAAGATATACGTTGGTTTAAACTTAACTTTTCGATACGACTCAATGAAAACAACAGTATCAGCAGATGTTTTTTCACTAATTTTCCCAAAAGCCTTTGATTTTAGCATAGCTTAAGAGATTGAATCTTATCCGCTTTTAACTCCATATTTTACTACATTTGAAGAATCAAAACTAACGGGTGAGTATCTACAAAAAGCTTTTTCAGAACACCTTCATTTATGGAGTGGCTACGGTGATCCCCAGGATGCTTTCGGTGATTTTGGTACCGCTTTACACCGGAGTTTTAGAGAATACTTCCTTCGGAGATTACTCGATTATCTTCTCCTATTTCGTGATTTTCAATGTCATTTTGGCTTACGGAATGGAGACTGCTTTTTTCAGGTTTTATAACAAAGAAAAAGATAAATCCCAAGTCGTTTTTACATCGACCTGGTCCATTATAGCAACCACTTTAGTGTTTATTATTCTAGCTTACTTATCAATTTCAGAAATTCAAAGTTTTACAAGAATAAGCACACAAAATCTAGAGTTGATCATTTGGATCCTAGCATTAGATGCTTTAGCCATCATCCCATTTGCCTGGCTCCGAGCCAACAGCAAACCCGTGAAATTTGCCTTTATTAAAACTTTGAATGTTGCCATCAATCTGGGTTTAAACGTATTTTTCCTCTTGTATTTGAAAGATCTGGCACAATCAAGTGACCTTTTTAGCTTTATTTATATTCCCAACTTTGAAGTCAGTTATATCTTTATTTCTCTGATTTTAGCTAGTGCAATTACCCTTATCTTCCTAATTCCATTTTATTCTAAAATTCAATTTCGATTCGATTGGGATCTATGGAAATCCATGATGAGGTACGCACTGCCGGTTTTGGTCGCTGGAGTTGCTTTTTCTATTAATGAAGTCATAGACCGTTTGTTTTTGGAACGCATGCTACCAGAAAACATAGCTAAAGAACAAATCGGAATTTACTCAGCGTGTTACAAATTGGGCATGTTCATGACTTTATTTGCAACGGCGTTTCGCATGGGAATTGAGCCGTTCTTTTTTAGCCATGCGTCTAGCAAAAACCCAAAAACTGCTTATGCCATGATTACTAAATACTTTGTCATTATTGGCACTGTTATTTTATTGGTCGTGATCGTATTTGCAGATCTTTTTAAAGTGCTTTTTATTCAGAATGAAAGCTACTGGGAGGCGATGAAAATTGTGCCGATTATCTTACTTGCTAATTTGTTTTTAGGGATTTACCACAACCTCTCCGTATGGTACAAAGTCACCGATAAGACTCAGTATGGTGCTTATATTTCTTCAATTGGTGCCCTATTCACTATAGGAATTAATCTTTGGCTCATTCCAATTATCGGTTATGTAGGCTCAGCTATTGCTACACTTACGGCTTACGGAAGTATGATGTTGATTTCCTTTTTCCTTGGACAAAAGCACTACGCGATTCCCTATAAATATGGTAAAATGCTAATTTACTTATCTGTATCCGTTCTATTTTCTCTAATTTCGTTTTACTATTTTAGAGAAAATTACGTTGTAGGAGCATCACTTATTTTAATTTTCTGTTTCAGTGTATTTATTTCTGAAAAGAAAGAGATTTTCAGGCTTATAAAAAGTAACTAATTCATGAAAGTAAACATAATCAACCGTTCAGCATTTGAACTTCCAACATACGAAACTAAGCTTTCTGCGGGCGTAGATTTAAAAGCCAATATAGACGTTGCTATCCATCTGGAAAGCATGGAGCGCTGTCTAGTCAAAACAGGATTATTTCTGGAATTGCCGGCTGGAGTAGAAGCCCAGGTAAGACCAAGAAGTGGTCTGGCACTCAAAAAAGGAATTACCGTTCTCAATTCTCCAGGCACTATCGATGCAGATTACAGAGGCGAAGTAGGAGTCATTCTCATCAATCTTTCTAAAGACAAATTCAGCATCAATCCAGGTGACCGCATCGCGCAATTGGTGTTTGCCAAGCACGAGCAAGCCGACTTCCAGAAAGTTGAAGTCCTTTCTGAAACTGATAGAGGTGAAGGCGGATTTGGCAGTACGGGAAACAACTAATAGAGAATCCAAATGACCTTCAGTAAAGAATTTAAAGAAGCTTTGAGCTGCCTTCCAGATAAGGAGAAAGATAAGCTGCTTTTTCGTTTGCTGAAAAAAGATAAAATCTTGGCTAAACGCCTCGATTTTGAACTTGTGAGTTCTTCCACAGTTGAAGATCAGCGTGCTAAAATGGAGCAAAAAGTTGAAGAAAAGGTGAAGCTTTTTAGCGAAAGATTTTACTCCTTAGGCTATCTGAACATGGACATTCGATATTTAAGTGGAGAAATTACTGAACATGTGAAGGTGACCAAAGATAAGTTCGGCGAAGCCAGTTTGAATTTGTTGCTTATGAAAGAAGTACTAAAACATAACAACCAAAATATTATCAATACCGGCTCTCCTCGTCAATTTTCAAAACTTGGTGTTGCCCTTATTGCTCGAGTTTACAGGATTCTGATCCTCATTGACAAACTGGACCAGGATTATTTTATAGAGTTCGAAAACCATCTAAAAGAATTAGGTTGGCTTATCGGAGATAATCCCCGGCTGATGAAAATGTGCATTTCCACTGGTTTAGATGTGAATTGGCTGATATTAGGAAATATACCAGAAGACATTTCAGAACATTACAAGCATGTGAGATCAGAAGGTTATCTCAGTGCAAGAAATTATTGAATTAATTTAATGAAGCCTATAAAAGGCATTATATAAAATACATCATTGATTACTAAATTTTAATATATATGAAGATTATAGTTCCCATGGCCGGAAGAGGCTCAAGGCTTAGACCACATACACTTACCATTCCCAAACCACTTATTCCAATTGCGGGCAAACCTATCGTTCAACGTCTTGTGGAAAGCATTGCTGAGGTCTTGGAAGAAAAAATCGACGAAATCGCTTTTATCATTTCTGAAGATTTTGGTGCCGAAATTGAAGCAAAGCTGAAAGACATCGCGAAAGGACTTGATGCTAAATCGTCAATTTATTATCAGGATAAACCTTTGGGCACGGGTCATGCTATTATGTGCGCTAAAGAATCTTTGCAAGGTCCTGCGGTGATTGCTTATGCCGATACTTTGTTTAAAGCTGACTTTAAACTGGATAAAGATGCCGATGCCGTGATGTGGGTAAAAAAAGTTGATAATCCTGAAGCTTTTGGAGTGGTCAATTTGAATGATAAGGGACATATCACCGAACTGGTAGAAAAGCCTAAAGATTTTGTGTCGGATTTGGCGGTGATTGGAATTTACTACTTCAAAGATGTTTCTGTGTTGAAAACTCAGCTGGAAAAAGTCATAGAAGAAAATATCATGCACGGCGGCGAATACCAAATCAATGATGGGATTAAAAAAATGCGAGCTAATGGAGCTGTCTTCAAGCCTGGACAGGTGGACGAATGGATGGATTGCGGTAACAAGCACGTTACGGTTGAGACCAATTCAAGGATGCTTAAATTCATCCAGCAGGAAGGAAAAGAACAGTTGATTTCTTCTTCAGTAAAAATTGAAGATTCTGAAATTATTGAACCTTGTTTTATAGGAGAGAATGTCTTTTTGAAAAATACTAAAATCGGCCCCAACGTCTCTATTGGAGATGGCACAGTTGTGGATAATTGTACTATCAAAAACTCCTTGATACAAGAACACGCTGAAATTACCAATGCCAAGCTGGACAAAGCCATGATTGGAAATTTTGCTAGATTTGATGGTAACTTCACCTCGGTAAGCATCGGTGATTATTCCATTTTAGAATAAAAAATATGTCTCAAAGCATTCGTCTTTTTTTTGTTTGTTGTTTTGTCTTAAGCTTTTCTGGTTACGCCCAGGAAAAAGACAACCTAACCGAAGACATCAATATTGATGAGCTTGGAAATAACACAGACGAATTTCAAGAGGTATTCTTCAGGGCGATCGCTCAGAGAGCTGTAGAAAACCCAGATAAAGCCATCGAGGAACTTAAAAAATGTCTGGAATTACAACCAGAAAGTACAGCGGTTTTTTACGAATTGGCCAAAAATTATATTGATTTAAAAGAGTATAAAAATGCAGAGGATTTTCTCAAGAAAACTATAGAAGATCCCCAGTACCAGAACGATGTGAATATTCACAAACAGCTATTTTTTGTCTTTAATATGCAGAAACGCTATGACGAAGCTATAGCTGAAGCAGAATTTATTTCTAAGATAGATCCAGTTTATTATCAAGAATTAGCCAATCTTCATTTGATCCGGGGAGAATATGTGTTAGCCTTAAAATCTTTAGATAACTACGATGCGGTAAAAGGTATAGATGAATTTCGGGATGATTTCCGAATGATTATTTATAAGGAAGGGTCTATTTTGAATGTCGGCATTGAGTTTTTTAAAAAGAGGTTTCAGAATTCGAAAGAAGATCTAAGAGCTGCTTCTTCACTTATGGAGCTTTACAGACTCAATAATTCTCCCCAAAAAGCAATAGAAGTAGGTGAAGAATTGGAGCAATATGCCGTCAATGATCCTGAAATTAACGTTGAATTGGCCATGGCATATTTGGTAACTAGAAATATTTCTCAAGCTAAAACGTACAGTAGAAAAGTAGTAGAGAGCCTAACTCTGGATGAAAAAGATAAAGTGAAAGTCATTAATACGTTTAAGACTTTGGCTATGAAAAACCCAGACGCTCAGGAAGCCTTTGTGAGTGTTTTGGATTCTGCTTTGTCTTCAGAAAAAAACTCTTCCAGCAAAGCAGAGCTGGGAGAATTTTATAAATCCAGAGATAAAGTAAAATCTCTAGAAAACTTCAAGTCTGCATTGCGCAATAAGCCCAACGATTTTAAGTTGATAAAGAATATTCTGGAGCTAGAGCTGGAACTGGATAAATATCAGGAAGCATTGGAAACAAGCGAAAATGCTTTGGAAAGTTTTCCTTCCCAGGCCTTGCTTTATTATACCAAAGGTTTTGCTTTGGGGCAGCTAGGGAATCATAAAAAGGCAGTTGAATTTTTGGAAACCACTCTAGATTATATTTTTGATGATGAAGCACTTAAGCAAAAAGTTTACAGTGCATTGAAAGAATCCTATCTTGCTTTGGGAAATCAAGAAAAGGCAAATGCTTACGAGCAGAAATTAATAATAATCTCCAATTGATGAATAAAAGTTTAAAAAGAATAAGTCTAGTTTTAATCATCTTTATATCCCTAACGGGTTGCAAATCTTCCAAAGTTGGTACTGGAGAAGATTTAAAAGAAAAATCTGCCAGAGCTGTTATAAGAACTTTTGAAAATAATCTAGCAGAATTCAAAACCGTCAATGGTAAAATAAAAGCAGGATATGAGACTGAAAGTAGTTCACAATCTATCAGTATAACGTACAGAATCGAAAAAGACAAGGCGATATGGATGAGCGCTAAAGTGATGGGGTTGCTACCAATAGCCAAGGTTTATATCACTCCAGATCGATTTCAGTACTACGAAAAAATCAACAGAACTTACTTTGATGGTGATTTTTCAATGGCTAAAGAATTTCTTGGTGTAGAAGTCAACTTTGAAAATCTTCAGAATTTGTTGATCGGAAGACCTATGTACGAACTTAAAAGGAATCAAATGCTTTTTGATGATAATGCTTACGTGTTCCTACAGAATATCAAATCTATTTTAGCTTTTTCTGCAATCATCGATAGTGGAAAATTTGAAATGAAATCTCAGTCTTTAGTCAATACGAAAAATGAAAGTTTAAAGGTTGATTATTTTAAATTTCAGTCCATAGATAATAAAAGATTTCCTTCAAAATTACTGATGAAAGCAAAAAAAGACGACGAAGAGGTGCTCATAGATATCGATTATCGCTCTGTCATTTTTGATGAAGAGTTAAGTTTTCCTTTTTCAATCCCTAATAATTACGAACGTTTAGAACTTTAATGAAAAACCTTCAGTACATACTATTGGTAGTTATACTTAGCTTTAGCTTAGTGAGCATGTCCCAGACAAGAGAAGAGCTTGAAACTAAACGCCAGGAAATTCAGCAGGAAATCGATGAGATCAATAGCATCATAAAAACTACAGAATCCAAGGGTAAATCTGCATTGGGTGAGTATGAGGATCTTCAGAAAAGAATTAAAGCAACCGAACGATTGATTCAGGTAAACAATCAGGAAGCGAATTTACTGACTAGAGAAATCAATACCAATGCCAATAAAATAGACAGACTTAGAAATGAACTGGAACAGCTGAAGGCCGACTATGAAAAGATGATCCAAAAGTCTTACAGAAGTAAATCAAGTAAAAGCAGAATCATGTTTTTGTTTTCTTCAGAATCTTTTTTACAAGCTTACAAAAGGATTCAATACATGAAACAATTTGCCCAGTATAGAAAAAAGCAGGGCGAAGAAGTTATGCAACAAACTAAAACGCTTCAAGAATTAAATTCAACTTTATTTGAACAGCGCCGAGACCAGGAAAAAATACTCGCTCAAAATCGTAAAACAAAATCCAGTCTGGTAAGTGATAAAAATAATCTTGAGCAATTGCTTGCTAGCATTAACAAGCAGAAGAAAAAATATGCTCAGGAGCTTAAGCAAAAACAACAGGAAGTCAGTAGAATAGACCGGGAAATTGACCGTTTAATTCGAGAGGCCATTGCCAAAGAAAACAAAAAGGTAGGATCAGACTCCAAAGCAACTTTTAAGTTATCCCCAGAAGCACAAGCTTTGGCCAAAGATTTTGCTCAAAACAAAGGTAAACTTCCGTGGCCTGTCAAGTCTGGAGTTGTTTCTATGCGTTTTGGAGAACGGCCACACCCTATTGTGAAAACCATAAAGGTGATGAGTAATGGCGTGAGAATAGATACTGAAAGGAACGGTAAAGCCCGTGCTGTCTTTGACGGAGAAGTTAGCCAGGTCAGCAAGATTCCCGGGGCAAACGTAGTTGTGATGATACGTCATGGAGATTATTTATCTATATATAACAATTTGCAAAAAGTTTTTGTGAAGTCCGGAGATAAAATAACGAGGGGCGAAGAAATTGGTGAAGTGGGAATCAATTCCTCATCAGGGAAAACAACTCTTATTTTCCAGCTATTCAAAAACACCAATAAGCTAAATCCAGAGCAGTGGATTTACAAAATGTAATTTTAGAAATCTTTCCATTTTCCGGTTAATCATAAGCTTATGGTAAATAGCTGATTTTTAACCAAGAATTAACAACAGAAAATAGATTAAATTTTCAATTTGCATGCGCATATAAGAATAGGTTATAATACTATAAGAACAACAATATGGAACAAGATCAAGCTAATGTAGACATTGCCTCCATTAACGAAAAGATAGAAAAGGAAAGTGCCTTTGTAGACCTGCTTACCAACGAAATGAATAAGGTCATTGTGGGACAAAAGCATATGGTAGAACGATTATTGATTGGCCTCCTTGGTCAGGGGCATATTCTTCTGGAAGGAGTTCCTGGCCTGGCAAAAACACTTGCCATCAACACGCTCTCCAAAGCTGTACAAGGTAGTTTCAGCAGGATTCAGTTTACTCCAGATTTATTACCAGCAGACGTTGTAGGAACGATGATCTACAACATGAAGGAAAATAGTTTCAACATCAAAAAAGGACCTATTTTCGCCAATTTTGTATTGACCGATGAGATCAATCGTGCTCCGGCAAAAGTACAGTCAGCATTGCTGGAAGCTATGCAGGAAAAGCAGGTAACCATTGGTGATGAAACTTTTATACTTGACAAGCCATTTTTAGTCATGGCTACCCAAAACCCGGTTGAGCAAGAAGGAACTTACCCTCTGCCAGAAGCGCAAGTCGATAGATTTATGCTGAAAACAGTGATCGATTACCCAAATCTTCAGGATGAACAACTCGTCATGAGAGCTAACCTGAACAATAGCTTTGGGAAAGTAAATCCTGTGGTTTCTACAGACCAGATTCTTCGTGCTCAAAGCGCGGTGAGAGAGGTCTATATGGATGAGAAAATAGAGAAATACATTCTGGATATCATTTTTGCTACACGTTATCCTGAGAAATATAAGCTAGCTGAAATCAAGCCGCTCATTAGTTTTGGAGCATCTCCAAGGGGAAGTATTAACCTGGCAATTGCTGCCAAGTGTTACGCCTTCATCAAGCGCAGAGGCTATGTGATTCCAGAGGATGTGAGAGCGGTAGTCTACGATGTGTTGAGACACAGAGTAGGGATTACTTATGAAGCAGAGGCAGAAAACATCAAATCTGAGGATTTGATAAGTAAAATCATAAACGAAGTAGAGGTTCCTTAAGATTTACTTCTGAATGTATTCAGAACAAGCTTATAAGATTCTAGATATTATACTTATTTGATTGAATTCTAAATCAAATAAAAAGTAATCACACTGCATGGATACCAAATCTCTTTTAAAAAAGGTAAGAAAAATTGAAATCAAAACGCGTCGGTTGAGTGATCACGTGTTTGGTGGAGAGTACCATTCTACATTCAAAGGTCGGGGGATGACCTTTAGTGAAGTGCGTGCTTACCAATTTGGAGACGATGTAAGATCTATAGACTGGAATGTTACGGCGAGATATAATGAGCCATTCGTGAAGGTCTTTGAAGAGGAGCGAGAATTGACAATGATGTTGCTTGTAGATATATCAGAATCGACAGCCTTTGGAACACGGGAAACTTTCAAAAAAGATATTATTACAGAAATGGCAGCGACGCTTGCTTTTTCTGCAACTAAGAACAACGATAAGATTGGTCTCATGTTATTTTCAGACCAAATAGAACTGTATATTCCGCCCAAAAAAGGAAGAATGCACGTGTTGAGAATTATCCGAGAGCTTATAGAATTTAAACCCTCAAACAAGACAACCAATCTTTCTAAAGCCTTTAAATACCTCATTGATATGATGAAGAAAAAGGCGATTGTGTTTGTGCTTTCAGATTTCTTGACAGATGATTATGAGCATACTTTAAAAATATTAGGGCAAAAGCATGATGTCACAGGCATTAGGATTTATGATGAGCGGGAGGAGGAATTACCCAATCTTGGAATGGTCCAAATGAAAGATGCAGAGTCTGGTAAAGCCATGTGGGTAAATACGTCGAGTAAATCAACCAGAAAAGGATATACAAAGTATTACAGGGATAGAGTAGATTATTTCCAGAGAGCATTCAAACTGAGTGGTTCAGGATTTTTGAGTACCCGTGTGGATCAGAATTATGTTATTAAACTTCTTGGATATTTCAAATCCAGATAATTATATATGAGTAGAAAAAGACTTTTTACAATCGATAGTTTAACATTAAAATCATTACTGATTGTGATGTTGCTTTTAGTTTGTAGCATCAGCCATGCTCAGGAGGTAAGTTTCGAAGCCGACAAGGATACCATTCAGATTGGTGAACAAATAGATTATCTCATTAAAGTAGATGAGATCAGTGAAGAAGACTTGGTCATATTTCCCAAAGACCAAACCTTTGTGCCTCTGGAAATGGTGGAAGACTATAAAATTGATACTCTAAACCCTCAGGCCAAGACCTTCACTCTTACCAAACTTTATAAGTTAACTCAGTTTGATTCCGGTACTTATTCTGTTCCTCCGCAGTTGGTCAAAATCAATGAAAAAGCCTTTTATACAGATACATTAAAGGTGAGAGTTAACGATGTCGTATTGGATACCACTAAACAAAAGTTGTATCCCATCAAACCTTCAATAGGTGTTGACAAGCCCTTTGCTTTGCCATCCTGGTTTTGGTGGATTTTAATTGCCCTCTTGATTTTAGCAGGAATTGCCTTTTTAGTTTTTAAACTGAAGAAAAAAAGAGATGAGGCAAAACGTAGAATTCCTCCTTACGAACAAGCGATGATCTCTCTAAAGGAGCTTGATAAATCATCAGTCCTGGAAAACAGAAACTTTAAGGAGTACATATCTGAGCTCACTTATATAACGAGACGGTATTTAGAAGAAAAATTGGAAATACGCGCTTTAGAATTTACAACCAACGAACTTATATCTGAATTAAAATTCAAAAAAGAAAAGAAAAAATTAGCGCTCAAAGAGGACATGATTTTAGAGTACGAAAAGATATTGAAGCGTGCTGATCTTGCTAAATTTGCCAATAGCAGACCAGACCTTATTACTTTAAAGTCAGACAGGAAGCAAATAGAAAAATTTCTAAAACAAGTCCAAAGTTCTATTCCTCAAATTACGGAAGAGGAGAAGAAGAAAGACGAAGCTTTCCAAAAAGCACTGGCCAAAAAACGTAAAAAACAGAAGTGGATCGTTGGTATTGTACTTGGGCTCCTATTTATAATAGTTACGGTTTCTGCTGTAGTTGCTACAAAAGGTTTTGAATATTTAAGGGACACTGTTATAGGGAACCCGTCTAAAGAATTGCTTAAAGGAGACTGGGTGACCAGTGATTATGGAGTGCCGCCAATAAGCATGACGACTCCAGATGTATTGATAAGAGGAGAGTTGGATCTTCCTGAAGAAATTTTAGAAAATGTGGCTAACAAAGAAACTTATAGCTTTGGAACGTTGTATCAAAACATATACGTGACACTGAATAAAGTAAGATTTAAAGACTCTCAGGACATCGATTTAGACGTAATTGTAGATAGAATTTATAGCAATTTAGAAGAGCGTGGTGCTTACAATATCATTACAAAATCAGAAGATTTTGAAACTTTGGGAGGAGTAAAAGGTAAAAAGGTGTTTGGAAGTTTCTCAATCGAAAATCCTATTACCAAGAAAGACATCAAGAAGGAGTACAAGATCGTGAATTTTGGAAGAGGTGGTTTTCAGCAAGTCATTATTTTTTATGATCGGGACGATGAATTTGGTGAGAAGATTTCCAATAGAATATTGAATGCTGTAGAATTTAAAAACTTAAGTCAATGATTTTTGAAAACTTCACATTTGAAAATCCAAACTGGTTTTGGCTATTATTGTCTATTCCGTTGGCAGTGTTCTGGTATTTTAAAAAGCGTCAGCAACAAACAGCTACTCTCAAAATTTCCAGTACACAAGGCTTTACAAAAAGTACTTTAGCCCAGCTTCGACCTTTATTGTTTATTCTTAAGATGCTGGCTCTTGTCTTTTTAACCATCGCCATGGCGAGGCCAAGGACAGTAGATGTAACTACCAAAGTTAAAAAAACGGAAGGTATTGATATCATCATGGCTGTGGATATTTCTGCAAGCATGCTTGCCAGAGACTTGGAGCCAAACCGCCTGGAAGCTTTGAAAAAAGTAGCAAACAATTTTGTAAATGGTAGACCAAACGATAGAATAGGTCTTGTCATCTATGCTGGAGAAAGCTATACTAAAACTCCACTGACAAGTGACAAGTCAATTATCATAAATGCTTTAAACGATCTTGATTACACCCAAAACATTGAAGGCGGAACAGCCATAGGTATGGGTCTTGCCACTTCTGTAAATAAACTGAAAGACAGCAAAGCAGAAAGTAAGGTTATTATCTTATTGACAGATGGTGAAAACAACGCAGGGTTTATAGACCCTATTACCGCAACACAACTGGCAACAGAGTATGATATAAAAACTTACACAATCGGTGTAGGAAGTAACGGCATGGCTCTCTCTCCGGTAGGAATAAAACCTAACGGGCAGTTTGAATATAGAAATGTGGAGGTGAAAATTGACGAAGCCTTGATGAAAACCATAGCAGAAAGCACTGGGGGAAAATACTTTAGAGCAACAGATAATGAAAAATTCCAAGCCATCTATGAAGAAATTGATGCCTTGGAAAAAACGGAAATTGAAGAATTTAAGTTTTATAATTATGATGAGAAATACAGATTTTTCTTGATCATTGCCGGAGCTTTATTATTTCTGGAATTTTTATTGAAACACACACTTTTTAGAAGTTTTGTATAAATGTTTATAATAGAAGAACATATTTATTTTTGGGGTTTTGTGGTCTTGCCAGTTCTGCTACTCTTGTTTTTGAGTTATGTGTACTGGAAGAAGAAAACGCAGAAGAAATTTGCTGAGGCAAGTTTGTTCAAAAAACTGGCGCCAGAGCAATCTAGTTTTAAGTCAAATTTAAAATTCATTGTGCTTTCTCTAGCTTTCGCCTGTTTTGTTATGGCCCTTGTGAATCCAAAACTTGGCACAAAGTTGGAAACTGTAAAGCGGGAAGGCGTTGATATTGTCTTCGCATTGGACGTTTCAAAAAGTATGCTGGCAGAGGATATTGCTCCAAATAGACTTGAAAAGTCCAAACGTATTATTACTGAAATTATAAATAATTTGACGTCAGACCGTGTCGGACTTGTAGGTTATGCGGGAAGTGCTTTTCCTCAAGTTCCCATAACTACAGATTATGCGAGTACAAAAACATTCTTACAAAGCATGAATACTGAGATGGTTTCTAGTCAGGGAACTGCTATTTCTCAGGCCCTGGATTTGGCAAGATCGTATTACAATGATGATGATCAAACCAACAAAGTGTTGGTGATATTGTCTGAAGGTGAAGATCATGATGGTAACGCTGAAAGTATGGCAGAGCAAGCCGCAGAAGAAGGAATAAGAATTTATACGATTGGAGTAGGAACTGAGCGTGGAGACCCAATTCCCATTAAAGAAAATGGGAGAATACAATCTTATTTGAAAAATGACGCTGGTGAAACGGTGATCACCAAAAAAGATACGGAGACTTTACAAAAAATTGCAGAAATTGGAAACGGGAGTTACATTGATGGGACAAGTACTTCTGAAGCAGTAGAGGAGATACTTGGCGAATTACAAAAAATCGAAAAAACAGAATTTGAAGCTAAACAATTTGCTGACTTTAAGAGTAAATATCAATGGTTTTTAGGGTTTGGTATATTTTTGGTACTTTTTGATATACTCTTGCTGGAAAGAAAAACAGCATGGATTAAACGATTAAATTTATTTAATGAGAGAACGAAAGATGAAGAATAAGACTATATTTTTATTTTTCGCAATAAGTTTACTTACTGCGATTTCGACGCAGTCTCAAAGTTCTTTGAATGCGTCCAAGGAAGCTAAAACTTTATTGGCTGAAGCTGAGTTAAGCGATCTTAGCTTCCCCCTTTCTGAAGCTAAAATCAGAAAAGCAAAAGCTATAGATAAAGACAACTCAGATATAAGTTACAATTTCGGTAATCTTTATATTAAAAACAATGAACTGGAATCTGCAAGACTGAGGCTTGTTGAATCTATTGAAAGCACTGAAAATAAATCTTTGAAGCATAAAAGCTATCACAACCTGGGTAATGTTTTAATGGAGGAAAAACAATACCAAATGGCAATTGATGCTTATAAAGATGCCTTGAGAAATGATCCTACGGATGAAGAAACTCGTTACAATTTGGCTTACGCTAGGTCAAAATTGAAAGATGAGAAAAATGACGAGAGTGGAGATGGTGATGATAATCAAGACGAAAGTCAAGATGAAAACGAAGACGAAAGCGAAGACAATAAAGACAAGGGAGAAAACGAGGACAAGGATAAAGATGATCAAAACAAAGATCAGGATGAGGACAAAGGAGACGAAAATGAAAGTGAGGACGATCAAAAAGATGATAAAGGCGATAAAGACAAGCAAGAGAAGGAGCAGGAAGGTGATGGAGGAGATCAAAAGAAAGAGCAACCTCAGCAGCCTCAAAACCAAAAGGGACAAATCTCCCCAGAGCAAATTCAGCGTTTGCTAGAAGCTATTGAGAATCAGGAAAAAGACGTTCAGGAAAAACTGAATGCACAGAAGGCTAAAGGTCAAAAATCTAAAACAGGTAAAGACTGGTAAAATGAAACAGATTACAATTTTATTGGTTTTCTTATGCAGCTTATCTTCTTTGGCTCAAGTTTCCTTTACAGCTGAAGCAAGTCGGTCGAAATTAGGCATCAACGAACGCTTAAAAGTTGAATTTAAAGTAGATGCCAATGGTGATAATTTCAGGCCTCCAGGGTTTGAAGGTTTGAGTAAAATCGGTGGGCCTAACCAATTTTATTCTCAGCATTATGAAAATGGAAAAAGTACGTTTATAAAAACATATACTTATTTCTTTCAACCAGAAAAGCGAGGAAAAATAACTATTGGTCAGGCAGAAATCACCGTAGAGGGTCAAGTGTATAAAACTTCGCCAATTGAGGTAGAAGTCACAGCAGCGGTTGATACGCCAAATCAATCCAGAGCAGTTGCAGAAGCAGGAGATGGTATTCATTTGATAGCTGAAGTAAGTAGATCTAAGCCTTATTTGAATGAAGGGATTTATGTAGTGTACAAACTGTTTTTAAGCCCAACGGTAAATATTAGAAATTGGAGACCTTTGGATGATCCAAAGTTTGAAGGGTTTTGGAGTCAAAACATCAATATAGATCAGCTTGAACTAAAAGAAGGAGAATTTGGAGGTCAGCCCTATCGCTATGTAGAACTTCGTAAAACAGTTCTATATCCTCAGAAAACAGGTGAACTTAAAATTGAACCTTTATCCTTGGCTGTATCTGTAGAGGTGCCAACAGATAAGAGAGATTTTTTTGGCAGACGTACGTATGATGTAGTAGAAAAAAACTTTTCTGCCAATACCAAGACTATAGATGTAAAGCCTTTGCCAGAAGAAAATAAGCCTGAAGGTTTCTCTGGTGCAGTTGGTGAGTTTGATTTCAAATTGAAAGCCAATAAAAAGGAACTCGATGCGCAAACATCACTTGAGTTAACTTCAGAAGTCAGCGGAAAAGGTAACTTAAAATTGTTCAATTTACCAAAGATCCAATCACCCTCATCTTTTGAAGTTTACGAGCCAGAACGAAATGAAAATGTGAGAACGACCAGCCTTGGAATGCGGGGAAGTATTTCAGAAAAATATACGGTTATTCCTGAATTCAAAGGTGAATATGTGATTCAGCCTACTTCGTTTTCATATTTCAACCCTAATACTAAATCTTACGAAACTTTAAAATCTACTCCGATTACGATTCAGGTAAATTCTGGTCCAGAACCACCAGAAGAACGTCAGGCAGCCTCAGAAAATGATTCCAAAAGGCCTCAAAATATTATTTCTTCAAAAAGTAATTTTAATTATATTAAATTGGAAACCAACTTCAAGGAGAAAAATGAAACTCAATTTTTCCAATCTCCACTGTATTGGGCTCTGTTTTTCATACCATTTTTAAGTATTCCATTTATGCTGATTTTTGGTAAAGTAAAAAATAGGGAGATTGATGAGAATCAAGCACAACTAAAACACGCTAACAAATTGGCAAAACGGTATCTGTCTGAAGCGAAAAAGAATATCGGTGATTCAAAAGCTTTTTATGAATCCTTAGAGAGAGCACTTCATAATTACATGAAAGCAAGATTAAAGATTCAGACTTTAGATATGCAAAAAGATAAAATCCAGGAACTACTTTCAGAAAAAGGAGTTTCTCAGGAAACAACAAAAGGGTTCTTAAAAATTCTTGAAAGTTGCGAGCTAGCTAGATATACCCCTTCAGTCACCGAAGACATGAAAAACGATTTTGAAAAAGCCGCGAAAGTTATTTCTGAAATTGATAAAGAAGTTTAAGATGAAGTTTTATAATTACTTATTAATAGTCTTATTCAGTTGTTCTGTATTAGCTCAGGGAGACGATACTTTTGAGAAAGCAAATTCGGCCTATGCAGACGATGAGTTTGAACAGGCAGTGAAGCTGTATGACAGTGTTTTAGCAGATGGATTTGTATCTGCCGAATTGTATTTCAACCTGGGCAATGCTTATTTCAAGCAGAACGATTTAGCTAACGCTATTTATCATTACGAAAAAGCACTTCAGTACAATCCATCAGACCAGGACATTCAGGAAAATCTTGAAATAGCAAATACACAAACAATAGATAAAATCGAAGATGTTCCAGAGTCTAATCTTAATTCTCTTATCTTTAATATTACACATGCAATGACATTGAACTCCTGGGGATGGTTAAGCATAATTTTATCTGTATTATTTGGAGTATTTATGGTTCTTTATTTTAGAAGTTCCGCAACTAAGGGAAAACGCAGGAATTTTTCGATTGCCATACTTCTTGTTGTGTTGGCTGCTGCAAGTTTGCTTTTTGGCCGTTTTCAAAATGAGCTCCAGGAAGAACAATCCTACGCTATTATTTTCGAAAATCAATTACCAGCTCATGTAGAGCCAAATCCTAGAAGTGATGTCAATTTTGAGTTGAATCAAGGTACGAAAGTTAGCTTGGGATCAACATTTAGAGAGTATACCCAGATAGAACTCCCCGACGGTTCTAAAGGTTGGATTAAAACCTTATCCTTTAAAAAATTATAAAAACCACCAATCACTCTTTAACTAATCCATATATTTGTTTAATATATGAGATTAAAACTATTTATACTTATTTTTTCATTTGCCAATCTTTTGGTAACTCCTACTCTTGTTATGCTTCAGGATAGCGGGGATGATATTTCTTTTTTTATTACCGCTAATGAAGAAGAAAATTCAGAAAAAAATGGTTTTTCTTTTGGTGAATATGTTAACGATGAATTTAAAAGAATAGTATCATCTCAGAATTACTACTTTTCAGAATCATTTTCACATTTTATATGTAATTATAAAAGTGTCTACCAACAAGTAGTTTCCCCACCTCCGGATTTTAAATTGAATTACTTCAGTTAATTTCAAAATTTCAATTTAAAAATCTAACAATTTCTTTTATAGAAATACTATTTTAAAACGTTTATGTTTAAATATTTAAACAAAGATCTTCCAGCCAGTGTGGTTGTGTTTTTTGTCGCTTTACCTTTATGTCTTGGTATTGCATTAGCGAGTGGAGCTCCACTTTTTTCAGGATTAATCGCCGGAATAGTAGGTGGAATTGTTGTAGGTTCTTTAAGTGGATCCTCTCTAGGTGTGAGTGGTCCTGCTGCTGGTCTTGCAGTTATTGTTCTTAGTGCCATTGCGAGTTTAGGGAAATATGAGTATTTTCTTGTTGCAGTAGTTATAGGTGGAGCCTTACAGATTCTTTTAGGCTTACTTAAAGCCGGAGTTATCGGCTACTATTTTCCGTCTTCAGTCATTAAAGGAATGCTAGCGGGAATAGGAATCATTATTTTTCTTAAGCAATTTTCTGTAGCATTTGGTCTGTCAGACGATTATGAGTTTTTCCATTACAATATTGGTACTATGCTGAATAATATTGTCATAGCATGGGAAAACCTATCTTTTGGTACGCTAGCCATTACTATTATAAGTATTGGCATTATGATATTTTGGTCCTCAGTATTAGAAAAGAAGCATCAAATATTTAAAATAATACCAGGTCCTTTAGTCGCTGTTTTGGTAGGTGTGTTTTATAAACTTTTTATAGATGACTCTAGCTTACTAGGAATTTCAGACTCAAACTTAGTGAGCGTTCCAGTTCCTGACAATTTATCTGATTTCCTCAACCAATTTACCTTCCCAGATTTTTCAATCATTACAAGCACTGAAGTTTGGGTTGTAGGTTTTACAATTGCTGTTGTAGCGAGTTTGGAAACCTTATTGAGTGTTGAAGCTACAGATAAACTGGATCCAAGAAAAAGAGTAACCCCGACCAACCGGGAATTACTTGCTCAAGGAACTGGAAATATGCTTTCTGGATTCATAGGTGGTTTGCCTATTACTCAGGTTATTGTGAGAAGTTCTGCTAATATCCAGTCTGGTGGTCGCACAAAAATGTCAGCTATTTTACACGCTATTTGGTTACTACTTGCAGTCGTATTTATTCCGGATTTATTGAACCTTATTCCGCTAGCTGTTCTTGCCGGAGTTTTGTTTATTGTTGGTTTCAAGTTAGCAAAGCCCTCCCTTTTTGTAAGTATGTTCAAATTAGGGAAAAAGCAATATTTGCCCTTTATAGTTACCGTTTTAGGAATTGTATTGAGCGATTTGCTAACAGGTATTGGACTTGGTCTCCTAGTTGGACTTACGATTGTATTGATCAACAGCTTTAAAAATTCACATTTTCTTCATACAAAAGAAGACGAAAAAGGAGAAGATAAGTTTATTAAAATGACACTAGCAGAAGAAGTTACTTTTTTCAACAAAGGCGCTATTTTAAACTCATTAAATAATATTGAACCCAATACAAATCTTGAAATTGATATTCGGAAGTCCCAATTTTTAGATTATGATATCCTAGAAATCCTTCAAGATTTTGCAATAAAAGCTAAAAATAATAATATAGAAATTACTATTATTTCAGATCTTGGAGAGTTTAAAAACCCAAGTAGCTATTCAAAATTTTTTAATATTAATTCAGAATACTAAACACTATGCTCAAAAAAATCATAACTAAACAAGAACAGGAAGCTTTAACACCAGATGAAGTTTTAAAAGACCTTATGAATGGTAATAAACGCTTTACCTCAGATGATTTTCACTCTAGAGATTATAATTCAATGAAAGTAAGTGCTACAGGTGGGCAATATCCAAAAGCTATTATTTTATCATGTGTAGACAGTCGAGTACCTGTAGAAACTGTTTTTGATCAGGGTATTGGTGATGTTTTTGTCGCACGAGTTGCCGGAAATTTTGAAAATACTGACATTTTGGGAAGCATGGAGTATGCCTGTAAAGTAGCTGGGAGTAAACTTGTCTTTGTGCTTGGTCATGAGAGTTGTGGTGCTGTGAGTGCTGCCTGTGATGGTGTTGAATTAGGAAATATCACACATCTTCTTAAGAATTTAAAACCAGCGGTTGAAGCAGTAGTAACAGATGGGAAAAGAGATTCTACCAATAAAGAGTTTGTTCATGATGTTGTTCAAAAAAATGTAGAATTAACCATGGACAGAGTTAGAGAAAAAAGCTCAATCTTGAAAAGTATGGAGGAAAAAGAAGAAATAAAAATAGTTGGTGGGGTCTACTCACTTCAAACAGGTGAAGTAGAACTACTGCCTTAAAATTTATTTTTCCTAAAGAATTTAAACCTCGAGTGAAAGCCCGAGGTTTATTATTTGGCGTGTTGGTTTTCCAAAAGTTCACTTTCATCTAGCAATTGTTCTAAAGAGGGCAGCAGTGTTGAACTTAATTCTCTTATAGTGGAGACAATGACTGATTCTTGCAGTTTTGTTTCTGTGAGAAATCTACCTTCACCATTTATGTAATCAAATATTAGTAGTATAATTAAAATAAATAATCCCATTTTGATAATGCCAAACAGCGCTCCAAAGATCCTATTGATCAAGCCTAGCGCAATGCTATGAACAATGGTAGTTAGAATTTTGGCAAGAATTGAAACTAAGATGACAATACCAATAAATACGATAAAAAAACTAGTAATCTCAATACTTGAGACAGACCAGTCCGTCCATTTTTCAAGATAACCTTCAGCAAAATAGCCATATTTTATACCTCCAAAGATTCCTACCAGTAAGGCTACTATTCCTGCAAGTTCTACAATAAATCCCTTTTGAAAACCCCTTATAAAACCAAGTAAAAGGAAAACCCCCAGAACAATATCTATCACATTCATAGCGCCAAATATAAGCAATTCGGTTAAAGCGAGTACCTTTGTAACATGAGAGATGAGTTACTAAAAACACGATGGGAAACCCTTCAAAATAAGCTATCTAATCAATTTGCAGATGGCGAACAAATGGATATAGATGCAATAATCTATTTAGTAGGGGTGCAAGAACTTGGTCAACCACAGGCTAAATTCAAAAAAGACGATAAAGTCAACTTGATGCATATCGCTATTTGTACAGTCTTAGAACCTTATGGGTTTTATGAGTTTGATTTTGTAGATGAAGACGGATGGCCACATTTTAATAATATTTCAAAATTACCCGCTCTTAAAGCTGGAGAACAAACTGTATTGATGAAAGAAGCACTGGTCAGCTATTTTCTCAAACGCAAATACATAGAATAGCATCAGGCTTTAAATAATAAGTTTTCTAAGTAAGAAACGGTGTATTTTTTCTAAATTTGCCAATTCATTTTACCAACTACCATGATAGACAAGATAAAAGGATATATAGATGAAGTTGAGCGTTTTACAGCTGACAAAGCTGAAGATGTTGAACAATTCAGAATACAATATCTAGGGAAAAAAGGGATTTTAAATGAGTTTTTTGCTGAGTTTAAAAACGTTCCTAATGAGCAGAAAAAGGAATTTGGTAAAACGATCAACCAGCTTAAAGTAGCTGCTCAAGAAAAAGTGGATCAATTGAAGGGAGAAATCGCTTCAAAAGTTGAAGATAAAGGAATTTATGGCGATCTCACTAGGCCAGGTGAGCCAATGGAAATCGGAGCAAGACATCCTATATCTTTGGTTAAAAACAGAATTACAGAAATTTTTTCAAACATTGGTTTCAATGTATCAGAAGGCCCAGAAATCGAAGATGACTGGCATAATTTTACAGCTCTTAACTTACCTGAATACCACCCGGCAAGAGATATGCAGGATACGTTTTTCATTCAAACCGATCCGAAAGATATTTTGTTGAGAACGCATACATCTAGCGTCCAAGTTCGTTACATGGAGAATAACGAACCTCCTATCAGGACGATTTCTCCTGGTAGAGTGTTCAGAAATGAGGATATATCTTCCAGATCTCACTGTATCTTTCATCAGGTAGAAGGATTATACATCGATAAGAATGTGTCTTTCAAAGATTTGAAGCAGACTTTGATCTACTTTACCAAAGAGTTGTTTGGTAAATCTAAAATTAGATTAAGACCTTCTTATTTCCCATTTACTGAGCCTAGCGCTGAGGTCGATATCTACTGGGGTTTAGAAACGGAAACCGATTACAGAATTACAAAAGGTACTGGCTGGTTGGAAATCATGGGTTGTGGAATGGTCGACCCTAATGTGTTGAAGAATTGTAATATCGATCCTAAAGAATATAGCGGTTTTGCTTTTGGAATGGGTATAGAACGTATTGCGATGCTGCTTTATCAAATAGGAGATATCCGTATGTTTTATGAAAACGATGTGCGTTTTCTGGAGCAATTTAAATCTTCATTTTAAATTCAAATGAAGAAGGATATAGAAAGAGATATTCCCGAAGTAAAAAATGTCTATGTCGTAGCTTCATTTGAGTACAATAAGATATTCAAAGTTGAAGAGTGGACTATTTATTTGTTGAATGACAATTCTGAAGCGATTGAAACAGTCTTAATTGTCTCTAAGGGTGAAAGTAGAACTAAAAAAACTTCAGTGCTAAGAAAGAAATTAGAAGTCTTACCTGGTAAATCATTCGCCAAGCTTGAATTTCTTCATGAAGATGTGTTGGAAGTAGAAAATATTTTTCAAGTCACTTATTTTATCGATGGAAAACTGATGCACAAAGACTTTAAATTTCCAAAACACAGCTTAAAATCTAAAGAAATAAAAGACCTACCACTATTATCTTCGAAAGGAATTATAGCAGATTAGCCTCAAATCCTACAAAGGTTCTTTTTTGACTTTCTTCAAATTCATCAGTACTATCGAAGATAAAATCAGAAGAATTCCTATCCATTTGAAGATATTTTGATCTTCATGTAGAACGAAATATCCCATCAAAACTGCTACTGGAAGTTCGATAGAAGAAATGATAGCACCAAGCCCTACATTTATTTTAGGCATGCCAGCGGTGAAAAATAAAGGCGGTAAAATAGTTCCAAATAGAGCCAAAATAGGCCCCCATAGTATAAAAATACCAAAATCCATGTACTCAATTAACTCTGGTAAGGTGATGATCGAAACGACTATAAGTCCGCCTAGCATCATCCATTTGCTTCTGGTGATAGGATGGTATTGAGTCCCCACACTGTTAGAAGTCATAATCGTCACTGTGTAAGAAAGCGCAGCCAAAATACCAAAACCTATACCTGCGAGTTCAACGTCTTGTTCTTCGATCAGTAAATCTGCAGCCAGAACCGTCCCTATCAAAATAAGAATGACAGAGATGATCTTAATTTTAGTCGGTTTTATCTTATTGATGATACTATCCAGAACCACACCTATCCATACGCTTTGCATCAATAACACAATCCCTACAGAAACTGTGATATACTGCATGGCCAGATAGTAGAAGATACTTGTAAAACCCAAGGAAGTTCCAGCAAGCATAAGGAAGAATATCGTTTTACGTCTCAAAGCTTGATCTGTAATGGGGGGCTTTTTCTTTTTCAAAAAAAGATTCAAAATGACTAAAGCCACAAACCCGATTAGTATTTGTGAAAACGTAACTTCATAAGCGGTATAATGCTCATCGTAGGCGAGTTTTACAAAAGTTGTAAGCAAACCATAGCATGAAGCACCCAGTGCAACCAGGATGCCGCCTTTTAAAACTGAATTCATTGAGGTATTTTATTAATTAAGCTTGTCAGCTAATTTTTCGAAGATTTTTTTCGGATTCTTTCCTTCGTATAAAACTTTGTAAACTGCATCTATAATAGGGGTTCGTGATTTTTTATTCCCAAAGGTTTTGCTGATTTCGTAAGCGGAGTTTGTCGCATAATAGCCTTCTGCGACCATGCTCATTTCCATCTGGGCACTTTTTACCGTATAGCCTTTGCCAATCATATTTCCAAAATAGCGATTTCGGCTAAAGACCGAGTAACCAGTCACCAGTAAATCTCCTAGATAAGCAGAATCGTTAATGTTTCTTTTCATCTTGTAGCGCTTTTTTATAAAGCGTTTCATCTCTCGTATGGCATTACTCATAAGGACACTTTGGAAATTATCTCCGTAGCCAAGACCATGTGCAATTCCTGCAGCAATCGCATAGATATTCTTAAGTACAGCGGCATATTCAGTTCCTATCACGTCTTCAGAAACATTGCATTTTATATAATCACTACTAAGAAATCGAGCCAGTGTTGTAGCATGGTCTTCATTGGCGCAGGCAATGGTCAGGTAAGACAAGCGTTCCAATGCCACTTCTTCCGCGTGACAGGGACCAGTAATGACTCCAATCCTCTCAAATGGGATATCATATGCACTGTGAAAATGTTCTCCAACTAATTGTTGGGATTCCGGCACAATCCCCTTAATCGCGCTAAAGATGATTTTGTCCGAAATATCTACAGTGATTTTGTCTAGTTCTTTTTTTAAAAACGCTGAGGGTACTACGAAAATCAAAAAATCTGATTCTTGAATCACCTTGTTGATGTCGCTGGACAATTTTATCTGTTTTGGATCAAACTCAACGGCGCTGAGGTAGTTGGGGTTATGATGCTCCCTCTCAATATGGTCTATGACTTCCGGTTTTCTTACATACCAATTGACTTCTGGTACATTTTCGCATAGCATTTTAACGATGGCTGTTGCCCAGCTACCGCTACCGATGACGCCAAAATTGGGATTAGGATTTGTCATATGTTTTGTTTTTCAGTTTTCTTTTCGCACAACTCTTGTGCTTCTCTGATATTTTCTAAACTTGATAAATATTAATACAATATATTTCAGATTAACAAATCTTTAATCTGCTGATGTGATTCCTTTATCTGTAAAAATTCATCTCGTCTATATATTCCCAAACTTTGTGTTGGAGCAAAGGCGTTACGTTTTTACCAGACTTTATCATTTCTCTTATAAGTGTCGATGAGATTTCCATGATTGGAGTATCGGTGGCAAATATTTTCGGATGATCTTGAAATTGTTCCGGTATTTCAGATTTTGTAGTTCTGGGGCAAACATAGACTTCATGATGTTCCAAGATAGTTTCATAATTTTTCCACTTATGGAAATTTACCAGATTATCTTCTCCCATGATCAACGCAAAACTCGAATCTGGATGTGAATCCCTCAGCTCTGCTAATGTCTTGGAAGTATAATTGGGCTGAGGTAACTTGAATTCCACATCGCAGGGCTTGAGTTTTTCATACTCTTCGGTTGCTCGATACACTAGCTCAAATCTGTGATGGTTTTCCAAAAGACTATTTTTCTTTTTAAAAGGGCTTTGAGGAGTAATCACAAGCCAAACCTCTTCCAAGTCTGTATGTTCCGTCAAATGATTGGCAATGATCAAATGCCCAATATGAAAGGGGTTGAACGTCCCGAAATATAAGCCTACTTTTTTCATTTAATAAAGTCTTTGACCAAATGATAGGCTTCATCCAGTGCTGTGTCCAAATCTTCATTCACAATAATGTGATCAAATTGCGGAGCAGTTGCCATTTCAATAGAGGCTTTGGCAACTCTCATCGCGATACGGTCATTTGACTCTGTCTTTCTCTTTTTAAGTCTGATCTTGAGTTCTTCTATACTGGGTGGTTCTACAAAAACTGCCAGTGTTTGCTCTGGATAAATGCGCTTGATGTCCAGACCTCCAACAACGTCAATATCAAAAACCACGTGTTTCCCCATCGCCCAGATGCGTTCCACTTCAGAATTTAAGGTGCCGTAGAAATTATCTCTGTAGACTTCTTCCCATTCCAGAAAATCATCATTTTTGATGTGTGATTTGAACTCTTTCAAGTCCATGAAATAATAATCCTCACCATCCACTTCATTTTCTCTAGGTGATCTTGAAGTGGCAGAGATAGAAAATTCCAGGTCCAAATCCTCTTGTGCTAACAGATGTCTCACTATAGTTGTTTTTCCAGAACCTGAAGGCGCAGAAAATACAATAATTTTACCTTGTTTTTTATCATCCATACTTACAGTACGTTAAGCAATTGTTCTTTTATCTTTTCAAGTTCATCTTTCATTTGCACCACGGCTTTTTGCATAGGGGCGAAGTTGGATTTGCTCCCTATAGTATTGATTTCTCTACCGATTTCCTGGCAAATAAAATTGAGTTTTTTACCATTAGAATCAGAAGAATTTAGAGCTTTTAAGAAATATGATAAGTGATTATCGAGTCTCGTCTTCTCCTCGGTAATGTCGTATTTTTCGATATAATAAATCAATTCTTGCTCAAATCGATTTTCGTCAATCTTTTCCTTAAGGTCTTCGATGCCCTTTCTCAACCTCGTCTTTACGTGCTCGATTCGTTCCGGGTCAATGGATTTCACTTCTGAAAGTAATTCAGTCAGATTTTGAATTCTGAGTTCAAAATCTTCTTTCAAAACTTTTCCCTCATCAGTTCTGAAGGTGTTGATTTGCTCCAAAGCCAGATCCAAAACCTTATAAACCGCCTGAGAATCTTCCTTTTCTAATTCATTTTTCTCCGAACTTAAAGCATTTGGCAATGTCATTGCGATTTGAAGTATGCGACTGTCGTCTTCTAAGGTCGAGACTGGAAGCGCTTTAAGTTGTTTCAAATAATTTTCGACAACTTTAGTATTGATTTTGGCCGTACTTTCCTCATCGTGTTTTTCAACCTGAAGAGAAAAATCAACTTTTCCTCGGCTGAGGCTTTGTGAAAGCTTATTTCTGATAGGAAGCTCCAGCTCTCTGAATTCTGATGGAATTCTTACGTTGGCATCTAAGTTTTTACTATTGAGAGATTTTATCTCAACGGTAAATGTTTTGCCAGCTTCTACAAGCTTGCTTTTACCGTAACCGGTCATGGATTGAATCATAAATTCTTTGTCTTAAAAAGATTCTGCAAATGTAGCAAATCCCATAGGAACTCAAGAATGAACTTGAAGCTTAGCTTAAGGTCTACTGCTTATTTTATTGTAATTTCGTTTATCGATTGATTTAAAAAACTAGATGAAATATTATATCATAGCTGGTGAAGCTTCCGGTGACCTTCACGGCTCCAACTTGATGCAAGCTTTATTGGAAAAAGACAGTTCAGCAGAATTCAGGTTCTGGGGAGGTGATCTCATGGCTGAAGTAGGAGGAACTTTAGTAAAGCACTACCGTGAACTTGCTTTCATGGGGTTTTGGGAAGTAATCACGAACCTAAAAACCATACTAAACAACATCAAACTCTGTAAAGCTGATATTTCTAAATATCAGCCGGATGCAATCATATTTGTCGATTATCCTGGCTTTAATATGAGGATTGCAAAGTGGGCTAAGGAGCAGGGTATGGCGACGCATTACTATGTATCCCCTCAAATCTGGGCCTGGAAGGAAAGCAGAATAAAAGACATCAAAAGGGATGTTGACCACATGTATGTGATACTTCCTTTTGAAAAAGAATTTTATGAAGTAAAGCACAACTTTAAGGTTTACTTTGTAGGTCATCCGCTTTTAGACCAAATTGAAAAGCGTAAGGAAATCAGTTTTGAAGAGTTTAAAAATAAGCATGACCTGGACGATAAGCTGATTATCGCTTTGCTACCCGGAAGTCGTAAACAGGAAATATCTGTAATGCTTTCAGTGATGCTTTCAGTAGTCCGTGATTACCCCACTTATCAATTTGTGATTGCAGGAGCACCAAGTCAGGATGAAGAATTTTATGAGTCAGTAGTGTCAAATTCCGAAGTAAAATTCATTACTAATGACACTTATAACTTATTAAGTAAATCTCATGCGGCATTAGTGACTTCGGGAACAGCGACTCTGGAGACAGCTTTGTTTGAAGTGCCGGAAGTGGTTTGCTACAAAGGAAACCTTATTTCTTATTGGATCGCTAAACAAATTGTGAAACTGGATTATATCTCACTGGTGAACTTGATTATGAATCGAGAAGTGGTGAAGGAATTGATTCAAAATGAATTTACATCCAAAAACCTTAAACTGGAATTGGATAAAATTTTAGAATCTTCTACAAGAGAAGTGATGCTTTCGGATTATAAAGACTTGAAAACAAAACTCGGCGGTACAGGCGCAAGCCGCCGTACCGCCGAGTTGATATTAAAAAGTTTTCGTCAAGGGACAAGCAAGTAATTTTTACTGTCATTTTGCACCTCTCCTTGTGAGAGGTCAGATTTATGTTTATAAATCTGGGTGAGGATTCATATGAGTGAAGCTTTCTTATCCGTTAAAAGCTACTACATTATTGATTTTACCTTGAAGCATTTCCTTAAGCATAGTTTCGATTCCATTTTTCAAAGTAATTGTAGAGGAAGGGCATCCACTACAAGCGCCTTGCAAGATCACTTCTACGTCTTTGGATTCTTTATTGTAAGACTTAAATACGATATTTCCACCATCACTTGCTACTGCTGGTTTTACGTATTCTTCCAAAATCTGTACGATTTCTTTGGATACGTCGTCCAGGTCGGAAGTGTCAATTTTTGGTGTAGAGGATTCTTCAGCTTTCTCTTTAGAAACCGATCCCGTTTTTAAGATGGTTCCGCCTTCTTCAATATAATCTTTTATAAACCCTCGGAGTTCATTGGTGATCATGTCCCACTCAGCCATGTCGTATTTGTTGATGGAAATGTAATTCTCATCCATAAATACTTCTTTCACGAAAGGAAAGTGAAATAACTTCTGGGCCAAAGGTGAACGGTCGGCGTCATCAATAGTTTTAAATTCTGCAGATTCCAGCACCAATTTTTTGTTGGCTACAAACTTCATCACAGAAGGATTTGGTGTGCTTTCGGCATAAACCGTAACCGGGACTTTCTTTGTAGATTCGGCCTCTTCTTCCTTAACGATCTCTCCACCTTCGTTGAGGTGTTTCAACAATTGTTCTGCGACTTCACCTTGTACGTCTTCCCATTCTACAATATTGAATTTTTCAATAGCTATAAAATTTTGAGAAATGTAGACAGTCTTTACAAATGGAAGGTAAAACAGTTGGGAAGCTATAGGCGACTTAATAGCCTCTTCGATATTATGATATTCGTAGCCCTTTTGCTTTGTAAGGAATTCATTGAATTCAAATTTAAGTATGGAAGGCTTGTTAGTTGATTTTATTTCTACGGTATAATTCGACATGATCCTGATTTTTTACAAAATTACAAAACAATAATTTAGAATTGATCTAATTGAGTTTCTATTAGGATTTAAAAACTAACTGATTATGAAGTCTTAAATTTTTCTTGATTGATAGCAAATCAAATAGATGGAGGACAATAAAATGTATATTTGAATACTATATCATTTTTTATAAAATTATTTTTTGAAATCGATAAATTTTTTTTCACCTCTTCAAAAGTTATTTGGAACAATTTTTTTACTGATTGTTGGATTGGCATCTAATGCTGCATACTCCCAAAACCTGAGTTTGCCAATTTATTCTGATTACCTGACGGACAACTATTATTTGGTACACCCTTCAATGGCTGGTGCCTCCAATTTTAATAAGATAAGACTTACGGGCAGGCAACAATGGTTTGATGTGAATGAAGCTCCGAGTTTACAAACCATGAGTGTAAATGGTAGGGTAAACGATAAAGTGGGCTTAGGCGGTATTTTCTATAATGATGCCAATGGAAGATTCACTCAGCAAGGGGCCTTAGCTACGTTTGCTTATCACCTCATGTTTTCAAGATCTACTGCAGATATCAATCAACTTTCCTTTGGTCTAAGTGCCGGTGTGGTTCAGGATCGCCTCGATCAAAGAGGTCTCAATTTAATAGGCAATCCAGATCCTGCAATTGATGGTTCTCAACAATCTGAAACACTCTTTAATGTTGACTTTGGAGTTTCTTATTTCTTTTTAGATTTTTTTGCACACCTCACATTGAAAAACATTCTCCCGCAACAACGAACGGTTTTTTCTGAAGTATTTGAAACTGAAAATCAGCGTCAATACCTGGCTTCAGTAGGTTACACTATTTCATCCTTACAGTCTCGATGGATTTTTGAACCTTCCTTGTTTTTCCAACATAGAGAAGCAATAAATCAGTCTAATATTGATATAAACGCAAAAGCGTATTATCAACTTAATGTAGGCCAAGTCTGGGGTGGAGTTTCATACAGAAGAGCCCTAGATGGCATTGATTTTACAGCACCAGGAAATCAAGCTCAATCACAAAATTTACAATATATTTCGCCATTTGTCGGGTTTAATTACAACCGGTTCATGGTGGCTTACACCTATTCTCATCAAGCATTTTCTGAAGTTATTTCAACTTCTGGTTTTCATCAAATCACTATTGGTTACGATTTCGGAGAAAACAGAAAGCGCCAGAAATGTATTTGCCCAGCAGTAAACTATTAAAAATCCATCTGTTTTACTCCAACATTGTGAATTTCTTTGACGAGTTCCTTAACGTGATAAACATTATCCGCATTGGTATACACCTGAACTTGCCCTTCTGTTTTTGAAGAGGTTTTGAGCTTGTTTTTTCTCAACACGGCTTCAGTCTGTTTTGCGACTGCTCTTCCTGAATCTATAATTTTCACATGAGAAGGGAGGAGATGTTTTAGCTGAGGGATAATGTATGGGAAATGAGTGCAACCTAAAACCAGGTAATCAATGCTTTGATGTATAAAAGGCTGTATCTGTTCTTCCAATTGTTTTATAAACTTTTCATCTTTAGTCCAGCCTCCTTCAACAGCCTCTACAATACCTTTTCCTATGACTTCAATAACATCTATACCCTGGGTAAAGGCTTCCGAGGTTTGTTTAAACAGTTCACTACTCAACGTTCCTTTGGTAGCCAACACTCCAATTCTTTTTACTTCTGAATGTAAGGCTGCTGGTTTTATAGCGGGTTCTATCCCTATAAAGGGGAGTTGATAATTTTGTCTTAGATAAGCAATAGCATTAGTAGTGGCAGTATTGCAGGCGACCACTATTAGTTTTGCCCGCATGCTCAATGCAAGTTCTGTATTTTTTACACTCAGATTAATGATTTCTTGGGGAGTTCGTTCTCCGTAAGGAGCATTTTTACTATCGGCCAGATAGATAAAATTTTCTTTGGGTAAAAGCTCTACTATTTCCTTTAAAATAGAGGTTCCTCCTACGCCAGAATCAAATAAAACAATAGGTTGTTGAGACATATTAAAATAAAAAGACCATCACAAAGATGGTCTTTTTGTATGAATTATAAAGTAAATTGGATTACTCTCCTATAGCAACTTTAGCGTCTTGCATCAAGTCGTAACCGTCTGCCATTAATACGCCAGAACCCAGTGAAGAATCCAATACAAAATCGTATCCTTTTTCTCTAGCTACTTTCTGGATCACTTCTCTTGCTCTTTCAAGAACAGGTCTCATCAATTCCTCCTGTTTTTTCTGAAGATCCTCAGATGCAGTTTGTCTGTACTCTTGTATAGACTGTTGCATTTCTTGAAGCTCCATAGCTCTTTTTTGATTTTCTTCTTCAGTTTTAGTACCTGCTTCTCTTTGGTAACGCTCATTAGTTTTTTGCGCTTCTTTTAGCAAGTCGTCTATCTCTTTACGGTAAGTTTTCTCGCGTTGATCTAGTTCTGTCATTGCAGATTTATAACTTGGTAAGTTTTGTACAAATTCCTGTGAGTTAATGTGTGCAATTTTAGATTGTGCATTTGTGGTTGCCATCAATCCAAAAGACAATACCAAGGCTATTACAATTGTTTTTAATGTTCTCATTTCTTAATTTTTAGTTTAGTGATTATAATTAATTGTTTTCTCTTGCGTTTTTTATAGAGTCTCTTTCTCGTTGTCTTTCTTCTCTTTGTTTTAGTATTCTAGCTCTTCTTTCTTCAAATTGACGTTTTCTGGCATCTCTTAAAGAATCTTTTTGTCTTTGACGCTCATCGATTAGAGCTTCTCTTTCACTTTTGCGCTCCTCTTCTTTCAGAGCCTTTTCTTCTTTTTTAATTTCGTCTTCTTCTGCTTTTTCAACAGATTTATAATCATCAAGTTCTTCTATTACATCTGCAGTTTCTACACCTGCACCTCGGGAATTCCTATTGATCAACTTAAGAATGACTTCACTCAAGTCGTGTCTTCTTGCCGAAAACAAAAGTAAGGCTTCTGCGGAGTTTTCAAAAATAAAATCATAATCTCTGCTATCTCCTATTTCCTGAATGGCATTGAATACCTGATCTTGTATGGGTTGTATTAATTGTCTTTTCTGAACAATAAAATCACCTGAAACTCCAAAGCGTTTGTTGCGGTACTCAAGTAATTTATTCTCTAAAAAACTGATTTCATCTTCCATGTCCTGTACAAGTTCAGCTGTAAGAAGAGGTCTTTCATTTTCAAGTTCAGCTTTAAGACTATTGATTTCATTTTGCTTGCTTTCAATTTCAGTCCTCCATTGCTGGGCTTTCATATCCAACTGATTAGAAGCTTGCTTATATTCAGGAAGTTTTTCCAATACGTAATCCATATCTACATAAGCTATTTTCAAGCCACCTTGACCAAACATGGTAAATGAAAATATACTTAAGAATAAAAGGTATTTTAAAAACTTCATATCTCTAGTGTATTAAAAACTGTGCCATCTTTTTAAAATTGCTGGCCAATAATGAAATGCGTTTCCCATCCATTTGCCCCGGTGTTTGATCCAGGTATTGGATCAAAACCATAACCAAAGTCAATACCAAGCAATCCAAATGCAGGCATGAAAATTCGTAAACCAGCACCAGCAGAACGACTCATCTCAAATGGAGTAAAATCTTTAAACTGATCGAAAGTAGCACCACCTTCCAGGAAGGCAAGTCCATATATGGAAGCCGTTGGCTTCAATGTGATAGGATACCTCAATTCCATGGTGTATTTGTTATAGATTGAAGCACCATCATTGAAACTTTCTTCTCCGCCTACAGTTCTAGATCTAGGAAGTATAGACTGATTAGGATAACCTCTTAAGGCAACAATCTCACGACCATCCAGGGCAAAACCTGCAAGGCCATCACCACCCAAGAAAAAACGTTCAAATGGAGGAATACCCCTGTCATTGTTATAAGCTCCAAGAAATCCGTATTCAAACCGTGTTCTTAAAACCAATTTATCAAATAGATTATTGTACCAGTCTCCACTAAATTTTACTTTATAAAACTCCAGCCAATTAAATCTCTGTTGATCAATTCTTGCTAGGGCTTCATTATCGTTGGTTGCTAGGGCTTCATTTCTTTCATCTCTAAGTTGTTCATAATCTACGTCGTTAAATGCAGAGTATGGCAAGGTGAACTTTACAGAAAAATCAAACTCAGAGCCACCCATTGGGAAAATAGGGTTGGTAAACGTATTGTTTCTGTTCAGCCCTACGGTAAATGACAAGTTATTCGAACTACCATTCGGGAATCTAAATAAACCGATGTTGTAATTGTTTAATTGGAAATTTTGATAACCAACATTGGTAGATAAAGTAAAGTTTTGATCGGGTTCTCTTAGACGTTTTGCAAAACCCACATTTATTCCAGAAATAGTAAAGCTTCTATCGTTGTCTGCTCTTCTCGTTAAAGGATTAAATAAAAATTGAATGGTTTGAGATAAAGAAACCGAGAGCTGTACCGGTTTTTTACCGCCAAGCCAAGGCTCTACAAAGGATAAGCTATAGTTTTGGAAAGCGATACTAGCTTGAGCCCTCAAAGAAAGTGATTGCCCATCTCCCATCGGTACAGGTTTATAGGCTTCTTTATTAAAGAGATTCTTAATTGAGAAGTTGTTGAATCTTAGACCAAGCGTTCCAATAAAGCCACCGCCACCGTAACCACCTTGAAGTTCTATCTGGCTACTTCCTTGTTCTTCTACGATATAATGCAAGTCTAAAGTACCAGACTGAGGATCTACACTCTCAAACTTTGGTTCCAAATTCTCAGCGTTGAAAAACCCGAGTTGTCCAAGCTCACGAATGGTGTTCATGACATCCTGCTTGCTATATTGTTGTCCCGGACGTGTTCTTAAATTTCGGAAAATAACATTATCATTGGTTTTGTCGTTTCCTGTGACCAAAATTTCATTGAAATAAGCAATTTTTCCTTCGTTGATTCTGATTTCAAAATCAATAGTATCGTTGTATATTCTTGTTTCTACTGGAGTGATATTCGAGAACAAATACCCGTTGTTTTGATACAAGTTTGTTAGATCGTCTGCATCTGGTTTTTCATTGTTTGCAATCTTATTTTGTAGGATGGTACCATTGTAAGGGTCACCTTTACGAATTCCCATTAATTGATTAAGCTGGGCGTCTGTATATGCAGAATTTCCAAGAAATTCAATATTTCCAAAATAATATCGGTCTCCCTCCTTCACTTCGATATTGACAGCGATGTCTGTATCAGATTTAACAACGACCGAGTCATTGACAATTCTCGCATCACGATAACCTTTTTCTTTAAACTTCTTGATTACTCTTTCTTTGTCAGCCTCGTATTCATCTTCAATAAACTTGGAGCGTTTCCAGAACCTTAAGAAAAACTTTTCCTTAGTTTTCTTCATCATTCGTTTAACCTTCCAATCCGAAAATTGCTCATTACCCTCAATATTGATAGAGCTAATCTTTACTTTGTCTCCTTGTTCAATATTCACAGTCATATCTACCAGGTTATCTGTGGATGTGGTATCTACAACAGGTGTGGTAGTAATATTTGCTTTAGCGTTGAGAAAGCCTTTTTCTTTATATTTATCCTCAAGGTTATTGCGTAGATTAACGATAAAATTCTCTGTGACCTTCGTGTTCTTTTGTAATTTGTTGTCCTTTACAATTTCAGATCGTTTACGCTTTTTTACACCTCTTATTTTGACGTCATTTAGTTTTGGAACTTCAACAATTTCAAGTTGTAGATCTGCAGTATCTCCATCTACATTTTTCAGATAAAAGTTGATATCGCTAAACAAGCCAAGATCCCAAAGTTTCTTCAACACCTTGCTTATCTTGTCACCAGGAATATAAATTTCATCTCCTTTTTTAAGACCTGTAAAGGCAATTACTGTTTGCTCGTTATAGCTCGAAGAACCAACGACCTCTATTTCTCCAAGAGTATATTTCTTGCCGGCAGATTCTAAAGGTGAATTCTGAGCGTTTGTAATTACGCTAAATAATATAATGGCCAGAACAGATATGTATCGTGTTGTTCTAGCAAACAATAAGGAGCACTTAGAGTTGTTCACTTGTTTTTCCAAATCTTCTTTCTCTTTTTTGATATTCGTAAATTGCTTCAAAAAGGTTATCTTTTCTGAAATCTGGCCAAAGAACATCTGTAAAATATAATTCTGCGTAGGCCATTTGCCAAAGTAAAAAATTACTGATTCGCTGCTCACCGCTTGTCCGAATCATCATATCTACGTCTGGTAAATTTTGAGTGTAAAGATGCTTATTTATTGTAGATTCATCAATACTTTCTAAATCTATTATGTTATTTTTTACCTTTTCACTAATTAACTTCACAGCTTGGGTCAGCTCTTCCCTAGAGCCATAACTCAAAGCAAGAGTGAGAGTCATGTGATCGTTATGCGCGGTTTTTTCAATAACCTCATTGAGCTCTTTTCTAGCCTTAGAAGGTAAATTATTTATACAGCCTATGGCTTGAAGCTTTATTTTGTTGTCTTGCAAAGTTTTGATTTCTTCTTTTAAAGAGGAAACAAGAAGTTTCATGAGGGTTTGGACTTCAAACTTTGGTCGGTTCCAGTTTTCTGTAGAAAATGCGTAAAGGGTCAAATTTTGAACACCTAGTTCTGCACAACTCTCAACCGTTTCTCTCACGGCTTTAGTCCCTTTTTCGTGACCTCGAACCCGCATTAAGCCTTGCTTTTTTGCCCACCGTCCGTTACCATCCATAATGATGGCGATGTGTTTTGGTAATCGTTCTACTATTATATTTGATTTATAATCCATTCACTAAAAATTGCAGTAACAAGGCTTACGACCAAAGGTATAAGTAAGCGTTATTCCTGTAAAAATGTACCAATCGTTCATATTTGAATTTCCAAAGGTAGGATAAATTGGAGGACTAACTATTTCATCTGGTGCACTTCCGTCAAGATTATCCGTAAAGGTATATCTGGCCCCAAACTCTGCTGCCAATATCCAGTGCCTGCTTAAGGTTCCTTTTACTCCAAATACCAAAGGTATTGCAAAATTAGAGGTTGATTCTCCTTCTGCAAGTTCGTTGGTTGCCGGATCTAAATAAAATTCGTTGGTGAAAAAATATGTAGGTCCTGTATAAATATAAGGAGTAAAAAGAGGTCTTTTAAGTTCATGAAGATCCCATTCAAAAAAGTTAAATTCAAGACCCAAAGACAATTCAGTAATATCGGTTTCAAAATTATACCCTCGAGCTAGTTTTTTTGGCTCGTCTGATCTAAGATCATTGCCAAAAGTGTTGACCCTTATTGCAGTAAACCTAAAGGCATGCCTAGGACTGCGGTTCCATTTTAAAACGACCCCATATGAAACTTTATCTTCACTAAAATAATCCTCGGATCTAGTGAAAGAGGATGACCCTACATCTCCAACAAAATTTGCACCTCCAATGATCAAACCTGCTTCATAGGTTTGTGCTTTAGTCAAGCTGATACTGAAACATAAATAAATGCTTAACAGGATATATCTCATAGAGTTTCAAAAGTTTGCAAATATAAAAATATCGGATTCAATGACTTGTGTTTTTATTCTTTTGTCTCTAAAAACACTTTTGAATGGAATTTATTGTTTCAGTTGCGTTTATCTTGACCCCACAATAGTTTTTTCCGAAGTGTAGTAATAAAGCTATCATTTTGTAGCCAGACGAGTTTGATTTTGAAATCCGCTTTTCTTATACGGACAATAGTGTTTTTGTCTAGACTAGCTAGTCTAGAGTCTAGAGAAATAAGATATTGATCTTCCCTCCCAGAAATTTTCAATTTTATTTCTAAGTCATCTTGTATAACAAGAGGTCTGGCGTTTAGGTTGTGAGGCGCAATAGGCGTTATAATGAAACTTTTGGTTTGTGGAGTAACCACTGGTCCTCCACAACTTAGCGAATAGCCGGTAGAACCAGTAGGAGTAGAAATTATAATTCCATCAGACCAATAAGAATTTAGAAATTCATCATTAAGCCAGGTTTCTATGGTGATCATTGACGTGGTTTCCTTTCTGCTAATGGCTACATCATTGAGCGCAAACGGAAAATTGTCAAGAATCTTTTCTTTGGTTTCGAGATTTACTTCTAATAGTGAGCGCTCAGAAACTTTATAATTCCCTGAAAGTATTTCTTCAATACTCTTTTTAATTTCATCTTTATGAATTGTTGCTAAAAATCCGAGTCTACCGGTATTGATGCCTACAATAGGTATATCTAGATTTTTTACAAATTTTGTCGCAGATAAAATGGTTCCATCACCACCAATGGTAAAAAATAAATCTACAGATTCATCCAAAGTTTCAAAAGTGGAATATTTTTCTAAATTCCTCACTGGCTTTTCTTCAACTAACATTCTGTAGTAATCTTCTTCTATAATAATACTGATGTAATTTTTTTCTAAAACCTCTAGAAGCTGGATGAGATACTTTTCAGTTTCAGGATAGAATGACTGGCCGAAAATTGCGACAGTTTTTACCATGATTTATATATCAAGATATTTATTGAGATAATCTGAATGTTCTTTCAAATCTTCAGCAAATAAGTCTTCAGGGTGCTCACTTGCGATTTGGTATTCGTACCTACGGAAAGTTTGTAAAATTTCATTAATGCCTTGATGTTCAACTTTAACTGTCACTTCAACAAATTCTTCTGAAAGTTTACTGATATACATTCCAGAAAATCTGGCATTTAAAGTTTCTATGAGCTGAGCGACTTCACTAAAGGCAAATTTTGTTCTTTCTTTTCTTAAGATCATGACTTCACCTTCATTGGCTACAAAGGGGGTTTCGCCAAAAAGATCCAATACATCTTCTAGCTTTACAACGCCTACATAGTTTTTGTCAGTGTCCAATATCGGCAGTAAGTTAGTTTGATGATTGGCAAATTCATGAATAAGATCTAAGGTGGTTTTATGACTTTCTGCATAAAACACTTCTACTAAATATTTGAATTCTGAAAGTGTAGAGGTTTGCTGTAGCTCCAAAAGGTCATTGACATTTACACTTCCTTTAAAAACCCCTTTTTTAAAAACAGGCAGATGATTAAACTTTGAAGCTTTGAAAGCTAGTTTAATATCTGAAATCGTGTCTGAAACCTGTATAGGTTTTAAAGTTTGGTCTATAAAATTTTGCCAAATCATAAGGTCATGTTTTCTTGCAAAATACATAAAATACAAGCAAAGTCTTTCTTTTGATTGTATTTTTGTTTAAAAACTAACAATGATAAGATTAAGTGTTAACATTAATAAAATCGCAACCTTAAGAAATGCAAGAGGAGGAAATACTCCCAATGTAGTTGAAGCCGCAAAGCGTTTGGAGTCTTTTGGAGCTCAGGGAATTACAGTTCACCCCAGACCTGATGAACGTCATATCCGTTATGCAGATGTGAGAGAATTAACCAAAGTCCTTACTACCGAATTTAATATTGAAGGCAATCCTAATCCAAAATTTATCGATCTCGTTCTTGAAGCTAAACCCGCGCAAGTCACATTGGTTCCAGATGCTGTAGACGCTTTGACGTCCAATGCAGGTTGGGACACTGTGGAACATAAAGAATTTTTGAAGACAGTGATTGCAAAATTCAAAGCTCATGGAATAAGAACATCCATTTTTGTAGATCCTGATGTTGCTATGGTACAGGGTGCAGCAGAAGTTGGGACAGACCGTATTGAACTCTACACTGAAGCTTATGCCCAAGGATTTATAAAAAACAAAAAGGAAGCCATAAAGCCTTATGTAGAATGTGCCGAAGAAGCAAAACATTTGGGTTTGGGTATTAATGCAGGCCACGATTTATCTCTGGACAACATTGAATATTTTGCTGAAAATATTCCATTTTTAGATGAAGTTTCTATAGGTCATGCCCTTGTTTCTGAAGCGCTTTACGATGGCTTAGAGCCAGTTGTGAAAGCTTACCTCAAAAAATTAAGCTAAATGAAATTACATTCCAAAGTAAAAGGTAAAGGCCAATCTCTTATTATCCTACATGGATTTTTGGGAATGGGTGACAATTGGAAAACACTTGCCAATTCTTATGCTAAAGAAGGATTTGAAGTACATCTTGTCGACCAAAGGAATCACGGAAGAAGTCCTCATGACGATGCTTTCAGCTACGATCTTTTAGCTGAAGATTTAAAGCAGTATTTAAAGGAAAAAGACATAGGATCTACTTCAATTATCGGCCATTCGATGGGCGGTAAAACAGCAATGAGGTTTGCAACCCTTTATCCCGAACAAGTTGATAAACTCATTATTGTAGATATAGCTCCAAAATACTATGCTCCACATCATCAACAAATATTAGAAGGCTTAACCAAAATTTCTGAAGCAAAACTCACTTCAAGATCTGATGCCGACGAGCTTTTGTCAAACTATATTTCAGAAAAACCTATCAGGCAGTTTCTTTTAAAAAACCTGTATTGGAAAACTCAAGATGAGCTAAATTTGAGACTAAATCTAAAAGCACTGAAACAAAATATTGAAGAAGTAGGTAAAGGACTTCCTCAAAATGCAAAATACTCTGGTGAAATTCTATTTATTAAAGGAGGCAAATCCGATTACATCACAACTAGTGACGAATCTGATATGGGTACTCATTTTGATAATTTTGAAATTAAATCCATTGAAAATGCTGGACATTGGATTCATGCAGAGAAAAGAGAAGAGTTCTTTGGGATGAGCTTAAAATATCTTAAGTCTTAAACTTCAACAAAAAATAATAATTCTTATTACCTCAATTTATTTACTACTCAATTCCTACGAAATTTGTTTTTTTAGGAGTTGGGGAGTTTTTATTTTATTACTTCCAGGCTTATCTTCATAATAATAAAAACACGAGGGATATCTTATTCAGTGAATTAATTGAATAGGAGATACGTCATTTTTCTTGTTCAAGAACATCTGATACAAATTGTCAAAACATCTGAGCGCTTATTCGATGTCAACTGTTAATCAAATATAAATTTGTTAATAGATACGGTCAAATCAGCTTGAAATTCAGAACATCTAATTTTTTAAAAAGTAAAAAAACAACTTATAGATAATGGCATAAGGAATTATTTGACAAATAAAATAGTAGATCAATAAAAAATTCAGATATAAATTCTTTTTTATCAATTTAAATTTGGCAATTTAAATTTTAATTATTTAGATTCGCTTTAACGAATTTTAAAATATAATTATGAAAAAAGTATTCTCTTTTCTTTTCTTGATGTTTTGTTTGTCCTCTTTTTCTCAAACTGTAATTACAGGAACAGTAAAAGATAATTCAGGAATTCCTTTGCCTGGTGCTAATGTTATAGTGATGGGTTCTGATGAAGGAACGACTTCAGATTTTGACGGTAGATTTGAATTAAAAACAGATCGGGTCCCTCCTTTTGATATCGTGATTTCTTTTACGGGATTTGAAAACTCAACGGTAAATATTTTTAGTAAAACTCAAACGATTGAGGTGGAATTAGAACTGAGCAGTCAGCTCGATGAGGTTGTTATTTCAGCTTCAAGGACTCCAGAACGCGTTTTCGAATCTCCAGTTACCATTGAGCGATTCGGAATCAATGAGGTGAGAAACACTGCTTCCGCAGATTTTTATGGAGGACTTGAAAACCTGAAGGGAGTAGATATCAATAAAAATAGTTTAACTTTTAGTTCTGTCAACACCAGAGGTTTTGCTGGATTTGCCAATGCAAGATTTATGCAACTTGTGGATGGAATGGACAACTCAGCTCCAGCGCTTAATTTTCCTTTAGGTAATTTGATTGGAATGATTGAAACTGATGTGCAAAGTGTTGAAATTTTACCAGGCGCATCATCTGGATTATACGGCGCAAACGCTTTCAATGGTATTTTATTTATGAGAAGTAAAAACCCATTCGATTTTTCTGGTATAAGTGGTTATGTAAAACAAGGGATTACTTCACAGGAAGCTGCTGGCGATAATTCTTTCACAGACGTTGGGATAAGAATAGCCCATAAATTCAGCGATAAATTTGCTGCTAAAGTCAATTTAGGTTACCTCAAAGGGACTGACTGGTGGGCAACGAACCAGGAAGACAAATTGAACAGAGGACTGACAAGAGCAGATACAGATTACGATGGAATAAATGTTTACGGAGACGAAGTGTCTACAAATATAAGGAGCGCCTCAGGACTTGGTATTATACCAGATGTTGAGGTGAGTAGGACAGGTTATGATGAAGTGGATCTTACCAATTATAATGCAGAGAGCTTGAAAGCAGACTGGGGGTTGTATTATAGACCATGGGAAGATGATTTTGAGATACAATATGTTGGTAAAATAGGAAGTGGAAACACCATCTATCAGGGAGCCAACCGATATAACATTAAAGATTTTGTCCTTCAGCAGCATAAAATTGAGGTGAAAAACAACAATTTCTTTTTCAGAACTTATGTGAATATTGACGATGCAGGAAATTCTTATGATATGGTTTTTACCGGGATTAACATCAATCGGGCCTGGAAAAGTGATTCTGACTGGTTTGGCGATTACATTCAAACTTATGCAGGAATAGAACTTACTGGTAATCCTCAAGGTTTAACCGACGCTCAAAAACACTCTCAAGCCCGTGCCGTTGCAGATGAAGTAATTGATCCTAATGGCGATGATGGTATAGAAAGATTAATACCAGGTACTCCAGAATTTCAAAATGTTTTTGATCAGGTGGTACAAAACCCGGATTTAAGTCAGGGATCAAAATTTCAGGACAATTCAAGATTTTACCATTCTGATGCCAATTATAACTTTGGACACTTATGGGACTTTGCAGAAGTACAGGTTGGTGGTTCGTTAAGAGTTTATGACCTCAACTCAGGCGGAACAATTTATACAGATAACGATGGAAGCATTGGATATTCTGAATTTGGACTTTATACTCAAATTCAAAAAGATGTGGAATTGTCAGATTTAGTAAAATTGAAATTAACAGGCTCATTGAGGTATGACAAATCAGAATTATTTGACGGCTTCTTTTCGCCAAGGCTCTCCGCCGGATTTACCATCGCCGAAGATCATAATATAAGAGCTTCTTTCCAAACAGGTTTTAGAAATCCAACAACCCAGGATTTATATATAGGTCTTGATGTAGGAAGAGCTGTTTTAATAGGTAGCGCCTTTGATAACCCAGCAAGATACTCAAAGCAATTTAGTGTAGCACAAGGAAACCTGAGTCCTTTTGGAGCTGCTGTTTTGGGCTCACCGACTTTGGATCTTGACGGAACAGGGGCCTACGAAAATTCTTTTACGGCAAACTCTGTTAACCAGAATTTCTCTCAGTCAGGCAATCCCGCAGATCTTGAAATAGGAAATTCCAGTCTTGCGACACCAGAGCAGGTTTCCTCATTTGAATTGGGCTACAGAGGAAAGATCGAAGGTTTTGTAATTGATGCATCCGTATATCACAATAGATATAATGACTTCTTATCCAACGAAAATGTACTTGCTCCGTTTTATGGTGATGTGGAATTAACAGAAACCGTCCCAGGTACAAACACGCCTCTGGCAGTTGCCGCTATTGCCAACGGAGACTTTCAGGTCTTCCAAACTTATACCAATACAGAAGAGGAAGTTAGATCTTACGGAGGTGCTATAGGATTGTCTACAAAAGTTTTCGGTGGCTTTGACTTGAGCTCAAATTACACCTATGCCTTGCTAGACTTTGATGTAGCAGCAAATCCTAACGTAAGGTTAGGGTTTAATACTCCGGAACATCAAGTGAAGACTTCATTTGGTCACACAGACCTTTTTGAAAACTTTGGCTTCAATGTAGCGTGGAGGTGGAGAGATAGTTATTTCTGGGAAGCGAGTTTTGGAGATGGAATTGTTCCTTCTTTCAATGTTTTCGATGCACAAGTGAATTACAGAATCCCGAAATATAAGTCTACACTCAAGCTTGGTGCTGCCAACATATTACAAGACGAATATTTCACAGCATTTGGAACAGGCTTTATCGGCTCTCAGTATTATATTTCTTTGACCATAAATAACTTTTAATTTTCTAAAATTTTTTAAATGAAAAATTCTAAATATTTTATTCTCGCTTTTTTGATAATAAGCTTATGGGCATGTGAAAATGATGCTTTAGAGGATTATAAGGAAAGAGCATCTCAAGGTACTGGCGAGGACTTTGAAGAATTTACGGCTGGAAATGCTGATTTTTCAAACTATGTATCTTTAGGAAATTCTCTTACAGCTGGATTTTCTGATGGTGCTTTATACCGGATTTCACAGGAAAACTCAATGCCTTCTCTTTTATCAGGGCAATTTTCCTTGGTTGCCAATGGTGGTGCTTTTGTGCAGCCTTTAATGAACGATAATATAGGTGGACTTTTAGCTGGAGGCTCACCGCTTCCAGGTTTCGGACCAAGGCTGGTTTTCGATGGTTCAGGTCCTGTGCCTCTTTCAAGTCTTGTGTCTGGTATTCAGCCTACAACAGATATCTTGGCTAATAATCCATCTGGACCTTTCAATAATCTAGGGGTTCCTGGTGCAAAAAGTTTTCACTTGCTGGCTCCAGGTTATGGTGACTTTTCCGGAGTAATCTCAAACCCTCCAACCGCCAATCCTTATTTTGTAAGGATGGCAAGTTCGCCACAAACTTCGGTTCTGGCAGATGCAATTGCACAGCAACCTTCTTTCTTCACATTATGGATAGGCAATAACGATGTGTTGGGGTATGCGCTTTCTGGTGGAGATGGTTCCGACCCAATTACACCTGTAGCAGGTCCTCCGGGAGTTGGCTTTAGCCAGACTTATCAAGCTATAGTAGGTTCGCTCGTTGGTAATGTTCCCAACGTTCAAGGCGTTTTAGCCAACATTCCAAATGTTGCTGCTATACCGCATTTTACAACTGTCCCTCATAATCCTTTGGATCCGTCCAATCCAGATTTTGGAGCACAAATTCCTACATTGAATTCTATTTTTGGAGCTATAAATCAAGTTTTCCAGGCTTTAGGGGAAACTGAGAGAATTATAGAGTTTTCTTCAGATGCTGCGAACGCTGTTGTTATCCAGGACGAAAACTTAGTCAATATTTCACTTCAAATATCTGGAGCTTTAGCTCCAAATCCACAGTTTATAGCTTTGGTAACAAGCTTTGGATTGCCACCGCAGGCAGCTCCACAAGTAGCAGAATTACTTGGAAACACCTATGGTCAAGCAAGACAAGCTACTCCAGATGACTTGCTTGTTTTGCCTAGCAGTTCGATTATAGGAACAGTTAACACGTCTAGAGTTGGATTTCTTATGTCTCAAGGACTTCCCCAGGCCTTAGCTGGTCAGTTTTCTGCTGAAGGAATCACTCTTCCCTTGGAAGACAAGTGGGTGTTACTTCCCGAAGAACAAGAAGATATTTTGAATGCAACAATCGAATTTAATCAGATTATTGAGCAGACTGCCAGTGCAAATGGTTTTGGTTTATTTGATTCCAATACTCTATTAGATCAGATCGCTTCTGTAGGTGTGGAACAAAATGATTTAATATTAACCTCAAATTTAGTGACCGGCGGAGCTTTTTCATTAGACGGAGTTCATCCAACTTCCAGAGGCTATGCTTTAATTGCTAATGAAATTCTTAAAGTTATTGATTCTACTTATGGGACAAACTTTGAAGCTTCAGGAAATCTTATTGACATTTCAAATTTCAATACGACGTATTCGCCAAGCTTACTGAATTAGAGAAACACCAGACTTTATTAATATTCCTTTAAATAGCTCAAAAAAGCTTCGTTTTATAAACGAGGCTTTTTTAGTTAACAGCATTTATAATGAATAAAATTAAAGTTTTATCATCATTGATAATCAAATGCTTATAGACCTGAGTGCGATTCTATATTGAAAGAAAGCAGTCTTAGCGTTGTGAAATTATTAATAAATGATAAATTTGGATACAAATTTTGGAATTTCACAATAAAATAAATTCAATATGAAGAACTTTTTAATCTCAGGTTTACTTCTCATGTTAGCTTCAGCTACAGCTTATGCAGGAGGCTATCGAGTAGCAGCCCAAGGCCAAAGAGCTTTAGCGATGGGTCATGCCGGCGTAGGTGTGGTCAATAGTGCCGAAACAGCATTTTTTAACCCATCAGGTTTAGTGTACTTAGAAGATAAATTCACTGTTTCAGCTGGTATAACTGGTGTATTCTCAAACGTCAAGTGGCAAAATACATCTACGGGTCAATTTGCTGAAACATTGCAAGATCCTGGAACACCGTTTTATTTTCACGCTGCCTACAAAGTAAATGAGTGGTTAAGTTTAGGTTTATCCGTTTCAACTCCATACGGTAGTTCGGTAGAATGGGAACAAGATTGGCCCGGGTCTCACTTGGTTAATGATATTAATCTTGCTGCAATTTTTATTCAACCTTTAGCCTCAATAAAGCTTTCAAAACACTTCAGTATTGGTGGTGGACCTATTTTCGTTACGGGTAATGTAAATTTCAATAGAAATGCCAACCGTACACTCACAGATGAACAGGGCAATAGATCGAACATTACCATTGACGATACTGGCGTAAATAATACAGGATGGAGTGCGAGTTTTATGTTCACTCCTGTTGAAGAGTTAAGAATAGGGTTCAATTACAGATCAGAAATACTTCTCAATGCTGAAGGAGGTGAAGCTACCTTTGCTAACTTCCCTAATTCTACGCTTACTCCACAAAACGGAACGACTGAATTTGATGCTACTCTTCCATTGCCTGCTGAATTAACTATTGGTTTTGCATATGAAATGAATGAAAAGTGGTTGTTTGCTTTTGACTACCAAAGAGCATTTTGGGAGGTTTACAACTCACTGGATATAGATTTTGCAAATCCTAATGTGGCAACTTCAATAAATCCAAGAAACTATAAAAATGCGTCTAGTTATAGGTTTGGTGCTCAGTATAAAGCAACAGATAATCTGACTTTAAGAGCAGGGTATTATTTTGATGAATCTCCAGTTCAGGAGGGATTTTTCGCTCCTGAAACTCCAAGAAATGATGGAAACGGATATACTGCCGGTCTATCTTTTCAAATTTCAGAAAAATTCGCAGTTGATGCTTCCTTCCTTTATTTAAGATTTAAAGAAATTGATGCTTCATATGATTCTTATACAGAGAATGGGCAAACCGTTCCATTTGAAGGGACTTACAAGTCCAATGCATTTCTACCAGGTATCGGAGTAACTTATAAACTATAATCAGAAACAATGAAAAACTATATAAAATATTTACCCTTTTTAGCTTTTGGACTCATCGCTTGTGAGCCTGAGTTTGAAGAAGGTATTGAAGAAAACGAAGTCTATAATGCTGGTGAAGCAGATTTCTCTAACTACGTTTCACTAGGAAATTCACTTACCGCCGGTTATGCTGATAATGCTCTTTATGTGCAGGGACAGGAAAACTCTTTTCCAAATATTTTATCAGGTCAGTTTGAGCTTGTTGGTGGTGGAGAATTCACTCAGCCGCTGATGGCAGATAATCTTGGTGGATTGAAACTAAATGGTAATCAAATCACCAATAATAGACTGGTATTGTCTTCAAATGCAGGACAACCTGTAATTCCGCCATCCCCGATTGCTGGAGATCCGCAGACTGAAGTGACCAACAAGCTTTCTGGTTCATTCAACAATATGGGAGTTCCTGGAGCAAAAAGTTACCACTTGTTAGCTCCCGGATATGGAAATGTAGCAGGCCTTCCTGGTCAGGCAAATCCTTATTTTGTGAGATTCTCCTCATCAGACAACGCTACTGTGCTTGGTGATGCCTTAGCACAAAATCCTTCTTTCTTTTCATTATGGATTGGAAACAATGATATTTTAGGCTATGCAACTAGTGGAGGAACAGGTGTAGACCAAACCGGAAATTTAGACCCTTCTACTTATGCTCCCAATGACATTACGGATCCTAATGTTTTTGCCAGTGTTTATAGTCAGTTGATAGGCGGCCTCACAGAATCAGCTTCTGGAGGTGTAGTTTACAATATTCCGAACATTACAGACATTCCATTCTTCACCACAGTGCCCAACAATGCCTTGGTTTTGGATGCGCAAACTGCAGGAAACCTTACAGGCTTTTTTCAAGCTCTTGCTGGTATTTTTACCCAAGGACTTATTCAGCAAGGTGTACCAGCTCAACAAGCTCAGGCCATTGCGGGTCAATATGCAATCACATTTAATGAAGGTCCTAATAGATTCATCATAGATGTTCCTGTCACACAAACCAACCCCTTAGGATTTAGACAAATGCAACCCGAAGAATTGCTGTTGCTTACGATTAATCAAGGGGCATTAGCTCAAGGTTATGGTTCTGTAGCACTTTCACCAGAAGTTCTTCAGGTTTTAGGTCTTCTTCAGCAAGGTGGTAGTCCGAGCCCAGAACAAGCACAATTGGTCTTAAGTGCAGTCAATGGTATTGATGATGAGGATGCTTTAGATGCAGCAGAATTACAAAATATTTCAAATGCAAGAACAGCTTATAATTCTACAATTCAAGGTTTGGCGCAAGCCAATAATTTAGCATTTGTGGATGCTGATGGATTATTACAAAATGTGTCACAAGGAATTAGTTTTCCTGGAGGTATAGTGACATCAGATTTTGTTAGTGGTGGTGGTTTTTCACTGGATGGTGTGCATCTAACGCCACGTGGTTATGCCCTAGTTGCTAATGAAACTCTTCGAGCTATAAATATGACTTACGGTTCTGACTTGCCAGAAGTCAATATTGGTGCATACGGAACGGTTACATTAAGCGATAACGTAAACTAATTAAGGCTTTAATTCTTTAAAAACTGCTTCAATAGATTTATTGAAGCAGTTTTTTTATTTTTGATCTTCAACCAAAACCCCAACCAATGAAAGTTCTATTACAGATTATACTCACAGGAATAATTGTCCTGGTGTTGTCCAATTTACTCGGCGGAGTTTATGTCTCCGATTTTTTTACTGCTATTGTAGTTGCTGCGATTTTAGCCTTGCTCAATATATTTGTAAAACCGATTCTTCTTATATTAACGCTTCCTGTCACTGTAGTTACTTTTGGTCTCTTTTTACTAGTAATCAATGCACTTATTATTTTGATGGCAGACGGTCTCGTAGACGCCTTTAGAGTAGACGGGTTCTGGTGGGCAGTATTGTTTAGTATCTTGCTTTCATTCCTTCAGTCTATTATATTTTCAGTTGCCGAACGTTCAGGAAGAAGAAGATAGTTTTTATATTTTACAAAGTAAAAACTTGAACAATAATCACTAGAACTGCTTCTTTAACTTATCCTACTAAAGAATTGAATTTTTAAAATTTATCAATTTATGCTTTTAACCAAAAAAGCCATGTTTACTTTATCTGTGTTTACGCTCTTTGGATTTAGCGGCATTGCTTATCTTATTTTAGCATTTTCAGATGAGGTTCAGTATTTTGAAATGTTTAATTATGACAACTTGCTTCTTTCTATTCCAGTAGGTTTAGGATTTGGCGCTGTAGCCGCTTTCATTGGGATATTACTGTTGAAATTACCACCGTTAAAAGAAACAAGCACTTTTTACGCCAACCTTTTTAAGGGTTTGGACTTACATTGGCCAGACATACTTTTTTATTCGTTTTGTGCTGGAGTTGGTGAAGAGATTTTGTTTAGAGGGGCATTACAACCCCTGTTAGGATTATGGTTTGCTGCAATTTTGTTCGTAATACTTCACGGATACATTTCTACCAAAGATTGGAAAAAATCTATTTATGGAGTTTTCCTGATTTTTATTTCAGCTGGGTTTGGATATTTAGTTCTGTATTTTGACATCTATGCAGCGATGGCTGCTCATTTTATTTTCGATGTCATTATGTTTATCAAACTGAAAAGAGATTCCAGAGCAATCGCTTCAGAATCTACAGAATTGGATTGATTTATTTGGAATACTTTAAGCTTTAGATAGCGCTCACGATTTATAAAAACTTGGTAAGCAGTGAAATAAATTGTAATTTTGCACTTTCAAAAAATAATACTTTAGAATGAATATAACGAGAGAAGACAAAGATCAACTGAATTCTGTAGTCAAAATTAATATTGAAAAGGACGATTATAGTCCAAAGGTAGATAAGATACTTAAAGACTATCGCAAAACTGCCAACATTCCAGGCTTTAGAAAAGGCATGGTTCCAATGGGAATGATCAAGAAACAATATGGTCAGGCTGTTTTGGTAGATGAAGTCAATAAATTACTGCAAGAATCTTTAAATTCTTACATCACAGAAGAAAAGATTGATATTTTAGGAAATCCACTTCCTAAACCACAGGATGACCTTAACTGGGAGTCTGACAACTACACATTTGAATTTGAATTAGGTCTAGCTCCAAAATTTGATGTCACTCTAGAGGGTGAAGGTCCTGTAACTTACTATAATATTTCTGCAGACGAGGAAATGATTGATAATCAAATCAAAACCATTCAGCGTCAATACGGAAAATTAGTGACTCAAGAAGAGGTAAAAGAGAATTATACAGTTGTTGGTACTTTTCATAATGAAGAAGAAGGTATTGAAAATGAAGCAACTTTCAAAGTTGAAGATATCGAAGGAAAAACCAACAAAAAAGAACTTTTAGGAGCAAAAGTTGGGGACCAAGTCACTCTAAAATCTAATAAACTTTTTAAGGACGATGATGCTTTAGCGAGACATCTTGGAATTGAAAAAGATAAAGTGGAAGGTCTTAAAGTAGATTTGACATTCACGATTAAAGAAATCAACGAACAAATTTTAGCTGAACTTAATCAGGAATTGTTTGATAAAGCATTTGGCGAAGGTGAGGTGACTTCAGAAAAAGAAGCTAAAGACAAGATCGCAGACCAGTCCAAGCAAACATTTAAGCAACAAGGCGATCAACAGTTTTTCAATGATGTCACAAAGCTTCTTATCGAAAAAGCAGATATGGAATTGCCGGCAGAATTTCTTCAGAAGTGGCTTCAAACTCAGGGAGAAAAGCAATTGACACCAGAGGAGGCTACAGAGGAATATACTAAAAGCGAAAAAGGTATTAAATACCAATTGATCGAAGCTAAAATCGCAAAAGACAACGATATTAAAATCGAAGTCGAAGACGTTAAACAAGTAGCTAAGGAAAAAATAAGAATGCAAATGATGCAGTTTGGTCAGCAAGATTTCCCGGAAGACCAGATGGATCCTATCATTCAGAACTTAATGTCCAACGAGGAACAGGTGAGACAATTTTCTGAAGAAGTGATGGTCCAAAAATTACTTGAGCTATATAAAGATAAAATGGAGGTTGAAGAAAAAGATGTGACTTATAAAGACTTTGTCGACAAGATTTATAAGTAAGTCCTATTCAACATATAAAAACTAAGCCTATAGCTTGAAGTTAACATTTAGTAAAAGAACAACGCTAGACTTTAACTTCAAGCTATATTCGTTTTAAAATAGAGAGTATACTATGAAAATGGATAAAGAATTTAAAAAGTTTGCCACCAAAGATCACGGTGTCAATGCCAATTATTACGACAAGGTCATCACGAGTATGATTCCTACAGCGATGACTCCAAATATCATCGAAGAGCGACAAATGAATGCTGTGGCTATGGATGTTTTTTCAAGATTGATGATGGATAGAATCATCTTTTTAGGAACACCAATAAACGACCAGGTAGCCAATATCATTCAGGCGCAGTTGTTATTCTTAGAAAGTACAGATTCCTCTAAAGATATCCAGATTTACATCAACTCTCCTGGTGGAAGTGTTTATGCTGGTCTTGGAATTTATGATACAATGCAATTTATCAAACCTGATGTTGCGACTATTAATACTGGAATTGCCGCATCTATGGGAGCAGTATTATTATGTGCAGGAACACACGGCAAGAGAAGTGGATTACCACATTCCAGAGTGATGATACACCAACCTATGGGTGGCGCTCAAGGACAGGCAGATGATATAGAAATTACAGCAAAACAAATTGTTCTTTTGAAAGAAGAACTTTATAAAATCATTTCCAAACATTCCGGAAAATCCTATGATGACGTTTATAACGATGGAGACAGAGATTTCTGGATGAAGGCAGATGCTGCCAAAGAGTACGGAATGATTGATGAAATATTGACAAGAGAGTAAATTATGGCTAAAGAAGAGTTAGAATGTTCATTTTGCGGACGTAAAAAAGCGGAAACCAGCTTGCTTATTGCAGGACTGGATGCTCATATTTGCGACCGATGTATAGAACAAGCTCACGGTATTGTTTTAGAAGAATCTAAGCAGGATAGTACGGAGGAATTGACTTCAGAATTGAAGTTGAGAAAGCCTAAAGCGATTAAAGATTTCTTGGACCAATACGTGATAGGACAAGATCAAACCAAAAAGGTGATGTCCGTTGCTGTCTATAATCATTATAAGCGCTTATTACAGCCAAACTCCAATGATGATATTGAAATTCAAAAGAGTAACATCATTATGGCAGGGCAAACTGGAACGGGTAAAACTTTAGTTGCCAAGACCATTGCCAGAATGTTGAATGTACCTTTAGCCATTGTTGATGCAACAGTTCTTACTGAAGCTGGATACGTTGGAGAAGACGTTGAAACTATTTTGACCAAACTACTTGCGGCTGCAGATTATAATGTGGAAAAAGCCGAGCACGGTATCGTATTTATAGATGAAATTGATAAAATCGCCAGAAAGAGTGATAATCCATCCATCACACGAGACGTGAGTGGTGAAGGCGTACAACAGGCTTTACTCAAGCTTTTGGAAGGAACTACAGTGAATGTTCCACCAAAGGGCGGTAGAAAACATCCCGATCAAAAGTTTATTGAAGTCAATACTGAAAATATTCTGTTCATTGCAGGTGGTGCTTTTGATGGTATTGAAAAGAACATTTCCAAACGACTTAATATGCAAGCCGTAGGTTATGGCGCATCTAAGTTGGGAGAAAGTGTAGATAAAGAAAATATTTTGCAATATATCATTCCGAAAGACCTGAAAGATTACGGACTTATTCCTGAAATCATCGGTCGTTTGCCTGTCTTAACTTACATGGATCCCTTGGACAAAGATACTTTGCGATTAATCTTGACTCAACCCAAGAATGCAATCATAAAGCAGTATCAGAAGTTATTTGAGATGGATAATATCGATTTTCAAATTACAGACGGTGCTTTAGATTTTATTGTGGAGAAAGCTCTTGAGTATAAATTAGGTGCGAGAGGCTTGCGTTCATTGTGTGAAGCAATACTGACCGACGCCATGTTTGATATGCCGGAAGGTGATGAAACAGAGTTAAAAGTTACTAAAACTTACGCTGAAAAAGCTTTAGAAAGAACAAGTCTTAGAAAATTGAAGGCAGTGAGTTAGAATAAATTCACTAGCAAATTATACACAACCTCGTCAATTAGTTTTGATGAGGTTTTTTTGTGAGATTATTCGAGTAGGATTTTTCTTTGACCTTAAGAAATGGATTAAAATATCTACGGGTCCAATTTGATGAATAGGCGGGCTACAATTGATGTGCGTACTTTATTTGACACAATAAACCAGTAGCATTAAAATTATTTCTAACTTAGAATTATAAATCAAAAATTCAACTCATGAAAATCCTGTTAACTCTAGTCCTTGCTTTAATCATGTCCATTAGCTTGCAAGCTCAGGATTTTGCTGTTCTGTCTCAAAAAAAACAATCTGAAGTGATTGACCAATGGCTAGGTGAGCGACTGGAAACGGTCCTTCCAAAAGTGATGGATCGAGCAGGTATAGACATGTGGCTGGTTATTTCCAGGGAATATAATGAAGATCCTATCATTAAAACCCTATTGCCAAGTACCTGGTTAGCAGCGAGACGTAGAACCATGTTGCTGATGTTTAAGCCCAAGTCTAGTAATGAGGTGGAAACCATCGCTGTGGCCAGGTATAATGTGGGAGAACACTTCAAAAAAGCATGGGACCCTGAAAAGCAACCTGACCAGTGGAAGCGATTGGTAGAATTGATAGCAGAGAGAAATCCGAATAAAATCGGCATCAATACCTCTGAAGATTTTGGTCATGCCGATGGGTTGAATCACACAGAATACGAATTGCTTTTAGAGTACTTGCCAAAATCAGATCATAAAAAATTAGTGTCGGCTGAAGATTTGGCGGTGGGTTGGTTAGAAACCAGAACCACTTCAGAACTGGCGACTTACAGACATATCCAAAGCATTGCGCATGACATTATTCAGGAAGGTTTATCAGAACAAGTGATCACTCCTGGGGTAACAAAAACTACAGATGTGGTGTGGTGGTATAGAGACAGGATAAAAGATTTGGGAATAGAAACCTGGTTTCACCCCACTGTCGATATCCAAAGGGTGAGCAATGAAAGCAAGGAGCATTTAAGAACATTTGATAACAATCCAGACCCCGAAGTTATTCTGCCGGGTGATGTCTTGCATATGGACTTTGGGATTACTTATTTAAGACTAAACACAGATACTCAGGAATTAGCCTATGTCTTAAAGCCAGGTGAGAAGGAGGTTCCGCAGTATTTGGTGGATGCTTTAGTTGTTGGAAACCGTTTACAGGATATTTTATCGACCAATTTTAAAACTGGACGAACTGGTAACGAGATTTTGAAGGAGGCTAGAACACAAATGAAGTCTGAAGACATCAAGGGAACGATTTATACGCATCCCATGGGTTATCATGGACATGCCGCAGGACCAACCATCGGCATGTGGGACAACCAGGGAGATGTGCCCGGCTCTGGAGATTATCCGCTATATCCAAATACGGTTTATGCGATTGAACTCAATGCTGAAGTTTATCTTGAAGAGTGGCAAAAGCCCTTCAGAGTCATGCTGGAAGAAGGGGCTTATTTTGATGGTGAAAAAGTGATCTACTTAAATGGCAGACAAAAGGAATTTTTAACCATTCCTAGACAGAAATCTTACTTAAAAGATTAATTTTTTGAATTTTATTTAGGATTGGACTTGTGTATTCAAAATAAATTTTAATTTAGTCTCACATTAAAGAACAAATGACAACACGTTTTTATTTTTATTTTAACTTTTATTTTGCTGACCCAGCGAAACGAGGTTGATATGAAATAAATTCATTATTAATAGATAAAGCCTCGTTTCATACGGGGCTTTTTTAGTTTATGAGAAAAAAAATAGCCATGCAAGGTATCAAAGGATCCAACCATTATAAAGCACTCACCGAGCTTTTTGATGAAGACGAGGTTGAAGCTGTAGAATGCAATACATTTCAGGGACTTATCAACTCTCTTGTGTCTGGAGCGTCTGAAAAAGCAGTAATGGCTATAGAAAATTCTATAGCGGGAAGCATTCTGCCTAATTACAGACTTATTTTGGATCATAAACTGCAGGTGACAGCAGAACACTACTTGAACATTAGTCACAATTTAGTTGCCTTACCAGGTCAGACTATAGAAGATTTGGTGAAGGTGAAATCTCATCAAATGGCACTCCATCAGTGTAGCAATTTCTTTACAGAACAAAGACATATTCATCTTATTGAAGATGTGGATACAGCGCTTCCAGCACAAATTATAGCGCAGCAGCAAATCTTTGGAGTAGGAGCACTGGTCCCAAAAGGAACAGCAGAACTATTTAATTTAAAGGTAATCGCTGAAGATGTTCAGAACAATAGTTTAAATGAAACTCGATTTGTAGTTCTTGAAAAACAGGGCCATACAAATCCTGATGTGGATACGGCTACCCTTCAGTTTGAAATTGCTCACGAGTCTGGAAGTCTTGCTAAAGTTCTAAATACAATGGCTGGATTTGAATTGAATTTATCCAAAATTCAAAGCATTCCTATCCCTAATGATATATGGAAATATGCCTTTATTGTGGATGTGAGTTTTTCTAATCCCGTTCACTTTCAAAAGGCATTTTCAGAAATTTCAAAAATCAGTATTAACCCGACCTGTATTGGTCAATATAAAAGTGGAAAGTCATGATCTCAGTATCTAAAAGACTTCAGGAAACAAAAGAATACTACTTCAGCAAAAAGTTAAGGGAGGTCGCTCAGCTTAAAAAACAGGGCAGGCCTATTATCAATTTAGGTATAGGAAGTCCAGACTTGGCTCCGCCAAAAGAAGTAGTAGAAGAGTTGATGAAAGCAACTCAGGCTCCTGGAGCTTATCAGTATCAGGCTTACAAAGGCCTGGACGAATTGAGGGAAGCCATGTCTGGATTTTATCAAACTCATTATGGAGTTGAGGTGAATACAGAAACTCAAGTCTTGCCACTGATGGGTTCCAAAGAAGGAATTGCTCTCATTTCTATGGCTTTCCTCAACGAAGGCGACCAGGTCTTGGTGCCAAATCCCGGCTATCCCACCTACCAGGCTGCGACCAAATTGCTGAACGCCGAACTTGTTTCTTATAATTTAACCGAAGACAACTTCTGGCATCCAGATATAGAAGAACTCCATAAAATGGATCTCTCAAAGGTGAAACTGATGTGGATCAATTATCCTAACATGCCGACGGGTCAGCCCGCAGATCATGAAAAGCTTCAGGAATTGATTCGTTTTGCGAAAGCCAACGATATCCTATTAGTCAACGACAATCCGTACAGCATGGTTTTGACGGATGAAAAATTTTCGATTTTTCAATTGGAAGGTGCTGAAGAGGTGTGTTTAGAATTGAATTCTTTGAGCAAATCTTTTAATCTGGCTGGTTTTCGGGTAGGATTTCTGGTAGGTAATGCTGAATTTATTTCAGCGGTCTTAAAAGTGAAAAGCAATATGGACAGCGGAATGTTTTTTCCTATTCAAAAAGCTGCAACTAAAGCTTTGAAACTTGACTTAGCTTGGTTTGAATCCCAAAATGATATTTATAAAAAACGTCGGGCACTGATCTGGGAGATGTGTAAAGCTTTGGATTTGGAAATCAATCCTTCAGCTGTCGGGCTTTTTGTCTGGGCTAAAATTAATTCCAATCAAACAGCAGAAGAACTGGCGGATGAGCTGCTTTACAATCGCAATTTGTTTGTCACTCCTGGAACCGTTTTTGGAACGAACGGATCTAATTATCTCCGCTTTTCTTTATGTGTTACAGTTGAAGATTTAAAAAGTTGTAAAGAACGCATCCTAAAGCCAAAAGCCGTATGAAAGTAGCAAGTATAGGTCTAGGTTTGATAGGAGGTTCCTTTGCATTATCTCTGAAAAAGAATTTTGATGAAATACAACTTTATGGGATGGATAAGAATCCGAAACATCTTCAAAAAGCCCTTCAGCTGAATATTATAGATAAAGCTTTGAGTGATGAAGATGTAATTGAAATGGACTTAATAGTAGTGAGTATCCCTGTAGATAAAGCAAATTCAGTGATTCAGGATGTTCTGGACAAGGTTCATCCAAAAGCTTTGGTGATGGACATGGGATCGACCAAAGGTAAATTATGTAAAGCCATTGCGGAACACCCAAAACGCGATCAATTTCTAGCTGCGCATCCTATTGCTGGAACTGAGTTTTCAGGTCCTGAAGCGGCGTTTAGTTTGCTTTTTGAAAAGAAAACGATGATTTTTTGTGATGTTGAAGCTTCACGTCCAGAGCTTTTAGATATGGCCTTATCGCTAATTGCGCCCTTGGAAATGAGCATCAAATACATGGGAGCACAAGATCACGACAAGCACTTGGCTTATGTATCTCATTTGTCGCACATCAGTTCGTTTATGCTTGGTAAAACTGTACTTCAAGTGGAACAAAACGACAAAACTATTTTTGATTTAGCAGGTAGTGGATTTGCTTCCACAGTAAGATTAGCTAAATCCAACCCTACCACATGGACAGCGATTTTTAAAGAAAATCAAAATGAAGTGCTTCAGGCTTTGGAGGAATATATTCAAAATTTAAAAGCATTTCAGAACCAGTTAGAAACTCAGAATTACTCAGAAATACACCAACAGTTGGCAAATGCCAATGAACTCAAACCTATTTTGAACGGAATATTAAAAAAAGAAAGTCATGGAAATTAATAACACACAAAGAAAATGGTTGGATGCCTTTAATCTTGATCATCCCTTAGTTATAGCAGGACCTTGCAGTGCAGAAACCGAAGAACAAGTGGTGAAAATCGCTCATCAGCTTAAAGAAACCGATACCAGTGTTATGCGTGCGGGTATCTGGAAACCCAGAACTCGTCCTGGCAATTTTGAAGGCGTAGGAGCTATTGGTTTAGAATGGCTGAAGACTGCAAAACAGGAAACAGGACTTAAGCTAGCGACCGAAGTTGCCAACAGAAATCATGTAGAATTAGCCTTAAAAGCGGATATCGATGTGTTGTGGATTGGTGCGCGCAGCACTGTGAGTCCATTTATTGTTCAAGAAATCGCAGATGCCTTAAAAGGAACCGATAAAACAGTACTGGTCAAAAACCCTGTCAATCCTGACCTGGCATTGTGGCTTGGCGCAGTAGAAAGGATCCATGATGCCGATATTAAAAACCTAGGCGTTATTCATAGAGGGTTTTCCACTTACGAAAAAACGAAATACCGAAACAATCCGGAATGGCAGATTGCGATTGACTTACAAACGGAGTTTCCGGATTTGCCTATTATTTTGGATCCCTCGCATATTGCTGGGCGACGTGATATCATTTTTGATATCTGTCAAACAGGGCTTGATTTGAATTTTGATGGAATCATGGTAGAAACTCACTTCGATCCAGACAATGCCTGGAGTGATGCTAAGCAGCAAATCACGCCGAAAAATTTAGATCAAATGACGATTGATTTGAAAATGAGAAAGGAGTTCACAGAAGCAACAGCTTTTCAGAATAAACTCCAGACCCTAAGAACCCAGATTGATGTGGTAGACCACCAGCTCATTGATCTTTTAGGGAAACGAATGAAAATCGCAGATGATATCGGTAGGCTTAAAAAGAAAAATAATGTGGCCATTCTTCAGGCCAAACGCTGGAATTTTGTACTGGATTCTATGATTGAAGCAGGGGCAGAACATAATTTAAGTGAAGAATTTATCACTAAGATTCTAAAAGCGATTCATGAAGAATCCATCAGCCATCAGCATAAAATTATAAGTGAGTATTAATTTGATGGTTTATTTTATAAAAGGGACGTTAGCCCTAGATTCGAATGCGGTTTGTATTTGTAGGTGTTTTTTTGGTAGGGGCAGCGCCCTGAAATCTTCGTTGATTTGAATGCGATTCGCATTTTGAATGTACTATTTTTGACAGGGGCGTTAGCCCTGACATCTTCGTTGATTCGGATGTGGTTTGTAATTGTAGGTGTTTTTATATAGGGGCTTTAGCCCTGACACCTTCGTAGATTTGAATTTGATTTGTATTTTGAATGTAATATTTTTGATAGGAGCTTTAGCCCTGGTATCTTCGTACATGGTTTATTTAATAAAAGGGGCAGCGCCCTGACATAAAAAGCGATGGCAAATACATACACACAATTATACATTCAATTTGTGTTTTCCGTTAAGGGTCGTAAAAACATGATTCACGAATCCTTTCGAGAAGAATTGGAAAAGGTGATATGTGGTATTGTGGATAGTTATAAATGTAAAACCTATGCGGTTTATTGCAATCCAGACCACACGCATATTTTTGTTGGAATGCATCCCGATATCTCTCCCTCTAAACTAATGGAACAGGTCAAATCAGGTTCATCCAATTGGATAAACGACAAAAATTTTATTTCAAACAAGTTTAATTGGCAAAGGGGTTTTGGGGCGTTCACATATTCTAAATCTCATATTGATAAGGTCGTGAAATACGTGTTGAATCAACCGCAACATCATAAAAAGCAGTCTTTTAAAGAGGAGTACGTGTTGCTACTAGAAAAATTTGAAGTCGATTATGAGGCTGGATATTTATTTGAATGGTACGATTAGGTTCAACCCAGGCTCATTAAAGATTTCAGGGCGCTGCCCCTGGTTTTTTGATAACGAAGATCGGAAGCCGATCCTCGTGGATTAAAAGGTATTGATTTTTTCAATTAGTGGTGTTAGCCCTGTAATCTTCGTAGATTCGAATGCGATTTGTATTTGTAGGTGTTTTTTTGATAGGGGCTTTAGCCCTGTAATCTTCGTAGATTCGAATGCGTTTTGTAATTGTAAGTGTTTTTTTGATAGGGGCTTTAGCCCTGGCATCTTCGTAGATTCGAATGCGTTTTGAATGTAATATTTTATAGGGGCAGCGCCCTTGCATCTTCGTAGATTCGAATGCGGTTTGTATTTGTAGGTGTTTTTTCAATTAGGGGCTTTAGCCCTGTAATCTTCGTAGATTCGGATGCGGTTTGTAATTGTAAGTGTTTTTTTGATAGGGGCTTTAGCCCTGTAATCTTCGTAGATTCGGATGCGGTTTGTAATTGTAAGTGTTTTTTTGATAGGGGCTTTAGCCCTGTAATCTTCGTAGCTATCGAAAAGCGTATAATTTAGCAGTAATAAATTCAGAATAAAATCAGTTTAAACTCTGGTTTTTGCTAATTTTATAATTCAAAATTCTGCTCATGTATATCATTTTTGATACCGAAACTACCGGCTTACCTAAACGTTGGAATGCACCAATCACCGATACGGACAACTGGCCAAGGGCCATACAGATTGCGTGGCAGGTGCACGATGAGTGGGGGAATTTGGTAGAGGCCAAGGATTATTTGATCCGCCCTGATGGTTTCGATATTCCTTACGATGCGGAACGAATTCACGGCATATCGACGGCTTTGGCTCAGGAAAAAGGAGAGTCGCTTGACTATGTGTTGGAGGAGTTCAATGAAGCCTTGCTGAAGTCGAAATTTGTCGTGGGACAGAACGTAGGGTTTGATGTGAATGTGATGGGGGCAGAATTTCATCGGGCACGACTGGAGTCGCCGATGGCGTCGATGCCAGTGCTGGATACCTGTACTGAAAAAACAGCAAAACTTTGTCAAATCCCTGGTGGTCGTGGCGGTAAATTCAAGTTGCCAACCCTTACAGAATTGCACGAGCATTTATTTGGCGAGCCTTTTAGTGAGGCGCACAATGCTACTGCTGATGTGGAAGCGACAACCAGGTGTTTTCTGGAATTGATCCGAATTGGAAATTACTCGGAGAAAGAACTCCAAGTGGAAACAGTTTATTTAAGGGAATTTAAAGCTAAACATCCTCAGCTTATTGAAAAGGTGGGGTTGAATCATATTAACCTCAAAAAAGCCTCTGAAAAACTAAAGCAAAAGCAAGAGGCTAAATCAGAAGACAAAGCACCTTCAAAAGCAGAGTTGGATGAGAATCTGGAGCAACTTCAGGAATCTAGTTTTGTGCATCTGCATAACCACACGCAGTTTTCGGTGTTACAATCGACGACGTCTGTGCCAGATTTGGTAGCAGCGGCGGCAAAACACCATATGCCTGCAGTGGCGATTACCGATCATGCCAATATGATGGGTGCTTTTCATTTTGTGAATGCAGTGAAAAAACACAATGCTTCAGTGGCTTCTGAAGATGGCGAAAGTTCCTCTCAACCTATTAAACCTATCATTGGTTGTGAGTTTTTTGTGTGTGAAGATCATTTGGATCGCACTCACAAAGACAATGGATACCAGATGGTAATTTTGGCTAAAAACAAAAAAGGCTATCACAATCTGGCCAAAATGTCTTCGATTGGTTTTACCAAAGGCTTTTATTACATCCCGCGAATCGATAAAAAAGTGATTGAAGCTTACAAAGAGGATTTGATTGTGCTTTCGGGAAGCATGTATGGTGAAATTGCCAGTAAGCTGTTGAACCTTGGTGAAAATCAGGCGGAAGAAGCTTTGCTGTGGTGGAAAGAAACTTTTGGAGATGATTTCTACGTAGAAATTATGCGCCATCAGCAGGAAGATGAAGACCGCGCTAATGAGGCTTTGATTCGCCTGGCGCAAAAACACGACATCAATATGGTGGCAACCAACAATACCTATTATGCCGACCAAAAAGATGCGAATGCTCACGATATTTTGCTGTGTGTAAAAGACGGCGAAAAGCAGGCGACGCCCATAGGTCGTGGTCGGGGTTACCGTTACGGTTTGCCCAACGATCAATATTACTTCAAGTCGGCTGAAGAAATGAAGTCGCTTTTTAAAGACTTGCCAGAAGCTATTTCCAATACTGAAAAGATTGCGAATAAAGTTGAAGCTTTTGAACTGGCCAGAGAAGTCTTATTACCAGCTTTTGAAATTCCAGAACAGTTTCTGGATGAAAGAGATAAGGACGATAAGGGAAAGCGAGGCGAGAATGCTTATTTAAAACATATCACCTTTGAGGGTGCCAAAGAACGTTACGGCGACTTGAGCGAAGACATCAAAGAACGCTTAGAATTTGAATTATCGGTCATTGCCAATACAGGTTATCCAGGATATTTTTTGATTGTTGAGGATTTCATAAGGGAAGCCAGGACAATGGGAGTTTCTGTTGGTCCCGGGCGAGGATCGGCGGCAGGGAGTGCCGTGGCTTACTGCTTGAAAATTACCAATATCGACCCGATCAAATACGACTTGCTTTTTGAGCGGTTTTTGAATCCGGAGCGAGTAAGCATGCCCGATATTGATATCGATTTTGATGATGAGGGTCGGAGTAAAGTCATGGATTATGTCATCGATAAGTATGGAGAAAATCAGGTGGCTCAAATTATTACCTATGGTACGATGGCGGCGAAGTCGGCGATTCGGGATACCGCTAGAGTATTGGATTTACCGCTTTACGAAGCAGACCGCATTGCCAAATTGATACCTGACATGTCCAAGCTGGGCAAGATTTTCAGCATGGATGAGAAAGAAATTCGGAAGAAATTCAGAGCTGAAGAAATCGATAAGGTTCTGGAACTGATTTCAATTTCAGAGCAAGACTCACCCGAAGCCGAAACCGTGAACCAGGCTAGGATTTTAGAAGGATCAGTTAGAAACACGGGGATTCATGCCTGTGGAGTCATCATTACGCCAGACGATATTACCAAATTCGTTCCCGTTTCGGTGGCCAAAGATTCCAACTTATACGTCACTCAGTTCGATAACTCAGTGGTAGAAGATGCCGGTCTGCTGAAAATGGACTTCTTGGGTTTAAAGACACTAACTTTAATTAAAGATACCGTCGACATTGTGAAAGCACGTCATGGCATCGAGCTGGATCCGGATGCATTTCCGCTGGATGATACAACCACCTACGAGCTTTTCCAACGCGGGGAAACCATAGGAATTTTTCAGTATGAATCTCCGGGGATGCAGAAGCACATGAAGGATTTGAAGCCAACGGTATTCGCGGATTTGATTGCAATGAATGCCTTGTACCGACCTGGACCGATGGAATACATCCCGAGTTTCATTAAGCGGAAACACGGTGAAGAAGAGATTTCTTATGATTTGCCGGTAATGCAGGAATATCTGGAAGAAACTTATGGGATCACGGTTTATCAGGAGCAGGTGATGTTGCTGTCGCAGAAGCTGGCCAGTTTTACCAAAGGTGAAGCGGATATCCTTAGAAAAGCTATGGGTAAAAAGCTGAAAGATGTCCTGGCAAAGTTGAAGCCTAAATTTATTGATCAGGCAAAAGATAACGGACATGATGAAGAACAACTAGAGAAAATATGGAAAGACTGGGAAGCTTTTGCAAGTTATGCCTTCAATAAGTCCCATTCTACCTGTTATGCTTATATCGCCTACCAAACCGCTTACCTCAAAGCTCAATATCCAGCAGAATACATGGCGGCGGTGTTGTCCAACAACATGAGTGACATCAAAAAGGTGTCTTTCTTTATGGAAGAATGCAAGCGCATGGGCTTACCTGTTTTAGGGCCAGACGTGAATGAATCTTACTACAAATTTTCGGTGAATAAAGACAATGCCGTTCGTTTTGGAATGGGAGCCATAAAAGGAGTTGGCGGCGGAGCTGTGAATACCATCGTGGAGCACAGAAAAGAGGAGGGACATTATTTGTCGATTTTTGATTTGGCTAAGCGCATCGATTTACGGGCAGCCAACAAAAAAGCCTTTGAAAGTTTGGCTTATGCCGGAGCCTTTGATAGTTTGGGAGAGGTGCACCGGGCGCAGTACTTCCAGGTGACTGAAGGGGATTTGACATTTCTAGAAAAAGTCATCAAATACGCGGCGAGGTATCAGGAAAATAAAAATTCGGCGCAGGTGAGTTTATTTGGCGATGCCAGTGAAGTTCAGATTCCAGAACCTGAGGTGCCGCCTTGTGAGCCCTGGCATACCATGCGGACTTTAAAGGCTGAAAAGGAAGTGGTTGGTTTGTTTTTAACGGGTCACCCTCTGGATGATTTTAAGCTGGAAATCAATTCGTTTTGCAATTCGAGTCTAAGGAATATGTCTCATATCGAAGACAGTTTAAACAAAGAAATTAGCCTGGCTGGGGTGGTCACCGATGTAAACCACAGGGTGAGTAAAACTGGAAAAGGCTTTGCGACTTTCGTGCTGGAAGATTACAACGAAAGTCACGAGTTCTGGATTTTTGGGGAGGAATATTTAAAGTACAGGCACTTTTTGATTCAGGATAACTTTGTGCACGTGAAGCTGAAAGCGACTCAGTTCATGAACCGGGAAACTGGAGAACCCGGACGAACACGAATAGGATTTTTAGCCTTTAAACAGTTACAGGATGTACTTAAAGAAAACGCTAAAAAGCTCACTATACAGATGGATGTTGCAGATCTAGACGAAGCCCAGGTCATGGCTCTTCAGGATTTATTCTCTTCCCATACAGGCGATCATATTTTGAATTTTGTCGTCTATGAAATGAAAAATAAAATCAAAATTCATATGCCCAGCAAAAGTAAAAAGGTTAATATTTCCACTGAATTGATTTCAGCCCTGGAGGAGCACAAGATCAATTATAAGCTCAATTAAAGGCGGTTTGAAGCCAAAGATAGGTTTAAATAAGTCCAAAGAACCAAAGGGGTAGTTTTGACGTATATAGTTGAGATTAAATAAGTTAAATTTACTTATTATTGCTCTAGTTTACTTTTATTGCTTATTTCATTGATTTTGAAACAGATAGAGGTTTAATTTTAATTAAGCTTCTTATTCTGAACTCAAAATTTCATATCTTTGATTAAATTATATCCTATTATGACTAAACTTCTACACTACAGGTTTCTAGGACTTTTACTCATCTACCTATTTGCTGCACAATCGAATTACGCTCAAGAGGTGATCCATTGCTGGGATTTTAATGGTACAACTCCTTTTACGACTCCGTTAAATACAGATAATAGAGTTTCAGGATCCGGCTCTATTACTCATAATTTAGTATCAACCACTTCATTTGATGGTTCAACTATAAATACATGTTCTGGAAGCGAAGCTGGCACTTCTTTTGCAGTAAGTGGAGGCTCAGGAACATCATCTGGAGGAGGCAATAATGGAAAACATCTTGATTTTAATTTTTCTTCAGAGGGTTATGAAAATCTTACGTTTTCGTTTTGGGCGCAAAAGACTTCTACAGGCTTCAGTAGCAATACTATAGAATATTCAACTGATGGAACAACGTTTACAAGCTTTCCCACGGGTTCACCTTTCGATCCGGCTTTAAGCCCAGGCGGACTTTTATCTTTTAACTTATCCTCGGTCACAAGTATCGATAATCAATCTAATTTAGTCATTAGAATCGTATTTAACGGTGCCACAGATGCTAATGGTAATAATCGTATTGACAACGTTAAACTCGAGGGAACTCCTGTTAATCCCAATGATGGAAATTCTCAAGTTAATGCTCCTGAAAACCAAATTACCGCAAATACTATTTTTGCAGCCAATACCACGACAATTGCAGATGCCGAACCTGTGTTTAGTTTCGACATACAGGATCAAGGAACTAGTGATGCTTTACCTACTAACGTCACTAAAATGCAGTTTACCCCAGGAGATGCAAACACTGCAAATTGGACTACTACAATTCAAAATGTCATTATAAAAGATGATACGGATACTGAAATTGACGGTGTCTTATCAGTTTTTGGAGGAGAAATAGTGTTTGTTCCAGATTCTCCTATTGTAATTGCTGATAATAGTTCACAAACTTTTATTGCAGAAGTTGTATTAAATGATACAGGTATTGTAGATGGTGATATTATTCAATTTGAAGTTTCTGGGGTGGATGCTGATTTTCAAGCTAATCTTGATGGATCTGATTTTTCATCAGATTTTGATGGCGGAGATGTTACTGGCAGCGAAATCACAATCGATGTTATCGCTTCAGAAATAGCCTTTTTACAAGAACCTAGTGATGTGAATGTTTTGGCAACAATGTCTCCGAATGTAGAAGTAGGTCTTACAGATATAAATGGAAATTTAGACACCTCTAATACGTCTGTAGTAGGGTTAACTTCTTCTGGAGATCTTGATAGTACGCCTTTATCTGCTACTGCTGTAGCTGGAATTGCTACCTTTTCATCTATTACACATAATACTCAAGGTCAAGGCTTAATCTTAACCGCTTCGACTACAGATCCTTTTACAGCAGAGAGTTCTCCTTTTGATGTTTTTTCCAACGATACAACCTCAGAAGTCGTTGCGCCTTCAAATCAAGTAGGAGTAAGTACAGTTGTTGCTGCGGGTACAACTACACTTCCTGTCTTTAGTTTTGATATTCAAGATCCCGGCAGTGGTGATGAAACTCCTACGAGTGTAACTCAAATGCGTTTTGTCACTGGATCTACTAATACAGTAGATTGGTCAACATTCTCGAATGTTGCTATACAAGATGCTTCATTCACTGAAATTCCAGGAAATGCAGTTGTTACAGCGAATGAAGTTATTTTTACACCAGATAATTCTGTGGTTGTTGCTGATGGTGCTTCAGTTAATTTTACGGTTGAAGTCACTTTGGATCAGTCTAACATTATAGATGAGAGTGTAATTCAGTTTCAAGTTTCTGGTACTAATTCTGGTTTTGAAGCAGATTTTTTTGGATCTATTTTCAACTCTTCTTTTGCAGCAGGGGACGTGGTTGGAAATAATATCACTCTGGATGTGGTGGCGACAGAAATAGCCTTTTTGCAACAACCTACTGATGTGGAGGTAAATGCGTTTATGACTCCAGCTGTAAGTATTGGTTTTGTAGATGTAAATGGCAATGTCGATATCTCTAATAGCTCTTCCATAGACCTGAGTTCATCTGGTGGCTTATTTATTAATTTACCTGCGACTCTTTCAGCAACCAATGGTGTAGCCACTTTTCCAAACATAGCCTATTCAGCCACAGCTACAGGGCTTACCTTGACTGCTGAAACTGCAGACACCAGCATTAGCCCATTTTCAATTATAAGTAATCCTTTTAACGTAGGTATACCTGTGATTGCTATTCAAGATTTTGATGGGACGCAACCAGAATGGGTATATACCACCAGTATTCCACCATTTGATGATGGATGGGGGACTGATTTCTTTGGAGTGATCAATATCGCAGATGCTTCTCGACTTGAAAACCCGAATTTTATAAATAATATTTTTGGAGAAAACGATTTAAATTCTCCAAGTGGTACGCCTGGATTTGCCTCCTTAGATTTTGTGACTGTTGATATTTCTGGATATACAGGGGTTAATCTTAGCTTTGACTGGGAGGTTGTAGGATATAATGTTTCAGGAGATCGAATAGAGTATCAAGTAACTTTTGATGGAGTGGCTCAAACTAGAGTTACTTTATTTGAAGGGAGTGCAACTCAAGATGGTTCAGGAACACAAACCATACCTGTGCCTGACACAGTTTCTGAAGTCTCTTTCCAATATTTTATACAAAATGATGGTGCGGTTGGTTTTTCAGGTTTGGATAATGTAAAACTAACTGGCGATTCCAATGCTAGAGATACCGATATTACGGCACCCGGAAGTGGACAACTGCCTGATGCAACTATCATTGCAGATGTGAATGATAATTCAGCAAATTCTGTAAACGTTTTTAGTTTCGATGTAGTGGATTCAGGAAATTTCGACAATTTACCAACCAATATCACTAGATTAAGATTTGTGCCGGGTCCAAATAACACAACCGACTGGACGGAAGTGATTGGAGGTATTTCGATTTCTGAAGGGACAACTACGCTCAACGAAGCAGACCGGAGTTTAACTATTAATCCAGGAGAAATTCTTATTGATATTACCAATGATCCTGATTCTGTTATGGAAGTTGGTAATGGTACAACCAAAACCTATACGCTAAGTGTATTTCTTAGCGGCACAGGGATTACTGATCAAGAAATTATTCAGTTTGCCATCGCAGATGGTAATGAGAATCAAATAGCTAATAGCGATGGGTCTATTTTTTCTAGTGATATCACAGCTTTTGAAGGTGGCTTATTTACTATTGATGTTGTAGGTAGTGTGTTAGAATTTTTAGTTCAGCCAACGACAACGGTCATTAATATAAGCATGGCCCCTTCTGTAAGAGTTGTAAATTTAGATAGCAATGGAAATAGAGATCTAGATGACACTATAAGCATTACAATTTCATCTGATGGAACTCTTGTTGGTGGGGATATATCAAGAAACATAAGCTCTTCGCTTGGTTATGCCAACTTTAATACTATTCAACATTCTGCTTTGGGATTTGGACTTAGGTTAACTGCAGCCGCAACAGGCTTTACCGATGTATTAAGTAGTGAATTTAATATTGTCTTTGAAGACGTTCTACTCATTTCTGAAGTTGCTGGTCCTTTTTCCTCTGGTAGTCCTAATGCAGATCAAAGATTTGTAGAATTATTTAATATGGGGGTTGAGCCAATAGATTTTTCTGCCACCTCTTACTATCTTCATAATGCCACTTCAGTAAATAGTGTTCAATTGACGGGGATTTTAGCTCCTAAGTCCTATTATGTCGTGAGTTTTTCAGATGCAACAACCTTTGAAGGAATTTATAATGGAGTGAGCCCAGATCTTGTATCTCCTAGTGTCATTACGTCTAACGGTGAGGATTCGTATTATTTATCAATACAGAATACTCTTGAATCCCTAGTAGATGTTCACGGAATTCCTGGAGATCCTAAACCAGCTGATTATGGTACTGGTCGTTTTTATAGAAACATCCCAACTGTGAGAGTATCCAACCCCGTCTATGATGAAGCTGGAGAGTGGACAAAAGACGTACCTGCTACTATTGAAGAGCGTACTCCTGGAGTTGGAGATAATGACTTCGTTTATGCTGGTGATTGGACTACAGGAATAGGAGACTCACCAGAAAACGTTGATTTAGGCGTTAATCCAGGGAAGAGTATTTTCGTTGAATCTGGAATTACAACACTAACTGAAGATAACACTATCTCAGATGTTGTCGTAAGAGCAGGGGCAACTTTAATTTTTCAAGGGGCTGTGACTTTGAATGGAGATTTTGCCAATTTTGGAAAAGTGATTTTCAGTAGTACAGCATCTCGAACAGCTGCTTTGGGAGAGTTTGATTCTGAAAACAGGGAGTTAGTAGGGAACAATTTTGAAATACATCGGTTTATTCCTAAGAGTAATAGGGCTTTTAGATATTTATCCTCTCCTGTTAATACTTTCCAATCACCAAAACCAACTATAAGAGACAATTGGCAAGAAGGCACCAACAATACTCAAACTGGAGATACAAATAATTTAGATCCAAATTCAGGTTTTGGAACTCATATCACGGGGTCAACCACTGGAGCTAATGGCTTTGATGCAACTGAAACAGGAAACCCCTCTATGTTCGAGTGGAATTCTTCTGACGTTGAATGGAACTCAATCCCAAATACCAGCAGTAAAACTTTTAACGCTGGAGATGCCTATGCCATACTGATTAGAGGAGATAGATCGACCACGCTAAACTCCAACACTGCTGTTGGTCCAGCAACCACTCTAAGAACAACTGGAAAATTGGTGGTAGGCTCTAAACCTGCTCCTAACTTATCCTCAACAGTAAATGGATTTTCCTTGATAGGGAACCCTTACCAAGCTAAGGTTGATATGGCAAGTTTGCTAAATTCTGATAATGCAAATGCTGTAAGTTCTCAATTTTTCTATATTTATGATCCTACTATTGGGACTATTGGTAGTTACGCTACTGTAGACTTAAGCGATGGGACATCTACTCCTGACTCTGGTGCTAATCTGTTTTTAGAACCAAATCAAGCCTTTTTTGTGGAAACAGTATCTGCTGCTGGAAGTCCAATAGTCATATTCAGAGAAAGTTATAAAACAACGACAACGGGCAATAACACCACCTTTAGTGAGCCAGAAGAGTTCACCAATATGAACATTAATCTTAATGAAGATATTTTAACTAATGGTAATGCAGTTATAGATGCAGTGAGGGTGAAATTCAGAAATGGAGGAAATAATGCTAAAGACACTTTAGATGCTACCAAATTTTGGAACTATGAAGAGTCTTTTGCTATCGATAGAAACCCAAACTATATGTCCATAGAATCTCGAGCGATGCCAACTGCTCAAGATAGTGTTCCGTTATATTTTGGAAATTCTAAGCTTTTAGCCTATCGCTTGGTCGTTGAACCAGAAAATCTAGTGAACACCAAGGCGTATTTATACGATAGATATTTAGAGTCTAGTACAGAACTACCAACCGACATAGCAACTTCTGTGTCCTTTAACCTTGACCCTTCTATACCAGAATCTAAAGCAACAGATAGATTTGTGATCAAATTTGAAGAAGTGAGCTTAGGCACAGAAGATGTCGTTTTCAACTCTTCTATGGTGGTGTATCCAAATCCAGTAAGAGGAAATAGCTTTAGTATTTCTCATCAACAAGCCTTTGATGGACAAGTCTTAAGTCTTAAATTATTTGATCTTCAAGGAAGATTAATTGTCGATCAAACTATAGAGAACGCTCCTAATGTTGAAGTCAACTTAAATAAGGAATTAGCTTCCGGGGTGTATATCTTGAATCTTTCCGATGGAAAAGCCAGTCAGTCAGTGAAGCTGATGGTTAAGTAACAAATTACAAATCCCAAACCAAAAGCCTAGCTGATTAATCAGCTAGGCTTTTGTCATTCTGACCAACGCGATAGCGAAGTGAAAAACCTCTATTTCACGATAACACCGGAACTCTTTGGCTAAGCCGTAATACAGTAATCAAACCTTTTAGCAGTTAGAAATTAATTAAGAATTTTTAATTCATAATTTTAAATTGAGTGGAGTGTCATTCTAAAGGAGCTTTTTTGGCGACAGAAGAATCTTTGTATAATAAAAATACTAAAATCATTTTGATACTTTTGATTCAGATCAAAAACTCATCTGAATGGTTTTGTCTTGCAGGCTTAAAGATCAACTAAAAATATTAGTTTTAAATACGGGAATCAGAAACCGGCCTATTTTTTATGGATGTGTGAAAACAAGAAAGTGGAGAAGACAGGAAGAGGAGCAATGCCCTAGTGAAACGGTTGGCATTGCGTCGAGGAGACACTTTTATAGTTTTCAAAGACATAAAAATAAGCCTAGACTTTTTTTGATTCTTTTTTTGGGCGATGCAAAAAAAGAATGAAGGCATTATTTTAAATAAAAACTGTCATTCTAAAGAAGCTTTTTTAGCGACTGAAGAATCTCTTCTTGTTTAAAACCCCAAGAATTTCATGCAGCCAGACACTGCGAAGTAAAAACTTTTAGTTAGTTTCCAGTACTGGTCTCGTGACTCCTTGACTTCCGACTATACCATTACACGACTATACGACTACATGAATAACGCTAGATAGTCATCCGAAAACAGTCAAAAAAACCGACTACTGAAAACTGACTACTGAAAACCGAAGACAGAAGACCGCTATTTACACTTCGTATTATAAAATCGTATCATATCGGTTGTGGTGACAATACCCACCAATTTATCATTTTCCAAAACTGGTAGTGCATGGAAATCTTTAGTGATAAATAGCTCAGCTGCGACTTCAATTGGGTCGGAAGCATTGACAAAAGACACTTGCTTAGACATCACTTGCTCAAGGGTAAACATGTCGTACACTGTAGTTTCTACGGTGTCGCCATCATCGTCTGTCGCATCGGCAAAGGAAATGCGTAGGAGGTCATTATAACTCAGCATACCTACAATTTTATCCCCGTTGACCACAGGGAGGTGTCGGATCTTGTGACTTTTAAACAAGGATTCTGCTTTGGTAAGTGTGTCCTCAAGATTTAATTTTACTAAGTTTTGGGTCATTATTTTTTGAATGGGAGTCGTTTTCATGGCTTCTGATTTTGAATTTGTTATAAAGATGCAACAGAATTAAGTTATGTCCACTGACGAAAATCAGGATTTCGATAATTAAGAATTTTAAATTACCAGTCCACCATTCCACCAGTCCACCAGTCCACTAGTGAACCAATCTACCAGTAAATCCAATTTTAAGATGTCAGGGCTAAAGTTTCTTTTAATAGTTATTGAGTTCGTGAGTTTATGAGTTGTTTATGAAATTTAAAATTAATCACTTGCTAATCCTTGGCTCTTTGATTTCCGATTATTCCACTACACGAATAAACGATTACACCAATCTAATAAAAACGCTAAACCGAAAACGGTCAACAAAAAACTGATTCCACCAGTCACCACTTTCCAGACATCAAAATAATTTTGAAATGCCAAATTTGAAATAAGAATTTTGAAATATAAAGATTGTATTATATTCGACTCACGACTCACGACTCACGACTCACGACTCACGACTCACGACTCACGACTCACGACTCACGACTCACGACTCACGACTCACGACTATTCATTTGAAGGGGCAGCGCCCTGACATCTTTCTCACTCATTTTTAGAGTGTCTAAACCGTAAGTCTAATATTAATTCCTTCAGATAAAACTTTTAACCCCGGACGGAGCTTCAAGTTAATTTAATCCTTAAGCTGAATGTCTAAAAGCACAAATCTTTCTCTGCTCAAATTCAGAAGAAAGAAACCAAACAGCCCATAAATAAAAAAGCAAGGCTTGAAGGCCCTGCTTTTCTTTGGAACGGTCTCAAAATCAGATGAAATTTTGACTAACCTTTGGTTGAGTTACGCAAATATCATTTTTAGAAATGACTTTGAGTTACGGTTCGACCGTACATGTGTTACGGTCGAACCGTACTTTTTAGTTTTGCTTTATTTTCATCTAACCTTATAAGTCCCCCCGTTTGGCGTTAAGGGGATCACGAATTACTAGTCACCAACTTCCATAGCCTTTTCAAGCATCTTCACCATATAAGTATAGTGCGCTTTTAAAGTCTGGTCACTGGTATTCATTTCAGTTTTTAAATTGGATAACACCCCATTTTGAAGTGCCAGACTATGTCCTTTCAGCTCGAGAGCTAGGTCTTTGTCCTTTTCCAATTCAATAAGCTGATGCACCAAATGCTTCTGTAACTCCCGTTCTACTTGGTCTGGTGTAGTTCTGGACGTCAAGATATCTTTTACCAGGGCATCAAGAAGCTCCTGAGGAGATAAACCTTCGCCCGGTAGGGTAGAATGGGTATCCCACATCATATTGAGGCGCTTGGCATTCGTTAGACGATTGAGGACTCTTTTGTTCATGTTGATCAGACTTTCCAGTTTTCCGCCTTTGGCAAACTTGGAGACCAGGGCCTCATCTACCAGCCAGTATTGAGGTGTCCATACGTGATCACTGATGAATTTCAAGGCATTTTCCTGTTCAGTTGTATTGACCACCTGGTAAGGAATCCCTTCCTGACCTTTATGTAGCAGCGTCTCATTAACGCCACCAACAATGGAAACCACATGGTAAATGTAGCGTCTGTATACTCCAAGCATTTCGCCGTATAGCTCTTCCAAATCCTCATAATTCTGACCTGCAGTCGTTGTCCAGGAGTCGAGATTTTTGGCGACAATTTTCAGATTGCTCAATCCGTAAGTACTTGCTTTAACAGAATTATTACCGATGTCTTCGGTTTTGGCATCGGGATCATTTCCTCTGCCCCCAAACATGTACAGCGGATCTGTGCTGCGCTGATCTACAAATTTTTTCAAAATATCTTTGTCTTCCTCAGCAGAGCTGTTTGGGAAATACCGGTAACCCCATTCAATGGCATAATCATCATAAGGCCCGAGTTGCCTCACAAAACGTATGTTTTTATCGCCAGGTTGCGCCACATAGTTATAGCGGGCATAATCCATAATTGTAGCGGCGATTCCCATCTTTTGAGTGAATTCTCCCGATCTCAAAGATTCCACATCGTAAGCAGAACTGGCCTTCATGTTGTGGGGTAAGCCAAGGGCGTGACCAATTTCGTGTGAAATGACGCGGCGCATCATCTCCCCAATTTCTTCTTCTGGCGTATCTAGGCTTCTGGCCTTTGGATTAGCAGCACCGGTTTCTAGTAAATAGCGGTTACGATAAGACCTTAGGTGATTGTGATACCAGATGATGTCTGACTCGATAATCTCTCCCGTTCTTGGATCCGACACACTAGGTCCCACTGCATTACGAGTGGTGGAAGCGACGTATCTAACGGTTGAAAAACGAACATCTTCCGGACTAAAATTAGGGTCTTCCTTTTCTGTTGGTGCAACTTTCGCCTGGATGGCATTTTTGAAGCCTGCCTTTTCAAACGCAGAGTTCCAATCTTCGATACCTTGAATAAAGTACTTTCTCCATTTTTTTGGAGTCGCTGGATCTAAGTAGTAAACGATAGGTTTTATGGGCTCCGTCAATTTACCTTTGGCATACGCCTTTTCGTCTTTGGGTTCCAGTCTCCAGCGACGAATCAATCTTAGCTCATCGGATTTTAAGGCATCCGAGCTATAATTGTATTTTCTTAAACCAAACCAACCTACACGTGAGTCTTCATACCGGACCTGCATTGGATTTTCGGGTAAAGCAATAATGGAATGGTTGATTTGAAAGGTAAAGGTATTGGTAGAATTACCGCGGGGTGGCTTACTGGTAGGGAAGGTAAGCGTGTGGGTGATTTCGGTATTTTGAGGAAAACTTTTCACCGTATTGATCCGACTTCGCTTATCATCGGCCTTTCCAATTTTATATTCTGATTTTAATCCGTCTGGGATGATGTTGAAGGAAGGCGAATCGGCATTGAAGAATGATGAAACTTCGATCACGATGTCTTTGCCTTCATCAGATTTAATAGGAAAAGAAGCTAAAATAGGGTTGAGGTTATTTTGTGCCACACTTAGGCTGATAGGATCTTCCTCATCAGCCACATTGGTAGTCAGCACCTGAACCAAATCGATCGACTTCCCCACTTTTACAAAGTGGATCATTTGTTCTGAAGTCTTTGATCCCGCATTCCTGTAAGCCGAATAATTAGCTGGCAGTTGCTTAAGGCGAGTCACCATGAGCAGATCTTTTTCGAGAACTTCTTCTGGAAACTTAAAGTAGAGTTTATCATCTTCAAAGTAAGTAGAGATGAGCCCTTCACTTTTGGGCATGGTCTGAAGGATAGAATCTAAATCTTTGGTGCTTTTGTCCTGTGCAAGACCTAGTTGAAGACTAAGTGCAAAAACAAGAAGTAAGATGTATTTCATGAGTTGAATTTATTTTAGGACTGGATTTCTAGTAAAAAGTTTAATGGGGATTGGTTGTCTGTTATCAGTTGACAGTTGTCAGTTGATGGTTTTCGATTTGTAGAGTGTAGAGTCCTGTATAGGATTGACCAGTCAACCAGTTGACTAGTTCCCTAACAAAGCTATTCTCTCGACTCCTCGACCCTTTGACTTTAGGCCATTTACTATACGGATACACCATTAGACGACTATCCGATTCCACGAAAAACCGTCAACAGAAACCGATTTTTACCCCAAACCTAAAGGGAGTTCTTAAAAACTACATCTTTTAATTCACCTCAAATCTTAAAACCGGCCTACTTTTTATGGATGCTAAAAAACAAGAAAGTGGTGAAGCAAGGAGGAGGAGCAATGCCCTAGTGAAACGGTTGGCGTTGCGTGGAGGAGACACTTTTGTAGTTTTTAAAGACATAGAAATAAGCCTAGACCTTTTTGGTTACTTTTTACGGCGATGGAAATCGAGGTGCGAGATTCATGAACACTTAAAACAATAACATCGAGGGTGAACTAAAAAAGTAATGAAAGCTTTAATCATATCGAAATTCTCAAGATCTAGAAAAATAATCAAAGGTGAACTAATAAGTAAAAGAAGAACCAACGTCATTTCGATACATTTTGATTATCATCAAAACACTCAATGACCATCTTAAACCGGTGGCTGAGTGATCCCGACATTTTGGTTGGGATCGTATCGAAGCTACAGTTACTTAGAATTAAAAATTCTCAATTCAAAATTATCTATCTTGACTCTTCGACCCACGACCCATGACCATTCGACAACACGATTACACCACTAAACTATTATTCAATTATACGAAAACCGTCAACAGAAAACCGACAACCGACTAAACCAGTCCACCAGTCCACCGATTACACCACTACACTATTATTCAATTATACGAATAACGGTTAACAGAAAACCGACAACCGACTACACCATTACACCACTATTCTACTAAACGACTACACGAAAAACCGTCAACAGAAAACCGACAACCGACTAAACCAGTCCACCAGTTCACCGACTACTCGACTACACGACTATCCGACTATACGACTATACGATTCCACGAAAAACCGTCAACAGAAACCGATTTTTACCCCAACCCTAAAGGGAGTTCTTAAAAACTACATCTTTTAATTCACCTCAAATCTTAAAACCGGTCTACTTTTTATGGATGCTAAAAAACAAGAAAGTGGTGAAGCAAGGAGGAGGAGCAATGCCCTAGTGAAACGGTTGGCTTTGCGTGGAGGAACCGCTTTTGTAGTTTTCTAAGACATAAAAATAAGCCTAGTCCCCAAAGCTTTGGGGATTTGTTTCTTTTTTGGGCGATGCAAAAAAGAAAAGAAAGTAATTTTATCTAGGGCTTAAACAAGAAATTACTTAAAGCCTAATTACATCAATTATAAAGATTCCGCATCTCGCTATCGCTTGCACGGAATGGGAGAGACTCTGCATCGCGGCTATCACCTTGCACGGAATTAAAAAAGGCAACAAGCTAATGGCTAAATACGCACTACAATAGTGCAAATTATTAAATAAAACGCACTGCCTAAGTGCAAATAATTTATATGAATAAATAACAATGGATAGCTTATTTTAATATTCAATTAGAATCATTCCCCTTAGCACCACATCGGGGATCACTCTCGACCATTTGACTACAGACTACCAACTTCCAACTATCCTACTACACCATTACACCACTAGACGAATACACGAATACACGAAAACATTTTAAATTTTGAGATAGTAAATTTGAGATTTGAATTTTGAAATAATTCCCCTTAGCAGCACATCGGAGATCACTCTCGACCATTTGACTACAGACTACCAACTTCCAACTATCCTACTACACCATTACACCACTAGACGAATACACGAATACACGAAAACACCACTCCACCATCACACGAATACACGATTATACAATTACACCAAAAATAACTCCCAAAACCTTTGGTTTTATTTAAGAAACTCACCTACTTTGTAATTGCAAAATCTATGGATAGCCTTAACGAGAAAACTCATCCTATCTTCTCTATATCAATCCTGTGCTAAACTGCCTAAATTATTGGATGAGTAAACTCTTGTGAGCGTATCTTAGAGGTTTAAAAATGCGCTGCGGTGACCTTACTATGGGACTCACCAAGGCGAAGCCGTTTCTAATCCTTAAGTTGGTTGACGCGTTCCGAGTTGGCGGGTTGACGCGTTCCGCGTTTGCGAGTTGGCGGGTTCTCGAGTTGACGGGTTCCGAGCTGGCGGGTTTCGAGCTGGCGGGTTCCGAGTTGGCGGGTTGACGCGTTCCGCGTTGGCGAGTTGGCGGGTTGACGGGTTCCGAGTTAGCGGGTTCCGAGTTGACGAGTTGGCGGGTTGGCGGGTTCCGAGTTGAGGGGTTCCGAGTTGGCGAGTTGACAAACCCGAAATAAAAAAACCCGAAACCCGAAATAGAACAACCCGGAATAACAAAACCCGTAACCCGGAATAACAAAACCCGAAATAGAAAAACCCGGAATAGCAAAACCCGAAATAGTACAACCCGGAATAACAAAACCCGTAACCCGAAATAAAACAACCCGAAATAACAAACCCAAAAGAAATGGCAACAATCACAACCTTCGAGGATCTTAAAGTTTGGCAGGCCAGTAGAAGTTTAAACAAAAGGATGTTTGAAATTTTATCAAAACGACAAGATCAGAACAGAGGCTTTCTTATAAATCACTTGTTTAAGACAAGCGGGAGTATTATGGATAATATTGCGGAAGGTTTTGAACGCGACGGGAACAAGGAGTTTAAAAATTTTCTATCCTATTCTAAAGGCAGTGCAGGTGAGCTCATTTCACAACTGTATCGCGCTTTAGATATCGAAATAATTAATCAAAATGAATTTAACGAGCTAAAAGAAAAGACCAATACAATAGCTAATCAACTAGGGGCTTTGATGAATTACTTGAAAACCTCGCCTTATAAAGGGAAAAAGTTCACTGAACCACCGAGTAAATATAGTTCTTAGGTTTGCGGGTTCTCGGGTTGGCGGGTTAACGCGTTCCGCGTTGGCGAGTTGGCGAGTTGATGCGTTCCGAGTTAGCGGGTTCCGAGTTAGCGGGTTCCGAGTTGGCGAGTTGACAAACCCGGAATAAAAAAACCCGAAACCCTGAATAAAACAACCCGAAATAGAAAAACCCGAAATAAAAAAACCCGTAACCCGAAATAGAACAACCCGAAATAACAAAACCAAAACAATGAACATCACACTTATCGCTGGGGCGAGACCCAATTTTATGAAAATCGCGCCCATCCTTCATGCTATTCAAAAGTCAAACAGCTCCATCACTTGTCGTTTAGTGCATACAGGTCAGCATTATGATGAAAAGATGAGTGAGACTTTTTTTAGACAACTTAACATCCCGCATCCCGACGTTAACTTGGAGTGTGGAAGCGGCTCTCAAGCCGAGCAAACCGCTTCGATTATGTTGGCCTTCGAAAAGGAATTACTAGCCCATCCTACCGATTTGGTGATGGTGGTGGGCGATGTCACCTCTACCATGGCTTGTAGTATTGTGGCGAAAAAGTTAGGCGTAAACGTAGCACACGTCGAAGCGGGCATCCGGTCTTGGGATAGAAGCATGCCCGAAGAAATAAACCGTATGCTCACCGATAGCATAGCCGACTATTTCTTTACGACCTCCACTTTGGCGGGAGACAACCTTTTAAGAGAAGGACACCGCCAGGAACAGATTTTCTTTACCGGGAATGTGATGATCGATACCTTACGCGCTAACGAAAGCCGACTACAGCAACCCGAGGTTTGGAAGGTGCTGGGTTTACAAGAAAAAAACTACCTGGTGATGACCATGCACCGACCTGCCAACGTAGATGAAGAACATAAACTAAAGGAATTTATCCAAAGCATCGATGATAACACGCAAGGGATGCCGGTGGTGTTTCCAATCCATCCTCGGACCAAGGGCATTTTGGAAAAAGCAGGAATCCTCATGAAAAACATCCATCTGGTAGAACCTTTAGGATACCTAGAATTTAATTACTTGGTAAAGCATGCCAAAGGCGTGTTAACCGACTCTGGTGGGATTACCGAAGAAACCACGGTGATGAACGTCCCCTGCATTACGCTACGGGACAACACCGAGCGCCCGGAAACGATAGATATAGGTACCAATGAGCTTATTGGCACGGCCCCTAAAAGAATAAAACCTGCTTTAGAAAAACTCATCGCTGGTCACTGGAAACAAGGCCAAATTCCCGAAAAATGGGATGGCAAAGCCGCTGAACGGATTGTGGAAGTGTTGAGTGGTATGCTCAAATAAACTCACATTAAAGCACTTCTATACAAACTTAAGTCTATGATTTATCCATAAAAAGAAGGCAATAACCAAAATCTAATTATGCTTTTGTTGGACTTTATTTTTATCCTAATTCTGTTGTTGAAATCGCTAAAAATGTAAAACCATCTCATCGTAAGGAATTAGAAATCACTTTTGTAAATCAAGCTTATCTAGATGAAACAATTTAAAACTTCAAATCCTTAGTGGAGGTTTTGCTTGGTCAGACAACGAAACAAATGAAGAATTGACGGAAGCAACTGAGTTTGTGAAAGCGATTGAGAAAAGAACAGGGTTGAAAATTGCTTGTTTAGAAGAAATAGCATGGTTAGAATCTAAAGAGATTAAAAAAGCAGTGGGGCAATTTAAAGGAAATTACTATGATTAAGTAAATTAGTTTAAAACCTGAGATAATTCTTAAAACATTACAAAATACTTTAACTAGAATGAAAACTAAATTTAAAAATATAGAGGCTTTGCGTCTAGAAATAGGAGAAGGTTCATTTATTGAAGAATCGGCATCAATAAAAGGGATAAATGGGGCGGCCCAAAGTATAAAAATAGGCGATCATTGTTATGTTGGAAAAAATGTTCAAATTATCTGTGATGATTTTGAAATAGGTGATTATTCTAAAATCCATCACAATACAAACATTCATGGATATAAGCCTTGTAAAATTGGACATAATGCTTGGATTGGACAATACTGTATAATCGACACTATAGGAGGGGCGATAATTGGAAATAATTGTGGTATCGGAGCTCATTCTCAACTATGGTCACACATTAAATATGGAGACACATTAGAAGGGTGTAGGTTTTTAAGTGAAGAATCTTTAAAAATCGGCAACGATGTTTGGTTTGTAGGGCATTGCATTGTAACTCCTATAATAGCAGAAGATAAATCTATGGCAATGGTCGGTTCTGTTATTACTAAAAACATGATTAAAAACCATATATACGCTGGAACTCCAGCAAAAGATATTACTGATAAAATAGGGGAACAATTCGAATCAGTATCAACGGAACTGAAAAATAAAAAAATGAATAGTTATCTTTTAGAAGTAGAATTAGAAAGGAAGAATATCCAAATAGTTACCACAACAGATGATTTTAAATTTGATAACAAAATAACATATTTCGATGTAAGTTCAAGAACATATACCAAAAAAGGCACAATTGATGAAGTGAAGTTCATGAAATATTTGCTTCCAGAAAAAGGTAAATTTACTCCTTTTAATAGCTAGACTATGATACCATTCAACAAACCTTATTTTTCTGGGAAGGAAACTCAATATATATCAGAATCTATAAAGTCCGGTAAAATTTCAGGAGATGGAATGTTTACCAAAAAGTGCCATCGCTTTTTTGAGGAAGAAATGAGCTTTGAAAAAGTTTTATTAACTACGTCTTGTACAGATGCTTTGGAGATGGCTGCTATTTTAGTAGATATCCAGCCAGGGGATGAAGTTATTATGCCTTCTTACACCTTTGTTTCTACATCCAATGCTTTTGTTCTTCGTGGTGCAAAAATAATTTTTGCAGATAGTAGGAAAGACCATCCTGGGATAGACGAAAGTACAATTGAGGAGCTCATCACACCGCAAACAAAAGTAATCGTTCCTGTTCACTATGCAGGGGTAGCTTGTGATATGGATAAAATCATGGAACTTGCAAATAAATACAATCTATTCGTTGTAGAGGATGCTGCACAATCAATTGATAGTTTTTACACCAATAAAAATGGAGAAAAACAAAAGCTTGGTTCTATTGGTCATCTTGCCGCATTTTCATTCCACGAAACAAAAAATATTATTTCTGGTGAGGGTGGTATGCTCGTTATCAATGATAAGCGTTTTGAAGGACGAGCAGAAATCATAAGAGAAAAAGGGACCAACAGAAGTGCTTTCTTTAGAGGCGAAGTTGATAAATACGGATGGGTGGATATTGGCAGCTCCTTTTTACCTTCAGATATAATAGCCGCCTATTTATATGCTCAATTAGAGAACCTAGATAGTATACAAGATAAACGGAAGTTGATCTGGGAAAATTATGATAATGCATTTAGAGGCATATTGGATAAGAAATATGGAATTGGACTACCATTTATACCTCATTTTGCTTCTAATAATGCCCATATGTACTACATAATTTGTAAGAATATCGAAGAAAGAAGCTCTCTTCTAAAATTTTTAAAAGAAGAAGGTATATTAGCAGTATTTCATTATTTGTCCCTACATAAAAGTAAGTTTTTCGAAGATAGTTATCAAGGCCAGGAATTATATCAGTCAGATCGATATTCCGATAGCTTAGTACGTCTTCCATTTTTCCCAGAACTGTCAATGCAGCAGCAGGATTTGATCATAAGCAAAATCATATTCTACTATAATAATAGAAAGAGGTATAACAACTAGTGGTAGATAAAGGTAAGCACAAAAAAGATACGATTTCTGGAATAAAATGGACGGTACTCGATCAGGTTATTTCGCAAGGTGTAACCTTCGGTCTTGGTATTTTGCTGATGAGCATAATCGTCCCAAGAGAATTTGGTTTGCTTGGAATGGTTACGGTTTTCAGTGGCTTTTTAAGTGTTTTTAAAGACTTTGGACTAGGAAGTTCGCTCATTCAAAAAAAGGAAATAGAGAAAAAAGAAATAGACACGATATACTGGACTACGGTAGGTTTAGGGTTGTTTTTAACCATATTATTGATAGTTTTATCACCTGTTATTGCAAAATATTACGATGAACCACTATTATTTGAAATAAGTCTATCACTTTCTTTTTTGTTCATACTTCAATCTTTTTCTTCCGTTCAAATGAGTTTGGCTAAAAAGAAAATGAAATTTAAACTCATTTTTCAAGTACATACTATAGCTGTAGTTATTTCAGGGGTAATTGCACTTTTTTTGGCCTATTCAGGCTTTGGTGTATGGGCTTTGGTCATTCAACAAATTACAGCCGCATTTTTAAGCTCCGTGGCTTTTTATATTCTATCTAATTACAAGCCCAAATTGTTTTGGGATAAAAAAACTTTAAAGCCACATATAAACTTTAGTCTGCCTTTAGTTGGTATGGGTTCTATAAACTATTGGTCTAGAAATGCAGACAATTTCTTTATAGGAAAATTTTTAGGAGCTGAATTATTGGGAATATATTCTAGGTCTTATTCTATTATGATGCTTCCAGTTGGTCGTATAAGCGGAGTGCTTTCTAGTGTTTTATTTCCATCTTTATCTTTAATACAGGATGATAGTCAGCGAGTAACTAGTATTTTTTTAAAAATAACAAGGGCAATTGCATTTGTCACTTTTCCATTAATGGCAATGCTGGCTTTAGGGGCTAAAGATTTTGTGAATTTAATTTTGGGCGATGAATGGTCAGAAATGATACCGATACTTCAGATTTTAGCAAGTGTGGGAGCATTACAATCTCTAGCTACCCTAAATGGAAATATATTTTTAGTTAAAAATAGAACCGATTTAGCATTTAAAATCAATATGTTTAATAGTGCTGTTTATGTAATTGGTTTTTATTTTTCTAGTCAATATAATTTAATTTCAGTAGCACTTATATACTTAATTTCAAATGTTCTATTAATGCTAATTAACTGGTATTTAGTAGAAAATATTTTACAAATCAAATTTCTCACTTTAACTAAGAATGTCTGGTTTATATTAGTAAATTATATGGTTGTATTAGGAATCGGACATTATGGAATAGGGTCAATACTGAAATATTTAGAGTTTACAAATCTTATAAATTTAATTATAATTCTTTTTTATGTAACGCTCTTATGGCTTGGAATGTTTATTATTTTTAAAAAATCATCTTTAGAGGAATATTTGAAATTAATAAAAGAAGCCGTTAAGAAATAACAAAGAATAAAATAATTTTACTAAAGTTTAAAAAAAACCATCAAAATATTTAAATTCAAAAATGAGGATTAAACATTTTACTACAGATGAAAAATTTATAAATGGAGCTATGTCAACCTTCGAATTGGCATTTCCAAGTCAAAATAGACTTTATCTACTAAAATCTCCCGCAAATCCTAAAACTCGTTATGTTCATCAAAAATATATTACTCAAGAAATAGTAAAGAACTCTCAAGTTCTTGATTTTTATAAAAGAATTGCTAAAAATGCCGATTGGGTTATTATCCATGGCATGAATGATGTCTGGGCGGAATTTATTCTCAAAAATAAAAATATTAAGATATTATATGTGATTTGGGGGGCCGAGATTTATGGCAATCGTTACTTATATGCAAAGAATATTCTTGGTGAGAAAACAAAAAATTTATTTGAAAAAAATTCTAAATTTAGTTTAAAGGATTTTTTAAAAATGAAATTTAATAGTTTTAGATATGGCAAATCTAAGTCAAAAGAAGAGGTTCAACTTTTAAATAAACAAGCGATACAAAAAATTGAAAACATTGCTATTTTATATAAAGAAGAAATAGAAGTTTTTTTTAAAAATGAAATTTTGATTAAACCCATTAACTACTTGAAATTTGGGTATTATCCATTTGAATATTTTATGGATCAAGTAGATTCGAAAGTTAAATTAGGTAATAATATTTTAATTGGAAACTCCAGCTCATACTCCAATAATCATTTAGAAGTATTCGAACATTTAAAAACATTCGACTTAGAAGATAAGAAATTGATAGTTCCATTAAGCTATGGTGACCCCATACTAAGTAAACAACTTGTTTCTAAAGGGCAAAATCTCTTAAAAGATAACTTTTATCCTATATTAGATTTTATGCCTCTTAGTGATTACACAAAATTGATGCAAACTTGTAACGTTGTAATTATGAATCATTATCGACAACAAGCCGTTGGAAATATTATAAGTGCTGTTTATCTAGGAGCTAAAGTTTTTTTGAATAAAGAAAATTCTGCATACCTATATCTTAAAGCTTTAGGATGCCATATTTATGAAATTACTGAAGATTTAAACTCTCATAACGATTTGTTAGGCTTAACAAATATCGAAATTAATCATAATCGTTATCTTCTGCAAAATGATATTAACCAATCGAAATTAGTAAAGAACTTGAAGACATTCTTAAATTGAAAAGTAAAAAAATCCTTATTATATCCCGTTCTTTTTTCCCTATAAATTCCCCACGTTCTTTTAGAACTACTGAACTGGCTAGGGAAATGGCTTGTAAGGGTCATAAAGTAACCTTGCTTTTACCACATAATAGTAAAACACAAAAAGGTATGGCCTTTGCGGATGAGAACAATATTAAATTGGAGTTTTTCGGGCCTTTAAATTGGCAGCCTTTTGTAAAATCCAAAATCCTAGGAGATTGGAATCGTAAATTTGGGCGTTTGTTATTTTTACTGTTTGAATACCCTAATATTGAAATTTACTTTAAGTTGCCTAAGTACCTCAAAAGGATAAATAAAAAATATGATCTAGTATTGAGTATTGCAGTCCCGCACGAAAATCATTGGGCAGTAGCCAAAATCCAGTCAAAAAAACCAATTGCAAAAACTTGGATAGCAGACTGTGGTGATCCTTTTGTTGGAAATAAATTGGAGAGCATAGCTCCTCCCTTTTATTTTAAAGCTTTAGAAAATAGCTTTTTGAAATACGCAAATTATGTTACAGTCCCTACACACGGAGCCATAGAAGCATATAACAAAAAATACCAAAATAAGCTTAAGGTAGTTCCACAAGGTTTTAGTTTTAAGGGAATAGAACTGGGGGAGTACATAAAAAATCCTAGCAAAATCAAATTTGCCTACGCTGGTTCAATCTCTCTTAAGGGAATTCGAAATCCACTCAATTTCATTGAATATTTATTGACATTAGATTTGAATTTTGAATTTCACGTGTTTTCCAAACAAGCGAATAGTTTAAAGGATTTGGCCGATAGATCTAGTGGTAGGTTGATTTTACATAATGGTATTCCTCGAAGCGAACTTCTTATCAAGCTTAGTGTAATGGATTTTTTGGTTAATCTGGATAATGTGTCTACAACAGCTTCACCAAGTAAATTAATTGACTATAGTCTAGCTAAAAGACCTATTTTAAATATTAATCCCTTCAATCCCGAAACTGATTTGATTGACGAGTTTCTATCTGGTGATTATGCAAATCAATTTATGTTAAATGACTTACAGCAGTATAATATTGAAAATGTTGTACAAAAGTTTTTAGATTTGACTGAATGAAACAAATCAAAAGCGCCAAAAGAAAATCCATCTTCATTAGCATTATATGGCCTGTATTAGGCCTGATAGTGGCGATTAAAAATTATAATAGATTTAATGCAGATGCTGTTATTCTAGGGTTTTGCGTACTATTTGGGTTTACGTTTGTAATTTCAGAAGAAATGGATGGGCAGCGATATGCTGAAAAGCTTAAGGTGGCTTATGATGAACCGTTTTCTTCATTCACAGATCAATTGTTTGAACTATATACTACAAGTTTAGATTTTGTAGAACCCCTAATTACTTTTATAGTATCTAGATTTACAGACTCTCATCATATACTGTTTGCGATCTTTGCATTGATTTTTGGTTGGTTTTGGCTAAAATCCATAAGATTAGTTAGTGAGAAATTTTATTTTAATGTAAATAAAATGTCGCTCTTGTTTACTATCTTATTTATTTCCATACTGCCAATTTTTAGTATAAATGGCTTCAGGATGTGGACGGCAGCGTGGGTATTCATTTACGGAGTTTTGCATATTCTTTTAAATAAAGACAAAAGATTTTTTCTGCTTTGCCTTGCGGCTTGTACCATACACTTTTCTTTTTTAACCGCCAATGCGGTTTTGGTCTTATGGATGGTGTTGGGTAATCGCAAATGGAGCTATTTGATACTAGCTTTTGTGACTTTAGCTATTTCAGAAATTGATTTAGCAGCTGTAAGATCTTATGCAGAGTTGCTTGGCCCAGCTTTTGAAGAGAAGACCAGAACATATGCAGGAGATGAATATGCCGCTAATGTTTCAGAACGGAAGGCAGCTTCAGTTTGGTTTATTACTTTGTCTTCAATTCTAAGTAAGTATTTGTTACTTCTAAACATACTCGTATTATTTATCATTTCTTTAAAGAGAAAGCTTCCCAAGGAAGAACTCAATTTGTTATGTTTTACGCTACTCTTTTTTTCTTTTTCTAACGTAGTTGGCTTAGTTCCATCAGGGGGTAGGTTTATGACAGTTTATTTTATTCTTGCGAGCATTTTATCGATTGTATTATTTTCTAAATACTTGCACAAGAGACTAGACTCGTTGCTTGGTTTATTTAGTATGGCAACTATTAGTTTATCCGTACTAATTACGTTTAGGGTGGCAGCACCTACCATTAATACTATTCTCTTTTCACCTAGTATTCTAGTCCCATTTGGATATGATTTAGATTGGTCGCTTATGGAATTGTTATTTTAAATTTATAATGTAACATGAAACAACTTATAAAAAAATTAACTGCTAAACTTGGCTATCAAACCGACAAGAAACTAATTCTTATTTTGTCTGATGATTGGGGTTCATTACGGATACGTTCTGCCAAAGATCAAAAGCAACTAGTAGCAAAAGGTTTAAAAATCAACAATCGTTTTAATCAATTTGATACCTTAGAGACTAACACTGATATGGAAAAGCTGTTTGAGGTACTTTTGAAACACAAAGACCATAAAGGTAATCATCCAACAATTACAGCTGTAACCAACGTAGCGAATCCGGACTTTAAAAGTATTCAAGAAGATAATTTCCAAAACTACTATCACGAAAGTATAGAACAAACCTACCAAAGGTATCCAGATTCTGACAAAGTATTAGAGATGGTTAAACAAGGTATTCATCAAAATATATTTGTACCTCAGTCACACGGCAGAGAGCATTTACAACTCAATTGGTGGATGCAAGAATTACAAGATGAAAATTCTTTTGCTCGAAAAGCTTTTGAAAACGAATTTTTCTTTTTGGGTGCTGGGTATCTCAATAACCCAAAAAGGGGAAGAGGTGTCGGCGCTGCCTTCGATGTTCGAGATAAGAAAGATTTAGAATCACACAAAGAGATTATTTCAAGTGGTTTAACGATTTTTAAAAACCTATATGGCTATAGATCAAAAATATTTACGCCACCTGCTATCTTTTATAACCCTGCTATTGAAGCCACTTTATTCAATGAAGGAATTGATTGGCTGGATGTAGGGCGTTTTTTTAAATTTCCTTTAGTAGGCGGTGGAGAGCGTTACCAATACAATTATTTAGGTAGAAAAAAGAAATCTGGTCTAAAAGTATTAGTGCGTAATACCGTATTTGAAACCAATATGTCGCAAAACGATAATGGTGTGGCGCGCTGCATGTGGGATATTGAACAAGCATTTATAGCGAAACAACCGGCCTTTATCTCAAATCATAGAGCTAGTTTTGTAGGAGGAATTGATACAGCTAATAGAAATAAAGGTTTAACTGCATTAGATAAACTTTTGACACAAATAACAACTAAATGGGGTGATGTAGAGTTTATTTCAGCAAAAGAATTGTCTAAACTATAGATATGAGTATTCTAGGAAAAACGAAGTTTTTACAGTCTTTAATTCAAGGTTTAAAAACAAATAGAAAAATTGTAATTATCGAATCAGACGATTGGGGAAGTGAACGCATCCCTGATAATAAAACAAGAGAAAGTTTAGCAGCTGTTGGTATTGATATGAGTACTAATCCACATGCGAAATTCGATACTTTAGAACGATTAGAAGATTTGGAAGCGTTGGAGAATTTATTAATTTCGTTTAAAAACGAGTTCAATAAAAAAGTAAGAATCACCACTAATTTTATTACAGGTAATCCTGATTACTCAAAAATAGAAAAGAGTAACTTTAAAGAGTATAGATATGAGCCCTTTTCTGTAACTTATGAAAAAAGAGACGGTCATACTTTAGTTTTTGATAAACTTAAAAGCTTAGTCAGCCAAGGGTTTTTACAACCTCAGTTCCATGGTCGAGAGCACATCAATGCACAGTTTTGGTTGGAAGCACTGCAAAATAAAAACTACAATTATTTAAAAGCATTTAAATTAGGTTGTTACGGTATAGATGCACCAAGTAAAGAAGAACATAGAAAGAATTTAATGGCAGCTTTTGAATATGAAAATACAAAACAAAAAGAATTTATAGCCACTAGTATACAAGAAGGAATGCAACTCTTTGAAAAAGCATTTGGTTTTCAATCTTCTACTATAATTGCTCCAAGATATGTATGGAACAGCAGTTTAGAAAATGAATTTAAAAAATCAGGAATAAAACATATTCAAACTACTTTCTACCAACAAGAGCCCATTAAAGATGCTTACATTAATAAATACCACTATACAGGTCAGATAAGTAAAGATTCAGGATTGCATTACTTAGTAAGAAACGTGTTCTTTGAACCTGCATACTCAAATGATTTTGATTGGGTAAACCAAGCTTTTAATAAGGTAAAGCTTGCCTTTCAATTTCATACTCCTGCAATTATAAGTATGCATAGAATTAATTTTGTTGGAGGCTTAGACAAAAGCAACAGAGAGGATAGCTTGAATCAATTGCAAAAGTTGCTTAAAAAAATAATAGAAACATATCCTAACGTAGAGTTCTTAAGCTCCGATGATTTAGGGAAATTAATAGAATCAAGACATGTGCGGAATTAGCGGTTTTTTTGATAGAACGCAGCAATTGGATCAAAGTCAATTGGAAAAATATAATAAAATATTGGCTCATCGTGGTCCTGATGGCAATGGAATGTTTTTTAAAAAGACAGAAAATGGAAATATTGGTCTTGGTCATACAAGGCTCTCTATATTGGATTTATCGGATTTAGGGAAACAGCCAATGTATTTTAAAAACTTGTCAATAGTTTTAAACGGTGAAATATATAATTATAAAAATATACAAAAGGAATTAGAAACATTAGGATATTCATTTAACTCGTCTTCCGATACAGAAGTAGTGTTGAAAAGTTTCCATGCTTGGGGAATGGATTGCGTCAAAAAGTTTGTTGGTATGTTCTCTTTCGGGATTTTTGATTCGCAAAAAGAACTCTTATCTCTTTGCCGAGATCGCCTGGGTGTAAAACCCCTGTATTGGTATCAAGATGAAAACCAATTTATTTTTGGATCAGAACTAAAAGTTTTGTTTAGTACAAAAACCTTTTCTGCTAAAGTAGATCCTACTAGCTTAGCTACATTTATAAATTATGGTTACAGTACAAATAATAGTACAATGCTGCAAAACGTAAAAAAAGGAGCAATAGGCTCTTGGACAGTTTATAATTGCAGTACTAATTCTTTAAAGGTTTATCCCTATTGGAATTATGGTGACTTATTTGAAAAAGAAAGATTTAAGGGCACATTTGACGAGGCAGTTAACGAAACTGAAAGATTGGCTCAGGAAGCTTGTGAATTAAGAATGATTTCAGATGTTCCAGTTGGTGTATTCTTAAGTGGTGGTTTCGACAGTACATTAGTTACTGCTCTTCTTCAAAAAGACCGAACTGAAAAATTAAAAACATTTACGATTGGATTTTCTGATGGTGTCGATGAATCAAAAGATGCAGCTAAAATAGCTGCTCATTTAGGAACAGACCATACAAGTTATGATTGTAAGCAAAAAGATGCAAAGGATTTAATTCCTGAATTAGCTTACTTATATGATGACCCTATTGCTGATATATCTTGCATTCCCACAATGCTGGTGAGTAAATTGGCAAGAAAAGAAGTAACGGTAGCCTTATCTGCTGAGGGAGGGGATGAGCTATTTGGAGGATATGGTGGTTTTAAAAGTGCACCTAATCTCGTAAAAAAAATAAACCAAATTCCATTTAAACAATTTATCGGTGAGTCAGCAAAAACTCTTGCACCAATGTTTAAAGGACGTCATAACCATTTAGAGAAAAAAATAGAAGGAGTCTCAAATATGCTATTAACTGAAAATAGAAACAGGATCTATGAAATGCACTCACAACAAGGAGGTTTTCCGAAAGACCTTATGAGCAATTTATTTAGTCAACCATTTAAAATTCAGCATCATCAGCATACCACAAAAGAACTAATAGACCCATTAGATGATTTATACATCCTAGGAGTAGAAGATACTCTAGCCAATTTATTGCTTGTAAAAATAGACAGAGGAGCAATGAGGTTTTCATTGGAAGGAAGAGAACCATTATTAGATCATAATTTGATGGAATTTGCTGCTTCACTCCCCTATCACTTCAAACATAATGGTGTTGAAAGTAAAAGACCAATTCGTGAAATTGTATACAAGTATGTTCCTAAGAAAATCATGGATAGACCAAAAGTAGGTTTTGACTTGCCAATTTATAAATGGTTAAAATAAGATTTATCTTATTTAATTGATCATTATTTGAATGTCACTTCGATAGCTAAAGGAGAGTTTTTTAATCCCAATTATGTAGAACATTTAGTTAAACAGTTTAAGACTGGTGAGCTAAGATATGTAGCAATTATTTGGAGGTTATTAATTTTTCAAATGTGGCATGAACGATGGATCGAGGAAAAAACCAATTAAAAATGTTTTAATAATGAGCATGAATATTATGGCCTATGTTTTTGTTTTTAATCCTAATAAAAATCCATTAAACATAGAAATTAATGATGGTTTTGATCATGAGTCTTATTGGAATTGTTCAAGTTATTGGGATAAAGACCTTAATTGGCATGAAGGGAAATTCAATCAAGTAGAATGGATTTTAGAAGAATACATTAAAGACTGAAATAAATATGAATTTACAATACGGCAGTTTTTTTAAATACCCTAGAAAAGTATTTAAACACTTTTTAAGTGAAATTTATCCGTTAGTAATTAAGATATATCCGCTTCCAAAAGTCAAATCGATTCCTGAAACGATTGATAAGATATTAAAGGATAAAGCTTCTATATGTAGATTTGGAGATGGTGAACTCCTGTATATTTCAGAGAAACGATCACTACCATTCCAAAGACAAGATGATCGATTAAGAAAATATTTCATTAAAATTTTAAAATCTGAAAACAAAAATATTCTTATTGGTTTACCTATTGGGTATCATTCTTTAGGTAATTTAAAAAAAAGCTCAAAAATTACCTGGCGTGCCATTATTTCTTGGACGTATCCAGGAGTAAGAAAAATTTTAAAAAAAGATAAAATATATTATAACGCTTCCATGACACGTCTTTATATGGATTATGAAGATACTTCCCATAGTGGGGATTGGTTTAAAAAAGTGCAATCCATTTGGAATGATAAAGACATTTTGTTGATAGAAGGAGAAAAAAGCCGTTTGGGGGTTGGAAATGACTTGTTTAAAAACGCTAATTCGGTTAAAAGAATTTTGGGGCCTGCTCACAATGCTTTTGATCAATTTGATAATTTATTAAATTTTGCTAAAAAACAATCAAAAGATAATTTAGTGCTAGTTGCCATGGGTCCGACAGCTAAGCCACTAGCTTATGAACTAGCCTTAGAAGGTTTTCAAGCATTGGATATTGGTAATCTGGATATCGAATATGAATGGTTTTTAAAAGGAGCTAAAACAAAGGTGAAAATCCAAGGTAAGTATACCAGTGAGGCAAAAGGAGGTAGAAATGTTGCAGATGTTGTAGACGAAGCTTACGCCGATCAAATTATAGCAGAGTTTATATAATGAGGCAAAAATTACTAATTATTGCGCCTTGTTTATCAATGGGTGGTATGGAAAGAGCTTCAGTAAATACAGCTAATAGTCTCAATGATAAAGAAGTACAAATTGTCTTTATATCATTATTTAAAAAAAAGCATTTCTTCACTTTAAACAAGGACATAAAACTGATAGAGCCAGACGGCTTTAATACCAATTCTCTTTCTTTTTTAAAAACGATTCAATGGGTTCGCAACATTGTAAAAACAGAAAAACCTAATAAAGTACTTGCTTTTAATAAGTTTTATGCGGCTTTAACCGCTTTTTCATTGATTGGAATAAATATTCCTTTCTATATTTCAGAACGTTCTAGTCCTCTATTTGTATGGAGACAACCTTTAAAAACAATAAATCGCATCGCTTTCTGGTTAAAACCTCCCACAGGAGTCATTGCTCAAACCTACATAGCAGCATCTTACCAAAAAAAGTATTTTAAAAAGTCTAAAATAAAAGTGATTCCTAATATTCTCCGTCCCATAACTTTGCATCCAGAAATAGAAAGAAAGGATATTATTCTAGCAGTTGGCAGATTGGGAGACCATTTAAAAGGTTTTGATCTACTCATTGAAAGTCTTAGCTTCATGAAAAATAAAACGTGGGAATTGCATATTGCTGGAGGTGATGAAAACGCACAAGAATTAAAAGAGTTGGCAACAAAACTCGGCGTTTTAGACCGCATTACTTTTTTAGGAAAAGTCCAAAATGTTGATAAAGTATACGCATCCGCAGGAATCTTTGTAATTCCTTCTAGAAGTGAAGGTTTTCCAAATGCGCTCGCCGAAGCTATGGGTGCCGGTTGCTGTTGTATAGCTTTTGACTTCATAGCTGGACCAAGAGATATGATTGATCATGGGGAAAGTGGTTTTATCGTTCTTGAAGAAAACATTTTGGCGCTTGCATCAAAAATAGATGAGTTAATTCATTTACCTACAGAGCGAGAGCGAATAGGACAAAATGCTTTGGGTATTAGAGATAAATTGGCTGTAGACAAAGTATCAAAAAAAATATTAAATTTTATATTTTTTAATTAATTAAAAAAATTAAATCAACTTTTATGAAAGCAGTAATACTTGCGGGAGGGTTCGGAACACGACTTAGTGAAGCCACTAATCTTATTCCCAAACCGATGGTCGAAATAGGAGGAAAACCTATCTTATGGCATATTATGAAGATTTATGAAAAGTATGGGGTAAAAGAATTCATTATATGTGGAGGTTATAAGCAATATGTGATTAAGGAGTATTTTGTAAACTATTTCCAACATAATTCGGACTTAACAGTTGATTTGTCAAATAATACTGTTAGTATACATAATAATAAGTCTGAAGATTGGAAAGTCACAATTGTAGACACTGGATTAAATACAATGACAGGAGGCAGAATAAAAAGAATACAGGAGTACGTAGGTGATGAACAATTTCTATTAACTTATGGTGACGGTGTCAGTAATATTAACATTGAGAAAACTGTAGACGCACATAACAAAAGTGGAAAAGTACTGTCTTTGACAGCCTATCAACCAAGTGGGCGATTAGGTGTTTTAAAAATCTCAGAAGAAAATGTAGTAGATGCATTTATTGAAAAACCAGAGGAGAGTGGATCTTGGATTAATGCGGGATTCTTCGTTTGTAATCCTGAAATTTTTAAATATTTACATGGAGATCAGGAAATGTTTGAAAGAGAGCCAATGCAGAGGATTATTGCCGACAACCAAATGGCAGCTTTTAAACATAGTGGCTTTTGGAAGCCAATGGACACACTTAGAGATAATGTAGAACTGAACGATTTGTGGGATAAAGCTGAGGCTCCTTGGAAATCATGGTAATTAAAATTTAGAATTAAAGATGGATAAATTACAACAATTTTACAAAGACAAACGTGTCTTGATAACAGGTCACACAGGATTCAAAGGTTCTTGGCTTTCTATTTTACTTAAAGAATTAGGAGCCACTGTAATTGGTTATTCATTAGATCCATATACTCAAAATGATAATTTTGTCCTTTCTGAAATAAGTAAAAAAATCATTGATGTTAGAGGTGATATATGTAATCGTACGGAATTACAAAAAGTTTTTGATGAATATAAACCTGATATTGTATTACATCTCGCTGCTCAAGCATTAGTACGTTATTCTTATGATAATCCCATCGAGACATACGAAACTAATGTAATGGGCTCGATTAATGTGATGGAGGCATTTAGGAAATGCACATTTTCTCGAGTTGCAGTAATGGTTACCACTGATAAATGTTACGAAAATAAAGAGCAGTTTTGGGGGTATAGAGAAAATGAAGCAATGGGTGGGTATGATCCATATTCTTCATCTAAGGGATCGGCAGAAATAGCAATTTCTTCTTGGAGACGCTCATTTATGAACCCAGACAAATATGACAATCATGGCAAATCTATTGCAAGTGTTAGAGCTGGAAACGTAATAGGAGGGGGCGATTGGATTCAAGATCGAATCATTCCAGATTGTATAAAAGCTTTGGAATCAAATAAAACAATAGAGATTAGAAATCCTAATGCGATAAGACCTTGGCAACATGTTTTAGAACCGTTATGTGGATACTTAATGCTTGCTCAAAAAATGTGGGAAAGCCCTACGCAGTATTGTGAAGGTTGGAACTTTGGTCCTCATTCAGAATCAATAGATACTGTGTGGTCTGTGGCCACGAAGGCAGTAGAGAATTTTGGTTCAGGAGAAATAAAAGATGTTTCTTCAGCTGAATCGCTTCATGAGGCAACATTATTAATGCTAGATATCAGTAAGGCAAAGTTTAAATTGGGGTGGGAGCCTAGAATGAATCTAGATCAAACTATTGAAATGACCATTGATTGGTATAAAAAATACAAAACACAGCATACCTATGAGTTATGTGTTGATCAAATAAAAAAATATTTTTCATTATGAAGTTTTCTAAAACATTAATAGACGGTCTTTTTATAATTGAATTAAGTCCTTTTAACGATTTAAGAGGTCAATTGTTTAAGCCATTCAATTCTTTTCAATTTGCTCAAAATGCACCTCAAGAAATAAATGTTGAAATCAAAGAAGTTTGGTTTACAAAATCTAAAATAAATGTGATTAGAGCAATGCATTTACAAGTTGGTGCATTGGCCTGCGAAAAAATAGTATCAGTTATTAAAGGAAAAGTGTTAGATGTAATACTAGATATTAGAGAAGGATCATCAACATATGGGAAAGTTTTTGAGATTGAATTATCTGAAAGTATACCTCAAGCATTATATATTCCAATTGGATGTGCTCACGGTTATAAAGTATTACAAGACGAATCGATAGTATTATACATGTCAACTCAAAATCACTCAGGAAAAGATGATGTTGGTATATATTATAAAAGTTTTGGATATAACTGGAATATAGAAAATCCAATTATCTCAGAAAAAGATAAAAATTTACCTGATTTTGGTAATTACAAATATAAAAAAGAAACTGAATGAGAATTCTAATCACTGGAGCAACTGGTTATGTTGGTCAGAACTTTATTCCAAAATTGATTTCCTTAAATGCAGAAATTAAAATTTTAACAGTAAACTTAACAGTAGAAAAAGCATCTAAACTATATCCTTCTCCTCAGTGTAATCATATTTCAACAGAGGAAATAGATAAAATAGCTGAATTTGATCCAGAAATAGTTTACCATTTGGCTACCCTTTCTACTAGTAGAAACGACACGGATATTATATCTTCTTTAATATCAGCAAATATTGAGTTTGGCGTGAAGCTGCTCGATTCATTAAAAAATTGTAAAAACATTCGAATCTTTGTTAATTTTGGTTCTTTTGCTGAGTACCGCTTAGGCCCACAAAAGATTAACGATGCTTACTTATATACAGCGACAAAATCGGCTTTTAGATGCTTTGTTGATTATTATTCAAATTTAGTTGGTTTCAAATACATAACATTAATTCCTTACACAGTTTATGGTGGGAAAGGTACAGCCAAGAAATTAATAGATTTTATTAAGGATTCAATCGACTCTGTTGAACCTGTAAATATGACAAAGGGAGAGCAAATCTTGGATTTTATACATATTGAAGATGTTGTGTCTTTTTTGATCCTAATTTACGAAAAAATCTCAAAGTTCGAATCACTAAAAAATGGAGAAGAATTTCATTTAGGTACTGGAAAGGGGACTAAAGTTAAAGATCTTGCTAAGATGATAGAGATATTCTACAATAAAAAATGCAATGTTAATTGGGGTGGAATACCCTATCGTCCTATGGACACAATGTATGCTGTTGCTCCCATTGCCAAAAATATCGAAATACTAGATTGGAAAACGACTTTAGCTATTGAAGAACGTTTAGATTAAATACATTATTCAAAATTAAAAAACTAATATATTTCAAGATGAAAGGTATATCGCCAAAAGTAAGTATAATTGTTCCTGTTTATAACGTTGAGGAATATGTAGAGCAAAGCGTTTCCTCAATAATTTCTCAGACTTATGAAAATATTGAGGTTATCTTAGTTAATAATGCTTCGACCGATAAATCAATCGATATTTGTTCGCGACTGACTGCCGATGATAGTAGAGTAAAAGTAGTTGAAATTGAAAATAACAATGGGGTTTCACATGCAAGAAACTATGGACTGCGATTTACGACGGGCGAATATATCATGTACATGGATAGTGATGATTATTGGATAAATGAAAATGTCGTTAGTAAATTGATGGAAATCTTCAGTTCAAACTGTAAAGTTGACTTTATCACATTTAATTATACGAAGTATTTCCAGAAGGATCATATTTTTAAAAACGAGCTACTTTTTAATCAACAAGCATTAGCAGGTAGAACCAAATATGAAAAAATAGAAGGTTTAATAACCAGTGGAACTTTCCCAATGAGTTGTTGGTCAAAAATCATCAAAAAAGATTTCATAGTTAATCATAACATCAGTTTTATTTTAGGAACTGCGGGGGAAGATATGGCATGGTTTATTGAACTAATAGATAAATGCGATGATTTTTTAGCGGTAAACGAATTTTTTTATTGCTATCGCAGACAGAATGGGAAGTCTTTATCTTCAGGCTTTAATGAATCTAGATTTAATTCTCTCTTTAACATAACACAAGTAATAATAGAACAATTTAAAACTCAAGAGACGCCGCTTCAAAAATATGTTCTTGCATATATGGCCTACGAATACTCTATTCTACTTGGGATTTCCCACAATTTTACTGGTAAAAAACGAATAGAAATTTTAAAAGAATTAAACAATTATAGATGGATATTAAAGTATGACTTAAATCCAAAAGTAAAAAAAGTAAATAAATTAATTTCCCTAGCTGGATTTAATTTGTCAGTAATACTATTAAATTATCATATCAAGAGACTAAATTAGATACTCGATGTGTAAAAAGAAATATTGAATCTCCTACGCGAAATAATTACCGTAACTAGGTATTAGTCTTTTTAGAATATTTGCTATAATAAAAATTAGTTAACAAAAATAAATGTGTGGAATATTTGGATTTAGTGCCGTAGGCATGAAAAAAAAACAATTAATTACAGCGACGGACAAACTCTCTTTAAGAGGTCCTGATGCATCTGGTTATTTTATGAGTGAACCTATCGGTTTAGGGCATCGACGTCTTTCTATAATTGATCTCGATTCAGGAGAGCAACCCATGTTTAGTAAAGATAAATCCCTTGTAATTGTTTTTAATGGAGAGATCTACAACTTTAAAACAATAAAGAAAGAATTAAAGGAATTGGGAATTCAATTCGTTACTGAAAGTGATACAGAGGTTTTAATAGAAGCCTATCAAGCTTGGGGAATAAATAAATGTCTAGAGAAACTTGAAGGAATGTTTGCCTTTTCTTTATGGGACGAAAAACTACAAAAGCTTTTTGTAGTGCGTGATCTTTTTGGGGAAAAGCCTTTGTACTATACTAAAAATGAGCAGGGTTTCTTTTTCGCCTCAGAACTAAAAGCCTTAGAAGGATTTTTTGAAAAGAAAAACATGTCCAAAACAGGGTTAAATCTATTTTTTAACTTAACCTATATTCCTGCACCTTACACAATTTATGAAAATGTTTTCAAGCTGGAAGCAGGTCATTACCTTGAAGTTTCAACCCTAGGAGAGTTTGAATCTTTGCAATACTATGATTTGGAAAAAATCACCTTAGAAAATCAAGAGCTTCAAATTATTCAATATGAAGACGCTAAAAAAGAGCTTCGAGAGAAATTATTTAGTTCTGTTGAGGAACGCATGGTATCAGACGTACCGTTGGGTAGCTTTTTAAGTGGTGGAATAGACTCAAGTATCGTTTCCGCGATAATGTCAAAATTATCAACAAATCCAATCAAAACTTTCTCCATTGGTTTTAAAGAAAAAGAATATGATGAAAGCGAGAGAGCTGATTTAGTTGCCAAGCATATAGGCTCAGACCATAAGCTATACATAGTAGGTCATGAAGATCTATTGGAAATAGTCGATGAAACTTTATCCTATTTTGATGAGCCTTTTGGAGATTCCTCAGCCATCCCATCCATGATGGTGGCGAAAAAAGCAAAGGAAAAAGTCACCGTAGTTTTAACAGGCGATTGTGCAGATGAGCTTTTTGGCGGTTATGATAAATATCTGGGTAAATACTATGCTGATAAGTACAATAAATATCCAAAATTATTGAGGAAAGCTTTCAAGAACGGGTTAAAGTTTGTGCCCCATACACGTAAAACAAATCAAACATTAAGAAAGATAAAAAAAGTAATATATTCTGCAGGTTTAAGTCCAGAGGAAAGATATACATCTCTTACCTCTTTGGGCTATACAGAATTGCAGAAGAAGCAATTGTTAAAGCCAGAATTTCAAGAAAATGCTAACGCAATTATTTTAAAATATTTTTCTGGAATTAAAGGGGATGAACACAACAAAACTTTTTTTAGTGATGCAAAACTGGTTTTAGAAGGCGATATGCTGACTAAAGTTGACCGTGCTTGTATGATAAATTCACTTGAGGCAAGAGTTCCATTTCTAGACAGTAAATTGGTTGAATTTTCAACTCGACTTCCTCATCACTTCAAAATAGATGGTACGAATAAAAAGAAAATTTTAAAAGACACGTTTGCAGATTTAGTTCCAGCAGAAACAATGAGTTTTAGCAAAAAAGGATTTGGAATTCCAATACGACTTTGGTTTCAGAATGAATTAAAGGAAGAATTAATAGAACTTTTGTCGGAAGAAAAAATTAAAAAACAAGGACTATTTAATTTCAATTTTATTCATAAGATACTCACAGAGCATTTTAATAACAAGGAAAATCATTCTTCAAAGCTTTGGTTGTTGTTCGTTTTTCAGAAATGGCATCAAAAGTATATTTAATGAAGAAAAAGAAAATCATAAGAATTACAACAGTCCCGATATCTATGAATAAGATTTTGGAAGGGCAAATGGCTTATATAAATGACTATTATAATTTAATAGGGGCCTCTCGCTATGTTGAGAAAGATTTTAAGGAGATTGAGGAACGTGAAGGTATAAAGATGCTAGCTATACCGTTCAGTAGAACAATTAATCCAAGTAAAGACTTAATTTCCTTATATAAACTAATTCAATTATTTAAAAAAGAAAAACCAGACGTGGTTCATACCCATACGCCCAAAGCAGGTCTTCTAGGAATGCTTGCGGCCAAAATAACAAATGTTCCTATAAGATTACATACAGTGGGAGGAATGCCTTTAATGGCACTGACAGGCAAAAAGTTAAAAATTTTACAATTCACGGAGAAACTAACTTATAAATATGCTCATAAAATCTACCCCAATTCCGTAGGTTTAAAAGAATTTATACTTAAAAATAATTTTACATCCTCAGACAAAATTAAAGTTTTAGGTAACGGCAGTTCTAATGGTGTGGATACAAGTTTTTATAATAAGGATTATCCAAATGCAGAGGTGGAGGCTTTAAATTTAAAGCAAAGATTAAGGATTGAAACTTCCGATTTTATATTTATGTTTTTGGGTAGATTAGCAAAAGACAAAGGTATTATAGAGCTAGTTTCTGCTTTTAATAAGTTGAGCGGAAATAATCCAAATTTAAAATTACTTCTAGTGGGCCCTTTGGAAGAGGAAAACGGTTCTTTGCCCAAAGAAACTCTGCAAATAATAAAAAATACGAAAGCTATAATTTATCCAGGCCGCACTGATAATGTACGTGCTTTTTTGAAGCTTGCAGATGTTTTTGTTTTACCTTCTTATAGAGAAGGTTTTCCTAATGCATTATTGCAGGCAGGCGCGATGAGCTTACCATTAATTGCAACCAATATTAATGGCAGTAATGAAATTATTGAAGATAATAAAACCGGTTTTTTGGTTCCCATACAAGATGAAAAGTCTTTATTGCATAAGATGAAGTTTCTTTATGAAAATTCAGAAACTCGAATTAATTTTGCTGATAAAATAAGAGAGACGATAGAAGAAAAATTCAAACAATCTATTATTTGGGAAGAGCTCCTTAATGAATATAAATTTTACTTAAAGAACTGACGAATCGTATGTTACTAAAGAGAACTATCTATTTAGGGTATTACTTAAAGCAGATGAAGTGGTCTCTTCTAAAGGAGTTTCTTTCTTATACTTCAAAACTTACTGGTAAATCTAAGTCACATTTATTATTAGCTAGCATTCGGGACGTTTATAAATATAATATTTCCATTTTGGAATATTTTCAATTTGGCTTTTATAATAAAACCCAGGAAACAAAAGAAGAATGGGCTGGAACGGGGACGATGTATGAATTTCAAAAAATTGCTAACCCACCCAATGAGCGAATCATTTTAGATGATAAGAGATTGTTCTACAAAAAGTACAAAGAGTTCTTTATTCACGACTTGTACTCTTTGGAGGAATTGAAGCAAAACCTTACTATTATAGATGCGCTGCTCACTAAAGAGAAAAAAGTAGTCTTAAAAGAGGCTAGTGGAAAATGTGGTGCGGGCGTTAAAATATGCCATACTGCAAATTTAAATAGTGAACGCCTGTTGGAAATGATGCAGGAAGGTGAATTTGATATTTTAGAAACTTACATTAATCAGCATTCACTGATTCAAGAGCTATCTCCGTCTGCAGTCAACACTGTTCGTATCTTCACACAAATCCGTAAAGGAGGTCAGTATGAAGTCTTGGGGTGTCGTATCCGTATTTCGGTCAACTGCGAAGTAGATAATTTGGCAGCTGGAAATTTAGCAGCCCCAATCGATGAAAAAACAGGAAAGATTATTGGTGCAGGGATTTATTCCAATTTTACCCAAGCGCCTGAAGCAATCCATCCTATTACTAAAACACCTATAGTTGGTTTTCAAATTCCTTACTGGGAAGAGATTTTATCCATGGTAAAAGAGGCCTCATTAAAGCATCCTCAAAATCGCTCTATTGGCTGGGATGTGGTGCTTACAGAAAATGGTCCGGGATTATTAGAAGGAAATCATGACTGGTGTAAGTTGGTATGGCAGTTACCCGTAAACAAGGGCTTGAAATATAGGTTGGATGTATAAACATTTCTTTAAAATCATTATTGATTTTTTATTAGCCTTAATGGGTCTTTTGTTTTTAAGCCCATTGCTTGTGTTTATAGCCATAGCTCTTGCTTTCCAAAATAAAGGGACCCCTTTTTTTACTCAGACTCGTCCTGGTAAAAACCAGAAAGCGTTTAAAATCATCAAATTCAAAACCATGACCGATGAAAAGGATGCAACAGGCCAGTTGCTACCCGATATAAACCGCATCACTACATTGGGAAAAACAATAAGAAAATTATCTTTAGACGAATTGCCTCAGCTATTTAACATTATAAAGGGAGATATGAGTTTAATAGGGCCTCGGCCGCTATTATTCAAGTACATTCCTCTTTTTTCAAAAGAGCAACTCAGGCGGCACGAGGTAAAACCAGGAATTACTGGTTGGGCACAAGTAAATGGAAGAAACAGCATTAGCTGGAAAAGAAAATTTGAATTGGATGTGGAATATGTAAATAACGTAAGTTTGATATTAGATGTAAGGATTATATATCTAACAGTTATTAAAGTGATAAATAAAGAAGGGGTAAATCAAAGCGATTTAAGACCGATGCAGCCATTTGATGGCAATAACTAAGTTAAATTTTTCTCAGTAACTTTAAAATGAAAACTCAAAAAAAACTTTTAATTATTGGAGCTGGAAGCGTAGGAGGGCATTTAGCGGTTAATCTAAAAGATTACGATATTGATTTTAAACTACTTGGGTTTCTAGACGATGATAAGGAGAAGATTGGAAAGAAATTCGTGGGCTTTCCAGTTTTAGGAGATATAAATTCAATTAAAAATTACGATGAATCTGTTCATATTGCGATAGGCATAGCCTTTCCTTCAATCAAATCAAAAATTATTGAAAATCTGAAATCAATAAATTACTTTAATTTTCCAACTTTTATTTCAAAGAAAGCTTGGATATCTGTCATGGTAGAGATTGGAGAGGGGTGTATAATTTACCCAGGGACGTCAGTGAATTATAATTCTACAATAAAGGATTTTGTTGTTATGAATTTGAACTGTGCCTTAGGTCACGATTGTATGCTAAAAGATTATGTGAGTCTTGCTCCGAATGTTTCTCTAGGAGGAAATACTACTGTAGGTAGACTAACCGAATTAGGAATAGGTACAAATAGTTTACAAAATATTACAATTGGAAAAAATGTAACTGTAGGTGCTGGTACCGTAATTATCAAAAGCATTCCTGACCATTCCAAAGTAGTTGGGAATCCAGGTCGTATCATTTTATGAGACTCATACTATTTTTATTTTCCCTTTTTTAAAGACTTAGCGGCATTTTCTCCAAAAAAGCATAGCAACTTTATCCCAACTAAAGCAACTCAGAAACAAAAGTTAATATTTTTTAGATAAATAGCCTATAAAAGTGAATTTTCGACTAAGTTCTACAAGCTATTTAACACGGAGACTATATATTTGTTTTTATAAAATCAAGATTATGAAAAAAATTACTTTATTAGGCTTTGTTTTTGCAGCCTTTACGTTAAGTAGCTATGCGCAAGAAAGCTCAAGTTTAATTCCAGATTATAACAGATTTTCTATTGACTTGGGTCTAGGTGTCGCTAAAGCCTCTTCACCAATTACTGAAAATATCCCTTTTGATACAGAACTTGAAGATTTTGCTTTTGAGGGAGGGGTGCGTTATATGTTGAACGATAAATTCGGTTTTAAATTGAGCGGATTATACTTTAAAAGTACCAACTCGATTGAAAGTGCTGCCGAAGTGGATGCAGAATTTTTTCGGGCTAACTTAGAAGGGGTGGTTAACCTTGGTAATATTTTAGGCTTTAGAGAGTTCACACAACGTTTCAATCTTTTATTTCATGCTGGTGCCGGGGTGAGCAGTATTACCTTACCAGACAATGCCGTCTTGGCCAATGAAAGTGAAACTCTACTCAACTTTATGGCAGGAATTACACCACAAATCAAAATAACCGATCGTTTTTCCTTTAACTTAGACTTGTCTGTCCTTGGAAACTTAGGTCAAGATTTAACTTTCGATGGTCGTCAAAATGTACAAACTCGAAACTTTGATGGGATGATAGTCACTGCAACCGCAGGAGTATCCATTTACTTAGGTGATAATGAAAAGCATGCAGACTGGTTAGATAATTCACCTAAAAAGCTGTTTGGAGAACGCGTAGAAGAATTAGAAAACGAATTGGCTAAAATACAACGTGATATGCAAGACACCGATAAAGACGGCGTTGCAGATTACCTAGACAGAGAGCCAAATACAACCTCTGGAGTGGCGGTGAATACTAAAGGAGAGTCAATTGACTTAAACCAAAACGGGGTTCCAGACGAAATAGAAAAGTCCTTACAGAAAATGTATGTGACCAAAGAATTTGCTAGCGAAACCTATTTTGCAGGTGGTGTAGAAGGCGTTAAGCCAGATGCCAATGATGATCTTATCAATGTGTACTTTAGATTTGATAGCACTCAGCCAGAATATTACTCTCTAAATGCCATCAATCAAATCGTAAAATACATGAGAGCACATCCAGAAGCTGAGGCAATGTTAACGGGTTATGCAGATCAAATTGGAAATACAGAATACAACAATACACTCTCTGAAAACCGTGCTAAAAAAGTGTTTGACATTGTGATTGCTTCAGGTATTGAAGCATCTCGTTTAAGCTATAGAGGCGGAGGAGTAGATAGTTCAGTAGATAAAAATTCTGAAGAAGCTAGACAAATTGTAAGACGAGTCTCTTTCGAACTGAGATAAGATAAAAATAAATAATTTTAAAAATCCCTGTGAGTTTGAACTCACAGGGATTTTTGTTTTAAGTTCAAGCTTGCCAGCACTCAGCGCAGTCTAAGTGTCGAGAACCACGGCTATACCTTTACAAAATCATTCGATTCTACTAAAAACATTTACGTAAACCTGGTCTATATTCTTAAGAATTTACAAAATTGTATTTATCATTATATAGTGAAAACCGACTGATTTCCAGAAATACCTGTGGCTTTCGCGGAAGTGCATTACGAAGTAATAGGCATGCAGCGAAGAAGACATCAGGGGTTTTGCGTAGAGGAGCGTAGCAAAAATTTCCTTAAATCAGTCTTGACTTTTTGGTTCGTTTTGTGTCAAGACAAAATGAACAAGAACCTAGAATGTCCCAAGTTCGAGCTAGCCAGCACTGAGCGCAGTCGAAGTGTCGAAAACCACGACTATACTTTTACACAATCATTCGATTCTACTAAAAACATCAACGAAAACTGAAAACCGACAACCGACGCTTGTCATTCCGATCCCGAAGCGTCGGGAAAGCTCTTTTGCTTCGCCGAGCCTGCCTGACGGCAAGGCAGGGAATCTCTGAATTTCGACAAGCACAGATTCTTCACTTCGCTACCGCTACGTTCAGAATGACATTTAACCAAAATTCCACAACAAATCTAATAGCTACAATCTAGTTTGAATTTTTAAACCGGCCTACTTTTTATGGATGTAGAAAAACAAGAAAGTGGTGAAGCAAGGAAGAGGAGCAATGCCCTAGTGAAACGGTTGGCGTTGCGTCGAGGAGACACTTTTGTAGTTTTTAAAAACATAAAAATAAGCCTAGCCTTTTTTGGTTTTTTTTTTGGCGATGAAAAAAAGAGTGAAAGCAATAATTGTGTTGAAGTCGCCAGTTCACCAGTTGACTCAAAACTAATGATCTTTTATTGTTTCAAATTCTATCTTGTCAGCACTGAGCGCAGTCGAAGTGTCGAGAACCACGCCTCCACGACTATACGAATACACGACTATTCGAATACACGAATTCCCCCGTCAACGGACAACAGAAAACCGACAACAGTCTACCAGTTCCCTCTCGACCCTCGACTCTTTAACCCAAAACTATTCGACTACACGAAAAACCGTCAACAGTCAACAGAACTAACTTAATCATTTCATAACAATAGAGCCTTCTATAGACCATAAGAAAGTATCATTTTTGCGGTTGATTTTCTCTGGATGGAAACGCTTTACATGTCCCTCATTGTTCTTCTGTTTTTACTCGCCATAGCCGACCTGGTTGTGGGGGTGAGTAACGACGCTGTGAACTTCTTGAACTCAGCGATAGGGTCAAAAGCCGTACCTATGCGTACCATTTTGATTGTGGCGGGCTTAGGTGTCTTGGTGGGTGCTGTATTCTCTTCGGGCTTGATGGAGGTCGCTCGAAAGGGAATCTTCAACCCCGAACTCTTTTTTTTCGATGAAATCATCATTATCTTTTTAGCGGTCTTGATCACCGATATTCTTTTGCTCGATTTTTTCAATTCCATTGGAATTCCCACCTCTACCACCGTTTCTGTCGTTTTTGAATTGCTCGGTGCTGCCGTTGTTATTTCCTTGCTGAAGCTTTATGAAAGTGGTGAAGGTTTTGAGGGCTTAAAGCAGTTCATCAACGTTGAAAAAGCTTCAGAAATTAGTTTTGGAATTTTGCTTTCGGTCTTTATCGCCTTTGGAGTGGGGGCTATAGTTCAGTTCATTTCCAGACTGATTTTTTCTTTCGATTACCACAGGAACCTAAAATATATTGGAGGTTTATACGGAGGCGTATCTCTATCAGCAATCACCTATTTTATACTTTTAAAAGGAACCAATTCCATTACTTTTTTAGATCAGAATGTGATTGAGCAGGTTCTGGAAAATAAGCTGTGGATCATCGGGTTCAGTTTCGTGTTCTGGACAGTGATTTCCCAAATGCTGATTCAGATCTTTCGCTTTCACATCTTAAAAGTGATTGTGGTTTTAGGAACCTTTGCTCTGGCTCTGGCTTTTGCGGGCAACGATTTAGTGAACTTCATCGGAGTAAGTATTGCTGCCTGGCAGTCGTTTTTGTTGTGGCAGGAAGCCTTTTTAGCTTCTGGGGTATTACCATCTCAATTTCTTATGGATGGATTGTCGGGTGAAGTACAGACTCCAGCTTACTTGTTGGTGATCGCAGGAGCGATTATGGTCGTTACCCTTTGGTTTTCCAGCAAGGCGCAATATGTGGTACAAACTGGCGTAAACCTCGGCCGGCAAGGGGAAGGTCAGGAGCGCTTTAAGCCCAATGCTTTGTCAAGAACCGTAGTCAGGTATTCTGTATTTGTCGGTCAAACTTTTTCTCAGGTCCTGTCAGACCCTGTTCAGGATAAAATCAATTCCAGATTTAGCTTTCCTGAAAAAGCCTTTGGTTACAAAAAAGGCGTTGCCAAACCTGCTTTTGACTTATTAAGAGCTTCGGTTAATCTCGTGCTGGCGAGTATCCTGATTTCTTTAGCGACGAGTTATACTTTGCCTTTGTCTACGACCTACGTCACGTTTATGGTGGCGATGGGAACTTCATTTGGAGATAGGGCCTGGGGAAGAGAAAGTGCGGTATATCGCGTGGCTGGCGTGTTTAATGTAATTGGAAGCTGGATTGCTACAGCTGCCATTGCCTTTACAGCAGCAGGACTCTTATCGCTGATCATCTGGTTTGGAACCTACTATGCGATTGGTGCACTGCTTATTCTGGCACTGTTTTCTATTGTGAGGAGTGCAATTCGTCACTCCAAACGCGTTAGATACGAACGGAATCACAAGAAGTTCAACAAAACCGATATCATTACCATTAATGAAATCACTAAAGAATCCTCTGAAAATATTGTAAAGATTATTTCTGGAATTAATCATCTATTACTCGATGTGGTGAATAACCTGGGGTATCATGATTTGAGTCGTTTCAAAAAGAGTTTAAAAACTCAGGAAGAACTTGAGCTGATCATCGATGAACTAAAGGACAATATTTTTTATTACATCAAGTCACTGGAAGATACCAATGTGGAGGCGTCAAAATTCTATGTATTGACGCTGGATTATCTCCAGGATATGGTGCAGTCCTTAGCTTATATCACCAGGAGTAGCCATACCCACGTGAGCAATAATCATAAAAATCTAAAGTTTAGTCAGATTCGCGATCTTAAGAGTGTTCAGCGGGATTTAGATGAGGTGTATAATGAATTGGTAAAAGCCTTTCAGAATTCAGAATTTGATAGCATTCAGGCCTTAATCACCAATGAAAAGAAGGTCTTAGATAAAATATCGGACTTGCTTCAAAAGCAAATTGAAAGAATCCGTGACACCGAAAATAGTCCTAAAAATTCAAAACTTTACTTCGGAATTCTACTCGAGACCAAAAACTTAACCAAAACCTCTATTGCTTTATTGGAGTTGTTTAAGGATTATTACGAAGAAGCCCGGCAGGAGTTTTGAGTTGGTGGACTGTTCACGGTTATCTGTTTTTTGTTCAGTCTTGAACTGTGTTGCCGTTATGTTTAAGACTTTTTGACTCAAGACTATTCGACTACACGATAAACCTTTGTCACCTCGAGCGAAACGCTGTGGCGAGAGATCTTACCATTCATTGAGAAATGAAGATTCTTCACTCCGCTGCGCTGCATTCAGAATGATAGAAAACTTTTGACCCTTGACTCACGACCCAAGAACTAAGACTCTTTGACCTACGAGTTACGACTATACGATTATACGGCTATACGATAAAATGTAAACTAGTGAACCAGTAAACCAGTTAACTAGCCCTTGTTCTTATTCTCAAAATGGCGTATCAAATTAATAAGTTGCTTGCCTATCAATTGATTATGTTTTTCTAGATCTTGAAATTGATTACCAGTCAAATACTTTAGATTTTTAGCTATGATAAGCTGTGTTTCTATTTCCGTATTACTCCCTAATGCTATATACAAAAACCTTATTTTTTTCTTTAATTCCTTTTCTAGCAAAGCCTTCTGAAATATTAGATGGTACAGAGACAGCAGCTCTTCTTATCTGACTTGTTAGCCCATATTGTTCTGTTTTCGGAAACTCATTAGTCTCTTTATAAAGTTCTGTAACAAAACCAATTGACTCCTTCCAAACCTCCAAATCTTTGTGTGTTTTCATAGCTCTATATTTAATGCCTAAAACTTGTGTATTAATTCTGGAAAATTTAAATTTTGACCAGTTGACCAGTTGACCAGTTGACCAGTTGACCAGTTGACCAGTTGACCAGTTGACCAGTTGACCAGTTGACCAGTTGACCAGTTGACCAGTTGACCAGTTGACCAGTTGACCAGCTACAATTTACTCAAAAATTGCCATCATTTATAACCTTCCACTTACTTTCGATATCATTATATTTGAAAAAAGAAAACGCATGAAAATATATACCAAAACAGGCGACAAAGGGACCACTTCCTTATTTGGAGGAAAGCGAGTGGCAAAACATAACATAAGAATAGATAGCTACGGAACAGTAGACGAGTTGAATGCCAACTTAGGCTTGGTGAGAGATCAGGATTTGGATAAAGACTCTAAAGAGGGCTTGATCACAATTCAGGAGAAATTGTTTACAGTGGGAGCAATTTTAGCCTCAGATCCTGGCAAATCATCGAATGCATCAAAAATCCCTGAACTCAAAGCCGACGACATTAGGTTTCTGGAAAAAGAAATCGACAGAATGAATGAAGAGCTGCTGGAGATGACGCATTTTGTTCTTCCTGGCGGACATCCTGCCGTTTCGCATTGCCATGTGGCAAGAACAGTTTGTAGACGTGCAGAACGCATTTGTGCCGCCTTATTCAATTTAGAACCTTTTGATGAAAAAGTACTTCAGTACCTTAACCGGCTTTCAGATTATCTTTTCGTGTTGGCAAGATCCATAGCTAAGCAGAAAGATGCAGATGAGGTGAAGTGGATTCCCGATACGAGTCACTAGATTAATTTTTGTTTTAATTAAAAACACAATAAACTTGTGTATTAATTCTGGAAAATTTAAATTTTGACCAGTTGACCAGTTGACCAGTTGACCAGTTGACCAGTTGACCAGTTGACCAGTTGACCAGTTGACCAGTTGACCAGTTGACCAGTTGACCAGTTGACCAGTTGACCAGTTGACCAGTTGACCAGTTGACCGACTTAATTTGAAATCAGAGCCTTAGCAAAATTTTACTACCAAATAAATCTGAAAAATGTTGGCTGTTATGCTAAAAAAATTACATTTGCAAAAATTAAAATATCCTTACAATGTATTGGACTTTAGAACTTGCTTCCTACCTGAGTGATGCGCCTTGGCCAGCAACCAAAGATGAATTGATAGATTATGCGATACGAACTGGTGCGCCGCTTGAGGTTGTAGAAAATTTACAATCCATAGAAGATGAAGGTGATACTTACGACTCCATAGAAGAAATCTGGCCGGATTATCCAACAGACGATGACTATTTATGGAATGAAGACGAATATTAACGTCCATCCTCTTATTAAAATCACACAAAAAGTCTCCTTATGAGACTTTTTTTTTTCGTTACCTTTGAATCACTAATTAATAAAGCCACTTATGGGTGTTTTAGATTCCGTATTAAAAGTATTTGTAGGCGATAAGACCAAGAAGGATCTTAAAGCCATAACTCCAATAGTTGACCAGATCAAAAGCTTCGAAAGTCAGTTTGAAGCCCAAAGCATAGATGAACTTCGTGAAAATACAGTCCGTTTTAAAGCTAAGATCAAAGAAGCTACGGCAGACCTTCAGACTCAGATTGATGAGCTAAAAGAGAAAGCTGAAAACGAACTCGATATCGACGTTAAAGAAAACTTCTATACTGAAATTGATGAGCTTAACGAGCAGGTTTATCAAACAACTGAAGAAGTTCTTAACGACATTCTGCCTGAAGCTTTTGCTACTGTGAAAGAGACGGCCAAACGCTTTTTTCATAACACCACACTTGAAGTTACAGCAACTGAATTTGATAGAACGCTTTCTGCAGATAAGGACTATGTGACTCTTGATGGTGAAAAGGCCATCTGGAACAACTCCTGGGATGCTGCTGGAAAGCCAGTGACCTGGGATATGATTCATTACGACGTCCAGCTTATTGGTGGTATTGCAATGCACCAGGGAAAGATTGCCGAAATGCAAACTGGTGAGGGTAAAACCCTTGTGGCTACTTTACCGATGTATCTCAACGCACTTAGCGGAAAAGGAGTGCATTTGGTCACGGTAAACGATTACTTAGCCAAGCGTGATAGCGCCTGGATGGCTCCTATTTTCCAGTTTCATGGGATGAGCGTCGACTGTGTAGACTACTATAAACCTAACTCGGCTGCCAGACGTAAAGCTTACAACAGCGACATCATTTACGGCACCAATAATGAATTTGGTTTTGACTATTTACGTGATAACATGAGCCACTCGCCAGAGGATTTGGTGCAACGTCCACACCATTTCGCGATCGTGGATGAGGTAGATTCTGTGTTGATTGATGATGCGAGAACACCATTGATTATTTCTGGTCCTGTGCCAAAAGGCGATGTCCATGAATTTGAAAACCTGAAACCTCAGATTTCTAAAATCGTTGAAGTTCAGCGTAAACATTTAACTGGAGTTTTGGCGGAAGCCAAAAAACTTATTAAAGAAGGCGATACTAAAGAAGGAGGCTTTCAATTGTTGAGAGTTTATAGAGGTTTACCAAAAAACAAAGCGCTAATTAAGTTTTTGAGTGAAGAAGGTGTGAAGCAATTGCTTCAGAAGACCGAAAATCACTACATGCAGGACAACAATAGGGAAATGCATAAGGTGGATGCCGAACTGTATTTTACTATTGAAGAAAAAAGCAATCAAATCGATTTAACCGATAAAGGAATTGATTTCCTTTCTGGTGACGATAACAAAGACTTTTTTGTCATGCCGGAAATCGGGATGGAAATTGCCCAGATTGAAAAAGAAAACCTTCCTAAAGAAGAAGAGGCAGAAAGAAAAGAAGAACTATACAGAGACTTTAGCGTCAAGAGTGAGCGTATTCATACCTTGAGACAATTGCTGAAAGCCTATACTTTATTCGAAAAAGACACCGAGTATGTGGTCATGGACAATAAAGTAAAAATTGTCGATGAGCAGACCGGTCGAATCATGGATGGTCGTCGTTACTCTGACGGACTTCATCAGGCGATTGAAGCTAAGGAAAATGTAAAGATTGAAGATGCTACGCAGACCTTTGCTACGGTAACGCTTCAGAATTACTTCAGAATGTACAACAAGCTGGCGGGAATGACCGGTACGGCCATGACGGAAGCTGGCGAATTCCTGGAGATTTACAAGTTGGATGTAATGGAAATTCCAACCAATAAACCCATTGCCAGAGACGATAAGCAAGACAAGGTCTATAAAACCAAAAGAGAAAAATACAATGCTATAATCGAAGAGGTAGCTCAGCTTTCTGCTCAGGGAAGACCGATTTTGATTGGTACAACTTCCGTTGAAATATCAGAGCTTTTGAGTCGTATGTTGAAATTGCGCTCAGTTCCTCACAACGTACTGAATGCCAAATTGCACAAGCGTGAAGCAGATATTGTCGCTGAAGCTGGTAAAGGCGGTATTGTGACCATTGCTACAAACATGGCTGGTCGTGGTACGGACATTAAGCTGTCCAAGGAAGTAAAAGATGCTGGTGGTCTAGCTATTATCGGTACAGAACGACATGATTCCAGGCGAGTCGACAGACAGCTGAGAGGTCGTGCCGGTCGTCAGGGAGATCCGGGAAGTTCACAGTTTTATGTGTCTTTGGAAGACAACCTGATGCGTCTTTTTGGTAGTGAGAAAATTGCCAAACTGATGGATAGAATGGGACTTGAGGAAGGTGAAGTTATTCAGCATTCCATGATTTCCAAATCCATCGAGCGGGCGCAGAAGAAAGTCGAGGAAAATAACTTCGGAATTAGAAAACGTTTGCTTGAATATGACGATGTCATGAACGCACAGCGAGAGGTGATTTACAAACGTCGTTATAATGCTTTGTACGGTGAGCGCTTAAGAATTGACATTGCCAATATGATTTTTGATACGGCTGAAGTGATTACCGCTTCAAATAACGCCACCAACGACTTTGAAAACTTTGAGTTTGAATTGATTCGATTTTTCTCTATGAATTCACCTGTGACAAAGGGTGAATTCGAAAAGCAACCTGTTCAAAAAACAGCGGGGAAAGTTTATAAAGAAGCTTACGATAACTACAAAAATAAGATGATCAATAATGCTGAAGAAGCATTCCCGGTCATTAAGAAAGTTTACGAAAAACAAGGTGAAAAGTTCGAACGCATTGCGGTTCCTTTTACTGATGGTCAAAAGACCTTGCAGGTGGTCACCAACTTAAAGAAAGCTTACGAAAGTGAAGGAAAAGAGCTGATTACAGATTTTGAGAAGAACATTTCACTTGCCATCATTGATGAAGCTTGGAAAAATCACTTGCGTAAGATGGACGAGTTGAAACAAAGCGTTCAGCTGGCTGTTCACGAGCAAAAAGATCCCCTCTTGATCTACAAGTTCGAAGCTTTTGAATTGTTTAAAGTGATGATCGAAGAGGTGAACAAGGATGTGATTTCATTCCTATTTAAAGGGGAACTACCACAGCGTGAACCAGAGCAAATCACAGAAGCTAAGCAAAGCCGACCTAAAGAAGATTTGAAAACTCAGAAGGACGAGATTCAAAATCTTGATGAACGTGCAGCACAATCCAGAAAGGCAGGAGCGCAGGCTAGTCAACAACAACAGGTTGTTGAAACCATCGTTAGAGATCAGCCAAAAATTGGTAGAAACGATAAAGTGACCATAAAGCATGTGGGTTCTGGTGAAGAAAAATCCATGAAGTACAAGCAAGCGATCCCTTTAATTGATAAAGGAGAGTGGGTACTTATGAACCATTAACATCAAGATTCAAGGATGAAGAAATTTGAAACTGAATTAAAGTGGGCTTCCGCATATACAGCTATCAGCATCGCTTGGGTCTATTTTGAAAAATACTTAGGCTACCACGATGAACACGTGAGTAGCCAAGCTATATTTTCGTTTTGGCTCATGATCCCTCAAATTTTGGTGTATGTGTTAGCAATTCGAGAAAAACGAGAGCGTTACTACAAAGGTGAAATCACTTGGCAAAAAGCCTTTATTTCTGGAGTAGTTCTTTCAGCAGTAATTGGAGGCTTGTCTCCAGCAGCCATTTACATCATGGCAGAATTTGTGACTCCAGAATTCTTTTCAAATATTGTGGAGGTAAGAGCAGCACAAGGCATTCCTAGGGAAGGCTTAGAACAGATTTATAATCTCAACAGCTATATCAGTCAAGCGATTTTTAATAACCTAGGATCTGGAGTTTTCTTTTCGGCAATCATCGCGTTAGTTCTAAAGAATAAAAACCCTTGATGTATCAGAATGGAAAGATTGCTTGAAACCTGAATCGGTTTCCGGTTTCTTCAATGCTATTAGATAGTCTGGCATAGTCAGAATCCCAGTTATTAGTGAAGATGTTTATGTCGTAACTTAGTTGAAATCTAACAAATTCCTCATTCTCATCAGACGTGAATATAGAATAACCAATGCTTGGGCCAATATGGAATTGATAAAGGTCGAGCTTTGCAACATCTCCAAAACTTCCTGGTTCATTTAAATCGATTGTTTCATTTTTATTGAAAAACTCTAGCTCTGATGTCATGTAATTAATGGCTAAACCAGCATAAATTCGATCTTCATTTTCAAACTGTAGAACATTCCTAAGATATCTCAGTGAAAGCGTACCTGAGGTTAATTGATGTTCGAAATTATCACGTTCTCGCTCTTGATTGTAAAACCCGAAATCTAGATCAATTCGATTTTTACCAAAATCACCTACCAGACCAAACGAAAATTCAAAAGGAAATCTCCTTACTGTCGGAACATTACTTTCGCTTAGAAAAGGATTGATGTTGAGAGCATCTGAGTAAATCATTCCAAAGCCGATGTAATAATTAACGTCAAAAATAGTCTTATCCGTAGGTGTGATCTGGTCTTCTTGAGCAAAACTTATTTCTGTAAACAGTATTAAACAGAGACTTAAGATCAAATATATTTTTTTCATTTTATTAGGTTTTAATTATTTGTTTTCAATTTCGGAAATCAATTCATCGGTAATCTTTAAGGTATGATAGACGTTTTGGACGTCGTCATCCTCTTCAAACTTATCGATGAGATTCAAGATTTGCATCGCCTCTTCCAAAGGGAGCTCAGTTGTGTTTAAAGGAATACGTTGGACTTCCGCGTTTTTAGGTTCGATATGGAGCGTTTCAAGTTTTGACGCCATTTTACCAAAATCAGTGAATTCTGTATAGACGGTTACGAGGTCTTCCTCTTTTTCCAGATCCAAAGCTCCTCCGTCTATCAATTCTAGTTCGAAGTCTTCAGAATTGAGTTCTACGTGGTCTTGGTCCAGAATAAACACTCCTTTTCTATCAAAGAGAAATTCCAAGGAGCCATTGGTGCCTAAACTTCCTCCGTTTTTACTAAAAATAGAACGGATGGAAGCGACAGTTCTGTTGGTATTATCGGTAGTGCATTCCACGTAAATGGCAATGCCATGAGGACCATAACCTTCAAAAGTGACCATCTCATAAGTATCCGCATCGGCGCCAGAAGCTTTCTTGACGGCTCTTTCTATGGTATCTTTCGGCATGTTTACGCCTTTTGCGTTTGAAATCGCATTGCGTAGAGTGGAATTAGTTTCTGGATCATCTCCGCCGCCTTCCTTCACCGCTACTGTAATTTCCTTGATCGCTCTGGTAAATTGCTTAGCTCGCTTTTTATCTTGAGCCCCTTTTCTGTGTTTAATATTTGCCCATTTGCTATGTCCAGCCATACGTTTACTATATTAAAAACTTAGCGTTAATATAATGAAATAGGAAGTCATTGTCAACTCTTCCTTACCAGTAAAGTTCGGAGGCGATAGCAGCAGCAGTTTCCCGCTTAAGACGCTTACGGTTTTCGAAAGTGAGTTCAAGGCCTTTGGTATGGATTAAAGGGTGAACAACAGCTCTCAAAACCCCTGGACTTCCTGAGGTGAAGCCATAACGAAATCTTTTTTTGCTATCTGGAAATGAAATGGGCACAATAGGTATGTGATGTTCTATGGAGAGTCGAAAGGCTCCATCTTTAAATTCATCCAAAACCTTTGTGATATCGTTGGGGACGCCGCCTTCAGGAAAAATACAAATACTGACGCCATTTTTTAAGCGTCTTTGGGCTTCCATAAAAGCATTTTTTCTACTTTTTGCATTCCTTCTGTCTACCAAAATACAAGAGCGTCTATAAATTAATCCAAAAACAGGAAGTTTGGCTAGCTCCCGTTTCCCGATGAATACAAAAGGGGTTTTGGAGACATAAATCATCATCATAATATCGATCATACTCGAGTGGTTGGCGGTTAGCATATAGCTTTTTCGCTTATCGAGATGCGTGTTGTAAGTGACTTTCGGAAAAAAGCCCATACCGTATAAAACTATGGATGCCCAAAGTTTACCAATACGGAAAGTACCGGGATACCATTTTTCTTTGGACGTGGTGATGAGTAAAAAGGGCAATAGAATGACAAGAGGAGTAATGACAATGATGTAAAACCAAATTCTCCAAACAACTATCAAAATGTTCTTAATCCATACCATAGGCGGCAAATTTAATAAATTGAATGGGTTCGGTTGAACAAAACATTTATCTTTGACTCAATTTGTAATATATCCATTTTTATGTCTAGAATATTAACGGGTGTCCAGAGCACTGGGACTCCACATTTGGGAAATTTATTAGGGGCAATTATCCCTGCTATCGAATTGGCTAATTCTCCAAAGAATGAGTCGTTTCTATTTATTGCTAATCTACATTCTCTTACCCAAATAAAGGACGCTGAAGTCTTAAAAGAAAATACCTACGCCACTGCTGCCACCTGGCTTGCTTTTGGGTTAGATGTCGAAAAATCGACCTTTTATAGACAAAGTGATGTCCCACAAGTAACTGAACTGATGTGGTACTTAAGCTGTATGTTTCCATACCAACGTCTAACTTTAGCCCATTCGTTTAAAGATAAAGCAGACCGGTTGAGCGATGTTAATGCGGGCTTATTTAGCTATCCTATGTTGATGGCCGCGGATATTTTGCTCTATGATGCTGAATTTATTCCCGTTGGTAAAGATCAATTACAACATATTGAAATGACCAGGGATGTGGCCGAACGCTTCCACGCTCAATATGGCGACACCTTTGTGCTGCCTGAAGCCAAATTATCTGAATCTTCCAAATACGTCCCAGGAACCGATGGTGCTAAAATGAGTAAGTCTAAAGGCAATACGATAAATATTTTCCAGACCGATAAGAAATTGCGCAAGCAAATTATGCAAATCGAAACGGACAGTACGCCCTTAGAAGATCCTAAAGATCCTGAAACCTGTAATGTATTTCAGATTTATAAATTGATTGGCTCTAAAACTCAAGTTGAAGCCTTAAAGTCAAATTACCTAGCTGGAGGGTTTGGGTATGGTCATGCGAAGCAAGCCTTGTTTGAATTGATTCGCGATACTTATAAAGAGGAGCGAGAGAAGTTTGACTATTTCATGAAAAACAAACCAGAAATCGACAGGCTTTTGGGTATCGGTGCTGAAAAGGCAAAAGATGTAGCCGATGCAGTGCTGACTAGAGTGAGGACAAAGCTGGGGTATTGATTGATATATTGACGTTTATTTATATTCGAAGTTGGTTTTATGTGGGCTTCAGATGAACTGCGATCTTAATTCTAACTTTAGATTTCAAGTATCTGAAATCCCGGCTTCTTAATCAAGCGATTTCATGGCTTTTAAGCCTGCTAGCTTTCTCATTAATTCTTAAATTACGTCAAAATCAGAAGTAAAAAAAAGACTATGAAAAATGTATTGGGCACCGAATTAAAAGCTTGTTCTTACGATCCGATGACGGGCGTATTTCGCGATGGATTCTGTAAATATGCGGAGCAGGATCGAGGATTGCATATCGTTGCGGCTAAAGTTACTGAAGGCTTTTTGGAGTGGAATAAAGCGCGAGGAAATGATTTGGTAACGCCTAAACCTCAGTGGAGTTTTCCTGGCTTAAAGCCCGGCGACTGGTGGTGCGTGTGTATGGGCGTTTGGTTGAAAAGTAAAGAGGCAGGACATCCTCTATACCTGAAACTGGAATCTTGCCACGAGAAAATGCTGGACTACGTCTCTATGGATACTTTGAAAGAATGGGAATACAAGGACTAAAAAAACTCCCTTTCGAAATTGATTTCGGAAGGGAGTTTTGAATTTAAATCCATAATAGGATTTTTTCTCAAAGGTTTTAAATTCGAGCCTTTAGTCAATGCTCAAGATAAACTCAGTCGAGAATATTCAGAATGATATATTGAATATCCTTTTTAACTAAATTTAATTCTTCAATGACTGCATGTCGATGACAAATCTGTACTTGACGTCAGAATTAACTACTCTTTCGAAAGCGGTATTGATGTTCTGCATATCGATCATTTCTATATCAGAAACGATATCGTGTTCTCCACAGAAATCAAGCATTTCCTGAGTTTCTTCAATTCCACCGATAAGCGAACCGGCTAATCGCTTTCTTTTCACGATTAATGCGCCACCGTTGACTCCTTTTAAAGGCTCAATAGCTCCAACCAAACACATGGTTTTGTCGCGCTTAAGCAGATTTAAATAGGGATTAACATCGTGACCGACAGGAACGGTATTCAATATAAAATCGAATGAGTTGGCGTGTTGTTTCATTTGCTCAGCGTCTTTAGAAATTAAAACTTCATCAGCGCCAAGACGCTCTGCATCTTTGCTTTTTTCTGGAGATGTGGTAATCATGACCACGTGTGCGCCTAGGGCGTGAGCGAATTTGATGCCCATATGTCCAAGACCGCCAAGACCAACAACACCTACTTTGTCTCCTTTTTGTACGTTCCATTGTCTAAGTGGTGACCAGGTGGTTATTCCTGCACAAAGTAACGGTGGGACAGCTTTTATATCTAGATTTTCTGGAACATTCAGGACAAATTTTTCGTCGACTACAATTTCCTCAGAGTAACCACCGTAGGTATGACCACCTAGATGCTGATCTGGACTATTATAGGTTGCCGTCATGCCATTTTCACAAAATTGCTCGAGACCTTCCTTACAAGAATTACATTCCTGGCAGGAATCTACCATACAGCCTACACCTACTTTTTGTCCTTTTTTGAAGTTGGTGACTTTGCTCCCTACAGCAACAACATGACCTATAATTTCATGTCCTGGAATGACTGGGTATTTTGAATTTTTCCAGTCGTTTCTCACTTGGTGTATATCACTGTGACATACTCCACAGTATTCTATTTCTATATGAACATCGGTTGGAAGTAAGTCTCTTCTTTTGATGTCTAATTGTTCTAAATTGGCGTCGCTTGCTTTGGCGCCATATGCTTTTACTTCACTCATAATTTCAATTTTTTTAAAAATAAGATTTGATTGTGGATTGACAGGAGAATTGACTTCACTTTAACCAAAAAGCTTTACTCGAAAATTTTTATCCTTACTTAATGTAACATTTGTTACTCGAATTCACTTTTTATGATATTGCTCATATTCTAAGGATACCTTGTTTCTCAACTTTGCATTAACAAATAATTTATAATTGATGAACCATTTAAATTTACATATATGATACATTTTAAAAGCATTTCGGTTTTGCTTTTGCTTTTTGTTTTCTCGGTAGGACAATCTCAGGCAAAATACAATGCAACTCCTAGTAGCGAGAATTTTATATTGATAGAAGGGACATCCAACATTCACGATTGGGAAATCCTCGCTAAAAATTTTACTAGTCAAATCGATCTGTCTGTAACTGAAGGTGAGCTCAAAAAAGTCAATTCTATGGATCTATCTATACCGGTGAAAGGCTTCGATAGTGGAAAAAGTAAAATGGATAAAAATACTTACGAGGCTCTGAATGAAGATGAGTATAAGCAAGTTTCCTTTACTTCTTCTATACCAGTTCAATTAGTAGAAACATCAACAGGAGTTTACAAGGCTATGGTTCAAGGGGAACTAACTATATCAGGCACTACCAAAACCGTCGAAATCCCTGTAGAGTTTTATAAAACCAACGCTGGATTCACCCTCAAAGCAGCTCAAGGTCTTGACATGAAAAACTATGGAATAGAACCACCTACTGCTTTGTTTGGAACAATCACTACAGGTGATACAGTCAACATAATTTTCAATTTAACACATTATAAATCCTAAAACTAATAACGATGAGAACACTAAAATTAACTTTAATGATTTGCCTTACAATGGCATTTTCTTTCAACTCTTTTGCGCAAAAGCGTGATTTGGATAACTTCAGGCCTAGAGACCAAAGAGGTATTAACGTTTTTGAAGCACCAAAAGACACAGTTACAACCTTTGATGGTTTGAAAGTCAGAATCGGTGGTGCATCCACATTACAGTTTCAATCTATTGATCACGAGAATAATGGAGCTGTACCTTTAATAGCTTTGGGGGATAATTTTAACCTGGCGACAGCTAACTTAGATTTAGATGTAGCTCTTTATGATGGTGTGCGTATGCACTTAAGAACCTATCTCTCATCACGTCATCACCCTGAGCCTTACGTAAAAGGAGGTTATTTACTAGTAGATAAACTTGAATTTGTTGGTGAAGGCTTTATGGCTGAAACCATGAAATACTTAACCTTTAAGTTTGGACACATGGAAATTAATTATGGTGATGCGCACTTTAGACGTTCTGATAATGCAGCTACCATATACAATCCTTTTATTGGAAACTATCTGATGGACTCTTTTACCACAGAAGTTGGTTTTGAAGCTTATTATCGAAATAATGGGTGGTTAGCTATGCTTGGTGTAACCAATGGTAAATTGAATCAATCTGTTGAGGAGACCAATACCAAACCTTCTTTCTTAGCTAAATTTGGTTACGATAAGCAATTTAATGACGATTTCAGATTCAGAATGACAGGATCTCTTTATACTACAAAAGAGTCTTCTAAAACTTGGTTGTACGATGGTGACCGTGCCGGCTCAAGATACTATTTGGTTATGGAAGAAGTAGGAGCATCATCTTCTGGAAACTTCAGATCTGGTCGCATCAACCCGGGATTATCTACTGAGTTAACTTCTGTAATGATCAACCCTTTCGTTAGGTATAAAGGTTTAGAGTTCTTTGGTCTGTATGAAAATGCTTCAGGTAAAGGATTTGGTCCTAACCCTCCAAGCAGAACTTACAATCATTATGCGGCAGACTTAATTTACAGATTTGGAGCTAGTGAAGATTTTTATGTAGGAGGTAGATATAGCTACATCGATGGGGAACAAGCTTCAGGACAAGATATAAGTGTGGATAGACTACAACTTGGCGCAGGTTGGTTTATGACCAAAAATATTCTTGCAAAATTGGAATATGTGAATCAATCTTATTCTGATGCTGCAAGTATTCTTGCTGACGGACAGTTTGATGGACTTATGCTCGAAGCAGTAATTAGCTTTTAAATTAGCCAAGCCTGTTAGACTCACTCTTTTGGAGTGAGTCTAACTTTTTAAACCTATAAGATGAAATTAATTAGTATAATAGTTTTAAGTCTTTTTTCAATGCTCCTTAATAGGGATGTAGAAAATAAAGTTGAGGTAAAAATCTTGGAAGGAAGTCATCTTTATATTAATGGCACTTCCAATGTAAATGAATTCACTTGTGATTATTTGAAACCAATTCAACCTAAAACCTTCACTTTGTCTTATGAAAATATTGAAAATGGATGGCTTATAGAAGATGCACAACTGCAACTGGAATCTGGTTCTTTTGATTGTGGTGGACGTCGGATAAATAAGGATTTTGATGAACTTGTAAAATCTAATAAATTTCCTGTCATTCAAATTGAGGTTTATGAAATTATGCCTAAAAGGGCAAATTTTCAAGCTAAGATTGTAATGACCATAGCAGGAGTGAAAAAATCACTTCCTGTGCTTATATCATTACAAGAAGGCAAGGAAATCAACTATAATGCTACTTTAAACTTAAATATTGAAGATTTTAATCTGGATGCACCTACCAAAGCGATGGGACTAATAAAGGTTCACGAAGAGATATCAATTCATGTAAATCTTCGCTTAGGCCTCTCTATTGAGAGCTGAGAGTGTCTAGCTTTTAGTTATAACCATCATTACATTTAAAATCCTACTCCTCTAATTTCTATAGAAGTGGGATTTTATTACTAGATAGCATTCTTCAAAATTCAGGCAAGAAAAAAATCTCTTTACATTTAGTATTACTTATTTAAAATATCTTTTCTATTTTGCCTTTTTAAATACTTTTATGAAGCCTAGAACATTTTTACTGCTTATCACTTCTGTATCCGCTCTTGGCGGTTTTTTGTTTGGTTACGACACTGGAGTAATAAATGGCGCACAATACTTTCTAAGTCAATATTTTTCACTCGATCCAGTTATGAAGGGCTGGGTGGTAGGATCTGCTCTGATAGGCTGTCTGGTAGGTGCGATAAGCGCTGGATACTTGAGTATGAAATTTGGTCGTAAAAATTCTTTAATTGTTTCTGCCATGTTATTTACGATCTCAGCCTGGGGTTCCGGACTGCCTTCATTCCTTCCAGAGTCTGTTTCGCTTTTGGTTATGTTTAGAATTCTTGGCGGACTTGGTATAGGCATTGCATCTATGAGTGCTCCCATGTATATTGCAGAAATTGCCCCATCTCATAAACGTGGTAGTTTGGTTACTTTTTACCAACTGGCTATCGTTATAGGTTTCTTTCTTGTGTTTTTAGCAACCTATTTTATAGGGAAAAACCTAAGTGTTGAAGAAAATATTGCCTTTGGCTGGAGAAGAATGTTTTGGTCCGAACTCATTCCAAGTGGGTTATTTCTAATACTCTTGTTTTTTGTTCCAAAAAGTCCGCGCTGGTTATACCTGATGCAAAGACCAGAGGAGGGTTTTGGTACGTTGGTTAAGATTCATGGAAAGGATTTGGCCAAGAAAGAAGCTTCTCAAATTCAAGACTCTATAGATCAAAATACAGAAAAACCGAAAATCAATTTCTTTTCCAAAGCTATATTAGGGATTATTATTATTGGTACCGTCTTTTCTATGCTTCAACAATTCACGGGTATTAATGCAGTGCTTTATTATGGATCCGACATTTTTGAAAAAGCTTTAGGTTTTGGCAAAGATGATGTTTTGGAACAGCAAATATTGCTCGCTTTTATCAATTTGATTTTTACTTTCATTGCCATGTTCTCTGTAGATAAATTCGGTAGAAAACCTCTTGTCTATATTGGTTGTGTTGGAATGGTAGTGGGTTTTGCCTTGCTTGGTGTCACTCTTCAAATGGAAAGTGTCGGAATCTTGTCACTGATAGGTGTGTTATTATTTATCGCTTCTTTTGCTATGTCTATGGGGCCAGTAGTATGGGTTTTACTTTCTGAAATGTTCCCAAACCGCATACGAAGTGCTGCTATGTCCATTGCGGTTGCTGCTCAATGGGCTTCCAATTATTTGGTGTCCCAATTCTTTCCGGTGGTTTCTGAAAGCGAAACAAACATGAATGACTTCTGGAATGGCTCACTGCCTTATTATATTTTTATTGGGTTTATAATCATAATTATAATTTTTACTTATAAATTTATTCCCGAAACCAAAAATAAATCCCTTGAAGAACTTGAGGACATTTGGGACTAAAATCCCTTCCCTAGTTATTATTCTTAATGTGTTGTTTTTTTTCGCATGGGGTTTACCCGTGACTTCATTTTCTCAGGAATTACCTCCGGTTCTTACCTTTTCACCTAAAGCTTATCAAGCAGATAATCAAAACTGGTCCATTACTCAAGGTGGCAATAAGCATATATATGTGGCCAACAACAAAGGGCTTTTAGAATATGACGGTGAAGCTTGGAATTTATATCCTTCGCCTAATCAAAGTATTTTGAGGTCTGTCTTTTATCACGACAATAAGATTTATAGCGGAAGTTATCGTGAGTTTGGATTTTGGGAAAGTTTACCTACAGGAGAATTAGAATATCATTCGTTATCCAATCCTATTATTGATTCTATAGGACCCGATGAGCAGTTTTGGAAAATTGATCGTCTAGAAGATTGGATTATATTTCAGTCTTTAGATCACATTTATACATATCATTTAAAAGAAAAAAGTCTTAAAAAAGTTCTGATTGACGGGTCTATTACAAAAATGTATAAGCTTGAAAATGACTTATTTTTTCAAATCGCAAATAAAGGTCTTTATAAAATACAGGACGGGAATTCACTCTTAGTTTCAGATCATCCAATATTTCAAGAAAGTTTAATAATCAATATTTATAAGCAGGATTCTGAACTATTAGTTCAAACTGACATCAATGGTATTTTCACTTTAGAACCCTTTCCAAAGCAATGGCCTTCACCTGATAATAAGCTTCAAGATTTTTCGGTTTATACAAGTCTTCAAACAAAATCAGGTGCATTTGTTTTAGGTACAATATCGCAAGGAGTTGTTTTTCTGAACAAAGATGGAACTATTGATAAACAAATTTCTCAACAAGAAGGTTTATACAACAATACAGTTCTATCTATTTTTGAGGATTCAGATAAAAACATATGGCTTGGTTTAGACAATGGAATCAACAGTGTGAATGTTGACTCACCAATTTCCGTTTACACTGGGGATAAAGGGATTTTAGGTACCGTTTACGCTTCTGCAATTTTTGAGGGTAAACTTTTTTTGGGGACCAATCAAGGACTATTCTATAGACCCTTAGAGGACACAAAAGAAAACTTCACTCTTGTTCAAGGGTCTAGTGGTCAGGTTTGGTCACTCAATGTGATAGATGGTGATTTATTGTGTGGACATAATAACGGAACCTTCAGTTATAGCGACAATCAGTTTAATCAGATATCAGATCAGACAGGAACTTGGTGCTTTAAGCCGGTTCCCAATCATCCTAATTTAATTCTGCAGGGGAATTATAAGGGAATGAGCATTTTAGAAAAGGATCTTGGCACTTGGAGTTTTCGGAATCTAATTAAAGGATTTGATGTCTCATCAAAATTTATCGAATTTATATCCCCAACCGAAATTTTAATAGATCATGAGTACAAAGGTGTTTATAAAGTCAGTTTGAACACTAATTACACAGATGTTGAAAATGTTTATCAGTTTGAAGGTTTCGATTTAGGGTTATATTCAAGTCTAATTAAATTCAAGAATACTGTTTACTATGCGCAAAGCTCTGGAGTATGGAAATATGAAAATGATGAAAATAAATTCTCTCGGGATTCATTACTAAGTAAAATGTATACTCCTCTCACTTATTCTTCAGGCAAGCTGGTAAATACAGAAGGAGAAATTGGCCTATGGAGTTTCAATAAAACTAGCATCGATTTTACGCTTCAGGGTAAATTCGAAAAAGAATTCAGGATTGCCTCAGTTCCTATTACTTCTGACTTTAGGGAGACGATGGCAGGATATGAAAACATCTATCAGCTAAAAGATGAAAACCAATATTTAGTGGGAACCACACAGGGCTATCTTGTTGTTGATGTTGATAAATTTTTTAAAACCAAAATTGATAAATCTTTAAAAATAAATTCGATTCAATTTAAAAAGAATGGGGGAGTATATCAAGCTGCAGAATTTGATGCTTCTCCAACACTTAAGAATAAATTCAATAATCTTTATTTCAACTTTAGTATTCCTTACTTCCAAAAATATTTCGCTTCTGAGTATCAGTACAAGTTGAAAGGATTCTTAGACGAATGGTCCGATTGGAGTCAAGTTTATGAAACCTCATTTAGTAATCTTCCTCCGGGAGATTATGAATTTCAGGTAAGAGCCCGCGTAGGCGAACTTTATGAATCTGAAATCCAGTCTTATCACTTCTCCATAAAACAGCCATTTATTTTTTCTACTAGTATGATAGCACTTTACGTCCTACTACTTGTAATTATTATTATCATTACTCATAACGCTTATAAAAGATATTATAAAAAGCAAAAACATGAATTAAAGCGGCAAGCCAATAGGGAGCTAGAGTTAAAAGAACTTGAAAGCCAAAAGCAACTCATAAATATTAAAAACGAAAAACTCGAGCAAGATATTAATAGCAAGAGTCGAGAACTCGCGGTTTCTACTATGAGCTTAATTAAGAAAAATGAATTTTTAGGATCAATTAAGGATGAGCTTCAGAAAGAGAAGCCCCTGTCAAAGTCATCTCAGAATGTAATTCGAATCATCAATAAAAACATAAATAATACAGATGACTGGAAAATGTTTAAGGAAGCGTTTAATAATTTAGACAAAGATTTCTTAAAGACAATCAAATCTAAACATCCTTCTTTAACTCCAAACGATTTAAAATTATGTGCTTACCTTAGGCTTAACTTATCTTCAAAAGAGATTGCGCCTCTTTTTAATATTTCAACCAAAAGTGTAGAAGTCAAGCGATATCGTTTGCGTAAAAAGATGGATTTAAATAGAGAAATAGGCTTGACAGATTATATTCTAGAAATCTAGCACCAATACATTAGCTATATTTTTCCATACATTACCTATACATTAACCCGTTTTAGCGAGTTCTACATCGATGTAGTTATAATTTTAACATCTCTTGAGGTGTCAATAAAATCAATATATACGAGTGTTTAATTCCAATTATATTTAGGTTTTTAGACCCTTGTAGTTTTTTTGTAACGTCAAAATCTGTTTATAGAGTCCATGAAAAATTAGATTTACGTTAAATAATTTATGATATGGTTAAAAACTTTTTGATAGCGACAATTTGTTTGTTTTCTATGTGGACGTATTCACAAGAAAAAGACATTGAAGGAAATGTTTCAGACGACGAATCTGGAATGCCCTTATTAGGAGTCAACGTAATTGTTGAAGGAACTTCTACAGGAACCACAACCGATTTTGACGGTAATTTTACTTTAAAGTCAGTTCCAAACGATGCCACTTTAATTTTTTCTTACCTAGGATTTAAAACTTTAAAGTTGAAAGTTGCAGAAGCCTCAGACTTTAATGTCAAATTGGCTTCGGATACTCAAGCTTTAGATGATGTGGTTGTTATTGGTTACGGTAAAAGTAGCAAGCGGAAAGTGACAGGTGCTGTATCTACCGTAAACTCCGAATCTATTCAAGATTTAGAGCCTGTCAATGCAGCAACTGCTTTACAAGGTACTTCTGCCGGTGTCAATGTAACCCCACAATCTGGATCCCCGGGTGCTGAATCTAACATTAGAATTAGAGGTGTTTCCACCAACGGTAACAGTTCTCCACTTATTATTCTTAACGGTTTTCAATACGACGGTGGTCTTAATTCCATAAACCCACAAGATATTGAGACTATTACGGTCTTGAAAGATGCTCAGGCTGCTATTTATGGTTCTATCGGTGCAAATGGTGTTGTTCTTATTGAAACCAAAAAAGGTAGCAAAAATACTGCTCCAGAAATTACTTACAACACCTACGTAGGTTTACAAGAAACAACAAGAAAGCTTCCTTTGCTAAACAGCAATGAGTATGCACTTCTTATCAATGAAAAATATGCTAATGCAGGACAATCTTTGCCTTTTTCAAATCTAAACAATATTGAAAACGATACAGATTGGCAAGATGCTGTTTTAGAGACCAGCGCTGTGGTAAGTAATAACTTTGCCATAAGAGGTGGTTCTGAAAAAACAAATTACTCGTTTAGTGCTTCTCACTTAGATCAGAAAGGTATTGTAGCTCCAGATAAATCAAATTTTAAACGGACTACGGCAAACTTATCGATAAACACCGAAGTAAAAGACTACCTTAATATTCAGGCAAATGTTATTTTTACGAATAACAGATCTCAGGGTATAAATTCATTTGGTTTGGGTTCGGTTTTATTTAATGCTCTAAACATTGCTCCTACAATTAATCAAAATAGAAATAATTTAGATGGGACTATAGACTTAGGAAATGAAGTAGTAAACCCACTTACTCAAATCAATAATACTTTTAATGATTTTGAGAGTAACCGTTTAAGTGGTAATGTGGTAGCTGAGTTAGAGTACATTCAAGATTTTGAATTAACTGCCCGTTATGGTTTTAATTCCTCAAAACTTAACAACAGACAATTTTTCCCTGAATTTAATTTTGGAACGGGAAAAGTATTTAATAGACCTGTCAATCAAGTCGATCTGGATCAGCAAGATTTTTATGATTACACATTTGACTTGTTCAATACCATAGAAAAAACATTTTTTGGTGAATTGGACGTCACAAACACAACAGGTTTAACCGTGTTTAGGTCTCATGGAGAAGGTTTATTTGGTTCTAGAACAGGCGTTCTAAGGAATAGCTATGACTTTGCTGACTTAGGTTCTGCTACTGGTGTTGGAGAAGGAAATCAAACTAATGGATCATTTGTAAGCGAGTTTAGAAGATTATCTTACTTCACAAGATTTGAATTTGATTATCAAGATAAATATTTGTTTTCGGCCATATTAAGAAGGGATACTTCATCTCGATTTGGACCTAATAATTCTACTGGATGGTTTCCTTCAGTAACAGCCGGATGGTTATTGACTGAAGAGGATTTTATTGGAACTAATGATATTTTAAATTTTGCTAAGCTAAGAGCAAGTTACGGTGAACTTGGAAATGACCAGATTGGAGATTTTCTCTTTTTATCTGTTCTGAGTGGTGAAGCAGAGTACTTATTTGGTCCAGACCAAGGTCTGACTACTGGACAAGCTCTAGGTCCCTTAGCTAATCCAAGCGTGAAGTGGGAAACCGCTAAGAAATTGGATATAGGTCTAGATCTTCAATTATTCAATAATGACCTGGACATAACATTAGATTATTACGATAACACAAGGGAAGATCTACTGATACCAGGAATACCAACCTCAGGTATATTTGGAATAGCAGCTCCAGGGAGCTCTGCTCCAACCATCAACGCAGGTACAGTTAAAAACACTGGTTTTGAAGCCACATTGGGATATAGTAAAGATTTTAGTGATGACTTTTCATTCTCTATCAATTATAACGTAAGTACTATCGATAACGAGGTTACTCAAATTAACGGTGCAGAGTTCCTAGAAGGTGGCCAGTTTAGTGTAGGTCAGCAACCTCCATCCAGAATGGAAGTAGGATTACCTTTAGGATATTTTTACGGTCTTAAGACTGATGGAATATTCCAGTCTCAAGCTGAAGTAGAGGCACATCCTTCTCAATCTCAACTTGCAGGTGTTGAAGCTAGTCCTGGTGATTTAAGGTTTGTAGATACGAACGGAGATGGTGTTATAAGTCAAGATGATAGAACGTATATTGGTGACCCAATACCAGATGTAACCATGGGTCTGAATTTATCTTTTACTTACAAAAACTTCGACTTTAGCGCTTATTCTTTTGCTAACTTAGGCAATGAAATTGTAAGAAATTTTGAAAGAGATCAGATCAACGTTAATATGTTAAGTAGACGATTAAATCGTTGGACAGGTCCTGGGACCTCTTCTACAGAGCCTCGAGTGACAACTGGAGCTACAGCCAATAAATTATTTTCAGACTATTTTGTTGAGGACGGTTCCTTTTTAAGAATACAAACCATTTCTCTGGGTTATAATGTTCCCGTTGAAAACTTAAAGGCTTTTGGTATCAATGGAGTTAAAATTTATGCTAAAGTTGATAACGCATTTACCTTTACAGAATACTCCGGATACGATCCTACAGCCTCCACAGGAGCTCCAATTGGAGGAGGAATTGATCTTGGATTCTATCCGCTGCCAAGAACCTATACACTTGGACTAAATGTTAAACTTTAAACGAATGAAAATGGCAAAGACAATATATAACCAATGGTTCATGATTTTAATGGCATTAGCCTTAGTATCATGCTCAGACGATTTTGTGGAACTAGAACCACCTTACCGACTTACCTCAGAAAACTTTTTTGAGGATGAAGAAGACTTTCAAAACGCATTGATTGGCTCCTATGATATTTTGCAGTCTACTTATGTTAATGTTATTCTTGGAGAAATTGCTTCAGACAATACGCATGCCGGAGGAGAAAGTGCAACCGACGTTGTAGGATGGCAGCAGGTAGATAGAATGGCTCATACCCCAGATAACAATAATCTGGATGATATTTGGGATTTCAATTTCGCTGGTGTTTACAGAGCATCTTATATCATTGAAAATGCTGATAAGATAGATTTTGAAGGTAAGGAGCAAATTATTGCTGAAGCACGTTTTTTAAGAGCTTATTTCAATTTTGAACTAGTAAAATGGTTCGGGGCTATACCTATTAAGCCAGAAGGTAAATTTGAACTAGGTGAAGAAACATCTCTGCCCAGAACATCGATTGATTTAGTATACCAATATATCGAGAATGATCTTTCTCTGGCCATACCGAATATGTCTTCCCAGGCTTTAGAAATAGGACGAGCTTCCAAAGCTTCTGCCCAGGCACTTCTTGGTAAGGTGCACTTGTACCAAGATGAATTTAATCTAGCGGCCCCTTTGTTTGATGCTGTTATTGGTTCACAACAGTTTCATTTGTATGGAACAGAAGGCGATGAAGAATACGAAGACCTTTTTGAATTTGAAGCTGAAAATAGTGCAGAATCTGTTTTTGAAATTCAATATTCCGGTCAAGCCCAAGGAGCTAGTTTTGATTGTTTACAATGTAGTGAAGGTAATGTCATGGTAGGATTTAGTGGTGTAAGAGGCTACAACGGTCCTGTCTTTGAATCTGGATTTGGCTTTAATTTACCTACTGAAGAAACTTATAATGCCTTTGATTTAGACGACTTAAGAAGAGATGTTTCTATCTTGAACATTGAAGCTTGGGCTGCAGACACAGGAGCAACTTTTACCATAGGAAACCAAGACCCTACAACAGGTCATACCGGGTATTACAATAGAAAGTATATCCCTAGACAAAATGATAATTTAGGGGATGCTAATTTGACACAGCCAAACAATTACAGAGCTATCCGTTATGCTGATGTTCTATTGATGGCAGCTGAAGCTTTAAATAGAGGAGGTATCAACGATCAATTAGCATTAGATTATGTGAACGAAGTTCGTGAAAGAGCAGGATTAGATGATGTGAATTTATCAGGAGGCCAGTTAACTGAAGAGATATATACTCAAAGACGACTAGAGCTTGTAGGTGAAGGACACCGTTTCTTTGATTTAGTGAGAACTGGAAGAGCAGCCAACGTGATTGATGGATTTACTCCAAACAAAAATGAAGTTTTCCCTGTACCACTTGAAGAAATTCAATTTTCTCAAGGAAATTGGGAACAAAACGCAAACTACTAATACATAACAGAGATGAAAAAGCAATTTTTAATATTATACCTACTCATGATTGCAGTGTTTACTGTATCATGTTCTGATGATGAGGGTCTTCAAGATATACCAATTGGGGCTCCTTCCAATATTGATGCTAAGATCAGTTTTACTCAAGATAATTCAGGACTGGTGACTATCCTGCCTAAAGCTGAAAATGTGAACCTTTTTTATGCTGATTTTGGCGATGGAAGTGAACTTTCAGATACCATCAGTGTTGGAGAATCACTTTCGCACATTTATGCGGAAGGCACTTTTGATTTAACTCTTGTAGCCATGAATGCGGCTGATAAGCAAACAGAGTCAGTTCAACCTATAGAAGTGTCCTTCAATGCACCCGAAAATCTTGAAGTTACCATCGAAAATGATGGAGTTGAATCCAATACTGTAAATGTTTCTGTAACTGCTGACTTTGCGACAAGCTTTGAAGTTGATTTTGGTGAAGAGGGTGTTGAGTCTGTAGTTAGTGGTTCAATCGAAGAAACATTATCTTACACGTATCAACAATCTGGAGCATATACGATTTCAGTTGAAGTTATGGGTGCTGCATCACAAACCACAACTTATGTAGAAGAAGACTTTTTTGTAGAAGAGATTTTAGTGCCAGTTGTTGCTGCACCAAGACCAGCGGAACCTTCTCCAAATGTTATTGCTATCTATAGTGATAGATATACACCAATCACGGTTACGGAATTACCAACAGAGTGGTCGGACACTAACTTTGAAGAAGTTATAATTGAGGGTGATAATACTATTAAGTATTCTAATCTTGCTTTTACCGGTATTGTAACGGACTATGGAAATCCAACTGACTTAACTGATATGGACTATGTGCATTTTGACTACTGGACTCCCGATGCTTCTGCACTAGGTTTTAAATTAGTTAATACTGTCATTGGTGAAGAAGATATAGAATTTGTAGAACCTATTACTTCAGGCCAGTGGGTGAGCGTAAAATTTCCTCTAGCAGATTATGCTATGGATAGATCCCAAGTGACTCAGTTATTGTTTGATACCGCAGGAAACCCTGCTACTGTTTATATCGATAACTTATACTTTTCAAAAGATGTAGCACAACAGCCAACTGCATCAGCTCCAGTTCCTACGCAAGACGCTTCAAACGTAATTTCAATCTATAGTGATGCATATACATCCATTACTGTAAGTGAACTACCAACTGTATGGTCTGGTTCAGGCTATGAGGAGGTTGCAGTAGATGGAAATAATGCCATGTTATTTACAAACTTTGATTTCTTAGGAATTGTTACAGATTATGGTAATCCTACTGATTTAACAAGTATGACACATGTCCATTTTGACTATTGGTCCCCAAATGCAGAAAGTTTAGGACTTAAGCTAGTGAATACTGCTTTAGACCCAGTACAGGAGGACTTAGCAAATGCTGGAGCTTTAACTTTAGGAGAATGGGTAAGTGTGGATATCCCACTTGCGGATTTTGATATGGATCTTTCTGCTGTTACTCAGTTAATTTTTGATAACCTAGTTGAAGCAGATGCAGACGATACAGTGTATATCGATAACTTCTATTTTTACAATTAAATTTTTAGACAATGAAAAAATATAATCACATAATTCTAAGTCTTCTTGTACTGCTTGTTATAGTAAGTTGCCAGGATGATGATCAACAATTTGGGGAAATTAATGCCCCATCAAATATTGATATTACTGCAGAAATCATTGGTGCCGATAGCGAAAATCCTAATGGCGATGGCTCTGGAGAAGTTATTTTTACAGCCAAAGCAGACAATGCAATCTCTTATGGTTTTGTTTACCAATCCAATAAAAAGAATGCCCCATCAGGATCAGCATCTTTTATATTTTCCACTTTAGGTGTTAATTCTTATACTATTTCCGTTATAGCTTACGGTAAAGGTGGTGTTTCTTCATCTGAAACATTTGATGTTGAGGTTTTAGCAACTTATGAACCGCCTGTAGAATTAAAGGCTAAGCTCTATGATTTTGATCCCAATAATCCTGATGCTGTCACTTCAAAAACATGGAGAATTAAATCTTCAGTGCCAGGTCATTTTGGTCTAGGTCCTGTTGGTGGGAATATACCTGTTGAATTTTTCGGTGTAGCTCCTGAAGAAAAAGTTGGTGTAGGAATGTATGATGATCGCTATATTTTTGATTCAGACGGAACCTTCAAGCTTATTACAAACGTCAATAACGATGATACTTCAGGGACTGTATTTGGACGAGGTGCTTATGTAGATCAATTGGGCAGCTCCGGCGGAACGCCTAATGGTGATGATATAGAAAATTTACCTCTTGAAGATTTTCAAACTACCTGGCAACTCATCAATCCTGGTGGTGCAGAAACTATTAGTCTATCAGGACTAGGGTTTATAGGTTACTATACGGGTACACACAATTATCAAATATTTGATCGTTCTGAGCCTAATGAAATGACTTTAAAGATAACTGATGGTAATTCTGAGTTTGACTGGTGGTTTATAATTACTTCAGAAGAATAGGCATAATATCATAAGTTTCTTATCAATATCAAAAAAGAGGATTCAAACATCCTCTTTTTTGATATTATTGCTTTAAATAAGTCTGATTTGATTTGTCAAACGTTCTTTTATGAATACTATTTTTAAACAAGTATTTGTAAAATCTAATTAATCATTCGAATAAGTAAACCGCACAATAAACAACACATGAATTTTAAACATTTTATTTATATGAGTATTGCTATACTCATTTTATCTTGTCAGCAAAACCCTGCAAATATAAATTCCTCCAAAACTATCGACGCCCAAGTGCAAGAGCTTTTGGCTAAAATGACTCTGGAAGAGAAAATTGGCCAGATGAACCAGTACAGTGGGTTTATGGATTTTACAGGTCCTGAGCCCGACAAAGGTCAAGCTGCAACCAAATTGGATCACATCAAAAAAGGCTGGGTCGGGTCAATGCTAAATGTTCATGGAGTCGAAAATGTAAGAGCTGTTCAAAAAATAGCCGTCGAAGAGTCGAGGCTCGGGATTCCTCTTGTGTTCGGTTTTGATGTTATTCATGGTTATAAAACGATTAGTCCTATTCCTCTTGCCGAAGCCGCCAGTTGGAATTTGGAAGCTATAAAGCGTTCTGCAGAAATTGCTGCAGAAGAAGCATCAGCTGCGGGAATTAATTGGACATTTGCCCCTATGGTAGATATCTCCAGAGATGCCCGTTGGGGTAGGGTGATGGAAGGTGCCGGAGAAGATCCTTTTCTAGGGAGTCAAATTGCTAAAGCTAGAATAAATGGATTTCAAGGTGAGGATTTAGCTGCTTCTCATACTATTGCCGCAACTGCCAAGCACTTTGCAGGATATGGTTTTGCAGAAGCTGGTCGAGACTACAACACTGTGGATGTGGGGACTACTACTTTATACAATGTGATACTTCCACCGTTTGAAGCTTCACTAGAAGCCGATGTCAAAAGTGTAATGAGTGCTTTTAACGTTCTTAATGGTATTCCTGCCACAGGTGATCAATTTTTACTCAGGAATATTTTAAAAGACCAATGGGATTTTCAGGGTTTTGTGGTATCCGATTGGGACTCTGTTGGAGAAATGGTAAACCACGGTTATGCAGAAGATGGCCGAGATGCGGCTAAAAAGTCTGTTTTAGCTGGAACTGACATGGATATGGAATCTTATCATTTCATTGAAGAATTGGCAAGCCTTGTAGAAGCTGGAGAAGTGGATGAGGATTTAATTGATGATGCAGCTAGACGTGTTTTAAAAGTTAAATTTGAACTTGGTCTTTTTGAAGACCCTTACAAATATTTATCCAAAGATCGTGAAAACGAATTAGTGTACAGTCCGAAATTTAAAGATGAGGTTTCAGATATTGCAAGACGATCTATTGTTTTACTCAAAAACGATAACAATATTTTACCACTTAAAAAATCAAATCGAAAGATTGCTATAATTGGCGATCTCGCTCAGGATAAAACTTCACCACTAGGAAGCTGGAGAATAGCTGCTGACGACGGAACAGCTGAGCCTTTGGTGGAAGCTATGCAAGCCTATGAAGCTAATAATACAATCAATTACACAGCTGGTCCCCAGCTTATTATAGGAGAAACCAAATTTGTAAAAGAACTTAAGGTTAACACAACAGATAGATCAGGTTTTGATGAAGCGGTGAAAAGCTCTAAAAATGCCGATGTTGTAATTATGAACCTTGGCGAACATGGTTTGCAAAGTGGAGAAGCAAGGAGCAGAACAAGACTTGGATTACCTGGATTACAACAGGAGTTATTAGAAGCGGTTTATAAAGTAAATCCCAACATCGTTTTAGTACTTCAGAATGGTCGACCGCTTACCCTCAATTGGGCAGAAAAAAATATCCCAGCTATTGTAGAGGCCTGGCAACTTGGTTCATTTAGTGGTTCAGCAATTGCTCAGGTGCTTTATGGTGATTATAATCCTAGCGGTAAGTTGCCAATGAGTTTTCCTCGCCATGTGGGGCAACTCCCTTTGTATTACAATCATTTATCTACTGGAAGACCAAATGATCCTAATCAAAATGATGTCTTCAGGTCTCATTACACAGACGAATTGAATACACCACTCTATCCTTTTGGTTTTGGATTAAGCTATACTAACTTTACTTACAACAATTTTAAGGTGACTACGCAAACCTCCTCAAACGCTATCGAAGTCACTGTAAATGTTGAAAACAGCGGAGATATGGACGGCACAGAAACTGTACAGGTCTACATCAGAGATTTGGTTGCTCAAATTTCAAGACCGGTAAAAGAGCTCAAAGCCTTTCAACAGGTAAAGATCAAGGCTGGTGAGAAAGTAAACTTAACGTTTACTCTAACTGAAGAAGATCTTGGATACTATTTGCCCAACGGCGATTGGATTTTTGAAAGCGGTGAATTTGAAATATTTCTAGGAAGCAATTCACAGGATACTAGCTCGAAGCTTATAGAATTATAATAATCAAGATGTATAGTTGAAAAAAAGAATAAAATCTTCATTTTTAAAATTGATTTGATAATCTTTTTCATTCAAACTACTACTTGTGTATATTTTATAAGCTATTTATAATTAAATGTTATTTATTTAATATAATAAGTACGGAATAAACAATGTATTGATTAGGTGATGACTAAAATCTTTGTTTTTTGATTGTAGTAATTTCAAATTCTCTTTTTTTAAACAGTTTGCATCTATACATTTCCTATACAAAACATCTTTTTAGTCCAAATCAAAACCCTCGTTAAAAACCCTTTCTTAATATAAAGTTAAGGGTTTTAAGGGGGTCTACTCATTTTTTGGATTCAAAAAAATCATAGCGAGTGTGTATATTTTTTGTAGTGTGTTAAATCAAATGTTTAACAGCGAAAACCTTTAAGTTTGATAATAACGAATTTTTTAGATTCTTTAATATGAAAAAATTTCTAACTGCAATCGCTTTTTTACTTCTTACGAACTTTAGTTTTTCTCAGGCTCATGAGGTAAAGGTCAGCTCTAATGAGCAAGGAATGAAGCTTCAAGTAGATGGTGAAGATTTTATGGTAAATGGTATGAACTGGGATTATTTTCCAAGAGGAACAAATTTCAGCTATAGCCTTTGGGAACAATCCGATGATATAATCCAAGCAGCGCTCGACGCGGAGATGGGTTTGCTAAAAAATATGGGGGTTAATACGGTAAGACTTTACACTGGCATCCAGCCAAAATGGATCACTTACATTTATGAAAATTATGGGATCTATACCATGCTCAACCATTCTTTTGGTCGGTATGGATTGACGATAAACGGATTGTGGACACCTGTAACTAAATACGATGATCCAGACACTAAAGAATTGCTGCTTTCAGAAGTTAATGAACTAGCTGAAAATTACAAAGATACTCCAGGGCTTCTGCTATTCCTGTTAGGTAACGAAAACAATTACGGGTTATTTTGGGCAGGTGCCGAAACTGAGGATTTTCCCGACGAGGAAGATCAAATCAATGCTGTTGGTGAAGTTAGAGGTCGTCCGATGTATCGCCTCATGAATGAAGCAGCAGTAAACATGAAGGAAATCAATAGCAATATTCCAGTTGCAATTTGTAATGGCGACGTTCTCTTTCTTGATATTATCGCTGAAGAATGCCCTGATGTAGATATTTATGGAACCAATATGTACAGAGGAGCCTCATTCGGAGATGCTTTTCAAAAAGTAAAAGAGGTCTACGGTAAACCTATTTTATTTACAGAATTTGGAGCAGATGCTTTTAACGCCATTGAAATGCAAGAAGACCAGAAATCTCAGGCTTATTATATGGTGAATAACTGGAAAGACATCTACGCAAATGCCGCAGGACTTGGAAAAGCTGAAAATTCTATTGGAGGATTTACTTTCCAATTTAGTGATGGTTGGTGGAAATTTGGACAGACAGATAATTTGGATGTTCACGATTCAAATGCCTCTTGGGAAAACGGAGGATATGACAGAGATCATAAAGAAGGTAAAAATAATATGAATGAAGAGTGGTTTGGAGTGTGTGCCAAAGGTCCAACTAATGCAAGAGGTTTGTATGACTTATATCCTAGGGCTGCTTATTACGCTTTAAAAGAAGCGCATGAACTCAATCCTTACGATGAAAATGCCAATGGACTAACCGTGAACAAACATTTTGAGGACATCTCTTTAATGGATGCTGTATTAAGGGCTAGAGGGGACAAAGCCGCTTTAGGTGGCGGGGAAACTCAAAAGGTTGGAATTAGCAGAGTAGCAGCTCATTTATCTACCTTTTATACAGGGGGTAGTTTAATTACAACACCAGACAATCCAGATCCAAACTCCACTTCTTATCCCAATCAATTGGGTTTTGACCAGATGCAATCCTATTTTATTGGTGTGGGTGGTAAACCTGCAGCTAATGTCACTTTCAATGTGGACTTCAACATTGTTGGAGATGTCGCTGAAAACCCAATCAACGAAATTTTTTACGAAAATAGGGCGAGACCCATTCGAGTCCAAACTCCAGATGGAGAAACGATAATTCAAGACAATAATAATTTACAGGTTTACCAAGCTGAGTTTGAATGGAACAACGATCTATTCGACTTAAGAGGATTTTACAGAACAGGTCACTATCATTGGGGTTACGAAGGTGATTTTTTTGGTTTATATCCTGAAGCTAACTATGGTCCAAACTTAGATATCTATGGAGGTATAATTTCGGGAATAGAGATTGACGCCAAAGGAGAACTTGATGGTTTAAAAGCCGCTATTGGACCTCAATTGTGGTGGGGTGCCAATCCTACCATGCTTTATAAATATACCAAGACCATTCAAAAATGGGATGTGACAGGAATTTACCATAGAGACTTAGAAACAGAATTAGAGTTTGACGATAACGGACGTAGGATATTAGATCAGAATCAGGTGCGAAGTGGTGTGATTCCACCATGGCCTCAGGAAAGAGCTACATTGGCTCTAGAAAGAGATTTTGGAAAATTTGGATTGACAGTAGGTGGTATATGGGCAGGAAGCCCGCTGAACGGAAGTACTTATCAAGATATCGATGATAACGGCAACGTAGTAGTTGATAATGTTAAAGCGTCCGATAATTGGGGAGGTAAAGCTAAACTGACTTACGAAGGTGGTAAATTTAACTGGTATGCACAAGGAGGTGTCTCAGGGCTTGTAGCCAATGGGGGATTCGATCCCACATTAACTTTCACAGGTTGGAAATTAAAAGATAATGGAAGTGGTAACCAATCCAATTTTTTATCTGGTTTCACTTATAATATAGGGAAATGGCAAATTGCCCCAAATTTTTTATGGCAAAAGCCTTTGGTAGATGCTATGCCGGACAATGGTGATGCGCCAGGTCGATTAAGAAATTTTATCGATGATCCATTTGCTGTTCGTTTTAATAGAGAAACTACAGCCGGTGAAATTCTCTTCACCTTCGACCCTACTCCTGGAACTTACATGTATGACTGGGATAACAATAGATCTGAGGATGCAGAATTTGCAATGAGTGCAGGTTTTGTATTTAGACACTTACCGACGACAATGGATGCACATATTGGTTTCCTCGATACTCGTGAGTTTTTTCCTTTTGCTAACACTGTCCCAGCTCAGGATTTATGGGAAGCTCACGCTAGAATGGTTTCAAGTTTAGGGCCTGATCTTAGTATCGTGGGTACATTTTATTATGGAAACGGTCAGGCTAATGGAGATTCTGATCGATTAGTGACCGATAGGTTTGGAGCCAATCTCGACGTGAGGTATAAAAAATATTGGATTAGAGGGGATGTGAAAATCAACGATTGGGGACCTTACGATTACCACAGGGATTTCAACTTAACTTTCCCAATCCAAACCATGATTGATTTGTCAACTACATTAGGGAAACCAGAATGGTATATTTTGCCCACCACACAAGTTGGTATAAGAGGAATATGGCGGTCATTAAATGAATTTTCTCCCAGATATTCACCCAATGCAACACCGATTGGTTCCTTCGATACTAATCCAGCAATTAGTCCAGTAGGCTTTCCTGATGGTTCTGAATGGGAAATCATGACTTATGTAAGATTTAATATAGGTAAATAATATTCAAGATGATACAGAAAAAATATATTCAATTTATAGCACTTGTTGTCCTTTCTATGATAGTGACTACAAGTTGTGAACGAGACGTATCCGACGATGCGGTATTGGCCACTTTTCCTTCTAATGCAGACGTTTATTCTGATAATCCTGAAGGATTAACAGATGAGTTTTTCATCTCCTTTAATCCTGTCGATGGGGCAAACCCTGAAGGTTTTGGAACTGATCAAAATGAAGCTTACATGGGGACTTCTTCAATAAGACTAGATATCCCTGCACCAAATGATCCTGATGGTGGTTTTATTGGTGGTATTTTTAAAGATAGAGGTGAAGGAAGAAATTTGACAGAGTATGATGCTTTAACCTTTTGGGTAAAGGCTTCAAGAACCGCACTTTTTGATGAAGTTGGTTTTGGGTTCGACTTTGAATTGGACAAATACACAGTGGCGAGGGCAGGTATACCATTATCAACAGATTGGAGAAAAGTAACCATACCAATCCCAGACCCATCAAAATTGGTTCAAGAAAAAGGAATGTTTTTCTTTTCAACAGGTACCTCAAGTACAGATGGTGTTGGATTTACAATTTGGATAGATGAGATAAGATTCGAAAATCTAGGAACAATAGCCCAACCTCAACCAAGAATTTTAAACGGTCAGAATGTTTCGCAACAAGGCTTTCTTAATGTGCCTTTTCAACTCACTGGACTTACTCAAACATTCAATGTGGAAACCGGTAGAAATGTAAGAGTTAATGCAGCCCCTTCTTTTTTTGATTTTGCGTCTTCAAACCCTGGAGTTGCTACAGTTGACGAATTTGGCCTGGTTTCAGTTATAGGTGTAGGCGAAGTGACAATATCTGCCTCTTTGGATGGTGTTGGAGCTCAAGGCTCATTGTCGCTCAATGTAGAGGGGGGATTCAATTTTGCTCCGGTTCCAACACGGCCCGAAGAAAATGTTGTTTCTATATTTAGTGATGCCTATCAGGATATACCAGTTTCAAGATACAATTCATTTTTTGAGCCCTTTCAAAACACGCTTGGCGGTGTTGTCCCGGTTGGACCAGAATCTATAATAAGTTATTCAGATCTAAATTTTGTAGGCATTGTCTTTAATGATGTCACCTTCCCATCAGAAGCAGTTCAACCTGTTAATGCTGCTAATTTGACTCATTTACATGTAGATATTAATGTTCAAGAAGCTATTCAAGCCAACGACAGATTATTGTTACAGCTTACAAATTATGGTGCTTCAGAAACAGTGGGCTCTTTTTTAATATCTGGAAATCAATTAGTCGAAGACCAATGGGTCAGTTTTGATATTCCTTTATTGGACTTTTCGGGACTTGGGGATAAAAACAGAATTGGTTTACTGCTTTTTAACTCTGAAAATGGGCCTGATAATCCAACGATATCCAACTTATTTTTAGATAACATTTATTTCTATACTGAATAAATATAAACCTATTGACTATGAAAATAAATAAAGATAGTAAACTCAATATGGTGAAATATCCACCAATTTTTCTATTAATATTAATATGCGTATTGAGTTGCGATTTAGATGAAACCCAAGAAGTGGTTACACTTGACAACTTGGTGTGGGCTGATGAGTTTGACACCGATGGTGCTCCAAATCCAGAACATTGGAACTTTGAAATTGGCGATGGTACAAAACAAGGCATACCGGGTTGGGGTAATAATGAATTACAATATTACACCGATAGACCACAAAATGTGAAAGTTGAAAATGGCGTATTGCTCATCACTGCCAGACAAGAATCCTTTGAAGGCAATAATTATACTTCTGCGCGATTGACCACTCAAAATCTGTTTGAACAAAAATATGGTCGATATGAAGCGCGGATCAAAGTACCTTATGGAAAAGGTTACTGGCCTGCATTTTGGTTATTGGGTAATGACTGCGATGTTAATCCATGGCCTGCTTGCGGAGAAATCGATATTATGGAATACTTAGGCGATGAGCCAACTTCAGTTTTTAGTACAATTCATGGGCCTCAATATTCTGGAGCTGAATCTATTTCTAAAGAATTTAGTTTAGAAAATGGCAGATTTGATACTGATTTTCATGTTTATGGAATGGAATGGTCACCAAATCGCATCAATTTTTATGTAGATGACGTTTTATATCATTCACTAACGCCAGAAGATGTAGATGAAGAAACTAATGGCACCGGAAACTGGATTTTCAATGATAGAGCATTTTACATCATTCTCAATGTAGCCGTAGGTGGTAATTTGCCAGGAAACCCGAATTCAGAAACCGTTTTCCCTCAAAGCATGGTTGTGGATTATGTAAGAGTTTACAATTAACTAAAATTTATTAAAATGAAATTATCAAATAGAAGCTTAATAGTTGTACCTCTCATGGTTTTGACCATGTTTCAATTCTCATGTGAAGAGAATGATAGTGGTATCGATTTTGTAGATTTTGAAGCCAGGTTTGTCAGTGAGATAAATAACAGAACCGCTAGCTTTAATAATCTATCCAATGAAGCGACAAGTTTTGTATGGGATTTCGGAGATGCTACGAGTTCGACTTTGATTAATCCTGTCAAAACTTATGATGAGGATGGTACTTATACAGTGTCGCTCACTGCAATCAATGATAATGGCGATATAGATACATTTCAAGATGATGTTGAGGTAGAATTGATTTTGATAGTAAATGGTAATTTTGAGAATGGTTCCCAAGGTTGGATTATAGGAGTTAATGATAATGCACTAGCGCCTGTAGTTACTGAAAATGGCAATTCATTTTACGAAGTTGATATCACCAACCCCAACCCTGATCAACCATTCCTCGTTAATCTCAGTCAAAAATTACCAATTACCCAAGGAGAAACCTATGTTTTGACCTTTGACGCCTGGTCTGATAGGAACAGGACCATCATTGCAGGAATAGGCTTAAGTGGTGGTGATTTTTCCAACGATACTCAAACTGTAAACCTGACGGATACACCACAAACGTTTGAGTTAACCTTAAGCTCTCAAGAGTTTGGTGCGCCAGATGCTAGAGTTTTGTTTGATAATAACGGCGAAGCTGGCCTGGTAAGGATAGATAACGTATCCTTAAATTTGCAATAGCTTTATAATAGAACCTTAAGTAGAACCAATTAATAAAGAATGATTCAAGAAGACAACAAGACTCAACAATCAACTAAAGAAAGTGCATTGGAACAAGTGAGATTAAATGGTGAGAAGTTCTTAAAAATCACCAATAATGATTCACTACGCCCATTTTTTATGAGTATAGTAAGCGATTCCAACCACTGGATGTTTATATCGAGTAATGGAGGACTTACAGCAGGACGACGTAATGCAGATTTTGCACTTTTCCCATATTACACAGATGATAAAATTACTGAATCTGCCCATTACACTGGTAGTAAGACCATTTTCAAGGTACATAGTAATGCTGGCTTTCAGATATGGGAGCCCTTCTCCAACAGGTTTTTAGAGCAATATCAGATTACAAGACATTTGTACAAAAATATCTATGGTAATAAACTGATGTTTGAAGAAATCAACCATAGTTTAAACTTGAGCTTTACCTATAGGTGGTCTTCGAGCGATAAGTATGGTTTTGTAAAAACTTCTGAAGTGATCAACCATAATCCATCTTCCGTCAAAATTGAAGTTTTAGATGGTCTTCAAAATGTATTGCCTGCTGGCGTAGTCAGCGATTTACAAAATCAGAGCAGCAATCTTGTTGATGCGTATAAACGTAACGAGCTCGACCAAAACACGGGCTTAGGTATTTTTGCCCTAAGTGCTGTACCAGTAGACAAAGCTGAACCCAGTGAAGCCTTAAAAGCAAATGTAGTTTGGCAATTGGGTCTCGAACAACCATCCTATCTGTTGTCCTCTCTACAGCTTGAAAAATTTAGAACTGGACAGGACATTCACCAAGAAACTGATGTCAAAGCTGAAAAAGGCGCTTATTTTGTTCACAAAACCCTTCAGCTAGAGCCTGATGAGAAAAAGACATGGCTTATTGTCGCCGATGTCAATTATAATCATGCTTCAGTGGTTAAACTTCAACAGGATTTACACCATGAAAATCTTTTCGACACCATTAAAGAGGATATTTTAGCGGGTACCGAAAAATTGATTCGACTCAATGCTGCAGCTGATGGACTCCAACGTTCTAATGATAACTTAAGAGACATTCGTCATTATGCCAATACCATGTTTAATATTATGCGTGGTGGAATCTTTGATAATAATTACCAAATAGAAGGATGGGACTTTAGAGATTATTTGTCTAAAGCCAATGAGCCTCTAGCTAAAAAACTGGAATCCAAGTTAAAAGCTTTACCAGTGGAATTTCCTTTAAGCCAATTGAAAGCACTTGCACATTCTATTAATAATGAAGATCTTACAAGGCTTTGTACAGAGTATTTACCATTGAAATTTAGCCGTAGACACGGGGATCCGAGTCGACCTTGGAATCAATTCTCCATTAATACCAAAGATGAACAAGGCCATAAAATTTTAAATTACGAAGGTAATTGGCGTGATATTTTTCAGAATTGGGAAAGTCTCGCACATTCCTACCCGGAGTTTATCGAAAGCATGATCTATAAATTCCTGAACGCAACTACATTTGATGGGTATAACCCTTATCGGGTAACCAAAGATGGCTTCGATTGGGAAACTATAGAACCAGACGACCCATGGTCTTATATTGGTTATTGGGGAGATCATCAGATCATTTATTTGTTGAAATTTTTAGAGTTTTATGAAGATTATCAGCCTCAAAGCTTAGCCAAGCTATTTAAAAAATCTGAATTCGTTTATGCGAATGTTCCCTACAGAATTAAATCTTACCAGGATATTTTAAACGATCCAAAGGATACCATAGATTTTGACCATAAGGCGGATTCAAAAATCAGAGATAAACGTGAAAAAATTGGAGCAGATGGGGCTTTACTTCAAACCAAAAGAGGTAAAATAATCCACGTCAATTTCGTTGAAAAGATATTAGCAACAACTTTGGCTAAGCTATCCAACTTTATTCCAGAAGCTGGTATTTGGATGAACACCCAACGTCCGGAATGGAACGATGCTAACAATGCTTTAGTAGGAAACGGTGTGTCTATGGTAACACTATCCTATTTGAGACGATTTTTAGATTTCTTCAAAACGATTTTTGAAAATGCTGAGGCCGATGAAGTTTATTCAATTTCAGAAGAATTGGCACAGCTTTTTACAAAAATGAAAAATACCTTCATTACTCATTATGATCTTACAAAATCTGGTTTTAATGATGCTCAGCGTAAAGTTATTTTAGATGAATTAGGTGAGGCTGCCAGTCATTACCGAACTCAGGTGTATTCCAAAGGATTTTCAGGAGATAAAACTGAGCTTTCTGTGAAAGAAATTATAGGATTTATTAAAACAAGTATAGATTATTTAGAGCATTCTATCCAAGCCAATAAGCGAACTGACAATTTATACCATGCCTATAATTTAATGACAGTTGAAGACGATAAAGTCTCTGTCGATTATCTTTCAGAAATGCTTGAAGGTCAAGTGGCTGTTTTAAGTTCAGGTTACTTAGATTCAGCTCAGTCTTTGAAATTGCTGGACGCTTTAAAGCAAAGTGACTTATTTAGACCAGACCAATTTAGTTATTTGCTTTACCCATTCAAAAACTTAAAAGGCTTTTTGGAACGTAATCATGTTCCTGAAGCTTCAGTAAAATCTTCTGAATTGCTTCAAAAATTAGTTGAAGATGGCGACAGACGAATTATTGAAAAAGACATTAAAAGTCAGTATCACTTCAATGGTAATTTCAATAACGCTAAGAAGTTAAAACAAGCATTGCTTACACTTAAAGGTGAAGCAGCTTACTCAGGTTTAGTTGAAAAAGAATTGAATTTGATTCTGAAAATTTACGAAGAGGTCTTCAATCATAAATCTTTCACGGGACGTTCGGGAACATTTTACGGCTATGAAGGTTTAGGCTCCATCTATTGGCATATGGTTTCAAAACTGCAATTGGCGGTTCTAGAAACTTGTTTAGATGCTATAAATCATGAAGCATCGGCAGAAGTAGTTGGCCGTTTACTGGAGCATTACTATGAAATCAACGAAGGTATTGGCGTACATAAATCTCCAAAACTTTATGGTGCTTTTTCCACAGATCCATACTCACATACCCCTATCGGGAAAGGCGCACAACAACCCGGTATGACAGGTCAGGTGAAAGAAGATATTCTAAGCCGCTTTGGTGAATTGGGTGTTCAGGTCAAAAAGGGAAGACTCCAGTTTCAACCCTATCTCCTAAGAAAAACTGAGTTTTTGGATGAAGTGCATGTTTTTAGATATGTGGATTTAAATAATGATAAGCATAAAATGGACTTACATCCTGGTTCATTAGGATTTACCTTTTGTCAGGTGCCAATTGTTTATATCATGTCTGCCGAAAGCAAAATAAAAATCGAAATGAGCGATGGTTCATCTGAAACCACTAATGGCCTTGGGCTTTCTAAGGCAATTAGCCACGATATTTTCCAAAGATCTGGTCAGGTGAAATTGATCACAGTTTACGTAGAAACCTCCATTTTAAAATAAATAAGTCATGAAGTCAGCTATACAAAGCTTTTTAGCTTTAAGTTTAGTTCTACTGGCTTCTTGCCAACAATCTCAAAAAGAGCCTGAATCAATGCAAAAAGATAAAAATTTAACTGCAAAAGAGATTTTCAATAAACCAGAATACCTAGCCATTTCTTATGGGGGTTACCGTGAAAATACTCGAAATATACAACCTGAGATAAGTGAACTTAAGGAAGACTTAAGGATTTTACACGCAATGGACATTAAGGTATTAAGAACTTACAATGTTCGTTTACCCCATGCAGCCAACGTTCTTCAGGCCATTAAGGAACTTAAAAAAGAACATCCCGATTTTGAAATGTATGTCATGCTAGGTGCATGGATAGATTGTAAAAATGCGTGGACCGAGTTACCACTCAACCATAACGAAGAAAGTGTGCATAATGCAACTGAAATCGAAAGAGCTGTAGAACTGGCCAATCAATTTCCGGATATTGTAAAAATTATTGCTGTAGGAAATGAAGCTATGGTGAAATGGGCGGAAGCTTACTACGTTCAACCTCACATTATTTTAAAATGGGTCAAACATCTTCAGGCTCTTAAGGAGGAAGGTAATCTCAATAAAGATCTCTGGATTACAAGTTCAGATAACTTTGCGTCTTGGGGAGGTGGTGAAAGTGAATACCATACTCCAGAACTGGAAGAGCTTATTAAAAGTGTAGATTACCTCTCTATCCACACGTACCCGATGCACGACACACATTACAATCCGGTATTTTGGGGAACTTTACATAAGGAAAGTGAGCTAAGCAATACCGAAAAGATTGATAAAGCGATGAATCGTGCCTTGAGTTATGCAATTTCACAATATGACAGTGTTGCCAGCTATATGAAAACTTTGGGGGTAAACAAACCTATTCATATTGGAGAAACAGGCTGGGCAAGCTTCTCAAATGGGCATTATGGTCCTGAAGGATCTAAAGCTACAGATGAATACAAACAAGCATTGTATTATGATAAAATGCGGGAATGGGCCACCAAAAACAAAATAAAGTGCTTTTATTTTCAAGCATTTGATGAGCCATGGAAAGATGCGCAAAACCCAAGAGGATCAGAGAATTATTTTGGCATATTTACCGTAGAAGGCAAAGCCAAATATGTGCTCTGGGATACAGTAGATGAGAGTGTTTTTGAAGGATTGGAAAGAGGTGACCAACCCATTATTAAAACCTATGATGGTAAAATCGAGGACTTACTCTTAGATGTTAGTATGCCTCCGGTTAAAAAAGAAATTAATGTGAACCATTAGTTGAATGATTAAAAATCCATATTATGAAGTCTTTAAAATTTTCATCAATCGTCTTAATAACACTTATGATCGCTAGTTCTTGTGCTGAGAAGACTGAAGTTTCAGAAGTTGAAGTTTTTGAAACTTCCAGAAGTGGAAATCAATTATCAAAAATAGAAACGTTTAGTCAGGCTAAATCCACTTCAAAAATCAGCTTGAATCCTAAAAAAACCTTTCAGACTTTTACTGGTTTTGGAGGCTCTTTTACAGAAGCTTCTGCTTCATTACTGAATCGTTTGAGTAAAGAAAATCGAGAAAAAATCATCGATGCTTATTTTGCAGATTCTGGAGCACGTTATTCTTTAACCAGAACTCATATGAATTCCTGCGATTTTTCTTTGAGTCAATATTCTTATGCCCCTATTGAAGGCGATACGCTTTTAAAAAGTTTTAGCATAGAGGAAGATAAAGAAGATTTGATCCCTATGATTAAAGATGCAATGAGCGCTTCAAAAGATGGCTTCAAAATCATTTCTTCACCGTGGACAGCACCGCCTTGGATGAAAGATAACAACAAATGGGTTGGAGGGAAGTTAAAGCCAGAATATTATGACACCTGGGCACTTTTCTTTTCCAAATATGCAGATGCTTACAAAGCTGAAGGTATTGATATTTGGGGGTTTACCGTCGAAAATGAGCCTTTAGGAAATGATAGCAACTGGGAGAGTATGCACTTCTCGCCCAAAGAAATGACAGATTTTGTAGTTAATCATCTTGGTCCTCAGCTGGAACAAGACGGCAAAAGTGATCTAGTAATTTTGGGTTACGATCAAAATAGAGAACATCTAGATGAATGGGTTGACGAAATGTACAGAGATGAAACGTCTAGAAAATATTTCGATGGTACTGCTGTACACTGGTACGCTAGCACTTACAAAATATTTGAAGATCAATTAAAATATGCTAAAAATAAAGCACCAGATAAATTCTTAATTGAAACCGAGGGTTGCATTGACGCTGAGGTACCTGTTTGGCAAGATGATGACTGGTACTGGCAAAAAGAAGCGACTGACTGGGGTTACGATTGGGCTAGTGAGGAGAATAAACACCTTCATCCCAAATATAGACCAGTGTATAGATATGCGCGTGATATTATAGGTTGCATGAACAACGAAGTAGATGGCTGGATAGATTGGAATATGGTTCTGGATCGCCAAGGTGGACCGAATTGGTTTGAAAACTGGTGTATAGCGCCGGTGATTGTCGATCCAGATCAGGATGAGGTGTATTTCACACCTCTGTATTACACCATGTCTCACTTTAGTAGATATATAAGACCTGGAGCCAAACGTATCGCTTTTGAATCGACGGATGCTAATCTACAAGTCAGTGCTGCCACCAACCCAGACGGCAGCCATGTAGTGATTGTATTTAATCCTTCAGAAGAAGAAAAGGTATTTGATCTTAATTTGAATGATGTTTCCAGAGCTATTTCTATAAGCTCCCAAGCTATTCAAACAATAACTATCGCTAATTAAATTGAGATTGTATGTCTGAAATAAAAACACCAGAAGAAGATAAAGTTCCAGTAGGTCAAAAGGCAGCTTTTGGTGCAGGTCATTTTGTTTTAAACCTGTTACCGGGAGTCCTAGGGGTCTATTTGCAGGTATTCATCCTTACGGCTTTTGGAATGGACCCAGTTTGGGCCGGACTTTTAGGTGGCTTGCCTAGAATTTTTGATGCGCTTACAGACCCAGTTATGGGGTTTATTTCTGATAATACAAAATCAAGATACGGAAGACGAAGACCTTATATTTTTTCAGGTGCAATTATAAGTGGAATACTATTCATTTTAATGTGGCAATTGGATGAAAATGCATCAATGACCTATAATTTTTGGTATGTGATGATTTTGCAAATCTTATTCCTGGTAGGGAATACAATGTTTGCTACACCACTTGTTGGCTTAGGCTATGAAATGTCTCCAGACTATAATGAAAGGACTCGTTTAATGAGTCTTGCCAATTCTATGGGTCAAATAGCATGGATTATAGTGCCTTGGCTTTATGTGATTATCCCAGATGTTAACACCTTTGATAATCCAGCAGAGGGCGTTAGAACCATGGCCTTTATAGTAGGTGGAGTCTGTATAGTTTTTGGAATATTACCTGCTCTTTTCTGTAAAGGTGTTGATGCTGGTGATATGGAAGATAGGGAAAGAATCAATTTGAAAACATTGGGATCTAACCTAAGAGAATTATACAAAGGAATTGTTCAAGTTTCCAAGAACAAACCTTTTATGAAGCTTTGTGGAGCTACTTTTTTAGTTTTTAATGGCTTTCAGTTAGTAGCAGCCTTTTCTGTGTTTATAATTGTGTTTTATATGTTTCAAGGAAGCTGGGAAGTGGCAGGTACTTGGCCTGCCTGGTTTAATTCACTTAATGCAGTAATTACGGCCTTGATTGTTATTCCTATAGTTTCTAAAATGGCAACCAAAATTGGAAAACGAAAGGCTTTTCTCATTGCCACATTTTTATCTATTGTAGGGTACATTCTAAAATGGTGGGGGTTTGATGTTGAACTGAATGAGCAATTTAATGAAACCTCACTTGGCGAAGGGATGACAAGCGCTCTAGGTTCCGTTTTTAATTCCCTTAATCCTTATCTGGAAAGCATTGGCGCGAGCTGGTTTACTATTGATGTAGAAAACGGAGTGCCTTGGTTAATCTTCTTACCAATTCCTTTTTTTGCATTTGGAATGGGTGGTCTGTTCACTTTAATGATGTCCATGACAGCAGATGTTTGCGATTTGGACGAACTTGAAAATGGCTTGCCCCGTAAAGAAGGAACCTTTGGAGCTATCTACTGGTGGATGGTTAAAGTTGGCCAGGCTTTGGCGATCATACTAAGTGGTGTTATTCTTAAAATTGTTGGCTTTGACCAGAATATCACAGATCAAACTGTGGAGACTATGACCAACCTAAGGATTGCAGACATCATCGTTCCGGCTTCCACGGCAGCCCTAGCTTTTATTGTGATGTGGAAATATGACCTTGATGAGAAACGAGTGAGAGAAATAGGTTCAGAACTCAAGAAAAGAAAAGCCTTGCCAAAAAGAATAAGTTCTTCTCACCATGGTCAAAGCCTTCTTTCTTTGACTTCTTCTAAACTTGCTCCCGATGAAAAATACGATATTGATTTTTCATCAAAATCGATGAAAGAAATACAAGGGCTTTTTTCAACTATGCTCAATAAAGGAATGCATGGATTATGTTTCAGTCCATATGAAGAAGGGCAGGATATTAACGATGAATTATCCGAAGATCAAATCAGGCGACGTATTGAAATTGTTAAACCATATACAAGTTGGTTAAGATCTTTTTCATGCACAGGAGGTAATGAGCACATTCCCAAAATTGCACATCAAAACGGTTTAAAATCTATGGTTGGAGCATGGATTAGCGAAGATAAATCTCAGAATAGAAAGGAGCTTGACGAATTGATAAAATTAGGAAAAGCTGGTCATGTTGACATCGCCGTAGTAGGTAATGAAGTATTGCTTCGTAAAGAACTTTCCGAAGCAGAACTCGTAGAATACATCCAGGAGGTTAAAACTGCATTGCCAAATATTCCTGTCGGGTATGTAGACGCTTATTCCGTCTTCTATGAACGACCTTCACTTATTGATGCCTGCGATGTGATTTTGATCAATTGCTATCCTTTCTGGGAAGGTACTGAGATCGAAATTTCTACAGCCTATTTACGTGAAATGTATTCTTTAGTAGAAACTAAGGCTAAAGGCAAACCAGTCATCATTGCTGAGACTGGCTGGCCAAGTCGAGGGGAGGCAACTGAAAAAGCAGTGCCAACTCAAATTAATGCAATGAAGTATTTCATCAATGTGAATAATTGGGCAAATCAAAAACAGATAAAATCATTTTATTTCTCATCGTTTGATGAATCCTGGAAAACACGCCACGAAGGTGATGTCGGGCAACGTTGGGGAATATGGGATAAAAAAGAAGAATTAAAATTTAAGTAAATTATGTCATACAGAGAAGAACAGGTAATAACTAAACAGCAAGAACAATTTTTAGCTTCCATGCAAAATATAGATTTTGTACCGGAAGTTCCCGTTGAAGAATTACAAGATTTATTCGACTCCATCATGAAAGAGGGTTTTCATGGAATTTGCTTCAGTATGTATGAAGATGGTCAAAAGCCAGGAGATCATATCACAGAAGAGCAGGTGCGTCGTCGCATGACTATTTTAAAACCACACATTAAGTGGGTTCGCTCGTTCTCGTGTATTGAGGGTAATGAATTTGTTCCAAAAGTTGCGAAGGAATTGGGTATTAAAACTTTGGTTGGAGCCTGGATAAGTGACGATAAGGAAAAAAACAGAGAAGAGTTGGAGGCACTCATAGAAATGGCAAATAATGGGCTTGTAGATATCGCCGCAGTTGGTAATGAGGTTTTATACAGAGATGATATTCCTCTTGAAGAATTAAAGGAACATATCCAGGAAGTTAAGGACTCTATTCCATCAGGTATTCCTGTTGGCTACGTGGACGCCTATTATGAATTCTCCATACACCCCGATTTAACAGACATGTGCGATGTTATTTTATCTAATTGTTATCCGTTTTGGGAGAAATGTCATCATGACTATGCATTAACGCATATGCAGCAAATGTTTGGCCAGGCCATGAATGCTGGAAGGGGTAAAAAAGTAATTATTACCGAAACAGGTTGGCCAAGTAAAGGCGAAAGCCTAGGCGGCGCAGAACCGTCTTATGAAAATGCGCTTAAATATTTCATTAACACACAGTTGTGGTGTAAAAAAGCAGGGATTGAAAGTTTCTATTTTTCATCTTTTGACGAGTCCTGGAAGGTTGGAGCAGAGGGAGTCGTTGGCGCCTACTGGGGTTTGTGGGATAAAGACGAAAAAATAAAGTATGCAAGCAAGTAGTACATGTATAGTTTTTGTATAGGTCTATTTAACACTATCGCGTTGTAGTAATGGGTATATTTATTGAATAATTATTAATTCTTAAATTTTTAAACATGAAAAAAATTACAATTTTTTTAATGATGTTGCTTATGGTAACATTTGGATTTTCTCAGCAAGAAGTCATACAAGATTTTGAAGATGGAGGTCTTGGAGCTACATTTGGAGATGGAGCTCTAGCAGCGCTTGTTCCTGACCCTGAAACTGGAGGGACTAGAGGTCAAGTCGCACAGTTAACTTCTAGCTCAACTGGTATTTTTTTCCAGGGAGTTAATATTTCTTTTTTTGCAGGTATTCAGGTAGACTTAACTACAGATAAAAGCATGGAAATGGATGTATATTCTTTGTCTCCAATTACTATTGCCCCTAAAGTAATTAATGGAGCCGATGGTGCTCCAGATTCAACTACTTCCGCAAGTCATAATGGTAGTGGTTGGGAAACACTTACATTTACTTTCAATGATGGTTTTGACGGCACAGTTACTGCGAATGGAATTTATTCTGCTTTTGTGATTTATTTTAATTGGGATTCGAATATTGATAATTTTGGAGATCCACAAGATAGAGTTTTTTATGTTGATAATATTTCAGGGATTTCTTTTGTGGATACTTGTAGCAATGGTGTACAAGATGGTGATGAGACTGGAGTAGATTGTGGTGGATCATGTGGTCCATGCCCTCCTTCAATTACAGCACCAACGCCACCAGCTAGATCAGCTGAAGATGTATTTTCTGTTTACAGTAATGCTTACACAGGAGAGCCGTCAGACTTAGGTGCTTTTGGTGGTGGATCTTTGCAAACTTTTGACATCGATGGTAATGATTTTATTCGTTTGTCTGGTGCGCCAGGAGCTAATTTACAGTGGTTTTTTGGAATTCCTAGTGGTGTAGATTTAAGCAGCTTCACGCATTACCATATGGATTTCTATTTTGAAGGTGATGTACCTGGAGAAGGGGCTATTTTTCAAACTATAATTCAAGGTTTTGATGAAAATTCTAATTTTACTGGAAATACACTTCATAATGTAACTCCCACGGAAACAGGTGCATGGTTGTCGTTAGATATACCAATATCAACATTCAACGGCGGTACTAGTGTAAGAACTAATATTGGACAGATGCAACTAGCAATGGCAGGTCCGGCATTTGGACCGACATATGTAGACAATGTTTATTTTCACAAAAACACTACATTAAGTAATAACACATTCAGCAAAGCTGAATTTAAAGTGTATCCTAATCCTTCTAAAGGAGATTGGAACATCAGAACAACTGAGACTATTAAAAGTATTCAAGTCTATAATATTACAGGACGTTTAGTAAGAGAGGTAAATGTAAATGCTTCAGAAGCTGTTATAAACACGTTGGGTTTATCTAGCGGAGTGTATTTAGCTAAAGTTTCGAATGAGTTAGATCAAACGAAAACTATAAAATTAATAAAAGAATAAATTCAATAAATTAGCCAAAAAGCGTATGTTTGATTTCATCGAGCATACGCTTTTTTTATTATTTTCAATATGATAACTTTAAAAGAACTTGCCAAACAGCTTAATGTTTCTGTCTCTACAGTCTCAAAAGCACTCCATGATGCTAAAGATATTGGTGAGGAAACCAAAAAGAGAATCAAAGAAGCGGCAGAACTTTATAACTACAGACCCAATAAAACTGCACTCGCACTCAAGGTAAATAAAACCAATACCATAGGTGTTGTTGTCCCAGATATCCTAAATCCTTTTTTTGCGAAAGTCCTTCACGGTATAGAAGAATATGCAACCATTAAAGGATATGATACGATTATCTGCGTAAGTCATGAGCAGCTTAAGAAAGAAGTGAAAAGCGTAGAATTAATGCTCCAAGGAAGAGTGGATGGCTTTATAATTTCACTTTCTACAGAAACCCTTTCTAAACAAGATTTTCTTCACTTGGACCAAATCAGTCTCAATAAAAAGAACTTGGTCTTATTCGATAGAACAACGTCTGAAATCGACTGCGATAAAGTAGTTATCAACGATCAAAAGTCTATTTATGATGCTACAAGAATTTTGATTTCAAAACACAAAACCAAAATTGCCTTTGTGAGCTCTATTGAAAATTTACCTATTGGTTTACTAAGAAAAGGCGGCTACCAAAAAGCACTAGTAGATCATGGTTTGGAGCCAGATCCAAATTTAGAACTGGACCTTACAGGATCTTCACAACCACATAGTCTGATCAAATCTTTTCTTTCATTGCATGATTTTGACGCTGTCATTTCAGCAGATAATACATCATCTCTTATGTTTCAAAGCATCGTTCAATCAGAACAACCAGAGCTGATGAATAAAATCATGTTGATAGGATTTTCTGACGAAAAGAATGCTTTACTGAGTTATCCTAAAATCAATTACATCGACCAGAAAGCCATGAAGATTGGTGAAAAGGCTGCTGAACTGCTCATCAAGCGTATTGAGTCCAAAGAAATTGATGCCAAGCCGGTAACTTTTGAAATGCCTTTTGAAATTCATATTTCCTAAAACTGATTTTTAGCTCAAACTCATTTAAAATGAAAATCTTAAAAGAATTCAAAGAATTTGCCATTAAAGGCAACATGTTCGACATGGCTATTGGTATCATCATTGGTGCAGCATTTAGCAAAATAGTGACCTCCTTGGTAAATGACCTCATTATGCCTTTGCTCGGCGTGGTATTAGGTAATATCAATTTTAAAGAATTGAGTGTTGTCTTGAAAGAAGAAGTCATTCAGGACGAAATTTTGATTCAGCCCGCTTTAAAGCTAACTTATGGTAACTTTATTCAAACCTCTATAGATTTTTTGATCATTGCGCTTTGCATTTTTCTTGTGATTAAAGGTTTTAACCGACTCAGAACCAAAGCTCAGGATGAAACCAATCCTGTTGTCTCAACCCCAAAAGATATTCAGCTTTTAGCTGAGATTCGGGATTTATTGAAAGAAAAAAACAAGTCTTAGAATTTAAAGTTGGCATTAAGCATTATAATCCGCGGTAATAACCTATAACTAGTTGTACTTGTAGAAATATCACTTATAGAGAAGTTGGTAAAGGTTTCCGTATTGAATAGGTTTTTTGCACTTAACCCGAAATTTAGTTGTTTATTTTTTGTGGTGTACATGGCTGAAAAGTCTGAAAAGTAATACGTATTCTTGTCAGAATTCAGATTTCCGAAGTAATAACGCTCTGTATTTAAGGTCATATTCAACCGGTCTGAAAAGACATAACTCAAATCCAAAAAGGAAAAATTATCAGTATTGCTAAACTTGTTGCTGAAATTACTTTGAGTGGTTTTGACTTCTGAAGTCCTAAATTCAGTTCCCAAATGATAATTAACACCCGACAAAAAACCAGACCTTAACTCGAGTCCGTACACAAAACTTTGGTTGTTGATTTCCCTGGCTCCTGAGGCATTGACAAAGTTGATAAAATCGGTTTGACTATAATTGAGTTTTAGTTTTAAGTTGGAAGAGATGGATTTGAGATACCTGTCTACAGTTGTACTTACCGAAAGTAACTCCTGATCTTCAATCAAAACTTGTTCACTAATCTGATAATCTTGTTGAATAATGGAACGGGTAGTGAAAAAATCGTGATTCTTAGAATAATTGACGGTAGCATTAGCAAAAAACTTATCTCCAAAATTCCCTAATCTGTACATCAACAAATAATTGCTGGCGTTAAGCTGTGTTGGCTCACCAAAACCCTGGCTAAATCCTCTGAAATTTGTCAATATATTGTTTTCATACACTTCTATGATCGAAGTATTATTGGTAGAGTAGGTATAACTTCCCAGTAAACTATTGTCATCATTGAATTTCCATCGAGCGCCCAATTGGGGTTGAATGTAAAATAAATCCTGTTGCTGTTTGACTTCATTGCTGTTTTGCAATGTATTCAGTAATTGATGAGCTTCTAAATTCCCGGTAATATTTAATTGGTCCCCAACTTTATAAAGGTATTTTCCTTTAGCATAAATATCGGTGACTCTGTATTCAGTGAGGTTTTGAAATCCGTCGGGCCTTAAACGGTTGTCATTTTCTTCTGTGAGCTCAAAAACAGAATTTAGTCTGTCTTGGCGATGAGTGGCTCCTATCACGCCTTCAATTAAGTCTTTATTGGCTTTGCGGTTTTTGTATTCAGCCTCTGTGCCCAAAAAGTCCATGGTGTTTTGACTGGATTGATTGACTTGTTCAACATTACCTGCGTCTGGGAAAAGCTCTTCAAACAAAAACTGATTGTTCCTGTAGGCTTGAGGACTTTTATCGTTAATGTATCTGCCGCTCAATAAGAATACTTCCTTTTCATTCAGTTTATGAGTGTAAAGCAATTTTTGATCAATTTGTTGATTATCATCCTGAAGATTCTCTATGGTGGAATTTGTATTAAAAATCAAGTTACTTCTAGAACTGATATCACTATTATTGAAGCTTCCTGTATACTCTAGCATTTTAGAATCCGATATGTCGTAGGTATAATCGATTTTACCAAAACCCAGGAATTTTGTTTTATTCATGGAAAAATCTTCCACATTGGTAAAGCTATCATCATCAAGAACAAATTGAGTGGTAGTATTTCTAAAAAATTCATTCTCATCCCAGTTAAAAAAGCCAAGCGTTCGAATTTTCATGTTGTCATTAAGATTATGAATCGCATTTAAGGACACCAAGCGGGCGTTATTAAAATTGGTTCGCTCTCGCTTGAGTTGAGGGACATCCGTATAAAGACTCAGTAATGAGGACGCACGTTCACCATCGCCAACACTGCCAGGCTGATTAAAACGCATAGGGCGTATCATTTGGCTGACGTCTCCTACGGCATCCACGCCTATATTATTAGAATTCCCAAGAAAATAGTATTTATTTTTTTTACCAAAAGACATCAGGTTCACTCGGTTTTTATGGTAAAATTGATCGAAGCCACCTGCGCCTAGATCTGCATTACCAAACCACTGTTGCTTATAGTCGTCTTTAAGCTGGATGTTCATGGCGACACGGTCGCTTTCTTCAATGCCTTTTAGTAGTTTATTGAGGGAATAATTATCGTAAATTTCAATTTTATCCACGGCATCTGCAGTCATGTTTTTACTTAAGACTTTGTAGCCTTTTTCGAACAAATCATCTCCATCTACCATAAGGCGTTCGATTTCACGATCCCCAACTTTTATGGTGCCATCACTTTCTACATTAACACCGGGGAGGTTTTTAAGCAAATCTTCCACTACCACCTCGGTCCCTCGCCGAAAGCTATCGGCGTCAAACACTATGGTGTCTTTCTTTACAGTGATGGGACGATCACCTTGAATAGTTACGTTTTCAAGGAGCATTTCTTCTTCGAGCAAAACGGCATTTACTTCTATAGAGTTCTGGCTCTTCAGGGTAATTTTAACCTCTTTTTTGGCATAGCCTAAGGAAGCAAAAACAACCTGAAACTCTCCTGTTCGGTCTGTTTTGAGGTTATAACTTCCATCCTGCTGACTTGAGGTGTACGCTAGAATTCGTGGACTATCTAAAGGTTGAAGCAGCACATTAGCATAACTAATGGGGTTCCCAATACTATCTTTTACTTTTCCAGTGATTTCGGTTTGGGAATAACAAAACATTCCTAACCAAAGGGATAGGAATGTGAAAATGTAATTTAGGTTGTTTTGTTTTTTCAAGTTTGGGCTAATTTTCTTCCCATTCAAATTCTCTTTCCAGTTCTTGCTCCCTATGCCTTACAGTTTTAAAACTAGTACCTCTTCCACCTAACTTAGTATTTCTTATTCTAGATTTTTCATTTCGTAATTTGTCGGAAAGCTCAAGTCCTTCTCGGTAAGTCATTCCTTCTGCATCTTCACTAATTGTAGGCTTAAGAGCATCTTCAGTAAATTCTGCATTAAGATTAATCTTCCTAACTGACCAGGTGTATTTTTGTTCTTGATCATACATTTTGAGTATTAATCCTGGCAGTCCTTTTAGCTTCCAAGGGCCAAAACTGATGGGGATTGCAGGAGCAAACCAAGCGGTAAAAGTTCTCCCTCTAAAATTGGTCAAAGCCTTTACCACCTGATAATTCCCTATACTATCAATTTCATCCTTAATCTCCCAATTATAGTCTAAACCTGTATCATAAACAATAAAATCTGATTTAGGGTTTTTGACAGATTTTATAACATCATTAGTCGAAGCCTTATAAAACCAAACGTTATTATAGTCAGAAGGTTCTTCTATGATTGTTATACTACCATCATTATTTAAGCTAGCGCCATACTCATTTCCATCATTTATTTGAGATTTAGAATGGATTTGTTTAGCTCGCTCATTGTTAGCGTACAAAACTATACTTTTAGATTTTTCAATATTTGAAGTTGGGGAAGTGTGTGAGTATTCAGCTACAATAGCATTTTGACTGAATGTCAAAAACGGTAAAATGATTAAAAGATGAGATAAAATTGATTTCATAATTTAGCGATTGTATATTTAAATAAACTGATATATAGGGGTAAAACTACGAAGAGATTTTTATAATCTTTTACGGTTCGACCGTACTTATATCAACATAAAATTAGTTTTAATATTTATTCGTTCATTTTTTCAAATGTCGATTTTCATCAAATCTATTTTTCTATCTGATTCATATTCAACAAAAGAGAAAACCACACAAAAACTATTCAATACCATAATGCATTATTCATGTTCTATCTCAATCATTCCTAAACAAAATCTTAAACTTTAGTATATTTACGTCAAACTAAAATATCTATGGGATTCATAACCGCTGCTGAAATCGCCACCGGGCTCAACTTGTCAAAGTTTGGGATTCTGGGGAATGTCATGGGCAACTTCATCATGCAAACGACGAGAATTTCAGAGCTGAATGCCATCTATGATCAATATGCTCATTTGGAAGGTGTCGAGTTTATAGATGCGGTGCTATTGCATCTGGATGTGCAGTTTGAAATCCCCGAAAAGGACCTAAAACGTATCCCTAAAACAGGTCCGTTTGTAACGGTGTCCAACCACCCGCTAGGAGCTGTTGATGGTTTAATTTTACTCAAGTTGATGCTGGAGCAGCGTCCAGACTATAAAGTCGTGGCCAACTTTCTTTTGCATCGGCTCGTGCCGTTTAAGCCTTATGTTATGCCCGTGAATCCTTTTGAAACCCATAAAGAGGCAAAATCTAGTGTGGCTGGCATTAAACAGGCGTTAACGCATATCAAGTCCGAAAGTCCTTTTGGGTTGTTTCCGGCAGGCGAAGTTTCTACCCATATGGAAGGAAGAAAAGTTGTAGACAAACCCTGGTCCAATGAAGCTATTCGGCTCATCAAAAAAGTCAAGGTTCCTGTGATTCCGGTATATTTTCACGCTCGGAATTCAGCTTCTTTTTATCGCTTAGCCAAGCTCAACGATAGCTTAAGGACGGCTAAATTACCAGGGGAAATGCTGAAGCAAAGCCATAGACCCATTCGTGTAAGAATTGGAAATTCTATTTCTGTTCAGGATCAAAGTGCCTTTGAAGATCTTACGGAATACTCCAATTTTTTAAGACGTAAAACCTACTTTTTGGCGAACTCCTTTGAGAAGAAAAATTTGTTGGAGAACTTCCCTAAACAAATTAAATTTCCCTTGAAGCGTCCACCAAAGTCTATTGCTGAAGAAATGACGACTGAAGCACTGGAGAAAGAAGTGCAAGCTTGCAGAGATGATTCCCGACGGCTTTTGGTCAGTAATAATTATGAGGTCTTTATTTCTGAACGGAAACATATTCCCAAGATTGTTATGGAGTTGGGACGGTTGAGGGAAATCACCTTTAGGCAAGTGGGCGAGGGCACCAATAAATCTCTGGATCTGGATAAATATGATAATTACTATCAGCACATGTTTTTGTGGGACAACCAGTGTAAAAAAATAGCGGGAGCCTACAGAATGGGTCTGGGTCAGGACATTTATAAAAACCACGGTATAGATGGGTTTTATTTGAATGAACTCTTTCGCTTTGAGCCTGAATTGCAAAAGATGTTGAGTGAGTCTATAGAAATGGGTCGCGCGTTTATTACTGCAGAATATCAACAAAAACCTATGCCCTTGTTCTTACTCTGGAAAGGCATAGTGCATTGCACGTTGAGGTTTCCAGAACATAAATACTTGATTGGTGGGGTAAGCATAAGCAACAAGTTTTCCAATTTCTCAAAATCCATGATGATTGAGTTTATGAAATCCAATTATTATGATCCCTATGTGGCACAATACGTTAGGCCTAAGAAGGAATTTAAAGTCAAACTCAAGGACGCCGATAAGGATTTTGTTTTTGATTCTACTCAAGCCAATTTGAATAAGTTTGATAAAATCATTGAAGAAATAGAACCTGGCAACTTAAGATTACCCGTATTGATTAAAAAATACATTAAACAAAATGCAAAAGTGGTAGCCTTTAATGTGGACCCGCTTTTTAATAATTCAGTTGACGGCCTCATGTATATTCGTATCGAAGATATTCCTGAAAGCACAGTGAAGCCAGTCATGGAAGAATTTCAGGCAGAATTGGAAAAACAAAATAAAATTTAATACTATGTCAACTATATTTTCAAAAATTATTTCAGGTGAAATCCCTTCTTATAAAGTCGCAGAAACGGAAGATTTTCTTGCTTTTTTAGATATTAATCCTAATTCTAAAGGGCATACGCTTTGCATTCCCAAAAAAGAAGTCAATAAGATTTACGACTTGGACGACAAAACATATTTGGACCTTATGTTATTTTCTAAAAAGGTAGCCCATGCCCTAGAAGCTACAATCGATTGTAAGCGAGTAGGTATGGCTGTAGTTGGCCTGGAAGTGCCTCACGTTCATGTGCACTTGATCCCTTTGCAAACAATGGATGATATACGTTTTGAGAAGAAAGATTCTTTTACAGAAGAAGAATTCAAAGAAATTGCTAGATCTATCAGTGAAAACGTAAAGTTATAGATGCAGGAAATTGAACGTAAATTCTTAGTAAATTCTAATGCTTATAAAAGTGAAGCATCTAAAAGTAAACGAATTTCTCAGGGTTTTTTGAATTCGCATAAAGAGAGGACTGTAAGAGTTAGAATTATTGATGACAAAGGTTTTATAACCATCAAAGGTAAAAGTTCTGAATCCGGGCTTTCAAGATTCGAATGGGAAACTGAAATCCCTTACGAAGAAGCCAAAACTCTTTTAAAACTTTGTGAGCCCGGACGAATAGAAAAGACACGGTACTACATCAACGTGGGTCAACATATTTTTGAAGTTGATGAGTTTTATGGAGATAACCAAGGTCTTATTGTGGCAGAAATAGAATTAGCTAACGAAGACGAGGCCTTCGAAAAACCAAATTGGTTGGGTCAGGAAGTGACAGGAGAGGTGAAGTACTACAACTCCATGCTTTCAACTCATCCTTATCAAAGTTGGTAGTTATATTACCGACTCTCTATTCCGGACTTGCAATAACCGTCATAATGCCCAAAGACAGCTTTCTTTGTAAAAGCTTTTTTGGCATAAAACCAATCATATCTGCGACAAAAGGTACGATTTCATCTTCCATACTTTTATCCCATGCAATACCTTTTTCTTCCATTTTACTCATCCAGTGTAGTAGGTAAGGATCCATGGTCCCATAATTAAACAGGTGTTCTATTTTCCACCCATTTTTATTGAGCAAAAGGTCAATATTTTTTGGAGAAAAAAGTGAAGTATGTCGAGGTGTATGCCATCCAGCCCAGTCTTTACCGAATTTTTTCCTGCTAGACGAATCAAAATTGGGGACTTCGATGATGAGCTTTGTAGTAGATTTTGAAATCGATTTTAAATAGTTGAGATGATCTGAAGGTGTATAATCATGTTCCAGATAATGCCACATGGTAATAACGTCTGGTTTGAGGCTTTTAGGCAAATCATTTACCTGACCTATGCGTAAATCAAGACCCTCATATTCGCTTTCCTGGTTTTTCCATCCTTCGTTTGAAAAATCAATTCCAAGGGCCTTACAGCTTGTTTTTTCTTTGCACATTTTCAAGAAGCTGGGCTTTCCACAACCAATGTCGAGGACAAGAGAAGCTGGGTTCAATTCGTGAACTTGTTGTACACGTTTTAATTTTCTGAGGTCTAGTTTTTTAAAACTATTCTCGACTAATTTTCCGAATTTTCCCCAGGCTTCAGACCCCCGGTAGGGGAGATAAAATTTGGTATAATAATTTTTCAGTTGACTCTCAGGAACTCTTGGATTTAAAAACACAAAGTTGCAATTTCTGCATTGATCAAAATTGAACATCTCTTTGTTAGAGTGCATTTGTGCTGACGTTGAGGTGTAATGATGAATATTCCCTGAATTGCAAACGGGACAATTTTCAATTTTTTGCATGGTTGCAAATTTACACCAAACTAGTTATAAGACATTCTAGACAGTTGATAAAAAACTTCTTAAAGAAATGATTTTTTTCTAAATAATTCCCAATCTAAAAGATTCATAAAAAGATATTTCAATCGGACTTAGATCTGCATAAGTCTTTAGTTTTAGTCTGAATAAACATTTTATTGAATGTGATACTTTTTTATTTCTTCTCTTTATTTAGATTCAACCTTGTAATTTCTATTCCATACGGTAAACAGGTACTTTCTTCATCTTCTGCTGTAATGAATATTTCGACAGGTTGGTATGGGAAAGAGGCTTTGAAAGTTGAAGTTGATTCATTTTTAGGGTTAAAATGACCAGTATTTCTTACCGTCCCTTTTTCTGATACTACCCAGATCACATAAATATTTTTTGGATTTTGGAGTCTTTCTGGTGCCGCTAGATTTTTTGCTTCCAGAGTGACTAGGTAATTTGGGTCATCTTGTTCTTTAATTTCTGCAGTAATATCTGCTCCAGGTGTTACTTTAGAAACAGGGAACTCGAGAGTTTCACTACAGGAACTTAGAATCACCATTAAAAGCATTATGAATTTAAGTTTTGTATTCATTTTATGGGGTTTTGTTTTTAATTAGAATTTTTTATTTCTTCTTTTTTAAAGTCAATTTTTAGCGATTTTGACGAATCGTAATTCTTCAATTCAATAATAGATGCCGGTAAGCTAAAGCCTTCAGATATTAACGCGGTTACTACTTGATCCATCACCTCAGAGCGAACGCTTTCATGAACAGATCGTTTTGTTGATTTATATGTATCTATCCAAAATCTAACTTTCAAATTTATGGTGTTGGTTGCTAGGTCATCAATAGAAATGCTTGGTTTTTTTTCTCCTTTCAAGACACCTTCTACCTTACTAAGCGTTTTTTTGATTATCTCAAAGGCCTTTATTGGGCTGTTCTCATAAGCTATTCCTACGACAAATTCATAGCGTAAGAACCCATCTAGGGTATAATTGAATAATGGATTTTTAATGATGATGGAATTTGGAAGAAACACATCTTTACCATCTGGTGTTTTTACTAAGGTTTCGCGAATACTTATGTCTTTGACGTGTCCTATAATTCCATTTACCTCAATTAAATCATCCAGCCTAAAAGGACTTTTAAAAGCTAGGACGATTCCCGCTAAAAAGTTTTCGCCAATATCTTTAAGCGCAAAACCAATTACAAAAGTCAACAAGCCTGCTCCTGCTAGAACTTTGTTTGTAAATGAATCCAATCCAAGTAAGTAAAGTGCGATTAAGACTACGATAGTTTTTATCGCAAAGCTTATGATTTGTGATATAAAAGTTGCCGTGATGTGGTTTGGAGACTTTTTAACTAAACGCACCCTCACCCTTTGCTCTACGAAATTAGCTATCAAAAATCCTACAATCAGGAAAAGCAAAGTCAAACCTAGGTTGATATAATTCGTCTCAAAATATTGAATTAGATTATCATAAAATACCTCAGACCTATTCATAGAATCAGTTTTTTTAAAGCCAAAATCATTTAATCATTTTAAAACTTCTGAAAATAATTTAGTTTGAAAGATGTTAATTCCTACTTTCTTCCATTTCCTTTTCAAATGCATTTATGCTTTTGTCCAAGGCAGTTTTGAGTTGAATGACTTCAGATTTTAATTCTTCTTTTTTCTCACCACTTGCTTTTTCAAACTCGTTTAGTTTCTTTCTTAACTCTGCTTGGCGTTGAGTCATTTTTTGTTTTTCTTCTAGGTATTTGTCTTGAAGATCATCGCTAAGATTATTGTAATTTCTTTCAGCTTCTTCAGTCTTCACCTCAATGTCACTTCTTAATTCTTCTATTCTGTCACTTAGGTTTTTCCATTTTTCAGCTCCATATTCCTTTGACACTTTCATGACATCATTCATTTCTTTTTGAAGATCTTCGGATGTTGTTTCTCCATCTTTGTTGGATGAATTACAGCCAACCATTAAGGATAAAACGACTAAAATTGTGACAAGCAAATTCAATTTATTGCTCTTGATATTATGCGAGCTTTTAGTAATTGATAAAGTTTCTTCTTTATCAAAATAACGATTTCCCAGATCAGATTCTTTATTTGTTTTGTAATCTTGTTCGTTCATTTTTCAACAATTTATTTGTTGGTATATTTTAAATCTTAAGCTAGCAATTGTTTTATCTAATATTTTTAATCGTCTTCATAGTCTTTGACCTCTACATCATAACTGGAGCCAGCAATATCTTCTTTGCTGATTAAGTATTTGGAAGTCAGAATCTGATACTTATTTTTTTCTTCAGTATTCACAGTCCAAATGAATTTGTGCGCATCTTCAAATTTCTTATTTCCCTCAAGTTGATCTGCAAACAATCGCTTTACCAAGCTGCTATCTTTTAAGCCTCCGGCAATGATTTTAGCCAGTGTTTCTCTATCTTCTCCGATGTCAACTCCATCGTCTTCCAGCACTTCAAACTTAAGTAAAGTCGCTTCAGTATTCGGGAACGTTCCGTTGTAAGCTTTGTATAATAGCTGGTTGATGTTGAACAAATCGTAATGCAAATTCGGTTCAGGATATTCTTCTGCGACTTTATCATTTGTCATTTCGTGAGAAATAGAATGAATTTGACCTTCGTTAAGTTGGTCACTCAACTTGTAGGTCAAAACTATACTGGCAGCTTCATTTGGTTCGAAATCTGAAATTGCCATAAATAGCATCTCTCTCAAATTTTCATCTTTTACATCATCAGCTTCAGGAAAATCAAATTCTTTAAGCAAGGCTGAATAGTCTTCATTCGACCAGTAAGAGTCGAGTTCGTTTAAGGTCTTGGCTTCTAAAACTTTTACTTTCATATCTTATTTTTCAATTTTACTTTGTTCGTTATTTGGTTTGCTGTACACTGTAATTACAACTCTACGTTCTTTTGGGATGATCTTACTTGACGCAAATGCATCTCCAAAATTTTGTACATAAATTTTATTGAGGAGCACAAACTTTGATACAAATTCCTTTAAGTAATCTAGTCTCTTGTCCGTCAAAGCTTTATTGATGCTTTGATTACCAGAAGCATCCGTATAACCCGAAAGCATGACTTTTTCAACCGGTCTGCTTTGAAGAATTTCTTTCAATTCATCCAAAACATTGTTTGCGGGCACTATTTTACCAATTTCATAAAATGTAGTGACACTTACCGAGTCTACCTCTTTCGTTTTATAAACAAGCACTTCATTAATCTTATAAACCGTGTCTGTTTTTCGTTGCAGAAGCTCCTTCTGAGTAAGTCGATTTTTAAGTTGTTCGATCGTATCATTTTGAGAATTTAATTTCTCGTAAAATGCTTCTTCGCTTCTATTTTCTAAAACAATAGTTTCTCTTACCGGTACTTCCTTTTCAACATAAACTGTATCAACCTGTTTGGAGTTAGAAACTACGGTTGGTTGCACGTTAGTTTGTCTTTGAGCTGGTTCATACCTCACGATTTCTCTGTAAGTAGACTCCACTTTTTGATCACTTGTTCTTTCTATCTGTTTCGCAGGAGCTTCGTTTTGGATGTAAATAGGCTCTCTTTTTTCTTGATCATCCTGGCTAGATTCTAAACGCTCAACTCTCTTTTTTAAACCAGTATTTTCAGCCTTGGAATCTTCTTTCCTTTGTGAGCTGTCATCTTGTTTTTCAACATTTTTGTTGATCTCCCTTATCACAAAAACCGTGTCTGTCTTTTGAATTTTATCTTTTTCAGAATTTACTTTAGTTGCATTTATCGAGTCATTTTCAGTGTTGCTTTTTCCTGATATAATCTGAAGTTTCTGAGCTTTGGTCAAAGTAAAGACGCTATCAGGAAGATACCTGGACTTGTCATCTTCATTGATCTGCTTCTGAAATTCTTTGAGCTTCTTATCCTGAGCCTTTAGACTCGTTTTGATTATTGAATCTTTAGCTTGTGAAGCATTTTTACTAATTTCCGATTTTTTACTTCCTTCTGAATCTTTTATCTGGGATTGATTTCTAATTAAAGAAGATTTGTTTTCATAAATAAGTTTCTGTGAATAAGCACTATCAGAAGAAATAATGATAATGTTTTTCCGATCCTGAGGACTTATCACAGAGTCATTTCGCTTCATTTGGGTTTTATCCGTCATTCCCGATTCAACCCTTTCAGTTTCCATAGAAACTTTTAGAGCTGTCTCACTATCGATATATAATCCAGTATAGCTCGTGTTTTTAGTACTGCAGGCAACAATTGAAACGACCAGAGCAACCGAATAAATAAGTGTTTTTATTTTTTTATTCCCATCCATAAATCAAGTTCTAAGGCCAATCCAGCCGTTGGTATAATAGATAATTTTTCCAGATTTTCTGTTCCTTTTTCTCCAAGTATAAGGATGCCAGCGTTAAAACGAACAACTTTAAACATCCTAAAACCAAGGCCAGTGTAGATCGGTAAATCTACTCCTGGAGTCACATATTCTGTACCTTCAGCATCTTCTATTGGTTCGAACAACACTCCGACAGAAAACCCAAATGAATCGAAAATGCGTGACTTCATGGCGAGTTTGCTTTTGTTATTGAAAGGAATGGTTATACCAACTCCAGGGGTAAAATCGATATTATCTACAGATGAATTATCGATATCCACAGATTTACTCCAGGCGTACATTCCTACATTTACAGGTAGCGTAAAGCGTTCCTTGTCTGTTTGTACAGACTTTATATTTACCTTTTTATAATGTTGTACAATATCACTATTGATAAAGGGAGTAAGTTCAGAACTCATCAACTCCACAAGGTGGTCCACCTTTTCCTGTATCAATTCATTGGCTTTCTCGCTTTCTTCATCTCTGGTAGTTTTCTTGAAAAATCTACTGAATTTAAAATCATCCTGATTTTTCAGCTCTTGAAGTACAAGAGACGAAGGTGCTTCAGCCGGAATCATGTTTTTAGATTCATGGTATTTTAAAGATTCTTTTATTAGTTTTTCTAGCTCTTCATAAACGTTTTTAGACTTGTTGACATTTACATTTTTTCCATCATAGTAAATGTTATTCATCAAGAGAAAGCGAATCCTGCTTTCAAGGTTTTCTAGCAATTCCTTTTTTTGAGTGTTCGACATTATCTTGTATGTGATGATTTCAAAATCATATTTTGTATTTGATCTCAAAACTGGCGGAACAATAATGTTGAACGTTTCAGAAGAGTTATTTTCAATTCTATTCCATAGATAAGAATGCAGGATGAAATCTTTATCATCGTAAGAGATGTTGACTTTCACCATTTCTATATCCTTGCCAGCTTCTCCAACTATAGTCAAGGTTTCATCAAATGGTATTCTTGGCGTATTATAAAATGTACCAGATTCAAAATCTATTTTAACGCTTCTCTCCTGTGCGAAACAAGCAGTAACTGAAATGAGAGCTAAAAGCTGCATGAGTAATTTTCTATTCATGTTTATATTTTTTTAATGTGTTTTATAAATTATTAAATGTGAAAACTTATTTTAAAAATCGAGAGGAAATTAATGTGATCAATTAGAACTGATTTACTTTTTCCTTTTCTCTTCGAGAGTTAGTTTCTTCAACATCGAAAAAATCAAACCTCCAGAAATCGCCCCAAGTATATACAATAAAGCACTTGCTGCAGATAATGGAATTTGCAGTTTCCAATTGAAAAATTTTAGATTAACGGTTTCCATGTTTTGAAAGGCAAAAATAATTGCAGCCAAAACTATTATAAGAAGTAAGATGGATTTGAGGGTGCGCATCGTAATTGAGTTTTAGAAAGTGAATTTTATATATTCTGAAACTAAAAATATTTTAGACCATCTCAATTTTTATAAGAAGTTCTAGGAGAAAAAAACCTACATACCTATGATTTTTCAGCCATGTTTAATTGGCTTTTACCTTTATGGTAAAGATACGATAGAAACTTATCATTTTAGATAATTAATTAAGTTTAATCAATAAAGAGTCTTAAAATTATGTTGATGTAATTTTTAAGTTCTGCTTACATTCAGAATTGTAAATTATCGAGCTATGAGTCTCAGAAATTACCTGCTTTCTTTCAACCGAGTTCTCCTTCTTGTCTGTTTTGGTTTGCGACAGGTATATAAACCATAAAAGCACAGAATTAAACTCTGTGCTTTTATGGTTTTAGGACTTTATAGGTTTACTGTTTATTTTTAGCTTCAATGCTTAGTGTTGCATGTGGTACTAAAATCAAACGCTCTTTACGGATTAGTTTTCCAGTTTCACGGCAAATACCATAAGTCTTATTCTCAATACGAATTAAGGCATTTTGAAGATCACGGATAAATTTCCCTTGTCTTATGGCCAATTGAGAATTTGCTTCCTTGCTCAAAGTGTTGCTGCCTTCGTCGAAGGACTTAAAGGTAGGAGCAGTATCTTCAGTATCGTTACTGCTACCGTTTTTATACGCGTCTTCGTAGAGGTTAAGTTGATTTTTAGCTTTTTCAATTTTTTCTAAAATCAACTTTTTAAACTCTGCTAATTCCTTGTCAGAATAGCGCTCTTTATTCTTTTGTTCACTCATTTTAATTCTGTTTTTCAATTGCTAAAACGGTCTTGACATCGTCAAACTCTATCTCTAGACCGTTTTTTACGTTTGGAGTTAAGTTAATAGTGTTAGTTAGTGTTTCAGTTTTTATATAGTCAAGATTTTGGTTAACAGCTTCTGCAAGTTTTCCGCTCTCTTGTAGTTGAATTGCAATTCTGTCGGTCACCTCCAATCCAGAGTCTTTCCTTAAGTTCTGAATTCTATTGACCAGTTCTCTGGCAATACCTTCGTTAACCAATTCCTCATTAAGTGTTACATCAAGCGCTACCGTCAATCCATTTCCGCTTGCGACAAGCCAGCCTTCAATGTCCTGAGAAAGTATTTCAACTTCATCAAGGCTTATAGAAGTCTTTTCGCCATTCACTTCAAGTTCTATCGTCTTGTTCTTTTCTAAATCAGCAATGTCTTTAGCTTCCATCTTTTGGATAGCTTGTGCTACATGCTTCATCTCTTTTCCAAACCTTGGTCCTAAAACCTTAAAGTTAGGCTTAATATCTTTCACCAAAATTCCAGAGGTATCGTCAATAAATTCGATCGTTTTGACATTGATTTCTGATTTTATCAACTCTGAAACTTCTGCAATTTGCTCTTTGACTGTTGGATCCAAAACCGGAATCATAATGCGCTCTAAAGGCTGTCTCACTTTGATCATTTCCTTTTTTCTTAAGGATAAAGCTAAAGACGATATGCTCTGTGCCATCTGCATTTTGTGCTCCAAATCTTTATCAATCAACTCAGGATTTTGCTTTGGAAAATCAGCCAAATGTACGCTCTCTTTGTGATCTCCAATACTCGTTGATGTTAAATCTTTATACAGCCTATCCGAGAAAAATGGAGCCACTGGAGCAGAGAGTTGAGCTATGGTTTTCAAACACGTAAACAGAGTTTGGTAAGCCGAAATTTTATCGGTTTTGTAGTCTCCTTTCCAGAAACGTCTCCTGCTCAACCGGACGTACCAGTTACTCATATTTTCCTGAACGAATTCTGAAATCGCTCGCGTTGCTTTAGTTGGCTCGTAGTTGGCATAAAAGTCATCCACAGTTTGGATGAGTGTATTCAATTCTGATAAAATCCAGCGATCAATTTCAGGTCGGTCTTTTCTGTCAATGTCTTTTTCTTCATACTGAAAATTGTCCAGGTTTGCATACATGGAAAAGAACGAATAGGTGTTGTATAGCGTTCCAAAGAATTTACGCTGAATTTCTCCAATACCTTCCAGATCGAATTTCAAATTGTCCCAGGGATTAGCATTTGAAATCATATACCAACGTGTGGCATCAGGCCCATAGGTTTTCAAAGTTTCAAATGGATCTGCGGCATTACCCAAACGTTTAGACATTTTCTGTCCGTTTTTGTCTAAAACCAAACCATTAGACACTACATTTTTGTAAGCCACATCGTCAAAAATCATCGTAGCGATAGCATGCAAAGTGTAAAACCAACCCCGGGTCTGATCAACACCTTCAGCAATGAAATCGGCTGACCTCCAAGTGTTTTCCACTTTTTCCTTATTTTCAAAAGGATAATGCCATTGGGAATAAGGCATGGAACCAGAGTCGAACCACACATCGATCAAGTCGGCTTCGCGTTTCATGGCCTGACCAGAATCAGATACTAAAGTGATCTGATCAACGGTGTTTTTATGCAAATCAATTTTCTCGTAATTTTCTTCACTGAAATTGTCGACTTCAAAGCCTTCAAATGGGTCTTTGTCCATAACGCCAGCTTTGACTGCTTTTGCTATTTCTGCCTTAAGTTCTTTTACAGAACCTATTATTTTTTCTTGTTTGCCATCTTCCGTTCTCCAGATGGGCAAAGGAATTCCCCAATACCGCGATCTGGATAAGTTCCAGTCGTTAGCATTGGCAAGCCAGTTGCCAAAGCGACCTTCTCCGGTAGCAGCTGGTTTCCAGTTGATGGTTTTATTGAGGTCGTGCATTCTGTCTTTAAAGTCAGTCACTTTAATGAACCACGAATCCAATGGATAATAAAGGATAGGTTTATCAGTTCTCCAGCAGTTGGGGTAGGAGTGAACGTATTTTTCGACCAAAAAGGCCCTGTTCTCTTCTTTAAGCTGAATGGCGATTTCCACATCTACAGACTTCTCTGGAGCTTCACCATCCTCGTAATATTCGTTTTTGACGTACTTGCCTGCGTAAGGTCCAACTTCTGATCGGAAGCGGCCTTTCAAATCCACAAGCGGAACCAAATTGTCATTTTCATCTTTCACCAAAAGTCCAGGAACTTCGGGTTGAGCTTGTTTACACACCATCGCATCGTCTGCACCAAAGGTAGGGGCAGTGTGCACAATTCCTGTACCATCTTCTGTGGTCACAAAATCTCCGGCAATCACTCGGAAGGCATTTTCTGGAGTGTAGTAAGGCTGAGCGAAAGGCATTAATTGCTCGTACTGAGCTTCAATAAGATCTTCACCTTTAAAGGATTCAGCAATGAAATAAGGTATTTTTTTGTCGCCTTCCTTGTAGTTTTTAAGCTCTTCTTCAGTCTCGACCTTTACAAATTTCTTTTTGAAAAGTGAGGGAATGAGTGCTTTAGCGGCAATAACATTATTGGCTTCAAAAGTGTATTGGTTATAAGATTTCACCAATACATATTCTATTTTTTTACCGACTGTTAGAGCCGTATTACTCGGCAGTGTCCAGGGCGTTGTGGTCCAGGCTAAGAAGAAGATATCGCCATCAACCTTTTGAAGCTGTTGGGGTAAAGTTTCTTTTTTAGCTTTAAACTGAGCCGTCACTGTAGTGTCCGACACGTCTTGGTAAGTGCCCGGTTGGTTGAGCTCGTGAGAACTCAAACCCGTTCCAGCTTTAGGGGAATACGGCTGAATCGTATAGCCTTTATAAATCAATCCTTTTTTATAAATCTCAGAGAGCAACCACCACACGGTCTCCATGTATTTGGACTTGTAGGTCACATACGGATCTTCCATATCGACCCAGTAGCCAATTTTTTTGGTGAGGTCGTTCCAAACATCGGTGTAGCGCATCACAGCTTCTTTACAAGCATTGTTGTAATCTTCTACCGAAATTTTGGTGCCTATATCTTCTTTAGAAATTCCCAGCTCTTTCTCTACTTTGAGCTCAACAGGTAAACCGTGGGTATCCCAGCCAGCCTTGCGTTTTACCTGAAATCCTTTCTGGGTTTTATAACGGCAAAAAATATCCTTGATGCTTCGGGCCATGACATGGTGAATACCCGGCATGCCGTTGGCAGACGGTGGCCCTTCGAAAAAGATAAAAGGCTCAGCACCTTCACGCTCATCCATACTTTTATCGAAAATGGCATTTTCATCCCAAAAACTCATGATGTCTTCTGCTACTTTTGGGAGGTCAAGTCCTTTATACTCAGGAAATTTCTTGCTCATTTTTGCTTTTTTTCTAATGATTTGCGAAAATAAGGATTTATTCCAAATTGACCCTCAGTCTTATGAAAATCTGAAAACGAAGTTATCGTTAAATCTAAGAGGGATGGTTTTAATTTTCTGAGGCTAAGAGCGAGGAGTTTAACAACTGGCAATTGGTAGTAGATTATGGGTAGATTTAATTAATTATTTAAGGTACACGTTAAAAATTATTAAAGAGATATATGTGCTAATGATCCAGCTCTCGTGTATTCATACCTCACTGGTTTTTAAAACCTGTGAGGTCTTGTAAGTTATTTTTTAGATGCATAAAGTATATTTTGTCATCTGTTACATAAACATCAGTCTTTAGTTCTTTAATGCCAAAATTTTGAGAGAGGAGTTTTTATGAATTCCTAGCAATGGGAGACTTTTCTCGACTTTAGTTTATTCTAAGCATTTTTCGAAGGGCTCGAACTTGAAACAAAGAAAAGATGGTTTCAGTTTTTGAATCCCTTGCTTTTTGTGGCTTTCTCGTGAAGTAGTTTTTGAACTGATGTGGCAATAGCTTTGAGACAAGAAGAGATTCTTCTCTACGCTGCGCTGCGATCAGAATGAGAATTTTCAGCTTGTCATCTCGATGGAAACGTAGTGACAAGAGATCTATACTTCATCTCAACTTAAAACCTTTCTCTACTCCTTCAATTTTACAACGAAAACCAAGCCCTTCGCATGAAGTTAACTTTTAGCCTTAAGCAATGTATCGTTGAGCATTGAAGTCAACGGAGGCAAATTCAGCTTAAAAGTTTTGAGTCTTAAAATAGAGCATCGACTACATCCTCAATTTTGGCGACGCGAATCACGTTAATTTTGTAAGTTTCTTTTGGTAATTTACTTTGTTTGGAAATGAGAATGCTTGCAAAACCAAGCTTCTCGGCTTCCATGACGCGTTGCTCTACGCGCGTGACGGGTCTGATTTCTCCTGCCAGACCAACTTCTGCGGCAAAACAAATATCTTTGGGAATGGACACGTCTTCGCTGGAGGATAATATAGCGGCAACTACTGCCAAATCGATGGCTGGATCGTCTATACTGATGCCACCTGTGATGTTGAGAAACACGTCTTTGGCTCCAAGACGGAATCCTGCCCGTTTTTCTAAAACAGCCAGAATCATGTTTAGTCGTTTCAGATTGTAGCCTGTCGCAGACCGCTGTGGTGTGCCGTAAACTGCAGAACTAACCAAAGCTTGAATCTCGATCATCATCGGTCGCATGCCTTCCAAAGTGGCGGCAATGGCCGTGCCGCTCAAGTGGGTGTCGGTTTTGGAAATAAGGATGTCTGATGGATTGGAGACTTCTACTAAACCGCCTGCCTGCATTTCGTAGATGCCCAGTTCATGGGTAGAGCCAAATCTGTTTTTGTGGGCTCTAAGAATTCTATAGGCGTAGTTTTTATCGCCTTCAAACTGAAGCACCGTGTCAACCATGTGCTCCAACACTTTGGGTCCGGCGATGCTACCTTCTTTATTGATGTGACCTATAAGAATGATCGGCACGTTGGTTTCTTTGGCGTATTTGATGAGTTCTGAAGTACATTCCCGAATTTGGGAAACGCTGCCCGGTGAACTTTCTACGTAGTCGGTGTGAAGCGTTTGGATAGAATCTATGATTAAGATTTCGGGTTCCATGGCTTCAATTTGTGTGAAAATAAGTTGGGTCTTGGTTTCTGAAAGCACAAAACAGTTGGATTCCTCTTTTTGGATCCGCTCGGCTCGCATTTTGATTTGCTGCTGACTTTCTTCGCCAGAAACATAAAGCACTTTTTGCTTGAAACTTAAAGACAGCTGAAGTAGGAGCGTACTTTTGCCAACACCGGGTTCACCGCCAAGCAAGGTGATGCTTCCAGGAACAATGCCGCCTCCTAAAACACGATTAAATTCTTGGTTTGAGGTGGGGATTCTTATTTCTTTACCAATCTTGATGTCATTGATGCGCTGTGGTTTGGAGATGCGTTTGGGTGCATTTGAGGTCGCTGGTTTCCAGGTTTTTTCTGGTTTGGAATCAACGACTTCTTCTACTAAGGTGTTCCATTCCTTGCAGGCATTGCACTGGCCTTGCCATTTGGCGTGTTGTGCACCACAATTCTGACAGAAAAAGGTTGTTTTGGTTTTAGCCATAGTTTAATTTCCGTAAATTCTTTTGAGTTCGTCTGCTTTGGCAAGAAGAACCTCACTATCTAGGTATCCTGCTTTTTCCAGTCCGTATGCTGCCTGGTACTCTTTTATGGCTCGGTTGGGCTCGCCTATTTTTTCAAAATATCGCCCTTGAAAATAATTATACAAAACCGTATTTGGACTTTGTTTTTTGGCAAGTTTGCTGAGTTCGCGATAATCTTCCCACAATTTCTTTTCCTCTATAGCTTCAGCTGTTTTGAGGAAGTCAACAATTCTTATAGGGATTTCAATGGCATAAAGTTCTTGGATCGTCAGGTATTTATCTTCAAGGGTGTTAGCTGGAGATCTGGCTTCAAGAAATTTTGTCTCGTACTCAAAATCTGAAATTGGACCGTAGGTAGAAAATATTGAAATCAAAGATTTAGGAATCGCATCGGCCACAAAGCTAAAATGATCTGCATCTTCTATAATTTCATACTGGTAATTGAAATTTGGATTATTGCATATTGATAGATAAGAATCCAGCTCTTTGGCTTTATTTTTTAGTTCAGGGATATCATATTCTGATGTGGCAAGGTAATACCAGACTTTAGTATCTATTTTGTCCAGTTTCTTTTTCAGGCGCTCCGGAAGTTTTGGGTCTGTATCAGGGCTAAGGTTGATATAGCCATTGAAAAGCGGATTCTCTTTTAAAAGATAAAAATTTGAGAGATTGGCCATATAATCTAAACCAGCAACTATTGTAAATGGAGTTGTTCTGTAATTTTCATCAACATATTTTAGCACTTCAAACCCTATAAATTCGAAGAAATCTGCCCCAGTTGTACTTGGTAATCCGCTTTCGGGATCTATGTTACCATCTTTCATTCTATGTCCAACCTGATTGATTCCTATCACTATAGATTCTGGTATGATTTCCCAATAGCTTAGGTAATCTGCGTTGCCAGCAAAGGGTTCAAACAAATAATCGCCATCTAGGACAACGATAACAGGATATTCTTTGTTGCTGGAGGAATAATTTCTTGGGAGTTGAAGTTTTATTTGTCTGGTTTCTTTCAAAATTGAAGAATTTACTTCAATGTATTCAGTTTGAGAAAAACAGGATTTGGAAAAGGTGATAAAACATAAAAATGAAATTAGGATTAGCTTCATAATCTTTGGTTTAGGCTGCTAATGTACTAAAATTATCTTCTGTTGAGAAGAGGTAAAAGGAGGAAGGAAAGTCCGCCTAAAACGATAACAAGACCTGTTTGCGTTCCCCACATTACCCATCCAAATGCCTCGCCAGTTTCTGTTGGGACTCCAAAGGCGTTGAAGGCAATACCTATGGCTATCGGGTAAAGACCAATCCCCCCATTGGTGACCGTCATTGCGAATGCTCCAAATATAAATGCTACAAGAGTCGCTTGAAGGCCAAGATCCTGAGTTTCTGGGAATGCATGTTTCAAAACATAAAACATACCTACATAAAGCCCCCAAATCACAAAAGTGTGAAATAAGAAATAGACTTTATTTTTCATTAAAAACACGCTTTTCATTCCGTTGAAAAGTTCTTCTATGAAATTTTTTAATTTTTGAAATAAAGGAAGTTTGCTGTATTTTATTATTCTAAAACCAATAAACAGTAGTAAAATCATAGTGACAATTAACAAGCCTCCAAAAAAGGGATTGATATTTTGACTTTTGAAAAAACTAAAAATCTTGTCACTTTGGGATAGAGAGGTTAAACCGACAATAGAAAGTAGCATGATGAGGTCTACAAGCCGTTCAGTAATAATGGTGCCAAAAGTCTTTTCAAATTTCACATTTTCATACGATGCTAAAGTTGCACCTCTCAATACCTCTCCAGATCTTGGTATACCAAGATTAGCCAGATACCCCAGCATAAGAGAGAGAAAGCAGTTGTAAAATTTTGGTACGATATGAACAGGTTCGAGCAGGTATTTCCATCTGTAAGATCTAGACAAATGAGATAAAATTCCCATCGTCAAAGATAGAATGACCCAGATAAGATCAACGTTTTTGATATTGAACCAAAGTTGGTCAAGTTCTTCTGAAGTAAATTTTGATAAAGAATACCAAATGAAGAAAATTCCTAAAGCCATTGGACCAAGAGTCTTCCCCCATTTTTTAATGGCTTTTTTCATTTGTGTTAGTTCAGCAGATTTCTTTCGTTTGGAAAGACAAGTTTGGGTTTAAAAGTTTTTGCTTCTTCTGGAGTCATTATAGCGTAAGCCATTAAAATGAGAATATCTCCAGGAGAAACTTTTCTCGCTGCAGCACCGTTGAGTGTTATTTCTCCGCTACCTCTTTCGCCTGGTATAGCATAGGTTTCTAGACGTTCTCCATTGGAGTTGTTGACCACCTGGATTTTTTCGCCCTCAACGATGTTTGCGGCATCCATAAGATCTTCATCTATAGTGATGCTGCCAATGTAATTAAGATCTGCACCGGTAACGGTGACGCGATGAATTTTTGACTTGACTAGATGTATTTGCATAATTTAATAATTGAGCGCCATATTATCAATCAACCTTACTTCTCCAAGGAAGGCAGCTATAAACGCTCTGTAGTTTTGTTTAGGTTCTTTAATTTTTGTGGGAATGAGATCGTTTTCTTTTACAATAGAAAAGTATTCCAGTTCGAAAGCGGGCTCATCTTTAAACATGTTTACAATTTCGTTTTCTATTTCCTTGATGGAATTATTGTCAAACATCTTCTTGGCTTTGGATAAAGCTTTATAAATCAGTTCTGCCACTTTCAACTCTGAATCTGTAAGGCGAAAATTTCTAGAGCTTTGAGCAAGACCAAATTCATTTCTGCTGGTTGGACAACCGATGATTTCAACATCCTGGTCAGTGATTTTGACCAATTTTTTCACAACCATGAGTTGCTGAAAATCCTTTTCGCCAAAAAAAGCTTTATCTGGTTTTACGATATCAAAAAGCCGTTTTAAAACACTTCCTACTCCATCAAAATGTCCTACTCTAAATTCACCTTCCATAAAGTCGACATAGCTTCCAAAATCAAAAGATTCTGCCTCAACTTTATCGTTATAGATATCGCTCACATCTGGAGTAAAAATAATTGTTTTAGAATTATGTTGTTTTAGAAATCCAGCATCATTATTCACGTTACGAGGGTATTTTTCCAAATCTGATGCATTGTTAAACTGCGTAGGATTTACAAAAATACTTACTACAACTGTGTCGCAATATGAGTAAGCAAAATTTATCAAAGACAAATGCCCATCATGTAAGGCCCCCATAGTAGGAACAAGCCCAACTGTTTTGCCTTCTTTTTTAATAATTTCTAAAACTTCTTGGAGAGACGTTTTTGAGTTAATGACCACAAGCTGTGTATATGTATTGAGTTTGCAATATTAATATTTTCACGGGAATCCACATAAATTTTTGTAAATTTGCAAACTTTTTGTCATTAATCTTTAATGTAAAAATTCTATGAAAGATAAACGCATACTTTACGTTTCATCTGAGGTTGTTCCTTATTTGCCCGAAAATGATATTTCTTCAACAGCTTTTGAAGCTCCAAAACTTATAAATGCTTCGGGTGGTCAAACCCGTATTTTTATGCCAAGGTTTGGAAATATAAATGAGCGTAGGCATCAATTGCACGAAGTTATTCGACTTTCAGGAATGAATTTGGTCATTAACGATCTAGATATGCCACTTATTATAAAAGTAGCCTCTATTCCAAAAGAAAGGATGCAAGTTTATTTTATAGATAATGAAGATTATTTCAAAAGGAAAGCAACCTTTTCTGACGAAGACGGTGAATTATTTGATGATAATGATGAACGCGCGATCTTTTTTGCAAAAGGAGTTATTGAAACTGTAAAAAAATTGAACTGGTCTCCAGATATCATTCACGTTCATGGATGGATGTCATCCTTGTTGCCCATGTACTTAAGACATTATTACGGAAACGAACCTTTATTTTCTGATGCTAAAATAGTGACTTCTCTGTACAATCAAAACTTTGAGGGAACGTTAGATGAGGATATGAAAAAGAAAGTTTTATTTGATGGTATAGAAGACGATGCAGTAGCTCATTTGGACAGTCCAACTCATGACAATCTATTAAAGGTTGCGATTGATAACTCTGACGGTTTGGTTATTGGGAGCGAAAATATTTCTGAGGAGCTTAAGTCTTACATTGAAAATTCTGAATTACCAATTTTGCCATACGTGAAGAGAGAGGAAATGGCAAATGCTTACCAGACTTACTACCTAAAAGATATATTAAACGAAGAAGAAGATTAATTTTATGTCGAAAATTGCAATTAGAAGTTTAGCTTCAATTCTAGTATTAACTTTATTGTTTTCCTGTGAGAATGAATATTCAGAAGTTGGTACAGATTATATCAATAGCATACAAGTGCAACCCCCATACGAAAGTGAAAACGTAGTAGCTTTTAGTGAAAAGTATAACGCAATCCAAACCAATGGTTTAAGAAACTATTTTATAGGTCATTACTCAGATCCAGTTTATGGTATGTCTGAAACCAAATTGCTTACTCAATTAAGCTTAACTCAGACTAATCCAAATTTCGGCTCAAACCCGGTTATAGATTCAGTTGTTATGACACTTCCTTTCTACAGCAGGCAGATTGAAGAGGATGAATATGAGCTGGATTCTGTCTATGGAAATGGAAGCTTTAAGCTCAATGTATATCAATCCAATCAGTTTTTAAGGGATCTTGATCCGGGACAAAATGGAGATTTTCAGGACAGACAACTTTATTATACTAATCAACTTGATCAATTCAATTCAAACATTGAGTCAGAACCGGTAGTTGCTTCAGAAATTATAAAACCTACAGATCTTACGGATCCAGTTGTCTTGGTCGAAACTACTTTTGATGGAAGCTTGGATACTCTCAACCTATCTCCAAGAATAAGAATTAAGATGCCAAATGAGTATTTTAATGAAAAAATCATCAATGCTCCCAATCCCGAAGTCTTTTCAAGTAATGCTGCCTTCAGAAACTATTTGAGAGGATTTTTAATAGAAGCTGATCAGCAGCAGCCTGTAATGAGCATGTCAATGTTTGATTTTCAGAATGCAGATGCCAACATTACCATCTTTTACAGAAATGAAGTTGAAGAAGAAAATGATGAGGGTGAAATGACTGTAGAGACAAGGTATAACCAGTTTGTTTTGAATTTTAATGGAATAAAACTTAATCTTTACAATGATAATTTCAATGTAGACTTGACTAGTCAAGACACCATTCAAGGTGAAGAAAATATATATCTTAAAGGTGGTGAAGGATCGTCTGGTATAATCAAACTTTTTGCAGGACCAGACACGGATGGTGATGGAATTTCTGATGAATTGGAAGAATTAAGATCCAATGATTGGCTTATCAATGAAGCGAATCTAGACCTTTACATCAATGAAGAAGTAGCTCCAAATTCTAAAAATAGAATAAACAGAGTATTTCTGTTTAATCTGGATGACGAGGAAGTCCTGGAAGATTACTTACGAGACCCAACTGCTTCAGAAAATCCATTTACTTCCCGACTAGTTCATTTAGCGCCTTTAGATGAAAATGATAATGGAGACTTGTTCTACAGAATAAGACTTACATCACATATCAATAACGTCATCAATAATGATTCAACCAATGTGAGGTTGGGAGTTTATGTTGTGCCAAATGTGAATCAACAAAATTTTTTAAAAACTCAAAATTCTCAACTCGGAATTTCAGAAAATGTTCCTAGCAGTATGATGGAAACCCCTAGAGGTATAGTCATTCACGGAAATCAATCTGCTACTGAGTCCAAAAAAATGAAGTTGAGAATCATTTATACTGAAACTAACTAATAATATATTATGTGTGGAATTGTTGGATATATAGGGAAAAAACAAGCTTATCCTATCGTACTAAAAGGACTAAAGCGTCTTGAATATAGAGGTTATGATAGTGCTGGCATAGCTATTTACGATGGAAAAGATTTAAATATTTGTAAGACAAAAGGGAAAGTTGCTGATCTGCAAAAAAAATGCGAATCCGAAATTGCTCTTAAAGGTACAGTAGGTATTGGCCATACACGATGGGCCACTCACGGTGAGCCTAACGATGTTAATTCTCATCCACATTATTCCAATTCTGGTGACTTAGCGATTATTCATAATGGAATCATAGAAAACTATGAATCATTAAAAACTGAGCTTCAGAACAGAGGTTATAAGTTTGCTTCTGATACGGACACTGAAGTACTCGTAAATTTAATTGAGGACATCATGACCAATGAAGAGGTCAAATTAGGAAAAGCAGTTCAGATTGCTTTGAACCAAACCGTAGGTGCTTACGCTATTGCTGTGTTTGATAAAACTAAACCTAACGAAATAGTTGTCGCCAGACTTGGTAGCCCTCTAGCCATAGGCGTTGGAGATGACGAATATTTTATTGCTTCAGATGCCTCTCCATTTATTGAATATACCAAAAAAGCCATTTATTTAGAAGATGGTGAAATGGCTGTAGTAAGATTGGGAAAGCACGTGAAAGTAAGAAAAATAAAGGACGATAAGCTTGTGGATCCTTATGTGCAAAAACTTCAGCTGAATCTTGACCAAATTGAAAAAGCTGGTTACGAGCACTTTATGCTTAAAGAAATTTACGAACAGCCAAGTGCTATCAAAGATACTTACAGAGGAAGGATGCTAGCCGACCGAGGAATTATTAGGATGGCTGGAGTTGATGATAATCTTGAGAAATTTTTAAATGCCAAGAGAATTATAGTAGTGGCTTGCGGAACCTCATGGCATGCAGGTTTAGTAGCAGAATATATTTTTGAAGACCTGGCTAGAATTCCTGTAGAAGTTGAATATGCTTCAGAATTTAGATATAGAAACCCAGTCATCAACAAAGATGATGTAGTCATCGCGATTTCTCAAAGTGGGGAGACTGCAGATACCATGGCAGCTATAAAATTAGCCAAGGAAAACGGAGCTTTTGTGTTTGGAGTATGTAATGTAGTAGGCTCATCGATCTCAAGAGAAACCCATGCGGGTGCATATACACATGCTGGTCCAGAAATTGGCGTTGCATCTACCAAAGCTTTTACAACACAAATTACTATTCTTAGTTTAATAGCACTTAAGCTTGGAAAGGCTAAAGGTTCGATTTCAAATACAGATTACCATATGTATTTGAATGAAATGGAATTGATTCCATCCAAAATTGAAAAGGCTTTAGAATCCAATAAACATATTATTGAAGTTGCTAAAGTATATAAAAATGCTAAAAACTGTCTTTATTTAGGTAGAGGTTACAACTTCCCTGTTGCTTTGGAAGGTGCACTTAAACTTAAAGAGATTTCCTATATCCATGCGGAAGGATATCCGGCAGCAGAAATGAAGCACGGTCCCATTGCACTTATTGATGAACAAATGCCTGTCGTTGTAATTGCTACAAAAAAAGGACATTACGAAAAGGTTGTCAGTAATATTCAGGAAATAAAGTCCAGAAAAGGTAAAATAATAGCCATCGTAACTGAAGGTGATACTTCTGTGAAGAATATGGCAGATCATGTTATAGAAGTCTCAGAAACCTTTGAAGCTCTTACGCCTCTTCTCACAACTATTCCTTTGCAATTATTCTCTTATCACATTGCAGTGATGCTAGGTAAAAATGTTGATCAACCTAGAAATCTTGCAAAATCCGTAACGGTAGAATAGATAAATGAATTATTTACAAAAAAGCATATTGCAATAAAAGATTTATTTAAATACTATATATTTGCAAAAATTTTAAATACGGGTTTTCCTAGAAAGTCCACTAAATAAAATCCTTAGATAATGTCTAAAGTTAAAGGTAAAATTACTCAAATCATTGGTCCAGTTATCGATGTAGAATTCGAAAACACAAACGACTTACCAAGAATTTACGATTCTTTGCAAGTAAAGCGTGATAACAAATCAGACCTCATTCTTGAAGTTCAATCTCATATTGGAGAAAACTCTGTAAGAACCATTGCGATGGATTCTGCGGACGGTTTAAGCCGAGGTGTAGAAGTGCTTAGTACAGGAAATCCAATACAAATGCCTGTTGGTAAAGATATCTATGGTCGTTTGTTCAACGTGACTGGAGATGCTATTGACGGACTTGGAGATCTTCCTAAAACCGGAAAAGATGGGATGTCGATTCACAGAGACGCACCAAAATTTGAGGATTTAGCTGTTTCAACCGAAGTTCTTTTTACAGGAATTAAAGTGATTGACCTCATCGAACCTTATTCTAAAGGTGGTAAGATTGGTTTGTTTGGTGGAGCTGGTGTTGGTAAGACAGTACTTATCCAGGAATTGATTAATAATATCGCTAAAGGTCACGGTGGTCTTTCTGTATTTGCCGGAGTTGGTGAGCGTACCAGAGAAGGTAATGACTTGCTTCGTGAAATGTTAGAATCTGGAATTATAAAATACGGAGATGATTTTATGGATTCCATGGAAGAAGGCGGATGGGACCTGAAAAAAGTTGATAAAGCTGGCATGAAGGAATCTAAAGCAACTTTCGTTTTTGGACAAATGAACGAGCCTCCTGGGGCACGTGCAAGAGTAGCTTTATCTGGTCTTACTATCGCAGAATATTTCCGTGATGGAGCAGGAGAAGCTCAAGGTAAAGATGTACTTTTCTTCGTTGATAACATCTTTAGATTTACACAAGCGGGTTCTGAAGTTTCAGCACTACTTGGCCGTATGCCTTCTGCCGTTGGTTACCAGCCAACCTTAGCAACCGAAATGGGAGCGATGCAAGAACGTATAACATCTACCAAGAAAGGTTCTATTACTTCTGTACAGGCAGTTTATGTTCCTGCAGATGACTTGACAGATCCTGCGCCTGCAACAACCTTCTCTCACTTGGATGCTACTACAGTACTTTCAAGAAAGATTGCAGAACTTGGTATTTACCCAGCGGTAGATCCATTGGACTCTACATCAAGAATTTTGACTAGAGATATTTTAGGAGATGATCACTATGATTGTGCACAGCGTGTAAAAGAATTACTTCAGAAATATAAAGAATTACAAGATATCATCGCTATTCTAGGTATGGAAGAATTGTCTGAAGAAGACAAACTTTCTGTATCCAGAGCAAGACGAGTTCAAAGATTCTTATCTCAACCTTTCCATGTTGCAGAACAATTTACAGGTCTAAAAGGGGTTCTTGTTGATATTAAAGATACCATCAAAGGATTTAATATGATCATGGATGGTGAGCTTGATCACATCCCAGAATCTGCTTTCAACCTAAAGGGATCCATAGAAGAAGCTATCGAAGCAGGTGAAAAAATGTTGAAAGAAGACTAGTAAAAAATATACTCAATGCATCTAGAAATAGTAAGTCCGGAAGAAATTATACTCAGTGAAGAGGTTAAATCTGTGAGTGTTCCAGGTGTTAGTGGAGAATTCCAAATTTTGGATAATCACGCCCCTGTAGTTTCAGTGCTTCAAAAAGGCACTATCAAATTAGATTCCTCTGTAACCATTCCAAAGAAATCAAAGGATAAGTTTTACGAGAATGAATCAAAATATAACTTAAATATTTCCGGAGGTGTGATCGAATTACAAGACAACAAAGTTGTCATACTTATCGATTAATCACTATTGATATAATAATTAAAAAGGAGCTAATCGATCGATTAGCTCCTTTTTTGATTATGAGACCATTTAGATTGACATTTCAGGAATGTCTCCTTCAATGATCAAATCCCCTTCTGTTGCTTTTTGAATATCTTCAACGCTTACTCCCGGAGCACGTTCAAGCAACCTGAATTTTTTATCTACAATATCCAGAACCGCCATATTGGTGACGATTTTGGTCACACATTCAACTCCAGTGAGTGGGAGTGAACAGGTCTTTAGTAACTTGGATTCACCTGCTTTGTTCGTATGCATCATGGCTACGATAATATTTTTGGCTGAACCGACAAGATCCATAGCTCCTCCCATGCCTTTTACCATTTTGCCTGGAATCTTCCAGTTCGCAATATTCCCATTTTGGGCAACTTCCATGGCGCCCAAAATCGTAAGGTCTACATGCTGTCCTCGTATCATTCCAAAACTCATCGACGAGTCAAAGAAACTAGCGCCAGGAAGAGCGGTTATAGTTTGTTTTCCAGCATTAATAAGGTCTGCGTCTACCTCTTCTTCTTTAGGAAAAGGTCCCATTCCTAGAATTCCATTTTCACTTTGAAATTCTAATTCTATATCGTCGCGAACGTAATTAGCTACTAAAGTAGGAATACCAATACCAAGATTGACATAAAAGCCATCTTGTACTTCTTGTGCAATTCGTTTTGCAATTCCGTTTTTATCTAACATTTTATCTAATTTGAAGGTTTGAAAATTTTTTAATTTGGAAATTATGATTTCTTTGAAGATGATATAATTTTGCTTACACTTTATTAATTAATTTAAGATCCTCAAATAATTCTTTTTCAGGATCAGGATAATGGTTTGAGCCTTTGCATAGCTCGATCCGACATTCAGTTTCATCAATTTCTTTTGCATCGATTTTAAACTTATGAATAAAATCAGCTTTGCTTTCAGCATTTTGAGCTTCTCTTATGTTTGCTCCTATTGAAGTATCGCTTTTAAAAAGTTGACCAGCCATTTCAAATTTTTTCAACTGTCTTAATTGCTTAGAAAATGTGATAATTTTAAAGCAAAGTCAAAAGTCATGTTGACAATCAGATTATTTTTATCATCCCTCATTTTCAAATTTCCAAATGGACTAATTCATTTGTTTTATGGTTCGTTGTTCAATTCGTTTTTCAAAGGTTTCTCCTTGGAAGATACGCTGAACAAATATGCCTGGAATATGAACAAAATTAGGGTCGAGTTCTCCCGGTTTTACAAGTTCTTCAACTTCGACTACAGTGACTTTGGCAGCTCCACACATCAAAGGATTGAAGTTTCTGGCAGTTCCTTTGAAGATCAAATTACCGGCTTCGTCGCCTTTCCAGGCTTTTACGAACGCAAAATCTGCTTCAAAAGCCATTTCCATAATATGAGGCTTACCGTCAAAATACCGCACCTCTTTACCTTCGGCTACTTCTGTTCCATAGCCTGCAGGAGTATAAAAGGCTGGAATCCCGTTTTGAGCTGCTCTGCAACGCTCTGCGAGTGTTCCCTGCGGAATTAATTCCACATCCAATTCTCCACTCAGCATCTGGCGTTCAAATTCTGCGTTTTCTCCTACATAAGAGGAGATCATCTTCTTGATTTGTTTCTTTTTTAAAAGTTGACCAAGTCCAAAATCATCGACTCCTGCGTTATTTGATATGCAGGTCACATCTTGAACGTTGAGCTTGACGAGTTCTTTAATGGAATTTTCTGGAATCCCACTAAGACCAAAGCCTCCGAGCATAAAAGTCATACCATCCTGGACTCCTTCTAATGCTTCAGTTACATTATTTACAGTTTTATTAATCATTGGTTTGTTTATTTAGGTTGAAAATACTGAATTTAAAGATGCTCTCCAATTTTAAAAATAACGAAGATTTAAATTATGATGAAGTTTAGATTTTCACAAAAGGGAACAGTTTTAAGACGAGTTTAAATTCAGAAGATGTTTTAAATTGTAATTTTCAAATAAAAAATTTCATGCCCAATATTGAAAACAACCTAGTAAACGCAACAAGCCCTTATCTTTTGCAGCATGCAAATAATCCAGTGAATTGGGAAGAATGGAGTCCGGAAGTTCTCGATCGTGCTAAGAAGGAAAATAAACCTCTGTTAATAAGTATTGGATATGCAGCTTGCCATTGGTGCCATGTAATGGCTCATGAGTCTTTTGAAGATGAAAAGGTGGCTGAACTGATGAATGAACATTTTATATGCATAAAAATTGACCGCGAGGAGCGACCAGATATCGATCATATCTATATGGAGGCTGCCCAGATGTTGACAGGAAGAGGAGGTTGGCCATTAAATGCTTTTGCGCTACCAGATGGAAGACCTTTTTATGCAGCTACCTATTTTCCGAAGGATAATTGGAAAAAAGTACTGGCCAATGTGGCAAAGGCTTATGATAATAGTTACGATCAATTATTGGAAACCGCAGAAAAGCTTACGGAAGGAATAAAAGTTGGGCAGGAATTTTCTTCGGTAGAAAATAATGAGACTTTTAAAGTTTCGAATTATCGTGACTTTCTTTTGAGTTGGCAAAAGAGTGTTGATCTTGAAAACGGGGGCTTCAAAGGAGCTCCAAAATTTCCGATGTCTAATTCGTGGCAGTTTTTACTCCAATATTATCAAAATATAAACGAGCATTTTGCTGCTGAAGCTCTCCTGAAAACTCTGGATGAAATGGCTTTCGGTGGGATTTATGACCAGATTGGTGGTGGCTTTTCCAGATATGCAGTAGACGATAAATGGTTTGCTCCACATTTTGAAAAAATGCTTTATGACAATGCTTTGCTCGTGAGTTTATATGCTAATGCCTATAAGAGATTTCCAAAACCTCATTACAAAAAAATAATTTCTGAAACCATTGATTTTATAACCAGGGAGTTGAAACATCCAGAGGCAGGATTTTATTCAGCTTTGGATGCTGATAGTGAAGGAGAAGAAGGGAAATATTATGTGTGGAGTTACGAGGAACTTTCAGAATTTCTTTCTGATAAAGAATTATTTCTTGTTGAAAATTACTTTAACTGTACCAAACGCGGAAACTGGGAATCTTCGAACAATATATTGTTTACAAATCAGTCTCCTCTTGATTATGCTAAAGCAAAAAATTTAGATCCCGACGCTTTCGAAAAGGAAATAGAGGATTTAAAGCAAACGTTATTCGATCATAGACAGCAAAGAGTTCGTCCTTCTCTTGATGATAAAATGATTACTTCATGGAATGCAATGATGATCACTGGTCTTGTAGAGGCTTTTACAGCCTTGAGAAAAGATGAATATCTTGAATTGGCAGAATCAGCAACTGAGTTTTTACTCAAAACACGGTTAGTTGACAATAATCAACTTTTACGAACTTATAAAGACGAAAAATCGATCACTGGTTTTTTGGAAGATTACGCGTTTACCATTGAAGCGCTCATCAATTTATACCAAATCACCTTCAAAATTGATTATTTAAATAAAGCAAGACACTTAGCAGAAATTTGTTTTAATGATTTTAAAACTGAATCTTCTTCAATGTTTCAATTTGCTTCAAAGATCAGCGAAAAGCTCATTTCAAAAACTTATGAAATTAACGATAACGTCATTCCTGCATCAAACTCTTCATTGGCAAAGTCACTTTTTTTATTAGGTAAATTTTTTGACGAGGATAAATACCTTGAAACTTCCAAACAAATGTTGAATCAGATGGAAGCTAAATTATATAAATCAGGACCCTACGCAGCAAACTGGCAAATCCTCTACGGATGGTTAACTTTTCCCTTCTACGAAGTTGCTATAATGGGTGAAAAAGCCCAAGATTTGAGTCTTGAGCTTCAGAAAGAATACCACAGTAATTGTATTTTTCTTGGAGGTCAAAGTGAAGACTTATCCATTTTAGAAAATAAGAACCCAAAAGATCCCTCTGAAACAATTATTTACGTCTGTGAAAATAAAATATGTCAAAAACCTACTTCAGATATTGAAAAAGCAAAGGAACTATTGAAGTAAAAAATGATTAGTCTTTATACATCTTGATTTCAGTCTCGCCTTTCATGTTTTTCGTAGCTCTGAACATTCCTGGGGTGTTAAATTCCATCACTACTTTACCTTTTTTGTCGATGCCTACGATTCCACCAGTTCCGCCAAGCTCTGTCAATTTTTTCTGGATAACGCGTTGTGCTGCTTTTTCTAGGCTTATGCCTTGATATTCCATCATGGCGGAGATATCATGGGCCACTACACCTCTTATAAAGTATTCACCGTGACCAGTAGCAGAAATAGCGCAGGTCTTATTATTGGCGTAAGTTCCAGCGCCTATGATTGGAGAGTCTCCAATTCTGCCGTATTTTTTATTAGTCATACCCCCCGTGGACGTTCCTGCAGCTAGGTTTCCATCTTTATCTAAAGCCGCACAACCTACAGTTCCAAATTTTTCATTACTTAGGTAAAATTCGTTAGATGATATTCCTTGTTCTCTAGCCTTAGAGGCTTCCAATGCTTTACTTCTCCTGTCTGTAATAAAATAGGAATTAGCAACAAATTCCAAACTGTGCAATTTTGCGAAGTCTTCTGCACCAGATGCGCTAAGCATGACATGGTCTGATTCCTCCATGACTTTTAAGGCTAGGTTGATAGGATTTTTAATATGCTGGACTCCAGATATAGCTCCTGCATTTTTGGTTTTCCCTTCCATTATGGAGGCATCTAATTCTGCAATACCTTCAGCATTCAATACAGCGCCTTTTCCAGAATTGAATAAAGGAGAATTTTCCATAACATTGATGGTTTTTTGTACAGCTTCTAAAGCTGTTCCACCTTCAGAAAGAATCTTATGTCCAACATTGATAGCTTCTTCAAGCTTTTCTTCGTAAGCCTTTTGTAGAGAATCGGTCATGTTTTCTTTCTTGATCACGCCTGCACCACCATGAATAACAATTCCAAATTTTTGAATTTGAGGAGGATTTTTTTCTTTGCTGATTTTTGGCGAATCATGGCAGGAAATGAAAAGTAGACTGACGAGTAATAAAATTGAGTATTTCATGAGTTATAAATTTAGTAAGTAATCTAAAGCAGATTTATCTATGGTTATTAATTCTGATGAGGGTAGACGCTGCAAAAGCCTTTGCCAGCGCTTATCGTTAACAAATAAACGTTCAAATATAGGTATAGACATTTTAACCTGATCAGAATTTACGAGTGCAACGGCTTTCCAAAATTTAATTTCATCATTGTTGGGTAACAGCTTTTCGGCAGCGTTATAAGCTTCCAGCGCAGCTTTCGGATCTTCATTTTCCATGGCTACATCCCCCTTTTTCATATATTCGTAAGCCCTTTGGCTATTAAGAAGTCTTGAAAGCTCTTCAACAGGAGTTTTATGGTCTTCAACTCTCAAATCTATCTTTTTATCAAGCCAAGGATGTTCTGGTGCATCTTTACTTACGACTATTAACGCAGAAGATTGTTTTCCTCTTATATCTCCACCACTTGCCTGGGCTGCTTTCATGGCAGCAACTACGCGTTCTGCAAGCTCAAGGTTGTTGTTTTCCTCATAAGCCTTTCTCATTGCGTAAACCACATTTTCATCCTCCATCATATTGGCTTGTATGCTGTAAGTATCTTCTACAAGATGTAGAGCCGCCTCTACACATTTCTCTCCAGTAAACGCGGCTATAGTTCCGTTTTTGGAAAGCATGGCGACTTGTCTAAATGCTGCGCCTTCATCTTCTGCTTTTATTTTTTCCAAAGCTTCACTTGCAGTAAGGCCACTTTCCATTAACTGTAAGCCTTCGTAACCGTAACGCTGATTTACAAAAGATTGGGTGGCTACAACACCAACCCCAGACTTTCCCCAGGGCACAGCGGTTCCTACAGAGAACCAATGGCTTTGTACCCCTACGGCCATGTCTCCAGTTTCAGGATCTTGAGCAATAATTGAAAACGTATGTGCAAACTCATCTGAATTTGCAGGTTTTTGAGCAAATGAGGTTATAGCAATCAAACAGCAAAAAATGATGTATCTTGACAACATAATCTTAATTTTTTAAATTAGTTATTGATTAGTATTTAATTTCTGAGTGCTGATTTTTAATAAAATTAAACTTTAAAAATATGCCACATGACTTCAAGCCATTAAAAAAACTTTTAGAACTAATTGAGTTGCCAAGTTTTTTGGTGTTAAATTCTAAAGGTAAATTTAAAGTTATTGGCTTAAATGATAAGCTTAAAGGTAATTCATTTGAGGAGAAAAAAAATAATGAAGAAGAAAGCTTAGAAAAATTCCTTACAGCTGCCTTGAGACTCGATTCAAAATTAGTTTCAGAGTTTATTGGGAAGTTAAATGTGATTATCGATTCCAAATTGTTTGATGCCTCATATTCAGTAAAGCTTCCTGCAAATCATCAAATTCTAAATTTTAATTTCAGTCTTCTTGATTATAAAGATCAGTCCTTTGCTTTTATAAGTTTAAAATATAATTCTGAAGAGGTTAAGAAACCTGAGACTCTCAAAATTGAATCTTTCAAGACCATTTTTGAATCTTTACCTATTGGGATTGCTGTAAACACTATTGATGATAACAAGTCGGTGTATTTCAATGAAAAGTTTTATGATATCTATGGATGGTCGCAGAAGGATATACCAGATGTAGACACCTATTTGCTTAAAGCCTATCCTGATGCAGCCTACAGAAAAGAGATTTATGAAAAAGTAATTGGTGGCATCGCGTCTGGTAATCCCAAAAAAATGTCTTGGCCTGGAATAAGGATAATGACAAAAGCAGGTGAAAAAAAATAATTACTGCTACAAACATTCCATTACATCAACAAAACCTGATGATTTCTACAGTTGTAGACACGACAGATTCTTATAATGCTCAGAAAAAATTACAACTTGCTAAAAATAGATTTGATCTAGCAGCGCGTGCTACATCGGATGCAGTTTGGGAGTGGAACTTAAGCGAAGATGAACTATACTGGGGTGACGGCTATAAAAGACTGTTTGGTTATAATTCTAAAAATAATATGGTCTCTAGGGATTTTTGGGAATCCAAGATTCATCCAAATGACCTAAAACCTTTTTTTGACAGCTTACAAGAAGCTTTAGATGACAAAACCTTATCTAAATGGACGTTTGACTATCGGTTTCAAAATCTAGAAGGCAACTATGCTAATGTAAGGGAAAATATTGTGATTGTAAGAAATGTAAGTGGTGATCCCATTCGCTTGGTTGGAGCCTTACAGGATATTACAAAGCCCTTAAAACGTGAAAATCATCTCAATCTTTTAGAAAAATTAATTGACGGAACCAACGATGCGATTTTGGTAACAGAAGTAAAATCCGATAGTTTTCTTGAGTCTGAGATAGTTTACGCAAACTCAAGTTTTCAAAATCTGTTTGGTTTTAAGATATCAGAGATTATTGGTTCCACTCCAAGGGATATTTATGTGTCCATTAAAAACGAGGATGATTTCGAAAAATTAGATGACAAACTTAGTCATTGGGAGTCGGTTAATGTGGATGTGATAAGTTTAACTCAAAACCAACTTGAGTTCTGGAATAACCTTTCTATCACTCCAATTTTTGACGACCAGGGGTGGTACACACACTGGATGATCGTCAATAGAAATGTGAATGACTTAAAAACAAATGCTGAAAAAAGCGAATTATTAACTTTTACCCATCAGGCTTTCCAGGGTGGGGAATATCTGGAAAGTATATTCTGTAAAATTTCATTAAAAATTGAAGACTTAGTCCGAAGTCATATTTGCCAATTTTGGCTTCTAAATCATTACTCAAAGGATTTATCCAAATTTTTAGAATTAAGAGATGGAAAATTAGTTAATATAAAATCGGAAATCAGCAATTTCAATTCTGAAGATTTTGCCATGGATATCTTTAATAGTGGAAGCTCCAGTTTTAAAATTCATAAAGAAGAGTCAGATTCTGAAAGTGAGATTAAAACAAGTTTTGGGTTTGAGATTAAGTCTCATGGAGAATGTTTGGGGGTTGTGATTCTAAGTTTTAAGGATACATATTCCAGAGAGGAAACACTCCGTTCTATTTTTGACGAATTTTCAATTCAACTCGCCAATGAAATTTCTCGAAAAAGAACTGAAAAAGAGATGCAGGCCTTTTTTGAATATACGCCAGACCTAATGTGTAAGGCTGAAAAAGAGAACCTCCTTACAAAGGTAAGTAAGAGGACTTGTGAACATTTAGGATATACAGAAAAAGAAATGCTAAGTATTTCCTATCTCACTTTTGTGAAAGAAGAAGATAGAGAGAAGGCAAAAGCATTGCTTGACACAGCAAGAAATAATGAGGGTAATCATTCTAGCGAATTACAAATAGTAACTAAAAACGCTCAAATATTACGAATTGAATGGACTGCCTTCTCTCTGGAAAATTCTGATGATATATTTTGTATCGGCAGAGATGTAACTGCACTCAAAGAAAATTTAAGCAATATCAATACTGAAATTGAGAAATTCAGAATAATAGCAGAAACAGTAAAAGATGCAGTTTGGGATTTTGATTTGGTAACAGAAAAAATGAGTTGGGGAATTGGCCTTAAAAAACTTTTCGGTTATGACCCAGATGATTTTGGTGTGGCGGAAGAGGTCTGGCTGGAAAAAATTCATCCAAAAGATAGAAAACGTGTTAAAACATCTTTCGATTCTGTGCTGCAAAATATGAATAAGAAAGAATGGATTGATGAATATAAGTTCAGAAAGAAAGATGGTTCTTATGCTAACGTATACGATAGAGGAAAAATTATTAAGGACGAGAGTGGAAAACCGATAAAAATGGTGGGTTCCATGCAAGACATCTCAGAATTTCGACAATATGAGAATCTGCTTGAAAGTCTTAATCGGAGACTAATACTAAAAACGGAGTCTCTCTCAAAATCCAACAAAGATCTGGAAGAATTCGCTTACATAGCATCTCATGATTTGCAGGAGCCCTTGAGGATGGTTACAGGATTTTTAACACGTCTGGAACAGAAGTATGCGGGAAAACTTGATGAAAAAGCTCAAGAATACATTAATTTTGCTGTAGACGGAGCTAAGCGGATGCGTCAAATTATTAATGGATTGCTCAATTTTTCTAAAGTAGGCAGAAATGATCTGCCTTTATCAAAAGTTGATGTAAATTCAGTAATAAAAGACGTTGAAATCCTTTTACACGAAGCCATTGAAGCTAAAGGAGCAAAAATAGAAGTTGGAAAACTTCCTGTAATTGATACTGTTGAAGATGAACTTAAGGAAGTGTTTTTAAACTTGATTGACAATTCAATAAAATATTCTAGGCCGGATAGTTTGCCTAAAATTAAGATTGATTACGAAGAGCTTAAAAAACATCACTTGTTCAGTGTAGAAGATAACGGCCTGGGTATTTCTAAAGAATATTTCAATAAAATCTTTAGAATTTTCCAAAGATTGCACGGTCAGAGTGAGTATTCTGGAACAGGAATAGGTCTAGCTATTGTTGAGAAGATAATTACAAATTTTAAAGGTGAAGTTAGTGTAGAATCAGAACTTGGAAAAGGCTCAAAATTCTTAATTAAACTTCCGAAAAAATCTATAGATAATGAAAAACCCTCCGACTCCTAGCAATGAAGCAGAACGGTTGAAAGAGTTACATAGCCTGAAGTTATTGGATAATCTGCCTGATGAAGACCTTGACTTGATAACTAAACTGGCTACAGATATTTGTGGAACCGAAATTTCGCTGGTGACTCTTATCGACTCTGATACGCAAGTATTCAAATCCAAATTTGGCATTAAAGTAGAACAAACTTCAAGAGATGTTGCGTTCTGTGCACACGCAATTAACACACCAGATAAGATGCTTATCGTTAATGATGCCACCCAAGATGAGCGTTTCAAAAATAATCCTTTAGTAAGGGAAGATCCAAATATTGCATTTTACGCAGGTATGCCTCTTTCAACCAAAGAAGGTCTTGCGCTTGGAACACTATGTGTTCTTGATTCTAAACCTAAAGTCCTTTCGGCTTCTCAAATCGAATCTTTAAAATCTCTTGCCAAATTGGTAGAGCGCTTGTTTGAATCTCACAGAAAATCTTTAGATCTAGAAAAAATCCATGAACAATTAAAACTACATAAAGATCAAACAGAAGAGGTTGCTTATACCATAGCACATGATCTTAAAAATCCTCTCGATAGTATTCAAGGGTTTCTGGAACTGTTACAATACGAATCTCACACCAGTTTAGGTGAAGAAGCAAGAGAATATATAGAATACGCCAAACAGAGCACTCAAAAAATGACAAGTCTTATTTATGAAATTCTTGCTTTTGCTAAGGTGACATCGCAATGCGATAAAAAAGAAAAAGTCGATGTTGAAGTTGTCATTCAAAATATCATAGATCTTAATTTACCTATTATAAGATCAGAAAACATTGAAATTGAATTTGGAAAATTGCCGATAATAAACACTTCAAAAATTTCTTTTTCTTCAGTCCTTAGAAACTTGATAGGTAATGCCATAAAATATAGAAGTAAAGAGCGCCCACTTAAGGTGAAAATCTCTATAAAAGATAAATTAGACGAATGGCTCATTGAGGTGAGTGATAATGGTAAAGGAGTAGAAGAGCGAAATCTTGAGAAGATTTTTAAGCCCTTTTATAAGGAGAATAAAATAAATACTGATGGAGTAGGTATGGGGCTAGCTACATGTAAAAAAATAATCTTAAATTTAGGTGGAAAAATTTGGGTAGATTCTGAATTTGGTCAGGGCAGTAAGTTCAGTTTCACTATGCCAAAATAGTATGATAGTCATGGATACTTTCAAAATCTTAATAGTAGAAGACAACATCGGTGATGTGTTGATGATTACTGAAGCTTTGGAAGATTCAAAATATGTAACTCAACAATGGGTAGTCAGTGACGGTAAAAAGGCTCTGGACTTCCTGTTAAAGCAAAATTCTTATACATCTGCAGAGACCCCAGATTTGGTATTATTGGATTATAACATTCCAAAATACAATGGTCTTGAAGTATTGAAGATTATAAAAAACGATGAGGTATTGAAAACTATTCCTGTTGTCATTTTTACGACATCTTCTTCAAGATTTGATGTCATTAAATGTTATGAGAATCACGTAAACTGCTATATCACCAAACCTCAAGATGGTCCGGATTTTATAAATGCTGTTGCAAAAATTGAAGAATTCTGGATAGATTATGTCAATTCACCAAGTTTTACTAAACCATGACCAAGACCGAAAAAGTTCTTGAACTTCTTATTGTGGAAGATAATTTCGGCGACTATACGCTTGTGAAAGAGTATTTGGAAGAACATTTTAAGTACATGACCTGTCAACATGCTATAAATTATGAAGAAGCCGAAGTTTTGCTGAAAGGTGAGGCAAAATTTGACGTTATTTTTTTAGACTTAAGCCTGCCAGATTTATCTGGAAAATCACTGGTTAAAAAAGTGCTTAGCATTGAAGGCCACACCCCTGTAATAATTTTGACAGGCTCACTTAACCTCGATTTATGTTTAGAATCCCTTCAGCTTGGTGTTTCAGATTATTTGTTTAAAGATGAATTAAACCCAAATGCGCTCTTCAAAAGCATTAATTACACCATTGAAAAGCAAAAACAAAGACTTAAAATTTTAGAGTCAGAAAAAAAATATAGCGATTTGTTCCATCTTTCCCCTCTGCCCATGTTTGTCTATGATGTAGAAACTTTAAAATTTCTGGATGTCAATTCAGCTACAATAGAGCTTTTTGGTTACAAAAAGGAAGTGTTTCTCGGGATGTCACTTCACCAAATTTTCTTTTCAAAAGACATGGATGCTTTTCTTGGAGCTCTAGAGCAAACAGTTCATAAAGACAGTCACAGCTTCGATGATTATTTTTCGTACAAGAAAAAATCTGGAGAAGAAATAAATGCTGAAATCACAATTAAAACTATTATTTTTCAGAATAGAAAAGCTAAACTTGTTGTAGCCAAAGATATTACAGAACGCTTGCTTCATTACAAAGCACTCGCTTCTCAAAATGAGAAGCTAAAGCAAATAGCCTGGCAACAATCACATGAAATGCGATCTCCAGCATCCAAAATTTTAGGCATCGTGGAGCTATTGAACACCGGCGCTTGCTCTAAAAAAGAAGAGGGTCTTCTTATCAAGGAAATAGGCAATACGGTGAAAGAACTTGATAATGTTATAAGAGCTATTACCAAAAACACAAAACAAATTCAACCAAATAAATAAGGTCTATGAACTTAGAAGTCTTAAATGTAGATGATGATAAAATGGTACTCTTTATTCATGAGAAAATGATGATCCATTCAGAATTTTCAAGCTCCCCAAAATCATTTGAAGACGGCTACAATACTTTAACCTACATCTCTGAGCATAAATCTGATGATAAAAAATTTGTCATTTTTCTTGATGTCAATATGCCAAATCTAGATGGATGGGACTTCATGGATGAATTAGAAAAACGTGAACTAGACGGTTATTGCTACATTTTTGTGGTAACCTCTTCTATAGACACCAGTGATAAAGAAAAAGCAGCGACATATGACGCTGCTATAGGGTTTGTTGAGAAACCTTTGAGCATAGAAAGTCTCAAAAATTTAAAGACAACTAAGGAGTTGCTACCTTTTTTCGACTAAGCTTCTATATTCTCATCTTCATCATCGCCAGTATAGGCGTCGTATTCTGGGTATAGGAAGTTATTATAAGGGAAACGAGTGACGTGAATTTCTCTTACTGTTTCATATACTTTTTTCCTGAATTCTTCAATATTTTCTTTTTCTGTAGCCGAAATAAACAGGACGTTATCCCCTTGTCTTTGCATCCATGTTTTCTTCCACTCCTCAAGTGTATAGTGCTGATAAGATCTCTCCACCATCAAGTCGTCTTCCTCTATAGTTTCTGGCTCGTAACTATCAATTTTATTAAAGACCATGATGATAGGTTTGTCTCTAGCCTCGATATCATCCAAGATGCTGTTGACCGATTCAATATGGTCTTCAAAATTTTCATGAGAAATGTCGACAACATGTAAAAGCAAGTCAGCTTCCCTTACTTCATCCAAAGTAGATTTAAAGGATTCTACCAGTTGCGTTGGCAGTTTTCTTATAAATCCAACGGTGTCGGTCAACAGAAACGGTAGATTTCTAATCACTACTTTTCTTACTGTTGTGTCTAGGGTTGCGAAGAGCTTATTTTCTACAAAAGCTTCACTTTTGCTTATCACATTCATAAGCGTCGACTTTCCAACATTGGTATAGCCTACCAGAGCCACTCTCACAAGACTCCCTCTGTTTCCACGCTGGACAGCCATCTGCTTGTCGATGGTTTTTAGTTTTTTCTTGAGCAAAGTGATTTTATCTCTTACGATACGTCTATCGGTTTCAATCTCTGTTTCACCAGGACCACGCATTCCAATACCACCACGTTGACGCTCAAGGTGAGTCCATAAGCCTGCAAGTCTCGGTAATAAATATTCATATTGTGCAAGCTCTACCTGAGTGCTGGCGTAGCTTGTTTTAGCACGCTGAGCAAAAATATCTAGAATAAGATAGGTTCTATCTACAACTTTACATTTTAGTATTTTTTCAATATTTCTTTGTTGACCAGGAGATAATTCGTCATCAAAAATGGCGGTTCCAATCTCATGTTCTTCTACATAATCTCTTACCTGCTCCAATTTACCTTTCCCAATAAAGGTCTTTGGGTTGGGGACGTCAAGTTTTTGCTGAAATCGTTTTTTGACTTCACCCCCAGCGGTATAAGTAAGAAATTCTAATTCATCTAAGTATTCTTTGGATTTTTCTTCATCCTGAAACTGATTCACTATACCAATGAGAACAGCAGTTTCGTATGTTGTAGTTTTGGCTTCTAGCATATAAAATTTTGATTACGTAAAATTATGAAAAATACTTCAGTTTGATCTGAATTTAAGATTTCTGAAAATGAATCTGATGACAATCTACCTTTATATTTTCTAAGTAATTCTAGATTTAATACTAAAAATTCCCTTAATTCGTTTATCATACTAAAATCAAACTTTTATGCATCTTAAAAAGTGTTTTTTAGCTTTCTCTTGTTTATTACTTTTTTATTCCTGCAGTTCAGATGACACCAACGAACTTAACGTTGATCAAAGTGACTGTAAAATAGCTCAAGGGATTTCTCTCAATCCAACTCCTGATGGATTGAATGATAATTTCGATTTGACATGTTTAGCGGATCGCACAGGGATTTCAACTTTAGAAGTCTTCGATAGAAATGGCCTGAAAGTCTATGAAAGGACGAATTACAGAGATGAATTTATTGGTCAAAACGATGAGGGAGACGATCTTGTGACTGGCACTTATTTTTACACCATTACTTTTGATGCAGAAGATCCAGAATATGGCACGGTCAATCAAGGCTTACTTTACATAAACGTTGAACAATAATCTGTAATGATTTATAAAGAAAATTTCTCTATGAAAATTAGATATATCCCTGTTTTAGGAGCTTTATTGTTGTTGGCTACACAAGAGATGTCTGCACAGCAAGACCCTCAATATACGCAGTACATGTATAATATGAACGTTATCAATCCTGCTTACGCAGGTTCCAAAGAAAACTTATCGGTAGGAGCTTTATACAGAGACCAATGGTCTGGTATTGAAGGCTCCCCTCAAACTTTTACTTTCAACGCGCATACTCCCGTAGGAAAAGGAATCGGTTTGGGGCTTTCTGGCATAAGTGATCAAAACGGACCTGTTGACCAAACCAATGTATTTGCGGATATATCTTACACGATGGACATCGGTAAAAATAGCAAACTGGCTGTTGGTCTTAAAGCAGGAGCAAGGTTCCAAAGCATAGGTTTTGAGAACATGTTTTTTCAGGATGATATGGATCCTGCTTTCCAAAGTGATGTTGATGAGACTTATCCAAGTCTTGGTGCAGGACTCATGTATTATACAGACAAATTTTACATCGGTCTTTCCGTACCTAATTTTTTAGGCTCTACTCATCTTGAAGTTAATGGTCGAGAATTTGGCTCGGAGCAACAGCATTACTTTTTGACTGCCGGCTACGTTTTTGATATAAATGATTATATAAAATTCAAGCCTTCCGCTTTAATCAAATCTGAATTTAGCTCTGCTGTATCTTTTGATGTAAATGCAAACGTTCTATTTTATGATAAGTTTGAAATTGGAGCCTCCTACAGATATGAAGACGCCATCAGTGGCCTTGCGAGTGTGAGAGCTACAGACTGGATGCAGATTGGCTTTGCTTACGATGCAACTCAGTCCAACCTGAAAGAACCTTCTTATGAAGCTTTTGTCATTTTCGATATCTTCTTCAAAAAGAAAACTTATGTATCGCCTCGTTACTTTTAATCTGAAATGAAAACTTCAATGAAAAAATTATATATACTCCCTATGTTTTGTTGCTTATTTACCATAAGTCTGTGGTCTCAAAATAGCGACACCAAAAAAGCAGATAGGCATTTTGATCGATTTGAATATGTGGATGCAATTGATGCTTATGAAAAACTTATCCGAAAAGGAAAAGCAAATAGTTATGTATACAGACAACTGGCTATTGCAAATTATAAAACATCAAACTTTGAAGAGTCCGAACAATTCTTTAAGCGCTATCTAAGAAATAACAGAAACGCTCCTGCTGAAGATTATTACACCTATTCTCAGACCCTTTTAAGTAATCAAAAAACTGAAGATTACAAGAAGGCGATGCTCGACTTTTCTGAAAAAGCCCCAGGTGATTCCAGAGCTAAAGCCTTTCTGGAAAACCCGAATTATCTTGAAGATTTGAAATCGATGACGCCTAGATTTGAACTGAATCCATTGAGTTTAAATTCTGAATATTCAGATTTTGGTGCATACGAGTATGGAGGAAAATTATACTTTTTGTCAACAAGGAATGAAACCAGAAAAACTTACGGTTGGAACAAACAGCCCTCTTTAGATATTTTTGTTGCAGACAATGTAGGAGGTACGTTTAAGAATTCCAAAGAAATAGAAGGGGAGATCAATACCAAATTCCATGAAGGTAGTGTAGCTATTACCAATGATGGATCTACTATTTACTTCACCAGAAATGATTACCTCAATGGTAACTACAGGAAAGATGATGATGGTGTCAATCACTTAAAAATTTACAAAGCTACATTGGTAAATGGTAGTTTTCAGGATATTGAAGATTTGCCCTTCAACGATGTATCCTTCTCCAATGCCAATCCAGCCTTGAGTCCAGATGAAACCAAGCTGTATTTTTCTAGTGATAGACCAGGAGGTTATGGAGCGTCAGATCTGTATATGGTCCAGATCAAAGAAGACGGAAGTTTTGGTGAGCCAAGGAATCTTGGTCCAGCAGTAAATACAGAACGCAGAGAAAACTTCCCATTTATCGATCAGGAAAACACGTTGTATTTTTCCAGCGACGGACATTTAGGCTTAGGTGGTCTGGATGTTTATTATGCTAAAGTGGACTCCGGAAGTTTTCTTCCGCCTCAAAATCTTGGATCACCTCTAAATAGTAATGCAGATGATTTTGCTTTTACTTACAATGGTAACATAGAAAAAGGGTATGTGTCTTCAAACCGGACCGAAAAGAAAAAAGGAAAAGTTATAGATAATATTTACAGAGCAAACTTGGTCCACCCGTTGGAACAAACTTCTCTTTTGGTAGAAGTAGTTGATGCTAAAACTGAAAAATTTATAGAAAATGCACAAGTCATTTTTTATGATGAGGATCAAAATGAATTTTCCAGAAACCGAACCAATGCAAGTGGTGTAAGTAAAAACTTTTTACCTACAGATCAAAAATTTGATTTGCAGGTAAATATGAGTGATTATGAAAGCCAGTCGATATCCTTGCGTATTCCTGAGACTCAGATGCTAATACGAGTGGCTCTAGAGCAAGAGCTTTCTGAGACAGAAGCTGAATTGTTGATACTTCAGGAACGTATTTTCTTCGAATATGACGATGCTACTATAAGGCCTGAAGCTGCTTTGGAACTTGATAAACTGATTTTAATTCTGAAAGAAAATCCTGAATTGAATATTAAAGTCATAAGTCATACCGATGAAAGAGGGTCTAAGGCTTACAATATGGAGTTGTCCCAACGGAGAGCTGAGAATACTGTCAACTATTTAGTAGAAACTGGCATTGATTCAACTAGATTATCTTCAGAAGGAAAAGGAAAGTCAGAGCCTGTTAATTCTTGTGATTCTGGTTGCAGTGAAGCAGAGCATGAAGAAAATAGAAGATCTGAGTTTGAAGTTGTCGAGTGACACTTGAAATCTAATCTAACAAATCCTTCAACATTTTTGTTGAGGGATTTTTTTATATTTACTAAGCTGTAAATAAGCTGTTATGGAAAAAACAAAGTGCCTTTCTTGTGAAGAACCCATTACTGGGCGAATCGATAAAAAGTTTTGTTCTGATTATTGCAGAAGTACTTATAATAATCGGCTTAATAGCGATGCAACAAAGATTGTGAGAAATATTAATAACAGGTTGAAAAAAAATTATAGAATTTTAAGAAGCATCAACAAGGACCAAAAGACAAAAACTACACGAGATAAATTGCTGGAGAAGGGTTTCAATTTCACTTACTTTACAAGCCTATATACCACTAAAAGCGGTAACGTGTATTATTTTGTTTATGATCAAGGTTACTTGCCTTTGGAAGATGATTACTATGCATTGGTAAAACGCGATTAATGAGAAAAAGTTCCTACAAAGCGATTATTAGTCTACTGGTGATAGCAGCTTGCATTTGGTATGTTTTTTATGATTTATATCCTGCTGAAATCACGGATTTATCAACTCAGCCCACAGAGTTTTCTACTCTTAGAGCATTTGAACATGTCAAAAAGATTGGGAATGAGCCGCATTATATTGGTTCGAGAGCGCATAACAACAAACGAAACTATATTGTAAATGAGTTGGAAAAGCTCGATCTACAGATTCAGACTCAACAAGGATTTGTTCTTTCCAAAAGTGGTGTCCTTACAGCTCCGCAAAACATCATAACAAAGCTGGAGGCCAATGAACCTCAAGAAAATTCCAAAGCGCTCTTACTTTTAACGCATTACGATTCTGCTGTACATTCTTCCTCTGGAGCTGCAGATGCAGCATCTGGAGTTGCCACAATACTGGAAGCACTTAGAGCCTTCAAAGCTTCAAACCCTACTTTTCAAAATGACATCATCATCGTTTTTTCAGACGGAGAAGAGGTTGGGCTTACAGGTGCAGAGCTTTTCGTAAAAGAACATCCCTGGAAGGATGAGGTAGGATTGGTACTTAATTTTGAATCTCGAGGTAGCGGTGGTCCCAGCAATATGATCGTAGAAACAAATCATGGGAATTCAAACCTGATACAACTTTTTGGAAAGGCACAGGGAGAGCATCCACTGGCAAATTCACTGATGTATAGCGTCTATAAATTATTGCCAAACGATACAGATTCTACCGTGTTCAGAGAATTGGCGGATATTCCAAGTTTTTTCTTTGCCTTCATAGACGATCATTACGATTATCACACAGCTCTGGATGTTCCTGAACGTCTTGATAAAAGGTCATTGGCACATCAGGGCGATTATTTAACCCATGCGTTGGAGGAATTTTCAAATCTTAATTTAACCGACCTCAAATCAGATCAAGACGATGTGTACTTTACAGTTACTGGCCTCGGTCTTTTTCACTATCCATTTTCTTGGGTATGGATGATTTATGGAGTTGGTTTTTTAGTCTTTCTAGCCCTGCTATTTTATGGTTTCAAAAGCAATTCGCTGTCTAGGAGAGAAGTTTTTAAAGGCTTTATTCCCTGGTTTTCGAGTTTGATTATCGCTGGATTAGTTACTTATTTTGGATGGCCACTGATTCTAAAGCTTTATCCGGATTATTCAGATATTCTTCAGGGATTCACGTACAATGGACATGACTATATTGTGGTTTTCGTAGCGATAACTCTATTTATTTTATTCTCAATTTATCAATCATTTGATGATAAACTGAACCCCAAAAATGCAATGGTAGCTCCAATATTGACTTGGTTTATTGCCATTTTTCTACTGAATATATTTTTAAAAGGAGCGGCTTTTTTCATCGTTCCTTTACTATTTACACTTGTAGCTTTTTTCCTGATGATCAGGTTTCAAGTCCCTTCCTATCTTTTTCTTCTGATTTTGATACTGCCATCTTTAAGCATTATTGCTCCATTTATTCAGTTTTTTCCTGTAGGACTTGGTCTTAAGATGAGTGTGGTGAGTGCTATTTTCACGGTTTTACTCTTCGGAAATTTACTACCTGTTTTTGGTTATTTCTCCGTAAAAAAGGGAGTAGCAACGATGGCGTTACTTGTAGCTATAGGTTTTTTCATTAAAGCTCATTTACATTCAGGTTTTACAGAAAATACACCTAGACCTGATAGTTTGGTTTACACTCTGGATACTGATTCTAATTTTGCGAGCTGGAATACCTATGATGAGAATCTGGATTCCTGGACATCACCTTATTTTGAAACCGATGAAGATTCAACCACAGCAGCTGACTATCAAAGCAAATACAATACGGCCTATACAAAAACTTCAAAGGCAGACTTGATTGCAGTTCAAAGTTCAGGAATTCGAGTGGATACCTTAGTAGCTTCCAAAGCTTACTTGAAAAAATTTAGAGTTCAATTGAATTATAATAGAAATCTCAATAGGATAATTGTTTCAGAATCTTCTCAGATTAATTTCAGTTCGTTTCAAGTCAACGGTAAAACTGCAGATCCCTATGTACAGGATTCAGATGCTTATCATGTTCACAAGAATCGGTTTAAAAACAATCTCATCGATTATTACGTAGTGAATCAAGAGCCTTTATATTTTGAATTTGAAGTTGAAAAAGATCAGTATGTTGAGTTTGTTATTAATGAAATCAGCTTTGATTTGTTATCGCACCCCATGTACTCAGTTAAAAAGCGACCAAAAGATAAAATACCAAAACCTTTTATTGTCAACGATGCCATCATCACTAAGCGGAAATTGAAATTATAATGAAAAAACAAGTTTCAATTTTAGGTTGTGGCTGGTTAGGATTACCTCTTGCTAGACATTTATTACAGAATGGATGGGAAGTAAAAGGGTCTACCACATCTCCAGAAAAAATCAAAGCTTTAGAAATAGAGGGAATTGATCCTTTTGTGATTGAGCTTTTAGAAGATGAAATTGTGGGAGATGTTTACAGCTTTCTCGAAAATTCCGACCTTCTTATTATAGATATTCCACCTGGATTGAGACGTGACCCAAATTCTGATTTTATTGCCAAACTCAAAAAGCTAACGGAGGCCATTTCAGAATCAAAGATTAATAAAATTCTTTATGTGAGCTCTACAGGAGTTTTTCAAGACCATGAATCCATTCCAACTTACACAGAACATTATAAATTTACGCCAATTGAAGTTGAGAATAGTCAATTGGTCCACGCAGAAGAGTTGCTTATCAATTTGAAAAAGGTACAAAGCAGCGTTATACGTTTTGGCGGATTGATTGGCAACGACAGACATCCCGTTAAATACCTTTCAGGCAAAACAGGAATTAAAAATCCTGAAGCTCCCATCAATTTAATTCATTTGGACAATTGCATTTTACTCATTTCAGAAATCATTCAGCAGGAGAAATTTGGAATGGTATTCCACGGAGTTGAAGATATCAAGCTTTCGAAAGAAGATTACTACACCCAAAAAGCTAAAGAATTTAATCTTCCAATTCCTGAATTTGGTCACGAAACAACTTCAAAAGGGAAACATATCAGTATGGCGTGGACCTCAAGAATTCTTGAGGTAAACCTGGAGAAAAAGCTCTAGAATAAATTAATATTTTGACTCACGACTCACGACCTACCTGCTCCATGAAATACTCTCAGGCTGTGGCAGAATCCAGTCATTGTGGTTAAAATAATTCCACTCAATGGTCGTCAGATCAAGTTGCGGATCTATAAAGAGTTCAGGGGCCCTTCCATTAAGACTAACCTTTATTCGTGCATAAATCTCAATTGGAGTATTCTTTTCAGCATACTCCTTTTTCAATCTTTGAGTAAATTGATAGATTCCGTCAGGCTTCAGAAGATTTCTTTTTTGCTTGGTTGTCAAATAGTCATCCAGTTTAACATATTCAGTCTTTCCAGTTTCCAGATTCTTGATTCTAAAACTTGCAGAACCTCCTTTAGACCTTAGCATCATTCTCCAGCTCATTCGATGACCTTCTTCGGTCCAGAAGACATTGCCTTGGATAAAATGATGCCTAACAGAAAGCAAAAGTTGTATTGAAACCCAGATTAGTAAAAAGGCTTTAAAATAAGAGCCTAACCTGGGAATTTCGATTTTAGCATCATTATAAAAAGGCTTGAATTTTAAAAATGTTCTGTTGATGTATTCTTTGGGAAAGAAAAAGACTGTAAACGCTAAAGACATGTATGGAAAAATTCCAATTTGAAATACGATGCTGTTGAACAAATGGAAGAACACGCTTATCCAAAACACAGTAGCTCTAGTGCGTTTCCACAAAAGCAAGGGAACGACAAGCAAGTCAAATAAAATACCAAAATATGCGATACTCATATGTATCCAAGGTTCCTGGAGTAAGTCACCGATAAGCCAATAGTGAGCTTTACCTTTCATCAAAAGCTCTGGAAAAGTCCCGTCCAGCCAGTCTGGATAGAATTTTGCAAAACTTGCATACGTGTATACAATCCAGATTTGTGCGATCAAAAAAAGTACAACCCAGTTGGGCATACTTATGGATTTTAGGTTTGGATTTCTTTTGACATCTAAAGAAAAATAGCGATGTGCAGGCACTATGCACATGAAAATGAGTAGAAGTATAAGTAGATAATAGTGGTTATTGTAAGAGGTTTTTTGCATCAGGTAGACGCTTGTCCAAAGTAGTGTGTAAGCGATTATACTGAATCTGTATTTGAAGCCCAGCATCACAAAGATTCCAAACAAACCCATGAGTCCAAAATAGAAGTACATGCCATTACCCGGCAGCGGATGAAGGAAGTCGAAACCAATAAAATTGAAGGTGAACTGTGGTTCAATAAGAGTTCTCCTAACCCAGCCTGTAAGAATAGCACCCCAAGCTTCCAAAGCAATAAGCAAACCAAATAAAACCCTGAATACGACTAGAGGAGAATTATCTATTCGCTTAAAGAGAAGCTCATTCATTATCGATAATTTTGATGTAGTTTTTGGCAAATATCTCGTCAGCTTTCATGGCTTTGATTAAAGCCTCCAGGCCTTCAAACTTGACTTCGCTCCGTATGCGTTTTAGAAGTTGTATGTGAAGATGTTTGCCATACAAGTCCTTGTCCAAATCAAAGAAATAAGTTTCAATACTCTGTTTTTGACCGCCTACAGTTGGATTGGTGCCAATATTCATCATGCCAAAACGTTTGTCCCCATCAATCAAGGAGGCAACCACATAGACGCCTTCCTTCGGAATGAGTTTGTAGGACTCAGGAACTTTAAGATTAGCCGTGGGATAGCCCATATTCCTGCCGAGTCCTTTTCCTCGAATGACTTCCCCAGAAAGGAAAAATGGCTGCGTAAGATATTCATTTGCCTTTTCAAGATCACCTTCTTCAAGAGACCTTCTTATTTTAGTGGAACTTACTGCAACATCTTCGATATCTTGTTTTGAAATTTCATCAACTTCAAAACCAAACTCTTTTCCGAAGGCCTTCAGATCCTCAATGTCCGCAGTTCTGTTTCTTCCGAAATGATGATCATAGCCAATAACAATTTTCTTTGCATTCAACCCTTTTACTAAAATGTCTTCGACGTATTCTCTAGCCGTAAGCCTTGAAAATTCTAAAGTAAATGGATGAACAATAAGGTGTTCTAGGCCAGTTTCCTTAAGAATAAGTTTGCGTTCATCTATGGTGTTGATCAGTTTTAAATCTGAACTTTGTTGTAACACCATTCTCGGATGAGGGTAGAAGGTAAGCAGGGCGGTTTGTAAATCCTCTTTTTGGGCAGTATCTACCAATCGCTGTATGATTTTTCTATGTCCAAGATGTATACCGTCAAAAGTACCAATAGTGACTACTGTTGGAATTGAAGAATCGAATTCTGAAACCTTATTGTAAATCTTCACGTTTATCTATTTTCCGTTAAAGCTGTTCATTGTATTATTTATGCCAGCAGTACCAAATGAAAGTATTAATTCTATTGACGCATCAAGACGTTCTTTAAGTTTATCCTGTTCTTCTGAAGACCATTCGCTCAAGACATAATCAATCTGATTACCTTTGGAAAACTCGTCGCTTATTCCGAATCTAAACCTAGGGTATGCTGTGGTTTGAAGCAATTCCTGAATGTGTTTGAGACCGTTATGCCCACCATGACTTCCTTTGGCTTTTAATCTTATTGTTCCAAAAGACAAATTTAAATCATCTGTAATGACCATTAGATTCTGGATAGAAATTTTCTCTTTATCCAACCAATAACGAACAGCTTTGCCACTGAGATTCATGAATGTGCTGGGCTTTATCAAAATAAATTTTCTGCCTTTGAAGTTGAATTCAGTTTTATCTCCATAGCGATCGGCTTGAAAAGTAAGTTCTTTTTTTTCTGCCAACTTATCCAAGATTTTAAACCCGATATTGTGTCTTGTATCCTCGTATTTTGGGCCTGGATTTCCTAAGCCAACTATCAAAAATTTCTTCATAGGATCTACCTCTTCTTTTTTGTCTTTGGATAAAAGTCTGGCAAAAAAAGCTCTCATCTACATTTTTTGTAAAAATAAAAAAGCATCCTGAAAAACAGGATGCTTTAAGTAAATTATAAATCTGTGATTTATTCTTTGCTTTCTTCTGAGTTGTCTCCACCTTCAGCAGCAGTTTCTTCTCCTTCTGCTCCTTCTTCAGTTCCTTCTTCGTCTTCATCTTCTTCGTCTTCATCAACTCCGATGAGTGAAACGTTTCTAGAAGTTCTGACTTGACAAATAACTGTGTTGTCTGGGTGCATGATCTTGTAATCTTTGCTTTCAACAGCAGTAACGTACATTTTTTGTCCAATTTTCAATGGAGTAACGTTAGCCAAAATAAAGTCAGGAAGATTTTTTGCAAGACCTCTCACAGTCATACGTCTTAAGTTAAATCTTAAAACACCACCATTTTTAACTCCTTTAGGAACACCTTCTGAATGAACTGGAATTTCCATCGTAATTTCCTGACCTTCGTGGTACTCGTAGAAATCAATGTGCAGAATTTCATCTGTCACAGGGTGGAATTGGATGTCTTGAAGTACAGCATTGGTCTTGTTGCCTTCAAGGTCAACAATTACCGTATGTACATCGGGAGTGTAAATCAACTTGTTGAAAGACACTTCTGGCGCAGCAAAATGCACGATATTATCCCCCCCGTAAATAACGCAAGGGACCTCTCCAGCATTACGTAAGGCTTTCGTAGCTTTCTTGCCTACGCTTTCTCTTTTAGATCCTTTGATCGTAATCGATTTCATAAAAAAATTAAATTAAATTAAATTAAACTACATTAAAAACTTACCGCTGATGGATTTGTTATAATGGACGGCTTTCATCACATCGGCAAACAAATCAGCACAGCTTAGTACTTTTATTTTTGGACTGTCTTTTTTCAACGGAATACTATCCGTGACAATTAATTCTTCTAATTTTGAGTCTTCCAGCTTTTCATAAGCACCTCCTGAAAGTACAGGGTGAGAACAAATAGCTCTTACGCTTTTCGCTCCGCGTTCCATCATCAGGTTGGCTGCATGAGTCAAGGTTCCAGCCGTATCAACCATATCATCTGCTAAAACAACATTCTTTCCAGTCACATCACCAATCAATTCCATGTGAGAAATTTTATTGGCTTTAGCCCTTTGCTTATAGCAAATCACTACATCGCTTTCTAAAAACTTAGAATAGGCGTAAGCTCGTTTTGAACCTCCCATATCTGGAGAGGCGATCGTAAGATCGTCAAGATTCAAATTTTTCAAATATGGTAAGAAGACGGTTGAAGCAAATAAATGATCCACAGGTTTTTCAAAAAATCCCTGAATTTGGTCAGCGTGCAAATCCATCGTGATGATACGGGTAGCTCCAGCTGTTTCTAGCATTTTAGCCACCATTTTGGCAGCAATCGGAACCCTCGGCTTATCTTTTCTGTCCTGTCTTGCCCAACCAAAGTACGGCAGTACTGCCGTGATATGTCTTGCTGAAGACCGTTTGGCCGCATCCAGCATCAAGAGCATTTCCATCAAATTGTCAGAACTTGGAAACGTAGAGCCAATGATAAAAACTCTTGACCCGCGTACACTCTCTTCAAAAGAAGGTTGAAATTCGCCATCGCTAAAATGCATCGTATTGACTTTCCCTAGAGGAATGCCATAAGAATCTGCAATAGATTTAGCTAATACGGTGCTCTGTGAACAAGCAAAAATTTTTGCGACTTTTTCTACGTCTGCCATAACTAGTTGACCTTTTGGAGGATATTTGTTTTATGGATTGCAAATTTAGATAAATAATTCAAGTTGGGTATAAATAAGCTTACTATTTTCTGTGTGTAAAGAAATATTTTTATATTTTTGCCATTCCAAATTGCCTAGGTGGCGGAATTGGTAGACGCGCTGGATTCAAAACCCAGTATTTTACGATGTGCGGGTTCGATTCCCGCCCTAGGTACTCTAAGACCTCTTGAATTTTCAAGAGGTCTTTTATTTTAAATCAATTTATATATTATTGCTCAACTTCGGGCATGCTCGCCATAGGTACTTTAGATCTCTGAGAAATCGAAGGTCTTTTTTATTACACGCAAAGATCGCCAAATCCAAAAACGCCAAGTAGCGCAAAGAACAACAGTACATTCTTTGCGGTCTTTGTGAAAAGCTTAGCGCTCTTTGCGTGAAATGCCTTGTTTTTTTATTCTGAACTTACTCCTGCTAGTTTAAAAGCTCTTAAATACATTGCTTAACGCCCTGTAGCTAACTATAAGCTTCAAAGCGATAGAGGTATTCATGGAGAGGTGTGTTAAAGTGAGATGAGCAGTTTAATTATTCCAAAGTGATTCTTACTTAGTTAAAAATGCCCTATTCAAAAATTTAAAGCAATCGGTTGTTATTGGTTCAATAAGATCATTTTTAATCGTTATATTTATTTGTGATTTTAAAAATAATTTTACTTTTACGTACACTTAAAAATTGAGCAATTTCAATCATCAAAGACTAACAAATCTTACTCATTCAAAATTTAAATTATGAAAAGAATTATTTTACTAATTGCTGTCGCATTTGTTTTCTCTACAAGTTTAACAAGCTGTGGAGTAATGTTTGGAGGCAGTAAATACCAAGGGACTATTATTGCAAAAGACCATCCCGATGCAGACATCTATGTTGATGGTCAGAAATTAGGAAATGGAACAGCAACTAAATTATTTGCGAGAAACAAACCATTAGTAGTGACCTTAGAAGAAGAAGGTTGTGATTCTCAAACTTTAACCTATGATAAGTCATTCAGAACAGGAAACTTTATCTTAAGTGCTCTAACTTAGGGAATCATAGGAATTGGAGTTGATTTAGGAACAGGAGCTTCTTACAAACCAGATCATAATGGGAATATCAATATTGATAAATTAAGTACGAATAACTTCACTTTTAATGCAGACTACTCTAGGTGTAAAAAACCTGAATAACGACTAAATCTAGTATTAAATAGATTTTAATTGCTCAATTTAATCATAGATTCTAAGCCCTAACAAGGGCTTTTTTAATTTGATAAAGAAATCTGCAAACAATTTAGTGAAAATTTGAGTTAATACCTAAGTTTGGGGAAATCCAATCTGGTGATTAAACTCCCCCAATAAAACTGGTTTTCCATTTTTTTTTGTAAAGATTCCTAAGGTAAAACACGAAGTACTTCAATCAAGCTTTTGTGACTTTTGCGAAAAACTTGGCTCACTTAGCGTAATACGTCATTTTTTTATCCTGTATTTATTCCTGAATAAGTTTGGGCAAGCTCGCCCCAGGAAAACAAGACCAATGATAAAACGGAGTTTTTAAATTTTAAATATTTCTGTTTTTATTCTGTTATTTTAGCGTTTGACTGTATCAGCAAGCAAAGTGAATCAAACCATCAATCATAATTTCAGGAATAGTGTTCTCAGGTTAACCCTTTTATTTTGGATCATCTTCAAACTGATGTCCATTAATTTATGGTGGTCTTTGGAACGAACTTTCCCAGAATTACCAGTATTCGATTTCCTGAGTCTAATCCCTTCTGGAACTTCAGACGGTCTGGTAATCCTAAGTATTATCCTGTTGATAGTAGCAGTTATCCAACCCAAGCGAATTCTTCTTATTTTAATATTTGGACTCGAGGTTTTTCTGATGAGTTTAGACCAAATGCGATGGCAGCCCACCATTTTTCAATTTATGGTGACTATAGCCATTGGGGTTTTACAGCCTAAACGCTTCAAATTTTACTTTCTGTTTTTATTATCGGTTACTTACATTTTTAGTGGATTGCATAAATTGAATTTAGGATTTATCAACTTTATGTGGGGGAGGTTCATTCTTATCGATTTACTTGGAATTTCTCCAGAGGTTGCTTTTCATCGAGGAGTAAAAGCAATTGGTTTAATATTGCCTGTAATTGAAATATTAGCTGGTCTGCTTATTTGGACTAGACATAGGAAAATTGGTTGGTCACTTTTAATAGTCATGCATCTACTCCTTTTATTGGCTTTAGGCCCGCTGGGGACCAATTTCAATTCGATCATCTGGCCCTGGAATGTGCTTATGTTTGTATTCGCTATTTTATATATGAAGGACGAGCCATTGACTTTCCGTCTCAACTATTTTCAAAATTTTACAGGAGGAGTTCTGGTGCTTGTTTTAGCAATACTACCGATTTCGAGTTTTTTTGGTAAACATTCTCCCCTTTTATCTTTTAGTCTATATAGCGGAAATTCAGATTATTTATATGTGCATTCCAGTTGTCTTGATCTTGAAAAGTCATCATTTAAAACTATAAATTATAACAACAAAACCTACAGAAATGTTTTCGATTGGTCCATGACAGAACTAAATATTCCGATGGTTCCTCATCAGCCAGTATTTCAGGATTTTAAACACTACTTTAATAAGCAGTGTTCAGCTCATTCAGAATTTTTAATCAGATCATATCCTTACAAACTAGAACAAACCTTAGATTTCTGAAATGAATCCTGAATATAGACTAAAGTAGAATGTAAATAGTTTTAATTCAAGTCAGCATTATCATCTAATTTGATATGTTGCACATCTTGTATCAATATACCATTATCAGAAATACCCTGGATGATGAGTTGATAGTCGACCTCGGGTTTTTTGATTTTGAAGTAGATTTCTCCCTTGGAATTTGATTTTAATAAAGGTTTCCAATCTATAACGCCATAACTTTGAAAGAAGTCGTCGTATTCATTACTGAATTTAGGAATGTAATATTTTTTCTGCTGGCTAAAAGCGACCGGATAGTTAAATTTCTGGGGCCTAATGGTTTGAGAATCTTCATAGATTGAAGTGAATTTGGAGTAGATCCTTATGCTTCCATCGAAGTCCATAAAGCCGCCACCCATGCCATTCATGTTTATATCTACATAATCAACCAAATCCAATGGATATTGAAAGAAAAATGAATTATTCATGGGCATATCATCAAGGTACAATTGCATGATACCCTTTTGACCTGGTCCCGAGCTTCTTCCTTCTAGGCCAGTTGGAGTTCCTAAAGAATTCTGAAAACCATTAATAACTGTCATACTTCCCTGGGATTCTTCTGCTCTAATTCCAGGTTGATTACTGAGATAATTTGCTAAGGTTCTAAAAAGAGTGATATCTTCATAATCTACAACTTTTATTTTTCCCCATACTTTTTCCTTGCTTAGCTCACGCTCGCGTTGCTTCACTTTGTCGACTTTCTTTTCAATCAGGACTTCATCGAGAATTTCTCTACCTTCTTCAAAAAAGACAACGGGTTGCTCCAGATTAATATTGGGAGCATTTTCCTTCAGATCTGGTTGGACGTAAGGCGAATTTGTATATAAATCTGGAAAGGCATTAGGTGAAAATCGGACAAATAAGTTGGCAGGTAACAATCTATTTCCATCAACTCTGGATATTTTGAGTTCACTCTCTGTGGTGTGAAAGAAATCATCGACAATAAACGACTCTTTATTTCCGGGCACGTTGATCCTCTGAGGTGCTCTTGTGCTGGTGGCATGAATCAAAAAATCCTGATTCTTTTTATCAGGTTTGTTTAAAACAGCTTCAATCTTAAGTAAATCTTCATACTGGTAGGTTATTTTCAAATCTTTATTAAAGACAAAATTCCAGTCGTACGTACTCCATCCTTGGGTGATAAGGAGATTGTCAAGCTCTCTTATTTTATGCTTATCAATTTCATTGAAGTACCAATCGGCTTGTTGGACAACACCTTTAATATGTGGTTGTAATAAAAGATAAGAAGTGATAGAGTGATTGTTTTGATCGGATAATGAAAATTTCGGTAACACCGAGACACTTACTTTTATACTATCTAAAGCTTGCTTTGTTTTCAATTGGATCTCGATAGAATCTGATGAAGCTTTGACATTAGGACTCTCGAATGTTGTTTTGGGAAGATTGTTGTAATTAAAGAATATGCGCTCAGCAATTATATTATTCTTAGAATTAAACAACGTGACCGTATTGATGCCTGGAGGAAAATCTTTGAGATTGAACAAAAAAGGAATAGAAAATTTATCGTTAAAATCTATATCATACATCTTGCTTTCTGTCAAATTATGAAGCAGCAGGGAATAGGTTTCATTTTTTAATGATCTAGAACTTTCTGGATTGGTTTTCACCAACAGTCTAAGTTCTTCCTGAGTTGTGATTGCCGATAGAATAATTCCATTTCTTTCTACAGGCACATTTAGTTCAAAGTTTTTAGACTGAACTCCGGGGTAGGAAACTTCTGCTTTATAAGCGACTCCTGTTTCGGGGATAAAAGAAAATTTACCTATACCAAAGCGGTTAAGCTTGCATTGAGCTAGTTCTTTATTCTTATCATTTACTATTCGAATTTCTGCATTTGCTATACCCTTACCATCCTGCTTTTTAGCGATGACACCAACTGTATTTATAACCCCATTCAATAAGTGACCGCTTTCTGGCAGAAACTGAAGGTCTATATTCTCAGTAGATGTACTGGCAATATTCTCATCACTACTTTCTGCTTCAATAATTTTAATGTTTTCTACAAAGTAATTTTGTTCTTTGAAGTTTCTCATCCAATTGGTGAACGCACTGATGGTATAATTTCCTACGGTAAACAATGAATCTACTCGGATGGTATTTGAAGAAGTACCATCTTCAACCAGAACGAGTTTTTCTTTTACTACTTTATTTTTATCGTCTTTAATTATAATATAAAGGTTAGTTGCTTCGGATGGTTTTAAATTTTGCTTATTTACAACATAGGCGGTAAATGCTATTTGCTCACCTTCCAAATAAGTGGATTTATTTAGATGCAGATAGGCGATCTCACGAGGAATTTCGTCATGCTCTTTAATTTTTTCCATTAAAGTAAACTGATCCACCTGGGCGTTGGAACTGATAAAAAATAAGATTGAAATACTAAAAAACAAAAGTTTTTTCATGATGGGTAGAGTAGGATTAGTCCAATCAATAATAACGAATATCCTTAAAATCATCATATAATTTATGTTAACTTTAGTAAGCTAAACTCTAAAATTTCAGTAAAAATTTTGATTCAATCACAATGAGAATGCTTTAAGGCTCAATGGTTCAACTTTCCCAAATCTTGAAATAACAGAAAGCCACTAACTTTAGTTTAATTTTAATATCAAATTAAAGCTGATCGCTTAAGTTTGAACAAATTCAAGACAAATAGTCTAAAATTCTATCTAAATCAAACTCAATAGTATGCCAATCACAACAACCATAAATCTAAAGAATAGACCTGTTGGAACTCCAAAATTATCAGACTTTGAGTTTATAACTTCAGAAGTTCCAGAATTGAAGGAGGGTGAAGTTTTACTCAAAACCACCTACGTTTCTGTAGATCCGTATCTGCGAGGCAGAATGATGGATGCTGAATCTTATATCGAGCCCTTCGAGCTTGATAAGCCTATCGTTTCAGGTTGCGTCGCAGAAGTGATAGAGTCGAAGTCTTCTGACTTAACCACAGGTGATTTTGTCACTGGAATGATGGAGTGGAAGGAGAAGCAAGTGGTTGACGCCAAACTTGTGAAAAAAGTCAACCCAAATCATGCTCCACTTTCAGCCTATCTTGGGATTTTAGGCATGACCGGTCTTACTGCTTATTTTGGACTTACCGATATAGGGAAACCTAAAAAAGGAGAGACTCTTGTGGTTTCCGGAGCTGCAGGTGCTGTAGGAACTGTTGTCGGACAAATAGGAAAACTACTCGGAATGCGTGTGGTTGGTATCGCTGGCACCGATGAAAAAATCAACTTGATCAAATCTGACTATGGCTACGATGAGGGTATCAATTACAAAACTACAGAAAACATGACTCAGGTCATCTCTGAAGCCTGTCCCAACGGTGTTGATGTTTATTATGATAATGTAGGAGGCGAGATTTCTGAAGCGGTGCTTTACAACATCAACAAATTTTCAAGGACTGTAGTTTGTGGAGCGATTTCGGTATATAACAAAACTGAATTACCGAAAAGTACCAGCGTTCAGCCGTTTTTGATCAAGAAAAGTTCTTTGATGAAAGGCTTTGTCATTTTTGATTATAAAGACAGACACCCAGAAGGTATAAAACAACTAGCAGAATGGCTTCAGGAAGGGAAGCTTAAGTATGAAGAAACTATAGTAGAAGGGTTTGATAACATCCCGCAGGCTTTTTTAGACTTATTTGAAGGCAAAAATAAAGGGAAAATGTTGGTCAAGGTTTAAGAGGTTGATGAGAAATCCTCTAATTTACAAGGGGCTGTTTTTCACTTTATGACAATCAAAGTCTTTAGGTATTTTTCCAAAGGAAATAGTTTCGAAATACCACTTGTTTCAATGTTAAATTAGAAATCTGAAAAAGCTCTGAAGGAGAGCTGATTTATTGAAACATCTTTGTTTCAATGCGACGGCAATAAGGTGCGTTTTCCTTGGCATATTCAAAGCCCAAATCCCACCATTTTTTCATTTGTTCAGGATCAAAAATCAATGAGTTTTTGGTCAGCATTTCCGGCGGATGGTAAAAATTCAAGTTGACGTGTTCATGCTGACTTCTTAATTTGCCATAAGTAAGATCGTTCCTGATGATTTGATCCAATAGAAAATCAAACACCCTTGTCGTCAGATCAAGCGCATTCGAAACTGGTTTTTTCTGATATTGTTTCTCTGTTTTAAGAACAATCACATCCACATCACATGCTCCCCGATTGATGGCTTCAGATATCGGTACAATATTTCCCAGTCCGCCATCTCCGTAATCATAATTATCTTTGGACACCAAACTCATAAAAGGAATTAAATTGGCAGAAGCCCAAATCCAGTCGCAAAACTCCTTTCGTGTAAAGTCTTTTAAAGATTTATACTCAACACTACCCAAAGTGATGTTGGAAACTGTCACAACGACGTCAACCGATTGAAGTTTCATTTTTTTAAAAAAATCTGGGGTAATCGTATTCAAAATAAGTTCTCGCAAGGCTTTGCTTTCGCCGAAGGTTTTCGATCCTTTTAGAAACCCTAGAAGAATATTAAAATGATTGATTTTAATCTCAAATTCATCATCTTTTTTCTTGATGATAAACGGGTTTCGGCTGAAAATAGACTTTTGATTGACGGACGTGTAAACCTCTTTCAGCTTTGAAATTTCGCCAATAGATAACAAAGGAACAAGCAGGCTTCCAGTAGAAGTTCCTAAAAATAAATCGTAGTGGTTATCACACTCAGCAATGAGATATTCTGCAATGCCACCTGCAAAGGCACCTTTGCTTCCTCCTCCGGAAATGACTAAAGCTTTCATGTTTTATTTTGAATTTAAATTTAAATTACAATAAATTAACGAACAAAAAAGCCTGTTTCATCGTAGAAACAGGCTTTTTCAAATCAAAAACAAAATCAATTTACATTTGATCACTAAAGAAAATCGAATTCAAAAACAACTTGAATGTTCCTAGCCAAAATGCTCTAAAGTTGGTGTTATCTGTAAAAATCATAACATGACCTCTACCATAACTATTGTGTTTGAAAGGAACAGTTCCTTTGATTAATTCTAGATTTTCTTTGTTGATGTATCCGCTCAGAAGTGGTGATTCTGTATACTGAATCGGATTATTGAAACTTAAGTCATCAGCTTCCAGCATCAGGTTAGAATTTCTAAAAATGGCCAGTTCGCTGTCATTGTATCCGTAAAGTAAAGGATGAGATAAGTCCACTTTCGTGTTAAAAATCGTTCCACCAATTCGTTTGGCTCCGTAAAATTCACTTCGCTCATCAAAACTGATATTTTTTGCGATTACAGAATCTTTTTTGGTTTTGAAATCTATCATTTTCTCTGCTTTCAACCAATTTGCAGTGCTTTTGTAAGCAATGATAGTTCCACCGTCTTTTACCCAGTCTTTCAGCTTAGTTTTTCCAGAATCGTTTAAACTACTTGATCCAGAGCTTGGGATAATAAGGTGTGTATACTTATCCAGACTTGTTCTATCGAAGTCTTTGGTGTCCAATTTAGTGACAGGAATCTCGAACCTGTAATCCAGCATATGCCACATTTCGCCGGCATCGTAAGATCTTACACCGTCACCAACCAACATGGCAATTTTAGGCATTTCGAGATGACTCATATTTCGACTTCCAAGATTGATTCCTTGTGTTAACCCTGTCTCAAGCGCTGAAATTTTAATGTGATTTTTCTTCTGAAGAGAATTCAGTAATGTATAAATTTCATTACCAGTTTTATTTTGATTCTGAACAGGTATCATGATCGTACCGTAATCAAACTTTTCAGTTGCAGATTGGAAAGGCTTTTGAGCCACTTTCACTCTAATGCCTTCCTCCATGATTTTATGGAGAACTTTTGCCGAGTTGAAATCGCTCCACCTCATGGCATAGGCATAGTTTGATTTGACGATATCAGATGGAGTTTTCAATTCTGGTGAGTCTACTTTTTCTCCTCTGTTTACCGACTTTACTTCTGTGAAATCAACATCAAAAGCGTGTTTGAAACTCCATGCCGATACATCATAGAAAATACTGTCTTGGAAGGTTGTTCGTTCTTCAAACATCGCTTCAACCAATCTATTTTGCAATTGATTTTTTGGAATGATGTAAGACGAATTAGCTTCAAATTCTTTTCCATTTATAGTTTCATCTTTATTTAACTTGTAAAGCTCAACCTGATGCTGTTTTAAAATTTTAGCTAACTCATTAGTTAATACTGGGTCACCTTTTCTACCAAAAATATAAGCGCCTTTTCCAGCATTTTTTTCTGCATTTCTATAAAACTGATGTTGTAAGCCTAAAATTTCATCTTTCAATTCTAAAGAGGCTTTTAGTGTAGAAAGAGCAGCGGTGAACTGATTTCTTATCGTGAACTTAAAGCTCAATAATCCGTTATCGGTCATTTGTCCAGAACCTCTGGAACTTCCTTGTTCAAAAAGAATACCTATAGACCCGTTGATATCTGGAAAGGTCGAGCCTTTACCGTAATAGAAATCATCAAAACTCTCTTTGGAATAGTAAAGCGATCCAATACTATCCAAAGCACTGGCATGATAGTTCCCCATCTTTTCAGTTAAATCCTGATTGAGTTGAGGAGTCAATGGATTAGTCCTTTCAGGAATTCCAGGCTGAAAGAAAAAAGAGGAATTAGATCCCATTTCATGATGATCTGTTAGGACATTAGGTCTCCAGTCATAAAACGTTTTTACTCTGGCCTGGCTTTCCAAAAGTTGGACGGGTAGCCAGTCTCTATTCATGTCGAACCAGTAATGATTCGTTCTCCCACCAGGAAAAATCTCTGAAAATTCACGATCCTGTGGGTCAGGATTCAAATGTGTACTTCTATTTGTATTGGTCCAGTAAGCAAAACGTTGCAAGCCATCTGGATTAAAACTTGGATCAAGAAGAATAACTGTATTTTGAAGCATTTGATCAATAGCCGGTCCTTCAGCTGCTGCCAGATAATAAGCTAAAACTAATGCTGCATTTGAACCGCTTGGTTCATTTCCATGAATGGAAAATCCTTGGTTTACGACTATAGGCATAGAGTTTAAGTCAGATTCTGAGACTTCTCCTGAAATGATTTGAAGATGCTTCTCTTTAATTTCAGAAAGGTTTTTATGGTTTTCAGGTGAGGTAACCGTAAGCAAGAGTAAAGGTCTCTGTTCATATGTAAAACCTCTGTTTTCTATGCTGATTCTATCTGAAGATTCTGCGATAGTGGTCATGTAATGAACTAGTTTGTCATGGCTTACATGCCATTCTCCGGGAATATAGCCAAGAATTTCGCTTGGTTTAGGAATATCCTGATTGTAAGTGACATCTGTTGGTAGATAATAATCCAATGTCACATTCTGAGCCTGGGAACTCATACAAACAATAAGAGTAAGTGCAAAAAGTATAGATTTCATAGAGTAATATTTTCAGTAATTAATAGTAAACTTATAAGTTGGACACAAAATAATAAAGAAAGTTGAATCTTCCCTAAAAAACGGAACTTAGAATCTTAATCTGAAAACAAAATTAGGAGTGAAGTCTAATCCGTTTTGTGTGAAGCTCTGGATAGTTTGAGCTTCATCCAGCAAATAAAATTGATTATAAACATTGGAATTACCTAAAACATTCCACATAGAAAATCCAGCTAAAGCCCTGACTTTATTAAAAATACGGAAGGTGTAGGTAGAGGAGAAGTCTAGCCTGAAATAGTCTGAAAGCCTTCTAGAGTTTGGAGCTTCAAACAGAATTTCCTCTGGATTTAGTGGTTGATCATCAGAAGGAAAAGTAACTGTAACTCCAGAATGCCAGTTGAAACCAGCCGATAATTTTAATCCACTTTGCTCGTAAGTTAAGCCAGTTGAGATGACATGCCTTATGTCCAAATTACTGTGAAATCTTGAAGGTTGAAGCGATTCAAAATTATAGTTGTTTTCTGATAAACTGTAACTTACCCAGCTGGATATACGGTTTAAATTTTTATTTATTAAAAAGTCAATTCCTTTCACTTCATAGTTACCGTGATCTTGTGAGAATCTAAATTGATTTTGAAATCCCTGGCCTTGTGTCGTGATTCCTTCTACTTTTTTATAAAATAAATCCACATTGAAAAACCAGCTTGGTTTGATATAATTGAAACCAGTTGAAATCTGTTGACTTTGAATTATTGGGCGATTGTCCAGGTTGGATAATACCCATCTTCGATTTTCAACTCCCAGGAAGTCTGTCTGTAAATCAATAACCTGGGAAGTGACTTGGCTTTTTTCTTCAGCAAGAAGTTCAAGGAATAAATTATCAAAAAGTTTATAACTAAGATTGAACCTTGGTTCTATTACTATTTTTTCAAATTTCGAAAAGTGATTCAAGCGTCCTCCAAGTTGCAGATTAAGTCTGGAATTCTCCGACTGGTAATTGACCTGTGAGTAAACACTATTGGTGAGGATTGAATTTTGAGTTCTTCTAAAGAAGCCCGGATTATCAATTTCTTCAGAATTTAAAATTCCAGTTTCATTCAATTGATAGCCTGCTTCTAACGCAATGTTTTTATAAAGTTTTGTTTTTAGATTTACTCTTAATCCTATTTCTTGTACTTCGTTAATTTGCTCAAGTCTTTGTTGATCCAAAAAATCCGCATTTATTGAATTTTGATTGTATTTGGATCCATAAAGCTGTATTTCAGTGTTGGTTGTTTTTGTCCAGTTCCTTTTGTAATAAATTCCACCGGCAACATTCGTTTGGTTTAAATCACTAGATCTTGTGTTTACACTATTTCTTTCAATATCAAATCTGTTTAATGAAAATTCATCATGACTAAAAAACAAATTAGCTTTTAAATAATCCTTATTAGAAAGTTTGTTTTTATAATTAAAACTTGAATCATAAAATGAAAAATCATTGTTTTGCTGAGAGACCTGAGAGTCCTGATTTGTAACTTCTGTATTTTGAAATGTTTTATCAAAATAACGGTCATAAGTAGGGCTTTCCCAAAGGGAATTGATGGACTTTCTAAATGAAAATTCAACGGAAGAATTTTGACTCAAGGGGGACTCGATAATAGCATCAGTATTAATAAGATTCAAACCAACCTCTGCTTTAAAATCACTGACAATAGAATCATTGGTTTGCATATCTATAAGACTGGATACCCCGTCCCCAAATTTTGATGAAGTGCCATTTTTGATAAGTTTTACTTTTTTGGTCATGTAAGGATTGAAGGCTGAAATCATACCAAAAAAATGAGAAGTATGATACATTTTAATTCCATCCCATAGAATTAAGTTTTGGTCATGAGTTCCACCTCTCACATTTAAATAAGAGACGCTTTCATTTCGGCTTGTTATTCCTGGTAAAGACTTTAGACTGAGAAGTACATCTGGCTCCACCAAACCCGGTAAAAGTCCAAAATCTTCATAATTGATTTCTAAAATCCCGGATGTGAACTTATTAATCCCACTGGTTAAAAAATTTTTAAGGAGAACTTCATCTAGAACTTCATAAAATGGGGAAAGTTCAAAAACAGGACAACACTCCTTTTTTCTAGTATCTATCTGTAATTGTTCGGGTATATAGCCCTCTGCGCTTACAAACACATCTACTATAGATGCATTTATTGGAATTTTGAATTGACCATTACTATCAGAATGGAATATATACTTGTTTATTTTAAGATAAGAATCAGCTATTCCCTTTTTTGTAAGCTTATCTTTTGCGGCAATACAAAATATTTTAAACCCAGATTTGGGTATAATTAAAATATTTGATTCTGAATGGTATGAATAATCGAAAGGAGTAACCTCTCTCAAAAACTGAAGATTTTCTTCTAAGCTTGATAATTTCTTTTGCCTGGGCACAATGATATTGTCTATTTCATCGTCTGCGTATGAAAAAAGGACATTGTGTTCCTTTTCTAATGTATTGATGAAATATAATAATTCATTTGCTTTTTCAATCTTTTGAGCATTTGAAATGAAGGATAAACCAAATGCGAAAAGAATAAATAAAAATCGGTTTATAAATTTCACTTAGCTTTTAAAACGACCTTTTCTTTCTTTATTTCATAGGTCAAATCTAGTGGCAAAGTAATAGATTTTAATGCATTTTCTAAGTCATTATGAATAAAACTTCCTGTATATTGTCTCGACATGTCAACGGTTGAAGTCTCGAAGTCAACGTCATAGTAATTTTTAAATTCTTTTAGAACTACATCTAAAGAGGTGCTCTTCAGAATTGTAGAGTTTCTTTTCCAATCTGGAGATTTGAAGACGGTCTTACTTTTTGAGATATTTTTGTTTTTCAAAGTAAAATGATTCTTTTCTTCAAGGACGTAAATTCTATCATCAACGTTTATTTGAACAGAGCCTTCGTAGCAAGCAACTTCAAAGCCATACTTTCTTGCTTTTACATTAAATTGAGTGCCTAAAACCTGTATTTTTCCGTAGGATGTTTCTACAGTGAATTTTTTTCCTTTTTCAACATCAAAAAAAGCTTCACCTTCCAAAGTCAAATTTCTTTTCGTATCCCAAGCAGAATTATCGAAAGAAATTAGTGAATTTGCGCTTAGATTAACGATCGAATTATCAGGTAGATTAATAGTTTGTGTCTTAGCAACTTCTGTCTTGAAGGTTTTAATGTCAGAATTGTTATTGAATATTTTGAAAATAGAAAAGGCCACAATTAAAATTGCAGCAACTGCTGCTAAGTATTGATATCTGATTTTATATGACGACGATTTTTTGGCTTTAATGTTTGACTCGATGTTTTTGAGAGAATCATTAGTATTGAAATCAGGGCATTTAAAATATTTCGCTTTTTCTGAAATCTTCATATAAGAATCATAATCGTCTAACTTTTTAAACGCTTTTAATTCTTCCTCCGTTAACTCGTTATTGAGCCACTTATTAATTAAGTATTCTTTTTTAATATTCATATTAACTTGACAACTAAACCATTAATTCTCCTACTTATCATTTGTTAAATTCCCTCAATTTCTTTACGTAATTGCTCCAAAGCTGTATATATTCTTTTTTCCACAGCCTTTTTTGATATACCAAGAATTTCTGCTATTTCCTTGTGTTTTTTACCTTCAACTCTATTCAAAAGAAAGGCAACTCTTTTTTCTTCAGTGAGATTGGATATAGCTATTTGATATTTGTCTAAATATTCTTTCTCTTCCAAAACAAATTGCGGATCCTGATTATCAGAGTTTTTTTGTTTAAAATTTAACTCATAATTCAAAACAACTTTCTTGTGTTTGATTACGTTCAACGTGGTATTATTGGCTACAGAAAATAAGTAACTTTTAGCCTTTCCTGGAACAATTTTTTTACAATTTTCCCATAATTTTAAAAAAGCTTCCTGGACCTTGTCTTTTGGATTATGCTCCTCGCCAAATTTGTAATAAATAAAATCGTGTAAATCTTTGGCGTATCTTTGGTGAAGTTTTGAAAACACTGATTTTTCACAGCAATTTTTGACAAGTGAATGAGCCTTTTTCATAAGAGCTAAAAATATAAAAAAAACTCTTTGAGTAGGGTTTTTAATATTTAAGTTGTCTAATAAACGAATAAATGAACAATGACCAAACTCTACAAGTATACATTATTATTTTTGATAATTATTTTTTCAGGATGTTACAATGACGATAATCAAATCGTAGAAGCCTTAGATGCATCCCATAACTCTTCTGAATTGACTTCCGTTTTAAAGTCAATAACTTCACATGATGCCTCCTTTGATGATCAAGTTGATAATACCTCATGTTTTAGTTTGGTATTTCCTTATCAATTAAAAGTCAATTCAAACATTAAAACATTTACGTCTGCCGAAGAACTTTCATACTTAGATGTTTCTGATGAAATTGAAATTCTATATCCTGTTTCTATTGCGCTTAAAAACTATCAAATTTTTGAAGTGAATTCGACTTCAGAACTAAATTCACATAAATTGTCATGTGAAAGAAGTCTTGATATTGAGCCAAATTCCTGTGTTGATTTGGTTTATAATCTCACAATCAAACAATTCAATGAAATACACGGTGTTTTTAAAACTTTTGACCTTACCAATAATAAAGAGGCCTTTATGTACTTTGAGGAACTTCACGATAATGATGTTTATGAAATTCAGTATCCTATATTACTTCAGGATAGAAATTCTGAAAACACAACTGTAAATTCTAATTCAGAATTTATCAACACTTTCCAATCCGTAGTTAGAAATTGTGATTGAACGTAATTCTTATTAAGACGCTCTCTTGTTTTGTTAAATTGATATTAAATAAAAATTTTCAGGTAGTAGTTTTTTGATTTGTATTGTCTTATTGATGAACAATTAAACATAAAAGACTATGAAATTTTTATCAAAATTATTGCTTTTGGCAATTTTTGTTACTGCTTCGGTATCATGCTCAGACGATGATGATGCTCCAGTAACCCCTCCTTCTGGAGATCCGACAATTGCTGATTTAGTAACAGAAAATGACCAATTTTCTTCATTACTAGCGGCTCTTGAACGTACAAATTTAGTAACTCCATTTGTTGGAGGAAGTGGAAACCTTACCGTGTTTGCACCTACTAACAATGCATTTAATGCATTCTTACAAGATAATGGATTCTCAAGCCTTGAAGAAGTACCAGAAGATCTTTTAAGTGAAGTTCTTTTAAACCATGTTGTTAATGGTAGAATTTTAGCTGCAGATTTATCCACAGGTTACGTAAACTCATTAGGTAAAGGTGGTGCGTCTGAAGCTGAACTTAGTCTATTTATTAACACAGAAAACGGAGTAACTGTTAATGGTGTGTCTAGTGTCACTACTCCAGATATTGTGGCGACCAACGGTGTTGTGCACGAAGTAGACGCAGTTATTGGTTTGCCAAGTGTTGTTACACAAGCCCTTGCAAATCCAGAATTTTCTACTCTTGTAGCTGCTTTACAGCGTGCAAGTACAGAAACTACAAATTATGTAGATATACTTTCAGGTTCTGCTAGTTCACCTTTTACAGTATTTGCTCCAACGAATGCCGCTTTTGAAGATTTATTAGCTGCACTTGGGGTACAAAGTTTAGAAGAAGTTGCTCCTGAAACTTTAGCTACAGTACTTGAATACCACGTGATTGCAGAAAGTAATGTGAGATCTGGAGACCTTTCTACTGGATTATCTGCGATAACACTACAGGGTGAAGATTTAGTATTCGATTTATCTGATGGTGCACAAATTAGCGATGCTTCAACAGTGAATGCAAATATTGCCGTTGTAGACGTTCAGACTAATAATGGTGTAGTTCACGCCATTGATAAAGTATTATTACCAAACGAAATCCTTGATGCTATAGATCCAACTATTGCCGGTCTTGCAATGATGAATGATGATCTTTCTAGTCTTGTCGCTGCTCTGGAGTATACAGGGTTAAATGAAGCTTTAGCTGATAGAGCTGAAGAATATACTGTATTTGCTCCGACTAATGCTGCCTTTGCAACATTTCTAGATGGAGCAGCTCTTGAGGATCTTCCTGTGGAAGTTGTTACTCAAGTTTTATTGAATCATGTCCTTACAGGGACAGCACTTTCTACTGATTTAAGTACAAGCTACACTAATTCTCTTGCTACTTATGGTGACACAGATGATAATTTAAGTTTCTACATCAACCTTGATGATGGTGTAAGACTTAATGGTGTCTCAAGCGTTACAGTAGCAGACAACGAAGCTGCAAATGGAGTAGTACACATTGTAGATGCAGTTATTACTTTGCCAACTGTTGTAACCTTTGCCACAGCAGATCCAAATTTTTCAGCACTGGCAGGAGCGCTTCAAGCTGCTGATACAGATTTTGTAAATGTACTTTCAGGAACTGCAAATTCACCATTCACAGTTTTCGCTCCAGTCAACTCAGCTTTTGATGCTATTACAGTACCGGGTGAACCAGCGCTTAGTGCTGTGCTTAGTCATCATGTTATTGCAGAATCAAATATAAGATCTGGAGATTTGACAGACGGTGCTATTGTAGAATCTTTTGAGGGAAGTGATATCACAGTTACACTTCCTGGAACTGGTGAGAATATTGCTGATCTTACAGATGGAGCAGGAAACACAGGAATTGGAGTAATTGCTGTTGATGTGCAAGCTACCAATGGAGTGATTCATGCTATAAATACAGTATTGTTACCAGCAGAATAAATTCAAGTTTATTTTATTCAAATGAAAAAGGGTTCAACTTGGTTGAACCCTTTTTTTATTTACAAATTAAACTTGATCAAGATGTTTAGGTTTTACCCCAAATTTTCTAGTGTCTTCTTTAGTCAGGGTTTTATAGTCTTCAGTTTTCGTAAGATGTTCCAAAGGTCTCAGTAAATGTTCTGGCAAAGACGTAAGTTGTCTTGAGGTTAAATCCAACCAAGATCCCATCATTTCGCAGCGTGCACTATTCTGACCTTTCTGATTGTAGATATTATGTTCAAATTGAAAAAACATGCCATCTTGACTCAAGCCTTTCAATTCAAGGCTCACTTTTACCTGATCTTCGGGTTTAAGCTCTTTGAAGTAAAAAATGTGTTCATAAAAAACAACGGGTCCTAAGTTATGTTTCACAAGTTCTTGTTGTGAAAATCCCTTTTCAACTAGGAATGCCATTCTGGTATGACTCATAAAATTTTGATACGATGAATTAGCGAGATGCCTGTTGGCATCAAGGTCACTCCATCGTATTTCAAATGATTTTGTATACATGTATTTATATAAATTTTGATATTAAAATAATTGTGGCACTTAAGATTGTTGCTATGAGTACTCCTCTTGCTCTGTAATCTTGCTTTTTTTTGATAAAGACAAAAAACGGCAGGAAATTCAAAATAGCGCCAAGTGCAATGATGCTTCCTAAAACACCTTCATCTGAAGCTTTACTCATCACTATTTCAAACTCTTTTTGCATGACAAGACTTATGTATAGAAACATTCCTGCAAGATTTGCAACAATTCCTACTAAAAAACCTACAGCAATTTCTTTTTTAATCATTAATATCCCAGGAATTAAGCTCATTTATAAAATCATGCGCTGTCAAATCAAATTTAACGGGAACTACTGAAACATAATTAGCATCGAGGGCTTCTACGTCTGTATTATTTCCTTTGTCTTGATTGACAAATTCTCCAGATAGCCAGTAATAATCTCTTCCCTGAGGGTTCTGGCGTTTATCAAACCTTTCTTCCCAGCGCGCATTGGCTTGTCTGCAAATTTGAATTCCTTTAATTTTTTCCTCACTTGCCTTCGGGATATTTACATTTAAAACCGTGCCTTTAGGTAAGCCATTTTTAATTACACTTTGGGTGATACGTTTTACGTATTTAGTGGTATGATCAAAATTGGCCTCCATGGAGTAATCCAATAGCGAAAATCCAATAGCGGGTATTCCCTCTACGCCTGCTTCTACAGCTGCACTCATTGTTCCAGAATAAATCACGTTGATAGATGAATTGGAACCATGATTAATTCCACTGACGCATAAGTCTGGTTTGCGCTTAAGGATTTCCTGAGTGCCAATTTTTACACAATCTGCCGGAGTCCCGGAGCACGAAAATTCTTTGATTTGAGAATATTTATCGATAGTGACAGGATCACAGTATAAATTATCACTTATTGTAATGGCATGTCCCATTCCACTTTGAGGTCTATCGGGAGCGACAACGACAACTTCTCCTATTGTTTTCATTATTTTGATGAGATGTCTTATGCCCGGAGCAGTTATTCCGTCGTCATTGGTGACGAGAATTAAAGGTTTTTTTTCTGTTTGCATGGTTCAATTTTTCTGATAGCTAAAATAAACATTTCATCAAGCAAAATAGCCTTGAAACACGTTTAACAAATTATTAGCTAGCTTTAAAATAAGTGGTATAGTTTTTACTGTAAATTGAAAAATATTACATTAGTTTTAATTTAATGAACTTTGATACGATGAAACGATACAAATTAAAGAACAATCTGGTTATTCTATTTTTGGTGACTCTGCTAGCCGTAACTTCCTGTAGCTTCACTGCAAAAAATTATGATGAAGACTCAGATAAAGATCAAATCCTTATAGAACTCATTACCCACGTAATTGAGCAAGGACATTTTGATATGAAAGAGCTTGATGATGATTTCTCTCAGGCCGTTTTTAAGGATTACATTAAAGGATTAGATCCTATAAAAAGACATTTTCTGAAAAGTGATTTTGAAGATTTCAAGGCTTTTGAAACTCAAATTGATGATCAAATCAAAAATAAAAATCTTGTTTTCTTTGACTTAACAGTAAATCGCTATAAAAAGCGAATGGAACAAACAAAAGACTTTTACTTAGAATTGTTAAAGAATCCCTTCAATTTTGAAGACAAGGAAACTATCAATACTGATTATGAAAATGCGGATTATGCTGAAAACATGAAAGAATTAAAAGAGAGATGGAGACAACAATTTAAATTCTCTACTCTATCCACTTTTCATGATTTAAAGCAGGAACAAAATCAAAAAAATGAAAATGATGAAGATGTTGAAAAAAAATCTGATGCCGATTTAGAACAAGAAGCACGAGAAATCACCAGAGAGTCTATCGAAAATTATTTCGACACCATGTCAGATTTGGAACGTAAAGATTGGTTTAGTTTATACGTCAATTCTTTCGTAAGTCAGTTTGATCCACATACAAATTATCTCGCACCTCAGGATAAAGACAGGTTTGATATCTCAATGTCTGGAAAACTAGAAGGGATTGGTGCACGACTTCAAAAACAAAGAGACAATGTAAAAATTGTTGAAGTTATTTCTGGGGGTCCGGCTTGGACTAATGGAGAATTGGAAGTTGGAGACCTTATCCAGAAAGTAAAACAGGAAGATGAAGAGGAAGCTGTAGATATTCGGGGGATGAGATTAGATGATGCAGTAGATCTTATCAAAGGTCCAAAAGGAACAAGAGTTGTACTTACAGTGAAGAAAGTAGATGGAAGTACCCAGTCCATAAATATTGTAAGAGATGTGGTTGAGATTGAAGAAACTTACGCAAAATCTTCAACTGTAAAAAGAAATGGAGAGCTTTTTGGAATCATAAATCTACCGAAATTTTATTTCGATATGCAAAACTATGATGAAAGAAATGCGGCTTCTGATATTAAAAAAGAACTTGAAAGATTAAATGAAATTGATGCTAAAGGTCTTGTGATAGATCTAAGAAATAATGGAGGTGGTTCTTTATCTACAGTAGTAGATATTGCTGGTTTCTTCATTGATAAAGGTCCTGTTGTACAAGTAAGAGATGCGAAAAATAATACTGAAGTTTTAAAAGATTCAGATTCTAATGTTATATGGGATAAGCCACTTGTCATACTTGTAAATGAACTTTCAGCTTCAGCTTCAGAAATTTTGGCTGCTGCAATGCAGGATTACGAGAGAGCTGTTGTGATAGGTAGTAAACAAACTTATGGTAAAGGAACCGTTCAAAATGTCGTTGATTTAAATAGGTGGATGAGAAATAGTTCCTTTGGTGATATGGGAGCTTTGAAAATTACTACACAGAAGTTTTATAGAATTAATGGAGGTTCTACACAGCTAAAAGGTGTAGAAAGTGATGTTGCCGTTCCAGACCGTTACTCTTATATTGATATAGGTGAAAGAGATTATGAAAATCCAATGCCGTGGGACAAAATTGCTCCGGCAAATTACGATGTCTGGAATGGGTATTCTAATTTGAATCAAGTGATTAAAACAAGTAAAAAGCGTTTATCATCTAATTCGCAAATACAGTTGATAGATGAAAATGCTAAGTGGATCCAGTCTCAAAGAAATCAAAATAATTTTAGTTTGAACTATGAAAACTATAGTGAAGATATAGCTAAAGTAGAGGAGATGTCTAAAAAGTTTGAAAAAATAGACAATTACAGTTCGAACTTAACTTATGAATCTCTTCCTTATGAAGCAGCTTTGATGTCTAAGGACTCATCATTAACTCAAAAGAGAAAAAGATGGCATGAAAGTTTATCAAAAGATGTTTATGTGGAAGAAGCTATTCAGGTACTTCAGGATTTGCAAGTAGATAAAAATTCCATCAAACTTGCTGCTAGGAAAAACTAAAACATTATCAATACATCACCCTTGAAAGAAAATTCTTCTTTACAAAGCTTAGCGCTCCAAAAGTTTAAAAAAAACCTTTGGGGCGTTTTAAGTTTTTGGTTTATCGTCCTTTGTCTGTTTGTAGGAATATTTGCCTATTTTTTTGCTCCCGATAGCTCAGAAAATGCAAACACAATGGCCTTAAGTATTCATTCAAAATCGCCTGGGTTCTCTACCAAGGTCATTGAAATTCCAAACCTCAATTCCGGTGAACAATCTTGGTTGTCAAGATCTTTTTTAGGAAATAAATATGCTAATGAAATTATTCCTATAGAATCTTATAGAGAGAAAGATGACAAACTTTTTTATCGGGATTATGGAGTTAAAGATCCGTCTTTAGAAAATGAGCTTGATTTGAATAAGTACAATTCCAATTTTTCGTCCGAACACATTTACACAAAAACCTTCTGGCTTGGAACCGATAAATATGGCCGTGATTTACTAAGCAGGATGTTGATAGGCTTGCGAATTTCCTTTTCAGTCGGATTTATTTCGGTATTTATTTCATTAGTGCTAGGATTATTTTTAGGGTCTATTTCCGGGTATTATGGAGGTAAAATAGATGCAGCCGTGATGTGGCTGATTAATGTGACTTGGTCAATTCCGACTTTACTTTTAGTCATAGCAATTACTTTAGCGCTTGGAAAAGGCTTTTGGCAAGTTTTTATTGCAGTAGGCCTCACCATGTGGGTGGAAGTGGCAAGAGTGGTGAGGGGACAGGTCATGAGTGTTAAATCCTTTCAATTTGTCACAGCTGCCAGAGCTTTAGGGTTTAAAAACCAAAGGATTATTATAAAACACATTTTGCCAAACGTGCTTGCTCCAGTGATTGTTATTTCTGCAGCCAATTTTGCTGCAGCCATACTTATAGAAAGTGGACTCAGTTTTTTAGGAATTGGAGCTCAGCCACCCACCCCAAGCTGGGGAGCGATGATCAAAGACCATTACAGTTACATCATTTTAGGGAAAGCTTATTTAGCCATTATTCCAGGATTAGGTATCATGAGTTTGGTGATGGCTTTTATGCTTATCGGTAATGCACTCAGAGATGCACTCGATGTGAAAAATTAAAATATATTTTAAAAAAAACATTAGTTAGGACAGATTCCACATTATTCCATTATGTGTGAAGACCTCACAGGTTTTATAAAACCTGTGAGGTCTTTTAAAGTAGGAAATTTATCTTTTAGCATTAAGCTATCGAACACAAATTCAACTTATAATTACAAAACTCAGAATAATATTTAAAAATATAATTTAGTCGTTAAGCTTTAGTACGGCCATGAAGGCTTCCTGTGGAATCTCTACATTTCCAACCTGACGCATACGTTTTTTACCTTTTTTCTGCTTTTCTAAAAGTTTACGTTTTCTGGAAATATCACCACCGTAACATTTTGCTGTCACATCTTTTCTAAGTGCTTTTACAGTTTCGCGGGCAATGATTTTGGCTCCAATCGCAGCTTGTATGGGAATGTCAAACTGTTGTCTTGGAATCAATTCCTTCAGCTTTTCGCAAATTCTCTTACCAATATCATAAGCGTTATCAACGTGAAGTAAGGCTGAAAGCGCATCTACAGTATTGCCATTTAAAAGTACATCTACTTTTACCAATTTTGATTTTCTCATACCAATTGGTGAATAATCAAACGAGGCATAACCTTTAGAAACCGTTTTTAATCTGTCGTAAAAATCAAAAACAATTTCAGCTAATGGCATATCAAAACTTAGTTCGACACGATCTTGCGTCAGGTAAGTCTGATCGGTAATTTGACCTCGCTTCTCGATGCAAAGAGACATTACAGGGCCTACAAATTCAGATTTGGTGATAATACTAGCTTTTATGAAAGGCTCTTCCACACGATCCAAATACGTGGGCTCAGGTAAATCTGAAGGATTACTAACGATTATGGGTTTATCCTTATCCTTTAAGGTGTAAGCATTGTAAGATACGTTAGGAACCGTAGTAATAACGGTCATATCGAATTCGCGTTCGAGACGTTCTTGTATAATTTCAAGGTGAAGCATACCTAAGAATCCACATCTAAAGCCGAATCCAAGGGCTGCAGAACTTTCTGGTAAAAACACTAACGATGCATCGTTGAGTTGAAGCTTTTCCATCGCCGTTCTCAATTCTTCGTACTCATCGGTTTCGACTGGATAAATTCCTGCAAAAACCATGGGTTTTACATCTTCAAAACCAGCAACAGCAGTTTTAGTTGGGTTATTGGCATCTGTAATGGTATCTCCAACCTTTACTTCTTTTGCATTTTTTATGCCTGTGATGAGGTAACCTACATCACCAGCTTGAATTTCTTTTTTAGGAAATTGCACCAACTTCAAAGTTCCTACTTCATCTGCAGAATAGTTCTTGTCTGTAGCGACAAATTTTATATTCTGACCTTTTTTGATACTGCCATCAAATACTCTAAAGTAAGTTTCAATTCCTCTGAAAGGGTTGTAAACCGAGTCAAATACCAAAGCTCTTAGAGGAGCATCAGGATCACCCTTTGGTGCTGGAACACGCTCAACTATGGCATTTAGGATTTCTTCAATTCCAATGCCTTCTTTTGCACTTGCACGGATAACATCTTCACGCTTACAACCAATAAGATCTACGATGTCATCGGTAACTTCATCTGGATTAGCACTCAAGAGATCGACTTTATTCAATACTGGAATGATTTCTAGATCGTTTTCAAGAGCCAGATACAAATTCGAAATAGTTTGGGCCTGTATACTTTGAGCAGCATCTACAATCAAAAGCGCCCCTTCGCAGGCAGCGATAGATCTTGAAACTTCATAGGAAAAATCGACGTGTCCAGGTGTATCGATAAGGTTGAAAACAAAGTCTTCACCTTTATAATTATAAACCATCTGTATAGCGTGGCTTTTTATGGTAATGCCGCGCTCGCGTTCCAAATCCATATTATCCAAAAGCTGTTCCTTACGTTCGCGTTCGGTTACAGATTTAGTAAAATCCAATAAACGGTCAGCCAGTGTGCTTTTTCCGTGATCAATATGTGCAATTATGCAAAAATTTCGAATGTTCTTCATAGTCCGTTTTCCTAATTTGAAGTCAAAAGCACTCCAGATTTTAATGAAGCAAATATACAGGATTTGTTTGGCTTAAAAGATGTATTTCAAGCACTGTTAAAAGCTTTATGTGAATTGTTTATAATTCTGTAATTTTGCAATAAAAAGTTGTGGCTAAGATAGATAACATAGATTTAGGTGATTTCCCACTTTTATTAGCTCCTATGGAAGATGTAAGTGATCCTCCTTTTAGAGCATTGTGCAAGGAATATGGAGCCGATATGGTGTATACAGAATTCATCTCTTCCGAGGGACTCATTCGTGATGCTGCCAAAAGTATGATGAAGCTGGATATTTACGAAAAAGAACGGCCAGTAGGTATTCAGATTTTTGGAGCCAATTTAGAATCGATGTTAAGGTCTGTGGAAATTGTTGAGAAAACCAAACCGGATGTCATCGATATTAATTTTGGTTGTCCGGTAAAGAAAGTAGTTTCCAAAGGTGCTGGGGCAGGGATATTGAAGGATGTTGATCTTATGGTGAAATTGACAGAGGCTATGGTGAAACATACAAATTTACCCATAACAGTAAAGACCAGATTAGGCTGGGATCATGATTCTATTAAAATTTACGAAGTTGCCGAGCGTTTACAAGACGTAGGTTGTAAAGCCATCTCTATCCATGGCCGTACAAGAGCTCAGATGTATAAAGGTGAAGCAGACTGGAAGCCCATCGCCGAAGTCAAGAATAATCCAAGAATGCATATTCCTGTTTTCGGTAATGGTGATGTAGACACACCTGAAAAAGCAGTTCTTATGCGTGATAAATATGGTCTAGACGGAGCTATGATAGGAAGAGCCAGTATTGGTTCGCCGTGGTTTTTTAAAGCTGTGAAGCATTATTTCGAAACAGGTACTCATTGCGATTCGCCATCTATGGTAGAGCGTGTAGATATTGCCAGACGTCACCTGCAAATGTCTATAGACTGGAAAGGAGAAAAGCTTGGTGTTTTTGAAACCAGAAGACATTACACCAACTACTTCAAAGGTATTCCGCATTTTAAGGACTATAGAATGAAAATGGTAACCTCAGATCATGCTGAAGATGTATTTGCTACCTTCGATGAAGTAGAGGAGAAGTTCGCAGATCATCAGTTTGCGGAATAGGTTGCTACTTTCTTTTTCTTTTGAATTTAATACCGTTCACTTAATTAATAAAGGATGAAATTTTATGTTTTAGTTGTATTAACGATGATGCTTGATTCCACGACACAAGCTCAAAGCTTTGATGAAAACACCACTCAAACTTTAAAGAATTATGTGAATGAATTCCCGAATCAAACTCAGTTTTCGGTAGCAATTATTGACGGTGATCAAACTCAATTTTATGGTCAGGTAAAGTTTTCAGATACTATTAATGAGTTTGATAATAGCAATTCTGTATTTCAAATAGGTTCAGTCACCAAAGTCTTTACTTCGACATTACTTGCACAGCTTGTGATTGAAAAAGAGGTGAAACTTACAGACTCAGTTCAACGTTATTTTAATTTCTCATTAAATGAAAAAGGGACTACTCTGGAACAACTTTCAAATCACACTTCTGGACTACCAAGATTACCCTCCAATTTGAATTTGGCTGCTCTTGATCTTAAAAACCCATATAAAAGTTATGCAGAAGCAGATTTAGAGTACTATTTAAAAACAGAGATGGAGATCCCTACAACGGAAGAAAAAACATACCAATATTCCAATATCGGCGCTTCTATTTTGGCTAAAGCATTAGAAAATGCAAGCGGTAAAAATTACTCAGAATTACTTTCAGAAAGAATATTTCAGCCTTTAGAAATGAATCAGTCTACTTTAAATGAAGGGGAAGCAAAAAATAATATGGTCCAGGGTATAGATCAAAATGGAAACCCCACACCAGTTTGGGAAATGGGTGTATTTGAAGGGGCTGGAGCCATCTTATCCTCTACAAAAGATCTATCCAATTTTTTAAAAGCTCACTTTAAGGAACAAGAAAATGCATTTTCATTGACCTTGATGCCGACGTTTATGGTTAATAAAAATTTACGTTTGGGTCTTGGCTGGCATATCCTTCAAGATGAAACTGGTAACGATTTGTACTGGCACAATGGAGGCACAGGCGGATATTCTTCATCTGTATTTATGGTTCCTGCGACACAAAAAGCAGTTATTATTCTTACCAATGTATCTGCTTTCCATGCCAAAGCTTCTACGATAGATGAATTAGGTTTTAAGCTATTGAACTCGATTTCAAAATAAAAAGCGCCTATATTATAAAAATATAGGCGCTTTTTAAAGACGATTGCGGCTAAAACTTATTATCTATTTTCTGCTGCAGGAGTTGGAAATTGAGTAAAAACATTGTCCTGCGGTCTATCATTTGGAAGTTGATCAAGCCTGTTAAACCTTCTCATGTCTATCCATCTATGACCACCTTCTGCAAAGAGTGAATATCGCCTTTGTAATAAGATTTCATCGACGAGTTCTTCAGGAGAAGTGCCCCCTGTATAATCATCAAGATCAGCCGCATTTCTTACAATATTTATAGCTGCTACAGCTTCACTGGGATTAGATATATGCAAAGCTTCAGCATAAAGTAGCACAAGCTCTTCATTTCTAATAACATCTACATCATCTACAATAGTTTTATAAACAAAGACATTGTAAAGACCGCTTAAATCTGACTGGGTTAAAGCTTCCTCTCTCCTGTCAACTTTGCTAATTCTATTATCACCAGTTAATGTATCTTGAATAAATGAAGGATGAACAATTCTTGCATTGGCAACTGTTTGGTTGATACTAAAGAATAATGGATTTGGAAAATCCAATCCAGATTGAGAAAAAGTAAAATACACACTTTCGCTAAGATCTCCATTTAAATTCATAAAGGAATCTTCTAAAAGTGTTACAGCAGAATCGTAGTTATTTCTATAAACCTCAACTCTTGCATGTAAAGCTTTATTAAATTTTTGAAATTCTGCAAGAGTATTTGCAATATTAAAACCTTCAGGAAGGTTGAAAGGAAAATCCGAGCTACCGTTACTCAATTGTGTAGATGCTTCAGTTAGTAAATTTGATATGAAAGTCAATGCTTCCTCATAACTTACAAATGGACCTAAGTTATCGGGATCAGATACTTCTACACGCATTCCATTTTCATATTGCTGGTTAGCTACCATGAGTAATTCATGTGCTTTAATGGTTTTTAAAAAGCCTTCTGCAGCTTCTATTTCATCGGGTTCAAAAACGCCTAAGCTGTTGCGTATTCCGTCCAGAATTAAATTCACATTTTTAATAACAGTGTATCTAGCACCATAAGGGCCTGTAGTATAAAAAGTATTATCATCTAGGTTACCTGTCATGACGTCTGAGGCCCATCGAGGGTCTGAACTTTGGAATCTATAATATTCTCTACCAGCCAATGATTGGCCATCGACTTGAGTGTCAATCCTTAACCTCATATCTGAAAGAACACCTGAAACGGTTTGTTCTAATTCTCCTCGGGAGATGCCGTTTTGGATAGACTCAGCGGTAGGTCCGTTTAAATTTTCTCCATCTTCTAGTTCGCAGGAAACTGTTATTAAGCAAACTGCTGGTAAGATTAAGAGTTTATGTATTAATTTCATAAGTATATTTTTTATTTAAAAGTCCATTGTTACTCTAAAAAGATATTGTTTTGAAGTTGGAAAAGGTGTGACTTCTACTCCTGTTGAAAGTCCATTACCTCCAAAGTTTGATACTTCTGGATCGTAGCTGTTGTAATCAAAAATGTTGATTAAATTTAATCCAGTTAGACCCATTTTGATATTGGTGACATAGCCTTTGAATAGACTTTGTACAACTTCATTAGGAACGCTATAACTAAGGGCGATCTCTCTTAATCTAAGATAAGAGGCGTCCTCTACAAACGGAGCTGCAATACCACTGCTTAAAGAATTGATTCTGAAATCGCCATTGGTTAATTGTCCACTCGGGTCTAGAGTTATGTCATCATAATCATTTGAGGTTTGGCCAAGGTCCGTAAGTAAAGTGGTTAAATTGATATTATCCCCACCTTTTTTCCAATGCCATAGAAAAGACAGGTCAAAGTTTTTATAATTGAAGTTGTTGGTAAATGTCATTTGAAAATCTGGCTCTGCATCTCCAAGCTTTACAACATTTCCCTCGGTATTATTTCCAACAATTTGGGTAACACTTCTACCTTCTTGAATTCTGAAAGTTCCTAGGCCTGTTCCAAATCCACCTAAGTCGAAAGGTTCAACATCCAGACTAGTAACCTCAGATCTGTTTCTAAAAAAGATAACATTAGTAGACCATGTAAAATCTTTGTTTTTAACAACATCAGCGTCTAGAGTAAGTTCAATTCCTTTATTCCTTAGGCTGCCGGCATTTGAGAAGCGCTGAGTGAAGCCCGAAGAAGGTTCATTTTGAGCTTGTAGAATTAAGTCATCTACTTCCTTGATATAGTAAGAAGCCTGTAATCTTATACGGTTATTTAGTAGACCAGCATCAAATCCAAATTCTAATTCTTTTTGGCGTTCAGGATCAATAGTAGCATCTCCTAGGGTTGCAGGAACTCCAATACCAGGAAGACCTCCAATAGAATTTCCTACAAGGGTAGTAAATAAGGCTCCAAATGGAGCAAAATTTCCTGCTTCTCCATAAGCTACTCTAGGCTTAAACTCTGAAAGGAAATCACTTTTCCAAAACTCAAAATTATGCAGATTCACAGCCATGGAAGCTTTTGGATAATAGAATAGAGTATTTGCATCTCCAAAATTTGAAGATTTATCGGCTCTTACACCTATAGTTCCAATTAACTTATCTTGATAATTAACTTCCTCTTGTACAAAAAAGCCTGAGTCGTCTTGTTCTCTTCGAAATTGACTAACGTTGATGTTACCAGCCTGATCCAAGTTTGATTCTGATCCGATTAAATCCGAAGCAACATTATTAACAGTATTTTGCGAAAAACTTTCTCTAGTCACGCCACCTTGAGAGGTGAATGTGATATTGTCTTCCGTGAAATAAGTATGTACTAAAAATGCGGAGTAGTTATTATTTCTAGTTTTAGTATTCCCTAGTGCGCTTACTCCATTCACACCCCCATTTGCTGGATCCATGAACTGTAGTTCTTTAGGGAAAAGGGCTCTTGTCTGTAATTGGTAATAGTCAAGACCAAGCCTCAGTTGAGCTTTTAAACTAGAGTTTTCGTTTTGATAGATGTCATAATCTAAAGTAGTACCAAGAACAAACCTGTTGACTTCTTCACTATTAGTAATTAACTGAATGGTCTGCAATGGATTTGAACCCCCGTAAGGATTATCGGGGTAAATACCATTCTCGTTGGGGAAAAGTTGAGCCCAAGGTGGCAATGACGTTAAGGTAACACCAATAGTACTTCCAGAGTTGTCATTATTGAAGAAGCCTCTATCCGAACTTGAATCTATATAATTTGCACCAACTGTCAATTTTAATTTGTCCTCAAAAAAGTCATGAACTAAGTTGATTCTCGCAGACTTTTTATTGTAGCCTGTATTATCAACAATGCCATCTTCTTCTCGATTTGAAAAAGATCCGTAAAAAGTCGTTTTATCAGAACCTCCAGATATACTAGCATACGTATTGCTTATAAACCCTTCTTCTCCAAATACTTCCTTTTCATAATCAACCAAATTACCATTTTGTTGAGCTTGTGCAAACAAGTCGCCTTGACCAGCTCCAAAAGAATTTTCAGCAATTTCTCTTGTGAAATTTCTTTGTCCCCTAAAGTTGATGATACTATTAAAACCTAATTCCTGTTGGACGGAAACTTTTGTATCTCCACGCTTTCCTCTTTTTGTTGTAATTATAATTACACCAGCAGCGGCTCTAGCTCCATAAATAGCTCCTGCAGAAGCCCCTTTCAAAACTTCTACGCGTTCTATATCATTTGCTTCTAAATCTGCAATCCTATTGGAAGGGTTGTCCTGAGTAGAAGTATTTCCACCTGCAGCTGCTCTGGAAACAAAGTTTAATCCTGCTCCTGAAATACTACTGTTATCAATATAAACCCCATCAACAATATAAAGCGGTTGGGAATTACCAAAGACAGAGGTTATACCTCTAAGCTTCACAGATACTCCACCGCCAGGTGCGCCAGAATTTCTAGTGACTAAGGCTCCAGCAAATTTACCTGCTAAAGCTCCATCTAAAGTGGGTTGGGATGTTCTGCCTACTAATTCCTGAGAGCTGATGGAAGACACAGCATTTGCGGCATTAGACCGTTTGACGGATGTTGCAAGTCCTGTTATAACTACTTCCTCTAAGGCTGCGGAGACTCAATAAATGATATTGTAAAGGGTGAGGTATCTGTTACTCTAACTTCTTGTGATTCGTAACCAAGGTAGGTGAACAGTAATGTAGTTGGTAATTCATCAACTCTCAAAGAAAACTGACCGTCCATATTACTAGTTGTGCCGTTGGAGGTTCCTTTTTCAACAACATTTACAAAAGGGATAATGTTTCCAGTGGATTCCTCAATTGTTTTACCTGTAAGGGTCTCTTGTGCTAAAAGAAAGCCAGGTAGAAAACTGAAAAATATTAGAATGTTTAAAGCCCTAACATTTAATTTGTTCATAATTTATTTTTTAGATTTGACCCTCAATTTATGAATTTTATTAATTAAAAGTTAACATTGGAGTTAATTGTTTAATTTTTTAACATTTATTGAGTCGAAATAATTTTCAATGGTGAAGGCAAAATAAAATTTTAAAATTTCCAGAATTAAATAAATCGATTATATTGCATGTATTAATTACTAATTTATTTTGATTCGGAACACCTTCATCCTACTGAACTAAGTCTCAAAATCAAAAACAGATGATTCGTAATTATTACAACGAAGAATGGAAAGATGTCGTCTTTGACGATAAAATTGCAAAATTTGAAAAATATAAAATTTCAAATTACGGCAGAATGCTTAACTGTAAAGGTCTAAAAGAAGTTTTGGTGAAAGAATCCTTTATAAATGGCTATCAAACCCTTCCTCTCAAGCAAGAAATCAACAAAAAATCTACAAGTAGGTATGTCCACAAGTTAGTTGCAGAACACTTCCTGGAACGCGGTGATGGAATCTATGTGATCCATCTCAACTATGACAAACTGAATAACAAAGTTGAAAACTTGAAATGGTCTACCAAAAAAGAAAAGGAAACACATCAATTTAGTAATCCTGATTACATCAATAGGCCTAAAAAGCGGACGTATTCCAAATTGACCGAAGCTAAGGTAAGGTTGATAAAGCGAAAAATTCACGATCCCAACCGACGCACGCGTATGAAAATGATTGCTAAGCAATTTGGTATTTCTGAGATGCAACTTTATCGCATAAAAAGCGGAGAAAATTGGGGTACAGTAACTGACTATTAATTTTATCTGAAGTCAAATTTAACCCAAACGGGAATATGGTCCGAAATTTTTCTAGCTGATTTTAAATCAGGATATAATTCATGAAAAAGATCGACCCCGCTTTCTTGGATTGAAAATACCTTAGAATCAATAAATAAATTATCATATTCTGAAGCTAGACATTCATTTGAAATACATCTCATTTTAAGGCTTGTCTTTTGATTTACTAATGCTGGAAAAAATCCTTTACTTTTTAAGGGGTTAAATACAGTATGTGATTGAGGTAAATTGAAATCTCCAAGGAAAATTAAATTTTCTTCGGGGTATAGGTCCGGATAGAGCTTTAGATTCTTGAGTTCTCGTTCTGGTTGTTTTGATTTTGGCACTGCATGGATATTTACGAGCGTGAAGTGTTCATTTTTATACTTGAACTTTATGAAATAGGGCTCACGCTCAAAATCTTCAATACAATCTACATCTAGCCAGGCTTTTTTGATTAGTTCTACACGGCTTGATTTCCAGAGATAAGCGTACCTCTCCGAGCTATATCTTCCACCCTGTGTAGGTTGACTCACCGTATAATTCCATTTGAACCCTGTTCGACTCAATTCATCAGCTAGTTTTGCAACAGATTGCGCCCCTCCATTGCCTGCAACCACCTCTTGAATGGCTACGATGTCGTAGTCGCGTAAAGTTTGCGCCATGAATGCAATTTCCTGTTCAGACTTGGATTTTCCCATATGTCTGATGTTCCAGGAACTCAACTTTACCTGAGCAAGGCTAAGGTTAAAGAAGAAGACAGCAGATAGAAAGAATAGGAGTTTTCTAGATTTCATAAGTTTATGATTGGTTACAACTTCAGTTTTTTTTATTAAATCACAAGATAATTCTGAATATTCATGTGTAACTAGAAATATTTCTTATCTATAGGGTTTTTCGGATATTTTTCAAAAATAATAAATGTTTCAGCGTAATTTCAGCAACAAAAAAAGCCTTTCAATGGTTACACTGAAAGGCTTGATTTTACTGGTGGTCCCACTTGGACTCGAACCAAGGGCCACCTGATTATGAGTCAGGTGCTCTAACCAGCTGAGCTATGGGACCGATACTGGTTATTTAGGACGGCAAAAATAAGTATAAGTTTATTATCAGCCAAAATATTTTTCAATTTAAAATCAACTTTAGTCTTCACATAATTCTACGAGAACCCCATGACTACTTTTTGGGTGCAAAAAGACTATGGATTTTCCATCAGCTCCCGCTTTTGGCTCTTCGCTAAGCAATTGGAAACCTTCTTTTTGCAGTCTTTTCATTTCAGATTTCAAATCATCTACAAAAAAAGCGATATGATGAATACCTTCTTTTTGCTTACTCAGATATTTCCCTACGGGACTATCCTCTCGCGTGGCACCAAGCAATTCAACTTTACTTTCGCCACATTCAAAAAAAACAGTTTTTACGCCCTCCCGTTCAACGATTTCAGTTTTATAAGGAGGTGAGTTTAGCAGCGCTTCATACGTTTTAGTGGCCTCCTCTATATTGTTTACCGCAATTCCTAAATGTTCGATTTTTTTTATCATAAGATATTTTCAGAAAGTTATATAACAAAACTAGCATTTATATATTTATCCTAACTTTGCAGCATGGAATCAAATAGACAAAAGAAAATTGCAGGAATCCTTCAGAAAGATTTGGCGGAAGTCATTCAGCTTGAGCTAAAAGCCGCTGGAACTCAAAATCTAATCATCTCAGTTACTAAGGTAAGAGTGACCCCAGATTTACTTCAGGCCAAGGCGCATTTGAGTATTTTCCCATCAGAAAAATCAGAACAAATCGTTGAGGAAATTCGAGCTGCTAAGTCTAAAATCAAGCATGAAGTTGCACAAAGAACAAAAAACCAATTGCGTCGTATGCCGGAACTCTCATTTTTTAATGATGATTCTATAGAGTACATCAATGATTTGGAACAAGCCTTTAAGGGAAAGAATGACCCTATCAAAAACCCAGATTTATTAGATAAGCGCAAGAAAAATTGAATGTACCATTTTACATCGCCAGGCGTTATTTCTTTTCTAAAAGTTCCAACACGGCGATAAATATTATCACCTGGATTGCTTCCATTGGCATTATAGCCGGGGCTTTATCTCTTTTTATTGTCTTATCCGCCTTTGCCGGACTTAAAGAATTTAGTCTATCGTTTACTAATAAGTTTGATCCGGATTTAAAGGTGCTGCCTTCCACAGGAAAGTTTTTTGAAGTGGATTCTGCTCAGAATTCTAAAATTCAAAATCACAAAGATATTGTAGCCTATTCAGAAGTGATTGAAGAGCGGGTGTTGTTGAGCTTTAAATCCAAGAATACGCCGGCGTTTATTAAAGGTGTGGACACTACCTTCCAGTCTATAAGTGATATTAAAAATACGGTGTTTCTCGGTCAATGGCTCGAGGAAAATGCAAGTCAGGTTGTATTGGGTAACGATCTTTCCCGAAAACTTTCTGCGGGAGTTAGAGATTATTCGGGTCTTTTGAATTTATATGTGCCAAAGCCTGGCAAAGGACAAATTTTAGATGTAAAGGATGCTTTTAGAACTGGCAGTGCTACAGTAGTAGGGATTTATTCCATCAATGAGGAATTGGACAAAAAATTTGCGTTTACAGACATTGGCTTTGCAAGAAGCTTGTTGCAACTCAATGAAGATGAGGTCTCAGCTTTAGAAGTAAAATTAGCCCCTTCTGCAGATTTAAACTCAGTTCGAAATGATTTGAAATCCATATTCAAAGACCAAGTGGAAGTCAAAGATCGAATTCAGTTGAATGATAGCCTGTATAAAATGCTGAACACTGAAAACCTTGCGGTGTACTTGATTTTCACCTTAGTGATTATTATTGCCCTGTTCAATGTGATTGGCTCTATCATTATTGCTGTGTTGGAAAAGCGACAAAACTCAAAAACCCTTCTGAATTTAGGGCTGACTAAAAATGAAATCCAGCGTATCTTTTTCTTTCAAGGAGGCTTGATGAGTGTTGCCGGAGGTATAGTAGGGCTTGTGTTTGGAATCTTACTGGTGATTTCTCAACTCTATTTTGAGTGGATCATGATCACTCCGAGTTTGGCTTATCCTGTAAAACTAGAATTTGTCAATATTTTAATTGTATTTGTAACCATATCCAGTTTAGGTTTACTAGCGTCCTATATTTCTTCTCAAACGGTGAAACGCTCTCTTCAATAAGTTTTGTCCATATTATCTTTAAGTTGCTTTTATAGAGCCCTTTAAGAGTAAATTTCGAACTAATTCTACAAGAAATTGAGAAACAGGAGTCTATTTTTGTTCAAAACATCCTATTATGAACAAAATTACTTTTCTATTTTTTACATTTCTATTTATTTCAGTGTCACCACTTGTTTTTTCACAAAACTGTCCGCCAAACTTATCGACAGATCCAGCTGAAGGTGACTTTGGTACTAATGAATGGCTAGCTTATGTTTATAATCATAACAGTTATAATACCAGTACCTTTAATTTAACTGATTATCGTGGATATTATCGGGATTCTGGATATGGTGATTCTGGAATTAGTTTCGACTCTTCAGATTTATGGAATATAGACAGTAACCCCAGTACAGCTCCTGCTTACGAAGGCTGCAGTGTGACTTCAGATAACCATACTGTTGTCTATAAACGAAAAGGATTTCCTTTGGGAGAATACAGGATTGACATAGCCTCTCAAACAGGAGGTAATGGTCATGACGATGCTGCAATATTGTATATTGATGGTTTAGAAGTTTGGAATAATACGGATTGCTGTGCTCCACGTCTTAATGTTTGGTCAGGAAGTCTTGATGAAGATTCCGAAATAGAATTTGTTTGGTCCGAAAGGTCTGGAGAATCTTATGGAAGACTTAGATTAACAGAGGTAACGCTTGATCCTCCATTAGGCAATGAAGGAGATTTTGGTGATGAGGAGTGGTTTGTTTCAGCATATAATGGAAGTAATTTTGATGCATACAGAGGAGCCTATATTCATGATGCCCTTAGTTTTAATACGAGAGATTTATGGCTGCAATCTGAGTCCCCTTCATCTGCTCCTAATTATTCTGGAGATCAAGTGAATAATAATAATCATTCGTTTGTTTATAGACGTAGAGGGTTTTCCTGTGGAATTTACCAGTTAAACATTCCTTCACATGATGATAATGTTATAGTTACCATTGACGGAGTTGAAATCTTTACTTCAGGTTATGTTGGTGGTAATAGGATTGATGACATCTGGCAAGGGTATTTAGGTCCTAATTCTGAAATTGAATACAGTATTGTTGAGTTTAGTGGACGATCCTTTGGAAGTCTCCAATTTGTTAATATTACAGAATCAAACCAATTTATTTGGACAGGTGAAGTGAACACTTCAGTTGACGATGTTAGTAATTGGTGTGGGTCATTACCTTTAAATGACGGAACATCAAATATCTACATACCTGCTAACGTTAATAATTTTCCTAACTCTAATTTCAATTCTTTTATAAACGATATTTATATTGAGCCAAATGCCTCTTTGACATTTGACAGTGAAATACGAATAGCTGGTAATTTAGTTAATGATGGAATGTTAAGTGGAGAAGATGGATCTTTAAATTTCGTTGGACCTCAGAACCATGTTGTTAACGGAAATGGTTTTAGTATTTCAAATTTAACTATAGATTCAGATTTAACGTTTGATCTTGATCTTGGTGAAATAATTAACTTGTCAGATATTCTTAGTGTTGATCAAGGCACCTTAAACACGAATGGCAATCTTTCTTTACGATGTAATTTTGGAACACCAGGAAAAACGGCTCAGGTGGGTCCTGTTGGAGGAACAATTGTGGGCGATGTCACTGTAGAGCAGTGCTTTCCAGCGCGAAGAGCTTTTAGATTATTAACCTCATCCGTGACAACAACAGGATCTATAAGACAGAACTGGCAAGAAAATCCCTCTTCCTATACTAATGATCCTAACCCAGGTTATGGGACCCATATTACAGGACTTTCACCTGGTCTTTCAGATGCAGTTATTGGAGATGATGGAGTTAATGGATTTGACTATAACCCTTCCGGAAATCCGTCTTTATTTAAATTTAGAAATATTGAATTAAGTACTTCAGAGCCAAGAGGATGGTATTCCGTTGCAAATACAACAGATATTTTAACTGCAGGTGAGCCTTACCGATTAATGATAAGGGGGGATAGAAGCATTGATGTTACACTCAATATTGCAACACCAGAACCTACTCGGTTAAGATCAACAGGAGCTTTAATAACTGGAAATAGATCACAAAGCAATCTATTAAATGTAAGTGGAGATTTCAATCTTATTGCAAATCCATATCACGCTCAAGTGAATATGAACTCAGTCCTTGCAGCTTCAACGAATCTATCTACAACTCAATATTACATTTGGAATCCAGCTATAGGAGGTGCTAATGGTAGAGGGGCTTATGTGACTTTTGATCTAACAAATAATTCAAGTTCTTTGAGTGATGGGGGCTTAGCAGATGAGCCAAGTTTTACTAATCAATTCTTACAACCAATGCAGGCCGCCTTTGTAATAACCGGAACAGAAACAACTGCTCCAATAATTAATTTCCAAGAATCTCACAAGGCCGTAAGTCAAGTACAAACGCGAACTAAATCTTTGTCTCAGTCAGAATACATCAATATTCAGTTATTCGATTCAGATTCTTATAATTCTGGAGAAACACCATCCGACGGTTTGAGAATTAATTTTGATAAATCATTTAGTGCGACTTCTGAAGATGATTCACCAAAACTTACTAATTTGGATGAAAACCTAGCAAGAGTCGAAGGCAATAGTTACTCAGCGATCGAAAGACGACCATTTCCTGAAACAGAAGAGCGTTTGGAATTGTTCATCAATCAATATAGAAGAGAGGCTTACGTGATGAAATTCGACCTGACCGATAACTTGAATACTAAAGTCTTTATTGAGGACAAGTATTTAAATGAAACTCAGGGAATCACTACCGCTGCTTATACTTATACGTTTACAGTGGACGAGTCGATTTCAGAATCCACAGCATCAGATCGATTCAGCCTTGTATTTGAACCAATCAGTTTATCAACAGTTGAGGAAGCTCTTGTAGAGGCAAGTTTATATCCAAATCCAACCAAAGGTAGTTTTAGAATAAGTGGAGCAAACTTAGGAGAAGATGCGAAGATTGAGATTTATAACATGATAGGTCAGCAGGTTTACAAAACAGATCTTAAAAACCAATCTACAACTGAGATTACAAATTTCAATGGAAGTGCCGGCGTATATCTAGTCAAATTAAAAACCAATCAAGGCGAAAGAACCTTCAAATTGATAAAACAATAGTCTTATGAAACTCAAAAATTCACACTATATAGCATTACTTATCATCGTTGCTCTACTTTTAGTAAGTACAACCAGTTATGGACAAGGACTTGGTGATATAGGTTTCACAGACGATGTAGATGACGAACCTGTAGCTCCCATTAATGGCTTAATTGCGCTAGGACTTGCTGTAGGCGGTTATCTAGGGATTAAAAAAGTGAGAAAATAGATAAACTTTTCTCTCAAATAAACACAAATCCACTTGGTCAGCCAAGTGGATTTTTTAGTTAAAATGTGAATCAAAAATTAAACAAGTAAGTACTATCTGAATTATTAAAAAGATTTCTATCACATTGATTTCGAACTTATTCTACATAAATCGTCAAGCTTAGCCCATATTTTTGCTCAAATTTTAAAAATCCTTGAGTAAAATAATTTCAATATTTCTTTTTTCAATTTTAGCAAGTGTAAACTTCACATGTTATTCTCAGTCAGGCTTAGATGCATCTAAAAGTGTACAGGAGTCTGTTTTTATTTCCAGTGGAAGCTGGAGTAACCCTCAAAACTGGAAAAATCATAATTTACCTACTTCCACTTCCAAAGTTATTATAGAGGCTAATGCAATTTTAGATGTTTCCTTTCAGATAAATTCACTTGAAATTGATCAAAACATTACGTTATCAATAAATCCATCTTTTCAGTTATTTGTCACAAAAAACATTGAGAATAATGGCCGAATTCTTGGTGAAGGAGAGTTAGTTTTGAACGGGAGTTCCACTCAGTTTATCAAAGAGGAAGGGGTTTATAACAACTTACGTATTTCAAACTCATCAACAATACATATAAAGGACGAGATTGAAGTTTTCGGTAACTTGTATGTAGACGCAGGTCAGCTTAAAACTAAAGGGAATCTATACCTAAGGTGTGATTTTGAAACCAATAGAACAGCTCAGGTTGGTGAGGTCCTTGGAGAAATTTCAGGAAACGTTCAAACTGAACAGTGCTATCCTGCTAGGAGGGCGAATCGATTAGTTAGTCCTTCAGTCACGACTTCAACTTCCATTCATAAAAACTGGCAGGAAAATGCAGACAGCTACTTTGATGAGGATATAGATGAAGGTTATGGAACACATATTACAGGATTAAATCCTGGTAGTGGTCCGGCTTATCTGGAGCAGGATGGTGAAAATGGATTCGATTTTAATCCATCAGGGAATGCATCCCTGTTTACTTATGATCATCAACAGAGAGATTTCAATCCCATAAATAACACTAATGTCAATCGGCTAAAAGCAGGAAACCCTTACATGTTACTCGTAAGAGGTGATAGGACTATTAATATTTACTCAAATTTGGCAGCGCCAACGGCCACAATACTTAGAGCCAAGGGTGAGCTTGTGACCGGGGACTACACGACTACCGATTTGTCACAAACCAAAAACGGATTTAGTTTAGTGGGGAATCCCTACCACGCTCAGGTAGATATGAATTCTGTATTAGCAAATTCTATAAACATCAGAAAAGATGTTTACTATGTTTGGGATCCAAAATTGGGTGGAATTCAGGATTTGAACCAGCCTGGGGGTAGAGGGGCTTTTGTTGTTGTGGAATTACCCTCTGGTAGCAATTCTTCGAATTCTGAAGCTAACCAATACCTTCAACCAATGCAGGCTGTATTTGTTCAAACTATAGATGATAATTCTGTCACTCAAGTCAACTTTTCGGAAAGCGATAAAGCAGTTACTTTAAACCCTCAGACACAAATTCTTTCTGATTCTGATGAGCAATTTCTAAACATTCAGCTTTTCAATAAGGTTTCTTATAATGCTGGAAGCACTCCTTCAGATGCTCTTCGAATTAATTTTGGGAGTAGGTTTTCAAACTCTGCTAATGATGATATCACAAAGCTTAAAAATGTGGACGAAAACCTTACCAGAGCTATAGATCAAAATCTGGTCGCTTTAGAAAGAAGGAATATGCCAGGTGCTGAAGAGATTTTACCGCTTTATATCAATCAATATCGAAGGGAAAATTATACTTTGAATTTCGAGTTTTCAGATTCGTTTGATACCGACGTTTATCTAATAGATCATTATCTGGAAATTGAAACCCTTTTGTCCGAGTCAAACCAAACCTATTCATTTAATGTCAATTCTTCGGTTGCAGGCTCTGTAGATGGAAACAGATTTTCTCTGAAACTAACGCCGGTCAACTTATCAACTCCAGAATCGCTTTTTTCTGAAGTCAAAATTTATCCAAATCCGACAAAATCATCTTTTAGTATAAATGGATTAGCTGATATTACTAATGGCGAAATCAACATTTTTAACATGATTGGGCAACAGATCTATTCTGAAAAATTAGGTACTGTGTCAACGTTCAGCATTGAAGACTTTAATGTTGAGGAAGGGATTTATATTGTAAAACTATCCTCAGATCATGAGGAGCAAAGTTTTAAATTGATCAAAGGAAATTAAAAAAAGCTGTCTCAAAATCTATTTTTTGTCATTCTGAATTTATTTCAGAATCTCTATTAATCTTGATAATCAAATTAATTTAAGACCTTGAAACAAGTTCGAGGTGACAATTTAGATATTTTGAGACAGCTTCTTTAGAATCTGGAATTGCTTCCTATTCTTCTTCTAAAACCTCAACGTTATTATCGCGATTGACATCTGCCATATATTGTGAAGGATCAATTTCAATTTTTTCAATTCCGTATTGTGATGTAGGAATCTCTAAATCATATGTTGGATATGCCCAAGCCCAGTCGTCAACAATTTCACCTGCATTAGGTTTTTCCCATCTCATAATGCGAAGTGGAATATAATAGGTCTCTGAATTTCCTCCTTTAAAATCAACTTTCACTTCTAGCGGCATTGGCGTAAGGCCTATGCGCTCTAAAGTTACAATTGTTAATTGTTCATCAACACTTACATCTTTGATACCATAGTCAATGGTATTGGTAGTTCTCGTCCAATCGTTAAGATACCAGCTAAGTTCTGCACCGCTTACTTTTTCAGCGACACGAATAAAATTATTTGGTGTTGGATGCTTAAATTTCCATTCATCAAAATATCTGTTTAAGACTTCCTGTAAGTTTTCTTTACCAATTAAATAACCGAGTTGGCCTAAAAATACAGCTCCTTTAGAATAAGCTGAAGTTCCGTAAGCCTGATTGTATTCATAGCGGTCTGCATGAGTAGATTGAGCCTGCTCATATCCAGAATTTGCCAAACTCACATAGCCTCTATAACTGCCAGCAGTAGGATTTTCTCTATTTCGATCCATCACTTCGTTCATCGCAAGGCCAGAAATATATGAGGTGAATCCTTCATCCATCCATTCATGCTGAGCTTCGTCTGTTGCTAAAACATGCTGAAACCAGGCATGTGCCATTTCGTGAGCAGTAACTCCTACAAGACTTCCAAATTCCCTTTCACCAGTAATAAGTGTGCACATGGCGTATTCCATACCTCCATCACCACCCTGGATCACAGAATATTGATCGTATGGGTAAGGACCTATATACTCATTGAAATAATCCAAAAGCTCAGCTGTTTTGGATTGTAAATTCTTCCAGTTCTCTTTTATGTCTTCATTGTCTTTATATAAGAAATGAAGAGTTGTACCATCATTCCCAGTGATTTGGTCATGAATGTAATTTTTGTCTGCAGCCCACGTAAAGTCATGAACATTTGGAGCAACGAAGTGCCAGGTCAACTTTTTCCCTCTACGTCTTACTTTTACGCCTTCATCTTCATAACCATAGCCAACTTCGTTTGGATTTTGAATATAACCAGATCCTCCTAAGACAAAATCTTTGTCAATTGTGATTTTTACATCAAAATTACCCCAAACTCCATGGAATTCTCTTGCTATGTAAGGATCTGCATGCCACCCTTCGAAGTCATATTCAGCCATTTTAGGGTACCATTGTGTCATAGACAATTCAACCCCTTCAGCGTTGTTCCTTCCAGATCTTCTTATCTGTACAGGAACCTGGCCTAAAAATTCCATTTCAAATGTAGTTGATTCTCCAGGTGAAATAGGCTCAGCGAGTTCAACTTCCAAAACTGTTCCTACAAGTTTGTAGTTTAAGTCTTTTCCATCTTGCTTCAACGATTTTGCTCTCATAAATCCTATTTCTTCATCACTTAGTTTAGAAATACGATCTCTAACTCTACCATCCGGATCTTGTATAGTTCTGGATCTTACATCCATTTCACTCCCTGGCTGGAATGCGTTGAAGTACATGTGATAAAAAACTCTATTAAGCGTATCTGGGGAATTGTTGGTATAAACCAGTTCCTGATCGCCTTCATATTGATAATTTTTATCGTCAAAATCAACCTGCATTTCATAGTCAACATGTTGTTGCCAATAGCCGGTGTTGTTTTGTGCAAAGAGTGTTGATATTGAAATCAACATCATAAATGTAAAAGTGTTTTTAATCATGTTTATTTGGTTTTAGAAGCTAATATAATAGCGTTATACATATTTACCATATTTCCTGAAACTGAAATTTCACTGAAGACTTCAGTATTTTGAGGGTCTCCACCGAGAATCACTTCCTGGTTCGTACTCAATCCGGATTCCATCAGGATTTGTTTGACTTGTGAAGCGCTAAGTTTTGGGAACAAAGATTTTACCATAGCTGCTACTCCAGCAACATTTGGGGCTGCCATCGAAGTACCTTGCAAGAATTCATAAGTATTCAAAGGGGTTGTTGCATATATGGACGACCCAGGCGCAAATATATCGACACTGTTTATTCCATAATTAGAAAATCCAGAGACTAAATTCCCTCCATATTGAGAAGTTATCGAACCTACATTGATGAAGTTGTCAACAAAATTTGCTGGATTTTCAGGTGTTTCATCATTGGGGTAAACACGCTTTTCATCTAGATCTATACCTTCATTACCAGCTGCGTTTACAATGAGAACATTATTTTTTTCAGCGTATTTGATGGCATCCATCACCCATTCAGGATGGCTAGAAAAGTATTTTCCGAAGGATGTGTTGATGATGCTTGCTCCATTGTCAACAGCATAACGAATTCCAAGTGCGATGTCTTTGTCATACTCATCTCCATCAGGGACCGCTCTGATGGGCATAATTAAAACATTATCTGCAACACCTTTTATCCCTTTATCGTTTTTTCTGCTGGCTGCTATGATTCCAGCGACGTGTGTACCGTGCTTTGCTTCTTTTTTGTCTGCATTTGGTCCACTTACTTTATTATTTCCATAAATTTTGGTCGAAAAATCATTAGCATCATCACCTAGGCTTTCTGCCCTTGCATTTAAGTCCAGATTTAGATGATATTTCGTTTTATCTCCAAAATACTCCATGGCTTCAGCGAGTTGGTTCTGAATATTTTGAATATCCTCATCAATGTTATTCATTACATTCAGCAACAGCATTTTTTGATTTAAAGATGTATCATCCTGTGGTTTGAAAGCCGTTACATTTTCAACTGTAAGTTTATTCACTTCAAGTTCAATTTTCAGGCTTTCTTCGGCTTCCTGTAATTGATTATTCATCATTACATATCTATTGATACTCTTATCAGTTTTTGCCAGCTCTTCATCGTACTTTGCTTTTGCAGCTCTATACATTTTGAATTCTTCTAGACGGTCTGTACCTATTTCACTTGCGAGTTTATCTTTAAATTGATCTTTGTAATCTCTTACTATTCTCGTATACTCTAAATTTTCCTTTGTAACATCGCCAAGAAAATTCCAGCCATGGATGTCATCTACAAATCCATTGTTGTCATCATCAATTCCATTATCGGGGATTTCATTAATATTGGTCCACACCACTCCTTCCAGGTCTTCATGTTCTATATCGACCCCACTATCCAGCACAGCTACGATAATTGTTTTCCCGTTGTAATCTTTAATAAGTTCTTGATACGCCCTATCCACACTCATTCCTGGAATGGTGTCATATGACAAGTCTTGACTTCCCCAATACTGAAGTTCATCATCTGTCAGGGCTTCAGTCTTTTCACTTACGTTTTGTAAATTGGGAATAGGCTTTGAATTGATTTTTGGTCCACTTGCACAACTGAGTAAAAAGCTAGATATCAAAAAGCATAAGCCCCCAATCTTTAAAAATTTAATATTCATGGTTATATTTAATTTAGTTGGTAAAAAGTTCTGAAAACTTAAATGTTGAATTTAATCTAGCGCCTTTTTCAGTATGTTGCAGATTGATCACTTCATTATGAGCATCATGCTCAAGGAAAAGATAGTAGTCGTTTGCAACTGCCTCATCAAGAAAAAGCTTTTTCTCATCTAAAGTTTTTAAAGGCCTTGTGTCAAAACCCATAACATAAGGCAGCGGAATGTGGCCAGCTGTTGGGAGCAAATCCGCAGCAAAAACGAGTTTTTTTCCTTTGTAATCAATGATTGGAATCATTTGTTTGTCCGTATGTCCATCTACAAACAGGACTTCAAATCCCATATTCTCGTAAAAGTGTCTATTTTTTGATCTTTTCAAAAAGTTGAGTTGTCCTGATTCCTGCATGGGAATCAAATTCTCCTTTATGAAAGAAGCCTTTTCTCTATCGTTAGGATTAGTCGCCCAATCCCAATGTTCTTGGTTAGTCCAGAACTTTGCATTTTTAAAGGCAGGTTCGTAACCTGTTTTATCTTTATTCCATTGAATACTACCTCCACAGTGATCAAAATGCAGGTGAGTCATAAACACATCGGTGATATCATCTCTATGGAATCCATATTTTTTCAGTGACTTATCCAAAGTGTGTTCCCCCCATCTATAGTAGTAACTAAAGAATTTATCACTTTGTTTGTTCCCCAAACCTGTGTCGATTAGAATAAGTTGCTTACCATTTTCAATCAACAAACTGGTTGCGGCAATGTCTATCATGTTATTAGAATCTGCTGGATTTGTTCGTTGCCAAAGCGATTTTGGCACAACGCCAAACATGGCACCTCCATCTAGTTTAAAATTTCCAGTTTCTATAGGATATAAGGTCATAAGCTCTATTTTAGCAGCAAAGTACTAAAAGAGTCTTAACTTTGGAATCTGAGTCTTCTAGATTATGCTATTTTTAACGACTCAAATCTAATATTTTATGATTGAACTAGCGAGTATAATTATATTAGGAATTTTAGCGCAATGGTTTGCTTGGCGTTTCAAAATCCCGGCAATTTTACCATTAATTCTAATAGGCCTACTGGTAGGTCCTATTGCTTCTTTGTATACTGAGGATGGATCCAAGCTTATAGAACCTATATGGAATGGTGAGACTGGCTTGTTTCCTGGAGAAAGTTTGTTCTATTTTGTTTCACTTGCTATAGGGATTATTCTTTTTGAAGGTGGCCTTACTTTAAGACGAGGTGAGATTTTGAACGTTGGTCCAGTTATTGTTAAATTAATTACTGTCGCTGTGGTGATTACCTTTGTTGGAGCAGGAATGGCAGCTCACTGGATACTGGGATTAAGCTGGCAAATTTCTCTTTTATTTTCAGGACTCATCATTGTTACCGGACCCACCGTTATTACACCAATTCTAAGAAATATACCTCTTAAGAAAGACGTTTCTACGATTTTAAAATGGGAAGGAATTTTGATTGATCCTATTGGAGCCTTGGTTGCTGTATTGGTATTTGAATTTATTTCTGCCGGCGGGGGAGAAGCAGTTACATCTACTGTTTTGATCGAGTTTGGTAAGATAGTCTTATTTGGTTTTACGTTCGGTTTTACATTTGCTAAAGCCTTGGCGGTTTCAATCAAATCTAAAATTATTCCTCATTATTTACTAAACGTAGTCACCCTGGCTGCAGTTTTAGGTGTTTTTGTTTTAGCAGATCATTTTGCGCATGAAAGCGGACTTCTTGCTGTGGTAATTATGGGTATTATCATGGGAAACACCAATTTGCCAAATCTGAAGGATTTACTTTACTTCAAAGAATCTTTAAGTGTTTTACTTATCTCTATACTTTTTATTTTACTGTCAGCAAATATCAATTTGGATAATTTGCTGTTAGTGATCAATTGGGAAACTTTAATTCTGTTTGCTGTTGTAGTTTTTGTTGTTAGGCCGCTCGGTGTATTTTTAAGCAGTTATAATTCGACTTTAGCGACCAATGAAAAACTTTTTATAAGTTGGGTAGGACCTCGTGGTATTGTTGCTGCAGGTGTGGCTTCACTTTTCGGGCTCAAACTTGTAGAGCAAGAAGTTCCCAATGCTGAATTGATAACGCCATTGGTATTCATCATTGTTTTGGGAACTGTTCTACTGAATGCAACTACTGCGAGACCCTTTGCGAAACTAGTCGGTGTGTTTTTGAGAGATTCTCAGGGAATTCTAATTGTAGGTTCATCCTCATTTTCAAGACTCATAGCCAAATATTTAATGGATAATGAAAGGCATGTGGTAATTGTTGATAATAATAAAAGCAACATAGATAAAGCTAAAGTGATGGGTCTAGATGCCATCAATGCCAATATCTATTCCGACGATTTAATTGATAATATCGAGTTGAGTGATGTGGGGTACTTAATGGCCTTAACAGGTAATACGGCCGTTAATAAAAAGGCTATTGAAAACTTTGCGAAACAATTTGGAGAACAAGGAACCTTTCGCGTGATATCTTCAGAAGAAATGGAAGATCCAGAAAATAATCCAGAAGATGGTTTGTTTTCACAAACCGACGACTATATTAAATTGGTTAATCTAACGAGAAAATATCCAGAGATCCATGAAATAGATTTAAACTCCAATGATCATTTTCAAGGCTTAATTGAATTGAGCAAAGTGGAGTCTGAAATAATCCCTTTGTTTATCAAAAAACCAGATGGGAAACTCGATATATTACCAAATGACTCAAAATCTATTGAAGTAGAACCAGAATCAAAATTGGTGTATCTAGGAAAATCTTTTGAAAAAGAGCCTTCTAAAAAGATAGTGGAAGAGCAATCTATCAAAGAAGAAAAGAAAAAAAAGTCTACTGAAGAAGACAAGCCAGCAGACAATAATTAAGGTTTAATAAGCTTAAAGATGCAAGAACAGGAACTTCTTTATTTACTGATGTTGCATAAAATGCCAGGGATTGGTCATATCAATGCGAAAAAACTTCTTCAGCATTTTGGCAGTGCAACAGCCTTATTTCAAGCCAGTACAAACGACTTAAAAGAACTGGATGGGATTGGAAGTAAGCGAATAAAAACATTAAGAGATTCTGCTATAACGAAAGAAGCAGAAGATGAGCTCAACTTCATTCAAAGCAATAATATAAAGCTTAGTTATTTTAAGGACGAAGACTATCCTTCGCGGTTAAAACAATGCATAGATAGTCCTATACTTTTATTTTCTAGAGGGAACATAAATCTTAAGAACAAACCTGTTTTGAGTATAGTAGGCACCCGTCAAGTCACAACTCATGGGATTGCCTTTTGTGAGCAATTGATAGAAGATTTGGCCCCACTCAATCCAGTAATCGTCTCCGGGTTGGCCTATGGAACCGACATTGTAGCGCATAGAGCAGCTATCAAGTTCAATCTTCAAACCATAGCATGTGTGGCTCATGGGTTGAATCAAATTTATCCCAAAGTCCATCAGAAATACGTGTCTTCGATAGAAAATAATGGTGGTTTTTTCACAGACTTTTGCAGCGACGATACCTTCGATCGTAATAATTTCTTGAGTAGAAACCGGATTATTGCAGGGCTTAGCGAAGCGACTATCGTTATTGAAAGTGCAGAAAAGGGAGGCTCTCTGGTGACGGCAGATATAGCTCATTCTTACGACCGAGAAGTTTTTGCAGTCCCAGGCCGTCCTCAAGACAAATTCAGTAAGGGCTGTAACATGCTCATCAAACAGCAAAAAGCGCAGATGATTACCTCTGCTGCCGACTTGGTTTATAATCTCAACTGGGATATAGACACCAAAAAAAAGAATACCCAAACCCAGTTATTTATATCCCTTACTGATGATGAAAAATTAGTAGTACAAAAACTCACAGAAATTGGTAAAGCAGAAATTGATGCGTTATCTTTGGTTTGCGGTTTACCAACCCATAAACTCTCTTCAATTCTTCTTAATTTGGAATTGGGAGGTCTTGTAAGGCCATTGCCTGGTAAGCAATTTGAAATCATTTAAAAAATTTAATAATATGAAATTTATTTTAAAATCCATTTTAGTAGGTATGGTGTTTATCTCTTTTTCTTGTCAGCAAAAGGAGGAGTCTACAGAAGCTAAAGCATTTGATGCTCAAATGAAGCAAACTATTCAAATTCATGATGATGTGATGCCTCAAATGAGTAAGATCAACAGTTTGATTACTGAGCTTGAAAGTGAAAAAGAAGAACTAGAAAGCGCAGAAGAAGTGAATACTCAGTTGGTAGGAAAGCATGCTGCTGCCATTGTAGATTTACAAAATGCCCACGATTTGATGATGTCTTGGATGAAAAACTTTAGCTCTTCTTTTTCAAGAACGGAGATTAACACTGGTTTACAGGCTAAAGACAAAGATAGCATAAAGGCGAAGGTGGAATTATTGGAGATGCAATACAATTCAGCTGAAGAAATGAAAGCTGCTATTAATTCTTCTATAGAAAATGCTCAAAAGGTTTTAGCTGAATAGAGCTTATAATTCTCCAAAACCAAAAAACCAGCATAAGCTGGTTTTTTGGTTTAAAAAAAAGCCTTAAACTCCTTTAAAATAAGAAAAATTGAAGGTGAAAATTGCAAATTATTTCGTTAAATAACTTGTAAAAATAATTCATTAATTATATATTTGTATCTAATTTAGAATTAATCCACTTAAATATGATTAAAGTTAGCGAAGAGGCTAAGCAAAAGATAACTAATCTTATGGGTGAAGAAGGCTATAATGTCAAAAATCACTTTGTAAGAGTTGGAGTAAAAAGCGGCGGATGCTCTGGGTTATCTTACGATCTGAATTTTGATCAAGCCCAGAACGACGAGGATAAACTTTTTGAAGATAATGAGGTGAAAATCGTTATCAACAAAAGCAGTTTTTTATACTTAATTGGAACCACTCTAGAATATTCTGGAGGGTTGAATGGAAAAGGATTTGTATTTAATAATCCTAACGCACAGAGAACATGTGGTTGTGGTGAAAGTTTTTCACTTTAATTAAAACAAGAGATTATGGCTTATACAGAACAAGAATTAGAGAAAGAATTAAAAAATAAAGAATACGAGTACGGTTTTTATACAGAAATGGAATCGGATACGTTTCCTCCAGGACTGAATGAAGACGTGGTTATTGGTATTTCCAAAAAGAAAGGAGAGCCAGATTGGATGACACAATGGAGACTAGAAGCTTACAGGCACTGGCTGACTATGAAAGAGCCTAATTGGGCAAATATCGGTTACGAAAAGCCCGATTATCAAGCCCTTTCTTACTATTCAGCTCCAAGTTCAAAACCTAAGTATGATAGTTTAGATGAGGTCGACCCTGAAATGCTGGAGACTTTTAAAAAGTTAGGTATTTCTATTGATGAGCAAAAGAAATTAGCTGGTGTGGCTATGGATGTCGTTATGGATTCAGTTTCTGTAACCACAACATTCAAAAAGACCTTAGCAGAGAAAGGAATTATATTTTGTTCCATTTCTGAAGCAATTAAGGAACACCCTGAATTAGTGAAGAAATATATAGGGAGTATTATACCACATACCGATAATTATTTTGCTGCGTTAAACTCTGCAGTATTTAGCGATGGCTCTTTTTGTTACATTCCAAAAGGGGTGAGATGTCCAATGGAATTATCAACCTATTTTAGAATTAACCAAGCAAATACTGGTCAGTTTGAAAGAACACTGGTGATTGCAGAAGATTCTAGTTACGTTAGTTATCTAGAGGGCTGTACAGCTCCTATGCGAGATGAAAATCAATTGCACGCTGCCGTTGTAGAGTTGGTAGCTTTAGATAATGCAGAAATCAAATATTCAACAGTTCAAAACTGGTATCCTGGAAATAAGGAAGGTAAAGGTGGAGTATATAATTTTGTAACCAAGCGTGGCCTTTGTGAGAAAAACGCCAAAATAAGCTGGACACAAGTTGAAACTGGTTCTGCAGTAACTTGGAAATATCCTAGCTGTGTTTTGAAGGGAGATAATTCTACCGGAGAATTTTATTCAATTGCTGTCACTAATAATTTCCAGCAAGCAGATACAGGTACTAAAATGATTCACCTTGGTAAAAACACTAAGAGTACAATTATTTCAAAAGGTATTTCTGCAGGAAAATCTCAAAACAGTTACAGAGGTTTAGTGCAAATCAACAAGCGTGCTGAGAATGCAAGAAATTTCTCTCAATGTGATTCATTGTTAATGGGTAACAAGTGTGGAGCCCACACATTCCCATACATTGAAGCAAAAAATAAAACCGCTCAAGTTGAGCACGAAGCAACGACAAGTAAAATTGGTGAAGACCAGATTTTCTACTGTAACCAACGAGGAATTGATACTGAAAAAGCAATTGCTCTAATTGTCAATGGATTTAGCAAAGAAGTTTTGAACAAATTACCAATGGAATTTGCTGTAGAAGCTCAAAAATTACTTGAAATTTCTTTAGAAGGCTCTGTTGGATAAAAAATTATGAAAAAGTGTCTTTTTATAATTTCAATATTTTCTTTGATTTTAGGATCATGTAAATCTGATTCTAAAACGTCAGATTCAGATGAAAAATTGGTTGAAACTGAATCTGATTTAGAATTAAACACTGTTTCAGGAGAATTTATTTACAGTGATTCAGTGGCGGTGTTTAAAAATAAAGAAATTATTTACGGTGTGGTCATGAATTCCAGAGCCAAAGATTTAGTTGCTCAGGTAAAAGAAATCAATTCAGATCCATTTGCTTCCTTTGATGTTACACTCAAAGTTGATATTAAAGAAAATCCACAAAAAGATGCTTGGCCACAAGTTATAGATATTCAAAATATAATAAACGTGAAGCCTTCATCAAATGATGATGGTTTAAGATTAGATAAATAAGAATAAGATATGTTAAAGATAAAAAATTTACACGCCAGCGTAGAAGGTGAAAAAATACTAAAGGGAATCAACCTTGAAATTAATCCTGGAGAAGTGCATGCTATTATGGGTCCAAATGGATCTGGTAAAAGTACACTGGCTTCTGTGATCGCAGGAAATGAAGATTTTGAAGTTACAGAAGGGGATATACTTTTTGAAAAAGCTAATATTTCTGAATTATCTCCGGAAGAAAGAGCACATAAAGGAATCTTTTTATCTTTCCAATATCCGGTTGAAATCCCTGGTGTTTCTGTGACCAATTTTATAAAAACTTCGATCAATCAAGTAAGAAAATCGAGAGGTCAAAAGGATATGCCAGCGAATGAAATGCTGAAGAAAATCAGAGAAAAATCTGCTTTACTGGAGATGGATAGAAAATTTCTTTCCAGATCTCTTAATGAAGGTTTTTCTGGTGGTGAAAAGAAAAGAAATGAAATTTTCCAGATGGCTATGTTAGAGCCAAAATTGGCAATTCTTGACGAGACGGATTCGGGGCTCGATATCGATGCCTTACGTATCGTTTCTGACGGTGTAAACAGACTTAAGACGAAAGATAACGCTACGCTAGTGATCACTCACTACCAGCGTTTACTGGATTATGTAATTCCTGATGTTGTACATGTATTGATGGATGGTAAAATAGTAAAATCTGGAGGTAAAGAGCTAGCCAAAGAGCTTGAAGAAAGAGGTTACGATTGGCTCAAAGAGGAACGTGCAGAAATGTCCTCATAACACCTTCATAAGAACCAAAACGATTTTAAATTATGGAACTTAAAGAAAAATTAATGTCCTCCTATCTTGCTTTTGAAGAGCATGTGGATTTGGAGAATGACATCCATCAAGTACGAAATAAAGCGATAAAATTCTTTGAGCAAACTGGCTTTCCTACCAAAAAGCTGGAGGCTTGGAAGTATACATCGCTCAATTCTATACTGAAAGAAGATTATAGCATTTTCCCCAAAAAAGAAGATGCCATAGATTACAAAGACATTAAAAAATACTTGATTCACGATATAGATACTTATACTATCGTTTTTGTAGATGGTATTTATTCTTCGCATTTGTCGAGAACGACTCACGATAAGCTTGATGCTTGTTTGATGTCTTCTGCTTTAGATAAAGAAAAGTACAAGCCAGTTATTGATAAGTATTTTAATAAGATAGTGCCTGAGGAAAGCATGTCTTCTTTAAATACCGCTTTTGCAAAAGAAGGAGCTTACATCAGAATACCTAAAAATGTTGTAGCTGAAAAACCTATTCAGGTGATGAATTTCTTCACCAGTAATGAAGCTGCTTTAATGGTACAGCCAAGAAATTTAATCATTGCTGAAGAAGGTGCCCATGTACAAATTATAGAAAGACATCAAAGTTTGACTGAGCACCCTGTGCTGACCAACTCTGTAACAGAAGTTTATGTTGGTAAAAATGCTGAGGTGGATTATTATAAAATTCAGAATGATAAAACATCCTCTTCTTTGATTGATAATACTTTCATCAAACAGGAAAGAGATAGCATTTGCTCCATGCATACGTTTTCTCTGGGAGGTAAAATCACAAGAAATAATCTGAAGTTTTATCAGCACGGTGAGAATTGTAATTCTATTTTGAAAGGAGTGACCATTCTGGAAGGAAAGCAGCATGTGGATCACAATACTTTGGTTCATCATACACAACCCAACTGCGAAAGCCATCAGGATTACAAAGGAATTTTTTCTGAAAAATCTGTAGGCGTTTTCAATGGAAATGTTTTGGTAGACAGAATAGCTCAGAAAACAAATGCGTTTCAAAGTAACAACAACATCATCATTGATGATACGGCGACATGTAACTCAAAACCACAGCTTGAAATTTTTGCAGATGATGTGAAATGCAGCCACGGTTGTACGATTGGACAATTGGATAATGAGGCTCTTTACTACATGAGGTCGCGTGGTATTCCGAAAAAAGAAGCCAGAGCATTATTGATGTTTGCTTTTGCAAATAATGTCTTGGATAGCGTAAAAATTCCAGAAATAAAAAAAAGAATAACTAAACAAATTGCATTGAAGCTAGGCGTTGAACTTGGGTTCAATCTTTAAGATTTCAATTCAGTCAACTTGTTTAGAAGTGAAATAAACGAAAAGAAAATGACGAATACTTCTGAACAAATTTTAGATATAAAAAAGATACGCAAGGATTTTCCAATTTTAAGTAGAGAAATTAATGGAAAACCACTCGTATATTTTGATAATGCGGCGACTTCACAAACGCCTACACAAGTAATCGATTGTATTGTTGATTACTATGAAAATAAAAATGCAAACATCCATAGAGGTGTACATTCTTTGTCTCAAATAGCAACAGATGCTTATGAAGGTGCCAGAGAAAAAGTGAGAGCGCATTTCAATGCTGAATTTGCTCATGAAATTATCTTGACGGCAGGAACTACACATAGTATTAACTTGGTGGCCAATGGATATGCCTCCATTCTAAAGCCAGAAGATGAAATTCTGGTTTCTGCGATGGAGCACCATTCCAATATTGTGCCTTGGCAAATGCTATGTCAAAAGACCGGTTCAAAGTTAAAGGTTATCCCAATGTCTCATAAAGGGGAATTGGAAATGGATACTTATAAAGAACTTTTGAATGAGAATACGAAGTTGGTTTTTGTCAATCACGTGTCCAATGCCTTAGGAACTATCAATCCTGTGAAGGAAATTATTGATCTAGCACACGCGGTTGGTGCAAAAGTATTGATAGATGGAGCGCAATCCGCTCCACACATCAAAGCAGATGTACAAGCTCTAGATGTTGATTATTATACGGTTTCTGCTCATAAAATTTGTGGTCCTACAGGTGTAGGGATGTTATATGGTAAAGAAGACCTTCTAAATATGCTTCCGCCTTATCAAGGTGGAGGAGAAATGATTTCTGAAGTCACTTTTGAAAAAACTACCTACGCAGGTTTGCCCCATAAATTTGAAGCCGGAACTCCGAACATTTCCGGAGGAATTGCTTTTGGGGCAGCTTTAGATTATATGAATACAATTGGTTTTGATGCGATTGCAGCATATGAAATGGAACTATTGAAATACGCGACTTCAGAAATTGAAAAGATTGAAGGAGTAGAAATTTATGGAACAACTCCAGATCGCAAAACAGCTGTATTATCCTTTAATATTGAAGGACTCCACCCTTATGATATAGGAACGCTTTTAGATAAAATGGGAATCGCTGTAAGAACAGGGCATCATTGTGCGCAACCGATTATGGAATTTTACAAAATTCCTGGAACTGTTCGTGCTTCTTTTTCATTTTACAACACCAAAGAAGAAATAGACTCTTTTATAACTGCTTTGAAGAAAGCAAAATCAATGTTATTATGAAACAATTTTTAAAGGTCCAAGTGAGTATAATGTTATTGTCGATTGTTTTTTTACTGGGCTCCTGTAAAGCTTTAACACAAGGTAGAATGACATCTGATGAATTGTTAGCTCAGGATTATGTAATTACTCAACTTGGTGATAAAGATGTTTCAGATGCAGGACTTACTTTAAAAGTGAATCCAGGAAACTCAACAATATCAGGATATTCTGGTTGTAATAATTATAATTTCAGTTATGAATTGGATGGAGAAAAGCTAGACTTAGGTTATGCTTCAGCTACTAAGATGTATTGCGAAGATGCTATGGAGTTTGAAAATTTATTTTTTCAAAAAGCAGCTTCCGTAACCCAATTTGAAAACTCAAAGCAGATACTAAATTTTAAAAATAAAGATAGCGAAATTGTCATCATAGCAAAAAAGAAAGATTAACGTGAGTAGTATACAGGAAAGACAGGAAGAGATCATTGAAGAATTCAGCATGTTTGAAGACTGGATGCAAAGATATGAGTACATGATAGAACTTGGTAAATCTTTACCAATTATCGATGAAAAGCATAAGATCGAAGAAAACATTATCAAAGGATGCCAAAGTAAAGTATGGGTTTATGCTGAAATGGATGACGATCAAGTAAATTATACCGCAGATAGTGATGCTATTATTACCAAAGGCATTATTGCTATTCTTATAAGAGTATTTTCAGGTCAAAAACCCGAAGATGTAATGAATGCGGATACTAGTTTTATCGATGAAATTGGACTTAAAGAACACTTGTCGCCAACCAGAGCTAATGGATTGGTGAGTATGATCAAACAGATGAAAATGTACGCTATTGCTTACAATAGCCAACAACAAAATAAAGCTTAAACAAATGGCTGAAGAAAGAAACACAGAAGAATTAGGGGAAGATATTGTAAGAGTTTTAAAAACGATTTATGATCCGGAAATCCCAGTTGACATTTATGAATTGGGTCTTATTTACGACGTTTTTGTTAATGAGGATAACGATGTCAAAATACTCATGACCTTAACATCACCTAACTGTCCTGTAGCTGAATCTTTACCACAAGAGGTTAAAGAGAAATCAGCGTCTTTGGATTGGGTGAATGAATGTGAAGTAGAATTGACTTTTGATCCGGCCTGGTCACAGGAATTGATGAGCGAGGAAGCAAAGCTGGAATTAGGAATGTTGTAAATTATGGCAGAAATCGTCAACAAAGTAGCTTTAAGTTCGCTCAAAACTTTCAATCTTGAAGATTTTTATCCTCATGGTGAACGAAAGCAAATTGATATCAAAGACTGGTTGTTCGAAGGCATTATTCTTAAAGAAAAAGACTTTAGAGCAACTTTAAAAAATCAAGACTGGTCTAAATATCAAAACGCCTACGTGGCCTTGTATTGCTCCAGCGATGCGATTATTCCTGGCTGGGCTTATTTACTTATTACGTCTTATTTAAATGAGTTTTCTAAAAAAGTAGTCTTTGGGAATTTAGAATTCCTCAATTCTTTACTTTATCTGGAAGCCCTTCAAAATGTAGATTTCTCAGAATATCAGGATAAACCTGTAATCATCAAAGGTTGTTCGAATAAGCCAGTGCCAGAAAATGCTTATTTGCTGGCCTTGCAAAAACTCCAGCCAGTGGCCAAATCTATTATGTATGGGGAAGCATGCTCTGCAGTTCCACTTTATAAAAAGCCTAAAAAATAAGGTCTCAGATCAGCAGTAATCTGACGAAAGCTTTCTCATTTAATTATTTACATTTGCAGCTTCAAAAAAGTTAAAAATGAAATATTTCCCCACCTTAGTTATGATCTGTTTTGTAAGCTTCTTCACCCAAGCACAAACCGATGACGATACTTCAACTCAAAAAGATTCTACCTGGACTACAGAAGGGAGCTTCCAATTCTTGATAAACCAAGCGGCTTTCAATAAGGATTGGCAAGGCGGTGGGACTAGTAATTACTCTGCCAATGTGGTAATCAATTACGACATCAACTACAACAAAGAAAAGTGGACGTGGGATACCAAAATTCTTGGTGACTACGGAATCAACAAAACTAAAGACCAGGATTTCTACAGGAAAACCAGTGATCGATTAGAAATTAACTCGACTGTAGGTCGACAAATCGATAAATCCAAGTGGTACACTTCGGGCTTTGTGAATTTCAGAACACAGTTTGACAAAGGTTACGATTTTGGTGAAGATGCAGAAGGTAATCAAATCAGAGACCTAAGGACTCAATTTATGTCACCTGCCTTCACACAACTTGGTATTGGTGCCTTATGGAAGCAAAGTGATGATATAAGAGTAAATATTTCTCCAGTCACAGGTCGAATTATTACTGCCAATTCGAGATTCACTACAATTCCTGGGTACGTAGACGGAGATTTCTTTGGTTTAGATGAAGGTAAAACTATACGAACAGAGTTTGGAGCATCAATCAATGCATTTGTCAAATTCAAATTGATGGAGAACATTACGGTTGGTAACGTATTAGGGCTTTATTCCAATTATCTGGAAGACCCACAAAATGTGGATATCGATTACACACTTAACTTAGTGATGAGTGTAAACGAATACATTTCAGCCAACTTTACCTTCCAGGCCATCTACGACGATAATGCTGTAAGAGGCTTCCAGGTAAGAGAAGTATTAGGCGTAGGATTCAACTATAATTTCTAAGGATTAGGGCGCTTAACCCTGCTATTCGCTGCAACGCCTCTAGCAGTTTCGCAGTATTGTAAACTCTGGAAAGGCTTTTCCGCTGGTCAAGCTTTCCACAGCACAACACTAGAAAAACTGCTTTTCGGGGTTTCCACTACTATCAGGAGCGCTGGACTTTTACCAAAAATTATACTATTTTTTTAAACCGATCAGTACATCAATAAACTCTTGTTGGCGATCTACAAAAACGCTGTGTGAGCAATTATCCAGGTATTTTACTTTGTCATCTCCCAGGATTTTTCTCATGGTATTCACTTGCTCTTCGCTATACAATCCATCATCTTTTCCATAAATACCATGCATCTCAATACCTTCCTGATTTAAAATTTTCAAATTTTCTTTTAAGTCAATACTGGTGTAAGCCTCATTTTCCCAGAATTTCATCGGAGCCAGGTAACTGTTTTTTGAAGCATATTTCAAAACTAAAGAATCCGATTTCATTTTTTGATAAAGTTCTTTGGCTCTGGAATTAGGTTGACTAGGCGAATAGAAACCGTTGGACATAGCATGCATAAAGCTATAAGCAGCATACCCGTAAGCTAAAGTGTCCATTTGCTCCAGCTGAGCAATGTAGCTCAAGTTAACTTTATCTTCTTTATCCTGGTATATCTTTTTAGACGATTCAATAATAGTTCTAAAGGTGTTTTGCATTGAGATGGGCACACTTGCCAATACTATAGATTCAATTTTCTCTGGGAATTCTTCAGCATAAAAAGTAGCAACAATACCTCCAAAGCTATGACCTACAAGAGTGGCCTTTTCAAGATTAAAATCACTATAAATCCCATTCAAATCTCTAAACGTTTGTTCAAAGGTAAAGTTAGCTTCCAAATCCTCATTTCTTCCTTCGCCACGTCTATCGTAGGAAATCACAAAAAATCCATTCCTAGAAAGTTCCTCTGCCGTCGTTTGTTCGAAAATAACACTATTATAGCCAGGTCCGCCGTGTAAAAAAATGACAGGATGATATTTGGCATCTCCAAAGGTTTGCAGTTCTAAGTTTTGAGCATTTGAAGCTTGCCGAATTAACAATAGAAGTAGGAGGATTAAGAGGTTTTTCATAGTTAGTTAATTTTCATTCAATATTACTAATTCATCTGTAACCCCTATAATTCCACCTTACAAAAAGCTAACATAAATTTTCTTTAGTGAAATTCCTATATCTCAAGGTTAACTTCATTAAATTTAAATATTCTATTTGTTAATAAATCAAAAGATCATGAAAACGTATCTGGTATTAATATTACTTTCAATTTTAGTCTTAGGTTGTAGCGATGATGATCCTGTTTTTGTAGAGGAAGAAAATGAATTAACTCTACAAAAAGTTGCAGCAGACAGCACAAATATTGCCGTTTGGATCCCAAGGGAATCTATGATATCTAGAAATGCCGAATCCATGGGATACGGAGCTATCCTAAATCCAGATTCTGACAAATTATTTATTTTTTTGGATGGAGGAGGAGCCTGCTTCAATGGACTTACTTGTAATTTTAACCTCGACCGATTTTCTGAAGAGGATTTTTATGAAAGGCTGGCTTCAGAACAGTCTTTGTTGCTCAATCGGCAATCTGATGTTAATCAATTTAAGGAATGGAATTTCATTTTTGTGCCCTACGCCACTGGGGATGTACATGTAGGTATTAATCCATCTGTCGATGTTACTAATAATGGACCGGCCAATCAAGCCATGGTTGGAGCAACGAATTTCAGTGTCATACTTAGTGATTTGAATGCCTATTTTACTAGCAATGGAGGACTTTCAGAAATTGTTTTCGCTGGATCAAGTGCTGGTGGATTTGGCGTGATGCCCAATTATTTTCAGCTTAAAACGGTTTTAGGCGAAAATGTTCCAACGACAGCCATCATCGACGCCGGACAAATTTTTAGAGACGAAACTTTACTGACGTCCTGTTTGGTTGAGCAGTGGGAATCAATTTGGGACATATCAGCGTCTTTGCCTGCAGATTTGAATACAATTGTTCAGCAAACGTATAGTTACGATATTCAAAAAGTGTATGAATATTCCTCTTTGATGTATCCGGAAGATAATTTTGGTTTTCTGAGTTATTACCAAGATGGTACCAATACATTTTTCTATAGTTTTGGTCAGGAAAATTGTAGTTACCCACCGCAAAATCTTGTGAGTGGTGCAGAATTCAAAAGTGGCTTGCTGGATTTAAAATCTGAGGTCTTAGATGGTCTAGACAATTGGAAAGTCTTTTATAAAACTGGCACATCTCATACCTTTCTTGGAGATGCCAACCTTTCCCAAAGCATAAATGGAACTTCACTCAATCAGTTTTTGCTTCAATTGAGACAAGGAGAAGCCGAAGATTTATTTGAATAGGCTCTAAAGTTTATTCATTATTGAATGCGAAGATAATTTGGACATTTAATCATATTTAACCGCTTTCATTTGAAATAAGAATTCAGAGTGGTAATCACTCACGATCGGGTTGAATTGATTGGAAACAAAGATGAAATTACTTTTCTATTTCAGATATTTTATAGTTAATAACAATATAGTTTGGTGAATAGTCCAATAACTCTTGTGTTCTTTCATCATTTTCTTTGAGTTTTACAACTCCACAAAACCTGTGAAAATTATATTCTTTGTCAAGCCAGGAGGAAGCGAAAATCAAAAGTGGAACTTTTGTATTCAGTTTCCATTGGGTGTTTTCATATTCTCTCCAATTATAAAACTGCCCACTGTTTGTTTTCCCCAAATTTATTTCTTTAGTTGTTTCTAAAGCATAAGTCCGGATATTCAACTTAATATAATTCTCTTTTTTTTTGTAACTACTTTATACCCTCAAAAATATAACTTTTTGGTATAAAACACTCTATTCACCTGAAGTATACACTTGCCCGCGATGAGGTTTAAGACGATCGCGGATGGGTTTCATGTCTTTTTCGTCAACAATCATAAAGGCGATGTGCTGGAAATCAACTATCTTTTCTACGCCGGTTTTATAATCAAATTCTGGGTTCATTTTTATAAAATCCCGTAGATGGATTTCATGATGTTCCGCGGTTTTTTCCGCATTAGGACCTTTGAAGTCCCAAATCAATTTGAGTTGTCTGTTCATAAATTCAGTTTTATTCAGCTATAGCTTTTAGGAGTGACCTCACCTCCTCCACAGTGTTCACGTAGTATTTAGCCTTAGTCTTTCTCACCCCAACTTTAATAGTGTGTGCCTTCTCCGGGAGTTCTTCAAACATAAATTCATCGGTCCAGTCATCACCTATGGCAAAAATGTGGTCTGAAGGAAAATGGTCTGCCAGGTTGGAAGATGCTCTACCTTTGTTTACTTTACTGCTTTTAATTTCGATGACCTTGTTGCCCTCAAGCAAAGTCAAGTCGGTGTTGGAAATAAAACTGGTGAGTACAGTTCGGATTTCCACTAGTCGTTTTTGAGCCAGCTCCACATCGGTTTTCCTGTAATGCCAAGCCAGGGAATATTTTTTCTTTTCTACCAAAGTCCCAGGCGTTCGGTCGACAAAGGTTTCCAGAACGGGAAGCACATCTTCCATCCACTCGGTTTTGAGGCGTTCCATCATTTTCCACTGCTCGTTTTCAAGTCGCATCGACACCCCATGATCCGATACCAAAGTGTATGGAGTATGTCCAAACCATTCATTGAGTGTTTTCTTATCACGACCACTTATGATCACAATTTTTAGCGAGTCAATCGAGTTTAGTTTTTCCAGGATAGCATATAATTCCTGATCTGGTTTAGCATCTTCAGGGTGGTTGGTAAAATTGACCAAAGTCCCATCATAGTCAAGAAACAAAAGTTTCTTTTCCTTGGATTTGATTTTGGTTTTGAAAGTTTCTATATCTGAATTGTCTACTTTTTTGGCTTCTATGATTTGGTAAACTTTATGAACCTGATTCAAAGAGTTCATAAACTCATTGGCCCATTTCTTTACGCTATATCTGGAAACACGCTTCTGCAAAGCTTGCATTCTTTGTTTTTGTTCGGTTTCTGGCATTTCCAGAGCCTGCTTTATGCTGTCAGCGATTTCCTCGTAATTGAAGGGATTAATAAGTGAGGATTCATTTAACTCTTTGGAAGCACCTGTCATCTCACTTAGGATCAACACCCCGTTTTTGCGGGTTCGTGTAGCGACATATTCTTTGGCGACCAGATTCATACCGTCTCTTACTGGGGTTATCAAAGCCACATCTGATGAGGTGTAGAGATCAATCAGATTTTCAAAGGGAAGTGCTCTGTAGAAGTACCAAATTGGCGTCCAGCTTACTGTAGAAAATTCGCCATTGATCCTGCCAACAAGTTCGTCGGTTTCTTGTTTTAATTTTTGATATTGAGGCACCTGAGACCTTGATGGGACGGCCAGCATGATCAATCGAATCTTCTCCTGAAATTGAGGATACTTTTTTAAAAAGTATTCAAAGGCTTTGATCCTGTTTGGAATCCCCTTGGTGTAATCCATCCTGTCGATGGACAGAATCATTTTGACGCCGTCATCCTTTTGAAGATGTTGGTCGAGACGCTTTTGAATTTCAGATTTTTCATCTTCATTCATTTGGTCATGGTCCAAAGCGGCCTGTTCAAATTTATCATAGTCAATTCCCATTGGAAAAGAATCCACTTTTATGATGCGATTGTTGTAAGTCACTTTATTGAAATTCACCTCCAGGCTTAGAATCCGTTTAACCGAACTTAAAAAGTGTCGTTCATAGTCGTAGGTATGAAAACCAATAAGGTCTGCGCCTAGCATGCCTTCCAGAAGTTCTTTTCGTTTGGGGAAGGTTCTGAAAATCTCGTAGGACGGAAAAGGAATATGATTGAAAAACCCAATTGAAATATTTGGTTTCTTGGCTTTGACCATAGCCGGAACCAACAATAACTGATAATCCTGAATCCAAACCTTGTCACCGTCTTCCGCGTGTTCCAGGACTTTATCAGCAAATTTTTGGTTAACGCTTTTGTAGACTTCCCAGGATTCCGGGTTGTATTCGGTATACTCTATAAAGTAGTGAAATAAAGGCCATAAGGCACGATTGCTAAAACCATAATAGTAATGATCCAGATCATTTTGAGTCAAATCTACAGCTACACATTGTTCTTTGGTTACAGCTTTATTGACTTTAGCTTCTAGTTCGGGATTAAATTCTTCACTAGTCAGGCCACTCCAGCCTATCCAAATCCCATTCCCATCTTTATGTACTGTTTTGAGTCCTGTTGCCAGTCCACCTACACTAGGGGTGACTTCAAGCTTATTGTCATTGATGCTTACTTGCAATGGTAGTCGGTTCGAAACAATTATCGTTTTATTCATCTCAAAAAAATTCTTTTGGTTGAATTATTTCACTTATTTTTATAAAAATAAGATTTTAATCTCTCATAGAGGGTCTAATTTTAAGGGGCTTGTACCGAAATTTAGATTTATTATAAAGTCAACCCCCTAATTTTATTAGGGAGATCGATAATTTGATTAAATAAACTTTACATATGAATAACTTGAATTACGGAATCATAGGAAATTGTAGAACGGCCGCATTAGTTTCTGAAACAGGATCACTAGATTGGTGTTGTTTACCTGAGTTTGACTCAGCTTCTGTATTTGCAAAATTGCTTGATGATAAGAAAGGAGGACACTTTGCGTTCAATGTTGGAGGTTCCTATACCGTTACCCAAACTTATGTTGAAGATACTTGCATTTTAAAAACAGAATTCACTTCAGAAGAAGCCTCATTTGAAGTGTATGATTTTTTGCCTCGTTATAAAAAAAATGATAAGACTTATCATGCTCCTCCCGAAGTCATAAGATATTTAAAAGTTACTAAGGGAGAACCAAAACTTAAAGTAGACTACTCTCCAAAATTGGAATATGCTTTAGGCAATACAGAGATTTATATCAAAAAAGATTTTATTGTTGCTCTTACAGAAGAGGATGAATTTGATACTTTATTCCTGTATACGTCACTTTCAAAAGAAGCAGTGGCAAATTCTGAAGAAATTAAACTTACTGAAGATGCTTTTTTTCTGATGTCTTATAATGAAAAAATTGAGTTGCCAAGCATGGATTCTATAAATTTGGATTATGAAAATACATTAGCCTACTGGATCAATTGGACCGACAACACTCCGCGTTTTGAAAATTATAACAATTTGATTTTGAGGAGTGCAATGACCCTTAAATTATTGAGTTATGATAAAACAGGCGCTATCCTTGCTGCGGCGACCACTTCCTTACCAGAAACTATTGGGGAAGTGAGGAATTGGGATTATAGATTCTGCTGGGTCCGGGATGCCTCTATGGTAGTGAGAGTGATTTCTCAACTCGGTCATACAAGAATGACCAAGCGCTATCTTCAATTTATCATTGATTTGATTCCAGATAAAAATGAGAAGCTTCAAATCATGTATGGCATTAATAAAGAGAAGGAACTTACAGAGAAGATTTTGACTCATCTTTCCGGATACAAAGATTCAAAGCCGGTGAGAACTGGAAATGCGGCTTATGCGCAAAAGCAAAATGACATTTATGGAATCCTGGTAGACGTTATTCATCAGGAATTGGTAAAATTTAAAAATGATACCGATAACAAGGAAGAATTGTGGACCATTACCAAGGGCATTGCCTGGGTGGTGGGCAAACACTGGCAAGAACCAGATAAGGGGATTTGGGAATTTAGAACAGAAGATCGTCATTTTACCTTTTCCAAAGTACTGTGTTGGGTAGCTATTAATAGAGCTATTAAAATTTCAGAATTATTCAATAAAACTTCTAAGCTCGAGAGATGGAAAACTCTGGAACAAGCCATCAAAAACGATATTTTAGAAAACGCCTGGAATGAAGAAATGCAAGCTTTTACTCAATCTTACGGTTCCAAAGATTTGGACGCCTCCGTATTATTAATGGAATCTTATGGTTTTATTGATGCTAAAGACCCCAAATACATTAGTACGGTAAAAGCCATTGGCAAAGATTTGACCAATGACGGACTCTTGTATCGCTATAAAAATGAGGATGATTTCGGCTTGCCAAGTTCGTCATTCACGATCTGTACCTTCTGGTATATCAACAGTTTAAATAAAATAGGAGAAGTGGAGGAGGCTAGAAGGCAATTTGAACGATTGATAGGTTTTTCCAATCACTTAGGCTTGATGAGTGAAGATATCGATTTTGAAACCAAACGCCTACTGGGAAATTTTCCACAGGCTTATTCTCATTTAGCTTTGATCGAAACGGCAATCAATTTGTCTAAAGCTAACTAAAATTCAGGAAACAGGCGGTTTATAATAAAGTTATCCATTCTTTTTTTGGACTGTGAATTACTAGGTTTCGAATTTGACTCTTAACAAATAGTTTCAATGTTTCAAAATCCTTTAATTAACTTTGTGTTTTTAAAATAAAACCCATGTTCCAAAATACTAAAGACAGCAAAACTAAACTATCAGAGCTAGGAGAATTTGGTTTAATAGATCACCTTACTCAGTTTTTTAAAGTGAAACACACTTCGACTGTAAAAAGCATAGGTGATGATGCTGCAGTATTGAATCACGATAAACATACGGTTGTCACCACAGATCTTTTGGTAGAAGGTGTTCATTTCGATCTGGCTTATATGCCACTTAAACATTTAGGTTACAAGGCTGTGATGGTCAATTTGTCCGATGTGTACGCTATGAATGCTGAAGCTCAGCAAATCACAGTATCCATTGCCTGTTCCAACAGATTTACAGTAGAAGCTTTGGAAGAGTTATACAGTGGGATTACAGCTGCAGCGGATTTGTATAATGTCGATGTGGTTGGTGGTGACACGACTTCAGCAATTAAGGGTTTAACCATAAGCATTACTGCAATAGGGCAAGTGAAATCTGAAGATATCACCTATAGAAGTGGAGCCAAGCCAAATGATTTATTGGTTGTTTCCGGGGATTTGGGTGGTGCATTTTTGGGTCTGAAAGTCTTGCAGAGGGAAAATGAAGTTTTTAAAGTGAATCCTAATGCTCAACCCGATCTTGAAAAATACACTTACATCGTAGAACGCCAATTAAAACCAGAAGCCAGAAAAGATATTGTAGAACTGCTGAAGGCTTTGGAAGTAAAACCAACGTCTATGATCGATATTAGCGATGGATTATCTTCAGAATTGATGCATTTATGCAAGCATTCCAAAGTAGGTGCTAATTTATTTGAAGATAAATTACCTTTGGATCCATTGTGTATTTCGACTTGTGAAGAGTTTGAGTTGGATTCTACCACTGTAGTTTTGAATGGAGGAGAAGACTATGAACTTTTATTTACAATCGATCAATCTGATTTTGAAAAAATAAAAGCAAACCCCAATCTTACTGTCATTGGACACATGGCAGAACAAAGTGAGGGTATCCACTTAATTTCAAGAATGAATACAAAAATTCCTATCAAGGCCAGAGGTTGGAATGGTATGGAAGAAGAGGATTAATTAAAACCTATTATTATGAAAACAAAAGTATACACAACAAAATCTAAAGTTCAACTAATGGGAATTAAAAATCTTCTTGACTCTGAAGGGATTGAATGTTTAGAACTTGATAATTCTGATTCTTCTTATGCTGGTCTATTTGGACATTATGAACTTTTAGTCAAGGAGAGTGATGAAGAAAAAGCAAAAGAACTTATAAGTCAATTCCAATCTGAGAATTAGCAGGTCTTAGACTGTATAAATTGGTTAATGTTATTTGAAAACTAAATGCGTGCAGAGAATAATATCTAAATTTAGAAAAAAATAATTATGACTAGACATGCAACGGCAGTTTGGAAAGGAAATATAAAAGAAGGTGAGGGATCAATTTCATCGCAAAGTGGAATATTGAATCAAACTCCATACTCATTTAAATCTCGGTTTGAAGAAGGGAAAGGAACCAACCCAGAAGAGTTGATTGCCGCTGCTCACGCCGGTTGTTTTGCTATGCAATTGTCTGCTTTTTTGACGGAAGAAGAATTTACCCCGGAAAGTTTAGAGACTAAAGGAGAAGTCACTTTGAAGGACGGAACTGTTACCAAATCTCACCTCATTTTGAAAGCTAAAATTGATAAAATAGGTCAAAGTAAATTTGATGAACTTGTTGAAAAAGCAAAAAAGAATTGCCCTATTTCAAAATTGTTAGACACAAAAATATCTGTAGAGTCTACATTAAACTAAATCAAGTTTTAAGATTCATAAGTAAGCTGTTGTATATTCAATGGCATTTTATTTGTAAACTATCATAAAGGTAATAAGCTTTCGTTCAAAGTATACAAACGACCGCTCTCTTTGTGAAATATCAATATATTTGTAAAAAAATAAATTAAGGCATGCTTGGAGCAGTACTTTTAGGATTTTTATTTTCTTTATTTCTGGTTTTTGCAGGATCTTATTTTAGGGGTAAACTTGCTGTTCTATCATCTTTAATTCCTCTCAGTCTTTTTATATATTTTCTTACATTTCTACCCGAGATTGCAAACGGTAAGGTCATTTATGAAAACTATGAATGGATACCAAGTTTTGGTGTCAACTTAAGTTTTACGCTAGATGGTCTAGCACTTCTTTTTGCTTTGATGATCACAGGAGTGGGTTCTCTAGTTTTTCTTTATACCTCTGCTTACCTAAAAGACCATAAATACCTGGATCGTTTTTACGGCTATTTGAGCATGTTTATGGCCGCTATGTTGGGCTTGGTTCTTTCAGACAACATCATGTCGCTATTTATCTTCTGGGAGTTAACTAGTATTTCTTCATTTTATTTAATTGGTTTCAACAATGACAAAGCCGATTCTAGAAAATCTGCACTTACAGCTCTGGGGATTACTGGTATTGGTGGTTTATTACTTTTAGGTGGTGCTGTTTTGCTGGGCGACGTCGCAGGAACCTACCGCATTTCCGAAATGGTCATGATGAGAGATGTGATAACCGACAGTTCTCATTATCTTCTTATTCTACTTCTCATATTTGCAGCAGCTTTCACAAAATCGGCTCAGTTTCCATTTCATTTTTGGCTGCCAGGAGCTATGAAAGCACCAACACCCGTCTCTACCTATTTGCACTCTGCAACTATGGTAAAGGCTGGAATTTATCTTCTTTTTAGAATGACTCCTATCTTAAATGGAGACGATATCTGGCATACGATTTTAATAGTTGTTGGCGCCGTTACCATGGTTTATTCTGCTATTCATATCATTTTTAGAACGGACCTTAAAGGAATCTTGGCATATTCCACGATTTCAGCTTTAGGAATTTTAGTGTTTTTAATAGGAATTGGTACTCAGGCTGCCCTAGTTGCAGCAGCCGTTTTTATTGTAGTGCATGCCTTATATAAAGCTTCATTATTCCTTATCACCGGAATTATAGATCATGAAACAGGGACTCGAGATGTCACACAGTTATCAGGATTGAGAAAGGTTTTGCTCCCTGTAGCTATAGCTGGTTTTATCGCTGCACTTATAAGTGGTGGTGTTCCACCAACTCTTGGTTTCGTAGGAAAGGATTTGATCTATGAAGCGACATTGCACTTTAAAGACGCTGCAATATTTCTTACAGTTTTGGCTATACTTACCAAAATTTTATTGTTTTATGGAGGATTTGTAGCTGGTGTAAAACCGTTTATGGGTAAGCTTCCACAGAAATTTGAAAAACTGCATTTGCCTAGCCCATTGATGTGGATGCCTCCACTCATAATGACCTTTGCAGGAATTGTGTTTGGTATTTTCCCAGGACTTATTGAAACAGCTTTTGCGAAGCCTATCGCAATGACACAAGTGATAGAATTTGAAGAGTTTCACTTAAAATTATGGCATGGCTTTAATACAGTTTTAGGCTTAAGTGCCATTACAATTACAATTGGTGTTATTCTTTACTTTACATTGAAACCAAAACATAACCTGGAAAACGCAATTGCCAGATTGGATGTAATTGCCCCAAAAGACCTGACTTTGAAATTATCTGAAGGTTTTGCAGAATTTTCCAGATTGTGGACGAACTTTTTCCAAACTGGATATTTAAGGCATTATATTTCTGTTATTGTTGCCTTTTTAATTTTACTTTTAGGCTACCTTATTTTCTCAGATTTCTCCCTAACCCTTGATTTTTCAACTTTAGCTGATTTAACAATTTATGAAATTTCTATTTTGTTAATGCTCCTGATGGGCGTTCTTTATACCGTTTTTACAAAATCACGTTTAGCTGCTGTTGCTGCTCTTGGAGTGGTTGGATTATCATTTAGTTTACTGTTTTTATTTTATAGCGCACCAGATTTAGCGATGACCCAGTTTTCAGTAGACACACTTACGGTTATTCTATTTGTGTTAGTGCTTTATAAATTGCCCAAATACCTCAATTTCTCTAATAAATGGCTTAGAATAAAACACGGTGTGTTATCCGTTAGTTTTGGGATACTGATCACTTTACTTATTTTAAGAGTTCTGAAAGAACCTAAAAATGCCGAGATTACAGAATTTTATGCTGAGAATGCTTACAAACTTGCCCATGGTAAAAATGTGGTCAATGTTATTTTAGTCGACTTTAGAGGCATTGATACCATGATAGAGATTTCGGTATTGATTGTTGCTGCTTTAGGCGTTTTTGGATTGTTAAAATTAAGATTGAAAACAAGAGATAAAAAATAAAATGAGAACCATTATTTTAAAATCTGCTTCGAGTTACCTCCTTCCAGTACTATTACTGTTTTCAGTATTTATCTTGTTAAGAGGTCATTATTTGCCTGGTGGAGGCTTTGTTGGAGGTCTTGTGGCCGCCATAGCCTTTGTACTAGATGCTTTTTCAAATGGATTGGATAAAACAAAAGGCATTCTAAAATTTCACCCTGGCTTTTTGATGCCTGTTGGATTGATGGTAGCTTTTTTAAGTGGAATATCTCCTATGATATTGGCAGATTTACCGATGATGACAGGGATTTGGGCAGAAAATCCGATACCAGTTATTGGGGCCCTAGGTTCTCCTTTATTTTTTGATATAGGGGTTTATCTGGTTGTTATAGGATCGGCCTTAACTATCATATTTACAATTTCTGAATCTGTATAAATGGAAATAATATTAGCAATTATAACCGGTGTTCTTTATGCTTCAGGCATATACATGATCTTACGCAGAAGTATGGTAAAGTTTATTCTTGGTATTATATTATTAGGGAACGGTGTCAACTTATTGATTTTTACACTTGGACGAATTACCAAAGGGGAGCCTCCAATTATAGATTCAGCAGAAAAAGTTCTTGAGGGGGTTTATGCAGATCCTATCCCTCAGGCTTTAATTCTTACAGCCATCGTTATCAGTTTTGGTTTACAAGCGTTTGCTATTATCCTTGTAAAACGGGCTTATAAAGTATTAAAGACAGACGATCTAGATCAACTTAACACCACAGACGAAGATTCATGACAAACGATATCATTATATTACCACTTGTAGTTCATCTGTTTTTTAGCATACTATTGATGTTTTTTTGGAACAAAGTCAATTTCCAAAAGGTCGTAAGTATTGTGGGGAATGCGTTGGCTTTGTGCGTTGCAATTTGGGCATTTATTCATGTGTACAACAATGGGACACAAATTGTAGAATCTGGAAATTGGTCTGCTCCCTTTGGGATTGTATTTGTCGGAGATATGCTTGCGGTCACTCTCGTTTTGCTAACAGCAATTGCAGGTTTTGCAGTGTCTGTTTTTTCAACAATTTCTGTCATCAAGGCAAGATTGCGTTTTGGCTATTTCAGCGTATTTCATTTTCTGCTTTTGGGGCTCAACGGTGCTTTTTTAACAGGCGATATCTTCAACCTTTACGTTTGGTTTGAGATCATCATTATCAGTTCTTTTGTGTTGATAAGTATCGGTGGAGAAAAAAATCAGCTGGAAGGCGCTGTAAAATATTTTGCGCTTAACTTTTTTGCTTCCATGATATTTTTGACGGCTCTGGGAGTTCTTTACGGACTCGTTGGGACGCTTAACATGGCAGATATTTCTCTAAAAATTGCTGAGGTCGAAAACACAACTCTTATAGACATAAGCGCAGTTCTTTTTTTAGTTGGTTTTGGTATTAAATCAGCGATATTTCCCTTGTATTTTTGGCTTCCAGCTTCTTATCATACTCCACCATCGGCAGTGTCTGCTATTTTTGCTGGCTTGCTTACCAAAGTTGGAGTCTATGCCTTAATCCGAGTCTTTACTTTGATTTACGTAGGAAGTTCATTTTTAACCACTTTATTACTTAGCATGGCAATCATGACCATTTTTAGTGGTGGAGTAGGAGCGATAATTCAGAACAACATCAAGAAAGTATTTATGTACTTTATCATTTGCCATATTGGATTTATGATTGGAGGATTAGCCTTGTTTACAGAAGTGGCTATGGCTGGTGTGATCTTTTATTTAATACATGATATTATCATCAAAACCAATCTATTCCTGATAAGCGGATTGATTTACAGAATCAAGACCACAACCAACATGAAAAAACTCGGAGGTCTCTATGCCAATTATCCCAAATTGAGTTTGTTGATGGCAATCCCGCTTTTCTCTTTGGTAGGAATACCACCACTGTCAGGCTATTGGCCTAAAATATCTCTTATCCTGGCCAGTTTTAATGCTGAAGAATACTGGTTTTTTGGAGCTTTAATTTTTGGAAGTTTAATTACTCTCATCGTCATTGGAAAATTATGGGCTGAAGTGTTTTGGAAAGATCAACCGAAAATCAATTTTCCAAAGAAATTCATTTATTTTGACCAATTGCGCTTAGGACAAAAGTTCACTTTTGTTTTTCCTGTGGCGTTTCTAACTTTTGTAACTTTATATATAGGTTTTGGTGCAGAACACATTCAGCAGTTGTCTCAAAGAATTGCAACTGAACTAATGAATAATGAAATGTACATCAACGCAGTTTTAAAACGATAACACCAGATGAAAACTAAATTTCTTTCCAACATATTATTGATGCTTATCTGGGTATTCTTGTCAGGAGAATACAACTTCAACAATTTTATATTCGGATTTGGACTTAGTTTTATTATTCTTTGGATCATAAGTGGAAACGAAGAAAAAGCCTCCAAAAAATACTTCAAGATTGTTCCCAAGATAATAAGTTTCGTTTTATTTTTTTTCTGGGAGTTAACAAAGGCAAATATCCAGGTGGCGTTTGAAGTAAGTACACCCAATTTAAACATGAAGCCTGGTATTGTAGGCTTACCATTGGATGCAAAAACAGACTTGGAAATTACGCTTTTAGCAAATTTAATTACACTTACCCCGGGAACTCTGGCTTTGGATGTGTCTACAGACCGAAGTGTTTTGTATATACATGCTATGTATGTGGTAGATAAAAAAGATTTTATAGAAGATATTAAACAAGGCTTCGAAAAACGCTTACTAGAAATATTGAGATGAACGTACACGACTATTTATATTATATCATATTACCCATTTTGTCGATCTCATCGCTATTGGTATTTATAAGATTCTTTAAGGGACCTAGTATCGTAGATCGAGTAGTCGCTTTAGATTTATTAATTACTATAGGTATCGGTATAATAGCCATTTATAGTATCTTAAGTAATAAACCAACATTTTTGGACATCTCACTTGTTCTTGCTCTTATCGCCTTTTTAGGCACCGTTGCCTTTGCTTATTATCTAGAAAAAAGAAATAAAAATGATTGATATTTTAGTTTACATTACATCAGGTCTAGGAGCTCTTTTTGTTCTATTAGCGGCTATAGGAACGTTAAGAATGCCAGACCAGTATTTAAGAATTTCAGTAAATACCAAAGCAGCAACACTTGGTGTTGGTTTATTACTTGTTGCTGCAGCTTTATTTTTCTTGGAAACGTCGGTTACCACGAGAGTGTTGGCTGTTATAATTTTCATTTTGATCACTGCTCCTGTGGGGGCTCATCTCATAGGAAGAACCTCTTATTTCATAGGTAATAAACTTTGGGAAAACTCGTATATAGATGATCTTAAGGGTAAATATAACAAGACAACTCACGATCTAAAGGGCCTGGATAAAATGGAGAAAAATGATGAAGAAGCCAAATCAAAATCCTAAATTTATTTTTCCAGATTCCCTAAAGCAAAAATTAACTCAGCGTCTTGAGGAAGGAGCTTTAAGATCGCTTAAAAGACCAAGCCCGGAACTTATAGATTTCTCTTCCAATGACTATCTGGGATTTTCAAAAAATAAATTTGTTTCTGATTTTGCTCTAGAAAAGCTTAATGCGTATTCCAATAAGCTTCATGGCGCGACAGGCTCAAGACTCCTTACTGGTAATTATGACATGATTGAAGACTTTGAGTCTTTCCTATCACAGTATTACGATTCTGAAGCTTCCACGGTTTTCAACTCAGGCTACGACGCAAATTTAGGGTTGCTTTCTTCTGTAGGGCAACGCCAGGACTTGATCTTGTATGATGAACTGTGTCATGCTTCTATAAGAGATGGTATTGCCTTGAGTAAAGCTAAATCCTATAAATTTCAACATAACAATCTAAAGGATTTAGAAGACAAACTCGCCAAATTTCAAAACCAATTTGATACCATCTATGTCATTACAGAGCATGTCTTCTCAATGGATGGTGATAGTGCGGATGTAGAGAAGTTTGTAGACTTATGTGATCAATACGCAGCGTATTTCATACTGGACGAAGCGCATTCTATAGGTACAATTTCAAAAAAAGGGCTTGTGTCTTATAGTCAGGAAATATTCGCTAGGATTATCACTTTCGGAAAATCGTTTGGTTCACACGGTGCAGTAATTTTAGGGTCCAATGATTTGAAAGCGTATCTCGTTAATTATGCAAAAAGCTTCATTTATACCACCGCACCTAGTGTGGAAACTACAGCCAGAAATTGGGCTGGACATCTTTATTTTGAGTCCAATTTCCAAGACTTTGATGCTTTAAGGCAAAACATCGATTATTTTCGAGATCAGTTAGGGTTAAATAATCTGACAGGATTTTTTATTGACAGTCAGTCGGCGATTCAATCCTGCGTCATAGGAGGAAACGAAAAAGTAAAGTCGATTTCAAAGCAACTTCAGCAGGAGGGGTATGACGTCAGACCTATTTTGTCACCAACAGTGCCTAAAGGTAAAGAACGGTTGAGGTTTTGTTTGCATAGCTTTAATACAAAACAGGAAATTTCAAAAGCTTTAATTAAATTGTCAGAACTAATCAACTAATATGAAATCAGTTTTATTCCTTCTCGTTTTTATTTTATGTCCAATTCTTATGGCTCAACAGGTCACGGGTGTGATTGTAGATGATAATTTCGAGCCTCTCTCTCAAGCTACAGTATATTATGATGGTAGTACTGTCGGGACACTTTCTAAAAAAGATGGGAGCTTTAATATTGATTATAATCCGCAATTGAATCTAACACTTGTTGTAAGGTATCTTGGATATAAAACTTATTATTTAGATAATCCCAAGCCTGGTGAAGATTATAAAATCACTTTAAAACCTGAAGAGAATCGATTGGATGAAGTGGTCCTGGATGCCTCTCTTTTTTCTAGAGAAGAAATGTTGGAAGCTTTCAAAAGAGACTTTTTAGGAAAAACTAAAGCTGGTAGAAAAGCAATAATTCAAAACGAGGAAGCGATTAAATTCTTCTACGATAAAAATGAAAAAAGCCTGTACGCATCCTCAAGACAACCTATTCAAATTTTGAATAAAGAATTAGGCTATAAAGTAGAGTTTGATTTGGTTGATTTTGTTTCAGAATTTTCAAAAGTGACTTTAGACTCGGATTACCAAAAGACGAACTATTTTGGAGGAACGTCTTTTTTTCAAAATAGTGCAGAGGAAACAAGAAGAACCAAAAGAAGACGCTTAAAAGCTTATTATGGATCATCGATGCACTTTTTCAACAGCTTATGTGACGGAGATTTAAAGAGACAACAATATCAGTTGTTTCATAAATCAGAATTAGTAAATGCATCAGATGTTTTTGAAGTTAAGAAGGTGAAGCGTAAAGTAAGAATTTCAGGATCACTTGAAGTGCAAACCTATGAAGATAGCTATCTGGTGACTTTAGTTGGGAATGATTTAGATGTACTGAATAAAAACAACTCATCAACTGGTGATAAATTTCGAAAAAGCATAGCACTCCTTTACAAAGGAGACCGCTCTGATATAATTTTTAAGACTAAAGAATTTTATGTTGATAATTTTGGTAACCATACTAATATTAACGAAATTCTTTTTGATGGAGAAATGAGCATAGGTAGAATGGGAGGAATGCTCCCCGTAAATTATCAGCCAAATGACTAGTACTTATTTTATTACAGGAATAGGAACTGACGTCGGTAAAACTGTGGTTTCCGCTATCGTTACTGAGGCTTTACAAGCAGATTATTTCAAACCGGTTCAAGCTGGCGATTTAGACTATTCTGATACGCATAAAGTCAAAGCCTTGGTAGCCAATTCAAAATCTAGATTTTTCAAAAATGCGTACGCGTTGAAAACGCCTATGAGTCCACATGCTGCTGCAGAAATCGATAATGTTGAAATTAGACTTGAAAATATTAAAAGACCTGAAACAGATAATAATCTGGTTATTGAAGGTGCAGGTGGACTTTTAGTACCGCTTAATGCTAAGGACTGTATCGTTGACTTGATAGAAAAGACTGATAAGATCATTTTGGTCTCCAGGCATTACTTGGGAAGTATCAACCATACTTTATTATCTGTAGAAGTTCTGAAAAGCCGGGGATTTTCAAACATCGGACTTATTTTCAGTGGAGACGAATACCCAAGCACAGAACAGATCATTTTAGAGAAAACTCAACTCCCATTCATCGGAAGGATTTCTGAAGAAGCAAGCTTTTCAAAAGATGTAGTTCTTAAGTATGCTGAAAAACTTAAGCTGAATTTAGAAAAGCTTTAAGTCACCGAGATTAAATTCAGAAGAAATATTTACTAGCTTTAAGAAGCTTAACTTTGTAACAAATCCAAGATCATGAAACTTTTTGGCAAACATATCTCTATTCCTTTTACAACACCCTCAATTTCCAAACGTGATCAAAAATACATTTGGCATCCGCTTACTCAGCATAAACTTAATTCAGAATTATTAGCTATCAAGTCTGCAAAAGGAGCCTTGCTGAAGGATGAATCCGGAAAAACATATATTGATGCCATAGCTTCCTGGTACACCAGCATGTATGGTCACTGTCATCCACACATCGTAAAGAAAGTGAAAGCACAAATGGAAACTTTGGATCAAATAGTTTTCAGTGGATTTACGCATGAACCTGCAGTCGAGTTGTCTGAAAAACTAATGGAGATTTTACCTAAAAACCAGGCAAAATTATTCTTCAACGACAATGGTTCAACGGCGACCGAGATCGGTATAAAAATGGCGTTGCAGTATCATCATAATCTTGGAAATAATAAGAAGGTGATGCTGGCCCTGGAAGATGGTTTTCATGGCGATACCTTTGGAGCTATGTCGGTGTCAGGTTTATCGGTTTACAATGGTGCTTTTGAGGATCATTTTATTGAAGTGAGGAGAATTCCAAAACCCAATGGTAAAAATAATGCAGAGGTCATCACTCAATTGAAATCCATCCTGAAAGAGCATGCCATTGCAGGATTTATCTACGAGCCTTTGGTGCAGGGAGCTGCAGCGATGCAAACTTATGACCTCAATGGTCTCAATGAAGTGCTTAAGTTGTGCAAAGCCAACGATGTGATTTGTATCGCCGATGAGGTGATGACTGGATTTGGAAAAACGGGTAAAAACTTTGCGTCAGACTATTTATCGGAAAAGCCAGACGTGATGTGTTTGAGTAAAGCCTTATCTGCTGGAATGGTTGGTATGGGCATCACGAGTTGTACTAAAAAGATTTACAAAGCGTTTTACGCCGATGAAGTTTCTAAAGGACTTTTTCATGGTCATACCTACACAGGAAATCCACTCGCATGTGCAGCTGCTATTGCTGGTTTGGAATTGCTACAATCTCAAGAAATTCAAGAAGCGATCAAAACTATAATGAGTCTTAACCAGATGTTTGCCGATAAGATGCGCAAGCATGAACTAATACGCGAGGTTCGACAAATAGGAGTAATTCTGGCCTTGGACCTTAATGTAGAAATGGAACGCTATGGAAATGCGAGAGATGAGATGTTTAGCTATTTTATGAGTAAAGGAATATTCCTAAGACCTCTAGGAAAGACGATTTATATTTTACCTCCATATGTGATTACAGAAGCACAACTAACCAAAATTTATGCGGTGATTGAAGATTACCTCAGTATTTTAGAAGAAAGAGCTCTTAAAGTTTGATGAGTTTGAAGGTTTCTTTTTGGTTGTTTTCGCCTATAATAGTCACTAAATAGACCCCTGTAGAGAGTGAATTAGCATCATAACTAAAAGGAGACGTGTTACTTTTAAATTGACCAGCATCTACTTTTTGTCCTAATAGCGAATAAATACTGAAGCTATAACTTTCGCTCGAGCTAGATAAGACTTGAATATTAAACTTATCATTTACAGGATTGGGATAAACCTTAAAGTTTTGAGGGATTGTGTCCTCGTTAGATAACGAGTTCGACTCTATAATGAAACCATATCTAAGGTCTGGTTCTCCTTCAGCAACCTGGTAATCTACTGTGAATTCACCTTCATTTATCGGATATTCAAGATCCAAATAAAAGTCTTTTAAAACCATATCTGTTTCAGACACATTTGAGGGGTTTACTTTAAATTGGTAAGCGCCTTTTCTTTTGTTTTTCAAACTCAGCATTATAGTATCTATTTCTTCTGGGAATCCTCGTTCTTCAATACTCAAATATCTACCCTGTGCATAGATAGATAAACTCTCATCGTAATTCTGAAATTTTTTAGCGTCCTTTAGATCAACTTCTGAATTTGCTCCTGCTTTTAGCTTAAGACTGGTAGCATCAATGGTTTTATTATTGGACTGCAACAACACATCGATTCTCGATTCTTGGTTGAAACTTGAAGGCTGAAGTTGAGAAATATCCTTGTAATTTTCAGTGTAGTTGATAGAAATCGAGGTTGCCCCAGTATTTTTTGCTTCAACGAAAACAGCTTGCCAAGGCTGTATAAATTGATTAGCATCAGAACCTTGAGCATTAGTCCCCGCAGGTAATTCGACAGTTGCATAACCTCCACGAGTATTTAGTGTAGGGTCGTAAACGTAAATAAAACTTTCATTGAGATTGGGATTATTATTCATGATAGAATTAGCATCAATACTACTATGGTAGGGATTACTCAGCAAAATAAAACTATTATCTGTTATCAAATTGACCTGTTTTGTAAAGCCTAAAATAGCAGGATTTCCTGTTAATCTTAAGGTTGTTTCTGGACCAATTGCTGTGTTGGAATTTAAGGTAGTAGATCTATCTCCTCTTATCAATAAAGTAAAACTCTCGCCTTTATCGAATTTTTCGATATCTGTATTAGCAAAAGCAGACCATGACTGTGGGCCTTCATCCCAACTATAAAGAGAGGAGTTTCCGGAAAGTGTTGCATCGAACCCATTATTTCCAGACTTTGAACCCGTAATGTGCGTTCCGAAACCTGCTATGGTATCTATATTATCTGTAGGATAATTGGTTCCAGTATTGTGTTGACCTTCTTGGAGATTATCTAAAATTGGACCTGAGGTAGAAACAGGGGAAGAGAAGTACCTAAAGGCTCTGTTGGATTTAGGAATAAAATGTTCAATTATAAAGTCTCCAGTTATGCTTCCGCCTGTATTTATTCCCATCTGGGCGGTTAGCGTGTCGTTGCTTTTTAAAGTCAAACGGCCGTTTGGAGAAAAAGCCCCTCCATGTATTTCAAAGGTTCTAAAGACATCTTGGTTCCCATTTGTTACTTCAACTTGTCCAGAACCTTTATCAATATTGAAATGTTCGATGAGACCTTCTCCTGAAATCGATTGTGCTTGATCTCCTATTAACTTAAGTTGTCCATTTCCCAAAAAACGTCCTTCATGGCGAAGATCGCCACCAATCGATAAATTGACAGAATTCTCTAAAACCACTAAAGTAGATTCACCCACATAAACTTGGCTCATTAAACTTTGTGAGAAGACAATTAAAATAATAATCAAAAGTGCTTTTTTCATTAAGCAAAATTACTAAATTTGCAACAATAAATTATAATATAATTATGAAAAAAAGCCAAAAGTTATTTTTGATTGCTCTTTTTGTATTTCAAATCCATTATGCTCAAGTAGGTATTGGAACAGAAGATCCGCAGACTTCGTCTATTTTGGAAGTAGAATCCACCGAGCAAGGTGTCCTCCTTCCAAGGATGAGTACCTCACAAAGAACTTCTATAGTTGACCCAGCTAATGGGTTAACTGTTTTTGATACAGATTTACAATCTTATTATTTCTATAATTTGGATGATTCGAGTTGGGAAAGTTTAAGCTCATCACGATTGAACCGTGTTAATCTTGTCTTAGTAAAATCCCAAGCTGATTTTCCAGATCCTTCTGGAGGGAAAATAACTTTAGACGAGAATACTTATTATGAAATTAATGGAATCGTTTCTCTTAATACACCAATAGAACTCAATGGCGCTTATATTTCTGGATTAGATGCCTCTGAAGACGTTTTATTAAAATCTTCAGGAAATGTTTTTGAGGGTACTGGTGGTAGTATAAGAAATATAACTATTGCTGGGGGAGGTAATGCCTTTTCCATTACAAGTGGTACCTCCTTACTCGTTCAAAATACCATTATTTCGGGTATGGGAAATGTGGGTAGTGTGAGTGATGTAGGATTTGTTTTTTTTAGCAATGTCCAGTATTTATCCAACTCAAATGGTATTGTTTATACAAATATCACTAACTTATTATTAAATAATCAAGCCTGGCAAGCCAGTAATAGCGGTACTTTTGAGAAATTTGTTGGAAACTTTGACTTGATTCAAAAAGGGAGTGGTTTTTCTACAGCGAATGGTACTTCAACGGCGATAGACGTTTCAGCAAATCCAGCAGTTGGAGTTGGAGTAATTTCTGGGACAGTTTTCTCAGGAAGCTCAGAGTCTATGATAAACAGGTATACAACTGCTCAAACCAATCTTAATTTTGCTAAAGAGTGGTTTGTTCAAGCTCCAGGAATACAGGACGAGTACGATGATATCGCTACGGGTAATGTTTATTACGATGGAACATTAAATCAAGGTTATGGTATCACATCGCCTACTAGCATAACTATTCCATTTAAATTAACTGGAGGAAATGCTGAGAACAACTTTGCCATCAATTTATTAAGATTTTCATCAATTACCGCTAATAATAGACTGGTATATAATGGAAAAGAGGCCGGAGCTTTTTCAGTTAATGCTTCTTTATCAGTAAGAGGAACAAATTCCCAAGGAGCTTTTTATTCTTTTTTTATAAGAAGAAATGGGACGGAAACCTTAAACAGAACCAATGCTATTTTCTATGTTGAAAATACAACAAGCGTTTCAAGCGTTTCCCTATCAGGTACAGTTGTACTTGAACCTGATGATTTCATCGAAATTTGGGGTCAAAAGTTATCTGGAACAGGATCTGGAACTTTGGTTATTTTTTCTCAAAATTTAAATGTCAATTAACTAAAACAAAAAACCTATAGAAAAGCTCCAAACTTCATTGAACTGGTCACCTGCAAGTTCTTTGTCGATGTCGTTTATGCTTTTTTCGTAGCGGGCTTGTATCATAAAATTTTGACTGAGTTTGTAGCGCAGCCCACCTAATAAACCCAGTTCCAATCCCTCGTACCTGCTAGTTTGGTCTATCGTTTTAGTTGCACTATCTAACTGGCCAGACTCATTATTTATAGATCTTTCCTCTCTTTCCTCCTCAGCATCTACCAAATAACCAACTTGCACACCACCTTCTATCCAAAGTTGTTCAATAAGGTTATAACTTACTAAAACAGGTAAATTAATATATTGCATTCTGGTGAGACTTTTAATCTCATCAATATTTACATTTTCAGAATTAAACCTTTCTGAAAACCCTTGCTCAGAATAGAGCAGCTCAGCTTGTATACCCAGCTTAGGTAAGATTTTATATAAACCATATCCTCCTATATTCATAGAAGCTTTTGTATCGTAGTTTGAAACTTTATCCCCATCCCCAGAGATACTGGATAAATTGACACCTCCTTTAAATCCGTATTCAAAATACTCTTGTTGAGCATTTGTAGTCATAGAGACAAATAACAAGGATATAATGGCTAACGATGTAAGTTTCATAATAATAAATTTTACATAAAATTAGACTTTTTTAAGGGTTTGTAAATCTTCGTTAATTCAATTTTAACCTTGCTGGGTTTTATTGTAAGTTACAAGAACTCGATTTGAATAATGAGTAACCTATGTTACAGTAGAACGCCTATTTATAGCTTTAATTTGCATAAAATGTTTAATTATGGAATGGATTATGAATCCTTGGCCTTGGTATGTTTCTGGGCCTCTTATTGCTTTAGTTATGTTTGCTTTGCTATTTGTAGGTAAGCAATTTGGGATGTCTTCCAATTTAAGAACCGCCTGTTCTATAGGAGGAGCTGGTAAAGCATCAGATTTTTTTGATTTTGATTGGAAAAAAGAACGCTGGAATCTCATTGTGGTTTTAGGGGCTATCATTGGAGGGTTTTTATCAGCTAATTACTTGTCCGATCATACAGTCGATATCAATCCCGATGTCGTTACTACACTGGAATCCTATGGAATTAACAGTGCTGGAAAGGCGTACTTGCCCATAGAGATTTTTGGCACTGAGAGTTTGAGCGATCCTAAAATTCTTGCTGTTTTACTCATAGGAGGATTTCTAGTCGGTTTTGGATCTCGGTATGCTGGGGGATGTACTTCCGGGCATGCTATTTCCGGTTTAAGCAATTTGCAACTTCCTTCATTAATTGCAGTAATTGGATTTTTTATAGGAGGATTGATCATGATTAATTTTATTTATCCCTTAATTTTTTAAGCGTATGAAAACCTTAGTTTACTTAATTATAGGTACCTTTTTTGGTATCGTCATGTACAAATCTGAAGCAGCGTCTTGGTTTAGAATTTATGAAATGTTCGAATTTGGGTCTTTCCATATGTATGGTATTATAGGCTCTGCTTTGGCAATAGGAGTAATTGGGACTCAGATTATAAAACGTAGAAACATTAAAGCTTTAGGAGGGCAAGACATGCAACTAAGCCCTAAAGCCATGAGTATACCACGTTATTTATTTGGTGGAATCTTATTCGGATTGGGTTGGGCGCTTGCCGGTGCCTGTCCTGGCCCTATGTATGTTCTCGCAGGAGCGGGTTACGGATCTATTCTGATAGTGATTTTTGGTGCAATTCTAGGTACATTTATCTATGGACTTATCAGAAACAAACTTCCACACTAATCGTAAAAACTATTTACTAAAAAAAAGCTTCGTTTCTTAACGAAGTTTTTTTTTTGGACAAGGTTTAAACTTTTTCTAATTTAGTAAGTCCTATTAAATAATAAAGCTGAATAGTTCAGTTATACTGACTTAATACTAAAGCAACTATGTTCAAAAAATTACTTTACTACACGTGTGTAGCAGGAATGGTAGTTTCGATGTCATCGTGTTCTATCCTTCAGGGTAAAAAAGATGATAAATCCGCTGCCCAATCTAAGGAGAAGCCCAAAAATGGTGTAAAACCTTACGGCAAAATTATCACGAAAAAGGCAAAATCCGACGAAGGATTGTTTACTGTTCACAAGGTAGACCAAGATTACTTTTTTGAAATCCCAGACTCGCTTTTCAATAGAGAGATGTTAATGGTAACTCGTATTGCTCAAACTGCTCAAGGCATTGGCTTTGGTGGAGGAAAGCAAAACGAACAAGTATTGCGCTGGCAACGTAAAGGAGACAAAGTTAATCTTAGAGTTGTTTCCTACGATATTGCAGCGGCAGACTCGTTACCTATTTATGAAGCGGTAGTAAATTCCAATTTTGAACCCATTTTATATTCGTTTGATGTAAAAGCTTACAAAAAAGATTCTATCCACAATAACACAGTTATAGATGTTACGGATTTATTTCAGAAGGATGTTGAAGCTCTTGGCTTGCAAAGTAGACGAAGAAAACCTTATAAAATTTCCAGATTAGATGACAATCGGTCTTATATAGACACCATAAGAAGTTATCCTGAAAACATAGAGATCAGACACGTCAAAACTTACAATGCAGGTGAGCCACCTTCCAATTCTAGTACGGGTTCAGTCTCATTGAAATTTAGTAACTCAATGGTCTTATTGCCAAAAGAACCTATGAGACGACGTTACTTCGACCAACGTGTGGGTTGGTTTACAAGTAACCAAACAGATTATGGTTTAGATAATCAAAAGTCTGAAACAGTTGAGTATTTAGACCGTTACCGCCTTGAGGTGAAAGATGAAGATCTTGAGAAGTTCAAAAATGGCGAGTTAGTGGAACCTAAAGAACAGATCATTTATTACATAGACAGAGCGACTCCAGAAAAATGGAGAAAATATATTAAACAAGGGATAGAAGATTGGCAAGTAGCCTTTGAAGCTGCTGGTTTTAAAAATGCTATCATTGCTATGGATCCTCCTACAAAAGAAGAAGATCCAGATTGGAGTCCTGAAGATGTCAGGTATTCTGTAGTAAGATATCTAGCGTCTCCAATACCAAATGCGAATGGACCTCACGTGAGTGATCCAAGATCTGGAGAAATCTTGGAGTCTGATATCAATTGGTATCACAATGTGATGACTTTACTTCGCAACTGGTTCTTTGTGCAAACTGCAGCAATTAACCCAGAGGCTAGAGGTGTTGAGTTTAAAGATGAGGTGATGGGACGTTTAATTCGTTTTGTATCGTCTCACGAAGTTGGACACACGCTTGGACTTCCACACAACATGGGAAGTAGTGTAGCTTACGGTGTTGAGGACTTAAGAAGTCCAGAATTCACTAAAGAATTTGGTACAGCTCCTTCCATTATGGATTATGCAAGATTCAATTATATCGCTCAACCAGGTGATGGAGATGTGTCCTTAATGCCAAACGTTGGACCTTACGATAAGTATTCAATTGCTTGGGGGTACAGACCTATTTTGGACAAAACACCAGAAGAGGAAAAAGAAGTTCTCAACCAGTGGATCTTAGAAAAAGCAGGAGATCCTATCTATAGATTTGGAAAACAACAATCTGGAGGTGTGATCGATCCAAGTTCGCAAACTGAAGATCTTGGGGATGATTCTATGCAAGCCAGCACTTATGGTATTGAAAATCTTAAAAGAATTGTTCCAAACTTAATCGAATGGACTGCAGAAGATGGTAAAAACTACGATGACTTAGAAGACCTATACAACCAAGTTTATGGACAGTACAACCGTTATATGGGCCATGTTGCCGCTAATATCGGTGGTGTTTACGAAATCTATAAAACTTACGATCAAGAGGGGGATGTTTATTCACACGCACCTAGAGATAAGCAAGTAAGAGCTATGGAATTTCTTCAAGCAGAATTGTTTGAAACTCCAGAATGGTTAATTGATACAGACATCTTCAACAAAATTCAATTTGACGGCTATCTTGAAAAAATCAAAAGCTATCAAGAAAGAGCTTTAAATGATGTTCTAGACTTCGGCCGTTTCGCAAGAATGATGGAAAATGAAGAGTTAAACGATGATGCGTACAACATTGTTGAAATGATGGAAGATTTGAGAACTGGTCTTTTCAGTGAATTAAGACGTGGTGAAGACATCAGTAGAATTCGTAGAAACCTTCAGAGAGCTTATATTGGAAGAATGCATGAGCTCATGACAGAAGAGCAAACTAGCATTCCTGCACGATTCAGAAGTTTTGTCAGCCGAAGTAATATCGACGTGGAGACTAGTGATATCAGACCACTTGTAAGAGCTGAGTTAACTACTTTGCAAAGTGACATGAGAAGAGCAATCAGTAGAACTAGAGATACAATGACAAGATATCATCTGCAAGATGGAGTTGAGCGAATTGAGAAAATTCTCAATCCAGATGCTTAATTAATCTTTAATTCAAGTTTTAAAAGCCACTTTTATAAAGTGGCTTTTTTTTGTTTCATATCTTTAACTCAAAAAAACAAATCATCATGAAATACTTATTTTTCGTCTTATTGGTAACTGGTATAATCGCTTGTCAAGATTCTTCTGAGCCCAAAGCCAACGACACTAAAACCGAAGTTTTGGCAGAGGCAAATTCAGAAGAAATTATCAATCAAGAGTTTTGGAACAGGCTTTCTAAATTGAAAGGAAAAGCTTTTCAAGGCAAAGTTCTGGAAGCTCCAGAGGGAGACGATTTTAGAGAGAAAAACTTAGTGATGCATGTATTGGATGTGGAGGAAAATAAAATCTATATTCCTTTCAATGTAGGAGAAAATCGTTCAAGAACTTGGATTTTGTCCAAAACTAAAAGTGGAATACAGCTTAAACACGATCACCGTAAAGAAGATGGAAGCGAAGATGAAGTTACTATGTATGGTGGAGTCACACCAAATAGTGGCTCGGATGATTTAGCTATGTTTCCGGCGGACCAAGAGACCGTAGATTTATTGCCGGGAACGGCCACTAACTTATGGTGGATTACCGTCGACGATGAACAATTTACTTATAACTTAAGGCGAATTGGTTCACCAATTAAATTTTCTATAGGTTTTGATTTGGAGTCACCAATTGATCTTCCGAAGCGATCTTGGGGGTGGGAGAATTATAAAATTGAAAAATAAGGCAAGGCTAAATTTTAAAGGATCAATTCTTTTTGATTATCCTTAACCTCAGTTCGCTGCTCGGCAGAGTGGATAAAGTCTTTTGCCTTTTTGACTAGATAGTTTTGGAAATAATGTTTTTGTTTATTTTGAGTATGAGTCATCACGATGACCACAAGATCATCTTTTGGATGGTATTCTAATCCATTTCTAAATCCATCCCACAATCCATTGTGGAAAATTACCTCTTCACCATTTTTATGTTCAAGCCTAAAGCCCATTCCGTAGCGTTTATTTTTTCGGTCATCATCTCTGCCGAACATCAAGTCAACATTTTTCTGTTCCAAAATTTTGCCATTTTTAAGATCACGAAACCAGACATGTAAATCTTTTGCAGAAGCATAAATTCCTTTATCTCCTATGGCGTTATTATGAAAACCTGCAGGAAGCTGAATAAAAGAACGTCGATAGGATTGATAACCTTTTAGAATACTTTGTTCGTTCAATTCTGTTTTTTCAACAAAGGTTTCGTCGAGACAAAGTGGCAAAAGAAACTCTTCCTGAATAAATTCTCCCAAAGAAAGTCGACTTACTTGTTCTACAATTGCACCCAAAACCACATACCCTGTATTGCTATAGCTAAAGTATCTGCCCGCTGGAAAGTTAAGTCTCGGAGCATAGGTGTTGAGCAAATCGACAACTTCCAGATTATCTGGTGCAATGTCTTTTTTCCAGTATTGTTCAGTCAAATACATATAATTCCACAACCCAGATCTGTGTTTTAATAAATCTTTTATAGTAACATTTTCAAATTTGAAACCTGGTAAATAATTAGATACAGAATGATCTATATCAATTAATTTTCGTTCATGTAATTTTAGAACAGCCGCTGCGGTAAACTGCTTGCTTACTGAAGCTAATTGATAGGATAAACCTGTTTCCATCGGAGTTTTCTTTGCTGGATCCTTATATCCAAAATCTCCCTCAAATAAAATTTGATCTTTATAGGCTACCAATACAGATCCATTTATTCTGTAGCGTTTGGCTTTATTCTGAATTTGCTCCTGCAAAATTTCAATTTCGTCAGCATATAATGAAGTGTAATCTGGAACTGAAGCCTTAGGCTTTGGTTCGATAACTTCTGAAGTATCTAAGGGATAGGTTTCAAAATTGCTAAATGCAAAATTTTGAAACATTGTATAAGATATGATGAGAGCCACTGTGGCAAACAAAATAAGTCTGAAAAAAAATTTTGAATTGAATTTCATGTAGCACTCTAAGTTTCACTTTTAATGCAATATATTATAAAATATTGCTCAAAAATTTATGCTCAAACAATTTTAACTAAATAAACTCTAACAGCCTGACTATCCTGCACACTATAACTAGACTTTATCATTTAGTGAAAGTTAAGAGTAAAAATGAAAAAACTTCAAGATTAGTTCAATTTCCTATCGTAGTTATTAAAAATGGCTGAATTAAACTTTGCTCAATTCACTATTCCATACCCTAGATAGATTTTTCAGCGAATTGAAAAGTTCTTTAAAAGAGGAAATGATGTAATAATCTTCCTGCATAATATCTGTTCTAAACACTTTTTGAATGATGGCCTCAATAGAATACTCCAAAAAGTTAGCCTTTTGCTCATGAATTTGATTGGTTTCACCATAAGATGATAAAATACCAGCACCATAAGATTGTATTTTCCCTTGTTCTTGTATGACGCCAAATTCAATAGTAAACCAGTACAGCCTCTGTAGTTGAAGAAGTTTTTCTGGATCATCGAGAAATTGACAACCCAGCTTTCCAAATTCGTAAACAAATTCAGAAAAAATGGGATTACTTAATAAAGGGACATGGCCAAAAATATCGTGAAACATGTCTGGCTCTTCCAGGTAGTCCAAGCTATCTTTGGAACGCAGCCAGGTTGAAGAACAAAATTTGCGTTCGGCAAGTAATTGAAAAAAATCTTCTACAGGAATAAGACCAGGAACCACCTTTAATTCCCACTTGGTCTCAGTCTCAAACCAAGTATTAATCTTTTCAAAACTTGGGATTTCATTTGCATTTAAAACTGGGGACATATGTTCCAAAGCATCTATATATTCCTGAGAAGCTTTGCCAGAAATATTTTCTTTTTGTCTATTGAAGAGCGTTTTCCAAACCCATAAGTCTTCATTAGTGTACTTAGACATGTTTTGCATAAGAGTTGTTTAAAAAAAAAATAAAAATCCCGATTCAATTGTGAATCGGGATTGATTTAGGTTTATTATTTTGAATGTACCATTAACCGATTCTGTTGTTAAGAAGTCGATAATAGTAATAATATGTTTTTGTGTTAAGCATTGATCAAAATTAGATAATATCTCAAAATATACAAATCAACAAGTGTTAAACTAAAACATACTTCAATTGGTCACTTCTCAAAAAATATTAGTAATATCAAATTCATTAAAAATTATTGGAATATGAAAAAAACTCATAACTGGGGAATAATAGGCTTAGGAGGAATCGCTCACAAATTTGCTTCAGACTTACGTGATGTTGAGAGCGCTCAGCTTTATGCAGTAGCATCAAGAAGTATAAAAAAAGCTCAGAATTTTGCATCAGAATTTGTAGTGGAGAAGGCTTACGGTGCTTATGAAACTCTTGCTAAAGATCCTAAGGTGGATATCATTTATATCGCCACACCGCATGTGTTTCATTATGAAAATACCATGATGTGTCTCGAGCACGGGAAAGCCGTGTTATGTGAAAAACCAATGGCGATTAATGCAAGGCAACTGAAGACCATGATACGGACTTCAAAAGAAAAGTCTTTGTTTTTGATGGAAGGACTTTGGACCAATTTTATGCCACATCTCCAGAAAGTTAATCAACTCAATCAGCATAAAACTTACGGCAAATGCCTGAAAGTGGAAGCTGATTTTTCCTTTGAAGCTGAATTTGATACTGAAAAACGACTTTTCAATAAAGGTTTAGGTGGAGGTGCTTTATTGGATATTGGGATTTATCCGGTGTATCTGGCCTTAAAACTTCTTGGTCCCCCTCAGGAAATAGAAGCAAGTTGCGAATTTTCCTCTACAGGTGTGGATATTTCCAATCAAATCAATTTTAAATATGCTTCTGTAGCAACAGCAAAACTGTCTTCTAGTTTTGCTAAGAATACACCTTGCAAAGCCAAGGTTTATTTTGAAAACGCTACAGTAGAATTAGGCCCAAGTTTCCATCAAACCGATCAGCTTAAAATTGAAACCAACTCTGGTGTAGACCATATTGATTTTCATTATCCAACCCACGGCTATCAATTTGAAATTGAACACGTGCAGGATTGTTTAGAAAGAAAACTAACCCAAAGCCCAGACTGGTCCCTTCAGTCGTCTTTGGTGCTAACAGAAACTTTGGATAAAATAAGAGAACAATTCGGTTTGGTGTATTCTGAAGATTTAAAATAGAATATTAAAGGTGTGATATTGGAAGTATAATATCAAAGTAAAAAAAATGACAGTTAATATTGGAACCATGAGGTGGCCAATTCAATTAAAAATTTAAATCTCATAATTTATAATTGATTATTAGTCTTGACGTTTGAAAACCTAAAACCCAATTTCTATAACCTAAAGCCTTAACTAATTATTCAATTTTAAAATTGCGCAAGCAGTTGGATTTGCTAAATTTGCTGAAAATTACAATACCAAAGACTTATGTTGGAAATTAAGCACATTCGGGCACATCAGGAAGAATATACTCAGGCTCTCAAAAAAAGAAATTTTGAGGCTGAAGCTGTTTTTGAATCTATCTTAAAATTAGATAAAAAGCGTCGGGAAACTCAGAAACAACTGGACGAAATACTTTCAGAATCCAACAATCTTTCCAAAGAGATTGGAATGCTTTTTAAGTCTGGTGAAAAAGAAAAGGCCAACGCTCTGAAAGAAAAAACAGCTGGGCTCAAGGAAGATTCAAAACGTCTTGGAGAAACGATGAGTCAGGTCGGGACCGAATTGCAGGCTTTATTATACCAGGTTCCAAATATTCCGCATCCCTCTGTTCCCGCTGGAAAAAGCGAAGAGGACAACGAAGAGATTTTTAAAGAAGGCGATATTCCTGTGTTGGCAAAGAATGCGCTTCCACACTGGGAGTTGGCCAAAAAGTACGATATCATAGATTTTGAATTGGGCAATAAAATTACCGGTGCTGGATTCCCTGTATACAAAGGCAAAGGTGCCAGATTGCAAAGGGCTTTGATTGCTTATTTTCTGGATAAAAACGTTGAAGCCGGTTACACTGAAGTGCAGGTGCCACTTTTGGTTAATGAAGCTTCTGGTTTTGGAACCGGACAATTACCAGATAAAGAAGGTCAAATGTACCATGTGGGGAATGATGATTTGTATTTGATTCCTACTGCTGAGGTGCCAATTACCAACATTTACAGAGACGATTTGTTAACTGAAAATCAATTACCAATTCAGTTAACAGGTTATACACCTTGCTTCAGAAGAGAAGCGGGAAGCTACGGGGCTCATGTTCGCGGTCTCAACCGCTTACACCAATTTGATAAAGTAGAATTAGTGAATATTGTGAAGCCCGAAGACTCATATAAAGTTTTGGATAAGATGGTGGAGCACGTCAAATTGATTTTGAGAGATTTGAAATTGCCTTACAGGGTGTTGAGACTTTGCGGAGGAGATCTTGGGTTTACGTCAGCATTGACTTTCGATTTTGAATTATTTTCTACCGCTCAGGATCGCTGGCTGGAGATTTCATCGGTGTCCAACTTTGAAACTTTTCAAGCTAACCGATTGAAAATTCGTTACAAAGATTCCCATAAAAATAAAGCTTTGGTGCATACTTTGAATGGAAGTTCACTTGCATTACCTAGAGTTTTGGCGGGTATTCTGGAAAATTACCAAACTGATGAAGGAATTGTTATTCCTGAAGTTCTAAGATCTTACACTGGTTTTGATATTATTTCTTAGGACTTGAATTTGAGTAATTTCTAAGCTAGAATTTACAATTATTTCTCAAATAGTAGAGCGCCGAAAAATATTTCGGTAAATTTGAGCATGCGTTTAGTATTTCCTGGATCTTTAACACTGAAATCAATTTTGACATTTTTGTCACTACTCGTCTTCACTTTTTTTGGCTACAGCCAAAGTGCAGAGCTAGCAGAGAATTATTTCGATCAAGGCGAGTATGAGAAAGCCGAAGCGGTTTACGCTAAACTTCACAAAAATAATCCAAGTCATCAGAATTGGTTACTTGGTTATGTGGAGACCCTGCAGGCACTTGACAAGGTAGAAGAAGCTGAATCCACATTAAAAAATTATTTAACTGAAATTGGAGAATATCCAAACATCCAGATAGAGCTTGGTTACTTATATCAAAAGCAAAAGGATTCAATCACAGCCAATCAATATTACCAAAAAGCGATTTCTCAGGTCGAAGCCAGACCAGGTTTTGCCTATTCTGTTGGTAATGTATTTCAAAAATACGGCTTGCTGAATCTTGCGGTTGAAACTTATGAAACTGCTCAACGTATCGAACCGCGCAGTAATAACACTATTGAGCTTGCAAGAATTTATGGTGAGCAAAGTGAGTTTAAAGCAATGTTTAAAAACTACATGGATCTAATTTTTGAAAACCCTAGTTATTTTCAAATTTTGAATCGAAATTTCTCGCAATACATCACTGAAGACTCAGATAATGAAGCTAATCAAGCTTTAAGACAGGTTTTGCTTCAGCGCAACCAGAAAGAACCAAATGTCATCTATAATCAGATGTTGAGCTGGTTGTTTGTTCAGCAGGAAGACTATTCCAAAGCTTTTGTACAGGAGAAAGCGCTCTATCAACGATCACAGTCCAAATCTTTAGACAGATTTATAGATTTAGCTTTGATTTCTAAAGAAAATGATGACTTGTCTAGTGCTAGAGAGATGCTCGAGTTTGCTGTCGAAAACGCAGCAAGCAAACGCGATTTACTTTCAGCAGAAAGACAATTACTTCTCGTCAAAAGAGCACTGGCTCAGCCTGAAGATTATGCTGGAATCGAATCGGCTTATGAAAACTTTCTTGCCAAAATCGGAAGAAATAAGGATAGCTTTTTGGTCCAAAAAGACCTGGCTGAATTTATCGCTTATCAAAAAAATGATGTTGAAAAAGCTCTGGATCAAATTGAACTTATTAATTCACAAGATTTATATCAGCAACAAGCTGCAGAATTGAAATTATTGGAGGCGGACTTAAACGTGCAACAATCCAAATTCAATCAGGCCTTATTGCTTTACACACAGGTTGAAAAACTAATTCCTAATAGTGATATTGCGCGAGAAGCCAAATTTAAAGTGGCCAAAACCAGCTACTATACAGGAGATTTTGACTGGGCGTTGACTCAGCTAAAAGTTTTGAAGACTTCTGCTTCACAGCTTACTTCCAACGATGCTTTGGAACTTTCTTTGTTAATTAAAGACAACAGCCAGGAAGACACTACAAGAACTGATCTAAAGTTGGTGGCAAAAGCAGACTTGCTTCAGTTTCAGAATCAACCAGATAAGGCTCTGGACATTTTAGAAAACGTCCTTGTTAATTACAAATCACCTTCAATTGTTGATGAGGCGTTGTTTAGGATTGCCAATTTACATTTAGCCAATAACAGAATTGAAAAAGCTATTCCATTTTTGCAGCAAATCGTAGATGAGCATGGCGATAAGATCTTAGCTGATAATGCCAACTTTATCCTTGGAAAACTTTTTTCGGATCAACTGAATGAGCCTGAAAAAGCCAAAAAATATTTCGAAACTTTAATTTTTAATCATCCTGATAGCATTTATTTTGTAGAAGCCAGACAACGCTTCAGAAAGCTGAGAGGAGATCAAATTCAATAATATGTTTATTTATAATGTAACGACCAATATTGAAGTAAATGTCCACGACGAATGGGTAGAATGGATGAAAAACATCCATATTCCTGCGATGTTACAAACTGGAAAATTTGAAGGCGCAACCATGAGTCGAGTGGACGTGGTAGAATCTATGGGTGGAATCACTTATTCTGTTCAGTATAAAATTCAGAATAAAGTCACGTTGGAGCGTTACTTTGAGGAAAATGCTGAAGAGCTGAAAAAGCAAACCAAACTTTTTGAAGGCCAATTTGTAAGTTTTAGAACCGAAATGGAAATTGTACATGAGCAATAAAGAGCGACCAACTATAGACGACGAAGTTTTCAAAGCCAATTTTGAGCAAGGTATTCGTGAGGTGAAAGCCAAGAAGCATTTGGGCCAACATTTTTTAAACGACGAAGAGGTGTCCAAGCGCATTGCTGAAACTCTTCAAAAAGATAATTACCAAAACCTATTGGAAATAGGGCCAGGGATGGGAGTTCTCACCAAATATCTGCTTGAGAAGTACGATAGATTTATCGCTATGGATCTTGATAGAGAATCTATTGCTTATCTTAATTCCACCTTCAAAAGGGAGCACGGAATTGAGGGAAATCCTAAAGCCTTGAAAGTTGAAGAGGCCGACTTTCTTAAAGTTGATTTATCTGAGTATTTTGGAGATGAGCAATTTGCTATTATTGGTAACTTCCCTTATAATATTTCGACTCAAATCGTTTTTAAAGCTTTGGAATACAAAGAACAAATCCCAGAATTTTCTGGCATGTTTCAAAAAGAAGTGGCAGAGCGTATTTGTGCTAAAGAAGGCAGCAAAACCTATGGTATTTTATCGGTATTGACTCAGGCCTACTACACTGCTGAATATTTGTTTACCGTTCCGCCAGAGGCTTTCGATCCGCCACCCAAAATCAATAGTGGTGTGTTAAGATTACAACGAAAAGAAAATTATGAGTTGCCTTGCGAAGAAAAAAAACTAAGAGATGTGGTGAAAACCGCTTTTCAGCAGCGAAGAAAAACGCTTCGTAATAGTTTAAAAAAATTCAACTTATCGCCAGAATTAAGAGAAGACGCTATCTTTGCTCAACGCCCAGAACAACTGAGCGTGGAGCAATTTATTGAGTTGACAATTAAAATAAGCGAAGATGGCATTTGAACTCACCAAAGAATTAATTGAGAAGATAGAAACTCTCATTGAAGAAAAAAATGACTATGAGTTAGAATCACATCTAGAAGAATATCACCACGCTGATATTGCAGAGGTTCTTGACGAATTAAGTCTGGATGATGCCACCTACATTATCAAGCTTCTTGGTAGCGATCAAACTTCTGAGGTTTTGATGGAAATGGGTGAAGACGATCGGGAAAAAATTCTCCGAAACCTCAATGCCAAGGAAATTGCTGAGGAAATTGAAGAAATGGACACCGATGATGCGGCAGATATCGTTTCAGAATTGTCAGAAGATATCAAGTCTCAGGTCATTTCTAACATCAAGGATAAGGAACACGCCGAAAATATCGTTGAATTACTTAAGTACGATGAAGATTCTGCAGGGGGATTGATGGCAAAAGAGTTGATAAAAGTCAACGAAAACTGGAGTGTGACCGGTTGTATGACCGAAATGAGGAATCAGGCTGAAAATGTGACCCGCGTGCATTCCATATACGTGGTAGATAACAAAGGAAAACTAAAAGGCAGACTCTCGCTCAAAGATCTGATCACAGCGCCAAGCAAAGCAGAGATAGCTGATGTTTATATAACCAATGTAGATTATGTTGATGTGCATACGCCTGGAGACGAAGTGGCTCGGGTCATGCAAAAATACGACCTAGAAGCGATTCCCGTTGTGGATGAATTTGGAAGATTGGTAGGAAGAATTACAGTAGATGATATTATCGATTTCATCAAAGAAGAAGCCGAAAAGGATTACCAAATGGCGGCTGGTATTTCCGAAGATGTAGAAGCCGATTCTACCATCTGGCAATTGACCAGAGCGAGATTGCCGTGGCTTATTTTAGGTCTTTTTGGAGGTTTGGGAGCCGTTTATGTCATGCAGGGTTTCGACTCCGCTTTGGAGAATTATGAAATCCTTTTCTTTTTTACCCCATTGATTGCCGCCATGGCCGGAAACGTTGGGGTTCAATCTTCAGCGATTATTGTACAAGGTCTGGCCAACGATACCGTTAGGGACAGTTTAGCCAAGCGATTGCTCAAAGAAGTAACACTTAGCATTATTAACGGAACTGCTTTGGGTTTATTGGTCATTGGTTTTGGAGCTGTCACGTCCATGGCATTTCTGGTGAGTATCACTATTGCTGTCTCTATACTTTCGGTGATTATTATGGCAGCTTTGATTGGTACTTTCGTTCCTATTATTTTGAACAACAGAGGCATCGACCCAGCCATTGCCACGGGTCCGTTTATTACGACAAGTAATGATATCATAGGAATTTTAGCCTATTTTTATATTGCCAAATTAATTCTGAATTTCTAGCAGATGACCCCGATTCCATTTCAGAAAGATTTAGTTGTCAAAAAAGAACATCTGGATAATCAAAACCATGTCAATAATTTAGAATACATCAAGTGGATTTTAGAAATTTCAGAATCGCATTGGATCGCCACAACGTCTGCTGAAATAAGAAAAAAATATGCCTGGTTTGTAGTCGATCATTATATTCAGTACAAACGTCAAGCCTTCCTCGGCGACGAATTAATTTTGAAAACCTGGATAGGAAAGTACTCCAAAGTCAAGACAGAACGCCACGTACACATCCTTCGTAAAAGCGATGGCAAAACCATTGTTGAAGCCAAAACCAACTGGTGTCTTATAGACAGCCAAACCAAAAAACTAACACTTATTACCTCAGAGGTTTTAAAACCTTATTTTGAATTTGAATCTGCTTAGATTAATACTATAGCGATATTCAGCTTAAACTTTAGGACTATGAAAATATTACATCTGGACAGTAATCATCCACTGATGATAGAGGAATTGACCAAATTGGGTTTCGATAACACTGAAGATTTTACGAGTACAAAAACTGAGGTGGAAGCTAAAATTCATGAGTTTGATGGCATCATCATTCGCAGTCGGTTTTCAATAGATAAGAGTTTTTTAGATAAAGCCACAAACTTAAAATTCATCGGTAGAGTAGGAGCTGGCCTAGAAAATATCGATGTAGACTATGCAGAGCAAAAGGGAGTTAAACTTTACAACGCTCCAGAAGGCAATCGCAATGCGGTATCAGAACACGCTTTGGGAATGTTACTAAGCTTGTTTAATAAATTGCAAACTGCTCACGATGAGGTGGTGAATGGAAAATGGCGACGAGAAGCCAATCGCGGTTATGAGTTGGAAGGCAAAACCGTAGGTATTATTGGTTATGGCAATACAGGTAAAGCTTTTGCCAGAAAATTGAGCGGATTCGATTGTGAGGTATTGTGTTATGATATTTTAGATGAGGTTGGTGATCAAAACGCGAGGCAAGTGAGTCTCGATGAGTTAAAAGTTAAAGCTGATGTCATCAGTTTGCATACGCCACAAACTCACTTGACTTTAGGAATGATCAATGCTGAATTTATCAATTCAATGAAAAACCCCTTTTGGATCATCAATACCGCCAGAGGTAAAAGTGTGGTCACCGAAGATTTGGTCAACGGACTTCGATCCGGAAAAGTGCTGGGCGCAGGTTTAGATGTGTTGGAGTATGAAAAATCCTCCTTTGAAGATATGTTTACCTCAAGTCATCAACTTCCCCAAGCCTTTCAATATTTAATGAAAGCCGATAATGTCCTGTTGAGTCCCCACGTGGCTGGCTGGACGTTTGAAAGTCACCTGAAGCTCGCCCAGACAATTGTGGATAAGATTGACAGGGATTTTTAATCCCATCCCTAAGCCTTCCCCAAAAGAGGAAGGGGATAAAAAATCCCCTCCCAACCTCCCCAAAGAATAGGAGTAAAGTCTTTTCATCAATTAAAGAATAATCAATTTACGGTCTAGTGACTAAGGCTTTAGCAATAATTATGTAAAGAACTATGGTTTTCACGTAACAAGAGTAGGGTCGAACCGTACTTCTTAAAAAATATAAAGTATATTTTTATCGAATTAAATTACTTCTGATGAGATTATTGTAGAAATTTCAAAAACGGAAATTCTCAATTAGATTGAAGCTTGCCCCCCTATTTTTCTGTTTGGAAACACTTAATGACCCTTTAGATGGTTTAAATAGCATCAGGTTTAGTAAAATCCTGTTATCAATTATTAATTTTAAACTAGTAAAAAGAGATGAAATCAAGTTATTATTGTAGTATTAAAATACTTTCATTTATTTTTATAATCAGCGCTCTACAAGGCTGTGGTCTTGTGAGTATGATGGTGGATGAAGAATTTGAAAAAGTTGACGATACATTAAACCTAAATCTTAATAAAAACGGTTTAACTTTTCCAGTTCTAATAAACAATAATGAAACCTCACTTGTTTTTGACACTGGATCTACTATACCTTTTCTTTATGATGAAAAAGTCTTAAATAATAGAAAGCCTGACAAGATATCTAACTTTGGTAAAGTTAATTATTTTGGTAATAAATTGGATTTTTACCGAACTCCTTTAAGTTTTGAAAATGACCTTTTTAAATCTAATAATACCGTATTTGTTGTTCTTCCTGATCTTTATGCCTTAAATGATTGTTCAAAACGGGAAGTTACGGGCGGTTTTTATGGTAAATATTTTTTGGATAAAATTTTAAATCTCAATTTTGAACATAAGAAACTGTTTATACTAGATAGCTTAAAAACAACAACTTATACTGAAATTGAATCTAAGTTTTTTGATCTAATACAAATCCAAATTAAACTCAATGTAAATGGTAAAAGTGAATGGTTTCATTTCGATACAGGAAATGTTTTATATCCTATCATAGTAAATCAAAATTCAGAAGTAATCAAGGATGCAAAATATGATTTTAATGTGAAATCCAATAGGTTGAGTTTAGTTGAAAAGCAAAACTCAACCTATTACTATCAGAATTATCAAATCAACTTTGCAGATGAACAAATTTCATCTTATGTAATATCCAATTCTGGAATTAAAGAAAATAAATACAATAATGTAGGCTTACAATTTATTAAAAACTACAATTGGATCATTGATTATAAAAATCAAAAGGTTTATCACAAAAACTATAACCAATCTCGACTTAATCCTATTCAAGTTTCTAAAGGCCATCTAAATAAATCTGCTGTAGAAAACGGAAAATTAGTTGTAATTCAAATGCTCGATCAAATTGAAAATCAAAATTACGATTTAGGAGATCAAATTTTAAGTGTAAATGGAGCTTCAATTACTCCAGAAAATATTTGTTCTTACCAAGAATTATTAAATAATTCAGACTGGCATATTCTAGATATAGAAACTCAATAAAAATCTAATTAACTTCAATGCAATAAATAATTAAGTGTAACCTAAAAACCCCTCCTTGCATTTAGCAAGGAGGGGTTTTTAGTTAAAGAAAGCCAAGCTTAAGCCTTCTGAGATGTCGGCACAATCTCCGAACAATTTACCTCGGTGATATAACGCTTCTCTCCATCTTTGGTTTCGTAGGAGCGTGGAGCGAGTTTGCCTTTTACTAAGACTTCTTGTCCTTTTTTTACGTAAGTTTCAATAAAACTGGCAGTTTTGCCCCAGGCGATGATGTTATGCCAGTAGGTGTTGGTAACTTTTTCACCACTGTTATCGAAGTAAAACTCGTTAGTCGCGATGGAGAATTTGACTAATTTCTTTCCGGATTCTAGGTTTACGACTTCCGGGTCTTGGCCTAAGTGGCCCATTAACTGCACTGAATTTTTTAAAGTACTCATAACTATAAAATTTAATTGGTTTTAAAAACTGACTCAGACTCTCTAAGTCATACCGACGGTGTTTCCGATCGACAAGGCAAAGATGCGGTGAGAGTTTTCTTTTAGTCGTCTGTTATCCAGTTACTTCCTTTTACTTACGTTTACAAACGTTTGTAGTCGTTTATAAACGGATGATGATTGAGTTTATTTGAATATTTAGATCTTTAAAACCTTGGAGAGAATTTTATAAGGCAATTACCAAAGTTCTAATAGAGTTTTAAATTCTTAATTCTTGTCATCTAAAGGATAAGACTGATGCTGAGGAGTAAAGAATATTTCCAGTCGAAGAGCAAAAGATTCCTCCTACTGTTGTAACGAAAAGACGCATTTGTCGTCCTGAACGAGTTTGGCTGCAATGAACAGACAGATTTGCTTCAGGATTTTTTGTAGATATAAAAACTGTATCAAATCAAAACTGGGTAAAAAAAATCCTATTTAAATAAACGCCCAAAAGGCTTTTCGATTAAGCAAGTAATTTTTACCAATAAGAACCGACAAAAAATTTATTGATGTTCCTAATTCTGAGTAAAAACCAGTTTAAACCCTATGATCACTGACTTAAGCCTGGAAAATCGCTTTTTGATAACTAAAAATGTACGGTTTAACCGTAACAAGAGTACGGTCGAACCGTAATTCAATTGTTTTTTAGTGACTTACATTTGTATAAACAAAAACACAAACATTAATTTTAAAACTTAGAGTTATGAAAAAGATTATCGGAATTTTCACAATGGTATGCTTATTTTTCTTTGCAGGATGTTCACCAGAAGCGTTTAGCGACGATCAATACGAAGGAGAAACTCCAGAAGAGATTTTTGGAAATGGTGGAGAAAATAGAGTTCATAGAGCTACAAATACTCCGCCTGATGATAGTGATCTTTAAAATTTAATTTTAGTAGTTTAGACAAGATTTTAGAACGGACTTAATGAAGCGTTGCATATACTATTTTGTCGGAATTATTTTTATTTTTAGTTGCCAAGATCAAAAAAAAGATAAACTCAAAGTTAATCCTGATCTAAGGGACTCTATTTTGATCCATCTTAAGAAATTTGACAATAACATTAATAAAGAAGAAAATTTAAATAAATCTTTTCAGTTTGTACAACGAATTGAAAATGATAGTCTCCAAATTAAATACCTTAAAACAATTGATTATAGAGCTTTAAACTCAAATTCAAGATATTACCTTAAAATCAATGAACTTGGAAGAAAAACATCTATAAAATATAAAGATTCTATTTCATTGGCGAATTTTTATTGGAACTTAGGAGACTTTCACTTGACTTCAAATAAATCTGATAAAGCTTATTTCGCCTATAATGAAGCTGGATTCCTTTATAATAAAAAAAATGATTTAGAGAATTATGCCCAAATGCTGTACAATCTAGCAATAATTCAAGGTCAAGCTAAAGATTTTACGGGTTCTGAGGTCAATCTAATCAAGGTCGCTGAAATTAGTAAGAAAATTCGGAATTTTGATTTATTATATAAGGCATTTAATGTCTTAGGGGTCACCAATTATAATTTAAGAAATTTTGATGTCGCCTTAAAATACCTAAACAATGCTTTGCAAGCTCTGGGCAAAGTAGAAGATCCAGACTTATTTAGAGCAGCTACCTTTAATAATATAGGTAATGTTTACGAAAAGCAAAAAAACTTTGAGCTTGCTATCAAAAACTACCGAAAGACCTTATCCACCAAAAACCTGTACGAAGGAGATCCTTATCTTTACGCAATGGCTTTAGACAATCTGGCCTTTAATAGATTGGAAACTGGAGAAACTCAAAATGTGCTTCCCGATATGCAAAGGGCCTTAGAAATAAGACAAAATATTAAGCATCTCGCTGGTATTTCTATTAGTCAGATTCACATCGCAGAATACTATCAATTTATAGGAAACACAACAAAAGCGGTACAATTTGCCGAAGAAGCAAATTCCACAGCACAAAGCAATAACAACAATAGAGACATCTTAGCCTCTTGGCAACTCTTAGCAGACTTGCAACCCAATACTAGTTACTCCTTTACCACTTCCTATATCGATCTTAGCGATAGCCTTCAAATCGAAGAGAGAAAAGTGCGTAATAAATTTGAACGTATCCGTTTTGAAACGGAAGAGGTCCAGCAACGTGCAGAAATGCTCGAAGAAGAACGCACCATCATTTTCCTTATTACCTCTCTCATCATTATCTTAGGGAGTTCAGTCTTTATATTTTACGTTCAGCGAACCAAAAACAGAGCTCTTGAGCTTGAACGTGATCAAAAAGTGGCGGATGAAAAAATATACGAACTTCTTCTTCTTCAAAGTGCAAGAAAAGATGAGGGCAAGCGAGAAGAACGGGATCGCATCGCTAGAGAATTACACGACAATATCCTCACCGAGCTGTATGCCAACCGGATGAATCTTATGTTCTACAAATATAAAACGGGGATGAAAGGTGACGAAAAATTTGGCCAACTCACCGATAATTTAATGGATGTAGAACGCCAGATCAGGAGCTTATCTCACGAACTCTCCAATACCTATTTTGATGAGCATAAAGAATTTGGAGATCTTATTCAAGATCTCATTCAAAAGCAACAGTTAGAGAGAACCCACCAGCTTACAATAGACGATTCTGTAAACTGGTCCTTGATCGCTTCGGCAGTAAAAATGCATACTTACCGCATCCTTCAAGAGGCTACCATGAATATTCAAAAACACGCCGAAGCCAGTTTTGTCTTTATCAAATTCAGCTTAAATGAAGAAGCCAACGAAATTGAATTTATAGTCGAGGACGATGGTAAAGGATTTAAGGATAATAAGAAACCCGGAATAGGGCTTAAAAATATAAAATCTCGGGTTGAAGATATCAATGGTAAAATATGTATTGATTCCAAGCAAGGTTCCGGGACCAAAATCAGTATTTTTATACCCATTAAATAAAAGGTATGACCAATTATAACGTATTACTTGTTGATGATCACCCCATGATCATTGCTGGCTTTGTGCAAGCACTGGATATCATAAAGGAAAACAACGAGAAACTTGATTTCAGTAGAGATTCTGCTGTAGATTGTACTACGGCTGCTGAGTTTATTTCTGACAAAAAAAAGAAATATGACTTAATCTGTCTGGATTTGTCACTTCCCGGGAGTAAAGATGGAAAGTATAATTCTGGAGAAGATCTGGCTAAACTAGCCAAAAAACATCAGCCTAAAGCAAAATTACTGATTTGCACTATGCTGGAGAATAATTACAAGGTACTGAATGTTATGCGGAGGATAGATCCAGATGGTTTTCTGGTAAAATCTGATACCAATCCGGATATATTGATTTCTGCAATCGAAAATTTACTCAAAGGAAAAACCTATCAAAGTTCCACTGTTCACCAGATGCTCAAAAAAACGATTGAATTCTCTCACAATATAGATGAAGAGGATTTAAAAATACTTTTCTATTTGTCAAAAGGTATTTTAACTAAAAACTTACCTGAACATTTGGGACTTTCTCTTAGTGCTGTCGAAAAGAGAAAAAAACAGATGAAGCAATTCTTTGATATACCAAACAGAAACGACAAGATTCTTCTTGAAAAAGCAAGAGAAAAGGGATTTCTATAAACATCCCCTTTTCTCTTGACTTTAAATAATAATGTTCTTATTTACTCACTCAGTAGCTTTGAAATTTCATCCAGCTTAGGCGTTAATACCACTTCTATTCTTCTGTTTCTTGCTCTGTTTTCTTCAGTTGTGTTTGGTACCAATGGTGCATATTCGCCTTTACCTGCAGCGGTAAGGTTTTGGGGATCAATATTACCATTTTTCAGCAATAATTTTAAAACTTCTGTAGCTCTTTTGGTTGACAAATCCCAGTTGTCATTCAGCGGGCCATTTCCACCGTAGGGAACGTCGTCTGTATGACCTTCTATCAACACAGCAATATCTGGATTTTCTGCCAAAACTTTACCGAGCTCTTTCACCGCTTTTTGTCCCTCGTTTCCCACATTCCAGCTTCCGGAAGCAAACAAAAGCTTGTTTTCCATAGAGACATAAACTTTACCGTCTCTCATTTCCACACTTAGACCTTGACCTTCAAAATTTGTAAGAGCGCGGGAAAGATTGTCTTTTAGGGTTTGCATTTTCTGCTCTTTTTCAGCAATTAAGCTTTCTAACTCCTGGACTCGTTGAGATCTAGCTTGCAGATCTTTTTGCAGCTCTTCCAGTCGGTTTTGTTCTTTGGCTAGAGCGGCTTCTTTTTCTTCCAACTGACGAAGCAATTCCCTGTTTTGCTTGGAATTTTCCGCAAGCGCTTTAGAACTATTTTTTTCTAAAGCATCATAAGATTCTTCGAGTTTGTCCAGAGTGCTTTTGTTTCTTTGGTAGTCTGCAAGGAGATCATCACGTTGAGTTTTTAGAACTTCAATTCTGTCTTTTGAATAAGCTAATTCATCTTCAACAGCAGTTTTTTCTGAATTGCACTCATCCAGCTTTTGACTGAGTTGCTCGTTTGTTCTTTTTAATGAATTAAGATCCTCTTCAAGCTCGAGGAATTTTTTTTGACTCACACAGCCTACCAGGTTGAGGCTTAAGAATCCAATAAGTACATATCGCATTAGTTTCATAGGAAGGATTTTAAAGTAAACGTTATTAATTTAAATCAAGTTCTAAAAGTACTGGGCAATGGTCGCTGTGTTTTGCTTCTGGCAAAATAACTGATCTTGAAATTTTATTTTCAATTTTTTCAGCCACCAAAAGGTAATCCAGGCGCCATCCTTTATTGTTTTGTCGGGCATTTGCTCTGTAACTCCACCACGAGTATTGAACAAGATCTTCGTTTAATTTCCGAAATGAATCTATAAAACCAGATTCATCTAAAAAATTAGATAACCATTCACGTTCTGCAGGAAGAAATCCAGATACTGTTTTCAATCTCACCGGGTCATGTATATCTATGGCTTCGTGACAAATATTATAATCACCACATATCACTAAATCTGGAAAATTTCTTTTGAGGTCTTCAATATAGATTTTGAAATCATCCATGTAAGTAAATTTGTAACTCAAGCGATCATCATTAGTTCCAGAGGGGAGGTATAAACTCATAACAGAGACATCTTCAAAGTCAGCTCTTATATTTCTGCCTTCTCTGTCCATATAGTCTATGCCTGTTCCATATTCAACGTGTTTTGGCTCTGATTTACAAATAATGCCAACACTGCTGTAGCCTTTTTTTTCTGCAGAATACCAGTAGCAATATTTATAGCCAATTTCTTCAAAAATGGAGTCATCTATCTGCTCTGGTTGTGCTTTTGTTTCTTGAAAACAGACCACATTTGCATCAGCGGCTTTAAGCCAGTCAATCAGTCCCTTCTTAAGTGCAGCGCGAATACCATTAACATTATATGAGATAATTTTCATGTTTTGTTTTAATTCAAAAATAAGTATAAGTCTTCAACTTAATTTATATCGACGAGTTTTTTATATTGAAAAAAAAGTTCACTTTTAATTTATTAATTATCAGAGTTTTGAAGAAGCAGGGTGTTAATTATTTACAAATATATCCTACTTTATTTTTTAAACATGGATTAGTGTTTTACATTTGTTTCAGGATGAAGTTTTTTCATAATAGATTGGTTAGTTAAGAAAAGCCTTGAGCACTCGCTCAAGGCTTTTCTGTTTTAAAGCAGTTTATAATTTTTAAAGAAGTAGAATCTTAAACTCTTTTACACAAAAAAGCCTGTTCAAAAATTTTGAAACAGGCTGTAATAATTTTTAATTTCTCTTAAACCTTAAAAGACTAGTCAAATTTAATTAGATATGTATTTTTCTTTCCTTTATTGATTAAAACATACTTCCCATTGATTAAATCAGATTCTTTTAAAGAGTAATCCAGACCTACTTTTGATTTATTTACAGAAATCGAATTTTCCTTTAAGGCTCTTCTGGCTTCACCATTGGAATTCAGGAATTCAGTTTCGGCAGATAAGGCTGCAATCATATCAAGTCCATCTTTCAAAAGATCTTTATTTAATTCTTTAAGAGGAACTCCTTCAAAAACATCCAAAAAAGTAGCTTCATCGAGTTTAGCAAGATCTTCCTCGGTACTTTTTCCAAATAAAACCTTAGAGGCTTCTTTTGTTTTTTCAAAAGCATCTTTGGAATGTACAGCTTCTGTAATTTCGTCGGCGAGTTTGCTTTGAAGTGTTCTTAGGTGTGGTTGCTCTCTATGAGATTTTACAAGGCTTTCAATTTCATCTTTAGAAAGGAATGTGAAAATCTTAATAAACTTCTCAGCATCCTCGTCACTTGTATTTATCCAGTATTGATAAAACTTGTAAGGTGATGTTTTCTCTGGGTCAAGCCATATATTACCTGTAGCGGTTTTACCGAATTTGGTGCCATCAGCTTTTGTGATGAGCGGACAGGTCAAAGCAAAACCTTTGCCTTGATCGATACGCCTTATTAATTCGGTTCCCGTGGTGATGTTTCCCCATTGGTCACTGCCACCCATTTGTAAAGAACAATCCTGAGTTCTGTATAAATGAAGGAAATCATAACCCTGCACCAATTGATAGGTGAATTCTGTAAAACTCATGCCTTCTTTAGATTCTGAAGACAAGCGTTTCTTTACAGAATCTTTTGACATCATGTAGTTGACGGTGATGTGTTTTCCCACATCTCTGATGAAATCCAAAAAAGAAAAATCTTTCATCCAGTCGTAATTATTGACCAGTATGGCTGAATTTTTTTCTGAGGTTTTAAAATCTAAAAACTTGGATAATTGCTTTTTTAAAGCCTCTTGATTATGTCTTAATGTTTTCTCATCCAAAAGATTACGCTCTTGAGATTTTCCAGAAGGATCCCCGATCATTCCTGTGGCACCACCTACCAAAGCTACTGGCTTGTGACCTGCTAATTGAAAGTGCCTTAACATCATCACACCGACCAAGTGGCCTATATGAAGAGAATCTGCAGTAGGATCTATTCCTACATAAGCTGCTCTGCTAGTTTCGTTGAGATGTTCTTGAGTACCTGGCATAACATCATGAACCATCCCTCTCCAGGTCACTTCTTCTATAAAATCCTTTTCCATTCTTAGTATTGATTTGCCGCAAAGATATTATAATGAAAAAATTATCAACTTTCGAAATTCGTATATTTACCAAATGAATTTACTTACCGGTGCAACAGGACTTGTCGGAGCTCATTTATTGGCTCAGCTTATTTTAAATAAAGAGAAAATCAGAGCTTTATTCAGAACTGAAAATAAAAAAAATCAGGCAATCTCGGTCATTCTTAAGTATGACATAACATCCCAGCAAATTGAAGATACGGTAGAGTGGTTTCAGTGCGATATTTTAGATATCCCAAAGTTGGAAAGTGCTTTCGAGTCTGTTACTCATGTTTATCACTGTGCAGGATTTATAAGCAACAGTCCTTCGGATTACAAGATGATGCGTAAAGTAAATATAGAAGGCACAGCCAATGTTGTAAATCTTTCCATTGATTTTCCTATTCAAAAATTTTGTCATGTTAGTTCTATTGCAGCATTAGGAAAACCAAATGTGGGGGATGAGGTAACAGAAGAAACTACGATCGCGGAAGATCAAAAAAAGCCTTCAGCTTATGAAATCAGTAAATATGGAGCTGAAATGGAAGTCTGGAGAGCTTCTCAGGAAGGCTTGAGTGTGGTCATTGTCAATCCTGGGATCATCCTTGGAGACGGTTTTTATGATTCTGGTAGCGGAACTTTATTGGCGAAATTAAAAAATGGATTAAAGATTTATCCTCCTAAAATTACAGGATTTGTAGGCGTGTATGATGTAAGTAAAATCATGGTTCAGCTTATGAACAGTCCAGTGGTAAATCAACGCTATATTTTAGTTTCTGAAAATTTATCATTTAAAGAAGTAGGGGAGAGTTTTGCACGTTTATACAATAAATCTACTCCCAAAACCCGCCTAAAACCTTGGATGCTTTACATCGCCTGGTTTTTTGAAGTCCTTAGGTCTTTTTTTACATCCTATAAAAGACAACTTACATTGGAGGTAATTCCTAGTCTTTTTAAAGACTCTTTTTATTCTTCAGATAAAATAAAAAAAGAGCTTCAATATACATTTGAAACTCTTGAAGTTTATGCTCATAAAATATACAAACGTTCTTAATTTGTTGTTTCGATTTTTTTCAGTTTTTTAGTTCTAGGATCAGATTCTAGAGATTTAATAGAGTCTAACTTTTTGAGTTCTACTTTCCTCAAACTATCCGAAACTTTAGAAATAGAATCGTAAGCCTTTTCTAATTTTTCAATACTGTCCTTGACTTTCTCATAGATCTCTGTGTTTTCATCAAATTGCATGTTGTAATACAAGATATTCTGCTTGATATCGGTCGTGTCAATTTTGTATTTTTTTGATAAAAACTCAAGCATTTCCACATCGAGTTCTTCAAGTTTTTTTTCGTTGGTACTCACGGCAGCATCCAGCAAAACCATATCATACACCAGATCTATCATTTTTGATTTATCCAGAAAGTTGTCAGGTTTTTCGATCTTATCGATATTTTGACAACCAATGGATAGTAGAACTAAACCGATTAAAAAAATGAAGTTTGCTCTTTTCATCCTATCTGTTGAATTTTATACGTTCTCCGAATAACCCTTCATTGAATTTAAAATTTTCAAACACTAGATGTCCATTTACAAAAGTGTGAGTGACTCTGGACTTAAAACTAGTTCCGTCGAATGGAGACCAGCCGCATTTGTAGAAAATATTTCTTGAATTTACAGTCCAGGGCGATTGGGTATCAATCAGCACAACGTCTGCTTTGTAGCCTTCTCTGATGTATCCTCTTTTATCAACATCAAATAAAATAGCAGGATTGTGACACATTTTTTCGACAATTTTTTCAAGCGAAAGTTTTCCTTTGTGATAAAATTCCAGCATAGCGGGTAACCCATGTTGAACTAATGGACCTCCACTAGGAGCTTTAGTGTAGACATTATTTTTTTCCTCCTTGGTATGAGGAGCATGGTCTGTAGCTACAACATCCAGAAGATTTTTATTCAAAGCTTTAAGCAACTCAGTTCTATCTTTTTCAGTCTTTACTGCAGGATTCCACTTAATGAAGGTGCCTTTCTTTTCATAATCCGATTCGTTAAACCATAAATGATGAATACATACTTCTGCAGTGATTTTTTTCTTTGCTAGCGGTAATTTATTTGAAAATAGCTTGAGCTCTTTGGCTGTTGAAAGGTGAAAAACATGTAATCGAGCTCCTGTCTTTTTCGCAAGAGCAACTGCATTGGAAGAAGATAAGTAGCAAGCTTCTTCACTTCTTATTTTTGGGTGCAAATGAATGGGGATATCATCCCCGTATTTTTCTACCTGTTCTTTTAGATTCCTTTGAATTGTAGCCTCATCCTCACAATGGGTGGCAATAATTAAAGGAGAATGTTTGAAAATCTCTTCCAAAACTTTCTGATCATCAACCAGCATATTTCCTGTAGATGAACCCAGGAACAACTTTAGCGCAGCTGTAGTTTTAGGATTGATTTTTTTAATTTCCTCCAAATTATCGTTGGTTCCGCCAATCATAAATGAATAGTTAGCGAAGGAATTATCCTTTGCCATGGCAAATTTTTCTTCAAGCTTTTCTATCGTTGTTGTTTGAGGATTGGTATTGGGCATCTCAAAATAGGATGTAATTCCTCCAGCAACTGCGGCACGTGAACCTGTGAGTATAGTTTCTTTGTGTGTGAGTCCTGGTTCTCTGAAGTGAACCTGATCGTCTATAACTCCCGGAATGAGATGTTTTCCCCCAGCATCAATAATTTCGATATCGCTGGATTTTGCACTGATAGAGCTAGAGACTTCAACTATCCAACCATCTTTTAAATGTACATCGCCTTCAAAAATTTTATTTTCATTGACGATTTTCGCGTTTTTGATTAGATATTCTTTCATAATTTAAATTTTACCAAAAAGACTTTTCAACTTTAAAGTGACGACTCCAAAAACGGCTTCTTTTATTATTCCGCTACTCATTTTGGATTTTCCTTTCGTCCGATCTGTAAATATAACCGGTATTTCCTTTAGTCGGAATCCCTTTTTAAAAGCTTTAAATTTCATTTCAATTTGAAACGCATAGCCTACAAATTTTATTTTGTTGAGATCAATGCTTTCTAAAACTTGTCGTTTGTAGCATATAAATCCAGCAGTAGTATCTTCAACAGGCATTCTAGTGATTGCTTTTACATATTTAGAGGCTAGCCAAGATAACAATACCCGTTTCATGGGCCAGTTGATCACGTTTACTCCAGTGATATAGCGGGAGCCGATAGTAACATCATAATCGTTCTTCAAGCAGGAATTATATAGCCTTATCAGATCATTTGGGTTGTGTGAAAAGTCAGCATCCATCTCAAATATATAATCGTAGGTTCTTTCCAAAGCCCATTTGAAACCGTGAAGATATGCCTTGCCCAAACCACTTTTTGCAGCTCTTATCTCTAAGTGTAACTTGTCTACAAATTCCTCCTGAAGCTTTTGAACCAACTCCCAAGTTCTGTCTGGAGAAGAATCATCAACAACAAGAATTTCAAACTCTACGGGTTGAGAGAAAATATTTCTTATGAGTTTTTCAATATTTTCAATTTCATTGAAAGTTGGGATGATGACTAATTTTTGAGGCATCAAATCTAGTTGAAGGTTGATCGACAAATATATATTTTACCATCTAAAAGTCGCCTATAAATGTTCAGTTTAATTTACATTTGCTTCAAAATTCGCAATTGTTTTTAGCATTAAGACCTATTCAAGAGCATAACTGGGTTGTAAGTATCACAGTCATGATACTTGTATTACTTATTGTTGTAAAATGGAATAAAGACAATTATTTCTTCTTCTTTTTAAACTCTCTATTTACTTCCGTTTTTTATTCCAAAAAATTTGCTGAAAAAAGGAGGATTGAAATTTCCGAGGTTTTACTTTTTATTGCAAGTCTTCTCAGTATCTCGTTCTTCATTTTTATAATTATTCACGGAGATAATTTTGAAATCCTTACTTATCTTCAGATTCTGTTTCTTACAACGATTATACTCTTGAGTAAATACCTTATTGAAAAAATTATTGGGGATTTATTTCAGGTAGATCAGCTGATAGGGAAATATGTATTCTACAAGCAAGGTGTTCTTAGTTGGCTTGGTTTGTTTTTTTTATTTCCAATAGCTTTAATATTTTATTTTAATACCATTGATAATCAAATCTTATTTCAGGTAATAATTGGGGTTCTGGTTTTGACCTACGTTATCAAACTTTTCGCATTCGTTGCATTATATCAAAAGCACATTTTGTCCTATTGGTTTTATTTTATTTTGTACATTTACACTTTTGAAATTGCACCCTATCTGATTCTTTTTAAAGTTGTTAAAATCAATTAGTGAAGGCTTGTGCAGTAAAAAACTAAGCTATATGAAAGTGAAAAATATCCTTATTTCACAACCGAAACCTAATGTAGACCATTCTCCTTATTCTGAACTTGAGGAAAAGCATAAAATTAAAATTGATTTTATTCCTTTTATTCACGTAGAGCCTGTTGATTCTAAACAAGTAAGGCAGCAAAAAGTTGACATTACAAAATTTACAGCCATTATCCTTACGAGTAGAAATGCTGTAGACCATTTTTTCAGAATAGCTGAGGAGATGAGGTATAAAATCCCTGATAGTCTTAAGTATTTCTGCCTAAGTGAAGCTGTAGCTTACTATTTACAAAAATATGTTGTTTATAGAAAGCGAAAGATTTACGTTGGTAAAAGGACATTTCAAGAGCTTGAAGTGAGTATTAAAAAGCATAAAGATGAAAAGTTTTTACTTCCTTCATCAGATATGCTTAAGCCTATTGTCCCACAGCAGTTAGATAAGTTGGGTGTAGATTGGACTCGAGGTATTTTTTATAAAACTGTAGTTAGTGATTTATCTCACTTAAGAGAAGTTTCTTACGATGTTGTAGTCTTTTTCAGCCCTAGTGGAATAAAGTCACTTTACGAAAATTTCCCAGATTTTGAGCAAAAAGATACAAGGATTGCAGCCTTTGGAAATTCAACGATAAAAGCAGCTGAAGAAAAAGGCTTGAAGGTACAGATTCAGGCTCCGACTCCGGAAACTCCATCTATGACAATGGCAATAGAAAATTATATAAAAGAGAATTAATTAGTTTTCTCTCAAACACAAAAAAGCCGAAACTTAAGTCTCGGCTTTTTTGTGTTTATAATTATTATGGCACCTATGCTTTAGGCGCACCTTCTATAATTTCTGAACCTGCATAATCTTCAAATTTTTTGAAATTATCTTTAAACGATTTGGCAAGATTCTTTGCTTTAGCGTCATATGCTTCCTTATCACTCCAGGTATCTCTCGGATTTAAAACCTCAGAAGGGACATTAGGACAGGATTGTGGGACTGCGATATTAAAAATTTCATGAGATTTAAAATCAACATCTTTTAATTCGCCATTCAAAGCTGCAGTAATCATAGCTCTGGTATATTTCAATTTCATTCTGCTTCCAGTTCCATAAGGTCCACCGGTCCATCCAGTATTAATTAACCATACATTTACTCCTGCATCTTTCATCTTCTTACTCAGCATTTCACCGTATCTGGTTGGATGTAATGGCATAAATGGAGCTCCAAAGCATGCCGAGAAGCTAGGGATTGGTTCAGTCACTCCTGCCTCGGTTCCAGCGACTTTGGCAGTATATCCGCTTATGAAATGGAATGCAGCTTGTCCTGGAGTTAGTTTGCTTATTGGAGGCAATACACCAAAGGCATCTGCGGTAAGGAAAAATATATTTTTTGGATTTTTACCAACAGATCCTGGTTGAATATTATCTATATGATAGATGGGATAACTCACACGGGTATTTTGGGTAATGCTGCTATCTTTGAAATCTACCTCGCCACCTTTTATAACTACATTTTCCAGAATCGCCCCTGGTTTTATAGCATCGAAGATTTCGGGTTCTCCTTCTCTAGTGAGGTTAATCACTTTTGCGTAACAACCTCCTTCAAAATTAAATACCGTATTTTCATTAGTCCATCCATGTTCGTCATCCCCTATAAGTCTTCGATTCGGATCTGCGGAAAGTGTAGTTTTTCCGGTTCCCGAAAGACCAAAAAAGATGGCAGTATCTCCATCTTTCCCAACATTGGCAGAACAGTGCATCGGTAAGGTGTTTTTCATTACCGGTAGTATAAAATTGAGGGCAGAGAAAATACCTTTTTTAATTTCTCCAGTATAACCAGTCCCGCCTATTAAGGCAATTTTTCTTGTAAAATTTAATATGGCAAAATTGTGGGCACGTGTTCCATCAACTTCTGGGTCTGCCATAAAGCCTGGAGCGTTAATGACGGTCCATTCTGGTGAAAAATCTTCTAACTCTTCTTCTGTTGGACGTAAAAACATATTATGTACAAACATGTTACTCCATGGAAGTTCGTTGATGTGTCTTATGCTGAGCTTATAATTATCGTCTGCGCAAGCGAAAACATCCCTTACGAAAAGTTCTTTTTTACTAAGGTAATTTACAACCTTGTTATAAAGCTTATCAAACTTATCTGACTCGAAAGGCAAATTAATTTCACTCCACCAAATCTCATCCTTGGTGATGTCATCTTTTACAATAAATCGATCTTTGGGTGAACGTCCTGTAAATTCTCCAGTATTAACTGCCAATGCACCAGAATTGACCTCAACGCCTTGACCTTTCTCTACAGTGATGTCATGTAATTCTTCAGAGGAAAGCTGATAGTGAATGTTTTTTGAGAGGATGCCATACTTTTCTAACTCAATCGTTTTCGTAATTCCTTTTAGATCACTCATATTTTTGTTGTGTTGATGTTATGGCATACAAATCTAGTGAGTTTAAATCTAACTAAAGAAATTTATTCTTATAAATTATTACGTTTTTTTATAACGTTGATAAATAACAGTGCCCAGCTCAAGATGAGTAAAGTTCCGCCAATTGGAGTTATCCATCCTATCATTTTGAAGTCAAAATTTGTAAGTTCATTAGTGGCCAGACCGTATATAGAGCCAGAGAAGAAAATAACGCCTAAAAGTACTAACCAGAATAAAGTCTTATTCAACTTGTTTGTAGTGAAATTTTGAGCGGAAAGAAATAGTAAAAATAGCGCATGATAGATTTGATATTTAACACCAGTTTCAAAAGTGTCGATTGAATCTTCAGAAATTAAGTTTTCTAAACCATGAGCTGCAAAAGCCCCTAAAATGATTCCAATAAAACCCAAAATGCTTCCCAATATAATTAACTTCTTTTTCTCCTCCATTTCTATGTGCTTATTATTATGTAATTTCAAATTTCAACCAAAATTAATCATTAAAATTCATAATCGATCATGAGATCAATCTTAATCATAGGCGCAGGAAAATCCACTTCTTCACTCGTAAGATTTTTACTTAGCGAGTCCCAAAGTCAAAATTTTAAACTCATTATAGCAGATAAAAATAAGAAAGCAGCTCAAAGTTTAGCTGCAGATCATGAGCGGGCCTCAGCTTTAGCATTAGATATCTTTCAAGCTTCAGAGCGTGAGAAAGCTATCCAAAATGCAGATATTATTATATCAATGTTGCCAGCAAGGTTCCATATTGAAGTTGCGAAAGATTGTGTGAGATTTAATAAAAACATGGTAACGGCTTCTTATGTGTCAAAAGAAATGGAAGCTCTAGACCAAGAGGTTAAACAGAAGGGTTTAACTTTTATGAATGAAATAGGAGTAGACCCCGGTGTGGATCACATGAGCGCCATGCAAGTCATAGATAGAATCCGCTCAAAAGGTGGGAAAATGTTGCTTTTTGAATCTTTTACGGGTGGCCTTGTAGCACCAGAAAGTGATGATAACCTTTGGAATTATAAGTTCACTTGGAATCCTCGGAATGTTGTTGTTGCCGGACAGGGAGGTGCTGCTGAATTTATTCAGGAAGGACAATATAAGTACATCCCTTATCAGCGACTTTTTCGAAGAACTGAATTCCTCCAAATTCCTAAATATGGACGTTTTGAAGGTTTAGCCAACAGAAATTCTTTAGCCTACAGGAGTATTTATGGTTTAGAAGACATTCCTACTTTATATAGAGGGACTTTACGTCGGGTTGGTTTCAGTAAGGCCTGGAATGTTTTTGTCCAGTTAGGAATGACAGATGACACCTATTCCATGCAAAACACGGAAGAAATGAGTTACAGGTCGTTTGTCAATTCTTTTTTACCGTATTCACCAACAGATTCTGTTGAATTAAAATTAAGATTGAGTTTGAAGATTGATCAGGACGATTTGATTTGGGATAAACTCGTTGAACTCGATATTTTCAATCCAGACAAAAAGATCTGTATCAATGATGCTACTCCAGCTCAAGCTTTGCAAAAGATTTTGGAAGAAAAATGGACTTTAAAACCTGAGGATAAAGACATGATCGTTATGTATCATAAATTTGGTTTCGAACTTGAAGGAAAACAAAAGCAAATAGATTCTACCATGGTAAGTGTTGGCGAAGATCAGACCTACACAGCTATGGCAAAAACTGTTGGATTACCTGTAGGAATTGCAACCTTAAAAATTTTAAACGGTGAAATCACTAAGCCCGGTGTTTTGAGACCAATCCATCCTGAAATTTATAATCCAATTTTAAAAGCTTTAGAAGATTACGATATCAGGTTTGAAGAATCTGAAAGAGAATATAAAGGCTATAACCCGGATCAGCTTCTTTAATTAAGGCATTTCAAAAGCATTTCCCATCACCACCATATCAGCACCAGCTTGGTGGGCAGTTTGTTTTTGGAGGTTGTTTCTTATGCCACCACCAACAATAAGTGGAATAGAAATATTTTTTTTGACTTCTGAAATTATTTCTGCTGAAACAGGAAATTTTGCACCACTGCCAGCTTCAAGATAAATAAGCTGTTTGCCAGAAAATTGTCCAGCTAAAGCTGTATGAATAACTTCCGAAATTCGATCTTGAGATATGGCTCTGGTTTGACTTATCTTTAAAACTGAAGTGGATACACCACCGTCTACAAGGATATACCCTGTTGGAATGATTTCCAAAGAAGAATGTTGAAGCTTGGAAATGCTTTTGACTTGCTGGTTGATGAGATACTCAGGATTACGGCCCGAAAGGAGGCTCAAAAATAAGATAGCATCCGCTTTGTTTGTGATTTGATTTATATCTCCAGGAAATAGAATTATGGGGAGTTCAGAAAATTGTTTAAGGCGTTTAACTACTAGCTCGGTTTGTCCATTTTCAACTTGACTTCCACCAACAAAAAGATAGTTTGTAGAGGCAGGAATCCGATTCAGAAAAGTTTCGGATTTTGATAAATCAAATTTATCCGGATCAATCAATATGCTCAATAGCTTTTCTTTGTTAGAAATAGCTTGCTTAATTGCATCAAAAATAAAGTTTGATTTTCCCTCAATCATTAGCTAAAGCATAAACACAGGTAAACCCTTCAAACTCAAGAAAATTTAAAGTGTAGAACGTGATCTTTTTATCGTGAGTCACTCTTGCAGTTGTTTTTTGCTCTGATATATCAAAGTCTTCAACAAAAATATCATGTAGAAAAAGAAGCCCTCTTTTTCCATAAAGTTTGTAGAGAGATTCTTTAGCTCCCCAAACGATGGTAAGCTTTCTTATTAAATCTTCCCCATCACCCAAAGCTTTGTATTCTTCAATTGGAGTGAATTTGGGGGCGATAAGCTTTATTTTTTCACGCTGTTTTTCAATATCTATCCCTACTTTTTTATCAGAAACAATAACTCCGGTAAATTCAAAGGAGTGAGTAATAGAAATATGCTTGCCATCTTTAAGATGAGGTTTGCCTTTTTCGTCATATTCAAGATCAAAATCAGAATAACCAAATTCATTTAATAAATGCCGAATACTCATAAAGCCTTTCTTATGAATTTCGGACTTCATTTCTTCATAACGATTTCTGCAGTAATCTGTTAGCTCTATGCCATTTTCCAGAAACTCCAGAGTTTCCTCTATCTTCCAAATAAGAGCATAAGTGGCTTTATCTATTGTTATTCTTTTGTAAATCGGCATAGAGATATGATTGGTTTCCTTAGTTTTGTGTTCAAAAATATAATAAAATTAAATTATGAGTACGGAAACATTACCTTATACTCCTTATAAAGTCAAAGATATTACTCTGGCCGAATGGGGAAGACGTGAAATAGAACTGGCAGAGTCAGAAATGCCAGGATTGATGGCATTGAGAGAGGAATTCGGGAAAGAAAAGCCATTGAAGGGTGCTCGTATTGCAGGATGTCTGCACATGACCATACAAACTGCAGTTTTGATTGAAACTTTAGTCGAACTAGGAGCTCAGGTAACGTGGAGTTCTTGTAATATATTTTCTACACAAGACCATGCAGCGGCAGCTATCGCAGAAGCTGGTGTTGCTGTATATGCCTGGAAAGGGATGACAGAGGAGGAGTTTAACTGGTGTATAGAACAAACTTTATTTTTTGGTGAAGAGAGAAATCCATTGAACATGATCCTTGATGATGGAGGAGATTTAACCAATATGGTTTTTGATCAATACCCAGAACTAGCTGAAGGAATTAGAGGACTTTCTGAAGAAACCACTACCGGAGTTCACCGTTTATACGAACGTATGAAAAATGGAACTTTGGTAATGCCAGCTATTAACGTTAATGATTCTGTTACTAAATCTAAATTTGATAACAAATACGGCTGTAGAGAAAGTGCAGTAGATGCTATAAGAAGAGCTACCGACTTGATGCTTGCCGGAAAACGTGTTGTTGTTTGTGGGTACGGAGATGTAGGTAAAGGTACAGCAGCATCTTTCAAAGGAGCAGGTTCTATTGTTACGATTACTGAAATTGATCCTATTTGTTCTCTACAAGCTGCTATGGACGGATTTGAAGTGAAAAAACTTGAAACTGTAGCTCCAACAGCAGACATTGTAATTACGACAACTGGCAATAAAGACATCATAAGAGGAGAGCATTTTGAAGCTTTTAAAGACAAAACCTTAGTGTGTAATATCGGTCATTTTGACAATGAAATCGACGTGGCTTGGTTGAAGAAAAACCATGGTGACACTCGTGTTGAAATCAAACCTCAGGTCGATAAATATACCATCAATGGGAAAGATATTATTCTTCTTGCTGAAGGGAGATTGGTTAACCTTGGCTGTGCCACGGGTCACCCAAGTTTTGTGATGAGTAATTCTTTTACCAACCAAACTTTGGCTCAGATGGAATTATGGCAAAATACCGACAAGTATAAAAATGAAGTTTATATGTTGCCTAAACATCTTGATGAAAAAGTAGCAAAACTTCACTTAGAACGTCTTGGTGTTGAGTTGACAGAGCTTAAATCAGACCAAGCAGACTACATCGGTGTCGAACAACAAGGACCATTCAAACCAGAATACTACAGATACTAATTGTTTCTCTAGGTAGTGAATTTATAAAACCAAGCTTTTGAAGCTTGGTTTTTGTTTTTTAGATCATAAAACAAATTAATTTTGTGGTAATATCAGCTTATGAAAATATTCTTTTTTCTTTTTATTTCCCCGCTGTTCCTTTGTTCTCAAAATAGTTTTGAAACAGGAAAAAATGCATTTGAAGCTGGTGAACACCTAAAGGCGGTTTCTGTTTTAAAAGCTGTTCTTAAAGACAAACCTTCAGATAAAATGGTTAGAGATTATCTGGGTCAAGCCTATGCTTCTTTGGAACGCTGGGAAGAAAGCGCTGAGGTCAATGAATCATTAGTCGAAGATTTTCCTAAAAATGCAGAGTATCATTTTAGATACGGAGGTGCGCTAGGATTGGTAGCCAAAAATTCCAATCCCTTTAAAGCTGTTAGCCTGATCGGTGATGTGAAATTTCACTTGAAAAAAGCAATTGAACTTGATCTAAAGCATGTCAATTCTCGTTGGGCTTTATTGCAAATGTATCTTGAACTCCCCGGTATTATTGGTGGAAGCGAAAGTACGTCCAGGAAGTATGCATCAGAATTGAAATCCATAAGTCCTGTTGACGGTGCTCTGGCTTTTGGTTATATAGAAAGAGAATTGAAAAACTACGATAAAGCTGAAGTTCATTACAGACAAGCTGTAGAACTTGGTCAATCTGAAATGACATATAAAGAATTGGCCGAACTTTATAAACGTTCTGACAATAAATCAGCTTTCTTCCAGACTTTAGAACTAGGAATTAAAAAATTAAATTCTATTGAAATGGCTTCAGTTTATGTCGATAGAGCCCTAACGCTGAATCAAAATGAACGAAAAGCTTTAAAAATTCTAAATACATTGGATCTAGTAGGATTAAATTCCGAAGAAAAAGAAAAACTCAATCGACTAAAATCTCAACTGGATTACTGAAATTTTACGAAGGTTTGAAGTTGAGATATTTTCAACTAGGATTGAAACCTTTATCTTTGGATCAAATTTAAACATTCATGCATTTACATTTTATAGCGATAGGAGGGAGTGCTATGCACAATTTGGCCTTGGCACTTCACGAAAAAGGCGACCACATCACAGGTAGCGATGATGAAATCTTTGAGCCTTCAAAATCCAGACTAGATCAAAAAAATTTATTGCCTGAGGAATTTGGCTGGTTTCCTGATAAAATCACTTCCGAACTAGATGCTATAATACTGGGCATGCATGCTAAGGCTGATAATCCGGAACTGCTTAAAGCTAAAGAACTCGGACTTAAAATTTATTCTTACCCTGAATATCTGTACGAACATTCTAAACAAAAAACACGCGTTGTTATAGGGGGGTCTCACGGAAAAACGACTATTACTGCTATGATTTTGCATGTGATGCATTATCATGATAAAGAAGTCGACTTTATGGTAGGTGCACAGTTGGAAGGCTTTGATACGATGGTGCACTTAACAGACGAGAATGATTTTATTTTACTGGAAGGTGACGAATACCTGAGTTCTGCATTGGACCGCAGACCAAAATTTCACTTGTACGAACCCAATATTGCTTTGTTAAGTGGTATTGCCTGGGACCACATTAACGTATTTCCTACGTTCGAAAATTATGTAGAGCAGTTTGAGATTTTTCTCGATACGATGACCAATGGAAGCACTTTGGTTTACAATGAAGAAGATGATATTTTAACTCAGTTGGCCCTTAATTCCAATAAACCAACCCGAAAACACGCTTATTCTACTCCAGAACACAGTATTGAAGATGGTGAAACTTATCTTGAAACCGCAGAAGGTCCAATGCCTGTAGAAGTTTTTGGTAAGCATAATTTGCAAAATATCGCTGGTGCCAAGTGGATCTGCCAGCATATGGGCGTGGATGAGGACGACTTTTATGAAGCCATTACAAGTTTTAAAGGAGCTTCCAAGCGTATGGAGAAGATAGCAACATCTGAAAAGGCAATCGTTTTTAAAGATTATGCGCATTCCCCATCCAAAGTTTTGGCGACTACCAAAGCGGTGAAGGCTCAATTTTCTTCTAAAGTTGTTTTAGCCTGCCTGGAGCTTCACACTTATAGTAGCTTAAATTCAGAATTTCTGAAAGAATATAAGCAAGCTTTGGATGCTGCTGATGAAGCAGTTGTATTTTATTCACCAAAAGCTTTGGAAATCAAAAAATTAGAAGCTATAACTGAAGAACAAATATTTGAAGCTTTTGGTCGAAAAGATCTTAAGGTTTTTACAGATCCTACCGCATTTCAGGATTTTTTGAAATCTAAAAGTTATTTAGATCACGTTTTGCTATTGATGAGTTCAGGGAATTATGGAGGCTTGGACTTTAATGAAGTTAAAAATTGGATTCAGTAATTAAATTACTTCTGTTCCAATTGTTTCAAAAGCCAGTTCATTCTGGCTTTTTGTGTTTTAGAAAACAGGTCTTTAGCCTTTTTAAAATGATGATTGGACTTGTCCTGGCTCATTTTAAATCGACCATTTACATCTTCAATATTGACTTCCAGGCCTTGTATAAAGTGTTTCAATTTATCAATTTTAGGATGTTCGTACGATAATTTAAATTGGTCATCGAGCTGACTAGTCATATCAACTAAACTTTTAATGAGATTAGACTCTTGGACGTAACTAGCTTGTCCTTTAATATGAACTTTTGCAAAATTAAAAGTAGGAAGTTCCTCTGTGACAAAAGCCGAAGGAGAAATATAGCTGTCTCCTCCGTGAAAAACCAATTCAACTTTAGATAGATGTAAGTGATTAAACTGAGGATTATCTTTATTGATATGCCCTAAAAGCTTATTGTTATCAACGATAAAGGGAATATGAGACGTAAAAATTTCATTATTGTAACTTGAAATCAGTGTCGCCAACGGGAAATGTTCAATAAAGCTTTGAATAGTTGTCCAGCTATTGTCTGTAAAATGATCTGGTAAGTAACTCATAGCAATTAAGTGTATTTGAATTTCAAAATTACAACCTAATTAAAATTCATAGTCGCTTCATAAAATTTATTTCTGAAGGTTTTGAAAAGAAGTTTTAATTTTCTGTTTGATTATATTTAACTCAAACTTTGAAAAAGATGGCATCCTCCTCCAAATCCTTCAGTATTAAAAATTGGTCAGAAGATGACCGGCCAAGGGAAAAATTAATTCACAAAGGAAAATCAAGCCTGAGCGATGCAGAACTTTTGGCTATTCTTATCGGTTCAGGAAACCGTGAAGAAAGCGCTGTAGAGCTATGTAAAAAAATACTTCACTCTTCTGAGAATAGCTTGCATAAGCTGGCTAAATCCAATTTGAAACAGCTACAGGAATTTAAAGGCATTGGAGAGGCGAAGGCCATAAGTATTATGGCTGCTTTAGAGCTTGGCAAAAGAAGGGAAGCAGAGCCATTGGAAGAATTTGACAAAATCACGTCTAGCAAAGATGTATTTAGAATCATGCATCCTTATATCGGAGATTTAGACCACGAACAGTTTTGGATTTTGATGCTGAATAATTCCAACAAAGTCACCTATAAGTTTCCATTGAGCAAAGGTGGTATTACAGCAACTATGGTGGACACGCGTTTATTATTCAAAAGCGTATTGGCTCAAGGGGCAACAGCATTAATCCTGGCTCACAATCATCCCTCCGGTACATTGCAGCCAAGTCAAGCCGATAAAACCATAACACAAAAAATACAGAAAGCAGGCGAACTGCTAGATATAAAGGTACTTGACCATATCATTGTAACAGAAAAAACTTACTTTAGCTTCGCTGATGAAAGCATACTTTGATTTATGGAACTACTGGTTTACATTCCCAAGCAAACTCCAAGAATTAATTACATTTTTAGACATATCTGTGGAAGAATTTTAGGGTTTAAAGTAAAATTCACTTCAAAAGTTGAAGATTTTATTTCTTTTGAAGGGGTTAAGTTTTCTTATGCCAAAAAACGTCTGGGGAACGAAGTTTTTATTCAAAAATTTGGACTGCTTGAAGAGTTAGGGATTAATGATCTAAATTTTAGTATGGATCTTTGGGAAGATGTTCCTTGTTTTTTTAGAGTGTCTTCTGAAAGTGATATCCCTTTCGATATTTTTTCGGCTTCATTCTATCTGGTGACAAGATATGAAGAGTATCAGCCGCACGTAAAAAATGATGTGGATTCCTATCCTATAGAAGAAAGCTTAGCGTACCAACATGATTTTCTTAGAACACCTGTCGTGGATGTTTGGGCTTACAAGTTGAAAGCAATACTTGAAACCAAATTCCAGGATATTAAATTTCCTCAAAAGAAATTTAAAAGTCAGTTTCTTATTTCTGTTTCCAAAGCCTTTAAGCATAGGCATAATGGTTTTGTAAGATTTGTTGGTGCATCTCTCAGGGATTTGTTTAAGTTACAGCTTAAGTCTTTGTTTAATAGGTTTAAAACAATGCTGAGGTTGCAGCAGGACCCTTATGATGTCTATGATGAATTAATAAGTTTTGCCAAAAAAAATCGAATGCAGCTGGATTTTTATTTTCAGCTTAGTAACTATTCTCGCTACACTAAGGGCATAAGTTATAACAAGAGAATTTACCATAAATTGATAAAATCGATGGGAGATTACGGACATTTAGGACTTCTACCTGGGTTTGAAGCTCTGTATAACTTTGAGATTTTGAAAAAAGAAAAAAAACGTTGGGAGAGCATTGTGAACAGGAGTTTGTCCAAAACGCTTATTAAGAACTACCATCTCAACTTCCCTGATGCTTACCTTAACTTCAATAAACTAGAAATTGACGAAGACTTTTCAATGGGTTATCAGAAAAACATAGGCTTCAGAGCAGGTACCTGTACATCGTTTCAATTCTATGATTTGAATCTGGAGCAGGTGTCTGGACTCATTGTTCAGCCTTATATATTAAACTCTAATGTGCTAAAAATAGTTGATACATATGAGAAAATCGAAGAATTAAAGGAATTAAAATCCTCCATTAAGGCTGTAAATGGACAAATGAATTTCTTATTTGAAAACTCAGATTTTGCTGAATCTGGATCTAAAAACGCTATTTTTGCACTCATGAAAGAAATGTTATAAATGAAGGGAATCACAGATATATTTTTCGACTTGGATCATACGCTTTGGGATTTTGATAAAAATTCTGAACTAACTTTTGAAACTATTTTTGATAAGCATAAAATAGAATTACCTCTAAAGGAATTTATTGAAGTTTATCTTCCAATAAACAGAAAATATTGGAAACTATTTAGAGAAGGAAAAATTGAACAGCAAAATTTAAGGTTTCAGAGATTGAGTGAGGTTTTTGAGGTATTAAAATTTCAAACTTCAGATCAAATGATAAACGACCTTTCACAGGCCTACATTGATTATTTACCCAATCACAACCATTTATTTCCAGATGCTTTTGAAGTGTTGAATTACCTACAAAATAGGTATAAACTTCACATCATCACTAACGGATTTTATGACGTTCAACATAAAAAACTAGGCAACTCGAAGTTGTCGCCCTATTTTAAAACTGTAACAACTTCAGAAGACGCAGGTGTGAAAAAACCCAATAAAATTATTTTTGAATACGCTTTAGATTTAGCTAAAACACACAATGCTAATAGTATTATGATAGGCGATAATCTTGAAGCCGATGTGGAAGGTGCAAAGGCTTCGGGCATGGAAGCCATATTTTTTGGTAAGGATTCAAGTTACAAAGGGCTACAAGTCCAAAATTTAAACGAATTAAAAAAAATATTCTAATATGAGAATACGCTTAATCTTAGTTTTGATGTTATTGTCTCAAATTGGACGAAGTCAGGAATCAAATCTTAATGCATACAACTATGTCATAGTTCCAATGCAATTTGATTTCCAGAGTGAGCCTAATCAATACCAGCTCAACATCCTTTCACGTGTTTTATTGAAAGAAGAGGGATTTGAAGTTTATATGGATAAGGAAGAAAGGCCTATGGAACTTTTAGGGGACACTTGTGCACCCCTATTCCTTGAAATAGAAGATACAAGCGGCTTTTTAAATATAAGTTTAATTATCAGGCTAAAAGACTGCTATGACAATGTAATTTTCGAGTCTGAGGAAGTCTCAACTAAAATTAAAAAATATAAAGAGGGTTATCAAGCTGCTTTAAAGCAGGCATTTTCTTTTCTATCAGATGAGAATTATCGTTATGATGAAAATTTGAGTCCTGCTCCTTTCAAAAGTATGACCAATGTAAAAAAGGAATCTTCTGGATCTGTGGATGAGGTAACTGTGTCTGGAAGTAAATATCCAAATAAAAAAGTCTATAAATTTGGTGGGGAAACGTTTTGGCTCATCGAACAAGATAAAAAATTTATTCTTCTGTCAAATGAGGGGAAAGTAAATTTTGCTGAACTGGAAACAGCAGATAGGGGAACCTACATTTTTAACTCCGAAAAAATAAATGGTGCTGCTTTTTTTGATGCAAATGGTAATCTCAATGTAGAATACATGGATGAAGATTTGGGTGAAATCCAACAAATCACTTTCAGTAAAATAAATTAATACTTATATTTTCCTGCCCATTTTTGCTTAAGAAACTGCCTTTGTTGCTCTTCTCTTTTATTATTTCCAGGGACATAAAAAACACTGTTTTTGATATCTTCAGGTAAAAATTCTGCCTGGACAAAATTGTTTTCATAACTATGAGCATATTTATAGTTATCGCCGTAGCCTAAATCCTTCATAAGCTTTGTAGGAGCGTTTCTAATAGACAAAGGAACAGACAAGCCTCCTGTTTCTTTTACTAGGGCTTGGGCTTCATTGATGGCTTGATACGAAGCATTGCTTTTGGCTGAAGTAGCCAGGTAAATCACACATTGGCTGAGAATAATTCTGGCTTCTGGAAAACCTATAGTATTTACTGCTTGAAAGGTGTTGTTGGCCATAATTAAAGCAGTTGGATTGGCATTTCCAATATCTTCACTGGCTAGTATAATCAATCTTCTGGCGATAAATTTTACATCTTCTCCACCTTCTATCATTCTGGCCAGCCAATAGACTGCCGCATTGGGATCGCTACCACGGATCGATTTGATAAATGCAGATATAATGTCGTAATGTTGCTCGCCAGTCTTGTCGTATCTAGCTGTTTTTTGTTGAATTTTCTCTTCTACCAATTGATCAGTGATGATAATTTGTTCTTCATCAACAGAATTGACGACCAGCTCAAACATATTCAAAAGTTTTCTGGCATCACCACCACTAAGACGAAGTAGGGAAGTGGTCTCTTTAAGGTCTATGTGTTTTTTGGAAAGATAATCGTCTTCTTTTAATGCTCTCTGGAGCAATTGAATTAAATCTTCTTTTGAAAATTCATTTAAGACATAAACCTGGCATCTGGATAGTAAGGCAGGAATCACTTCAAAACTTGGATTCTCAGTTGTGGCACCAATAAGTGTGATCCATCCTTTTTCGACAGCGCCAAGAAGAGAGTCTTGTTGTGATTTGCTAAATCTGTGGATTTCGTCTATAAATAAAATCGGATTCTTTTGTTCAAACAGGCCCTGGTCTTGTTTTGCTTTTTGTATCACCTCCCTTACGTCCTTTACACCACTACTTATTGCTGAAAGAGTGAAAAAACTACGTTTAGTTTCTTTTGAAATTAAATTGGCCAAAGTCGTTTTACCTATTCCTGGAGGTCCCCAGAGAATGATGGAAGGTACCAAATCGCGTTTTATCATTTGTGAAATCGTTCCGCTTTCCCCAACGAGATGAGATTGGCTTAAGTAATCTGATAATTGTTTAGGTCTTAAACGTTCTGCTAAAGGTGCTTTCATTTTTCAAAATTATGAATTAATTCCTGACCTTAAATACATCTAACTTATGTTCTCGCCAAAAATCCATTTGATTTCTTTTTTCAATACTTTTGAATTATGAATCAAAAGGAACTAATTGTTCAGCATCATAAACGTTCTGTAGTGGCAGCCATTTTATGGCCTTTATTACTGGTGTTAGTCTTATGGATAGTGTATTGGATCGAAATTAAGTTTAGATTCAACTTCACTTCGTTTGGAGTATATCCAAGACAAGTGAAAGGTTTGATAGGTGTACTAGCTTCACCTTTTATTCACAGTGGCATCGAGCATCTCTACAAGAATTCTATTCCACTTCTGGTTCTTACTGCCAGCTTATTTTACTTCTATAAAGATATCGCCTGGAAGGCCTTGTTATATGGTCTACTATTCTCTGGTTTGTTTACGTGGTTAATCGGTCGTTCGTCTTACCATATCGGAGCTAGTGGAATGGTTTATTTTCTAGCTTCCTTTTTATTTTTTAAGGGTGTTAGATCTAAGAATTTTAGATTAATTGCCTTGTCTCTAATTGTTGTTTTTTTATATGGTAGTCTTGTTTGGGGAACAATGCCAGGTAAGCCCGGAATATCCTGGGAAGGTCACCTTTCTGGTTTTTTAGCTGGACTGGTTTTTAGCTTTATTTTGAAATCAACGCATTTCAGCAGTTTACCAGTTGTACAAAAACCTAGACTTCAAAATCATAAAGATGATGAATTTTTGAAGCAATTTGATGAACATGGAAATTTCAGACCTATAGATCCGGAGGATGAAGCCGTAAAATATTATAGTCAGGATTCTACTGCAGATGATGAACATCAAGTAACCTATAGGAAAAATCCTAATTCTTAAATTTTATTAAGAAAGTCTTTGTCTTAAGCTTTCATATAAAATTACTCCACAGGCGACAGATACATTCAAGGATTCTATATTTCCTAGCATTGGAAGTTTTCCTTTATGGTCAACCATTTTTAAAATGCTGGACTGTATGCCTTCGCCTTCACCTCCCATAATGAATGCAATAGGTTTGTTCAGGTCCAGATCATAAATAGTGTCTTCAGTTTTTTCTGTTACTGCTACGAGCTCAACTCCTGAAGATTTCAAGTAGAAAATAGCGTCTTTAAGATGATCTACTTTACAGATTGAGATGTTAAAAGCTGCTCCAGCGGAGGTTTTTATAGTTTCATTATTCACTTGAGCACTCCCGCTTTTTGGTAACACGACGGCATCAACACCTGTACATTCTGCAGTTCGTAAAATCGCACCTAAATTTCTAACATCGGTTACTCCATCCAAAAGAAGGAATAGTGGTTTTTCTTTGGTCTCCAATATGGCTTCAACTGTAGATTCAAAATCCTGGTAGGTGATCTGAGAGGTATAGGCGATGACCCCCTGGTGATTTGAGTTTTCAAACTTTTTAAATTTCTGGATCGGCACATAAGAGACTTTTACTGTCTGTTGTTTAGCTAAACCTTCAATCTCTTTGAGTTTCGGATTATCAGAATCCTTAAGCAGATTGATTTTCTCAATGTCCTTATTTTGCTTTAGAGCTTCTGCAACACTATGTATGCCGAATATGATATGTGAATCTTCCATGATGTATAATTAAAAAAGGATTGACAAAATTATGTCAATCCCTTTAGTAATCCTATGAATAGTTAATCTATTCTTTAATTATTCTTTTTTGGATGCTTTGCATACCATCTGTTAAATTCAAGATATATATCCCTTTTGAAAGCGTGCTCATATCAATACTCAAATTTGATTCTGATTCAAACCCTTGCTGATTTAAAACTTCACGACCCAACATATCGTAAATCAATACTTTGGTGTCATTGCCAAAATTCACTTCAGATGATGTGATATTTAAAGTATTTTTTACTGGATTTGGCCATAAAGAAATTTCTGCAGAATTGAATTCTGAATTTGAGAGAGACTGTTGTAATCCATTTAATATTATCAAGCTATACTTTTGACCTCCATTTTTCAAATCACTTTTGTGAGTGATTGATACATCAAAAACACCCTGATCATCAATTTCTATGACCTCTATATTATCAACTTTATTATCTCCAGTTTTAGCAGCTGCAGAGACATTATCAATGTCTAGTTTCCAAGGAAGGTACTGCTCTTGATTACTAATGTTGGATATTCTTATATCCAAATCGTTAACAAGTACGGGTGTAGGATCATTTAAAGTATCGCTTACAGAAGTTCCTGCAGGATCATTCCAGGCAATCGCTACTTTCATTGTTTTTCCAGTACTATTTTCGATCCTTAGTCTGTGATTTTCGCCACTAACTAACGAGTCTTCTTTTATTATATCTCCGTTTCCATCATTTATAATTGCTTCTGCTGCCCTTTTTGAATTCATTATACCCCAACCAAATTTAGGATCTGGACCTTTGAGTCCAGCATCGTCTGCAGTAACAGAAATTAGACCTTTAAGAGATGAGGAAAGCATAAATTCATTATTTAAATTCTCATACAATTCTTGTAGTAGTAGAGCAGAGCCTGCTACATTTGGAGATGCTATTGAAGTCCCAGTTGCTTTTCTATACTGGCTTTCGAGGGATGATGATATGATTGATGTTCCAAGCCCAGTAATATCTGGCTTTATTCTTCCATCATCAGTTGGTCCTTGAGAGCTACCTAAATTAATCTCAGCTCTTTCAAAATCTCCCGATCTTCTACCAATTTCTACACTGCTTGCATTTGCTATAGATAATGTATTTTTTGATGTTATACTACCTGTAAGCTTATCGTAATTTTCTAATAATCCACCATCATATATTGCGTTACCATCATTCCCAGCTGCGAACACTGGAGTATAATATGGGAAAAAGTTTACTATTATATCCCAAATCTCAGATGTTGGGGTATAAGCACCTATATACCATTCATTACCATCCAAGTTTCTCACTGGTATCCCATAGGAATGGTTCGAAATGATTATTTCATTGTTTTCCAATGCTTCTATAACTTCATTAAAATCATCTTCTGCATTATAAGCATCTAAGCTTGCTCCTGGTGCCATTCCTTCAACCTCCGTATTTAATCCCTTTGCTATAAGTGTTCCAGCAACGTGTGTGGCATGGAAAGTTTCTACTTCACTAGAATCTCTTACCACTATTCTTGATATTGAATCATTATCAATAAATTCTGAATGAAGCAGTTCAGGAATACCTCCGACTTCCCATAATCCTATGGTGAATCCTTCTCCACTTAAGTCTAATCTTAAAATCCCATTTAGTTTTAAAAAGTCTGTTCTCAAGGCTTTTTCAGCCTTTAGGTTATAATTCTCTATGTAAATTGGTTTTCCGTTCATTACATCCCATAAAAGCCTTTCTTCTGATTTGAGATTTGCTTTAGGGTATTCTATTTTATAGCTTGAAATTCTCTCGGTCCTTTCAATTTTGAACTTTTCAGTCTTTTTTTTCAAATCTTTTACGTCCTGCTGTGAGAAACTCAGCAATGAACCTAAAAAACAAAAACTTAGTAATAATTTTCTCATAATATTTTAAATTAAAAAACTCCGGCTAAATATAAATATAATTATACTTAACCGGAGTTAATAAATATGTAATAAAATTACTTTTTAATTCTGAATTGAGAATTCTCCAACAAATCCAGTTCCGAAATCTCCTTCAGCTTCTGTTAAAACATTACCATTGAAGATAATACCTGCAGTTCCAATGTTTGGAAAAGACAGTCCATCTCCAAAACTATCGTTAACTACAAATTTGTAACTTCCATCTGCCAAGCATACCTCACGTGTGAATGATGCTTGTCCATCTGAATAACCACCTCCTGAATAAATGACGTTATCTTCCATGTCCGTGATAGACCATGTCGTCTCACTGGCAAAACCATCGAATTCGAAATTCACAGTTGCTGGACTTTCACAGGTTACACTTACCTGTATATTTACTTCAGATGTGCCAAGAATATTCTCTGCATTGTCTTCCAATCTCAAGACTAAATTTTCTCCAGTTACACTGAATTCATCAGTATAATTGATAGTAAAACCTACTGTAGCTTCGTTATCTCCGCCAGGAATTTCTACAGAAGTAGGGACATCAATACTTGACATTGGTACTGTTGTCGATTCGTCTATAATCAGATTGTAAGATCCTCCAGAAGTTCCTCCTTTGAAAACTTTTACTTCCCCTGATACTGAACTTCCAACATCCAAGCTTACTTCAACAGTAGAAGAGTCAAAAGTAGCATAGCTTTCTGGAGCTAAGATTGTATCATTATCACAGCTTAGAAATAAAGCTGTGATAATGATCATGATTAACTTATATACGTTTTTCATCATTTTTGCTTTTAGTTTTGATCACTAATGTTAGTATTATCTTGAATTTCTTGCTGTGGGATCTCGAAAGTCAATCTTTCATCATTCCATTGCATCGCTTCACCAACAAAAGATAAGTGGTTAGCTCCTCTTACTACAGTACCTTCATTTCTCTTCAGTGCGAAGTAAGATCTTCCTTCACCCCATAACTCAAGTCTTGTTTGCTTATAGATTTCGTCTTGTAAAGCTTGACCATTCAAAGCAGAGATGTAACTAGGATCCATTCCACGAGCTGATACAAAATTTTCTAAAGCTGTTTTAGCTTCACCTTCTCTTCCATCCTTTGCTAAAGCTTCGATATTCAATAACAAAGGCTCAGCATATCTCATGTAGATATAATCTGCTTTTACAATTTGAGAAGAACCAAATATAACTCTGTCGCTATCATAAAACTTAAACAAAGGTTGTAAATGTCTTGCGCTTGAAGGATTATCAAAATATTGATCTCTTCTTACGTCATCTGGTCTCATACTTTCGTAAAGGTCCAGATCCATGGCTTTATTGTCACCTACAGCTGCATAGCTGTACGAAAACGCATCCATTTGTCCCCACCAGGATACTAATCCTAAACCAATATCTGCATTGATATCAATTCCCCACATCCATCCTGTAGAATTAACATCGTTAAAACCTCCTAAAATTCCATTTATAGAATTATCAGCTTGCATTAATGAAGCAGATGTAGAAGCTAAAGCATCATCAGTTATATCAACTACATCACTCCATCTGTCCTTTCTTGAAGCCAATACATAACCTAATATAGTTTGTGCAATAGATTGATCAACTTCTACTTTAGATGGTCTTGCAAAATCTGCCAATAATGGAATAGCTCTAGATAAATCTTCTTCCATAGCATTATAAACTTCTTCTGTAGTTGATTTTGGATTTCCAACAATTCCAGCTCTCAAGTATAATGGAAGTGTTGGACTTGTCCATGATGCCGTAACATCATTAATCATGAACTGAGTCAAGTTAAAATAAGAGTGAGCTCTCATCACGAAGGCTTGTGCTGCAATATGTCTATTAGCATCTGATAGTTCTGAAATAATAGCCATCAATTCAGTCTCTTCTTCTGGCTGTGGTTCCCCTAAAACAGTTTCGATAACTAAATTTGCTCTGTTAATAACTCTGTAGTAATATCTCCAAACATGATAATTTTCATTTAGAGTAAAATCTTGTGGAGCTTGTAATTGTGTAATTGCAGCCCTGTACCATCCATAAGTACTAGTTGTTAATGCCACATCCCCACTGATCATGTCGCTATAAATATCATAGCCTTTTTGACCTAAGTCAGCTTGAGATGTTGTTCCTCCAGTCCCTGCTGTAAACATGGTTGAGTATACCCCAGTCATAAATGCTCCAGGTATTTCTGGATTAACCTGTGCAGCTTCACCAAGCTGCCTAATGTTTAGTTCGTCCCCAGTTGGTTCTTCAACTAGGTAGTCATCGCCACAGCTTGTTAAAACCAATGCTGCACATGCGATAAATGTGATTTTTAAAATTTCTTTTTTCATTTTCATTTTGTTTTAATTAAAATCTTGCTCTTACACCCAACGAGAATGTAGTTAATGGGGCATAAAATCCTCTTCCTGAATTTCCGCTTTCACTAGTTGTTGGATTAAAACCCTCTCTAACACTGCTTATGAACAAGTTATCACCTGAAGCATAAATGTTTAAGTTACTCAATCCAATATTTTCAATATACTCTTTTGGCATATTATAGTTTAACAAAATATTGTTCAATGCTAAGAAATCTGTTTTTGTAATAAACCTTGTTGATTGTGAACTTACGTTTTGAATTTCTCTATCTGCTATCAATGGTACATCAGTAATATCTCCCGGTTGTGTCCATCTGTTTCTTACATCCACGTGTCTGTTGGTTGCTGCAATACCACCATTGTTATCATGCATTAATTCTGCGTATTGAGCATCGTATGCATAACCTCCAATAGAGTAGGTGAATTGCGTTGATAATGTAAAGTCTTTTAGTCTCGCATTAATACGAAATGCACCTTGTACATCAGGAATTGCTGACTTACCGATATATTTCTGTGTAGCATTAGCATATGTTTTAGTAATTTGCTTTTGCACGTTAGCATCAGGGTTGTCAGCTAAGTATGGAGTTAAAGAACCAATAACCTCATCAGTGTCAGCATTAAATGATCCAGAACCATCTACATCATTGTAATACTGATTCCACATTGGGAAACCATCAGATGGGTCAACACCAGCAGATTCTCTCATATAGAAATCAAATATTGAACTTCCTTTAGAATAAGCGTATCTACCAACAATGTTTTGTACAGCTGGTTGACCTGTTGCAGGATCAATTGGCATAGTTGTTATTTCGTTAGAATAAGCTGCACCATTTAAATTTATTCCAAGTCCAAAATCTTGTTTTTCAATAATCTTAGCATCAATGTTGAATTCTAGACCTTCGTTTCTTAATACACCGTCATTTACATCCAAAACAGCTACACCAGATGATGGAGGATTTCTTCTTGTAAAGAGTAAGTTCTCAGTATCTCTTATATAATAGTCAACTGTGACATCAAGCCATTTTGCTATATTGGTTTCTACACCAAATTGTAAAATTTTTGATGTTTCCCAAGTCAAGTCTGGATTAGCAAACAAAGCTGGAGAAATAGCGAACCCATTATTTACGTTACCTACATCAAAAGTGTTAATTCCTTGGTAACTGTCCTCAATTGCGTTTAGTCCTGTTATTCCCTGATCTCCAATTACACCATACGATCCTTTTACTTTAAGGAAATCAATCAAATCAATATCTGCTAAGAAATCTTCTTGTGACATAACCCAAGCAGCTCCAATGGAACCAAAGTTATCCCATTTATTATTGGCAAATCTTGACGAACCATCTCTCCTGAACGATGCTGATAAGAAATATTTTTCATTAAAATCATAATTCACTTGCGAAAAGTAAGATTCCAATTTTCTTCCAAATGTAAATCCAGTTGGTTGTTGTAGGTTGATAATGTAATTGTCTGACACTAAACCTCCAGGAATAATTGCTTTACTTTTAAAAGAAGTTTTTCTAGTTTCTTCAAAGTCATTAGTTTCATGTGCTGCCAAGATTTCAAAATTGTGATCTCCAAATGAATTATTATATCTCAATAATTGTAGAGCATTCATCGTTGTTCTTTCGGTATCACTTACAAATAGATCTCCCTGATTTTGCACAGATACACCATAGAACTGGTTACCCATAGATAGAAATTTATTGTTGAAATACTGGTAACCAAAATTGGTTTCAAACTTTAAATTGTTAGTGATATCAATATCAGCTCTAAAGTTTCCTACTAGTTCATTTCTTTCAAATCCATTAAAGTCATATAGCGCAGAACCAATTGGGTTTAAGTTGTTAGAATTTGGTCTGTCTCTGCCCGGTGCAGATGTAGAACCATAGTCCAATATGTTACCACCAAAAACTGGATCTGGAACTAACTCGTAGTTCTCATCTCTTAAGTATACTGGATAAAATGGATTCATTTTGTCTACGAATTCAAACAGGTTTTCAGCTCCGTCTGTCTGTCCGTTTTGAATGTTTTCAGAAAAACTATAACCTATATTAACTCCAACTTTTAACCAATCTTTGATTTGAGAATCTAAATTTAATCTACTTGAAAATCTCTCGTAACCAGTGTTGATTGCATAACCCTCGTCATCCAAAAATCCTCCTGAGAAGAAATATTTGGTCTTATCGTCTCCACCACCCATTCTTACGTTGGCTTCAGTTCTTATTGCTGTTCTAAATCCTACATCTTCATATCTTTGAGGCGTGTATCGTCTAGTTACACCATCTCTTACCTGACCAGTTGCTGGATCTATTAATTCACTACCGTTAGCAGCATTCCACATGTTGTAAGCCTCTGGAACAACGGAACCAAAAAGTGCACTACTAGCTGCGCCTTCAGGATCGGCATTACCTCTTAATCTGAATTTATTTCTGTTAGCCTCCCAAACAAGTCCTATAGACTCTTCAGGGGAAGTAATAACATCATAACGAGGAATCATCTGAGTACTGATACCAGATCTTAAATCTACCTCAATGAAAGATTCTCTTGCACTTCCTGCTTTAGTTGTAATCAAAATAACACCGTTAGCACCTCTTGATCCATAAATGGCAGTTGCAGAGGCATCTTTCAAAATTACTGTGCTTTTAATATCTCCTGGATTAATAGCGTTTAAAGTACCTGTGAATGGAACACCATCAACAACATACAATGGGTCTCTATTACCATTTACAGAACCATAACCTCTAATTCTAATAGTAGAAGTTGTACCTGGTTGGCCAGAAGTATTGATAACATTCACACCTGCAGATTCACCAGCAAGTGATTGTGATACGTTAGAAAAGTTTTTGTTTTCAATGTTCTTTGACTCGATTACCGAAGCTGTACCTGTAAAAGATCGTTTGGTGGTTGTTCCATAACCAACGACAACGACTTCATCTAAGGATTCACCTCTCTGCAGTTGAACATTAATTTTGTTTTTAGCTCCAACTGCAATGGTTTGCTTGTCAAAACCAACATACGAAAACGTAAGTTTATCTGAGCTTTCTGCGTCGATAACATAATTTCCGTCAAAATCAGTTTGCGTTCCAGTATTTCCACCCACAATCAAGACGTTCACACCTGGTAGAGGCATGCCGTCGGGGTCTGTTACCATCCCGGAAACTGTTTTAGTTTGTGCAAAGCCTATTTGCACAACTAACGCTAATACTAGCGTCAATAATCCATTAATTTTTAATTTCATCTTTTTGTTTATTTGAATTAGCCAATGCCAAAAATGAAAATATAAAGTTAATCTCACAACTTTTATTGGCATTATTTTAATATAACTATTGTTAAAAATTAATATACAGGTAACATTTATTAGAAAAATGAAACAAATCCAATGTGTATTTTGCTGTTTGAAAAACTTGAATTTTGCTTATTTGAAATGCTATTTGCTAAGATTAATCTAAAAATTCCTGCTTTAGACCTAAGCCCTAAGCCAATTCCATATCCTAAAATATTTTCGTCAATTCCATTTATTTTGTCATTATAATTTCCAATGTCCAGAACACTATTTACAAATAAGTTATCGTCAAGAAGATATCTATATTCAGAGCGCAGCACTGCAAAACGATTTGCAATAAGCGAATTTTCTGCAAATCCTCGAATTGAGTTTACCCCTCCAAAGCGAAATAACTCGTTATTGTAATAGGTGTCAGAAATAAAAAACTGACCATCCAGATGAATGTAAATTTTATTTCTATAATCAATAGAGACTTGATGCTGTCCTTTTATTGACAATTTATACTGGTCCGCATTTATTTGTGATTTCCTTCTTCCTAAAGACGCACTGATGTTAAAAAAGGTATCTTCATTAAACCCTTGTCTTGAGTTTAGCTTTATAAATTTAAATCCTATACTATAAAATGTAGATTTATAATCAACGATATCCTGAGAAGGGGTTAATTCTTCAAGTTGTATGTTGGTTGAATTTGTAAAGTCCACCCCTCCCTGCAGACTTAATCTCTCATTGATTTGATAACTTAAATTTACATTTTGGCTATTATTTGAGAATAAAGAGTCTCTTCTGAATAATCTTAAACCAGCCTCAATGCTTATTGGTGACTTCAATATAAATGGAAGCTTCAAGTCACCTTCAAATATTTGTAAGCCGAAACCATTATTTTTATAATTAATGCTAAGCCGCTCGCCAAAGTCCAAATTGTTAAGCAGAACCATATTGAAATAACCGTTTAGCTGAAAGTTGTTTTCTTCATCACTGCCAAAACCAAGGAAACCGTCAAAGTTATTCGAATTCACCTTGTCTAAATATAAGAACAACTCTGTCGAATCTTTTTTGAATAATACCTCAGTTGGTTTCTTTACTTTTATAAAAGCGATGTTGCCTAGTTGTTCGGTCTTTTTTTGGATGTTTAACTCGTTAAACTTAGATCCAACTTTTAAATTTGAATACCTAGTGATATATGTTTCAGATAATAATGAGTAACCTTTGATGTTTATTTTATCAATTGTTCTCATTACTCCACCATCAATCACTAAGTCGGCCTCCATAGATCCCTTATTCACCTTAATATTTGACAGTGAAGCTTTTCCAAATGCCAGACCTGAATTTTTTAGCTGTTGGATAATGAAATTAAGGGTATTGTCAATTTCTGAATAGGGTATTAGGATCTTTTTACCAACCATGGGAAAGCTTTTAGGGAAAAGCTTTAAATCGATTTCTTTAATATTAATAAATAATGAGTCGATTTTCTGATTCAAACTGATAACAGAAATAAGCTTGTTTTTTTCGACTTTTCTTTTCTCTGATAAAAATAAATAACCAGATGACTTGAGGCTGTCTATTTTGAAATTTAAACTTGTTTCTGCTTTCTTGTAAGAGTTGAATTTTTGTTGTGTTTCTCTGGCAATAGAGTCTTTTGTAAGTTTAGTGAAAAGTATAAAATCTTGAGAATGTAAAGAGTTACTGGCTCCCAATACAATGAAAAATGTGACAATTAATCTTTTCATGTATTGGATTTTAATCAGTTTTGAGGATTTGTAGCTTGCGTCCTGCAAACGTAATCACGAATTATCTTATTATACAATATTCAATTATGTTTGTGAGTTGAATAAATATATTGGTGCTACTATAATTCTTAGTTGCTGAAAATTAATAGATTAAAATTTGTTTATTAATATTAAATATCTACATTTGCAAACCTTAAAAATAATAGATTTTTTAAAACAATTTAAGTAAAACTATGCCAACAATTTCACAGTTAGTAAGAAAAGGAAGACGCAAGATGACTAAGAAGAGCAAATCGGCGGCTTTAGATTCTTGTCCTCAAAGACGTGGAGTTTGTACGCGAGTTTACACTACTACACCAAAGAAACCTAATTCAGCGATGCGTAAAGTTGCTCGTGTGAGGTTGACTAATGGTAAGGAAGTAAACGCATACATTCCAGGTGAAGGACATAATCTACAGGAGCACTCGATAGTATTAGTTAGAGGCGGGAGAGTAAAAGATTTACCTGGTGTAAGGTATCATATTGTTCGTGGTGCTTTAGATACAGCAGGAGTAGATGGTCGTCTACAACGTAGATCCAAGTATGGTGCAAAAAGACCTAAAAAATAATCAGAGTTAAAGTAAAGACATGAGAAAAAGACAGGCCAAAAAACGTCCCATACTTCCAGATCCAAAATTCAATGATCAGTTAGTGACAAGATTCGTTAACATGATGATGTGGGACGGAAAAAAATCAATTGCTTTTAAAATATTTTATGATGCGATGGATATCATAGAAGAGAAAAAGCAAGATGACGAAAAATCTGCTTTAGAAATTTGGAAAGAAGGTTTATCTAATGTGATGCCACACGTCGAAGTGAGAAGTAGACGAGTAGGAGGTGCAACATTTCAAATCCCATCCCAAATTCGTCCAGATAGAAAAATATCAATTGCGATGAAGTGGTTGATTGGTTATTCTAGAAAGAGAAACGAAAAAACCATGGCCGCAAAACTTGCTGGAGAATCCATGGCAGCTGCCAAAGAAGAAGGGGCAGCCGTTAAGAAAAGATTAGATACGCACAAAATGGCTGAAGCCAACAAAGCATTTTCACATTTTAGATTCTAAATAATGGCACAAAGAGATTTAAAATTTACTAGAAATATTGGAATTGCTGCTCATATTGATGCTGGTAAAACAACAACTACTGAGCGTATTCTTTATTATACTGGTATAAGTCACAAAATAGGAGAAGTTCATGATGGCGCTGCTACTATGGACTGGATGGAGCAAGAGCAGGAAAGAGGAATTACTATTACTTCTGCCGCAACACATTGTACATGGCCATATAGAGATCATGAATACATTGTAAACATTATCGATACCCCAGGTCACGTTGATTTCACTGTTGAAGTCGAACGTTCACTTAGAGTTCTTGATGGTGTGGTTGCTTTATTTAGTGCTGTTGATGGTGTTGAGCCGCAATCTGAAACAGTTTGGAGACAAGCTGATAAATATAAAGTTCCTCGTCTAGGATTCGTTAATAAAATGGACAGACAAGGGGCTAATTTCTTTAATGTATGTAAGCAGGTTAGAGAAATGTTGGGTGGAAATCCAGTACCTCTTCAAGTTCCTATTGGAGATGAGATCGACTTTAAAGGAGTAGTTGATTTAATTTCTAAAAAAGCGATCATCTGGAATGAAGAAGATTTCGGAATGACTTACGAAGAAATTGATATTCCTGCTGAACTTGAAGCAGATGTAACTAAATATAGAACTGAACTAGTTGAAGCTGTAGCTGAATATGATGAGCAGTTAATGGAAAAATTCTTCGAAGATGAAGATTCTATTACTGAAGATGAAATTATCGCTGCATTAAGAGCTGCTACTATTGATATGTCTATCATACCAATGATGTGTGGTTCAGCGTTTAAAAATAAAGGTGTTCAGGCTATGCTTGACGCTGTAATGAGATATCTTCCATCTCCTGTAGATGTAGAAGCTATTGAAGGTGAGAATCCTGAGACTGGTGAAGTGGAAACTAGAAAGCCACACGTAGATTCTCCGTTTTCTGCTTTAGCATTTAAAATTGCTACTGATCCTTTTGTGGGACGTTTAGCATTCTTTAGAACATATTCTGGTAGATTGGAGGCTGGTTCTTATGTATTGAATAACCGTTCTGGTAAGAAAGAGCGTATTTCAAGAATGTATCAAATGCACTCCAACAAGCAAGAGCCAATAGATTTTATTGAAGCTGGAGATATTGGTGCTGCTGTAGGATTTAAAGATATTAAGACTGGAGATACACTTACAGACTTGAAGCATCCAATTACTTTGGAGTCGATGTCTTTTCCAGATCCAGTAATTGGTATTGCTGTTGAGCCAAAAACAAAAGCCGATGTTGAAAAACTTGGTGTTGCTTTAGGTAAACTCGCAGAAGAAGATCCTACGTTCCAGGTGAAGACTGATGAAGTATCAGGACAAACCATTATTTCAGGAATGGGTGAGCTTCACATAGAAATTTTAGTTGACCGTTTAAAACGTGAATTTAAAGTTGAAGTTAACGAAGGTGAGCCTCAAGTAGAATACAAAGAAGCAGTAACTAGAACTGCTGATCACAGGGAAGTTTACAAAAAACAATCTGGTGGTCGTGGTAAGTTTGCTGATATTGTATTTGAAATGGGTCCTGTTGATGAAGATTTTGAAGGAACAGGGTTGCAATTTGTGGATCAAATCAAAGGTGGTAGAATTCCAAAAGAATTTGTTCCATCTGTAGAGAAAGGATTCACGGAAGCGATGAAAAATGGTCCTTTAGCAGGATTTAGAATGGATACTTTAAAGGTAACTCTTAAGGATGGATCTTTCCACCCTGTGGATTCAGATCAACTATCTTTTGAACTTGCTGCTAAATTAGGTTTCAAATCTGCTGCTAAAAGTGCTGGTGCTATCGTACTTGAACCAATTATGAAAGTTGAAGTGGTAACTCCAGAAGAAAACATGGGTGATATTGTTGGTGACTTGAATAGAAGAAGAGGCCAAGTGAATAACATGTCCGACAGATCTGGTGCAAAAATCATAAAAGCTGATGTGCCACTTTCAGAAATGTTTGGTTATGTAACTACACTTAGAACATTATCCTCTGGTAGAGCAACATCAACAATGGAATTTTTAAAATTTGAAGAAACACCTGCAAGTATTTCTGAAAAAGTAATCAAGAGTGCTAAAGGTTTAAACGAATAATTAGAGCTTATTATGAGTCAAAAGATAAGAATTAAACTAAAATCATACGACTACAATTTGGTAGATAAGTCTGCTGAGAAGATCGTAAAGACTGTGAAGACTACAGGTGCTGTGGTTACTGGTCCAATACCTTTACCTACTAAGCGTAAAATCTTTACTGTATTAAGATCTCCTCACGTTAATAAAAAGGCTAGAGAACAATTTCAATTAGACTCTTTTAAGAGATTATTGGATATATACAGTTCTTCATCAAAAACAATTGATGCATTGATGAAGCTTGAATTACCAAGTGGAGTAGAAGTAGAGATCAAAGTATAAGTATATTCCCGCGAAAGCGGGAATCTTAAAATTCCTACTGGGTAGGAATTAACATGTCCCGAGCATTAGACGAGGGAAAAACGGAAGAAAAATACATTCAGGATGAAGTGTTTTTTGTCCTGAATTTTTTTTAGATAAATAGTAATAATCAAAAATTAATTATGTCTGGGTTAATAGGAAAAAAAATCGGCATGACTAGTCTCTTCGACGAGAACGGGAAAAACATCCCTTGTACTGTTGTAGAAGCTGGTCCATGTGTAGTTACCCAAGTCAGAACCAACGAGGTTGACGGGTATGAAGCGCTTCAACTTGGTTTCGATGACAAATCAGACAAAAATGCCACAAAAGCTGACTTAGGTCACTTTAAGAAAGCTGGTACTTCTGTCAAACGACGAGTCATGGAATTCCAGGGATTTAAAGAAGAGTATAAGTTAGGTGATCACATCACTGTAGACTTATTCAAAGAAAACGAATTTGTAGACGTTAGTGCTACATCTAAAGGAAAAGGATTCCAAGGGGTTGTAAAACGTCATGGCTTTGCAGGTTCTGAGAGAACTCACGGACAGCAAAGTATGGGAAGAGCTCCTGGTTCTGTTGGTGCTGCCTCATATCCAGCTCGTATTTTCAAAGGAATGAAAATGGGTGGACAAATGGGAAATGTAAAAGTAAAAGTACAAAATCTAAAAGTGTTGAAAGTTGTACCGGAAAAGAACTTGATCGTCATCAAGGGATGTATTCCTGGGCATAATAACACTTATGTAACTATTCAGAAGTAATGAAAGTATCAGTTTTAGATATAAAAGGAAAGGAAACAGGTAGAGAGGTAGAACTTTCAGAATCTGTTTTCGGATTGGAACCTAACGATCACGTAGTATATCTTGATGTTAAGCAGCACTTAGCTAATAAGCGTCAAGGAACTCACAAGGCTAAAGAAAGAGCTGAGATTGTTGGTAGTACAAGAAAGATAAAGAAACAAAAAGGTACGGGTACTGCTCGTGCTGGTAGTATTAAATCTCCTATCTTCAAAGGTGGTGGTAGAGTTTTTGGTCCAAGACCAAGAGACTATCATTTTAAGCTGAATAAGAAGTTGAAGAGATTGGCTAGAAAAACTGTTTTGTCACAAAAATTAAAGAACAATCAATTGATGATTGTCGAAGATTTTGGTTTCGAAGCACCCAAAACAAAAGAGTTTCTTAATGTTCTTGATAATCTGAACATTAGAGATAAAAAATCTCTACTTGTCTTGGATGAGTCGAATAAAAACGTATATTTGTCGTCCCGTAATTTGAAATCTGCTAAAGTTGTAAATGTCTCAGAATTAAACACTTACAATATTTTAAATAGCAATGTTTTATTAATTACTGAAAGCAGATTAGAAGAATTACAAAATAATCTCAACAAATAGTAGCTATGAGCATTTTGGTAAAACCAATTATTACAGAGAAAGCAACAAATGAAAGCGAACTAAGAAACGCATTTTCATTTGTCGTAGATCGTAATGCCAACAAAATCCAGATCAAGGAGGCAGTTGAGTCAGCTTATGGCGTTACGGTAGAAAAAGTACGTACACTTAATGTTATTCCTAAAATCAAATCTCGTTATACAAAAACAGGTATGGTAACTGGACAAACATCCGCGTACAAGAAAGCTATTATAAAAGTAGCTGAAGGAGAAACAATTGATTTGTATAGTAATCTATAAGCTTAAAACATGTCGGTTAAAAAACTAAAACCAAACACACCAGGACAGCGATTTAAAGTAGCTAATGGCTTTGATGCTATTACTGCTAGCAAGCCAGAGAAATCTTTGCTTGCTTCTCGCAAACGTTCCGGTGGACGAAATAATTCAGGAAAGATGACCATGCGTTACATAGGTGGTGGTCACAAGAAGCGTTACAGAATTATCGACTTCAAAAGGGATAAAAAAGATATCCAGGCTGAAGTTATGACTGTAGAGTACGATCCTAATAGAACAGCATTCATCGCTTTATTACATTATGAAGATGGTGAAAAAAGATATATCATCGCGCCTAGCGGAATTAAGGTAGGTCAAAAGATTGTATCTGGTAGCTCTCAGGTTCCAACTGAAATCGGTAATGCAATGCCATTATCCCAGATTCCATTTGGTACTATAATATCTTGTGTTGAACTAAGACCAGAACAAGGAGCTGTTATGGCTCGTAGTGCTGGTACTTTTGCTCAATTGATGGCAAAGGATGGTAAATATGTAACTATTAAACTTCCTTCTGGTGAGACTAGAATGGTGTTGTCTACCTGTATTGCTACAGTTGGTGCGGTATCAAATAGTGATCATCAATTGACAATATCAGGTAAAGCTGGTAGAAGCAGATGGTTGGGTAGAAGACCTAGAACTAGACCTGTAGTGATGAATCCTGTCGATCACCCAATGGGTGGTGGTGAAGGTAAATCTTCAGGTGGTCATCCAAGATCAAGAAATGGTATTCCTGCTAAAGGATTTAAAACACGTTCTAAGACAAAGTCTAGTAATAAGCACATCATAGAGCGTAAAAAGAAATAAGATATGGCACGTTCATTAAAGAAAGGACCTTTTGTCCATTATAAAGTAGATAAAAAAGTTGCTCAAAACCTTGATTCAGGTAAGAAATCTGTAATCAAAACATGGTCTAGAGCATCCACCATTACTCCTGATTTCGTTGGTCAGACTTTTGGTGTGCACAATGGAAGACAATTCGTACCTGTTTTTGTAACAGAGAACATGGTAGGTCATAAACTTGGAGAATTTTCTCCAACGCGTACTTTCAGAGGTCACCAAGGTTCCAAGAATAAAGGAAAAAAATAATTGAACAATGGGAGTAAGAAAAAGAAATAGAGCAGAAATGCTTAAGGAACAGAAAAGTCAACTTGCTATTGCAAAATTGAACAACTGTCCAACATCTCCACGTAAAATGAGACTTGTTGCTGATTTGGTGAGAGGTAAGGATGTTGGTCATGCTTTGCAAATATTAAAGTTTAGTACTAAGGTGGCCTCTGGTAGATTGGAGAAATTACTTCTTTCTGCTATTGCTAACTGGCAGGCTAAGAATGAAGATGCAGATCTTGAGCAAGCTGAAGTTTTTATAAAAGAAATTAAAGTTGATAGTGGCAGTATGTTAAAACGTCTACGTCCAGCACCACAAGGTCGTGCTCACAGAATACGTAAGCGTTCTAATCATGTCACTCTTATACTAGGAGAAAAAAATAACACTGAAAGCTAGATAGACTATGGGACAAAAAACAAATCCAATCGGTAATAGACTCGGTATCATTAAAGGATGGGAATCCAACTGGTACGGAGGCAACGATTACGGTGATAATCTTGCAGAAGACTACAAGATTAGAAAGTATATCCATGCACGTTTAACTAAAGCTAGTGTTTCGCGCGTAATTATTGAGCGTACGCTTAAACTTGTAACCGTTACTATCACTACCGCTAGACCAGGTATCATTATCGGGAAAGGTGGCCAAGAGGTAGACAAGTTGAAAGAAGAGCTTAAAAAAATTACGGATAAGGAAGTTCAGGTAAATATATTTGAAATTAAAAGACCCGAATTAGATGCGCATCTTGTAGCTACCAGTGTGGCGAGACAAGTTGAAAACAGAATTTCTTATAGGAGAGCTACAAAAATGGCTATCGCGGCAGCTATGAGAATGAATGCTGAGGGAATTAAGATTCAGGTATCTGGACGTTTAAATGGAGCTGAAATGGCCCGTGTTGAAACTTATAAAGAAGGACGAATTCCTTTATCTACTTTTAGAGCTGATATTGATTATGCTTTAGTTGAATCTCACACTACTTATGGTAGATTGGGTATTAAAGTATGGATCATGAAAGGTGAAGTTTATGGAAAGCGTGAGCTATCTCCATTAGTTGGCTTAGCTAAAAATGAGACTAAAGGAAAAGCGAGACGACCTAAAGCACGTCGTAGAAAATAATCATTAAAGATTAAGATAAGAGATGTTACAGCCAAAAAGAACAAAATTTCGTAAGCAGCAAAAGGGACGTATGAAAGGGGTCTCGCAAAGAGGTCATAGACTTTCAAATGGAACTTTTGGAATCAAATCTTTAGATTCTTCTTTTGTTACTGCAAGACAAATTGAGGCTGCACGTATCGCAGCAACGCGTTACATGAAAAGGGAAGGTTCTATTTGGATCAAAATATTTCCAGATAAGCCTATAACCAAGAAGCCTCTTGAAGTCCGTATGGGTAAAGGTAAAGGTTCAGTAGAATATTGGGCAGCTGTAGTTCAGCCAGGTCGTATTTTATTTGAAATTGGTGGTGTTCCTCAAGCTGTTGCAAAAGAAGCTTTGAGATTAGCCGCTCAAAAATTACCTGTTAAAACAAAATTTATAGTCGCTAGAGATTATCAAGAATAAATAAAGATGAGACAATCTGAAGTAAAAGAGCTTTCGGTAGAAGAATTGCACGAAGAATTGACAAATCATCAGACAAAATTGTCTGAGTTGAAAATGACTCATGTACTTTCTCCTTTAGAAAATCCTTCTGAAATCCAAAAAGTCAGAAGAACAGTTGCGAGAATCGCTACCGAAATCAATAAAAGAGAATTAGATTAATTCTACTTACAATGGAAAAAAGAAATTTAAGAAAAGAACGTATCGGTGTTGTGACAAGCAACAAAATGGATAAATCCATTGTCGTTTCTGAAGTCAAGAAAATAAAGCATCCAATGTATGGTAAGTTCGTTTTAAAAACGAAAAAATACGTTGCGCATGATGAAAAGAATGACTGCAATGACGGTGATACAGTAAGAATTATGGAAACTAGACCCCTCAGCAAAACAAAACGCTGGAGATTAGTTGATATAATTGAAAGAGCTAAATAACTATGGTACAACAAGAATCAAGATTAAGAGTAGCAGACAATACTGGTGCTAAATCAGTTTTAGTTATTCGTGTCCTAGGGGGTACGAATAGACGATATGCTTCGGTTGGCGATAAAGTTGTAGTCAGCGTTAAAGAAGCTACTCCAAATGGAAACATAAAAAAAGGTGCTGTTTCAACAGCAGTTGTTGTAAGAACAAGTAAAGAAGTAAGACGTCCAGATGGATCTTATATTCGCTTTGATGACAACGCCTGTGTTTTATTAAATCCTACAGGAGAAATGAGAGGTACACGTGTATTTGGACCAGTTGCCAAAGAACTTCGTGAAAATCAGTTTATGAAAATTGTTTCACTTGCACCTGAGGTGCTTTAAATCTATCATTATGAAAAGAAGTAGAATTAAAAAAGGTGATCAAGTAAGAGTAATTGCTGGTGATCATAAAGGAAAAGAAGGCAAAGTATTAGATATACTTGTAAAAAAAGATAAGGCAATAGTCGAAGAAGTCAACATGATTTCTAAACACCAAAAGCCCTCTGCAACAAATCCACAAGGTGGAATTACTAAAAAGGAAGCTCCTATTCACGTTTCAAATTTATCTCTTATCACTAAAGATGGTAAGACTACAAGACTTGGAACTAAAGTAGAAGATGGCAAAAAAGTAAGAGTTGCTAAGAAAACAAATGAAGTGATTTAATTATGAGTTACGTACCAAGATTAAAAGAAGAATATAACAGTAAAATACTTCCAGCTCTTCGTGAAGAGTTTAGTTATTCTAATACTATGGAAGTTCCAAGACTCAAGAAAATAGTATTGAGTAGAGGTGTTGGTGCAGCAATTGCAGATAAAAAATTAATAGATCACTCTATTGAAGAATTTTCTACAATAACTGGCCAGAAAGCTGTTCAGACTATATCAAAGAAGGATGTTGCTTCTTTCAAATTAAGAAAGGGAATGCCAATTGGTGTTAAAGTGACTCTTCGTGGTTATAGAATGTATGAATTTTTGGATAGATTAATAACTTCAGCATTACCGCGTGTTAGAGATTTCAATGGTATCAATCCGGATGGATTTGATGGTAGAGGAAACTACAACTTAGGTATTACTGAGCAGATTATTTTTCCTGAAATTAACATTGATAAAGTAAATAGAATCTCAGGGATGGATGTAAGTTTTGTGACATCAGCTGAAACTGATCAAGAAGCAAAATCTTTGTTGACTGAATTGGGGTTACCATTTAAAAAGAAATAATTATGGCAAAGGAATCAATGAAAGCCCGTGAGGTTAAACGCCAGAAAACGGTTGAAAAATATGCTGAGAAAAGAAAAGCTTTAAAAGAAGCTGGAGATTTTGAAGCTTTACAAAAACTACCTAAGAATGCTTCTCCTGTGAGAATGCATAACCGATGTAAGCTTACAGGTAGACCAAAAGGATACATGAGACAATTTGGTCTCTCTAGAGTTATGTTTAGAGAAATGGCTAATCAAGGTCTTATCCCAGGGGTTAAAAAAGCAAGTTGGTAATTAATTTAAAAATGCAATAAAATGAATATTGATCCAGTTGCAGATTATTTAACTAGAGTTAGAAACGCAGTTTTGGCTTCTCATAGAGTTGTCGAAATACCGGCTTCTAACCTAAAAAAGGAGATCACAAAAATATTGTTCGATCAAGGCTATATCTTAAGCTATAAATTTATCGATGATGATACTCAAGGTGTCATCAAGATAGCTTTAAAATATGACAAGTTTACAAACGATCCTGTAATCAAAAAATTACAGAGAGTAAGTAAGCCTGGTTTAAGAAAGTATTCCGGTTCTGATGAAATTCCTAGAGTTCTTAATGGACTTGGTATTTCTATCGTATCTACTTCAAAAGGAGTAATGACAGGAAAGCAAGCAGAGAGAGAACACGTTGGAGGTGAAATCCTTTGTTACGTATACTAATATAAAAAGACAAAAATTATGTCAAGAATAGGTTATAGTCCAGTTAGTATTCCAGAAGGCGTCACAGTTGATTTAAAAGATGATACTATTACAGTGAAGGGTAAGCTTGGAGAGTTAACACAAACTTTCAGCGAGATTACAATCAAGATAGAGGACAATGAGATTCTTTTTGAGAGACCTTCTGATAAGAAAACGCACAAAGCTAAGCATGGTTTGTACAGATCACTTGTTTACAATATGATCGAAGGAGTAACTCAAGGTTTTACTAAAGAATTGGAACTTGTAGGTGTTGGTTATAGAGCATCAAATCAAGGACAAAAATTAGATATCGCTGTTGGTTTTTCTCACAACATTGTTATAGATTTGGCATCCGAAGTAAAATTGGAAACAATCTCAGAAAAAGGTAAGAATCCAATCATTAAATTATCGTCATTTGACAAACAACTTGTTTCACAAGTAGCTGCTAAAATTCGTTCATTTAGACGACCTGAGCCTTACAAAGGAAAAGGTATCAGATACGTAGGTGAATATATAAGAAGAAAAGCAGGTAAATCAGCTTAATTATGGGATTTTCTAAAGAAAAAAGAAGACTTAAAATACGCAAGCGTGTAAGAAAAACAATTACAGGTACACCGGGTAAGCCAAGGCTATCCGTGTTTAGAAGTAATAACGAAATCTATGCGCAATTGATTGATGATGTTAATGGAGTTACATTAGCTTCAGCATCTTCAAGAGATAAAGATATTGATGTAACTAACAAAACGAAGTCTGAGGCTTCAATTATTGTTGGTGAAACTATTGCAAAAAAAGCATTAGAAAAAAAAATTGACTCAATCTCTTTTGATAGAAGTGGTTATTTATATCACGGTAGAGTAAAATCATTAGCCGAAGGTGCTCGTAAAGGAGGCTTAAAATTTTAATATATGTATCAAGATTATAAAAATGTTGAAACAGTAAAACCAGGTGGACTCGATCTTAAAGATCGTCTAGTTGGAGTTCAACGTGTTACGAAAGTTACAAAAGGTGGTAGAGCATTTGGTTTTTCTGCTATTGTTGTTGTAGGTGATGAAAACGGTGTTGTAGGACATGGTTTAGGTAAATCTAAAGAGGTTGCTGATGCTATTTCGAAAGCTGTTGAAGATGCTAAGAAAAACTTAGTAAGAATTCCATTACACAAATCTACATTGCCACATGAGCAGTTAGGTAAGTATGGTGGAGCGAGAGTTTTCTTATTACCTGCATCTGAAGGTACTGGTGTCATCGCTGGTGGACCAACTCGTATGGTATTGGAATCTGTTGGTGTGCATGATGTACTTTCTAAAAATCAAGGTTCATCTAACCCACACAACATGGTTAAAGCAACTTTTGATGCCCTTTTAAAGTTAAGAGGAGCAGAACAAATTGCTAAGCAAAGAGGAATTACCCTCGAGAAATTATTTAATGGTTAAGACCCTTATTATGGCTAAAATTAAAGTTACTAAAACCAAGAGCGCTATAAAGCGTCCCAAAAACCAAAAGCTTACTTTAGAAGCAATGGGTTTGAGAAAAATCGGCCAATCTAATGAGTTTGAAGTTTCTGACTCATTGATGGGTATGATTAATAAAGTGAAACATTTAGTTTCTGTACAAGAAATAAACTAATATTATGGAATTACACAATTTAAAACCTGCCACAGGTTCCGTTAAAACCACAACCAAAAGACTCGGTAGAGGTGAGGCAACTGGTAATGGAGGAACTGCCGGTAGAGGACATAAAGGTGCCAAGTCCCGTTCTGGTTATTCTAGAAAAATAGGATTTGAAGGTGGTCAGATGCCTTTGCAAAGACGTGTTCCTAAATTTGGATTTACTAATCCTAACAGAGTTGAATATCAGGCTATCAATTTAGATCGTTTACAAGAATTAGTAGACCACAAATTGATTTCTGATACTGTTGATTTTGGTACTTTACATGCGATGGATCAAGTCAATAAAAACTTACCTCTTAAAATTTTAGGTAGAGGTGAATTGAAAGCAAAATTGAAAGTTTCTGCACACAAATTTTCCGCTTCAGCTAAATCTGCAATTGAAGCAGCTGGTGGAGAAGCTATCACTATTTAACTAATCACCTTATGAAGTTTTTTGAAACATTAAAGAATATTTGGAAAATTGAAGAATTAAAAAATAGAATTCTTCTCACCTTAGGTTTATTGTTGGTTTATCGATTTGGTGCCCAAATCGTTCTACCTGGTATTGACGCAGCTCAATTAGCTAGTTTGTCATCTCAAACTGATGGTGGAATTCTTGGTTTATTGAACGCTTTTACAGGTGGTGCTTTTTCCAATGCTTCAGTATTTGCATTAGGAATAATGCCTTATATATCAGCTTCGATTGTTGTACAATTGATGACAATAGCTATTCCTTATCTTCAAAAACTTCAAAAAGAAGGTGATAGTGGAAGGAAAAAGATTACCCAAATTACGAGATGGTTAACCATTGCTATTACCTTAGTACAAGGTCCTGGTTATATTATTAATTTGTATAATATTTTGCCATCGTCGGCATTTTTAATGGATAGCACTTTCACGTTTGTGGCTTCATCTGTTATTATTCTTACTACAGGTTGTATTTTTGCAATGTGGCTAGGTGAGAAGATAACCGATAAAGGAATTGGCAACGGAATCTCCTTGTTGATAATGGTGGGTATCATAGCTACATTGCCACAGGCTTTTATTCAGGAATTTATTTCTAGAGTCACTGAATCTAATGGTGGATTAATTTTAATTCTTATTGAATTAGTAATTTGGTTCGTTATTATTTTAGCATCTGTAATGTTAGTAAGAGCTGTAAGGCAGATACCTGTACAATATGCTAGAAAAAATGCTTCAGGTAAGTATGAAAAAGCTTCTGTTGGTGGTGCTAGACAGTTTATTCCCTTAAGATTAAATGCTTCTGGTGTTATGCCAATTATATTTGCTCAGGCAATCATGTTTATCCCTGCTGCTGTTGCCGGATTGTCCGACACTGAAATGGCACAAGGTATTACAGCTGCTTTTCAAGACATGTTTGGTTTTTGGTACAATTTAGTTTTTGGTATTTTGATAATAGTATTTACTTATTTTTATACAGCCATTACAGTACCAACTAATAAAATGGCAGAAGACTTAAAAAGAAGTGGTGGTTTTGTTCCTGGTATTAGACCTGGATCCGAAACGTCCGAATATTTGGATAGAATTATGTCACAAATCACATTGCCAGGTTCAGTATTTTTAGCAATCATTGCGGTTTTTCCAGCGATTGTAGTTTCACTTTTAAGTGTGCAACAAGGATGGGCTTTGTTTTTTGGAGGTACTTCTTTATTGATTATGGTAGGTGTAGCGATAGATACTATTCAGCAAGTAAATTCTTTCTTATTGAATAGACATTACGATGGATTAATGAAATCCGGAAAAAATAGAAAAGCAGTAGCATAATTATGGCAAAACAACCCTCAATAGAACAAGACGGAACTATTATTGAAGCATTGTCAAACGCAATGTTTCGAGTAGAACTTGAAAATGAGCACATAGTAACTGCTCATATATCTGGTAAGATGAGAATGCACTATATTAAACTTTTACCAGGGGATAAAGTAAAATTAGAAATGAGTCCTTATGATTTATCTAAGGCTCGTATAACCTATAGATATTAATTACTATGAAAGTAAGAGCATCAATAAAAAAGAGAAGTGCTGACTGTAAGATCGTTCGTAGAAAAGGACGTCTTTATGTCATCAACAAAAAGAATCCTAAATTTAAACAAAGACAAGGATAATTATGGCTAGAATTGCAGGTGTAGATATACCAAAACAAAAACGCGGAGTTATAGCTTTAACTTATATCTTCGGAATCGGTAAGAGTAGATCTCAAAAAATACTTAGTGAAGCCGGTGTAGACGAAAGTATCAAAGTTTCTGATTGGAATGATGATCAAATCGGAAAGATTAGAGAAGCTGTCGGTAAATTCACAATAGAAGGTGAGTTAAGATCTGAAGTTCAAATAAACATTAAGAGATTAATGGATATTGGTTGCTACAGAGGAATAAGACATAGATCTGGACTTCCATTGAGAGGACAAAGAACTAAAAACAACTCCCGTACTAGAAAAGGAAGAAGAAAAACAGTTGCTAATAAGAAAAAGGTAACTAAATAATAATTAAAATGGCAAAGTCAACAACAAAAAAGCGTAAAGTAGTTGTAGATGCATATGGCGAAGCTCATATTTCTGCCTCTTTCAATAATATCATTGTTTCTTTAACAAACAAGAATGGTGATATTATTTCTTGGTCATCTTCAGGTAAGATGGGCTTTAGAGGTAGTAAAAAGAACACTCCTTATGCTGCACAATTATCTGCTGAAGATGCAAGTAAAGTTGCACACGAAGCAGGATTGCGTAAAGTAAAAGTATATGTAAAAGGTCCAGGTAACGGAAGAGAGTCTGCAATCAGATCTTTACATAATTCCGGTATTGAAGTTACAGAGATTATTGATGTAACACCTATACCTCATAATGGATGTAGACCTCCAAAGCGTAGAAGAGTCTAATTAATATAAATCAATCATTACTATTATCGAAGGATAAGACCTTAATTCATAATAGAGAAATAATAAATACATAACAATGGCAAGATATACCGGTCCTAAAACCAAAATAGCTAGAAAATTTGGAGAATCCATTTTTGGAGACGACAAATCTTTCGAAAAAAGAAATTATCCTCCTGGACAGCATGGAAATAACAGAAGAAGAGGCAAGAAGTCTGAGTACGCTGTTCAGCTTATGGAGAAGCAAAAAGCAAAATATACTTATGGTATTCTAGAAAAGCAATTCCGTAATATGTTTAAAAAAGCAACCAGATCTCAAGGTATTACTGGTGAGATTCTACTTCAATTATGTGAATCTAGATTAGATAACGTAGCTTATCGTCTAGGTATTGCACCTTCAAGGAGTGCTGCAAGACAACTGGTTTCTCATAAGCATATTACTGTAAATGGCGAGTTAGTTAACATACCATCTTACCAAGTTAAACCAAATGATGTTGTTGGAATAAGAGAGAAATCAAAATCTCTTAATGTAATCCAAGAATCTCTTTCAAATAGCAAATCTGTTCATGAATGGATGACCTGGAATAGCGAGAAAATGCAAGGTACCCTTGTAAATATTCCTGAAAGATCTCAGATTCCTGAAAAAATCAATGAGCAATTCATCGTTGAATTATACTCTAAATAATAACTGACAACACTCAAATTTATGGCATTATTTAATTTTCAAAAGCCCGATAAGGTGATCATGATCGATTCTACCGATTTTGAGGGCACTTTCGAATTTAGACCATTAGAACCTGGTTACGGTCTAACAGTAGGAAACGCTTTACGTAGAGTCTTGTTATCATCTTTAGAAGGTTTTGCTATCACATCTGTAAGAATCGAAGGTGTTGATCATGAATTCTCTACAATTGAAGGAGTTGTTGAAGATATTACTGAAATCATCTTAAATCTAAAGCAAATCAGATTCAAAAAAAGAGCTGAAGATGTAGATAACGAGACCGTTTCTATTTCTTTCTCTGGTAATGAAAAAATGACTGCTGGAGATTTTCAAAAATACCTTACAGGTTTTGATATTTTAAATCCAGATCTTGAAATTTGTACAATGGACAAGAAAGTATCTCTCAACCTTGAACTTACTGTTCAAAAAGGTAGAGGGTATGTTCCAGCTGAAGAAAATAAAACCTCTAAAGCGCCTATAGGTACAATTTTTACTGATTCTGTTTTTACTCCAATTAAAAACGTAAAGTATAGCATAGAAAACTTTAGGGTTGAGCAAAAGACTGACTACGAAAAATTGATTTTCGAAATTAGCAGTGATGGTTCAATTCATCCTAAAGATGCACTTACAGAAGCTGCAAAAACTCTTATTCATCACTTTATGTTATTTTCAGATGAGAGAATAACACTAGAAACTGAAGAAATGTCTCAAGCTGAGACTTACGATGAAGAGTCTCTAGATATGAGACAATTACTTAAGTCTAAGTTAGTTGATTTAGATTTATCAGTAAGAGCACTTAATTGCTTGAAAGCTGCTGAAGTAGAAACTTTAGGTGATTTAGTATCTCATAATAAAAGTGATTTAATGAAGTTTAGAAACTTCGGTAAAAAATCGCTTACTGAATTAGAAGAACTTGTAGAAAATAAAGGTCTTGACTTTGGAATGGATCTTTCAAAATATAAACTTGACAAAGACTAACTTTTGTTAAGCTCAAAATACATTAATCATGAGACATAGAAAGAAATTTAATCACTTAGGGAGAACATCCTCACATAGAAAAGCAATGCTTTCTAATATGGCTTGTTCCTTAATTGAGCATAAAAGAATAAACACTACAGTGGCTAAGGCTAAAGCCCTTAGAACATTTGTAGAGCCATTAATCACTAAATCTAAATTAGATACAACTCATAATCGTCGTTTGGTTTTTTCTAAACTAAAAGATAAATATATGGTTGCAGAACTTTTTAGAGAGGTTGCTCCTAAAGTTGGAGAGCGTCCAGGTGGATACACTCGTATCATTAAGTTGGGAAACAGACTTGGAGATGCTGCTGAAATGGCAATGATAGAACTTGTTGACTTTAATGATGTATATACACCAGGTAAGAAACAAGCTAAGAAGAAATCAACTAGAAGAGCTGGTAAAAAAGTGAAAGTAGAGGACCAAGCAGAAACTTCAAACGATTCTGAAACTAAAACTGATGAGGCTTAATACACATCACATATTTAATTCAATCAAAAGGATAAACTTTAATTAGTTTATCCTTTTTTTATATCTACACCTATGAAGTATAACTTAAAAACACCCGCAGTATTATTGCTTGCCGATGGAACTGTCTTTCATGGCAAGACCACTAAACCTTTTACTACCAATCGTACGGGGGAAATTTGTTTTAATACTGGTATGACTGGTTATCAAGAGATATTTACAGATCCATCTTATTTCGGCCAAATCATGGTTACTACCAATGCACATATTGGTAACTACGGTGTAAATTCAGACGAAAGTGAATCGGATTCGGTCAAAATTTCTGGTTTGATTTGTAAAAACTTTTCATTTACACCTTCCAGGGTAAATTCTGATCAAACTCTTGAAGACTTTCTAAAAGACGCACATTTACCTGTTATTTTTGATGTCGACACCAGAGCTCTGGTATCTCATATTAGAAAGCATGGTGCAATGAATGCAATTATGTCTACAGATATTAATAACATCTCTGAATTACAAAATGAGTTATCTCAGCATCCTTCTATGAAAGGACTCGAATTGGCTTCTAAGGTTTCTACAAAAGAGCCATATTCACTTGGAGATAAACTTTCTGATCACAAAGTAGCTGTTCTTGACCTTGGTACTAAGAAGAACATCCTAAGAAGGCTCACCGAAAGAGGTGCTTTTGTAAAAGTCTTCCCTTACGATTCTACTTTCGAAGATCTTATGGACTGGAATCCTGATGGCGTTCTTATTTCTAATGGCCCCGGAGATCCTGTACCTTTGGCTACAGCTATTGAACTAGCAAAAAAGTGTATTAAAAATGAAGTTCCTATTTTTGGGATATGTTTAGGTCATCAAATTATTGCACTTGCTATGGATATCCCTACGCTCAAAATGCATAATGGACATCGAGGCATCAACCACCCTATACAGAATCTCAAAACAGGTAAAAGTGAGATAACCTCTCAAAATCATGGATTTACCATTGATAAAGATTCTACTGTTAATAATTCGAAAGTTGAAATTTCACATATTCATTTGAATGATAAATCAGTAGCAGGGATACGAGTTAAAAACAAGCCTTGTTTTTCAGTGCAGTACCATCCAGAAGCTGGTCCTGGACCAAACGATGCCACTTACCTCTTCGATGAATTTTTTGATATGATGTCTAAACAAAAAGTTGAAGCATAAAAAAAAGTGGGCAAACGCCCACTTTTTTATTTTATTTTGAAATTTATTACGGTAATAATACTGTATCAATAACATGAATCACTCCATTAGATTGATTAACGTCTGCAATAGTTACAGTAGCAACATTGCCCTTAGAGTCTTTAATTTTTACATTTTTACCATCTAACATTGCTGTAAGAGTTCCACCACTCAATGTCTGCAGCTCTGCTTTTCCATCACCTTTTTTAATAGCCGCAACAACATCTTCAGCATTGAATTTACCTGCAATGACATGGTATGTTAATACCGTTTGAAGTTGTTTTTTGTTTTCTGGCTTCAAAAGCGACTCAACAGTACCTTCTGGGAGATTTCCAAAAGCCGCATTAGTAGGAGCAAATACTGTAAATGGACCGTCACTTGATAGAGTTTCAACAAGTTCTGCAGCTTTAACCGCGGCTACCAAAGTCGTGTGATCTTTGGAATTTAAGGCATTTTCAACAATGTTTTTCGTGGGATACATTTCTGCTCCACCAACCATTTTGTTTTGAGCGTAAGAAAGAGTTGTTACTAAAACACTCATAACTAAGACTAATTGTAATTTTAAATTTTTCATGACATTTTTTTATATGTTATTTAAATGTACGTAAGAAAAAGCCCTTTGGTTTTTTTACTTTCATAATTTAACTTCACATTGTATGTGATTAATATTCAAATTTAATCTAGTCTTTTAAATTAACTATATCGTTTTAGCTAGTCGTGCTCATCCATACATAACCTTAAAATCGATTTGAATAAGCTTTTATTTCGTAAATTGCAACAAATCAAAAATTAAATAAAATGAGTGCAATTTTAGACATACACGCGAGACAAATATTCGATTCAAGAGGTAATCCAGCCTTGGAAGTAGACGTTATTACAGAAACTGGAACTCTAGGAAGATTTGCAGTTCCATCCGGAGCTTCCACAGGAGTTCATGAGGCTGTAGAACTCAGAGATGGAGGAGTTGATTATATGGGAAAAGGGGTTTCTAAAGCCGCGGAAAACGTGAATACTACAATTGCAAACGCTTTACTTGGGATTTCAGTTTTTGAACAATCTGAAATTGATCAAATCATGATTGATTTGGATGGAACTGATAATAAATCTAAACTTGGCGCAAATGCCATTTTAGGCGTTTCTCTGGCGGCTGCTAAAGCTGCTGCAAATGAACTAAATTTACCTTTATACAGATATATAGGTGGTGTTTCTACAAACACACTTCCTGTACCAATGATGAACATCATTAATGGAGGCTCCCACAGTGATGCTCCTATCGCTTTTCAAGAATTTATGGTGATGCCAGTAAAGGCAGATAACTTTACTCATGCTCTGAAGATGGGAACTGAAATTTTCCACAACCTTAAAAAGGTTTTAAAAGAAAGAAATTTAAGCACCGCTGTTGGTGATGAAGGTGGTTTTGCACCGAAGCTAGAAGGGACTGAAGATGCTTTGGATTCTATTAAACTCGCAGTAGAAAACGCAGGTTATAAATTTGGAGATGAAGTGATGATCGCCCTTGATTGTGCTGCAGCAGAATTCTATGAAGATGGGAAATACAACTACAAGAAATTTGAAGGTGATTCTGCCAAAACCATGTCTTCTGAAGAACAAGCAAGCTATCTAGCTGAACTTTCTGAAAAATATCCAATAATTTCTATTGAAGATGGAATGGATGAGGATGATTGGGATGGATGGAAAATATTAACCGAAAAAATCGGTGATAAAGTCCAGCTTGTTGGTGATGATCTTTTTGTAACTAATGTGAAACGTTTACAAAAGGGTATTACAAATAATATAGCAAATTCTATCTTGATTAAAGTGAACCAAATTGGTACTCTTACTGAAACTATTGCAGCTGTAAATCTTGCTCATAATGCGGGTTACACTTCAGTGATGTCACACAGATCTGGTGAAACCGAAGATAATACAATTGCAGATTTAGCAGTAGCTTTATCCACAGGTCAGATTAAAACAGGTTCAGCCTCTAGAAGTGATCGTATGGCCAAATACAATCAATTAATTAGAATAGAAGAGGAGCTTGGAGATAATGCTTATTTTCCAAAAATGAAGGCTTTCAAAATAAAAAAATAATCCATTAACCAAACTTAGGTTTTAAATGAAAACGACTTAAGAATTTCAAAAAATTTATTTAATGATTTGAAGCTTAAATTGATGTCATGAAAGGCATCGCAACTCTGAAATAGCTTCACATACATTTAATAAGCTAAATTTTGTAATTGTTTTTATTAAACTTATTTTGCATAAAAAATATTTAAAATGTCAGATAAAGCAGAATTAATTTTAGACGGGAAAAAGATTGAACTCCCGATAATTACAGGTAGCGAGAATGAAAAAGCCATTGATATAAGTTCTCTTAGAGCTTCCACTGGTTATATCACTCTTGATAGAGGCTTTAAAAACACAGGATCAACCTCCAGTGATATAACTTACCTGAATGGTGAGAAAGGTATATTAAGGTATAGAGGGTATTCAATAGAAGATTTAGCTGAGAATGCAAGCTTCTTGGAAGTTTCCTATTTGTTAATTTACGGCGAATTACCAACAGCGAATGTTCTAGAATCCTATAAAAAGGAAATTACATATCATACGTTAATACATGAAGATATTAAAAACATTATTGATGGTTTCCCATCAAATTCTCATCCGATGGGAGTTTTATGTTCTCTTGTATCGTCGTTAACAGCTTTTTATCCTGAATCTTTAGATCCTAATAGATCTGCTGCAGAAGTAGATCAAACTATCATGAGATTGATTGCCAAAATGCCTACTATGGCAGCATGGGCTTTTAAAAACAAAGTAGGTCATAAGGCGAATTACCCTGACAATAATTTAGATTATCCTTCTAACTTTTTGAAGATGATGTTTGCTGTACCTTCAGAAGAGTATCACGTGGATCCAGTTATTTCCAAAGCACTTGATAAGTTATTAATTTTACACGCAGATCATGAGCAAAATTGTTCTACTGCCACTGTAAGAGTTGTTGGATCTTCTCACGCGAGTTTATATGCTTCAATTTCTGCAGGTATTAGTGCACTTTGGGGGCCATTACATGGAGGAGCAAATCAAGCTGTTATAGAAATGCTTGAAGCTATTCAAGCCGATGGTGGTGATGTAAATAAATTCATGGCTAAAGCTAAAGATAAAGATGATCCATTCAGACTAATGGGATTTGGTCATAGAGTTTACAAGAATTTTGATCCAAGAGCAAAAATCATCAAAAAAGCAGCCGATGATGTCTTAGAAAAATTGGGTATTGATGATCCAATTTTGGAAATCGCCAAAGGACTTGAGGAGGTAGCTTTAAATGATGATTATTTCATTGAAAGAAAGCTTTATCCGAATGTTGATTTCTACTCTGGAATTATATACAGAGCTCTTGGAATACCAACATCAATGTTTACAGTAATGTTCGCTCTTGGAAGACTTCCAGGATGGATCGCACAGTGGAAAGAAATGCGTCTTGCCAATGAACCTATTGGTAGACCAAGACAAGTATATACTGGGAAAACACACAGAGAATTTAAACCCCTGGATAAAAGATAATTAAGTGAATTTTAAAAATATATAATGAAAAAGATTTTAATGTTATTGCTTTCAACAACACTACTTATAAGTTGTGGTGGTGATGGTAAAAAAGAAGAGAAAAAAGAGAATTCTATAAAATTAAATACTCAAGAAAAGCCTAAAGAAGAAAAAGAAGAAGGCGTAACTAGGATTTATTTAACTGGTAGCGACCAAATGAAATTCAATAAGAATGAAATTGTAGTCAATGCTGGTGATAAGGTTATACTTACTTTTGAACACGTTGGAAAGCTTCCTAAAGAGACTATGGGGCATAATTTTGTTCTATTAAAAGAAGGCACCAATGTCCAGGAGTTTGGTCAAGAAGCCCTAGAATTTAAGGAGAACGATTATCTTCCTGAAGGTTCAGACGCCATTATCACGCATACTAAAATGCTCGGTGGGGGTGAAAAAACTGAAATTACCTTTGAAGCTCCCGCTAAAGGGAATTACGATTATATCTGTAGTTTTCCTGGTCATGTTGCCTTAATGAATGGGGTTTTAACTGTAAAGTAAATTTACTAGTCAAACAGTAAATTAAAAGCCTTTCAGATTTTTCTGAAAGGCTTTTTTCATGACTTGAAGTTTACTCTGAAGTAGCTTAAATCAGTTATTAAATCAATTGGCTCCAATAGAACTTAGAGCAACTTCTTTAAATTTATAAAAACAAGGCTATTGATTTATCATTAAAGTCAGCTTAATCATTTAAAAAAAATACTTCTGAAAAATTAATTTTTCAGAAGTATAATTAAACATTATCAGTTTGATTTTAACTTTCTAAAGTAAATGAAAGCCTAGTATTTGATTGGAGCATTGTCTTTTGGTAGACTGTTACTAATAAATTCTCTAATGTCATCATTTGCATTTTTTAAATCCTCCTTTCTTAGATACATCATATGACCGCTTTCATAAGTTTTAAAGTGAAGACGGTCTTTCATCTTTCCACTTTCATCAATATGCCACATGGTATACTTTGCATTGAAATAGGTGGTAGCTCCATCAAACAGTCCAGATTGAATTAAGACTTGCATACTAGGGTTTTGCGCCATAGCTTGTCTCAAACCCCTACCTGTGTTGTTATTCGATCTATCCCATGGACGAACATCTCCAAACATATTGTATTTCAAATCTGTTTTATAGTTGAGTTCGTTTTTTAAATAATCGTTTATTGCTGGTGTGAACGATTGTAACCAGGAAGTTAATTCTGAATTATAATCAGGGCGTGTTCCTGCCTCTTTTGCATCTAATCCCATGTATCTTGAATCTAGTCGACCTACAGTAAACCCATCATCAATTTTTAGAGTTTTCCAAAAAGCATTAAAGGGGAGTTCTAAATTATTTTGGAGATATACTTTCTCTTCTATACCAGAATAATAAGACATCTTTTTTACAATTTCCATCTTTTTTTCTGTATCCAAAAATCCACCCATCGTGAGTGCTGGTATTAGTTCTTGAATAGTGAAGCTTTCAACTTCATCCAGCATATCTAAAACAGGTTTGTTTTGTAATTCTGGAGCTAGTTTATTATGATACCAGGCAGCTGCAGCAAAATAAGGAAGTCTATTTGCTACTTCTATAGGTCCTTCTCTTTTTATACCAAGTTCAGTTGGCGATACTAATATAACGCCATTGATATACATCCAATGTGAATTTTGTAGCTCATTAGACAGTCCGGAAACTCTAGGTGTTCCATAGCTTTCACCAATAAGGTATTTTGGAGCAAGCCACTTGTCTTTTCTGCTTACAAATGTATTGATCCATTCGGCTAAATATTTAATATCTGGATTTACTCCGAAAAATGTTTTTCTATCAAACTTTCCATTTTCGTCTAGTATAGGTCTTGAGTGTCCAGTATTAACAGGATTGACATAAACAATATCTGCTACGTCCAAAATGCTATGAGGGTTTTCTTTGTAGCCGTAGGGTTGTACTGGAAACCCTTCATCACTTATATTTAAAATTCTAGGCCCTGTGTAGGCTAAATGCATCCAAACTGAAGCAGAACCAGGTCCGCCGTTAAATGATATGACTAAAGGGCGCTCTTTGTAAGTCTTGGAGCTTTGATCTCCTCTGCTATAATAAGTAAATTGCAAACCAGCTATAGGTTCACCTTGTTCATTCCAAACAGGCTGCATGCCAGTTTCTGCGGTGTAATTTAATTTTTTACCATTGATGGTAACCTCATGATTCGTTATTACGGTTTCATCAGCTTTGAACTCTACAGATTGAGAGAAGACGTGTGATGATGCAAAGATGAGGAGTAGTGTTACTATTTTTTTCATGTGTTTAAATTTTTCCTAAATATAAGAAGCTATTTAATACTTTCGAGTCTTTAGAGTAACTGACTATTTTTTTAGAGAAATTTAATGAGCTCATGCGGATGGAATTTTTTTCTAGCCCAGATTGTAGCGATATCCCGCAAATGCTATTATGTTTGAGGTGTTGAGCTAGTGGAGCTTGCCTTTTGCAAGATTTTCTAGCGATTTATACCTCACATGATAGCGTGAGGAATACGAGCGGAAAGCTGGATGAGCTCCAAATGAAAAAGCCGTTTCTAATGAAAGAAACGGCTTAATATAAATTCTGTATGGGTGATTTTACATCATTCCTGGCATTCCGCCGCCCATTGGTGGCATTCCGCCGCCACCATTATCGTCTTCCTTTATGTCCACAAGAGCGCATTCTGTAGTTAAAATCATACCTGCAACAGAAGCTGCGTTTTCTAAGGCGATACGCGTGACTTTTTTAGGGTCAATAATACCTGCTTCAAGCATATCTACGAAAGTATTGGTTTTGGCATCATAACCTAATTTGCTTTCCAATACTCTATTGATCACTACAGAGGCTTCTCCACCCGCATTTTCAACTATAGTTCTCATAGGAGATTCTACGGCTTTAGCAATGATGTTGATACCAGTTTGTTCGTCTGCATTCTCTACTTTCAAGCCTTCAAGTGCTTTTAAAGTTCTGATAAGCGCAACTCCACCACCAGCTACAATACCTTCTTCTACTGCAGCACGTGTTGCATGAAGTGCATCATCTACTCTGTCTTTTTTCTCTTTCATCTCTACTTCGGAAGCAGCTCCGACGTATAGCACTCCAACACCGCCAGCTAGTTTAGCCAAACGCTCTTGTAGTTTTTCTTTGTCATAGTCGCTTGTTGTAGATTCTACTTGAGCTTTTATCTGGTTGACACGATTCAGAATATTTTCTTTTTCTCCGCCACCGTTTACAATTGTAGTGTTGTCTTTATCTATGGTTACATTTTCTGCTGTTCCTAGCATATCCAGGGTAGCATTTTCTAATGTAAATCCTCTTTCCTCAGAAATAACAGTTCCGCCAGTAAGAATGGCGATATCTTCTAACATTGCTTTTCTACGATCTCCAAATCCTGGAGCTTTTACAGCCGCTATTTTTAAAGAACCTCTTAGTTTATTGACAACAAGTGTCGCTAAAGCTTCTCCCTCAATATCTTCTGCGATGATTAATAGAGGTTTTCCACTTTGTGCAGCAGGTTCCAATACTGGAAGCAAGTCTTTCATAGAATTGATCTTTTTGTCCACAAGTAAGATGTATGGATTTTCAAGATCAGTTGTCATCTTCTCACTATCTGTGACAAAATATGGAGATAAATAACCTCTGTCAAACTGCATTCCTTCTACGAGGTCTACATAAGTTTCAGTTCCTTTAGCTTCCTCCACTGTGATAACTCCTTCTTTGCCAACTTTGCTAAAAGCTTCAGCAATGAGTTCGCCAATTTGATCATCATTGTTAGCTGAAATTGAAGCCACTTGCTTGATTTCTTCAGAAGTATCACCAACAGATTTAGCTTGTTTTGCCAATTCTGCTACAACAGCTTCTACAGCTTTGTCGATACCTCTTTTAAGGTCTAAAGGGTTTGCTCCTGAGGCAACGTTCTTTAATCCTTCCTTTACGATAGCTTGAGCAAGTACTGTTGCTGTTGTTGTACCGTCACCAGCAAGGTCGTTGGTTTTGGAAGCAACTTCCTTTACCATTTGTGCGCCCATGTTTTCAAGGGGGTCCTCAAGCTCTATTTCTTTTGCAACACTTACACCATCCTTGGTTACCATTGGCGCACCAAATGATTTGCCAATGATGACATTTCTACCTTTAGGTCCTAAAGTTACTTTCACAGCATTTGCAAGTGCATCTACACCTCGCTTTACGCCATTTCTTGCTTCAATATCAAAAATTATATCTTTTGCCATTTTATTTAGTTTTTGTTAGTTATTATATTTTATACGATCGCTAAGATATCATCTTCTCTCATGATGAGGTAATCTTTGTCATCATGCTTCAGCTCAGTTCCTGAAAATTTTCCATAAAGAACGACATCTCCAACTTTAACTGTCATATCATGATCTTTTTTACCATTTCCAACTGCTACAACCTTACCACGTTGTGGTTTTTCTTTAGCGGTTTCAGGAATAATGATTCCAGAAGCTGTTTTAGTTTCTGCGGCTTGAGGCTCTACAAGCACTCTATCTGCCAATGGTTTAATGTTTACTGCCATTATAAATAAGTTTTAAGTTTAGTTTATATTAAATAGTCTAAAAGTGTGCCACTGGCTTCAGCCTGTCAAACACTAAAAAAAAATGCCAACTTGTCATAAGCTGGCATTTTAAATCTTGTATATAACCTTGTATTATTCTTGTTCCACAGGGGGTAGATTGTTCTGTTGTTGAGTATTTTCTACAGGAGTTTGGTTTTCATCAAGTAGTTTTGAGTCTTGTCCAGTTCTATTGCTGATGATAGTTACATTAGATAGTAAAATCAGTATCAAAAGTAGTGTAGCAAGTGCCCAAGTACTCTTGTCTAAAAAATCAGAAGTCTGTTTAACTCCACCAACTTGTTGAGAGCCACCGCCACCAAAAGAGGAAGATAATCCACCACCTTTAGGGTTTTGAACCATAATAACGACGATTAGTAAAAAAGCTACAATAACAATTAAAATTAAAAATATGGAAAATGTACTCATTATTTATTTTCTTTAAATCTTTCTATTTCTTGAATTTGGTCTGCAAAGAAAGAACTTTTTTCGGGATTATTCAAAATTAATATCTTAAATGCTTGAATTGCCTTATCGTATCGTTTTTGTTCCATGTAAACTCTTGCCAGAGTCTCTGTCATTAGGCTAGATGATGGTTCGTGCCTCGCATTTATTTTATCTGAACTCTCATAAGATTTGGTGGGGACAATTTTGGGATTATTCTTGATGAATTCGTCTATCACCTGAAATTGAGGATTAGCTACGAATATTTCCTGAGTATCCTCTTTTTCTTTTAAGGGTTCAATTTGTGTTAATTTCAACCACTCTTTGAAAGAACGAGTCTCTGAAGAATTAAACTCTAAAGGTTTTCCGGTTTTCTCTGGCTGCTTAGTCTCCTTTTCAATAAAAAGATCGGGATCGTTTATTTGGCTAGCAACTTCCTCATTGATTTCGAATTCACTACTTTCTTTAGAATGTTGAATCAGTAAATCAATCTTGTTGGCGATCTCGAGTTGATGAAATTCCTTGGAAGTGATATAGTCGAAAAGTACAGCTCTATCCTGTGTTCTTGCTGCCGTTTCTTTTAAAAATCTGTTATAATTAAAACTTCCAGAATGCTTTAGAAGTTTCAATTTTAAGGCATAAAGAGGTTGGAAGTATGGATATTTATCAATCGTCTCATCGATTAAACTTAAGGTTTTAGTCTCAAATTTAATTGGCGTCTTGATGAGGTTGAGTAAACTATCCTTTTCCATTACCAATTGGTTAGTGAGGCGTTAAAAACATCTTGTGTGATTCTTGTAAATATTTCATCGATGGCTTCTTCTTTTTGAGCACCAGTCAATTGTGCATTACCATCAAAGTCAAAGTAAAAAGAAAACCTTTGTTCAAAATCCTTTTCTGGATCTAAAGTGTTGTAAAATCTAACGTTCACTTCTATAGTAAGTCTATTCTGCGCTGCTCTACTATCTGCTGTTGCAGTCATAGGTGCTATATAATACCTTATAATTTCACCCTCGTATATCAAATCTCCGTTGGTGTTTACCAAACTAAGTTTGGTTTGATTTAGAATTAAATCTTGCAATTGTAGGGTGAAATCTCTGTCAATTCCTGGTTCAACAAGCTGAGCTGTATTTTGAAAAAAGTTAACTTGATAAGTTTCTGCATTTCCAGTATCTGCACCTGTGAATGAATAATACCCGCATGACTGCAAAATCAAAATCGATAATAGGGCGATTAAATATTTTATCTTCATTATAAATCGTATTGCTTAATCTTTCTGTATAAAGTTCTTTCACTTATTCCTAGTTCATCGGCAGCTGGTTTTCGTTTACCATGATGACGATCAAGTGATTTTTTTATGAGTTCAACTTCTTTATCTTGTAGTGATAATGTCTCTTCTTCCTCAATATCTTCTGCATAATCATAAGGATCTTCAATTTTTTGATCCATTTCCCTGTTTCTTTTTTGATTTGGAAACTGCAGAATTTCTAATTGCTCCTCATGAGTCTCGTCTTTAAATTCTTTTTTTGAATCAGATTCCCCGTAAACTTTCTTGATTAAGTTGATATTGTCCTCCTTAAACTTCTCATCATTATCTCTTTCCATGAGTTCCATAGTGAGTTTTTTCAAGTCATTTAAGTCACCTTTCATATCAAAAAGCACTTTATAAAGAATTTCTCTTTCATTGCTGAAATCACCTTTGCTACTGCTTTTTTCTTTTGAGATTACCGAAGGTAAGCTTGTGCTTTTAGGCAAATAGTGATTCAAAGTATCTTCATCAACTTCCCTGCTGGTCTCTAAGACCGAAATTTGTTCAGTTACATTTTTTAGTTGTCTAATATTACCAGGCCATCTGCAATTTTCGAGGGCTTTTATAGCTCTGTCAGTAAGTCTTATGGTAGGCATTTTATACTTCAAAGCGAAGTCTGAGGCGAATTTTCTGAATAACAAATGAATATCACCACGTCTTTCTCTTAATGGGGATAAATTAATTTCAACTGTATTTAATCTATAATATAAATCTTCTCTAAATTTATTATTCTTAATTGCCTCGATCATGTCTACATTGGTTGCAGCAACAATTCTCACACTTGATTTTTGAACTTTAGAAGATCCTACCTTTATGAACTCACCTGTCTCCAAAACTCTAAGTAATCTCACTTGAGTGGTCAAGGGTAATTCTCCTACTTCATCAAGAAATATAGTTCCGCCGTCGGCCTCTTTAAAGTAACCGTCTCTGGCTTGGTTTGCTCCAGTAAATGCACCTTTTTCGTGACCAAATAATTCACTATCTATAGTGCCTTCTGGTATGGCGCCGCAGTTGACAGCAATATATTTTGCGTGTTTTCTGTGAGATAAGGCATGTATGATTTTTGGTAAACTTTCTTTACCTACACCACTTTCTCCTGTTACCAAAACAGAAATATCTGTTGGTGCAACACGTATGGATTTTTCTATTGCTCTATTAAGACTGGGATCGTTTCCTATAATTTCAAATCGCTGTTTGACAGCTTGTGGTGATTCCATATTCTGAATTTAATTTAGGATAAAGTGGATTGCATTGGGCCATAATCTAAGGCTTCGCCTATCAATGTAGCACTTGTGCAATCCTTCATTTTTACTAGGACATAGTCGCCAACTTTGTAGTTTTCTTTTGGAAAAACAACCGTTGTATTCTGCGTATTCCTACCACTCCATTGAAGATTTGATTTTTTTGATTCTTTTTCGATTAATACTTCTTCAATCTTTCCGAGGTGTTTTTCTGTAGTCAACCGTGAATGTTCCTGTTGTAGGTCTATAATCTCCTGAAGCCTTCTCTTTTTGGTCGACTCTGGAATATCGTCTTCAAACTTTTTAGCCCCCAGCGTTCCTGGGCGTTCAGAATAAGCGAACATATATCCGAAATCATATTTGACATACTTCATTAGTGATAACGTATCTTGATGATCCTCTTCAGTTTCTGTCGGGAAACCTGTAATCATGTCTTGAGAAATGCCACAGTCGGGAATAATGGATCTTATATCATCAATCAGTTTGAAGTATTCTTCCCGAGTATGCAAGCGATTCATCTTCTTTAAAATTCTATCACTACCACTTTGTACCGGTAAATGTATATAGTCACAAATATTACGATGTTTTACCATGACCTTTATCACATCAAGAGTCATATCTTGTGGATTGGACGTTGAAAACCGAATGCGCATCCCCGGTTGGGCTTTAGCAACCATATCCAGCAAATGAGCAAAATGAACTGCTGTTGCTTTTTGCATATCAGTTGCATTTTTAAAATCCTTTTTCAGTCCACCACCATACCACAGGTAACTGTCAACGTTTTGTCCGAGTAAAGTGATTTCTTTATAGCCTCTAGACCATAAATTATTTACTTCGTCTAAAATACTTTTTGGATCACGGCTTCTTTCCCTACCACGTGTAAATGGAACCACACAGAATGTACACATATTATCGCAACCTCTTGTGATGGAAACAAAAGCTGAAACGCCATTGCTTTGTAATCTTACGGGCGAAATATCTCCATAAGTTTCTTCTTTGGAAAGAATTACATTAATAGCATCTCTGCCGTTTTCAACTTCTTCCAATAAATTTGGCAAGTCTTTATAAGCATCTGGACCAACAACGAGATCCACAATTTTTTCTTCTTCTAGAAATTTATGTTTCAACCGCTCTGCCATGCAACCTAAAACTCCAACCTTCATAGAAGGATTATCCTTTTTGACGGCATTGAATTTTTCAAGGCGCTTTCTCACGGTTTGCTCTGCTTTATCTCTTATTGAGCAAGTATTTACAAGAACTAAATCTGCTTCAGCCAGTTCTTTTGTCGTGTTATAGCCCTGTTTATCTAAAATAGAAGCTACAATTTCGCTATCGCTAAAGTTCATAGCGCATCCATAACTTTCAATGTAAAGTTTCTTTGAATTGCTTTTTTTCTCTTCCTTAACCAGGGTTTGTCCCTGTAGAGTTTCATCAATAATCTTCTCCATGTAAAGCTGTAAATTTTCGCAAAGATACGTGATCTGTATTTACTGACAAACTGTCATTTTGTTGTTTTTGGGAATCTCTATTTTTTATCTAGAAAAGCAAACTTGAAGTAGCTATTATGACTACTTTACTGATGTTCTTAAATTGAAATCCAAAAAATCGTATACTTTTGCAATATAAATTATAACTAAATGGCCAAAAATCTAGTAATTGTTGAGTCTCCTGCGAAAGCTAAGACTATAGAGAAATTTTTAGGGAAAGATTATAAAGTAGCCTCGAGTTTTGGACACATTGCCGATTTGCCTTCAAAGGAACTAGGTGTAGATGTAGATAATGACTTTAAACCCAAATATGTTGTAAACAGCGATAAAAAGGACGTGGTAAGAAAACTTACCAAGATGGCAAAGGAATCTGAAACGGTATGGCTTGCAAGTGATGAAGATAGAGAGGGGGAAGCTATAGCCTGGCACCTGTCGGATGAGCTAAAAATTGACAAAGAAAAAACCAAACGTATTGTTTTTTCTGAAATTACTGAATCTGCCATTAAAAACGCAATTTTAAATCCCAGAGAAATTGATTATAACCTGGTAAACGCTCAAAAGGCTAGGAGAGTCTTAGACCGTTTAGTAGGCTACGAACTTTCTCCTATATTATGGCGAAAAGTAAAAGGCGGATTGTCTGCAGGAAGAGTTCAGTCGGTTTCTGTAAGATTAATAGTTGAACGCGAACGTGAGATTCTGGATTTTAATCCAGAAGTATTTTATAGAGTTGATGCAGAGTTTAAAACAGAAAAAGGATCTAGTTTTAAAGCTAAGCTTCCTAAAAACTTAAGTTCTCAAAAGGAGGTAGAAACATTCCTCGAAGCTCAGAAGCAGGCCAGTTTTGAGGTAAGTGATCTTACCCAAAAGCCAGCAAAAAAATCTCCTGCGCCACCATTTACAACATCAACTTTACAACAGGAAGCGGCTAGAAAGCTTTACTTTTCGGTAAGTAAAACAATGAACATGGCTCAGCGTCTCTACGAAGCTGGTCATATTACGTATATGAGAACAGATAGTGTAAATCTATCTAATCAGGCAAAACAAAGTGCCGAAGACGAAATCAAAAGTGCGTATGGTAATAAATACCACAAAGCGCGTAATTATAAAGGTAAGTCCAAAGGTGCTCAGGAAGCTCACGAAGCGATAAGACCAACTAATTTTGCGGTTCATCAAATCGATGCTGAACGTGACCAGCAAAGACTTTACGAGTTGATCTGGAAACGCGGAATTGCTTCGCAAATGAGTGATGCAGCTTTAGAAAGAACAAACGTTAGAATTTCTTCAGATAAAGATGAAAGAGAATTTTCAGCCAATGGTGAGGTAGTCAAATTTGACGGGTTCCTTAAAGTATATCTGGAAGGAAAAGACGAAGAAGATGAAGAACAAAGCGGATTGCTGCCAGCAATGAACGTGGGAGAGTCTTTACAGAATCAATTCATTCAGGCGACAGAACGTTATACAAGACCGCCTTCAAGATATACCGAAGCTTCTTTAGTGAAAAAATTGGAAGAGCTCGGCATTGGTAGACCATCAACTTACGCTCCGACAATTTCTACCATTCAGAATAGAAAGTATATTGAAAAAGGAAATGTGGATGGAACAGAGCGTGAATATGTTCAATATACCTTCAAAAACGATAAAATAAAGACGGAAACCCTTTCAGAAAAAGTTGGAAGTGATAAAGGAAAACTGGTCCCAACAGACGTAGGAATGGTTGTGACAGACTTTCTTGTAAAGCATTTCAAGAGCATATTGGATTATAATTTTACAGCTAAACTCGAGCAGGATTTTGATGAGGTAGCAGAAGGAAATGCCAAGTGGACTAAGGTGATGAGTGATTTTTATATTCATTTTCATCCAACTGTTTTAGATGTTGCAGAAAATGCGGAGAGAGAAGTCGGTGAGAGAGTTCTTGGTAAAGATCCTGAAACAGGAAAGCCAGTAAGTGCCCGCTTAGGGAAATTTGGACCTATGGTTCAAATTGGTTCTGTAGAAGATGATGAAAAGCCAAGATTTGCAAGTTTAAAGCCAAGTCAGACTTTAAATTCTGTGACTTACGAAGAAGCAATGGACCTGTTTAAGCTTCCAAAGCAACTTGGGGAGTATGAGGGTGAGGAAGTTGAAGCTAATATTGGTCGTTATGGCCCGTATGTGCGTTTTGGTAAAAAATTCGTTTCTCTTGAAAAAGGGGAAGATCCTTTGGATGTCTCCTATGACAGGGCTATTGAATTAATTAAAGCAAAGGAAAAAGCTGAAGAACCCATTTATTACTATCAGGACAAAGGAGTACAAAAAGGTGTCGGTCGTTTTGGTCCTTTTTTAAAGTGGGATGGCATGTTCATTAATGTGAACAAAAAATACGATTTTGATAATTTAAGTGAAGATGACATTGTCGAGTTGATCGAGGATAAAATTCAGAAGGAAAAAGATAAACTCATCCATCACTGGGATAAAGAAGGTATAAAGCTAGAGAAAGCAAGATGGGGAAGGTATAAATTGTCTAAAGGAAAAACAAAAGTTGAACTCCCAAAGACAACTGATGCTGAAGGAATGGCACTAGATGAAGCTCAAGCAATTCTGGAAAAAAACACAAAGACGAAGAAGAAACCAGCTAAAAAGAAAGCTGCAACCAAAGCTAAGAAAGCACCTGCTAAAAAGAAAACAACTTCTAAAGCAAAAAAGCCTGCTGCTAAAAAATCTACAAGCACAAAATCTAAGTCAAAAAAATCCTAACCGAAGTAAATGGTATTTGAATATTTAGAACCCGTAAGTGAAGAATTACAGGAAAGTGTCCAATCTTTTTCAAACCAAACTTTATCCAATTTCGTAAGTTTCTATAACGGCGATGAGGAGATAAGTTTAGAAAATATTCAGCTAGCTATAATTTGTGTAAAAGATTCTCGTAATAGTAATTATGAGGATAAATCAGATTTCTATTTTGATGATATAAGAACTCAGCTTTACAATATGTATGTAGGTAATTGGAAGCTGAATATATTAGATTTAGGAGATATTTTAGAAGGTGATGAGGTGTCAGATACAGCCTATGTTCTAAAAACAATTCTTAATCGACTTTATCAGAAATCAGTTATTCCAATTATCTTGGGGGGTAGTCAGGATTTTACTTTTTATCAATATAGGGCTTATGATGGTGTGAAGTATATGGTTAATCTTACTAGTGCAGATCATAAATTTGATCTGGGCAATTCAGATCTACCTATGGATGGGCAATCTTATGTTGGTAAAATGATCATTGATGAGCCTTACAACCTTTTTAATTATTGCAATTTGGGTTATCAAACTTTTTTGTCTCCTCAGGAAGAAATTGATTTGATGGAAAAGCTTTTTTTTGAAACCCTTAGGTTAGGAGAGCTGAAGCAAGATTTTACAAGAGCTGAGCCAGTTTTGAGAGACACTGATTTATTTAGTGTTGATATTTATTGTGTTAAATCTTCAGAAATTGCTGACTCAAGTCATAAAAATATTAATGGATTCAGTACATTTGATTTGTGCAAGTTGTCAAGATATGCAGGGATGAGTGACAAATTGAGTTCTTTTGGTATTTATGAGTTGCAAGCGATGAAAAAGTCTGAAAGCCTTATTCATTTGATTTCTCAAATGTTATGGTATTTCTTGGAAGGTTTTAGCTTGAGGTTAAATGAAAAAGTATCGGAGAATAATTCCAGCTTTTTGAAATATAATGTTCCTATTCAAGATGAAATTTTGGTTTTTATAAAAAGTGAAGTTTCAGGCCGATGGTGGATCAAAATTCCAAATGGAAATAATAATGAACATAAACCCTCGTTATTAGCATGTGATAAACAAGATTATTTGGATGCCATTTCTTCTACAATACCAGATAGATGGCTGAAAGCCAAATATAAAAACAGTATATAATAATAAATAATTTAATTGTTGTTAAGAAAAAAATTGTTTATTTGTACACGAGATTTGAATTTAATCAATAAATTATGAAATTTTATTTTGCATCTTCTAAGGTTTTTTATGTCGCATTGCTAGCCTTTCTAGTGATGAGTTGTGGAAAAAGCGATAAAGGCCAGCTTGTTGGAGTAGAAGGAAAGAAGTGGTATCCTGAAAAACCATACGGTATGGTTTTAGTTAAAGGAGGCTCTTTTATCATGGGTAAATCTGACGATGATTTGGCAGGTGTTCAAAATGCTCCTCCCAAGACGGTAACAGTTCCTTCTTATTACATGGATGAAACTGAAATTACAAATTCAGAGTACAGACAATTCGTAGAGAGAGTAAGGGATTCCGTTATCAGGCAAAAATTGGCGGAAGCTGCAGAGTTATCTGGAGATGCCGATGGAAATGAGGAAGGTATACAGAGGTATGCTTTTAAGAACGCAGGCAATGATGATGAAGAGGAATTAAGTCCTTACGAAGAATTCTCAAAGCATTATGATCCCTTAGATCAAGCTTTAAACTGGAATCCAAAGATTATATGGGATCCGGCTCAATATCCTGATGAAGATTATGTTTACGTCATGGATGAATTTTATTTATCCAACGACCAGTCTTACAATGGTAGACGTATGCTGGATGTCACCCAATTTAAGTATAGCTACAAAACGATGGATATTGATGCTGCCGCCAGAAAAAAAGGTGAGCGTACCGATTTTATCACAGAACAAGAAGTTATGGTATATCCAGACACAACCGTTTGGATAAAAGATTTCAACTATTCTTATAATGAACCAATGCACAATGATTATTTCTCTCATACTGCCTACGATAACTATCCAGTAGTCGGTGTGACATGGGGGCAAGCAAAAGCTTTCGCTAACTGGAGAACTAAATATCTGAATGATTTCAGGAAAAAGAAAAAGGAAGCAAATGTTAACTTTTTCAGACTTCCATCCGAAGCAGAGTGGGAATACGCTGCAAGAGGAGGTATAGAAGGAGGTACATATCCATGGGGTGGTCCATATGCGAAGGACGATAGAGCTTGTTTTTTAGCCAATTTCAAACCTTTCAGAGGAGATTATGCAGCAGATGAAGCGCTTTATACTGTAGAAGCAGATGCTTACGAGCCAAATGATTACGGTTTGTACAATATGTCTGGTAATGTTGCTGAATGGGTTAATACTTCTTACGATCCGGCTTCTTATGAGTACATTTCTTCGATGAGTCCCAATGTATATAATAGTGACAATATGCGTAAAGTAGTAAGAGGTGGTTCATGGAAAGATGTAAGCTACTATTTACAGGTGAGTACCAGAGATTACGAATATTCAGATTCAGCTAGAAGCTATGTAGGATTCAGGACAGTTCAAGACTTCCTAGGCAACTCTTTAAACTTAAATTAACCAAACAATCAAACTTTAAATTATGGCAAAATCAAACAACAGAAAGAAAATAATGAGCATGGTCTACGGCCTTGGTGCAGCAATCGTCATCATTGGTGCTCTTTTTAAAATCCAACACATATCAATAGGTCCTATAACTGGTGGTTTAATGCTGACTATAGGTCTTATTACCGAAGCTGTTATATTTACAATTTCAGCATTTGAACCAGTAGAGAAAGATCTTGATTGGTCAAAAGTTTATCCAGAGCTTGCTGGATTCGAAACTACTTCTCAAAAAATGAAAAATGATTTGGAAGAGGAAAGCGGTCTTCTATCTCAAAAGCTTGATAATATGCTTAAAGAGGCTAAAATCGATTCTAAACTTATGGAAAGTTTAGGGGAGAGCATCAAAAACTTTGAAGGAGCTGCACGTAATATTAAGCCAACAGCAGATTCTATGGAATCTCAAAGAAAATACAGTGAAGAACTTACCCTTGCTGCTACTCATATGGAATCTTTAAATAATTTATATAAAGTTCAAGTAGAGTCTGCTTCTAAACAAGCCGAAGCTAATCAAGCTGTAGCTGACAATGCAGGTAAATTAAGAGAGCAAATGGAATCCCTGACTGCAAATTTAGATTCTCTTAACGGTGTCTACGGTGGAATGCTAACAGCAATGAGACCTAAAGCTTAATTTTATAATTTCTTAAAAGAAAAACTATGGCTGGAGGAAAAGAAACACCAAGGCAGAAAATGATCAATATGATGTATTTAGTCTTCATTGCAATGTTAGCTCTGAATATGTCCAAAGAAGTTCTATCTGCCTTCGGAACTATTAATGAATCCCTAGAAGATACCAATTTAAAATTTGAGGAGAAAAATGACGCTGCTCTAGCAGGACTATCAGTTAAGGCATCTGAATCACCAGATCAATTTGCAGCGGTTCTGGTAAAAGCAGATATGGTTTCTAAAGCTACATCTGATTTGTTCTCTTATTACAGTGGACTGAAAGAGGGAATGTATAAGTCTGTAGACGATCCAAAAGATTATGAAACAATGGATAAAACTGCTTATACAGATGAATTATTTGTAAAAGGTGAAAAACTTACACCAGCTGGTGAAGAATTTTTGACTAACATGAGATTTTACAAAGATCAAATGAATCAAATTTTAGGAGAAGATGCTAAATATGCGGTTTTTTTATCTACTATCAATGAGAAATTTAGCGGAGATCCAGTTAACCCTGATTCAGGTTTTGAAGGTGCAGAAGTTAATTATGTAAGACATCACTTTGTCGGTTATCCTTTAATATCTTCAATTACAAAAGTAACAGCTCTACAAAATGATTTAAAAGTTCTCGAGAACGAAATTTTATCTTCTATGCTTTCAGGTCAATTGACACAGATTGCCTCCATGGATAATTACTCAACTTTATTAAATCAGGATAGAAGCGCATATTATCAAGGCAATAAATTTGATGGATCTATTGTATTGGGACGTACTGATAATTCAACTGTTCCAAATGAGGTGAAATTAACATTAGATGGAAGACCGTTGGTTAAAGACAGGGACTATACTCTTGAAGGTGGTCAAGTAAAACTTAATGTTGATGCCGGTAGTGCCGGTGACCACAAAATTAGTGGTGTACTTATTTTTAAACAAAATGGTAAAGAAATTGAAGTTCCTGTCAATCAATCATTTTCGGTTATTCCAAAGCCAAACCAGGCCATTGTTTCTGCTGATAAAATGAATGTGGTCTACAGAGGAATTCAAAACCCTATAACAGTATCTATGCCAGGAGTGCCTAGCAATAAGATTAATGCAAGTGCTACACCAGCCTCATTGAGAAAGGTCAACGGTACTAATTATGTTGTAACCCCTACAACTGGAAATGAGCTTAAAATAAACGTAACTGGCGAAATTGATGGCGAAAAAATAAGCTCTCCTCCTGTAACTTTTAGAATCAAAAGTTTACCTAGACCTACTCCTACAGTGAGAGGGCAGGTTCAAGAGGGAGGAGCTATACAAATGCCGAAAAATGCATTGAAAGTTTCACCTATCGGAGCAGCTTTTGAAAACTTCGATTTTGATATCACACCAGTAGTTAAGCGTTTTACTATTAGTATACCTGGACAGCCTTCTGTGGTTGTTAACGGAAGTAAGCTAGACACTAGAGCTCAAGGTCTGTTAGATCTAGCAAGAGCTGGAGATATAGTACAAATTTTTGATATCAAAGCCGATGTACCAGGCGTCAACGTTAAGAATATGCCTGCACTGTTGGTTCAAATAACAAACTAAATTAAGATGATGATGTATTCTAATTTTAAAGTATTTATGTGTTCGGTTTTAGCACTATGTGGAAGTTTCGCTGTTGCTCAATCGAATATCTTAAATGCATCCAAGCCTTCACAAGTTGGTGTGTTGACAGAAGATCAGAAAATTGCAGATGATGATAAACCTCTTGAATATGGTTACATCGGCGATAGAGATATTCTTTGGTCTAAGGTTGTTTGGGAAAAAATTGATTTAAAGCAGAAAATTAATTTTCCTTTGCTTTATCCAACTCAAGACGATTCTTTTTCCAAAAACAGGCGTTCTCTTTACAGAGTTCTTTTAGATGCAATTGAAGAAGGAGCAAAAGATTCTACTTCTACAGAAGCCATAACTGAAGTCTACTCTACAAGTTATTTTAACAAAAAGAAGTCTTACGAGGAAATCCTTGGATCTACAAAATCTGTTTTTCTTCCCGATGTTGCCTTAGATATACTTGGTCAATACGGTGTTACCGGAACAGAAAATGTACAAGAATTCGTAAACAGATCCTTAGCTGGAAATTTGTCTAATTATCAAGACCAATATTCGCAAGAATTGGTTGACCAAATGGAACCTTACTTAATTCCTACTGAAATTACAAGCCGAGATATTTTGGAATATCATATCAAAGGAATGTGGTATTTCGATAAGTTGCAAGGTGAGATGAGGTATAGGTTACTTGGTATTGCTCCAGCTGGATACGATATACAAAGTCAAAATCAAAGCTTTTCTGGCGAACCAGAAATTATCCCTTACTTTTGGGTTTGGTTCCCTGATGCTAGACAGGTTTTACATGAAGCTAAGGTCTTAAACAATGATAACAGCTCTATGCCTTTTAGTTTTGATCATCTCTTGAATTCAAGACGCTTCGATGCTGTTATATTTAAAACTCAAAATGTTTACGAGGATAGAGAAGTTGCTGATTATATACAAGATAATGCACTGTTGCAGCTTTTAGAGTCCAATAGAATAAAAGAAGAAATAAGAAATTTTGAATTAGACATGTGGAATTACTAATTTAGAATAGCTTTTCAATCATAATCAACCCTTGCAATCTGTGAGGGTTTTTTGTTGCTCATAAATTGTATCAGTTATCAATTGATTTGCTTTAAACTCAATCTTGTAACACTTTAAAAAATAATATATTTGAACTTATGAAAGATGCATTGATAGTTGGATTTGGTATTGCTGGTTTGTCGGTAGCCAGACAGTTAGAGATAAAGTCTAAAACATTTGATATTATTTCAGATGAAAGTCAGCAATCTTCAAAGGTAGCGGGAGGAGTTTTAAACCCAGTAGCCCTTAAGCGTTATAACCTGGCATGGAACGCTGATGTTTTGATGCCTGAAGCTATTCAATTCTACAATTGTTTCAATTTGGGTACTGATGAAAATTATTTTAAAAAAGTCCCTGTTTATAAACTCTTCTCTTCAGTTGAAGATCAGAATAATTGGATTGTTGCCTCCGATAAACCTAAACTCGAACCGTTTCTCAATTTGAAGATAAATAGTTTAGAATCTTCAGTTTATTCCAATTATAAAGCTGGAGAAGTACTGCAGTCTCATCTTTTAGATCTCAAAAAGTTGATAAATGATAAAAAATCAAGCTATGTAAAAGCTTCAAATTTTATTTCTGAAAGCATCGATTATAACGCGATTGAATTCAGAGATCATAGCTTAAAATATAAGGATAAAGAATACGCCTCTTTAATTTTTTGTGAAGGCTTCGGAGTCGTCAATAATCCATTTTTTAATTGGTTGCCCATTTATGGTAACAAAGGTGAGTATTTGATTTTTAAATCTAAGGATCTAAAAGCTAATCAGAAAATTATAAAGTCCAGGAACTTTATAATACCACTTGGTAACGACCTTTATAAGTATGGAGCCACCTATTCGCGTGAAGATCTCGATGACCTTCCAACTATAGAGGCGCGGAATGAACTTGAAGCAAAACTGTCTGAAATGTTAGATTGTGATTTTGAAATCATTGATCAACTTGCTGGTGTAAGGCCTACAGTAAGAGATCGTAAACCAATACTAGGTGCTCATCCTGAGTATAAAAACATATTTATACTAAATGGTTTTGGGAGTCGAGGGGTTATGGCTGCTCCAAGTCTTTCTAAGAAATTAATAAATTTGATATTTGAAAAAAAGGAAGTGGATAAAGAAATTAATCTAGACCGCTTTCTGAAGTTTTTTGCTTCGCATTTTTATCGTAGGATAAAAACATATTAATCCAGATATTTCTGGCAAGTCTCATGATGACTGGGCCAAGACCTATCAAAACTACGATTATAGACACAAAGGAAGGAATGACTTCTAGGCCAATGAAGAAGTAAGATGTAATAAATGCCGCTACTGCAAATGCGACGCCAATTCCATAGCTTACATACATGGCTCCATAAAAGAAAGAGGGTTCGATTTTATACTTTTGATTGCATTCTGAACAGCGTTCATGCATTTCGTAAATCTTATTGAGCTTGTAAGGGTTGGATTCCTTGTACATATCTCCCTCGTGACACACTGGACATTTTCCTGTGAAGACACTATGTAATTTTGACCCTTTCAGCATTATGAATAAAATTTAGCTTTGCATTACAAAAATACCAATATTTGCAAAAATTACAGGTAACATATGCTACACATTCATAATCTTTCTATTTCTTTTGGTGGAGAGTATCTTTTTAAGGAGATCAGTTTCAAGCTGAGTGCAGGAAATAGAGTAGGTCTCATTGGAAAAAACGGCGCAGGGAAGTCGACAATGCTCAAAATTATCTCCGGTGAAATGCCTCTGGATCAGGGTCAAATTGCTAAAGACAAAGAGATAAACATTGGCTTTCTGAAGCAGGATATTGATTTTGAAGAGGGTAGGACTGTTCTTGAAGAAGCATATGAAGCCTTTGAAGCTATAAAATCTTTTGAAGCTAAACTGGATCATATCAATCAGCAATTAGTGGAAAGGACAGATTACGAGAGTGAAGGATACAATCAACTGATGATTGATATGAACGATTATCAACATCAATATGAAATATTAGGAGGATATAATTACCAGGGTGAGACTGAAAGAGTCCTGAAAGGTCTTGGATTTACTATTTCAGATTTTGATAAGCAAACAGATACTTTTTCTGGTGGTTGGAGAATGCGTATTGAGTTGGCAAAATTACTTCTACAAAGCAATGATATTCTGCTCTTGGATGAGCCTACTAACCACCTGGACATAGAAAGTATACTTTGGCTAGAAAGTTTTTTACAAAATTTCCCTGGGTGTGTGGTGATCGTTTCTCACGATAAGATGTTCTTGGATAATGTAACCAACAGAACTATCGAATTATCCTTGGGTCAGATTTATGATTATAATAAGCCTTACTCAAAGTTTAAAGTCCTTAGAGAGGAATTGCGCGAACAACAATTGGCTGCACAAAAAAATCAGCAAAAAGAAATAGAGCAGACCGAGAAGTTGATTAGTAAATTTAGGGCTAAAGCAAACAAGGCCTCCATGGCACAATCCCTTATCAAAAAACTAGAGAAGACGGAAATAATTGAAGTGGATGAAGAGGATAACCAGGTGATGAACGTAAAGTTTACCAGTTCCAAAAATCCCGGTAAAGTAGTTATCGAAGCTGAAGGTTTATCTAAATCATTTGGTGACGATACTGTTTTCAAAGATGTTGATTTCCTGATTGAGAGAAATTCAAAAATTGCCTTTGTTGGTCAAAATGGACAAGGAAAATCTACTCTAGCAAAAATCATTGTGGGAGAACTTGAGCACGGCGGAAGTATTAAACTAGGCCACAACGTAGAGATAGGATATTTTGCACAGAATCAAGCTGAATACCTCGATGGTAATAAAACTGTTTTAGACACTATGATTGATGCTGCCAATGAAAGCAACAGGAGTCGGGTGCGTGATATTTTAGGTTCTTTTCTGTTTAGAGGAGATGATGTTACCAAATTTGTAAAAGTGCTTTCTGGAGGGGAGAGAAACCGTCTGGCTTTAGCCAAAATGTCTCTATCTCCTTTCAATGTACTGATAATGGATGAGCCTACCAACCACCTGGATATTCAGTCTAAAAACGTTTTAAAATCAGCGCTAAATAACTTTGAAGGTACTTTAATTTTGGTTTCTCACGATAGAGATTTCCTTCAAGGTCTGGCAGATTCTGTATATGAATTCAGAAACAACACAGTAAAAGAATTTTTAGGAGACATCAACGACTACCTCAAGTACAGGGAGCTTGAATCGATGAGGGAAGTAGAGAAAAAGGATAAAAAGCAGAAGGAAGCCAAAGAAGAATCTTCAAATAAAAATGATTATGAGTTTCAAAAGAAACAAAAATCTCTTCAGAATAAACTCAGTGGTATAGAATCCAAGATTTCAAAACTTGAAAAAGAGATCAAGCAAATCGACAAGCAACTTGAGTTGAAGTATGAAGAAACTATTAGTAAAGAGAATTTCTTTGAAGACTATAATGCCAAAAAACAAAAACTAGAAACATTGATGAAGTCCTGGGAAGACCTTCAGGTAAAAATGGAAAGTCTTTAAAATTTTATAATAGAATTAAGAAAATAGGGTTTAACTATCGGGTTTCACTAACGTCTAACAGTCACTATGAGAAAAATTATATTATATATATTGGGAGTTATTTTGTTGGTTGGAGCTGTTTTTGGAGCCAAATTTATCATCGATAGCAAGGAAGCCCCAAAATCAGAAATTCGAAAAACAGTCAAAACTGTATTCGTGGATACTGTTCAAAATTCTACGGTTCCTATACTTATTCCTGCCAATGGAAATCTTATAGCTAAACATAGAGTGGAACTCTATGCTGAGGTTCAAGGTGTTTTTGAGTTTAGCGCAAAGCCTTTTAGAGCCGGACAAGCTTATAAAAAAGGCCAGGCACTGATCAAAATCGACGATTTAGAATATAGAGCTTCTGTGCAGTCTGCAAAGAGTAATCTTTATAATCAAATAACCGCTATCATGCCAGATTTGAGATTGGATTATCCAGAGGTATATACAAAATGGCAGAAATACCTTAATGCTTTTGACATCGATAGATCGGTGCCATCGCTTCCAGAAGCTGATTCAGAGAAAGAGCGATTCTTTATAAATGGTAGAGGCATTAATACAGCTTATTATAATGTTAAAAACCTGGAAGAGCGCTTAGTGAAATATAGTATTAACGCTCCTTTTGATGGTGTATTAATTCAAGCGCTGGTAACCGAAGGTTCTCTTATAAGAAGTGGTCAGATGCTAGGTGAATACATAGATCCCAAAGTCTATGAGCTCCAGGTAGCTATTGCCAAGGACTATGCAGATCTTTTGGAGGAAGGAGAATCGGTTACACTTACTAATAATAATGAAACTCAGACTTATTCCGGGACAGTTAGTCGAATTAATGCGAGTATCGATCAGGCAACTCAAACTGTTAGTATATTTATAGAAGTTAGAGATGCTTCGCTAAAAGAAGGGATGTACCTTAAGGCTAAGGTTGAGGCTAAAAAAGTAGAGAATGCTATCTCAATTGACCGCAGTTTGGTCAACGATAAAAATGAGATCTTTGTAGTCAACGATACAATTCTTAGCAGTATAAAAGTTCAGCCAATTTATTTTTCAGACAAGCAAGCTGTAGTGAAAGGTATTCCGGATGGCGAGGTTATTTTAGCCAAGCAGGTTCCCGGATCATATAATGGTATGCTGGTCGAAATTGTAAGCGATGGTTTGTCCGCTAGCGAGAAAAAGAAGGACTCTACATCAGTTTCAGAATCCATTGACCAATGAGAAAAATAATATCTTATTTTATAAAATATCATGTAGCGGTCAATGTTATGATTTTGGCCTTTATCATTTTTGGTGTTGTAGGAATGTTACGATTACAATCTTCATACTTTCCGTTGATTGAGTCGGAGATTATCAATATTAACGTTACCTACCCAGGGGCTGCCCCGGAAGAAATTGAAGAAGGTATTGTTCTCAAGATCGAGGATAACTTAAAGGGACTGGTTGGAGTAGAGCGATTCACTTCTACATCACGAGAAAACGGCGGGAGCATCACAGTAGAAATAGATCCGGATGAGGATATTGATGTGATGTTGACCGAAGTTAAAAATGCAGTAGATCGGGTTCCCAATTTCCCCACAGGCATGGAGCCATTGGTAGTCGCTAAGCAAGAAAATATCCGAGAGACTTTCGATTACTTTGTAAGTGTGGAGGGTGTTGATCTTGCCACATTAAAGCAGATTGCCAGGCAAATGGAATACGATCTTAGAGCTATGGATGGTCTTTCGCAAATTGAAATTTCAGGTTACCCTGAAGAAGAAATTGAGATTGCTGTAGATGAAAATAACTTACTTGCCTATAACCTTACATTCGCTGAGGTTGCTCAGGCTGTATCTCGAGCCAATATTTTAACTACTGGTGGTAGTATTAAAACAGATGTTGAGGATTTTCTCATCAGAGCTGACAACCGTTCTTACTATGGAAAGGAATTAAATAATCTGATAGTAAAGTCTCAGCCCGATGGAACTAAGGTTACTTTAGAGGATGTAGCTATAATTCGAGATCGATTTTCAGAAACCCCCAATGCTTCCTATATCAATGGAAGGGTAGCGGTAAGTGTCAATATTTCAACGACCAATAATGAGGACCTCATGGCTGCTGCCGAAAAAGTGAGGCAGTATGTGAAAGAATTCAATGAAAAGAACGATACTATAGAAATCATCGTTGAAGATGACCGAAGCATCACCTTAAGCCAGCGTACCAATTTATTAATAGAAAATGGTGCAGTAGGTATATTTTTAGTTTTAGTATTTCTGTCCTTTTTTCTTAATACGCGTTTGGCTTTTTGGGTCGCCTTCGGGTTGCCAATTTCATTCCTAGGGATGTTTATTTTTGCAAGTGCTTTTGGGGTCACTATTAATGTACTATCTCTTTTTGGAATGATAATCGTCATTGGTATTTTGGTTGATGATGGGATTGTCATTTCTGAAAACATATATCAGCATTATGAAATGGGTAAAAAGCCAGTTCAGGCAGCTATAGATGGCACTATGGAAGTACTTCCTCCAATCATCTCGGCGATCATAACTACGGTATTAGCCTTTTCTACCTTTTTATTCTTAGATAGCCGTATTGGCCAGTTTTTTGGCGAAGTAAGTACTGTTGTCATCTTAACTCTTGTAGTTTCCTTAATTGAAGCATTGATCATTTTACCTGCACACATTGCTCATTCCAAAGCTTTAGTACGAGAAAAAGAAGGCGAAAAAGACAAGACTAAAGGAATTGGTAAGCTTTTCAAAAAGATGAGAAGTGTAAATGTATATGGAGACAGGGTGATGGTTTTCTTGAGAGATAAGTTTTATGAGCCTGTAGTGAGATTTACAGTTAAAAACCGGTTTATTAGTTTCGCCATTATTACTACCATGCTTATACTGACCATTGGTTCTATAATGGGAGGAGTAGTAAAGGTAACCTTATTTCCCAGTATCGCCAGTGACAGGGTGAGTATAGACCTTCTTATGCCAGAAGGGACCAACCCGCAAAAGACAGACAGCATTATCTCCATGGTTGAAGATGCAGCGATGAGAGTAAATGAAGATTTTTCAGCTAGACAAACTGGGAATAAAGAAGTGGTGCGTAATATCGTAAGGCGAGTAGGGCCAGGTAATAACAAAGCTTCTCTTCGAGTTAACCTCTTACCCGGTGAAGAACGTGACTTTGGATCTCCAGAAATCACCAATGCCATCAGAGATGAGGTAGGTGAGGTTTACGGAGTGGAGCGCCTTACGTTTGGATCTGGTGGTAATTTTGGTGGCAAGCCTGTTTCTGTCTCACTGTTGGGAAATAACCTCAACGAGCTTGAACAAGCCAAAGAAGAATTGAAAGCTATTTTAGAGGAAAATTCTACCCTTAAGGATGTTACCGATACAGATCCCGATGGAATTAAGGAGATAACGGTTAGCCTTAAAGACGAAGCTTATGCTTTAGGATTGAACCTTGGAGAAGTGATGAGTCAGGTGAGAGCTGGATTTTTTGGACTTCAGGCACAACGCTTTCAAAGGGGTCAGGATGAAATAAGAGTGTGGGTGAGGTATGATCGTGATAATAGAGAATCCATAAATGATCTGAATGATATGCGTATTGTCACTCCAGATGGGAATCGAGTCCCTTTTGGTGAAATTGCAAGCTATTCAATTCAGAGAGGAACGGAATCGATAAGCCATTTGGATGGATTGAGAGAGATACGCGTAGAAGCAGATCTGGAAGATCCTAATGCCAGTGCGACAGATGCTATTGCAAACATTGCTGATAATATTCTGCCAAGCATATTATCAAAATACCCTAGTGTTTCAGTTTCTTATGAAGGTCAAAACCGAGAAGCAGATAAGCTGACAGATTCTGCGAAGAAAGTAATGCCTGTAGTTCTCTTTTTGATCTATGCAGTGATCGCCTTTACTTTTAGAAGTTATAGCCAGCCATTACTATTGATGCTACTCATTCCATTCAGTATTATCGGAGTGGCCTGGGGGCATTATTTACATGGTTTCCCTGTCAATATTTTATCGCTATTAGGAATTATAGCTCTTGTAGGTATTATGGTTAATGACGGACTAGTGCTCATTGGTAAATTCAATTCTTACCTCCGGGCTGGCATGGCCTTCGATACAGCTTTAATTGAGGCAGGTAAATCGAGATTTAGAGCGATTTTCCTTACTTCCTTAACCACTATTGCCGGTATAGCACCACTGCTCCTGGAACGAAGCAGACAGGCTCAGTTTCTAAAACCAATGGCTATCTCTATAGCCTACGGTATTTTTATTGCGACTTTTTTAACCCTGTTGTTCCTGCCACTTTTACTTTCCCTGACCAATTCAGCTAAGACTAAGTCTAAGTGGTTAATGAGTGGGGAGCACGTTAGTAAAGAGTCGGTTGAGCGTGCCATAAAAGAACAAGAAGAAGAAGTGCAGCGCCAGGAAGAACTTGATAATGCAAAAAAGCAATCAGAACAGGATCAGAAACAAATTCAACATCAAGATAAATAACCAGTATGAGAGTATTTTATAAGAGCCTATTTGTGCTTTTGATAATTTTTGGGTGCTGCATTTCTTCAAACGCCCAGGGGGTTTTGAGTAAGGAAGAAGCCATCACTCAGATGCTGTCCAATAATTTTGGAATTCAGTTAGCAGAAAATCAGGTCGAGATTGCCGATAATAATCAGGGTGTACTTAATTCTGGTTACCTTCCGTCACTTACGGGTAACGCTGGAGGTAATTATACTAAAGATGATCAGGACGTTACTTTTCGTGATGGTTCACAAGAGTCGATAGTAGGTGCAGAAACTACACGATACAACGCCTCTGTCAATTTCAATTATACTTTATTTGACGGATTAGGCAGATTCTGGAACTACAAAAGCCTGAAAGAGCAGTACGATCTTACATCTTTAGAAGCCAGACAAACCATCGAAACCACTTTACTGCAATTGTTTACGGTTTATTATGAAGTGGCCCGCCTAACTGAAAATAAAAAGGTTTTACTACAGACGTATGAAAATACGAAACAACGATTCAAGCGCGCTGAATATAGTTTCGAATACGGTCAGGTTAACAAGCTGGATGTTCTGAATGCTGAGGTAGATATTGTAAATGACAGTATTAATCTGATGAACAACCGTCAGCTTCTTGAAAATGCAAAGCGAGATTTAAATGTAGTTATCAACTCGGAATTGGAACAGAAGTTTGAAGTGGATACCGTTGTGAGTTTCACCAATCAAATTCAGATTGAAAATTTCGTGAATACGTCAAGTTCGAATAACGTAAGACTGTTACAGGCTGAAAAAAATATTACAATAAGTGATTATGATTACAAGGCTAGCAAAGCTATTTTTCTTCCTACCATAGGACTTTCAGGATCCTACGGCTGGAATGAAGGTAACTTCCCTGTGACCAGTTTTGCAACTTCCAGCACCACTACGGGGGTTTCAGGAGGCCTGAGTTTGACCTGGGATCTGTTTGATGGCGGAAGCGGCATTACTAGAATGAAAAATGCCAGGATCAATTACGACAATCAACAGCTGATTAAAGCTCAAATTAAGCAGGAAGTCAACCGTGACATATTCAATGCTCGTGGTAATTACCACACCCGACTGGAAATTCTGAAATTACAGACCCAAAACATATTTACAGCTAAAAACAATTACGAGCGCTCCAGCGAACAGTATAAACTGGGGCAGATCACTTCAGTTGAGCTTCGCCAGGCTCAGGTTAATTTGCTTAATGCGCAAACCAGCAAAAGTTTGGCTAAGTATAATGCTAAATTAGCTGAACTGGAACTGCTGCAATTGACAGGACAGCTCTTAAATGTCGATTTTTAATGTTTGAACACTATTTTCAATGCCCTTATTGTTGGGAAGACATCAGTATGCTATTAGACCCTTCTGTAAGGAAACAAACATACGTGGAAGACTGTGAAGTTTGTTGTAATCCTATACAACTCACGGTAGCTTTTGAAGCTGAAGAATTGGTTGAATTTAGAGCGGAAGATATAGAGCAATAAAAGTTGAAATTTTATTTTGCAGAATTAATAATTCGGCGTATATTTGCAATCCTATATTTATAACACAGGTTACAAACATATATCGCGGGGTAGAGCAGCAGGTAGCTCGTCGGGCTCATAACCCGAAGGTCACTGGTTCGAGTCCAGTCCCCGCTACTAAGAGAAAGCTTCACAGAAATGTGAGGCTTTTTTGTGTAATACACGATGATTTTTAGACTTTGGTCTCTTACAATAGATAAAGACCTATTTTACTAAAAATTTTGATTAGGCTTAGTCTAACACTCATGAGATGAGCGATGATTTTTTTCAATTCAAGTCACTGAAAAAATCTGAAAAAAAATGAAATGCCTCAAGCTAATCATCGATTAACATATTACTAAACTCAAAACCTTTAATAATATGCACAGAATTATACAAATCTCTTATATGGCTTAAACTCTTGATTGATTAAAAACTGTATTGGTGGATTAAAATTCAATCACATTGGTTATTAATTATTGAATTCAAAAACGATTAAGACCTTCTTTAAATAAAAGAACCTATCTAGTTAAGTTTAGATAGGTTCCAAAGCTAATTTAAAATTATCGAAATTATTTAACTCTAGTTCGTATTCAACATGACAGGAGCTTTGCCGTCAGTAATTATAATTTTGGCATTAGGTGATCTGCTTAACTCTCTAAAGGCTTCAATGCTTTGAAATTGAATAAGCATAGGGGACAGGCCTTCATTAATGATGGCTTGGGAGTCACGTATACCCTTAGCTTCTGCACGTTTTCTGTTTGCCTCCTTTTCTTCCCTTTGAACTAAAAATTCCAATTCTTCAATTTGTTGCTCTGCTCTTAATTTATCTTCAATAGCAGAAGATAATCTAGAAGGAAGATTTATACTTTTAAGCAGAACAGCTTGGATATCGAATCCTTTACTTACTAATAGTTCATTCATGTCTACCTTTATAGACTCTTCAATTTCGCTCCTTTTGAGACTATGCATATCTTTTGCGAAGTATTTAGCTGAAATATTTGTAGAGGAAGATCTCAAGGTATTAATCAACACATCCCGTTCAAAGTTTTTACCAATATCTCGGATAATGTTGGGAGCCTCATTTTTATCGATATTATACAGAACCGATACTTCTGAAACAATTGTCAAACCTTCTTTAGAAGGTAATAATAAAGTTTGTTCAACGTTGTTTGTTCTCACCAAAACCCTAAGGTAGGTCGTTGTGATTGGATTGTAGAAGCGAAATCCTTCTTCTACGGGTTCATTACTCAATTTTCCCAGACGTTGCTTTACTCCAACTTCACCTGGTCTAATGACTGCACAACTGCTTAAAAAGACAGCTGTTAGTGTCAAGCTTAAAAAAGTTTTTAGTTTCATTTTTTTATTAAAAGTACAGACATTTTTTATCTTATAATGATAATAAATCAATATTTAAGTAATAATTATAATTATAATTTATTTAAAAGTTGATTTAATTGAATTATTAATAATATGTATAAATTTTTTTAATGGTTACCTAATTTCTTTATTTCATTTAAGATCTGTTATTAAATCTTAAAGAATCTCACCTAGAAAAGAATAAGGTAACTTTTAATATAAATTGCATTTAAAAGCGATTGAATGCAATTCTTAGTTTCATTTGAAAACATAAAATTGAGATCAGATTACTTAAACCTTAGTCTATTTTATTTTTAATAGTTTGCACCTGACATTAATGCAGTTGAATATTTAGGTGTTGAAAATGATCAATGCTTTTAATACTAACAATACAACATGAAGAACTACACTAATAAATACTTTGACATTTCAAAACCAGTTTTTATTCCTTCCGCTCTTATAACTGTCTTTTTTGTAACCTTCACTATAATCTTCAACGAACAGGCAGAAGCTGGATTTTCAAGCTTTAGGTCTTATATGTCTGAAAATTTTGGATGGTTTATCAATATAGCTATCAATTATTTTTTGTTTTTCGTCATTTTTATAGCCTTCAGCCGATTTGGAAAAATAAGGATTGGTGGGAAAAAGGCGCGTCCTGATTTTAACAAATTTTCATGGATTGCCATGTTGTTCTCTGCAGGAATGGGTATCGGCCTGGTTTATTTTAGTGTAGCAGAACCCATGTTGCATTTTAGCAATCCTATTGAAGCCGGTCTTTCTGGTGTAGAAAAATCTAAATTAGCGATGAAGCATACGTTTTTCCATTATGGATTTCATGTATGGGGAATATATACATTGCTTGGCATTGCTTTAGCCTATTTCACATTCAACAAAAAAGCGCCTTTATCGATCAAATCAACCTTGAAACCACTTTTTGGAAACTACATGAATTCTTTTGTCGGTCACGCTATAGACGTTGTTGCCGTTTTAGCGACTTTATTTGGTCTGGCAACCACACTTGGCTTTGGGGCAGTTCAGTTTACAACGGGTATTTCTGAATTGTCAGGATTATCAAATTCTGTGAATCTTCAGATTCTATCTATTATTGGAATCACATTAATAGCAACCGTGTCGGTACTTTCAGGACTAAATAAAGGTCTAAAATATTTGAGCAATTTCAATATGATCATCGCTGGAATTGTATTTCTTTTTGTTTTAATTGTAGGCTCTACTGTTCTCTTGTTTGATGGATTTGTTGAAAGTTTAGGTTTATACCTTACTGATTTTTTTGAAATGAGTACCTATAGAAATCAATATGGGGAAGAGGGTAAATGGTTTAAGTCCTGGTCGATGTTTTACTGGGTATGGTGGATCTCGTGGTCGCCATTTGTAGGAACTTTTATTGCTAGAATTTCCAAAGGAAGAACACTACAAGACATTGCTATTTATGGCCTTTTGGTGCCTTCCTTATTTTCCATGCTTTGGATGTCTGTATTAGGTGGAACCGCATCGGATATGCAGCTAAATTCTGTCATAGATTTAGCTCAGGTTGTGGCCGATGACAGCTCTATGGGGTTGTTTAAAATGCTGGAAAATCTGCCGTATTATAAAATTACTGCAATTTTAAGCATCATTCTGGTAGGAACCTTTTTCATCACTTCGTCTGATAGTGGTTCTTTGGTGGTTGATTTTATGACTTCCGGAGGGAAGCTAGACGCTCCAAAAGGTCAGAAGGTGTTTTGGGCATTTATGGAAGGTTCTATTGCTATTGCTCTTCTGATTGGTGGTGGTTTGTCTGCACTTCAATCTGCATCCATTTCAACCGGTTTTCCGTTTGCTATTATTTTGATTTTTGTAAGTATATCTCTACTTAAGAGTCTTAAACAAGACGATCAGTTAAAGAAAAAATAATCCGAATCCAGAACTCTTACATAATTTTAAAGATGTCATGCTTTCAATTTTTGTTTGAATCAAACTTAAAAGAAATTTTCGCCTTTAACCTTAAGGTATTCAAACGATTCTAAACTACTGTTTGCTTAAACAATTCAATTCCTATTTTAAATTATTCTAAAGTCTTTAAAGAATTTATATCAAATTCAACTTCAGTGTTTTGTAAGTGATCATAATTATTTAGGATGGTTTTTTCTCCACATTTCTATATTAAATAAGGCTAAACTTAAATTCGTTTTCAATTGCAATTTATGCTTATAAGCAATATTGAAAGCTATTATCTTTTGAAGTATTATAAAAGCTCTACTTCCTAATTGAATACAATTAAAAAAATAAATTCCTTAACATTTACCTAATTAACGATTTAAAATATTGATCCTAAAGCCTTTAATGTCATTATTATAAAAAAGCAAGCAATTTATTTATGTTTTATTTAGGAATAATTATAACTATTTATTCATTTTTAATGCTGCTCAATTTTAATAAAAATCAATAAGAGTCTACCTTTCAGCACATTAACAATTTGTTAATAACTTTTTGAAAGCTTGTTTTTTGTTAAATACCTATAAAAAATAAGAGTTAAATCCTAATTTTATCTTAAAATAAATACTATAAAGTTATGGAGCCACACATTAGATCACCTGGAGATTATTATTTGAACAGACGCATTTTATCTAAAAATTTAAATCAAAAACATTAAAATCATGAAAAATTTATTAAAACCTTTCAGTTTACTTTTTGCTTGCATTGCAATGCTTTTTATGTATTCCTGTCAAGATGAAGAATCCACATCGCAAGAAGAACAAGGTGGTGTTGAATTCCTATTTGATGGTGACAGAGTAAGTAATGCTAAGTCTGGAATTGCAAATGCTAAAAACGATGCAGAATCCTGTGACATGGCTTTAGCTTCTTATGCTATTATTGAGATGAGCGGAGAAACTTATGAGATCGATTTAAAGGCATGGGGCGAAAGCTATAAGACAGATCTTATTGAGCTCGGTCCTGGCACTTATCAAGTGACTAATGTGCAGCTTTTTGATGCCGATGACCATCCACTTTACGCTACTCCTATGGCAGAAAGTGAATTTGGTCCGTTTGTAAGTCAGGCACTACCTTTCGACGTAACTGTTGAAAATTACAGGAAAATTGAATATGACCTGGAAGTGTTATGTATCGAAGAATTTACCCCACCACAATTTGGATTTGTTTTCTGGGATGTAACAATCAAAGAAGTCAAAAATCTATGTGTATTTGCTAACTTCTGTGAGCCAGATGCTGGACATGCAGTAGCCTCGCTAGAAGCGTTTATCTATCCAAATGAAGAATCTACATCAGATGAAGATTTGATCTGGACTGGTTCTGCAGATGGTGATTATGATAGTGAAAATCCAGATAATGAACTACTTTGTTTGAAATTCCCTTATGATCCTAGTATTCCTACTGAAGATCAATCATTCTACATCGAGCTATTTGTAAATGGTGTATTATTCCAAGGAACTATGCCGCTAGACAGAGTGGATATGATCAATGCAGAAGATGGATATCTTCACTTAAATGAAAATTGTGATGGAGATTTTGACATCCTTAGCAACAGTTTCAACATTGCATGGGAGGACCTCAATGGTGATGGAGGGACTAATGATTGTGATTACAATGATTTTATTGTAAAGACAACTACTTCTACAGATATAACTACAGGTGACTTAATCTTTGAATTTGAGCCAATAGCTAGAGGTGGAGGTTATGATCATGCTTTCAAATTTTGGTTACCAGGTACTGGATACAGCGTAACTGGTGCAAGTTTAGTAGATGATTCATCTGGCAACACAATGATTGAGGTTTATCCAGATACACATCAAGCATTTTCCTCAACTAATGATTTTGTAAATACCAAGTGTAATGGTGCAACAGGAACTGGTAATATAGTAACAGTTACTGTTCAAAACCCACCATCAAATTTCACATACTACTTACTAAATCCTTTCGATGCAAATCTAAATGTGACTGGTGGCGGAAGTACTTATGATCTAACACTAGGGAACCTTTTCACTTCATCTACGTTTATAAAAGATGGACAGGAAATGAAAAATGGTTTGATTACCACCGGAGACTGGGAATGGGTTGTAGATGGTGTGGACATAAGAACTGTGTATGGGCCTAATTTTGACAGTAATTTCACTCCAATCAGTAACCTTGGAAGTTTGTGGATGAATTGTCCTTAGTAGCAACATGGCTTAAAACTTTAGTAAAGGCTACTAAAATAGCCAATGCTATGTAATATTAAAGGCTGCTTTTGCAGCCTTTTTTTAAATCAAAGTATTCACGTTTATCATAAATAAAAAATCAATTGTTATGAATTTACAAATAAGGTCACCAGTTAGAAATTATTCAATCAAACATTTCAAAACAGAAAAATTTAAAACTCAAAATTTAATAAAATCATGAATAATTTATCAAAAAAATTTAATTTACTTATTGCTTGCTTTGCATTGGTATTCTTATATTCTTGTCAAAATGAAGAAGGGGATAGCGTTTCAGAAGAAGCTAGTGGTGTTGAATTTGTATTATCTGGTCATAGGGTTGCTGACGCTAAGTCTGATGCTAAATCTAGTGATTTAGCTAAAGATGAAGAGGCTTGCGACATGGCATTAGCTTCCTACGCTGTGTTGACTATGGGAGGAATAGATTATACTATAGACATGAAAACTTGGGGAAATAGCTATAAAACAGATCTTATAGAACTAGATCCCGGAACTTATCAAGTGACTAGTTTTGTTCTTTTCAATGGCAACGATGACGAATTATTTGCTACGCCTAAAACAGGTAGTGAGTTTGGTCCTTTTGTAAGTCAGTCCTTACCATTTGATGTTGTAGTTGAAAACTATAGAAAAATCGAATACGATATCGAAGTACTTTGTGTCGAAGAATTTACCCCACCACAATTTGGATTTGTTTTCTGGGATGTTACAATCAAAGAAGTCAAAAATCTATGTGTATTTGCAAACTTCTGTGAGCCAGACGCTGGACATGAGGTCGCTACATTAGAAGCATTTATCTATCCTAATGAAGAGTCAACTTCCGAAGAAGATCTAATCTGGAGCGGTTCTGCTGACGGTGATTATGATAGTGATAATCCAGATAATGAACTACTTTGCTTAAAACTCCCTTACGATCCAAGTATTCCTACAGAAGATCAGTCTTATTACATTGAGTTGTTTGTAAATGGTATATTATTCGAAGGTACTATGCCACTAGACAGAGTTGACATGATCAATGCAGAAGATGGATATCTACACTTAAACGAAAACTGTGATGGAGATTTCAATATTTTTAGCAATACTTACAATGTAGCATGGGAAGCTCTAAGAGGTGATGATAACCAAAATGACGCTGACTACAATGATTTAATTGTACAAACTAAATCATTTACAGATATTAATACAGGAGAATTAAACTTCGTCTTTGAGCCGTTAGCGCGTAGTGCAGGATCGGAACTTGGGTTCAAATTTTGGTTGCCTGGAACTGGTTATGTAATTTCAGGAGATGCCACCAGCGTTGATACTTCATCTGGTGATACAGAGATAGAGGTCTATCCAAACACAAGACAGGCAGCATTTGGTTCCAATAGTGGTTTTGTAAATGCTAGATGTAACGATGTAACGGGAAATGGTATTGTGAAAACTGTAAAGGTTGATATTACAAATGCTCCAGACTTTACATATTTTCTCCTAAATCCTTATGATGCAAATCTAGGTGTAGATGGTAATGACGGTATATTTGATCTTACCATGGGTAACATGTTCACACCTTCAACTTTCACAAAAGATGGACAAGAAATGAAAAATGGTTTAATTACTCCCAAGGATTGGAAATGGGTTGTAGATCGTGTTGATATTAGGACCGTTTATGGACCTAGCTTTGATACTAATTTTGTTCCTGTAAGCAATTTGGGAAGTTTGTATGAAAGTTGTGGTCTGTAAACTGAACTGCAATATTTAAATTCAAACTTTAGCATAGATTTTAGTAAAATCTCTGCTAAGTAATAACAAAGGCTGCTCTCTAGAGCAGCCTTCTTTTTTATCTGTGATTCTGAACACAAAATAATTTAGTCTCAACCAGCTTGTATATTGAAAAATAAGTTGATAATACCAGTAAAGATTTGAAGTCAATGGATTTAACTGATTATTCAATCTCTTTATGAATTTTAAAAATAGTGTGAAGTTTATTTTTTTCACCGAATGAATAAAAAACTTAATTGACACTAAGTGTTTATCAATAATACAATCTAAAATCGAGCAGCTTGCAGAGTTTATAATGTTTTTGGAACATGGTTTCTACGACGTCTCTGAGATCGTCATTTTCATAAAACAGGCTGAAAAAGGCTCTATCAATTGTAAATGCACTCGACATGCTTTGAGATTGAAAACCATATCCCGATATGGCTCTTGCGCCAGTCACATCAAGAAAATACTGAGACTCTTCATCTGTAAGATCTAAAACTTTTTTGTTGGAAAAATGTATGACTTTCCCTTTCATTTTACCTTCAAAAAGCTCAGCTATCTCTTCAATGCTATAGTGGTAATCATTAATCAAAATAGTATTAGAATCACCCGGTAGGACCAGGTAGATAATTTCATAATCTTTGAAGTTATGGTCATCATATAACAAATAACTCAAGCTTTCTTCGAGTCCTTCCATTGTATCACAAGCTTTGTAAATACTACTTATATCTTGTTTTAACGCCATATCTTCCAGGATTTTTACCACCTCAGTAGATTGAATGGTGTCTGCATTGTGAACGGCTTCCAGGCAGTAGATAAAATTTTCAACCTGGTTAGACGGTAAATTTACTTTATTCATTTATTAAAAATTTGCTATCACCATTATTCAATTACTTAGCTATCCATAATGAGTCCAATTCATTATGAAATATTTTAAAGAGAAATAGATTAAGATATTTTCAATATAGAATGGACTGCGTGGTCTAGCAAACCATTAATTACATTTTATGAAAATATTTTTAATTCCTCATTTAGGGCTTATATGTATATCTTCAAAGTTCAAAATTTCAACATACCTTTTATTGAATGGATTTTAGATAACTGATTTTTAACAAACCTTTATTCAGTAGTTAGTTGGCATTCAAATAATAAACTAAAGTGAAAACTTTCATTCATAATTTAAAGGACTATTAATAAACTCTATGTTTGTGTATGGTTAATTTCATAAACATACAAGAAGCTTTAGAGCTTCAATTACCAATTATCGACGTACGTTCCCCTTCAGAACATGAAAAGGGTCATATTCCAAATTCACATAACATTTCTTTATTCAGCAATGAAGAGCGGGCACATGTAGGAACTGTCTACAAGCAACAATCCAAAGAGGCAGCTATTGAGTTAGGCTATATCTACGTTAACCCCAAACTTGACTTGTATATCCAAGAAGCTAAAAAAGTAGCTCCTAAGGGTTCTGTGATTGTTCATTGCTGGAGAGGAGGGATGCGCAGTCAGTCTTTTGCAGAACATTTAATGGTCAATGGGTTTGATGATGTAAAAGTGATTGAAGGCGGTTACAAAGCTTTTAGAAATTTTGTGTTGAATTATTTCAAAATATCCTTTCCACTTAAGATTATTGGTGGCTATACCGGAAGTGGAAAAACAGAAATTCTTCACGATTTGCAAAAACAAGGCGAACAGGTCATAGATCTTGAAGCCCTTGCCAATCACAAAGGTTCTGCTTTTGGTGGCATTGGCCAAGGCGAACAGCCCAGTGTGGAGCAATTTGAAAATAATTTATATGTCCAGCTTTCTCAGTTAGATTTAAACAGAACCATTTGGCTGGAGGATGAAAGCCATAATATAGGAAAGGTAATATTGCCCAACTCATTATTTCACCAAATGCAAAATGCTGAGGTGTTATTTTTAGAAATACCTAAAGAAGAGCGTGCAAAACATTTGGTAGCTGGTTACGCAGATTGTGGGGATGAGTTTTTAAAGGATGGTATTCATAGAATTGAAAAACGTCTTGGAGGGCTTCGAACTCAGCAAGCTATAGAGTATCTAAAAGATAAAGATTATCATAATGTTGCTTTGATGACGCTTAATTATTATGACAAATACTATTTATTAGGAATTCAGAAAAAAACTGCTTCAAAGATAAAAACACTTAAACTGTCTTCAACAAACCATCATAAGAATGCACTACAGATTTTAAAAAACATAAAAGAAATGGAAAATATCAAACTCACTTCATATAGTCACGGAGCAGGGTGCGGCTGCAAAATATCACCTGCATTGTTGTCAGAGATGTTGCAAACAAATCAGCCACAAGTATTGGATAAAAATATAATTGTAGGAAACAGCACCCGTGATGATGCTGCCGTTTACGATTTGGGAGATGGTAATGGTATTATTACCACTACAGATTTTTTCATGCCAATAGTAGATGATCCTTTCACCTTTGGACAAATTGCAGCAACCAATGCCATAAGCGATATTTTTGCTATGGGTGGACAGCCTATTATGTCAATTGCAATTTTTGGCTGGCCCATCGATAAACTTTCTGCGGAAGTTGCCAGAGAAGTATTAGCTGGCGGACGTGAAGTATGTTCAAGAGTTGGAAGTCCACTGGTAGGCGGACATAGTATTGACAGCCCCGAACCGATATTTGGATTGGCGGTTACAGGAAAAATAGATTTAAAACACCTTAAAAGAAATGATTCTGCCACTCAAGGCTGTAAACTTTATCTAACCAAACCTTTGGGCGTTGGAATATTATCTACAGCTGGAAAACAAGGAAAAATTGATGAAAAGGATAAAGATATTGCAGCGAAATCCATGACCACTCTGAATTCTATAGGTTTTGAACTTGGGAAAATTGAGGGTGTAAAAGCAATGACCGATGTTACTGGCTTTGGACTTTTGGGACACCTGGTTGAAATGTGTGAGGGTAGTCGATTATCTGCAGAAGTGAAATTTGATAAAGTTCCTGTATTTGATGAAGTGCATAAATATATTGAGCAAGGATGCATTCCAGGCGGAACTTATAGAAATTGGAAAAGTTACGGCCATCATACCAGTTTAAAAGATGAGCGTTACAAAGAAATTCTTTGCGATCCACAGACCAGTGGAGGTCTGCTTATTGCTGTTGAAGATGGAGAGCATCTTAAAGTGGAACAGCTGCTCAATGAAAATGGACTTCAAGCTGTTTCGATAGGTGAAATGAAAGCACAGGGGGACACTTTAATCAATGTAGTTTAAGAAGTCGTTCATTTGAATCGTTTAAATACTTATTTAGGTAACTGAAAATAAAAATTATTGATAATTTTAGGATGTCATACCTATATCCTATTCAATAATAATTTTTATCAATGAACGCATTTCTTGCTATTTTCCTTATTTTATTGACTATAGTTCTGATGGTAGGTTTAAATTGGGGTGCCAAAAAAGCCCTTCCATTAGCTTTACTGTCTGTCACATTGATCGCGTTTTTTTAATGGGAAATGGATGTACAAAATGTCTTTGGTTATACACTTTTTGGCTTTTTTAAGGCCTTTGATATTTAGGTAATCATCTTTGGCGCTATTTTAATTTTAAATACCATTAAGCTTTCTGGTGTCATGGCGACTATTAATAATGGATTTAAAGGAATTACCACCGACAGACGTGTACAAGCCATTATTATTTGTTCTATGTTTGGCGGTTTTATAGAGGGTGCTGCTGGCTTTGTTACTCCAGCAGCTTTGGCAGGACCATTATTGGTGGGATTAGGATTTCCGCCCTTAGCAGCAGCTTTGGTAGTTCTTATTTTCAATACTGTTCCTGTTCCTTTTGGGGCGGTTGGTACGCCATTTTTTGGGGGGATGAGCACATTAGAAGCAAATACAGAGGCTCCTGGTGTTGACCCAGAAACTTTTATGATGGCCCTCACAAAATCGATTGCATAGCCCAACGCTTTGGCAGGACTTTTTATTCCTATACTAGGCATTACTATTTTGACTAAATTTTTCGGGAAATAAAAATCGTTTAAGCCTGCACTACAGGCTCTACCTTTTGCATTATTTGCCGGTTTTGCTTTTATGATATCTTATGCCGTAATAGGCTTTTTTTCGGACCTGAATCACCTTCCTCAGTAGGAGCTTTTATTGGGATGATCATTGTGGTTGTCGCTGCTAAAAAAGGCTTTTTAGTTCCAAAACAACCTTGGGATTTTCCTGTAGAAAGGAAATGGCCGAAAATTTGGAAATCCAATAGTGATACAGGAGATACCGATCAGGCTAAAATGTCTTTTTTAAAAGCGTGGTATCCCTACTTGCTTATAGCTATTATACATGTCGTCACTAGAATACCTCCTTTTGGTCTCAAAGATTTTTTGGCCGATCAGCAATTAACATTAAACAATGTCGCAGGCATCGATGGTTTGGATTACATATTGAAATGGGCGTATTTGCCAGGAACTATTCCTTTTATTTTAGTAGCTCTATTTACGCAGTGGCATCATAAAATGCCTTTGAAAGAAATAAAAAAATCCTGAATACTTACGTTTAAACAAGTAAGTGGAGCAGCTATCGCTTTATTCGCTGGCGTGGGTTTGGTACAGCTGATGCTCAACTCTAGAAATAATACTAGTGGTATGGATAGCATGCTCACAGAAATGGCATTGGCCACAGCAAATTTTTCAGGTAATTCCTATCCGTTTTTTTCAATTCTTATCGGTATGTTAGGTTCATTTATGTCCGGTTCTGCGACGGTTTCCAATATGTTATTTATGTCTTTTCAATATGAAACTGCTTCTATTTTGGGCTTTCCTGAACTATTAATATTATCTATGCAAGGTATCGGTTCTGGAATAGTCAACATGATTAGTGTTAATAATATAGTAGCAGTGGCTGCAACAGTTGGTTGTTTGGGCGATGAAGGTAAAATGATACGAACCAACGCCATTTCGGCCTTTATATATTACCTGTTGATTACAGCAATGCTAGGAACAATGATTTACTTAGGTTTTGATCTGTTTTCAGTTTAAAATTAAATTGAAAAATTAAAACGATCTAGGTTAACCTGAACAATATTTTAAACTCTCAAGACTGTTTCTAAAGTTCACTTTCAGATTTAAAGCTTTCAATTCTGTAAATAACATCCATCGTAAGATTTTTTTTATTTGTATTGATTTATATTAAGCTTAAAAATTATTTTCCTTGATTAATTCCAGCACAATTGAAATACTATTTTCTTAACTTTAAATAAAAAATATGCCTGAATTACCAGAAGTACATGGTTACAAGACTTATATTGATAGTACCTCACTGCACCAACGTATTATTGCTTTAGATTGCAGGGATTCAAGGTTACTAAAGCAGTCCAAATCCTATTTTGAAACTCAATTAATCAATCATGAGTTCAAATCAACTCACCGCATTGGTAAATATTTATTCGTTGAAACTACTAGCGAGAAAGTCTTGGTTATTCATTTTGGAATGACCGGTCGGCCTAATTATTACAAAAGCGAAAGTGACCGGCCAAAATTTGGTCATATTCAGTTATCTTTTGAAAATGGATATCATTTTGCTTTCGAAAACAAACGAAAATTTGGCTGGTGGGATCTGACGGATTCTATCTCTAATTTTAAAGCAGATCATAAGCTGAGTGATGATGCCAGAGATTTGTCTTTGGAAAATTTTAAAGTCTCTGTAAGTGCTCGCAAAACGGATATTAAGAAAATCATCATGGATCAAAGCGTTGCTGCAGGAGTTGGTAATTGGATGGCAGATGAGATTCTTTACCAATCCAGAATTCATCCCACTAGAAGAGTAGATCAAATGACATCTGAAGAAATTGAATCGGTATTTGATGCTATGAAAAAAGTAATTGAAGTGGCTATTGAAAATGATGCGCATTATCGAGATTTTCCAGAAGATTTCCTGATGCATTTCAGAAAAGAAGGAGAGACTTGTTTCCATACCGGTGCCGAAATTGAAAAAATAAAAGTTGGAGGAAGAACTACTTATTTTTCTCCAGAATGGCAGAAAAAATAAATTCAGCACCAGACAATAGAGCAGTCAAAATTCATGTTGTCGATCAATATAGACTTCAAAAACAGTCTATACGAAAAGGAAATTCATAATTACATTGATGCTTTTATCGCTAGTAAATTGTGCTCTGGAATCAAGATACAGTTTATCGAATGATGAAAAGATAAATACTGAACTCCTTGGAGAATGGTTTGTTGAGGGAAATAATGAAGAGAAACTTATTGTCGAGAAACACGGAGCAAAAACCTATAAGCTAATTTTGAAAGTTTCAGATAAAACAGATGAGTTGATTTCTTATTCAAAAACGATTGAAGGATATCAGGTGATGAATTTGCAAACTGAATTTGAGGCTGATATTATAAATGTTTTTTATGGTTTTGAAATTAATGAGAAAACCTTTGCTTTTCACGAAGTTGATGACGCTTTAAGAAATGAAGAATTCAAGTCGAAAAGCTGAACTTTTTGAATTCTTCAAGCAAAACATTCACAAGGAGAATTTTTTTGTAAATAAAACAGAATTGCAGAAAAAATGAAACTTTAAATTATTTCATTAATCCAATTGTGAAATTTTATTTTATTCAATAAATCAGTCCCTTTATTATGCCTGCAATCACATCTTGAAGTTTCAGATTAACTTTCACTATATTCTTCTGAAAAGTTACTTTATTTGAAAGTCTCAATTTGATATGAAATAAACGTGTTTATGTAACTTCCTTCCTTAAAACTTCCAATGGAGGTTTATTGATGACGCTCAGGCTGTTGCTAAGTCCTATGACGAGTACAAGTAAAACAATACCAGGAAAAATAATAAAAATTGGGATGAGTGACGGAACAAAAGGAGATTCAAATACCAGCCAGGCCAATAATTGACTGCTGATGAAAGATAAGGCAACACCAGATAAGCCTCCAAGGACGCCTAGATACAAGTATTCTAAAGCATTAATGTTTATGATTTGACGGCCTTTGGCTCCGAGTGTTCTTAGTAATACACTTTCTTTAATACGTTGATATTTGCTGGTTCGTATGGCACCTAGAAGCACAATAATGCCAATCATAATACTGAAGAAAGCCATGAAATTGATAATCCAGGAAATTTTACCTAACAGCGTTTCTATGACGTTGAGAATCTGCCTTAAATCAATAATAGATACATTGGGGTATTTTTCTACCAATTCTTGTTGTAAAACAGCAGATTTTTCATCGCCAGGTACTTTGGTGGTTAAGACATGAAATTGAGGAGCTTTTTCTAAAAGGCCTTTTGGGAAGACAAGCGAGAAATTGAGCTGCATTCTAGACCAATCTACCTTTCTAATACTTCCCACAACAGCATCCTGTAAAACGCCTTGAATATTGAAGACCAGCTGATCACCAACTTTAACTTTTGCATCTTCAGCAAAATTTTCACTTATGGATACGGGAACTGGGTTTAAGTCTTTTGCCTGTGATGTCCAGGTTCCACTTTCGAGGGTTTCTGAGGCAATAAGTGAATCGCGATAGGTCGTGCGGAATTCATGATTTAAGACCCATCCGTTTACCTGAGATGTGGAATCTTTTCTGATTTCAGCTACTGATTTTCCAGCAATGCTTTGCACACGCATAGTCACTATAGGAATATCACTCAAAACTGGTAAATCGTATGTGTTTATAGTTTTAGCTAAGTCCTCTCGTTGATTACTTTGCACGTCCAGCAAAATAATATTTGGACTATCCGTCTCAGATTCTAAAGAAGCCTGTGCCAACAATAAATCTTTGCTGAAATAAAGTGTACTGATTAAAAAAGTTCCAACGCCGATGGCGAGGACAAGTGTTAAGGTTTGGTTTTGAGGTCTGAAGAGGTTCTGTAAACTCTGTCTGGCTACAAATCCCCAGTTATGCGGAAAATATTTCCTTATAGTTCGCATAAACAGATAAGCTATGCCTGCCAAAATTGAAAATGTAGCTAAAATCCCACCCACAAAAGCAAGTGAATACTTCCAGTCTTCTAGTAACCAGAGCGAAAACAAAAATATGAACAGAAAGATGGCTATTGAAACAAAAATAACAGCCTTTCTGGATTTAGTAGAATTTTCCTTTATGACGCGTAAGGCTTGCAATGGTGAAACGTATAGAGTTCCAATTAAAGGATATAGAGCAAATAAGACTGACATAAGAATTCCAAGTAGAATGCCCATGACGATCACTTGAACCGAAAATGTAAGTTGAACATCAACAGGCAATAATCCTTCTAATAGATAGGGGAATAATTGCTGAAGCAGAAGTCCAAGGGCTGTTCCCAAAATACCTCCAATGAATCCCATAAAAGCCACTTGAATGAGGTAAATCAAAAAAGTTTGTCTTTTGCTGGCTCCCAGGCATTTTAAAACAGCGACCGCTCGCAATTTTTCTTTTATGTAAATATGAATAGCGCTGGCTATTCCAACACAGCCTAAAAGCAAAGCAATAAACGCTACTAGATTTAGGAATTTTCCAAAATTTTCGTAGCGACGTCCTAGTCTTTCGCTGGTTGAGGTATGGGTATCAAGATCAGCCTCTTCTGAATCGAGAATCGGGTCTAAGTTTTCATCAAGCTTTTCTAAATCTGTATTTGCATCAGCAGTAAAGTAAAATTCATAATCTATTCTACTTCCTGTCTGTACCAAGCCTGATTCTTCAATGAAACGATATGGAATAAGCACGGGTGGCGCTACAGAACTGAAAATAGCCGTGCTCCCTGGAACAGATTTGAGTGCACCAGCAATTGGTAAAGTCACTTTACCAATTTTGATACTGTCTCCAGTTTGGATTCCTAGTTGAAGCATAACGGTAGCATCCACTAATGCAGAACCCTGATTCTGGTAAGATGTTGCAGCATTTTTCGGCTCTGTTTCCAGTTCCCCGTAAAATGGGAACCCGCCTTTGATTCCTCTTACCTGCATCAATTTAGTCGCCTTATTCTGTGGAAATGCAGCCATCGATGCAAACTTAATTTCACTGGCTTTAGGGCCACCCAGTGAATCCATAATTTGCAAAACCCGCTCATTGGGAGGATCATCGCTATCAATTTTAAAATCTGCACCCATCAAGGCTTTAGATTCTGATGAAATATTGTCTTTTAGCGTCACGCCAAAGGATTGTATAGACACCACTGCAGATATACCAAGCACGATGGATGCTATAAAAAGGATCAACTTGTTCCCGCTGGACTTGCCATCTCGCCAGGCCATTTTGAAAAGCCATTTCAAACCTGGTTTTGAGTTTTTTGTTTTACTCATTGCACTTGCTTTTCTCTATTTTCGACAATTTTCCCTCCTTTCAGTCTCAATATATGCTGCGTTTTATTGGCCAATTCTATATCGTGGGTAACAATGATAAGAGTAGTCCCAGATTCTCTGTTGAGATCAAAAAGCAGCTCTTCCACTTTTTCTCCAGTTTCAGCATCTAGATTTCCAGTAGGTTCATCTGCAAACAGAATAGAGGGTTTAGTGGAAAAAGCACGTGCCAAAGCCACACGTTGTTGTTCGCCTCCAGAAAGCTGAGAAGGATAATGGTGAATACGATCTCCTAAACCTACTTTCTCCAGTAGTTCTTTACCTATTTTTAAAGCTTTTTTGTCACCTTGAAGTTCCAAGGGAACAGCTACATTTTCCAAAGCCGTTAAGGTTGACAATAGTTGAAAATCCTGAAACACAAATCCAATGTGTTTATTTCTAAGCAGCGCACGTTCATCTTCATCTAGATTGCTCAATTCACTTCCACATAAGGTTATAGAACCAGAGTCCGGGCTATCAAGTCCCGCGCAAAGCCCAAGCAAAGTTGTCTTTCCACTTCCCGATGGACCAACGATAGCAAAAGTTTTCTGTTCTTCTACTTCGAAGTTGATGTCCTGAAGTACTTTTAGATTCTTGGAACCGCTAGAATAGCTTTTCTCAAGATGGTAAACGTTTAATATCTTTGCCATGTGAAATTGAAATTATTGACTTTCTTAAAAAAGAAAACAAAATAAAGAAACAGTTTGGTTATAAACCCCTTTGTTATGAGAAACTTAAGGCGCTTCGGCGCAATTATTATGGTAGTAATGCTATTTTCCTGTGGAGAAAAAACTGAAAAGCAACCCGAAAACACGCCTTCTAAAGAAGCAAAAACTGAAACAGAATCTAAAGAAAGCGAGAAAGATGTTATTCTTTTCTTTGGGAACAGCCTCACTGCGGGAATGGGACTAGAACCTTCTGAAGCTTTTCCTGCATTAATTCAAAACAGACTGGATTCCCTCGGTTATGATTATGAAGTCGTCAATGCCGGATTGAGCGGTGAAACCACAGCTAGTGGAAAAAATCGGATTGACTGGGTGCTGAAACAAAATGTAGATATTTTTGTTTTAGAACTGGGTGCTAACGATGGCCTGCGAGGAATACCACTAAAGGAAACTCGCCAAAACCTTCAGGATATCATCACTATAGTAAAAACTAAAAATCCAGACACTCAAATTGTTCTTGCAGGCATGCAGATTCCGCCTAATATGGGACAGGACTACACTTCAGAATTTAAGAATATTTTCCCTGAACTGGCCGATAAATACGATGTTGGCCTTGTTCCTTTTCTTTTAGAAGGCGTGGCGGGTGATCCAAACCTCAACCAACAAGACGGAATTCACCCCACCGCCGAAGGCTACAAGATTGTTAGGGAAAATGTATGGAGTGTTTTGAAAGACTTAATAGATAAAGAATAAGAAATTGCAATTTTTATTTTTCAATAAATCCTTTTGCTGTCTAGTTTGATTTTGATTCCAATACATTAGGAGTTCTACAATACATTGCTTCGTTTCTATAAGTTAGCTTAATGATTTCAGTTTTGTTAGGAGGTTCAACTGAAAGTGATACGTTGGTTTGGTGTTTTAGATGTCACCTAATTATCGAGATATTATTCTCGTGACAAGTTTTTGAGATCGCCCGGATTCATCAACAGGATCCGGGTGAGTATAGGTTTATAACTAAGCAAAAAAGCTTTGTGGTATTTTCATTCTATTTCTTAGAGTCGATTTAAAAAATTATTTCCTCGAGTTTCTTATTAATTCTAATACTTATCAGACTATAACTTTACAAAATTAATCCAATATCATGTTAATCAAGCCCTATAATTTCATTCAGAGGGTTTCACAAACATAATTCTTATCAAATTTTAAATTTTCCGAAAATCTTCAGAAGTCATCTTGCCAAGCTGGATATTTAGGTCCACGAAAAATATAAAGCAATGTATTGTAGAGCATAAATTTACGATGCGCAAAATCTTCTAAAATAAAATAAGGATGGACTTCCAAATTGTTATTTTGTTAACATTCAGATTCTATTCACAATTAAACTGTAAAGTTTAGAAAAAAATATTATTTTAGGCTTTAATTAAGAATAATAGCAATAGAATCAACTCTTTGCAAGATATGACGCAATTTGAACTTTGTTGCTTTCTTAATTGTTAAACAATTCATTCAATCAAAAAACAGAAGATTTTTATGAAAAGAAGAAAGTTTGTTCAATTAAGCGGAATGGGTGCAGGCGCAGCCATGCTGGTCCCTTCTATGATGATGGGGAGCAGCATCACAGCCGATGCACTTTTGATGCCTGGCATGGATATCCTAACCAAAAGGAAACTTGCAGATGTAGCCTTGAACACTGCTAGATCTCTTGGTTCTACCTATGCTGATGCAAGGATAGGTCGATATCTTAACCAGTACGTGTTTACGAGAGAAGATAAAGTTCAAAACGTGGTCAATACCGAGTCTTTTGGGATTGGGATTCGTGTCATTGCTAACGGTACCTGGGGGTTTGCTTCCACCAATAGTGTCACTGAAGACGGAATCATGAAAGCTACGCAACAGGCTGTAGCCATAGCGAAAGCGAATTCTAAAATTCAAAAAGATCCCGTTCAACTGGCACCAGTCGAATCTCATGGTGAAGTGTCTTGGAAAACTCCAATTAAAAAAGACTTTAAGAGCGTGCCGGTTTCGGAAAAAGTAGATTTACTACTCAGTGCAAATGCAGCTGCGATGGAAAACGGAGCTAATTTTGTGAATTCTGCCTTGTTTATGGTCAATGAACAAAAGTATTTTGCTTCTACGGAAGGCTCTTATATAGATCAGGACATTCATAGGATTTGGCCAACTTTTGGCGTGACGGCCATCGATCGCGGGGCAGGAAAATTTAAATCCCGTCAGGCTATGAGTGCGCCAATGGGAATGGGGTACGAATATATGGATGGTTTGGAATCTGAAAAACTCGAAGGTCCTTCAGGACTAAGACTTTACCGTAATAGTTATGACATCGTAGAAGATGCGACTTTGGCAGCCAAGCAGGCTAAGGAAATGCTTACAGCAAAATCTGTGCAGCCTGGAAAATATGATTTAGTTTTAGAACCTAATCATTTAGGCCTCACCATCCATGAGTCTGTGGGGCATCCACTCGAGCTTGACCGGGTACTTGGTTACGAAGCCAATTATGCCGGAACGAGTTTTGCCACATTAGATAAGTGGAAATCTGGTGATTTCAAATATGGAAGTGATATTGTTAACCTTGTTGCAGATAAAACACAGAAACATTCACTTGGAGCTGTCGGTTATGATGATGAAGGGGTGAAAACCAAGAAATGGGATTTGGTAAGAAATGGTGTGTTGACCAACTATCAGGCTATCCGGGATCAGGTTCATATGATTGATCAAAAAGAATCTCATGGTTGTTGCTATGCTCAAAGCTGGAATGATGTCCAGTTTCAGCGCATGCCAAATGTTTCCTTAGAAGCAGGTAAAGAAAAATATTCAATCAATGACATGATTAAGAATGTAGAAAAAGGAATTTACATCGCAGGTCGTGGATCCTATTCTATAGATCAGCAGCGATACAACTTTCAGTTTGGAGGTACTGTATTTTACGAAATCAAAAACGGAGAAATCGTTGGCATGCTAGACGATGTTGCTTACCAGTCCAACACACAGGAATTCTGGAATTCTTGTACTAAAATTTGTGATGAAAACGACTACCGTATGTTTGGTTCTTTCTTCGATGGAAAAGGTCAGCCTTCCCAAGTAAGTGCTGTTTCTCATGGAAGTTCTACTTCCAGATTTGACGGAGTCAATGTGATCAATACAGGTAGAAGTGTTTAATAATCGGTGAATTAAAAAAGAACTATAGAAATGGCAATATATACCAAAGAAAAAGCAAGGCAAATCATGGAAAAAGCATTGAGCTTTTCTACTGCAGATGCTTGTGTGATCAATATGGGAGGTAGCGAAAGTGGAAACATTCGTTATGCCCGAAACACGGTTTCCACGTCTGGACACCGTTCTAACCAAACCCTTGCTGTAGAAGCTAGTTTTGGGAAGAAATCCGGAACCGCAACGGTAGATGAATTTGATGATGAATCTCTAAAAAGTGTTGTTAAAAGAGCGGAAGAACTGGCAAAACTATCTCCAGAAAACCCAGAGTTTATGTCTCCGATGTCTCCGCAGGTTTACGATGAGTCTATCACTTTTGTAGAAGCCACAGCGAATATCAAACCAGAATTTCGTGCAGGGGTTGCTGCCAAAAGCATCAATCCAGCTTCAGAACAAGAAGTAACTGCTGCTGGTTTTTTGGACGATTCATCTGGATTCAGTGCCATACTGAATTCCAACGGATTATTTGCTTACAATAAATCAACTAATGTTGATTTTACAGTTACTATGAGAACAAACGATGGCACTGGATCTGGCTGGGTTTCTCGCGACTTCAACGATGTTCGTAAATTCAATCCGGAAGAAGCTGCTAAAGTGGCGATTGATAAAGCTGTAATGTCTCGTGAAGCGAGAGCCATAGAGCCTGGAAAATATACAGTGATTTTGGAACCTGCTGCATCTGCAGACTTACTTAGAAATATGTCTGGGGCTTTTAATGCGCGCACTGCCGATGAAGGCCGTAGCTTTATGTCAAAAGACGATGGCACCAAAATGGGACAAAAAATTGTAGATGAACGTGTGAATGTTTGGAGTGATCCTTTACATTCCGAAGTGCCGACTTCTACCTGGAATGGGGAAGGTATGCCGCTCAAGAAAATGAAATGGATAGAAAACGGAGTTGTCAAAAACCTGGCTTACAGCAGATACTGGGCTAAGGAGAAAGGAGTAGATCCTGTGCCTTTTCCTTCCAACTTTATAATGGAAGGGGGTGACGCTTCACGCGAGGAACTTATAAAAAGTACTAAAAGAGGAATTCTGGTTACAAGATTATGGTACATCAGAAGTGTAGATCCACAGACTTTATTGTACACAGGCCTTACCAGAGACGGAACTTTTTATATTGAAAATGGAGAAATAAGATATCCTGTGAAAAACTTTAGATTCAATGAAAGCCCATTCATTATGTTGAATAATTTGGAAGCTCTTGGTGAACAAGTAAGAATCAACGGGAATTTAATTCCCTACATGAAAGTCAGGGACTTTACATTTACCAGTCTTTCTGACGCAATATAGCTGAAAAATGATATTCAAAAAACTGATTGGAGTGACGAGTTCACTCCAATCAGTTTTCATTTTCTATAAATTGTAATACATAAGTTTTATTTGTTTATAAATTAGAGGAGTGATTTTAGTTTGAAATAACACTAAGAGCTTTCCGAAATTAAGTTTTCAAAAACGCTAAACTTACTTTTGGTAGAATCTTCAATAGTTGCCGTTTTCAACTTTAAAGGTGAACAATACATATAATGCAATGAGCAGCTTTTTCTTTACTAGACTTCAATACGAATCCGGAGATTGGGATGTGGACCAGCGTATGCCTTCCAATTTGCTTAACTCTCTTGTAGAGTATACCACACTGAGAGTAGATACGGTAGAAAATATTGTTTCTTTAAGCAGTGATGAGGTATTCAAATGTCCCTTTTGCTATATCTCAGGACATAAATTGGTACAATTTACCGCAAAGGAAAAAGCCAACTTTGAAAAATATGTAAAAAACGGAGGTTTTGTTTTTGCTGATGATTGTAATCATGACATTGATGGACTTTTTGCTAAATCTTTTGAGCGTCAAATGGAAGAGATCTTTGGTCCTGCAGAATTATCCAAAATTCCTAACACTCATGAGTTGTACAACGTCTTTTTTGAATTTGAAGATGGTCCACCAACTACATCTCAGGAACTGAACGGTTGGGGAGATGATCTGGTGCATGAATACCTAAAAGCTATTGTGATAGATGGTAGAATAGGTGTGTTGTACAGTAACAAAGATTATGGCTGCGAATGGGATTATGACTTTAGGAACAAACGATTTTACAAGATAGATAATACCCGATTTGGAGTGAACATCGTGATGTATGCACTTACATCTTAAATCAAAAAAAATATGGATCAGCCACTAGCCGATTTAGACCAGGAAGTCAAAAGACTTACTAAAAAACTCAAAACTCTTAAAGCAGAAATTGCCAAGGTTATTATAGGTCAGGAAGAAACTGTAGACCAGTTACTCATCACGTTTTTGGCTGGAGGCCATGCCCTTCTTGAAGGTGTGCCTGGCTTGGCGAAAACACTTATGATTCGAAGTCTTTCAGAGGCGATAGCACTCAAATTTAATCGAATTCAGTTTACGCCAGATTTAATGCCATCAGATATTATTGGAACAGAAATTCTCGAAGAAGACCATACCACGGGAAGGAAGTTTTTCGAATTCAATAAAGGACCGATTTTCGCAAACATTATTCTTGCAGATGAAATCAACAGGACGCCACCCAAAACTCAGGCTGCTCTTCTGGAGGCTATGCAAGAATTTGAAGTGACCTATTCAGGTAAGACTTATAAGCTGGAACGGCCGTTTTTTATTTTAGCTACACAAAATCCAATTGAACAGTCAGGCACGTTTACATTGCCAGAAGCACAACAGGATCGTTTCTTGTTTTACATTAAAATAGGTTATCCAACCGAAGCAGAAGAGCATCAAATTTTGAAGTATACAACAGGCTCTTTAAAATCTAATATTAAACCTGTACTTACTGGGGCTGAAATTTTGAGGTTACAAGAATTAGTGCGAGAAGTTCCAATCAGTGATGAGTTGATTTCTTACGTGAATACATTGATTCGTGCAACTCGACCGGAAACCAGTAAAAGTGAATTTGTAAAAGAATGGGTAAGCTGGGGGGCTGGACCAAGAGCCGGACAGGCTTTAATTTTAACAGCCAAAGCCAGAGCTTTACTTCAGGGAAGACTGGCCGTAACTCTAAAAGATCTTGAGCATTGCGCTTATCCTGTTCTGCGGCATAGAGTGATTGTGAATTTTAAATCTGAGGCAGAAAACATTACATCCGATAAGGTAACTTCGGAATTATTGGGATCTATATTTCCTTCAAAATAAATAATTAAAGTGAAGCAAGACTATCGGCTATTACTAAAACCAGAAATTATCAATAGTGTAAGTGGCTTGGCTCTTATTTCTAGAGTTGTTGTAGAGGGACATTTGTCTGGTTTAAACCATAGCCGAAGTTTGGGTTCGGGAATGGAATTTAGCCAGTACCGTGGCTATGAAGTCGGTGATGATATGCGACTTCTGGATTGGAAAATGCTGGCAAGGTCGGGAAGATACTACATCAAGCAATCTGAGATAGAAACCAATATCTCTGTAAAGTTTATTCTCGATGCCAGCAAATCTATGCAGCATGAAGAAAAAGGAATGACCAAAATGGATTTTGCTAGAGTTCTAACAGCTTCTTTAGCCTGGCTAGCTCAATCTCAGGGTGATGCAGTGGGTTTATTTGCTCTGAATGAGCACAATTTATATGCGTTACAAGCACGTGTTCAAAAAAAGTATTTCAAACGTTTACTACAAGAATTAATCAATATTGAATCTAGAGGGAAATGGCCCAAAGATCCACAAGTTTTTGAGAAATTACACAGTCGAAGTCAAAAGGAACTTATTTTCTTTATTTCAGATTTACATGAAGAAGCATCGGAGTTGACCAATGTTATTACAAGATTGAAAACTTCCAGAAATGAAGTGGTTGTTCTTCATATTTTAGGTAGTGATGAATTAGAATTCAATTACAAAGGCGCTCTCACATTTGAGGATTTGGAAACGGGAACCAAACTAGAACTTGATGCAGAAAAAGCGCGTCCTTCGTATTTAAAATCTTTAGAGGATTCCATAAAAGCTACCAGAGACATTTTATTAGCCAACGCTATAAGCTATCAACTCTTTCGACTCGATGATCCCATTGGAGAAGCCCTCCAATTGTTACTAAAAAAACGTACCAACTTGATGTAATATGGTTTTTCTCAATCCTTCATTTTTTTGGGCTCTGCTAGGACTTAGCATTCCTTTGACAATCCATTTGTGGAGCAGAAAGCAAGGAAAAACTATAAAAGTTGGGAGCATTAAATTTTTGCAAGATTCAGATTCTAAAAGAAGCAGAAGCATCAAATTGAATGAACTTTGGTTGTTATTACTCAGAATACTGCTCATCACAGTCTTGGTTTTTATCATGTCTGAGCCAAGATGGAATTACAAAACTGAAAAAACACCTATCACGTACCTGGTAGAACCTTCATTATTGGGTGTGACAAAATCCAAAACGTTTCTAGACAGTTTAGCTTCGGAGGAGGAGGTAAGATTCTTAAAATCAGATTTTCCCGCCTATGATTCCGAGTTTTTAGAAACGAAAAATTTAGAAACTCCCTACTACTGGCAATTAGCCAGAGAAATGAAGTCTTTAAAAACAGATAGTATTGTGGTTTTTACAAATGCATTTTTAAGTGGTTTAAAAGGTAAAAGGCCAGAAATTGACAAAAATATTTATTGGTTCAATCTTAATTCTGATGAATCAAAAACTAATCTAGTTGGAGCAATACAAGATAAAAATGAGGTTGAAATTATTTCAGCAATAAGTAAAGCTGAGGTGTTTAAATTTGAAAAAGAAATACAAAGTATAAATGCTGAAAGTAGAGATTCAATTCTTATAGTTGAAAAGGATACTTTACGGATAAATATGTATTTTGAAGACAAATTTAAAACTGAAAGCAAATATTTAAAAGCGTCTTTTTTAGCTATATCAAAGTACTTGCGTCATCCTATTGAAATTCTAAATATTAAAAAAGAGGATAATCTTAAGTTGACGTCGAATAATTTATTGGTTTGGTTGAGCGATGATACTGTTCCAAAAACTGAAGGGAAAGTTTTGAAATTCAAAAAAAATATTTTCGCAAATTCACTCATTGAATCTGCGAATTTTGAAAATGAATATGACCTCACAGCAGAATTAAATTCAGAAAATAGTATTGAGGAACATTTGGGCAAGCAGCTTATTAAATTACTGCACCTTTATCCTGAACTGAAAAAAGAAGCTGAAACTTACGACCGACGGGTTATGAATATGGAGCTCATTAAACCTAATTTTAAAGAAGGTTTTAAATTAAACTCTGAGCAAGAGAGAAAAGAGTTTTCTAATTTTTTATGGTTATTTTTTATCGTTTTACTCTTATCAGAAAGAGTATTATCAAGGTATAGAATGCAATGAAACAAACAGGAAAAAGCATATTGATTAGGTTTCAAAAGCAATGGCAAATTTGGTTGTGGCTTGAAGTTTTTTTGTATGCTTTCAGCTCAGCTATTTTAGTCTGGTTCTTAACCCAAAATTGGTTTTTGAGCTTGATAAGTTTTGCACTGATTTTTGTTATGGCACTGTTATTTAAAAAACCATGGGAGATCGACTTAGAAAAAACTAGTAATTACATTGATGCAAGCTCTAATAAACTAGAATATAGTAGTTGGTTATTGTTACAAGAACCGACTGAACTTAGTGGACTGGCAAAACTTCAGCAACAAAAAATATCAAATGCTTTAGAAGCCGAAATAAAAAGAATAAAACCAGAACATCACCTTAAAACGGCGATTATCACATCGGTACTTTTAGTTGTTATAGGTTATCTAGGATTTTATACTGGGATTTCTGAGATCTTCAATTTCAATAGAAATGCAATTTCAGAAGAAGAAAATATGAGTTTTGAGCCAATCGATTTTTTAGCTGTTAAACAACAGGTCCCAGTATTGAAAAATCAATTAGTTACCATCAATCATCCTTCATACACGGGTTTGACAACTACATCCACTTCAAAAATGAACATCAAAGCTTTGGAGGGCTCAAGAGTGACTTGGAATCTTCAATTTGATGCCTCGGTAGATAGTGTTAGCCTTGAAAGCATGGGTAAACATAGGAAAATGATGAAAACCAATCTGAGTTTTTCGGGAAGTACTACTTTGAATAATTCTGGGTTTTATAATTTCAAATTTACCGATACCTCCGGAGCTACTTATTCCTCAGACCTTTTTACCATAGAAGTCATAAAAGACAAAACACCAGTTATTCGTCTAGACAATTTGAAACAATTTACTTCTTTCGAATATACCGATAATAAAGTTTTAAACTTTGGTGCTCTTATCATAGATGATTTCGGAGTAGCAAACGCTCATATCATAGCAACAGTGAGTAAAGGAACTGGAGAATCTGTAAAATTCAGAGAGGAACAATTGGAATTTGATACACCGGTGTCAAGTGGAAAAAAGCAATTGAATCTGTCTAAAACCATAGATCTGGATCAGATGAATATGGAGCCGGGTGATGAACTTTATTTTTATATAGAAGCTAAAGATCTGAAACAACCAAAGGAGAATACTGCCAGAAGTGAAACTTACTTTGCGGTTATCAAAGACACAATTAATTATGGGCCTGGCGTAGAAGGAGGTCTTGGTGTAGATTTGATGCCCGATTATTTTAGAAGTCAGCGGCAATTGATCATTGATACAGAAAAACTGATAGCTCAAAGCGGAAAAATATCAAAAGAAGAATTTAATTCAACTAGTAATGATTTGGGTTTTGATCAAAAATCACTTCGTTTAAAATATGGTCAATTTATGGGAGATGAAGCTGAAGGGGCAATTGCAAATGGTGGAGAAATAATAGAAGATAATGACCACGATCATGATCAAGAAGAAGATCCTCTAACAGAATATTCTCATGCTCACGATAGTGACAACGAGCATAACCTTGTCGCAGATAGTCACGATCATGACCAAGATGAAAACAAGGAAGAGGAAGGTCCCCTGGCAGACTATTTACACGATCATGGCGATCCTGAATCATCAAGTTTATTTACAGACAGCCTTAAGAGTAAATTACGTCAAGCGTTAAATATCATGTGGGATGCAGAGTTGCACTTGCGACTTTATAAACCAGAAAAGTCATTGCCTTATCAATATGAAGCTTTGGAGTTGATACAGGAGATTAAAAACAGCGCAAGAATTTATGTGCACCGCATAGGTTTTGATCCGCCACCAATAAAAGAAAACGCCAGATTATCGGGAGACCTCAAGGATATTGATAATTTCAATAAAAAAGAAGAACGGGACGATTTAGATCAATACCTTTCTATAAAACAAACTATTCTGAGACTGGAAGAGTTAAAAATTTCAGATTCAAAACCCAAGGATACAGATAGAAAGCTCTTTAAGAAAGCTGGGAATGAGCTTGCAAAAAAGGCCATTGCTGAGCCTGGAAGGTTTTTGAAAACACTTCAGCAATTGAAACAATTGGGAGAGAGACAGCAAATATCTCAGGAATTAATAATTGAAGTTCAAAAAGGACTTCTGAAAGCATTGCCTAAAATTGCTCTAGAACCCCAGCGGCAAGGTAGTTTCGGTGGTAAACTCAACGAATTAGTCTTAAAAGAACTAGAATTGAATGAATGATAATCTTACATTTTTAAACGCTGCCTGGGTTTGGCCTGCACTTATTTTTTGGTTGATTTCAATTTTAGTTTTCATCTGGAAAGAATGGACATCTCCAAGAAACAAAGGCTTTATAGTAAAAGTTGTTCTGATCTTTTTTTCGGTGTCTTCTTTAGCTCTGTTGGCTTTAAAACCAGCTATTTTGAAAGAAGTTAATGAAGGAAGAGTTGTAATTACCACTGATAACTTTAAGCAAACTCAATTGGATAGCTTAAAAAAGACTTATCGAAACCTAAAAGTGATAGATTATAATAACGACGAATCTCTGCTGGGACTTGTGAATTCTGAAGAAATTTTTGTTTTAGGCAGTGGGATTGCAAGTTATGATTTGTGGTCTTTAGAAAATACAACAGCGACTTATTTGTCTGGTCATGAGTTGTCGGGTATAATTAAGTTAAATTATAAACAGGAAAATAAAGTTGGTAATCAGCTTGATGTCAAGGGTATTTTCGCAAATCGAAGATTTAAAAACCGACTGGTACTCCAAGATGCTGCAGGAACTGCTTTGGACTCTGCGGTTTTTGGCTCTAAGGAGAAAGAGGGCTTTCAGCTTTCAACCACCTTGAAGGTTTCTGGGAATTATGTTTTTAGTATTATAGAAAAAGATTCTTTAGGTGAAGTGCTAAACCGAAATGCCTTACCGGTAAAAATTCAGAAAAGGAAGGCTCCAAGAATTTTAATTCTGAATACCTACCCAACATTTGAAATCAAATATTTAAAAAACTTTTTAGCTGACTTAGGTCATGAAGTTACCGTTAAAAACCGGATCACTACAGGAAGATATAAGTTTGAATTTTTTAATGCTGAACAAATGAATCTAAGGAGTCTGAATTCTTCAAATTTGGGAGGTTTTGACTTAGTTATATTAGATTCCGGGTTTTTAAAAACCCTTTCCAACTCAGAGCGAAATGCTTTACAAAAATCAATAAAAGCAACGGGATTAGGACTTTTTATACTAGGAGAAGCTAAGGCTTTAAATAATTTGGGCGATTTTTCAGTCTTCACTCTACAGCCTGTTTCAACCTTAGAAGTAGGCTTTGACGAGCTTAAAACAGTGAGGTTGACAACTCAGCCTTTCCGGCTTAAACAAGAATTTGGTTTGGAAGAAATTCATACCTTAAATGCTTCAATTTTTAGCGCCTATAAAAGGTCAGGACAGGGAAGAATTGGTACTACAATGCTGCAAAATACCTGGCAGTTGTTACTAGACGGAAAACAAGAAGCTTACCAGCAAATTTGGTCAGACATTATTGAGCAACTCAGTAAAAGAGAATTTTTATTAGCTTCATTTTCATCAGTAGATAAGTTTGTCCTAAAGGATGAACCTTTCACTTTTCAGTTAAGAACTTCAAAGGAAAATCCAATAATTTTAGATCAATATGACCACCTGATTCCATTAAAACAAGATTTAAATGTTTCAGAAACATGGAGTGGAGTGACCTATCCTTTGTCCCTTGGGTGGCAACGATTAAACATGGAACAAGATTCAACCTCAAGTTTTGAATATTATGTCCACCAATCGGATAGCTGGAAATCCTTACGACATTACCAAACTCAACAAGCTAACATGAAATTCTTCCAAGAGAAGTTTAGAGGCAGTAAGGATATTGATCAAACATATGTTGCTATACATCCATTTTGGTTTTTTGGTATTTTTATCTTTAGTATGACTGGTTTGTGGTTGCTGCCAAAATTGTAATTTGAAGGTGAGTGAAATAAATATTTCAGTTTTTTGGGTCATTTAAAATTCTCAGATTTAAAGCATTGAGGTTTGTTTTGGCAAATCTGCGAAATTGATATCCTTTTTATAGTAAAAAAGTGGTGGGAATTCTCAAGAATTCCCACCACAATGGACTAACTAACAAATGATTAAACTTTGGATAAAGTTTTTAATTGATGTTAATATCTATCGAATAGTCTGTAATTGGTTTTCAGCAACTTTTTCTGAAGCTTCCCAATGTAAGTTTTGCTCATACTTCATGATCTTATTAGAATCAGTAGGATCTATCACCAGTAAATAAATCCATTCGTTATCCAGTAAAGATCTGAGGTTTTCATTTTTCTTTAAAATGGAAGTTATCCTATCTTTTGGAGCCTGAATGTAAACCGACAACCTCAAAGGCTTGTGATAGGCTTTTTGATCGGTTTCGTTGATTGACTGCAAAGGTAATCCTCGTTTCAAATCACCACCATTTCCTTGCATGACTCCAAATCTTCCTGTGACATTATGAGTGATTTTTGTGCCTCCGCCATAATTATCGTTATCTACAGATGAGAAGTAGTAATGGTTGTTAATCCATTGCGTCACCACCATTGGCCCTTGCATGATACCTTCCAAAGCTTTTCCTTCTGTATCCATTTCCCAATCGTAAGAATGAAGGAAACAATTTCCATCCAAGTTGATGCTTTTAGATAAAGATCGTGGTCCAACGATAAATCCGGCATTTTTAGCAAGTCCCCATTCAGGCCTGGTTTCAGACCAGTCGTTTGTTTTTTTATAGGCCGCTTTTATGCTGCTATTTGAATCTCCTAGACGTTCAGTTATTGCTGAGTGCTGGGCTTTTAGAAGATTTCCCTTCAGTTTTGATAATTGATCTTTATGCGACGTAGGCAATTCAGAGTCGAATATGACGATCTCATCCGTGGTGGTGTTATGCTCCGCTCCCAGGAAGAATGTAGAATCTGGTATAAGGACATTCTGTTCTTTTAAAGCTTCTCTCACTTCGGGTTGGTTTGCCAGTTTGGCTAACATTCGGGCATTATGTCTTCCGGGACTGGCTGCGCATGCACCACAATCTAAACTGGATCCAAAAGGATTGTTCGCAGAATGACTACCATGACCTACGAAAAGAATCAATGGCGAAAAGGTTTTCCAACCGGTCAAATCGAAGGCAGATTTTACGATAGCTGTTTTTTCTCCCAGACTTATACCTTCGATAGCAGATGAATTGTTGATGGATTGTATATCTGGATTACAGCTTCCCTCGAAAGATTTTTTTTCTTTCTTTTTAGAATTATAAAGTCGGTCTGGCATGAGTGTTCTTAGAAAAAGGGAAACGCCATAAAAGAAACCCGAACCTTCCACGTAGCCAAATGCTGAAGGTAGCATGTGTTTCATACGTTTCAGGAAGTAATGCGTAAATTTTTCTCTTTCCTGGCGTCTGTGGTAGTTGTCTATTTCTTCCTGGTTTTCATTTTTGGCTTTTTCGGATACTTTATATGCCGAAGCTAAAATGGGTGGACATGATTTTTTGACAATCCCATCACTTAAATTTTCGTAATCCATAGCAATTCCAAAAAAGCCAGCATATCCAAAAGTCTCATAATCCCCTTTGGATTCCACATGTCGTCGAATCAATTCTGATCTTGTATCGATACAAAATACCAGTTGAGCTTCAGGAGTCTTAGCTTTGGTTGTAGATGTGGAAGTATTGTCAGAAGTTTCAAGAATAGTATTTAGTTCTTTGGATAACTTGTTTTGCCATGTTTTTTCCCATGCTTTTAACCACAGGTATTGAAGGTCACTTTTTTCATTTTTTACTGAATGATTTATCTCGGTGTTTAAGAGTTTGAAATCAAGATTATTAGCTATTGAAAGTCTTACAGCTAGATAATCTTCCAAAGTAATTTTGAATTTATTTTGCCATTCTGAATTTGTTTCTGCTCTATATTTGATGTAGCCCGTCCATCCTGGTAGGGCAGATAAATGCTGCTCCAGAATTTTTACTTGTTCTTCTTCAGTATAATTATTTAATAATTCCTCCAAAGCTTCAAGATTTTCTTCAGGTAAAGCAACTAAAGCTTTTAAGTTGAATTCCTGATCGTAACGAACTAGGGCTCTCCAGGCTTTATAAAATCCTTTTTCTTTATTGGGCATACTCCATTCAGCAAGCCCTTCATCCATAAAAGTCATCAGCCATTTAATGACAAGTCTATCAACTTCATGATGAGGATTTTTTGATTCTGTAATTTGAGATTCCATCTGAGAGAGACTCTCTTCAGCTGAAAAATTTATTCCATTTTTTTTGAAAAGATCACTCAATTCCTGCTCATCAATTTCTCCCTGATGCCATGCATTTCTGAAGGTAGATACGCCTGGGAGAAGATGTCCACCAACTAGTTGCTCCGCCTCTGTAGTGGCTTGCTTAAAATGCCTGTTTTCATAACCAGTCAGCGGGTTTGAGGTTACAAAAGCATATAGTGGCCATGTTTTGCCAATCACATGAGATGTAGAATCAATCTTTTGTAGAATGGTGTCTCGTTTCATAAATCTATTTTTTGTAGTAATGAATAGTTTTTTTGTAAGGCTGTGATAAATTCAAAAGCTTAACATAGAGCCAAGGCGATTTGCGATATACGCCAAGTTTCATGATAAAAAATCCAATCAAAAAGATAATTCCAAAGACCACTTGAAGCGTATCCAGAGTTTGTGGAGCCTGAATCATCGGCATCTCAGACATTAGATGTGTGATGCCATTGAAAAGAACTGCGTAAACACTTATTCCTATACTAAAGAGAAGGGCAGAAACCCCAATTTTTTCTATATAGGCAAGACTTTGCTCTTTTACAATATTGTAAGTAGCCTGCCCAACGGTTATAGCAACTATAAGCGTAAGGAAGATACTGCTATCGGTCATGCTGGTTTTTCCGGTTAAATAAGAGAATAAAAAAGCCCCCAAAACTCCAAAGATGGCAACAGCTAACGCTTGCAAAACTGTTATTTTGAGACGTGGCGATTCTTGTGGTGAACTTTGTGAGATTTGCTCACCAGAGGATAGAAATAAGTAAGCTTTATAAAACCCATGTAAAATGAGGTGAGCTACTGCTGCATTAAAAAACCCTAAACCGCATTGCATGATCATAAAACCCATTTGTGCAATAGTCGAACAGGCGAGTTTGTGTTTTACATTCACCTGTATCAACTTCTGAAATTGAGCTAGAATTGCAGTAATTCCGCCTATTATAAACAAAATCCAAAGCGTGTTGGAAAGAATGATCAGGGGAGCAAATAGGGTGAGCAATAAGCCTGAACCGTTGACAAATCCAGCATGCATAAGAGCAGATGCAGGAGTCGGTGAAGTCATCGCTGAGAGCAGCCACTTATGAAAGGGGAAAATTGCAGATTGAATGATGGCGGCGATGATTATTAGTAAGCAAGAAAGAATTAGCATGGAAGAATTAAATTCACTTGTGGCCATCAATCCTTGTAATGTAAATTGACCGCTATCATAGCAGAGCAAGAGAATACCAACAGCCAATACCATAGTTCCTGATATAAAATACCTAAGCGAAAACTTTTCTGCTTGTCTTGCTTCTCCCCAATTTTTATGAACGCCAATCAGTTTTGACATAAAATAACCCATGGCTAACCACGAAATTAATAGGGCTGCAATGTGATTTGACATCACAAAAAGCATGACAGAGAAGGTGAAACCGATACTTAAAAGCGAAAAACGTTTTTGGTATCGAAAACCTGCGAGGTAATTTTTAGAATAACTACTCACTATTGAACTGAAGAACAGAACGGCCGTCCAGATGAGAAGTGTAAATCCGTTAATTCTAAAAATGTCTAAGTAGTCCCAATTGGGAAGATATATCTGATAATAAGTTAAGGCTGAAATGCATATAACGAGTAAAAACCAATGGATTGGAGCAGAGATTCGAGAAAGTAGAGAGATCGATTGGTTCTGCTCATGAGTTTGGCTTTCATTTGCAGATAGAGTATAACTTTCCATAGTTGAATTTTAAAGATTGAGATTAAAACGAGAATGCAATGAAGTCTAGTCGATAGGCTTCAAAGTCAAAACTCCATCGATGCTCAGTTTTTTACCTTCCTTTTTGATAGTAGTGAGATAGTGATCAATTGCTTTCTTCTCGTCTTCTAATTCTTGAATTCTCTGGATGTAAGGTTTTGGGTCTTTATTGTGATCTTGTTCCCAGTGTTGCAAATTTTCGATTTTGTGGTAGTTGATTTTTTGATCGATCAAGGCATGAAGAATATCTGAAGCTTGAGATGGAGTAAATTCACCCTCTACTAATTTTACCTTTTTGTCCTTGATTGTAAAAGTTTGATTTGTTTCCATTGTTAAATATTATTTTGATTTATGACGCAAATATTATAATTTAGATTCATAAATTTTTATTTATATACTTTATACAAAGCATTAAAAAATATTATGAATTACACTTTACATCAATTGATCATATTTTCAGAAATAGCAAATTCAAAAAGTATTACAAGAACAGCAGAAAAACTCCACTTAACTCAGCCAGCTGTTTCCATACAATTAAAAAATTTTCAGGACCAGTTTTCAATTCCACTTACTGAAGTTGTTGGGCGCCAGCTTTATGTGACAGATTTTGGAAACGAAATCGCAGCAGCAGCTAAAAAAATTCTCGATGAAGTAGAAGCTATCAACTACAAAACCAACGCCTTTAAAGGAAAGTTGTCAGGTAGAATAAAAATATCAATTGCTTCTACAGGAAAATATGTCATGCCATATTTCTTAACAGAATTCATGAATATTCACAGCGGTGTGGACCTGGTTATGGATGTCACAAATAAAACAAAAGTGATAAGGAGCTTGGAAAAGAATGAAGTTGATTTTGCTCTTATTTCTGTGTTGCCTAAAAAATTAAAAGTTAATTCTGTGGAACTTATGCGAAACGAACTTTTTTTGGTGGGCGGAAAGCAAATAACTCCAGAGCAGCTAGCGGAAGGGGAACATTTACTTACCAAACTTCCTTTATTATATAGGGAAGAGGGTTCTGCAACACGTAACGCCATGGAAACCTTTATTCAAAAAAATGGTTTTCAAATAAGAAAGAAAATTCAGTTGACGTCAAATGAGGCTGTAAAGCAAGCCGTCATTGCTGGATTGGGTATTTCAATAATGCCACTCATTGGTATAAAAAATGAACTTAAAGCAAAAGACCTTCAGATTATCCCTATTGAGAGTCTGCCCATTTCAAGCATGTGGCAGGTAACTTGGCTTTCCTCAAAAAAATTAAATCCTGTGGCAACGGCTTTTTTAGATCATTTGAAGATTGAGAAGAATAAAATAGCAAAGAAGTATTTTGCCTGGACTGAGGCCTACCGTTGATATGTTGTAATTAATCAATTAGATAACGACTATAATATTATAATTCTTAAACTTTGCTTATGAACAATACTTTCAATGACTTAAAAGCAGTATTTCTTAATTGTACGCTTAAAAAATCTCCTCAGGAGAGTCACACTAGATCTCTAATGGATGTGTCTGCTAACATCATGAAGAAGGAGGGAGTAGAAGTAGAGATAATAAGGCCTGTAGATTATAATTTGCCTGTTGGAGTTCAACCAGACATGTCTGAGCATGGAGAAGATTGTGATGATTGGCCTGGGCTTTACGATAAAATCATAAATGCAGATATTTTGGTATTGGGATCACCAATTTGGCTTGGAGAGCGTTCTTCTATTGCTTCAAAAGTCATAGAACGATTATATGCTATGAGTGGGCATCACAATGATAAAGGTCAATATGTGTACTATGGAAAAGCTGGAGGTTGTATCATTACAGGAAACGAAGATGGTGTGAAGCATTGTGCTATGGGAATGTTATACGCATTACAGCATTTAGGTTACAGCATTCCGCCACAATCTGATGCAGGTTGGATTGGCGAAGTAGGACCAGGGCCAAGTTATGGCGACAAAGAATGGGATGGTGAAAAATTTGATAAGCCTAAAGGATTTGATTCAAGCTTTACCAACAGGAACACAACTTTCATGACTTATAATCTTTTGCATTTAGCCAAAATGCTAGAAGACCAGGGAGGGTACCCTGCCTACGGAAATTCAAGAAAGGACTGGGATGCAGGTACCCGTTGGAATTTTGAAAATCCAGAATATAGATAATTCAATTTGACATCACGACATTTCAAAATCAATTCGGTATCAAATCCGTTAGATTCTTTACACTTAGTGATGGTTTTTCAGTATTAGGATACAAATATTTACCATTTCTTTCTATGAAAGCAGTTTGCAAACCTGCTTGTTGAGCGCCAACAATATCCCAAGCATGAGCAGCAACTAGCATGGCGTTTTTGGGGTCGCAATTTTCTTTTTTAAGAACATAGTTGTAAGTCTCCGGATGTGGTTTGAATTTCTTAACGGATTCTACGCTGTATAATGAATCAAAATAAAAGTCTAGGCCAGAATAGTTCATTTGCTTCTCTAAAGTACTTTTTCCCCCGTTGGTAAGTGCAACCAACCTGAATCCTTTCTTTTTTAAGTTCACTAAGCCTTCTAAAACGTCAGGATGAGGTTGAAGCTGAGTAATAATAGAAAGCGTAGTCTTTATTTCTTTTTCTGAAATTGATTTCGAGAAACTTTGGGCAGTCATCTCTAAAGTTGCAGCCCCGATTTCACCAAAATCTGAATAGCTACCTGTTAAAGTTTCTACCATGGCAAATTGTATCAGTTTTGGAAACCATTGATCAAAACCTTCTGATGACCCGAGCAACTGATTGATGGATTCTTTCAAGGGAGAAAGGTCAAGTATAGTTTCATTGATATCAAAAATAAGAAGTTGAGGTTTCATGATCTTAGTTTTACATAGCTCTATGAAACTCTGTTTTATCGCGGTATGATTCGTAGCGTTCTTTTGCTATTTCATCCATTTCAAGAGGTCTATTGATGTTTGTGTCTATGTCCTTTAAGCGTTGTTCACCTCCTAAAATCACATCGATATTTTTGCTTAGTAATCCTTCTATCGACTTTTTGGCTACCAACTCCGCACTATCCATGTTTTCAATTTTGGAGGTAATCATCATATCTGTATCGGTGGCAGTAGGGTAGACTGTCATGACATGTATGTTTTCAAATATGAGTTCTCTCCGCATAGCTTCAGAAAAATGTTTAACCCCTGCTTTGGTCGCAGCATATACTGAGTAAAAAGGTTTAGCAATATATCCTAGTCCAGAAGAAATATTCATCAGTCCAGCTTCTTCACTTTTGAGAAGCAAGGGCAAAGCCTTTTTAGTCAATAAAATAAGACCTGTAAGGTTGATGTTGATTTGATTGATAATGTCTGCATCAGAAATAGTTTGTAGAGACCCTGTGCTTATTACTCCCGCATTATTAATCAACAAATCGATATGATCCCATCTGGTGCTGACGGTCTTAATGATACGCTCGACATCTTCGAGTTGAGAAACATCGGCAGCGATAAGAATAAATTCAGCTTGCGGAAAATCTACCTTAAGCTTTTCTAGTTTGTCCTGACGTCTTCCTACCACTGCAAATTCTTTTACACCCTGCAAAATCAATTCGTGGATGAGAGCTTTTCCTATACCAGCGCTTCCGCCAGTAATGAGTACTTTTTTATGACTAAGATTCATGAGCATTGATTTTGATGATTATACTAATTTAAGCTTATAATGTCGCCATAAATCGTTTAACTGAAACGAATTCGGCACCTGCTTTTTTCGCTTGTTTTTTATTAAAAAACCTGTGCTGAGCTACGTCGTAGTATAATTCAATTTATTTATACGGCATTATAAAAATAATTCGGTAATAAAGATAAGCGGAAGTTCCTAGCCAGTTCTGCATAGGTCTGTCTTTCACGTTTATTTAACCTGCTGATTTTTATTTAGACTTAACGTAAAACTATCTTCTTTAAAAGTATAAGCCTTAAAAAACCTTCAGCATAAAAAAAGCCCTGAATTCATCAGGGCTTTTTAAAAATTATTTTGAATAGCTTATTCGATATTAGTCATCACCTAACATAGCAAAAAACTTATCTAGATTTGGCATAATCACGATTTGTGTTCTTCTGTTTTTTGCCATATTGTCTTTAGTACTGTTTGGTACTAAAGGATCATAACTAGATCTCCCAGCGACAATCAACTGCTCGGAAGCGACTCCAAATTTATCTTCAAGTCGTCTCACAATTGCAGCACTTCTTCTAGCACTAAGATCCCAGTTATCTACAATATAACTATCCTTTTTTACAGTTCTACTGTCGGTGTGTCCTTCTACCAAAACTTCTAGGGAAGGCTCAGACTTTACAACTTCTGCAATTCTGGATAGGATTTCGTCTGCATCACTCCCAACTCTAAAGCTGCTGTCACCAAAAAGTAGGTTGTCGTCAATATTGATTTTCACCATAGTTTCTTCAATGGAAACGTTGAGGTCATCCCCAGACTCTCCCATATTTTTAGAAATGTTGTGAGCAATAGCAATGTTCAACGAATCTTTTAAAGACTTAGCACCTGCGAGTTTAGCAGCAGGAACGTCTTTTAAAGTTTTTCGCATTGCAGCTTTGTTCTTTTCAGATAGGACTAAGCTTTCGTTTGGCACTTGCACCATCATTCCTTCTTTCTCTGAACTTAAGGAGGCTATTTTGTTATTGTAACGCTCCACGCGCATTTCAATCTGCTCCATTTGATTTTCCAGATCTTCTTTTTCTACACGCGTTTGCATGAGCTCAGATTTCGTCTCATCCAAATTACCCTCTAGTTCTGTATATTTCTTTTTGGATACACAGCTAGCAAGAATAGCAGATAGACTCACGGCCAAAAATAATGTTCTTTTTTTCATCATAGTTTTATTTAAGTTGACGTAAATAACGGCATTTTGCTAAAACATGTTGTCATGTGATACTTAGTATTTTGTTAAAATTAGTGAATAAAATCTAAAAGCATACAGTTATAAGCCTTTCTATACGAGGGTTTAAGGCCTGCCTTTGAAAAATAAATATCCTATATTTTATTTCAATTTTTGGACGAGATGTTATCAGGATAGTATTTTTTTAAGCGTTTTGGTGAAACACCTAGTTTGAAAAGCATCACCAAAAGAAAGTCAACGGTGATTTGAAAAATGAGCCCATTCTTTTGAAAACGTCGGCCGGAAGTGACCACGGCTAGCTTAGACTTTTTAAAACGGCCTTCACGCCTTAGCCGATGTTGAATCTCGACATCTTCCATAAAGGGAATAGGTTTAAAACCATTGATGGTATCAAAAACACGTTTCTCAATAAACAGGGCATGGTCACCATAAGTGAAAAACTCAAGGTTCCATCGACTGAACCAAGTGTAGATTTTAAAAATAGGATTTGGGTCGTCCACAACTAGTCGGAAACTGCCACCCACCGTATCCTTAGCTTTACAAAGTTCACAGATAGAGGCGTAGGCCTCCTTGGGGAGAAAGGTATCCGCATGAAGAAACCACTCCAAAAAGCATTGAACTCTTAGCTGAAATTCAAGATCTGCTGCAGGAACAGAAAAAGTCTTAGAGCTTGAGATTTAACTTTTTAAATATACTGAATCAGTTTGAACCCGATTATATTAATTATTTGTTAATCTAACATTTTATTAAACATAATTAAATAAATTTAATTGCCAAAAATTAGCCATTATGAAAATACCTCAGGAATGTTCACTGCTATGATAGAATGTGGTGAACCAAGATACAGTTATAAATGGGAGCGTTCGACTAATGGACTTAATTGGGCTACAGTTGGTACAGGTTATACATACAATTATTATCAACCCCCTGGAATGAACGGGAATTTCAGCTTTACGATCAGGCTTACCGTAACCGATGATGGAAATACGATAGTTACAAGTCACCAAACCATAATGGCGGTAGATCCGTATAACTCAGATTTTCAATGCGCACCTGGTGATGGCGGTGACCCTACATTATTAAAGAGCTTTACAGTATACCCAAATCCTACATCTACAAGCCAAAGATTATCTCTTGTATTCGACGAAAATTCAAAGAAAAAACCTATTCAAATCAATTTGATTGATCAAAACGGTAGAGCCTTACAAACTAAAGAACTTAAACAAGCTACATCTTACGAAGAACAATTTACTTTAGGACAAACGTTTTCTTCTGGATTGTTTTATATGCAAGTCTACTTCGACGACGGCTCTTCAGAATCACAAACCATTCTAATAAAATAACTATGAAGAAATTTATTTTTATTTTCGTATTTATTTTATTTTCTTGTTCTAATGATGATGATGAAGTTATGTTTTATGATTCACCAAGTCCTTTTGATTATGGCTGGGTTAATGCTGAAAAGAATGGAGCGAACTGGGAGGCCCATTCTTGGGCAACCGATAGAAGAAGGGACGAGGTCTGGAGTTATTTTAGTCTTGTTTTTACATTATATAATCAAGATGGATTCATACTTGAACTCTTTAGTATAGAGGGAATTCCAAAAGAGGAAGGAACGTATAATATAACTAATGATCCAGAGTTTAGAGTAGTCGAACATGCTAAAGGGTATTATAGTACACTTATTGAAGATGGTCATATTATGTGTGACTCCTATAACGTAGATGAATCCTTTCTGGATATAAACAAAATTGCAGTATCAGAATTTAAAGAAGAAACTGGTGAAATATGGGGTAGCTTCAATGTAGAGTTAAAAAAAATAGATATCACTAACTGCGATCCCGATGCTCCAGGCATCATCAGCTTTACCAATGCAGAGTTTTATGCAAAAATTATTAATCAGTAGAACTAGATGCAGAGGTTGTCCTTAAAGGAGTTTTCTTTGAAAACGGCTCTTCAGAATTACAAACCATTTCAATAAAAAAACTATGAAGAAACTAATTTTTTTAATATGTATGATTCCAATTTTGAATGGCTGTTCTAGCACAAATGATGATAACGATGAAATTGACTGCGCCCTCATTGATATTGCAATTCCCTCTTTATATGTAAAGATAATTGATTCTACAAACGCAAATCTAATCGAAAACGGAACCATATATCCAGACAAAATAGAGGTAGATGGTAATTTTCAAAATCCAAGTTTTCGATTTATTCCAGAAAGTGTATCTGTAGATCCTGAGTTTTTTAACACTCTAAACTTATTCATCCCAAATGCAACCAATTTTCAATACACCTTACATTTGGATGATCTGGAAACTATCGTCATAGATTTTACAGCAGAACGAATTAGTTTTATTTGTGATGTCACTTATTATGAGCCTAGCAAAGCTATTATCAATAACCTTGAGGTTGAGTTGATAGAAGTAAAACCACTAAGGTATATGGTTGTTGTGAAAATATAGTACAAGCACTACAACATATGATTTATGGGTGAAGTTTTGTCGAATCGATTATTTAGTTTTTTAGAAAATTAAACACTATTTTGAAATGCTAAGGCTTTTTTTAAATCGCCATAAAGCACACACGAAAATTATGACCGTTAAAATATGAAGTAGTTTGAACCTAAGGAATGGCAAAATGGAGATTAAAGCCTCAAATCCTAAATCCCAAAAAAAAATGAACTTCTAGCTGAAATTCGAGACCTGTTGAAGAAACAGAAAAAGTCTTAGAACTTACAGTTGCTGTATGTGTTGTTAAAATTGTTTTTGAAGTCTCTACTTCAGAAGTTTTAAATTCTGTCCCTGTATAACAAATTGATATTAAACCGTTATCATATGGATGTTTTTAAAAATGAGCTTCTGGTGCATGGCTTCAGAAAGATTGGTATTAGGCAGTTTTTTCAAATAAAAAATCAACTTATTGCATATTGGTGTCAGAAGAAGTTGAGGCTTAATCCGGATAGTATTTTTTTAAGCGTTTTGGTGAAACACCTAGTTTGAAAAGCATCACCAAAAGAAAGTCTACAGTAATTTGAAAAATGAGCCCATTCTTTTGAAAACGTCGGCCGGAAGTGACCACGGCTAGCTTAGACTTTTTAAAACGGCCTTCACGCCTTAGCCGATGTTGAATCTCGACATCTTCCATAAAGGGAATAGGTTTAAAACCATGGATGGTTTCAAAAACTTGTTTCTCAATAAACAGGGCATGGTCACCATAAGTGAAAAACTCAAGGTTCCATCGACTGAACCAAGTGTAGATTTTAAAAATAGGATTTGGGTCGTCCACAACTAGTCGGAAACTGCCACCCACCGTATCCTTAGCTTTACAAAGTTCACAGATAGAAGCGAAGGCCTCCTTGGGGAGAAAGGTATCCGCATGAAGAAATACCAAGATGTCTCCTTGTGAGTGTCTAGCCCCTAAATTCATTTGTAAGGCTCGACCTTTTGGAGCGCATAAACGCTTCACCTCAGGAAAGTCTTTTACGATTTCTAAAGTTCGATCACTACTCCCCCCATCAATCACAAGGATTTCAAAATTTCCCTTTAATTTTAAAGTATGCGTTAGGGTTTTTGCTATATGTGTTTCTTCGTTAAGGGTAGGTATGATGATACTAATAAGCATAAGGCAACAGGCTTCTTGGCGTTAAGCGAACTTAGATCAAATTCAGAATAAAACAGCTCTATACTGAATGAGTTTGTACATAAAAATCACAAAAAACGATAAACTTGCCATTAGCTCCAAAACCGTAGACGTTAAAAAGCCTAGAAAAGATCCTAGTGCTGCTTTTAAAGCGGGCTGACTTGCCTTTTTGGCAAAAATCACTTCACCTAGATAAGCCCCAACAAAGGGACCGATGAGAATTCCTAAAGGAATAGGAGCAAGGAGGCCTACCACAAGTCCAACCCCTGCACCATACATCCCAAATTTACTACCTCCTAGCTTTTTTGTCCCTAGAATAGGAATGATATAGTCAAGGATTAAAATGACCAACGTGATTGCCAGTGTGATCCAAAGCAGACTGGAACTCACTTCAACTTCGGGAACCCAGAATAATAATAAAATCCCCAACCAGCTGATGATTAATCCGGGAACTACAGGAAGAACACTGCCTACCAGGCCAACAAGGCAACAGATAAACCCTAGGCTAACTAAAAGTATACTCATCGTGAAATTCTGTAAAATTGAACTTAAAACTAAAGAATTAGCTCCACTAATCCCGTATTTTTGTCAAAACTATTGAAATGAGTTCACTTTATATTCATATTCCCTTTTGCAAACAAGCTTGTCATTACTGTGATTTTCACTTTTCGACTACCTTAAAGCACAAGTCTAAGCTGGTGAGGGCGATTTGCAAAGAACTCATCTTGCGGAAAACCGAACTCCCAGCAGCAGTAGAAAATATTTATTTTGGAGGAGGGACGCCTAGCTTATTATCACAAGAGGATTTAGACCTTATTTTTGAAACTATTTATGCGCATTATGAGGTTGTTGAGCAGCCTGAAATTACGCTGGAGGCCAATCCAGACGACTTAGATCTGGAGTACCTACAGATGTTGTACAAAACCAAAGTTAACAGGTTGAGTATTGGAGTGCAGTCCTTTTTTGAAGTGGATTTAAAATTGATGAACAGAGCTCACACTGCTGAAGAAGCTGAATCTTCTATTTTGCTGGCTAAACGGTTTTTTGATAATATCTCTATCGACCTGATTTACGGTATTCCAGATATGAACGAAGAACGGTGGAAAGAAAATCTGGCAAAAGCTATAGAACTTGACATTCCCCATATTTCCAGTTATGCGTTAACGGTGGAGCCCAATACTGCTTTGAAACATTTTATAGATAAAGAAATCATTCCGCCTGTAGACGATGACTTGGCCAAATCACATTTTGATATTTTGGTAGAAACCATGGAACAAAATGATTTTGAAAATTATGAATTTTCGAACTTTGGAAAAACTGGCTACTATTCTCAGAATAACACTGCTTATTGGACGGGAAAATTCTATTTGGGTATTGGTCCTTCAGCACATAGTCATGTCAACTCCACAAGAAGCTGGAATATCAACAACAATCCCAAATACATCAAAGCTATAATAGCTGGAGAATTACCAGCAGAGCGCGAAGAATTGTCGTTGACCGACCGCTATAACGAATACATCATGACAGGTCTTAGAACCAAGTGGGGCGTCAATGTGAAAGCGGTTGAGACCGAATTTGGCCTAAACTATGCTGCCTACCTTATGGACCAGATTCAAGATTACCAGAAACAGGGATTGTTGGCGCTAAATGGGGATATGCTGAATGTTACAGCCGAAGGAAAATTTCTTTCAGACGGCATTGCATCAGAACTATTTATGTTGAATTTGAAGTAGTAAATTGAAATTGTTGATATGAATATCGAAGAATTCAGAACGTACTGCCTAAGCAAACCAGAAGCGACTGAAGACTTTCCTTTTGAGGAGGATACAATCGTCTTTAAAGTCAGAGGAAAATTATTTGCCCTCACTTCTTTGAAAAAATGGGAGGCTGGCGACCACAGTATCAATCTGAAATGCGACCCCGAGAAAGCCATAGAGTACCGAGAGAAATATCCAGATGAGGTTTTTCCAGGGTATCACATGAACAAAAAGCATTGGAATACGGTGGTTGTCGATGGACCACAACTCTTTCCAAAATTCATTCAGCACCTCATCAATCATAGTTATGAATTGGTGGTGAGCAAAATGCCAAAATCCCAGCGGCAAGGTCTGCTTCCCTGATTGAATTCAATAAACTTCATCATTTCATAGCGGCAGATAATTCAATAACTCTATTTTTGTAGCTTAATTTTTATGCATATGCCAACGCCAGGATCTATTTATTCTGAATTTATTACAAGATATACCAAAGATTTAAAAGCGATAAAAACTCAATTATTCTGGTCGAGTATGTTGAGGTTAGCCGTTTTTGTGGCTATTGCCTTATCGGTTTACTTGTTTTGGTCATCCACAAGAATCGTCATTGGTTCCATAATAATTGGAATTGTATTGTTTTTAATTTTAGTCACCAGACACTCTAAAATCCAGTATAAAAAAGCCAAACTGAAAGCTTTACTTCAGCTCAACGAAACTGAGCTAAACGTCTTAAAAAGAGAATTCTCCGATTTGCCGGCTGGAGATCAATATAAAAATCAAGAGCATGAGTACAGTCAAGATATCGATATTTTTGGAAAACACTCATTCTTTCAGTATCTGAATAGAACAGCTTTAAAAGAAGGTGAGGAAAATTTAGCTTCCAAACTCACCTCCAATTCTATTGATCATATCGAGCTTCGGCAAAACGCTATCAAGGAATTGGCGGAAAAAGTGGAGTTGAGACAAAACTTCACAGCAGATGCTATTTTGGTCGATACCGAAACCAAAGCCAGCAGTATCGTTAATTGGATTACTCAGTATAAAACGTTTGTCCCAAAATGGATGTCTTGGTTTCCAGCCTTGTTTTCAATAGTATCTCTTGTAGTAATCACAGCTTATTTCTTCAATTTTATCACAGGTGCTCAATTGTTGCTTTGTTTTATAATTGGACTAGGTATTACAGGTGCTTTTTTAAAACGCATCAATAAATTATCCAGTCATGTGAGCCAGGCGCAAAGCACCTTTCAGCAATACTTCAAACTTTTAAAATTAATAGAAGATGCTGAGTTTACTTCAGAATTACTTCAAAATTATCAAAATCAGATACACTCGGATTCAGCGAAAGCAAGTCAGATTCTAAAAACACTTTCTAAGCATATTGATGGTTTAGATCAACGTAACAATATTTTACTGGGAATTGTCCTCAACGGATTTATGCTACGCGATTTAACGCAATCTCTCAAAATTGAGAAATGGATTACAGCTCACGCCAGTCAAGTACAAAACTGGTTTGAAATCATCGCTGAAGTTGATGCTTTTAACAGTTTAGCCAACTTTCATTTTAATCATCCTAATTATGTGTTTCCAGAAATAAAAGAAAGCGGAAGTTTCACCAAAACCAAAGGTGCTGTTCACCCGCTTATTGATCCAGAAGATGCGGTGAGAAATGATTTTGAAATCAAAGATAATCACTTTTTCATCATCACTGGAGCAAATATGGCTGGGAAAAGTACGTTTCTAAGAACCGTTTCATTGCAAATCGTAATGTCCAATGTTGGCCTTCCCGTTTGTGCCACATCTTCTGAGTATGTGCCGACAAAACTCATCACTAGCATGCGAACGGTGGATTCTCTTGCCGATGAAGCCTCTTACTTTTTTGCTGAATTAACGCGACTCAAATATATTGTTGATCAAATTCAAACCGACAAATATTTCATCGTCCTGGATGAGATATTAAAAGGTACCAATTCCACTGATAAAGCCATCGGTTCCAGGAAATTTGTGGAGCGCTTGGTCAAAGCCAATGCTATTGGTATTATCGCGACTCATGACTTGAGTTTATGCGAAGTTGCGGATGACTTGCCACAAGTTCAAAACTATTATTTCGATGCTGAAATCATCGATGACGAATTGAATTTCGATTACACTTTAAAGAAAGGTGTTTGTAAAAATATGAATGCTTCTTTCTTACTGAAGAAAATGGATATTGTGGAGTAGAAACTTCTTACTTCTTTACTCGCTTTTCGTTCTTTTTTACGAATGCATCCCAACCTGTGTAAGATGCTCCAATATCAGGTTTTCCGCTGTTGTAAAAATGGCATACTGCCGCTGCTAAACCGTCGGTGGAGTCGAGGTTTTTAGGGAGCTCTTTTATTTTGAGCATCTGCTGCAGCATTTTGGCTACCTGCTCTTTACTGGCGTTTCCGTTGCCCGTAATCGCCATTTTAATTTTTTTAGGAAGGTATTCGGTGATAGGAATTTCCCTGGATAAGCCAGCCGCCATGGCTACTCCTTGAGCACGGCCTAATTTTAACATGGACTGAACATTTTTCCCAAAAAACGGCGCTTCAATCGCGATTTCATCGGGGTGGTAGGTGTCTATCAATTCGATGGTGCGCTCAAAAATCATTTTTAATTTAGTGTAGTGGTCATCGTATTTTTTCAGCATCAATTCATTGAGCTGGACAAATTTCATTTTTTTGTTCACAATCTCAATGACTCCAAATCCCATGATCGTAGTTCCTGGATCAATGCCTAATATGATTCTTTCTGTCGCCAATAGCTTATTTATTTGTTATTTTGTAGGATGCAGTTACCTCACAAAACTAAGCAATTCTTGAGTTTAGCCGTCAAACTTTTGGTGGTAAGTCTAAGTTTTGTGGTTATTTATGATGCGTTTCAGGACCTCAATTGGAATTTGTTGCAATTCATTTCTAATAATTCTCACCTGAGTCAACTTCTGTTTTCAGGCTTATTTTTTTCTCTTCTGAATTGGTTACTAGAAACTTTAAAGTGGAAAACTTTAATTCATGACCACAAGTCTATTCAGTTTCTGGGAGCTTTTTCGGAAACTTTGAGAGCGCATGCGGTCAGCATTATTACACCAAATAAGATTGGTGAATTTGGTGCCAAAGCCAGCTTTTATCCAAAACAAATGCGAAAGCTGGTCTTAAAACAAACCCTTACAGGACAGCTGTACCAACTAGTCGCAACATGTTTTTTTGGAATTTTAGGCTTTGGAGTGCTGTTTCCTGAATTGTCCTCTTCCTTGAAATTCTCTATCAGTACCGCTTTAGTAATGGTATTTATTTTAGGAGTAGTGTTCTCTTTGACCAAGAGCTCTTATAAGTGGTTTAAAAAGCTGAAGAGCTATTTTATTTCTTTGTCAATTTTATCGAATACTACTAACACAAAAGCCTTGTTGCTTTCGGTTTTGAGATACCTAACCTTTAGCCATCAGTTCTACTTTCTGCTCTACTTTTTCCAACCAGAATTGGGTTATCTGGAAGTGATGCCTGTTTTGTTTGTGATTTATCTAGTGAGTTCAATTGTGCCAACGTTTTTACTTTTGGATGTGACTTTGAAGACAAGCCTTAGTCTCGTTTTACTCGATGGAATCATTTCTTCTGAAATTGTGCTTATGGTGAATTTAATGATGTGGATCTTCAATTTTGGACTTCCAGCATTTGTAGGGAATCTCCTGATTTTATCACCAAAACAAAGTTCACTACAACCTAAAAAAGCCTTATGAGTTGGCTTGTAGTGTTCTATTTCATCTTAGGCTTGTACGTCTTATATATCCTTAGTTTGACTTTGGGTTTATCAAAACTTAAGTCTACAGATCTTAAACTACAGAATCAACTCAAAACTAAGTTTTCTGTGGTTATCCCTATGAGAAATGAAGCCGAAAATTTACCGGCATTATTTCAGTCGATTTCAGAATTGTCGTATCCTAAAAATTTATTCGAAATTATTTTAGTGGATGACGACTCCCAGGACGCTTCATGGAAATTTGCTAGAGAGTTCCAAGCTCGCTATCGAGATATTAAAATCTGCCTTTTATCAATTTCAGAAGAAAAGTATACGCCTAAAAAGAATGCAATTTGTACGGCGATTCGTAAGTCTTCTTTTTCGTATATTTTGACGACTGATGCGGATGTGATTTTACCAGAGAACTGGCTGAAGAGCCTTGATGCTAAGCTGCAAAGCACTGGAGCAGATATAATAGCTGGTGGAGTAGTAGTGACAAAAAAATCTTCATTTCTGTCTCACTATCAGCATTTTGACATGTTGAGTTTACAGCTTTTTGGTTTAGGAAGTTTTGCTCAAAAGTATCCTGTGGTGTGCAACGGTGCTAATTTGTGTTTCAGGAAATCAGCATACCTGGAAGCTGATGTGAATCGCGGAAAAGAAAATATTGCAAGCGGTGATGATGTATTTACGCTGCAGAAATTCAAGCAACTTGGCTTTAAAATTGACTTTTTAACCGATTCTCAAAGTGTTGTTTGGACTCAAGCTTTGGAATCCTTTGAGGGCTTGTGGCAGCAGCGTAGGCGATGGGCAAGCAAAACAGCTTCTGTAGAGAGCTGGTATTTGAAATCAGTTGGAATTTTGGTAACGCTGATGCAGTTGACCTTGATTTTAAGCTTAATTCTTTGGTTTTGGGAGTCCGCTTTTTTTGGATTTTTGATCAATGCTTTTCTGTTAAAATTTTTCGTGGATGGCTGGAGTTTGACTAGAATGGTAAAGATTCAGAATCTAGGATTTTGCTGGACAGATTTTTTGAAAGTCAGCTTGGTATATCCATTTTTTACATTGTTTTTTTCCTTGACAAGTTTTTTTGGAAAATTTGAATGGAAGGGAAGACGGTTTCAGAAATAATAAAAGAGGCACAAAACCCCAAAAGGGCTTATTTTTTACTTTAAAATAATTGGTAACTGTGTATGTAAAGAAACTGGAACACTTCTTTTTTGAGCAGGATACATTTCAGGTAATTCAGAAATAGCTTTTTTTAGTACTTCTCTGAGCTGAGGATTTTGGGAGTCGATTTTATCTGGAATTCTAATCTCTTCAATATTTAAAGCACCTTCTGCAGTTATAAAAAATTTTATGACTAAGGTATCCTGAGTTGAGCTTGTTGTCGAGATTTGATGCGAAGCTAAATAGTCATTTATTGTCTTTTTAATTTTTGATTCAAAACAAGTCTTGCTCTCCGCTTTGGAAGTTATTGTTCCGCAATTTTGAAATGTAGGATAAAAATCGACTTCGTTCCAATTGATGGATTTCATCTCTTTTTCCAAAATCTGATCTGCAGATTGTTTTTTCAGATCAAAATCTTTGCAAGAGACGAGCAATAAGATGGATAAAAACCAAAACCAAGACTTCATAAAGTAAATGTAATCAAATGCTTTCTTTTGCGGAGTCTTTGTTTTTGGATTCTATCCATAAAGACATGTATTTGGTGCTTTGGGTGCTATGGTGCATTAAAATTTGTCCTACGAAGTTTTGTTGCCGATGCAAGTTCAGGTCTTGCTCTAGTTTTTTTAAGCGTTTGAAGAAATTGGCTGCAAAGACTTTCCTTTGAAATCGTTTATTGATAATATTGAATCCGTTGCGCTGTGCGATTTTCCAACGTTTTGGCATGCTGTAAAGTAAAATGGCCTGCTTGGCAATTTCTTCGGCAGAGTTGGCAATTTCCCCACACCAAGGGAGGTCGCCGCATAAACCTTCTGCGCCAACAGTGGTTGTAACGGACGGCGTTCCTGCCTGCATCGCATCTATAAATTTGCCTTTTAGGCCAGCACCAAACCGTAAAGGGCCTAACAAAACTTTAGCTTGTTTGATTGCATCTATAGCATTTGGAGCTCTGCCTTTAATTAGAAAACCTTGCTTTACATTGTGGAGTTGCTCTACCTTTTGAGAAGTGTAAGCCCCATAAACATGAAGTTCTGCTTCTGGTAATTCTTTTTTGATAAGTGGCCAGATCTCTTCTTTCAAGAATAAAGTTTTGTCCCAGTTGGGTGCATGCAGAAAATTACCAATGCTTATGAAATGCTGACGAGTGTCAAAATTTGGTAGGTTCTCTGTATCCTTATCCTTTAAAGGTTTTAAAAGAAATGGTAAATACAGCAATAAATTTATATTGACTTGAAATTGGTTCACCAAAATTTCCATTTCGGATTTGGAGATGATTAAGCTTAGATCAGATCGCAAAATAGAAGCTATTTCACGTTTTGCAATGTCTGTGTATAGGTACTTTTTTTTAAAGACTTTTTTGTCTTTATAGGCTTGTTGTCTTGCTTTTCTTAAGAAATGTAAATCTTCGGTATCCAAAATTCTCATCGCTTCAGGACACTGTTCTGCGATTCTCCAGCCAAATTGCTCTTCCATCATAAACCGATCAAAAAGTACATGTGTAGGCTGTTCTTCTTTTAAAAACTCATCAAAACTAGAATCGTTGACCTGAATTTGTTTTTGAGTAATCCCGAGATGTTCCAGGTTTTCAGCATTTTCAGAAAATTTGGCTGGTGAGGTATAAATCACTTCAAATTTTTTCTTCAAAAACAAATCTATAAGCTGCATCATACGTCCTCCAGCTGCAGAAGAATTAGGCTCTGGCCATATAAATCCGATAATCAATAATTTGGAGTTACTCATAGGTTTAGATTTCGATATTCTACGAAAATCGGAATTAAAGCTTGTTATATGAAAATTGTTATGATTATTTTTCAATACTTTTGAATAAAATGGTAAAGAATGGATAAAGTAATTCTACAACCTGAACTTTGGGTAGAAAAATACGGGGATTACTTTTTTTACTTCACGCTTTCAAAAGTTAGTGATAGAGAAGTGGCGAAAGATATTGTGTCTGAAACATTCCTAGCTGGGCTAAAATCCAAAGCTAATTTTGAAGGTAGATCTTCAGAAAAAACTTGGTTAACTTCTATTCTGAATAGAAAAATTATAGACCATTACCGAAAAATAAATTCAAATAAAGGTAAAGCTGAAGTCAAAATGGATTACAGCAAACAGGATCAAGAAGGAGCTTGGTTAGAAGAGCAAGTTTCTGATACCGAGTCTGCATCTGCAGATTTTTCTATGGAGAATGAAGAACTGGGGCAAGCGATTCTATCTTGTCTGGAAACCATTAATCCCAAGCATGCCGAAATCTTCAAGATGAAAACCATGCAGGATTATGACAATGATGTCATTTGTAATGAAATGGGAGTTACTTCGTCTAATTTATGGGTGATTATCCATAGAGCAAGAATAGCTTTAGCTTCTTGTTTGGATAATTCTTGGTTCAAAAAATAAACTATGAGAGATAAGAAATTTGAGAATTTACCTAAATCTTGTCAAAAGGTTGCGGAATACAGCGATAAACAACAGTATTCTGAAGCGACATTCTGGGGAAAATTGAAGGTTCAAATTCACATTTTATACTGTAAACACTGTCATACATATCATCTTAAAAATGAAGAATTGACAGAGTTAATGAAAAAGCATCAGTTTAAGTTATTGTCAAAATCAGAAAAAGAAGAAATGAAGAACAGGTTGTCATTATAAAAAGAAATTCCAGACCAATCCAAATCGAATGGCAAAGTCTCTGTACGGTTGTCTTGGTGCCGAAAAATTCGTATTACCTTGAATTAGGGTCGTGAAGTTTTCAAGCTTAAAATAAATACGGGCTTCTCTTATTTTCGCGTTTACAAAGAAATCTGCGGTATAAAAACTTTGTAGCTCCTGAAAATCCTGAATGGCAAATTCTGAAAGAATAGGATCATAAGCTTTGCTCATAAAGCTAGTGAAATAATTAAATGTAAACCCTGTCTGAAGATATAGGGCTTTGTCAAATAGAAAATTATCGTAAAAAAGTGAATTTCTGGTCACAAATTCTGGGACTGGAAATACAGACTCACCTTCTAGCACATTTTGATACATGACTGTATTTGCCAAATTGAAGTGGCTGTACTTGAAATCTTTTTCAGCTTTTACCTTGAGATAACGAATTTGAAGATCGGTTTGAAGTGGTCTTACCAGACTGTCTGTTGCAGAGCCTTCAGGTGCTTCTTCAAATCCAAAATAAGCATGATTGTCTATTTGAGTGAATGAAGCGGAAACTCTTCCATAAACTTCAGACTTTGCCTCAACTCCAAGATTCTGAGTGTTGACGTTGTCAAAATCTGGATTATACCAGTTATAGTTCTCGTAATCACTTTGATTCAGAATCCAGTTGAAATTGGGAGCGGTTGAGCTTAAATCCAATCTCGCAAAAAATTGAAGTGAATCTGAAATTTTGGTACTCGCTTTACCATGGACTTCATATCCTCCATCGTAATCTCCAGTAATATTATATAGCGCTTTACCCTCAAGCTTGAATCCTTTATAAGTTTTTAAATATGTCCCTCCCAGGCTAATGACATCTGTTTCAAGACGATTGGGGATACTGTTTTCATCAAAAATTAAAGTTGAGTTATACCCATAATTCAGATTGGAGTGTTTAGCCATAAAACCGATACGACCCAGGTACTTTTGATAATAGGATAGTACCATTGTGTTTGAAACATTCTGGTATTCAACCTCCTTATTTAAGTCGGAGTTTTCGAAAGGTGTTCCAAAAAATTGTGGTGTCGAGTTGGCCTGAGTAAATGAGTATTCTTTATCCGTAAAATCCATGATGTGATTTAAACGAATTTGCCCGTTTTGCGTAGAATCATTTCCTGGTCTGATGTTGTAATATTGATTCAGATAAAACCGCTTAGCATCCATTTTGTTTTCTGCATCTCTAAGTCTTACTTCAGCAGAAGCTCTATTTTGGATTTCTTCAATCTCTTCTATAAACTGTTGATTAGCTCGATCTGTCAAACCACCATTTTCTTGATTTAAGATGTCTTGCGTAACAAAATGAGATCTTACAAAATAGCGATTGTTTTTTGTTCTATAATTAAGACCAATCCTGAGGTTTCCCGTACTTGTCAGTTCTCTTTGATAATTCCCCAATGATCTTAATCCTTTATAAGCGATAGAAACGTTAAGATTTGGCTTCAAATTGGTTGTAAACGTAGCATCTAAATTTTGCCCTTGCTGTAATACAGTTCTGAAGTAGAGCTCAGTCAAAGGCGTAGGAACTTCGTAATAAGGAATATCTTCCACTTCCAAATAAAAAAAATGTTTTGCTCTTGCTCCAAAACGAGGTAGAGCCTGCAAATCATCAAACGAATACCCTAATTCTGTAAAAGGCCTGCCAATATTGGAAAAAGGCAATAGTTCAAAATCATCCTTTCTTAAATAATTATAAGCGTAATCTTTTCTTATGCTGAGTGTGGTATCTACATAAGTGGTGTCATTTTCGATACTAATGATCTTATAATCAGAAATTGGGGGTTTATCCCGGTCACTTTTTACTGATGTTGTTTTTTCTCTGGCATTTATACCTTCAGTGTTTTTAGGTGTTTCAGTTCCGCTAAGCGTTCTTTGAGCCACTGAAAAAGTAGAAAATAAAATTATAAAGATTAAAGTGAGTACCGACTTCATTAGCAATTTAAAAGCGTGAGCAAAAGTATCATTTTTAGTTTACTTAAGTTTTAATGTTATTGTGAAATCAATTTAGAATTTCAGAATTCATATTTTTGTTGCTGAATTTGATGATGCTACAACTTAACTATCAAGATAAATACTTAGAGTGTGGAACAGATGAAGCAGGTCGTGGCTGTCTGGCTGGGCCAGTGACAGCTGCTGCTGTCATTTTACCAAAAGAGTTTCAGAATGAAATTCTCAATGATTCTAAGCTTCTTACTTCCAAGAAACGTGAGCTCTTGGAAGTTATTTTAAAAGAATCTTCAGTAAGTTTTGGCGTAGCAAACATATTTATGGAGACTATCGACGAGATAAATATTTTAAACGCGTCAATTTCGGCTATGCATTCTTCCATTGAACAGCTCAATCCTCAACCCGAAATGATTTTGGTAGATGGCAACCGATTTAAGCCCTACAAGAAAACTCTACACGAGTGTATTATCAAGGGAGATTCAAAATTTTTAAGCATTGCTGCTGCTTCTGTTTTGGCCAAGACCGCCAGAGATGCTTTTATGAAAAAGATCGATAAAGAATTCCCTATGTACGGTTGGGCCCAAAACAAGGGATATCCTACCAAAGCTCACCGAAAAGCCATAGAAAAATATGGAATTACCAAATACCACAGAAAAAGCTTTAAGTTGTTACCAGACCAATTGGGATTAAAATTATAAACCGAGACATTTTCTTGTTTAAATCCTAATTTTCAACTTAATTTTGTTTTTTGAAATTCTTTTATCTATGCGTCATCTCTTTATAATTATTTGTGTTTCAATAGGTTTAAGCTCGTGTGATTTTAATTCAGATTCAACACAGGGTAAACTCATAGATTTTATTCCTTCTAAATCCATATTGATACTAGAATCTGAAAATCTTTCTCAATCTATCGAAGAGCTAACTTCTACAGAGCTATTTCAGAATAACGCTTCATTGCCTGTTTTTGCAACTATTCAGAATAATTTTAAATTTTTAAATTATTTTCAGCAAGATGCAGAAGCATTTTTAGTGGTGACTCCAATAGGTGAACGCGAACTCGCAACGTCGTTAATTATCGAAGACAAGTATTTAAACTTGGATTCTGTTCAGCTTAAAAAGCAAACCAGGATAGAGTATGCTGGTAAAGAGATTGCAGAATTTAAGCTAGAAAATGCCACATTCTATTCTACGCTCATTGATAAAGTAAGAGTTTCTTCGGAGTCAAAACTTATCGTAGAAAATGTGATACGGGCTTACAATAACCAATTCAAATTTGAAGAAACTTTCTATAAAGCCCATAAAGCTGCAACTGGAGAGACGTCATTTTTTATCAACCTTGAGGAAGCAGATTATCTTTATAAAAACGAATTAAAAGGCCTACACGCAAAGTCCATGAAAGGTTTAGGAAAGTGGCTAAGTCTAGATTTAGAGGTTTCTAAAGGCAATTACAAATGGTCAGGAGCGATATTAAGCGAGGAAACAACTGGTAAATTGAATTTATTTAAAGGAATTTCTCCAAAACCCTTCAGACTTCATGAAGTTACCCCACTCAATGCAACAGGATTTTTAAGCTTATCCTTTTCTGATTTTAAAAAACTTCAGGAAAATAGGTCCAAACAAAATTATACAGCATCCTCTCCTTTTAAATTTATTTTTGAAAATGCAAACGAGGTAGGAGCAATAGAATTGGAAAATGGAGGGTTAGTTTACGATGTGGTAAGCTCAAATGTGACAAAAACCTTAGATTCCTTATCTATCATAACACAACAAGAAACATCATTTAGAAACCAAACCATCTATAGTTTTGAGGCTGAGAATGTATTTGCAGATTTCTCTCCACTTCTATCCAATCATAAGTTTTCTGTATTCACCGTTTATGACAGCCATTTTTTATTCGCCAAAGACCAGGAGGTTTTGGAAAACATGTTGGTAAACATCAATAATCGCTCGATCTTGAGTGAATCTACTTCTTTTCAAACCGCTTTGGACAAAATGAGCTCTTCTGCACACATGGTCTGGGGAGGACAGCTTGATGGTGTTAAGAATAAACTTGAAAAATTGGCGACAGATCACTTTTTGCCCAACCTGAAAGAATTTAATACCCAGGGTTATAGTTCCACAATTATGCAAGCGACGCACGAGGGAAATTTTGCTTTCGTCAACGGAATCCTTTCCAAAAATAAGACGGAAGATAAATCAACTGAAGCCATACAGGTAAAGCGCATAAAACTAGAAAACACCATTACCTCCAATCCTTATTTTTTCACCAATTGGAGAACCCGACAAAAAGATATTGCGATTCAGGATGAAACGAATATGCTACATTTGATCGCAAAAGACGGGAAAACGATCTGGACAAAAGCATTGGATAGTAGAATTGTGGGTGACATACATACCTTCGACATCTACAGAAATACCAGATTACAGATGGCTTTTACGACTCAAAATAGACTTTATGTTATCGATAAAAATGGTAATAATGTTGATCCATTCCCACTAGATTTTAATGATTTTATAACTGAAGGACTTGCTATTTTTGATTACGACAATAATGGGAAACACAGATTTGTAGTGGTTCAAAACGATGAGGTGTTGATGTTTGATAAAGAAGGAAAGTTGGTGAAGGGTTTTGATTATAAAGCTCAAGGTAACATCAAACGGACACCAAAGCACATCAGGATAGGTCGAAAGGATTACATTTTGGTGGAAAATAGACAAGGCCTTAAAATTTTAAGCAGGACAGGAGCAGAGCGTGTCATGCCTAAGCAAAAAATATCAACATCTGGGAACGAGTTTGGCTTGCACGATAAAAGTTTTGTAGGAACTAATCAAGAAGGGGATTTATTAGAAATTTCTGAAAGTGGATCCGTACAAACCACAGATATGAATTTATCTGATAATCATTTTATCACGGCGAGTCCAAAGCATGTAGTGACCTTTTCTGAAAACAAATTAAGCATTAACGGTGTGAGTAAGGCTTTAGATTACGGTCTGTATCTGTCACCACAAATACATGAACAAGCCAATAGAACTTACTTTAGTGTAGTGGACCAACAAGCGAGTAAAGTCTATGTATTTGATGAACAAGCCGAATTGGTTTCTGGTTTTCCTGTCTTTGGAAATTCACAAATCAAACTTGATCTTGAACAACCCAACCAAATACAGCTGATCACTAAAGGCGATGACAATGCGGTGTTGATTTACACCAAAAGCCTTTAGGCATCCTGAAGTTTGGCTTCAAATAATTGAGAGAAATGTTTTTTTAGCTTTGTTTTGACTTCATCAACCGGGACTTCAGCTTTACCGAGTTCTACATTTAAGGAGGTCACAGATTTGTCTTGTATTCCACATGGCACGATGTTATCAAAATACCCCAAGTCTGCATTCACATTAAAGGCGAAGCCGTGCATGGTGACCCAGCGAGAAGCACGAACGCCCATCGCACAAATTTTTCTGGCAAACGGAGTACCTACACCTAGCCAAACGCCAGTTTCACCTTCACTACGTTCAGCTTTTAGGCCATATTCAGCTAAAGTTAGAATTACCATTTCTTCCAATAATCGCAAGTATTTATGAATATCAGTAAAAAAGTTTTCCAAATCTAAAATTGGGTAACCCACAATCTGACCAGGTCCATGATAGGTGATATCACCCCCACGATTGATCTTGTAAAAAGTAGCGCCTTTCTCGGCCAGTTGCTTTTCATCTAAGAGTAAGTTAGCCAGATCTCCGCTTTTACCTAAGGTATACACGTGTGGATGCTCTACAAAAATTAGATGATTTTCGGTAGGTAGCTCGGTAGATTCCCGACGGTTTTGGATTTTTATATTAAGGACTTTTTGGAATAATTCCTCTTGAAAGTCCCAGGTTTCTTTATAATCTCGCTGCCCCAATTCCAGGACTTTTATGGCTTTATTCATAATCATATTATTGAATAACAAAGGTAAACTTTATCAAGGATACCTTTGTTTTATTTTGAATTTACCACCGTTTCCTTAACAGTTTTTCGACAGTGAGCTTAGGTGACAGAGATTCATTATATAATTTATCCGGTGAACGTGAAAATTGAATTTAAAAGTCTGGATTGATGTTTTGAGAACAACTGAGGTTTTGATTTTTAAAAAATTACGGTTTTCCCGTAGCAAAAGTAGGGTCGAACCGTAATTGTTCTATATTCTAAAGTTATAGTATTACGTTGTTAAAAATTTACAAAGTGATTCTACACAAGTACACACACACACACACACACACAAGTTGAGGCATTCTACAAACGTGGAGAGGTTTTATATGGATTTACTTAGTTATTATTTTTATTGAAAAGAAAATTAATAACTAACACAAATTCATAATTTAAATGAAAACTTTATTTACAAAACTAGTAATTCTTTTGTCAATTCTCTTTATCCTCACAGGGTGTGAAAATGAAAATGATATTAATGAAAATCAACAAATTTATAATAGAGATTTTATAATAAATGATTTATCTTCCAAAGACTTATCATCAAACTCAATAGTTCAAAAAGGCTATAGAAAATTAAATTTTAAAAAATCAAAATTTGAAAACCATAATAAATCTTCTGTTAATAATATCTACAATTTTATCATCGACTCCTCAAGAATAAGAGAAATTTTGAAAGATAAATATATTTCTTATACACTATTAATAAAAAGACCTTTCAAAACCCCTGAATACTTTGAAAATTTGGTAATTGAACAAAGAGAAGATGAAGGTATAAATGCATACATAATAAAATATAAGCTGAACTCTAAAATTAAAGTTTTCGAAGATCATCATACTTTTTCTTTTGATGCTTCTAGCCATGTTATACCTCTTGATTTGGATAATCTAAACTTAGATTCAAAATCAAACGGTGGATGTATGCTAGTAGCTCAAACCTGGTGTAGTTGGGGTGGTGAGCCACATGTAGCAGGGCATAATTGCTTTATGGCAGATGACGGTAGGACTTATATTGCTTATGTTGTTGATGCAAATTGTAATGAAACGGGTCGTAATCCAAGAACTATTGGAGGTGGTAATATAGCTGATAATACCCCAAATCCTATTACAACTTCACCATTGGACTCTGATGGTAACCCTGTTGAATTCCCAAATTCAACACCGGTAAATGAAATTAATGAAATATTAGGTAATTCCCTTTCTGAAGATCAACTTTTTTGGTTATATGATCATTCTAAGCAAGCTGATCAAATTAAATTATTCTTGGATAATAATAATTCTACTGCAGCCTATTATTTTGCAATGGAAACCATTGTTGCCATGATGAGTGGTGCAGAAGTGGATTTTGAAAATGAATATAATCTTGATCTAATTCAATTTGAAAGTATTCAAGAATTTTTAGAAAATATTGATTCTGAATCTTTAGCAAGTTCGACATTGATCGACTTACAAGATAATATTGTAAATTCAATAGCTGAATTTACAATAAATAGAAGTCCATTGACTCCATGCAAGTTGGATGTAATAATATCATCAAATTATAACAGCCAAGAAGACTGTTATGATTTTGATAATGTAAATACAAGTCTTTCTGGTTTTACAACTCCTTACAATTTTGAACAATCTAGTGAAGTAAATTCTGTTATTGATGGTGATTATATATTTATTTCATTATCTGGAACACTTACAACAGGTCTAAATATCCAAGGTTATGGCTTGTTTTATAGTGAAACTATTATAATTGAGATTAGGATTAATAGATTTAATGGAGAATTCGATACTGCTAAAATAATTAGATAAATAACTTTTAAAATGGAATTAGTAACAGATATTTTAATTGGACTGAGTCCTTTTTTAGGGTTTTTCCTAATACTTTTGATAACCTATTATATAATTAGAATTTTTATTTTGTTAATAAAATATCTAAAATTGAAAATAAAACACTTAGAGGAAAAATCTGAAAACTGAATTTTCATATAATAAATGACTCTGCAGTTATCTTATTTAACAAATGAGGTGATTGCATAGCATTATTTGATCGAATTAACCATCCAAATAAAATATTTTTAGATTTAGACTTTGTTAACAATATTGAAAATTCTGTGGATGAGCAATATGTTGAAGAATTTTATAATGCCATAGCATGGATTGGTCTTAAAGGTACTCAAGATTACCAATCTTTAAGTTCATTAAACCAAACTAAAGTTCAATATGCTATTCAATTAGTTAATAATTATTGATTTCTAAAAAAGCAAATAAATGAAAAGTATTTTAATTTTATTTTTATTAGCGTCAAGTTTTTTTACATTCTCTCAAGTCACAAATGAACCTTTTTATTTAAAAGGAGAATCTTCCTCCATTACTGCCGATGAATATGGAAAATTATACTACACAATTGTTATAAATAGTCAGGAAGAAGATTTTAAAACTGACGCATATAAATTTGAGATCCCGAATAAAAAAGATTTCGAAAACTACCATAAGTTATCAGAAGTTAGGAAAGAAGTTGATTTAGATACTATTACGTTTAAAGATGAAAAACAGTTAAGCTCTTATAATCCTTGTGATTTACATAACTACATCAGCAGTAAGTCTATAGTTTACCTTCTATATGAGAATATTGATGGCTATTACTTTGTAAAGATGAATTATTTGGGAACCCAAAAAAATGTTGAAGTTTTAAAAACGGGTTTTTAGTTTATTTATAAGATCATTTTCCGTAAAACGGAAAAAATGAATAGCAAAGATATATACTTATCAATTTTAGAAAAAACCACCTTTATTGAGGTGGTTTTTTTCCTAAATCTTAAGCTTTATCAAACCTTTCAATTAGTCCTCTTACCCAAGACGTTTTTTAAAAGTGAGTTGAAAACATAAAGCTGGATGTCTAAAAACATCGATTCAACTCTACACAAATTCAGAAGAAATAAAACTACAATAACTTATAAGGAACATTTCTTAAAATCCTATAGCTTAAATCTTAGGATGGTAAACAATATTGTAAGATTGTCTTTATCTTTGCGGCTTTAGAAAAAAAATATAGACTCATGCAATTATCAGAACAAGAACGCGTAAGGCGAGATAAACTGGCTACTCTTAGGGAAATGGGAATCAATCCGTATCCTGCTGCTCAATATGATTACACTCATACTTCCAAACAGGTGAAGAAGGATTTTGAAGAGGGTAAAAAGGTTGTGGTTGCTGGTCGACTGGTGTCTCGTCGTATACAAGGAAAAGCTTCTTTTGCTGAGTTGCAAGATGGAGAAGGTCGCATACAGGTGTATTTCAATCGAGATGAAATCTGTACTGGTGAAGACAAAACTTTGTACAACGAGGTCTATAAGAAATTACTGGATATTGGTGATTTTATAGGGATAGAAGGGGAGTTGTTTACCACGCAGGTGGGGGAGCAAACCATAAAAGTCTTAAATTTTCAACTCTTAAGTAAATCTCTCAAGCCTTTACCGCTGCCCAAAAAAGATAGAGAAGGCAATGAATATGATGGCTTTCATGATGCTGAGCAGCGTTACAGACAGCGTTATGCGGATTTGGCGGTAAATCCTAATGTGAAAGAAATCTTCAAAAAGCGATCGGCTTTATTTACGGCGATGCGTGATTTCTTTAATGCTGAAGGTTATATGGAGGTGGAAACGCCAATTCTCCAATCTATTCCGGGTGGTGCTGCGGCGCGTCCTTTCATTACGCATCACAATGCTTTGGATATTCCATTGTATCTGAGAATTGCAAATGAATTATACTTAAAACGATTAATTGTTGGTGGATTTGATGGGGTGTATGAGTTTTCCAAAAACTTCAGAAACGAAGGCATGGATAGAACTCATAATCCTGAGTTTACAGCCATGGAAATTTATGTGTCTTACAAGGATTACAACTGGATGATGGAGTTCACCGAGAACTTACTTGAGCATTGTGCCATGAAGGTGAACGGAACAACCAAAGCTAAGTTTAAAGAGCATAACGTGGATTTCAAAGCGCCGTACAAGCGTGTGACGATGACGGATGCGATTATCCAATATACAGGGTTTGACATTACTGGAAAATCTGAAGAGGAGTTGAGAAAAGCCGCCCTGGACATGGGTCTTGAAGTAGACGAAACCATGGGGAAAGGCAAGTTGATCGATGAGATTTTTGGCGAAAAGTGTGAGGGTAACTTCATCGAACCAACGTTTATCATCGATTATCCTAAAGAGATGAGTCCTTTGTGTAAGGAGCACCGCGACAATCCAGATTTGACTGAGCGTTTTGAATTGATGGTTTGTGGTAAGGAAATTGCCAATGCGTATTCCGAATTGAACGACCCTATCGACCAGCGAGAGCGTTTTGAAGAGCAATTGAAATTGGCCAAAAAAGGCGATGATGAAGCGACTGAATTTATAGACTACGATTTCTTAAGAGCTCTGGAATATGGAATGCCACCTACCTCTGGACTCGGCATTGGTATGGACCGACTGATCATGTTTTTGACTGATAATCCCTCCATTCAGGAAGTTTTATTTTTCCCGCAAATGCGACCTGAAAAGAAAAAAGTGGAGTTAACGGAAGAGGAAAAAGTAGTTTTGGAACTGCTCAAAAAGGAATCTCCGCAAGAATTGGAAACCATTAAGTCGGCTTCTGAGTTGAGCAATAAAAAATGGGATAAAGCTGTAAAAGGCTTAAGATCCAAAGACCAGGCAACAGTAGACAAAACTGATGAAGGTTTGTTTGTGAAGTTGCTGTAAGAACTTAAAATCTTTTCTTTGTGAACTTTGTGTCTGCGTGGTAATATTTAAACCACAAAGGCACAGAGCGCTCGAAGTGTTTTTATTAAATGCATATTTTCTTTCTAAAGCTTTATGCTCTTAAAATTATACTCTTTAAAAGTTTTTAGTGTTTTCTCTAAAGCATACTTCATATTTCCTTCAGCTTTGAGGCTATCATGAAAAACGATGATGCTGCCAGGTTTTGCTTGGCTTTGAACACGATCAAAGCATTGTTCTTTTGAAATATTCCCAGAATAGTCTTTACTCAAAACATCCCACATAATAATATGCTGATTGTCTTTTAATATGGCTTTGGCTTGCGCTGAGGTACATTTGCCATAAGGTGGTCTAAATAAATAAGTAGACGATGAGTGGTTTTCGATTTCCTCTTTACAGCGTTTAAAATCGTTGAGATACTTTTCATTGGAAGTTTTCCAGCCGCTGATATGATGAAAAGTATGATTGCCAATGGCGTGACCTTCAGCAACGATTCGTTTAAATAGCTCTGGGTGTTTTCTAATGTTATCTCCTATGCAAAAGAAAGTAGCCTTGGCATTGTTGCTCTTTAAAGTGTCGAGTACCCAAGGCGTTACTCCAGGAATTGGTCCATCATCAAAGGTGAGGAACATTTCCTTTTTTGAAGAGCAAATGTTCCATACACGTTTAGGAAAGACTCTTTTCAGAAAGTCACTTGACTTCAAATTATTTATTCATTTGGAATTTGATCTGGACTTAATAAACCTTTACTGGAACTATCCTTTTCAATTTCTTTCATTTCTTCTTCATTCAGTTCTTTCAATAGTTCTTCATCAACATCTTCTGCTTCAGAATCCTGATAGAAATGACTGAACTTCTCTAAATAAGAGTTGAACTCAGCAGCTTTTTCTTTTACCAATTCGTTGTCTTGGTGAATGATCAATATGTCGACCAGGCTTCTATATTTTTCAATTTCTGTAAAAATCCTTTCGGCATGTTCTACTTGTTTTTCATAGCTCATTCCAGCATAGTAGTCAAGCCACTCCTGATAATTAGTAGCAAGTTGCTCCCAAATTTCTCTGGCTTTTTCAGGTTTATCAATTTGATAATAACCTGTCACAAAAGGTTCAACCAATTGATAATACTGATAATGCTTCACAGGGATATGTTTCATACCTAAGTCTAGAATATCTTCAGCTTTGTCGAGTTTGTTTTCTTTTATCAATTTTTCAACTAAGCGTGCAAGATTACTTCTGTAGGTAATTGCATTTTTACGGGTTTCAGGATCATGGTAGATATCATCGCTTCCGCTATTTCCCCACTCCCAATTCATGACGATATCGTACATTTTGTCTTCGTCGATGCGACCCATATCAAATGGATTGTCTGGGTTGACAGGCGTCTTGATAGGTGTGAGCTTATAAGTCACCCCTTCGAGTTGGAGATAATCTTTCATCCAGAGGTAGTCTTCATCCCTGAAGCTTCCTCCGGTAAAGTAAATAGGCCTATCCCAATCATTATTAGCTAGTAAGTCCAGCATCATCAAGTTGGGCTTATAAACCAGGTTATCCTCAAGAGTGATATAAATGTTAGATTCGATTAAATCAGCATCTTCTGGTTTTACAATACCGTTTTCAAGAACCTTTTCCTTATCGACCGGAACTCTTAAATTCTTGGTTGGGAAGGTGTTGATCACCTGTCCGCTTTGTAATTCAGCTTTTGTGGTTTCGTTTTCACTTTTGATATACTGTATAAACTTACCTAAACTAAGTGTATCGCTAATTCTAGGGTCCTCTTGAAACCATACGGCATCATTGGTTCCATATTTGTAATCATCATGCACCAGAGTGGTTTTAATAGGCTCACTTTCATAAGCCTTCCTTCTCATCTGGTCGATATACCAATCGGTTGCGAATAAACTGGTATTGATAGTTCTTACATCGGTTCTGTAGCCTTCTATTTCTTGCGCATACCACAATGCAAACGTATCGTTATCTCCAATAGTGAATAAGATGGCGTCTTCATCTACAGAATCCAAATACTTTTTGGCCATCGCGAGAGTAGTGTATTTGCCTGAGCGGTCATGGTCATCCCAATTTTCTGAAGCCATTAGAACCGGTACACAAAGCAAACAGATTATTCCTACAGCTGGAGCTACTATTTTTGGAGTAATGTATTTTTTCAAATAATGAAACAAAGCGTAAACACCAAGACCAATCCATATAGCAAATACATAGAAAGATCCTACTAGCGCGTAATCCCTTTCTCTTGGTTCAAATGGGCGTTCATTTAAATAAATTTTCAATGCTATTCCTGTAAACAAAAATAAAACCGTAAGCACCCAGAAGCGTTTAACGTCTTTGGACGCATGAAAAAAGAGACCGATCAATCCTAAGATGAGTGGTGAAAAATAATAAGTATTTCGTGCTTTATTTTCAGCTAAATCTGAAGGGAGATTTTCTTGTGTTCCCAATCTGTTTTCATCTACGAAATTGATTCCACTTAGCCAGTTACCGTCAAAATTTGTGTATTTCCCCTGATTGTCGTTTTGCCTTCCAGCGAAATTCCACATGAAATACCTCCAATACATATAACCCATCTGAAATTCAAATAGATAAGTGAAATTGGATGCCGTAGAAGGTTTCTCAATGTCTAAATATTGATTGAAGCGCTTTAAAAAGCTGATGTAGCCATCTGAAGATACTTCCCCATTTCTGAAATCTGATCGAAATGTACTGACTATAGACACAAGTTCTTGCTCTCCTCTGTGCTCCGGCTTTATAGAAAATTCCAGAGGTCCAGTGAACATCATGTAATTGGAAGCGTGCTGAGTGCTCCACATTCTTGGAAGGAAGGTTTTCTGTGCTGTATCAGAATTCTGCTTTGCATTCTTGAAGTCGTTTATGATGACATATTCACCCTTTTCTTCATCTTTTTCATAAATAGGATCATCATCCAGGTAAGGATTATCAGGATCTAAGCCAGCGAAGATTTCTGTAAATTGTGGGCCGTAAAACAAATGGGTCTCGGGATATTGATCTCTGTTGTAATAAGCTAAGAGTTGTTGAGCACTACTTGGGTCATTCTCATTAATGACTGTCCCGGCGTTTGCCCTTATGGGTAACATGATCCAACTTGAAAACCCAATAAACACAAACAAAATGCATAGCAAAACGGTGTTGATGTGGATATAGTTTTTTCGCCTTGTGTATTTAAGCCCAAAATAAAATGCCGCTACAACAAGTAAGCCCGCGATGATTGTCCCAGAGTTGAAAGGAAGTCCTATACTGTTGACAAAAAATACTTCCATCTTAGCGAAAAACGTAAGGGTGTAGGGGAGGAGTAGTTTAAATATGAATAGTAAAATTCCAACTACGACTATATTGGCGACAATAAAATTCTTAACTGTTATTTTTTTATAATTTTTGAAATAATATAAAAATCCTATAGCGGGAATAGTTAGTAATCCCATAAAGTGAACACCGAAAGACAAGCCTATGATCAAGCAAATTAAAATCAACCAGCGATTCCCTCTTGGCTTGTGCATGTCTCTTTCCCAGAGTAAACCTACATAGAACATGGCTGCCATAATGCAGGCAGCCATGGCATAGACTTCAGCTTCAACTGCACTAAACCAAAAGCTATCAGTGAACGTAAATGTAAGCGCACCAATCAGACTGCTTGCTAATATGGCTATGTCTGAAGCCTTTGTCTTTATTTCATTAGTTTTAGTAAGCTTCTTTAACAAAAGAGTAATTGACCAAAACATAAATAAAATTGCAAATGCACTGGCAACTCCAGACATGAGATTGACCATAAAGGCAATCTGACTTTCATCTGAAGCAAACATGGAAAAGAAGGCTCCAAATATTTGATAAAAAGGGGCGCCTGGAGGGTGTCCAACTTGAAGCTTTGCTGAAGTAGCAATATATTCCCCAGCATCCCAAAAGCTAGCCGTGGGTTCTGTTGTGAGATAGTAAGTTATAAGGGCTACCAAAAAGGCAAACCAGCCTAATAGTTTATTCCAAAGTGAGAAGGCATGCTTGGTCATTGAAAATATTTTGGACGAAAATAAACATTTATAAAAACTTATAAACACTTGATATTGTTTATTATTTCAACTTATTTTCAGTGAATACTTTGAACTTTTAAAATTTTAAAAAATAATTTTCAAAATGGGTTTGGTGGTATGAAAGTTAGTTTTATATTTGCACTCCAATAATTATTGGCCTATGGTGTAACTGGCAACACATCTGGTTTTGGTCCAGAAGAGTCTAGGTTCGAAACCTAGTAGGCCAACTTTATTCGAAAACCGTTTTCTTAATTGAAAGCGGTTTTTTTTTGTTTAATAAAATCCACACAATTTTTTACTTTACTGATCCTTTGTGTTTTAAAGATTGTTTGTAAAACCAACTGATTTCTAATTGCCACCACCCCATGAGAGTTCCAGAGTTTAGGGATATCAGAATTTATAAAATTTTGTTTTAAGTGGAAAGTAAAAATCTCTTGAATAATTGACTAAGGTGACCTCTTAGATGTCTTAAATCTTACTTTATGGCATAAAAAAAGCTGATTAATTAATCAGCTTTTTTATTCTGAGCTAGTTACTCAAACATAGGATGAAACATAATAGATAATATCTTGTTATGCTATATCACAAAAATAGCTATATATCCTTTTCTTGTCAATACCTGCTATTAGGTATGAGTTTGATGATCATATTTATAACTAAAAAAGCCCCACAATTTTGTGGGGCTTATCTTATTTATAAAACTGATATTTTATTTCAATTTCTTTTTGACTTCAATTTCTTGGAAAGCTTCAAGAATATCTCCTTCCTGGATGTCGTTGTAGTTTTTCAACTGCATACCACAATCGTATCCTTTAGAAACTTCTTTAACGTCGTCTTTGAAACGTTTTAGAGAAGTTAGAGTGCCTGTATGGATTACAATTCCATCCCTTATGAGTCTGATTCCAGAGTTTCTGTAAATTTTTCCTGTTAACACCATACAACCAGCGATCGTTCCAATTTTCGAAATCTTGAAGGTTTCTCTAATTTCTGCAGTACCTGTGATCTCTTCTCTCAATTCTGGAGAAAGCATGCCTTCCATAGCATCTTTGATGTCATTGATGGCATCGTAGATGATTGAGTACATTCTGATGTCGATTTCTTCATTATCTGCGAGTGTTCTAGCATTACCAGCTGGTCTCACGTTAAATCCGATAATTACAGCTTCAGATGCTGAAGCTAAAAGTACATCACTTTCTGTAATGGCTCCAACACCTCTATGTATAATGTTGACTTGAATTTCTTCAGTAGAAAGTTTTTGTAAACTATCCGTTAATGCTTCTACAGAACCATCCACATCTGCTTTCAAGATAATGTTCAATTCCTTGAAATCTCCCAACGCAATACGTCTTCCAATTTCATCAAGTGTAATATGCTTCTGTGTCCTTACACTTTGCTCCCTTTGAAGTTGATTTCTCTTAGAAGCTATATCTTTTGCTTCCCTTTCATCCTGCATCACTTGGAAAGTGTCACCAGCTTGTGGGGCACCATCAAGACCAAGAATTGATACTGGTGTAGACGGTGTTGCTTCTTTTACTTTGTTGCCACGTTCATCTTGCATAGCTTTTATTTTACCACTTGTGGTACCAGCTAATACATAATCGCCAATTTTTAAAGTACCAGTCTGAACTAAGATTGTAGAAACGTAACCTCTACCTTTATCAAGGAATGCTTCAACAACACTACCTTTTGCAAGTCTATTTGGATTTGCTTTAAGATCTAACAATTCAGCCTCTAGTAAAACTTTTTCTAATAGTTCCGGAACACCAGTACCATGTTTTGCTGAAATTTCTTGAGATTGAACTTTACCTCCCCAATCTTCTACTAAAAGATTCATGTTGGCTAAAGACTCTTTTATTTTTTCAACGTTAGCTGTAGGTAAATCGACCTTATTAATTGCGAAAACTATTGGTACTCCTGCAGCTTGTGCATGAGAAATAGCCTCTTTAGTCTGTGGCATCACATCATCATCTGCCGCAATGACAATAATTGCAATATCTGTCACCTGTGCACCTCTGGCTCGCATTGCTGTAAAAGCTTCGTGACCAGGAGTATCAAGGAAAGAAATAGTTTCACCTGTTTTAATTTGTACACTGTAAGCACCTATGTGCTGAGTAATACCTCCAGATTCACCTGCAATTACGTTTTCCTCTCTAATAAAATCCAGTAAAGATGTTTTACCATGGTCAACGTGACCCATTACAGTCACAATTGGAGCTCTAGGTTTTAGATCTTCAGGATCTTCTGCAACCGTTTCAGTCGGATCTTCGACTTCAGCACTTACAAACTCAACTTCGTAACCAAATTCTTCAGCAACAACACTTAAAGTCTCTGCGTCCAGTCTTTGATTCATCGTTACCATCATTCCAAGAGACATACAAGCAGAAATAATCTTAGTTACAGGTACGTCCATCATCGTGGCAATTTCATTGACGCTTACAAATTCAGTGACCTTAAGGATTTTACTTTCTTTCTCTTGTTGAGTAATGTCATCCTGAGAACGCTGTTTGTGCTGATCTCTTTTATCTCTTCTATATTTTGCACCTTTCTTACCAGAAGATCTACCTTGAAGTTTTTCTAAGGTTTCTCTTACCTGCTTCTGTACTTCTTCAGGAGTAGGCTCTTCCTTTTGTACAGGTTTTGCACCTCTTCTTGAAGATGGTTTTGCAGCACCTCTTTTGCCAGTAGGTTTGTTTGCTCCTGGTGAAGTGTTTGTTTTAGAAATACGCTTACGCTTTCTTCTTCTCGAAGCAGCTTCTTTCTCTTTTTCCTTCTCCTTTTCTTTTTTGGTTGGTGCTTTTTTGAATTGATTTAAATCAATTTTCTCGCCAGTAAAATTAGGTCCGGACAGTTTTGTATACTGAGTCTCGTGTTTAACTTCTTCCGCAGTTTTCTCCTCTTCTTTGTCAGCTTTATTAATCTGAGGTTTTTCTTCAGCTGTTTTTGGAGCTTCTTTTGCAGTTGTTGGCTGAGCAGGTTTTGAAGACTTTTCAGACTTATCCGATGTTTTTTTGCCTTTAGAGTTTCCTCTTTTTTCATCTTTAAGTTCAATTTTCCCCACTTGTTTTAAGCCAGAAATTTTGGACTTGGACCTGATAGTTTCTTCTTCTTCCTGGTCTGCTTTCTTTGAAGCTTCTTCAGCTTTGGACTTATCCTCTTGCTCTTTTGCTTTAGCAGCCTCAATCTTTTTCTTATTTTCTTCAGCTTGACGCTCTCTTCTGGCTTCCTCTTCTTTTTTCTTTTCGAGCTCCTGCTCTCTAGCAAGACGCAATTCTTCCTTTTCCTTTTTGCGCTCTTCACTCACCTCTTTGGAAGCTACTTTTTTGCTTTTATCAGTTTCGAATTTGTCTGATAAAACCTCGTAAACTTCCGAAGATATCTTCGTGGTAGGTCTTGCTTCAATTTCGTAGCCTTGAGTATTTAAGTATTCCACAGCACGATCCAGTGAAATGTTAAAATCTCTCAGTACTTTATTTAATCTTGTTTGTTTTGATTCAGCCATAAATTGCCTCTAATATTAGCTCTTATATAATGTTACAAAGATGAGTTTAAATAATCTATTCTTCAAACTCTTCTTTTAAAATTTTGATAACGTTCAAAACAGTTTCTTCTTCCAAGTCTGTTCTTCTTACGAGATCGCTTACTTCTAATTCCAAGATACTTTTTGCAGTATCCAAACCTATTCTACTAAATTCTTTGATCACCCAGTCTTCAATTTCATCTTTGAATTCTGTCAATTCAACATCTTCTTCTTCAATTCCATCTCTGAAGACTTCAATGTTGTAACCTGTAAGTTGTCCTGCAAGTCTAATGTTGTGTCCGCCTCGGCCAATAGCTTTAGAAACCTCTTCTGGTTTCAAAGTCACCTCTGCATATTTTTTTTCTTCGTTCAGTTTGATGTTAACGATTTTTGCAGGACTTAGCGCTCTTTGTATGTAAAGTTGTGGGTTATTGGTGTAGTTGATGACATCAATATTTTCATTCCCCAATTCTCTTACAATCCCGTGAATACGAGATCCTTTCATTCCTACACAAGCTCCAACTGGATCAATCCTGTCATCATAAGTATCAACAGCTACTTTAGCTTTTTCGCCTGGTATTCTTACTGCATTCTTTACAGTGATCAATCCATCAAATACTTCAGGTATTTCTTGCTCAAATAATTTTTCTAAGAACATTGGTGATGTTCTTGACAATATGATTATTGGCTTGTTTCCCTTAAGCTCAACTTTTTCAATGACACCTCTTATATTGTCACCCTTTCTGTAAAAGTCAGAAGGGATTTGATGTTCTTTAGGAATGATAAGTTCATTCCCATCATCATCGAGTAAAATAACCACATTGTGTCTTACGTGGTGAACTTCAGCAGAATAAATTTCACCGATTAAGTCTTGGAAATACTTAAAGGTATTGGTGCTGTCATGTTCATGTATTTTTGAAATCAAGTTTTGTCTAAGAGCTAGAATTGCTCTACGGCCCAATTGAAAAAGCTTTACTTCTTCGGAAACATCTTCTCCAACTTCAAAATCGGGTTCTATCTTTCTGGCATCAGTAAGGGATATTTCAGCATTATCATCTTCTACTTCGCCATCATTAACAACAATTCTATTTCTCCAGATTTCTAAATCTCCTTTATCTGGGTTGATGATAATATCAAAGTTATCATCTTGTCCAAACTTCTTTTTCAAAGCGTTCCTGAAAACGTCTTCTAGAATAGCCATTAAGGTTACTCGATCTATTAATTTATCGTCTTTAAATTCAGAAAACGAGTTGATCAAATCGATGTTTTCCATAATATCTTTATTTGTTAAAATTTATTATAACTTGAGCTTTTACGATATCATCGAAAGCTATTTTTGCTTCTTTCTGCACTTTATGTTTACCCTTGCCAACAGGCTTAGGTTCTTTAGCTACCCACTTCAGGTGGATTATATCATCTTCAACGCCTATTAAATCAGCCTCTATCTTCTCTTCTTCTGTAACTACAGATAATTTTCTTCCGACATTTTTTTGGAATTGTCTGAGGTGTTCCAGTGGTTCGGTAGCACCACATGAAGCAACTTCCAGCGAGAAATCTTCAATTTCCCTATCCAGATTATGTTCTATGGCTCTGCTGATGTTCACACAATCTGAAATAGATAAATCCCTATCACCATCAATTATGACTTTGATATTATTACCATTAGAAATCTGTAAATCAATTAGGAATAGACTTTCATCCTCTTGAAGACCCTCTTTTACCAAGGTCATTATTTGCTCTTTCTCTAAAGCCATTCAATACTTATAAAAAGAGGGGACTAATTTGTCCCCTCATATTCAAAACTTTGCAAATGTAATAATAATTTATCAGTTATAAAAGAGCCTGTTTTTTTATAATTTAAAGTAATTTAGGTACTATATATAATCTACCATGAAAAGAATTCTTGTTCCTACAGATTTTTCCTTGCCAGCAGACAATGCACTCAAAGTCGCTTCGCAAATCGCAAAAAAATATGATGGTGAAATTTATATTCTTCATCTGCTGGAGCTACCTCTGCAACTCATCGATCCTCTCAATGAAGGAGTAGGCGGTGATCTTCCTGAGTCGATGTTTTTTCTAAAGCTTGCACACAAAAAATTTACTGAGTTACTGGACAGGATGAGTTATCATCTTGATGGAATCAAAATTCATGAAGTAGTAGAATTTGATTCTACTTCAGAAGGTGTGCTTTCAACGGTTAAAAAATACGATTGCGATCTCGTAATCATTGGATCCAATGGTTCTGATGGTTTGCAAGAAATATTAATTGGGTCAAATACAGAAAAAATCGTCAGATCTTCAAAAATCCCTGTTTTGGTCATCAAAAAAGAGGTGCCCGTTTTCAAGATTGAAAACTTTGTATTTGTATCAAATCTTACAATCAAGAATAGAAAAGCTTTTAAATCAGCATTTGAATTTTCAAAAATTTTAGATGCTAAATTCCATCTTGCCTATATAAATACCCCCAACAAATTTAAAACTACAAAGGAGATAGATTCCTTTTTAGATGAATTCATAAAAGGTATCAACTACAACACTTCTCAATTTCATATTTATAATGACGTGACTGTTGAGAGAGGAATACGAAATTTTTCATCCAAAATTAATGCGGATTTAATAGGAATCGGAACTCATGGGAGGAAGGGTATTTCACACTTTGTAAGCGGCAGTATCGCTGAGGATGTCGTAAATCACATCCAAACACCAATACTAACTTTTAAGATTTAAAGCAGGGATTTCTTGAGACCTTGGAAATGAAAGTTCCAAACGTAATTCCAAAAAGATTTGGTATTGTCCCTTTCTACAACTTTAATCTTGTGATTGTCATCAACATCTTTGTTCTTCAAAAATACATTGCTTAATAGACTTGCAAAATTATTCTTAGAACCATCTTTTTTTAGAATATTCAATCTCAGTTTTTTGTAAGCAATTGAAAAGTCACCATTCATTTTAGAGTTATTCCCATTTATATTTGTTCTAATATCATTGATCTCACCATCCAATTTCATGCGCATCGCAGGACCAAAAAAGTCATTGATGGAAGAATCTTTGATTTGCCTCAACCGTGTTGTCACATAAAACTGCTCATGATCTGGAACAAAATTATAGTCGAATAAGATTTCAGAATTTTCTGTAAACTTTGCATTCGCCTGAACTTTAATATTTGGATGATCGGCTTTCAAAGAATTGTGAATGTTTGTAATTTCTGCTTGGATGGAATTAAATTGAATCTGCCCCGGCTTAAGGTCTTTATCGATTAATTCCTGGTACGTAAGGTTGAGGTTAGAAACCAGAAGAGAGTCAATAGATAGCTGGAAGTTTAAATTTCTTAAGCTTTCACTATACAAATTTTTAATAGACGTGTCGTCTGCGATTGTTTTATCTCTGTAAATATTGAAGGAGGTAGTGTCAATTAAGATTTTATTGAAAACGATGCTTTTTAAACTATTTTTATTTTCAAAATCAAAACCAGTTGCTTGAATGGCTTTAGATTTCAAGGTCATCAAATCCTTCTCAGTCTCAATATGTTTTACATAATTGCTTTTTTTGAATTTTGGTTCTATACTGAATTCGCTAAGGGTAAATCTAGCATTTTCGTATAAAAACTTTTCGCTTTTAAGATTATGTAAAAGGTCGAGTTCATACCGTAGATCTTCTGCTTCAATTCTCAAAGTTTTATTTCCAAGCCATGAAAAATCTTCCATACTTGACCATTGAAGATCCTCAATTTCAAGTTGAAAATTTGAAATTGTAAAATCGGTTTTGTTTTCTTTCTTAATTCTGATTTTGGAATTTTTTAATTGCAACTTATCGATTTGAGTGAAGTCCAGTTTTTTGTTTGAGATTTTTTCAGAATCTGGAGACGAGATTATTTTTAGATCTAAGCCATCTGCATCAACGTTTTGAATCCTGATTTTACTATTGATTACATAATGAATTAAATCCAAATTGATATCAATTGTCTCGATATAAATCTGCTTACTGGTATCAGTAAAATTAACATCTTCTAGCCCCAAACTACCAGTCAGAGAGTTAATGCTTATGCCAGAGTAGGTCAGGTTTTTTTCTTCAGATAATAAGGAGTCAATTCTTTTGCTTACCAAAAAGTTGATGGTTATGTAGCCCGCTATAATTAAAATTAGAAAAATAAGAATGTAGCGCAAATAAATTTTCATATACAATTGATTAGGATTTTTGAAATTAAACAAAAAATCATCAGCTGAATATTAAGTCTTATAACTTCCTGGAATCGTGCAAGAATAGAATAGGTATTTCTGGACGACAAAGCGAGCTTTTGGAAGTGCTAAATAAATCCTGAAAAATGCTCAAATTTTTAGCCATGACCATAACCAAATCAAAGCCATCAATACAAGAAGCTTTGTTAGTAGAGTAAATTTCTTTCACGCTTTTAAATTCTAAAGAGTTTATTACTTTAGAAATTAATTCTTTAGAATGTTTTCTGTTTGGGCCTAAAGTTTTATTTAAGCCGGTTGGGAGAAGGGAAAGATGGGTTTGGTTGACAAAAGGTAGAGAGGTCAAAATATTAAAAATACTATAATCAGAAGTAATTGAAAAATCTGTTGGTAATAATGCTTTTTGCGGCAGTTTAATAGTTGCTTCTTCAGGAACCAAAACAACCGAACATTTCACTTTCGTAATGATCTCTAGTGTTTTTTTGTCAAAGAAAAGGCCAGTATTATAGTCGCCTTTGTTGGAATTCCCGAGCATAATTAAATCTGTGTGTTGTTCTGCTATAACATTGCGTATACTTTCAATATAGGCGCCTTCTATAAATTTTATTTGTATTTGGTCAATATGATAGCCATTCAACTCCAGAAGATTTTGATCTTTCTTCAATTTTTGATTGAAAACGACACTGCATTTTCCGCTACAGCTTTTGCTTTCGCAAGGTGTTTTTATGTGTAAAATTGTAAAATTAACCTTTTGATTTTTAAAAAGCGTTGCGGCATAATCCAACATATGGGTGGATGCAGAAGAAAAGTCTGAAAGCAATACTACATTCATAGATAGAATTCTATGAATGCAAATGTATATGGAGAGTCAAATTCAAAATATGATAAAAATCAGATTCCCTTTTATTGGACCTATTTAATTGAGTTTTTTATACAATTTTTTCCAAAGCTTCAAAATCATTTATTTTGATGTTTCTTCCTTCAACTTCAATAATACCTTCTTTTTTAAAGGTGGAAAGTGTTCGTATTAAGCTTTCTGAAGCTATTCCCGCGACAGCTGCAAGATCTGCTCTTGAAATTCGAATCTGGCTGAGTTTGTTTTTTTTCAACCGTTCAGAAAATAGTAAAATGCTTTGAGCTGTTTTTTTTCTTACTGAGCTGTAAGCCATGTCCATCAATTGAGACTTGGTCTCACTTAGGTGATCGCCAAGTTGATCTATGAATTCAAACATAACCTGGGGATGTTGATAGAAGAGGTCTTTGACTTTTTCTGTTGATATCTCAAAGAGTGAAGCATTCTCCATTGCGGAAGCAAATTCAGAAAAACTAGATTGCTTTGTAAAACTTAAATTTCCAAAAATGTCATTTACTTTATGGATAGCAGTGATGAGTTCTTTTCCGTTTTCGTCGAGCTTGTAAGTTTTTACTACCCCTTTTTCAATGAGGTATATTGAATTTGAAGTTTTTCCACTTTCAAAAATTGTTTCTCCAGATGCAAAGCTTTTGACTGGCTCGCTTTTAAAAATTTCTTTCAAAGCTTCAAAAGACTGCAAGTGTGAGCCTGTTTGTTGTTTGGTTTGAGGCGAGTTCAAAATATCTGCTTTTGCAAGTCTGCTCTCAATAGCATCTATTAATTCTTCTTCCTCAAAAGGTTTGGTTAGATAATCATCAGCACCAAGATTCATTCCTCTTCTTACGTCTTTATGGTCTGTTTTAGCTGAGAGAAAAATAAAGGGTATTTTTCGTAAGGAGTCATCTTTAGACAGATTTTCTAAAACCTGGTAACCGTCCATTTCTGGCATCATAATATCACATATTACAACATCTGGCTGAAAAACCGGAGCTTTTTCCACACCTATTTTTCCATTTGAAGCCGTTTCTACTTTATAATTGGACAGTTCAAGAAGTTCTGCAGTGTTTTCTCTTACTGTCTTATCATCTTCTATTAATAAAATCTTTTTACTCATGGACCTTGGGAATTTCTATATAAAATATGGTGCCTTTACCTTCTTGAGATTCAAAACAAATAGAACCGTTCAGGTTTTCAAGATGAACTTTTGCAATATTCAAACCTATCCCAGTCCCCTGATTATTAAGAGCATTTTCTGCCCTAAAGTAGCGTTCAAAGATATGTTTTTGATCCTCTTTTGGAATGCCCATTCCTTCATCCTTTATTCTGAGTTTGATTAAGTGATCATCAGAGGTTTCAACCTCAAAATGAATTGTAGTATCTTCTGAAGAATATTTTATAGCATTGCTCAATAAATTGGATAAAATCAATTCCAGAACATGCTTGTCTTGTCTTAAACTAATGTCTTCCAGATGACGTGGGTAAATGATCTCTTGTCCATCTTTTAAGGTGACATTGGCATTGTAAATCACTTCGTTGACAAGAGTGATGAGGCTAAACTCTTCAAATTTATAAGTGACTTTTCCAGATTCTAGACGTTCAATCGATAAAAAGTCGTTAAGAATTCCAGTAAGATAATGGACTTTATTTTTTATGGTATTGAGATGCTTTTCTCGCTTCTCTTGTTGTTTGGTTTCTGTGTATTTTTTGGCCAACGTGGAAGAGGTGAGAATGCCGCTTAGTGGCGTTTTGAACTCATGAGAAACAAGGGACAGAAATTTGGTTTTCAACTCATTCAGTTCTATTTCCTTTTGTAGTGCCTTTTTAGTTTTGGCTTCTGCCTCCTTACGCTTCAAAATTTCACTTCCTAGCTTTGAGTTGAGATCCTGAAGCTCGTTTATTGTTAACTTTAGCTCTTCTGTACGCTGTTCAATCTTTTCTTCAAGATCCTTATTAAGTTCTTCAATCTCAAGTTTTTGATTTTGTCGTTCAGTGATATCACTTATCAATGACATGACATAACGCTTACCATCAAAAATAAATGGATTGAGACCAGCCTCTACAGGGAAAATTTCGCCATTTTTCTTTAAACCGTGTAGGTTTCTTCCATGACCCATCTGCCTTTTTTCAGAATTGTCTATGAATTTATCTACGTGTTTGTGATGATTTGCTCTGTATTTCTTTGGAATAAGAGCATCTAAATGTTTTCCTATTAATTCTTTCTTATCATATCCAAACATATCTTGTGTAGCTGAATTAATTTCAACAACATGTTGAGTTTCATCTACCACAATTATTCCTTCGGAGATGCCCTCAAAAAGGAGACTGAATATTTTGGAGTTTTTCTGAAAGTCGGTTTGGCTCAAGATAAAAACTGTTTATATTAAAATCTGTATCCCAAATTTAGACCAGCTCTAAGAACAAAATCAAAGTTCCGCTCAGAATTAAATTCGTTAAATAGGTTTCGTCCTCCACCTAGGAATACTTCTAAGACAACTCCACCACTGGAAACTAATTTGTAACCACCGCTAAGGCCTAAGGCCAGGTCTGTAACATCATCTCTTACTTCTCCGCCATTTTGGTTGGGTAGTGTGTCCCGGACATCATTCAAATTGGCAAAAATCTCACCAAAAAAACCATCTGCATAGTTATCTCCAAAATAAAATCGGTAATACCCTGTGAGGTTATAGTTGATATTCCACTCTACATAATCATCAAAAGGAACCATCAGGTTAACGCCTACACCTGACTCTTCACTCAGCAAATATTCATAAGTCACATCGAAGTTTCCTAAAATAAGATAACCAACATTTAATTTAGGTTCGTGAAACTCTGTGTAAGTAAAATCAGAATCAGACTGAGCGATTACACTTATTGAGCAAAATAAAACAAGAGCAATTAATATTTTTTTCATGGAATAGATTTTTAGCAAATATACAGTTTCAACTCAAGTTTGAAACCGATAGGTTGCATTGAATTGTTTATTTTTGTAGAAATTAAAAAAACATACCATCGAAACTAAAACACATAAAGCAGGATTTGTCAACATCATTGGGAACCCGAACGTGGGAAAGTCAACTTTGATGAACGCCTTTGTAGGAGAGAAGCTTTCTATCATTACCAACAAAGCTCAGACAACAAGACATAGAATATTAGGGATTGTAAGCGGTGAAGATTTCCAGATGGTTTTTAGTGATACTCCAGGCATCATGAAACCTGCTTATGAGTTGCAAAACTCTATGATGAACTTTGTAAAATCTGCCTTTCAAGATGCAGATGTTCTTCTTTATCTTGTTGAACTAGGGGAGAAGGCGTTAAAAGATGAGGATTTTTTTAAAAAAATTCAACATGCAGAAATGCCTGTTCTTTTACTTCTGAATAAAATAGATAAAGGAAATGAAGAATTATTGAAGGAACAGCAAAAGCATTGGCAGGAACAACTTCCTAATGCAGAAATCTTCGCCATTTCAGCCTTGGAAAACTTTGGCGTATCCGAAGTTTTTAATAGAATCTTGGAACTCCTTCCAGAATCTCCAGCCTTTTATCCAAAAGATCAGTTGACAGATAAGCCTGAGCGTTTCTTCGTGAATGAAAAAATTCGTGAGAAAATTCTGATGCACTACAAAAAGGAAATTCCATATAGTGTTGAGGTAGAAACTGAAGAATTTGAAGAATCAGATTCGATTATCCGTATCAGAAGTATTATCATGGTGGAGAGAGAATCTCAGAAAGCAATTATTCTTGGGCACAAAGGTTCCGCGATAAAACGAGTAGGTACAGAGGCTAGAAAAGATTTGGAAAAGTTTTTTGACAAGAAAATTCATTTGGAGACTTATGTAAAAGTCAACAAGAACTGGAGGAACAATCCCAATCAGCTTAAAAGGTTCGGATATGATAATAATTAACCAATAAATTCAGACAATGCTTTTAACAGTTGTTTGGATTGTGGTGTAGCTTTCTGACGATTTTTTCTTGCGAAAAGATAAAGAGCTATCCAGGATATGATAATCAGTGCCATTAAAATATAAACGAGAGTATTGGACTTATCTAATGTCATATTGGTATAAAACCAAACTAAAAGTCCTGTAAAGGATAATCCTAAAAAGAAGTGGACAAACATAAACATAGTCCATAAATCTGGGTCTGGACCAAAAGTGCAGTGTAAAACGCATGACTGTTCTTTTTGTTCAATTTCAATGTGTAGTCGAGGAGAAAAATACTTCCTATCTTTTTTTGGAATAGATAACCAGACATGTTCATCTAAGCGTTTTATAACAATAGCATTATCAAAATCATCTTTTTTGACTGAAAATTGATCTACAATATTCAAATCAGCAACTTCAACTTTGAAACTCGGTTTGAGTTGAAGTTGCTCATTTAGCTCCTTAATATTTATCAATTCAGCCATAAATTCTTTTAAAGGTTGAAAATTAAATAAAATTTCCAAGTTCTCGTCGTGTTCAGTTAGCTAAAGCGGTTGGATCCTTATAAAACACATTTCAATTTAAAGTCTTTAGTTTCTAACTTAAATACAGATCAAGAATTTGGTGGGTACGTCAAAGCAATGTATCGCAGAGTATAAATTCGTCACGTATCAAAATCAGAATAAATCGCAAATTAAGACCTTCTAAAATTTGCATAAATATTTAATGTACCTTTGCAAATTATTTAAAATTTTAAAATGAATAGCATTGTAGCCGTTGTAGGTCGACCAAACGTAGGGAAATCTACCCTTTTTAATAGAATGATAAAGCGTAGAGAAGCCATTGTAGACTCTGTAAGTGGCGTTACGCGTGACAGACATTATGGAAAATCCGATTGGAATGGTCGCGAATTTACGCTTATCGATACAGGCGGATATATTGTAGGGAGTGATGATGTGTTTGAAAAGGAAATTGACAAGCAGGTAGAATTGGCTATCGATGAGGCGGATGTGATTGTTTTTGTAGTGGATGTAATTTCTGGAATTACGCCGATGGATGAGGATGTGGCAAAATTGCTTCGCCGGGTGAATAAACCAGTTGTGCTTTGTGTAAATAAAGTAGACTCCAATAAAAACAGAACCGATGCGCTTGAATTTTATAATTTAGGACTTGGAGAATACTATTCGATTTCTGCTACGAGTGGTGGAGGAACGGGAGAATTACTGGACGCTATTGTTGAGAAACTTCCAGAACGCGAGATTGAAGTTGATGAAGACTTACCAAAATTTGCCATCGTAGGACGTCCAAATGCTGGAAAATCCTCATTTATCAATGCTTTGCTAGGCGAAGAGCGTTACATCGTTACTGATATTGCTGGAACGACCAGAGACTCGATTGATACACGTTATAATAGATTTGGTTTCGATTTCAAGCTTGTTGATACTGCTGGAATTCGACGAAAAGCTAAAGTTAAAGAAGACCTTGAGTTCTACTCGGTCATGCGAAGCGTAAGAGCCATCGAAAATGCAGACGTTTGCATGATTGTTTTGGATGCTTCCCGTGGCTTTGAAGGTCAGGACCAAAGTATTTTCTGGTTGGCAGAAAAAAACAGAAAAGGCGTTGTAATTTTGGTGAATAAGTGGGATTTGGTAGAAAAAGGTACCAATACCATGAAAGAATTCGAAGCCAAAATTCGCCAGGAAATTTCCCCTTTTGTAGATGTTCCTATTGTATTTATTTCAGTTTTAAATAAACAACGAATTTTTAAAGCTATTGAAACTGCTGTTGACGTTTACAAAAGCAGAAGCACCAAGATAAAAACCAGATTGCTGAATGATATCATGTTGCCGATCATCGCTGAAAATCCACCACCAGCTTTGAAGGGTAAGTATGTGAAGATTAAGTTCATCACTCAGTTACCAACACCGCAGCCTCAGTTTGCGTTTTTCTGTAACCTTCCACAGTACGTAAAAGATCCTTACAAGCGTTTTCTTGAAAATAAACTGAGACAAGAATTTGATTTTAAAGGAGTGCCGATCTCAATTTACATGAGGAAGAAGTAGAGTTAGAAAAAGTTTGACTTTTTTATAACTAATTTAAACGTTGAATTGTTTTTGGAGTCTTAGGGTTGACTAATTAATTCTATCATGAAGAAAATATTAATAGTTTCAATCCTACTATTCACTTTTTTACATTCAAATTCTTAGGAATACCTTATCACTGGTAAAGTTCTGGACAGTACTACTTCCGGAGGCTTGAGTTCTGCAACTATATTTATAGAAAGTCCTAAAGATTCAACGTTGTTGAATTATACGATCTCAAATAATTCTGGAAACTTTGAGCTTATCTTCAAAACTAAAGAGGCTAGCTCAAGACTCAATATTAGCTATACAGGAATGCAAGCCTATTTTAGGTTAATTGATCTTACAACTAATAAAATTGATTTGGGAAACATTCCGCTGAAAGAGCTGGCGAGCAACCTCGATGAAGTTATTGTCAATGTCAATCGTTCTCCGATCACTATCAAAAAAGATACGCTTGAATTTAACGCAGCTTCTTTTAAAACACGACCAGACGCTAATTTGGAAGAAACTCTGAAGCAATTGCCTGGTGTAGAAGTGGACGCTGCAGGAAATACCACTGTTAATGGCAAACCTGTCCAGAGAATATTGGTAAATGGTAAAGAGTTTATTGGAAATGATCCTAAAATCGCTACAAAAAATTTACCCAAAGAAATCATCAGTAAGATTCAGGTAGTGGACACAAAAACTCAGTCTCAGGAATTCACTGGAGAAGAAGGAGATTCTGAAAACAAAACCGTCAACATTACCATCGATGAGGACAAAAATAAAGGTTATTTTTCTCGAGCTACCGTTGGAGGGGGGGCAGACGAAAGGTACGAAATGAGCGGGATTGGTAACTATTTTGAGGATGATATGCGGTTGAGTGTGTTGGCAAGTTAAAATAACATAAACAGTAGTGGTTTTACCTTTGATGAAGTTTTTGATGCCATGGGTCGAAGGGCGAGAACCATTACCAGGTCGAGCACTGGAAGTTTTGGAATAAACGGAATAAGCTTTGGAAATAAAAATAATGGAATTACCAAATTTGAAACTGCTGGTTTGAATTTTGTCAACGAATGGGATAAAAAATACGAGGTCTCTTCAGACTATTTTTCGGCAGTAATAATACCGATACGAGAACTTCAACCAGAAGAGAGAACATCTTACCAGACCGTACCTTTTTCACCAATTCTGAAAGTAATTCAACTAGAGATAATGATTCTCACAGAGGAAATGTCAATTTCTCATTTAAGCCAGATACCTTAACAAGAATAAACATAAGACCTTCGATCAATATTAATAAAGGAACCACACAGAGTTCAAGCTTATCTGAATCCTTAGACGATAATCAGAACCTTATTAATACTTCTGAAACTGAAAATCGGAATAACAATTTAAATACCACTTTTAGTAATGATTTATCCGTTACTAGAAAATTTGGAAGCAGAGGTGCTTTTTTGAATTTCTCACTAGAGAATGAAAACAATAAAAGCGAAAGTGATAATTTTTTCTTTTCCAGTCGTGAAACCTTTGGAAATAATTCAAATACAGAAATTCAGGATCAATTAATATCAGAAGACAACAACTCAGATACGTATCAATTTGAAACTCGCTACCGATCTGTTATGACTGACCAATTATTCTTGGATATTGAATATTCTTATGAAGTTGAATCTAGTAAAAATAAAAGAAGTGTTTTTGACTTTGATGAGAACACAAATTCCTACTCAGATTTTAATTCAGAATTGAGCAATAATTTTAAAGTCAAAGGTGAAACACATATCCCTAATGTTGGATTGCGCTATGAAGGCGATAAATTAAGAACTGGTTTTAATGTAGGTTGATTAAACACACAGTTAAGGACTGAGAACTTGATTCAAAATGTGGGATTTAATAATGATTTCAATAATTTATTTGCTAGCGCTAATTTGAGGTATGAATTTGAACGTTCAAAGCGCATCAGTATTTATTATAGAAATAGTAATAATATTCCTTCCATTCAACAACTCCAACCGGTGCGAATCCAAACTGACCCACTCAATTTTATTGAAGGAAATCCTAACTTGAAACCATCTTTCAATCAAAATTTAAATATCAGTTTCAATAATTTTGATTTTAAGTCCAGGTCTGGTTACGGATTTTATATGTCTTATGGCTATGTGCAAGATCAAGTGGTTTCTGTTTCTGTAACAGATGAGGATTTATTGAGAACTACAACCTTTGACAATATAAGCGGTGGTCAGGATGCAAATGCAAGTTTTTATTATAGTAAACAATTTAAAGCAGAAAATAAAGATACCTATAGATTAAGAGGAAATCTTTCAGGCCAATATGCTAAGACTTTAGGTTTTACAAACGGGCAACAATTTCAAAGTGAAAATTATGTCGTTTCTCCTGGAGTAGGATTGACTTATGAAAAAGATGAGATGATTACTTTAAATCCTGGTGTTGGTATAGATTACAACTTGAGGAAATACAATATAAATGCCAACAGGAATGATGAATTTACCAATTTGAATTTTTCTCTGGAAGCCACTACTTATTGGCCAAGAAATGTTGTGTTTGGTAATGATATCACTTATTTTATATATGGAAATGTTGCTGCAGATTTTAGATCTACATCCTTGCAATGGAACATGAGTTTAGGCTATCAATTCCTTAAAGATAATGCTACTCTAAAATTTAAAGTTTACGAATTATTAGATCAAAATATTGGTACCCGAAGACAAACGGGTGACGACTTTGTTCAAGACACAGATCAATTGATTCTTGAGCGTTATTTCATGCTGAGCTTCACTTATAAGTTTAGCAAATTTGGAGGTAAGGATCCAAATGCATCAAGAATGCGATTTAATTAAAAGTAAATCAAATTCAAAATTTGAATTCAATCAATAGATTCGAATCTTATTCTTCTTACAGGAGAATGAAATTTGAAATTCTCAAGTTTGAAATTTCAAATTTAATTACATCATGAGATAAAAATCTCTGTTTGGAGATTACCAGCTTCCGCCAGCTCCGCCGCCGCCGAAGCCACCACCGCCAAATCCACCGCCAAATCCGCCGCCTCCGCCAAATCCTCCAGAGGATCCGCCGCCAAAACTACCACCCCCCATGCTTCTTCCCATGCTGCCAAGAATAAGAAAGTCGAGTAGGTCAGGGCCGCGTCTATTGTTTCCACTACCTGGGCCGCCACCTTTATTTCTTTTTCTCACAAGGATAAAAATGACGATAAAAATAAGTATAGGAAAAATGGCAAAAGGCCATGTGCTTTCATTTGATTTATCCTGAATTTCTGAGGCATCAAATCGTCCAGCAAGAACCTCAAAAACTGCTGTTGTACCTTGATTTATGCCTTCGTAATAATTTCCTTTTCTGAATTCTGGAAGAACTATATTTTCAGTAATGGTTTTTGTCGTCGCATCGGTGAGGTAAGGCTCTAAACCATAACCTGTCGAAAACCAGATTTTAGCATCGGTTTTAGCGATTAAAATAAGCAATCCATTGTCTTTGCCTTCCTGTCCAATACCCCAGGCATCTCCCCAATCTGCAGCATACGTTCCAATGTACTCTCCATTAAGTGAGTTGATGGTGGCTACTACTATTTGAGTGGAAGTTGTGTCTGCATAGGTTTCTAGTTTTTGCCTTAGCTGTTGTTCTTCATTGTCTTTAAAAATATCGGCACCATCATAAACAGCCATTTCTTTGGACGGCTTTTCAGGAATTGTAATTTGAGAAAAACCATTAAAGCTAAAACACAGTAGTGCTATTGCTGAATATGTAAGTACTTGTTTTAGTGACTTCATAAATTATCCTTTAGAAATTTCGTTATCCAGTTCATTTGTATCATCAGATTGAAAAGGAAAATGCTGCTTGAGTTGCTTCCCTGCTTCTAAAATCCCATTTACTAAACCTTGCTTGTAATTATTTTTTTTGAACTGATTGATGATTTCATCCTTTGTGCTCTCCCAAAATCCTTTTGGAACGACATCATTTATGCCCTTATCGCCCAAAATGACAAGCTGATGGTCATCTATCGAGACATAAATTAAAACTCCATTGGAAAGTTCTGTTTTATGCATTTCCAATTTTTCAAAAATTTCCAAAGCATGATCAAATCTATCACCAGTACATTCATGTTCAATATGCACCCGTATTTCACCAGAGGTATTAAGCTCTGCTTCTTTTATGGCCTCAATAATTTCCTTTTCATCTTCCGGGCTTATAAATTCAGATACTTTCATGGATTTGTATTTTTAATTAAAATCAAATTCTACTTCCTGAGCATTTTCAGAACCTTCATCGGCAGAGTATCTCGACATTTCTTCGAAGCCAAACCATCCTGCAAAAATAGAATTAGGAAATTTTTTCAAGTGCGTATTGTATTCGCCAACAGTCGAATTGTAGCGATTTCTTTCCACATTGATTCTGTTTTCGGTGCCTTCTAGCTGAGTTTGAAGATTCATGAAATTTTGATTGGATTTCAAATCAGGATAACGTTCTACACTTACTAATAATCTGGATAATGCTGAATTTAATCCACCTTGAGCTTGCTCATATTGTTGAATGTTTTCCTGTGTAAGATTATCAGCATTGATGTTTACAGAGGTAGCTTTAGCTCTAGCCTCGATAACTTCTGTCAACGTATTTCTCTCAAAATCTGCTGCACCCTGTACGGTTTTGACGAGATTACCTATAAGATCATTTCTACGTTGATAAGCGCTTTCAACGTTACTCCATGCTGTTTTTGCTTCTTCTTGCATTGTGACAGCAGTATTGTTGAAGCCTTTGGTCCAGCTGTATAAGCCAAATACTACAACAACGATGACGATTACTGGAATTAACCACTTTTTCATTTTTTTGGTTTTATTAAAGTTGATTTTTGATTGAGATAAGTTCAGATTTTATGGCTTTCAATTTGCTTATCAATTCAAATTTTGAAAGTATTTCTTTTTTGTCTTCGCGTAAATGCGTTTTTGCACCTTCTAAGGTGAAACCACGTTCTTTAACCAAATGGTAAATAAACTCTATGGTTTTGAGATCATCTTGCGAGAACTTCCTGTTTCCTTTTGCGTTTTTTTTAGGTTGAATTTCATCAAATTCTTTTTCCCAAAACCTTATCAAGGATGGATTAACGTTAAAGGCCTTTGCGACTTCTCCGATAGAATAATAGAGTTTGTCTCCGAGACGGTGTTCCATTAGTCTAGAGATTGATTTTCTAGAGCAGATTGATTCAACATTATATCATATTCTTCTGCCGTTAAATCTCCATGGTAGAAATTAATGGGGTTTACTACTTTCCCATTTTTATGAACCTCGTAGTGTAAATGTGGAGCTGTTGAGAGACCTGTATTTCCAACAAAACCTATGATTTCTCCTCGCTTTACCTTTTGCCCAGGTCTTACCTTAAATTCGTTTAAATGAGCATAATAAGTTTCATATCCAAAACCATGGTCAAGAACAATCAAATTACCAAAACCGCTTGATCGCCTTGCTTTTTTAATTACTGCATTTCCTGTGGCGAAAACTTCTGTACTGGTAGGAGCAGAAAAATCCATACCATTATGCATTTTTGGATATTTTAAAATGGGATGCATTCGTTTACCAAAACCTGAAGCCATGCGTTTTAAATCATCATTTTTTACAGGCTGTATAGCTGGAATTGAGGCTAGTAAAGCTTCTTTGTTTTTGGCTAATGTTGCTATTTCATCAAGTGACTTAGATTGTATAATAAGTCTTTTAGACAATTGATCTAGATTTTTTGTTGTTTCAGTTATGATTTCAGAATTTTCATAACCTTCTAAATTTTTATATCGATTTACACCACCAAATCCTGATCTTCGCTGTTCTTCGGTAATGGGGTTCGCTTCAAAATAAACTCTATAGATGTTGTTATCCCTGTCTTCTACATTTTCCAAAACCCCCACCACTTCTTCCATGCGTTTGTTCAATAATTCATATTGAAATCTCATGTTTTCAACCTCCCTCTTGTAGGCTTTTTCTTTGGGGGTTTCAACATTTGGAATATTGAGATATACCAATGCTAAAACGAAACTCATGGCAACTATTCCAACCAAGAATAAGACCCCTAGCGCAAGGTTTTTACCCTTCTTGGGTTCAATTTTGCGGTAGGATAAAGTTTCACTATCGTAGTAATATTTTACTTTACTCATTCTTTAATTTTATAGTATTTTTGCACCTGTCAGGTGTCAAAATACTATTTTGTAACCTACAAATATAGCTTAAAATTGAAACACTTTAAAATAAATTCAGTTCAGACTTTATGAAATCAATACTTCTTCGACGTCAATTTTTAGAATTTTTTGAAAGCAAATCTCACACTATTGTAGATTCTGCACCAATTGTTTTAAAGGAAGATCCAACGCTTATGTTTACTAATGCGGGGATGAATCAATTTAAACCTTATTTTTTAGGTAATTCTGAACCGAGTTCCAAAAGAGTAACTAACTCTCAAAAGTGTCTACGCGTAAGTGGAAAACATAACGATCTTGAAGAAGTAGGAAAAGACACCTATCACCACACGATGTTTGAGATGGTGGGAAACTGGAGTTTTGGAGATTATTTTAAAAAAGAAGCTATAGAGTGGGCTTGGGAGTTTTTGACAGAAGTTCTTAAAATTGATAAGAAAAACTTGTACGTCACTATTTTCGAAGGAGATGAAGCGGACGAGCTTCAGAAGGATACTGAGGCTTATGAATTTTGGAAAGCCCTAGTTGATGAGGACAAGATTCTTCTCGGCAATAAAAAGGATAACTTTTGGGAGATGGGAGACCAGGGTCCCTGTGGTCCTGCTTCCGAAATTCACGTTGATATAAGGTCTGATAAAGAAAAAGCTGAAACTCTAGGTAAAAATCTCGTGAACCAAGATCATCCTCAAGTGGTGGAAATCTGGAATTTAGTTTTTATTCAATACAATCGTAAAGCAAACGGAAGTTTGGAAATGCTTCCTTCAAAGCACATAGACACAGGCATGGGTTTTGAACGTCTGTGTATGGTGATGCAGGATAAAACTTCCAATTATGATACAGATGTATTTACACCAATTATTAAAGAAATAGAAAGTGTCACAAATAAATTTTATGGTGAATCAGAAGAGATTGATATCGCCATAAGAGTGATTGCAGACCACGTCAGAGCGGTAGCATTTGCCATTGCTGATGGTCAATTGCCTAGTAATACAGGCGCAGGTTATGTAATTCGTAGGATTTTGCGACGAGCCATTCGTTATGGATTTACTTTTTTGAATGCGAAAACAGCATTCATTTATCAACTTGTAGATGTGTTGTCCAAACAGATGGGCGAAGCTTTTCCAGAAATACAATCTCAAGCTGAGCTTTGCAAAAACGTAATTCGCGAAGAGGAAAAATCCTTTTTGAAAACTTTGGAACAAGGTCTCGGTCTGCTTGATAACCTGATGAAAGAATCTGCTTCCAAAACCATCAGTGGCGAAAAGGCTTTTGAGCTCTACGATACATTTGGTTTCCCTATCGATTTAACCAGTCTGATTTTAAGTGAAAAGGGCTATAAATTAGACTTCGAAGCATTTCAAAAAGAGCTGGCAAAACAGAAGAAAAGATCCAAAGATGCTGCGCAAACAAGTTCTGAAGATTGGGTAGAGTTACTTCAGGAAAACAGCAGTGAATTTATAGGATACGACCAGACTGAAGCTAAAGTAAAGCTCGTAAAATATAGAAAAGTTACTTCCAAAAAAGACGGAGAACAGTATCAGTTGGTATTTGATAAGACTCCATTTTACCCTGAGGGTGGAGGCCAAGTTGGTGACAAAGGTTGTATAGAATCCAATGATGGTAACAAGGTATATATTCTTGATACCAAAAAGGAAAACAACCAAATCATTCATTTTTCCAAGACTTTGCCGTCATCTTTAAATGAGGAATTTAAAGCAGTAGTTAATGTTGCTCTGAGGCAAAAAACGGCTGCCAACCATACGGCTACTCATTTGCTTCATCAGGCATTGCGAGAAGTTCTCGGAACTCATGTGGAGCAGAAAGGCTCTATGGTAAATTCAGACTATTTGAGATTTGATTTCTCCCATTTCTCCAAATTAACCGAACAAGAACTTAATGCTGTAGAATATCTGGTAAACGCCAGAATTGAAGAATCAATTGCTTTTGAAGAGGAACGAGAAATTTCCTACGATAAAGCTATTGAAAAAGGAGCGATTGCTCTCTTCGGTGAGAAATATGGCGATAAAGTAAGAATGGTACAGTTTGGAAATTCTATGGAATTATGTGGAGGAACTCATGTCAACAATACAGCAAAACTTTGGCATTTTATCATCAAAAATGAATCTTCTGTGGCTTCTGGAATTCGCCGCATTGAAGCGATTACTTCTGAAGCTGCAAAAACCTTTTTAACCAAAGAATCTCAACTTTTGGATTCAGTAAAATCTATTCTGAATCAACCGCAGGATATATTAAAGTCAGTAGAATCTCTCCAAGATGAGAACCAGCAGTTGAAGCGAGAAGTCGAGCAATTAAATCAACTGAAATTAAAGCAAATTAAAGCTGAACTTCAATCTCAACTGAAGCAAATCAACGGTTTCAATTTTGTTGCTCACAAAGTAGATTTGGACGCGGGAGCGATGAAGGATTTAGCTTTTCAGATAGGAGGTGAACAAGACCATGTTTTTATTGTTTTGGGAGCCGAAGCAAATGGTAAAGCTTTGCTTGCTTGCTATATTTCAAAATCACTAGTCGATACAGATGGCTGGAATGCTGGAAAAATTATAAAATCTTTGGGTAAGCACATACAGGGCGGTGGTGGTGGTCAAGCCTTTTTTGCAACAGCTGGAGGAAAAAATCCTGAAGGAATTCCAAAAGCTCTTCAAGAAGCAAAAACCATAGCAGAGCAAAACAAAACCGCTGGCTAGTATGAAATTGACTACTGAAGTAACTGTAAACCTTTTTGATAATCCTGTAGACTACAACTCGAAAGTTATGTGTTTGGGGTCTTGTTTTGCAGAACACATCAGTAAGAAATTAGATTACTATAAGTTTAGATACACAAGCAATCCTTTTGGAATCCTGTTCCATCCACAAGCGATTTTGAATGTGGTTGAGAAGTCTTTAAGCGATGAAATGTTTACAAGTGATGATGTTTTTCTTTTTAATGAAAAGTGGCAGTCGTTTTACTCGCACTCCAGGTTAAGTAGGATTTCTGAAACTGAAACTTTAGCAGTATTAAATTCGGCAAAAGAAGATTTAAAAAAAGCTATAAAAAAATCAACTCATATTATAATTACACTTGGAACTTCATTTGTCTATAAGCATTTGACATCAGGTCAGTTGGTTGCCAACTGCCATAAAGTTCCTCAGCATGAGTTTGAAAAGCAATTAACTTCAGTTATAGATCATCAAGACATATTGACGCGGCTCATAAAATTATGTCGGAAAGCTAATTCCGAAGTCAATTTTATTTTTACGGTGTCTCCAGTGAGACATATTAAAGATGGTATTGTCGAAAATCAGAGAAGCAAAGCCCATCTTTTGGTAGCTTTGCATCAAGTTTTAGAGAAAGAACCAAATTCTACTTATTTTCCTTCTTACGAGTTAATGATGGATGAATTGAGGGATTACCGATTTTATGACCGGGATTTGATTCACCCTAGCACATTAGCCGTAGATTTAATTTGGGAAAGATTCAAAACGAATTTTATTCCCCAAGCTATTTATGCTGACATGACTAAAGTGGAGAAACTCCAAAAATCTTTAGCTCACCGACAATCTGAAAGTAAAGGAGAAGCTTTTGAAAAACTTAAAGCTTATCAATATAAATTCAAAAAGGAATTGACTGAGAAATATCCTTTTATGAGATTTCCGAAATTATGACCCGAAGACAGGAAATTATAAAATTCGCTAAAACCCTGTTTAGAGAACGTGGCTATAAATCCGTAAGTATGCGGGATTTGGCTAAAGCTATGGACTTCAAAGCGGCAAGCCTTTATAATCATATCAGTTCTAAAGAAGAAATTTTAGCTGAAATTATTCTTGGAGTGGCTCATTATTTTACTGATGAAATGGAGTTGGTAAAACAACTGGAAGTGGATGCTAAAACCCGTTTGGAAGCAGTGATCAATCACCATATTGATATTACTTTACGAAATCCTGAAGCAATCGCTATTGTAAATAATGATTGGGTTCACCTGGAAGGAGAACATCACCAAACTTTTTTACAACTTCGAAATGCTTATGAAGAAGATCTGCGAAAAATTATTTCTGAAGGTGTGGAAAATGGAGAATTAAAATCTAAAAACGCTGAAGTTATTTTGTTTTCACTCCTGTCTACGCTCAGAACTTTGCACTCCTGGTATAGAAAACGAAGTGGTATTGATGGACAACAACTAAAAAATGATATAACAGAGATACTTCTCCGTGGCATTATAAACTAAGTCGTATTTTTTGCCATAAATTGATATTTTAATGATCTCTGATTTGTGTTTTGATAAGTTAAATTTGTAGTTTTGATTCTACATTTTATTCCAAATCAATTATTTATGAAAACAACTTTACTTAAAACATTTTTAGTTTTTTTTGCTTTGTTGATGGTCTCAACTATTTACGGTCAAACCGGCTGGCAAATAGACCAAGTTGATACTCCTTTTACTATCGATTTTGATAACACAGTTGCCGGAGTTAATAATGGACAATTCGATGGTACTGGTTTTGCCCCGTCACCTTCAGCTGGTCAATTAAACTCCAATGCTATTACAATGACTGGCATGAGTGATGGGAGCTTAGCTTTTGGTGACAACAATAATTCAGCTGACTTTGCAAGAGGAACAAATCCAGGGGTAGTAAACACTGGCGGTGTTTATGCTTTTGATATAGCTACTGGAAATAGAGCTCTAGGGGTTCAGCCTGGTGGATCCGATTTCACGCCTGGAAGTATTATACTTAGATTTCAAAACAAAACTGGAGGAACGATAACTGATTTAATTTTAAGCTACAAGATTTTTGTTTTGAATGATCAGCCAAGATCAAACTCATTCAATTTTAGTTATTCTGCTGATAATGTCAATTATACTGACGTGGCTTCACTCGATTTCGCCACCACTGAATCTGCTGATCCAAGTCCGGTGTGGAGTAAAAGAGAAAAATATACAGTTATTTCTGGTCTTAATTTAGCTGATGATGGTATAATGTACTTAAAATGGACTTCTAATGACATTTCGGGAAGTTCTAATCGTGACGAAATTGCTATTGATGATATTCAATTAATTGTAAATCCATCCTCAATTGATTACACATTCAATAACACATGGTCACCGCAAGACCCTTCTGGTGTTTCACGTTTAGTAGACAATATTAATGTACAAAGTGGTGTTGCAACTATCACTGATAACACACAGTCAAAGTATGTCACCATTACAACTTCTTCAAGCCTACAAGTAAATTCTAACTCTACCTTAGAAATTTCTGGAGATTTAACAGTAGATGGCGACTTAATTTTCAAAAGTGATGCTTCAAGAAGCGCACAACTTGTTCATGCTACAAGTTCAAACCTAATCGGAGAAATCACAGTAGAGCGTTATATCCCAGCAAAGCGTGCATTTCGCTTCTTAACCTCTCCAGTTGGAGGACAATCCTTTGCAGCATCCTGGCAACAAGGAACTCATATTACTGGAGAAGGAGGTGCAAACAATGGTTTTGATGAGACCACCACTGACAATCCTTGATTATTTGTTTATGACAATCAAGTAACAACTACTGCAAATGGAGCTGCCTGGGAAGCCGTTACTTCTACCAATGATATCCTTCAAGCTGGGAAGCCTTATAGGATTTTGGTAAGAGGAGATAGGGAAGAAGTTGATTTATCAGATAATCAATCTGGACCATCAGTAACAACTTTAATATCCAAAGGAAATATGCTTTCAGGAGAATTAACGACGGGAAATCAACTTCCAGCTTTGTCACCACTTGCGGATAAATTTAGTTTTGTAGCCAATCCTTATCAGGCTGTAGTGGATTTTACAAAGGTTGCAACTTCAGATCTTACTGAGTTTATTTATGTATGGGATGCTCAAATAGCTGGGGATAATGGCAATGGAGGTTACCTCAATGTAGCTTTAGATGGTTCTGCTCCAAACCCTTCATCTTCAGATGCTAGTAAGTTTTTAATTCCAGGTCAGTCCTTTTTTGTGAAAAATATTGAAACTCTCACTGGCGCTCCAAGTTTGACGTTTTCACCAAACGCTATCGTTTCTAGCGAACTACAACCAGAAATTCTATCGACTTCTGAATTGGCTTATATAAATATTAGACTTTATAAAGCTCAGGATTTTGTCAATGGATCCATGGAAGCTGACGCTGTTGGTTTGAGGTTTTCAGATGAATTTACAACTTCACCTTCAGATGAAGATGCTGACAAATTGATCAATCCGGGAGAAAATATGGTGATATTCAATGAGAAGATTTTGTCGATAGATAAAAGGAATTTTCCCGAAAACGACGAGAAGATCCAATTGGCTATGGCTAATTTTAAACAAAACGAGTACACACTAGCTTTCTATTCTGACTATTTGCCAGAAGACAAAAAGCTAATTTTGATTGACAATTACCTTCAGGAAGAAATCGAAGTCACTGATGACTTTTCCTACAATTTTACTGTAGATAGCTCTATTGAGGGTAGTGATGATCAATCTAGATTCCAATTGATGTTGACTCCAGTAACATTGGGACAGGATGATTATTTGGTAAATTCTGTGAGAATTTACCCTAATCCAGCAACTGATTTTTTAAATCTTGGCGGCGTTAATAACTCTTCAATTTCTGATGTAGAAATCTACTCGATGCTCGGTCAAAAGTTGAATTCAGATTTTATCACTACGGAAAAAGGAATTCAGTTGGATGTGTCTGCATTAAATACAGGATTGTATTTAGTCAAGATCAAAACTGAAAAAGGAATCACAACAAGACGTTTTATAAAAAATTAAATTCAATTTAGATATTTGAATTAAAGGCTTCAATCTTATATTGAGGCCTTTGTTATTTGTAAAAAGCTTTGTTTATTTTAGGCGCATGTATTTAAAAGTAGTAAAGCCAATATTTGATTTTATTCTGAGCTTTTTTGGGCTTTTGCTTTCGATTCCATTTCTGATTTTAATTTGGATTTTACTTTTATGGATCCACAAATCCAATCCAATTTTTTTTCAAAAGAGGGTAGGGCAATTTGGAGAATATTTTATTGTTTATAAATTCAAAACTATTAAGGAAAACGGTCAATCCCATTCCTTTTTGAAATTACTTCGGAAAACTAAAATAGACGAGTTGCCTCAACTATTCAATGTTCTAAAAGGTAAGATGAGTCTTGTGGGACCAAGGCCAGATATTCCTGGTTATTATGATAAATTAAAAGGTGATGATCGATTAATACTTCAGCTAAAACCAGGAATTACAGGTTATGCATCTTTGAAATTTGTGAATGAAGAAAAGCTTTTAGCTCAACAAGAAGATCCTATAAGTTATAATGACACGGTTTTATTTCCTCAAAAAGTGAAGTTAAATCTAGAGTATTATCGAGAGGTTTCATTCACAACTGACATAAAAATACTTTTTAAAACAATACTTTTACCTTTCTATCACTAATCTTATTTGAATGACTTCAGAATTATCAAAAATATGGTTATCCTCACCACATATGGGTGGTCAGGAACAGGAATTTGTCAATAAAGCATTTGAAGAAAACTGGATTGCACCTTTGGGTCCAAACGTCAACGGTTTTGAATCTGATTTGCAGGAATACATAGGACAAAACAAGGAAGTTTCTGTGTTGAGCAGTGGAACGGCCGCAATTCATTTGGCTTTGGTTCAGTTGGGTGTGACTGCCGGAGATGAAGTGATTTGCCAGAGTTTTACATTTTGTGGTTCTGCCAATCCTGTTATGTATCAGGGAGCAACTCCAATTTTTGTAGACAGTGAGCCTACAACTTGGAATATCTGTCCAAAAGCACTTGAAAAAGCAATAACAGATAGAATTTTTAAAAGCAAAAAACCAAAAGCGATTATCGCAGTTCATTTATATGGGATGCCGTATTTGATAGATGAGGTACATGAAGTCGCCTCAAAATATGATATTCCGATTATAGAAGATGCCGCGGAATCTTTGGGTTCTACTTATAAATCAAAATCTTGCGGCACCTTTGGTGATTTTGCAGCTTTATCTTTTAATGGCAATAAAATCATTACGACTTCTGGCGGTGGAGCCCTAGTAAGCAAGGATAAAGCATCAAAAGATAAAACTGTTTTTTACTCAACTCAGGCTAGAGACCAGGCACCGCATTATCAGCATTCTGAAATTGGATTTAATTACAGGATGAGTAATATTTCAGCGGGAATTGGAAGAGGACAAATGCTAGTCTTGGATAAGCATATTGCTTTAAGGCGAGTAATGCATCAGTTCTATAAAACTATTTTTTCTGAAATTGATGGAGTTGAAGTTTTAACTGAGCCATCGGATGACTATTTCAGTAATCACTGGCTGTCAGCAATCACAGTGGATCCGAAACAAACAAATGGAATAAACCGTGAACAAGTGCGCCTACATCTTGAAACCTACAATATCGAAAGCCGACCACTTTGGAAACCCATGCATTTGCAGCCTGTTTTTGAAAAGTATCCATTTTATGGAAGTAATGTCGCTGAAACATTGTTTGAAAACGGACTTTGTTTGCCTTCAGGGTCTAACTTAACTGATGATGATAGAGACAGAATAAAATCAGCAATTTTAGAAGTATTTAAAAAGTAAATCGACAATGGATATTTTAAAACTTATAAAGCAGAGGAGGACGATTTCTCCAAATCAATTTAACTCTGAACCGATTTCAAAATCTGAGTTAGATCAAATTCTTGAAGCAGCCAACTGGGCCCCCAATCATAAAAACACTGAGCCATGGCGATTCAAAGTTCTTCAAGGTGAAAGCCGCTTAAAACTCGCAGACTATCTGGTTGAATCCAATGCAGAACTGAAAGACAAACCTTCGTCTTTCAAAAGAAAAAAGATCGTTTCCAAATTTGAACATTCTCATACGGTCATTGTCATTTGCATGCAAAGAAGTCCAAAAGGCAAGCCGCCAGAATGGGAAGAAATTTCTGCTGTGGCTATGGCAGTTCAAAATATGTGGTTAGTGTCAAGTTCACTTGGAATTGGCGGCTACTGGAGCTCACCAGATTTAAAAAATCAGGTGGATGGTTTTTTTGATTTCAATGAAGGAGAGTCCTGTTTAGGCTTTTTCTATATGGGTAAACTTGATGAAGCATTACACGACGGTAAGCGTAAATCATCCATAGAAGCTAAAGTGGAATACCACCTATAATTTCTAGAGTTTTTATCAGCTTAAATAATTTAACACCAATTTTTCGAAAAATAAACTAACAATCGTTAGTTTTGATTATAAATTAATAATTAATGGCTAAGTTTTTTCCGATAAAAGTAAAAGACGTATACAAGGAAACAGAAGATTGTTCTGTAGTAACGTTTGATGTTCCAGAGGACTTAAAGTCTGATTTTAAATACCACCAAGGTCAACATCTAACTTTAAAGAAAGACATCAATGGTGAAGATGTAAGAAGATCGTATTCGCTTTGTTCTAGCCCAGTGGATGATGAATGGAAGGTGGCTGTAAAGCAAATTTTTGAAGGAAAGTTTTCTACTTACGTGAACCAGCAACTGAAAGCTAATGACATAATAGAAGTAATGCCTCCGAGTGGAGATTTTGGAGTTGATATTAAGGAAGATATCGAAAACACGTATCTATTTTTCGCCGCTGGAAGTGGAATAACACCAGTGTTATCGATGATCAAAACGCATCTAGCAAAAGAGCCTAATGCAAATTGTAAGCTGTTTTACTTGAATAAGAATGCGAAATCCATTATCTTCAAAGAAGAAATTGAGCAAATCCGAAATAAATATTTCGGCAGATTTGAAATCTTTTATTTTCTTACGAGAGAACAGCGTGATATAGAATTATTGAACGGAAGATTTACTCCAGAAAAAATTCAATTGCTCGCCAATTCAGTATTTGATATTGATCAGGTAACCGATGTATTTATTTGTGGACCTGAACAGATGATTTTTATGATTCGAGATGAATTCACCGCTTTAGGTCTGAACAAAAATCAAATTCACTATGAATTATTTGTAACAGGGATTTCTGAAGAAGATAAAAAAAGAGCGGAAGCCGCCATGGCTAAACGCGAAGATGGTACTGAAATTACTATCTTAGATGGAGGGAAAGAGTTTCATTTTATAATGAATAAAGATTACGAAAACATCTTGGATGCTGCTCTTGCCGCTGGTGCTGATTTGCCATTTGCCTGTAAAGGAGGTGTTTGCAGTACTTGCAAGTGTAAATTGATGGAGGGTGACGTTGAAATGAAAGTAAATTATGCTCTTGAAAAAGATGAAGTTGAACAAAATTTTGTGTTGAGCTGTCAAGCTATACCAACATCTAAACGAGTGACAGTCGATTTTGATGTGTAGAATAAATTACGAATTTAAAAAATTAGGATGCTATGAATACTAGAGAGAAAATGAATGAAAATGATGAGCAAATCCGAAGCCTTGAAGAAATTTTTGAGGCGAAAATTGCTCGTGATGAAAAGATTGAGCCTAAAGACTGGATGCCAGAAAAATACAGAAAAACACACATTCGCCAGATTTCTCAGCATGCCCATTCAGAAATCGTTGGGATGCTGCCAGAGGGTAATTGGATCTCAAGAGCGCCTTCTTTGCGACGGAAAGTGGCGCTTTTGGCCAAAGTCCAAGACGAAGCAGGACACGGATTATATCTTTATTCAGCTTGCGAAACTTTAGGTATTTCTAGAGAAGAACTCTACGATCAGTTGCATTCCGGAAAGGCTAAATACTCGAGTATTTTTAATTATCCTACTTTGACTTGGGCTGATATTGGAGCAATAGGTTGGTTAGTGGATGGAGCTGCGATTATCAATCAGGTTCCTTTATGTAGTACTTCTTTTGGACCCTATGCTAGAGCCATGGTGAGAGTTTGTAAAGAAGAAAGTTTCCACCAAAGACAGGGTTATGAAATTATGATGACACTTTGCAACGGAACACAAGAGCAAAAAGATATGGCTCAGGATGCATTGAATAGATGGTGGTGGCCAGCATTGATGATGCTTGGACCTACAGATGATGAATCTGTACACACAGCACAATCCATGAAATGGAAATTGAAACGTAAAACTAATGATGAATTGCGTCAGCAATTTATTGATCAAACAGTACCTCAAGCTGATATCTTAGGTCTCAAAATGCCTGATAAAGACCTGAAATACAACAATGAAACTGGTCACTATGATTTTGGAGAAATCAATTGGGATGAGTTTTGGCAAGTCGTTAAAGGTCACGGGATGTGTAACAAAGAACGTATTTCAGCTAGGAAAAATGCCTGGAATAATGGAGAATGGGTGAGAGATGCAGCCGTTGCTTATGCTGAAAAGCAGGCTGATAAAGAAGTAAAAGAAGCAGTATAAAAAGCTTTAATTTTAAATAAAATTCAATGTCAAAAAAAAACTGGCCACTTTGGGAAGTTTTCGTTAGAAGTAAAAATGGACTAGAACACCGTCATTTCGGTAGTTTACACGCTCCCGATGCAGATATGGCGCTAAAAAACGCAAGAGATGTTTACACTCGCCGCAGCGAAGGTGTGAGCATCTGGGTGGTAGAATCCAAAAATATCAAAGCATCCAATCCAGAGGATAATGGCGAAATGTTTGAGCCTGCTGCAGATAAAGCTTACAGGCATCCCACTTTTTATGAATTGCCAGACGATATAGAGCACATGTAAGTGATTCGAGAAGATTCATATTTTTTTAAAAACATTGAAATGACGAATGAGAATTTAATACAATACATCTACGGCATAGCCGATAATTCCTTGATTTTAGGTCAGCGAATCTCAGAGCTTTGCGGCCACGGTCCAACTTTAGAAACTGACATCGCGATGACAAATATTGCTTTGGATTTGTTAGGTCAAACCAGAAGTTATTATCAATATGTGGCAGAGCTCTCTGCAAAAGATCTCACTGAAGATGATGTTGCTTTTTTGAGAACAGAGCGAGAGTATAAAAATGTACTTTTGGTCGAGCAACCCAATACAGATTTTGCTTATGTCATTGTTAGACAATATTTTTTTGATGTGTTTCATTTTATGCTTTTGAAAGAATTAGAAAATTCCAAAAACGTCAACTTTCAAGCGATTGCTAAAAAAAGTTTGAAAGAAGTTTCTTATCATAAACGATTTTCTGGAGATTGGCTCAAGCGTTTAGGCGACGGAACCGAAGAGAGTAAAGCTAAAGCTCAACAAGCAGTAAACGACCTTTGGGTTTATACTGACGAGCTATTTCAAATGACAGACAACGACATATTAATTGCTGAAGCGGGCTATGGTGTTGATACTAATCCTTTAAAGTCAGCTTATTATAACGAAATTACAGCATTGATAAAAGGATCTACACTAGATATTCCCGAAACCCCTTATTTTCAAAAAGGCGGTAAGCAAGGAATTCACACTGAACATATGGGTTTCATTTTGTCTGATATGCAGTACATGCAGCGCACCTACCCAGATATGAAGTGGTAATCTGGATTTGAGATGTGTTTCAATTTAAAATTCAAAATTTCATAAAGCAAATGACTCAACTAGCAGACATAGATATTGAATTACATGATATTCTGAAATCGGTACCCGATCCAGAGATTCCTGTCTTGTCTATTATCGATTTGGGTGTTGTGCGTTCTGCAAAATTGCTTCCTAACCAAGTTGCCAAAGTTGAAATTACCCCAACTTACAGTGGATGTCCTGCCATGGATGTGATTGGCGATGACATCAAAGCTGAGCTTAAGAAACATGGCTATACTCCAGAAGTTAAACTCATTTTATCCCCAGCCTGGACGACAGACTGGATGACCGATGAAGGCAAAAAAGCGCTCAAAGACTACGGCATTGCCCCACCGGTGGATGCGACTTCAGATAAAGAGGCTCTCCTCGGCAATAAGCGCGTCATTCCATGTCCGCAGTGCGATTCTAAAAACACAAAATTGGTAAGTCAATTTGCATCAACTGCCTGCAAAGCCATGTTTAAGTGCGAAGACTGTGAAGAAACCTTCGATTATTTTAAATGCTTGATTTAGTTGGCGGTTACCCCCAAGGCTTTGGGGGTCGGGCTTTCGGCAGTCGCTTTCCTGCCTCCAAAGCTTTGGGGGCAGGAAGAGCTTCAACAAATGCCTCAATCCCTAACCGAGGCTTACTCTATCAGTTCTTTTTTAAGATTTTCAACAAACAAGAATATTTGATTCATTAAGTTGAGTTAACCTTATTTCAAAGAGGATTTACATCTCAATTTCGTAACTTTTCGACTTAAACATAACTTAAAATATAAAGTCATGGATTCCAGTATATTACTTAACATAAAAAATCAAGTCGCTTACATTAAATTCAATAGACCCAATAAATTCAACAGTTTTAATCGTGAGATGGCTTTTGCTTTGCAAAAAACACTAGATGATTGTATTCGAAATGATGAGGTGAGGGCTATAGTTCTAACCGGTGAAAGCAAAGCCTTTTGCGCTGGTCAGGACATACAAGAAATAACAGACCCGGAACAACATCCAGGGTTTAAGCAAATCTTAGAAGACCATTACAATCCGATCATTACCAGAATTCGAAATATCGAAAAGCCAGTCATTGCCGCTGTGAATGGTGTTGCAGCTGGAGCAGGAGCAAATATTGCTTTGGCTTGTGATATCGTTGTTGCCAACGAACAAGCTAGTTTTATACAGGCTTTTTCAAAAATTGGATTAATACCAGATTCGGCTGGGACCTTCTTTTTGCCGAGGTTAATCGGTTTTCAAAGAGCTTCCGCTTTAGCTATGCTAGGCGACAAAGTGGACGCCGTAGAGGCAGAACGTATGGGTATGATTTATAAATATTTTTCAGCAGAAACTTATGCAGAAGAAGTAGTGAAGCTAGCTGAGAAACTCGCTAAAATGCCAACCAAAGCTTTAGCTTATACCAAAAAAGCGCTGAACAAGTCCTTTAATAATTCACTCGAAGAACAACTGGCTTTAGAATCTGAATACCAAATCGCCTCCGCCAATACAGAAGATTATGAAGAAGGCGTTTCCGCATTTATGGAGAAAAGGGAACCGAAGTTTAAAGGGAAGTAAATACAGAATACTGAATAACGAATTTTTAAAATAACAGCATCAATTAATTAAAATGGCTAAGTACAAATATGATATTGAAAATCAGTTGATTAGTTTTTCAATTCAGATTATACTTGTTTGTGGTAGCATTAATAAATCCTTTGCTACCGAGCATTTGGCTAAACAATTAATTAGATTGACAACTTCAGCTGCTTTGAATTACGGAGAGGCTCAAAGTGCTCAATCTCCAAGAGATTTTCTTCATAAGATGCGTTTGTGTTTAAAAGAATTAAGAGAATCGTTGGTAAATCTTAAAATACAAAAAGTGGCTAATCTGATTAAAGACTTAAATAAATTAGATGATTTGATTGTTGAAAATAATCAGTTGATAGCTATTTTCGTAACAAGTATTAAAACTTCAGAACAAAAAATAAATGAGAATTTTTCATTCAAAAACTAATTATAACATTAAACTGGAGGGTTAAAACTTCATAATTCAGTATTAATCATTCGATATTCAATATTTACAACTATGAAAGTAGCAATAATAGGAAGCGGAACCATGGGAAGCGGCATAGCTCAAGTTGCAGCTACTGCAGGGTGCACGGTGAAACTTTACGACACAAAAACAGAAGCGCTGGAGAAAGCCAAACAAGCTTTGGAAAAAATTCTCAGTCGGTTGATTGAAAAAGGGAGAATTGATGACAAAGAAAAAAACCGGATTCAGTCTAATATCACTTACGTAGCACGGTTAAAAGCGCTTGCTGATGCAGATCTGACAATTGAAGCCATTGTTGAAAATCTGGAAGTCAAGCAAAAGGTGTTTCAGGAAATCGAAAGTTATCAAAGTGATGAAGCGATAATAGCCAGTAATACGTCTTCATTATCGATTGCATCCATTGCATCAGCTTTGGAGAAGCCAGAGCGATGTATTGGTGTTCACTTTTTTAATCCAGCCCCTTTAATGCCTTTGGTCGAAATCGTGCCAGCGGTACAAACGTCACAGCAAGTTTTTGATAAGGTGTTTTCTACCATTGAAAGCTGGAAGAAAGTACCAGTGAAGGCTAAAGATACCCCAGGATTTATAGTTAATAGAGTGGCTCGGCCATTTTATGGAGAAGCCCTTAGAATTTATGAAGAAAGCTTTGCGGGATTGCCAGAAGGAGAGGCCGGTTTTGCAACGATAGACTGGGCGATGAAGGAATTTGGAGGATTTAAAATGGGACCATTTCAATTGATGGATTTCATTGGTAATGATGTCAATTACACCGTCACTGAAACTGTTTTTGAAGCTTTTTACTATGACCCGCGTTACAAACCTTCCTTTACTCAGAAGCGTTTTGCGGAGGCTGGCTATTTAGGGCGAAAGTCTGGAAAAGGATTTTATGATTATAGTGAAACTGCCATAAAAGTGGCGCCAATAAAAGATCAGGACATGGGTAAGAAAATTTTCGATCGTGTGTTAGTTATGTTAATCAATGAAGCTGCAGATGCCTTGTTTTTGAATATTGCTACTGCAAAAGATATTGATTTGGCCATGACCAAAGGCGTTAACTATCCAAAAGGACTTTTGAAATGGGCTAATGAAAAAGGAATTGATTGGTGTGTAGAACAAATGGACCAGCTTTATGATATTTACCGGGAAGACCGATATAGATGTAGTCCGTTGCTAAGGAAAATGAAGGAAAAAGGGGGTAGGTTTTAGGTAATGGGTGTTAGGTAGTAGGTAGTAGGAAAAAATAGTTAAGAAATGAAGGAGTCCAAGTATCATTTTAAATTTGAGGATTTTAAAGTTTATCAAAAAGCAATGGATTTTGGAGAAGTTGTTAATCAACAGACAAAAGATTTTCCGAAAGACGAGCGATTCGAATTGACTTCCCAATATAGAAGAGCTGCGGACTCTATTGCTTTTAACTTAGCAGAGGGTTCTGCAGGAAAAGATAAACAATTTCTCAATTATCTTGGTAATGCTTATCACAGCATACACGAGTGTGTTGCTTGCAGCGCAAAAGCAGCTCGAAGAAATTATATTAGTCAAGAAGTGAATGAAGCAAATCGAGAATACTTAGTTGAAATGGCAAAAATGATAAGCAGCTTACGCGCTATAATTTCTAAAAGAATTAGTAAATAACAATTAAAACTTAATACCTAGACCCTATGCCCAACAACCTAATACCTAGTAAGATGCTCTCCCAAGATCCCTTCAGCACCTGGCTGGGAATTGAGATTTTGGAAGTGAGTTTAGGTAAGTGCAAAGTGGGTTTAACGATAAGACCTGAGATGCTGAATTCCATGAAAAAAGCTCATGGTGGCATTACCTACGCTTTGGCAGATACAGCTTTTGGGTTTGCAGCTAATACTCATGGAAAATATGCGGTGTCTATCGAGACGTCAATAAATCATATTGAAGCTTTGGGAGAAGGAGATTATATCACCGCAGAATCGAGTGTGGAAGTGACCAAAAATAAACTTGGTTTTCATGTCGTTGAGGTAAAAAAAGAAGACCAGTTAGTGGCGCTTTTTAAAGGAGTGGTGTACAGAACTTCAAAAGAGTGGAACTTAAATGACGACTAAAAATAGTAAATTGAAAACGGATTTGCGTTAAGGATTGCAGTGGAAAGCCCGCATGTTTTTGTTGAGCTGAAATAGGTTTGGCATAGCGACTGAAAGAAGCTATTGAGAAACCTTGTGAAAACCAAGAAAAACAGAGGACTTGAAGCGGAAAGCCTGTCAACGCCCAAAAAACAAATATAACTAAACTATGGATGCATACATAATAGACGGAATTCGAACGCCAATTGGCAACTACAAAGGAACCTTATCGCCAGTGAGAGCAGATGATTTGGGGGCTTTGGTCATCAAAGAAATTGTGAGCAGAAACCCATCGATCCCAAAAGAAGCGTTTGATGATGTGATCTTGGGATGTGCCAATCAGGCTGGTGAAGACAACCGAAACGTTGCTCGAATGTGTTCACTTTTGGCGGGATTACCACATTCGGTTCCCGGAGAAACTGTGAATCGACTTTGCAGCAGTGGGTTGTCGGCCATTATCCACGCCAACCGAGCGATAAAAGCGGGTGATGGTGATTTGTTTATTGCCGGTGGTGTTGAGCACATGACACGTGGTCCTTATGCGATTGCAAAGCCTTCCTCGGCTTACGGTAATGATGCCAAAATGTACGATACGAGTTTTGGGTGGCGGTTTGTGAATCCAAAGATGCACGAGCAATATGGAACGGATGGTATGGGTGTGACGGCTGAAAACCTGGTCGATATCCACAAAATTTCGCGTGAAGATCAAGATGCTTTTGCTTACCATTCTCAGATGAAAGCCTCGAAAGCTCAGGAAAACGGCCGATTGGACAAAGAAATTGTTGCTGTCAATATTCCACGTCGAAAGCAGGATGATTTAATTTTTGCTCAGGATGAGTTCGTTAAACCGCAAACTAAATTAGAGATCCTGGGAAAACTTAGGCCTGCATTTAGAAAAGATGGCAGCGTGACTGCCGGAAATTCTTCAGGGTTAAATGACGGTGCTGCGGTTACGATTGTCGCTTCTCAAAAGGCAGTTGAAAAGTATAATTTGAAGCCTATTGCCAAAATTTTGAGCTCGGCTGTGGTTGGGGTTGAACCAAGAATTATGGGAATTGGTCCAGTTGAAGCGTCTAATAAGGCTTTGGCAAAAACAGGCTTAACCATGGAAGATATGGACGTGATAGAGCTAAATGAAGCTTTTGCTGCACAATCTCTGGCCTGCATAAGAGCCTGGGGATTGAAAGATGATGATCCGAGAATAAATCCAAATGGTGGTGCTATTGCTATTGGTCATCCACTTGGAGTCACTGGAGCAAGATTAGCTTATTCAGCAGCTTTGGAGTTGAAAATGACCAATAAAAAATATGCATTAGTAACTATGTGTGTAGGAGTTGGGCAAGGTTACGCGGCTGTAATTGAGAATGTGAGTTAAGAATTGAAGCTTATCTAAAATAAATAATTATAAATCATTAGTTTGAAGATTATGCAAACCACACAAAGTTATATTAAAGGACAATGGATTCAAGGTAAAGGCGAAAGTCACCCCATTTATGATTCTATTACAGGAGAACATTTTACCAACATTAATGTTGATGGATTTGATGTTCCTGAAGTTCTGGCTTACGGCCGAGAAAAGGGAGAAACTCTCCGAAAAATGACTTTTCAGGAACGCGGAAACATGCTAAAATCTTTGGCGTTTTATCTTCAGAAAAAGAAAAAGGCCTTTTATGAATTGAGTTATCGTACGGGAGCAACGAAAATGGATTCGTGGTTTGATATTGATGGTGGTTTTGGAAACTTATTTGCTAATGCTTCTTTAAGAAAATTATTCCCTAATCAACCTTTTGATGTGGAAGGTGATCCTATTGATTTGTCTCGCGGTGGCCGATTTATGGCGCATCATATTTTAGTGCCCAAAGAAGGGGTTGCGGTACATATCAATGCCTTTAACTTTCCTGTGTGGGGAATGTTGGAAAAATGCGCGGTCAATTGGATGGCTGGAGTTCCAGCAGTGGTTTTGCCAGCTCCGCAGTCGGCGTATTTAACTGAAGCGGTAGTCAAAGAAATCATAGCTTCAGGAATTTTGCCAGAAGGTGCTTTGCAGTTGATTTCAGGAACTGAAAAAACCATTTTGGATAGTGTCGAATCACAGGATATCGTCACATTTACAGGTTCTGCCGCAACTGGCCGAATGCTCAAGAATCATCCGCGATTGCTTGAAGAATCCGTTCCATTTACCATGGAGGCAGACTCTTTGAATGCTTGTATTTTGGGAGAAGATGCCGTTCCAGGAACCCCGGAATTTGATTTATTCATCAGAGAAGTTAGAAACGAGATGACGGTGAAATGCGGTCAGAAATGTACGGCCATACGAAGAGCGATTGTCCCCGAGTCTCTCATTGAGGATGTTCAGATTGCCTTAGGAAAAGCTTTAGATAAAGTCACATTGGGAGATCCAAGATTGAAGGAAGTCCGAATGGGAAGTTTGATTGACAAGCAACAGGTGGAATCCGTTAAAAAAGCGGTTGGCGAGATTTCTAAAACTGCTGAAATTGTTTATGGAGATTTTAATGCAGTTGAAACGATCAATGCTGTTTTTGAAAAAGGAGCTTTTATCAAACCAATTTTGATGCGTGAAAATGAGCCTTTCAAAAATGAAGCAGCTCACATTACCGAAGCATTTGGCCCTGTGAGTACTTTAATGCCATATAGAAATTTAGAAGAAGCAATTCAACTTTCTAAAAAAGGAAGAGGGTCATTGGTGAGTTCAATCTTCACTAACGATGATCGGATTGCCACTGAATATACCATCAAAGCAGCGTCTCATCACGGAAGGATTATGTCCATTAATCGGGAATCCGCTAAGCAAAGTACTGGTCATGGTGCGCCTCTGCCAAACCTAGTTCATGGTGGTCCTGGACGAGCAGGGGGTGGTGAAGAGATGGGTGGAAAACGCGGTATTAAACACTTTATGCAGCGTTGTGCAATTCAAGGAAGCCCTACGACTTTGACCGAAATCACTGGAATCTATCAGCCAAAAGCAAAATACAAAGAAGCAGAAAAGCATCCCTTCGCCTACCATTGGGAAGACATTCAGCCAGGGATGTCGTTGAAAACGCATAATCGTACTTTGACGGATACGGATATCATTAATTTCGGTAATTTAACCTGGGATCACTTTTATGCCCACACAGATATTACTTCTTTGGAAGGAAGCATTTTTGAGCAGCGTACAGCTCATGGTTATTTCATAATTTCAGCGGCAGCTGGATTATTTGTGTATCCAAATAAAGGTCCTGTGGCGGCCAACTATGGTTTAGAAGAAATTCGATTTTTGAGACCCCTGTATCACAACGATACTATAAATGTCCGATTAACCTGCAAAGAAAAAGTAGACAGAGATCAAAAAGGAAAAGAATTACCAAGCGGGATTGTGAAATGGTACGTGGAGGTATTTGATGTGGAAGCTGTTGAAGAAGAGGATAAACTGGTGGCGATTGCCACTATCTTGACCATGGTTCAGAAGAAACAAGATACTTTTCATGAAGTGGATAAAGAATTTATTGAAAATAAGTTAGAATTACTTTCAGAAAATAATCAGCCTGAACGGGGGATGATGACGCCTCAACACATGGTAGAGCATTTAGAAATGAGTTTAAAAATAGCTATAGGAGAAATTTCAGATTTTGAAGTCGCTACCCCAGACGAATATATTGAGCAAGTACAGGAAACTTTATATAACTACGAAAAGATGCCCCAAGGCTATAAAATGCCATTGATTAAAAAAGATGAGCTCGAAGACTTGAAGCATGATAATCTTGAAGCGGCAAAAAGTGCTTTATTAGAAGCTTACGAAACTTTTGAAGTTTATTTTAGAGATCGTCCGGAAGCGATCACTAAAAATGCTGTGTTTGGTGAACTGACAAGTTTTGAATGGAAACTTTTAAATAGAAAGCATTTTAATCACCACTTTGAGCAGTTTGGGTTGATTTAAAGTTTTTTATAAAATATTCAGTTGCCAAACTTAAAAATAAAACCAAGACTGAGATTCATTAAATGTGTACGCCCAAACAAGTCGTCAGCTTGGGAGGGCCTCTCGATATTGGCATTGGTTGTAAGGTAATTTGCCCTAAAACTTAAATTAAATGTTTTAGTAAACTCATAAATTAAATAGGCTCCTGTTCTCCACTCATCAGTAGAATATCGACCTCTTCGAGTACTTCTTGTGAATTGTCTGACATAGTTAGCTCCATATCCAAGTGAAATTCCTGCATTGAAGTTATTGGTTTTTAAAATTTCATAGTTGAGCTGTGCAAAATATGTCCTGTAGGTAGATCTTTCAAAGTTGCCAGCTAAAGAAGCATCTGTAAGACTTGATCTAAAACTTGAGTATTCAATTCCTAGATTAAATTTACGATAGTTGAGTAAATTCATATACAATCCAAATCCTAGAGCACTCTGCTCATAGGCTTGGTTCAAAAAATGTTCTCCAAAAAATGTAGGATTGAACAACTGGATTTCTCCGTAAAACTTAAATTCTACAACAGACTTCTGACTTGAATATTTTTCAGCTTCATCTTCAGTTAAGTTTTGAGCATATGTACATCCAAATGCAAAAAATACCGATATGAGAATTAAAGTTTTAATATTTCTCATATTTAAGGATTCTGAATTATAAACTCTAAATTTTCGTTGCCAACGTCTATTGCAATTCTGTCTTCAAAGATTTCATCACTGCTCAACTCTTTTAATTTATAGTTGATAAAAAGCGTTTGGTTTTCCTTGACTCTGAAACTATCTGAAAATTTAAATCTGATAGGATTTTCAAAAGCATCTACTGTAAGAATTCTGTAGGCTATTTCTCCTTCAAAAAAGTATTCCAATAATTCAAATCCGTGTATGTTATCCCTGATATTTAAAAAGACAAGTTCCGAACTATTGAGTAACTTGATTTGTTGAAGTTGTAAATAGTTATTTGAAAAGTCATCTTCTTCAATCAATATGACCGATCGTTCTTTTTCTCTGTGTTGGTCACTAAGTTCTAAATAAAAACGTGCACCTGTTGAATTTCGACCTCTCTTTGAAGGAGGAAAGTTAAGGACTACACGACCTTGAGAATCGGTTTCTCCAAAACTGATGAGATCACCTCTATTGTTTCCTGAACCAAAAATCAGGCCTTTGTTAGCTTCCAAATAAGAGCTGGGTAGTTCTAAACCTCCAGAATAAGCTTCAGCTGATATACTTTCCAGCTGCATCGCATCACCATCAGTAATTTGAGCTTCTAAAGTAAATCTTGAATTTAAATTGTATCTTATATCACAAACAAAGTGATTACTAATAGTAAAATTAAAATTGTGACTCTCATTTAAGGTAGTTTAAATAATTCAAAACCATTTCAACTTTACAGGTGTTTTTCTCGTTACTGGGGCTTTTTAAAGCTATTGTTTAATCTTTCATATAGAAGACGTAAAACATCATTTCACCAGGGTAGGACACATCGTCTTTGCGGGGACTTCTAAACTTAGATTCATCCAAAACCTCTACTATATTTTTTTCAAAAATAGTATCAAGCTTTGAGTTGCCAGAATTTGATACTATTTTAGTTATTGTGTCATCTTTACTATAAAGAATTTTAACTTCATAAAAATTCATTCCTGGATTTAAAAAGGTGTTTATTTGATCAGGATCAATTTTATTAAAAAGAAAGTTTAGCATATAGTCAGTGTAAATATTAAATGCTTTTTCTTCATCTTCATACTTGCAATAAATATCAATACTTGGATAAATCCTTTCGTTGCCTGAATAATCATTTTTATCAGTTACTTTACTCATCTTATGATTAGCTTTTACACCAGTTGCATTTGTTTTAATTACCACTGGCAAGTTAATGGTAGCATTAACAGGTTCACCTTCTTGAATACCAGGATCTATTATTTTAAGTTTACCTAATGTTTTTTCAAATTCCTTTTTAATGACAGGATTATTAGAATTTAAATGAACTAAATGAAAAGATTTATTTTTTTGGACTTCAAATGTCAGATTGAACTTGTTTATTCCAGGTTTTAATTCACTATTAAACCTAGTGCTTAAACCTCGTCTAAACAAATTTGAAACCTTTTCCGAAAAACAATTTTTCAACTCCATATTTCCCAATACATTTTTGCAGCCCTTAGCAATTATATAGGTTTCATTGGATTCTTGAGAATAAGAAGAAGCAGACACAAGTAAAAACACAAACAATAATAATTGGATGTTTTTCATTTTTAAAGTTTAAAAATATTAGATTATGTGTAAAACTACTAAATTTAAAATAATCCAATTGTGAATGATACTAACAATCATTAGTTTTGAATTTAACCGAAAACGATTTAGAAAATACATCAAATGACTAAACCATACGTAAAAAAAGATATTAAAGATAAAATTGCAACGATAGAATTTTTTCATCCTGCACATAATTCTTTGCCAAGTGACATCCTAGCTCAATTAGCTGATATCATTACAGAAGTAGGCCAAAATGAAGACGTTTTAGTGGTGGTCTTAAAATCTGGAGGAGAACGTACTTTTTGTGCCGGGGCCAGCTTTAAGGAATTGATTTCCATTGAAGACGAAAAAACCGGGGAGCAATTTTTTAGTGGTTTTGCCAATGTGATCAATGCGATGCGCAAATGCCCAAAGTTTATTATTGGGCGTGTTCAAGGTAAAACTGTTGGAGGTGGAGTAGGACTCGCATCTTCTATGGATTATTGCATGGCGACGAAATATGCTGCTATTAAATTGAGTGAATTGAATCTTGGGATTGGTCCTTTTGTTGTTGGACCAGCCGTCGAACGGAAACTTGGTGTTAGTGGCATGTCCCAAATCGCCATTGATGCGAATTCATTTTATTCAGCTGAATGGGCTAAGGATAAGGGTTTGTTTGCGAGTGTTTATGATTCAACAGAAGATCTTGATATCGCTGTAGCTGAATTTGCTAAAAACTTATGTGAATATAATCCTGAAGCTGTGAAACATATGAAACAAATGTTTTGGCGAGGCACAGAAGATTGGGATGAGTTGTTGAAAGAACGTGCAAAAATCAGTGGAAAATTAGTGCTGAGTTCTTTTACAAAAGAGAAGTTGAAGAGGTTTAAATAGAGGTGAGTGATATGAAAAGTGACTATTATTTTAAATTTGAAGTTTTAAAACTTTATCAAAAAGCGATAGAATTTGGTGAACAGATAAATTCTCAAACAGAAAATTTTCCAAGTCACGAAACATATAAATTAAGTTCACAATTTTCACGAGCGGCAGATTCTATTGCATTAAATATCGCAGAAGGTTCAGCTATTACTGATGCAAATTTCGTTGGGCATTTAAAAATGGCTTGGGATAGTTGTTATGAATGTGTTGCAGCTTCAACAAAAACTAGACTAAGAAATTATATCACTTTTAAAGTTGATGAGCAGAACAGAAGGCATATCACTGAAATATCAAAAATGATTTCAGCTCTCATCAAGCATCTTAAAAATAAACCACAGTTTAATATGAAAACTCACCTCTCACTACTAATAAACTGTTCTTTATGATCTACAAATTTAAAAACCATACACCAGTCGTACACGAAACTAGTTTTGTTCATCCATTGGCTGCAGTAACAGGTAACGTTATTATTGGCAAGGATTGTTACATTGGGCCTGGAGCAGCGATACGCGGGGATTGGGGAGAGATTATTTTGGAAGATGGTGTGAATGTGCAGGAGAATTGTACAGTGCACATGTTTCCAGGTAAAAGCATAACTTTAAAAAAAGGAGCTCACGTAGGCCATGGAGCTATTATTCATGGGGCAAATCTAGGCGAAAATTGCCTTGTCGGTATGAATTCAGTAATTATGGACGATGCTGAAATTGGCGACGAATGCATCATTGGTGCTTTGGCGTTTGTAAAAGCGGAAACTAAAATTCCCAAGCGAAGTTTAGTGGTTGGGAATCCTGGAAAAATCATCAAACAAGTTTCAGATGAAATGATTGCCTGGAAAACCGCAGGGACACGATTGTATCAGCAGTTACCAACAGATTGTCATGAGAGTTTGAAAGAAGTTCAACCTTTGAGAGAAATCCCAGACAATAGACCTGAACAGGAAAATTTTTATAAAACATTGAAAGAATTTAAGGGTAAAAAATAATTGCGACTTAGAAAGTAGAAAATTAGAAGCTAGATTGAAAAAATTATGAGTGAAAAAGCTACAGAGTTTAAACTTCCTAAAATGGGAGAAAGTATTACTGAAGGAACTATTCTGAACTGGATGATGAGCGAAGGAGATATTTTTCAAGAAGGTGATATTTTAGTAGAAGTAGGGACAGATAAAGTGGACAATGAAGTACCTGCCCCATTTTCTGGGAGACTTATCGAGAAGAAGTATCAAGCCAATGAAATAGTTAAAATTGGTGAAGCAATTGCAATAATTGAAGCCATAGATGAAGAGGAATCAAATTCAGAAGTAAAGACTAAAAAGGAAATTAAACCAGAAGTAAAAAAAGCTTCAACAACAAACTCTCAACCAGAAAAACCAAAATCACAACTTAGTAAAACATCAAAAAATGTTTCTAAAGTAGAGTGGAAGCCAAGTGATAGAGGAAATCAGTTTTATTCTCCGTTAGTTGAAAAAATTGCCAGAAATTACCACATCAGTTATGAGGAATTAGCGAGAATTCCAGCTTCTGGAGCTAACAACCGACTCAAAAAATCTGATATTTTTAATTACATAGAACAAGGCAGGCCCGCCCAGTTTGCTCAACCTGAATCAACACAAAAACCCTCTGGATTTCAAGTTCCCGATTTAAAATTTAATAAGGGAGAAGGGAAGCGAATTGAAATGGACAGGATGCGACAAATGATTGCTGACCATATGGTGTTTTCAAAACACACTTCACCTCACGTCACTGCTTATGTAGAAGCAGATTTGACCAATTTGGTTAACTGGAGAAACAAGAATAAGGTGAAATTTCAGAAGGAAAACGGTGAGAAACTGACGTTTACGCCACTTTTTATTCAGGCGGTGACCAAAGCGATTCAGGATTTCCCTATGATCAATTCGTCTTTGGATGGAAACGAGATCATTGTGAAAGATAACATTCATATCGGTATAGCTACTGCTTTGCCTAGCGGAAATTTGATTGTTCCTGTAGTAAGAAATTCAGATCAAAAAGACCTAAAAACTTTAGCGAAAGATGTTAATGGTTTAGTCGCAAAAGCTCGAGATAACAAATTAACTAGCGAAGAAACCAAAGGCAGTACGTTTACGATTTCAAACGTGGGTACTTTCGGAAGTTTGATGGGAACTCCAATTATCAATCAACCGGAAGCAGCGATTTTAGCAACGGGAATTATCAAAAAACGGGCTGAGGTCATCGAATACGAAGACGGCGATAAAATAGAAATCCGACAAATGATGTATTTGTCACTCTCCTTCGATCATCGGATTGTAGATGGATTTTTAGCCGGAAGTTTTCTGAGAAGGATAGCGGATTATTTGGAGGAAGAGATTAAGAATTAAAAATTTTAAATCATCAAAACTTAACTATTCTGTAATGAAGTCAAACATAGTTAAAGATAAAAGCTTTGAGTTTTCTCTTAAAATTATCTTGCTATTCAAGACAATGCAGGATCAAAAAGGATACATAATTTCAAAACAGATTCTTCGATGCGGGACAAGTATAGGAGTCAACATCGCAGAGTCTGAGGCAGCACAAAGTAGAAGCGATTTTGTACAGAAGTTGTCAATTGCATCTAAAGAAGCAAGAGAAACTATTTACTGGCTTCAACTTCTGGATAAAAGTGAATTGGTTGATGTTGAAGTGAATACTCGTATTGATGACTGCAATGAGATTATTCGCTTGTTGACTTCAATTATTAAAACAATCAAATCTAAATTATGAATTAAAAATTCATAATTAAAAATTCATAAGAAATATGATTTCAAAAAATATATTCAAAAAAGCCTTTCAAAATTTAGTCACTGCGAAAGCGATGACAGAACTTTACGAGGATAATTTCAAAGTAGTATCCAAATACGTGCATGCGACTTCTCGAGGACATGAAGTGATACAAACTGCGGTAGGAATGCAATTGAAACCACAGGATTATGTGTATCCGTATTATCGTGATGACTCGATTCTGCTGGCGATTGGCATGCAGCCTAAAGATTTGATGTTACAGCTTTTAGCTAAAAAAGATGATCCCTTTTCGGCAGGACGTACCTATTACTCTCACCCTAGTCTTAATGAGGAAGATAAACCCAAAATTCCACATCAAAGTTCAGCGACAGGTATGCAGGCTATTCCTGCTACTGGCGCGGCGATGGGCCTTAAGTACAAAGAAAATAATTCACAATTCAAAATTAATAATTCAGAATTACCAATAATTGTTTGCTCCCTTGGTGATGCCTCTATGACAGAAGGTGAAATTGCAGAAGCCTTGCAAATGGCTGCACTTAAGCAATTGCCGATTATTTATGTAGTGCAAGACAATGAGTGGGATATTTCAGCTAGTGCGGAAGAAACCAGGGCTCAAGATGCTTTTCAGTATGCCAAAGGTTTTCATGGTTTGGAAGCCATTAGCATTGATGGAACAGATTTTATCGAATCTTACAGTGAATTTGAAAAAGTTCTGGAGACTGTGAGAACTGAGCGTAGACCGTTTTTGGTGCATGCTAAGTGTCCACTTCTCAATCATCATACTTCGGGTGTAAGAATGGAATTTTATAGAGATGATCTCGAGGAGTCTAAAATAAGAGATCCCTATCCGAAAATAAAACAACAACTTCTTGATAATGGCTTTACTGAAGACGAATTGGAAGCTATTGAAAAAGCTGCCAAAGCAGTTGTGAAAAAAGAATATCAGGAAGCATTGCAAGCTGAAGATCCAAAGCCAGAAGATCTGTTTACGCATGATTTTGCTCCAACCCCGATTATTGAAGAACAAGGTGATCGCTCCCCGGAAGGAGCCGAAAAAGTGGTCATGGTCGATTGTGCCCTGTTTGCTATTGAAGAGTTGATGACAAAATACAAAGAATGTTTACTCTACGGTCAGGATGTGGGCGGTAGGTTAGGAGGTGTGTTTCGTGAAGCAGCTACATTGGCTCAGAAATTCGGAGATCATCGGGTATTTAACACGCCAATTCAGGAAGCATTTATCGTGGGTTCAACTGTTGGTATGTCTGCCGTTGGTCTCAAACCAATCGTTGAGGTTCAGTTTGCAGATTATATCTGGCCAGGGCTAAATCAGTTGTTTACAGAAGTGAGTCGCAGTTGTTATTTGTCCAACGGGAAATGGCCAGTATCCATGATTTTGCGTGTACCTATCGGGGCATACGGTAGCGGTGGTCCCTACCATTCCTCTTCAGTGGAAAGTGTAGTTACTAACATACGCGGACTCAAAATAGCTTATCCTAGTAACGGTGCAGATCTCAAAGGTCTTATGAAAGCTGCTTACCACGATCCAAATCCAGTGGTTATTTTTGAACACAAAGGATTGTACTGGAGTAAAGTCCCTGGTACCAAAGGAGCCACTAGCATAGAACCGTCAGAAGATTATGTGCTTCCATTCGGAAAAGCCTGGGTGTTGCAGGAAATCTGGCCTCAAGACGACAAGGAAACACTAAGTATCATCACTTACGGAATGGGCGTGCACTGGGCAATGAATGCCTCACAAGAACTTGGTTTGCAAGACCAAATTGAAGTTGTAGACCTTAGAACATTGCATCCTTTAGACGAAGAAACCATCATGAAATCTGTCAAAAAGTGTAAGAAATGTCTGGTCGTGACTGAGGAGCCATCCGATAATACATTTGCCAGAGCCTTGAGCGGGAAGATTCAAGAGGAATGTTTCCAATACCTCGACGCTCCTGTGATGACTATCGGTTCCGAAAATATGCCGGCTATTCCCCTCAATTCCATTTTGGAAGAAACCATGATTCCAAGTACAGAAAAGGTAAAAGCCAAAATAAAAGATGTTTTAGATTACTAATAATTTGGGCGTGACCCCTCTCTCCCCAAAGCCTTGGGATCGGGAGGGGTCGGGCTGCCCGTTTCAATCCCCCCCCCCTAAGCCTTAGGGGTGCGGGATTTCCACTCGCATCCCTCACGCAAGGCTTTCTCGAAAGATTTACCATAAATCAAAATAGGTGGATTGATTTGAACCCTAGAGTTTAAGTTCGTGATAAATTCTCCTAGGTTTTTCGATTGATTCTAAAAATAGGATTTGTTCTATTCCTGTGAAATAATCCCTGGCACATAGGGATAGAACGGAAAGCGCGAAACTCCCAAAGCCTTGGGGGCGTACTTGTAGTGATAGCCTGGTTATGCCCTTAATAATTATCGATAAGCAAATTAAAAATCAGCTGACGTTTGCTTATTTGGTTTTGATGCTTTTGTTGAATGGAATTTTTAATTGGTATAAAATATCTTCATCCTTGATGTCATCGACGATATCTAATCCATATTGAATTTTGCTGGTGTCGTCGTACATATACGTCCCAAATAGCCTGTCCCAAACGGAAAACATATTCCCATAGTTGGTATCTGTCCAGGGCAATTCTTTATGGTGATGGAACTTGTGTAGGTTTGGAGTTACAAAAAGGTAACTTAGAATTTTATCTATTTTGCCAAGATTGATATTAGCGTGAGTGAAATACGTAAAAAACACACTTAGAATTCTATAGAAAAGGTAATAGGCGATAGGCATTCCCATAATCAATACGGCGATGAGGGCAAATGTTTCTCTTATGGTAAAGTCAAACGGATGGTGTCTTGTTCCTGTGGTGACATCTACTTTGGTATCGCTATGGTGGATGATGTGGAGTCGCCACATCCATTTGACTTTGTGCAGCAAATAATGTACTCCATATTGTGCTATAAAGTCTAAAGCGAGCAGGGCTAATAGTAATTCGACAACAATCGGTAAATCAATGCTATTTAACAAACCAAACTGGTTGACCTCTATCCAATAAAAAACTCCAAGTGTTAGTGCTCCAAACCCAACATTGATGATTATTGTAAATAAAAGGAATATGAAGTTGACTCCAGCGTGTTTTATTTTCTTGTATTTTGCTACCGATAACGTATAATAACCTTCTAATATCCAAAAGACTCCTAAAATTCCAACCACCCAACCTAGCTTCATCCAAATTGGCATTTCTTCAAAAAAAGTTAGAAATTCTGTCATTTTCATCATTATTTTGAAACTAAATTTAGAAAAAAATTTTCAGACTTGGTGTATTAGTAAAATTTAAAATGATCGGTCTACAAGGTTTAAAATAATTTGAAACAAAAAGCCCCGAATTAACGAGGCTGATTATGATAATACTGAATGTTTTAATTTATTCTTCCATAATGATGTTTTCATCATCTACACCTAATTCTTTAAGGTCTTTTACAACACTTTCGATCATTGGATCTGGACCACATATGTAGAATTTTTGTTGTAAATTAAAGATGTGCTTTTTCAAGAATGTTTGATCTATTTGCCCGTGTTCATGTTCCTCTGTTTTTTCTCTTGATAGAATATTTATAAAATTGCTTCCAAGCATTTGCTCTAATTCATCCTTCAAAATAATATCTTCTTTGGTTTTATTGGCAAAGATGAGTTTATTATTTTCATTCTTATCACCATATTTATTCCTATTTCTCAGGATTGCAATTAGGGGGGTTAAACCTGCACCACCAGCTATAAATGTTCCTTCTTCTCTAAAATAAATATTACCAAAGACATCGGTTTGCAGCAATTCATCACCTGCTTTTAAGTCTAACAACTTTTCTGTGACTCCGTTGTGGTCGGGATAAGTTTTGATGACAAATTCCAAATGATCATTCTCTGGAAGACTGGTGAATGTGAAAGGTCTGCCCTCATCTTTCCAGCCCTCTTGATTGATAAAAAGTTCTGTAGCCTGACCAGGTTTAAATTCTAAATCAGAGGGTTTACTAGTTCTGATTTGTAAAACGTCAGGTGTAATTTTTTCGATGTGAGTAATTTTTAAAGTATTCATTTTTTATTTTAAATTTAAAGAAGGAATAAGTTTTATCTATGGCGATTAAGAATATAAGTTTCAATTTTTAACAATTTGAATCGAATGCCAAAAACTGATTGATTATAAGTATTAATAATTATCTTATCCAAAAATATAATTCAGAATATGGATACATCATTTATTGACTCAATTAAGAGTTTTTTTAAAGAAACACTTGTGAGTTTAGGGCCTAAGCTTTTGTATTCGATAATAGTGTTTATACTGGGAATGCTCATCATTAAATTAATTATGAGACTCTTGAAAGCAACTTTAAAAAAATCAAAAGTTGAATTGTCCCTCAAGACCTTCGTAGAAAGTTTATCTGTTTTTATACTTTATGGGTTATTATTTACCCTTATCGGTTCTATTTTAGGAATAAAGGCAACGTCTTTCCTTGCTATTTTTGGAGCAGCAGGAATAGCTATAGGTCTTGCTCTTCAAGGAAGCCTTGCTAATTTTGCAGGTGGTGTTTTGATTTTAGTCTTCAAACCTTTTAAAGCCGGAGATTTAATTGCTGTTAATCAACATAAAGGGCATGTGGTGAAGGTTGACATTCTTTACACGAGAATTAAAACGTTCGATGGAAGAATTATAACAATGCCTAATGGTAATGTAGCAAATAGTGACGTTGATAACCGAACAATGGAACCTACTAGGCGAATAGATTTAGAACTGCGATTCACTTATAAAACCGATATTGATCAAATACGAGAGGTTGTTTTGAAAGCTTTGAAATCTCATAAGCAAATTGAGACCGATCCCGAGCCAGATGTTTGGTTGGAAGAATTTCTTGAATCTGAAATGCGTATTGTAGCAAGATGTTGGGTAGACTCACAATTATATTGGCCTGTGTTCTGGGAACAGATGGAATCTGTAAAGAAATCTCTTGACATAGCAGGCCTAGAAATATCAATGCCACAAAGGGTTGTTTACCAAGGAGGAGATTATATTATAAAAGAAAAAAATCAATAAGTTAACTTATTGATTTTTTGATTCTTTCCATGGCTTCTTTTATGTCAGATTCGCTAGCAGCATAGGATATTCTTATGCAATCTGGGTTTCCAAAAGCTTCTCCAGTGACTGTAGCAACATTAGCTACTTCCAATAAAAACATGGAGAAATCAGTTGCATTTTCAATAAGTTTCCCATTATAAGTCTTTCCAAAAAAGGAAGAAACGTTTGGAAATACGTAAAATGCTCCTTCAGGTTCATTGCACTCAAAACCTGGAATAGTTTCAATCAAATCTAGAATCAGCTTTCTTCTAGATTTGAATTTATCAATCATGTATTGTATTTTATCCAATGGTGCTTCAAGAGCTGTTATGACAGCACGCTGAGCTATACAGTTTGCACCACTTGTGACCTGGCCTTGTAATTTCTTACAAGCATTGGCTATTTTTTCCGGGGCTCCTATATAACCAATTCTCCAACCTGTCATCGCAAAAGCCTTTGAAACTCCATTAACGGTCACAGTTCTGTTGTACATTTCTGGAATTTCAGCCATAGAAAATCGTTCGTTCCCAAAATTGATATGCTCGTAGATTTCATCACTCACAATGATGATGTCAGGATGATCTTTAAGAACTTCAGCTAGTGCTTTCAATTCATCCTTAGAATAAACAGATCCACTGGGATTACAGGGTGAACTGTACCAAATCATTTTAGTTTTCGGGGTAATAGCGGATTTCAGCTGATCAGGAGTCATTTTAAAATCTTGATCTATATCTGTTTGAACTTCAACTGGAATACCTCCATTTAATTTGACAATATCACTGTAGCTTACCCAGTAAGGACAAGGTAGTATAACTTCATCTCCCTTATTCAATAAAACAGAAGCAACATTGTACAACGATTGTTTAGCCCCTGTAGAAACGACTATTTGATTCAATCCATAATCAAGATTATTGTCCCTTTTAAATTTTCCTTTAATAGCTTTTTTTAGATCTTCATAACCATCTACAGGGGTATATGAATTATAATTATCATTAATAGCTTTTATGGCCGATTCCTTTATGAAATCTGGAGTATTGAAATCTGGTTCGCCAAGACTAAGGCCTATGATATCTTTACCTTCGGCTTTTAATTCTCTGGCTTTTGCTGCCATAGCCAAAGTTGCAGAGGTTTCAAGTTTTTGAATTTTATCGGATAGTTGGATCATGTAATTTTTAAATTATGATAATTGTGGCTCACTTCCAAGCATGCGTAGATGTCTAAAGTGCGATTTTATAGCTTCTCTTGTTGATTCATACTCATTATAAGGGAGGTCGAATTCTTTGGCCGTTTCTTTAACAATCTTGCTTATTTTATCATAGTGAATGTGACTGATATTCGGAAATATGTGATGTTCTACTTGATGATTCAAACCACCACTAAACCAACTCATTAATTTGTTGTTTGTTGCAAAATTCGCAGTTGTGAATAATTGGTGAATTGCCCATGTATTTTTCATTTCTCCAACTTCATTTGGCATTGGCATATCGTTTTCTTCAACCATGTGTGCTAATTGAAATATGATGCTCAAAATCAAACCAGCAGTATAATGCATGATGAAAAAACCTAAGAGAACTTTCCACCATACAATTCCAATTAATATAGGAATGACAATCCAAATAGAAAGATATAAAGCTTTAGTAACAGCCAATAAGATCCATTGCTTCCATTTGCTAGGCATTTTTCCGTAGGAAAGTTGACGCTTCAGATAACTCCTTGTTTGTTTAAAATCTGATGTAAGTGACCAGTTGAAAGTCAATAATCCATAAAGAAAAACAGAATAAATATGCTGAAACTTATGGAAACGTTTCCACTTAGCATGTTTTGAAAATCTAATAATTCCTCCAGCGTCTATATCTTCGTCATGGCCATGAATGTTGGTGTAAGTATGGTGAAGCACATTATGTTGGACTTGCCAGTTGTAAACATTACCTGCCAAAATATAAATGGAACTTCCCATAAATTTATTAACCCATTTCTTTTTAGAGTAAGTGCCATGATTTCCATCATGCATGACATTCATACCTACTCCGGCCATTCCAACTCCCATCAACATGGTAAATAGTAATTTCCACCAACCGGAAACGTCTAAAAATAGAATTAAGAAATATGGGGTTAAAAATAAACTGAACATAAAAATTGTCTTAAGGTGCAATTTCCAGTTACCAGTTTTCTTGACTCCGTTTTCATTAAAGTAGTTATTTACTCTTTTGTTAAGTGTCTTAAAGAATTTCTGAGGATCTTTTCTCGAGAATTTAATTGTTGGATTTGTCATCGTAAAAGTTATGTATAACAAATATAAAAATTTATATATATCGGTGCTTTGGATGAACACTAATTGTGTTCGATTTAGGGAAGTTTAATTGTCCAAATCTTTTTTGTTGTCGCAATTTGATTAAAAATAATCAAGTTGCATTTTGATTCATTTGATGATAATAACTGCTATTTTCGCGCTAGAAAATTCAAAACAGTGGAATTAATAAAACATTACTTTGCCGATATTGATGAATCACAAATAAAGCAATTTGAAAAAATAGCAGAAGTTTACAAGGATTGGAATCAAAAAATTAATGTCGTCTCCAGGAAAGATATTGATGAAATTTATATACGCCATGTGCTACATAGCCTTGGTATTGCAAAAGTTCAAAGTTTTTTGCCTGGATCTAAGGTTTTGGATGTTGGTACCGGAGGAGGTTTTCCAGGTATCCCCCTAGCTATTTTGTTTCCTGAAACTCAGTTTACCTTGGTGGATAGTATAGGAAAGAAAATAAAAGTTGTGGAAGAAGTGGTTGACGCATTGGAACTTAAAAATGTAACGGCCATTAACGATCGTGTTGAAAATATATCTGGTGAATTTGATTTTATAGTCAGTAGGGCAGTAGCTGTTATGCCAAGTTTTGTTCACTGGGTAAAAGGTAAAATTGCTAAGGAATCCAAGCATGATCGAAAAAATGGAATTCTATATTTAAAAGGTGGTGATTTATCTGAAGAGCTTCAGCCTTATCGTACAGTAGAAGTTTTTGAATTGCCTACATTTTATAAAGAAGACTTTTTTGATACCAAGAAAGTGGTATACCTCCCTATGAAGTATAGAGGATAATATGGATCATAAAAAAATCCCTTAATCATATATGATTAAGGGATTTAACTTTAATTGAAAATAATTATCCCATATGAGGATATTTGTAATCTGTTGCAGGAACAAAAGTCTCTTTTATCAATCTTGGTGAAGACCACCTTAATAAGTTAAACTTAGATCCAGCTTTATCATTGGTACCACTGTTTCTGGCGCCTCCAAATGGCTGACGACCTACTACAGCTCCTGTACACTTGTCATTAATGTAGAAATTACCTGCAGAATTTTGCAGAATGTCAGTTGCAACTGAAGCTGCATAACGATCTGTCGAAATAATAGAACCTGTTAATCCATACTGGCTCGTGTTATCAACTACATGAAGTGTCTCTTCAAATTTATCGTCATCATAAACATAAAGTGTCAACACCGGACCGAATAATTCTTCGACCATGGTTTCATACTGTGGATTGGTAGTCACGATAACAGTTGGTTCTACGAAATAACCTTTAGACTTATCGCATTTGCCTCCAACAATGATTTCTGCTTCATCACTTTTCTTAGCTCTTTCAATAAAACTGGATAATTTGTCGAAAGATTGTTCGTGAATAACAGCACCCATGAAATTACCAAAATCACCTGTAGGTCCCATTTTGATTGACTTTACGTCTTTTACTAAACGTTCTTTTACATTTGGCCATAAGCTACTTGAAACATAAGACCTTGAAGCTGCACTACATTTTTGTCCTTGAAATTCAAAAGCTCCTCTCAGTAATGCTGTTGCAACAACTTGCGCATCAGCAGACTTATGTGCAACAATAAAATCTTTTCCGCCAGTTTCTCCAACTATTCTTGGGTAAGTATTATAATTATGGATGTTTTCACCGATTTTAGCCCAAATGCCTTTAAATACATTTGTACTCCCAGTGAAATGGATTCCAGCAAATTCTTTTCTTGCTAGAATCTTGTCAGTAATCATTACTGGGTCTCCTATAATCATGTTTATGACACCATCAGGTAGACCTGCTTCTTTAAATACTTCCATAATCACTTGAGCTGATAGCATCTGACTATCGCTAGGTTTCCAGACAGCAACATTTCCCATTAAAGCAGCGCTAGATGGTAAATTACCAGCAATAGCTGTAAAATTGAAAGGAGTAATAGCGTATACAAATCCCTCAAGAGGTCTATGTTCTAATCTGTTCCATTCGTTATCAGCAGATTCAGGTTGTTCTCTGTAAATTTCTGACATGTATTCAACGTTGAATCTTAGGAAATCACAGATTTCACAGGCAGAATCAATTTCAGCTTGAAAAACAGTTTTAGATTGACCAATCATAGTTGTTGCGTTCATTCTATCTCTGTAGGGTCCAGCGATAAGATCTGCAGCTTTTAGAAAAACAGCAGCTCTTTGCTCCCATGGTAACTTTGCCCATTCTTTTCTGGCTTCCAAAGCAGTATCAATAGCTTTGTCTACATGTTCTTCTTCGGCATTATGATAAACTCCAACTTCATGTTGATGATCGTGTGGTGGTCTAATGCTTTTAGTTTTTCCTGATTTTATTTCTTCCTTACCTATATATAGAGGAACTTCTGCCTTTTCACTATATATTTTCTTATACATCTTTTCAATAGATTCTCTTTCAGGAGAACCTGGTGCATAAGTTTTTATTGGTTCGTTTATAGCGGTTGGCACTTGAAAATAACCTTTTCCCATAATTTTAATATTATTTTTTTGGTTTATGTAAATATAAAGCTAATAAATCATTTTTAAAATTCGAGGTGATAAGCTTTTATTAATACTTGTTAAGAAGCCTTAATTAATGATGTTTTCACTATTTCCAAAACCTGTACCTATGACTCTGTCAAATCTTGCTCCTATATCGCGATAGTAAACTATGACCTGATAATCATTTTCTGTAACGTCGTGGTTTCCGCTAATGAAACCTTCTTTGAAATTTCCGTTTTTATCGAGAAAAACATACTTATAATTATAGAAGCCTTGTTTTAATAATAGTTCGTTTGTCAAAATATTTGGTTGTGACTCAAGAGGTTTCATCAACGTACTATCATCTAAAACGTAGTTGTTGAATCTTCCGTAAAGATGAATCTCACCATTTTCCAGGTCTTTTGAATTTTGTAAAGTAAAATGGACCTTGGCATACTCAGATTCAATATCAATATCATCACCTTGAATCGTATTAATTCTGAAAGCCCCGTTTATATCAGGATAAAACGTATAAACATTTCCCGCTCTTAAAAAATTAGGATACAAAAATGAGTTATATAAATCGTCGAGTTCCACGCGCTCTATTCTAAGTGTACCTTGTCTTATGTCTTTGTTATCGAAGTTGAAATATTCATTGCCTCCCCAAAAAGAGGATTCTTCATCGTATCTATATATAAGTCTGTTCCCTTGAGTGAACTGAGGTTTTAAATCGTAAATAGCTGTATTAAAATCATTGTTTTGAACAACAACAGTGTTGACAGTTTGTTCGGGATTTCTGAAAATAAAATCATCTCTTCCTACTTCAAAATTTACAACTTGTTTTTTATCTAAGTAAGTAAGATTTCTTGATCTTCTTATTATGATATCGACATTAACCAGATTTTCAAAGACAATAAATTTTCTTGAGAACAACAGTTCTTTATTGGAATTGAAGATCTTGAGCATATAATTACCACTTACTTTCAAGCCCCGTGTGTTTTCATTTGGAAAACTCAGTTCATAATGTGTATATGGCTGAAGCGTTGTGAATGAATTTACAAAATTGAATAATCTGATATTATCAAATCCTTCCAGATATTCGTTTTTGGAAAGTTTGGAAGGAGTCCAGTCAAAATTGTAATGCTCGATTTCATAGTAATAATCATTTTCAGCTGCAGTCAAATCATCAAATTTGAGATTTAAGGTCTCATTAATTGATATGATTGGTGTGCCACTAAACTCATCAGAAGATCCAAAGAATTCTATGGTTTTGATGAAATCTGGAGGTAAAGTCTCGTAAACCTCCTGACCTTTTATTGAAGAACTTGTAAAAGTTATTAAAATAAGGAGGATAAACTTTTTAATAATATTGTTAAGCCTTATATTTATTAAGCTCATTTAATTGTTTAGATTAATTATAAATAATAGAACTATAAGATTTGTTTGCTTTAGGAATGTAAGTTAAATTATTAAATTTGCAAACCAAATAAAATTTTATTTAAAGATGCCCATAGACGTAAAAATTAAAAAGGGTTTAAAGCTAAATCTAAAAGGTGAAGCCAAAAATTCAATTGAACAAGCACAGAAATCAAAAACTGTTGCTTTAAGACCTTCAAATTTTCACTCTTTGGTACCAAAGTTGGTTTTAAAGGAAGGTGCTAAGATAAAAGCAGGAGATGAAGTTTTTTTCTCAAAATACTCTGATAAGACAAGGGTTGTTTCTCCTGTGAGTGGTGTTCTTAAAGAAATTAAGCGTGGAGCAAAGAGGAAAATTTTAGAAGTTATCATCGAAGCAGATGACTATATAGAATATAAAGATTTTGGATCAATGAATCCTTTGGAGTCTGAGTCTTCATTGGTTAAAGAAAGAATTTTTTCAACTGGTTTAGGGATTTTTCTGAACCAAAGACCGTATAATATTCCAGCTGATGCTGATGATACTCCCAAAGCTATTTACATATCAGCATATGATACAGCTCCTTTATCTGCGTCTCATGAGTTGGTTTTAAAGGATAAAGCTGAATATTTTCAGAACGGTATCAATGCGCTTACAAAATTAACAGGAGGTAAGGTTTACTTAGGAGTAGATAAACAGTCAGCAACTTTCCTGAAAGATGTTCAAAATGTTGAACTAATTACAATATCAGGACCACATCCTGCTGGTAATGTAGGAACGTTAATCCACGAAACTGAACCGATGAATAGAGGTGAGCGTGTTTGGACCATCAATCCTGAAGATGTTGCGATCATTGGTGAGCAGTTTAAAACTGGAAAATACAATGCTGAAAGAACAGTTGTAGTAACTGGATCTGCTGCCCATGAAAATAATAGAAAATATTTTAAAACCATTATTGGTTCTGAAGTTAAATCATTCTTGACTGATTTTGAAGATAACTCAAGAATAATTAGTGGTAATGTATTGACAGGTGAAAAGATTGAAAGCGATGGCTATATTAATTTTTTTTCCAATACGCTTACTGTGATTCCAGAAGGAAATGAATACAGAATGTTTGGTTGGGTGCCTTTTAAAGACAATGATATCCACTCCGCATCAAAAACTTCCTTGTCTTGGTTGTTTCCAAACAAAAAGTATGATGTAAATACAAATCTAAACGGAGAAGAGAGAGCGCTTGTAGTGACAGGCGAAATGGAAGAAATGATGCCAATGGATATTCTGCCTATGCAACTTTTAAAAGCTTGTATGGCTGGAGATATAGAGAAAATGGAGAATTTAGGAATCTATGAAGTAGTGCCAGAAGATTTCGCGCTAGTAGAATATACAAATACATCTAAAATCGAAGCGCAAGAAATTATACGCAATGGTTTAGATTTAATGATAACTGAAGTAGGATAAATTTATATAATAACTATGAATTGGATTAGACAGAAAATTGATCAAATTAAAGAGCCTTTTGAGCCAGGTAATAAATTAGAAAAATATCGTCCAGCAATTAATGCGCTTGACACTTTCTTATTTGTACCTGATCATACAACTAAAAAAGGGGCACACATTAGAGATGCGGTAGATTTGAAGAGGACGATGATAACAGTTGTGCTAGCTTTAATACCTGCATTAATTTTTGGAATGTGGAACGCTGGTTACCAACATTACACTCAGCTAGGTGAAAATCCAGCATTTCTTGAAGCATTTTTACATGGAGCTTATAAAATAGTTCCAATGATTGTAGTATCCTATGCCGTAGGTTTAGGATTAGAATTCGCTTTTGCAATAATGAGAGGACATGAAGTTAATGAAGGATACTTAGTTACTGGATTGCTTATCCCAATGATTATGCCGGTTGACATTCCATTGTGGATGGTTGCATTGTCAGTTATATTTGCAGTCTTGATTGGCAAGGAAGCCTTTGGAGGAACTGGAATGAATATCTTGAATCCTGCCTTAACAGCAAGAGCTTTTGCTTTCTTTGCCTACCCTACTTATATGTCTGGAAACAAAATATGGGTCAGTGAGGCTTCAAATGTGGATAGCATTTCCGGTGAAACTATATTGGGTTCTCTTGCTGCAAATAAAGAAGTGACCTATAACGCTGCAGAAATGTTCACGGGAATTATACCGGGTTCTATTTCAGAAACATCAACGCTTTGTATTGTTGCTGGTGCTTTAATTTTAATTTTAACTAAAGTTGCTGATTGGAGAATTATCTTAAGTGGTGTAATTGGTGCTGCGGCGATGGGATTACTTTTAAACGCTTTACCATCAATGGGTGTAGAAGGAAATGGTTTGACAAATTTCCCATGGTACAATCACTTAATAGTTGGCGGATTTGCTTTTGGAATCGTTTTCATGGCAACAGATCCTGTAAGCGCTGCCCAGACTATGAAAGGTAAATGGATTTATGGCGTTCTAATAGGTTTAACAGCTATTTTAATTAGAACATTGAATCCTGCTTATCCAGAAGGGATTATGTTATCAATATTGTTGTTGAATGTCTTTGCACCGACAATCGACCACTATGTAATTGAAGGTAACATCAAGAAAAGAAAGAAACGTTTAGACATGAAATCAGTTAAAACAGCATAACATGAATAAAAATAGTAACGCATACACATTTATTTTTGCAATTGCGATGGTTGTAATTGTTGCTGTGACATTATCATTCACATCAACAACACTAAGTCCGCTTCAAAAAGAAAATGTTCGTAAAGAGAAAATGCAAAGTATATTATCTACTGTAGGTATTGAAACAGATAGAGAAAATGCTGAAACACTATTCAATAAGCACATTACTCAGCAAATCACTTTAGATTATGAAGGTGAAGAAAAAGAAGATGTAGATGCTTTTGAAGTTGATTTAGCGAAAGAACTTTCAAAGCCAATTGAAGAGCAATCTTTTCCAATATATTTGGCAAATTATGATAATTCAGATTATTACATCGCTCCTATGAGAGGTAATGGATTATGGGATGCAATTTGGGGGTACATCGCTCTAAAAGACGATGCAAACACTATAAAAGGAGTCATTTTTGACCATAAAGGAGAAACTGCTGGTCTAGGAGCAGAGATTACTACTGATTGGTTTCAACAACGCTTCGTAGATGAAAAGATTTTTGATAACAACGGAGAATTAGTTGGTGTAAGTGTTGTAAAGGGATATAGTGGTGGAAATGATAAAGATGATAATAAAGTAGATTCTATTTCTGGTGCGACTATTACTGGTGATGGTGTAACAGAAATGATCGAGAAAAGGTTGAAAAATTATTTACCTTTCTTTAAGAAGCGTCAGGAAATTAAAGTTGTAACAAGATAATTATGAGCTTAGAAACAAATCAAAAGCCTCAAACAGAAGAAGAAAAAAAGAAAAGCGAGATGTTACTTTTCTTATCAAGTTCTGAGGAAAAAGAACATTTCTTATCAAAGGCTAATCGAAAGATATTAAAGGATCCGTTGGATGACAATAATCCTATAACTGTTCAAGTTTTAGGTATTTGTTCAGCCTTAGCAATTACAGTTCAGCTTAAGCCAGCTATTGTGATGTCGCTTGCTGTTGTCTTTGTAATGGCATTTAGTAATGTTATTATTTCACTTCTTAGGAATTCAATTCCAAGTAGAATTAGAATTATAGTTCAGTTAGTTGTTGTTGCCTCTATGGTAATTTTAGTTGATCAAATTTTGAAAGCTTACGCATTTGATGTTAGTAAACAACTTTCTATATTCATTGGTCTGATTATTACAAATTGTATTATCATGGGTAGATTGGAAGCATTTGCTCTGGGTAATGGAGTTTATAAATCCTTTTTGGATGGTATCGGTAATGCGGCAGGATATGGACTTATTCTTATTATAGTTGCTTTCTTTAGAGAACTATTCGGTTCAGGTAAGTTACTTGGCTATGAAGTCTTAGGTCACAAAGGTGTTACCATGGCAGAATCAACTGGTTTATATGCTTTAGGGTATGAGGATAATGGATTTTTCTTATTATCGCCAATGGCACTTATAGTAGTCGGAGTTCTTATTTGGATACAAAGAGCTAGAAATAGAAAATTAATTGAAGAAAATTAAATAAACCTCATAGATGGATTTAGTAAACTTATTTGTTAAAAGTATTTTCATAGAAAATATGATTTTTGCCTATTTCTTAGGCATGTGCTCTTACTTAGCTGTTTCAAAAACAGTAAAAACAGCGGTTGGACTTGGTGCTGCTGTTATATTTGTACTACTTATTACAGTGCCTGTCAATTATCTTTTAGATAATTACCTGCTGCAATCTGGAGCACTAAGCTGGTTAGGCCCAGGATTCGCCGACGTAGATTTGAGCTTTCTCAGCTTTATCATGTTTATAGCTGTAATTGCATCAATGGTTCAGCTTGTAGAGATGATAGTTGAAAAATATGCACCAGCTCTTTACGGGTCACTAGGTATTTTTTTACCGCTTATTGCTGTAAACTGTGCTATTTTAGGCGGATCATTATTTATGCAGCAAAAAGATTTTAGTGGTATTGAAGGTGCAGCAGTCTATGGCTTAGGTAGTGGTATAGGTTGGTTTTTGGCTATTCTAGCTATTGCTGCGATTAGAGAGAAAATAGCTTATTCTAATGTTCCAGCTCCTTTGAAAGGGCTTGGAATAACATTCATCATTACAGGATTGATGGCGATTGGATTTATGAGTTTTATGGGAATTAAATTATAAACACAGAGGATTATGACAGTTATATTAGCGAGTGTTGCAGTATTCTTAACTTTAATTTTATTGTTGGTAGTAATTTTACTTACAGCAAAATCAAAATTATCGCCTTCGGGTCCAGTTAAGATTAATGTAAATGGTGAGGAAGACTTAGAAGTTGGATCAGGTTCAACCCTATTAAATACATTAAGTGATAACAAATTATTTTTGCCTTCAGCTTGTGGAGGTGGTGGTACTTGTATCCAGTGTAAATGTATCGTAACAGAGGGTGGTGGCTCAATTTTACCAACTGAAGAACCTCACTTTTCAAGAAAAGAAATTGCCGAAGGATGGAGATTAGGATGTCAGGTTAAAGTAAAACAAGACATGAAAATCGAAATACCAGAAGAAGTTTTTGGTATAAAAAAATGGGAAGCTACTGTAGCTTCAAATTATAATGTAGCCTCATTTATTAAGGAGTTTATTGTCGAGATTCCTGAAGATATGGACTACAGGGCTGGTGGTTACATCCAAATTGAAGTACCTCCTTGTGAAGTAAAATTTGAGGATATGGATATCACAGCTCATCCAGAAGAACATCCTGATGAAAAAGATAAATTTAAAGCTGAGTGGGATACATTTAAATTGTGGCCATTAGTGATGAAAAATCCTGAAACTGTTGAAAGAGCATATTCTATGGCTTCTTATCCTGCAGAAGGAAAGCGTGTAATGCTAAACGTTCGTATAGCAACTCCACCGTTTGATAAATCTAAAGGTGACTGGATGGATGTGAATCCTGGTGTTGCATCTTCATATATATTTGGTTGTAAAGCAGGTGATAAGGTTACTATTTCAGGTCCTTATGGTGAATTTTTTATCAACGAAAGCGAAGCCGAAATGCTATATGTCGGTGGTGGTGCTGGAATGGCTCCTATGCGTTCTCATTTATACCATCTTTTCAGAACTTTAAAGACGGGAAGAAAAGTTACATTTTGGTATGGAGGTCGTTCTAAACGTGAATTATTTTATACTGAACACTTTAGAGCCTTGGAAAGAGATTTTCCTAACTTTAAATTTTACCTAGCTCTATCCGAGCCACAGGAAGAAGATAATTGGAAAGTTAAAGATGGTTTAGATGGTGAAGGCGATGGTTTTGTTGGTTTTATTCACCAATGTGTTATCGATAATTATTTAAGTCATCATGAAGAACCAGAAGACATTGAATTATATTTTTGCGGACCTCCTTTGATGAACCAAGCAGTTCAAAAAATGGGCGAAGACTTTGGAATGGCCGACGAAAATATCAGATTTGATGACTTCGGAGGATAATCTTTAATTTACCATACGAAACCCAAACATTAAATCTGTTTGGGTTTTTTTATATCTTTTAAAATGGGATTACTTACAGAACAACAATTGCATAATCTTGCCATGAATGTTGTTGGTAAAGACTTAGAAGATTTGGGATACGAGTTTTTAGCTGTTAACAGCAAAAAATCTAAAAACCCTCAGTTTGTAGCTACAAAAGCTAAAAAAATGGTATTTGTAGTTGTAAGAGCTGTTACATATCCTGATAATCCAGTTATATATAACGAAGAGCTTTTGCAGAAGGTTTCTAAACATGCAACCAGTTTTGAGGCTAAAACTTTTTATGCTGGTGTAGGAATTGCAAATTCCATTAGTTACGAATTGCCTGTAGATTCAGAAGAAGATTACGTTTTGAACTATTCAGGTTTAATTGAAATCAAATGAAGCATATCCTGTTATTTTTAAGTTTTTTAGTTTTAATCTCATGTAATGATTTAGCTGAAGTCAAAACGCTACAAGGAAATGCTCTAGGCACTACTTATTCGATTAAATACTTTTCTGATGAGACCATTCGACCTTTAGAAATTGATTCCATACTAAAGGTGATAAACTCTTCGATGAGCACTTATGTTGAGGATTCCGACATTTCTAAAATTAATTCCGGTGACACTACAATTGTAGTTGATACCCATTTCAAAAAAGTTTATAAAGCTTCTCAACGCATTTATAAAGCCACAAATGGATATTTCGATCCAAGTGTAGGAGTACTTGTCAATGCTTATGGTTTTGGACCTGGAGGGTATTCAGATATTGTCACAGATGAAGAATTTGACTCTCTTCATCAGTTGATTGGTTTTGATAAAATCCAATTAACAGCCGACTCCAAAATAACTTTTGATTCTTCAATCTCCTACATAGATTTCAATGCAATAGCCAAGGGCTATACGGTAGATGTCTTTGCTGATTTCATCCAGTCTAAAGGGGTAGAAAATTTTCTTGTTGAAATAGGAGGGGAAGTTTCAGTTATGGGTCAAAATTTGAATAACCAAAGTCCATGGAAAATAGGGATCGAAATGCCCTTAGAAGGCGGTTCAAGGGAATTGGAATATGGTGTTAACCTTTACAATCAATCTCTAGCAACTTCTGGGAATTACAGGAAATTTCGAATAGATTCAACGACTGGTCAAAAATATGTCCACACTATTAATCCCAAAACTGGTAAGTCCCAAAAATCCGATGTTTTATCAGCATCAGTCATTGCCGATTCTTGTACAGATGCAGATGCATTTGCTACTGCTTTTATGGCGATGGGATTTGTGGAGTCTAAAAAATTTCTGGAAACTAATGAAAGGTTGAAGGTGATTCTAATCTACTCTGATCAGAATGGAAACCAAAAGACATTTATCTCTGAAGACCTTCAAGATTCAGTAGAAAAATTTTAAATAGGTTTAAAGCAAACCGGTATTATTTCTCCTTTTTGAAGACGATAATAGTCAATTTGCGATTCATTTAATTCCGAAGTGAGATCGACTTCTTCGACTTTAAAACCTATTGATCTTAATTTTTCGAAATAATCTTTACCATAAATCCTAAGGTGATCATACTGGCCAAAAATTTTGGCTCGTTCTTTAGGATCCTTTATCGTATTATCCTCAAAAGTTTTTTCTCTATTGAGATCTTGTGGAATTTGAAGTATAGCCAGACCGCCCGGTTTAAGAACTCTGTATAGCTCTTGCATAGCTTTTGTGTCATTTTTTATATGCTCCAGAACATGATTGCATATAATGGTGTCAAACATGTCATCCCCAAAAGGTAAATTACATATATCAGCTTTTACATCTGCAATTGGAGAGTTCAAATCTGTAGTGGTATAATCTAGGTTGGACAAACTTTTAAATCGTTTGTAAAATGCCTGTTCGGGTGCAAAGTGAAGGACTTTATGTTTGCTTGTGAAAAAATCTGTTTTTTTTTGAAGGTAAAGCCATAATAAGCGATGTCTTTCTAGTGATAACGTAGATGGACTCAAGACATTAGCTCTTTTTTTCTCATACCCATAAGGCAAGAATTTTGAAAATGTTTTTCCATCAATTGGATCTTTAAATTTATCTCCTCGATAAATTAGAACCAATAAAGGTTTTAAAAATAGACTCACTCGTATTAGGAAGGGTCTAGGAAACATATTCAAGATGACTTGAAAGGGCTTTTTCAAAATGATTTAGTAAAGGGTTATTTTTTTATAATTACAAATTCAGTTGAATATTGAATCAGAATTTTTATGAATGGTAATCCTTTTAGTCAATTGCCGAAAAGGTTTCACCGTTTGGGCCATCATTTTCAATTAAAACCGGCTTAAGCGCACCTGGTAAAACTTCCTCAACAGAATGATCTGCAAATTCGCCACCTAAGTCTGTTGATATCCACTGAGGGTCTAAAGAATTGATTCTAACACCAGTTCCTTCAAATTTTACTGCAAGGTCAATAGTTATTTTGGATGCAGCCCATTTTGAAACGCTATATGGTAGTAGCTCTGGCTGATCTTTAATTCCAGAAACCAAATTGACAACTCTACCAAAGCCATTTTTCACCATTCCAGGAATAAAGGCACTACTCAGAGTGTAAACACTTAAAACATTTGTCTTCATGCTTTTCATCCATTCCTCCCAATTGTGGCTCCAAAAATCTTCTTTATAGCTCGTCATGATTGCAGCGTTATTGTATAAGATATCTATATTAACATTTAGTTTTTGAACTTGTTTTATGACGTCTTTAATGCTCTTTTCTTCAGATAATTCCCCATGAACAATATTTACCCTCACATTGTAAGGTTTTAAAAGCTCCAAAGTTTTGTTGCAGTTTTCCTTTTTTCTACCATGTACAACTACGTTACAACCTAAATTTGCCAAACCAACAACAATTTGTTGACCTATACCTCGGCTAGATCCAGTTACAAATGCTGTTTTATTTTTTATATCAATCATAGATTATATGTTTAGGGGATGGGACTATATATTTTATAAATGCAATATTGTATACAGATAACAAAGTTATGTATAATATTCTTTTTTGATTCTTTCAATACCTATTAAATAATGAAGAATACAATGGTTTTAATTGTCCTACATTGCTTAAATTCTTGTGTAGTTAAAGAACAGGAAATCAAATAATATTTTTGAAATTACTTTTATTAAAAAATACTAGGAAGGAAAAATTTAAATTATAAAAAGTGCCCAGAGCGGGAGTCGAACCCGCACGCCCTAAAGGACACATGGCCCTCAACCATGCCTGTCTACCAGTTCCAGCACCTGGGCATTTAGGATACAAATATAACTCTTAAAATCTTTGATTCAATATTAAGATTATTAATAGTTATAAAATAAGAGGGAAAAGAGTTGATTTAAATATGACTTGTCTTGGATTTTCTTAGGTTTAGATTATCTCTAAAACTCTTGAACCAACTAACAAAACACATTTTATAAAGTGATCTGGCTGGGGCTCGAACCCAGGACCCTCTCCTTAAAAGGGAGATGCTCTACCAACTGAGCTACCAGATCTAAAATATTTGTAAGAACTTTATTTTAATAAAATACCCGTGTCAAGCACGGGATTATAAGTGATCTGGCTGGGGCTCGAACCCAGGACCCTCTCCTTAAAAGGGAGATGCTCTACCAACTGAGCTACCAGATCTTTTGCGTCTTTTTGCGGGTGCAAATATAATATCTTAGTTTGTTATTTCAAGCAAAAATAAATTAAATTTGAAACATTTTTAATTTGTTCAAAGTTGAAGTTTATGAAAGTAGTTTTGTTGGGATATATGGGAGTTGGAAAGTCAACGCTTGGGCGGGTCTTAGCAGATTCCTTGGAGTTTAATTTTATCGATTTAGACACTTACATTGAGGCTGAGGAGGGTTTAAGTATACCAGAATTATTTAAAACTAAAGGTGAAATCTATTTCCGAAAAAGAGAATCTTACTATTTGAAAGAGATTCTTTCAAGAGATGAAGATATAGTTTTATCATTGGGAGGAGGGACTCCGGTTTATGGAAATAATATGAAAGAAATTGTGGAAGCTAATGATACTATTTCTGTTTACTTAAAACTTCAGCTTAATGAGCTTGTTGCTAAGCTATATCATCAGCGATCAAAGCGCCCTCTCATAGCTCACTACCAAGACGAATCTGAATTCGAAGAATTTGTGAGAAAACATTTATTTGAACGTCAGCAATTTTATTTTCTCGCAGATCACGTTTTAGATTTGACCGGAAGTAACGTCAATGAAAGCTTAAGTGAATTACTAAGGTTACTTAATAAGAACGTTTAAATCAATTCTGCTTTTGCTGGAGCATTGAAATCAACTTTCACACTTTCATTTAATGATGTTGATAAAGATATTCCTTTAAAGTCGACTTTAATAGGATATTTTTTATGATTTCTATCGACCAAAACAGCTGTTTTAAATTGCTTTAATGGAACATCGAGAAAATGCTTAGCAGCAAACATTAAGGTAGAGCCCGTATTGAGAACATCATCAATTAAAATCACACTTTTGTTTTTATACTCTGTCGGAGTTAGAGAAACTTCAACACTATTAAGTGGATTCTTTTTGTTAATTTTTACCTTGGTCAGGATAATAGACTGTTCAGATAGTTTATTGAGATTTTTTAATATTGACTCAGCCATTTTAAATCCATTTTTTTCAATACCTGCAACCACTATAGACTCTTCATTTATGCATGCTTCTAGAATCTGAAGTGATATCCGTTTAATCTTGATGTCGATATCTTCCTCAGATAAAATTAAGGTGGGTTCTGTTTTCATTTTACTAGTCTATATCGTCTTTGGTATTTTCTTTTAAGTCATCTAATTCTCTTCTATCCTTTTTAGTTGGTCTTCCGGCTCCTTTCTTTCTATAATAATCTTGAGAATACTTTAATAAATCTAATTTTTCCAAGTTCTCTTTCGGAGTAATATCATTACAATAGATATTCACCAGTTTGGCTCCAACTCTGGATTTGGGAAGATCTAAAACTTCAATTTGATAATTGATTTGATTTTTTCTTACTTCCAGCTTATCTGTAGGATAAACGTTTCTTGAGGGTTTTATGGATTCACCTCCTATTTTCACATGACCTTTTTTGCAAGCATTGGTGGCGATGCTTCGAGTTTTAAAGTATCGCACTGCCCACAAATATTTATCTACCCTCATCAAAAACAAATTTAATCTCAAACAAAAATATAAGAAAATTGTATCTTGCGACCAAAATAACAGTTAAATGAAAATACAAAATCTAGTTTTAATTTTTATCTTTTTTACAGTGATTGCATGCAGTAATGATGATGATGGTCCGGCTGAAGTAGTTACAAGAGATGTTGAAGAGGTAAAGGTTGAAAATATGGAGCAAATCGAGACCTTTTTAGAAACTCACTATTATGTGTTTGAAGAAAATTCTCAAAATTCAAACTTTCAAAATATAGTCTTCAAAGAGATAGAAGAAGGAGATACGGATAAGCAACCAGTAATGGAATCTGAGTTTCTTAAATCAAAAACTGTTACACAGCTAGAAACTGACTATACATTATACTATTTACAAATACGTGAGGGAGCACAGTCACAAAGAAAACCAACGTTTGCAGATTCTGTTCTTGTAACTTACAAGGGTTTTTCAATTACTGAAAAAGAGGTTTTTGATAACTCTCCGAATCCTGTTTGGTTTGATCTGACAAATAATATAATTGGCTTCTATGAGGTGATGGATGAGTTCAGAGGTTCTACTGGTGTTATTGAGAACCCAGATGGTACTGTAACTTTCGATGATAACTTTGGAATAGGATCTGTTTTTATTCCTTCAGGCATTGCTTATTTCGCTTCTCCGCCAGCTGGTTCTGGTATTAGTGCGTATGAGCCTATTGTATTTAATATTCAATTGTATAAATCCATAGAGTCAGATCACGATCGTGATGGTGTACCTACATGGATGGAGGACGTAAATGAAAACAGAAGAGTCAATGATGATGACACTGACGAGGATAGAGTCCCTAACTACGCAGATGGTGACGATGATGATGATGGTGTTTCAACGCGAGAGGAAGTAGAATTTGATGAAGGAGGAGATCTGGTTTTACCTTTTCAAGATTCAAACGGTAATGGTATTCCAGATTATCTGGATTCATCTTTTCCTGCTCAAAATTAATCCTACAGTTTTAATAATTTAAAAAGCCCTTAAATTTAATATTTAAGGGCTTTTTGTTTAAACTATGAAGAAAATTAAATGCTTCTTTCAGTATCAAAATTTTCTATATATTCTTTCATTCTCTGAATAAATTGACCTCCAAGGGCACCATTTACAACTCTATGGTCATAACTATGTGACAAGAACATCTTATAGCGTATTCCGATAAAGTCGCCTTCTGGCGTCTCAATAACTGCTGGGACTTTTCTTATAGCGCCCAAAGCTAAAATACCAACTTGTGGTTGATTGATTATTGGTGTACCCATTACACTTCCAAAAGTTCCAACATTAGTCACCGTATAAGTTCCGCCTTGAGTTTCATCTGGTTTGAGCTTTCCCTTACGTGCTCTTCCCGCCAGATCATTCACTTTCTTGGCCATGCCAAGCAAGTTGAGTTGATCTGCATCCCTTATTACAGGAACTATAAGATTGCCGTCTGGCAAAGCAGCAGCCATTCCCAAATTGATATGTTTTTTCATAACAATCTTATCACCATCTACTGAGATATTAATTTTAGGGAAATCCTTAATGGTTTTAGCAACAACTTCCATGAAAATAGGGGTGAAGGTCAGCTTTTCGCCTTCTCTTTTTTGAAACTCATTTTTATATTTATTTCTCCAGTTCCAGACGTCTGTGACGTCCACCTCAATAAAAGACTGAACATGAGCTGAAGTTTGAGTGCTAGCAATCATATGGCTGGAAATCAATTTTCCCATTCTGCTCATTTCAATAACTTCATCCTCAGCATTTATATTTACTGGGGTGCTAACATTAGGCACAGGCTGTGTCTTTTTTGTTTCAGCAGTTTTTTCTTCCGAAGCTGTTTTTGATTTACTTTGCTGTGAGGATGTTTTACCCTCTTTTTTGTTTTTAACGTAGGCAAGAATATCATCTTTTGTTACCCTTTCGTCCATACCAGTACCTTGAATGGCTTCAAGTTCATCGAAAGAAACGTTTTCTTTTTCAGCAATATTTTTGACTAGAGGGGAGTAGAACCTAGATGAATCTGAGTAGTCTGCTTTTGTTCCAGCAATATTTTCAGCTTGTTTAACACTGTCTTCAACTACAGACGCAGCTTCTTCAATTTCTTCAGATTCAGATACAGAGTCATCCTCAGTATCATCACTAGAATCTTCTTCGCCTTCAACTTCTATAATGGCGACAACCTCTCCAACTTTCACGACATCATCTATATCAAATAACTTTTCTACTAAAACGCCGTCATATTCACTTGGAACTTCAGAGTCTACCTTGTCTGTTGCAATCTCAAGGACCGCCTCATCAGCCTCGATATTATCGCCGACTTCTTTAAGCCAACTGGTAATGGTTGCCTCAGCAACGCTTTCTCCCATTTTGGGTAACTTTAATTCTTTTTTTGCCATATATGTAACCTAAAAGGTGTTTTTGTATTTCAGATTGCAAATTTAGTAAAATTAAGCTAGTTATATTCCTAAGTTCTTACCTTCTTAACTTAGGTCAATAACTTCGCCTTTCAGATACTTACTTTCGCTTCCTATTATAAAATTATAATTTCTCGGTTTTATTCTATAAGCATTATTCTTAGACTTAAGATTAGTCATGATATTTATACAATCTCTGTATTGTAAGTAATTAGAGTCAATTATGATAAACGAATTTTCCACTTCTGATGTTATTTTTGAAGAAACCTTTATTTTAGAATTCAATCGGTTTGCAACTTTATTTCTCAAACATTTACTTTCAGAAACCAAGAGGGTTTCTTTAAATGTTTGTTTCCTATTTTTTATAGATTTAAGCTTTATTCTCTCTAAAGCCATAGTTAGTTTGAGAATCTGTTTTACCAGACTAAAGGATGTTTTATAATTCTTGAAGTGCTTTTTGTAAAAAATGTACATTGCTTCATAAAATCGATTAACATACAATTGGTCCTTGATTGTGCTTTCACCTTTAAAATGTAAAACTTTTACAGAACCCAAGTAGTAGTTTTGGAAGCCAGCCTTGAGAATTCTGTAACTTAAGTCAATATCTTCCCCATACATAAAGTAATCTTCATCAAATCCTCCAATATTTAGATATACTTCAGTTTTCATAAACATAAATGCTCCGACCAATATATCAGTAGATCCTTTATCTTCTTTTTTTAATTTAAAATTATAATAGGACGAAGAGTTTCCGGTTAGTTTCTTTAGAGCAACTCTTGGTGTAGGTATATTCCGTTTACTTTCTTTAAGAAATTTCCCTGAACCATCGATCAATTGGACGCCTACAGCTCCGGGTTTTTTCAATTCTTGATAATATTTTAAAAGATTTTCGAAGCAATCTTCAGGAACAACGGTATCTGGATTTAGGATGCAAAGAAATTCTCCCTGAGCTTTTTTTACACCTATATTATTTCCTTTGGAAAATCCTAAATTTTCTTTATTACTAATTAGTCGTACTTCAGGAAAGTTTTTTCTTACTAATTCGCAACTTGCGTCCAAAGATTTATTATCTACAACAATAATTTCAGCTTCGATATTTTCAATTGATTTAGTAACGCTATCTAGGCAGAGCATCAAATGATGAGGTACTTTGTAGTTTAGAATAACAATGGAAAGTTTCAAAAAGATTAGTTTTTTAATGAATTTTCAAATGGAACTCTTTGTAAAATACTTCTTCCTAAAGTAATTTCATCTGCATATTCCAATTCATCTCCTATTGAAATTCCTCTGGCTATTGTAGAGGTCTTTAATTCTCGTTTTGAGGATTGTATCTGTTTATAAATATAAAAGTTGGTTGTGTCACCCTCCATAGTGCTGCTTAAAGCAAAAATAATTTCCTTGACCTTACCTGTTTTTACTTTGGTTACTAAAGTTTCTATATTCAACTGATTTGGTCCAACCCCGTCCATGGGACTTATTTTACCTCCTAAAACGTGATAAATTCCTTTGTATTGTTCTGTATTTTCAATTGCCATAACATCCCTTATATCTTCAACAACACATATAATGGATTGATCCCTAGATTGGTTTTTGCAAATACCACAAAGATCTTGGTCTGAGATGTTATGACAGCTTTTACATTGTTTGACTTTCGTTTTTAAATCGACTAAAGCGGTTGCAAGATCTGTAGTTTGAGCTTGCGGTTGCTTCAATAGGTGTAAAGCTAGTCGAAGTGCAGTCCGCTTACCTATTCCCGGTAACAGCGAAATCTCTTCAATCGCCTTTTCAAGATACTTTGATGAAAACTCCATACCGGGCTAAAATACAATTTTGAGTCTTCTTTTTATAAAAATCTTAAATAAACATTTGTATTTTCGCCTGCCAAAATAAAATGTATGCAGGCTTACCAGATTTTACTTCTTGTTTTAGCTTATTTCGTTGTCCTTATTTTAATTTCATTTTTAACCAATAAAAGCGGAAGTAATTCTGAGTTTTTTCAGGCCAATAAGCAATCTCCATGGTATCTCGTTGCTTTTGGGATGATAGGTGCGTCACTTAGTGGGGTCACTTTCATTTCAATCCCTGGTACAGTAGCTTTCAGTAGCTTTAGTTATTTTCAAGTTGTACTCGGTTATACCATTGGATATGCTGTAATAAGTCTTGTGCTTATGCCTCTATATTATAGGCTCAATCTTACTTCTATCTACACTTACTTAGATTCCCGTTATGGCAATTATGCCTATAAGACTGGGGCTTCCTATTTTATCCTTTCAAGGATAGTGGGTGCTAGTTTCAGGCTTTTTTTGGTGGCAAATGTTCTTCAGCTCATAGTTTTTGATGCATTAGGCATTCCTTATTATGTAACTGTAAGCATTACTATATTACTAATCTGGCTGTATACATTCAGAAGTGGAATAAAAACTATAGTATGGACAGATACTTTGCAAACGCTATTTATGCTTATAGCCTTGGGTATTTCTATTTATTTTATTTCAGACGCTTTACAGGTAGAAAGTTTATGGATTTACTTAGGGACTCACGATAACTTTCAAATTTTCTTTTTTGAAGATTATAAAAGTTCAGACTTCTTCTTCAAACAATTTATATCTGGAATGTTTATCGCGATAGTTATGACAGGTCTTGATCAGGACATGATGCAAAAAAACTTAACCTGCAGAACTCTTAAAGATGCTCAAAAAAATATCTTCTGGTTTACGCTGGTTTTGACTGTGGTCAACTTTTTATTTTTGCTCCTAGGTTTACTCCTTACCGATTATGCAGATTTGGTTGGAATTTCAGAGACAAGGGATGATTTATTTCCAGCAGTGGCAACTTCTGGTGTACTAGGTGTAGCTGTAGCAATCACCTTCATATTAGGTCTTGTAGCAGCGGCTTATTCGAGTGCAGACAGCGCGTTAACTTCGCTTACAACTTCTATAAGTATTGATATACTTAATATCGAAGATAGATATTCTGTAGCCTCTCAAACCAAAGTGAGAAAATATATTCATGTTCTAATTTCTCTAGTTCTTATTGTTGTGATGATGATTTTTAAATATGCAATCGCAGATAAGAGTGTTATCAATAAGTTATTTGAATTTGCTGGATACACCTATGGTCCACTTTTAGGACTGTATGCTTTTGGATTGTTTACCAAATGGATAGTTAAGGATAGATGGATACCGATTGTAGCGATTCTGTCACCTATTCTTTCTTATATTATCAGTAGTTTAAGCTTAGCTTACCTGAACTTTGAATTTGGCTTCTTTATTCTGATTTTGAATGGTTTGCTAACCTTTCTTGGCTTAATATTGATTTGTAGCCAGAAGAACCAGAGTACAGGCATTTAAAGTTTTGATTCCTGCCTTTTCAAGTTTATCTTGAAGCTCAAAGCTTTCTGTACCAGGATTAAAAATTACTCGCTTAGGACAAAGTTCAAGTAGAAAGTCTTCGTATTGTTTTTGATGATTGGGATTCAGATATAAGGTAACAGTATCAACTTTCTTATCTGTTGAAATTTTAGTCTGTATCTCAACACCTTTTACTTCACCTTTCCGTTTGCCAAGAGCAATAACGGCTTTGTTATTCTGCAACAAAGCACGAATAGCTTTATTGGAATATCTACTTGGATTTTCTGAAGCGCCAATGACAAGAGTTATGCTTTTCATTCCTTTTTTCTTTTTTGTTGAACAATGCTTTAGCTTTGATTATCAATGTGTTAAACTGTGTTAATGATTGTAACAATACACCCTTTTATGCGTTTAACTAATAAAATATTGTTTGTTTGGATTAGCCTCTAGTAAACTCATTTTATAAAAAAAGGTAGTCTTTAAGATTACCTTTTTTAGTATAAAATAATTTGATTACCTCTTTCAAGTGATAATTTATCAACAGAACCAGCATTTAATTCAAGAACGTAAATCGAAGGAACTTCAGAAGGAATAAGTTCTTCAGATAGCGGTGTGGTATTTAAATTAAAATCTACAATTTCTAGGTTTTTATTAAAATAAATCAAGTCAAGTGGGAGGTAAGTGTTTTTCATATAAAATGAGGGTCTCAGCTTTTCAGTCTCATAGATAAAAAGCATCCCTTGATTAGATTCCATTTTTTTTCTATGCATTAATCCCGTTTCTTTTTCATAATCAGATTTAGCTAATTCAATTTTGAAAACAGGAGACAATGTATCTTTGTTTTTAATAAACTTTAGAAGCGTATCATTTTTAAATTGAATTTCTCTTGTAAGATTTTGATCTTGTTTTTTTTCAGATTGACAAGATATTGCAAGTAAGATCAAGCTTAACCTAAAAATTATTTTAAACAACTTCACTTTTTTGAGATGTTTTATTCGAAAAATAAATGATTCCTAAACCAATTATAATCATAGGAATACTCAATAATTGTCCAGTGTTGAATAACCAGTCTGCCCTTTCCGCTACTTGAGGTTCCTTGACATACTCTACCAAAAATCGAATAGTCCATAGTAAAGTAAAAAATATTCCGAAAAGAACACCTTTCTTTTGTTTGAGGTTAGTTTTCCAAAAAAGCAAAGATAAAACTCCGAAAAGAATCAAATATGAAACAGATTCATACAACTGAGCGGGATGTCTGGGGAAGCTTTCTCCCAATTGCACAAATATGACTCCGAAGTCTGAACCTGTTGCTTTACCGACGATTTCAGAATTCAAAAAATTTCCAATTCTAACAAATACAGCACCTAAAGCTACAGGAATTGTTATACGGTCAAGAATCCAAAAGATAGATTTTTTTGTTACATTCTTGCTGTAAAAGTACATTCCAATGGCAATACCAATAGCTGCACCGTGACTGGCAAGACCTCTAAAACCTGTAAATTCAATATCCGGAACAAAGCTTACAGGTAGGAAAACCGATAGTGGATCCTCGAGAAATAATTCTGGCTGATAGAAGATGACGTGACCCAATCTTGCTCCAGCAAGCGTAGAAATTATGGTGTAAATTAGAAGCTTATCCAGCTTTTCTAATGAAATACCTTCGTGAATAAATATTCGCTTTGAAATATAAAATCCACCACCAAAAGCAATGAGAAACATTAAACTGTAATACCTGAGAGTTAGAATTCCTAGGTCGATTCCCAAAGAGGGATCCCATTGGATAGCTTGGAACATGCTTAAATTATTTGAGGGCTAATATACAGAATATTGAAATGTTCACCTCTAATCTGATTCTTTTTTAGGCTTCGGGACTGGATCATAACCAGATTTTCCCCAGGGATGACATTTTGAAATTCTTACAGCACTTAGATAAAAGCCCTTGATCACCCCATGGGTTTCAAATGCTTCAATAGCATAATGTGAGCAGGTTGGTTGAAACCTGCAACTAGGCCCTAATAGAGGGGATATGATCCATTGATAAAGCTTGATGAGAACTAAAAAAGGAAAAATCAATAATTTACGCCACATTGATTAAGATTGAATCTCAAAAGTAGTTCCTTCTCGACTGTCTTTCAACTCCACTTTCATTTCTAAAAGTTTATCACGTATCTTATCACTAGTTTCAAAATTTTTATTGAGTCGGGCATGATTTCTCATCTCAATTAAGAAATGAATAAGCTCTTCAAAATCGTTTGTATTGTCTTTCGATTTTGAATTATTTTCTCCATCTTCAAGTCCCATGACATCAAAAATAAAGTCTTTCATGGTTTTATCTAGCAAATCGATATGTTCTTGAGTGAATTTTATTCGATTCGCTTTGGCTAGATTAATTTGTTTCACAGCTTCAAAAAGATGGGCAATTAAAATCGGACTGTTAAAGTCATCATTCATCGCTTCATAACATTTCTTTCTCCATTCTGAAACATCAAAATCTGAAGACTTTGAGGCTTTAATTGACTTTAAAGTTTCAAGACTATCCATCAATTTATTGAATCCTTTTTCTGAGGCGGATAAAGCTTCATCGGAAAAGTCAAGAATGCTTCTATAGTTGGCCTGAAGCATGAAAAATCGAACTACAGGTGCTGTATACGCTTTTGATAGATTTTCGTTTTCTCCTGTAAAAAGTTCTCTAGGTAAGATATTGTTGCCAGTACTTTTAGACATCTTCTTACCATTTAATGTCAACATATTGGCATGCATCCAATAGTTAACAGGATCCTTTCCAGTGGAAGCATGGCCTTGAGCAATTTCACACTCATGGTGAGGAAACTTCAAATCCATTCCACCGCCATGAATATCAAATTGATCACCAAGATACTTGGAGCTCATTACGGTACATTCCAGATGCCATCCTGGAAAACCTATTCCCCATGGTGAGGGCCAGCGCATGATGTGCTGAGGTTCTGCTTTTTTCCAAAGCGCAAAATCCTGAGGGTTTTTTTTATCAGATTGGCCGGCAAGCTCTCTAGTATTCGAGATAAGATCCTCGATTTTTCTTCCGCTTAACTTTCCGTAATGTTGAGATTCATTGTATTTCATCACATCAAAGTACACATTACCTTTTACTTCGTAGGCCAGTCCTTTATCAAGTATGGTTTTTATAGTTTCAATTTGCTCAATAATATGCCCTGTAGCTGTAGGCTCAATACTAGGAGGTAGGTTATTGAATTTTTGAAGGATTTGATGAAAATCAACACTGTATTTTTGAACCACTTCCATTGGCTCAATTTCCATTAATTTAGCTTTTTTCGCGATTCTATCTTCTCCTTCTTCACCATCATTTTCCAAATGACCAGCATCTGTAATATTTCTTACATACCTTATTTTATAACCTAAGTGCTTCAGGTAACGAAACACCAAATCAAAAGAGATAAAAGTCCTGCAATTTCCTAAATGAACATTGCTATATACGGTAGGACCGCAGACATACATGCCGACGTAGCCTTCAGTTATAGGTTTAAACTCTTCTTTTTCTCCTGAAATAGAATTATAAATCTTTAAGGATTGATGCTTATATAAAGCCATTAGTTAAAATTTAGTTTCCAAATTTATATAATTGAGAAGCTCTTTCCTCACATTCTCGTCTTTGAATTTTCCTCCAAACTCGCTCGTTACAGTGCTACTTTCTATGTCGTTGATACCACGGCTATTGACGCAAAGGTGTTTGGCATCAATGATACATGCTACATCCTCAGTTTCCAAAGCCTTTTGTAGCTCTTTGACCACTTGCATGGTAAGCCTTTCCTGAACCTGTGGTCGTTTAGCGAAGTAATTGACGATTCTATTCATTTTGGAAAGTCCTACAACTCTTCCGCTAGATATGTAGGCGACGTGAGCTCTTCCAATAATTGGTAAAAGGTGGTGTTCACAAGTAGAATAGACCGTAATGTTCTTTTCCACGAGCATTTCACCGTATTTGTAATTATTCTCAAAAGTTGATGCTTTAGGTTTTTTCTCAGGGTTTAAACCTCCAAAAATTTCGTTCACGTACATCTTAGCCACTCGTTTGGGAGTACCCATCAAGCTGTCATCTGTCATATCCATACCCAATGTATGCATGATTTCATAGACGTGACCTTTTATTTTTTCAATCTTTTCATCCTCTGTCATATCAAAAGCGTCGTTTCTTACCGGGTTTTCGTAAGATGTAGCTATATGATTATCGCCGATTTCTTCTGTAAATTCTTTATTTTTTTGTTCGCTCATTTCTTAAAAATTAGTAATCGCGAAGATAGCCTTTCTTTAATTTTTGACACTCAAACTTTTTTTCTTTGTATAACTTTACGTTATAAATTAACTAAGCTTTTGTATTTATTCTGAATTTGAATTTGTTATTAATAATGTAAAAGTGAATTTACTTTAGCCTTAGGAAGAAGTTTTCTGCCTTCAAGAAAGTCCAATTCAATGATAAAATTGATATGAACTAGTTCACCTCCAAGTTTTTCAATAAGCTTACAGGCAGCAGAAGCTGTACCTCCTGTAGCAAGTAAATCATCATGAAGCAGAATGCGTTCTCCTTTTTGAATAGAGTCTTCGTGTATTTCGATGGTATCACTTCCATATTCTAGATCGTAGGATTGAGAAATGGTTTCAGAAGGAAGTTTCCCTGGTTTACGAATAGGTATAAATCCTACTCCAAGTTCTTTGGCTAGAAGCATTCCAAATAAAAATCCGCGAGACTCTATGCCGATGACCTTGTCAATAGGTTTACCTTCCAGGCCTTTAATCAATTCCGAAACTGCAAAATCAGAAGCTTTCGGGTCCATAAGTAGGGGGGTGATGTCTTTATAAGAGATGCCTCCCATAGGGAAATCTTCGATAGTTCTTATATAATTGGTGAGTTGCATGATAATTATGATTTAATGTTTGGTAAAAGTATAAAAAGAAATATATTTGCAATCCCAAAAAGGCCTCGTGGCGCAACTGAATAGCGCATCTGATTACGGCTCAGAAGGTTGCAGGTTTGAATCCTGCCGAGGTCACAGAATTGATACTTAAACCCCTGTAAATCAGGGGTTTTTTATTTTGTCTCCTTTTTTGAGGTCACTCCCTTTTATGTTATTTTCAAATTCAATAGCATATCTACTCTTCTTTGACTTATGAGTAAACCTTCCATCATAACCTTGTATAATGCTGTAATTTTTACCCTTAAGAAACGGGTACGCAACTTTAACTTTTTGTATATTTTTATCAATATCTCCTCGATTTCTGATGATTCTAAAGCGTTCAAACTCATTTAAATTTGGATAATACAACTTAATGATTGTGTCTTTAGATTCCTCCAATACAAATTTTTTGAGAATTCTTGATGAATCCTGATCGGTCAAAACTGATTTAATTTTTAATCGTAGGGGGCATTTTAGGGAATTCTTAAGGTCAAAGAATAAAGTGTCACTTTTATAAAGTATTTCTTGCTCAAATCTATATTCCTAATAAGTTTCATCTGGGAGTTTTTTGAAATAAGCACAAGATGACAATGAAAAAAAAAGGAATAAAAACAAAATATTTCTTAAGCAGTATAGTGTTTTCATGTCTGAAATTATTTTAGTCAATTTACTGAAACTGCCTTAAACACGAGTTCAAAATCATATTCGAAGTTGAGAAAAAAATATAGCCCTTACCATATTATGGCAAGGGCTATAAATAATAATAGTTCAGACCTAATTTAGAAACTAATATTCAATTGTGAGAAGACGCGTGTTCCATCAATTCCAAACTGAGTCGTTTGCCATGGATACTTAAATCTGCCAACAAAATCAAGATTTCTATCTTGTGGTGTGCCGCCTCTTCCTGCATAAGCTTCTGCAAAAGTATCAGGGAACACATCGAATAAATTATTTACACCAATGGTGAAGTTGATTTTATCAGTAAACGCATAATTAACACTCAAATCGGTTAGGGTTTTACCACCGTAAGTTGCGTCATCTAGAGGATTGCTTGGATGTCTGTAAGTCACAGAACCGTAATACATCAATGATAAATTAGTGGTGAATTTATCAATTTCATAGCTAAGTGTTCCAATAATTTTCTCTCTAGGTCTCCAGGTTTCTACTCTTGAAATGTCTTCTCTTGAAAATAAAGCATCTCCAAGATTATTGTTTTCTATAAAACTTGGAAAATTGGTCCCTTGAACTTCAGTTTTATTAAAGTTTGCTGCTAAGCTACCGCTTAGAAAACCTCTTCCAAATTCAAGATTACTTAGTGTATATACAATATCAATTCCTTGAGTTCTTGTATCGATTGCATTTAAGAAGAAACCGGCAGAACCTACACCTACATTCTCTAGAGTTTGATCAATTGGGCTGTTAGCATCTCCAGTCGCTGTAACTTGTCCAGAAAGTACAATTCTATCATCAACATCTATCTGATAAGCATCTATAGTAATTCCTGAGTTTTGACTAATTCTGTATGTCAAGCCAGCACTTAAATTGAAAGAAGTTTCTGCATCCAATTCAGGAATACCCAAAGCTCTTAACGCAGGGTTTCCATTATCTAAGATACCATTCTGCTGTACACCATTTTCCGTTAAGGTAGTTGTTGTCGCCGTATAATATACTTGATGTAAAGATGGTGCTCTAAAACCACTACTTACAGATCCTCTAAAGACTAGTTTATCATCAAGGGTTTTGTATCGGGAACTCATTTTCCAACTTACATTAGAACCAAAATCACTGTAGTTTTCATATCTCAAAGCACCACTCAGAAGAAAACTCTCTGTGATATCGGCTGTGATATCGGTATAAAAACCAATGTTGGATCTATAATCGTCAGATGCATTTTCTGGACTAAAACCTCCAAATGATTCGGATCCTGTTCTTCCTCCTTGTGCATCTGGAGATTCACCATCACCATAAGAAGCAAATTCACCTTCCTCGGTTACGAAATTTTCAGTTCTATGCTCTACACCAAAGGCAACCGATAAAGCTTCGAGTCCTGTGTCGTAAAATGTTCTATTCACGTCCAAATTATTGACCACATGGCTAAATTCGTGCGCACCATTGTAAAAATTAGAAGGACTTGCTCCAGCAAAAGATTGATTAAAAGAATCCTCTATGTAATAGTCAATTCTGTTTTTACCTAAAGTCGAACTTAGGTCAAAATTCCATTCATTATGAGTTGTTCTTAAACCCAATGAAAAAGTATGGTCTCTGATTTGTGGTGCCATTTTGGCTAAGAAGAAATCCTGATCTGGGTAAATAGCTTCAAACCCAGGGACCCAATAAGGAACTCTCGCAAACTGAGGTGCAGAACCTTCTCTATCGGTTAAAGTACCGAAAGAGTATATTTCAGTTTCGGTTTCCTCGTCTAGGGTGTAACCTAAATTATAAGCAAAATTGGTAATTGTCATTTCTGGTAAACCTACCTGAAAGCCAGCACCAGGATTTCTGTCTAAAAAGTTACTCAAATCGTTTACTGAAAAATCTGGAACTGCTCCAGGAATTCCCCAATAGTCAGCTTCATCCTGTACACTTGTGATCTCACCGGCACGTTGGGTTGTTTCGGAGTCCATATGGCTTAGTGTAAAGTTTACGTAACCGTTTTCACCTAAATTCGCTCCAAAACCAGACTCTAATTGATACTGTTCACCATCTCCACGCGTGGTTGTACTGAAGCTGTTGTTGATAAACGGATCTACTTTCTCTTTCATTACCAAATTTATGACACCTGCTATCGCATCAGAACCATATTGTGCAGCGGCACCATCCCTTAAAACTTCTACACTTTCTAAAGCAGCAGAAGGAATGGCCTTCATATCCACACCAACTTCACCCCGGCCAGGAGTTACATAACTATAGACAAGCGCACTTGCATTTTTACGTTTCCCGTTGACCAAAACTAAAGTTCTACTTGGAAACAAACCTCTCAAATCTGCAGGACTAAAGTGAGCTGCAGCATCAGAAACAGGTTGCTCCGTTGCGTTATAAGAAGGCACTCGTAACATCAATTGTTGATCTACAGTAGTTTTTCCTGTTTTTTCTAAATCTTTGGTTTTAAAATTATCTACAGCTACTGGAGAGTCAAAAGATGTTCTTGGCTTACCTCTTGTACCTACAACTACGACTGCGTCTAGTTGTCCAGCATCTGGTTTTAATTGTACTTCGATATTTGACTTACCTTTCACATTTACTTCTACATTTTTAAAACCAACGTAAGACACGACAAGTATGTTCTTATCTTCTGGAACTTGCAAAGTAAAGTTACCATCAAAGTCGGTTTGAGCGCCAGTGCTAGTCCCTTTCACTACAACATTAGCTCCAGGAAGTGGGTTTCCATCTTGGTCTACTACTAATCCTGTGACTTCGCGATCTTGGTCTATTTTACTCGCCACTTCTGGACTGGCCGCAACAATTGTCGGGGTTAGCACTATTTGGTTACCATTGAACGTGTAATCAAAATTAGCTTTTTTGCTTATTTCTTTTAAAAGATCTTCAAAAGCTGTGTTTTTTGCAGAAATACTTATTAGTCTGTTTTCTTCAATATCATTTACATTGTAGAAGAAATTAAAGTTAGACTCAGACTTCATTTTGTCCAAAACATTAATGAGCGCCGCGTTTTCATAGTTTAATGATAAACTTTGAAATAGCTTAGGATTAGCAAATCCTTGTGCTGTTAACAAAATCATTAGGACTAGAGAAAGTATCGCTTTTCCTGTCCAGTGTAGAGAAGCAGAACCTTTGCTTCTTTGCACTTTTTTTGTGTAATTCTTCATCATAATTTGTTTTTGTTAATACTTATTTTAGCTATCGGTAGTTGGTTTTGTATTGAAAATTTTTACATGTTTTCCATTAATTTCAAATTCGAAATGTGAACTTAAAGCGATAGTTTGTAATGTTTCTTTAAGTGATTCATCGTGAAATTCTCCTCTGTAAACAGTATTCCATAATCCATCAATTTCACTTGTAATAATGACGTTTTACCTACGTTCAAGTTTTTTCTTTAGTTCTAAGAAAGAGAGTCCATCAACAACAAGTACATCCTCAATCCATGAATTGAATTTATCGGCGTCTACATTATTTATACTAAGGCTTAGGTCTGTTTTTTTGAAAATGGCTTGTTGATTTGGATTTAATTCTAAGGCAATTTCGTTTTGAAAGTTTCTGTAGACATGAACTTTACCTTCCATTAGAGTAGTTTTGGTGCTGTGATCATTCGTGTAGGACGCTACGTTAAAGTGAGTTCCCAGAACCTTGATGTTGACGCTAGGCGTATTAACTATAAATGGTTTGTTCTGATCACTTAAAACCTCAAAGTATGCTTCTCCTATGACTTCTACCTGTCTGATATTGGAGTTTGTGTCAAAATTCTGCGGAAATCTAAAACTGGTTCCAGAGTTTAGCCATACTAAAGTCCCATCGGATAATTTTAAACGAAATTTTTCTCCGTAAGGAATATTAATCTGGGTAATGGAAGTATCAATTTCAGCTTTGTTTTTATTCCCGAAAACTATAATATTATCAGATTTACTTGCTACTAACTTTCCATTGCTAGTTTTAACATACTCTGTTGATTTTTTATCAATAATCTGTTGGCTTCCATCTGGCAAAGTGATCTGTATATTCTTGAGGCTTCCATTAATTTCTTTAGAACTTAGATTCTCTTTTGAAACTTTATTTACTTCTAAGTGGTTATAAATAAAACCTAATGCAATTAAAACCATGAAACTTGCAGCGATTGAGATTAATTTCAATCTACGTCCACGTTTCTGTTTATTTAACTGAATCTGATTGTAGAATTTTTCAAAGGCTTTATCAGTGTCAAAATGAAGAGGAATGACATATGAGTAAGACTTGATTTTTTCCTTAAAAATATTAAGGTTCTTTAAGTCTTTTTTAACCCAATTATTGAGGTGATATCTCTCTTTTAATGAAAGATTATCTTCTAAATATTTATCTATTAGTTTTTCAGGATTCATTTATAAATAATTCATACTTCTTACTTATAAGATGCAACCTTTGTTAAAAACCCCTATTTAATCTATGAAAAATTGAATATTATATGATTATTATAGCTAATTTGCTAGTGATGAAAGAATCTATTTTTATACAAAAACTGAAGCAAGGGGATGAAATAGCCTACAAAATACTTTACACTAAATACTATCAATGGCTTTGTAATTACATCTTTAAGTTATGTGAAAACAAAAAAATTTCAGAAGATATTGTTCAAGACATGTTAATGAATTTTTATGTCAAGCGTCAAAAAATAGAAGTTCAAACGTCCTTAAAAAATTACCTTTTCACTTCTTGTCACAACCAGTTTTTGCAACATTTACGGAAAAAGAAAATCAAGTTTGATCATTTAGATGAAGTTAAATGGGAGGCGATCGCAAACTCAATGAACTCTCAAGAAAATCACCGGGAAAATAAATTAAAGAAATTACATAAACTTATCGATGAACTCCCTCCTCGATGCAGAAAAATATTCATCAAAAGCAAACTAGATAAAATTAAGTACAAAGACATCGCTGAGGATATGGATATATCTGTAAAAACAGTAGAAAATCAAATGTCTAAAGCACTTAAGTATTTGCGGGAAAGTGCAAATTAATTTTTCCTATGAATTAGGTGTGAATTTCTTTTCTGATTCAGTTGATAAGCAAATAAAACTACTTGCTGATTTTTTAAATCAAAAAATAAAGCCAGTTCTGGTGATTAAAAATCCTATTTGAATTTTTAATTATAAATTTTTAAAGCTAAATATTTTTAAACATCATCTTTAGAACAGCAACAGAGGTTTGGTTGTTATTATAATGATTACAACTCAATTTTTGTGGACCTAGGAATAATTCAGATTTCTTGATTATTCGATATTTATTGTATTAATCCGAATTTAAGCTTGATCTTACTTCGAAAAAAAGAAAGCCTATTTATTTTTTAAACTCCAATGCCTAAATAAAATTAAGAAAACGTTCTGTGGCATCTTCAGAAAAAATCCCTGTGTAATTCATAACAATACTCAATGGATCCATGTGCAGCAAGAACTTACTTGCGTTATCATTTATATCGATGAATGGATTAAAAAGCGAAGCACTTATATTAGGACGAAGAGGCTCTAAATCTGAATCGTAAACAGTTTCCAAATTATGCTGAATAATAACTTCTAAATCTGAGTCTAGAATCTTTTCTAAATAAACTTCAGTTGAGGTTTGCAGTAAACCTAGATAAATAAGGTCTGGATGAATTTGATTTTTGTACTTAAATCTAAAATTTTCAATCAGGTTAATACGTTTCATAATAGTAGTTTAATAAATTGTAAAAGCATTAAATTCAGGATGATAGCTTTTTTGATGTATCAAAATTAGCGATATTTTTCTCATTGCGCAAAATTCTCGATTTAATTTCTTCATTAAACGAGCGCTTAATTAGTAATTATACCAATAATTTGTAAATTCAGCAGATCTTTCAAAATTTTCTAATACTCTTACTTATGCTCAAAAACAGTTCAATATTACTTATTCTTTTATCTTTTTTCTCTTTGATTTCCTGCAAAAAAGAAAACTCTCCAGAATTCAAAACCTGGGTTCCATATGATGAAACTGGATTGATAAAATCCAATGAAAATAATGAGTCAGAACAATTAAGGTATAAACTCATTCAATCTAAAGTTTCAGACAGAAATGAGCTTATAACAAATATTACATCTCAACTGAGTGGTTTTTCAGAAGAAAAGTACATGGAATTATCTCCTTTGATTTTGGATCAGGACATTCAAACGCTTCAGGATAATATTTCAGATGAAAAATTTTCTTACAAAGAATTGACACAATGGTATTTATACAGAATAGCAAAATTTGAAAGTGATAAAGATCTTTCTCTCAATGCGATGATTTCTATAAATCCTGAAGTCGTTATGCAGGCTGAAAGACTTGACAATAGTAAGTCTTCCATAAAACATCCCATTTATGGGATGCCTGTAATTTTAAAAGACAATATCAACACCAAAAACATGCCTACCACTGCAGGTGCGGTTGCTTTAAAAAATAATCAACCTGAAACTGAAGCTGAAATTGTTGCTAATTTAAAATCTTATAAAGGCCTAGTTCTAGGAAAAGCCAACCTTAGTGAATGGGCAAATTTTCTCTGTGATGGATGTCCTAATGGCTACAGTGCTATTGGTGGTCAAACTTTAAATCCTTACGGAGTAAGAGAATTTGATACTGGCGGTTCCAGTTCTGGAAGTGCTGTTGCTATTGCGGCAAATTATGCAGCCGCAGCTGTAGGTTCAGAGACCTCTGGGTCTATTCTTTCTCCATCTAGCCAGCAATCTGCAGTTGGGTTAAAACCTACTGTAGGAATTCTAAGCCAAGATGGGATAGTTCCTATATCGAGTACTTTGGATACGCCAGGGCCTATAACAAGGAATTTAAAAGACAATTCAATTTTATTTTCAGCAATGGCATCGGCTTATGATAAAGATTTTGGTTCGAAAGTGCCTTGGGAAATTCAATCTAGAAAAGATTTGAAGGGAGTTCGATTGGGAGCTTACAAGTCCTATATGCAAAATTCTTTGTATCAAAAAGCAATAGAAGATTTGCGAAATCTTGGGGCTGAGGTCATTGAAATTGATCCTGAAGCCATGAATTTTGAAGGTTTTCTTGAATTGTTGAGTGGTGATATGAAAATCGACCTCAAAAAATATTTATCTGCTCACGCTTCAGAAAATATTAAGGTTAAAACCGCTAGTGATGTCATGAAATTTAATTTTGAGGATACAACTACAAGAATTCCTTACGGTCAGGCTAGATTTGAAGGTATTGAAGATCTTGATATCACCGAAGATGAACTTGTAGAAATACGTAGAAAGCTTCTTATTACAGGTATTAATTATTTTGAAAAACCAATGATAGACAACAATCTTGATGCTATTTTGTCCATAAATAATTATAATGCTGGACAAGCGGCAGCTGCAAAATTTCCAGCGCTGACTGTGCCAATGGGTTATAACGAAAGCGGTGAGCCAGAGGGTCTCACTTTTATCACAAAACCATACCAAGAATCAGAAATTTACAGCTATGCCAATCTTTATGAAGAGGTTTCAAAAAAAAGAAAGTCTCCTGAAAAATATCTTAACTAAAATATCTCACAATGAATTATACACGTCTTAGCTTATTTTTATTTGGTTTTATTTCGTTCTTAAATATCCAACTTTACGCGCAAGTAGAGGAAAACCATTTTGATTATATGGATCTTTTTGACTTACAGATGGTTTCAAATCCTGAGATTTCCCCAGATGGGAGCACTATAATTTATGAAAGACATCAATTTGATGTAATGACAGACCGTAGATTAGTAAATCTATGGCAAATCTCTTTTGATGGCATGGACCATTATCCAATCACCTCTGGAACTAAGAATCACGGGAATGTCACGTGGTCTCCACAAGGGGATAAATTTGCATTTACTTCCAATCAAGATGGTTCGAATCAACTATATGTGTATTGGATAAAATCAAAAACAACTGCGGCTCTTACCAATTTTACTGAAAGTCCTGGAAGCATAAGTTGGTCTCCAGATGGGTCTCAACTGCTTTTCAGTAAGTTTGTTAAAGAATCTTCTAAAGCTGTGAAACCAGGCATACCAGCTCCTCCTTCTGGAGCTCAGTGGGAAAAAGAAGCTGATGTGATAGACAAAGCTGTATACCGAAGAGATGGAGGGGGTTATGTCCAAGATGGGTACAGCCATTTATTTATAATTTCAGCAGAAGGAGGAACTGCTCGTCAACTCACGTCTGGTCCACATCAATATGGGTCTCCTTCCTGGGCTCCAGATGGAGAGCATATTTTGTACACCGTCAACAAATCTGAAAATGCTGAACTTGATCCTAACAATGAGCAAATCTTTCAGCAAAACATTACAACAAGAAAGGTAGAGCAACTCACAAATGAGCGTGGACCTTTCAACTCACCAAAAATTTCTCCAGATGGAAAATATATTGCTTATACAGGTTTCAAAGATAAATTTGTAGGATACCAATTAACTCAACTTTATTTGATGAACAGAGATAATAAACAAGTTGAAGTCTTATCAAACAATTTCACTCAAGACATTTCATCCATAACTTGGTCTAAAGATAGCAAGTCTATCTATTTTAGATACGATGAAGAGGGTAATAGTAAAGTTGGCAAAATAGATCTGAATGGAAATGTAAGCTTGGTAGCAGAAAACCTAGGTTCTGCAAGTATTGGAAGACCTTATGGTGGTGGAAGTTATTCAGTTTCAGATAAGGGTAACATAGCGTTTTCTCATGTTACAACTTCAACCCCTTCAGAATTGGCTGTTATGAGTAGAAAATCAAATTCGCAACCTAAACGTTTAACCAATTTAAACGAGAATCTCCTTAAGTCTAAAAAAATAGGAAAGGTTGAGGAGTTTTGGGTAGATTCATCAGTAGACGGTTTTAAAGTTCAGGGTTGGATCATCACACCACCAAACTTTGACCCCTCTAAAAAATATCCAATGATTTTAGAAATTCATGGTGGTCCTTATACCAATTATGGCTCGCGATTTTCTCCAGAATTGCAATTTATGGCAAGTCGAGGTTATGTCGTTGTATATACCAATCCGCGTGGAAGTACAAGCTATGGAGATGGGTTTGCTGCTTACATCAATCACAACTATCCAAGCGAAGATTACAACGATTTAATGGATGCTACAGAGCATGTAGTAGATCAAGGTTATGTCGACGACAACAACTTATTTATCACAGGAGGCAGTGGAGGAGGAGTACTTACCGCCTGGTCAATTGGTAAGACAGATAGGTTTAAGGCTGCTGTAGTGGCAAAACCAGTGATCAATTGGTATAGTTTTGTTTTAACTGCAGATGGCTCACCATTCTTCTCAAAATACTGGTTTAAAGACAAGCCGTGGGAATCTCCGGAAGATTATTTAAAGTTCTCTCCAATTTCACTGGTAGGAAATGTAAAAACTCCAACGATGCTTTTGACTGGTCAAGAGGATTATAGAACACCTATGAGTGAAACCGAGCAGTACTATTCTGCATTAAAGCTTCAGGGAATTGATGCAGTGATGGTAAGAATCGCAGGTTCTGGTCATGGTATTGCAGGAAAGCCAAGTAATTTGTTTAGAAAAGTTGGTTATATCACAAATTGGTTTGAAAAATACAAAGACTGATTTTTTCCAATATTCATTTAGTTTTATTCTGAATTTGAAACGAACTAACTTCAGGCTTTACTATTGAATCACTCTTTGTTTAATTATTAATAAAATTAAGGTGAAAATTAATATCATTTAGATTTAGTTTTCACCTTTGTGTTTTTATACGTTATGTCACAAATTACCACACTTACCGTTTTGACTTATAATAACTTTGCTGATAAATTCTGGGCATTGTCGATGATGCAATTCGGTCATCGCTATATGAAAACAGTTGAAGGACAAAGCTTTTATAAATTAATGGGAAGCGGGAAGGATAATTTTAATCCCTTTCCAGATTGGAATGTGTATGCGGTATTACAAGTTTGGGATGATAAGTCTAATGCTCAGGACTTTTTTGAAACGCATCACTTAAGTCAGCTCTATAAAAAGCATGCTACTAAAATGGAAGTGCTTTATCTTGAAAGTATTCAAGCTAGAGGTTTGTGGAATGGTAAGAACCCATTTCAGTCTTCAGTTCAAGCTAAAGATATAGCTGAAAATGATAAGATTGCCGTGATTACTAGGGCTAGCATTAAGACCAATATGCTTCTGAAATTCTGGAAATTTGTCCCTGAATCTCAAAAACCACTTGAAAACGCTGAGGGACTAATCTACACAAAGGGCTTTGGGGAACTGCCGTTTGTAGAAATGGCTACATTCAGTATTTGGGAAACTATGGATAGTCTACAGGCTTATGCTTATCAAAGTCATGAGCATATCAAAGCCATCCAAAAAACTAGAAAGCTGGACTGGTATAGTGAAGAACTTTTTTCAAGATTTAGGCTTCAAAAGAAAATTATTATGAAGGATGCTAGTTAGGTATTAAAACCATCTTTTGCATGTCTCAAAAATCCCTTAATGAAAGGGGATGAGCTTAAATTCATTATGATTTTTAGATCCTCCTGGAATGAAGATTTTTCGTCAAGAAATCTAAAAATAGTTTGAATTGAATTGTTTTTGTACATCCTGTAAAATAATTCCTCCCCGAATGAATTTTCTTTAGTGAGCACTTCAAGAAAAATTTTATCGTAATGCTTATATTTTTTTGGTGAAGAATCTTTATAAAAATCTTGTTTTGATTTTAGGAACTTGATTATGTTTTGACTTTTCCTCTCGCAATTTTTAAAAGAATAACCAGATGAGGCTTTCACCCAGCCTCCGGCTGTTCCTATTTTGATGATATGTTTTTGATTGAAATCTTCAAAAGGAAAGTTGGTCATTGGTATGATACCATTTTCAGTTTCAAGAATAGTAAAATCTTCAACTTTTAAATTCTCTGTAATATATTTTTGCAAATAATCATCATAAGTGGATTCACTGACAAGGTCTGGACTAAAATAGGTAAACTCCACTAAAGCTTTTGTTGAGGAAAAGGGTAAAATGTAGGTAAAACTGGTCGTCTCTCCATCTTTTAGGTCATAATCCATCATCGTGAATTTTGACTCATCAAAAACTGGCGTTTTTGTTTCAATAATCCACCCCTTGAAATGTTGAGCTATGTTTAAATAGTCTGTATCGTCTAAAGAATAGCTTGGTGGAATTCTACTATCAAACACATATTTAGCCTGATAATTTCCACCAGTTGTTGTGATGATGGCGCTTTCTTGGGACTGAACTATTTTTTGAACTTCCTCAGTCTTCCAGTCGATGTTTGGTTTCTGAAGCTTTATTTTTGCGTCAGCATAAAACTGAGCTGACCTTAGCATCTTGTAGCTGTACTTTTTTAGGTCTAGAATAATGTTTTCTCCATTCGCTTTTACAATGCCTTTATCCCAGGTTTTAGTCACCAAATGGTCCCATTTTCCTTTGCCTTTTTCCCAGAAACTCCACGTTCTATCGTTTTTATCTTTTTGATCTTTATCCAAGATCAAAATGGATTTATTTTTAAAAAAGACATCATCGTTCATTGCAAGAGCAAGATTTAATCCAGCTGCACCAGCACCAACAATTATGTAATCATATTTAGAAATAGACATAGAAGTAGATAAAGAATACGAGTTGAACTAAGTATAAATTGAAGGAAATCAGAAATTGCCCTTTTATTTTGGCAAGATGAAATACGAGATGAAATATAAACGAGATAATACCCCAGGCAATATAATTATCTATGGGAGCATAGCCTCCCGAGAATTCCCAGAAATCAAATATTGGAGCTACTTTTTCCATGAATAAATCTAAAAATAGCATCATGAAGGTCCCCAATAAAGATTTTAAAAATATATTGTCGGATAAGTGATTGGCGACTGCACCACATGTAAATGTCAACATTGCCCAATTAACTCCGATGAGAATTGGAACTTCAAAAATCTTCGGTCCAAAATTATCTCCGTAGGCATATTCTCCAAAAAACAAACCGAAGGTTACTCCTAGATATTCTGCGTAGATACCCAAAACTCCAAATAGAATAAATAAAATCCATTTTTTGATAGTCTCCAGTGGAAAGAAAAATATGAGAGCGAGAAACATGATGAATAGATTGAGAGCTGTTCTGCTCGCAAACCAATCTTGATACCCTAGACTTATTCCTATTATCCCAGAAATGTGAAAAAGCCAGAGAATTCCAATAGCTATAAGAACGTACTTTTTTTCTTTGTAGAGGCTTTTCATTCACATAAATTAGGCTTGTGGAACTAAGTCTGAAACGATTTTGGCAGATAGTAAGCATAATGGAATGCCACCACCTGGGTGAACACTACCACCACAAAAATAGAGGTTTTTTATTTTAGAACTAAAGTTAGGGTGTCTTAAAAATGCAGCAAACTTGTCATTGCTTGAAGTACCGTATAAAGAACCTTGAAAAGAAGCAGTCGCCGACTCAATGGTCTCTGGAGTTTCAACATGTTCTATTTCAATATGATTTTCAATCTTGGTGCCCAGGCATTTATTTATTTTGGCAATAACTTTCTCCCTGATGTAAGTAGTTTGAGCTGACCAGTCTTGACCACAATTTGTAGGGGCGTTAACCATGACAAACCAGTTTTCGCAACCTTTTGGAGCATCATCATCTACTTCTTTAGAAGTTATATTGATGTAAACCGTTGGATCATCAGCAAAATACTTTTTATTAAAAAGATGATCGAATTCCTTTTTATAATCTTCTGTAAATAGAATATTGTGTAAGTCGAGCTCTTTGAACTTTTTATTGACACCCCAATAAAAAATTAATGCTGAACTCGAGCGTTCTTGTTCCAATGTTTTTTTCGGTGGTGTTGCTTTTTTCAGTAAAGATTTATAAGCAGAATAGACATCCATATTACAGATGACCACGTCAAAATTATATTCTTCTTGATCGATTTTTATACCCCTTATTTTTTTGTCGTCATAAAGTATCTCATCAACTTTTTGGTTGAGTTTAAAAACGATTCCGACGTCCTTGGCCAATTTGGTGAGGCTTTGTGAGATGTCATGCATTCCATGTTTTGGGATATATGCTCCATAATTCATTTCCAAATGCGGAATCATAGACATAATTCCAGGAGTTTTGTACGGAGAAGATCCGTTGTAAGTAGCGAATCTGTTGAAGAGTTGAACGAGCTTAGGATGTTCAAAGTACTTTTCATTGACATCGTTTAGGCTGTTGTCTAGATGAAGTTTACCAAGATTAAGAATAGCTTTTAAAGTACCTTTAGATAAATACGTGCTAAATTTATGAAGTGATTTTTCTAAAAAAAGCTTGGATGTAAGATCGTATTTAGTTTGAGTACTCTTTAAATAATCACTTAAATTATTTTCGGGTTCATTAAAGGTTTTTGAAGCCTCTTTTATAAATACACTTTTATCTGCATTAACTTGAAACTGTTGGCCATCTTCCCAAAAATAATTGCAGATGGTGCTTTTTCTTTTGTATTCAAAATAGGATTTTGGATCCATATCATATAATCCGAAAAGCTCATCTACAAGTTGAGGCATAGTAAAAAGGGACGGGCCATAATCAAACCTGTAATCACCTCTACGAAAACTATGAAGCTTGCCTCCAGTATAATTGTTTTGTTCAAAAACTTCGACGTGATAGCCTTTAGCTCTTAGGCGTAATGCTGATGCAATTCCGGCGATACCAGAACCAACAACTGCAACTTTCATTTTCATCTACTTGTTGTTTTTCAGAAAACGTTTGGGTGGTATAAGCATACCAAAACACTCGCTATCTTCTTTTCCTAAATGTTTATGATGGATTTTGTGTGCTCTACGTATTCCTTTTGCATACCAGTGGTCTGCTTTTCGAAATAATTTAAACCTTTGATGAATGAATATGTCATGGACAAGAAAATAGGCTAACCCATAACCAGCAATACCAGCTCCAATTGCTACTGCAAACTGAAATTCTGCGACCATGAAAAAGTACATACTCACCACAGCATAGAAGACGAAAAATAAATCGTTGCGCTCCCACCAGCTTTTATGATCTTTTAAATGATGATCTTTATGAAGTGCCCACAAAAACCCATGCATAACATATTTGTGCGTAAACCACGCCATAAATTCCATTCCCAAAAATGTTGCAATAAATACAACAATCCAAATCAATATATCCATAATGTTAAACTAAATTAAACCTACAAGAAATATAGGATTTTGCAAGCAGACTAGCTTTTTGATAATTGGGTACTCTTATTCTCTTATTCTTTATTTCTAAAGAAGGTGTATTTTTTAATTTTTGAAGCAGCTTGGAGTAATAAATGTAAGCTGTATAAACTCCAAGCTTGGCCTCGACAGGTAATTTTCCAATACCTCTTAAACCTGCTTTAAAATCTTCATCAATTTCCGATATAATAGTATTTTTTGTTTCTTCATCCAAACGGCTTAAATCTGCATTTGGAAAATAAGATCTTTCCAATTCTTCACAATCTGCTTTTAGGTCACGTAAAAAATTTACTTTTTGAAAAGCGGACCCTAAACGCATTGCATCATTTTTTAAACTTTCGTATGCTTCTTTATCCCCCTTGACAAATACCTTAAGACACATCAAACCCACTACATCTGCGCTTCCGTAGATATAGGCTTCGTATTCTTCTTGAGTTAAATAATTGGATTTGTGTAAATCCTTTTCCATGCTATCCATGAAAGACTCATACAAATGAGCATCGATATCATACTTATGAACTGTTTCCTGAAAACTATTCAAAATGGGGTTAAGGCTGATCTTTTGATCTAAGGATTCGTATAAGTCATTTTTAAAATTTCTAAAAAGCTTGGACTTATCATAATCATGAAAAGTGTCAACAATTTCATCCGCAAATCTTACAAACCCATAAATATTATAAATGTCTTGCCTTATTGAAGGTGCAAGTAATTTTGTTGCAATCGAAAAAGATGTACTGTAAGAATTTGTAACTAGCTTACTGCAATCTCTCGAAACTGTATCAAACAATGATTTCATTAGTTTAGTTTTTTTCAATTAATTCAGATACCAATTTACCTGATATTAATGCTGGTGGAACGCCAGGACCAGGAACTGTCAATTGCCCTGTAAAATAAAGGTTATTAACCTTTTTACTCTTTAATTTTGGTCTTAAAAAAGCCGTTTGTAACAATGTGTTTGCCATACCATAAGCGTTTCCTTTATAAGAATTATAATCTTCTACAAAGTCATTAACACAAAACGACCTTTTAAAGATAATATTTTTCTGGACGCTTTGTTCGGTCAAAGATTCAAACCTTGTCATGATTTTGTTAAAGTATTCTCCCCTTAGTTCTTCTGTATCCTCTATTCCCGGAGCTATGGGTACAAGAAAAAAACCATTTTCGTGACCTTCTGGTGCTGTGGAAGGATCAGTTATAGATGTGAAGTTAGCATAAAACAAAGGTTCATCAGGCCATTTTGGAGTCGTGTAAATGTCTTTAGCATGCTCATTGAAGTCCACATCAAAGAATAAATTATGATGTTTTATATTTTTAAGTTTTTTATCAAAACCAATATAAAATAGAAGTGAGGAGGGTGCAAAAACTTTCTTATTCCAATAGGCTTCGGAATATTGACGATGCTTTTGATCCAGTAAAGTTTCTGTATGGTGATAATCTGCCCCTGATAAAATAGTGTCAAAATTTAAAGTTTCACCATTTACTTCTAAAGCGGTAGCAGTATTATTTTTAACTTCAATTTTATCGATGTTAGCATTCGTGTTAACTTTGACACCAAGGGATTTTGCCAATTTAACCATAGCAGCAATAACTTCGTGAAAACCTCCTTTTGGGTGCCAGGTGCCCAAACCAAAGTCAGCGTAATTCATGAAATTGTAAAATGATGGGGTTTCACTTGGCTTAGCTCCTAGAAATAAAACAGGAAACTTTAGAATTTGTTTGAGTTTTTCACTTTTAAATTCTTTTTCAACATCTTTATCAACAGTGCTAAAAAACTCACCTAATTTGGTAATAGTTTTTGGAGTAACTAATTCTAAAGGGGAAACTCCTGGTTTATAAACCAAATCTTTTATTGCTATGTCGTAATTATCACGAGCATTGTCAATAAATTTTTTAAGTTTTTTGGCTCCATTTTCTTCTTCTTTATCAAAAATCTTATAGATTTTATCTAGGCTATCACCAATTTCTATGGTTTCACCTCCCTCGAAAATGACCTGGTAACCCGGGTCTAACTTATCGAGTTCATAAAAGTCAGAGGGTTTTTTTCCAAAATCTGCAAAAAATCTTTCAAAAACATCAGGCATCCAATACCAGGATGGGCCCATATCAAAAGTGAATCCTTTCTCTTTAAAGCGTCTTGCTCTACCTCCAAGGCTATCGTTTTTTTCAAAAATTTCAACTGTATTACCATTTTGGGCGAGATAACATGCCGCCGCCAAGGATGAAAAGCCGGAGCCAATTATTGCAATCGATTTACTCATTTTATAAATTTAATGTCAATTCTGAAATATCTCTAAAGGCTCTGATTCCCTCAGGTAGTTTGGTATTTTTTTCAATTAATTCAACCGACTTTCTTCCCAATATCCAATATTCGCAAAGACCATCTGGACAGATGTGTTTTTTAAAATCATCTAAATACTGATCAATATTATCAGGTTTTATGGTGAGATAACTAACAAAAACGGTATTATCATACAGGGTTGAAAGATAAGTTAAATCTTCCATAGGAAGACTTTGACCTAGAAAAATAACCTTGTAACCATGAGATAAGATTTCAAAATTGGCGTAATAAAGACCGATATCATGAATTTCTTCATCGGGAAGGAAAAGTACAAATACCTTATCAGTTTTTGAGGCCTGTTCTTTTTGAAGACTTTCAATATTGATAAACAATTTTTGCTTGATCAAATTTGAAATAAATTGTTCGTGGGCTGGTGTTATAGTTCCAGCTTGCCACAGTAGACCAATTTCAATCATTAAGGGCATAAACACCTCCTCATAAATATCTGAAAATGTCTTGTTGATGAGTAAATTTTCATAAGTTCTCAAAAACAGAGGCTGATCAAAATTCATCATAGCCACCTTCATGGATTTCAGAGCTCTGTTGGAATTACTTTTACTTGTTGTAATACTCTGAACTAGCTCAGAAATTTCCTCATCATTCATTTTTGAAATCCGTGAAATTTTGTAACCATTTTCATTTAAAAACGCAATATTCAATATTTTCTGAAGTCCAGTAACCCCATAATTTCTAATATTGGTTTCAGTGCGTTCTGGTTCCAAAACATTGTAGCGTTTTTCCCACATACGAATGGTATGTGCTTTAATACCGCTCAACGATTCTAAATCTTTAATACTGAAGTTTTGTTTAATGTTTCCCATAACTATATATAACAATAATCAAAAATATAGATTATTATCATACTTTGTTTAAAAAATCAAGTTAAAACTTAAACAAATAATTTTTTTTGAGTCCAAGTTTTTAGTCTGATATCTTAAAATAATTAAGAAACGTGTAAACTTGCTTTTAAAATTAGGTTGAATTATAAGTTGGAAATGTCAAGTCTGTACTGGTCTTCTTCCTCTGTAGAAATACCTAAAGCCTCATGTACATAGTCAAAAGTTGATAAGAGCCTTGGCATACCATCAACTAATGCTACATCGTGTTCAAAGTGGATACTAGGTTTTCCGTCAGAAGTTAAAATAGTCCAGCCATCTGGTAATTGCTTGATGCGCTTAGTTCCCATATTAATCATCGGTTCAATGGCTATGGTCATTCCTTCAATAAATTTTTTACCACGTCCTCTTTTACCATAATTTGGTATCTGAGGATCTTCGTGCATTGTTTTCCCAAGCCCATGACCAACAAGTTCTCTAACAACCCCATATCCATGTTGTTCTGTGTATTTCTGAATTGCATATCCAACATCTCCAACGCGATTCCCCTCTCTAAACTGCGCTATACCTTTATAAAGTGATTCTTTCGTCACACGAATAAGCTTTTTTACTTTTTCATCAACTTCACCTACTTCGAATGTATAAGCATGATCACCGTAATATTGATTTTTTACTGCACCACAATCTACAGAAAGAACATCACCTTCTTGTAGAGGTTTATTGTTTGGTATGCCATGAACTACTTGTGCATTTGGGCTGATACAAAGTGTATTCGGGAAATCATAAAGCCCCAGAAAACCTGGAATAGCTCCATGGTCTCTTATGAATTCTTCTGCAAGTTTATCAAGATGTAAAGATGTAATGCCTGGTTTTATTTCTTTGGCAATCATGCCTAAAGTCTTGGAAACAATTTGAGCACTTTCGTGCATCAGTTTTAATTCCTCCCTTGTTTTTGTAATTATCATTTATTTTCTTTTAAAAATGGATTTAAAAAATCCTTCTTTTTTATTTTCAATTCTTACTAAATCTTCATCTTCACCAATTAGTTCTCTGTAAATTTTGCCCCAACCGATGAATCCACCTATATTTCTATCATCTATAAAAATATCAGCATTTATTTTTCTGCTTATATCATCACTATAAATTTCTTCAGGGTAGCTTTTATTTACAGCATAAAAATCAATTCCTTGTTTTTTGCAAAATTCGACCGCTTGATCAAGACTTTCACCACTCCTGTAAGTCCATAGTATAAGAACAAAACCTTTCTTTTGAAGTTTTTTCAAAGTATCAATGGCAAACAGTTTTGGTTTACCGATGGACGGATATTTATTCTCTACGATGGTACCGTCAAAATCTATAGCTAATACAGGTCTTTTAGAAGAAATCATACGTCAGAATTAAAAATCATAAACATGCTTATAATCTTGTCTAGAAAATATTTTGAGAAGGTCTTCTTCTAAAGTTTCTTGTGGAAATTCAACAAATCGATTGATCTCTTCGCCCTGCTCATCATAAACTATGATTGTAGGTACGTTGAAGACATTCAATTGCTTTCTCTTTTCGTTTGAAATGTTGGGAACAACTTTATCTTCATCTACTCCTATGAGAGTAAGATCATTGTAATCAAAATCAACTTGATCTAGTATTTTAATAAATCCCGGAAACTCTCTCTGGCTATCCTCACACCACGTTCCCATGTAGACAACAATCTCAAAATTCCCCTTTTTTACAAAATAATCAATTTTATTGACGACTTCAGGTTCTAAGGTAAAGTTCTCATAGTTATTTTCAAACCAGATTATATTATTGGAGGATTTTAAATCCTTTAGTTTAAACTCACCTAGAATAAGCTCGTTTTCTTCAGGCAGTACTTTATTTTCAGTGTTTTTTTCAAAAAAAGTACAACTTAGAGCAAATGTTGAGATGACTAAAACAAAAACTAATCCGAGTGTTCTTTTCATTTCAATAGTGAGTTTTGTGTCATTAAATCTGGTTTTGCTATTCCCATTAATTCTAAAATAGTAGGAGCAATGTCCCCCAATATTCCATCCTTTACGGATTTGATATCTTTATCTACTAAAATAAATGGTACAGGATTGATTGTATGTGCTGTATTTGGAGATCCGTCTTCATTTAGCATTGTTTCACTATTCCCATGATCTGCGATTACAATAACTGAATAGTCTTGCTTTTCAGCTTCAGTCACTACTTCTTTTAGACATTCATCTACAGTTTCACATGCCTTTACAGCGGCATCAAAATCTCCTGTATGACCTACCATATCAGGATTGGCAAAATTTAAACAAATAAAATCTGCTGATTTTTCTTCTACTTCTTTTACAATTTTGTCCTTTAGTTCGTAAGCACTCATCTCTGGTTGCAAGTCATAAGTTGCAACTTTTGGAGAGTTTACCATTATGCGTTTTTCATCCCTAAAAGGTTCTTCTCTCCCTCCCGAAAAGAAAAAAGTGACATGAGGGTATTTTTCAGTTTCAGCTGCCCTTATCTGAGATTTGCCAGTAAATTCAAGCACTTCACCTAAAGTAGCCTTAATATTGTCTTTTTTGTAAACTACATTGATGTTTTTGAAAGTATCATCATACTTTGTCATAGTGACGTAATATAACGGGATGGATTTCATTCCATAATCATGGAAATCTTCTTGACTCAGTGCTTGTGTCAATTGTCTTCCTCGATCTGTTCTAAAATTGAAAAATATCACAACGTCACCTTCAGCTATCTTGGCAACAGGTTCACCATTGGACGTAATGGCAATTGGCTTTATAAATTCATCAGAAACACCATTATCATAGCTTTCTTGTAGAACCTCAAGCGGATTTTCAGTATAAGATTCTGCTTCACCTTTTACAATGAGGTCGTATGCTTTTTCTATTCTTTCCCAACGCTTATCTCTATCCATTGCATAATATCTTCCAATAATACTAGCTAATTTGCTATTTGTTTTTTCTAAATGAGGTATTAATTCTTCTACAAAACCTTTCCCTGAGTGTGGATCAACATCTCTTCCATCTGTAAAGGCATGAACATATTTTTTTGTGATGCCATACTCATGTGCAGCAGTGGCGAGGCCTTTAAGGTGGTTGATATGAGAATGAACACCTCCATCGCTTAGGAGTCCCAAGAAATGAACAGATTTGTCATTTTTTTTGGCGTAATCGAAGGCTTGTTCAAGAACCGGCTCATCTTTAAGCGTATTTTTTTCAACAGCCATATTGATTTTAACAAGATCCTGATAAACAATTCTTCCAGCTCCCAGATTCATGTGACCAACTTCAGAATTTCCCATTTGTCCTTCTGGCAAACCAACATTAAGGCCATCAGTTCTTAAAGTTGCATTTGGATATTTTTTGTACAAACTATCTACAAAAGGAGTATTTGCTTTGTCAACTGCAGAAATTTCTTTATTAGGAGATATTCCCCAGCCGTCAAGGATGGCTAATATGACTTTCTTGTTCATTTGAAGTAATTTTACGCTAAAATAAGAATTATTGATTGATACGATGAAGTGTTTAAGAAGGCATTAAACTGGGATTGATTCCAGCTCCGTAATTATTGAAGTAGGTGTCCATGAATTTCTTTGTCATTTCTGACTTCCCATCAAACTCTAAATTATCCCAAGCTCTTTTATAATTTTCTCGAAGTTGAAATTTTAGAAAGGATCTCGACTTTGGAGCGAACGAGTAATGCCAAGGTTCGTAATTAAACCCAGACCGATTTTTATTTTGAGTATAAACCAGTTCAAATCCAAATTTATTTGCATGGTCTTCCATCCAAGATCTCATTTTCGAAAATGGAGCATATCCATGATAATTTTGCTCAAGAAGCAAATCTCCATCAGGTAAATTTACAGAGCCATCAATCAAATCCACATCTGTTCCCCAGTGGTGTCTGGATGTTCCCGGAATAGAGGAGTAGGTGATTATTTGTGAAATAGCCTTAGTTGAATTATTAGTTTTGATGAGTTGGTTAAATTTTCGCTCCCATATCGCTTTTTGATGCTTGAAGCTTCTGTATCCAGATGCAATTTTTAAATCAATCCCATCTTCTAAAGCTTTAGATTTCATTTTAAGAAAAGCCTCATAAGTGTCTTCTTCTAGTAAAATAGTGTCAGATTTCAAGTGAGATTGACTTATGCCTAAAAGATTTTCGGTTTTGATATTTTCTAATTCAAGTAAACCAACCAGTTTTGAATTCAAGGAGAAATGAGTTCCGACAGCAACTAAGACTGATGATTTGATAAATTTTTTTCGATTCATCTTAGATTAGTTTCTTAAACATAAGATAATGAGGTCCAACATCCGGAATTTCAAATTGGTTTGAAATGACCTCAAAATTTATTTTTTTGTAAAATCCTACTGCAATTTCTCTCGCATTACACCAAACAACCTCTGTGTTCATTTTTTGTAATTCCTTTACAGAATACAAAATCAATTTTTTTCCAATATTCATTCCTTGGTGTTCAGGATGTACAGCCATACCTCTGAGTTGGTATTGTGATGAATCTGGCAACCTCTCTGTTTTGGCAAGAAATAAACTAAGCACTCCGATGCATTTAGAATCAAGAAAAGCACCAATATGTTTGGTGCTTTCTAGTTCATCACCCTGCATGTCGCAAGAACTTTTTGGTTTTCCTTGTCTTAAAACAAGATGTCTTAAATCCTTGGTTTCAGCGGAAGAAATATATTTAAAATCAATAGACACGTTTAAGATAAAATACCGTCTACTATACCGTAATCTAGAGATTCTTGAGCATTCATCCAGTAATCACGCTTAAAGTCTTTCATGACTTTTTCAAAATCCTGCCCGCAATTGTCAGCTAATATTTGAGCACTCAACTCCTTAATTTTTAAAATTTCCTGAGCCTGAATTTCAATATTAGAAGCCTGACCTTGAGCACCGCCCATAGGTTGATGAATCATGATTTTAGCATGGGGTTGGATAAATCGCTTTCCTTTCTCCCCGGCAGACATCAATATGGAACCCATTGAAGCAGCCAAACCACTACATATAGTTGATACTGGGCTTTTCAAGGATCTCATGGTATCATAAATAGCAAAACCATCGGTTACATAACCTCCAGGACTATTGATGTAGAATTGAATTTCATCTTCACTTTCCATATCTAGATACATTAGCCTGTCTATGATATGTTTTGCACTTTTCCCATCAACTTGACCATTTAAAAAAATTTTTCTTTGCTCTAAAAACTTTTTATCTATAAGATCTTGAACTTTTCCTGCTTTATCGCTCATATTATTTTTTTTGAAATGTAAAATTAAAATTATATTCTGAAGACTTCCTATAATTTAAAGACTATTAACTTTAGCCAAGAGTTTAATCAAAAAGAAAAAGACCTTATGTTAAGGCCTTCTTTTAAGTTATCAAATGTTTATTATTGAACTTTTAGCACTTTAGCATCTGGCATAGCTTGCATAACTGATTCGTAACTATTTAAGTCTTCATTGCTTTCTGCAAAATCGGCTGGAATAATTGCAATTCTAAAAACCTGATTTGTAAGAAAGTCATTGGATACTGCGTTGAGATCAATATTTCCATCTAGAAAAATATTGACATCGAAAAACGTGTGATTGTAGTTATATACCAATTGATTTCCATCATTGAAGAAAAAACTATTAGGCAGAGGCGTCCATACATCTACGGGTCCTGAAGGATCATTAATAGTATCTTCCAACAGATAAACTTTTACTATATCACTTTCGAAAACTTCAACCTCATTAGGAGGAAATTCAAAAATAAAAGAGTAGTCATCTTGTGCTAAAAAGTCAATCTCAATTTCAAATATGGTACCAATGATAGCATCTCCTGGTTCGCCATCTAAACCTTGTGGTCCTTGTGGTCCGCGATCACCTTCGCAACTTAAAACAACAAAAATAATGGCGAGTAATAAACTTAATTTTTTCATGATTTTTAGTTTTCAAAATTAATACTCAAGGAGTTGACGCAGTAGCGCTTCCCTGTTTCTGTTGGACCATCATCAAAAATGTGGCCAATGTGACCTCCACAGTTGGAACAGAGTATTTCAATACGCGTCATACCAAAGGTTGTGTCTTTTTTATACTCTATAGCACCTTCTACAGAGCTGTCGAAACTTGGCCATCCACAATTGCTTTCAAATTTGGACTCACTGTCAAATAATAATTCTCCACAACCATTGCAATGGTATTTCCCATCTTCGAAGTGCGCGTTGTACTTCCCAGAATGAGGAGGCTCTGTTCCTTTTTCTCTCAAGACATGATACTCTTTTTCAGAAAGTTTTTCTTTCCAGTCTTGATCTGTTATTTTGTTTTTATCAGTCATAAATATTATGATTTTTCTTTTGGTATAAATTCTAAGGCCGCTCCATTAATACAGTGTCTTTTCCCTGTAGTTTCTTTCGGCCCATCATCAAATATATGCCCTAGATGACCCCCGCAATCACCGCAAAGCAATTCTGAACGTTGATAACCCAGTTTTCTGTCAGAACTGAAAGCTAAACTATTTTCCACGGCTCTATCGAAGCTAGGCCAACCTGTACCGCTGTCAAACTTGTGTTCGGTTTCATAAAGTTCATTACCGCATGCAGCACAAACAAAAACGCCAGGTTGTTTAATATCATTTAGTGGACTAGAGAAGGGTCTTTCGGTTTCAGCTTTTCTTAAAATTCTGAATTCCTGATTCGTAAGCTCGGCTTTCCATTTGCTTTCTGTTTTTTGAATTTTATACTCTTCAGCGTTTTCTTTATCTTGTTGGGCTTCGGATTTACAAGAGATGAATACAAGAGCAAGGATTAAAATTGATATCTTTTTCATTTTGAATTTTTTAAAAGTTAAAGTTAATAAAGTATGACTATACAATTGTCACAAATCAATCACATCTAAAATCAAATGTTCTATTTTATGTTTAGTTTTGGTAAAAATTTATATTATGGCTAAGCTCAAATTTTATACCAGTTTTCTAATTTTATTCATCATTGTTGTTGGTTGTGGACAAAACCCTTTCACGGGGAAAAGTACTTTAGCATTGGTTCCAAATTCTCAAATACTTCCGATGTCTTTTCAGCAATATAATCAAGTCCTTGAAGAGAGTAAAGTTATTAAAGAAGGTGAAGAAGCTCAAATGATACAAAGAGTTGGACTTAAAATAGCCAATGCTTCTGAACGTTGGTTAATGGAGAATGGTTATCCCAATTATACTGATGATTACAAATGGGAATTCAACCTTATAGATGATGAGCAGGTAAATGCGTGGGCGATGCCTGGGGGCAAAATTGCTTTCTACACTGGAATTCTTCCTATTGCCAAAACCGAAGCCGGTGTTGCTGCTATAATGGGTCATGAGGTAGCTCATGCCCTTGCTAACCATGGCCAGCAGCGTATGAGTGCAGCACAATTACAACAGGCAGCTGGCGCAGTGGGAATGATGGCTGTCGGGGATGACCAACAAAGTCAGCAAATTTTTGCAACGGCCTACGGCATAGGGTCTCAAGTTGGTGTTATGTTACCTTTTAGTAGAAAACACGAAACTGAAGCAGATAAAATTGGTATCAATTTGATGGCCATTGCGGGTTATAATCCAGATGAAGCAGCAGAACTTTGGAAACGCATGAAAGAGAATTCTGGAGGTGGCGGACCACCCCAGTTTCTAAGTACGCATCCAGCTAATGATGAGCGAATTAAAAACTTGCAAAATTGGTCGAGTGATGCTAAAAAAGAAGCTGCAAAATATGGTGTGACTTCTTTTCAATAATAAGTTTTGAAGTTTATTTCACTTCCCAAAGGACATAAAAAACTCATCCATGCGTGGGCTTTCTACGATTGGGCAAACTCCGTCTATCCTTTAGTCATTAGTTCAGCCATATTTCCAATTTATTATGGAGCCCTAACTCTCATCAAAAATGACCAAGGTATTGTTATAGACGATACTGTATGGTTTCTAGGTTTTGGTTTTAATAATGATGCGCTGATAAGTTATGTTACAGGCTTAGCTTTTATAGTTATTTCTATCATGAGTCCTTTACTTGGAGGTATGGCAGATTACATGGGTAATAAAAAGAATTTTATGAAATTCTTCAATTATCTAGGAGCCTCAGCGTGCATTGGCTTATTTTGGTTTGATCTTAATCACTTATTGTTTGGCTTAGTTTGCTACTTTTTTGGGTTGATAGGATTTTGGGGAAGTATTGTCTTCTACAATTCTTATTTACCAGATATAGCCTATAGAAATCAGCAGGATAAAGCTTCAGCAAAAGGGTTCTCTTTGGGGTATATAGGAAGTGTCATTCTACTTATACTTTGTCTTGTTCTAATAATGTTTCATAAGTTTTTTGGATTTGAAAGTGAAGCTTTACCGACTAGAATTTCTTTTATACTTACAGGTATTTGGTGGATAGCATTTAGCCAATACACTTATGCTTATTTACCAAAAGGGAATCGAAAAGGAAATGCTAGAACTAAAGATTTACTTTTCAATGGGTTTAGAGAACTTAAGAAAACTTACAAAAAAATTAAGTCATCCTATGGGTTTGAACCTTACTTAAGAGCATTTTTTGTTTATAGTATGGCAGTACAAACTATCATGCTGATTGCCACCTATTTTGGTGTTGGCGAAATTCAATGGGCCGAAGGAGAATCAACCAACGGACTTATTATAAGTATTCTTTTAATTCAACTCGTTGCTATTGCTGGGGCGAATGCTGCATCAAAGCTTGCTGAACACTATGGTAACATCAATATTTTGATTATAATTAACATCATATGGATTGGTATCTGTGTCTATGCCTTCTTTATTACACAGCCTATTCAATTTTACATCACGGCTTTTTTTGTGGGTTTGGTTATGGGAGCTATTCAGTCCTTGTCGAGGTCAACTTATTCCAAATATATCCCTGAAGATGAAAAAGACACAGCTTCCTTTTTTAGCTTTTATGAAGTCACCGAAAAAATTGGGATCGTTATAGGAATGTTCATGTATGGTTTCATAGCTCAAGTTACAGGCAGTATCAGAAATGCTATTTTGTTTCTCATCATTTTTTTTGCAGGTGGTATTTTCTTACTTTTTAGGTTGAAATTCAAAACTAAAAACTAGGTATGGCTTTTCTTTGGCACTTTACAGCAGTGGAATTAAAAAACACTGTTTTAGTTACCGGTACAGTTCTGAGAAATCAAACTTCTATTGATAAATCTCCCCGGTCCATATTTATTAATGCCTGGAATGTTCTTAGTTCTTATCGAAAAAAAACTTACAAAGGAAAATCTATTCGAATTGAAACGCATGCCCAAACATTTACTGTTGAAACCAATAAAAGAGGGTATTTCTTCAAAATTCTACCAATTGATAAATTGGAGGACTTTAAGGTATTTGACGAAAAACACAATCATTTAAGCATTGAACAGATACATCCCTATTATTTTAAAAACTTACCGGCTCCTGTAGAAGTGATTTCAGATATCGATGATACGGTCATTCATTCGCACACGGCTTCAGCATTAAAAAGAATATCCACCATCTTATTCAAAAGACCAAAGCGAAGGAATAAAGTATTATTCAGCAATGTTTTACTCGATTTTTTTGATGAAAATCAATTCAGAATAGCTTATTTGTCTAAAAGCGAAAGTAATTTGTTTGGTTTAATAACTGCGATATTTAGATTTAATGAAATTCCTTCAGGACCTCTTTTCTTAACGGCTTATTTAAAGTTTAAGTCTTTATTCAAACCGAAAAAGGGAAAGCATAAAGTTGATTTCCTGCATCATCTTATCTCAAATTTACCAGATAAAAAGTTTATTCTAATTGGTGATGATACACAGAAAGATATGGATATTTATGCTGAAATTGTGAACGATTACAAGTCGCAGATTGTAAAGGTTTTTATTCGACAGACCAGATTTTCAATTGATCAAATTCAAAAAGAAAAGTGGAATACTCTTCAAGCAACTGGGGTTGCCTGTACTTATTTTCAAGATGATGATGATGTAGAAGTGGAGATAGAAAACATCACAGCCCTATTAAATTTATAAGGATGGAAATTCTTTTAGTTATTAATCCTATATCCGGGAACAAAAATAAAGATGGTTTCACAGATTCTGCGAAACTCATTCTCAATAAATCTGGCTTGGATTATCATATTTTTAAAACTACAGGAAAAAACGATTGCAAGCAACTAGAGGGACTAATTGCCTCTAAGTCGCCTAAAAAAGTAATTATCGCAGGGGGTGACGGAACATTAAATATGTTTCTAAAGCCTTTGATGGAAAATAAAATTAAGGTGGGTTTTATTCCTATGGGTTCTGCTAATGGCATGGCTGAAGAACTTAATCTTGTCGATTATCCAAAAACGCTATTGCAAAAGTTTTTGGATTCTGATGACTTCAAAAAATTGGATCTACTCCAGGTGAATGGCTCTCATTTACTTCTTCATCTTGGCGATCTTGGAGCCAATGCCAATCTTGTGGCCAATTATGAAAAAGATGGAGGCAGAGGAATGTTTACTTACGCCAAACACTTCTGGTCTGAGTTTAAAAACCCTAAAAGTTTTGAGTTTGAAATTGTAACAGATCTGATGGAATATGAAAGAAAAGGGGTGATGCTAGCCCTCTGCAATGGCAGAAAGTACGGAACAGGAATTCCTCTTAACACCATTGGTAAAATTGATGATGGCTTTTTCGAACTAGTTATAGTCAAAGCCATGGATTTCTCTGATCTTATAAAAGCTACTTTATCAAAATTTGACGAAGATTATCAAACCGAGAATCTAGAAACCATCCAGGCAAAATCTGCTACAATAAGGTTGAAAGAATCAAAATTACTTCAAATAGATGGAGAGGTTATAGGTGAGTTTAAAGAGTTGCATATTAAATTGATTCCAAAAGCTCTACATTTCATTAAATAAAAAATGCCAGCTTTTAGCTGGCATTTTTAATATCAAAAATATTAAAAGTGTTTACTTCCCTTCCTTAAAGGCATCAAATTCACTTGGTTTATTTTCTCTTGGCCAGACGTTGTTTGAGGTATCAACATCCGCAGTTTCCTGTTTAGGGTCAACGACCATTTTAACGATTTCCTTTTCAGAAAATATTGCCTTTTTCACTTCTGAATCATTTTTTCTCCAAACTTGGACAGGATACTCAATTAATTCTGACGTGTCGTCAGCATAGTGAAATTCAATAATTATCGGCATTACCAAACCACCTGGTTTATTGAAAGTGATTTCATAAATATGCTTAGGATGTTTCATCTCATCTATTTCTTGCTGAGTGAAATTATCCATCAAATATTCTCTAAGTTTTGGAGCATTCTCTAATGGATCACCTTCTTTCATAGATGCTTCGAAGCTTTCACTATCTGCTGTCAATAAATATACTGCATCTTTTGTACGAGGATCATTTGCAGGATCATCAATACCATATCTTGCTAATAAAGCTTTGCCTTCAACAGTTGGATTACTAGTTATGAAATAATTCTTCACATCCTCAATGCCTATATCTACATAGTCTGTGGTGTAAAACCAGCCTCTCCAGTACCAGTCCAGATCTACAGCGGAAGCATCTTCCATTGTTCTGAAGAAATCTTCTGGAGTAGGGTGCTTGAACATCCATCTTTGAGCAAACTTTTTGAAAGAATAATCGAATAACTCTTCACCCATCACTGTTTCTCTTAAAATATTTAAAGCTGTTGCTGGTTTTCCGTACGCATTGTTACCTAGTTGATAAACTTGTTCAGGATTAGTCATGATAGGAGAAATAATGTCTTGATTTCCTTTCATATAGTTTACAATTTTTGAAGGCTCTCCACGTCTTGAAGGGTATTTTTCATAAACCTCATTGTTTCCTTGTAATATCTCTGGATATTTTTCTGCAAACTCTTGCTCAGATAAATACTGCATAAACGTATTAAGACCTTCGTCCATCCATCCCCACTGTCTTTCATCACTATTGACAATCATTGGAAAGAAATTATGTCCAATTTCGTGAATAATTACACTCATCATACCAAATTTAACGCGGTCTGAAATGAATCCATTTTCGTCCGGTCTTCCGTAATTCCAGCAAATCATAGGATATTCCATTCCCTGACTTTTAGCATGAACTGATATTGCCTTATGGTAAGGATATTCAAAAGTAAAGCTACTATAAGTCTCTAAAGTACTAGCAACAGCTTTTGTCGACCAGTCTTCCCAAAGTGGATTTCCCTCTTTAGGATATAGCGATACTGCCATCACATCTTTGTCTCCGACTTTTACAGCCATCATGTCCCAGATAAACTTTCTTGAAGTCGCAAATCCAAAATCTCTGACCATATTAGCTTTGAACTCCCAAGTTTTGGTTTTGGTAGCATTCATTCTTTCGTTTGCAATAGCTTCCTCTTCAGTAACTATAACAACAGGTTCATCGTAAGAAGTTTTCGCTTTCTCAAAACGATCTAGCATAACTTTACTAAATACTTGGTCTCTATTTTGCAATTTACCCGTAGCATCAAGGATATGGTCTTCAGGAACTGTGATTTTTACATCATAATTTCCGAAAGGTAAAGCGAACTCTCCACTTCCCCAGAATTGATAATTTTGCCATCCTTCCTTATCATTATAAACAGCCATTCTTGGAAAAAACTGTGCAATGACATATGCTCTGTTGTCATCTCCTTCAAAGTATTCATAACCAGAACGACCTCCATTGATGGTATGGTTGTTAATTAAATAATCCCATTCAATTGAGAAGTCAAAAGATTCACCAGGCATAAGAGGTTCCGCTAAATCCACTCTCATCATTGAATAATTGATAGTGTATGGAAGAACCTCACCGTTTCTGTGAACCTTTTTTATGTTGAATCCTCCATCAAAATCTGCCTTCATATGAGAATTCACAAAATTACCAGCTGGAGTAACCGGAGCAAATTCACTGCTGTTTCTCTCTTTAGCAGGACTATCTTTTGCTCTTATATTTTGATCTAGCATCACCCATAAGTATTCTAAAGCGTCAGGTGAATTGTTGGTGTAAGTAATGGTTTCTTCACCGTAAAGTCTTGTATTTTCATCATCCAGAGTAATGTCCATCTCATAATCAGCTGTATTCTGATAATATTGATGACCGGGGGCTCCAGAAGCAGTTCGATACACGTTTGGTGTAGCAAATTCGTCGTAGAGTTGCCTAAATTTATTCTGGTTGGTATGACCTTCCTGCTTTTCTTCTGCTTGTTCTTCTTGAGCATATCCAGATATGGAGAGCACAAAAACAGAGAGTAAAAGGCTTGTGTACTTGATTAAATTCATAAGCTGTGGGTATTATAATTTAGATTAATTGTGTAAAATGGTTTTTTTTGAAATATCCTTTTCAAGAATAAAGCTTTTTTTAAAATTATCTGATTTAAAGTGGATCATGTTTTTTTGCTCCTGAAATAAATCTGTCAAAATTGAATTTTCTATGGTCAAGGCTTCAAAATCTTCAAGATTTTTTACTTCTAAGAACAAATATACCATATCATCCTCATATTTTCTTCCTACGTATTCAAAAGACAGAACTTCCAATTTAGTTTCTAAAATGAATTTATCTCGAATATATTTTTCAATGTAAAAATCTATCTCTTCGACTTCAAGAGTTGGAATAAGTTTAAATTCCTTATCATATCTCTTGTTGATCACATTTTCAAAATCGTCTGTAAATACTCTGGAAATGATCTGGAGGCTTTTCTCCTTTTTAACATAAGTGATATCGGTAACACTAAGATAAAATTCGTGATCTGTCTGGGTTGCTGGAGTTAATGTTAACCATACCAGTAAAATTCCGAAAAACTTCATTTTGTAATTTCTTTTAATTTTAGATACGCAATAGATTTTAATTTCAATTCATCGATTAAAGCTAAAGGATCATTCTTTTCTAGTGTAGTCATAGTTTGCTCATCTTCTGCGCAAAAATAAGCGAAATCATCAACATATATCCTCGGGATATTTAAGTCTTTAGTAATAAAGTCTGCAGAGACATTTCGCAACACTCTGTTTTTATTGGATTGAATAATTGCATTTGCTTTTCTTTTCCGTAACATTTTGGCTTCACCTGTAATTGCATAAATAAGCGGAGTGAGCATTCCTGTGCTAGCAGAATAAATCTCCCTATCTATTTTTTCTAATTGCCTTGGAACACCAAACCCAAACTGACGCTGGTCTACAAAATTTACTTTTACCTGATCTATGTCGCTACTTAAATCCCCAGAGAGTTGATATTGATTGATAGTAACTTCAGGGAGTTCATTAATTTCGAGTTCTAAAAATATAGAGGTTTTAGCTTTTAAATTGCGTCCCTCAACCCTTAAAGTGTAGGTTTTGTGCTGTAACGAGGTGAATAAAATAGAATCTCCGATATTAGCCCTTATTTTATACTTACCCTCCTGATTCGATATACTCCCGATTTCTTGGTTAATGTTTATAATATTTACTTGGTAAGTTTCTACCGAATCTGCGAAAATTTGGCCCTCCATGTAGGTATTCTGCGCGAAGAAAATATAAGGAAAAAGGACTAATAGATACAGGAAAGTCTTCAAATTAATCTTCGGCTTTAAACTCTTTAGATTTTTCTATCAAAAATGAAATCAGATCCAATTCATTGCCTTTATCCAGCATTTGCTTTGTCAATCCATGATCTTCTACAAAGAATATGAATTGATTGATATTTTCTTTTTTAATATCAAGCTGCTCTTTAAAAAATGAATCCTTATATATTTTTCTCACCATTACATCCACATCTCTTGGAAGTTTATGTTCTTCTACAATTTCTTTCGAGGATAAAATTTCTCTAAAAATATTGGCAATATTCAATCCATTCTTGATAAAACGTTGTTCTGTAGTGTAGTTTTCTGTAATGGTTTGTGATCTTACATAAGGTTGCACACCTTCATATTCGTTCAATACTTTTTCTGATTCTGGAGCCAGATAAAATTCTGTTTTCACTTTTTTAGCATCCACTTCGATGTTTCCTTCAAGATCGTAAGGTCTTACGATAACTTCATCCAAAGTGTTGATTTGATCATTAATTCTAATGGTCATTTTTTTCCTCTTGATGATGTTTTCATCAATAATTACTATAAAATTTTGATATTGAATGGCTTCAAATCTTAATCTATCTCCTTCTCTTACTGAAATCCCAAATTGACCGTATTCATTTGTTACGGTTCCTTCTTTGGAATTTTGATTAATGATTTCTATTTGAGAAATCTCACCATCTAGAGGGACTATAACTTCACCAGCAATGTAAACCCTATTATCTATTTGTGCAGTTATATTTTGAATCAAAAACAGGATAATAATAGTAGAGATAAGTCTCATATGTTATTTTTTGTACAATCTACTTAAAAATTCAGATATGTCATTCTAGTTTTGCTGATAAATTTATGTTAAGTCAAGTCGTTTCAACTAAAGTCATCATCTAATGCAAGTCATCATTGCCAGTACATCAACAGTTTATGGAAGTTCATATTTAGAGTATCTTTTACCCGAACTCAAAACACATTTTAATAATACCGATGAGGTAGTGTTTATTCCTTTTGCTAGACCTGGAGGTATCACTCATGATGAATATACCGCTAAAGCTTCAGATGGTTTAAAATCCTGCGTAAATAAAGTCACCGGTTTGCATGAGTTTGAAGACATGAAAAAAGCAATCTCTAATGCGAAAGCTATTTTTGTTGGAGGCGGGAACACTTTTTTATTGGTAAAACAACTTCATGAACTTGATTTAATGAAGACTCTAAAGCTGAGTATTCAAAGCGGCACAAAATATCTGGGAACAAGTGCTGGGAGCAATATTTGCGGACTAACAATGCAAACGACCAATGATATGCCTATTGTATATCCTCCATCTTTTGAAACTTTAGGACTACTCAATTTCAATATTAATCCTCACTACCAGGATCCTTATTCTTCATCAACACACAAAGGTGAAACCCGAGAAACCAGAATAAAAGAATTTCAAACTTTAAATTCTAGAACCGTGGTAGGTCTTAGAGAAGGGAGTTGGATTAAAATTAATAATTCTGAAATTACTCTTGAAGGAGAACTTCCCGCTGTTATATTTGAATCTGGAAAACTGGCTTATGAAGTGAATCCTAAAAGCCACCTTAAATTTTAAAAAAATGGATTATCAAGCAATCTTAAATATCCTTCAGAAGGAATTTACGCCCAAAGAAGGAATGGGAAAAGTAGCTAGTTATATTCCAGAACTATCTAAAGTAGATCCTCTTAAATTTGGAATTTACCTTTTTTGCCAAGATGGATCTTCATTTGAATTTGGTGATAGCCAAGAAAAATTTTCAATTCAGAGTATTTCCAAAGTTTTCACGCTTACCATAGCTAAGGAGATGTTGGGTAAAGATTTATGGGAAAGAGTAGACGTTGAGCCCTCTGGCACAGCTTTCAACTCCCTCACAGAGCTGGAGAGAGAGAACGGTATTCCGCGTAATCCTTTTATAAATGCAGGCTCTATTGTTGTGGCAGACGCATTGCTTAGTGTGTTGGAAAATCCTAAAGAAGACCTTTTGATGTTTGTGCGTAAACTCTGCGGTGACAATGACATACATTACGATAAGGCTGTAGCCAAAAGCGAAAAAAAACATGGTTATCGCAACAAAGCTTTGGTCAATTACATGAAATCTCTGGGTAATATTTCCAACGATACCGAAAAAATTCTTGATTTCTATTTTTACCAATGTTCAATTGCCATGACTTGCGAGCAATTATCCAAAGCCTTTATGTTGTTTGCAAATGAGGGTAAGCACTTTCAAACACAAGAAAAAGTAATCGATAGACAAAGTGTAAAACGTATCAATTCTATCATGCAGACTTGTGGATTTTACGATGAGGCAGGGGAGTTCAGTTACAGAGTCGGACTGCCCGGAAAGAGTGGAGTAGGCGGGGGAATTGTAGCGGTGCATCCAGAGCAATATTCTGTAGCCGTCTGGAGTCCAATGCTCAATCAAAAAGGAAATTCAGCATTGGGAATGAAAGTTTTAGAAGAATTAACCACACTCACAGGCTTGTCTATTTTTTAAAAATCTTATCTAAGTTTTAAAATTTAATATTTCGCTGTTCAGAAACAGTCCAGTATATTTGTAGCATGATAAATTTACCTCTTTTTATTAGTGGTTCAGAAATAGCTTTTATTTTATTCATCTTGATAATGGTTTTCGGGGCTGACAAAATTCCTGAAATAGCTAGGTTTTTCGGGAAAACAATGAAGTCGTTCCGACATGCCACAGATGAAATTAAAACTGAAATCACTAAGCAGAAAAAAGATCATAATTTGGATTTCGACATCAAAAAAGAAGTTGAAGATCAAACAAAAACTCTCGAATCTAAAACTTCAAAGCTAAAAGATGAAGTTGAAGATGCTATTGGCCCTATCAAAAGAAGGTTTTAATGGAATTAAATCCAACCCGATGGGATTGGGAATTAATGGTTTTTTTGAATAATTCCAGTCCAGATGCTCTAAACGTATTCTGGAGTTTTGTAACCTACACAGAAAATTGGATTCCCTTTTACTTATTATTACTTGCCCTGTTTTTTTATAAATCAGAACTCAAGAAAAGTTTTGTTAGAATCTTGCTCCTAGTGTTAAGCGTTGGGATAACTCATTTGATTACAGAATTGGTTAAAAACTTGGTAGAAAGACCCCGACCAAATGTTACTGAGGAGATAATGAATTCGATCAAAATTCTCTACGAACCCTCCAATTATAGTTTCTTTTCAGGCCATGCCTCTACATCGTTTGCAGCTACCGTATTTATTTTTTTACTTTTAAAGTCAAAATTTAAATATCTCGGATCGATATTTATTTGGCCTGTCTTGTTTTCTTTAAGCAGAATATTTGTTGGAGTTCACTTCCCGAGTGATATAATAGTTGGCGGATGTGTAGGAACTCTAATTGCAATTTTGTTTTTTAAATTTTATTCCAATTCAGAAAGTAAATTACTGAGTGTAAGTAATCAAAACAATACTTAGAATAGCAACTGCAATTCCAACCCAATTTTTTCGAATCATCCTTTCCTTGAAAAATAAAATTCCCAGGATTGTCGATAATAAAACAATACTCACATTATTGATTATAAAAATACTAGAGCTATCAAGTCCTTCTATTCTTAGGGCTAGTATAAAAAAGTAAATTGAAAAGTAATTGGGAATCCCGAGTAAAAATCCCCCAAGTAAATCTTTTCTTTTAAAGTTCGCCTTGTGTTTAAATTTTCTTATTCCGAACACTATAAGACCGGTGACGCAAGCAAAGAAAAAAGTGCTGGCTGAAAACAAGGAAATTTCATTATTTGGAACATAAGTATTTTCTAAAAATTTGATACTGCTTTCAATAATTCCACTTCCAATAAAAACTAATAGTGGAAATATAAAATATTTCATATCAATGCTTAAGCCTTTCTTTTTTCTCACTGATACCAAGTAGACCGAAATTAGCGCAGTTATGATACCTATGATTTTTAACAAGCCTAAAGATTCATTGTAATAAACAATCACAAAGATCACAGGTATGGCGACACTCATTTTACTAGAGACAGAAACCACAGACATTCCGCCTTTCTGAGTCGTAATAACCATGAGCGTAAATACCAAAATAAACATTGCACCTAAAGCCATAGAGCCATAAAACCAGTCTTTGGAGGTCGCCACCCAAATACCCTCCAAAGAAACATCCCCTTGGATAATGATTCCCAATACAAATGCAGTAAAATAATTGACGATAAGTGCGTTAAGAGTGGTCACTTTATATTTTCCAAAAAGCTTAAAGGCAATGTAAATTGCACTCGAGGACAAAACACTCAAAATCAGCGCTATCAAAATAAATCACTTTTTTTAGAAAATAATTCAATAACTTCTTCTTGTCCAGCCTGTAAGTGCCAGGTATGAATACCCAATTTTTTAGCTGTAAGGGTATGTTCCAAAGTATCGTCTACAAAAAGTGTTTCCTTTGGGTTCAAATCATTCTCATTCAAGACAAACTCAAAAATAGAAGCATCAGGCTTTCTGTAATGAATTTCATGTGACAAATAAAATTCATCAAAGCATAAACGGAATTCTTCATAAACTGGAATATTTTCTTTTACCCAATCGATATGAAGTTCGTTTGTATTACTAAGTAAAATTAGTTTGAAATTCTTGGCAGCTTTTAGTTTTTTCAAAAACTCTAGCCTATGCTTAGGGAATTCAATTAATATGGAGTTCCATGCTGTCTTAAATGTTTCAGTAGTAAACCCTTCGAATCTGTTGGTGTAGTGTCGACTAAACTCATCTGTAGAGATCAAACCTTTCTCGTAGGCTTTATTGATGTTGACAAGTTCAGCGTCTAATTCAGAAATACCGTTTTCCTTCAAGTGTTTTCCTGTAGCAGACTTGTCTAGCGTGAGAAATACATCCCCAAAATCAAATAGGATAGTTTTAATCATTGTAATAGTAATTGAGTTCATCACCTTCCATGTCGAAAGTTTCAGAAATTGGTTTTTTTAAAACAGGACCCTTCACTCCAGTTTCAATAGTATTTTGCCCAGTAAACACCCGAGCTTCGTCCCATAAACCTGTATCTATAAAACTTTGCAGCGTTTTGCTCCCTCCTTCAATAATAACGGATTGTAGCTCAAGATCATAAAGTTTTTTCAAAAGCTGAGGCAAAATATCTTCGCTAAAATCTAATTGCTCAAACCTAAGATGCTTACTGTGTTCTGGATTTAATCCGTTCTGATGAAACACAATAGTAGGTTGTGGTGAATCTATAACAACAAGATCCTCTTTTAGTTTAAGTGATTTGTCAATCACCAAGCGAACAGGATTCTTTCCACCCCAATGTCTTACATTCAGTCTTGGGTTATCTACAAGAGCCGTTTGTGTTCCCACCAAAATACTTTGTTCTTCGCTTCTCCACTTGTGCACAAGTTGTTGAGAATAACTGTTAGTAATCCAGAAGATTTCATTTTTCTGCTGATCGACAGGAGCAATAAAGCCAAGTTTGGTCTTTGCCCATTTCAAAATAATATAAGGTCTTTTTTTTCTGTGGAACGTAAAAAAGCGTTTGTTCAGCTTTTCACACTCGTCCTCACAGACGCCAACATTTACTGTTCTTCCGGCCGCTAAGAGCTTTTTTACTCCCATTCCAGCGACTTTCGCAAAAGGATCTATCGTGCCTATGACGATGTTTGGGATCTTTTTATCAATAATAAGGTCGCTGCAAGGAGGTGTTTTTCCAAAGTGACTGCAAGGCTCCAGAGTGACGTAAAGTGTAGATTTCTTGAGTAAAGACGGATCTTTCACGGCATTGATTGCACGTACCTCAGCATGAGCATCTCCGGCCTTGATATGCCAGCCTTCGCCTATTATTTTGTCCTCGTGAACAATAACACAACCCACCAATGGATTGGGGTAGGTTGTTCCCAGCCCGTTTCTGGCCAACTCTAAACACCTTTTTATGTAGAATTCTTTTGTATTCACGGCGTAAAAATAGAAAAAGACTGAAGTTTACCACTTATAATCAAATGGATTTTAAGGTTTTTATTGTCCCCTATTTTTTCTGAATTTGATATCAACAAGATTTTAAAATTTTGCGACAGATACACCTATAATTTTTTAATTCATTTAATTTTGCGTGTGGTATTTAGTTCAGCTAAAACCAGCAAATTCAAATTAAAACAAACTCTTCAACTGAAGCCAGCATGACTGAAATTAAAATACGTCCAATACAAAGAGAAGACAATTCAAAAGTCGCCGAAATGATTCGCTATGTATTAGTTGAACAAGGAGCACCAAAAGTTGGAACCGCTTATGAAGACAAAGCTTTGGATCAACTTTTTGAAACTTTTCAAAAAGAAAGAGCAGAGTATTTTGTGTTATTGGTAGGGGATACTATTTTAGGAAGCGCCGGCATTGCTCCTCTAGAAAATGGAGATCCGGAAATTTGTGAATTGCAGAAAATGTATTTTGATCCAGAGGCCAGAGGCCGAGGTTTGGGGAGTCAAATGATGCAAAAATGCTTGGACTTTGCTAAATCACAGGCTTATAGCGAATGCTATATTGAGACCTTACCAAACATGAAAGCTGCTCAGAAGCTTTATCTAAAGTCCGGTTTCGAACACATTCCAGAAAGATTAGGAGACACTGGCCATTACTCATGTACAGTATTTATGAAGAAAAAAATATAATTTAATAGATGAAGAAAATAGCAATTATTGCTCACGATGGGAAAAAGCCAGAGATGGTAAATTTCATTAATAGAAACTTAGAAATGCTTAAAAAAGCAGAACTTGTTGCGACAGGAACTACGGGTAAGCATGTTGAAAACACTGGGCTGAAAACAGAAAAAAAACTTTCAGGACCCATTGGTGGCGATGCTCAAATAGCAGCTTTGGCAGCTGAGAAAAAATTATCGATGATACTATTCTTTAGAGATCCGCTCGGTAAGCATCCGCATGAACCAGACGTTCAGATGTTGATGAGGATTTGCGATGTGCATAACATTCCAATTGCGACAAACCCTGCAACAGCCCAACTACTTCTGGACGCTTTTTTCAAAGATTAATTTTTTGGAACGGCATTTTCAATTAAGGCCATAATATGTTCCGGACACCGCATTGGTCTTTTTGTGATCATGTTGACAAAAACCAAAGTGGTTTGACCCAAAGTGAGAAGTTCGTCATTTTGATTTTTAATTATATAATCAAAAATAATAGTCGCGCCAGGTAATTTATTGAGGCTGACTTCTACATTTAAAATGTCGCCAAATTTTGCTGGTTTCTTGTAATCTATTGTTAATCTACTTAAAGGTAACATTACGCCACTATCTTCCATTTTTTGATAATGCATGCCCATTAATCTTAACCAATCTACCCTGGCTTGTTCAAAATAAATCGGGTAAACCGAATGATGAACGACGCCCATTTGGTCTGTTTCCGCATACCTTACTTCTATTGAGGAAGAGGTGGAAATAGGTCTTGTATCTTTACTATTTTTGCTCAAAATTTATCATTTAACAACTCTTTAAGTATAGGCAGAAAAAACGAGAATTTCAACCTGAAATAGATTTTTTTATTAAAAAGTTTGTTCACATATTTGTCATCCCGATGGAGTAAAATTAGCTTTATCTGAATATAATTTTAATACAAATACTTTAAGCTTAACTATGTCAAAATCAGCAACTTCGGTTTGGGAAAACTGTCTTATTTTTATCAAGGACAATATTTCAGATCAAGCTTATAAAACTTGGTTCCAACCCATAAATGCTGTAAAACTCAATGATAATGCTTTAAGTATTCAGGTGCCTTCAAAATTCTTTTACGAATGGTTAGAAGAGCATTATGTTGACTTATTGAAAGTTGCCCTTACCAAAGAACTTGGAAAGTCTGCAAAATTGGTTTATGTCATCCGAATGGAAAATGCTGAAGGGAACCGACAGCCCTTCACAGAAAAAATTCCAAGTACTCAACGTTCCAGTGTTCATTCTCAATCTGTAGATTTTCCCGCCAGGCAGAAAAATCCAGAATTAAGAAATCCTTTTGTGATTCCTGGAATAAGAAATTTAAAGATTGATTCTCAGTTAAATTCAAATTACAATTTTGATAATTTCCTAGAAGGAACTTCCAATAGATTGGCTAGATCTGCGAGTCTTGCAGTCGCCAATAAACCTGGAGGAACTTCCTTTAATCCACTACTTATTTTTGGTGGAGTAGGACTTGGTAAAACTCACCTGGCTCATGCCATCGGTTTACAGGTGAAAGATAAGTTTCCTGAAAAAACTGTTCTTTACATATCCGCAGATAAATTTACCCAGCAGCATATAGATGCTGTTTCCAAGAATAACAGAAACGATTTTATTCATTTCTACCAGATCATCGATGTTCTCATTGTTGACGACATTCAATTGATTTCTGGTAAAAAAGGAACTCAAGATGTCTTCTTTCATATTTTCAATCATTTGCATCAGAATGGAAAGCAAGTGATTTTGACTAGTGATAAAGCTCCTGTCGATATGCAGGATATTCAACAGCGTCTTTTATCAAGATTTAAGTGGGGGCTTTCTGCAGAGCTTGAACAACCAGATTATAATACACGAATAAAAATCATCAAAAATAAACTCTACAATGACGGAGTTGAAATGCCAGATGAGATTTTAGATTATGTAGCTTCAAGAATCACCAATAATATTCGTGAACTTGAAGGTGCGATTATTTCGCTTATAGCGCATTCTTCCTTCAGTAAGACAGAGATTACTATAGATCTTGCCGAGCAGATTGTAAAAAATTATGTCAAGAATAATAAAAAGCCTATTTCTCTGGATGATATTCAGAATGTGGTGAGTGATTATTTTCATATTGAAATCGACGAATTACAATCAAAGAGTAGAAAACGAAATGTAGTCCAAGCTAGACAAATCGCGATGTACTTCGCTAAGGAAATCACTAAAACCTCGCTAACAAATATTGGCAGGCATATAGGCCAAAGAGACCATTCTACAGTTCTACACTCTTGTAAAATTGTTTCTAACTTACAGGAATCTGATAAGCAGTTTAGAAAATTCATTCAAGACTTAGAAATCAAATTCAAGCAGTTATGACCAAAATATTGATGGTGTGTTTAGGGAATATTTGCCGTTCTCCACTGGCGGAAGGTATTTTAAAATCTAAACTGGACTCGTCAAATTTTGAAGTGGACTCTGCTGGAACATCAGGATATCATGAAGATGCGTTGCCAGATCAGCGCTCTATCAATGTAGCCCAAAAAAATGGATTGGATATCACAGACCAAAGAAGCAGAAAGTTTACGAAAGAAGATTTTAAGAATTTCGATCATATTTTTGTGATGGACACTTCAAATTATGAAGATGTTATAAGCCTGGCAGAAACTCAGGAAGAAAGAGATAAAGTAAGTCTTATTCTGAATAAAATATTTCCTGGAGAAGATGAGAGTGTACCAGATCCTTATCATAATTCAATAGATGGTTTCAATCAAGTATATGCAATGCTTGAAGAATCTTGCTCTTTGATTTCGAGGGAATTGGAGAAGCCTTAGTTTAAATAAAACTTCAATAAATGGAAAATGTTCAGCAAAAAGGTAAACTATATCTTATCCCAAATCGCCTAGGAGATTTACCGCCTCTAGAGGTGCTTCCTCTATCCATCCGTAAAGTGATTAATGAAGTTGATCATTATATCGTTGAAAATGAAAAAGTAGCAAGACATTTTATAAAGAAAATTGTTCCATCAAAATCTCAACCCAGTTTAGACTTTAAACTGCTAAATAAATTTACTTCAGAGCTGGAAATTCCTAACTTTTTAGACCCCTGCGAGCAAGGAATCCATATGGGGCTGCTATCTGATGCAGGTTGTCCTGGAGTTGCAGACCCTGGCGCCCAAGTTGTAGCATTAGCTCATCAAAAAAATATTCAAGTGGTTCCGCTAGTTGGGCCGTCCTCTATTTTACTAGCATTGATGTCCAGCGGGCTTAATGGCCAAAGTTTCACTTTTCATGGTTATTTACCTATCGATAATCAAGAGCGGAAGCATTTTGTAAAAAAAATTGAAAGAGCTTCCATAGAGCTAAATCAGGCTCAGATTTTTATTGAGACGCCTTATAGAAATAATAAATTGTTGATCAGTCTTATTTCGACTCTTCAGGCTTCCACCAGAATAAGTGTAGCTGTAGACCTTACTTTATCCACCGAGTTCATTAAAACTCAAACCGTATCAGAATGGAAGAAAACTTCCATAGATTTGCATAAGCGGCCAGCGATTTTCTTAATTCAGGGCTAGAAGTATTTTTCATTTTCAAACTAATTTTTATTGGAAAAAGACGCTTATAAAACCATAGACCGACCTGGTCAAGAAGTGCTTTTTAAAGAAAAAGCAAGTAAGTTTTTCGCCTATTCTTTTCCAGTCTCCAAAGAAGAAGATGTTGATTCTGCGCTACTTGAATTAAAGTCCAAACACAACAAAGCCGGTCATTTTTGTTATGCCTGGCAAATGGGTGAAAACTATGAGCACTATAGAGTCAATGATGATGGAGAGCCCTCCAATTCTGCGGGAATGCCTATTCTTGGTCAATTACAAAATTTTGAAGTCACTAATATTTTGATTGTTGTGGTTAGGTATTTTGGAGGTACCAAACTTGGAGTTGGTGGTTTGATTTCGGCTTATAAAACTGCTGCCAAAATGGCCTTGGAAAGCAGTAAGGTTATTTCCAAGACGATAAACCTCAATTTTGAGATCACCTGTGAGTATGATAAAATGAATCTGGTCATGAGGCTGGTAAAAGAATACGATCTAAATATTATAGAACAGGACTTGAAACTGGATTGTCATTTTAAGATTGGCGTTAGAAAAAAAGATTTTGAAATGATTTACGATAAATTTCAAGCTGTGTTCGGTTTTGAAGTATCTAGCGAATTTAAAACTGAAGAAGAATGACGAACCTGAAACAACTTAAAAAAGAATTTACTGAAGATCTACAGCCGACTTACGAATCGAGTGAAATCTCGACATTTTTTACTTGGCTCACTGAAGATTTATTGGATCTGAAAACTCATGATCTATTACTTAAGACTGAAGTTGACCTCTCAGAAGATCAGCTTTCAAAATTTAAAGAAGCAAAAGAACGGCTTAAAAAGGAAGAACCTATTCAGCATATTTTGGGTTACACCGAGTTTTTTGGATTGAAGCTAAAAGTAAACTCAAATGTGTTGATTCCGCGTCCGGAAACCGAGGAACTTGTTCAATGGATTTTAGATGATTGTAAATCGAAAGATTTTCAGTTGTCGATCATAGATCTAGGAACGGGTAGTGGTTGTATTCCTATCGCATTAGCCAAGCATCTGCTTCAAGCAAAGATCAAAGCTTTAGATGTTTCAGAAAAAGCATTAAAACTTGCAGTATCAAATTCCGAAGAGAATCATACTCATATTGAATTTATTCATGCAGATCTTTTGAATTTGGAAACGCTTCCTGAAGTCGATATCATCGTGTCTAATCCGCCTTACGTGAAAAGCGCTGAAAAATCCAGCATAAGAAAAAATGTTGTAGACCATGAGCCACACGTCGCCCTATTTGTGGAAGATGACGATCCACTGATTTTTTATAAAAAAATTGCTGAATTAGCTCTTAAATCAGACAAGCGACCAATTGTTTATACGGAAGTAAGTCAATATTTGGCAAAGGAAACGCAAGATCTTTTTCTAAATCTTGGATTTAAGAATGTAGAACTGAGGAAAGATTTTAGAGGAAATGATCGAATGCTAAAAGCCTATTAAAAATAGTCCGTAAGTGTTTTTCCGATTTATTTTTGAATGATTTTAGTTTAAATTTTAAGAACTATAATAATTGACAGATTTCATGGATGTAAAAGAAAAAATAGAGCAGTTGCGTACAGAGCTTCACGAGCATAATTATAATTATTATGTCTTGGATAGTCCTGAGATTTCTGACTATGACTTTGACATGAAATTAAAAGAGCTCCAGGCGCTGGAAGAAGCTCATCCGGAGTTTGAGGACCCCAATTCTCCTTCGATGCGGGTTGGTGGAGAAGTGACCAAAAATTTCGAAACTATAGTTCACGATTTCCCGATGTATTCGCTGTCCAATTCTTATTCCAAAGAAGATCTTGATGAGTGGGAAACCCGAATTCAAAAAATTATAGAGGAACCTGTTGAATTCACTTGTGAACTCAAATACGACGGTGCATCCATCAGTTTGACTTATGAAAATGGTGAGTTTTTGAGAGCTGTAACCAGAGGTGATGGAACTCAGGGTGATGCAGTAACATATAATGTAAAGACCATAAAATCGGTCCCTTTAAAACTGAAAGGAGATGATTATCCACAGAGATTTGATATCCGCGGAGAAATTGTTTTGCCTTACGAAGGTTTTGCAAAGCTTAATGCCGAGAAAGTAGAGCAGGGGGAAGAGCCCTATGCAAATCCCAGAAATACTGCTTCTGGAAGTTTGAAATTACAGGATAGTGCTGAAGTAGCTAAACGACCTTTATTGTGTTTGCTCTATAACTTAACAGGTGAAAATTTGGGTGTAACCACCCAAATGGAAAGTTTGAATAAAGCCAGAGCTTGGGGATTTAATGTGCCTAAAGAAGCTCAAATTGCAAAATCGATTGATGAGGTATTTAAATACATCAATTATTGGGATGAGCACAGGCGAGACTTGCCTTACGAAACGGATGGAGTTGTCATAAAAGTGAACAGTCTTCAGCATCAGGATGAATTGGGTTATACTGCAAAATCTCCACGCTGGGCGATGGCTTATAAATTTAAGGCCGAGCAAGTTTCTACTACTTTAAACAAAATAACATACCAGGTAGGGAGAACAGGAGCGATAACTCCTGTAGCCAATCTGGACGCTGTTCAGCTAGCTGGAACTACGGTAAAGCGTGCCTCTTTGCATAATGCAGATCAAATTGAAAAGCTCGACATAAGAGAAGGAGATGTGGTTTTTGTAGAAAAAGGAGGTGAGATTATACCGAAAATTATAGGTGTTGATTTCAAACAGCGCGACCCCAATTCTGAATCCACAGCATATATTAAAAATTGTCCGGAATGTGAAACTCCACTTGTGCGTAATGAAGGTGAAGCTTTGCATTTCTGCCCGAATACAGAAGGTTGTCCGCCACAAATCATAGGGCGAATTCAGCATTTTATATCCAGAAAAGCTATGGATATAGAAGGGCTTGGAGGAGAAACGGTGGCTTTGCTAGTCAAAGAAAACCTAATTGAGGATTATGCAGATCTTTACGTTTTGAAGAAAGAAGATGTTTTGCCGTTGGAACGCATGGCAGAAAAATCTGCTGAAAATCTCATACAAGGCATCGAAGCATCCAAGGACGTTCCCTTTGAGCGCGTCTTATTTGGTTTAGGCATACGTTATGTCGGTGAAACCATTGCGAAAAAATTGGTTAAAGTGTTCAAAAGCATAGACGTTTTAGCTTCAGCAGGTTTGGAAGATTTGTTGGCTGTGGATGAAATCGGTGAGCGAATTGCTGAAAGTGTAGTTGATTTTTTCCAGAATAATGCCAATCAAGAACGCATTAACCGACTAAAGTCATACGGACTTCAGCTAGAAATTTCAGAAGATGCATTGACCGATCAAAGTGAGAAATTGAAAGATTTAAGCATCGTGATCTCTGGCGTTTTTGAAAAGGTTTCCAGAAAAGAACTTCAGAATTTGATAGAAAAAAACGGAGGAAAAAACACCAGTTCCATTTCCAAAAAAACAGACTATTTAGTCGCTGGAGATAACATGGGACCCAGCAAAAGAACTAAAGCAGAAAATTTAGCCGTTAAAATTATAACTGAAGATGAGTTTTTGGAGATGGTTAACGGGTGAAATTATTAGACCAGTCAAACGGTCAAAAAGTCGACTTCTTTATACCTCAATCATCAAACTTTTATTTTCACTAGCTCCGTTTTCATCAAAGTAAAAATCAATACGACCGACATTAATGCCAGCCCAACCAACTTGATTCACGAGTACTTTTTTGCCTTCCAAGTTTTCAACAACGCTAGGTTTTTCAAGAAAAGTATGCGTATGCCCGCCGATAATAAGGTCAATATTTTTGGTTTGAGCGGCTAATTTTAAGTCGTCAATCTTATCAGATCTGTAGCTATAGCCTAGATGCGATAAACAAATCACCAAATCGCAATTCAACTCTTCTTTTAAAATTTTTGTCTGTTCCTGAGCAATGTCGACAGGATTTAAATATTCTGTTTCTTTATAAAGATCTTTTGAAACCAAGCCTTCGAGTTGAATTCCCAAAGCAAAAACTCCCACTTTAAGTCCGTCAACCTCATAAAGTTGATGTGGTTTCACCAAACCATCAAGGCTTGTATTTTTTAAATTGTAATTAGCATTCAGTAAATCAAAATCAGCATGTTCCAACTGAGCAGCGATATTATCGATACCATTATCAAACTCATGATTACCTATATTGGAGGCATGATAGCCCATTTTGCTCATCAGTTTATATTCCAATTCACCTCCATAAAAATTAAAATAAGGCGTGCCTTGGAAGGCATCTCCCGCATCGAGAATAAGTGTGTTCGGATTTTCAGATACTACATTTTGGATATAGCTATAGCGTCTCGATACACCACCAAGATTAGCGTATTTACTATCATTGGCTGGAAAAGGATCGATATGGCTGTGCACGTCGTTAGTATGCAATATTGTGAGTTTCTTAGAATAGGGTTTTGGTTGAAAAGCACTAAGCATTCCAATTCCACTCACTGCTGTAAATGCCGTTGCCGCTCCAGTGGTTTTTATAAAGTGAATTCTTCTCATGGCTTTAGTTTTGTAATTGGATAAAGCGCTCATCTCTCACCGGCGCTATAGTGTCTTTCTTTTTGAAATAGTCAATAAACAAATTTCTCAACTTGTAATCCAAAGTTTCTACCTTTTCTGCATTCAGGAAAAAATCCATGCGGTCACCGCCTTTTATCAAGTAATCTGATGTGGCTACGTAGTAGGTTTTATTCTGAATTTGTTCTCCGTTCACTTTAGCTTCATGCAAGTCACCATCAGCATTTAAGATCACCTGAAGCCCCGCGATGGGGTGAGCAGTTTTATTTTTGGCGAGATAATTTATCAAAGCTCTAAGTTCCTCTGAAGAAAAGGCTGCCACAGCCACTTCATTTTCAAAAGGCATGATATTATAAGCTGTTCTGGTACTGATATCGCCAGCGTTGATTCCAGACCGGATGCCACCATAATTCAAAATAACAGCATCTATCTTATTGCCGGTCCGATTTTCAAAAATAGGATTTGCCATTTCCATCACAGCATCTGCCATCATGTTGCCAATTGGAGTGTTGAACTTAGCATCCGATTTATACATAGCTTCTGGGGTGTAAGCCAAAACACCTTCCATTTCTTCAGTAATGCGTTCTCTATATGGAGCTATAAAGTCTTCCAGCTCTTTATTCTTCGCAATAGAGTCAGAGATTTGAATTTGTTGAGCATCAATTTTTGAGAGTGTTTTTGGATTTTCAGAACAAGCCCATAAGCTGAAAACCAAAAACAATATGCTAATTTTTTTCATTTTTTCAAATTTGAAGTAAATATAATAGCTTTTTGAAATTTAAAAAGCTGAACGGCAACAACAAAATAATTTAGTTTTTTAGCATCCTTCTTATTTGTTTTTCAGAGTGCATTAGGAATCTTATTTTAGTACTTTTGCAACTCTCATAAATAAGCTATGGAAATCCCTCTACTCAAAGAAATTGTTGTTGTTTTAGGCATTTCGATTGTTATTATTTTAGCTTTCCAAAAACTCAAAGTTCCTTCCATATTAGGTTTCTTATTTGCAGGTATAATTGTTGGACCAAGTGCTTTTAACTTATTGAGTTCTTCTCATGAAGTAGAGTTACTTTCAGAAATAGGAATTATTTTTCTTCTTTTTATTATCGGAATTGAATTGTCCTTTAGTGGATTGATGAAAATTAAGAAAACCGTTTTCATTGGCGGTGGACTGCAGGTTGGTGGAACGATTCTGGTCACGGCTTTAGTGGCTATGGCATTAGGAGTAGAAATCAATACCGCTGTATTTCTTGGTTTTTTGATTTCTTTGAGTAGTACCGCGATAGTTCTAAAAATGCTTCAGGAAAAAGGAGAAATCAAGTCTCCTCACGGTAAAGTTGCGCTAGGAATTTTAATTTTTCAAGACATTATCGTGGTCCCAATGATGTTGTTAACGCCAATTTTAGCTGGAAAATCAGATAATATTGGAGAAACACTCCTCATTTTATTAGCTAAATTGATAGGTGTTGGTATCGTTGTTTTTGTACTTCAGAAATACATTGTTCCTTATATTTTTAAGTTGGTGGTTAAGTCTAAAAATCGAGAGTTATTTATTTTGACTACTATCGTTTTCTGTTTTTCTGTAGCCTGGTTAACCTCTTCAGTAGGCTTATCTCTTGCTTTAGGTGCTTTCTTTGCGGGTCTGATTATTTCAGAATCGGAATATAGCCATCAGGCTACGGCCAATGTTTTACCCTTCAGGGAAATTTTTATCAGTTTCTTTTTTATATCAGTAGGTTCTCTGCTAGATCTTGAATTTTTCATTAATAATGTAGTTTACATTCTCATATTTGTTATTGCTGTATTGGTCATCAAGATGCTTATCGTTGGCCTTGTAGCCTTAGTCTTAAAAAACCAGCCAAGAACTGCTTTTATGTCTGCGTTCAGCATTTTTCAAGTTGGTGAATTTTCTTTGTTGCTATCTACTGTTGGCTTACAAAACGACCTGCTGCCAGACGGTTTGTACCAGTATTTTCTTGCGGTCTCTATTTTAACGATGGCACTTACGCCTTTTGTTTTGCAAAAATCGCATAACATGTCCAGCTTTATGCTAAAAGCGACTATTCCTAAGCGGGTGAGAAAACGCATGAATAAGCGGAAAATTGACAATAGTAGTCAGGAAATAGACCAAGACCAAGACTGGAAAGATCATGTGGTGATTGTGGGGTATGGTATCAATGGTAAAAATATCTCCAGGGTAACATCTCACATTAATATTCCTTACGTCATTCTGGATATGGATTATGAAGCCATTAAAGAAGCTAAGCGGAAAAATCAACCTATAGTTTTTGGAGATGCTTCCGATCCGGAGATATTGAAACACATCAACATACAAAAAGCTAGGGTGGTGGTGATTGCAATTTCAGATCCCAATGCTACCAAAAAGATTATCTCTTCGGTAAGATTGTTTTCCCAAACGGTTTATATCATCGTCAGAACTCGATACGTCAAGGAGATTGAAGAAAATATGAAGGTAGGGGCCGATGAAGTGATACCTGAAGAATTTGAAACTTCTATTGAAATCTTTACGCGAGTATTGAGACAATACATGGTCACTCAAGGCGATATCGAAAACATTGTGACCAACATCAGATCCTCGGACTATGAAATGTTGACAAGTATAAAACCAACATCTACTAATGCTGTGTTCCAGCAACTGAATATTCCTGACAAAGAAGTAGCGACTCTTCATGTTCAGCATGGAAATAATAATATTGCGGGAAGTTCTATTCAGACCTCAGGTATTGGTAAGAATTATAATGTCACTGTTTTAGCTATTAAACGTGGTAGAAAATACATTTCAGATATCCAACCTGATACTAAAATTGAAATTGACGATTTAGTGTATATTTTTGGAGCATCAAAGGATATTAATGCACTCAATCAAGTTATAAAATTTTAGTGCTTTCGCGTAACAAAATCAGAAATAAGAGTCCAACAATAAATTCAAAAGAATGAAAAAAATAATTTTAGCCTTAGCAGTAGTATTAAGCGTAGTAAGTTGTAAGACTGTTACTCAGCCAGAAAATGATCTTATAGTAGTAGACGTCTTCCTTCATAATGTCGAAAACGATAAAGTCAAAGTTACTGTGAATCCAGGGCGGATTTCTTCAGATTCACTTAAATTTTATTTACCAAAAACAGTTCCTGGTACTTATGCGATCAATGATTACGGTCAATTCTCTCAAGATCTAGTTGCTTTGGATTATGATGGTGAAGCTATGGAGACTACTCGTAACGATGACGATACCTGGGTGATTTCCAATTCTTCGAATTTTGATAAATTGACTTATTATGTGAACGATACTTATGATATTGAAGGTGAAGGCGGCGTATTTTCTCCTGCAGGAACCAATTTTGAAGCGGGTGATAATTTTATGCTGAATTTGCATGCCATGGTTGGTTATTTTGAAAACGCTAAAGAAACACCTTATAAAATCAATATTCATAGACCCTCAAACTTAACAGCTTCTGCTTCTTTGCCAGTGATCAATCGAACTGAACAAGAAGATTATGTGATAGATGAATTTTCTACAGAGCGTTATTTTGGTGTAATTGACCATCCTATTTTATATTCTAAACCGGACACCACAAGTTTTGATATTGAAGGCATGAAAGTGTTGTTGAGTATTCACTCTCCCAACGGCGTTCATTCTACAGAAGATTTAAAACCTGCTTTAGAAAAAATGGTTCAGGCTCAAAAATCTTTTCTAGGTGAAATAGATAATACCAATGTATATGCGATTTTACTTTATCTGTCGGATATGGAAAATCCAGATGCACGCGGCTTTGGAGCATTAGAACATCACACGTCTACAAGTGTTGTTTTACCAGAAACCATGACATTGCAAGAGCTGGAAGAATCGATGACCGATGTAGTCTCTCACGAGTTTTTTCATATTATCACACCGTTAAATATTCACTCTAAAGAGGTGCATTATTTTGATTATAATGATCCTGAAATGTCTCAGCATTTGTGGATGTACGAAGGGGTTACCGAATATTTTGCTAACTTATTTCAAATCGATCAAGGCCTGATTTCAGAAGAAGATTTTTATCAACGTATGAATGAAAAGATCGAGACTTCAATGGCGTTTGACGATACCATGTCGTTTACAGTTATGAGTGAAAACATTCTTGAAGAGGACTATAAAGACAGTTATTACAATGTTTATCAAAAAGGTGCGCTCATAGGAATGGCTTTAGACATCAGACTGAGAGAATTGAGCGGTGGCGAAATGGGAATTCTGGACTTGATGAAGCAATTAATTTCTAAGTACGGAAAAGACACGCCATTTGAAGATGACGTGTTGATTTCTGAAATTGTTGATATGACTTATCCTGAAATTCAAAGTTTTTTTGATAAACACGTTAGTGGAAATACTCCAATACCATACGATGAGTATTTTGCTAAAGTGGGAGTAGAAAAAACTGAAAGCTTATCTAAAACTGGCTACTTCTTAAACGGAAGAACTCCATTTATTGATGCTAATCAAGATGAGGGGACAGTATTTTTCAGAGAAAGTTACCCAATGAATTCTTTCTTTAAAGATTTGGGAGTAGAAGGTGGTGATGTGATAAAATCTATCAATGGAACTGAATACACTTTAGAAAACATAAGACCACTCATCATGACTTCCATGGGATGGCAGGAAGGAGAAGATTTCAAAATTGTAATAGTAAGAAATGGTGAAGAAATGACGTTTGAAGGAAAAACTTCTCAGCCCTACATCGAGAAAACAAGTTTGCAATCTATGGAGGTGGATGCTAAAGATCCAAAATTTAAATTAAGACAAGCTTGGCTAAAAGGCTAAGTTTTTCTTTATGATAATTTACACAAAAACTTATATTTGATCTAAAACCTAAAGGTGCTCACATCCATTCAAAATTTTTTTCTTAACAAAAAGCTGGAGACTATAAAACCTCCCAAACTGGATAATTTTGAAGGATCAAAGATTGGTATTTTATTCAATGATGATGCTTCAGATAGATATCAATTACAGCAATTAATTGAGAAGAATTTTGATGTAGAACCTTCAGAAATCAACTTTCTTGGATTTAGCAGGCATCGGTACGACAGAGTTGAAAAACCAGATTTTGTTTTTATTCAAAAAGATTTTTCTCTTTTCGGACAACCTAACTCAGAAGTGATTACCGATTTTATAAGTCAGAAGTATAAATTGTTATTTAATTTTTTCGGTAGAGATGAATTGTGTTTGGAACTTGTCTCACAACTTACTGAAGCTAAATTGAAAGTGGGTTTAAATGAATCCAATGAAAAAATAAGTGATCTTTTACTTGCTGTAGATTCAAAAAACCTCGATTTCTTTAAAGAAAGTTCAAAATACATTAAGCAAATAATATAGAAAACAGATGAAACAATTCATGGGAACAGGTGTTGCTCTTGTAACACCTTTTACTGGAGAGAATGAAGTTGATGAAAATGCACTAAGACGTTTAGTTCAATTTCAAATTAAAAATGGAGTAGATTACATAGTAGTTATGGGGACTACTGCAGAAAATGCAACCCTCACTAAAGTTGAAAAAGAACTTGTAAAGACTATAATCAAAAAGGAAAACAATGGACAGTTGCCGCTCGTGTTAGGCGTGGGAGGTAACAATACTTCTCAAGTTTTAAAAGATCTTTCTACAGAAAATCTAGATGGATTTGATGCAATTTTATCTGTTTCTCCTTATTATAATAAACCCACACAGGAAGGAATTTATCAACACTTTGCTTTAATTTCTAAAGCATCACCACTTCCAGTCATTCTTTATAATGTTCCTGGAAGAACGGGATCCAATATGTTGCCGCTTACAGTTACACGTTTAGCGAATGATTTTGATAATATTATAGGTATAAAAGAAGCAGCTGGAGATATTGTTCAGGCTATGGAGATGATCCGAGATACACCTACAGACTTTCTTGTAATTTCTGGAGATGATATGATTGCTTTGCCAATTGTTCTCGCCGGTGGCTCTGGGGTAATCTCAGTGATGGCTCAAGGTTTTCCTTCTGAATTTACTAAGATGATGAATTTTGGTTTACAGAAAAAAGTAAAAGAAGCTTACCAGATTCAGTTTCAGTTGATGGATGGTATTGATCTTATTTTTAAAGAAGGCAATCCTGCTGGAATTAAAACTGTACTTGAGCTCAAAAAGTTAACTGAAAGTGATGTGAGGTTACCTTTGATGAAAGCAACTTCAGAATTGAAATCTGCTTTAAGTGTTTTTCTTAATCAATTGAAATAAGCTGAAAAATCTTGCGTTTTTATTATCGAAGATTTATCCCTAATTTTGCACGATATTTAAGTTTATGAAGCGTTTAATTGTTTTACTGATAATAGCTCTCGGTTTTACTTCCTGTAGCGAATACCAGAAAGTCTTAAAAGAGAAAGAAATTCTCCCAAAATATGAGCTCTCCAATGAGTTTTATGAAAAGGGAATTGAGACTGGTAAGAACAAATACTTCCGAAAAGCTATTCGCTTATTCGATCAGATTTTACCTCAGTATAAGGGTAAACCATCTGGGGAAAAGGTGAGTTATATGAATGCTAACGCTCATTACTTGGTCGGAGATTATTTCTTGTCGGGTTATCTTTTTGAACGTTTTTCAAAATCATATCCCAATAGTGAGAAAGTAGAAGAGGCTTTTTTCAAAAGTGCAAAAAGTTACTATGAAGTTTCTCCTATCTACAGCAAAGATCAGGAAGACACACGTACAGCAATATCCAAACTACAATTTTATATCAATACATATCCAGACGGAGAACACTTTGTATCGGCCAACGAGATGATACAAGAATTAAGTATTAAAATAGAAATGAAATTTTATGAAATAGCAAAACAATATCACCACACAGAACGATATAAAGCTGCTATCCAATCTTTTGATAATTTTATACTTAAGTTCCCAGGATCAAAGTACAGAGAAAAAGCTTTTTTCTATAAATTTGAATCCGCTTACATTTTAGCAATAAATAGTATTTCATCGCTTGTGCCAGAACGTTTAGCAGAAGCAAAGATTTATTATGAAGATTACATCAAATATTTTAGTGGAACTGAATTATCAGAGCAAGCCAAAATATATGCAACAGACATAGAAGAACGAACAAATACCTTAACAGAATTATGAATTCAAATATCAAACACACCAACGCTCCATTAAGCACAACTACTATTAATAAAAATAAAGTAGATTCTGCAACGGGGAACATTTACGAAGCTATTTCAATTATTTCTAAGCGTTCCAACCAGATCAATGTTGAGATGAAAAAGGAGCTTTTGGAGAAATTGGATGAATTTGCAACTTACAATGAAAATCTTGATGAGGTTTTTGAAAACAAAGAGCAGATTGAAGTATCTAAATATTACGAAAGACTACCTAAACCACATTCTATTGCAATGGATGAATGGCTAGATGACAAAATTTACTACAGACACACAAAAGAAAATACTGAAGAATAAAAGGTATTATCGATGAGTATTTTAAGCGGCAAGCATATCCTATTAGGAATTACGGGTGGTATTGCCGCTTATAAATCTGCATTTCTCGTAAGACTTCTTAAAAAAGCTGGAGCAGATGTGAAAGTTGTGATGACTCCAGAATCAGAACAATTTGTAACACCACTTACTCTTTCCACACTTTCTGAAAATCCTGTGGTCTCTTCATTCACAGATGAAGAGAAAAACTGGAATAATCATGTTGATCTTGGATTATGGGCTGACCTTATGTTGGTTGCGCCTGCAACAGCCAACACTTTATCTAAGATGGCGTCTGGAAGTGCCAATAATTTATTACTTACAACTTACTTATCAGCTAAATGTCCAGTCTATTTTGCTCCTGCTATGGATCTTGACATGTATAAACACGCATCTTCTAAAGCATCTATTGCCAAACTTATAAGTTTTGGAAATAGATTCATAAAACCAGAATCCGGTCAATTAGCCAGTGGTCTTGTGGGGGAAGGAAGAATGGCAGAGCCAGAAAATATCGTAAAATTTCTGGAAAAAGACATCCTATCAAAATTACCCCTTTATGGTAAAACAGTTACTATTACTGCAGGTCCTACCTATGAAGCTATAGACCCGGTTCGTTTTATCGGTAACCATTCTAGCGGAAAAATGGGATTTGAGCTTGCGCATCAAGCTTTAAGCTTCGGAGCTGAGGTCAATTTGATTACAGGACCGACACATTTGAGCTTGACTCACAGCAACTTAAATAGAATAGATGTAGTGAGTGCTCACGAAATGTACGAAGCCACAACATCGTATTTCGAGAAATCAGATATTGTTATTGCTGCCGCTGCTGTATCGGATTATAAGCCAAAACAACAATTTGATAAAAAACTCAAGAAGAGTGAAAATGCGATGCAAATCGATTTGGAGCCTACTCCAGATATCCTGAAGTCTTTAGGTGAAAAAAAAACACACCAGATTTTAGTTGGTTTTGCTTTAGAAACCAATGATGAGGAAAAGAACGCGAAAGCTAAATTGGATAAGAAAAATTTAGACTTCATCGTATTGAATTCTTTAAATGACGAGGGAGCAGGTTTTAAGAAAGACACCAATAAAATCAAGATTATAACAAAATCAGAAATAATTCGTTTTGAAACCAAGCCTAAATCTGACGTTGCTACAGATATTATGAATTTTATTCTCAAAATTTCTGATCGATGAATTTTAAATGTGTATTGCTTGCGATTTTTTTTCCTTTTGTAGTTTTTTCTCAAGCTATTGAAGCTGAAGTTTTTCTGGATGCGCAACAAACAGGCAGAAATCAATTGTCAATTTTTTCAACCTTAGAAAGAGATCTCTCTGAATTTATCAATAACACTCAATGGACCGATTCCAACTTAAAACCTCACCAAAAAATTAAGTGCAGTTTCAACGTTATAATACAGGGTTACGATTCCGATAATTTCCAGGCGACTCTTCAAGTGCAGTCGTCGCGACCTGTCTTTGGATCTTCGATGAATTCAATTTTACTGAACATCAAGGACAATGATTTTAATTTCACTTATAAAGAGTTTGAACCTCTTAATTACAATCCAAACGTATTCAACAGTAATTTAATTTCTACTATTAGTTTTTACATTTACACAATTTTGGGATATGATGCAGACACTTTTATGGAAGACGGAGGAACCGTATTTTATGAAGAAGCTAGGAAAATTGTGAACGCAGCAGGGCAAAGAGGTGGTAATGGCTGGGCAGACTCTGGGGCTTCTCAAAGTAGATTTGGAATTAATAGAGATTTGCTCTCAGGTAACTTTTTCAATTTCAGAAAAGCATTATACATCTACCACAGAAAAGGTTTGGACGTGATGAATCAAGATGTAGAAACTGGAAAAGAAAACATCCTGACTGCCATAAATTTGATTTCTGAAAATTCTAAAAGCAGACCTAATGCAGCTTTGTTCAGAATTTTCTTTGATGCAAAATCTGACGAAATCATGCAAATACTGAACGGTGGACCAGAAATGAATATTGGTTCTACTGTAAGTACTTTAAATCAAATCGCTCCAGTTCATAATCGAAAATGGCGTATGATCGCCAACTAATTATAGTGTAGATCTCACAATATTTAGTAGATTAGCTTTCAATTTAATTTCTAAATTTTTTATTTGTGCTAAGAGTTCTTGGGATCAAAAATTTTGCTCTTATTGAAGACATAAGTCTTGAATTCACCGATAATTTTTCAATTATAACTGGTGAGACAGGTGCAGGAAAATCTATCATTCTTGGAGCACTTTCTTTATTGCTAGGTAAGCGGGCAGACTTAAACTCTATAAGGAATTCCAAAAAAAAATGTATCATTGAAGGTCAGTTTTCAATTGGTGCATTCAATTTAAAATCTTTATTTGATCATTTAGATTTGGACTATGAAGAAGAGACAATCGTCAGGCGAGAAATATTACCTTCTGGAAAATCTAGAGCTTTTGTAAACGATACACCTGTAAAGCTTTCTAACTTAAGCGAGCTTGGGATTCACCTCATAGATATCCACTCTCAGCATGAAACCTTATCAATAGGAAATCAGGATTATCAATACGACGTTTTAGATACTGTTGCTCAAAATTCTGAACTCAAGCAGCTGTATAAGGAAAATTACAAGCTTCTCAATAAATTAAAAAAGGAATTTGATGAATTAAAAGCTAGTCAGATTAAAGCTGATGAAGCTTACGATTATAATGTGTTTTTACTTTCAGAATTAACGGAAGCCAATTTAAAACCTGGACTTCAGGAAGAATTAGAGTCTACGCAAAGCAAACTAAGTCATGTAGAAGAGCTTCAGGAAAAACTAGGACAATCGTATCAACAACTAGACGACGAATCAGTAGGGGTTGTGGCACAATTGAGAGAAATCAATTTGCAACTTCGTAAAGCTTCACAGTTGGATCCAAGCCTTGAAGAACTTTATCAAAGAGTTGAAAGTATTTTAATTGAGGCTGAAGATATTAGTTCTGAAACTCAAAATCAATTGGAGTCTCTAGACGCAGATCCCAAAGCTCTTGAGGAAGTAAATGAAAAACTCCAACTGATTTATACTTTGCAGAAAAAGCATCATGTTTCAGATATTGAGCGCTTGATTGATGTAAGGGAAGATCTTGATCTACAGGTTTCGGTAAAAGAAAACGCTGAAAAAGAACTTCAAGAGGCTGAATCTAAAATCAACACGCAAAAAGAAAAGCTTACCAAGTTAGCTGAACAACTTTATGAAAGTCGATTGAAAACAACCAAAACAATAACTGAAGTGGTGGAGGAAATGTTAAGCGAATTAGGAATACCTGACGCAAGACTTGTCATTAAAGGAACTTTAGATGCTACATTCACTTCAAAGGGGGCCGATAGTTTTGAGTGGTTATTTTCAGCCAATAAAGGGAGTGAACCACAGGATATTAAGCGTGTAGCCTCAGGAGGTGAGATGTCAAGAATTACATTGGCAATCAAAAGTCTTCTGGCTCAATTTGATAACTTACCAAGTATAGTTTTTGATGAAATCGATACTGGAGTTTCAGGAGACGTAGCAACCAAAATGGGAGTGATTATGAAAAAAATGTCTGCATCCCTTCAGGTGATCTCTATTACTCATCTGCCACAAATCGCTGGTATGGGTCAACAGCATTTCAAAGTATTTAAAACTGTTCAAAACGAAAAAACTCAGACTAATATTCAAATTTTAAAGAATCAAGAAAGAATTGTTGAGCTTGCTGAAATGCTTGGAGGGGATAAAACTTCTGAATCTGCATTGGCACATGCTCAATCTTTGTTAAAATGATTAACTTTACAGCACTAAATTAAAAAACAGACTATGTCATATAATTTACTAAAAGGAAAGCGAGGGATTATTTTTGGAGCCTTAGATGAAAACTCTATCGCCTGGAAAACAGCCGAACGTGCTCATGAAGAAGGAGCTGAATTTGTTCTTACCAATGCTCCTGTAGCATTGAGAATGGGAACTATTAATACGCTTGCTGAAAAAACAAATTCTGAAGTCATACCAGCTGATGCTACAAAAGTGGAAGACCTGGAGAACCTTATTGAAAAATCACAAGAAATTCTTGGAGGCAAATTGGACTTTGTTTTGCATTCTATTGGAATGTCAATTAATGTAAGAAAAGGCAAGCACTACACCGATCAAAATTACGACTGGACTCACAAAGGTTTAGATGTGTCTGCAATGTCTTTTCACAAGTTGATGCAAACATTGTATAAGAAAGATGCCATGAATGAATGGGGTAGTATTGTCGCTCTCACCTATATGGCAGCTCAGCGTGTATTCCCTGATTATAATGATATGGCCGACAATAAGGCTTATCTGGAATCTGTAGCTAGAAGTTTTGGTTACTTTTTCGGAAAAGACAAAAAAGTGAGAGTGAACACGATTTCACAATCACCAACGCCTACTTCTGCTGGGCAAGGTGTGAAAGGATTTACTGGCTTCATGAACTATGCGGAAAAGATGTCACCACTTGGAAATGCAACAGCATTGGAGTGCGCAGACTATACATTGACTTTATTTTCTGACCTTACCAAAAAAGTAACCCTTCAAAATTTATTTCATGACGGGGGGTTTTCCAATATGGGCGTAAGTCAAGAAATTATGGAAGCGATGGAAGAGTAGGCAAAACAATATATTTTATATTATCAATCCCGAAGCAGAGCTTCGGGATTTTTTATTTGTAATATCTTTACATCATGGTAGAGCTTCATTTTTCATTCATTATTCCTGTTTACAACAGACCTCAAGAAATTAAAGAATTATTGGATAGCCTTACATTACTCGATGGAAGCTTTGAGGTTGTGATTGTTGAAGACGGCTCTCAAATTACTTGTAAGGATGTAGTTGATGATTTTAGTAAGAAATTAAATATTTCCTACTATTTCAAAGAGAATTCTGGACCTGGTGATTCAAGAAATTTTGGAATGAATAAGGCCAAAGGAAATTATTATATCATTTTGGACAGTGATGTTATAGTTCCTGATAATTATTTAAAAACGATATCCAAAGCTTTATCAGAAAACTATCTAGACTGTTATGGGAGTGGTGACAAGGCTTTAGAGTCCTTTAGTTCAGTCCAAAAAGCTATAGACTACACCATGACATCTATACTTACCACAGGCGGAATAAGAGGTGGTAAACAGTCTAAAATTTCAAGATCATACGAACCAAGAAGTTTCAATATGGGAATTTCCAAAGCTGCCTTCCTTGATTCTGGAGGTTTTGGTAGAATCCATCCCGGTGAAGATCCAGATTTATCAATTAGGCTAAGAAAGTTGAAATTCAAAGTTGGATTTATACATGGTGCACATGTGTACCATAAAAGGAGAACAGATTTTAAAAAATTTTCACAGCAAGTTTATAAGTTTGGTTTAGCTAGACCAATTTTAATATCACGTTATCCAGAAACTTCAAAGTTGACTTATTGGTTTCCGTTTGTTTACAGTGTAGGATTGCTATTAGGATTCATTTTGATTTCATTTAAGCTTGATTTTATATTATATTTTTATGCACTTTACAATTTTTTGATATTCGTTGATAGTCTCGTAGACTACAAGAATTTAAAAATTGCTTTATTCACGGTGCTTTCAACAAATATTCAATTTGTGAGTTATGGTGTTGGATTCATCTTGAGTTACTTTAAAATATGTATATTAAAGCAAATACCCGAAAAAACATTTCCAAAACTATTTTTTAAATAAATGAGTAAATATAAACAGATTGATAAACTCAAGACCAACCTCAAAAAGAAAAACTATAAGGCTTTTTTCTTTTTTATAGGATTTACTTTACTTATCTGGATCTTTGTTCAAATGTCGAAAACCTATGATCATGAGTTGAAATTGTCCTTTCAGCTTAAAGAAGTTCCTCAGCATATAGTTATCGAAGACAAATCTCAAGATATTGCCATAGAAGTCAACCATACAGGTTTTAAGATCTTGTTTATCAATCTTTTCAATTCGACTCTCACCTTAAATTTTGACGAACTGGACTCTATTGGTAATGCGTATACATTCAATCTAAAACAGAATAAATCTAAAATAGCAAAGCCATTAAGGGTTTCATCTGGTGAATTAGAAATTCTTCAGGACAGCCTTTACTTTCCTTTTTTTAAGTTGACAACAAAAAAATTAAAAATAAAACCAAACTTTCAAGTTAGCTTCAGCAAGGGATATGATTCTATTGAAAATTTCAGTTTCGATCCAAGTCATATTGAAGTTTCTGGAAACGACTCCATTTTAAAAGACCTTGAATTTATCTCAACAGAGAAGAAGAATCTTAAAGACATCTCAGACACTTTATACGGGACTGTTGACATTCAAAAGATTGACAGTGTTTCAATTAATTATCTGGTCGAAACTGTTAAGTATACTTTGCCTGTTAACAAATTCACTGAGGGTAATTTCGAAATTCCTATTGATGTAGAAAACAAAGCGAGCAATGAAGAGTTTGTGATTTTTCCTAAAACCGCTAAAGTCAATTTCAAAACTAGTTTATCAAATTATGAGAAAATAGACGAATCTGGCTTTAAGGTAGTTGCTAAATTTGAACCAGATGAAGATTTTATGATTTTAGAACTCGTGAAACAGCCGAAATTTGTCAAGAATGTTTCTCTCGAGAATTATAAAGTTGATTATTTGATAAAGCGATGATAAAAATTGGACTCACTGGAGGTATTGGAAGTGGTAAAACTACTGTTGCACAAATGTTTAAAGATAAAAAAGTTCCTGTCTTTACTGCTGATATTGAAGCTAAAAAAATACTAGATCGGCCTGAAGTTTCTTCGGAAGTTTCCCGCGTCTTTGGTATTAAATTGAATTCTGAAAATCTGATTAACAAAGCTGAACTTGCCAAAATAGTTTTTAATGATGATAAAGCTTTGGAAAGGCTGAATTCCATAATTCATCCTGAAGTTCATAAGTATTTTGAAAGATGGCTCTCCATGCAAACAGCTCCTTATATTATCTATGAGGCTGCAATTATATTTGAAAAGAATAGAGCTTCAGACTTTGACTACACAATTCTTGTAACTGCACCGGAAGACTTAAGAATTAAACGTGTTATGAAAAGAGATGACATAACGAGTGCCGATGTAGAATCAAGAGTGAAAGCTCAATGGTCAGAGTCAAAAAAGAAAGAATTAGCTGATTTTATTATCGAAAATATTAATTTAAAAGAAACTCAACAACAGGTTAGTAAACTTCATGAAAAGTTTCTAAGCTTTTCAGATAAATAAAGGCATTGTCTTGTTAACTTTCGGTTAAACACCGAGAAAGCATTTTGTTAAAACTGTAATTTTGACGAAATGAATAAACGCATATTTACATTTATAATTGTACTGATGAGTGTCTCTTTAATAGGGATCATCTTCGTTCAAGGCTACTGGATAAAAAACACAGTAGAGAGTAATGAAGAGCAGTTCTCTATGGGGGCTAAACAGATTCTTATCAACGTTGTTCAGCAATTAGAAAAAGAAGAGATCGACAAATATTATTTCAAATTTGCTTCCATAGCAGATTCTGAAACTCCTGTAAGGGCTCAGCTTAGTGAAATATTTCAAATGTTGCCAGATGATGGAATCTCTACAGAGTATTTTATGTATTCTAATCGTTTATTCCAAGAAGATTATAAAGTAGCATCTCCTTTTCTTGCGGAAAATCAAGATTCTATAGAATTTAAAAAGTTTATCAACCGTAAAGTAACGGCGGTAATGAGAAGGGATGGGATTGATGGAGTTTCACAAAACGCCATGGAGCGTTATGAACGTATTAATAATCTGGAAGAAGAGCAGAAATATTTGTGGCTTGATGCTATCAAAGAAATGGCGTCAAAAATTCCCATACACAAGCGCGTAGATACTTTGGAAATCAAGAAATTGATTGAGGAGCAAATGGATAAGCGAAATCTGAAATCTGATTACGACTTTGGAATTTACAGTAATGCTTTATCTACAAAGGTGAGAACATCAAGCTTTGAACTGAATTCACCCTCAACATATGGTATTCCTGTTTATAGTTATAATGATGAATTTTCAGATTATCAACTATTCATTAATTTCAAAGATAAGAATCAACAGATTTTATCATCAATTGCATTGATGGGTGGGCTTTCAGTATTGTTTACTCTAGTTATAGTTTTAGCGTTTTCTTCAGCAATTGGTCAATTGATAAGACAAAGACAGATATCTCAGATCAAAACTGATTTTATAAATAATATGACGCACGAATTTAAAACGCCAATAGCAACAATAAATCTTGCACTAGATTCAGTGAAAAATCCAATGATTTCAAAAAATCCTGAAGCTGTTGATAGATATATGAATATGATTCGCGAAGAAAATAAGAGGATGCATGCTCAGGTTGAAAATGTGTTGAGAATTTCTAAGCTTGAAAAAAATGAATTGGACATTGATAAAGAAAAATTAAATCTTCACGAAATTATTGAAGATGCTATAAGTCATATTAATTTAATTGTAGAAGACAGGGGAGGTGCTATTAATACAGATCTCAAAGCTAAAAGGGATACTATACTGGCAAATGACTCACATTTTTCCAATGTGATAGTGAATATTTTGGATAACGCTGTAAAATATTCAACAGATGCCCCTGTTATAAACGTAGAAACTGAGAACGTAAACAATTATGTTGTTCTGATTGTTACGGACCATGGAAATGGAATGTCAAAACAAGTTCAGAAAAAAGTATTTGATAAATTTTACAGAGAACATACAGGTGATGTTCATAATGTAAAGGGTCATGGATTAGGTCTTTCTTACGTAAAAAGAATAGTAGATGACCATCACGGTGAAATCTCTGTGAAAAGCGAAAAAGGAAAAGGAAGTTCATTTATAATTAAATTACCATTAATATCATAAATATATGGAAACTGAAAACAAAAAGATTTTATTAGTAGAAGACGATCCAAATTTTGGAATCGTACTTAAGGACTATTTGTCCATGAATGAATACGACGTTACCCATGCTAAAAACGGTATGGAAGGCTTCGAAAAATTCAAAAAAGGAAATTACGACTTGTGTATTCTAGACGTCATGATGCCTTACAAAGATGGCTTTACTTTAGCGAAGGAGATCAGAGCTAAAAATGAGGATATTCCAATTATATTCCTTACAGCCAAAGCAATGAAGGATGATGTGTTGAAAGGATATAAAGTTGGAGCTGATGATTACCTTAATAAGCCATTTGATAGTGAAGTGCTATTGATGAAGATAAAGGCCATTATGCAACGTAAAAACTCTGATACGCTTGCAGATAGCAAGCAATTTGAATTTACTGTGGGTAATTTCCATCTTAATTCTAAGTTGAGGTTTTTAACATTCAAAGACGAAGAGCCTATAAAACTATCTCCTAAAGAGAATGAGTTATTACGTTTACTAGCTCTTTACGAGAATGATTTAATGCCTAGAGAATTGGCATTGACCAAAATTTGGAGGGACGACAATTACTTTACCTCAAGAAGTATGGACGTTTACATCGCCAAATTGAGAAAATATCTGAAAAAAGATGATTCTGTGGAAATTTTAAATATTCACGGTGAAGGTTTCCGTCTAGTCGTAAAAGGCTCTGATGGAAAAGGTGCTTAATTCAAAATAAGCTAACTTTTTTCAGTTCCAAAATTTCATAAAAAGACTATTCGTATTTCGCGAATAGTCTTTTTATGTTTTAATGTGAGCTAAGAGTTCTTCCAAGGAAGTTTCATAGTGTAACCAGTGAATATCTTTATCTTTTTTGAACCAGGTGAGTTGTCTTTTGGCAAATCTTCTGGTATTCTTTTTAATTTCAGATATAGCCTGATCTAGGCTTACCTCTCCATCAAAATGAGCAAAAAGTTCCTTATAACCTACTGTTTGTAAAGCATTGTGTTGCTTGAATGGATGAAGCTGTTTAGCTTCCTCTACCAAACCTTGCTCAATCATAAGGTCTACTCGCTGTTCTATTCTATCATAAATCACTTTCCGTGGAGCTTCCAGACCAATCTTAACAACATCAAATTCTCGCTTTTTTTTCTTTTGATTTTGAAAATAAGAAAATGATTTGCCGGAAACATCAACTACTTCCAGAGCTCTTGTTAAGCGTCTAGGGTTCGAGATTTCTATTGAATTATAACTCTCAGGATCTTTTTCCTTTAGTAGATTCTGAAGTCCTTTAATACCGTTATTGTTTAAAATCGTATTGTATTTCTCTCTTATAGTTGAAGGAATATCAGGGAATGAATCTAGGCCTTCCGTTACTGCTTTTTGATATAATCCACTGCCACCAACTAAAATCGCTTTGGAATGTGTTTTAAAAATCTCAGTTAAAAGGTTGATTGTTTCTTTTTCAAACTTTCCTACATTATAGTCATCAGTAACAGAAATATGCTGAATAAAATAATGTTTTGCTTGATTAAGTTCGTCTGATGTTGGAACCGCTGTTCCGATATTCATTTCTTTGTAAAATTGTCTGGAATCTGCAGAAACAATTTCAGTAGAAAAATAATTAGCAAGCTTGAGGCTGAGTGAAGTTTTACCGATGGCAGTTGGCCCGAGAATACAAATCAATGTAGGATAGTCAGTCTTCATTTTCGGCGGATTTCATCATCTTTTTATCCTTAGTGCTATTAATATCATAGCCGCAGTTATGACAAAATTCTGCACTATCCCTGTGATCATCTTCACCGCAGTTGTAACAAACTTGAGTGTTTTTTCTTGAGTTTTCCTTAGTCATTTCTGCTGTGACTATTCCTGTAGGTACCGCTATGATCCCATATCCTAAAAGCATAATGATGGTAGCAATAAATTGGCCTAAAGGTGTTATTGGGTGAATGTCTCCAAATCCAACAGTGGTGAGGGTAACAATAGCCCAATAAATTCCTCTGGGTATAGAGGTGAAACCATGTTCTGGCCCTTCCACTATATACATAATTGTACCTGCTATAAATGAAATGATGACTACACTGTATATGAAAATCAATATTTTGGGAACACTATTTCTTAAGGCGACTGCCACTCTGGAGCCGGCGCCAGAATATCTTACTAATTTGAAAACTCTAAAGACTCTTAAAAGTCGCAAAGCTCTAAGAGATAACAATGCTCCAGAACCTGCAAATACTAAAGAAATATAGAGAGGAACAGTGGAAAGAAAATCTACGATACCATAAAAGCTAAAGATATAATTCTTGGCTTTTTTAATGCTTATGACTCTAAGTATATACTCAATTGTAAAAAAGATAGTAATAACCCATTCTAAAGCCACGAATAAAGAATGATACTTAAGGCTTATCTGTTCCACCGAATCAAGTACCACAAGTATTAAACTGACGAGGATAACAATAAGCAAAGCCACGTCAAAAACTTTTCCTGCTTTGGTGTCGGCCTCATAGATAACTTCGTGAACTTTTTCTTTCCAGGACATGTTTAGTAATTTATAATTTTCAAATTCTTGTTGGACTTTCTGAGATAGCTCTGGATAATATGCTGTGCATCCCTGTCGTTTTGCATGGGATTGATGATGTTTCTCAGTATTGATATATTTTCAATTTGAAAATTAAGTTCAGTATAACCAGCTCCAGAAAGTTCACCATTTTCTATTAAGACTACACTTTTTTCGCCAGGATGCCGTCCACGATCCTGTATAATCATGTTTTTATTATGATAATCATAAAAATCGACCAGCTGTTTGACGCGTTCGTTATAGCTTTCGGGAGTTTCTTCCTTTACACAAGCCCCATGGCATTGCTTAATGGTATAATTGAAACAGGCTCCTTTAGTTTTGTGAAGTCCGGTCAGCTTTTGGCAAAGCTCGAAGTTTTCTACAGCACGTTCCAAAAAGGCTTTGCCCTGCTGGTAATTTGTAAAACTTGTAATATAATTTCCTTCCTCCTTTAATTTTGAAATGGTTAAATTTAAATATCCACTTTGATCTTTGTACACATAAAGACCATGAGTGAACAAATCTTTTTTGAGGGCAGAATTAAATTTAGGCTTCAGTTTTTTGATGGATTGATTTTCTTTCAATAAAGCCAAAAGCTCATTGCCTGTTTTTTCAAAATCGACAGAAACTACATGCTCTTGTATTTCCCTGGATTTTGGAGCATCACTGGTAAAATGTTGATTAGCTCGTTTCTTTATGTCTTTACTTTTGCCAACGTATATAATTTGACCATCTCCATCGGAGAAATAATAAACCCCAACGGAGTTGGGTAAATTATCTATCAGTCTGATTAATTTCTGGTCAACACTGCTTATAGTATTAAGCTTTAAGTTGGAACTGATGATTTCTTTATCTGCATCTTTTTCCAGTAAGAGTTTGAAAAGCTTAACCGTTGCCAGCGCATCTCCACTAGCTCTATGCCGATCTGTGATCGGAATTCCTAATTTTCTAACTAATTTTCCCAGGCTGTAAGACTCAAATCCAGGCAGCAATTTTTTAGATAATTTGACCGTGCATAAAGTTTTACGATCAAAATCATAGCCTAATCTGTCAAATTCCAGCCGTAGCATTCTATAATCAAATTTAGCGTTGTGAGCTACTACTATACAACCTTCTGTGACTTCAATAATTCGTTTGGCGACTTCATAGAATTTCGGAGCATGATGAAGCATTTCATTGTTGATTCCTGTTAACCCTACTACAAAAGACTGGATCTTCCGCTCTGGATTTACCAAAGAAATAAATTGATCTACAATTTCGTGACCATCAAATTTATAAATAGCAATTTCCGTGATGCCTTCTTCGTTATATTTTCCTCCGGTGGATTCTATGTCTAGTATAGCGTACAATCTGTGCTTACAAATTTTCAAAAGTGAACCACAAAAATAAAGATATAATTCTGTTTCAAAGCCTTATAGGAGAAAGTTTAAGCATTTCCTCAACCTGGCTTTTTCTTAGTTGTTCTGAATTTGAAACTATTCTCTTTTTAAAGCAAGACAAAAAGGCATAAAAAATTATTAATTACTGTCAATATGGCATTTTACAGACAAAATTTTCTGAATACTCATTTTTAAACTTAGCATTTATTTGAAATTCTTCTGTTTTTTGACAAAAATCAATTTGGTACCACTTTTGAAAATAGATTTAAGAAAATAATTAATTCTAAAAAATATAAAGATGATACCAACACGATTTGAAAATCAAGAAGTTAATCTATTAGATAGACTCTTGAGTAAGGATTTGATCAGCAGGGATTTTTCTAAGGCTAACACGGCTTCACCTTCCATTAATATCAAAGAAGATGAGGACAAATTTAGCATTGAAATGGAAGTACCAGGATTTAATAAAGACGATTTTACTATCGAATTAAATCACAAAGAGCTTACGATCTCTTCAGAATACAAAAAAGATAGCGAGGTTGAAGTTGGGAGATATACTAGAAAAGAGTTTAGCCGTGAGGCGTTCCAAAGATCGTTTACACTTCCCAATACCGTGGACGGTGAGAAGGTTTCTGCCCAGTATAAAAATGGAGTGTTACAAGTGGATATTCCGAAACGCGAGGAAGCCAAACCTAAACCTCCAAAGCAGATTACTATTAACTAATAAGTTTTGAATTAGCCTAAGTTTGTTTAAAAACCCTTTTCCAAGGTATCGGAAAAGGGTTTTTTGATATCTTATTTAAAACTCATAGGCCATCTTTTAGGAAATTACTGTTTTCACTGATTAGGCATTTATATCATTAATACAACAATGACTTTAGTTTAAATTCTCAAAGTTTTAAATGATTAGAAGTTAAGAATATAAATTTTAATGCCTAGCTCCAAATATTGAACTCCCAATTCTTACCATAGTTGTTTCGTGTTCCATTGCGATTTTATAGTCGCCGCTCATGCCCATAGATAGAATGCTAAAATCAGGTTGAGTTTTTGATGTTTCCTTGTAGAGATCTTCCAGCACTTTAAACTCTCTATGGATTTGATTTTCATCGTCGGTGAAAGTAGCCATGGCCATCAAGCCTTTGAGTTTTACATTTTTTAATTCTGGAAGTTTTTCATCTGCTAAGAAGGCTTTCAACTCATCTGGAGACATGCCGTATTTAGAATCCTCTTCAGCAATTTTGACTTGCAATAAACAGTTGATAACGCGATCGCTTTCTTTTGCTCGTTTGTTGATCTCTTTAAGCAATTTCATTTTATGAACTGCATGAATAAGATCCACGTAAGGTGCCATATACTTAACCTTGTTGGTTTGGACATGTCCCACCATATGCCATTGAATGTCTTTCGGAAGTGCTTCCCATTTATCTGTCATTTCCTGAACCTTGTTTTCTCCAAAAATGCGCTGCCCAGCTTCATAAGCTTCCATCAAATCTTCATTGGGTTTGGTTTTTGAAACCGCTACCAAGTCAATACTTTCTCCTAATTCTTTAGTGAATGTTTTGATGTGTTCTTTTATAGTTCCTTCCATAAGTTACCTTTTAAAATTCGTAAATTGTAATCCCGCTTCTCAATTTTGGTTCGATAAAAGTCGTTTTTGGCGGCATTTTCATGCCCTCATCGGCTATGGTTTTCATCTCTTCAATTTTGGCTGGGTACATCCCGAAACCAACTTTAAACTCATTGCTATCTATTAAGCCTTTAACGTAGGCCATGTCTTTTTGCCCCTGGCTGTACATCAACCTGGAATTATTTCTCAAATCGTCAATACCAAGAATAGGTTTTAATATGGTGCTATATAAAATTTGAGCATCTAGTTTTGACAAAGCATCATGAAAGTCATAATTTCTGAATCTCAAATTCAATTCGTAAAAATCACCATCCAGATACATGCTAAAGTGATGAGGTTTTGATGGTTTGTAGTAATTCTGTTTTAAATTTTCAATTTTGAATTGTTCGTCTAGTTTAATCAAAAATTCATCCTTGCTTAAGCCGTTTAAATCCTTCACAAGCCTATTAAATTCATGAATTCTCAGATGGCTTTCAGGAATAAAAAAGCCCATAAAAAAATTGTAAGCTTCAGTTCCTGTATGCATTTCGTTTTCAGCCTGCAGTTTATTCTTCAGATCTATGGAGGACAGACTTCTATGATGACCATCTGCAATATAAATATGCTGCATGGCTTTGAACTCAGCTTCAATTTGCTTCTGAAGCTGTTCTTCATCAATCACCCAAAAGTGATGTGTCTCTCTTGAGGTTGTCGTAAACTCGTATTCTGGTCGTTCCAGCATCAGTTGCTGCGAAATTCCTTCCAAGACTTCATTATCTGGATAGGTGAGAAGCACAGGGTCTGCATTAAACCGAACCGTTTTTAAATATTCAGTAAAGACATCTACCTTTTCTTTTAGAGTGTCTTCATGTTTCCTAATGATATTGCATTCGTAATCTTCTGTGCTCGCCGCCCCAACAAATCCAACAAATTGAATTTCATTCCGGTAGATGATTTTGTGTAAATAGTAGCAAGGTTTTTCTTCCTGAAAAAAACTACCGTCTTCTTTAAATTCTTCAAATCTATTCTTGACAAGACCAAAACGTTCTTTGCCGGAAATTTCTTTGTTGTATTTGTAACCTGGATTTACAATGTGTAAAAACGAAAACGGATTGTTATCTAGTCTTGCTTCTATCTGAGCTTTTGTATAGGTATCATAGGGTTTTGAAGCTATTAGACCTACTTTATCGCGTGTAGGTCTAGTAGCTTGAAAGGGTTTTACAACGGGCATGATTAAGAGGCAAATTGTGAAGATACTTTTTCTGCTTTTTTACTCTCGCTGTAATCATAGAAGCCTTCACCAGATTTCACACCTAATTTTCCAGCTCTCACCATATTTACAAGTAATGGGCAAGGAGCATATTTTGGGTTTTTGAATCCATCGTACATTACTTCAAGTATAGAAAGACATATGTCCAATCCTATAAAATCTGCAAGTTGAAGTGGTCCCATAGGATGGGCCATACCAAGCTTCATAACCGTATCAATTTCTTCTACACCAGCTACATTATTATAAAGAGTTTCAACTGCTTCGTTGATCATCGGCATCAATATACGATTGGCAACAAAACCAGGGTAATCATTAACTTCAGTAGGCACTTTACCAAGATTTTTGGCCAATTTTACTACAGTGTTGGTGATTTCATCACTGGTATTGTAACCCCTTATGATTTCTACCAATTTCATAATTGGTACAGGATTCATAAAATGCATCCCAATTACCTGTTTAGGTCTTCCTGTTACTGCAGCAATCTTAGTAATTGGAATAGAGCTGGTATTGGTCGCTAAGATTGCTTTAGGTGGACAGATCTTGTCTAATTCTCTAAAGATATCTAATTTAATTTTTTCGTTTTCAGTAGCGGCTTCTACTACTAGATCAGCATTTTTTGCGCCGTCGGCTAGACTGGTATGGGTAGTGAGGTTGGCAAGGGTACGCTTCTTATCCTCTTCACTAATTTTTTCCTTGCTCACCATACGATCTAGATTTCTAGTGATGGTGGCTATTCCTTTATCTAAACTGTCCTTAGAAACATCGATTAAGTTGACTTGGTAGTCAAATTGAGCAAAGGTGTGAGCTATGCCATTACCCATGGTTCCTGCGCCTATAATTGAAATATTTTTCATGAAATATATATTTTGAAATGTTTAGTTATCAAATGCTTTTATAATTTGCATAGCCACCCTCAAAGCTTCTGTTCCCTGCTCCAATGTGACTATAGGGGTCGTTTTGTTTTCGATAGCTTCTGCAAATGTCTCTAGTTCGTCTAAAATAGCGTTGTTGGTTTCGATTTCAGGATTATCAAAATAGATTTGCTTTTTCACACCTTCCGCATTCTGAAGTATCATAGCAAAATCATCTGGATTTTCTGGTGCATCCTTCATTTTTACCACCTCGGTTACTTTTTCTAAAAAGTCTACCGACACATAAGCATCTCTTTGGAAAAATCGAGATTTACGCATGTTTTTTAAAGAAATCCTGCTGGCAGTTAAATTGGCAACACAGCCATTTTCAAACTGAATTCTAGCATTGGCAATATCAGGTGTTTCAGAAATAACCGAGACGCCACTAGCGTTGATATTTTTAACTTTTGAATTTACTACGCTTAAGATGGCGTCAATATCGTGAATCATCAAATCTAAAACTACAGGGACGTCTGTCCCACGAGGATTAAACTCGGCCAAACGATGGGCTTCAATAAACATCGGCTTATCAATTTTACTAATCGCAGCTCTAAAGGCTGGATTAAAACGTTCTACATGGCCTACCTGTCCTTTGACGTTATGATTTTTAGCTAACTCAATCAATTCTTCTGCTTGTTCAACAGTGGAAGTGATTGGTTTTTCAACAAACAAATGAACTCCCGCCTTGATAGCTTGCTTTGCAGTTTTAAAGTGGTAGGTTGTAGGGGTGACAATGTCTATAACATCTACCTCTTTTAATAAATCTTCGTAGTTTTCATAATAGGTATATCCAAACTCCTTTTCAATTTTTAAAGCATGATCTTTATCTGTATCATAAAATCCAACAAATGAATACTTCTTGGATTCGTTGAGCAGTCTAAGGTGAATTTTACCTAGATGTCCAGCTCCCAAAACACCGACTTTTAACATAAATAGTATCGTTTTACACAAAAGTAACATTTCTTTTTTAGTAAACTGAACTCACCGAAGTCTTATAGGATTTCTTTTAGAATTTACACAGAAGAATGGTCTGATAAGAACACTATAATTGACAGTTTTATGATTAACTCATTTCTAGATTTAATTCTAAGACCCTTTGAAGAGTTTGGAAGCCCATAATTTATTTAAATCCAGATAAATATTTATATTCCTATTTATTTTCCTAAACTTTAAATACCTCTGCTCAATTTTATAAATAAATCAGACTCATTTTTTAAATGAAAGAGTAAATTGGAGTACAAATTATTTTACACCAAATATGGAATATTACTTATGAAGCTATTTGATGAACCCTACGATAGTTCAAAAAACCTCTTACCTCAGGATGGGTCGATTTACTATTATGGTAAGCTACTTGGCCCTGATCAGGCAGAGTTCTACTTTAAAAAGTTATTACATCATATCGACTGGCAAAATGATCAGGCCCAGATATTTGGAAAAGTAATTTCGACCAAACGAAAAGTGGCTTGGTATGGAGAAAAGCCTTTTGAATACACTTACTCTAAGCTCACTAAACAAGCTTTACCCTGGACCACAGAGTTAATTGCTCTCAAAAATTCAGTAGAATTGGAAACAGGGGAGCAGTTCAATTCTTGCCTGCTCAATCTCTATCACAACGGGGAAGAGGGAATGGGCTGGCACAGCGATGGAGAAAAAGACTTGAAGAAAAATGGGGCGATAGGATCATTAAGTCTAGGTGCAGAACGCAAGTTTATGTTTAAACATAAGAAGAATGGTCAAAAAGTTGAATTGCGGTTGGAGCAGGGGAGTTTACTCGTTATGAAAGACGAAACTCAAGAGTTTTGGTTACATCGTCTTCCACCTACTAAGCGAGTTCTTGGTCCTAGAATTAATTTGACTTTTAGAACGATCGTTAAATAGAGGATAAAGCCATATTGGTAGTTTCACTTTAAGATTGGCTTTTCTTTTTCCATATACTGGTCCAATTGAATCATTATACGTTTTAGTTTCAGCTTGTATTTCAAAGTCGTTTAAAAGATTCACAAATTAAGTCTTTCAGGAGCTGCAGATGATTTTGTATGCTTAAATTGAAGCCATTAATATAGATATAAATCAAAAAAATAAAAATGAAAAATTTAGGATTACTAGCTACAGTAAAAGCTAAGAAAGGAAAAGAAAATGATGTTAAGAATTTTCTATCGAATGCCGTTGAACACGCTAAAAAGGAAAATGAAACCTTAACCTGGTATTCATTTCAAATAGATGAATCTACCTTTGGTATATTCGATACATTCGAGAATGAGCACGGAAGAGAAGCTCACCTGAGTGGCGAAATAGCTAAAGCCTTAATGGCAAATGCTTCAGAATTACTTGTTGAAGATCCAAACATCAGAAAAATTGAGATTATCAGTACTAAGTAAGCACTGATCAAAATAAGCTTTCAAAACGACTAGTATTTATACTAGTCGTTTTTGTTTAAATTGACGTCATCTTACTCTTGATTTTTAATTAAAAATACTTCCTCAAACCTATTCCCATTAAGACTGCAAAGTATCGAAATCTATAATTGGTATTTTTATATTTTGAGTGTAGAAGGTCTGAGATATACTCATATTTTTTTCTACTTTTACTTTATCATTAGTGAAAATATAAAGGCTTGGAAGACAGTTACAGACAGCAGGGCAAACGCAAATTACTAGTAGAATTGATTCGTGAAAAAGGCATTAAAGACGAGAAAGTCTTGAGCGCCATCAATGCGATTCCAAGACACCTGTTTATGGACAGTAGTTTCGAAGATCATGCTTACCAAGACAAAGCTTTTCCTATCGCTGCAGGACAAACGATTTCTCAACCTTATACGGTGGCATTTCAGACAGAACTTCTTCAGCTAAAACCAGGAGAACTGGTGCTTGAGGTAGGAACAGGAAGTGGTTATCAGGCTGCTGTGCTTTGTGAACTCGGAGCAAAAGTCTATACCATAGAGCGACAACAAAAGCTTTATAAAAAAACAAAAAAATTTCTAGAACAATTGGGCTACAGGCCTAAGTATATGAGTTTTGGTGATGGCTATAAAGGCTTGCCAGAGTATGCGCCATTCGATAAAATCATTGTTACTGCTGGTGCACCGTTTATTCCCAAACCTTTACTTTCTCAACTCAAAGTTGGTGGAAGGCTTGTGATTCCTGTTGGTGAAGATCCACAAATTATGACATTGCTGAAAAGGACTTCCTCTACAAAATTTCAGAAGGAAACCTTTGGAGAATTTCGATTTGTACCGCTGCTAGAGGATAAGAATTAAAGCTTGCTTTAAAATTGATCCAGTAATTTAATTCCGAAAATTATTGCTCCATTTTGCCAGCCATCTTGATAAGGCTTCACGTAATCTATTCTAAAAAAACGAAATTGACCAAAACCAATATTATCAAGACCTACAGAAAATTCAGAATAAGGTTTGTTGGAATCTGTAAATAAACTTTTCGCACCTATCACCATATTGAAATTCAATTGGTTGAGGAGTGGAACTTTGTTCAATAGGTAACCTTTAAAGTTGTGTTCCAAATGGACATCGGCATAATCAGAATTGGTGGAAAGCTCGTAATACGGTAATAGATTGAATTGGTTCAGATAATCGCTTGAGGTTCCAACTCGAGTTTGATTCCCATTAAAATGTTTAAAGTCTAAAAACGAAATATTTTCAGCATTAAAAAATAAGCCACCGTTTAAGCTATAACCCAATTCACCAAATCGAGAAATCGTTTTGGTTTGGGTAAGTCTGGCTTTTATCAAATCATAATTAAAATCGCTGATATCTGAGGCGAAGCCTTTTTCGTAGCTGAAACTCAGGACAGGAAACCTATCGCTATAGGTATCATATTTTCCGTTGGGTGTCAGTACATAGTCCTGGTCAAAATTAATTCGACCACCTATGGTAGCTCTACCTATATTATGAGAAGGAAAAAGCAAAGAACCAAAAGCTTCTGGAGCCAGAGGATTGTTGGATGTAAATCCTCCATTTTTATTACTGATAAGTGGAGAATTAGTAGAGTTCGTTAAAGCACGTCTTCTTTCAAATTCTAATGTTGCACTCATCCTAAACCCATTAAAGATCTCCTGACTGTAAGTTGCTTTACCAAATATTTTTTCGTAAAGCTTTAAGTAATTTCTCTCAAAAAATATTGAAGTAATTGAGGACAAGCGTTCATTAATAGGATTGGTAGAATTAACTTCTTCTAGCTTAGCCCCTCCCGAAAAGCTTAAAAAAGGCTTTGAGAAATTATTGAATTTTTTTACAAAACTTCCGTACACTCTCAGTTTTTCTTCTGAGAAACCGTAGTCCAGATAGGAGCGAAGTTCCCAATAGTTTCTATAGGTGCCAGTGGTATCTTTTTGAGTAAAGTAAACATCAGACTTGATGTTGAAACCCTGGACTGTATTATAATTGACATCGGTAAGTCCAGTAAATCCAGCCACTTGATTGGTGGTAGAATTTTGCCATGAATAACCGAAAATAGGATCGGTTAAGCTGAATTTGTTACGGGCGGTGTCTACCGAGTCTTTGTAAGGTTTAGAATTTTTCAAGATTTGAATACTGTCTTTGAAGGTATAGTCTTCAAGTTCCATGCTCGTTAAAGGAACGGGTCTGTTGTTTTCCCAAAACAAACTGTCTTTGGTATTGGCTTGTTGATCAAATACAATTACCGCATTGCTAAAATCCTTTTTGCTGAGCTCCGAATTGAAATCATAATTTTTGTAAGAAGCTACAAAATCGCCTCCTCCAGAAATTCCAAAAATGCCCCAGCTAAAAGAAATATCTTGAGATATTAAGACCCAAAACTCATTTTCTTCACTATAGCTAAACGTTTGGTTGAGGTTGATTTCTTTTACGACTTCAATCTGAAGTGACTTCCCTGTTGTTTTTAACTCTACTCCAAAAACTTCCCACGTATCTTCTATGATATAAATAAATCCACTGAATACCGCGTCGTTTGGTCGCTTAGGAATCACTTTGATTTTATTGACAAGAAACCTGTCCTGGTCATAAAAGGTACCTACCAGTTCGTAATCGTAATAATTCATTGCAAAATTAGCGATGGGTGAAACCAAATTATTACCCAGATCAATGGTGTTTTCATATATCGAAAAATTAAAGTCTTCGGCAGAATTAAAACTGAAGCCTCTATCATTACCACTTACTTTGGAGGCTATAATTCGTTCCTTGAATAGATTGGGAGCCTTATAAGCTATTTGGGAAACTGTTTCACTCAGATAGACTACACCACTTCTTGTAGAATCCAAACCACCTCCCAGATCACCAACTTCCTGACCTAAAATTTTCTCAGGAGCATTTTGGATTTCCCAAATGCCTTTGGAATAAAATTTAGCTTTGAATTCTTTTATTTTTGCGAGGTTTAGTTTTCTTTGAGCAATCGCATTTTTGATGATAGTATAAGCTGGATCTTCGTTATTTGATATTACGACATCATCCAGACTTGTGACCTTTTCTGTAAGTTGAACTTCTAAATAAGATTTATCTAGACCAGCAGTTTTTTTTTCAGTTTCAAATCCAAGGAATTTAAAAACTAAAATCTGTTCTTTTGAAGTGTCAATTATTATTTTGAATTCGCCGTTGGCATTGGTTGTTGTTCCGTTGAAAGTGCCTTCCACGTATACGTTTACATTTTGCAGAGGCAGATTCTCAGTATCGGTTACCTTTCCAGTGATTTGCGACTGACTTAAAAATGAGCATAACAGGAAAAGTAGGAACAGAAGGTGTTGTTTCATAAAGACAGGCAAAGAACAAATTAGGTATTGTAGGTTTTATTAATTCTATTCAGCTTTCTTTTAGTATCACGGTCTTTTATAGTTTCCCGCTTATCGTGTAACTTTTTACCTTTACACAAGGCGATTTGAAGTTTGGCAAACCCCCTATCGTTTAGGAACATTGTAAGTGGAATGATCGTAAGCCCAGTGTTTTTAACTTCTTTGTAAAGCTTTTTTAGCTCTTGCTTATTTAGTAAAAGCTTTCTGGCGTTTTTGGGCTTATGGTTGAAATGGGTGGCGTGAGAATATTCCTGAACGTCCATATTGATTACAAATAGCTCGCCTTTATCATTGAATTCGCAAAAGCTTTCAGCAATTGTAGCCTTTCCTTCACGAATTGATTTGATTTCGGTGCCTGCCAAAACAATTCCAGCAGTATATTTGTCCAAAATTTCATATTGAAATCTTGCTTTCTTATTTTTTATGTTGATTTTATTTTTTACCATAAGAATTAAACTAATTGTTTCAAAAATAAGACTTTTGAAAGGATAGAAAGAAGCAAGGGCTAATGTTTATCTATAAATTATAAAATTCATGAATTATATTTCCGTTTTTTTTATTTTACTTATTTTAAGTTGTCAATCACCTGAATCTTCTCTAACTCCAGAAGAAATAGTTGATAAAGCCATTACCTACTCTGGAAAATCAAAATTGAATACCAACGAGCTAGAATTTGCTTTTAGAGATTATAACTATAAAGCCACGCCAACCTGCGAAGGAATGAGGCTAGAGCGTATGTCTAAAGATGAGCCTATTAAAGATGTATTATTTGATGGGGAACTGAAGAGATATTATAAAGATTCACTTGTAAAACTTGCAGATACTACGACCTTTAATTATTTTGAATCTGTCAATTCTGTACACTATTTCACTCAACTTCCGGTAAGATTAAAAGATGACGCTGTTCAACTTTCAGATCTTGGAAAAGAGGTAATTAAAGATAAAACTTACCATAAGCTAGAAGTGAAATTTTCTGAAAATGGAGGAGGTGTAGATTTTGAAGATATTTATATCTATTGGATAGATGCCGAGGATTATTCTTTGGATTATCTGGCTTATAGCTTTTTGGTAAACGGAGGAGGATTACGTTTTAGGAAAGCAATTAATAGACGAACTATTGACGGCGTTGTGTTTCAAGATTATGAGAACTATAAACCTAAAGTTAAGTCCAAAAAGTTAAATGAAATTGGAAAAATGTATGAGAATGAAGAACTAGAACTCTTATCTCTCATAGAAAATAAGGCAATCAAGTTAACTTCTATAACTCTTGATTGTAATTAAAATTAGCGGGTACTTTTTTGGTGATTAGTGAATCCATTACGTTGAGGTTTTTATCAATTTTAATTTGAAAAAATACATCGTAAGTATTTTCATCAAGATGTTCATATTTGGTTTCAGATATAATTTCGTTCACAAACTTAGGACTAGTATTACTATGGCCGACTACTAAAACATTTTTACCATAAGTAGTTTTCCAAAAGTCGTGAGTAAATAGCGAATCTTTCCTTGGGTCATAACTCAAAATATCTCCTTTATAGTGATGAATGGTAGGGATTAAGGTTTGTATGGTTCTACTATAGTCTGTAGAATAAAATAAATCCAATTCTTTATCTGCAAAATAGGTGGCTAGATAATTGGCTCTTCGGATGCCCTCCTCGGTAAGTTGTGGATCTTTGTTTTGAGAATCTGTGGTGTCTTTTCCTGCATGCCTTACAAAATAGTAAGTTGTCGCCATAGGGGCTTTTCCTTCAGGGATATCAAATTGGAAAGTGTTTTCTTCTGAATTTTGACAAGAAAATAATAAGGTAATAAAGCTTAGGCTGAGAAGTAAATGTTTTGTTTTCATTGGTTTTCTATTAATTCTAAAACAATAAATTGATTAATTTGTGGCCCAAAGCTACTAAAATTATCGTCTGAAGCTATAATCAAAGTTTTATTCCCATTAGGTAAAGTTGGTCCAAAGCACAAGCCTTCCAGATTATCGATGATCTTGTCGGTTAGTTTAGATTTGATGCTCTTAAAATCAAGAAGTAAACTTTTTTCAGCATAAATAATGTCTTCTGAAGTGTTTCTAAGTTGGTCAATAGCTTTGATGTCTGAAGCCTCAGTTACGTCTACAAGAAAGAGCTTAACTTTATTGCCCTGGGTTTTATGCCCCGCTGAATAGGACCTTTCCAGAATTAAAAACTTGTTATTATCTAGTTGTAAGATTTCGGTTAATCCGTTGATGGCAAAGGGAAGTAATGGGATTTTTGTGATCCTGTCCAGATCCATAGCGTATTGACGGGTGATTTGATTCTGCTCTCTGTCAAAATAACTCAACCGAATGGGAGAATTGGTATTGTAAAGTTTAGGAGCTTTACCGTCTTCTACTAAAGGTAATTCGTTGGCAAACCAAAATCCATCTGAATTTAGATCCTTGGAAAGTCCTTCGAACACGCCGTTGTGCCGAGGTTGATTTTTACCTCTTGGAAGGAAGTAGTGTGGCAACGGATATTCATTCAAAAACTCTCCACCGGGACCGATTTTGAATAGCTTTGGTTGCAATTCTTTATCAATATTGCCTTCAGTAGAAATTAAGTAATCTTCACCATCAAAGCGAATAGACTCCATGTCCAATGCATTTTCTTCAAAGAAAACATCTGCTTCTAATTTTGTAACAGAGGTAAAAGCCAATGTGTCAAGCTTTAAGTCAACGAGATTAAATTCAGCAGAAAAAATGAGTGGATTGGAAGGAGAATCGTTGACCATGATGATTTGTCCGTCTTTGTAATCTATGCCTGAGATTCCTCCATAGATTTCATTGCCATAAATAAATCCAGTTGGTATTGTGTATTCATCGATGAATTTTACTCGATAGTTTTGATCTTTTAATGTTTTAGTTGTACTACAACTCATTAAAAATACTGAAAGAAAACAAAAACTCAAAAATTGAGTTAAATAAGATTTTGTTAGCATAAAATAAAGAATTGTTGAGTAGATTGTTTTTATAATAATTTAAAATCAAATATTATGAACTTAGATCAATTAGAAGGAAAATTCAATGAAGCTAAAGGTAAATTGAAGCAAAAATATGCAAAACTTACAGATGACGATTTAAAATATTCTGAAGGTAAATTTGATGAAATGCTTGGTAAGCTTCAAGAAAAAACTGGTCAAACTAAAGAACAATTAAAGGAAGAAATCGATAAGTTATAACCGATATTCAATAAATTAAAAAGCCCCAGTTTCATTTGAAACTGGGGCTTTTTAATTTATTGTTTTTTAAAGTCCAGGAGTTCCACATCAAATATTAAAATTGAATAGGGTGGAACAGGTCCTGCCGCTCTCTCATTATATGATAAATACGGGGGTATTATAAATTTTGCTTTTTCTCCTTTTTTTAAAAGCTGAAGTCCTTCATCCCAACCTGGAATAACTTTCCCTACCCCAAGTTCAAACTCTATAGGCTGACCACGATCCAAGGATGAATCGAATTTTGTGCTATCGGTTAAAAACCCTTCGTAGTGAACTTTAAGTATATCACCAGGTTTTGGAGATATACCATTGTTATTCTTTTTGGTGATTTTATATCTTAATCCGCTTTCGGTCTCTTGATAGCCTTCAGAAAATTCTTCAATCCATAGTTTTCTTTCTTCAGCTTCTTTTCTTAAATTTTCTTCATAAGCAGCTACACCGCTTTCAAAAGCCTCTATGGCATCAAAATTTTCTGCATCGCTTCCTTTCCTAACGATAGTAACTTTCTTAATAAAAATTTTGTCTACAGGTCTATTAGCACCGCCTGTTTCTACTTCACCAATAGAATCTACAACATCATAATTGAAGACAACTTCTCCAAAAACAGTGTGTAAACCGTCAAGATGTGGGGTTGGACGCAATGTGATAAAAAATTGACTTCCATTGGTTTGCCCAGTGTTGGCAAAAGGATCCTTCGTGTCCTGAGCATCGCTATTAGCCATTGATAAGACACCTTTTGAGTCGTGTGTATAATCGCCATTAGTTTCATCGGGAAACTTAAATCCAGGCCCACCTCTCCCTGTACCTCTAGGATCACCACCTTGGATAATAAAATCTTTAATCACTCTATGAAAAATCAAACTATCATACAATGGCTCATCGCTATAGCGCTTTTCGGTAAGTGGATGCACTCCTTCTGCCAATGCCACAAAATTTCCGACAGTCATAGGAACATTTTTATGGTGTAATTTTGCAACAAAATTTCCTTTTGATGTTTCGAATTCTGCATAAAGTCCGTTCTCCAATTCTGAGTATTTTGAAGAGCAACCCTGAATGAGAATTACTAATACTGAAACAAGTGACAACCGTAAATATTTCATTTTATATGAATTTAAACATCCTTTGAAAGGATTTTATATAGAGATCAACCGACTTCAAATTAAATCAATAATGTCTTTTAAAAATTAATTTCCAATTGAATGCTTGAGATCCAATTGGAAATTTTAAAAAATTAATCTTTTATTGAGTCTAATTGTTTGATTCCACTTCCAACAACTCGACTTCAAATTTCAAAATTGAGTTTGGCGGAATTGGTCCAGTTTGTCTTGCACCATAAGCCAATTCAGAAGGAATAACGAGTTCTGCTTTTTCTCCTGTTTTCAACAACATAATACCTTCATCCCAACCTGGGATAACTCTTCCTGTCCCCACAGGAAATTCAATGGGTTGGTCTCTGTCTACAGAAGAATCAAACTTGGTTCCATCCAGAAGATAACCTGTATAATGAACTTTTACTAAGTCACCAGCTTTTGGAGTAGTACCATTTGAATTTTCTTCTGTCATTTTATAACGGAGTCCACTTTCTGTCACCTCAAAGCCTTCACTAGCTTCTTGTAACTTGATCTTTCTTGCTTCTTCAGCTTCAGCCATTACTTCTTCTGCTTTTTGGACTCCTTCTTTGAAAGCTTCAACAGCATCAAATGCTTTAGCATCACTTCCTTTTCTAAAAATGTTGACTTTCTCTATCACTACATCATCTACAGGTTTATCTCTTGCACCTGTCTCTACTTTTCCGATACTATCAACAACTTCTTCACCAACCACTGTTTTTCCAAAAACACTATGTTTTCCATCCAGGTGAGCTGTTGGAGCCAGTGTTATAAAAAACTGACTTCCATTTGTATTTGGTCCAGCGTTAGCCATAGAAAGAACTCCTTTTTCATGACCCAATTTTGGAGTTAATTCGTCTGGAAATTTGTAACCAGGACCTCCCTGACCAGTTCCGCTAGGATCCCCGCCTTGAATCATAAATCCGTCAATTATTCTATGAAAAATTATGCTGTCGTAGAATTTTTTACCTTCATACTTTTCATCAACATTTGGATGATTTCCTTCAGCGAGTGCTACAAAATTTCCAACCGTCATAGGTACTTGCTGGTAATGTAATTCGGTTACGAATTCTCCTTCAGAAGTTTTAAATTCTGCATACAAACCATCCTCAAGATCTGGATATTTGGAAGAACAGCTATAAATAAGCAATCCTAGTAGGGCAACTAATGATAATTTCAGTGTTTTCATTTTACTTTAGTTTTAATCTTTATTAATTTTTATTTCATTCAATGTTACAGTAGACTTGAGAGCAACATGAGTCCCTATTTTGTCGTTGTCTCCATAGTAGCCATAGGCCTGGTGGGAAGGAAAAAGAAAAGTAACAGTTTCTCCTTCTTTCATTAGTTTGAGACCCTGACGTAAGCCTGTAAAAATTTCTTCTTTATCGATAACATAAGCTCTCTCCCCGAGCTCTTTTCTCGAATAGATGGTATCTCCTTGCAAAGTGAGGATATTATAATTAAACTCTACTTCGTCACCAAAATTTGGAGTGATAGAATCCTTTTTATTTTCTGAATTGTAATAATACCAGAATCCATCTGCCGATGTAATGTAGGTGTTTGTAGAATCTTTTTCTATTATATCTTGAATATAAGCTTCTTCCTTTTCTACGATCGCTTTATTCATCACTAAAGACTTGCTTGTAAAACTTTTTGAAGCTCTACTCACAGGTTTTCTCGGTTCAGGAGATTTACATGCCTGTACCGAAACGATTAAGAAAACTAAATAAATAATTGATTTCATGAAAGTTCTTTCCTGTAGTTATTTAATGTCTCTTCAAATTTTTCTAAAGTTGTATTTAGATCCAAATCGCTTTTACCTCCAGCCGCATTGTTGTGACCACCTCCATTATAATGGTTTCTAGCAAAACTATTAACATCAAAATCGCCAATCGATCTGAAAGAAATTTTAATAATATTCTCAGCCTTATTTTCAATAAAAATAACTGCGAATTTAATTCCTTTCAAGGATAATGCATAATTCACAAAGCCCTCGGTATCTCCTTTTTTGAAGCCATATTGGTTTAAATCGTCTTGGGATAAGGAAATATAAGCAGTGCTTAAATCTTTCAGAACCTTTAAATTTTGCAAAGCTCTTCCAAGCAAATGCAATCGGCTTTCAGCATTATTGTCGAATGTATTTTGATGTATTTCAGAGTTATTTGCACCAGCATCTATCAAGTCTGCAATAATCCTATGGGTTTTGCTGGTTGTCGATGGAAACCTGAAGGAACCTGTATCCGTCATTATGCCAGTATATAGACAGCTAGCGATATCTGCTGTCAATTTTGTTTCTGGATATTGGGTGGTTATATACTCATGCACTAGTTCGCAGGTAGACGCTATAGACGTGTCTGATAGCATATAAGGGGCATAATCTGCTGGTTGCTGATGATGATCTATCATTACAAAATTTGTGTTCAATTTTTGAAGATGATCACCAAGACTTCCTGTTCTATCTAAGTGATTAAAATCTAGTGTGAATACAAAATCAGAGTTATCTAATTCTTCTTCACATTGAGCTTTATCATTGTCGTAGCAGAGAATAGTATCGATTGAAGGTAACCAAGCCAGAAAGTCTGGAGAGCTATTGGGCATAATCACCTGAGATGTTATCCCAAGCTCCTTCATAAATAAATGTAAGCCAAGTGTAGATCCTAAAGCATCTCCATCTGGATTTTTATGACCAATTATACTCACTTTTGAATTTTTGTTCAATTGGCCTTTTAGCCCATCTATCGTATTTTTTCTCATAGAAATCAAATGTACAAATTCTTAATAATGCAATAACATTTGATTTTCTAGATTTGTGAAAAATTATTTATCATGAAAAACATATTCATACTTTTAGTTTTTGCCTCTCTTTCGCTTTTATCCTGTAAATCTAAAACAGAAAATAAAAATTCAGAGACAACAGCTAATACTTTAGAAAAAACAAGCTTCAGAATAGCTATAGGAAGTTGTAATCGACAAAATATGTCCCAAGAATTTTGGTCCACTATAGAAAAAGATTCAGCTGATATTTTTGTTTGGGGTGGAGACAATATCTATGCTGATACTCCAGACATGGAATTGATGGAAGCGAAGTACGATACGCTTAAAAGTAATACATATTACCAATCCTTCGTTTCCAATCTGCCGAATGCGCCAATTGGCGTTTGGGACGACCACGATTATGGAAAAAATGATGCGGGTAAAGAATGGGAGTATAAAGAACAAGCAAAATCTTTGTACATGGATTTTTTCGAGTTGGATTCAACTCATGCGATGGCGTCCAGAGGAGGGACTTATTATTCCAAAGTCATCAGTGCCGGCGATAAAAGTATCAAGTTCTACTTGTTAGACACACGGTATTTCAGAGATGGAATGCTAGATGCTGAAAATCCAAATCATAGATATAAGCCTCACTCATTAAAAGATTCAACTTTGCTTGGACAAGAGCAATGGAATTGGCTGGAGGAAGAAGTTGAAAACTCGCAAGCAGATTTTAATATTATTGTCAGTAGTATTCAGTTTTTATCTAGCGAACATGGTTTTGAAACCTGGGGCAATTTTCCGTATGAAGTTGATAAAATGGAAGCCTTGCTTCAATCAAACTCTTTAAAAAACATACTTTTATTGAGTGGAGACCGACATATTTCAGAATTTTCCCAAAAGAAAATTGAAGATCTAAGTTACCCATTGACTGATTTCACCTCTAGTGGATTAACGCATTCTTATGCTTCTTATGATGGAGAACCAAATCGATATAGAGTAGGAGAGGTGACTGCTGAAAACAGCTATGGAATAGTGGATTTAAATTTGACAGAAGAAAATGCTGATTTGAAAATTAAATCAACAAAAGATGGACGTGTCCTACAAAGTTTGACTCTCAAATTCTAAAGTTAAGGCTTAATATTTAAGTCTAAAGAAATTGTTTACTTTTGCAATCAAAATAAAAAAATTATAATGGCAGTAACTAAAACATTTACTATGCTTAAGCCAGATGCAGTTTCTAAAGGCTACATCGGTGATATCTTAAAACAAATTACGGGTTCAGGTTTCAGAATTGTGGCGCTTAAAATGACGCACATGACAGAAAATGATGCCAAGGCTTTTTACGAAGTTCATAAAGAGCGTCCATTTTACGGAGAGCTTGTAGACTATATGACAAGCGGCCCTATCGTTGCAGCTGTTCTTGAAAAGGAAAATGCAGTAGATGATTTCAGAACTTTAATTGGTGCAACCAATCCAGAAGAAGCTGCGGAGGGTACTATCCGTAAGACCTATGCTGCTTCCATTAGTGAGAATGCTATTCATGGTAGTGATAGTGATGAAAATGCTACTATTGAAAGCAACTTTCATTTCTCTGGAAGAGAGCAGTTTTAAACTAAAACATTACTCAAACAAAAAGGGCTGTTTCAATTGAAACAGCCCTTTTTGTTTTTGGTTGTAAATAATCCTATTTAGCAATATTAATCGCTCTAGTCTCTCGTATGACAGTCACTTTTACCTGTCCCGGATAGGTCATATCCGTCTGTATTTTTTGTGAAATTTCAAATGATAAAGCTGAAGCTTTTTCGTCGCTCACGCGTTCACTTTCCACGATCACCCTCAATTCTCTACCTGCCTGGATAGCGTAGGCTTTTTTAACACCTCCAAAACCAAAGGCAATTTCTTCAAGATCTTTAAGACGTTTTACATAAGAATCTAAAACTTGTCTTCTTGCACCTGGCCTTGCGCCACTTATCGCATCACAAACCTGCACTAAAGGAGAAAGTAGCGAAGTCATCTCTACTTCGTCGTGGTGAGCTCCAATGGCATTGCAAATTTCTGGTTTTTCACCATATTTTTCTGCCCACTGCATACCTAGTATAGCGTGAGGTAATTCTGTTTCATTTTCAGGAACTTTACCAATATCATGAAGTAATCCAGCACGCTTGGCGAGTTTTGGATTTAGGCCAAGTTCCGAAGCCATAATTCCACAAAGGTTGGCGACTTCTCTGGAGTGTTGTAATAAATTCTGTCCATAAGAAGATCTGTATTTCATTCTACCCACCATTTTCACTAGCTCTGGATGTAAGCCGTGAATTCCAAGATCAATGATAGTTCGTTTACCAATGTCCGCAATTTCTTCATCAATTGCTTTTCTTGTTTTCTTAACGACTTCCTCAATTCTCGCAGGGTGAATTCTGCCGTCGGTTACCAATTTATGTAAGGATAATCTAGCGACTTCCCGACGGATGGAATCGAAGCAAGATAAAATGATAGCCTCTGGCGTATCATCTACTATGATTTCAACTCCGGTTGCAGCCTCAATTGCTCGTATATTACGACCTTCTCGACCTATTATTCTACCTTTCACATCATCACTTTCCAGGTTGAATACCGATACGCAATTATCAATAGCTTCTTCAGTTCCAACTCGCTGTATAGTATTGATGACAATTTTTCTTGCTTCCTGCTGTGCAGTAAGCTTTGCCTCTTCAACCGTATCCTGAATCATTTGCATAGCTTCAGCCTTGGCAGTTTCACGAAGAGATTCCATAAGCTGTTTCTTGGCATCTTCTGCGCTTAGACCACTTAAAACTTCAAGTTGATTGATTTTACGCTGAAGAATTTTATCGATTTCTTCTTGTCTCTTTTCAAGATACTCCGTTCTGTAGGCATAATCTTTCAATTTCTCTTCTAGATCCGTGTTAAGTTTCTTTTGTTTAGAAAGTTCATTGGAAACCTGAGACTCCTTATCTTTAGTTCTCTTTTCAGCTTCACTAATTTTCTGGTCTCTGGTAAGGATAACCTTTTCATGCTCAGATTTGAGCTCGATAAATTTCTCCTTAGCCTGAAGTATTTTGTCCTTTTTGAGGCTTTCGCCTTCTTTTTCAGCTTCCTTAAGTATTTTCTGGGCTTCTTTTTCTGCAGTTTTTAAAGTGCCTGTTGCATTTTTACTATCAATAGTTTTCGAAATGATGAATCCAATGATAAGTCCAGCTATCGCTGCTATTATAATAAATGTAATCTCCATAATTGTATATATAAAAAAAGCCTGCATTAGCCTAGTTTTGTATAAAACTCCGTGTAAACAGGTTTAGGGATACTCAATTGATCAAGGATCCGCTGCACCGAAGTGGCGGCTTGCTTTAGCAACTGAAACTCACCCTTTTTAAATAGTAAATGTTGAGTTTATCAAAAAGGTACGACTAATACAGGCAGTATCGATTTATGTAATGAACGTTAGTTTAATTGTTTTTTGAGCATTTCATCTAATTCTTCAAGCTTTAGCTCAGCATTTTTTAATTCTGAAGAAGAAGATAATTGATTTTGCTCAAGTTCTGCAGCAAATTGTAAAGCACTCATGGCTAATACATCTTGCTTATCCCTTACAGCATAATCTTGCTCGTATTTTTTGATAACTCCGTTTATTCTTTTAGCGGCTTTCCTTAATCCTTCTTCCTGTTCCGGTCTAATGGTTAATGGATAAACCCTGTCTGCAATCGATAATTTAATTTTTAGTTTATCTAAAGCCATTTCATTCTGCTAATTGAATAATACAAGTATCTATTTCCTTAATTAAGCTATTTATTTTAAGTTTTGTCTCTCTTTTATGCTCGGTACTGCCTAGCATTGCGTTGGCTGTTCTAAGTGTTTTGTTTTCTTGTTGTAATCTTTCTATTTCTGAATTTAATCCCGAAACAGATTCTGATGTTGAATGAAACTGGCTTTTTAAACGGTTATGCTCAACCTTCAGACTTTCATAATCTGAAATCAATTTTTTCAAATTGACTTCTAAAGATTCAACGCTTGATACCAATTTACTCATTTCCAACTTTCGCATTGCTTTAAAGCAAATTTAGCATCTATTAATGAATATGACAACCTACTTAGCATAAAATTCAAAATCAATTGTATTGTCGTTTCACAATCAAATTCCAAAACATGATTTAAATTTGCTCAAAAATCAAAAAATGTCTCCGGAAATTATTTATTATCTCATTATTGGTATTATTACTTTCAATTTCCTGCTTGACAGTTTTTTGGACTATCTAAATTATACAAGATTCGACGCAAAACCACCAGAAAGCCTTGAATATCTTTATGATACTTCAGAATATGTGAAATCTCAGAATTACAAAAAGGATAAATTCAAATTTGGCGTTGTTCAATCCACTTTTTCTTTGATGTTGATTCTTATATTTTTAAGTCTGGAAGGATTCCAAATTGTCAATTCTATTGCCAATCAATACGCTGATTATTCTATTCTTGTTTCACTACTTTTCTTTGGTATTTTATTCTTGGCGAGTGAACTTCTTAGCTTACCTTTTGATTACTACTTTACATTTACTATTGAAGAACGTTATGGTTTTAATACAACTTCTAAAGGTTTATTTTGGAAGGATAAACTAAAGTCATTTTTACTTACCATTGTCTTAGGGGGTGTTATTCTTGGATTAATTTTAGTTTTTTACAACTACGTTGGAACTGATTTCTGGTGGTACACTTGGATTTTTGTGGCGATTATTTCAGTATTGCTCAATATGTTTTACGCCAAACTTCTTGTTCCACTATTCAATAAACAAGCTCCTTTGGAAGATGGAAATTTGAGATCTAAAATCGAAAAATATGCTTCCAGAATGAATTTCAATTTAGAAAATGTTTTCGTGATCGATGGCTCTAAAAGAAGCAAAAAAGCTAATGCGTATTTCTCAGGCTTTGGTAAAGAAAAGAGAGTTACGCTTTTTGACACATTGATCAATGACTTAAATGATGAAGAAATTGTTGCCGTTTTAGCACATGAAGTCGGGCATTATAAAAAGAAACATATCATTGTAAATCTTTTTATTTCTATAGTTAATGTGGGTTTCACTTTATGGCTGCTTTCTTTGTTTGTAAGTGAACCTTTACTTGCACAGGCTCTAGGGGTTAATGAAACAAGTTTTCATGTTGGGTTGGTAGCATTTAGTTTCCTGTATGCACCAATTTCTTTGATAACTGGGATTTTCACAAATATTTTGTCACGCAAATTTGAATACCAGGCAGATAATTTTGCTAAATCTACTTTTTCTGGAGAATATCTAAGTTCAGCTTTAAAAAAATTATCAAAAAATAGCCTAAGTAATTTGACACCTCATCCAGCCTATGTATATTTTCATTTTTCTCATCCACCATTGATAGAAAGGTTGAGAAATCTGAAAAATAATTTGTAATTTCATTTAAATAAGAGATAAGATTATGGAGATCACCGATGCCTATCTAGAGCAGGAGAGCAAAGAAATTACAAAAGAATATAAAGAGCTTTTGCGCATCAGTTACAGAACCTTGACCAACAAGGACAAAAAGCTGATTCGTAAGGCTTTTGAAACTGCTGTAGAAGCGCATAAAGACCAGAGAAGAAAGTCCGGTGAAGCTTACATTTTCCATCCTATTGCAGTGGCCAAAATTGTGGCTTACGAGATTGGTTTGGATGCTACTTCGATTGCCTCGGCCTTACTTCATGATGTTGTGGAGGATACACGCTATACACTTTCAGATATTGAACAAATGTTTGGTGAAGTGGTTGCTAGAATTGTTGATGGACTCACTAAAATCTCAAGCCTTAAAAAAGACGGTGATATATCATTGCAAGCGGAGAATTTCAGGAAAATGCTGTTGACACTCAATGATGATATACGTGTAATCATCATCAAAATAGCAGATAGATTGCATAACATGCAAACGATGGATTCTATGCGTCCAGACAAACAGGTGAAAATCGCAAGCGAGACTTTATACATCTACGCACCACTGGCTCACCGTATAGGTCTTTACAACATCAAAACAGAGTTGGAAGATTTAAGTTTGAAATATACAGAGCCTGAAGTCTACAATGATATACTTGGAAAAATAAAAGAGAGCAAAGAAGAGCAGGATCAATACATTAAGGATTTTTCAAAGATTTTATCAACAGCCTTAGAAAAAGAGGATATTGATTTTGAAATAAAAGGTAGACCAAAATCAATTTATTCTATAAAAAAGAAAATTGTAAATCAAAATATATCATTTGATGAAATCTACGATAAGTTTGCCTTAAGAATTATTTACAAATCCAACCCTGAAAACGAGAAATTTTTAGCTTGGAAGATCTATTCAATTGTTACAGATTACTTTAGACCTAATCCTACGCGACTTCGGGACTGGATTTCTTCACCAAAGTCAACCGGGTATGAAGCCCTTCATATCACTGTGATGGGGCCAAAAGGAAAATGGGTTGAGGTGCAGATTCGTAGCGAACGAATGAATGAGATTGCAGAAAAAGGGTACGCTGCGCATTACAAATACAAGCACAAGAATGAGGCTCAAGACGACCAAGGCCTGGATTTATGGCTTAATAGACTGCAAGAGGCTTTAGAGAATAACGAGATGAATGCTGTTGACTTTGTAGAGCAGTTTAAACTGAATTTATATTCAAAAGAAATCTTTGTTTTTACTCCTCAGGGAGATTTAAAATCTTTACCCAAAGGAGCTACCGTTTTGGATTTTGCATTTTCTATTCATACAGACATTGGTTATCAAACGCGTGGAGCAAAAGTCAATGGTAAAATCGTAGCATTGAGCAGAGTGTTGAAGAGTGGTGACCAAGTTGAAATTATTACATCTTCTACTGCCAAACCTACCAAAAACTGGCTGGATTATGCCACAACAGCTAGAGCCAGGACCAAAATAAAATCAGCGCTTAGAGAGAAACGTAAACTTGTTGCTGCAGAAGGAAAAGAGATTTTAAGACGTAAACTGAAATCACAGCGAATAACTCTTAATGAAAGAACTGTGAATGAAATGGTGGTGTTTTTTAAACTGAAAACAAGCCTTGACTTATTTTACAGAGTTGGGATTGGTTCTATCGATAATAAACAAATTAAAGACTATGCATCATCAAGAAGTAATGCACTAGTTTCATTCTTCAAAAATAAAATTAGGCGTTCTCCTGCAAAAGACGCTGCTCAAGAAGACGAGGACGTAACGAGTAACTATGATCAACTTGTGTTTGGGGATGACGAACAAAAACTAGATTACAAATTGGCTGTATGTTGCAATCCAATTCCAGGTGATGAAGTTTTCGGATTTACTACCATAAAAGAAGGTATTAAAGTACACAAGAAAAATTGTCCTAATGCGATTCAACTTCAAAGTAATTATGCTTATCGAATTTTAAAAGCTAAATGGGTTGACTCTTCTCAGGAAGAATTTAGCGCAACTATAAGACTTACTGGTATAGATGATCTTGGTTTAGTAAGCATAATTACCAATGAAATTTCAAAAAACCTTCATGTTAATATATTGAGTATAGCCTTTTCTAGCAACGACGGTATTTTTGAAGGTAAACTGGTTGTTAAAGTTAAAAATAATTCAATATTGACAACACTTATAGAAAGATTGAAAAAAATCGATGGAATCGATAAGGTTAAGCGTGAATAAAAGTATATTTTTGTAACTATGGTAAATAAAAACAATTTAAAAAACGATTTAGCTGTTGTAAAAAATGTGTTTACAAAATTTTTAGAAAACAACGGACATCGTAAGACTCCAGAAAGATACGCTATACTCCAGGAAATTTACGAAAGTGATGATCACTTTGATATTGAGTCTCTTTATATCAAAATGAAGACGAAAAATTATCGGGTAAGTAGAGCTACATTATATAATACCATAGACTTACTCTTAGACTGTGGTTTGGTGAGAAAACATCAGTTTGGAAAAAATCAAGCTCAATATGAGAAATCCTATTTTGATAAACAACATGATCATGTCATCCTTACGGATACAGGTGAAGTCATTGAGTTTTGTGATCCAAGAATTGAGTCCATCAAAAAAACAATTGAAGAGGTGTTTGACATATCTATAGATCGACACTCATTATATTTTTACGGAACTAAAAACGAATCAAAGACAGACTAAAACATGGCAGTAGACTTACTACTTGGACTCCAGTGGGGAGATGAAGGCAAAGGAAAAATTGTTGATTATCTTACCAAAAATTATAACATTATAGCAAGATTTCAAGGCGGACCAAATGCAGGTCATACTTTGGAATTTGACGGCATAAAGCATGTTTTACATACCATTCCATCTGGTATTTTTCATAAAGAAGCAGTAAATGTGGTCGGAAATGGAGTGGTGATCGATCCGGTTATTTTTCAAAAAGAACTTAACGCATTGGCAAAGTTTAATCTTGATTTTAAAGAAACTTTACTGATTTCAAGAAAAGCTCATATTATTTTACCTACGCATAGACTCTTGGATGCCGCTTCAGAAACGTCTAAAGGCAAGGCAAAAATTGGTTCGACTTTAAAAGGTATTGGACCTACGTATATGGACAAAACAGGGCGTAACGGCATACGAATTGGTGATCTTGAATTTGATAATTGGAAAGAAAAATACCGTCAATTAGCCAATAAACATCAAGCGCTGATAGAATTTTATAACGTGGATGTTCAGTATAATTTAAAAGAGCTTGAACACGAATTTTTTGAGGCTATCGAATCTATAAAATCATTACAGTTTATTGATTCTGAAGAATACCTTCACCAGGCTCAAATAGATAATAAAACAATCTTAGCTGAAGGTGCTCAGGGATCTTTGCTCGACATTGATTTTGGAACTTATCCATTTGTCACTTCTTCAAACACAACAGCCGCGGGCGCTTGTACGGGTTTAGGGATTGCGCCTAACAAAATTAAAAATGTCTTCGGAATTTTCAAAGCATATACCACTCGAGTGGGAAGCGGGCCTTTTCCTACAGAGCTTTTTGATGAAGATGGTGCAAGAATGGCTAAAGTTGGTAATGAATTTGGAGCGACAACTGGTCGACCTAGACGTTGTGGCTGGTTGGATTTAGTAGCACTCAAATATGCCGTCCAAGTTAATGGAGTCACCGAATTGATGATGATGAAAGGCGATGTATTAAGCGGATTTAAAACTTTGAAAGTCTGCGTAGCTTACAAGTATAAGGGAGAGGAAATTCAACATTTACCTTATAACATTGAGGCTGAAAATCTGGAGCCTGTTTACAAAGAATTTAAAGGTTGGAAAGAAGATATATCAAAACATTCAGATTTTGATTCTTTACCACAAACCCTTAAAGACTACATCAAATTCATTGAAGACGAACTTCATGTACCGATAAAAATTGTTTCAGTTGGACCTGACAGAAAAGAAACGATTTTAAGATAAAGCTTACCATAAATTCATTTATTTAAAAGCCTCTAGACTCTAGAGGCTTTTTTTGTGTCTAATAATTTGATTCTAAAGCTTAACAATTTATTTGGGTTAGTTATGATACAAGCATAGGTTTCTTTAATTAAATTGTAATTTTTTAATATAAATCATAAATAATTATGACTAATTCAAATTTTTCAAAGATAGATTCTTTATTACATCAAACCACTTATCTGGATAATGGCAAGCTGGTGAAATGGGAAGGAAAAATGGATGAGGTACATTCTACCATCTCATCAACCGATGAATACAAGCCAACTTTGCTTGGTACAGTTCCTCATATGGATGAAAAGACAGCCTTAGATGTTCTAGATTCTGCCTTAAATGCATATGAATATGGAAAAGGTGAATGGCCTACAATGAAAGTGAAAGACAGAATTAAGTGCATGAGGAATTTTGTTGAATTGATGGAAACGAAAAGAGAAGAAGTTGTGAAACTTTTGATGTGGGAAATAGGTAAAACTTTACCAGACTCAGAAAAAGAATTTGACAGAACTGTAGATTATATATATGATACTATTGAAGATTACAAACAGCTTGATAGAGATAGCGATACCTTCCAAAAAGTTGGAGGTATTAACGCCCACATCAGAAGAGGACCTCTTGGAGTTGTTTTGTGTTTAGGACCTTACAACTATCCACTCAACGAAACTTTTGCTTTGCTTATCCCCGCTTTGATTATGGGAAATACAGCTGTATTTAAGCCTGCAAAACATGGAGTTCTGTTGCTGTCTCCCTTACTAGACGCCTTTCAGAAAAGTTTTCCTGCAGGAGTTATCAATGTGATTTATGGTAGAGGAAGAGAAGTGGCCGCTCCCATTATGAAAACTGGCAGAATAGATGTACTTGCTCTTATAGGAAATTCCAAATCTGCTATTGCTTTGCAGGATCAACATCCTTATAAAAACAGATTGCGATTAATCCTTGGTCTGGAAGCCAAAAATCCAGCGATTATTTTACCAAGTGCTGATTTAGACCTAGCTATTGATGAGTGTATCAATGGAACCTTATCCTATAATGGTCAGCGTTGTACAGCTCTAAAAATAGTATACGTACATGAAGATATTAGAGAAGAATTCAATAAACGATTTGCTAAACGTGTTGATGGATTGAAATTCGGTCAGCCATGGGAAGAGGGAGTGAAATTGACTCCATTACCAGAACCCGGAAAACCTGCTTATATAAAAGAATTAATAGATGATGCCAAAGAAAAAGGTGCAGAAATTCTTAATGCTAAAGGAGGAGAGACCTCTGAAAATTATATCTATCCTGCGGTTCTTTATCCAGTAACTGAGTCAATGCGTGTTTATCAGGAGGAACAATTTGGACCAGTAATTCCTGTAAAATCATTTAGTGATATACAAGACCTTTTAGGAGAAATGGCAAAATCGAATTATGGTCAGCAGGTCAGTTTATTTGGTGATAATGTAGATGCACTTGCTCCTCTGATTGACGTGTTAGTTAATTTGGTATGTCGAGTTAATTTAAATAGTTCATGCCAGCGAGGTCCTGATGTATTGCCTTTCACAGGACGTAAGGATTCTGCTGTAGGGACTTTAAGCGTACACGATGCTTTAAGATCCTTTTCCATACGGACCTTCGTAGCTTCCAAAGACAATCCTAAAAACAACGAGATTTTAAAGAAATTACTGAAAAGTAAAAAATCGAATTTTGTGAATACGGATTATTTGTTATAGAATAAAATATTGTACTAGCGAATTTTCGAAAGTTAAATGCTTCAATATTTTACTTTCGAAAATTTGCTTTTTATAACCATTAATGAGTTTTTTTATCACCGCTTACTATTTTTGAAATAATTCCTTTATGGCTTGTAAATTCAGCTATTATTACACCAGATAGATGTAAGACAATATATACCAGTAAATAATATATTGAAAGTTCATGAATTTCTTCTAAGGAGTTTTTCCAATCTTTAAAACCGAATTTAATGAGCAATCCAGTAGTTAAGGAAATAACAACTCCACAATAAAAAACAATATACACCCATCGTTGAAACTTTTGTTTTGCGTTTAGTCCTTTACTAAATGGATTTTGAATTTGCATTTCACCCCAAAACGGAAGTGCAAACCGAACTGCAAATAAACCAACCAATACGTAGCCCAAATAAACATGCCATTGCCACATGGGTTCTCTTATTTGTTTGGCTAAAACAATCAATTGGTCTTGAGGTAACTGTTGTCCATTTTCATTTAAAAAGGCACCAATTATTCCAGCAACATGCTCTTTTTCCATCCAGGTAGTTCTTAAAAAGATGGTGATCAGCAAGAGTATAAAGGATATGGCAATTGCCCAGTGTAGTATTCTGTAGGTGGTCGAGTACGTGTTATTTTTCATTTTCTTTCGTTTAAAACTTTGATTAAATCAACTTGAAGGCGACTTTTGTAACTCTTATCATCTTTAGAATTGAAAAAATTCAGATCAATATGTTCAATAGACTGTTTATCAATATGTTCTGGCAGATCATTTTTAAAACTTGAAAGTACAGAGCCTGGAACCAAAATCAGTGATTCAGATTTGAGAACTACATCAAAGTTAATGGGTTGAGATATTTTTCCAGATGCAAAAATTAATTCCGGAGACAATTCTTCATAATAATAGATAGGTAGGTTTTTTGCCTTCTGAGAAATTGTTTTTGAGTAAGATTTGTTTTTTTGTAAATAAACCACTCCATTCATCCCTATGCTAGTAATCAATATGATTATAAAGAAATAGTTCCATACTAAAGTCTTTAAATAACTTTTTGAAAATTGAAGTGTAGTATTGAAGCCAATAATCAAAGCAAAGGAGGCCATTGAGGTGTACCAAAGCCAAAATTGAAAAGAATGATTTATCACAAATGGTGGAGCCACAATTATCGCCAAGCAAACAATAAGGAGAATAGTTGCTAGTGTTTTATTGAATTTTAAGTTTTTTTCTTTAATGAAATAAAAAATGATTTGAACTGTATTTAAGGCCAGTGGAATCAAAACTGGCATCAAGTATCTGGATTTTTTTTCAGGAATGATTGACAGTAAAACCACTGCAGCTAAAGTCCAAATAATGGAAAACAGATAGAGTTTGTTGTTTTCTACTTTGTTTTTGAAGTAGGGATAAGCCAAACTTATGAGCGCTGGAATGGTCCAGATTCCCGTTTGAATAAAAAAGCTCCAATAGTAATAAAACGGTCTTACGTTATAGGAGGACCAATTGCTGGTTTCGGTTTCGGCTATTTCTAAAAAAGCAACGGGGTCTAATAGCCTAACATAAACATACCAACTCGCACCAAGTAAAAGTCCCAAACCAATATAGATAAAGTAATATCCTATTTTCTTTTTGAATTCAAATTTAAAAGTTACAGCATAAGCTATAATAAATGGCAACCAAAGCACATATAGACTCACTGGTCCTTTGCTTAAAATAGATGCTGCAAGCCACAAACCGCCAATTACTGCAGAATAGATTATTTTTTTTTCTTGAGTTACACGAACCAAATAATACAGTGAAAAAATCATAGCAACATGCGTAAACATATCAGATGGAGCTTCAAAACGTATCACTACATAATAAAACGAGGTTCCTAAAATTAAAGCAGCATATAAACTTTGGGTTTTCAAGTTGGATAAAGCGAAGCTGAGTTTATACACGCCAATTAATCCCATAGTTGAAAAAACAGATACAGGCAATCGATAAACCCATGTGCTTTGATTATCAAAAAGAGATACAAAAAAACTTGTTATCCAAGAGGGTAGAGGTGGTTTTTCATACCGTGCTATGCCATTCATAGTAGTAAGAAACCAGTTATTTTCTGTCAGCATTTCTCGTGCGACTATAAAATTTCTCGCTTCCATGATGGAAACAGGCAACACATCAAGATTGATATAAAACAATAAAATACTAGACAAGATCAAAGTTAGGTAGGGTCGATCTTCAATATAACTAATGAGCATGTCTTAAAATTTTTAAGTTTCTAATGTAAACGACAATTCCAAAAACGTGACCTGCAATAAGTACAGGGTCCGATCTTATTATGCCGTAGGTGAATATAAGGCTGGATCCTAAAAGACTAATTAGCCAAAATCCTTTAGGTAAGGATGAAAATTTTCTCTTTTCAGAATAGATCCATTGGTATATAAATCGAAAGGTGAAAAGCAGTTGTCCGGCGATTCCAAGAATTAATAACGGCTTTGAAATGGCTTGATTATTTAGGAGATTTGCTATATCCATTTGATGGTTATTGTAGTAATACCATACAATAAGAAATGGAAAAATGTAAAGAAATAAGCGACTTGGTTTTGGGAATTTATGCCACAAGCCTTCCAATTGAATATTCCTTATGTAGATAAAATAGGTAATGGATTGACCAAGCATAATGGAAAAGTCATTTCTAAAATAGCCGTACACAAATAACAAGAAAGAAGCGAAAAGACTCACCTGCCAGAAAAACTTGGGGGCAATAACTTTTTTGGCTTTCTCTGAGGATAACCATTGGTAAATGGTTCTACCAGAAAATAGCAACTGAGCCAGAAATCCTATGCTATAGATCATCCAATCGCTCATAGAGAAGTGTCTTGTACTTTGTAATTGATGTATTTTTTCTTCATCCAGAGATAAGCAAAACAGTCTGTGAGTGGACCGATAATTCTGTTGAACACCCCAAATTTTGCTGTTCCTGCAATTCTTGGATAATGTTTCACTGGAATTTGTTTTATGGTCCCACCTTGTAATAAAATCATAGCTGGTAAGAAACGATGCAAACCTTTAAACATGGGAATTTGCTTTGCCTTATCTGCTTTCATAATTTTTAGCGGACATCCTGTATCGTCCATTCCATCGTGAGTAAAAGCACGACGAATACCGTTAGCTATGCTAGAGCTCATATTTTTTATAAAAGAATCTTTACGATTCGCTCTCACTCCAGTGACTAAATCATAATCTTTTATTTCTTTCAGTAACAGATTGAAATCGTCGGGATCCGTCTGCAAATCAGAATCGATATAACCAATCAATTCTGTTTGAGTATGATCGATACCAGCTTTTATGGCAGCACTTAAGCCGTAGTTACGATCAAAATTAATGTGCTTAAAGTTGGAGTTGTTTCCGCATATCTCTTTTATGATTCTTAAACTACCATCTGTAGAGCCATCGTTTACAAATAAAACCTCAGTAGGAACAGATGCTATACGCATGAAGTTCTCCATCTCTTGTTTTACTCGTTCTAGGTTGTCCTCCTCATTATATACGGGAATGATGATGCAGAGATTTTTCATGCTTAATCTGTGTATTTATATACCATTGTATTTGTTTTGCGATTCCTTTTTCGAGAGATGTATCAGCTCTATAGTTAAATAACAACCTTGCTTTTTTTACCAAAGCTTGAGTAGATAACTGGTCACCTTCTCTTGGAGATAAAATTTTGAGATCAATATGTGTTTTGAGTTGATTTTCAACAGCTAGGATGCCATCTTTTGTAGTACGTTGTTCATGATTTCCAAGATTTACAATTTCTGTGTTGATGAGTTTGTAAGTTTTGGAAGCCTGGTAAATACCTTTTACAATATCTTCTACATAAGTAAAACTTCTTAAGTGTTCTTCACTACCCTCATAAAGTGGAAATTTTTTATTATGAATAGCACACTCTATCAACTTAGTAAATAACTTTTCGGGGCGTTCTCTGGGTCCAAAAACAGAATAAAGCCTAAGTGAACAGGCTTTTAATTTATCTTTTCTAGCCTCAGCAAGAACCAATTGCTCTGCAGCAAGTTTGGTGACCCCGTAGTATGATGTGGGCATCGGCGTTTGTTCTTCTGTACACGTAGCAAAACTTCCATAAACTGATGAGGTTCCAATATTGATGAACATCTTAAGTTCTTTCAGTTGGAGCGAAAAATCAACAAGTCGTTTGGTCGCCAGAAGGTTGTTTTTTAGATAAGAATCAAAACTTGAATTGGGATCTATACCTGGTTGTGCAGCAAGATGAATCACAAAATCAAAGTCTTTATCCAAAAGCTCGTAAGTGCTCTCTTCAGTAAGATCGGCTTCAATAATTTTAGCGCCTGCTTCATCTATGCTTTTTTGATTCTGTCTCTTTAGGGAGATCGGATAATAATCGCAAAAATTGTCTATGACGACGACCTCATGATTATTCTGAAGCAAAAATTCTGTTAAGTGAGAACCAATAAATCCAGCGCCTCCTGTTACTAAGTATTTCATTTGTCTAGTGTAAAATTAAATCCAAGTGAAAATATATTTGCAGTAAAATTCAGGTTTGTTCTTTCATATGCATTGAATTCAAAATCAATACTTTTCAGTCTGAGATAGCTTAAATTGAATTGGCCTAAAGGATCGTAATACTTAAAACCTAATCCATACTGATGAGCATCGTATGCGGCTAAATCATAGTCAGAAGTGTAAAATTCTGAAGTCGATAAGGCCTCATTATATAAGTAGAAGTCATCTGCTTTGGTTTGGGTATAAAATCGATACATAGGATAGAAAGTGAAGTTCGTTCCTATTTTAATAGGTACTTCTAGTTTTGCAGTATGCGAATTGATCCCCCAGTCATCTGTATAATATCTATAATAGCTTCGGATGATAAAATTTTCATTGATGTAAAAACTAGATCTATTGCCAATGGCAATTTTTGTTCGGGTGTCTGGTAATCTCTCCACATCGTTCGCCAGTTGAAAATTCTCTATAAAACTATCTTCAATATCTCCAAAATAAATACGTTGGTGAGGAGTAGATAACAAACCTTCCTGATAGACCACATCTGCTAAAAAAACAGTCTGAAGACGTTGTGATAAAATTTGAGATACATTGAAACCTAAACTATACGAATTTCGATTTAAGGTTTCAAAATTTGAAAAGGAGGTGTTGTAGGTCTGATTACCTACGATGGTATAATTATCTAAATTAAAATCTTTACTATCATCTTTGGCCAAGCTAGATTTCCCTATTCCATTGCGCAATTCAATAGGATACTGCGGGGACCATTGGTCCAGGTAAACATTGGCTTTTAGACCAATCTCCGTATTTTTTTCGTTGAATAATTTTGTAAGGCTTCCCCCAAATCCAATGGAGGAATAATCGTATTCATTGGCAAAAGACACATTTCCAGCCCAGATGAAATTTCTATCGTCTGAAGAATGGGTGTAAGAAACATTCGCATTGGTCCAGACGTCTTGTCTTGATGCACCCGAGGAAGCAACAAATGGATCGGCTGGCTGGTTGCCATCAAAAGGATCGATATTACTAGACGATGCCGAGGTGTAGGCAGATACATTGGCATCTATGGTCAAAACATCATCCTCATTCAAAGGAATCGAAACCACTATCGCCGAGGCAATATCTGTCAATTCCTCACTTCCCAACCCACCACTGACGGAGGCGTTATCACCATCCTGAGAATAATAGCTGGTCAGCAGTTTGACTTCGGTTTGATCGAGTACTTTCTTTTTGTAAACATTATCATCTTCCTGAGCCTGTAGGCTAGCAGCAAAGACGAATAAAAAGATAAATTTTATTGTTTTCATAAGTTGTTTAATTACAGCCACAGCCACCTCCAGATTTGCCTCCATTTGCACCTGCAGCTGCTTCTCTGTAAGATTGAAAAGCAGATTTATAACGATCCAGGTCTCTTTCTGATAATGACATGTCCGGATCGTTAAGCTGTATTTTTTCGTATTCTTTTACACTCTTGCAGGACGCAAGCAATAGCAAAAGCACACCTATTTTTAAAATATTAATTTTCATACGTATTTATTTTGATTCCTTTTGAATTTATGACGTTTCCTCCTTGGGTGATGATGATGCATTCCACATCTGGGAGTTGATTAATGAGGTATACTCCAGCATCAGCTCCCATCACCGAAATACTTGTGGCAAGGGCATCAGCCAGTTCGGCTTTGGGTGCAAACACACTTACGCTTAGTGTCCCTTTCGTAGGTTTACCCGTTCTTGGATCTATGATGTGTGAATACACTTCATCATCAATTTTGATGAATTTTTCGTAGTTGCCCGAAGTCACTACCGCTTTATCTCTTAGTTCGAACAACCCATAATTTTTGGTTTGATCTAAAGGGTTAGTGATTGCCACTTTCCAGGCTTTGCCGCCAGGCTGTGTTCCCCAAGCAGACATATCTCCCGAAGCATTGATGATGCCGCCGGTAACTCCTTTACCTTGAAGCAGTGCTTTGACTTTATCTGCTGCATAACCTTTACCAATAGCACCAAAACCTATTTTCATTTCCTTTTGGCTTAGAAAAATCTGCGAAGTCTCCTCATTGATTTTTATGTTCTCAAAGCCAACATTCCTCACCGAATTTTCTAAGGTCTGTTGATCAGGCCAAGTGTGATTTTTTTTATCAAAATTCCAAATGCGATCTACCGCTGCATAGCTTATGTCGAAAGCGCCATCTGTAAGCCTGGAAATAGCGATACTGCGCTGAATGAGGCTAAATAGTTCTGCATCAACTTTTATGAACTTAATCCCTGCATTCTTATTGATTTCTGAAGTTTGTGAGGTACTTTTCCAAGAAGAAATGAGATTCTCAATACGATCTATTTCATCAATAGCTAAGTCTATAAACTCATCAGCTTCATTCTGAGAGTTAGCAACGACTGTGATGTCAAATTTGCTGCCCATTTTACTAAAGTCCCGTTTGTAAATGGACTGACTTTGGGCATCAATAAACGCCATCAGGAAAATGATAAAATAAAAACTAGTCTTCATAAATAGCAGTTATATACTCTTCTGGAGATAGGTTTTTATAACCAAGTTTATGGATGACTTTACCATTAGCATTCATCAAAACCACCAAAGGGAAATACCCTTCAGTATTATACTGCTCTGCGAGTTTTGTGTTTTTTAATTCCTGTTCTTTAGGAAGTCTATTGTTTTTCCGTTTGGGGAAATCTGCTCTTAGAAGGACTAAGTTGTCGTTGGCATGGTTTTGAAATGCTTCAGTTTGCCAAATTTGCTGATCCAATTTGATGCAAGGGGCGCACCAATCCGATCCTGAAAACACAAGTAAAATTTGTTTTTGTTCTTCTTTTGCTTGCTTTTTTGCGTGTTCAAAATCCAGTTCCCAGTTTTGAGAAAAGCTCAAACTCGATATTAAGCAAAAGACAATAATCCAAAGGCGTTTCATAAGTGATGTTATTTCTTTACAAAATAACGCCACTTAAAGCCTCGTAATTTATTTCTTGCTGTTTCTTAAGCCAAACTTAAGTTACTGCTGTTTAGGGATGTGGAGTGTAAAAGTCGTTTGTTGATCTACGGCTACCGTAATGCTATAGCCCATTAATTTTGCAGCTTTGGATGCCAAAGCCAAACCTATACCGTGGCCTTTTTCTGTCGTGTTTTTAGACCTGTAGAAAACTTCAAAAATCGAATGGAGTTCCTCCTCTTTCAAATCACCTCCCGTATTTGAAATAGAGAGAAGAATTTCTGTATTCTTTTCAAATACATCTATACTTATGATTTGGTTGGGTAATGAATATTTAACGGCGTTAGACACAAGATTGTCTAATATGATTTTGAAAAAATGAAGATTAGATTCAATTACTAATGATTTTAATTGATTATTGACCCTTACCTTTAGTTTCTTCTCTTTAATGGATATTTTGTAAAGCTTAATTTTAAAATTGATGAGGTCGATCAGGTCAAATTCTTCTTTATTCAAATGTTTAGCATCTTCGTCAAATCTGGCAAGTATCAGTAAATTATCAAGAGCCACATTCATCCGGTCTATTCTCTCAATAGATTCCTCAATGGTTTCTTCATACTCTTCAGGAGTTCTTTTTTTTCTGATCAAAACTTCCAAATTCCCTTTAATAGCTGTGAGCGGGGTTCTTAATTGATGTGAAGCGTTGGATGTAAATTGCTTTTCTTTTTCAATAGATTCATGAATTCTATCCAAAAATTTATTGATACTTCTGGAAAGCACGCTTAGTTCATCATTACCTTTAATTTCTTTCACCCTTAAATTCAAATTTTTGGCTGAAATAATCCCGACTGTATCTGCAACTTTAGTCAGCGGTCGAATAGTGATTTTGGAAATGAATCGAGATCCAAAAAAGGTAATGAGTAACAAGATAGGATAAATTGCTATCAGATTTTGTTTCAGATTTTGTAAAACCGCTTGAGTATCCTCTATGGAAACGGCAATAGCAAGTTGGCCATAGTCTTTATCATTTTTTATAAGTTCTACTTGTATTTGGCGCAAAGGTTTATCTGAAGCAGAAGTATTGAATATCTTTTCTGGATCTTTAAAAGTTTGGTTTACAATACTTTCACTCTTCAAGTTATCAGACTTTACAAGCAGTTTCCCTTCTGTATTCACCAATTCAATGTAAATAGGATATACTTCAATTTCCAAGTGTTCTCTTTCTAGAAGCTCTTCCGGATACGCAAAATAAACCGTATCTTTTTCAAAAAGAAGTTCGTTGTAGTGTTTGGTAGCTTCAAATTCCAGCTTTTCATCGATTTCGCTGTAAGATAAAATCTTAAGACTTTGGTAGATAGCAATAAAAACAAGCAGCGACAGCACAGCCACCGAAAGGGTAGATATAAATGCGATTCTATTTTTGATGGATAAATTCATTCCTCTGCTATAAAACCTGCTCCTCGAATGGTTTTAATCAATTGATTTTTGTCGAGATTTAACTTCTTTCGCAACGCATTCATGTGTACATCCAGGACACTTGTATCGTATTCAAAATGAATATCCCAAACGTCTTCGATGATTTTTTGTCGGCTACAGACTTGTCCTTTATTCCTGATGAGATAACACAGCATTTGGTATTCTTTGTCAGTTAAATTTACCTCTACATCATCCCGATACACCAAATGTTTGGCAGTATCTAATTTCAAAAAACCCAATTCCAGAACTTCTCCAATTTTATAATGTGCTTTTAAGTGGATTTCAATACGAGCCAACAACTCAGAAAAGTGAAACGGCTTTTTGATGTAGTCATTCGCTCCCGATTTCAAGCCTTCAATAGTATTTTCTACACTATCCTTGGCCGTCAAAAAGATGATGGGAAACCTAAAACTCTTAGACCTCAGTATTTTGCAAGCTTCCAGGCCATTTACCTCTGGCATCATCCAATCTAAAAGCGCTAAATCTACGTGATGTTTTTCTACATAATCCACAGCTTCTTGTCCATTCTTCACAGCCTTCACTTGAAAGCCTTCCTCAAATAAACCTTGTTTTATAAATTTTGCAATTTCTGTCTCGTCCTCAGCTATAAGTATCGTAAAGTCTGCGTTATTCATTATTTTTCGCTTTTTTTAATGATCATGACCACCGCTTGCCCCATCGAAGATATCAAAACCACCTTTGATTAAAAATTGATCATCTGTTGCTATTTCATCTTCATTTAAAATCGGCTGAAATCCATTCTGTGGATCTGAGGTCTTCACCAAAACAGGCTCAAAAGTGTAATCTCCGTTGGCGTCTTCAATTAATTTTAAAACATACTGCTTATTATTTTTTTCAACAAAGGCGGTTTGAGGTAAAGCTAAGTGTTTTCTAGGATTGTCATTAAAGAATGCTTCCACATACATCCCTACCGCAAAATTCTGGTTATCATCATCGGGGTGAGCATGAACTTTTACCGTCCTGTTCGAGCTTATCTCTGCACCAACCAACTTCACGTGCGCCATAAATTCCTCATCGGTTTGTTCCGGCAGCTTAAAGGTAAGTGGCTGTTCTTCTTTAACTTTCATAATATCTTTTTCAAACACATCGAGTTCCAAATGTACGTGGTCAGTGTCCAGAATTTCCATCATCCTCATGGACTTATTCACAAACGTACCCTGAGAAATATTTAGCTTAGAAATCTTTCCAGATAAAGGCGCATAGATATGAATTTCAGAATTCAAATTTCCCTTTCTGACTTTGTCCAAAGGCACATTCATCAATTGCAAGGTTTTCTCCAGTCCAGAAACACTCGCCTTGGTCGTCAAATAATCACTTTTCGCTTTTTGAAATACCTTTTCAGAAATTACCAGATCCTCCAGTAAATTCTTTTTTCTGTTAAATTCAGATTCCAAATATTCCAGTTGAGAAAGATTTTCCAGATAAGTTTGCTGAAGCTTAATAAACTCTGGATTTTCCAAAGTCACTAGCAAATCTCCTTTTTTTACTCTATCCCCAATCAATAAAGTGGTTTTGCTCACATAACCTTCAAAAAACGAACTTACAGAAGCTCTGTTTTCCGGGGGAACATCTATCATTCCCGTTACACGAAAGCGATTTGAAAATTCGATTGTATCCACAGTGCCGAGTTCAAAATCTCCGTTTTCAAATTGAGTTTTGGTCAGAATGATTTGATTTTCATTGACTTTAGTCTCTTTTTTTTCTTCTGAATTTGATTCGTTGGAATTACAGCTTAGAACAAATAAGCTTAAACTGAGCAGGAAATATATATAAGGCGTCTTCATTTTAGTTAATTTAGAGTGAGATAATTCAGTGAGATAATGGTAACATTAAAGTCTATAAGTTGCTGTAAATACTCCAGCTTGATCTGTTGAGCTGTTTCCAGACTTTGTACAAATCTGAAGAAATCAATTTCCCCATTCTTAAAAGATAAATTGGCTGTTTTGAAAATTTCATCGGCCACCTTAAGTTGACCGTTTTCGTAAGTGGCTAAAGTTTGATCTTGGCTGGAAAGTGAATTGATAAGCGTTCTTTGTTTTTGCTCCAGTTGGATTTTGGTTTCTTGCTGAGCTACAGCCATCATTTCATTTTCTAATTGTCGAGCTTTAATTTTAGATCGATTTCCAAAAAATAACAAGGGAATATTCAGTCCTATTTGATAGCCTTCAAAGTTTTTGTCGATGCTGGAATTGCTTCGTATAAAGTAACTAGCACTTATTCCAGGTAACAATTCATTTTTAGCGAGTTGTTCACTTCGTTTTGCCTGTTGAGTCTGCAATTCACTTAATATGAAATCGGGTAAATTTTCAATACTGTTCAGATTGTTTAAAGTAAGCCGGTGCGGAGTTTCCCCTTCAATAGTAAGTTCCACGTCAGACTGAACAATGGTTCTTATTTGATTGGAGGCATTCACAAGCTCATTCCTGATTTTTACAAGCTGTGCTTCAATTTGCTTTTGTTTGGACTGGGCAGTTATTTTTTCCAGATAGGAAGATTCCCCTTCTTCAAATTTTCGCCTGGCCATTCTGGAAAAATCTTTATAAATGCTATCCAGATAGCTGTAAATCTGAAGTCGCTCTTTAATAATCGAATATTCCATATAACTGATTTCGAGATTTTTCAGCTTCATTCTCTCATCAATTGAATAATTGGTTGCAGCAAGTTCTGTAGTCACTTTATTCAATTTCAACCGGCTGTTATAAACCGTGGGAAAATCAAAATTTTGAATAATTCCCCACTGATATAAGGGGCGACTAGCAATCGGGTCAGCTTCAGATTCATCATAATTTTGATAAATCTGCGCTTTATCAAAGGTAAAGGCTTGTCCTTCGGCTGCTTCAGATCTATCTATATTGATTTTGGAAGCATTTAAGCCTTTGTTGTTGGCCAGCATTTCAGCTTTAAGCTTATCCAATTCAGGATTTTGTGCCTGACTTGAAAATAGGCCGCCAAGTCCAAAAAGTAGAACTAAAATTGTGGTTTTTGGCATTTTTATTTTTTTAGATTTTCCTTCAAATATGTAATACAACACAGGCAGGATAATTAGCGTCAGTAGAGTAGAAGTGATAAGTCCGCCAATAACTACAGTAGCTAGCGGTCGCTGTACCTCGGCACCGGCACCTGTAGAAATCGCCATAGGTAGAAATCCAAGGGCTGTAGAACTAGCCGTAAGCAAGACAGCTCTCAATCGGTCAAGTGTGGCTTCTATGATGTTATCTTTATTGAGCTCCCTGTTGTCATTTTGCAGGTCTTTAAAATATTCAACTAAAATGATCCCGTTCAAAACTGCAATCCCAAACAAAGCAATAAACCCAACTCCTGCCGAAATACTAAATGGCATATCTCTTATCCATAGTAAAAAGACACCTCCAACGGCCGAAAAGGGAATGGCTGTAAAAATGAGTAAGGCATCTTTATAATCTCTCAAAGCAAAATAAAGCATGACAAAAATAAGGATAAGCACAATTGGTACAGTGATTTGCAAACGTCTGGTAGCGCTTTGTAGATTTTCAAACTGACCACCGTAAGTCATTGTATAACCCACAGGCAAAGACAAATTGTCTTCCAAGATCAGTTGAATATCTTCAACTACTGAAGCCAAATCGCGATTTCTTACGTTTACACCAACGACGATTCGTCGTTTGGTTTCATCTCTGGAAATCTTGGCAGGCCCTTTTGCGTAGATGATATCGGCGACTTCGCTTAACGGTATTTTGCCAGCGTTTGGCGTATCGATCACCAGGTTTTGAAGATCGGAGATGTCCTCGCGTTTATCTTCCTGAAGTCGAACCACCATATCAAACCGCTTTTCGCCTTCAAACACAACACCTGTTTTTTTACCAGCAAATCCAGCGGCTATAATGTTGTTCAAGTCTTCAATATTCAGTCCGTAGCGTGCAATTTTAGACCTATTAAAATTCACTGCCATTTGTGGTAAGCCAACTATTTTCTCGACAGAAATATCAGCAGCACCTTCTACATCACGAATGAGATTTTGAACTTCATTTCCTTTGTCAGCTAGAATATCTAAGTCTTCTCCAAAGATTTTGATAGCAATATCCGACCGAACTCCTGTGATCAGTTCGTTGAATCTCATTTCGATAGGCTGTGTAAATTCGATTTCCATCCCTGGGATCACGGTTAGCGCTTCTTTGAATTTGTTTGCGAGTTCTTCTTTAGTCTCGGCACTGGTCCATTCATCTTTGGGCTTGAGGCGAATGATGACGTCAGAATCCTGCATAGACATGGGATCGGTTGGCACTTCTGCAGCACCAATTCTACTCACGACCTGTGTCACTTCAGGAAAATTATCCAGAAGTATTTTTTCTATTTCGCTGGTACGTTCAATAGTGCTCGAAAGGGATTTACCAGTTTTAAGAATAGGCTGGATCACAAAATCTCCCTCATCTAGTGTAGGTACAAATTCACCACCCATTTTAGTAAATGTAAACACAGCTAATGCCACAATGATCAAGGCAGAAATTACAACAGCTTTTGTATGATTTAAAGCCCAGCTAACTGAGGGGATATAAGCTTTTTTAACCTTATCTAAAATTTTAGTTGAGATATTTTTAGCTTTCAACTTTTTAGGGTTTAAGAATAGGCTACAAGCTACGGGAATCCAGGTTAGACATAAAAACATAGCTCCAATAAGCGCAAAGCCAAAGGTTAACGCCATTGGCCTAAACATTTTTCCTTCAACCCCTGAAAGAGAGACAATAGGAATAAAAACTATCAAAATAATAAGTTGTCCAAAAATGGCAGAATTCATCATTTTAGAAGCGCCTTTTGCGGCGATTACATTTTTTTCTGAAGTATAATCAGTTCCTGTTAAAGCTTTAAATCTCTCCGATTTCTGTAACATTTTGAAGGCAACAAACTCCACGATAATTACCGCTCCATCTATAATAATTCCAAAGTCAAGCGCGCCAAGACTCATCAGGTTGGCATCGATGTTGAAAATATACATCAAGCTTATAGCAATAAGAAAACTAAGTGGGATAACAGAGGAAATGATCAGTCCAGATCTTATGTCTCCAATGAGTAAAGTCACAATAAAAGCAACGACCAGAAATCCTAAAATTAAATTTTCAGCTATTGTGGAGGTGGTTTTACCTATCAATTCACTTCTATCTAGAAACCCATTGATATAAACACCTTCAGGTAAACTTTCTTCAATTTGTTGGAGTCGTTCTTTTACAGCCGTAATCACAGCTTTGGAATCAGCATCCTTGAGCATCATGATTTGTCCAAGTACTTTTTCGCCTTCACCATTTCCAGTGATAGCTCCAAAACGTCTGGCGAATCCGAATCCTACTTCTGCCACATCTCCAATGAGGATGGGAATACCATTTCTATTTTCAACGCTTATATTTCGGATGTCTTCCAGGCTTTTTACAAGTCCGTTACCACGGATGAAATAGGCTTGTTCTTCTTTTTCAATGTAGCTTCCTCCGGCAATACTATTATTTTTTTCTAAAGCTGTAAATACCTGTTGAATACTGATGTTGCTGGCTTGTAGTTTTTCAGAAGAAATAGCAACTTCGTATTCTTTAAGGAATCCACCCCAGGTATTGATTTCAACAATACCAGGAATGCCAGAAAGTTGGCGTTTTACAATCCAGTCCTGGATACTTCTGAGCTCCATGACGCTAAACTCATCTTCATAGCCGGGTTTGGTTTCCAGTGTATATTGATAAATTTCTCCTAAACCTGTGGTAATAGGTCCCATAGTTGGAGTGCCAAAATTTTTAGGAATGGTTTCTTCAATATTTTTTAGTTTTTCCGCTAAAACTTGGCGGGGAAGATAGGTGCCCATATCATCTTCAAAAATGACAGTGACTACTGACAGACCAAATTTAGACACCGACCGGATTTCTTTTACTCCAGGCAAATTGGACATTTCCAATTCAACGGGATATGTGATAAATTGTTCCACATCTATGGTCGATAGGCTTCTGGAGGTAGTAATGACTTGAACTTGGTTGTTGGTAATATCTGGAACAGCACCGACGGATATGTTGGTCAAACTGTAAATGCCAAAGCCTACAATAAAGCTTAGCATTAGTATGATGAAGAATTTAGACTTTAAACTAAATTCAATGACTTTAGTTAACATGTATATTGAATTTGAATGATGATAAAAAGGAAATTAAATCGTCATTAAAGCCTTTGGTGGCTTAAGAATATCAGTAGAATGTAAGGTTGAAAAGCAATCTTTATAATTGAAATTTCTAGTTGATAAAATTTCAATATGAATTGGGAGAAAATGAACTAATTCTGGTGTGGTAAAATAAATCGTGCTCGCAAATGAAATTAAATCCTGGAAAGGTAAATTTTCATGTTCTTTATGCTCATCAGAATGGGCTTCTTTCTGGCTGCCATAATGCAAATCTAAAAATTCATTGAATGAATTTTTGTAGTCTGTTTTATGGAATTGATAATGGTCTATTAAATTATAAAAACTGGATATATTACTGGTATTCATACCAAAGGACTGAATAGTAAACAAAAGAATAAATAGGTATGAAAAGATTTTACTCATAATGACAAATGTAGCTAATTTTTAAAAGGTCTGTCTTAATTTAAGCTTAAGTATAAAATTGATACCAATCTATTCAAATTCAGATCAGTTTTCAATAAGTGAATGAACACTGGCTTTTTTTTGATAAACCCAACTTATGCTCTTCAATTTCATTAATAATCACGTTTCATACATTTAATATCTATCCAGAAGTACTTATCCTTAAAGTCATGCTAAAGTTATTTGTAAATTTTTATTTAAAAAAATAAGACATGGTTGGAATTGCTTAATTTTGTATCTAAATTTTATAATTTGAAATACTTTTTCTTAATATTCTCTTTTCTCATAGTAACTAATTTAATGTTTTCCCAGGAAGGAAAAAAAATTGACTTCACTAGCGATAGGAGTCGTGTAGATCAGGAAAATTATCCAGATGCTTTTGTTTTATCAAAAGTAAAAAATCAAGTATATTTTATTCATGAAGGTATTGAAGTGTGGTGTGATAGGGCGATCTTTTACCAGATGGATTCTTTTTTCAGAGCTTTTGGAAATGTAAGAATGAAGCAGGGCGATACCATCAATATGACAAGTAAGTACGCTGAATATAATGGTAATACCCAGTTCGCATTTGCTAGTGAAGACGTGGTTTTAACCACACCAAGTAATAAGCTAACCACAGATTCTTTGTTTTTTAACAGGGTTAAGCAAGAAGCCTTTTACCGCAGCGGTGGGAAAGTTCAGGATTCTGCATCGACCATTACCAGCATAAGGGGAAGATATTTTATGAATCAAGAAAAATTTTCTTTTAAACAGAATGTAAAAGTCAGAAATCCAGAATATGATATTGATTCTGAAAATTTAGATTTTTATTCTGAAGAAGGTCATGCTTATTTATACGGACCTTCCACAATTACCAGCGAAACAAGTGTTGTTTATTGTGAGCGTGGTTTTTATGATACAAGAAATGACAACGGGTTTTTTGTAAAAAATTCCAAAGTTGATTATGAAAATCGAAAACTAGAAGGCGACAGTATATTTTTTGACAGACCTAGTGGATTTGCTTCAGCTACCAATAATATAAAGATTACAGATACTATAAACCAGTCGCTTATTACTGGTCATTATGCAGAGGTGTTCAGAAAAAAGGATTCTTTATTTATAACTAAAAATCCAATAGTAGCTATCAAACAGGAGAAAGATTCTGTTTACCTGGCTAGTGATACATTGCTCGTGACCGGCGAAGTAGATAATAGAGATATAAGAGCTTATTATGACGCGAGAATATTCAAATTTGATCTGAGCGGCAAAGCTGACTCCATTCACAGTAGTGAAAAAACCGGATTGACCAAACTGATAAGAAATCCAGTTTTATGGTCTGGAGAGAGTCAAATCACTGGAGATACTATACATCTAATTAGCAATACTGAAACTGAAAAACTAGATTCTCTTAGAGTTTTTGAAAATTCCTTTATGATTCAAAAAGATTCTATCGAAGGTTATAATCAAATCAAGGGAAAGGAACTTTACGGACTTTTTGAAAACAATGAGATCTATGAGGTGGATATCATTAAAAACACAGAATCTTTGTTTTATGTAAGAGATGATAGTTCCGATCTTGTAGGAATTGATAAATCCCTATCGGCAAAAATCAAAATTCTCCTGGAAGAGCAAGAGATTCTTGATGTGACTTATTACAATAATGTGGATTCAAAGACTTTTCCAAGTTCTCAATTTCCAGAAAACTCCAAAGAATTGAAAGGCTTCAGTTGGCGAGGAGAAGAAAGGCTTACAAGCAAAGCTGATTTATTAAAAGGTAGGGAGCGACCAGTTTTACCTAAAATAAAGGGAATAAAAGATCCAGAAATTTATGAGGATTTTTTTGAAGGTATGGATGAATTAAATTCAAATTCTAATTTGAAAAATTCCACTCTGAAAAATATTAAAGAAAATACTCCACCAAAAGCACTTGAGAAATCACCAAAGCCTAAAACTATAAAACCAATTGATGAAGAGTGATTTTTTAGAATATCAGGCTCAAACGACTCCTCATCCTCTTGGTATGGAAGTGAGTCATGCTGAGGGATCTTTTATATATACAACCGACGGTAAACAATACTTAGATTTTGTTGCTGGAGTATCAGCCTGCGGTCTTGGTCATAGGCATCCATTAGTTATTAAAGCGATCAAAGATCAACTCGACAAATACATGCATGTAATGGTGTATGGTGAATATATCCAATCTCCTGCAGTTGATTTTACAAAACTGTTGGCAGAGCATTTGCCAGAACCTTTATCACAGACTTATCTCGTTAATAGTGGAACTGAAGCTATTGATGGAGCAATGAAGTTAGCCAGAAGAGCTACAGGAAGAAGTCAAATTATTGCGGCCAGAAATTGCTATCATGGTAATTCTTATGGAGCTTTAAGTTTAATGGATTATGAAGAACGTATCGCTCCATTTCGACCTTTAGTTGGAGACATCACTCACATTCAGTTTAATACAGAAACCTGCCTAGATGTCATTACAAAAAACACGGCAGCTGTCATCTTGGAAACCATTCAGGGAGGTGCAGGTTTTATTGTACCAAAAACCGATTACCTGAAAAAGATAAAACAACGGTGTGAAAACGTTGGTGCTTTATTAATTCTGGATGAAATTCAGCCAGGATTTGGAAGAACCGGTAAGCTTTTCGGTTTTGAGCATTTTGACATTGTTCCAGATATTTTAGTGATAGGAAAAGCTATGGCCTCTGGTTTGCCTGTTGGAGCTTTTACAGCCTCTAAAACTTTGATGAGTTTACTAAGCGACAAACCAAAACTCGGCCATATTACTACCTTCGGTGGAAACCCTGTAATTGCTTCTGCATGTAAGGCCACTCTGGAAGTTTTGACAACAACGAGCATCATTCAAGATATTGAAAAGAAGGAAAAGTTATTCAGAAAACTACTTTCACATCAGTTGATTACTGAAATAAGAGGGATGGGATTAATGTTAGCTCCAATATTCAAAACCTCGGATATTGCTAATCATTTGGTTTTGGAAGCTAAAGAAAGAGGCCTTATTTTGTTTTGGTTACTTTACGAAAATAAAGCGGTGAGAATATCCCCACCTTTAACTATATCTGAAGAAGAAATAGCCCAAGGCTGTGGCATTATAATTGATATATTGGATTCATATTCAAAATCCAAAATAAGTGAATAACTTGTGGATAACATTTTTAAAAATTCTATTCTTTATTGAGTAAAGACGTTTACCTTAACCTAAAATTAAATCATTTTATATGCAACTAGGATCCTCTCACAACGAAGACTTCGATTTTCCTATAGAGAAATTTGAAATGATGCTAAAAACCAATGAGGTCTTATTTTTTGACGCTGCAGAATTTGAGAATATTATAGGTCATTATATCGATAGTGGAAGGTTAGCATTGGCCAAAAAAGCTATCAAACTTGCATTGGATCAGCACCCAAAATCCGTCAATTTACTTTTGATGAAAGCTGAGCTTTTTACATTTGAAGATAAGTTTGAGAAGGCTATGGAGTTACTAGAGCGCCTTAAAGCTTTAGAGCCCAATAATGAAGAAATTTATATCTTGATTGCGAATATATATTCAAAACAAGATCTTTATTTTGATGCTATTGAAATTTTAAAAGAGGCTCTGGATTTTGCAGACGATCTTATTGAAATACATAGCATAATGGGTATGGAGTATCTATTTCTTGAAGATTTTGAAAATGCCAAAGAAAGTTACATACAATGTCTGGAGAATGATGAAAATGACTATACAGCCCTCTACAATATTATTTATTGTTTCGATTTTTTAGATCAAAATGAAGAAGCTATAGTTTTTCTAAAAGATTTTTTAGATCGCCAACCTTACTGTGAAGTCGCTTGGCATCAATTAGGTAAAATATATTTTGAAAATAAACAATATGAAAAAGCTCTTGAGGCTTTTGATTTTGCGATTATTTCAGATGATTATTTTATTGGAGCTTATCTCGAAAAAGGTAAAGTCTTAGAAAGATTAAGTCGTTACAAAGAAGCAATAGAGTGTTACACATTGACCCTTCAGATAGATGACCCGACTGCTTTTGCTTACTTGAGAATAGGTAAGTGTTTTTTGAAGCTCAATGATCCAGAAAAAGCTCTAAAACATTACAAAAAAGCATTACATGAAGATCCGCTCCTAGATAAAGTATGGTTAGCCCTATCAGACTATCATGTGAAAATCAAGGATTATAAAAAAGCGCTTTACTACATTAATAAGGCTATCAACATAGATGAAGAAAATGTTTTGTACTGGAAGCATTTTGCTATCATCAATTTGGAGTTGGACAATATCAAAGACTCTGCTTTTGGTTTCAAAAAAAGCTTAGAGCTGGGTAATTACGAACTAGAAACTTGGATTACACGTTTGGATATTCTTATCGATCTAAAGCATTTTGAGGATGCACTGCAAACTCTTAAACATGCTGAAGACTTTTTCCCTCACTTTGCAGAATTAGAATACAGATATGCAGGAATTTATTTTGAACTTGGTGAATTAGAAGATTCCAAAGACCACTATGAAAAGGCATTTTTCCTAGATCCTAACTACAGTTATATAATGAAGGATTTGTTTCCAAAGTTTAATTTGGACTGATATACTTAACCAAAGGTGATTAACTTCGGTTCTATCTCAACGTTTTTAAAATTAAATTTTTGAGATATATATTTCAAAGTTTTTGGAGTATAAAAAAAGACATGGGTTGGATCATTGTTGTACCACCAATCTTTAAAGTGATTTTCATCACTATCATCTTTCAAAATACTTGTTTTGCAAAATAGCTTGCCACTAGGCTTAAGTAAATTTCGTAAAAGAGTGAACTCTTTTTTAGGGTTATAAAAATGTTCCATTACTTCGCAACAAATGATAAAATCATAAGTCTTGGATAGATTATCTTCAATGGGCTGAAAAAAAGGATCGTATAAAGCTATTTCTTTAAAACCATCTTCTTCCAGAACTACCGAGGCTACAGGTCCTGTACCACAACCATAATCTATTCCATCTGCAGTTTTTGGAAATTGAGCCTGGATGGCTTTTGTAATTGGACTCACAAAGTTTTGATATCTGGTGTCTTCAACATCGTTGTTATGCTCTTCATATCTGGATTTTTCTGAAGAATAATCGATATATTTTTTTGGATGAAGAAAAACAGAATGACACGTTACACACTTGTAATAGTCTCTTCCTTTTTTACCGATGGAGCAAAAATAATCCGCTATACTGTTGCATAGCGGACATTTATAATTTGATTCTGGTTTGCTTTTACTCATTAAAGCTCTTTGATTTTCTTCAATTTCGTTTTCCACATTTCGAGATCATCTTTTAGCTTGTCTATATTACTATACACTTCTTTTACGAGTGGATTATTTCTATCAGCATCGACTGAGAAAAATTGAAGGTTGTTTTCAAGCTGTTGAAGTTCAGACTTAGTGTCATCAATTTTCTTCCTAAGAAAAGTTTGCTCCTTATAAATTCGTTGAGAATCATCTGACTCTTCGAGATTTTGAAGCCTGTTCTGATATTTCATCAACTCTGCATCCGTCTTACTAATGTCAATTCTCTTGAAAATTTGGTCCAGTGCTCTGTTAAATTTATTTTCAACGTAGCGCTTGTTGGTTGGTACCATTCCAACTTCATTCCACTTAGAAATATAAGATTTTACAAGTGCAATTGTTTTGTCTTCATCATCACTGATCTTTTCATCTTTGAGTTTTTGGATGAGCTCTCTTTTCTGGTTGAAAGCTTTCATTTCCTCATTATCTTCATTGTTCTTATTGGCATGGAACCTGTCAAAATAATGATTGCACGCTGATTTGAATTGCTTCCAGATTTTATCAGAATCCTTTCTAGGGACATGACCAATTTTTTTCCAGTCGTTTTGGATCTTCTTCATCAATGGAGTAGTGGTCTTGAAATCATCACTATCCTTATGTTCTTCTGCAATTTTTATAAGTTCTTTTTTCTTTTCAAGATTTTCGTATTGCTCAGTTTTTAGATCCTTATAAAAATCATTTTTATTTTTATTGAATTCTCGAGTCGCTTTTCTGAAGGCATCCCAGGTTGCGTCTTGTTTTTGTCTTGGAACACTTCCAGCTTTGAAAAACAGATCTCTTAATTTGTTTACATTTTTAATACGTTCTTGAGCATCTTTATGCTGAGTGATTTTGCTTTCAGTTAGTTTCTGAATTTGCTCAATAATTTCCAACTTAACTTTCAGATTTTCTTCACGCTTTTCATCTAGCTTTTCAAAATGTGCTTGGCGCTTATCATGAATGAGTCTTGTAGCTTCGCTAAATTTCTCCCAAATCTCATCTCTGAACTCTCTAGCTACAGGCCCTAGTTCCTCCTTCCACATTTTGTGGAGTAACTGCAACTCACGGAAAGCTCTATTGACATCGTTTTCCTGAGTCAATTCTTCAGCACGATTGATGATCTTGATTTTTTGATCCAAGTTATGTTTGAAATCCATATCCCGGAACTCTCGATCCAAATGTAAGAAGTCATAAAAGCGCTCAATGTGGTGGTGGTAATTGTTCCATACTGAACTGTAATCGTTTCTTGGAACAGGTCCTGCATTTTTCCAACGCTCTTGAAGCTCTTTAAACTGCTTGAAACTTGAGTTCATACTTTCTCCAGAGCCTATCATATTCTTCAACTCTTCTATGATACCAAGTCGGGTTTTTAGATTTGAACTTAGGTTTTTCTTAAGTTGAGAGTAATGTTGATCTCTTTTTTCTCGGTAGTCAAAATAAATGCTATTGAAGTTTTTCTTGACAGTTGAGGAGTAGTGAAAATCTATAATATTTCCGCCTTCAGCTATAAACTCCTCTTTCTTTTCCTCAACTATGTCATTAAACTTTTTGTCAAACTCAATTTTAATATTATTAACGTGATCTTTGATGGATTGAACCTTCTCTCTTTTCACAAGGCTTTCAAGTTCAAGTACAAGTTCATCCAGAGACATGGCATGATAATCCTTCATTTCTATCTCATGTCTTCTGGCCACATCCTTGTCTTCGCTGTCCTCAGCATTAGCCTCGTCAATATCCTGATCTTTCACCTCTGGATTGTCTTCAGAATTTTCCTCATCTTGACCAGAAGATGGTACTTCTTTTTCCTCTCCCTTAGAAACTTCTTTAGTTTCATCTGTTGACTCTTCATCTAAAGAAGTTTCAGCAGATTTTTTTTCAGAATTTTCTATAGTTTCTGAAGCACTTCTCACTTTTTTCCCCTTTTCTGAATTTGCTTCAGTAACAGAAGATGTTTTTTCTTGTTTTGGAGTTTCTGTAGAGCTCTCTTCTGAAATGTCTTCAACTGGTTTTGAGACGTTTTCTTCGTTTATATCCCTAGGATCTTTCTGTTCTGACATGTCTTTCAATGTTAAGGTTCTTAAATTCGTTGAAATATAACAACAACCTGGCTACCTCACAAAAAATTGAATGAAATTCGTCTATAAATCAGCTTTAAAAGCCTTAACTCAACTTTAACGGCATCGGATTAAACTGAGCAGGAAACTTCAAGTCTTAAAAGAGAACTAAAACTAAAATAAGTGTATAAAAAGATAATGATCATACTTGCTTTCCTTCCTATAGTTGGATTTGCTCAGAAGTATGAATTAACGGGAAAAGTTATAGATGATTCAATGGATTTTCCACTGGAATACGCATCAATTTCAGCCAAAAGTATCGAGGATGGCAGTGTTGTGAACGGTGGAGTAACTAATAGAGATGGGGTTTTCTCAATCAAACTAGAGAAGGGAACCTATAATCTTGAAATTGAATATATATCTTTTGAAGTGAAAAGGATGAATAATTTTACCATCGATAAAGACACTAATCTTGGAACTATAAGGCTAGGTGCTAAAGCTGGGGAGCTTGATGAGGTCACAGTTGTAGCTGAAACTACACAAGTAGAAGTAAGACTCGATAAGAAAATTTATAACGTTGGTAAAGATCTAACAACTTCCGGAGGGACCGTTAGTGATGCTTTGGGTAATGTACCATCAGTAACAGTAGATATCGATGGAGCAATAAGCTTACGTGGTAATGAAAATGTAAGAATTTTGATTAATGGAAAACCATCTTCAGTGGCAGGTTTCGGGGATCAGGACGTGTTCCAACAGCTGCCAGCAGATGCAATTGAATCGGTTGAGGTCATCACTAGCCCATCAGCCAGATACGATGCGGAAGGTTCAGCAGGAATTATCAATATTATTCTCAAAAGAGAAAAGACACTAGGTTTCAACGGTTCATTGAGAGGAACTTTAGGCGATCCTAAAAATACAGGTGCTTTTGCAGATTTAAATTTAAGAACAGACAAGTTCAATATATTTACCAGTTTAGGATACACGGATCGAACAAGACCTGGTAATGCTTTTTCCGATACTCAGTACTTAGATCCTGATGATGATGATTTTAGCAGAGTTATTGAAGATCGGGAGTATGATAGAAATGGTCAAAATTATAATATTAATGCTGGGGTGGAATACTTTATAGATGATATGTCCTCCATTACCGCTAGTTTCTTTGGACGATTAGGTGATGATCGTGACGTAACTACCAATTTGAATGATAGATTTGTTTTAGACTCAACAAATACTGAAATTTTCGATAGTAATACAATAAGAATAGAGGATGAGCTAGAAGAGGACGAGCGTTTTCAATATGCAATAAATTATGAAAAGCGATTTGATAAAGAAAACAGAGATCATAAACTAACTGCAGATTTGCAGTATTCAAATAGCGATGAAACTAAAACAGCTATAATTAATGAAGACCAATTGTCACCAGTGGACTCAGTAGTCGCTTTTCAAGATGTGTTAGAAACTGAATTTAGGGAAAGTTTTCTAGTTCAAGCGGATTATGTTTTACCTTTTGGCGATGCTCAATTTGAAGCCGGCTTTAGAGGAGATTATTCAGATCAAAATCAAAGATTTTTGGTAGATAGACTCGTAGAAGGCGAAGTAACACCAAATGCTGATATTTCTAGTGATTTTGATTTTCAACAAAATATTACGGCAGTCTATACTCAATATGGCGATAAAGTCGGTAAATTTTCATATTTGCTAGGATTGCGCTATGAGCAAACTCAATTGATTGGTACTACCACACCCTTATTTCCAGATGATGTTTCATCTCCAGACCTCTTAGATGATTTAGATTTTGATAAAAATTTTGGCGGTTTTTTTCCCACAGTAAATCTAGTTTATGAATTAGGAGATGATGAGAATGTAACTTTAGGTTACAATAGGCGAATTAATCGACCAAGAAGCTGGTTTTTAAATCCTTTTCCTTCTCAGTCGAGTCGGGTGAATGTATTTCAAGGAAACCCAAATCTAAATCCTTCTTTCGCCAGTGCATTTGACTTGGGCTATTTAAAACGATGGGAAAAATTAACTCTTACAAGTTCTGTTTATTTTCAGAGAGAAACAGATGCTTTTGAAAGAATACGAAGAGATTCTGGAAGAAGGACTGAAGGCGATAATATACAAATTATCGAAAATATACCTATTAATTTAGCTACAGAAGAACGCTATGGAGCTGAAGTTGGTGTGCTTTATAACCCTACCAAATGGTTGAGAACTAATTTGAGTTTTAATTATTTTAGATTTGAAAGTGAAGGTGATTTTGAAGGTACGCCGTTTGGAGCCACTAATGAAAGTTATTTTGGACGCTTCAGTTCTAATATCATTTTGCCATGGAAAATACAATGGCAAACCAATGCCTTCTACAGAGGGCCAAGAGAGAATGCTCAAACAAAAACCGACCCTATTGCATCTGTGGATATGGGCTTAAGTAAAGATTTTTTGAAAGATGATAACTTGACGGTGTCTTTAAATGTCAGAGATTTATTTAATTCGAGAAGAAGAGATCAATTTACTGTAGCACCCACATTTATAGATGACAGTTCATTCCAGTGGAGGGTGAGACAGGTCACGGCAACAGTGGTCTATAGATTTAATCAACAGAAAAGAGATCAGAGACGCGGAGGAGATGAAGATTATGGGGATGGTGAATTTGGTGCTCAGTAAAGCATAACCACTAAATAAATAAAAAAGGCAGGAAATAATTTATTTCCTGCCTTTTTTGTTTAAAAACATATGTTGATTTAGTCGTCTTTCTTTTTCTTACTGTCTTTGATTTCTTTTAAACGTTCAATCAACGAACCCCCAATCCAATACGGGATAATTGCCGTTAAAAAAATCAATAACCAAAAACCTATGGTTAAGATGAGTAAAAAAAGTAAAAACCCTAAATATTGATCAAATTCGAACATCAGATTAAATTTTGTTTCTGCAAAGATAATTAAACAATGAAATACAAGCTCCTATTTCTTTAAAATAATTCTTCAGAAAGTTGACTTTAAAGTTTACTCAATTTAATATTTCTTAAATTTGACAAACAAAAATTCATACTATGTCTTACAGAATAGAAAAAGATACCATAGGCGATGTTCAGGTTCCTGCCGATAAATTATGGGCTGCCCAAACTGAGCGTTCGAGAAATAATTTTAAAATTGGACCACAGGCTTCTATGCCTTTAGAAATCATCTACGGATTTGCTTATTTAAAGAAAGCTGCAGCATTTACAAATGCAGAATTAGGAGTTCTTGAAGAAGAAAAAAGAGATTTGATTGCTCAGGTTTGTGATGAAATCTTGGAAGGAAAACATGATGATCAGTTTCCATTAGTCATCTGGCAAACAGGTTCTGGAACTCAAAGCAATATGAATGTGAATGAAGTGATTTCAAATAGAATTCACCAATTGCAAGGCCATGAATTAGGAAAAGGCGACAAGTTCGTCTCTCCAAACGATGATGTCAACAAATCTCAATCTTCCAATGATACATTTCCTACAGGAATGCATATTGCGATTTATAAAAAAATCGTAGAAGTTACTATTCCAGGGGTTTCACAACTTAGAGATCAACTTCAGAATAAAGCTAAAGCTTTTAAAGATGTAGTTAAAATAGGAAGAACACATTTCATGGATGCGACTCCATTGACCTTAGGTCAGGAGTTTAGCGGCTATGTTTCACAATTGAATCACGGACTAAAAGCTTTAGAAAACACTTTACCTCATTTACAAGAATTAGCTTTGGGTGGAACAGCAGTCGGAACTGGACTCAACACTCCAGAAGGATATGCTGATAAAGTCGCACAATACATTGCAGAATTCACTAATCTTCCATTTGTCTCTGCTGAAAATAAATTTGAAGCACTTGCTGCTCATGACGCCTTGGTAGAAACTCACGGCGCATTAAAGCAACTAGCCGTATCATTGAATAAAATTGGAAACGATATCAGAATGCTGTCTTCCGGACCACGAAGCGGGATAGGTGAAATTACCATTCCGGCCAATGAACCAGGTTCCTCGATCATGCCAGGAAAAGTGAATCCGACTCAATGTGAAGCGTTGACGATGGTTTGTGCTCAGGTTATGGGAAATGATGTAGCCATTGGAGTAGGAGGTATGCAAGGTCAATTTGAACTGAATGTCTTCAAACCTGTGATGGCTGCGAATATTTTGCAGTCTGCAGAATTAATTGGTGATGCCTGTGTGTCTTTTGATGAAAACTGCGCTGCTGGCATTGATCCAAATCAAGAACGTATTGATGAATTGTTGAGAAATTCATTGATGTTGGTTACTGCTTTAAATACGAAAATAGGATACTACAAAGCAGCAGAAATTGCCAATACTGCTCATAAAAACGGAACAACTTTAAGACAAGAAGCCGTTAGGTTAGGTTATACTACTGAAGAAGAATTTGACAAATGGGTAAGACCAGAGGACATGACTAATTCCTAATTGAGTTATCTAAATGTATTTAAAAAGCTGGTTTGAAAATCTTTTTCAAACCAGCTTTTTTATTTGGAATAACCCTCTAGAATGGCTTCAGCAGAAAAACCATCAAGCTTGCCATATCTGTGAATGCAAACATTAACTGGTAAAGGTTTTAAGACTCCCTCCAAACCCTCATAATAATGAATGTCTTTTTTCAAAGTCACTGTTTCATCAGGTTTGTTTTCTGGAGTATGACTTTCAGGGATGATGAGTAAAAAGCTTAAGTTTTTATAAGCTTCCAACCAGTTTTTAAGGATGGAATCTACTTTAGACATTATTTCGGTTGTGAAAGGTGGATCCAGGCACCAATCACCTGGGTTTTCTGGCTTACTTAGATTGAAAAAGCTTCCACCACTTCCAAATATACTATCGGTATCTTCAAATAAACTATAAAACTGGGCTTCTGATTTTCCTAATACCCGAGCATTGAAGGGGGATGCAAAACCTTCATTTCTTATTCCCCACTCATAAAATAAATCATATACCTTTTGGGGTGGGCCGATGTGTCTGGTTTCAGCATAGATGGAACCATATCTTAAAGCTGATCTCAAAATGGCATTTGTTGCTTTAGCCTCATCAGATTTGGACTCCACATAATTGAAAGCTTTGTCGATATATTGGTTTCGTTTCAATTTGAAATTGCCGATTTCAAACAGATTGGTGTCAATTTTTGCTTCCTTAGGAGTTTCAATAGTTTCAAAGTAAGTTTTTGAAGCATCCTTAATCAATTGAAAACAGTGCTGTGTCTCAATCTCAGTCAGAATTAAATTCGCATATCCAAATCCTGACTTTATCGAATCATAGTCAACTTTCAAAAATAAATCCTGACCATAAATTTCATGACTTGGCTGTAAATTCATCAGTGTGTTTTCTAGTCCAGCTTTTACTTCTGATTTATTTCCTTTCACTGATAAATACTGAAAAACATCTTCGAGTATTTTTTGGCTTAATGCCCAATGTTGGTATTCATCTTTAACTTCTGAATTTATTTCAACTGAATTCATGCTTTGTTTTTAAAGTTCAATTTACGAAGGCCTACACTTTACGTGCTTTCAATATTTATTAAAGAATTCCTTTAATATCTTCAGGCGGTCTTCCAATGGCCGCTTTGTCACCGTTGATGACAATCGGGCGTTCAATCAATTTTGGATGTTCATGCATGGCGTCAATTACTTCTGCATCTGAAAGTGATTTTCCTTTGAAGTTTTCTTTCCAGATTTTTTCCTGAGTCCTCACTAAATTCATTGGAGAGATGTTGAGTTTGTCAAGTATAGATTTTAAATCTTCTTTGGAAGGAATTTCTTCTAAATATTTTACGACTTCAAATTTATGTCCGGATTTCTCGAGTATGGCTAAACCTTCTCTGGACTTTTTACATCTTGGGTTATGGTATATTGTAATCATAAGGTATCTGTTTCTTTTTTCTGTCCGCTGCTCATCAGGAAGGTTTTCAAAAAGGAATCAATATGACCATTCATAATATCGTCTACATTTCCACTTTCATGACCTGTTCTCACATCCTTCACAAGCTTGTAGGGATGCATCACATAATTACGAATCTGTGATCCCCATTCTATGCTTTTCTTTTCAGATTCAATTTCTGTTCTTGCTGCTTGTTGTTTTTTTAACTCAATTTCATAAAGTTGAGATTTCAACATTTGCATGGCTTTCTGCCTGTTTTCAAGTTGAGATCTAGTTTCAGAATTATGTATTACAATGCCGCTAGGGTGGTGAGTCAAAATGGCTTTGGTTTCAACTTTGTTGACGTTTTGTCCTCCGGCACCACCAGATCTGGCAAAATCCCAGTTAATGTCAGATGGATTGATGTCGATTTCAATGGTGTCATCTACTAGTGGATACACATAAACTGAAGCAAATGAAGTGTGGCGTTTAGCATTACTGTCAAAGGGAGAAATCCTGACTAATCGATGTACGCCGTTTTCACCTTTCAGCCAACCAAAAGCATATTCCCCCTCAATTTCCAAGGTGACTGTCTTAATTCCAGCCACATCGCCAGATTGGTGATTGAGTTCTCTTACTTTAAATCCTTTTCGTTCAGCCCACATGATGTACATTCTCATTAGCATTTCTGCCCAGTCACAGCTTTCGGTACCACCTGCTCCAGCTGTGATTTGAAGAATTGCTGTGAGCGGGTCACTATCTTCAGAAAGCATGTTTTTGAACTCTAAGTCTTCAATGAGGTCCAGGGCCTCGCTATATCGCTCTTGAATTTCCTCTTCTGACACATCACCTTCTTCATAAAATTCAAACAAAACGTTGACATCTTCTACCTTAAGTTTGGCTTCATCAAAACTTTTGATCCACTGTTTTTCATCATTGATGGCTTGCATCAATTTTTGAGCCTCTTGAGGTTTATCCCAGAAATCTGGAGCAAAGGTTTTTTCTTCTTCGTTGGAAACTTTTACGCGTTTAGCATCTAAGTCAAAGATACTGGTTTAGGGAAGTGATACGCTCGTTAATGGTCTTTATGGAGTCTGAATTGATCATAGTTAGAAGTTTTGTCAAATTTAGAAATTATCTCGGTGGTCATCAATCTAATTATGTTTATTTTCGAATAAAAGTACTTAAATGAAAATTGATTTAAGAAGTGATACAGTGACACGGCCAACCAAAGAGATGTTGGATTATATGATAAATGCAGAAGTTGGCGATGATGTGTACAAAGAAGATCCGTCCGTCAATCAGCTGGAAACGTATCTAGCCGATTTGTTTGGTATGGATGCCGCTTTGTATTTCCCAACAGGATCCATGTCCAACCAGGCTGCCATCAAGCTGCATACGCAACCTGGCGAACAATTGATTTGTGATAAATGGGCTCACGTTTATAATTATGAAGGCGGCGGCGTTTCCTTCAACAGCGGAGTATCCTGCAAACTTGTAGACGGTGATAAGGGTAAAATCACAGCCAATTTGGTTGAAGAAGCCATTAATCCGCCAGATTTTTACCACAGTCCCTTAACCTCCTTGGTGTGTTTGGAAAACACGACCAACAAAGGTGGCGGTGCTTGTTATGACTTAGAAACCATTCGATCTATACGTACAGTCTGCGATAAGCACGGCTTAGGATTACACCTTGATGGTGCCAGACTTTATAATGCCATTGTTGCTAACAACCACGATCCAAAAGATTTCGGGAAAGAATTTGATACGATTTCATTATGTCTATCCAAAGGTCTTGGCGCACCCATGGGCACAGTTTTGATGGGAAATGACGACCTGATGAAAAACGCCATAAGAGTAAGGAAAGTGCTTGGTGGCGGAATGCGACAGGTGGGTTATATGGCTGCTGGGGCCTATTATGCCTTACATCATCATGTCGAGAGATTGAATATTGATCACCAAAGAGCCAAAGATATCGAGAAGGTTTTGAATAAGCATCCGTTGATCAAAGCTGTGGATCACGTTGAAACTAATATTGTTATCTTCAATTTACAGCCACATATAGATGAGGTTAAGTTTATGAGAGATCTCGAAGAAAAAGGTATCCGAATCAGTAATATGGGAAATGGCAAAATGCGATTGGTCACACATTTGGATTACACTCAAGAACAGCATGAGTATTTTCTGGAAACTATCACAAGCATGGAAATGCAAACTGCTTAACTTTTTTGGAGCTTCCCGCACCTAAAAAGGCGCGGTCGGGCTTTCCGTTTCAATGCTTCGACCCAAAAGCATAAAACTAAAAAGTCCAGCTCGGCTTCTTAGGTCGCCAGCTGGACTTTAGTTTTATAAGCTTTTAGGCTTGCAGGATTTCTACTACAATCCCTAAGCCGGGTTAAACGAAAGAAAGGTGTTCTCAAATTAATTTGAGAACACCTTTCAAGTTATATTAAGTAATCATTTTCGACTAATGACTAGTTATTTTTATTATAATCAGCTAAGAATTTTTCCAATCCACTATCGGTTAGAGGATGTTTTAAAAGTCCTTCAATAGAAGACAATGGTCCAGTCATAACATCAGCACCAAGTTTAGCACAGTCAATGATGTGCATGGTGTGTCTTACTGAGGCTGCCAAAATTTGTGTTTCAAACATATAGTTATCGTACACCAATCTTATTTCTTCGATCAGATTCAAACCATCTGTAGAAATATCATCCAAGCGACCAATAAATGGAGAAACGTATGTAGCTCCAGCTTTGGCTGCAAGAAGCGCTTGCCCAACAGAAAACACAAGCGTACAATTAGTTCTGATTCCTTTTTCTGAAAAATATTTAATGGCTTTTATACCTTCTTTTATCATTGGAACTTTTACTACGATCTGGTTATGAAGTTTTGCAAGAGCTTCACCTTCTTTTACAATCCCTTTAAAATCAGTAGAAATAACTTCGGCACTTACATCGCCGTCTACAATTTCACAAATTTTGATGTAGTGATTTTTAATATTTTCTTCACCAGTGATTCCTTCTTTAGCCATTAAAGATGGATTGGTAGTTACCCCATCTAGAATCCCAAGATCCTGAGCCTCTTTGATCTGGTCAATATTTGCTGTATCAATAAAAAATTTCATATGAATGTGTTTTAATTACAAATTTACAGTTTATAGTGTTTAAGCAGCATTTTTTCAAAAACTTTATCAGGAAGAATATGTTTGAGAAAAACTGATATTTTTTGAGTAAAATCGCCAACTTTATAATGGATTTTTGGATTCGATTTTTGCATGATGACATGTACACTTTTTGCCATGAGACTTGGATCTTTTCCATGATCCACATGCTCGTCCATAAGCTTCAAGCTTTTCTCATAAACTTCATTATAAGGAGAGTTTTTTTGAATCGGAGCATGGTATCTTCCTGTAGCAATGTTGGTCGCAAAATCTCCAGGAGCAACATTACACATTTTGATGTTGAAAGCTTTCAATTCCATCCGGTAAGCCTCAGTAGTCAACTCTAACGCACCTTTAGTGGCAGAATAAAATCCTCTAAAAGGAAGTCCCATATGGCCAGCAATGGAGGTAATATTAATAATGAAACCTTCTTTATTTGACCTCATATGCGGTAATACAGTGTTTATGACTCTTAAGGGTCCAAAATAATTAGTTTCAAAAATATTCTTTTGCTCTTCCTCAGGAATTTCTTCCATTGGTCCGGTGATTCCAACGCCAGCATTATTGATAAGAAAATCTATTCTTCCTTCTTTCTTAATAAGAATATCAACTGCAGATTTTACACTTTCTGTATTGGTTACGTCAAGTTTCAGGAAATGAATTCCGTTGATTTCATCTTGCTTAGGCTGTCTTGAAGTTCCGTAGACTTTGTAGTTATGTTTGGCTAAATATTCGCCAATAGATTTTCCGATCCCTGAAGAGGCTCCAGTAATCAATACGACGTTTTGCATTAAGTTTACGTTTTTACGCAAATATCCAACTTAAAGGCTTAAGAAAAAAATGAGGGAAAGGTTTGGGAATAAAAAAAGGCAAGCTACCTACATCACACCGCTACAACTATCTACCCTTGCTGCGTTCCCGCCCTGGGGGATTCGAAAGGAGCTGGTTGTGTAGGACTTGCCGGTTGCAAATATACAATCTTATTTAACTTCAACAAGTTGTTTTCTATTCTAATTCCCTATTTTTACTTTGTATTTCAAATTGAAAATTATGCGAAATTTTAAGTTGTTGGTATTCATATTTTTAACATTAATTCTTTTTTCTTGTGATGAAGATTTATCTAAAGATTTTAAAATTCAGTTAGATAATAAATCCAAAACTTTAAATAATAGCGAGGTGCTTAAAGGAAATATAAAAGCATTGAAAGATCACGAGGTAAATTCAGTACAAATTAGATTTCAAAATGAAATTATATCAGACCTCAAATTATCAGAGTCCTTTTCTTTTGATTTATCTCAAGTAAAATTAGGAAATCATAGCCTAGAGATACTTCTTGAAGTTAATGGAGAAGAGGTAAAATTTTCTGAAACCATCAAAATTTTGAATAGTAAAAAACCATTGTTATACACGTATGAAGTTGTAAATACATACCCACACGATATTTTGGCGTATACTCAAGGATTGGAGTTTCACGGTGATACTCTTTATGAAAGTACAGGACAGCGTGGAGAGTCGAGTTTAAGAAAAGTAAATTATGAAACAGGGGAGGTTCTTCAAAAAGTGGAATTGGATCAATTTTATTTTGGAGAAGGGCTTACAATCCTAAATGATAAGATTTATCAGTTGACCTGGCAATCTCAGGAAGGTTTGGTCTATGATCTCGAAACTATGAACATGCTCAATAAATTTGCTTATTCTGAAAGTAAAGAAGGTTGGGGGCTTTGTAATGATGGTGAAAAACTTTACAAAAGTGACGGCACCGATAAAATTTGGATCTTAAATAAAGAAAGCCTCGAAGAAGAATTTTATATCCAGCCTACGACCAACAACGCTATTTTAAATCAAGTTAACGAGTTGGAGTGGGTTGAAGATAAGATTTATGCCAACACTTATCAAAAGGACGGCGTGGTAATCATAAATCCTAAAACCGGTGCTGTTGATGGTGTTGTTGACTTTAGAGGACTCAGGGACAAAGTTAAGCAGCATTCAAGATTGGATGTGTTGAATGGAGTTGCTTACCATAAAAACTCCGATAGACTTTTTGTAACAGGTAAGAATTGGGATAAACTTTTTGAAGTGAAACTCACTGAAAAATAAATTCACAATTACTAGCATCCAATTCCTTATACAAATTTATGAAACAGTTTTTTCTTTTAGTCTCAATTCTAATGTTCATAGTCTTGAGTTCATGTAGGGATGATTTTGAGTCCGAACCTAGCTTTGGAGAACTGGAATTTTCTCAGGATACGCTTTATCTTGATACGGTGTTTACCAATATTGGTTCTAGTACTTATAGCTTTAAAGTCTACAATAGGAGTAGTCAGGACATCATTATTCCCACGATTCAACTAAATGAAGGAGGGAATTCAAATTTTAGATTAAATGTAGATGGAGTAGCTGGTAAAACCATAAATAACATTAATATATTATCTAGAGATAGCATTTTTGTGTTTGTGGAAGTTACTGCAGATATTCAAGAATTGAGTCAAAATCAACTTTCATTTTTATATACGGATCAAGTCAATTTTGATTCTGGGGCAAATCAGCAAAAAGTGGAACTTGTAACTTTGATCCAGGATGCTAATTTTTTATTTCCGGAGAGGTTTCAAGACGGATCCACAGAAACCTTGAGTCTTGGTCTTGATGCTGAAGGAGAAGAAATACAAATAGATGGATTTATTTTAGATCAAGAGCATTTGACGTTTACCAATGAAAAGCCCTACGTGATCTACGGTTTTGCGGGAGTACCTTCAGGAGAAACCTTAACAATAGAGCCTGGAGCGAGAGTTCATTTTCATGAAAATAGTGGTATTATAGTTTCCAACGGTGCATCTTTGAAAGCAAAAGGAAGTTTAAGCTCAACTGATCTCTTGGAAAACGAAATAATTTTTGAAGGAGATAGACTTGAACCTGAATTTTCTAATGTTCCAGGACAATGGGCTGCTATATGGCTTACTGAAGGTAGTACTGGTCATGAATTTGACTATGTGACTATAAAAAATTCGACAGTTGGTATTCTAATGGATTCCAATGATGGATCCTCAGAACCAACTTTGAAAATTAAAAATACACAAATTTACAACTCGGCTAATGTTGGATTATTGGCTCGAACTGGCTTCGTAGATGCAGAGAATTTAGTGATTAATAATAGTGGGCAGTCCTCTTTAAATCTTTCTCTTGGGGGTCGATATAATTTTAGGCATTCAACATTTACCAATTATTGGAGAAATAGTTTTAGACAATTCCCTGCAGTTCTTATAGAAAATAATTTGGAAGCAGGTGAAACTCTTTTTGTTTCAGATCTTGATGTCAATTTTAGTAATTGTATCATTTATGGTAATGAATCCATAGAATTACTTTTTAATAAATCAGATCAAGCTGAGTTTAATTATAAGTTTCAGAATACTCTATTACGTTTCAACGATATCAATAATCAGTATACGGACAATGAACTATATGACTTTGAAAATCCAGATTTATTTGAGAATTTAATTACTAATGAAGCACCTCAGTTTCAAAACACTGAAGAAAACCAAATGATTATTGGTGAAGAATCAGCTGCGAATGGAGTTGGAAACCAGGATACAGCGAACATAGTACCCTTTGATATTTTGGGGAAAGATAGAACTCAAAATCCAGATTTAGGTGCATACCAGAGTATTCAGTTTGAAGATTGACCTTGTTATTTTAAATTTCTAAATGGCCTAAGTTAATCCAAAATGTCAAAGGGCTTTATAAATAAAAACACCCTGCTTTAAGTTACTAAGGCCGGGTGTTTAATTTTTATAAGTATTCTGCAATTTTATTGACCTAACTCTTCACTGTTTCAGCAAATAAAGGTTTCTGACTCATCATAGAATGAACTTGCTCCCTGATAGATTCAAGATGGGATGTGTTTTCAAAGTTTTTGATAACATCATCAATCAAGTTAACTATTTTTTCCATTTCATTTTCCTGTAAGCCTCTTGTAGTTATAGCAGGAGTACCAATTCTAATTCCTGAAGTTACAAATGGTGACTTATCATCAAAAGGAACCATGTTTTTATTAACTGTAATTCCAGCCACACCAAGTGCTTCTTCAGCTTGCTTACCTGAAATATTTTTATTTCTGAGGTCAATCAATATCATGTGATTATCTGTTCCACCTGAAATAATTTTATAATCTCTTTCCATAAATGCTTTAGCTAAGGCTGAAGCGTTTTTGATCACTTGCTTTTGGTAATCTACAAATTCGTCTGTCAAAGCTTCGCCAAAAGCAACTGCTTTTGCAGCGATAATATGTTCTAAAGGTCCCCCTTGATTTCCAGGAAAGACTGAACTGTCCAGCATGCTCGACATTTTCTTTAGATTTCCATTTTTGAGTTTTTCGCCAAATGGGTTTTCAAAATCTTTGCCCATTAAAATAATTCCTCCGCGGGGACCACGTATGGTTTTATGTGTTGTAGAAGTTACAATATGGCAATATTCAATAGGACTTTGTAACAATCCGGCAGCAATGAGTCCTGCAGGATGGGCCATATCTGCCAATAAAATTGCACCAACTTCATCTGCAATTTCTCTAAAGGTTTTATAGTCGATTTCTCTGGAGTAAGCAGAGGCACCAGCGATAATCATTTTTGGTTTTTCTTTGTGTGCAACTTTCCTTACCATATCGTAATCGATAAGACCAGTTGATTCTTTAACTCCGTAAAAAACAGGATCATAAAGCTTACCAGAAAAGTTAACAGGAGAACCATGCGTAAGATGACCACCATGAGAAAGATCAAATCCTAAGATTTTATCCCCAGGCTTTAAACAAATAGAAAAAACTGCGGTGTTTGCCTGAGAACCGGAGTGAGGTTGAACATTGGCATATTCTGCGCCAAATAATTTTTTTAATCGTTCTCTTGCGAGGTCTTCAACTTTATCTACTACTTCGCAACCACCATAGTAGCGTTTGCCCGGATAACCTTCAGCATATTTGTTGGTAAGAACAGATCCTGCAGCATCCATCACATCTTGGCTTGCAAAATTCTCACTTGCAATCAATTCCAAACCATTGGTTTGTCTGTTTTTTTCCTCAAGAATTAAGTCTGAAATAGCCTTATCTTTCATCTTTATATTTTAAAGTTAAATGTGATTCAAAATTAACTAATTTGGATGGTTAATACAGTTAAAATAATATATTTGAAGGAAGTTTTAAGATTAATTTGAAATCCCTAAACCTTAACTTATGTCCTTAAAAGCAAATGATCCCTCAAGACAAACGTGGTTGGATCTTCCAGATAACACTGATTTTCCAATTCAAAATATCCCTTTTGGCGTTTTTCTTACTCGTGATGACATCATCACAATTGGAACTCGTATCGGCGATTATGCTATAGATTTAGGGGCTTTGCACCAGTTAGGGTACTTTAAAGATATCCCGCTTACAGATGATATTTTTCTTCAAGATAGTCTAAATGACTTTATTGCAGATGGGAGAAAAACATGGAGAGCGGTTCGGAATAGAGTCGCAGAGTTATTTGATGTCAAAAATGATGAATTGAAATCGAATACTAAAGACAAGGAAACTATCCTTTTTACTTTGAACGAAATCGAAATGCAGATGCCTGTTCAGGTTGGGGATTATACAGATTTTTATTCCAGTAAAGAACATGCTACAAATGTTGGTAAAATGTTCCGTGATCCAGACAATGCATTACTACCTAACTGGTTACACGCACCTATAGGTTACCATGGAAGAAGTTCATCCATTGTGCCAAGTGGAATTCCAATTCATAGACCTCAAGGTCAAAAATTACCAAAAGGATCTGACGAGCCTATTTTTGGCCCAACACGGCATTTGGACTTTGAACTTGAAATGGCATTTATCACCACAGCCAGCAATGTTTTAGGTGAACCTATCCCAGCAGCAGAAGCAGAGAACTATATTTTCGGAATGGTTCTTTTTAATGATTGGAGTGCGAGAGATCTCCAAAAATGGGAGTACCAGCCTTTAGGACCTTTTTTAGGCAAAAACTTTGGTTGTTCAATTTCACCTTGGATTGTCACTTTGGATGCTTTAGAACCCTTCAGAGTTGAAGGACCTTCTCCAGTTAAAAAGTTATTACCATATCTTGAAACAATTGGCAAAAAGAGTTTTGACATCAGTTTGTCGGTGTCAATTCAACCAGATAAGGGCGAAGAAACTACGATTACTAAGTCCAATTTTAAGTACATGTATTGGAATATGAGTCAGCAATTGGCTCATCACACAGTAAATGGATGTCCTGTAAATAGTGGGGACTTGATGGCTAGTGGAACTATTTCCGGTCCAACACCAGAATCCTATGGTTCAATGCTGGAATTATCTTGGAATGGTTCTAAGCCTATAAAACTTAAAGGTGGACAAGAGCGCAGGTTTATTGAAGATAATGATACTGTGATACTACGTGGTTATTGTCAGAACTATGAAGTTAGAATTGGATTTGGAGAGGTTTCAACTAAAATTCTTCCAATATTTAAATCTTAATTAAGTATCTAGAAATCTCGATTGTTCATCTTCTGAGGGCATCGGACATGTTTCTGACTTTCCGAACCATTGGTAACGATTTCTTGCTACATAGTCATAAATAACATTTCTAAAGCCTTCTGGTAAAAATAAAAAAAGACTTAATGCGGGGTATAATCCGCTTAGGTCTTTACTAATTTCTAAAGCGGCTGTTGATTTAATATAATAGGCATTTCCTGGGTCTATTACAATTATAGAATCAATTTTTGAAGTGTTAATTCCACGTTCTGAAGTTAATTTTTGACCTAAATCACTCTGTAATGAAGCAAACCTGAAAATATCTTTTTTATCCCTTTTCATGATAAACCTTACCGAAGCATTGCAGAAATTGCAAACACCATCAAAAAGAACAACTTTTTTATCTTCTGGTAAATCCATTATTTTGCTCGCTTTACAAGTTCTAATTGGTCATCGGAAACACTGGTGGTAAACATTCCATAGTTGACGACTACTTTTCCTTTTTCAAATTTATCGATTGTTCCCACAGCTCTTCCGTCGTAAATTCTTACGGAATCTCCTTCTTTCAGTACAGGTTTATCAGGAGTTTTGGAAGCATTATTTTCTTCCTTTATCTTCTCTTTTTTCTTTTTAGTTCTTATTTTTTCGACTTTTTCTTGAGCCTCCTCTTTTATTCTCTTCTCCTTTTCTCTTTGAATTTTCTCATCCTTTCGAGTTTGCTTGATTCGTTTTGAATTCTCACGCTCGATGATTTTTAAGATATTGGAATAGAGTTGGTTTTTATTTTTATTGTTAAAATATTGTAGGCCAATTTTATCAACCTTTTCACCAATACCAATCATGCGTTGGTTGCTATCATAAAGCTCTTGATAACTTTCCAGTTTCTGTTGAATTTTAGAATTGATTTCATCAAGCTTTTCTTGTTCTTTTCGGGTTTCGTCGGTTTTTGACTTTAATTCTGAATTTGTTTTTGCAAGCTTAGAACGTTCCATTTGCAACTTGGCGATACTTTTATCAAACCTGATTTTGCCACGTTCAACTTTTTTCTTAGCCCTGTTGATTAAGCTGAAAGGAATTCCGTTTTTCTGAGCGACCTCAAAAGTAAATGAGCTCCCTGCTTCTCCAAGTTTAAGTTCAAATAATGGCTCCATGGTATAACTATCAAAAGCCATATTGGCATTAACAATTTCTGGATTTTCATTAGCCATCATTTTCAAATTGGCGTAATGTGTTGTAATAATGCCATAGGCTTTTTTCTCATGAAAAACTTCAAGAAAAGTTTCAGCTAAAGCACCTCCAAGTTCAGGATCGGAACCTGTTCCAAATTCATCGATTAGGAACAATGTTTTGTCATCGCATGTTTTTAAGAATTTTCTCATGTTCTTCAAGCGATAACTGTAGGTGCTTAAATGATTTTCTATGCTTTGATTGTCGCCAATATCTGTGAGTATTTTATCGAAAAAACAAATTCTGGAATATTCATGCACTGGGACCAACATACCAGCTTGGAGCATGATTTGTACTAGACCAATAGTTTTCAAGGTGATACTTTTTCCGCCTGCATTAGGACCAGAAATCACGATGATTTGTTGGGAGTCATCTAATGTAATATCCTGTGGATAAGTTTTTTCACCAATTTTGTTGTGATTTATCAGTAAAAGAGGGTGATAAGCGTCCTTGAGGTAAATCTCTTTTTCAGCTGTAATTTTTGGAAGTAAGCCGTCGTAAAGTTCAGCGTATTTTACTTTTGCTGAAATTAAATCAACCTCACTTAAGTAATTTTGATATTGTTTCAAAAGATCTACGAATGGTCTTAAATAATTCGTGAGTGCTTTCAGAATCTTATTGATTTCCTCTTTTTCCTCGTATACAGCTTCATCCAATTCTCTCTCAGACTGTTGAGTCTCCTCGGGTTGGATGTAAACAATATTCCCAGACTTTGAGCTTCCCAACATAGCCCCTTTCACTTTTCGCTTGTGCATAGCAGTAACTGCCAAAACTCTAACGCTGTCTACAACAGACTCTTTTATATCATCAAGATAACTGTAACTGCTATATTTGGATAATGCTTTTGAAAAACTCGAGTTGATTTTTCCTTTTGCAACATTTATCGTCTTCCTAATCCTGAATAATTCAGGTGTAGCATCATTTCTAATATCTCCAAATTTGTCAATAATTCGATGTATCTCATCTACAATCGCTGTAGTGTATTCGATTGGCTGAGTAGACCTGTAAAGGTTTGGATACAATTCTTTATATTTTTGAAAATACTTGATGTGAATATTACAGGTTTCAGAAAGATTCAAAATTTTCCTAAATCCGTTCAACTCCATGACAGAGCCTTCAATGTTTAAAATTTTGATGGCTTCATCGACACTCTCAAACCCATGGTTAGGAATAGGTTTTTCCTGTAAAGCAGACGATTTATATTCTTCTGTCTGGTTAAGGTGAAAGTGAATGGATTTATAAGAAGAGTATGGAGTAAGCTTTAAAGCTTTTTCTTGTCCCTTGTTTGTTATACAGTAGTGACTCAATTGTGAGCAAACTGCTGGAAATTCTAAATCTATTAAGGCTTTTTCGCTTATGTTTATCATACTAAAATTCTACATTCGTAGTTCCACAAAAATACGTATAATAAATGGAGGTTCAGATTGAAGCAAATTGGAAAAATATCTTAAAAGATGAGTTCGAAAAACCTTATTTTGAGTCGCTTATTAAGTTTGTGAAATCAGAATACAAGATCAATAAATGTTATCCCAAAGGCTCAGATATTTTCAATGCATTTGAGTTTTCTCCATTTGATGAAACCAAGGTGGTTATTCTAGGTCAGGATCCTTATCATGGACCAGGTCAAGCTCATGGGCTTTCGTTTTCTGTTCCAAAAGGAGTTGCTGTGCCACCTTCCCTACAGAATATTTATAGAGAAATGAAAGACGACTTAAATGTTGATTCTCCAAATCACGGAAATTTAGAAGATTGGGCGAAACAAGGCGTTTTACTGCTCAATGCCACCCTAACTGTAAGAGCACATGAAGCTGGAAGCCATCAAAATAAAGGATGGGAGATTTTTACAGACGAAGTTATCAAGAAACTATCCGCAAATAAGGAAGGGATTATTTTTTTGCTGTGGGGTGGATTTGCCAAAAAGAAATCAAAACTTATCGATTCTAGTAAGCATCATATTTTAACCTCTGGTCATCCGTCACCTTTAAGCGCTAACCGTGGATATTGGTTTGGTAATAAACATTTTAGCAGCACCAATCAACTTTTACAGGAACAAGGCGATGATGCAATTCGATGGTAACTTATTTATCGGCAAAAACAGGATCTGATTTCTTTTGGGACTGAGACCAGATTTTTTGCGTGTTAATTTTTATTTTCTTTTTGGTTGATTTTTTTTGAGAGTCACCGCAATCACAACTGTACCTTAATAGAAGGAAGTTAATAATTATAAGCCAGGCTATAGCAATTACATAAATCATATAAAAGATCATTTAGGATGAATAATTCTTTCAATTATAAGATGTACAAAAAATAAATTGGTTGCGTGTTTTAAAAAATAAATTCAGAATATTTCTTTTCTTGATTGATAAGATTTAGATCTTTAAGCTTTTTCTGAGTGAAATAAACATCATTTTCAGAAAGCTGATGCTGACTCCATTCAGTGATTTTAAGCCACTCTTTTACATCCTTGATTTTTAGGTGATAACGTTTAGAAATGAGTTCCTCAATATGATTCAAACTTTTTAAAGTTTTACTTTTTTGATTTAGAGGTTTTAATAATTTCTCAATCACTTCAGAATTATCTTCCAAAAATCCGTCTGTAGTTACAATAACAAAGCAAGGCCAGGGCGTGGGTTCGTCTCCAAGTCTTCTGAAAATTCCATTATCAACTAACGGCTTTGTAGTAAAATGTTCCCAGAGGAAATAATCTGATGTTCCTTCAGTGAGGGATTTTTTTGCCCCAGCAAGATTTTGCGTTGTTTTGAAATCTAATTTACTTGTATTCCAGTTTTGATGATTTGCATGGACGTAGGTCATAAGATGAGATCCAGAACCGAAACGGCTTATGGCTGCGGTTTGATTTTTCAAATCTTCAATTTTCTTAAAATCTGAATCTGCATGAACGTGAATACCCCACATGAGTGGACTTTTCACATAGGTTTGAATAATTTTGAAAGGACTGCCATCACAAATTTCTTTTATGGAGCCTTCGGTGAGCATAACAGCTACGTCTATATCTCCATTTTTTAAAGCTTCGCTCATTTCACCGGTGCCTCCGTGAAAATCTGTCCAAGTGACGTCAATGCCACTCTCTTCAAAATTTCTATCTTCAATACATAAATGCCATGGCAAATTGAAATGTTCTGGAACTCCACCAACTTTTATCTTTGTCATAAATCTTTTTTAATACTTGGCAAGCTTGTTTAGCGTTAATTGTATGAGTGAATCGACAGCAGCTTTTGGATTTTTACTAAAATTTCCTGTGGATCTATTAGCAATGATTGCATTCATTGACAAAGCACCATGACCAAGAAGTTTTGCTAGTCCATAGATAGCGCTGGTTTCCATCTCTAAATTGGTTATTGTTTTTCCATTAAAATTAAAATCAACCAATTGATCAATAAATGTCGGATCTTGAGTTTCTAGCCTAAGGGTCCTGCCCTGAGGGCCATAGAAGCCTAAGTTAGTTCCTGTAAAACCAGAAATAACGTTTTCTTCAGTTTTAAAAAGATTAATTAAGTCAGCATCTCCACCTACAATGTAGGGTTGAGGCTTTTTTGAAGAAATCTTTAGATGTTTACAAAGTGCTTCTGTAGCCTGATCATTTAAAATATCGTTCTTGTAGTAATGGATTAAACCATCAAAACCAACTCCAGCTTCACTCATTATAAACTTATCAAGTTCAGCATGAGGTTGTATTCCCCCGGAAGTTCCAATTCTGATAAAATTCAATTTTTGATGTTTTGGTTTAATTTCTCGAGACTCAAGATCAATATTTACCAAGGCATCCAATTCATTTATGACTATGTCTATATTGTCTATTCCAATCCCTGTAGAAATAACGGTCATTTTTCTCCCCTTGTAAAATCCAGTTTGGGTTTTGAATTCCCTTTTCTGAGTTTCAAAGATAATCTCGTCAAAATAGGAAGTCACTTTTGCAACTCTATCCTGGTCTCCTACGGTTATAATGATATCAGCGATATCTTCTGGTTTTAAGTTAAGGTGGTATATACTTCCGTCTGGATTTAATATCAATTCTGATGATGCTATAGGCATATTTTATATTTTGAAAAGGCTTGAGTAAAAGGACTCTCGCCGTTATTTTATTGTTTTTTGGAAAAAACCAATCTTACCAAAAAGTCTCAGCAAGAAAATAATTTAATCCAGATTAACCTCCAACGCGTTTCACGTTGAAACCAAGATCTTTTAACAGCTCCATGATTTGATCTCTATAGTCCCCTTGTATGATAATCTCTTCATTCTTGTGGCTACCACCAACACCAATATCCTTTTTAAGGTATTTTGTAAGGTTTTGAAAATCTTTTTTGGCTCCTGTGTAGCCTTTTATTATCGTATTGGCTTTTCCTTTTCTTTTGGAAAACTCACAGATTAATGGATCTGCTTGTAACCAGATATCAAGTTCGTCAGTTTTAGAAGTCGATTTCTCTTCTGCCTGAGGTTCATGATCTGGGAATAAGTCTTTAAGTTGGTCTTTTAGATCCATGTTTTATTCTTTTATCAGTCCTATTTCAACTAGTCGCTGATGCAGAAATTCTCCAGCAGTAATGTCTTCATAGTGCTTTGGATTTTCTTTATCAATACATTCTTCAAGACAATCCAGTCTCATATCGCTTCTAGGATGGAGGAAAAAAGGTATGGAATATCTAGGCTTGTCCCATTCTTCTTTAGGTGGATTTACAACCCTATGAATAGTAGATCTCAACTTATTATTGGTATGTCTCTCGAGCATGTCACCTACGTTGATCACGAGTTCATCTTCTTTAGGTACAGCGTCAATCCATTCACCATCCTTACGCTTAACCTGTAATCCTCCTGCAGATGCACCCATCAATAAAGTGATCAAATTGATATCTCCGTGCGCTCCGGCTCTCACTGCACCTTTAGGTTCTGTTTCGATAGGCGGATAATGAATTGGTCGTAAAATGGAATTACCATTACTTGCCCAATGGTCAAAGTAATATTCGTTCAGACCTATATATAGCGCTAGCGCTCTTAATACATAAATACCAGTTTTTTCCAGCATTCTGTAGGCTTCCATCCCTACCTCATTAAATGCAGGTAATTCATCCACCTTTATATTTTCTGGATATTCCTCAATCAGTTTTGCATCTTTCTCGGGCTCTTGCCCGAAATGCCAAAACTCTTTAAGATCACCTTCTTTTTTACCTTTAGCATGTTCCTTTCCAAAAGAAACATAACCGCGTTGCCCTCCCAAATCTTCTCTTTCGTATTTCTTTTTGGTGTCTTCTGGGAGGTTGAAAAAGGTTTTAATCTGACTATATAATTCTTCTACTAGTTTTTCATTTAAAAAATGATGATTCAATGCTACAAAGCCTATCTCTTCATAGGCTGAACCTATTTCATCAACAAATTTTTGCTTTCTTTTTGGATCCTCTGATAAAAAATCTGATAGATCTACACTTGGGATATTTGTAATGGACATGCTTTTAAATTTAGAAAAACAAATTTAATGAATTTTATTCAACAAGAATTTTAGTAATCTACATAATTAAAAGTTTTCATTATAATACATTTGGTGAGACAATTAATATGTAATCTATGAATTTTGAAGATCCTACTTTATCCAAAGAACAACATGTAGATTTATTCAAAAGTATTTTGAAGCCACGACTTATCGAAGAAAAAATGCTTGTGCTTTTACGACAAGGCAAAATCTCGAAGTGGTTTTCAGGAATTGGTCAAGAAGCGATAGCTGTAGGAGTAACTAAATCTTTAAAATCTGAAGAATACATTCTACCAATGCATAGAAATCTTGGAGTGTTCACTGAAAGAAAGATTCCTTTGCAACGCCTGTTTTCTCAATGGCAAGGAAAGTTAAACGGATTCACTAAAGGTAGAGATCGCAGCTTTCATTTTGGAACACAGGAGTACAAAATCATTGGAATGATTTCTCATCTGGGCCCACAACTAGGAGTCGCAGATGGTATTGGTCTGGCGCATAAATTGAAAAATGAAAAATCTGTAACCGCAGTATTTACGGGTGAAGGTGGAACAAGTGAAGGTGATTTTCATGAAGCACTCAATGTCGCTTCAGTGTGGGATCTTCCGGTATTGTTTTGTGTGGAAAATAATGGGTATGGACTTTCCACGCCAACCAGTGAACAGTTTAAGTGTGAACATATCGCCGATAAAGCCTTAGGCTATGGGATGGAGTCGCACATTATTGATGGCAATAACATCGTAGAAGTTTATACTAAAGTCAATGAGATTGCAAAAAGTGTAAGACAAAACCCAAGACCTGTATTGCTTGAATTCAAAACCTTCAGAAGAAGAGGACACGAGGAAGCTAGCGGCACTAAATATGTGCCCGCCGAGCTCATGGAACATTGGGAAAAGTTAGATCCTGTTAATAATTATGAGTTGTTTATTTTGGAATCTGGCATTTTAAATCGTGATGAGATTGATTCAATTAAAACTGAAATAAAATCAGAAATAGATGAACACCTTAAAATAGCAAATAAGGAGCTTGAAGTTGAAGCTGATCAAACCAAAGAATTACAGGATGTTTTTCAAGGGTATGAGTTCAAACCTCAAATGCCCTCTTCAAAAAAAACAGAGCTACGCTTCATCGACGCTATTTCTGATGGTTTGAGACAAAGCATGGAAAGACATGATGATCTAGTCATTATGGGACAGGATGTGGCTGAGTATGGTGGAGTCTTTAAAATTACAGAAGGGTTTGTAGAGAGATTTGGCAAAGATAGAGTGAGAAATACACCAATATGTGAGTCGGCTATCGTCACAACAGCTATGGGGCTTTCTATTAAAGGAATGAAGTCCGTCGTAGAAATGCAGTTTAGCGATTTTGTAAGTTCTGGATTCAATCCTATTGTAAATTATTTGGCCAAAGTTCATTACAGATGGGCGCAAAATGCAGATGTAGTGATTCGAATGCCTTGCGGTGCAGGAGTAGGAGCAGGACCTTTTCACAGCCAGACCAATGAAGCTTGGTTCACCAAAACTCCTGGCTTGAAAGTCGTCTATCCTTCAACTCCTCAGGAAGCTAAAGGCTTATTGATAGCATCTATTGAAGATCCAAACCCAGTCTTATTTTTTGAACATAAAGCATTATACCGAAGCATAAGGGGGGAGGTTTCCGTTGATTACTTTACAATTGAACTAGGGAAAGCCAATTTGATACGTGAAGGAAATGATCTTACGATCATCACTTATGGTGCTGCAGTTCATTGGGCTACTGAACTACTTAAGAAATATCCTGAAATTTCAGCAGATCTTATTGATCTGAGGACATTGTCACCACTGGATGAAGAGGCTATTTTTAAATCTGTCAAGAAAACAGGAAAAGTTATTATCCTTCAGGAAGACTCTATATTTGGTGGGATTGCGTCGGATATTTCAGCTTTGATTTCAGAAAATTGCTTTGAATATTTAGATGCACCTATAAAACGTGTGGCAAGTTTACCAACTCCAATTCCTTTTTCCAAAAATCTTGAAGATCAATATCTAGGTAAAGAAAAATTCGAAAGTGCATTACTTACTTTAAATAATTATTAAAAAAATCTTAAAGCCAAAGTTTCGCCGTACCTTAGATACTGAATTATAAAATTCAAAATTATGATACGATGGATAATCACATTTCTTATTATTGCTTTAATAGCAGCTGTTTTAGGATTTGGCGGAATCGCTGAAGGTGCTGCAGATATTGCAAGAATAATTTTTTACATTTTTATTATCTTATTTGTTATTTCTTTAATTGGAAAGCTATTCAGACGATAAAAAAAATAATTAAATCCGTAGTTTTGTTAAATCAAAAACTATGGATTTTTAATAATCTTAAATACTACTTATGAAATACACACTTACATTGATTGTTGCTTTTCTACTGATTTCCTGTGGAACTTCATATCAAGCAAATCAAGTCGAGAAAGAATTTATAGGCGACTGGATTTTGGAATCAGTTACCTATCCAGATTCTTCTGGTTTGTTTGATGTCGAACTTTTTAATGTTGCAGATGCTTCTTGTTTTGACAATTCAACCTGGAAATTTATTCCAAATAATAGTACAGGAAGTTTCATCCTGGATGGAAATGATTGTACTAAAACCGAGCAGCAATTTACATGGTATATTGATAAAACTACAGCTAAGAACATTAATCCTGAAATACTCCTAAAAGTTACTACTGGACAAAAAGCTAGAAAAGTCGATACAGGTACGCGGATAAAAATTAAATCTTTGTTAGCGGATCAAATGATTTGGGAACAAAACGTTATGTTTAACGGTAAGCAAATAAAAATACAAATGACATTTTCAAAATTTTAGACATGAAAAACTTTCAAAGTAATTTTTTAATAATTTTAGTGGCTTTCGCTTTCTTGTTTAGTTCTTGTGAAGCTACCAAGAACACTAACAAAACTCAACGTGGAGGTGCTATAGGCGCTGCAAGTGGTGCTGTAATCGGTGGTGTAATTGGAAATAATACTGGTGATGGTGACAACTCTGTACTTGGAGCAATTATTGGCGGTGTAGTTGGTGGTGCAGCCGGTGCATACATTGGGAACCGAATGGACAAACAAGCTAAAGAAATAGAGGAAGAGATTCCTGGAGCAGAAGTAACAAGAGTTGGTGAAGGTATCAATGTGACTTTTGATGAAAATTCTGGAGTTTATTTTGCAACCAACAAATCCAATATTGAAGGAAAATCTGAAATTTCATTACTGAAACTTATCAATATTTTCCAGAAGTACCCTAAAACTAATATTATTGTAGAAGGTCATACTGATTCTTCAGGTAGTGATACTTACAACATGAACCTTTCCAAAGAACGTGCTCAGTCGGTATCTTACTATTTGACCAGTAATGGAATTGACAGTTCAAGAATTCAAACCAATTGGTTTGGTGAAGATCAACCAAAATATGATAATTCTACAGCAGAGGGTCGTTCCAAAAATAGAAGGGTAGAATTGGCTATTGTTGCTAATGAAGAATTGAAGGAAGAAGCTAAACAAAAGGCTGAATAAACCTTAAAAAATCAATACGGAAAATCCTAATGCTACATTAGGATTTTTTTTATGCCTAAATTTCAGCAATGAAAATTTATGATGTAATTATTATCGGAGGAGGACTCGCAGGTTTGACGTCAGCTATAGATTTGTCCTCAAGTGGTTTTGAAGTCCTACTCATAGAGAAAGACGAATATCCCAAGCATAAAGTATGTGGAGAATATGTTTCCAATGAAGTGTTACCCTACTTTAATCGTCTCGGAATTGATATCAATCAAACTAAGGCAGATCAAATCAACCGTTTAACATTGAGTAATCGAAATGGTGAAACTGTAAATGTCGGGTTACCTTTGGGTGGTTTTGGAATGTCAAGATACGCTTTAGACCATCTGCTTTATGAGAAAGCAAAATCTAATGGTGTCCAATTTAAGTTTGAGACCGTAACGGGTGTTGAATTTGAAAATGAGCAATTTTGTATCACAACAAACCAACAAAATTATTATTCTGAATTAGCTATTGGTAGTTTTGGAAAACGCTCCACCTTAGATAAAAAACTAGGCAGATATTTTATTAATAAAAAGACTCCTTGGATTGGAATTAAAGCGCATTACCAGAGTGATGATTTCCCTAATGGCGAAGTACAACTCCATAATTTTGAAGGTGGGTATTGTGGTCTTTCAAAAACAGAAACCGGAGCGGTCAACTTTTGCTATTTAGCACATTATGACAGCTTCAAAAAAGAAGGTTCTGTTGAAAATTTCAATCAACATATATTAACCAAAAATCCCAAGCTGAAATCATTTTTGAAGAATTCTGAAATGCTTTTCGATAAGCATTTAGCGATTTCACAAGTGTCCTTTCAGAATAAAAATGCTGTAGAGAATCACATGTTGATGGCTGGAGATTCTGCAGGGCTTATTCATCCACTTTGCGGTAACGGTATGGCTATGGCGATACATTCAGCTAAATTACTTTCAGAAGAAATAAAAAAATACAAAACTTTTAAAAGCAGAAATCAGTTGGAAGAAAACTATACGGCTATCTGGGAACAGACTTTTCGTAAAAGGCTTATTTTTGGATCGGCATTTCAAAAGATACTTTTACAACCCAAACTAACTAATTTAGGGATGTCATTAGTTTCAAAATCTCCATTTTTGATAAAAAAAATGATTCAGCAAACCCACGGTAAACCCATTTCATGAAATATATTTCAACCAAAATAAGAAGTCGGGAAGATGAAATTATGGATGAGTTTGACTTTAAAGGAGAAGAGCTCAAAAAGGTACTCCGTACTATTGATAAAATCAACACCAAGCTTGGCGGGCATCGGGTGACTAGAAAAGGTATTCAGGAATTATTAGAGAACAACTCCAAGAAACATCTAGTCATTGCAGACTTAGGATGTGGAAGCGGTGATGCTTTGAGACAAATCTCGAAATGGGCAAACAAGCAAGGCCTCAATGTTCAACTTATAGGTATAGATGCCAATCCTTATACGATCGAGATTGCTAGAGAATGGTCAAGAGATTATAAGAATATTTCATACCGAGTTATTGATGTTTTTAGTGAAGATTTTGAGGACTTTGAAGCTGATATCATTACTTGTTGTCTCACACTTCACCATTTTGATGATCAATCCATAGCAAAACTTTTACCGATTCTTTCAGAAAAAGCAAGTTTGGGATTGGTGATCAATGATCTGCACAGACATAAATTAGCATACCAATTATTCAAGCTATATTGCTTAGTGTTTGTAAATTCAGATATTGCAAGAAAAGATGGACTCACTTCAATTCTGAGAGGATTTAAGTCAGTAGATTTAGATAATTACGCAGAACAATTAAATTTAAAGCACCACATTTCATGGTATTGGGCATTTCGATACCAGTGGATCATATACAGCTCATGAGTGTAAAAATAGAAACAGTAGCAACACAAACACCCCAATATTATAAGGAAACCAAAGATATTATTCCTTTTGTTGAGATGTGGCTTGCCGATGAAGATGAAAGGTTCCGAAGGAAAGTTGTAAAAATTTACGAAGGCGCTCAAGTGGATAAGCGGTATTCCATTATGGATCCTGAAGAAGTATTTGAAGCTACCTCTTTTGAAGATAAAAACCGAATCTATACTCGGGAAGCTAAAATCCTGGGTAAAAAAGTTTTGGAAAAAGCATTACGACAGGCTGACTGGTCTCCGCAGAGTTTAGATTATATCATCACTGTGAGTTGTACGGGAATTATGATTCCTTCCTTAGATGCTTTTCTTATCAACGATTTGGATTTGCGACAAGATATCGTGAGGCTTCCAGTAACCGAAATGGGTTGCGCAGCAGGAATTTCTGGGATGATTTACGCCAAGCAATTTTTGCAAGCAAATCCTGACAAAAGAGCGGCGATAGTCTCTTTTGAAGCACCAACTGCCACCTTTCAGCTTAGCGATAAGTCGATGGCCAATATGGTGAGTTCTGCCATTTTTGGAGACGGTTCTGCCTGTGTGTTGATGAGTTCTGAAGAAACTTCCACTGGTCCAAAAATCCTTGGAGAATCCATGTATCATTTTTACAACGACACTCACATGATGGGGTTTGACTTGACCAATTCTGGCTTGAAAATGGTTCTTGATATTGATGTTCCGGAGAAAATAAGTGAGCATTTTCCTCAAATTATCCATCCATTTTTGGAAGCAAATCAAACTAATATAGAAGATATAGATCATCTAATTTTTCATCCTGGAGGCAAGAAAATCATCAATACAGTGGAAGCTCTTTTTGGTGCAATGGGTAAAAATATAGACGACACTAAAGAAGTCTTAAGACTATTTGGGAATATGAGCAGCGCTACAGTGCTCTATGTATTGGAACGCATGCTCCAAAAAGACATCAAAAAAGGAGAAAAAGGCTTGATGCTAAGTTTTGGACCTGGCTTTTCAGCACAACGGATTCTTTTGGAGTGGTAATTTTTTCTGAATTTGATTCAAGCAAGACTTAATTTTTAAAGATATTCAGCTTATGACTAATCAATCGCTTAAACATTTCGCCCTGGTTTTGGGAGGAAGTCAGGGTTTGGGATATGCTTCAGCATTGAAGTTGGCTCAAAATGGCTGGAATTTACTCATCATTCATAGAGATCGAAGAAGTGATTTACCTGACATCGAAGCTAGATTTGATGTTTTAAGGCAATGTGGTGTTGATCTAAAATCATTTAATCTGGACGCGACAAATTCAGAAAAAAGGAAAAATTTTATAAAACAACTTCCAGAATTACTAGGTGGATCTGGAAAAATAAAACTGCTTCTTCATAGCATCGCTAAGGGAAACCTGAAAGCCATGACCGGAGATTCTCCACTTAATCAAACAGACTTGCAAATTACAGCCAACGCGATGGCTTACAGTTTTTATGATTGGGCTAAAGATCTTTTAGAAGCGGGTTATTTCGCGAAAAACTCGAAACTTTTAGCCTTTACAAGTGAGGGAAATCAACGGGTTTGGAAACATTATGCTGCTGTTTCTGTGGCCAAAACAAGCCTTGAAACACTCATGAAATATATGGCAACGGAATTTGCTGAGTATGATATTACTGCGAACTGTATTCAGGCCGGAATGGTAGAAACCCAATCTTTCCAAATGATTCCAGGTCATGAACAATTGAAAGAAGCTGCTGTAAAGCGAAATCCCTTTCAGCGCTTAACGCAACCTGAAGATATTGCTAATGTGGTCTATTTATTAAGTCTAGAAGAATCCAATTGGATCAATGGCTCTGTCATCAAAGCTGATGGTGGAGAAAGTTTATAAGATATCAACGCATGAAATCATCCAAAATCATTTCAAAATTACCATATCAGGAGCCTTTTCTTTATGTAAAAACCATTGATGAGGTGTCGGAGAACTTTATAAAAGGAAGTTATACTTTCAAAGCTTCTTCCTGGTTTTATAAAGGGCATTTCAAAAATAACCCGATTACGCCAGGTGTTATTCTCACTGAATGTGCCGCTCAAATTGGTTTGGCAAGTTTTGGGTTTTACCTTTTATCTCAAAAAGAAAACATTAATCTTGAGCAAGTAAAATTGGCAATGACGTCAACCAATGTTGAGTTTTTAAAACCCGTTTTACCTGGAGACAAAGTCCTAGTAGAAGCTGAAAAAGTATATTTTAGATTTAATAAATTAAAAGTATCCGTAAAAATGTTTGATTTATCTGGAGATTTAGTCCTTCGCGGTGAGCTTGCTGGAGTGATATTACCTTAATTATGAAAAAAACAAGAGTTGTAATCACTGGAATGGGAATCGTTGCTCCCAATGCTACAGGTCTTTCTCAGTTTGAGCAAGCTATAAAAGTAGGTAAAAGCGGAATTGAATTTCATCAGCAACTAAAAGATTTAAAATTTAGTTGTCAGATTGGAGGTATCCCTGAAATATCTCAGGTAATTTTGGATAACAACTTCACTGCTTTGGAACAGCGAGGACTTTTAGCTACGGGATTGATTTATGGAGGTATTGCCGGACAAGAGGCCTGGAAAGATGCTCAACTGGAAATCAATGACGAACTCGATACAGATACTGGAATCATTTTCGGAACTGGTGTTCTTGGTGTTGAAAAATTAAGAGAAGCGTTTAATAAAATAGATGATAAGCAAGTCAGGAGATTGGGAAGTACCAGCGTTTTGCAAACTATGGCCAGTGGGATTAGCGCCTTTTTAGGTGGAAAACTAGGCTGTGGCAATCAGGTAACATCCAACTCATCAGCTTGCACCACAGGCACAGAAGCTCTGTTAATGGGATGTGAACGTATTCAATACGGAAAAGCTAAGCGTATGCTGGTAGGAAGTTGTAGTGATTCCGGACCTTATGTCTGGGGCGGTTTTGATGCCTTACGAATTTTACCTTATCAATATAACGATACTCCAGAATTGGCGTCTCAGCCCATGTCGGCAACAGCTTCAGGCTTTGTGCCGTCGAGTGGGGCAGGAGCGCTAATGTTGGAAAGTTTGGAATCTGCTTTAGAAAGGGGCGCAAACATTTATGCCGAAGTTTTAGGTGGACATATCAACTCTGGTGGTCAGCGAGAGCATGGAAGTATGACGGCTCCCAACTCCACGGCCGTTAAGAGCTGCATCTCGCAAGCAGTAGTGGATGCAGGAGTAAATTCAGAAGAAATTGACCTTATTAACGGACACCTGACAGCGACAGCCATGGATGCTACCGAAATTGAGAATTGGTCTCAGGCTTTAAGGTTAAAAGGAAAAGATTTTCCTTATATCAATTCACTTAAAAGCCATGTTGGTCATGCTTTGGCGGCGGCCGGTAGTCTTGAATTGGTGAGTTCTGTTTTGGAATTAAAAGGGGGATTTATCTTTCCTAACCTCAATTGCGAGATGGTCCATCCTGATATTCTTAAACTCATCGACGAAGATAAAATTCCCAGAAAACTTATTGAAAAAAAGATCAATCTTTTAGCGAAGGCTAGTTTTGGATTTGGGGACGTCAACGCCTGTGTAATTTTAAAATCGTATACCAATGAATAAACAACAACTCAAAAAGCGCTATTGGATTTTTGGTGGACTAGGAACTGGTTTGCTTGGATTCGGCCTTTCTGCGCTAGTGGAAAGTGGGTTTTTGAAGCACAGCGAAGCACCGGCCTGGCAGTGGATACTGGCCGGAACTTTATCTTTAATTTTGATCATGACAGGCATTAATTTCTTGTTTGAAAGTTTTAGATGCAAACAAGAAGTGAATAATAATTTTTAAGAAGTTCATTTTCTTTTCTTCTGAATTTGATAGTGGAAAGCTTGATGTTTTGAGACTTGATTATAAAAACTAATTAGTAAATTGCTCTCAAAAATATATGACTTCTGAAGCTATTCAAGAACGACTAAAAACCATAGTTAAGCCCTACATCAACAATCAAGAGAACTTCGAAAAGTTATCAAAAGAGTCAGATTTCATTAACGATCTTGAAATTAATTCGGCTAATTTGGTAGATATTGTACTAGATGTTGAGGATGAATTTGACATTAGGATTGAAAATGATGATATGGAAAAAATGACTAATGTAGAAGCAACAGTGGAGGTGATCCAAAAGAAACTTTCAGCAAAGTGATCGGAAACGACATTGTCGATTTAGTCAAAGCAAAGCAGGAGTCGAATATTTTCCGGCCTCGTTATCTTGAAAAAGTTTGTTCACCTGAAGAAATTGATCTTGTACTTTCGAGCTCAAATGCAATCAACACCTTCTGGAGAATCTGGACGATGAAGGAATCTGCCTATAAAGCCTTTCAAAGAGATCTAAGCTTCAAAACTTTTTTTAATCCATTTGCTTTTACTTGTCAGTTTAAGGACTCAGATTTTGGGGAGCTTAATTATAACGGACATCAACTTTCAACAAAAACAATTCAAACTAAGGAATTTATCTATTCTGAAGTAGTTAATTTTAGAACAACACAGAGATTTTTTGGCTCTTCATCTGATTTTTTAAAAAAACTGAAAACAGAGTTGAATCTAAAATCGCATCCAGAACTGACAAAAACAAAAGATGGTCTTCCAGTTTTGGACTTAGCGCATAAAATGTCACCTATTTCCAAAACTCATCATGGAAACTTCCAAGCCTTTCAGTATTAATTATTTAATAAAGATTAGGTGTGTATTGCATTTCATGCTCATAGTTTAATATATTTGTTAATATGAGCTATTTTAAATACATTTTTTCACTTTTCTTATTGAGTTCAATAGTGCTTAGTGCTCAAAATCGGGATTTTCCAACCCGTGGGTCTGAAGTGATCAATAATCCGAAGTTTAAATCTTCGAATTCTACCTCAGGTTTTAATCGACTTGGCGTACCCAATCGAAGCAAAGTCAAAGACATATTTGCTAAAAATGAAGAAGGGGTAGATTTCAAACCTAAAACTCAGTATACAAATCCAAGTGAAATCTGGACGGATAAGCTCAACAAAAAGCCTGAAGATGAAAACAAAGGCATGAAGGAGGAATGGGCTGAAGATATGAGTCTTGGTGATTTTGTGACCTCATCAGATAAAATGACATTCATATGTCGAGATCATATGATGTTTGATGGTGATAGAGTTCAGATAAAGGTAAATGGTCAAGTCATTGTTCAAAACTTACTTTTAGAAAATGCTTACAAAGAGATAACAATACCTCTTGAAATAGGTTTTAATAAAATTGAATTCATAGCTCTCAACCAAGGTGAAGCTGGTCCTAATACTGCAGAATTAAAAATAATTGATGGTTCAAAGTTATTATCAAGAAATGTTTGGAATTTGTTGACCGGCGTGAAAGCGAGTACAGTCATAGTCAAAAACGAATAGTTACATTTCCAAAACTGCCAGTGCCAATCTTATTTTCTCATAACTCAATTTTTCATTTAGCTCTTCATAAATAGGCTTCAGAACTCCTTCATAAGGTGCTTTTTTAAGACTGTTCTCCACCATTTTCACTTCAGTTTTCGATACGAGTTCACTTAGATCTATAGGTTTGCTTTTGGCTACTAAGGTGCATAAATGAGAAACTATGGTCGTTGGTTTTAGATTACGCTCTTTTGCTATTTCATCAATACTTTTTCCTTTTTGATAAAGTTCGTAGGTTTCGTCATAAGTAGATACTTTTTTCTTTCTCTTCTTCTTGTTGAATAACTTAATTACGTCTATAAATTCATCCGCATACTTTTCAGCTTTCAAGCTATTTACACCGCTTATATATTTGAATTCTACCTCATTCTGTGGTCTTTCTTTTTCTATTTCTTTGAGTGTTGCATCGTTGAATACAAGGTAAGGAGGGATATTTTCTTCCACAGAAATTTCCATTCTCAATTTTTTCAGTTGATTGAATAAATTGGAAGTTTTTATATTTTTTTTACTTTCTACAAAACCAGGCTGATCGGCTTTAGGTTTGGTGAGCCAAACTTGTTCGTTTTCAAAAAGAACTTTTTTAGCCAAAGGCGAAAATTCCAAAGCATTTTTTCTGTGAAATGCAATTTCGATATAGCCTAAATTGATGAGTTGTAAAATATAATGTTGCCAGTCCTTCCAGCTGATGTTAGTTCCGATTCCGAAGGTCTTGAGATCCTGATAACCTTTATCGTAAATACCAGCATTTTTGGCTCCTCTTAAAATATCGATGATGACACCAATGGGTTCTTTTTGTTTGACTCTTGCTACTGCAGAAAGTGCTTTTTGGGCAATAACTTTAGCATCTATAAATCTCGGTGGATTTTTACATACATCACAAAATCCGCAATTTTCAGTGAGGTGTTCACCAAAATAACCTAGTAAAATTCTTCTTCTGCACGAGGTAGCTTCAGCAAATTGCTTCATTCGCTCCAGCTTAGCTTCCTGAACTTCTTTGTTTTTACCATCCTCGATAAAGCGTTTGTACTGAATGACGTCGGCATACGAATGAAACATCAGTGCATTGGCAGTGAGTCCATCTCTTCCAGAACGACCGATTTCCTGGTAATAGCTTTCTATGTTTTTGGGCATATTATAGTGAATCACCCACCGTACATTAGACTTATCAATACCCATCCCAAATGCAACCGTAGCACAAATAATTTGAGTTTTGTCGTAAACAAATTCTTCTTGGATTTTAGACCTTGTTTCAGAATCCAGGCCAGCATGATATGCCTTAGCTTTAAAACCTTTTTGAGTCAAGTCTTTTGCTAGTTTCTCGGTAGATTTCCGACTCAAGCTATAAACAATTCCTGCTTCATCTTTTCTTTTCAGCAAGAAATCTTCAATTTGCTTCATGCGCTCGTTGGCGTTTCTCACTTCCAAAAAGATGTTCTCTCTGTCAAATGAAGACAAGAATACTTTAGCTCTCGGAATGCTAAGTTGTTTTAAAATATCTTTTCTTGTGGTCTTATCTGCCGTTGCTGTTAAGGCTAAAACCGGCGTGTTGGGTAAAGATTTTTTTAAAAAACCAAGCTGTTGATACGAAGGTCTGAAGTCGTGCCCCCACGACGATATGCAATGTGCTTCATCTACAGCAACACAACTGATGTAGTTTTCATTTAAGATTTCCTGAAGTCCAGACAGGCTTTCTGGGGCTGTATACAGTAGTTTAAGTTCCTTATTAGCGACTTTTGATTTGATAATTTGCTGTGTCTCTGGCGTCTGTGTTGAATTAAAAAAATCTGCTTCAATTCCATTGCTTCTAAGCCCATCCACCTGATCTTTCATCAAAGCAATAAGTGGAGAAATTACAAGCGTAGCACCCTCAAATTCCAGAGCTGGTAACTGAAAACACATAGATTTCCCACCACCTGTAGGCATAACAACAAGTCCATCGTTTTTATTAAGAACATGTTCAATAATTTCAGACTGATTCTTTCTGAAACTATCATAACCAAAATAAGTTTTTAGGTGTGAAAGGCTGTTCTGAATCAGTTCTAAAGACATGTTTATTATTGAGGAATTGAAGATGCAAATTACAATTTCAATTTCAGTTTTTTAAAGTTGAATAATGATATATTTGTTGAAATGATATCCAAAAAGACAAAATACGCCATCAATGCCTTAGTTTTTTTAGCTAAAAGAACTGGGGAAGGACCAATAGTTATAAGTGAGATTGCTGAAAAAGAACGTATTCCAAGAAAATTCCTAGAATCTATATTGCTTAGCCTGAAAAAAGCAGGGCTTCTCGCCAGTAAAAAGGGGAAAGGTGGTGGCTATTTTCTTCTTCAAGATCCGGAAGAAATCAATTTAGCTGATGTTATGCGTCTTTTTGACGGTCCCATTGCTTTTTTACCTTGTGTGACTTATAAATATTACGAACGTTGCGAAGAATGCAAGGATGAAGAGACTTGCGGAATTCGTGATGTGTTTTTTGAGGTCAAACAGAAGACTGTAGAACTTCTTAAGCAGGCAAGTTTGAGTGAAATTATAAAACGAGAAAGTAATTTAATTTCTCATTTGTAATAAATCTTATCTCATTAAGAAGTTATGCTTTTAATATAGGGTTAAAGTATATTTTTTAAGTGTTAGACCTCACAGATTTCCAAAACTGGTGAGGTCTTGGAAATCAATTTTGTAACACAACAACTTTCTTTTATATCCTATTTTAAATAATAATGACTTCAACCTCATATTATTCGAATAAAATTTATTTATATAAAGTCTATAGATTTGGTAGACTATTCTATATTTGGCAAAAATATTTTCAATGACCACTGCCGCTATAATTACTATTTGTGTCATTATTCTTGCTATCATTCTATTTGCTACTGAAGCTTTACCAATCGATCTTGTCGCCATCTCGATAATGATCATTTTAGTATTAACAGGAGTGATTACCCCACAGGAAGGTGTAGAAGGTTTTAGCAATAAGGCTACAGTTACCGTTGCTTTTATGTTCGTTTTGAGCGCTGCTCTGCTCAAAACGGGTGCTCTTCAAGTTTTAGCTCATCGTTTGTCAAATATATTTAGATACAATTTCAACAGTGGTATTTTAATGATGATGTTTATGATTGCGATTATTTCCGCATTCGTTAATAATACTCCAGTAGTTGCTGTTTTTATTCCTGTTGTTATTCAGATTGCTCATACCTCAGGGCAGAGTCCCTCAAAGATGTTAATCCCACTTTCGTTTGCTTCCATATTTGGGGGAATGTGTACACTTATTGGGACGTCAACAAATATTTTGGTAAGTGGTATTGCTGAAAAGGAGGGAGAAAAAGCAGTGGAAATGTTCCAAATGACTCCTGTAGCTGGAATTCTTTTAGTGGTAGGGGTGGTTTATATGTCCATCTTGGGCATTCGGCTACTTCCAAAAACCAGACGTACCAAAGATCTAAAAGATAAGTTTGAAGTGAATAATTATATCACCTTAGTGGAGTTGTTATCAAATTCAACTTCAATAGGAAAAAAAATTATGGATTCTGAACTGGTTACAGAATTCCAAATGGATATCATTGAAGTGCGACGTGATGGAGGCCAGTTCACACTCCCCCCCGGTGATTTTGAACTCAATGAAGGTGATATTTTAAAGGTAAGATGTGATGTTGAAAAGTTGAAATCTCTGAAGGGAAAAACTAAGACGCTGACGGTTTCCCCTTTGAAAATTGGCGATAATGATTTGTCAGGTAAAAATTCTGCTTTGGTTGAAATGGTGATTACATCGTCTTCAGAAATTCATGGAAAAACTTTGAGGGAACTCGATTTCAGAAGACGATTTAGAGCAATACCACTTGCCATAAAGCACAGAGAAGACATACAGCATAACGATTTATACGATGTCAAACTTAGCGCTGGTGATGTCATCCTAGCTGAAGTAAAATCACATTATATAAAAGAATTAAATAAGCTGGAGGCTGGACAAAATACGCCCTTTGTCCTATTATCTGAAAATCACCTTACAGAATTTGACAAAAAGAAATTTGCAATAGTAATCTCTCTCATTGCGATTATGGTTGTTCTGGCTAGTCTTGGAATTTTAGATATCATGGTAGGCTCTATTTGTGCTGTGATCATTTTAGTTTTGGCCAAAATTCTTAGCATGAAGGAAATATATAAAGCCATCAACTGGAAGATTATTTTTTTGCTGGTTGGTGCTTTGAGTTTGGGCCTGGCTATTTCGAAAACAGGACTAGATATTTTAATTGCCGAGGCCCTTTTGAATAAATTGCAGCCTCTTGGAATCATAGCCGTGATTTCTGGATTGTATTTGGTGACATCGCTGCTTACAGAAGTTATGTCCAACAATGCTTCTGCAGCACTCATGACCCCGATTGCTATTGCCATTGCTCATACTTCTGGAGTTGAAGTCTTGCCTTTTCTCATCACTGTAATGATAGCAGCTTCAGCTACTTTCATGACCCCAATAGGTTATCAAACTAATACTATGGTCTATAGTGCAGGAAATTATAAGTTCAGAGATTTTTTTAAAGTAGGTTTTCTTTTGAATATTATATTTTGGATCATTTCCAGCTTTACGATTCCATGGTACTTCGAACTCGTCTAAAACAGATCGAATAAGCTAAAAAACCTGAAAGCTACGAATAGATTCAAAAGGGCAAAAAACAAAGAGGGGAAGGACAGAATGAAATTATCTTTAATTTTAATCCTCACCCCAAATCCCAAGCTCATCAAAACCGAAAGTCCAATTGCGGCAACAAAACCTAAAATTGGCTCAAAATAGAATCCAGCTACTAGCCCAGCTGCTCCGAGTACTTGGAAGAAACCTGTAAGTTTCCTTTGAGCTGGAGTTAGTCCAAACCTCTCAAATTCTTCGAACATTTTGGGATTATAAAAGCACCCTAACCCATAAAAAAAGAATGAAATACTTATAAATAAGACTAAGATTTGTAAGATGATCATATTGCGTTATGGCGCTAAAATTTGAAACGGTTCCAAAGGTATGTTTCTTAAAATCCAAAACCCTAAGACTAAAGCTAAAATTAACCAAGGTGCAACTTTATTTTGTAAAAGATTTTCAGTTTTCTTTTCCGGAGATTCTTTTATATAAGAAGTGTAAGCTTTGTAGGAGGCAATAAAGATTAAAAATAGAATTAAAAAGTTGTGTTGTAAACCGATCCAGATATTTCCGTGTAAAATTTCATGAATTGCGCGTTGGGAGCCACAACCAGGACAGTGAAAGCCTGTTAAAAGATGAAAAGGACACTTTGGAGTATATGCAGAAGTACTTGGGTTAATAGCATAATAAAATATACCCGTAGCAAGAATTACCACGGGTATACTTATTTTTAAAAACAAATGATTTTTACTCAGCATTTATCTATTAGCCTTTTCCAATTCTTTCTGATATTCTTCCATAAATTTATCCATAAATTCTTCTCCAAAAGCAGAAGTGAATAGGATTATACCTATAATAAATAGGACCACTATTGATACAATAGTTACTATCCACCAGGTTTTTGCATTTTTTGAAGCCCTCACAGCACCTTCATAATCTTGCATATTGTACTTTGAATTTACCTTAGAAGCATAAACAATACTTATAATACCAAAGATGGTAGAAGGAATAATACTACAAGCAATAACTGAAATTACAGTTGAAATAATAGCCATTGGCATATGGCTATTCGGTTTGGGCGGTTGAGTTTGGTTAGTTTCCATGAAATGATTTTTTAATTTGGATAAAATTAACTTTTTCAGTCAAACTACCTAAAATTTTATTTAAAATTATTTCAATTCATGAACAAATTCAGAAAGAGCTTTTACCGTGTGGTCAATGTCTTCATAAGATAATGCATCGTTCAAGAAATAGCTTTCAAAGGCACTTGGAGGCATATAGACTCCACGATCCAGCATGCCATGAAAATAAGCTTTGAATTTGTCATTGTTACCATGGGCAGCAGACTTAAAGTCAGTTACAGGATTTTCACAAAAGTGAATTGAAATCATAGAGCCAATTCTATTGATTTGATGAACAATCCCAGCATCATCAAGGACTTTTTTCATGCCTTCATGAAGATACTCGGTTTTCTTACTCAAACTTTCAAAAACGTCTCTGTTGGAATTTAGTTCGGTTAACATGGCATAACCTGCTGCCATAGCCAAAGGATTTCCACTCAAAGTACCAGCCTGATATACAGGTCCATCTGGTGCAAGATGATTCATCACCTCTGCCTTTCCAGCAAAAGCACCTACAGGTAAACCTCCACCTACAACTTTACCGAAAGTTACTATATCAGCTTTTACTCCCAAGAGCTCCTGTACTCCGCCAGGTGCCAATCTAAAACCAGTCATAACTTCATCAAAAACCAAGAGAATATTGTTATCATCGCAAAGTTGTCTCAAACCCTCCAGGAAGCCTTTTTTCGGGATAATGCATCCCATATTACCGGCTACAGGTTCTATAATGATACAGGCAATATCACCTTCGTTTTCCTTGATAACTGTTTTCACACTTTCAAGGTCATTATAGTGTGCTAAAAGTGTGTCTTTAGCTGTTCCTTTGGTAACTCCGGGCGAATTCGGTTCTCCGAAAGTTACCGCTCCGCTTCCTGCCTGTATCAGGAATGAATCACTATGACCATGATAGCAGCCTGCAAATTTTATGATTTTATCTTTTCTGGTGTAGCCTCTTGCCAATCTTACTGCGCTCATACAGGCTTCAGTACCACTATTGACAAATCGAATTTTATCGATGTTGGGTACCATTTCTACAGCTAGTTTGGCAATTTTAGTTTCCAATGCTGTTGGTATTCCAAATGAAGTTCCTTGTTTAGTTTTTTCTACAACAGCCTCTACAACAGAAGGAAAAGCATGTCCCAAAATCATTGGACCCCAGGATGAAATATAGTCTATTAATTTATTGCCATCTTCATCATGCAGGTAGGCACCTTTTGCTTCTTTAACGAAAATTGGATCTCCTCCAACTGCATTGAAAGCCCTTACCGGAGAATTGACACCTCCAGGAATGTATTTTTTGGCTTCATCAAATAATGCACTACTTCGTTTATATATCATAATATCAGTTTTTAACTTTTAGTTGTTGACCAATTTGAATGAGGTCATGCCCCAATTTATTAATTACTTTCAATTCTTCAACTGAGATACCGAATTTTTCAGAAATATTATAAAGTGTATCTCCTTTTTTTACATTGTAAAATTCTGTTCCTGTGCTTATTAATCTTTTAGGTTTAGGCAAAGGAATATTTGCTGTTTTACCCAAAACGGCTCTATCAAACTCGTTAAGTTGATAGCGCTCTATTAGGCTTATTAATTTTTCAGGATATCTTGGGTCTGTTGCATACCCAGCTTTTCTTAAGCCTCTGGCCCAAGCTTTGTAATTATCGCTATCATAATCAAATAGGAAATTATAACGTGTTCTCTCAAATAGAAATAAAGAGTGATCTCTAAATGAGAATTGAGGATTCGTATATTTCCTGAAGCATTCTTGAGCTTCATCATCATCGTGATACACTTTCTCACCCTCCCATCCGTTGCACTTTATCCCAAAATGATTGTTGGAACGTCGAGTTAAATTCCCGTTACCAGAGCCAGACTCAAGAATTCCTTGAGCTATAGTAATGCTCGCGGGAATGCCGTACAATCTCATTTCTTCCTGAGCTATTCCGGCATAATTATAAATATACAGCTCAACTGCATTTAGATTGGTCAGGTCCTCATCTTGGATATCTTCATCCAGGTGATCTTCCAAATCAATATATTTATTGGGTTCGGATTGTTTTTCCTCAGTTTGGGTTTTTCGGTACTGATCTCGGTTTTTTTCTACTGAAGCTGTTTTCGCTTTCTTTGATGTTCCACAAGACATCATCATAAGCAGAAACAAAAAACTAAAAACGAAAGTATATTTCATAAGCTATTAATAGTTTGTAATCCTTTTTGTTTTAAAGTTTGATTCATACCATCGACACCTTGAAGTCCTCCAGTATGAACCGCTAAAATACGAGTATTTTTAGGAAAAAACCCGGATTGAATCATGTCAAAAATGCCATAAAACATCTTCCCTGTATAAATAGGGTCGAGCGGAATATTGTAATTGCGTTGGAAAGTGTTAATGAACTCAATCAATTCTGAAGTTACTTTTGCATAGCCTCCAAAATGATAATCAGTCTGAAGTGACCAGTTAGTTTTTTTTGTCCACTTTGAAACTTCTTTTTGAAGAAAATCACCCTTCAAAGCACTAAACCCTATACAGTGTTGATGGCTCTTAGAACCTTCAATTAGTCCGGCAAGAGTTCCGCCAGTTCCAACAGATGAACATATCACGTCAAAATCATCTTCCTTTTCTATAATTTCTTGGCATCCTCTTATAGCAAGTAAATTGGTTCCCCCTTCAGGAATTATAAAAATTGATGGGTTCTTTTCGATCAGTGATTTTACAACTGGGATATTTTCTTTATTCCTATAATCACTTCTAGTGACAAAATAAAACTGCATCCCTTTTTGATGAGCGTAAACCAAAGTCGGATTAGTCGATAAGGTTTTTTCTAAGTCCTTTCCCAATTCTTCCCCACGAATTATTCCAAAAGATTCAAGTCCTAAAATTGAACAAGCTTCTGCTGTCGCTGCAATATGATTAGAAAAAGCTCCCCCAAAAGTCAATATTTCTGAGTTTTTTCTTTTTTTAGCCTCAAGAAGATTATACTTTAATTTTCTAAACTTATTTCCTGAAATTACGGGATGAATGAGGTCTTCACGTTTTATACACAAATCAATTCCATTAAAATTTCCAATACACTCTGTAACAGAATCATAGTTTTTTTCAAAAAAAGAAATTGAACTCATAATAACTTATAAAATAAAACTCAAAATTAAAGCCTTATCTTCGATTTAAAGAAAGGTTTAATTAAATTTGATAGATGAATTACTTTAAAAAGCAAATTCCGCTCGAGGAAGGTGATTTTTATTTAACAAAAGAAGGTTACAGGTGTTTTACAGAACAATATCATTTAAAAAGAGGGTATTGCTGTAAAAGCGGATGCAGGCACTGTCCATACGGTTATGATAAGAAAAAACAAAACAATTGCAATTAGATTTATCTAATTGCAACAAACGGCATACTAATTGTTTTGTATTATTCAATAAATAATGAGATTAATCAATTAAAATATTAAAACATGAAACTATTAAAAGTAACATTAATTTTAATAAGTATAATTTCATTCACTTCTTGTTCTTCTATAAAAGTCGCAACAGATTATGATAAAGAAATAGATTTTAATTTATATAATTCTTTTGCGTTTTATAAGCCAGGAATTGATGCTGCAGAGATTTCAGATTTAGATAAAAAAAGAATTCTTAGAGCTATTGAAAGAGAATTGGTAGCTAAAGAAATGGTAAAAACCACTAACCCTGATTTGTTGGTAAGTATTTTTACTGAAACTAGAGAAAATGTAAATATTTATCAGAATAATTTTGGATACGGTTGGGGCTGGAATCCATATTTCTGGGGACCGGGAGGTTTCAATACTGTATCTTCCAACATTGAAGGAACACTTTATATTGACTTAATAGATGCCAAAAAAAATGAGTTGGTTTGGCAGGGTTTAGGTACTGGGATTTTAAGTCTAGACATGGATAAGAAAGAAGAAAAGATTAATGAAATAGTAAATAAAATAATGGAGAAATATCCTCCAGAAAGAGATCAGAAGTAAGTTCATGGTTGTTTATTTAGTTTGTTAGGTAAAGCTGTACAAAAATGAAATCTTCATTTTGTACAGCTTTATTTTTTAAGCCTATATCAAAGGTTTGTCTTGATTTTATTAAACAGACCTAAGCAACTTTTAAAGATTTTAATATAAATAAGTTCTAAGGCCTACCGTTATAAATTTCAGAGTTAGAGAGTTTTAAAAATATATGTATGAGTAGAGGATTTGTAAAAGAAAGTGATCAGGAAGAACCAATAGTTGTTCCTCCAAGAGCATCATTGCCAGATAATGAAATAAATTACGTGACTCCACACGGAAAAAAGCTTTTGAATGAAGAGAAAAATTCTCTAGAGAAACAACGTGTAGAACTTGAGGTAAAAGATGAAACTGAGCGAAGACGTGAATTATCTTTAATAGATGGTAAACTCAAATTGTTGATGGAAAGATTAAAAACTGCTCAAATAATTGAACCTAAAAGTCAAAATCAGAATGAAGTAAGATTTGGTTCTACGGTAAAGTTTAAAATGTACGGGAATTTACAAGAGTTCAAAATCGTTGGAGTAGATGAAGCCAATGTAAAGCTGAAAAAGATAGCATTTATATCTCCATTAGCTAAAGCGATGACTTCAAAAAAAGAAGGAGATAAATTTGATTTCAAACTCGGCGAAGAACGACGTCCAATAGAAATCATAAGCATCAAGTACTAAACTTTATTTAAGACTTACCTTTTTATTCTTTTTAAATCTAAAAAATGATTCCTCATAAATTTACATTTCAGAAATTTTCTTGATACTTTCTGGATGTACCACATGTTTTCCATTGAATTTAATCACCTCTGGGACGTTAGGAAAGATTTGTCTTGCCAGTTGAAGTTGGGAATAAATCCTATCTTTTGTTAGGTATTCATCCTGAGTTCCGTAGATGATTGATGTTTTTAAGTTGGGAAGATATGCAAAGCTGGTTGAGTCAAATTCACTAGGAATGCTCCCTGAATGGATCACCAAATGATCACAATTAACTTTATGTTGTGCCAGCCAACGAGTCACCACAGAAACTCCTTGTGAAAACCCCAAAAGAATAATGTTTTTACCCTCTGGCAATTTCTCTGTTTGTAATATTGCGTCAAGATAATTCAGAACATTTTCAATCTCCTGCTCTCTATTTTCTTTGGTAAGCCATGAGGCGCCGACATATTTGTAAGCTTTTGTTTGATAATACTTTGAAGGCGCTTGTGGTGCAATGACATAGTTTAATTCTGGGTCAAGATTTTCGAAATAACTGATAAAAAATTTACTCAAAAAACCAATGCCGTGGCAAGCTATCCAAACATTTTTGGTTTCTTGAGTAAGTGTGTTAAGAGTAGAGTAGGTGTTTGTGGTTTCATAATTAACGTTTTTAGTAAGGCTCACTTCACTTAAAATTTAAAAATTTTCAAACCAAAGTAAATGTTTAATTTTGTTTGACATGAAATTTTCAAGACTTTATCTTATCATATTTTTCATGCTCAACAATTTTCTGTTGGTATTTGCTCAAGACAAGTCCTTGACTAAAATTAATGGAATGAGCATGGTAGCTTCAAGATCAACTATAAATGATGCTAATGCTAAAGACCTTCGAGATATTGGAAGTAATTATATAGCTGTAATGCCTTATGCTTTCATGCCTAAAGCAGAAAAAGCTCAACTATTTTTTGATACCAAAAGACAATGGATTGGAGAAACCCTTGCAGGAATAGAATCTGATGTGGAAACCCTACAAGCATTGGGATTGAAAGTTATGATAAAGCCTCATATCTGGATTGCAAGCGGGGCTTTTACAGGCAATATTGCAATGACTTCTGAGGAAGATTGGATCCAATTCGAAGAGAATTACAAAGCCTATATTTTAGCATTTGCAAGTATGGCTGAAAAAAATAAAGTTTCACTTTTTTGTTTAGGAACAGAATTGAACAGTTTTGTTTCGGAAAGAACAGAATTTTGGTGTGAGCTTATTGAAGAAGTGAAATCCATTTATTCTGGAAAGCTAACTTATGCCGAAAATTGGGATAAATATGATGATGTTATATTTTGGGATAGTTTAGACTACATTGGAATTGATGCCTATTTTCCAATCTCTGAAAATAAAACTCCAAGTGTAGAGAAAGTCAATTTTGCTTGGCATGGATTGAAAAGTGCTTTAAAGTCCTTTTCTAAAGATTATAATTCTAAAATACTTTTTACTGAATATGGTTATAGGAGTATTGATTATGCAGGTAAAGAGCCCTGGGAGTCTTCAAGAAAAGAAGTCTCAGGCAATGAAACAGCGCAGCTTAATTTATTAAAAGGCTTACATCAAAGTATTTGGGATGAAGATTGGTTCGCAGGTGGTTTTTTATGGAAATGGTTTCCGAATTATAATTCCGATTCTAACAGGCATCATAATCGCTTTACGACTCAGGGAAAAATCTCTGAAAGCTATTTGAAGTCTTTTTTCAAAAAAATATAAATCTAAACTAAATTCCATAAAAGTCTTTTAAAATATTCTGTATTAATAGCAGTGATGGCTTTGCTTTCGTAATTTTGTGAATTCAATTTTTGAAAAATGGATAAACAAAAGATATTAGAGCAGTGCAATGCTTATACCAAAAATACGTTGATGGAAACCCTAGATATTTCCTACGTAGATGTAGGTGAAGATTTCCTTGTTGCAAGGATGCCAGTGACCCCAAAAGTACATCAGCCGGATGGAGTTCTACACGGAGGAGCCATGGTAGCTCTCGCAGAAAGTGTTGGAAGCGCCGCTTGTTTTGTTTTTTTGGACACTAAAAAATTCATGATTCGTGGTTTGGAAATTTCTGCAAACCACGTGAGGAGTTTAAGTTCAGGTAATGTGTTTGCCACTGCAAAGTTTATTCATAAGGGGAGAACCACTCAGGTTTGGGATATCAAGTTGACAGATGTTGAAAACAGACTTATTTCAGCAGTAAAGTTGACAACCATTGCTCTACCTAAAGCAAGCTAATGCAAAAACTACGGGAACATATTGAGGAGGCCTGGACTTCACAATTGCCTTTTGTGGCTTATCATCTCCCAAACGCAAGTGACGTCCGCTGTTTTTTTCCAAAGGATTCAGAGCTACGTCACCTTCAGCGTTACGATGAGTCTGGATTTATATTCTCGGCTTTTGAGCCTTTATCCCAACCCATCGTCTTTCCTGAAGCTATTTCTGAGGTTTTAAAGTTTGAGCTCATCGATTATGAAGTGGAATCGCAAAGCAAATTCAGAATAAAAGAAGATCCTGGCGAAAAAGATGAATACATAAAACTGGTAGCCAATGCGATAGATCAAATTAAGACTGATGAGGTAAGAAAGATTGTGGTTTCTAGAAAGATCTCTGCAGACTATGATTTGCAAAATCCGGTTGAATTATTGCTGAAATTGATACAGTTCTATCCCGAAGCTTTTACCTATGTTTGGTTTCATCCTGAAGTAGGATTGTGGGCCGGCGCATCTCCGGAATTTCTTGCTAAAACTCACAGAACACAGTTTAAAACTATGGCGCTGGCTGGAACTAAGCGAGTAGGGGAAGACAGAGATTGGACCGAAAAGGAGCTGGATGAGCAACAAATCGTGACTGATGAAATTGTAAACGGGCTAAAAAAACATACAAAAACCCTTGAGGTTTCTGAGCGAAATACAGATAAAGCAGGAGAGCTTCTGCATTTAAGAACGGATATTACGGCGACTCTGGAATCATCGAATCTGGGGGATGTTTTAAAACAGTTACATCCTACTCCGGCAGTTTGCGGTTTGCCTAAAGAAAAGGCTTATCAGTATTTGAAGGCTAATGAAAATTATGAAAGGCAGTTTTATGCTGGATATTTTGGAGAGCTCAACATGCCGTATCATAACCAAAGATCCAGTAGAACCAGGAATCAAGAAAATCAAGCTTATAAATCTATAGTTAGGGCTTCCAATTTGTACGTTAACTTGCGCTGTATGAGTTATGCAGACGAAAAAATTAATATATATGTGGGCGGTGGCATCACAAAAGACAGCAATCCCGAAGATGAATGGACAGAAACAGTCAATAAATCTAGGACGATGTTAAAAGTGCTATAATAAATTGTAAGACTATAGCTATTTAGAAATCTCCCCTCTTATTTTAGCATTATGAATCAGATCTATTCTAGCATTCCAACAGCTCAACTAATCGTCGAACTTTGTGTTTTGAATGGCATAGAGCATGTAGTAATCTCGCCAGGTTCCAGAAATGCACCTTTAACGATAACACTAGCAAATCATCCCAAAATAAATGCCTACAGTATTGTTGATGAACGTTGTGCTGGTTTTTTTGCACTTGGCATGACTCAGCGTTTCAATGCTCCTGTGGCTGTGGTTTGTACTTCTGGTTCAGCGCTATTGAATTATTATCCAGCAGTATCAGAAGCATTCTACAGCAATTTACCCTTGGTAGTGATATCTGCAGACAGGCCTCCGCACTTAATAGATGTCGGAGATGGACAAACCATAAGACAGCCAAATGTTTTTAAAAATCATATTTTGTACTCAGCTAACCTAAAATCTGATTTTCATAATTCTGGAGATCAATCTATTTTAGATTTCAATACTAAAGAAACTCACAAAGCACTTCAAACTGCTATATGGAATCAGGGACCAGTCCACATAAACGCTCCTTTTGATGAGCCACTTTACAATAAAACAGATCAGTTGGATTTTACAATCCCCAAATTGGCGTCTTTGAAACCAAATAGTGCTAAAATCGATGTTTCAGATTTTATTAATTCTTGGAATACTTCGTCTAAAAAATTGGTTTTAGTAGGGGTGAATTTGGATGAAAAAATTGATGAAAGTTTCCTCGAACTGTTTTCGGAAGACCCTTCTGTTATTGTCATGACTGAAATTACTTCTAATATATCAGACAGAAATTTCTTTACAAATATAGACTCAATTTTAGCTCCTATCGAGTCAGAAGCTAATACTGAAAAATTATTTGAGGCGCTACAGCCAGACATGCTTATTACCTTTGGAGGATTAATTGTATCCAAAAAGATTAAAAAGTTTCTAAGACAATTTCAGCCTAAAAAGCATTTCCATATCGATCCAAGAGAAGCAAATGATACCTTTTTCTGCTTGACTCAGCATTTTGAAACTTCGGTCAATTCTTTTTTTGAAAAATCTAATTCATCACTAACCAAAATCGAGTCTTCCTATTTTGAAAGCTGGAATGCCATTCGATTGAAAACTCTGTTGTATAGAAAACATTATAAAAATGAAATTGGATTTACTGATTTTGCTTTTTACTATAGTTTATTTGAGCATTTACCTCAAGATGAAACAGTTCATTTTGCCAACAGTTCCAGTATTCGTTATGCAAATTTGTTTGATTCCAGACGAGAAATCAAGGCTTTTGCCAACAGGGGAACTAGTGGCATAGATGGAAGCACCTCTACAGCCATTGGCTATGCAGTCGCCAGCCAAGAGCCAACGACATTGGTAACTGGCGATCTTAGTTTTTTCTATGATTCCAATGCACTTTGGAATAACTATATTCCTAAAAATTTTAAAATCATTCTTCTTAATAATTCTGGCGGTGGTATTTTTAGAATACTTCCTGGAAATAAAGATGAAGACTATTTTGCCAATTATTTTGAAACTACGCATAACCTCAACGCCAAACAACTGTGTGAGATGTATCAATTACAGTATACAGTAGCGCATGATTTAGTGGATGTTGACAGAGAATTACCTTTATTTTTTAAAAGAAATAGATCTCCACAATTGATCGAAATCTTCACACCAAGATTGGAAAATGATAAAGTGCTTCTTGGGTATTTTGACTATCTGAGAAAGCATATTGACTTCCAGTCGGTTTTAAATTTTAAAACAACAGAGTCCACTTCAAACTAAGTCAGTTTCAATTTTAAATTTGATTACTTTTGCATTCTAAATTATTTTTGAATGTTAGACTTAGGCGTAAAGCATACCTTAACTATTGATAGAGATACCCCTCCTGGATTATTTTTAAAAAATGAAGCTGGAGATGAAGTTCTTCTTCCCAACAAATACAAACCAAGTCATTTTGAAATTGGAGATGAGCTTGAGGTGTTTGTTTACTTGGATTTTGATGAGCGTCCTGTAGCTACTTCGCTGGAGCCAAAAGTAATGCTAGACGAATTTGCTTATCTCACTTGTGTAGATAGCAATGATTTTGGAGCTTTTCTGGATTGGGGACTAGAAAAACATCTTTTTGTTCCGCACATGGAGCAAGCTTATAAAATGCTGAAAGGAGAGCAATATCTTATTTTTTGTTACCTGGATGAGCAAACCAATCGTCTTGTGGCTTCAAGTCGCGTTAATAAATTTGTTGATAATTCAATTTTAACGGTGGAGCACTTTGATGATGTGGATTTAATCGTAACTAACCCAACAGAAATGGGTTATAATGTAATCATTAATGAAATCCATATTGGATTACTCTACAAAGATGAGGTTTTTCAAGATTTGAAAACTGGGGATCGTCTTAAAGGTATCATTAAAAAAATAAGACCTGATAATAAGATTGATGTTTCTCTGCAGCGTCCTGGTTATAGAGGTATTGAGCCAAATGCCCAAAAAGTCATGGAAGTATTGGAAGCAACCGAAGACGGCTTTCTACCATTACATGATAAATCCAAACCTGAGTTGATTTATGATACTGTCCATCTAAGTAAAAAGGCTTTCAAAAAAGCAATTGGTACTTTATACAAAGAGCGTCAAATTACTATTGAAAATGGCGTTGGAATTTTTCTTACAAAGTAATCTACCGGCTCAGGTAAAACATTGGTCTTGAACTTCTTCTGTATGGTGAAAGTTGATAAAATGGAGACATTCTGCTAAATTTGTCACCAAGATCTTCATAAGCCGAATTCTTTATGCGATTGAGATCGGAATAAATGGGCTGCTGATGGTAAGAGGGTGACCATGGAGATGTAGAAGTATTATCAAACTTTGGTTTAAAGTTACCAAACATAGCCGACTGTCTTTCTACAAAAGAGAATTGCTGTTCTTGCTGTTGTTGAGCTCTGTAGGCCTTTCTATTTGCAGCTGCTACCATGTTTACTTCTGGACGTTCTGCGAATTTATCTTTAAAAATATTCACTTCTGGTAGATTGAATTCTTTTCCTAGTGTAAGAACGCTGAAAGGGTCGGAGTTAAGACTTAATGAAACAATAGATCTAACCTCGAAAATTTCAAAGTCAGTTTGAGCTTTAATTTTAGAAAAGCTCAGTATCAGGATGAAACTAAAAATAACTTTCAATGCGTTCATATTACAAAAATAGCAAATATTATACCCAATCTAAGATTTCTAGATCTTTCCATAAGCCAGGGAAAAAACTGCGCTGTTGGTGTTTGGGATGAAGGTATTTTTTCCATGGAGATCCTCCGGTACCTTCTTTAGTTTCTCCTTTTTTCTCTAAATATTTTTTTGCTGTATTGAGATGAGTTTTGGGCCATTTGACATTATACTGATGATCAAAATCCCTCATTCTAAAAATTAAATTATCGGAAGGCTTTTCAAATTTCTGAAACTGCTCCCAGACAGTATTTCCAGCTACTTCTGCAGTAAGGTCTTTGAAACTTTCTAAGTATTTTTGTTCAAAAGCCATTAGAGTATGAGAGGTTTTGCCAGTTTCTCTATTATAACCTGCGTCTCTCCAATAGATGTTTTCAAAAATTTCATCCATAGAAGGTTGTTTAGAAAGCCTCTTATGTCCTTCTTTGTTAACGAGATTTAAAACGGGTGTGCACATTATCTCTAAATATCGAAATTGAGCACTTTGTATTCCACTAGCCGGAGTAAGTGACATTCTGAATTTATTGTAGTCATCATAATTTAAACCATCAGTCATTACTTCAAATGAAGTAATGAGCATATCCGTGTATCTTACAAGTCTTCTTATTTTTTCAATAAAAAAACTTTCCGTATGAAAGGTTTTAATTCTTAAAAGTTGTTTGATCTCATGGATCATGAGCTTAAGAGTAAGTTCTGTAATTTGGTGATAAACAATAAATACAGTTTCGTCTTCAAAATTGGTTTTAGGTTTTTGTAAAGATAAAAGAGTATCAACCTCAATATAATCCCAATAGTTTACTGGTTTTGTATAAAGAAGTCCTTTGAGATAATTATCGGGATTTTCTCCAAGGGCTTTATATTTTTCTTCAAGCTGCTTTAAAAGCTCATTATTCATCTGGTAAGATTTTACTCAAATTTATTAAAATAAGTCAAGTTTATTATTGTCTTTAATATTTAAGTAAACTTAATTTCCAATTTTAGTTCAAACATAACTACTCATTTTTAATAAGATCTTGTTATAGTTATATGTTAACAAGGAATTTAATCATCTATAAGTATCCTAAAAAACTTGTTATCTTTGTTTAAAATTAAAAGTTATGTCAGAGAATATAGAACGTATAAAATGTCTCATCATAGGTTCAGGACCTGCTGGATATACCGCAGCGATATATGCAGCAAGAGCAGATATGCATCCCGTTATCTATACAGGAATGGAACCAGGTGGCCAACTTACAACCACAACAGAGGTTGACAATTTCCCTGGTTACCCAGATGGAATTGATGGACCAAAGATGATGGTTGAGTTACAACAACAAGCTGAGCGTTTTGGAACCGATGTCAGAATAGGTATGGTGACCAAAGTTGAATTGTCAGATAAAGTTGGTGGTATACATAAAGCACAAATAGACAATAAAACTTGGGTTGAGGCCAAAACAGTGATAATTTCTACTGGTGCTTCTGCAAAATATCTTGGTTTACCAAGTGAGCAACGTTTAAGAGGCGGAGGGGTTTCTGCCTGTGCGGTTTGTGATGGATTCTTTTACAAAGGACAGGATGTTGCTATTGTTGGTGGTGGAGATACCGCCTGTGAAGAGGCAACGTACCTAGCCAATATTTGTACGAAAGTGACCATGTTAGTAAGAAAAGGAGAAATGAAAGCATCAAAAGCGATGCAACATAGAGTAAAGAATACTAAAAATATCGATTTACGCTATCACAGTGAAGTTGATGAAGTTTTAGGAGATCAGGTTGTTGAAGGTTTGAGAATTGTAAACAGTAAAACTGGAGAGAAAGACGAAATTAAGATCACAGGTTTGTTTATTGCAATTGGACATAAACCAAATACCGACATATTTAAAGGATATTTGGATATGGATGATGTAGGTTACATTATTACCAAACCAAAAACTACAAATACCAATTATCCAGGTGTGTTTGCATGTGGAGATTCTCAAGATAAAGTTTACCGTCAGGCAATTACTGCAGCAGGAACCGGATGTATGGCAGCTTTGGATGCAGAACGCTATTTAGCAAATTCAGAGTCAATTGAACGCTCAGAACCACAAGCTGCGTTAAGTTAGGTTACACGAAAATAAATGCTACGAAAGGCTTTTGTAATACGCAAAAGCCTTTTTTATTTGGTCATCACTTACTTTACAATTGATCTTTGGCTGACCAATATCTTCCAGTAGAACAAAATTAATATTACCAGCAGAGTTCTTTTTATCGTGCTTTAGATATGTTTTTATATTCGAGATGTCGTTATCTGAAAATTCAACAGGTTTGAAATATGTTTTTATAACCTGACTCGCTTTATCACATTTTACGCTATCGAATTCAAGAACTTCAACAGATAATTTTAAGGCTAAGATCATACCAATAGCAACAGCCTCTCCATGTAGTAATTTTGTTTTTTCTGAAGACTCCATATGATAGGATTCTATCGAATGCCCTAAAGTATGTCCGAAGTTGAGAGCCATTCTGAGTCCGTTTTCAAATGGATCTTTTTCAGAGATTTTTGTTTTCACCTTTATAGAGTCTCGAATTAGTTCAGGTAATTTCTCCACCTGAAACTGAGACAAATCTTCAAAAGCAAAGAAGTCGTCTGCATTGGCAATCAATCCATGTTTAAGCATTTCGGCAAGACCACTTCTCATTTCTTCTTGAGGAAGTGTGGCCAAATAACCAACGTCAACCATGACCAATTTTGGAGGTCTTATGATGCCAATTTGATTTTTTAAACTATCTAGATTTACACCGTTTTTTCCGCCAATAGCAGCATCAACCATTCCAAGTAATGTGGTAGGTATATGAACAAAGTCGATACCTCTTTTGAAACAGGAAGCAGCATACCCTCCAATATCTGTTACAATGCCACCACCAAGATTAATAAGTAAAGATTTTCTGTCTGCACCATTTTCAGAAAGTGTTTTCCATATTTCGTTACATGTTTGTAGGGTTTTATGTTCTTCTCCTGGTTCGATTTCAATCCACTCTATATTGACATCAGCTTCAATTTTTTCTGAAAGGAATTTAGAACAAAACTCATGAGTATTGGAGTCTACCAAAATAAATAGTGAAGAATAAGATTGAGATTTGATGAGTTCATTTAACTCGATGTAAGCTGTATCTTGAAAAGCTATCTTGTAAGTTTCTAATTGTAGGGTGTTCATCCTTTATTAGCTGTGTTAAGATTATTAGAATTGACTACTGAATATGCAAAAATACTACATCAATAACTATATTTGACCACATTTAAAAACTATGATCGACACTAAAATATTTAACGACACAAAACATGCCTTTGTTTTAAAATCTGATGAAGATTTAAAACGTGCATTGTTTCTTTTTTCAATGATGAATGTGCCATATTTTGTTCCTGTTTCTACAGCTTTAACAAACTTTGCACTCAATATAAAACTTCCTATAGAACCTTTGGTTAAGGCGACGATTTTCAAACAATTTTGCGGAGGAGTAAGTCAAGATGATTGTATGCCTCTTGTCAAAAAAATGCATAAAGAAAATGTCTACACTGTTTTGGATTATTCAGTAGAGGGTAAAGAATCTGAGGAAGAGTTTGATAAAGCTGCAAACACCAAAATTGAAATTATAAAATATGCTTCAGGTGTGAAAGAAATTCCATTTGCTGTTGCCAAACCTACAGGTCTGGGCCGTTTTGAAATTTGGGAAAAAGTTACTGCAAATGATACTCTTACCGATGAGGAACAAGCAGAATGGGGTAGAATAAAGGTCAGATTTGAAAAGGTTTGCCAGGCAGCTTATGATAATGACACCAAGCTTCTTATTGATGCCGAGGAAAGCTGGATGCAAGATGCTGCAGATAATCTCATTGAGGATATGATGAGAAAATTCAACAAAGAAAAAGCGATCATATTTAATACTTTACAATGTTACCGTTGGGATCGTTTGTCCTATGTAAAAGCTATTCACGAAAGAGCACAGGAAGAAGGGTTTAAGCTTGGTTTTAAGACTGTGCGCGGAGCGTATATGGAGAAAGAAAATGCAAGAGCAAAAAAGCATGGTTATCCAACACCAATCTGTGAAGATAAGGAAGCAACAGATGTCAACTTTAATGCGGTGATGTGTTACTGCATTGACAATGTTAACGATATTTCACAGTTTATAGGGACACACAATGAGGTGAGTAGTTATATGGCTCTTCAATTGATGAGTCAGAAAGATCTTCACTTATCGGACGATAGAATTTGGTTCGGTCAGCTATATGGCATGAGTGATCACATCAGTTTCAATCTTGGTAGAGAAAATGCCAATGCCATAAAGCTTATGCCATTTGGGCCCATTAAAGATGTAATTCCTTACTTAATCAGAAGAGCTCAGGAAAATTCTTCAGTACAAGGTCAAACCGGAAGGGAACTGGCTTTACTTAGAGAAGAAAAACACAGAAGAGATGGTCAATATGTAAAACGTGTTGAATAAATGACAAGCAAACAAGATATTTCAAATAAAGAATACAAACCCTATTATGATTTATATCTTAATAGGGTTTCTTCAAAAACAATACTTTTTGAAGCCCTAGAACAGCAAAGCGAGTTAATTGACTTTTTTAATTCTATTCCTTTAGATAAACATGAATTTCGCTATGAACCAGAAAAGTGGACTCCAAAACAGATTCTTCAGCATCTTATAGACACTGAGCGTATTTTTGTCAATCGCGCCTTAAGGTTTGCAAGAGAAGATTTTACAGAGCTTCCAGGCTATGATGAAAATTATTACGCAGAACATTGCTTTTCAAATCAGCGATCTATGGATGACTTATTGGAGGAATTTAAAATAGTCAGGTCCTCGAGTATTCTTCTTTATAAAAGTTTTGATAATAAGGTGCTGACCCATACAGGGCAGGCTAGCGGTGGACCGTTTTCTGTAAGGGTTATTCCATTCATTTTGTGTGGACACCAGAAGCACCACATTCATATTATTAAAGAACGCTATCTCAAAAAATAAAAATGTCTTCCACTTCTAAAACTTCTGTTTTTACACTTTTGGACATCGGCCGAAGTTTGCAGAGGATGATTACAACCCATTACAACAAGCCCTACTGGATCAAAACCGAAATTGCCAAACTAAACGCCTATACCAAAAGCGGGCATTGTTATCCAGATCTTGTAGAAAAGCAAAACGGACAGGTTTTAGCTCAAATGCGAGCTACAATTTGGGCCGATACATACAAGCGCATAGCTCAGCAGTTTGAGGAGATTACCAAAAAACCAATTGCTGAAGGCATGACGGTGTTGATCTTAACCAAAGTCAATTATCATCCTAATTACGGTTTTTCCCTCAACATTCTGGATATTGATGCTAGCTTCACACTCGGTGAAATGGCAAAAGAAAAACTAGAAAGTCTTAAACGCCTTAAGGCAGAGGGAATTTTTGACTTAAATAAATCGCTCAATTTCCCGAAAATTCCAAAGCGTATAGCTGTCATTTCTGTACAAACAAGCAAAGGTTATCAGGACTTTATAAATATCATCACTGAATCTTATTCTTATTTAAATTTTGAAATAGAACTATTCCCTGCTTTATTACAAGGAGATAAAGCCATAACCTCCATAGCAGAAGCCTTGGAATGTATTGAAAGCAGGAAAAAAGAGTTTGACGTGGTCACTATTATAAGAGGTGGAGGAGGAGACGTGGGACTCAGTTGCTACGATAGTTTTGTACTAGCTTCCAAAGTAGCAAGGTTTCCACTACCAGTGATTTCTGGAATAGGACATTCTACCAATGAAACCCTTGTAGAAATGGTGACTTACGCTAATAAAATCACCCCTACAGATGTGGCTTATTTTTTCATCAAAATATTTCAGGAACGCCTAGTTGAGCTCAAAAACCTGAATTTGCAAATCCAAAGTTTAGTTAAATTCAAACTGAAAGAAGAACAGCTAGACCTAAAGCATCAACATCAGGAATTTAAAACACAAGTCAATATTCTTTTACAAAATCATAGATATAATCTGAAGGAGCAAAGGCAACGTATCAAATCCACGATTCCTTCCCTTTTGAAAGCAAAACTCGATGGTCTGTCTCGCTCTAGTTATCAACTTAGCTGGCTTTCCAAACAAAAGTTTCAGAAACAAGACCAGGACTTAGTCCTGATATCCAGGACTTTAGATAAAGAGTCAAAAAATAAAATTAAAAATCAATATCAATACTTAAATCACTTATCCTCCACACTCAATCTTTTATCTCCAGAGCGTTTACTCCAGCGTGGATATACTTTGAATTTGGTAAACGATAGAATTATAAAATCTTCGACAGAACTAAAACCTGGGGATCGATTAAAAACGATATTTGCAGACGGTTATGCTGAAAGTAATGTTATAAAAATTGAACCTAATGAAAAAAACTGAAAGCTACGAAAGCGCTTTACAAGAACTTAAAATCATAGTCTCTGATATAGAAAACGATTCCGTTTCTGTAGACGAGCTTACAAAAAAAGTAAAGCGGGCTTCAGAGTTGATTAAATTTTGTAAAAATATCCTTACCAAAACGGAGACTGAAGTTAACTCCGCTTTGGATGATATGATTGATCTCAATGAAGAAAAAGAGGACTAAAACTGATTGATGGTTTTTCTGATTTTAACCAGTCTTGTCAACAGGCCTTCCAGCAATTCCAGGTCAAGCATATTAGCTCCATCACTTTTTGCAGAACTAGGATCAAAATGAGTTTCTATAAATAGACCATCGACGTTGTTTACAATTCCTGCTCTGGCAATGGTTTCAATCATTTCCGGTCTTCCGCCAGTCACTCCAGAAGATTGATTGGGCTGTTGCAGAGAATGCGTAACATCCAGAACTGTTGAAGCATAACGTCTCATCGTAGGAATCCCTCTGAAGTCAACAATCAAATCCTGGTAACCAAACATAGTTCCACGATCAGTAATCATCACTTTATTATTTCCAGAATCCTTTATTTTTTGAGCAGCGTGTTGCATGCTTTCAGGGCTCATAAATTGTCCTTTCTTAAGATTTACCACCTTTCCAGTGTCTGCTGCAGCTACCAAAAGATCGGTTTGTCTTACCAAAAACGCTGGAATCTGTAAAACATCTACATAAGCAGCGGCCATCGCAGCATCGCTTTCCTGATGGATATCTGTCACTGTAGGCACATCAAATGTATTACTTACTTTTTCAAGAATCTTAAGTGCCTTTTCATCACCTATTCCTGTAAAACTGTCTATCCTGCTTCGGTTTGCTTTTTTGAAAGAACCCTTAAATACAAAAGGAATTTCCAGTTTGTCAGTTATTTTGACAATTCGCTCAGCTATTTTTAAAGCCATTTCTTCACCCTCAATGGCACAAGGACCAGCAAGAAGAAAAAAGTTGGAAGAATTATTATGTTTTAACTTTGGAATAAGATTTAGATCCATTTTGAAAATTTTTCACAAAGATAAGTATTTAGAAAAGCTTATTCCATTACTATTTTTCAAGATGTCAGATTTTTGATCTACTTAAATTCTTATCTTTCAGAATAAATAAATTTAAATACAGATTCAGACATGAAAACAATTTTTACAGTACTTACATTGGTATTTTCAGTTTTTGCATATTCACAAATTGAAACTCCTCAACCCAGTCCTAACTCTACTTTAACCCAAAATGTTGGCCTTTCAGAAGTTATGGTTGCTTATTCTAGACCATCAGCCAACGAAAGAGTGGTTTTTGGGGAACTTGTACCATTCGATAAAAAATGGCGAACTGGTGCTAACGAAAACACAATTATTACTTTTTCAGATGATGTGGAAGTTCAAGGTCAACTGCTTACTGCAGGAAGCTATGCAGTTTTTAGTATTCCAAAAAAAGACAGCTGGGATGTCTTTTTTTATGAGGACATTGACAACTGGGGATTGCCAGTAACCTGGAACGAGGATGCAGTAGTTGCAATGATCAATGTTCCCACAAAAACTCTAAACCACCATGTAGAAACCTTTACCATAGGTTTTGACAATATCAATTTGGAAAAAGCCCATCTGAAGATATCCTGGGAGAAAACAATGGTAGAAGTTCCAATCGATTTTCCAACAGATGAACTCGTAATGTCGAATATCAACTCAGTTATGGATGGCCCTTCTGCAAACGATTATTTCAATTCTGCTATTTACTATTTAAGTGCAAATAAAGACCTAGCCCAAGCTGAGGAATGGATGGAAAAAGGTATGGAAATGTTCGAAAATAAACCATATTGGATGCTAAGACAGCAATCACTTATCTATGCTGCCAATGGGAAAAAGGATAAAGCTATTGAGACTGCAAAGGCTTCATTAGCTGGAGCGAAAAAAGCTGGTAATGCAGATTACATAAAAATGAATGAAGATTCATTAAAAGAATGGGGAGCTAAATAATAAAAAGTATTTTCATATTTCTACACCGATTCAATATTTTGAGTCGGTTTTTTTGTGAAAAATTGTATCAGAATAGCAATGCCAATCACAAGGGCGCAACCAAATAAATTCAACCATAAATAAGGCATCCAATCTTCAGAATAGCCAATGATTACAATGATTTGTGTGAGTATGGCTGCAATAAACACGGCGCGGCTTTTTACGTAAGTGATAAAAAATGCCAATAGAAAAATGCCTAAAACGTTACCATAGAATATAGAACCAATAATGTTGACCAACTGAATCAAGTTGTCAAATAGGCTGGCTGTACAGGCGAATATAATTGCAAAAATCCCCCAGCCTAAAGTGAATAGCTTGGTAGAGTTGACATAATGCTTATCACTCATAGCTCCTTTCTTATTCCTTTTATACAAATCGATAGTTGTTGTAGAAGCTAAGGCATTCAATTCGGATGCTGTAGATGACATAGCCGCTGAAAGGATGACGGCTAGCAACAATCCAACCAGACCTTTTGGTAAATTATTTATGATGAAATGGATAAACACGTAGTCTTTATCGTTGGTTTCAATTTTTTCATCCACTTTCGTAATGATGGCTTTAGCCTCATCTCTCAATTCAACTTCTTCAGCGTTTAGTTGACTGAGTTGTGTTTGTAAATTATCACTTTTTGCAGTAGATAATTCATTAGCAAATTGATTGGCTAAGGTTGTTTTTTTATCCTGAATGCTAATGAGTTGTGACTCTAAAGCTTCAAATTCAGATTTATATTCCGAAGCTGTAACGGCATCTTTGGCTGCTGGATTGAAATTGATGGGGGAGTAGTTGAATTGATAAAACACAAAAACCATTACACCAATGAGTAAAATGAAAAACTGCAAAGGCACTTTTAAGATGGCATTGAAAATTAGACCCATCTGACTTTCTCGTAGACTTTTTCCTGACAAGTACCTTTGTACCTGGCTTTGGTCTGTCCCGAAATAGGATAAAGCCAAAAAACTCCCGCCAATGATGCCGCTCCAAAATGTATAGCGGTTATCAAAGTTGAAAGAAAAATCCAACACATCTAGTTTATTATTTGCTCCAGCAATTTTCATTGCTTTGTTGAAGGTTATCTCGTCCGGCAAGTAGGAGAATATTAGCATGAAAGCAGTGATTAAACCAAGAAAAATTACTGCCATTTGTTGCTTTTGAGTAACATTGACCGCCTGTGTTCCTCCAGTCACCGTGTAAATGATGACTAATATCCCGATCATTATGTTAAGATAAAACAGGTTCCATCCTAAAACTGCAGACAAAATGATTGAGGGTGCATAGATGGTAATCCCAGCTGCCAAGCTTCTTTGTGTTAAAAACAGACCAGCAGTAAGACTTCTAGTTTTTAGATCGAAGCGGGATTCTAAATACTCATAGGCCGTGTAAACTTTGAGCCTGTGGTAAATTGGAAGGAAAACCAAACAAATAATAATGATTGCAATGGGTAGACCAAAATAAAACTGAACAAAACCCATCCCGTCGTGAAACGCCTGGCCAGGAGTCGATAAAAACGTGATGGCACTGGCTTGGGTTGCCATAACAGACAGACCAACAGTCCACCACCGAGATTTATTTCCGCCCTTTATGAAATCATCTACATTGGCGTTTTTCCTGGATTTCAGACTCCCGTAGATAACGATAAAAGCAAGAGTCGCAAACAAAATGATAAAGTCTAAAGTGTCCATGAATCTGTTTTAATTTTGAAACCAATTCATGAAAATATAAAAGCCAAGAATATAAATCGCATTACAGATAAGAATCCAAGTGTAGGCAGATTTCCAAACGTATTTTTCAGGCTTTTCAGACATACTATTCTATCGAAATTAAGTTGGCCATCAATTTGTAAGCTCCTGCTACTCCTGCAGGTAGCTCTCTAAAAAAACTTAAGCCTGTGTAAACATAATGACCTTTCCCATACTTGCCTACTAAAATGCTGCTTTGTTTGGGAGATTCGTTTTTGTCATTCATTGATAAAATAGAGGTCAAGTTATCAGACCATTGATCCGGAAAGTATAAGCCGCGTTCTTGGACCCAGCCTTCAAAATCTTCTTGTGCTATTTTGTTTGGAAAATTAAGAACAGGATGTTCTGGATTGATAAATCTTACTTTTGCTTTTTCCTCTGTTACTCGATCACGAGAAATTCGCATTGGAAATGGAGCAACATTCTTAGTTTTTAGGCCTCGGTTAGTATTATACTGAACAATCATGGTTCCACCATTTTCAACAAACTCAAACAAGATATCCTGTTTGTAAGCTAATACATCATAAATATTGTAAGCTCTAATTCCCATGATAACCACATCAAAGTCTTTCAATAATTCTTCAGAAATCGTTTCAGGTGAAAATTCTTCAATATTAAAGCCAAGATCTCCAAGATTTGCAGCAACACTTGAACCTGCTCCATGGATGTAAGCAATCTTTTTATTACTGATTTTTATATCAAGATTAACGAACTGAGCAGAAGATTCTTCAATAATATTATGAGTTCCGATATGGTCATAATCTAGCGTAGAAACTTTATAGGAAAGAGTTTTATCTTTTAGTTTTAAAATAGGTTTTACTTTCACTTCCCCAAATGACTTTGGTGTGACTTGAAACGAAAAAGTTTTACTTTCGCCTTTATTTGTTAAACTGACGTTATGAAATTTTGGGGAGATGTCCCAATTTTCAGAACTATTCAATTCAAGTTTTCCACTTAAATTATCAGCATAGGCCTTCACATCAACATCTATTGTTTTTTGACTTGAATTTTTGAAGATGTAAACGGATTCCTTCAGGCTAAGAGAAGCTTCAGGTAGGATTTCAAAATCCTGATAAACTTCCCCTTTTACAGGATCATTATACTTAAAGATAAGAGGTTTGGTAAGAGCAAAAGCTTCTCCGTTAATATCAAATTCGAAGTTGAATAGAATCGGTTTTGGAGTCTCTGGTAAACCTATTAGGTTTTGATCATTTACAGTATAAATTCCTAGCTCAGCCTTATTTTCAAGCCAATATGGCGTTGTGAAACTCTCTTCTGAATTTAATTCTAACTGACTTGAAAATTTGTAGTCATTATTATTTTTCAGTTGAGTTGAGTTGATATCAATCTCCTGACCTGAATGAGAAATTGACTTCAATTGAATATTTGTGGGGCTACGATTGATAATTTCAAATTCCAAATCCAAAATATCACCTGGTGTAGCGTAAGCTAGCTCACTTTTTGCTTCTACAAAAAGACCAAGACAGGCCGTAATCACTGACTTTATCTGTTCACTTTTTTGTTCTCTCCAGAATTTATCATTGATTCTATCTATCAATTTTTTAGCTTTCAATAATTCTGGAACAACTTTCCACGGTTGCTTAAAATCATAGTCTTTTTCTACTTGGTATAAAATTTCACCAATGTTTTTCCCTTCAGGTATTCGGTTCCAGGAGGTGTCTATTCCAGCGAAAGGATTATTCCCATCAATAGATTCTCCGTTGATCAGTTCAATGTATTCAACTTTATCACCACGAGAACCAGTATTCCCAAATCCTTGAGACTTATGCTGACTCCGACTTAAAGCAGAAATTTCATTATTGGATAAGCCTTCGAGTGGGTAGTATTTATTAATTTCCAATTCGATAAAATTGGATTTATCAGCTTTTTCAAAAGCTTCCTGACTGCCATAAAACCACCAGGAGGTATTAAAAAAGCTACGTTTTGGAGACCAAGGCTCTACATAATCGAGCTGAGAAGTAAACTGATCTTTTTCTCCTGCAAGGCTGAAAGCTTCCATGCTCAAAAGCGCTGACGAGGTATGGTGACCATGCGTACTGCCAGAAGTCCTGTGGTCAAAACGATTAATTATCACATCTGGTCGGTGTTTTCTGATGGCCCATATGACATCTGAAAGAATTTTTTCTTTATCCCAAATCTTTAGAGTCTCTTCTGGGGTTTTAGAATATCCAAAATCTATAGCTCTGGAAAACCACTGTCGTCCATTGTCAATTTCTCTAGCATTGAGCAGTTCTTGAGTTCGAATAATACCTAGCTCTTCACCAAGTTCAGGACCTATAAGATTTTGTCCTCCGTCACCTCTTGTTAAAGAGAGGTAGGTAGTTTTAGCATTAACTTCTTTAGAAAAATAAGTGATTAAGCTTGTGTTTTCATCATCTGGATGAGCAGCGATATAAAGGACATTTCCTAGAAAGTTTAGTTCTTTAAGGTTTTGGAAAATTTCTGATGAAGACGGTTTGTCCGGTGCTTGTGCATATGAAGAGTAGCTTATTAGAATTAAAAAACTGCAGACAATAGATCTTATCATTTCAAAAATTTTTAATCAAATATACTAGCCTCAATGGTTAATACAGAACTATTTCAATGCTTTTTAACGATCTATATTTTCATCCCGTTCCAGTAAAGCATCTTTTTTGAGCAATGTCACTGGTTTTTGTAAGAATAGATTGTTAGGATAAGTCACTAATTCACCTTTATCTGTTCTTAGATGTAATTGAAAAGCTTTTATGTCTTCAATAATGACATTGTCTATTGGCGAATCCTTGTCGTGAATTTTAATTTTATCTCCAATTTTATAAGGAAAGGAAAAAAACATGATGACTCCTGAAGTGATATTACTTAAGATTGACCATACAGCAAAAAGACCAATTCCTATAACCGCAAAAACAGAGGAGAAAATCAGGGTAAGCTCGTGAACTTCCACACCCCAAATAAGAAGTAAAGAGAACAAAGCTATGAAGGATACCAGAACATTTATGTATTTGAAAATAAGTCTGGTTCTTGCAAAGTTAAGCTCATCTCTTTTGGCAATACGTTTTGCAGATTGTTTGAGTCCTAATCTCAACAGCAGTAATCCAACCACTACGACAGTAGTCCAGATGATTTGATATTCGTATTCAAAAAAAATGTCTTTTATCATGAAGTTATAAGCTTAAACTATCGCGCAAATGTAAATATTTGTTGGAGTTTTGCTGCCAGTATTTGGTTTTAAGCGTTTTAATTTTCTTTGCAGTAGAAATCAGTGTATCCGCCTTATTAATTTCAATTTCCTCCCATTTTTCAATAGCAAAAGGGAAGGTTTTTTCTTGATAGATCTTAAGTATCCTTCCAAGATTATCATAATTAATAGTGGTTTGAATGTATTTAGCTTCAGTTTGATCTATAAGTGCCTCATAAGCTTTGATCTCTTTGTGATTAAGTTGAAGGAAAGAAAAGTCAGGGAATAGTTTGTGCTTTCCAGGCTTTATTTGTTTTGGATTTATTCTTAATTGTATCCACAGTTGGTTTTCAGACAGTGTTGGTTTTATCCTGAAACTTGAATCTGCTTCACCTTCAAAATAAGAATGAGTTTCCAGTTCGAAATCTTTTTTGTGATTGAGTTGGGCATAGGATTGTCCGCACCATTCCTGAACGCTTGAAGTGATTTTCAGAACTGGGGTTTCCTTTTCCAAAGGCAAAAAAGTACTTTGCATAACGCTGTAAGGATAAATTCCAGTATTGAATTTTTTTGTGGAATTCAGTTTCATTACTGAAACAGTTTGGTTTGATTTTGAGTTGGCTTTGACCTGAGTCTCAGGCAGAAAATCTTCTGTAACAAAGATCATCATGGCTTTTCCATTTCGTTTTTCGCCATAGCGGTAAAATTCAAGTTCGTAACTTGTAAGTTCTGCTTTACCATCATACCAATAAGACTTAAAGGTTTCAGATAAATTTCGCAGCTCACCATCTGCATGAGGTTTAGACTCGGGTTGAGGTTCTGTCTTGCAACTGTAAGTGACAACAAATAATAAGATTAGAATGTATTTCATAAGTTTTATTTTAATTCCTCATAGAGAGTTCTAGTCCTTAATTGAAAAACTCTAATTTAAAAAATATTTCTATTGCAAATAATTTGAACTTCTCCTAGATTATAAGATTTTGGAAAGCTTCTCGTAAACCAAATGAATGGGAAATCCCATGACCGTATAGAAAGAGCCTTTTATTTCTGAAATGCCAATCTGGCCAATCCATTCTTGTATGCCATAAGCTCCAGCCTTGTCGAAAGGAGAGTAGTTGTTGATATAATGCCAAATTTCATCGTCGGTGAGTGGCTTGAATTTGACTTCAGCAGAATCAAAAAAGGTTTCAGTTTTTTCAACAGTCTTGATGCAAAAAGAAGAGATGACTTCGTGAGAAGTGTTTGATAGGGATTTCAGCATTTGATAAGCCTCTTCGGGATTACCTGGCTTGTTCAGTGCTTTGTTATTATGCCAAACTATAGTGTCACCGGTGATTAAAATTTGATTGGTTTTTAAAATATTAAATTGATCTGCTTTTAGTTCTGCCAGGTAATCACTAATTCCATGGTGCCTTAGTTTTTCACTGAAAATTTCATCAACAGAGCGAAGTTCGATCCTAAAATCGACACCAATAGATTTGAGAATTTCTTGTCTCCTTGGTGATCCTGAAGCTAAAATAACTTCTTTGTCCTTCAAATTGTCTAAAATCATAAAATTAAAAATGTTAGCATGGAGCAGAGCCCGGTTAAAAATACAAGTTTTAAATTGAAACTAATTTTTCTGTAATCCTTTGCAGATTCTGCTTCCAAGGTTTTTTTTGAAATCAATATCAGCGGTAAAATTATAAGTGTAAACACGTAGAATATTAGAATATTGAGGTTTAGGAAATAAGCCAAAACTATCGAAAGTAAAACTAAAATTGTGAAGGATAGCATCCCGAATATAACGTAGTTACTTCGTTTTTTCCCTATCAAAATAGGAAGGGTTTTCATATGACAAAAATAGTCACCTCTTACATCTTCTATGTCTTTAATGAGTTCCCTGCAAAAATTAAGAAGGAAAGCAAGAAGAGAGTAAACTACCAATGTAAAAAAAGCTACAGGATGATTAGCCTCATCTACTAAAGCTATTCCCAAACAAAACAAGCTTAATCCTACCAATAAACTTACGAGTAAATTTCCTAAAATGGCAATGCGCTTCAACCAGATGGAGTAGGCGGCAAGGGCAAGTGGAGAGAAGATAATGATGTAAAACACCAGCCAAATTTGTTCAAATGGCTGTATGATAAATAGGTAGAATGCAATTCCTAGCCCAAAAACATTTAATACGAAATAAAGTCTTAAGGCCTGTTTTCTGTGTATTAGTTGATCAATAATTAGTCTATCTGGTTTGTTGATGCTGTCGGTGGTTACATCAAAAAAGTCATTGATGATATTTCCTCCAGAAGCGACTAAAACTATAGATAGAGCGAGGAGACTGTAATGAAAAAGGTTCAATTCTATCGGGATCCCAAAACCTGGCACCAGAGCAAATCTTATAAGTCCTGCAGTAAATATTAAGAGCAGTAAATTTTTCCATCTTATAAGATTGAGAATATGCATAAGCCTATCGATTTGTGCTTAAAACTTCCACTTCCCCTGAGTTTTTAGCACTTGCTCTATAAGGTCTCTCACACAACCTTCTCCACCTTTTCTATGAGAAACATAATCTGAAATAGCTTTTACTTCTGGTACTGCATCTTGTGGACAGGTGGCCAAGCCAACCATTTTCATCGGGTAAATATCAGGAATATCATCTCCCATGTAGGCTACGTGTTCGGGTTTAATGCCATAAACGTCTATAAACTCTTCCAGACATTCAACTTTGTCTGCAACCCCCAGGTGAATGTTGGTCACGCCCAAATCTCTGAGTCGGGTCCTTACCATTTCATTAGTTCCACCAGAAATAACAATAATTTCGTATCCTGCTTTCAGGGCTTCTTTTACGATGAAGCCATCCTTAACATTCATGGTTCTTATAAGGTCCCCAGAGGTAGATATTTGTAGAGAACCATTAGTGAACACGCCGTCCACATCGAAGGCAAATGTGGTGATGTTATTAAGTAATTCTTTATAATTAGTCATGCTTTTGTATAATTGATTGTGTAAGAAGTTGATAAATATCTTTATGTGTTTTATTATTTAACTGACCCAAGTGCCTTTTAATCGTGCTTTGATCTCTCCTGATAGCAGGGCCGGTCTGAACATCGGAAGGAGAATTGGACTCAATCTTTTTCGAAGTTTCCTGTATCAGTGCTTTCAAAATGTCGAAAGGCATGTCATCTTCTTTGCAAATCGATTCTCCAATAGAGTAGAGGTGATTGGTGAAATTGCAAACGAAAACTGCGGAGAGGTGTAAAGTTTGACGTTGAGTAGAATTAATTTCAAAAATTTCTGTAGAAATACATTTTGCAATAGCTTTCAGAATTTTCAAATTTTCTTCTGAATTTGCCTCCAGACATATTGGAATTTTAGAATAACCTAGTTTAGAACCTTTAGAAAACGTTTGAAGCGGGTAGAAGACTCCGGAATCAGCTGATTTCATTATAGATTGACTTCCAGAAGTGTGTGCAATAATTCCAGAATTTGTTTCAATTTGGTTTGCCACAGCTTCGATGACATCGTCTTTTAAACAAAGTAAGTATAAATCTGCTTGTTCTAGTTCGGATAAATTTGTTGTCGTTGCTGTAAATTTTCCAAAGGTTTGCAAAGAATCAGGTTGATGATTATAAACCTGAATCACAGAGCATTCACCTGAAGCTTGAAACGCCTGAAACATGTGGGTAGCCACATTGCCTGTTCCTAAAATGACTATTGAAAACATTCACTGTAAGTTTAATTCTCTCAAACAAAGGTAGTGTTCATTTTTAATTCTAAAATAGAAACTTAAGAATCCCATAATTAATATTTACAGTAATTCTTAAAAGAAAATGGTGTAATTAAACTTTAATCTTTAGCGTTGATAACTATTTAAAATATTAACATCAAGTATTTGGATTTTAGAGTTTTTAATTAACACAACTTCAACGTTCGTAACCAGGTCTATACTTTAAAAATCCTCTTGTATTGAGTATCTTTGCAGTTCCTATTTAAGAAACTATGCTAGAGAAAAAAATCAAAGATATATTGTTTTCAACACGATTGATGGCAGTACTTTTTATCATTTATGCGGTTGCTATGGGTGTTGGTACTTTTATTGAAAATTCTTACACAACTGTTACCGCCAGAGAATGGATATACGACGCCTGGTGGTTTGAGGTGATTATGGTATTTTTTGTCATCAACTTCATTGGGAATATCTTCAGATATAAATTGTTGCGGAAAAAGAAATGGACCACGCTACTACTTCACTTATCATTCATCTTGATTTTAGTAGGTGCTTGGGTGACACGTTACATTGGAGAAGAAGGTATTATGCCAATTCGGGAAGGTGAAGTTGAAAATACAATGCTTTCAGAGAAAACTTATTTGTCAACTTTTATCGATGGTGAGATTGATGGAGAACCTTTGCGAAAAAAGCAAGATTTCAATATTAATCTTGGACCTGCGATCACTGCGGGAAAAACGATTAAGACAGATTACAATGGAACGCCAGTTAAAATAGAATTTCTTGAATTTATTCAGGGTGCAGAAGAAGGAGTTGTAGAAGACGAAACAGGAGACTATTTCCTTAAGATTGTTGAAGCTGGAGAAGGCAATAGACATGATCACTTTTTGAAAGCTGGTGAAGTTGCCAATATTCATAATATTCTATTTGCTTTCAATAAACAAACAGATGGAGCCATCAATATAGTAGGGAATAATGAGGTAGGTTTTACCATCACTTCACCATTTGAAGGGGACTGGATGCGAATGGCTGATCAGGAGAAGGGACAGCTGACTGTAGATTCTATTCAGGATTTACAATTGCGATCTTTATATAACGTTGGAGGAATGCAGTTTGTGATTCCCGATCCAGCAATCAAGGGACGATACGATTTAGTTCAAAAAGAAATGGTAACCAAAAATGATCCTGATGGTATTTTCGTTCAAGTGACCGCCAACGGCGAAACTAAAAAATTAGGATTGCTTGGAGGCAAAGGTTATCAGATGGATATGAAAAAACTAAGTGTTGGTGATTTTGAAGTTTATATGAGTTATGGCAGTAAAGATGTAGAACTCCCATTTGCTTTAAAACTCAACGATTTTATCGCTAAAAAGCATCCTGGAACTGAAGGCAGGCCACAGCCAAGTTATGAGTCCTTTATGAGCCAAGTGGAAGTTGTAGATGGCAGCAATTCTTATCCTTATGATATTTATATGAATCATGTTTTAGACCATAAGGGCTATCGTTTTTTCCAATCTTCTTTTGATCCTGATGAAGGAGGAACCATCTTATCTGTAAACAATGACTGGTGGGGCACTTGGATAACTTATATAGGTTACTTTTTATTATACCTAGGAATGATGGCTATATTGGTGGATAGAGGTTCGAGATTTGGAGATTTAAGGAAAAAATTAGATAAAATCAAACAGAAGAAAGCAAAATTAGCTAGTTTATTTATTTTGTTGTTTGGAATGACTGGTTTTGCTCAAACTCAAAATGGTAATGTTGTTGAGGAGCCTAACCAAGCTCAAGATAGCATAGCAAATGTGGATCACGGACATGAAATGATTCCTGAAGTCGATTATGACAAGGTCATCAAAATGATTCAGGCCAATAAAGTAGACAAGAAGCATGCTGCCAAATTTGGTAAACTTATCATCCAAGATTATGGTGGTAGAATGAAACCTATCAATACGTATTCTTCGGAGTTACTTAGAAAACTTGGTAAAAAAGATGAGTATAATGAATTGAATAGTGATCAGGTTTTGCTTTCAATGGTGGAGAATCCCAATATCTGGTATTCGGCACCTCTTATTTCAATTAAGGCTAAAAATGACAGTTTACATCATGTTCTTGGTGTTAAAGAAGAAATAGAATACGTTTCTTTAACTGATTTTTTCGAACCTAAAACTGCAGAATATAAACTAGGAAAGTATCTGGACGACGCATACAAAGCAGCTGTCCCAAATCAATTTCAAAAAGACTTTATCACCGCAGATGAAAAGGTGAATTTGATATACAATACTTTACTTGGCAAGCAATTCAAAATATTCCCGATACCAGATCATCCGAATAATAAGTGGGTAGCTTTTACAGAGCTCGATGAGGAAAGATATTTTACTGGTGTTGATACGCTTTACACTAAGCAAATCTTACCACTCTACATGCAGTCCTTAAGGAGTGCTAGGCAAACAGGCGATTATGAACAATCAAATGAACTGCTTTTAAGTCTTAAGTCATTTCAAAAAAAGTATGGCGAAGAAGTTATGCCAGCTGAAGACAAGGTGAAAGCTGAAATTCTTTATAATAAAATTGATATTTTCAATATCCTTTTCCAACTGTATCTTTACGTGAGTTTGATCATGATCGTATTTGTAATCATGAGAATTTTTAAAGAAAATAAGCTCAATAAATATGTAATTATCACGAGTAAAGTTTTTCTCATTATTTTATTTATTGCTCACACTGCTGGACTTGCTGCGCGTTGGTATATTTCAGGACATGCTCCTTGGAGTAATGCATATGAAAGCATGATTTATGTGGCTTGGGCTACCATGTTTTTTGGTTTGGCGTTTGGACGTAAAAGTGATCTGACGATGGGGTCTACTGCCTTTGTAACTTCCATTATACTTATGGTAGCGCACTGGAACTGGTTAGATCCAAGCATTGGTAATTTGCAACCTGTTTTAGATTCTTATTGGTTAATGATTCATGTGGCTGTTATTGTAGGAAGTTATGGTCCGTTTGCATTGGGAGCCATAATTGGTTTAGTTTCTCTCATTTTGATTATCGCGACGAATAAGTCAAACTTCAAGAAAATGAAGCTCAATATTCAAGAGTTAACCATCATTAATGAATTAGCACTTACGGTTGGTTTAGTAATGTTGACTATAGGTAATTTCTTAGGTGGTCAATGGGCCAATGAAAGTTGGGGTAGATACTGGGGCTGGGATCCAAAAGAAACTTGGGCATTAATCAGTATTTTCGTGTATGCCTTTGTTATTCACATGCGTTTAGTTCCAGGACTACGAGGTCTTTTCGCCTTCAATTGGGGAGCAGTTTTGGCTTTCGGGTCTATATTGATGACCTACTTTGGAGTTAATTTTTATCTGACAGGTCTGCATTCTTACGCTAGTGGTGATCAAATTATCAGTTACCAATTTATTATTATAGCTTTAGTAGCATGGGTTTTACTTGGTATTGCTGCTAGATACAAGTACAAGAAGTTTTACTAATAAGTAAAGCTAATCTATGGTCATTTTCAAAGGAAAGGGAATTTTATTAAGATTAAAGTTCCCCTTCTGGGAGGGATTAGGGGAGGATTTGATCTTTCATTCATTCCAAATCTCCCATGCTTTTTCAGCCTGAGCAATAAGCATTTGCTCTCCATTGATAATCTGAGCTCCTTTTTCTTTGCCTTGGGCAAGAAAATTTGTTATTGAAGGATTATAGATCAGATCATAAAGAAGGTGTCTTTCATCAATAAATTCGAATGGTATTGGTGGAAATTGATTCACATCCGGATGTGTTCCAAGAGGTGTGCAATTCACGATAAGTTGATGATTTTTTATGATATCTGAAGTTAACTCCTCGTAGGTATAATCTCCTTTTTCTTTATCTCTGGAAACAAGATTGATATGGTATCCCATTGACACTAATGCATGCCTAATTGCTTTAGCAGCACCACCGGTTCCCAATATTAAAGCTGCTTCATGGTTTGGTGCAATAAGTGAGAAAATGGATTTTGTAAATCCAAAAACATCAGTGTTGTAGCCAATCAATTTTTTATTCTCAATCTTGATTGTATTTACGGCACCGATGCGTTCCGCCTGTGAATCAATTTCATCTAGGTATGGAATTACCTTTTCTTTGTAAGGTATAGTAACATTCAGCCCTGCTAATTCAATCGAGTTATTGACAATCTGTTTTATTTCCTTGATGTCGTCAATATCATAATTGATGTATTTAGCTTTGATAGCCTCATTGTGAAATTTGGTATTGAAATATGATTTTGAAAAAGAATAATCTATATTTTTCCCTATTAGTCCGTATGTTGTCATGTGCTATCTTTTTTTACTTTGCTTGCCGTACCAGGCAAGGCTCAAAACTATTAAAATTCCTAATATAATAAAAGCAAAAGCAATCCACGTGCTTGCTTCAGACAGATCTGGCCAAAATCTAGCGTAATTATCTAAAACAGGATTACCACTTGTATCTTTTACGATGACTCCGGCTTCGTTTGTTTTATAAATTTTTTCTTTCCAAGGCCAAACTACGCCTAAACTCCCGGTTATAAAACCAATTATGATTGAAAAAGTAATTTTCTTGTAATACTTGAGAACGAAATTGAGCAAGTGAGATAGTGTTATCAACCCAAAAATAGAACCTGCTGTAAAAGAAGCTAAAACTTGCAGTAATCTTACTCTTTTAGGATCTCCACTAAACGAGAAATCCAGCTTTACAACATCTGCAATCGTGTCATAAAGTGCGTTTACAGAGTCAACGAGTAACAAGACGTAATTCCCGAGAAGAATAAGGATAAAAGAGCCGGACAGTCCTGGAAGAGTCATTCCGGAAACGCTTATAATCCCACAGAAAAACACAAAAAGCAAATGATCATTTTCTGTCGCAGGTTTTAAAAAACTGATACTAAGACCAGCTAGTATTCCCAAAGCAATAAAAACAATAGTCTTAAGAGTTCTTATTTTGAAATCCTTTCCTATAAAATAAATAGAGCCGATGATCATTCCAAAGAAAGTAGACCATACGTATAGCTCATAATATTGTATAAAAAAATCCAATAACTTGGAAACACTGAAATAGCTGAAGATCATTCCTAAGATGAGAATGAAAAGGAACTTTGCATTAATGTATTGAAAAAAACTTACAAACCTAGCATTAAGAAGAAGCTTCAAGGACTTGAGATTAAATTTTTGAAGAGAATAAATGAACTCTTCATAAAAACCTGCAACAAAAGCAACTACCCCTCCTGAGACTCCAGGAACTTTATTGGCAGCTCCCATGGCAAGTCCCTTCAGAAAAAGAAAAATCTTATCACTAAATGTTCTAGTGCTTTGCATCGGATAAGGGTTGTTTTTGTGCTATTTTTTCTAAAGCCAATATCAATATAAAACCTAAAACAGCAGCTACCGTAGCAAAAATAAGTTTAGGATCGCCGTCATAATATTGAGGTAAGATTGAAGTTTCATCCAAAATAACAACTTTACCTTTTACGATTTCAGAATCAATAACCTTTTTCCACGGCCATATTTTGTTGAGAGATCCGGCAATAAAACCGGTTAAAATAGCCAGGGTAATTAATTTATAGTTATTAAATAGCCATTTGAGAATCCTAGAAAAACTCAAAATGCCTATAATTGCTCCCAGACCAACAAGACCTATGATTTGAAAATTCAATTCTGAAACCGCTTCAGTTATCGATTTGTAACCTCCCATCAAAACAAGAATAAAGGCTCCGGATATCCCAGGCAGAATCATTGCACAGATAGCAATTGCTCCGCAAAGCAAGAAATAGAGTGGATGATCGATACCCTGAGCTGGGGCTAATAAAGTTATTCCAAATGCGACAAAAAAACCAATAATAGCGAAACTGATTAGCTTTAAAGTCCAGCGATCTATTTGTTTTCCAACGTACCATACACTAGCTAATACGAGACCAAAGAAAAAAGACCAAACCACTATAGGGTAGGTTTCTAACAGATAATTGGTGAGCTTCATCAAGGTAAATACACTCAGGAATATACCAGTAAGTAAAGCTAAAATAAAATTACCATTCAATTGTTTCCACATCATTGAAAACCCATTTTTGTTCCAAGTCTTAATCAGGCTTAAGTCAACATTGGCTATGGTCGTAACAAGCTCTTCATAAATGCCTGTTATAAAAGCTATAGTTCCCCCAGAGACACCAGGAACAACGTCTGCAGCTCCCATGCCCAAACCTTTTAAACTTATCGTGATATAGGATTTGAAATTTCTTTTCATAGTTAAGGATGAGGTTTTTTAACAGTAAAAATTAGTGATTATAAGTTTAAGCGTTTTTGGTCAAATCTATAAATAGACTTTCGAGATTCTTATTTTTTTTGTGAAGCTCTATAATTTTCAAGCCTTTATCATGAGCAAAGTCAAAAACATCAGGACGTTTGTCAACTGTTGTATCAAAAGTAATCTCATATTTAAACCGAGCCGTATTTACTATGTTGATCACTTTACCAATTTCTTTGAGTGCAACTTCTTCGATTCTATAATTAAACTCGACTTCAATGACTTGTTGTGAAGAATCGTTAAGATCCTCAAGTTTTTTATCAGAAACTATTTCACCTTTATTGATGATAATAACTCTATCACAAATGGCTTCGACTTCCTGCATAATGTGAGTAGACAAGAGGATGGTTTTGTTTTTGCTGATAGATTTTATCAAGTCTCTTATTTCGATAAGTTGATTTGGATCTAGACCTGTCGTGGGTTCATCAAGAATGAGAATATCGGGATCATGCAGTAAGACAGCCGCTAGACCAACGCGTTGCCTGTAACCTTTGGATAGTTGATAAATTCGCTTTCCAATTTCATCCGTCAATTTAGTTTGTTCTATAACTTCATCAATTCTTTCTTTTGGACTGTTGAAGATTTTTGCGTGAAAATCTAAATATTCTTTGATGTACATCTCTAAATAGATAGGATTATTCTCCGGCAAGTAACCAATTTGTTTTTGAATTTCAGTTTTGGCTTCAGTCAACTTTAAACCATTGATGCCCGCTTCACCTGAAGTTGGACTTATAAACCCAGTCAATATCTTCATCAATGTAGATTTTCCGGCACCATTGGGTCCAAGCAGACCAACAACTTCACCTTTAGAAATCTTAAAATCTATATTTTTTAAGACTGCTTGATTTTTATAAGATTTTGAAATAGACCTAACTTCAATTGACATTTCTAAACTTTTGTTCAAAAATACAAATTATATCTCTTTACAATTTCAGAATGGATTTAGTATTGAAAGTATTTTAAGAACTTTTTGAAATTTAAAAGCAATCTAAATGCCTTTGATATCTGACATTAAAAGTTAATTTTGTAGATATGGAAAATGATAATAAATTAAGAAATTGGTTAACGGATATGAATTTGGATCATCCGTTAGTAATTGCGGGACCTTGCAGTGCTGAAACTGAAGAACAAGTCCTAAATATAGCTCATCAACTTAAAGATTCTGACGCCACGGTAATGCGTGCAGGTATATGGAAACCCAGAACACGCCCCGGTAATTTTGAAGGTGTTGGTGCCATAGGTTTGGAATGGCTGAAGAAGGCTAAAGAAGAAACAGGTCTTATGATAGCTACTGAAGTCGCCAATAAAACGCACGTTGATCTGGCTCTTAAAGCAGATGTTGACGTACTTTGGATAGGTGCAAGAAGTACGGTAAGTCCATTTATCGTACAGGAAATTGCAGAGGCTCTAGAAGGAACTGATAAAATAGTATTGGTGAAAAATCCAGTCAATCCCGATTTAGCGTTATGGCTTGGAGGAGTAGAGCGACTTTATAATGCCAATATTAAAAATCTTGGAGTCATTCACAGAGGTTTTTCTACTTACGAAAAAATTAAATATAGAAACAATCCCGAGTGGCAGATAGCTATTGATTTACAAAATCAATTTCCAGATCTGCCAATTCTTGTAGATCCTTCTCATATTGCGGGTAAAAGAGATTTGGTATTTGATATATGTCAGACAGCCTTAGATCTTAACTACGATGGTATGATAGTAGAAACTCATCACAATCCCGATAAAGCCTGGAGTGATGCAGCTCAGCAAATCACCCCCGATTTTTTGAAGCAAATGACAATCGATCTTCGCATAAGACAAAAGGAAGGCGCAGAGGAATTCAATAAGAAACTCAATGTCTTAAGATCTAAAATTGATATCATCGATAATCAAATTGTAGATTTTCTTGGAAAACGAATGAGTGTAGCAGATGATATTGGTGAGTTGAAAAAAGAAAATAATGTAGCAATTCTGCAGCCCGAACGGTGGAATAGTGTTTTAAATAGACTCACAGAAGAAGGAGAAAAAAATCATTTGTCTAAGGATTTTGTGGAACGTCTTACAAAAGCGATCCATGAAGAATCTATCGCCCATCAGCACAAAATAATAAGCCAGTAATGAAATTTGTATCTATTTTAAAATCAAGTTTATGAAGGCGGTGGTTTATAAATCTACAGGGAGTTGGTATCATGTCAAAGGTGAAGATGGGAAGATTTATAATTCTAGAATCAAAGGAAAATTTAGGCTAAAGGGGATTAAAAGTACAAATCCTGTTGCAGTTGGAGATCACGTAGAAATTGATACTGAAAAGAAAGGAGATGATACCATTGGCATCATAAAAGAGATTTACGACAGAAAAAATTATATCATAAGAAAGTCTGTCAATCTTTCTAAGCAAACGCATATTATAGCAGCTAATATTGATCAAGCTTTTTTACTTGTCACTCACAACAACCCACCTACTAGTACTACATTTATAGATAGATTTCTTGTGACAGCCGAGGCATACCATATTCCTACAGTAATTTTAATTAACAAAATCGATACTTATAGTTTGGAAGAATTCGCTGAAATGAAATATCTGGCAGAACTTTACAGAGGTATTGGATATACCTGCATAGGGATTTCCGCAGAGACTGGCGAAAATATCGACAAAGTGAAAGAACTAATGAAAAACAAGGTAAGTGTTTTTGCCGGTCATAGTGGGGTTGGTAAGTCTACACTGGTCAATGCCATTGAGCCAACTTTGAATATTAAAACATCGGAAATTTCTGAACAGCATAGGCAAGGTCAACACACAACAACATTTGCAGAAATGCATGAGTTGAATTTTGGAGGTCAGATTATAGATACTCCAGGGATCAGAGGGTTTGGTGTTGTGGACATTGATAAATATAATCTTGATAATTATTTTCCTGAATTCTTCAAATTAAAAAGTAATTGTAAATTTAACAATTGTATTCATGTAGAAGAACCTCATTGCGCAGTAAAAGATGCTCTGGCAGAAGATGAACTAGCTTATTCCAGATACAAAAGTTACTTGCAGATCATGGAAGGTGAGGAGGACGAAAGTTTTAGAAAAGACCCTTATCAAGATTTGAGATAATATGAAAATTATACTTCAAAGAGTCAAAGAAGCTTCAGTTGAAATTGATACTCAAATAGCCGGAAGCATCAATCAAGGTTTTCTCATCTATCTAGGTATTGGAGAAGAAGACCAGAAAGAAGATATTGACTGGTTGGTTAATAAAATTTCCAATTTTAGGATATTTTCGGATGAAGATGAAAAGATGAATCTAAATATTAAAGACGTAAAAGGAGAGATTTTGATAGTAAGTCAATTTACTCTTCATGCTTCTACCAAAAAGGGAAATAGGCCGAGTTTTACAAAGGCAGCAAAACCAGAACTGGCAAAAGAACTTTATCATAATTTCATTGATTCAATGAAAGAAGCATATCATGGTAATATCCAAACAGGCCGATTTGGAGCTAATATGCAGGTAGACTCCTTAAATGATGGACCTTTGACATTTATTTTGGATTCAAAGAATAGGGATTGATTTAAAACTAAACTTATGAACATACAAGATGCTCAAAAGGCAGTAGACGAATGGATTAATAAACATGGTGTACGTTATTTTGATGAACTTACCAACATGGCTCAACTCACTGAAGAGGTGGGCGAGGTGGCTAGAATAATTGCTAGACGCTATGGTGAGCAAAGTGAAAAAGAAAGCGATAAGTCTAAGGATCTCGGAGAAGAACTTGCAGATGTAGTCTTTGTTGTTTTATGTTTGGCAAATCAAACAGGAATCGATCTGCAATCTGCTTTTGATAAAAAATTGGATTTGAAATCGAAGAGAGACCATGATCGACATAAAAATAATCCAAAACTTAAGTAAATGTTTCAAAAAGTAATCTCCACCAAAGGCTTTTGGAGATCTGTAATAATCCTTGCAGGCGGTCTTATCTTCATCTACAATATTGTAGATATTTGGTTTGCTTATGATTTTGATTGGGCTCTATATGCAGAAAACCGATTTGCCAAAGATAATTTGCTAAGGTTCTTTGTCGCTAACATCATGAGTGGATTTGTTTATGGTTTTGTTGTTACTTTTTTAAAATTCAGAGGGAATATTAAAAAAAGAGACAAACAATGAAACTGAGCTATACCCCGATAAAAATCAATCAGTTTCAATTTGAAATTACTGGTTCCAAAAGCATTTCTAATAGATACCTGATTCTAAAGGCACTGTTCCCTAATCTAGAACTTAAAGGATTATCCAATAGTGATGATACCCAGGTGCTTCAAAAAGCATTGTCAAAGCCTCTTGAGGAAACCAAAGAAATCGATATTCACCACGCAGGAACTGCCATGCGATTTTTAACGGCCTATTTATCAACCATTCCTGGCAGTGAAATCATACTCACAGGAAGCGAGCGCATGCAGGAACGACCAATCGGTATTCTTGTAGAAGCGCTTAGAACTCTTGGAGCATCTATAGAATATGTGAAAATCGAAGGTTTTCCTCCTTTAAGAATATCTGGGAAATCCCTTCGAAAAGATACAATATCCATTTCGGCAGATGTCAGCAGTCAGTACATTACAGCTTTGATGCTCATCGCACCTTCTTTAAAAAATGGCTTAACCATAAAGTTAGAGTCTAAAGTTACTTCCAAGCCTTATCTTAGAATGACAGCTCAAGCGCTTGAATCAATTGGAGTTAAGGTTGATTTTGACAGCCATTCCATTAAAGTATATTCACAAACTGAAATCGAACCTACACAAATTGCTGTCGAATCAGATTGGAGTTCCGTGTCTTATTTCTACAGTTGTTTAGCTTTAATGAAAACAGGAACTTTTGAAATTTCTACCTTCAATAAAAACAGTCTTCAGGGAGATTCCAAAGTAGCTGAATTCTATAAGCTGCTCGGCATCGAGACTCAGTTTGATAAAGAATCGATTCAGCTCTCAAAAATTGAGGACTTTAAATTTCCTACGAAGATTGAATTGGATCTCAATGATACGCCAGATTTAGCACAGACGTTTGCTGTCACGTGTTTAGGGCTTGGAGTGGAATGTGTGTTGACTGGACTTCACACTTTAAAGGTAAAAGAAACAGACAGGCTAGTAGCTTTAAAAAATGAAATCGAAAAATTTGGTGCTGAGGTTTTTATAACTACAGAATCTCTTCACTTAAAACTCATTTCGAAATTACATTCAGAAGTAAAAATTAAAACCTACCAAGACCATAGAATGGCTATGGCTTTCGCGCCATTGGCTCTTAAGACTGATCTGGAAATTTTGAATCCTGAAGTAGTTTCTAAGTCTTTTCCAGACTTTTGGGAGAAAATGAATATGCTCGGCATACAGTAAAAACACTGTCTTGGAAGTTATTACGCTAAATAAACAATAATTTACTTGACAACGCCTATCTCGCGGTCGTATATTTGCACTCTTTTAAAAAAATATACTAGACTATGGGAATGAAACTTTCACAATTCGAATTTACTTTACCTGAAGACCTTTTGGCAGAGTTTCCGTCGGAGCACAGAGATGAAGCTAAGTTAATGGTAGTAAATCGTAAAGATGGTACTATTGAGCATAAAATGTTTAAGGATGTGATCAATTACTTTGACGAAAAAGACGTCATGGTGTTCAATAATACCAAAGTTTTCCCAGCAAGACTCTACGGAAATAAGGAAAAAACTGGCGCCAAAATCGAAGTCTTTCTTTTGAGAGAACTTAATCCTGAAACACGTCTTTGGGATGTATTAGTGGATCCAGCAAGAAAAATAAGAATCGGTAATAAACTTTATTTCGGCGAAGATGAAAGTCTGGTCGCTGAAGTTATTGATAATACAACCAACAGGGGTAGAACCCTGCGTTTCCTTTATGACGGGTCTTACCAGGACTTTAGAAACAAGTTGACAGAACTTGGTCAAACTCCGCTTCCTAAGTACATAAAGCGTGATGTAGTGCCGGAAGATGCCGAGCGTTACCAGACTATTTATGCCAAAAAAGAAGGTGCTGTCGCAGCTCCAACGGCAGGGCTTCATTTCTCAAAACACTTGTTGAAACGTTTGGAAATTAAAGGAGTTGACTTTGCTGAAGTTACCTTACACATCGGTCTTGGGACTTTCAATCCAGTAGAAGTTGAAGATTTATCCAAGCACAAAATGGATAGCGAAGAAATTATGATTGATAGCGAAGCTACATCGGTCATCAATAATGCAAAATCTGAAAAAAGAAGAATTTGTGCGGTTGGTACAACTGTAATGAGAACTTTGGAAAGTGCTGTTAGTTCAAACCATAGATTAAATGAATACAATGGATGGACTAATAAATTTATTTTTCCACCACACGATTTTAGCATCGCTAATTGTATGATTACCAATTTTCACATGCCAAAATCAACTCTTCTAATGATGATTTCAGCATTTGCAGGGTACGATCTTATGGAGAAAGCTTATAAAGAAGCCATCAAGGAAAAGTATAAATTTTATTCTTACGGTGATGCTATGCTGATTTTATAGCAGTTCACTTTTAACAATACAGAAAGCTGACTTGCAACTTGCAAGTCAGCTTTTTTTTATTCGTGATGGTAAGGAAGATTTTTTAAAATAGAAAAGGCTCTATACAATTGCTCGGTAAAAAATAACCGAATCATTTGGTGAGAAAAAGTCATTTTGGAAAGGGATAATATTCGATTACCTCTGTCATAAACTGGTTTAGAAAATCCATAAGGACCACCAATGACAAACACCAGTTTTTTAATGCCCGAATTCATTCTTTTTTGAAGCCAGCTGGCGAACTTGGTTGAGGAATGATCAACACCATTTTCATCTAATAGAACAACAAAATCTGAGTTTGAAATTTTACTCAATATAAGCTCACCTTCTTTTTCCTTCTGGACTTCAGTCTCCATGTTTTTCCTTTTCTTGAGGTCCGGAATGATGGTGACTTCAAATTTTACAAAAAACGATAAGCGTTTCTTATAATCATTAATTAATGCTTCCAAATGCTTATTATCCGTTTTGCCTACAAGTACTAATGAGATGGTCATCCGTCTAAAAAAGTTTAACTTTGTTTGAGACAAAAATAGATAACCAAATGATTAGCGAAAAGCAATTGGCTCAAGAAATTCAAATCATTATTGAAAATGCAATAAGAGAAGATGTTGGTGATGGAGATCATTCTAGTTTGGCTTGTATCCCTAAAGAGGCAACAGGGAAGGCTAAATTGCTCGTAAAGGATGAGGGAATACTGGCAGGAGTCAATTTTGCACAACAAGTTTTTAATTATGTTGACCCTTCTTTGGAGATAGAAAACCTTATGAAAGATGGTGATGCAATGACTCACGGAGATATTGCATTCTACGTTTCAGGCTCAAGCCAATCAATTTTGAAAGCAGAGCGGTTGGTCCTTAATGCCATGCAACGTATGAGTGCGATTGCCACAAAGGCAAATTTGTTTTCAAGTCTACTAAAAGATTACAAAACCCAGATTTTAGACACGCGAAAGACAACTCCTGGATTTAGAGCTTTAGAAAAGATGGCTGTAAAAATCGGAGGTGGAGAAAATCACAGATTTGCGCTTTACGATATGATCATGTTGAAAGATAATCACATAGATTTTGCAGGAGGAATTTCAAAAGCGATAGAAAAAACCATTAGGTATCTGGCAGATAAAAAATTGGATCTCAAAATTGTAGTGGAAGCAAGATCACTTTCAGAAGTAGAAGAAATTTTACAGTCCGATGGTGTTTATAGAATTTTGCTCGATAATTTTAGTTATGATGACACCAAAAAAGCGGTGAAGTTGATTGGCGGTAGATGCTTTACAGAATCAAGTGGAGGCATTACGCTAGAAAATGCAAAATATTATGCGGAATGTGGAGTAGATTACATTTCAAGTGGAGCACTTATTCATTCGGTTCATAATCTAGATCTAAGTTTAAAAGCTATATAATATGGCCGTTGAAATTAGTGATTCTCTTAAGAAAATACCAGTAATTTGTAGTATTGCTTATCGAATGAACGAGACTAAACTGCCTGGTTTCGAGGGCTTCACCCTTTATGATCTTTTTAGTTTATACATTATTGGAATTTTAAAGGGAACATTCTCAACCAGAGCGGGTTCTATTGCTTTTAGCTTCTTTATGGCTATTTTTCCTTTTTTACTTTTTATACTGAATTTGATACCGTTCGTTTGGTTCATCGATAATTTCCAACAAGAGTTACTCAATTATCTGGAAGAATTATTACCGCCACAAACCGCTGGTTTATTTCAAGATATATTTTATGACATAGCCAATAATCCAAGAGCTGGTCTGCTTTCTTTTGTTTTTTTACTTTCTATATTTTTGATGTCCAACGGCGTAAACGCCATTTTCACTGGCTTTGAATTTTCTTATCATACACGATTTAATAGAACAATCATTCGGCAATATATGGTTGCTGTGGGGGTCGCTTTAATTGTAGCTATCCTTCTTTTGATAGCGGTAATTGCTACGGTGTATTTAACATTCGTCATTGATCAATTCAAAAGTTTAGGAGTAGTCGGTGACTCATTACTACTTGCCAAATATGGTCGTTTTGCTATCCTGGTTTTGGTTTTGATTCTGGGAATTTCAACTTTGTATTACTTCGGAACCAAAGAGGGAAGGAAAACCCGGTTTTTTTCTTTGGGAACTTTTTTTACAACTATTTTAATTATTTTAACCACATACTTGTTCTCTATTTATGTCGAAAATTTTAGTGCGTACAACAAACTATATGGATCAATTGGAGCTTTGTTGATTCTCATGTTATATATTTGGTTAAACTCAAATATTCTTTTGTTGGGTTTCGAACTAAATGGATCACTTTATAACCTTAAACGAAAATCAAAATACTAAAACTATGAAAACACGCTTTTTAATGATTCTAGTCCTTGTAATTGCTTCTACAACTTTTGCACAAACTGAAGTTGCCGGAATTGAACTTCCTGATACTTTTCAAGTTGGAGAAACAGAACTCAGCTTAAATGGTGCGGGAGTACGAGAGAAATTCTGGATGGATATGTACGCTGGCGGCCTTTATACATCTCAAAAAATGTCGGATGCTCAAAAAGTAATGGATGCCGATGCTCCTATGGTCATTAAATTACATATAGTTTCTGGATTAATATCAAGTGATAAAATGAGTTCTGCTGTCGAAGAAGGCTTTGAAAATTCAACAAATGGAAATACCAAACCTTACAGAGCAAAAATAGATAAGTTTATTTCTTTTTTCTCTGATGAAATCACCAAAAATGATGTCTTTGATATTACTTATACTCCTTTAGATGGTGTTGTGGTCTTTAAAAACGGTGAGGAGCTTGGTAGTATTAAAGGTGCTGATTTTAAAAAGGCTCTTTTTGGCATTTGGTTTTGTAACAAGCCTGCAGATAAGGATTTAATGAAAGGAATGTTAGGACAATAATTATATGAAATTTTTGATATTACTTACAGGTTTCCTTTTTGGAAACCTTATTTATTCTCAACAAGTCTATGGTGAGTGGAAAACGATAGACGATGAAACGGGTGTTACAAAATCTATTGTTAAGGTTTATAAAGATGATGGGCAGGTTTTTGGGAAAGTGAAAAGAATCCTCAGAGAAGACAAGAGAGACGTTCGCTGCACAGAATGTAAAGGTGATTTGAAAAATCAGAAAGTAGAAGGAATGGTGATTTTAAAAAATCTTTCTAAAGACGACAATAAGTATAATGATGGCACCATTACCGATCCTGAAAACGGAAAAACTTATGAGGCCAAGATTTGGCTAAAAGAAGGTGACCCCAACACACTTATGGTAAGAGGCTATGTCGCATTTTTTTATCGTACACAGGAATGGAAAAGGATTGAAAACTAACGGATAACACTTATTTCATGTCTTTTTTTATTGATGTCATTGTTCCTTTACCTCTCGAACAGAGATTTACATATTCTGTTACTGATGAAGAACATGAGCGTTTGCAAATTGGCATGAGAGTAGCAGTGCCATTTGGCAAGAGAAAAGTCTATACAAGTATTGTTGCCAAAATCCACAGCACGCCACCCGTTCGTTATGAAGCCAAGCCTGTTGAAGAACTGCTTGATGAGTCGCCTACCGTTACAGCTTATCAGCTCAAACTTTGGAAGTGGATTGCAGACTATTATTTGTGTACGGAAGGCGAGATTTTAAAATCAGCCTTACCAAGTGCGCTATTGATAGAAAGTGAAACTGTTATTGAGCCTCATCCTGATTATGATATTAATACAATTGATGAAGATAAACATCTTAATGATAGTGAATATTTAATACTGCAAGCCCTTCAGAAGCAAAGCCTGTTAAAGATTAGTGAGATTACACTTATTCTTGACAGGAAAACCATCTTTCCAGTCATCAATGCGATGGCAGAAAAAGGATTAATTCTTATAAATCAGGAATTAAATAAACAATACAAGCCTAAACTTCAGAAATACATAAAACTTTCTGACCATTACTCATCAGAGACAGAATTGCCAGGTCTTTTGGAAAGCTTGGAAAGAGCGAACAAACAAAAGGAAGCTCTTTTAAAATTGTTTAGCCTGAAAGCTCAAACTAAAAAGCCAATATCATTAAAAGTACTAAAAGAAGAAGCTGGAGTTTCTGATTCAGTCATCAAGTCATTGGTCGATAAATCCATCTTTGAAGAATATCACATAAAAAAAGATAGAATTCAATATGACGGGGATTCATCCTCGCACCAAATCAATCTCAACGACTATCAAACTGAAGCTTTAGAGGATATTAAAAATGGATTTAACAAACATCCAGTGTGTCTGCTTCAAGGGGTGACCTCTTCAGGTAAAACGGAAGTGTATATTAAGCTGATTGAAAAAGTAATACGCGAAGGAAAGCAAACACTTTATCTGTTGCCAGAAATTGCTTTAACTACCCAACTTATACAGCGTTTGCAAGATTATTTTGGAGATCAGGTTTTAGTTTACCACAGTAAATATTCTGTCAACGAAAGAGTTGAAGTTTATAGGCATGTCCTCAATGGAACTAAAGGTAAAATTGTGATAGGTGCCAGATCCTCCATTTTCCTGCCTTTTCAAGATTTAGGACTTATTGTTGTCGATGAATCACACGAAAGCAGTTTTAAGCAGTTTGATCCGGCTCCCCGTTACCATGCCAGAGATACTGCGATTGTGTTGGCTTCCTTTTTTAAAGCCAAAACACTTCTGGGTACAGCGACGCCAAGTGTGGAAAGTTTTCATAATGTCAAACAAGATAAGTACGCATTTGCTCAATTGACAAGACGTTACGGCAATGTGATTCCACCCAAAATTGAGCTTGTTGATCTCAAGGATCAACAGAGAAAACAGAAGATGACTGGTCATTTCTCTGAAACTCTTCTCAATGCTATCAAAGAAACCTTGAAGCAAGGGCAGCAGGTTATTCTTTTTCAAAATAGAAGAGGATTTTCTCCAATTCTGGAATGTAACACCTGTGGTCATGCTCCGCAATGTCCCAATTGCGATGTGAGTCTCACTTACCATAAGCATAATAACACGCTGAGGTGCCATTATTGCGGTTATCACATTGCCATGCAAACCAAATGTATGGCTTGCGGATCAAACGATGTGACTACCAAAGGCTTTGGTACTGAGCAAATAGAGACCGAACTACATGCTATGTTTGAGGATAAAGTCATCAAGCGTATGGATCTCGATACGACTCGTGGTAAATACGCTTATGAAAAAATAATTTCCGCTTTTGAGAATAGGGAAATTGACATTTTGGTGGGGACACAAATGTTGACCAAAGGTCTTGACTTTAGGCACGTAAAGCTTGTGGGTGTAATGAATGCGGATAGTTTGCTCAATTTCCCCGATTTTAGAGCTCACGAACGAAGTTTTCAATTACTAGTCCAGGTTGCGGGTAGGGCAGGACGAACCGAAGAACAAGGTCAAGTTCTTATTCAAACCTATAATCCTTACCATCGCATCTTACAGCAAGTCACCACCAATAGTTACGATGAAATGTTTAAAGAACAACTAGATGAGCGCCGACATTTTAAATACCCGCCTTTATTTAGAATGATCAAGATCACTTTTAAATCCCGGGATTTAAATAAAATGAATGAAGGTTCAGATTGGCTTGCGCTTTACTACAGGCAAATTTTTACAACTAATGTTCTGGGACCAGAATTTCCAGCTATTTCAAGAATTCGAAACCAATACCATAAAAATATTCTGATCAAAATTCCACATGATCAGTCACTGGCAAAAACTAAAGCCTACGTAAAAGCGGGCGTTGATAAGTTTAAATCTATTGCTCAATTTCGTTCAATAAAAGTGGTGGTAAATGTGGATCCTTATTAACATTTTCACCATTAAATTATAATTACGGCTTATAGACTTATATGATTCTCCAATACTATTGTATTTTTATAGAAAAATTATTCAGCAATGACTATTACTCAACTTACTTATGTGCTTGCGGTAGCAGAATATAAGAACTTCACCAAAGCTTCAGAAAAAGTGTTCGTTACACAGCCTACACTGAGTATGCAAGTCCAGAAACTTGAAGAAGAACTAAATGTGAAAATTTTTGATAGAAGTAAAAAGCCTATCAAATTAACTCCAGTAGGTGAGAAAATAATTGAGCAGGCCAAAAACATAGTCAACGAAAGTGTAAGAATACAAGACATTGTTGATCAGCAAAAAGGCTTTGTAGGTGGTGAATTCAAACTTGGAATCATCCCGACAGTCATGCCAACATTACTGCCAATGTTCCTGAATAATTTTGTGAAAAAATATCCAAAGATTAATTTGAAAATAGAAGAATTACACACCGAAGTGATTATTGAAAAATTAATTGATGGTCATCTGGATGCTGGGATCGCAGCGACTCCGCTTGGTAATGAGAAGATTAAGGAAAAGCCGTTATACTATGAGCCATTTATGGCCTATATACCAGAACAACATAGATTATTTAATTCTAAAGACATCACAGCTGAGGACCTAAATGTGGATGAAGTCCTTTTACTGGAAGATGGGCATTGTTTTAAAGACAACATTCTTAATTTATGCAAAACAGCCCAAAACCTACCGGACCAAAAACGTTTCTATCTTGAAAGTGGAAGTTTTGAAACGCTTATAAAATTAGCTGACGAAGGTTTGGGTATGACTTTATTGCCTTATCTACACACTTTAGATTTAAAAGAAGGAAAACAGAAAAATGTAAAGTTTTTCAAAAAACCTTATCCTTCAAGAGAAATAAGTTTGGTTCATCATAAGAATGAATTGAAGTCGCATATCATCAAAGCTCTACAAGAGTCGATCAACTCAATCGTTAAAGCTGCAATACAATTTCAGGATGTTGAAATAATAAGTCCGCTTAATCAACGTAAGTAACTGATAATTAAAAACTTAACTTGATAATTATTTTTAGTTATTTAATTTGCTATTTTCTTTTCTAATAGAGTTTAAGCCCTAAATTTGCAAACTTTTTACAAATGCAAATTACCGTTAGTTTTTAGCAGAATATAGTATTCTTCTTTTCTCACTGTAATTCTTAAATCACTTAAGATTATTAAATTCTAACAAATACCAATGAAAAAGTTAATTAATTTATTCAATTTCAAACAAAAAGTAGATTACAAAATCGAAATTATGTCTGGACTTACAGTCGCTTTGGCATTGATCCCAGAATCGATCGCGTTTTCATTTATTGCTGGATTATCTCCATTAACGGGTTTATATGCCTCTTTTGTGATGGCTTTGGTTACCTCCATCTTTGGCGGACGTCCTGGTATGATTTCTGGAGCTACAGGAGCAGTAGCAGTGGTTTTAGTCAGCCTTTCTCTAGACTATGGTGTAGAATATATTTTTGCAGCTGTGATTTTAGCTGGTATTTTACAAGCAGCAGCAGGATTACTTAAGTTGGGAAAATTGATGCGACTTGTGCCTCATCCAGTGATTTTTGGTTTCGTGAATGGTCTTGCCATCATTATATTCATGTCTCAGTTAGATCAATTTAAAGACGCTTCAGGTGCTTGGCTTACGGGGGCTAACTTATTTATTATTTCAGGACTGGTTATCTTAACCATGCTTATTATATGGCTGTTGCCTAAACTGACACGTGCAGTGCCTGCCTCTTTGGTAGCGATATTAGTAGTGTTTGCGATTGTTTATTTTGGTGATATCACTACGAGCACTGTTGGTGATCTTGCCTCTATCAAAGGAGGTTTTCCTCCATTTCATATCCCTGACTTTCCTTTTACATTAGAAGCCTTTTTAGTTATACTGCCTTATTCTGCTATCATCGCTGGTGTTGGGTTGATAGAGAGTTTATTGACACTAAATATAGTAGATGAGATTACTGAAACCAGAGGTAGTGGTAACCGTGAGGCTATAGCTCAAGGAAGCGCTAATATTTTATCTGGTTTTTTCTCTGGTATGGGAGGTTGCGCCATGTTGGGGCAAAGTTTAATTAATATTTCTAACGGAGCTAGAGCACGATTATCGGGAATTATTGCAGCTGTGGCTCTACTTGCTTTTATCATGTTTGGATCTAGTATCATTGAGCAACTCCCTATGGCTGCCCTTACTGGACTGATGATTATGGTTGCTATTGGTACTTTTGAATGGGCGAGTTTAAAAACTTTAAAGCGTATGCCAAAATCTGATATTTTGGTGATGGTCTTGGTTACTCTTGTAACAATTATACTTCACAACTTGGCTTTGGCGGTTCTTGTTGGAGTGATTATCGCCGCTTTGGTGTTTGCTTGGGATAATGCGATACGCATTAGAGCTCGTAAGCGCATTGATGAGCAGGGGGTGAAGCATTATGAAATTTACGGTCCTTTATTTTTTGGATCGACCAGTGTGTTTACAGATAAGTTTGATGTTCTCAATGACCCAGAAGAAGTCATTATTGATTTTAAAGAAAGCCGAGTAGTGGACATGTCGGCTATAGAGGCATTAAACAAACTGACTGAACGTTACCTAAAAATTGGTAAAACTATTCACCTAAAGCATTTGTCTCCAGACTCCAGGCGATTGTTGAAAAATGCTGAAGAGATCATTGATGTGAATATCATAGAGGACCCCAATTATAAAGTAGTGACCGATTAGTAAATTATAAATAAAATCTTACTCCGTAAATTAATACTAGGGCGAGTTGAACCTTGAAAGGATTACTAAAAACAATTGGATTCATAATAGTTAAATTATGAATCCAATTGTTTATAGTTATGGTGCTTATTTAGACATTTCCTCTTCTTTAGGGTTTTCTTGATAATATTGAATTTTAACTTTTTTCTTGCCCCATTCGAGAGCGGCTTCTTCATCAAGTCCCATGTAGACGTCTATTTTCTTCTCCCAGCGTTTATTCATTTTGTCTTTTACAATGTAGGTACCTTCCAATCCTTCTATTTGTACCTCATCATTATGACTGAGTCCCATTTTAATAAGATCCCTAGATATAGCTATAGCTTTTTCTCCTGGAACTAAAGTGTCCCCCCAAGCTGCAAGTCCAATATTTCCTTTTTTGGTCTGACTTTCCACAGAATTGTAGGCGGTCGCAGTAACTTCCATAGTCACAAGAGTTTTATTTTCTTTATCATTTTTACATCCTGAAAAGATAGAGGCTAATGCTAGAGTGGCAGTGAGTCCTAAAGTTTTGTAGTTATACTTCATAAAATTTTTTTCTTATAATACACAAAATATTTTATAAACATAGTTAAAGCGATCATAAGCTATAGCTAGAAAATTTGTCTGCTTTTGTTGGGTTAGCTTATAAATACTCTTTGGTTAACTTAAGGTACTATGAAGGCAAAATTGGTTTTGGCCTATAATTTTAGTAATATCGAACTTAAAATTTATAGACTATGAAATTTATTTTAAGTGTATTGATCATTGCTTTTTTATGCCCTGTTTCTAATGGTTTAGCCCAACAAGACACGTTGACCAATAAAGCTAAAGAACTAAAAATTGGAGTTTTTGTGACTCCACCGTTTGTAATGGAGAACAATGGGAAATTCTCAGGACTAAGTATTTCATCATGGGAATTGGTTAATAAGGACTTACAACAATCTTACGAGTATATCCAGTATGGGTCTTTAAAAAATCTGTTGGAAGCAATAGAAAAAAAGGAGATCGATTTTAGTATAAACCCTGTGACGGTCACCAATAGTAGGATGGAACGTTTGGCATTTTCTCAGCCTTATTTTATATCTAAAACAGCAGTTGCCAAACGCAAGCAAAGTCAGACTTGGATATTTATTAAAAACTTATGGAGCTGGAAATTTATTTCTGCAGTGCTGATATTAATAAGTGTTATCTTCATTTTTGGAGTTTTGGTCTGGTTATTCGAGCGGCATAAAAATAAAGAAGAATTCGGAGGGAAAGGTCTAAGTGGAATCCAAGAAGGCTTTTGGTGGAGTGCTGTGACTATGACTACGGTTGGTTATGGAGATAAATCACCTAAAACCACGGGTGGTAGACTAGTAGGTCTAGTCTGGATGTTTGCGGCTATTATAATGATTTCAAGTTTAACTGCTGGTATTGCTTCAGCCTTAACTATTCAAAACATCAATAATAGTATAAGTAGCGTAGAAGATCTAGACAGGTTTGAAACGACTACGGTTGCAAATTCCAGCGCAGCAGAACTGCTGGATTTATACCGTATCGATACTGAAACGGTATTTGACGAAAAAGAAGGGGTGCAAAACTTACTGGACGAAAAGACCACACTCTTTGTATACGATGAACCCATTATCAGTTATGAAATCCAACGCAGATCGCTCGAAGATGACATTGAAATCCTTCCACAAGGTCTAAAAAAAGACTACTACAGCTATACTTTTTCTAAAGGCTCTGATTTACTATCCCAAATTGACCCTGTTCTTGTGAGTACTTTGAAAACTATGGAATGGAGTAAGCTATTGGAGAAATATCAATAAACAATATTAAAATCTTATACATACAATTTAAAGTTATCTATATGTTATGATTATTTTTTAGCACCAACAGCAACTGATATTTTTCTACAATAAATAAAAAAACCGTCAGTTATGACGGTTTTTAATGAAAAAAGATAGAGGCCTTCAATTTTAAAGCCAATAGGATGATCTGTTTTTCAATACGTTATCTAAGGTTCCAATCACATTTTTTTAGAATTCAAGTATCCTGTTTAAAGCTTACTGTACTCTCTCTGTAAGGCTTGTGATAACAGAGGGTTGAAATCATTTTTATAACTATTGATACTTTGCCCTAGAAATTTTTTAAAATCTTTTTCAAAATGAGAATGGTCGTAATAATTATACTTTTTAATTAATTCTTCCATGCTGTTATAATTCTGTTTTTCCAGTTCCCGTATAATAAAATTGAACCTGATCAAACAAATAAAATTATGTGGTGAAGAGCCTACTTCAATATTGAACATGCGATCTATGCTACGCTCTCCAAAAGGGAATTTCTCACTGAGCGTAGATACTGGAAGTAAGCCTTTTTGACTGTAGATATAATTAACAATCATAGTTGAATCCAAATTCAAGTTCCTGGTGCTGTAAAACTTATTGAGATGTTTATCTAATGTCTGTGTAATAGTTTCTATAGTTTGACTTTCGTATATTTCATAATAAAGTTGATCTAAGATTGTAGCATCTACATAGTCATACAAATCAATCAACTTATTTCTATATTTCTTAGCAACGAGGTTGGTAATATTATGAAAACTATGATTGGGTAACTCAACTGAAATCCAGGTACAGTTTTTATAAGCTTTAACGTTAAAAAAATCACCAATACCTTTTACAAAAACTTTTGGGATTTCAATTGAATTATTTTGGTAATCATAAGCCTCAAGATCTCCAAAACGAAACATAATGTAACTATAGCCATAGTCATTAATACATTGTAATGGCATATCGGCTACATAATCAATTCTAATTATATCTTTAAAAAATGAATGTTTGAAATTAACATCATTAATAAATTTCATTATGTCAAATTTGCCTGCTAAAATACTTCTTAAAGAATTGTTCAAGTTGTAAAATTCCGACAAATACTAACGGTATGGCTATGTTGTCCAGTGCTAGTACAAAAAAAAAGAAGAAAAATAAAAAATCCCTAAATGAAATTTCACCTAGGGATTTATGTTTTGTATTGCGAGACTTATTATCCGTTCATCGACATTAAGAATTCTTCATTGGACTTAGTATCTTTTATTCTTTGATTTAAGAATTCAATAGCTTCTACAGGATTCATATCTGCTAGGTATTTCCTCATGATCCACATCTTTTGGATCTGATCATCACCAAGTAATAAATCATCTCTTCGTGTGCTTGATGAAGTGAGATCAATCGCTGGGAAAATTCGTCTGTTGGCAATTTTTCTATCCAGTTGTAATTCCATATTACCTGTTCCTTTGAATTCTTCAAAGATAACTTCGTCCATCTTAGAGCCTGTATCAGTTAGTGCTGTAGCTATAATGGATAATGAGCCTCCATTTTCAATATTTCGTGCAGCACCAAAGAATCGTTTCGGTTTATGTAATGCATTTGCATCAACACCACCACTCAATACTTTACCACTAGAAGGTTGAACTGTGTTGTAAGCTCTAGCCAGACGTGTAATAGAATCGAGTAAGATAACTACATCATGTCCGCACTCTACAAGACGCTTTGCTTTTTCAATGACAAGATTGGCAACTCTTACGTGTTCATGTGCTTCTTTATCAAAAGTAGACGCAACTACTTCGCCTCTTACATTCCGTTGCATGTCGGTGACTTCCTCCGGACGCTCATCAATCAATAAAACAATTTGATAGACTTCAGGATGATTTGCAGCAATAGCATTGGCAATATCCTTCAATAACATGGTTTTACCAGTTTTCGGCTGAGAAACAATCATGCCTCTTTGGCCTTTACCTATCGGCGAAAACAAATCAATAATACGTGTAGAAAGTGTGCTTTGCTTTTCAGCCAATCTGAACTTCTCCTGAGGGAAGAGCGGAGTCAAATGTTCAAATGAAACACGATCTCTTACAATCTTTGGATCTAGCCCATTTATTTTTTTAATCTTAATTAATGGGAAATATTTTTCACCTTCTTTCGGTGGTCTTACCTCTCCAAGAACTGTATCGCCTGTCTTTAAACCAAAAAGTCTAATCTGAGATTGAGACAAATAAATATCATCCGGTGATGATAAATAATTATAGTCAGAAGACCTTAGGAATCCATATCCATCTTGCATCAAGTCAAGAACTCCTTCACTCTCTATGATAGAATCAAATTCGAAATCTGGATCTTTGTATTTATTTCTGCTATCCCTATTTCCATTTTTGTCACTCGACTTATTGTCATTCCTGGATTTAGGATTCTGGTGTTTTGGGTTTTGAGGTTTTGCAGAAGGAGAATTCTTTTGTGAATTGTCCTTGTTTTGGTGGTTGTGTTGAGGAATCTTTTTCTCCTTTGCTTCCTTATTTTGTGCTGCAGGCTTCTTTTCTTGGTTTGGATTAGAAGATTGAGCAGGTTTTGGATTCTGAGTGGGCTTCGAGGCTTGATTTGGCTTTGAAGGCGATTTCTCAGTTGGATTTGTTTTATTTTGATTTTTCTCTTCAGGCTTAGATTTATTCTCTGCCTGCTTAGGTGTATCACTTTTATCAAAAGGATTCTTAGGGGCTTTTTTAGGCTCACCTTTTTGAACTCTTTTTCTTGGTTTTTTTGAAGTTTGACTTTCTTTATCAGTAGTCTTTTCTTCGATAGGTTGACTTTTTTCTTCTTTAGGAGAAGATTCTTTTTCTTTAGGTTTTGCTTCCGTGCCAGAAGACTTTTCTTCTTTTTCCTTACTAAGAATCTCTTTCATCTTTTCTGGGTTGGCAGCTTGATAATCCAAAATCTGGTAGATTAGGTCTAACTTTTTAAGACTCCTAAATTTTGGAACTTTCAATTCTTTAGCAATTTCTTGTAAGTCTGCAAGTTTTCTAGACTTTAGTTCAATAATTTCTAACATTGATCTTTTTTGAAATTAAATAGTTTCGAGGGAGATTCGAATTTAAATTGATGATTTGTAACCGCTTAGGAAAGCAGTAGTCTTGTGACTCTGCAATTATACAACTTTATTTTATTTATAAATATTAATTCTCAAATATTCTATTATTTTTGCTATTCAATATTTAACAAATGATACAAAGAATTCAAAGCTTATATTTGGTTATTGCAATTTTGCTTAATGGAGTGCTTAGTTTCTATTTGCCACTTTGGATAACTTCAGATAATATAGAAATTTTCATTATTTCTCAGCCTATAGCTATATCTTTGTTTTTGTTATCAGTTCTTATTTCGATTATAACTTTATTTTCATTCAAAAGAAGGAAACGTCAATTTGTCTTAGGACGAATTAATATCATATTGAACTTTGTTTTAGTAGGTGTTTTCGCATATTGGACGCTAAGTTTACCTGGAGAGATGGATATCTCGGAGAAGGGTATTGGGATGCTTCTTCCAATAATTTCTATCGTTTTTATTGCTCTGGCCAACAAGGCTATCAAGAAGGACGAAGATCTTGTAAAATCTGTGGATCGATTGCGATAAACCTGAAATCTTAGTAATGTTAGTGCATGAAAACCCCGAGCAGCCACTCGGGGTTTTTTGCTTTTATAATGGTAATATGATGATGTTCTTTTATTCTGATTCTGCCACCGTTAGATATTATGCTCATAGTAAATAAGCTTACAACTTATAAGTCAGTTTAAAATATAGAATTTCTAGGTGGAGATAGAGTGAAATTCTATAATTTATTAAAGCGATTGTCTATCTGAAACTTTTTAGAAATCATTTATTTCATATCTTAAATCTGAAATACCTAAGAAGTTGCCGACTTCCCTCTGTTTCCAAAATCTATGACTTCTAAGTCTTTAATTTTTCCATCATCCAAAATAAACTTCAGCATTGTCCTTTTTACATGAAATCCATGGATGCCTATAGCCCCAGGATTCATGTGTAATAATCCAAGTTTTTTGTCATTCATTACTTTCAGAATGTGTGAGTGACCACTTATGAATAATTTAGGTGGGTTTTCTTTGATTTTATCCTTCACATCTCTGCTATACCGGTTTGGATAACCACCAATATGAGTCATCCAAACGTCAACACCTTCCAGTGTGAAACGTTGGTTTAAAGGAAATTCACTTCTCAATTCATGTCCGTCTATATTACCATAAACTGCTCTCAATGGCTTTATCTCTGCTAAAGCGTCACATACTTTATGATCACCAATATCTCCTGCATGCCATATTTCATCAGCTTTTGATGCCCATTTCAATATCTTTTCGTCTATATAGCCGTGGGTGTCGCTCAGTAGTAAAATCGATTTAGCCATTCTTTTTTTTCAAGGCAATATAAATAAAGCTTTACATTATGGTCTGTTCTCTATTGTTATCTTTGCAATTCAAAAATTATCTGGGGGTGAGATACATGATTCAACTTTCTTATTTAGGCACTAATTATCACGGATGGCAAAAACAACTGGATAAAATAAGTGTACAATCCCAAGTAAATCATGCCTTAAATACTGCCCTTCAGGAAACCATTGATGTAGTAGGAGCAGGCAGGACAGATACAGGTGTTCATGCCTCCGGATATATCGCCCATTTTGATAGTGAACAACACATTATCGATTATGAAAAGCTCATTTTTAAATTGAATAGCATTTTACCTCCAGACATAGCTGTTCATGCTTTCAGTAAAGTTGATGCAGATTTTCACGCTCGTTTTGACGCCATATCCAGAACTTATGAATATTCAATTGTTCAATATAAAGATCCTTTTTCATTGGGTAAAAGTTATTTTGTAAAAAACGAGCTTGATATAAATGCGATGCAAAAGGCTTCCAACCTCTTATTTAATCATAAAAATTTCAAATCTTTTTCCAAAGTTAAAACTGATGTTTATACATTTGACTGCGAAATAAAAAAAGCAGATTGGCATCTAAATGGACATCACCTCCTTTTTGAAATTTCTGCCAATCGATTTTTAAGGAATATGGTCAGAGCTATTGTTGGGACTTTAGTTGAAGTAGGATTGCACAAAATATCTGTAGAAGAATTCAACCAAATTATACTAGCTCAAGACAGATCTAGAGCTGGAAAATCTGTCCCAGCTCATGCTTTAGTTTTGAAAAATATAGAATACCCTCAAGGATATTCTGATAAGTTAACAAATGGAAAAGAATAGCGGAAACGCCTTTGATACTAAACTCTTTAAGAGACTCTTAAAGTTTACAGATCCTTATAAAAAAACATTTTATTTTGTAGGATTTGCAGCTATTGCATTATCTGGACTCGGCGTGCTTAGGCCTTATTTATTGAGGTTAACAATAGATGAGGGAATTACAAAAAGCGATGCCGATAGTTTGATTTTTTACGTCAGCACAATGCTGATCGTGCTTGTTTCTGAAGTGATTTTTCAGTTTAGCTTTATTTTTTATGCCAACTGGCTTGGACAAGAAGTGATTACAGATATCCGTATCAAACTTTACAAGCACATGATGAATTTCAAAAAGCAATATTTTGATAATTCTTCTGTAGGTAGATTGGTGACTAGAGCAGTAAGTGATATTGAGACCATTGCCAGTATTTTTAGTCAAGGTTTATTTATGATCATAAGTGATTTATTAAAAATGATCGTGGTTTTAGGATTCATGTTTTGGCAAAGTTGGCAGTTAACTTTATTGGTCTTGACGGTTTTACCTTTTATTATATACGCTACGCGCGTATTTCAGAAGAAAATGAAAATTGCTTTTGAAGAAGTAAGGACACAGGTTTCGAACTTGAATTCTTACGTACAGGAGCATATCACCGGGATGAAAATCGTCCAGATTTTTAATCGAGAAAAAGAGGAGTACAATAGATTTAAAGACATCAATAAAAAACACAGAGAAGGTTGGATCAAAACTGTTTGGTACAATGCTATTTTCTTTCCCATCGCAGAAATGTCAACCTCTATTACCATTGGATTGATCGTCTGGTTCGGTGGCTTGCGAGTCGTCGAATCCGATATGTTATCACTGGGTATTATTGTAATGTTTATTGAACTGTCTCAGATGCTGTTTCGACCGCTTCGACAGATTGCAGATAAGTTTAATTCATTGCAGATGGGAATGGTAGCTGCCAACCGTGTGTTTAAAATATTGGATACAGACTCTCAAATCGAAAACTCTGGAACAATTGTTCCAAAAAAGTTGAGAGGTCATATCACATTTGAAGATGTAAGATTCAACTACATCCCCGATGAGGAGATCCTTAAGGGAATTTCCTTTGAAGTTCAGCCTGGAGAAACAGTTGCTATTGTTGGGGCGACCGGAGCGGGAAAAAGTACAGTCATCAACCTACTAAGCCGATTTTACGAAATCAAAAGCGGGAAAATAACTGTTGATGGTGAAGACCTCAAAAACTATGAGCTTACTGCTTTAAGGAGTCAAATAGCTGTAGTGCTTCAGGATGTATTCTTATTTGCAGATACAATTCTGAATAATATCACACTTAATAAAGAAGGAATCACAGAAGAACAAGTGGTTTCTGCGGCAAAAGACATCGGTGTTCACGAGTTTATTTCTTCTTTGCCTAATACTTACCATTACAATGTAAAGGAAAGAGGGGTCATGTTGTCCTCAGGACAACGCCAATTGATAGCTTTTTTGAGAGCTTTTGTAACCAATCCGAGTGTATTGGTTTTAGATGAAGCTACATCCTCTGTAGACAGTTACAGTGAGCAACTTATACAGGATGCTACAGAAAAGCTGACTCAAAATAGGACTTCTATCGTTATTGCTCACCGATTGGCAACGGTCAAGAACGCAGATAAGATTATAGTAATGGACCTTGGAAAAATTGTTGAAACGGGAACGCATTCAGAATTACTGAAAAAAGAGGAGGGATATTACAGAAATCTTTACGAGGCTCAATTTCAACATGAAGAAGAGATCAACTAGCTTAAGTCTTCTTTGATTTGATCAATCAATTTTTCCAAATCGTCAAAAATATTGAACTCTCCGTTTTTTAAATAAGAAACCTGCCCTGTTTCTTCACTAACGACTAGTACAACGGCATCAGTTTTTTCACTTATTCCTACTGCTGCCCGGTGTCTCAGTCCAAATCTCAAAGGAATATCTCTATCGTTGCTTACAGGTAATATTACTCGTGTTGCAGTAATCCTTCCATCTTCAATGATGATAGCTCCATCATGAAGAGTGCTGTTTTTATAGAAAATAGATTCAATAATAGGTCTGTTAACTTTGATATCCATATCATCGCCAGTGTTTTTCACAAAATCGAGTTTCGTATTTCGTTTGATGACAATAAGTGCTCCTGTTTTTGTGCTCCCTAATTTTTTACAAGCTTCAACAATAATATCAACATAGTTTTGAGTTTTATTTTCTCGATTTGAAAAACTAAGTTGAAACCAATTGTTTTTTCCACTGAAACTTGTCGAACCAACCATAAGTAAGAATTTTCTAATTTCTTGCTGAAATACAACAATCAGTGCAAACATCCCTACACCAATAAATTCTCCGAGAACGCTGCTCAACATCTCCATTTGAAGCAGTTGCGTTAACTTCCAGATCAGATAGATAATAACAATACCAATAAATATATTGATGGCTGCAGAGCCCTTAACAAGTTTATATATGTAATATAAGAGTACAGCAACTAATAGTATATCTAGAATATCTAAGAATCTAAACTCTAAAAAATCTAAACCTGTCATATTCTAGTTTTCTTTCAATTTTTGGTACAAGGTAACGCATTGCTTTGCTTCGAGCACATCGTGAACTCTCAATATTGAACTTCCATTCATGAGTGCTACCATATTTAAAGCTGTAGTTCCATTGAGCGCTTCTTTAGCGTCTATAGATAAAGTTTTATAGATCATAGACTTTCTTGAAAGTCCAGTAAGCATTGGAACATCAAGGTTTTTTAAGACTTTGAGATGATTGAGCAACTCGAAATTTTGGGTGATGTTTTTTGCAAAACCAAATCCAGGATCAATGATTAAGTCATTTATGCCTTTGCTTCTTGCTTCTCCTATTCTTTCAGAAAAGTAAAAAACCACCTCTTTAACTAAGTCTTCATAATCTGTAAGTTGCTTCATGGTTTGTGGTGTTCCCCGCATATGCATCATGATGTAAGGCACTCGGTACTCTGCAATTAACTCCAGCATTTTATCATCAAGCTTTCCTGCAGAAATATCATTAATGATATGCGCACCCCGGTCTAAGCTTTCTTTTGCAACTTTACTTCTGAAGGTGTCAATAGATATAATTAAATCTGGAAATTCCTTTTTTAATTGTTCTAAAATTAAACTTTGTCTTTTGAGTTCCTCATTTTCACTGATGTCGTCAGCTCCGGGTCTTGAGCTATAGGCGCCGATATCCAAAATATCCATGCCGTCATGGATGCTTTTTTCTACTTGTTTAAGGACTTCATCTTCATTTTTGAATTTTCCACCATCATAAAACGAATCCGGCGTCAGATTCAAAACTCCCATCACTTTAGGTACTGATAAATCGAGTAATTCTCCTTTGCAGTTAATTGTCATAGAAACAAATTTATAATTTTAATGGACTTTCTAAACTCATTTTTCCAACTCCTTTTAGATTTATTTTAGATTTTATGCTAAATTAGGTTTCTAAACTTCTGAATAATGGACCTAACCGAACCCGACTTTCAATCATTTATGGATGACTATTCCTATCTTATAGGCATCATTCTTTTCCTTATAATTGTCGACGCTATTTTAAAACTTATCACTTTATGGCAGTCAGCCAGACGTAAACAAATCGCGTGGTTTATTTTTTTAGCGCTCATCAACTTTTTAGGAATACTGCCAGTTATATATCTTATTGTCAATAGAAATAAAGATAAATTCAGGCGCTAATTTCTGCTGTATTTTCTCTTTCTCCAATAGTGAAACAAAGCGCCAAAAGCAAATATTGAAAGGAGAGGAGCTGCTATATTGAAAATCTGCCAGGTTAACTTATCAGTCTCCAGCTTATCCAGATTCATCTCATCAAGGCGGATTGACTTATTTCTTGTATTCACTAAATCCTTGTCACCAAGGAGAAAATTCACCGTATTCAAAAGGAAAGTTTTGTTGCCATATGTTATTCCTGAATACCTGTCAAAACCTAATTCTAAGGGTTTACCAGATTGAATTTGATTTTTGATGACATCACCATCAGAAATAAAGACTTGCTCTGTTATCGGACTTTTATCTAAAGGCTTTGATAACTGAAATGGTTTTAGTTTTGCTTGGAAAGCTGAACTAAATTCACCTTCCACCATCACAGCCATTGGAAATCTACCTGAAGTATAAAGTTCTGGATTTGGGTCTTCGTTGATTTCATTCAAATTGATTTCAAAAGGAACCCCTATTTTTTTGGAGAGTTCTGAGCTTTCCAGCAATATTGTTTTCTTGAGTCCAGATTTTAGAGTATCTATTGGGTTTGCAAACTCAAATTTTACAGGATTTAGATTACTTGTTATGGGATGCTTATTGGCAATGTTTCCAAGCGGATCATAAAACCATGGAAATCTGGAAAGCTGAGTAGAATTTCCACTCCCAGAAGCTAAAACAATGGGAGCAGAATAAAGATCATTTATGAGTTGAGGATTGATTCTAATTCCATATTTAAAGAACAAATTGTATAAATTCAAATTTCTAGGTAAGGCCAAAGCAGATTTTGAAGCTCTATATAGACTATCTTTTTCAACATTAACATGTTCCGTAAGCCAAAGCGCTTTCCCTCCACTCATCAAATATTGGTCTATCGCATAATTTTTTTCTTCACTGAACGGCTGAGTAGCTTTTGCATCTATGATGAGGTCGTAAGTTTTTAGCTGGTCGACAGTTCGTTGTGGATTGCTTTCTACTGAATCTAATGTGAAAGGCGCTATTAGATAATACTCTTTAAGTGTAGTCAGAAAGTCTGATAGATATTTATCTTCAAGTTCACCTTGACCTTTCAAAATAGCGACTTTTTTACTTCTTTCACGTGTCAATTTTGTGGCAGCATCGATAAAGCCATATTCTAGATTTTCAATTGATTTTTGAACCAATTCAGAATTGCTTTGCGACAATGTTTTCTGCAGGAGTTGAATGGAAGACTGCTGATTTTTGTAATTCGCTACAGCCCAGGGAAATATGACGCGTTCCGTGAGTTTTCCGTTTTCGCGAATATTCAATGACTCTGGTGGCATGCCTTTTTCGTAAAAAAGATTGGCGACCTCCATGGCCTCCAGATTGCTATCCAAAGGATCTATAAATTCATATTTTATATTAGAATTATACGCGCGAAGTTCTTCAAGTATGTAGCGAGTTTCTGTTTGTAATCTTTTAAATTCTGAAGGTAAATCCCCTGTTAAAAACACCTGAATAAGAATAGGGCTTTCTATAGATTCTATCAATTCTATGGTAGGCTTGGATAGTGTATACTTTTGGTCTGAAGTGAAATCTACTCGCGTAAAAAATTGCGAGGCCAATACATTCAGAAGTACGATGACAACTAAAATTCCCAGAGCTTTTTTTAGCATCGGTCTTGCTTTCATTCCGAAAGGGTTTTTAATTGAATACGCGTTAATGCTAAAAATAAAACGCTAATACTAATCAGATAAATTAGGTTTCTACTGTCCAGAATTCCTCTTGTAATGCTTTTGAAATGGTAATTAATTCCGAAGTATTCCAGGGAGTATAATTGTGAGCCTCCTATTGCAATTGAATTCAATCCATCAAAACCAAAGTATAGAAATAAACTTATAACAGTTCCCCAAATAAAGGCTACAATTTGGTTGGTACTCACAGATGAGGCGAAAATACCGATAGAGGTGAAACAGGATATAAGTAAAACCAGTCCAAAATATGAACTAAAAATGACACCATAATCTATGGTTACATTTTCGGCAGTAAGTTCGGAAAGACTTATTAAATAGAAGAAAGTAGGTAGAATGGCAATAAGACTTAAGCACAAACACCCAAGAAATTTACCAAACACAAGTTGATTCAGACTCAAAGGTTTTGTGAGTAAAAGTTCCATAGTGCCTTGTTTTCTTTCTTCAGAAAAGCTCCGCATGCTGATGGCAGGAATCAAGAAAGCAAAAACCCAGGGCAAGGCTTCAAAAAAGGGGATGAGGTTGACATAGCCTAAGTCGAAAATATTGAACGGTCCAGGAACGACCCAGATTAAACTCCCTGTTGAAACTAAAAATAATCCAATGACGATATAGCCATTGGCACTGGAAAAGAAACTGTTGAATTCTTTATTGAAGATGGCTAGCATATCATTTTAATTCTACAAGTTTATCTAAGCTCCAAGCCTCAGCCTTGTCTGAAAATTTTGCTTTAGTAGCTTTCCAGACGTAAGCAAATAAATCTGAGTGACGGTAAGCATTCAAATGAGATTCGGACTCCCAATAGCTGTATGTGAAGAATATACTAGAGTTGTTTTGATCTTGATAGAGTTCTAAGCGTCGGCAACCTTCAAAATGACGTATTTTCTCTTTGTTTTTTTTAAAAAGGCTCTGGAAGTCTTCAACAGCTTCAGGAGTAAACTTCATTTTCACTATTCTTACTAGCATTCTATAAAAATTTAATAGTTAGCGTGTCCAGATATTTTATTCCGAATAAACTAGAAGCAGAGCCTACACTTAAAGGATTACTTTTATAAATAGCAAGTTCTAAAAAATCTGATGAATTGAACAAAGCAATTTTCTTTCCTTCCATTTCTCTGTTTTCTTTAGGAACGTTGAAGTTGATCGCATCGGAATAATTTGAATACACGTTTTTGAATTTGGTAGACCTTGCAGAAATCAACACTTCTCTTCCTCTTGCTACAGATTTGAAAAGTTTCTTACTGACGTTTGAAACCACATTGCCGAAATTATCGATGTAAATAATATGTCCAATAATCTGGTCTTCCTGTTGATTTACAATAGGTTTCACATGCGTAAGCTCATTCATACTTGGAATAGTTTTTCCGATGACATCCAAGTCACCACCTCTGCAAATGTGAGCGGCTACACTGATAAATACATCCAGGATTTTGGATTTCATTTCAAAATTATCATGAATATTGATTTCAACAATTTTATCTGGTTTTATTTCAGAAGAAATAAGGGATAAAATACCATTGTCGGCACATATAAAATAGTGCCCATCCAGATAAATAGCAAGATGTTTATTCTCTGGTGTCAATTCAGAATCTACCCCAATGATGTGTATCGAGTTTTCTGGAAAGTTATGGTAAGCGTTTTTTATAATGTAAGCAGCTTCCGTGTAATTGAAGGGAGAAATTTCATGAGAAATGTCTATAATTTGAACCTTGTCCAACTCGCACAACAGAGCGCCTTTTACGGCGGCAACGGAGTGATCCTTTAGTCCAAAATCTGTAGTAAGAGTTATGATAGGCATTTAATAGACAGTTAATAATTGGATGCTCATTTTAGTCAAAAAAATGCGTAATTTTGTTATGCGAATTTATTATTTTTAAACAAAAATCAGCGCTTTTGAATGAACTTATTTTAGAACTCTCAGAAATTAATCCAAGAGAATTTTTTGGACACCACAACGTTAATATTGAACTTATTAAAAAATATTATCCGCAACTCAAACTTGTAGCTAGAGGGAATAAAATAAAGGTTTTTGGAGATGACGAGCGTCTAGAAGAATTTGAAGGGCGTTTCGAAATGCTAACCGACCATTTCTCTAAGTTCAATTCTATAGATGAAAATGCGATAGAGAGAATTCTTACAAGCCAGTCTAAAGCTGATTATGATGCACCGGTTTCTTCTGGAGCTGTTTTGGTACATGGCATAGGAGGGAGGCTCATAAAAGCGCAGACGGCCAACCAAAGAAAATTGGTAGAGTTGATGAATACCAATGATATGGTATTTGCAATTGGTCCTGCAGGTACAGGTAAAACTTATACTGGTGTGGCCTTAGCAGTGCAAGCACTTAAAAATAAACAAGTAAGAAGAATTATATTGACTCGCCCTGCTGTTGAAGCCGGAGAAAATCTTGGGTTTTTACCAGGAGATTTGAGAGAAAAACTTGATCCTTATATGCAACCCCTTTATGATGCATTAAGAGATATGATTGCTCCTGAAAAGCTTGAAAGTTATATTGAAAAGGGTACCATTCAAATAGCACCTCTCGCATTTATGAGGGGTAGAACATTGGACAATGCGTTTGTTATTTTGGATGAAGCTCAAAATACTACACATCCACAGATGAAAATGTTTTTGACAAGGATGGGAAAAATGCAAAATTCATGATCACTGGAGATCCCGGTCAGGTGGATTTACCAAAACGTGCAATCTCAGGTCTTAAAGAAGCACTTCTCGTTCTCAAAGACGTTAAAGGTATTGGTATGATTTATCTAGATGACAAAGATGTCATTCGTCACCGTCTTGTCAAAAAAGTAATTTCTGCTTACAAAGCAATAGAAAATCAGGATTAAATTATGAGTAAAACACTTACATCCACCCAGTTTCAACTACCTAATCAGGTTGATTTTTATAAAGGTAAAGTAAGAGAAGTATACACGCTTTCCAATGATAAAATTGTAATAGTAGCCACAGATAGGCTTAGTGCCTTTGATGTAGTTTTGCCTCAGGGCATTCCTTATAAAGGTCAAATTCTTAATGAAATTGCTTCTGAAATGCTTAAGGCGACAGAAGATATTGTTCCGAATTGGCTTAGGGCAGTTCCAGATCCTAATGTAAGTGTGGGTGTGAAATGCGAACCCTTCAAAGTGGAAATGGTAGTCAGGAATTATCTGGTTGGTCATGTGGCCAGAGAGTACTCAGCTGGGAAACGAGAGCTTTGCGGAGTGAAACTTAAAGAAGGATTGAAACTCAACGGTAAGTTTGATCACCCAATTATAACGCCAACTACCAAAGCAGATCAGGGTGACCATGATCAAGATATATCTAAAGAAGACATACTAAGTCAAGGCATTGTAAGCAAAGAAGACTACGAAGTTTTAGAAGACTATTCACTTAAGTTATTTCAAAGGGGAACCGAACTTGCTGAAAAAAGAGATTTACTTTTAGTAGATACCAAATACGAATTTGGTAAAACACCAGAGGGCCAGATTGTAGTCATAGATGAAATACATACCCCGGATTCTTCTCGCTACTTTTATAAAGATGGTTACGAGCAAAGACAGACAAAAGGCGAAAAGCAAAAGCAATTGTCCAAAGAATTTGTAAGAGAGTGGCTCATGGAGAATGGTTTTCAAGGTAAAGACGGTCAAAAAATCCCAGAACTTACTCCAGAAGTTGTGTCTTCCATAAGCGAACGATACATAGAACTTTACGAAAAAATTACTGGTAAAGCATTTGAAAAAGCGGATGTTATTTCTATCAAAACAAGAATTTTAAACAACATCAAAGGCTATTTGAAGCCTTAATTTTTTCTCATTTCCGCTTGTCGCATTGGCATTCGATCTACAACATTAAAAATTTGTTGAGGTTGGATAAAATCTGTAAAGGTTTGTTTTATGCTTTTATCTAAACCTATAAGGTATGTTTTTGAATTTAAGGTTGCTGTGTAATCAGTCTTATTATCATTTAGAAATTTTTTGCTTTTTTTACTAGGGTTGATGACTGGATCAATTTTACCATCGATGATTGTATAAACTGCTAGTCTTCTTTTCTCCAGTTCCATCGAGTTTTTTTCCAACAAATCAATTTGATTTTGAATTTCCGGATTATGTTCTGAAGATACAATTACTAAGATTCTTCTATCATTAAACCCTTGTGGAATTGACATTAAACTAAAAAGTAAAATTGATAAAGCTAACTTCATAATCCATTTTGTTTTTGATTTATAATTTCAGCAAGTAGCTTTTTTGCTCTCAGCAGTCTCACTTTTACATTGGTAATGGGTTGCTCGGTTCGAACTGCAATTTCCTTATAGCTCATTTCACCAAAGAATCTCAACTCAATCACTTCTCTGTAATGAGGTTGTAATTCTTTAATTTGCCTTAATAGATTACTAAGATTCTGTTCTTTAATTATTTTATCTTCTACTGTAGGCTCTACATCTGCTATTTGCGATACACCAAAAGTCTCTATTTCAGAGGTTTTGAGTTTCTGTTTACGCGTCAGATCGATGTGAATATTTTTGGATATCGTTATGAGCCAGGTTTTGAATTTAAAGCTATCCTCATAAGTTTCTATTTTATCAAAAGCTCTCGCAAAAGTTTGTACCGTAACCTCCTCAGCTTCATAATCATCTCTAGTGCGTTTCAACTGAAACCTGTAAACATCATCCCAAAAATAATTTAAAAGAGCTCTAAATGCTTTCTGATCAGATTGTTTTGCTTTGTTAACAAGTTCTTGTACGTCAGGTTTTACTGCCACGTTTTTTGTTTTTGAAATTTACCTTGTATGCCTAAGCTTAATTGCAAAATAAGCAAACATGCTTCTAAGATAGGCCAAAGCAGCAAAACATGCTTGGAAACTTTTAGAACTCTCGCATAACTTATAATTGAAAGACTTTTAACAATTAAAGCAACAAATAAAATCATTAATACTGTTTCCGAATACTGACTAAAAGCTAAAATCAAGAAACTGATCCAAAATACTAACTGAGAAAAATGGTAAGTTCCAAGGAATAATTGACTCTTAGTGTTATAATGAACTGCAGTAGAATAGTGCCTTAACTTTTGTTTCCACCAAGCGATCCAGGATATTTTAGCCTGGCTTAGAACAAAACTTTCAGGCTTTAAACACACCGTAATTTGTGATTTATCTTCAATATTTTGAATTAATAGATCATCATCACCAGAAGTTAACTGCTTTTCATTGTCGAAGTTTTCACTTTTTAAAAATAAGTCTTTCGAGTACATCACATTTCTGCCAACACTCATGTAAGCCTTGTTTTTAATAGCCTGAGTTAAATACAGTCCTGCGGTTTGTAGGGTTTCAAATTGAATAATTAAATTCAAAAACGAATAATGAAGGTTGTAAGGAGAATATCCAAGAACACAAGTTTTTGATTCTGAAAGTTGATTAACCATACTAGAAATCCATTCTTTTGAAGCTGGTCTGCAATCAGCATCCGTCAATAGTAGCAAGTCATATTTTGAATCTAAGACTCCTTGTTTTAAAGCGTTGCGCTTGGAGTTTGAAGATTCTGCTTTAGACTTTGTCAATCTTAAATTAGCAAATTGTTTTTGAAATTCCTGTACGACTTCCGAAGTAGAATCAATAGAATTATCATCTACTATAAGAACTTCAAATTGATTATAATCTTGTTTTAAAACAGATAGTAAGTTTTTAGATAGATTTAATGCCTCGTTTTTTGCACATATAATGATGCTTACAGGCATTGATTGATTTTCTCTGCCTGAAGAAGAATTATGACGTTTAAATAATCTAAAGGCAATTTTGAATTGCTGAACTAAAATGTAGAGGGTTGAAATCAAAAATAAGAAGAATATGAATTTCAACCATTGAAAGTTTAAATTTCTATTTAGCTTTTTCTAAGCCACCACAATCTGTTTGCTGGTCTGGCATTTTACCACAATAACTGCAAGATTCACCGCTTTTATTTAAAAAAGGACTTTGACTTGCGCATGTTCCTGAAAACTTTCCGTCTTTTTTACCCCAGATTTTTATAGCTATACCAGCTACTGCTAATCCTAAAAGTACAATTGATATAAGTAGTAATTTCATACTGCAAATTTAATAAAAGTCAAACTTATTGAAAGTGAAATGGGATATTATCTCGGTTTTTTAACTTAATACTGAATTATGATATTCAAAAAATGTTCACCTCAGTTTCTAAGTTGATGTTGAATTTCTTTTCGACTTCTTTTTTAACAAGTTCTGCCAACTCATGAACTTCCTTACCACTTGCATTACCGTAATTGACCAATACTAATGCTTGTTTGGAATGAACGCCTGCATCTCCTTTTCTAAAACCTTTTAAGCCTGTTTTTTCTATCAACCAGCCAGCAGGAATTTTGACAGAGCTTTCATTAATCTTATAGAAAGGTACATCTGGGATACTTTTTTGAATATCTTCTAAAACTGAAAATTTAACTATGGGATTTTTGAAAAAACTTCCACTATTTCCAATTTGACTTGGATCTGGAAGCTTGGATTGTCTTATGGCAATTATAGCTTTTGAAACATCCTGAATGGTAGGTGATGAGATCTTTTTAGCTTCCAATTCATTTTGAATGGAACCATAGTCAATGTGAAGCTTATGATTCTTCTTGGTTAATTTAAAAACCACACTTGTAATGATGTATTGGTTTTTAAACTTGGTTTTAAAGACTGAATCTCTATATCCAAATTGGCAATCTTTCGTGTAAAATCTTTTTTTGTTGAGGGTTTGCCTGTTGATGGTTTCACAATAAGACATTGTATCTTTCAATTCAACACCGTAAGCACCTATATTTTGAATTGGTGAAGTTCCTACATTACCCGGTATTAGCGAAAGATTTTCTAAACCTCCGTAACCTTGTTGCAAACAATATAGAACAAAATTATGCCAGTTTTCTCCAGCATCAGCTTTTAAAAGAACTTGATGTTCATCTTCTTCTACAACTTCAATTCCTTTTAAGTTGATATGCAGGACAGTTTTATTAATGTCTTGGGTGAGAAGCATATTACTGCCTCCACCCAAAACAAATAATTCTGAAGCATAAAAACGTCTCAATATTTCTATAAGCTCTTCTTCACTTTCAATTGAGATGAACTGATGAGCATTTACATCAATACCAAAAGTGTTGTAAGACTTTAGAGAAACATCTTTATTAAGCTCCATTTATCTACTGGTATAAGCTTGGAGTGCCATTTTCAAAATTGAAACTGCTTTAAGTAAATTTTGTTTTTCAAGAACATAAGCAATTCTGATTTGATTAAGGCCAGTTCCAGGTGTCGAGTAAAATCCAGCTGCAGGTGCTACCATTACAGTTTCTCCGTTCACATCAAATTCTGAAAGCATCCATTTTGCAAAATCTTCTGTATCTTCTACAGGAAGTTCCACAACACAGTAAAAAGCACCTTTAGGTTTTGCTACGTTCACTCCATCAATTGCCTCTAAGGCTTCAATAAGAGTATTACGACGATCTGTATACTCTTTATTAACTTCTAGAAAATAATCTTTTGTTGTATCTAAAGCAGCTTCACTTGCGATTTGGGCGAAAGTAGGAGGACTCAACCTTGCTTGTGCAAACTTCAGCGCTGTAGCCATCAGTTCTTTATTTCTGGAGACCATGCATCCAATACGCGCTCCACACATGCTGTAACGTTTGGAAACAGAATCTACCATAATAGCATGCTCTTTCAACTCTGGTAATCCCATAATTGAATGATGTTCCACACCATCATAAACAAATTCCCTATACACTTCATCTGCTACCAAAAATAAATCGTGCTTTAGAGCTAAATCTGCTAATTTCTGAATCTCCTCTTTCGTGTATAAATATCCGGTTGGATTACCAGGGTTACAAATGATAATCGCTTTGGTTCTCTCTGTGATTTGCTCTTCAAATTCACTGATGGGAGGTAGGGCGAAATTATTTTCAAAATGAGATTCTACAGGTTTTACGGTTACTCCGGAAGCAACTGCAAATCCATTGTAATTTGCATAAAAAGGTTCCGGGATAATCACTTCATCCCCAGGATCTGTTATACTCCCCATAGTAAAAAGGAGTGCCTCAGAGCCACCTGTAGTTACGATAAGATCTTCGGCATCAATGTCAATGCCATTATTGACATAATACTTGGCTAGTTTCTTTTTATAAGACTCAAACCCTGAAGATGGACTATAAGATAATATATCCAGATCGTTATTTTTAACGGCATCTAGGGCAACTTGTGGAGTTGCAATATCCGGTTGACCAATATTTAAAAAATATATCTTTTTTCCTTCTTCAACTGCTTTATCAGCAAAAGGGGCCAATTTTCTAATTGGAGATTGAGGCATTTCAAGTCCTTTAAAGGATAATTTAGGCATAATTTAATTTTTTACAAATGTGGTGATTTTAAATAGTAACTGCAAGATTCACAATGTTCAAAACCGTCTAAAAAAGATTTAAAGAGTTACTAAAAATATTTTTAAAGCTTTATTTCACATTATCTTTGAAGCCCATGAATAAATTGAAAAATAGAGCGATTATTTTCTTGATTTTTGCAGTTTGCATTTGTAGTCAACTTCGCTCTCAAGATGAATTCAAATTTGATGATCAAGACAAAAGGGCTGTAACTTTAAAGTTTAAGTCTTTGAATAATTTGATCATTCTTTCAGCATCTTTAAATGGTGAATCGATCAATTTTCTCGTAGATACAGGCGTTAATAAAACAAAGGTTTTTGCTCAAGTGAAAGATTCTACAGTTTTGGAGGGTGCTGAGTTTATATCGCTTAGAAGCCTTGGTAGTTCAGAACCTGTGAAGGCATACAAAACCACAGATAATAAGATTGATTTTGGACCACTTTACGGAGATAATCAAGAAGTCTATTATATCACAGATCCAAGATATGATCTTGCTAGTAAGTTAGGTATAAATGTACAAGGGATTATTGGCTATGACTTTTTAAAGCATTTTATATTCAGATTAAACTACAATCGAAACAGTTTAAGAATTTATCAGCATAAAAAATTCAATCGAAAGTTAAGACGATTTGATAAGCTGGAATTTCGGACTATTCGTAATAAGCCGCATTTGAAATTACCAGTAAAGTTTTTGGACGGCTCAAATAAAGAATTAGTTTTTTTACTTGATACCGGTTCGGGTGATGCATTTTGGATTTTTGAAAATGATGAAATCACTGCTCCAGAGCATTCTTTTGAAGATTATGTTGGATATGGACTGGAACTCGTTATAAGCGGCAAAAGATCTAAGCTAAAAACTGTGAACATAGGCGATTATGATTTAGAAATGCCAAGAGTTGCTTTCATAGATTCTACCTCAGCTGAGTTGTTTACGGCAGATCGATACAAAAATGGCATAATAGGTAGTGAAATATTGAGACGTTTCGTAATTTTTTTGGACTATAAGAATCGAGATATTTTTTTAAAACCAAGTGCTTCATTTAATGACAATTCCAATTATGACAGGAGCGGTTTGATTCTGTTGTTTGTTGGAGAAGAAATTACATCAGTAAAGACGCCAATTTTTGTCAGAGTCAATGAAGAAACAAATTACAGTAAAAAAAACACATCAATAGATTTTGATATTCGACTAGAAATATCAAAAATTCTTGAAGTCGTAAAAATAAGGCCAAATTCTCCTGCTTCAGAGATTGATATTCTTGAAGGTGATCGCATCCTAAAATTAGATGGAAAAAACGTGAATAGGATGAATCTAGAAGAAATAAATAACCTACTTAGAAGCGAACAAGGAAAGCGTATTAAAATCCAGCTTAAAAGGGGCAAAGCAATTTTGAAGAGAGAATTATTTTTAAGTTCTCAACTCAATTGACCACCGATAAGCTAATCCACTACTTTTCCAATAAGTTTAAGTGATATGGTATTGTTTTTATTTGATGTAAAAACACTCACAGTTTTCCGAATTGGACCTTTGCAGTCAGAATCGTATGTAATTGTAATAGCTCCCTTTTCGTTAGGAGCATAGCTTTTTACACTTAAAGAATCGATGACGATGCATCTATTTTCTCCGTGTACCTTTAAAATTTCAATAATTGATTCTGAGGTGTTGGTAAAATTGAACGTTGCTTTTGTGTTCGATTTTGAATTAATAATTCCAAAATCATGGCTGGTCGTTTTAAAGCTTAAGCCTATGTTTTCTTGGCTAAAAAACAACAAAGGCATAAACATTAACAATAGGAGGATTAGTTTTTTCATATAGTAAATATACTCAAGATTTTCTAAACACTAAATTCTTACCATATTTCAAATCTTAATTTTTTTAGTTTAGTGACTTATCAGTAATTTCGCCATTTAAAATTAAGCAATCGCATGTCAAGCAAACTTGAATACAATTCAAAAGAATCAGAACAAAAATGGTATTCTTACTGGGAAGAAAACAATTTCTTTCATTCTGAAGTAGATGAAAGAGAATCTTACTCTATAGTAATACCACCTCCAAATGTTACAGGTGTATTACACATGGGACATATGCTTAATAATACCATACAAGATGTACTTGTAAGGCGTGCGCGTTTGCTTGGGAAAAATGCGTGTTGGGTCCCAGGAACAGATCATGCGTCTATCGCTACAGAAGCTAAAGTTGTTGCAAAACTTAAAGCTGAAGGTATTTCAAAATCAGATCTTAGCAGGGAGGAATTTCTTAGCCATGCCTGGGACTGGACCAATGATTACGGAGGCAGGATTTTGAATCAGCTAAAAAAGCTGGGCGCTTCTTGTGACTGGGAAAGAACAAAATTTACGCTTGATAAGGATATGTATGAATCCGTGATTCAGTCTTTCATAGATCTACATAACAAAGGCTTGATATACAGAGGTTACCGGATGGTAAACTGGGATCCGGAAGCACAAACAACTCTTTCGGATGAGGAAGTTATATATGAAGAAAAACAAGGTAAGCTTTATTATGTGTCATATAGTTTAGAAAATTCTGAAGAAAAATTGACCATAGCCACTACTAGGCCAGAAACAATTTTTGGTGATTCTGCCATTTGTATCAATCCAAACGATGAAAGATTTACTCATCTTAAAGGGAAAAAAGCTGTAGTACCAATCGTAGGCAGAAGCATCCCAATTATTGAAGATGATTACGTGGACATAGAGTTTGGTACTGGTTGCTTAAAGGTCACTCCGGCTCATGATGAAAATGATAAAATTTTGGGTGAAAAGCATGACCTTGAGGTTTATGACATCTTTAATCCTGATGCTACTCTCAATAGTTTTGGTCTAAAATATGAAGGTCAAGACCGGTTTGAGGCCAGAAAGAATTTTATAAGTGATCTTGATAAACAAGGCTTCTTACTCAAGGTTGAAGATTATACCAATAAAGTTGGAACTTCTGAGAGGACCAAAGCTGTAATTGAACCTAGGCTATCTGACCAGTGGTTTCTCAAGATGAAAGACCTTGCTAAACCTGCAATTAAAGCAGTTCTTGAGTCCAATGATATAAAGTTACATCCTAAGAAGTTTGAGAATACTTACAAGCACTGGATGGAAAACATCAGAGATTGGAATATCTCCCGTCAATTGTGGTGGGGTCACCAAATTCCTGCGTACTTTTTTGGCGATGGTGAAAATGATTATGTGGTTGCCAAAACAAAAGAGGAGGCCTTAAAACTGGCTATTGAAAAATCTGGAAAGTCGTTAGGATTGAAGGATTTGAGACAAGATGAAGATGTTTTGGATACCTGGTTCTCTTCATGGCTTTGGCCTATGAGTGTATTTGATGGCATTCGAAACCCTGAAAATAAGGAGTTCAAATATTACTATCCTACCAATGATTTGGTCACAGGACCGGATATTTTATTTTTCTGGGTTGCCCGTATGATCATGGCTGGCTACGAGTATACAGACCAAAAACCTTTTGAAAATGTATACCTCACTGGTTTGGTAAGAGATAAAAAAAGACAAAAGATGTCAAAGTCTCTTGGAAATTCTCCGGATGCCCTAGAACTAATTGACACTTATAGTGCCGATGGAGTAAGGGTAGGCTTACTTTTGAGTAATGCAGCTGGTAATGATTTGCTTTTTGACGAATCCTTATGTCAACAAGGGAAAGGCTTTGGTAATAAGATATGGAACGCCTTTAAATTGATCACTTCCTGGGAGGTTAGCGAAGAGATTGCGCAACCCGAATCTTCCAAAATTGCCATAGACTGGTATCAATCTGTTTTTCAATCTAAATTAAGAGAGCTAGAAGATCACTTTGGTAAATACAGAATTTCAGATGCACTCATGACCAGTTATAAGTTGGTTTGGGATGATTTCTGTTCATGGTTTTTAGAACTTATAAAGCCAGATTACAAGCAACCGATTGATAAATCAACTTTGGTCGATACAATTAAACTTTTTGAAGATAATCTGAAAATCTTACATCCGTTTATGCCATTTATTACTGAAGAAATATGGCATCAAATTGAAGAAAGAAATCCTAGTAACGCTCTTACTATATCATCCTGGCCTGTAGAAAAAGATTACAATGAAAAACTAATCACAGAATTTACTTTTGTTTCTGAAGTGGTCTCGGGAATAAGAACCATAAGAAAAGAAAAAAATATAGCTTTCAAGAATCAAATTGATTTAGTCGTTATCAATAATGAATCTGCTTCTGAAGATTTGGACCCTGTAATTTTGAAAATGGGTAATATAAAGAATCTATCCTATACGGATTCTCCAGTTGAGGGAAGTCTCACGTTTAGGATAAAATCGAATGAATACTTTATACCTGTTGAAGGCGCAATAGACATTGAAGCGGAGAAAGAAAAACTGAAAGAAGAATTAAAGTATTATCAGGGATTTTTAAAATCTGTAGAGAAAAAACTTTCTAATGAAAGATTTGTAAACAATGCCCCCGAAAAGGTTGTAAGTATTGAAAAGCAAAAGAAAGAAGATGCTTTAGCACAAATTCAAACCATAACAAAAAGCTTACAAAATCTGTAAAATAAATACAAAACAGTATAGAATAAAAAAGAGCGGCTTGATGAAGCCGCTCTTTTTTATTCCATTTGAAACTCATCACCCAAATGTTTCTTTGCCAGTTTGATGTACTTTATTTTAGACTCCCTTTCAGAGAATTTTTTTATTTGAAACATAGCATTTGCTTTGAAAGCATTAACGAGTTCCTCACCATCATTAACTGCATTTTGGTTGACTTTTAAATCTGAATCATTTTTTGCATGCTTATAGTAAGCATAGAAATAAAGCAATACATCTTGTGGAAATTTTTTATGAGTTTGGCTCACCTTGGAATAGGCTGCATCAAAAAGACGATCTATACTTTCTTCAGAACATTCTTCTAAATTCATTTAGGCCTTTTTAAAAATGACAGTCTTACCACCCTTTACAACATCATTTATTTTCACTGATACCTCAGCGTCTACAGGCAAGAATATATCAACTCTAGATCCAAACTTTATAAATCCAGAATCTTCGCCTTGTACTGCTGTTTGGCCCTCTTTCGCATAGTTGACAATTCGTCTTGCTACAGCTCCAGCTATTTGTCTGAAGAGTATATTTCCGAAGTTTTTGGTTTCTACTACAACAGTAGTCCTCTCGTTTTCTTCACTGGATTTAGGATGCCATGCTACCAGAAATTTTCCTGGATGGTATTTATTATACACAATTTTCCCGCCTATGGGGTAACGAGTAACGTGAACGTTTATTGGTGACATAAAGATAGAGACTTGTAGTCTCTCTTCATTGACAAATTCAGGTTCAAAAACCTTTTCTATGGTTACCACTTTACCATCTACAGGAGCTAAAATATGACCTTCGTTTTTTTCAATTTCTCGTTTTGGATTTCTGAAAAACTGAGCAACCAAAAAGAATAGAATAAACGATACTAAGAAAATCAAAATGATAAGCCATTGTTGACTTTCGTCTATAAGTAAATTGGATAAAAGATTTATGATGATTAAACCGATTAAACTAGAAACAAGAATTTTATAACCCTCTTTATGAAACATAATCTAAAAGTAAAATGAAAATAAAAACAAATGTACTAGAAAAAAGCATACTATCCATTCGGTCAAAGATACCCCCATGACCAGGCATGATTTTTCCACTATCTTTTACGTCTGCTTTTCTTTTGAATTTGGATTGCACTAGATCTCCAAGGGTCCCAAAGATGCTTACAATTACGGCAAGCATGATCCAAGCCCAAAGGGGAAGTAAATCGATATAGATAAAAATTAAATAGCTTATTATTATTGCTGCAATAGCTCCACCTAAGAAACCTTCAATTGTCTTTTTTGGAGAGATTCTTTCAAAAAGTTTTGTTTTTCCAAAATTTTTTCCAACTAAATATGCAAATGAATCGTTTGTCCATATCAAAACAAAAGTTCCCACAAGAACGTATTCGTAGTCTTCCTTGTAAACAGGTATCATAGTTAAAAATATTATCGACGGAACTATATAAAAGAGGGTAAGCAAATGCTTTCTCCCATCAAAAATAGGAATATCATGAAGCGTGTATAAATCCTTCAATAAGAAGATTTTCACAACCAGCGTCATTGCCAGGTAAGCAATAAGCAGCGGCAAATAAATTTCTGTAAAATTAAAATAATATAGAAGTACTATGAGGGAGATGTAAGAAATAATATTTCTAAACTTTAATAAGGTTTGAAATTCTCTCAAACATATAAAACCTACTATTGTAAAAAATAGAAGTAACAGATAGTGACTTAAAAAAGCAGTAGATACTATTATAATGATGTATAAAGCACCGGTAATGCTCCTTTTTAAAAGTTCAGACATTCGCTATAAATCTTCTAGAAGCAACAAATATAAATTTTTTGGTGTACTTCCGTAGTTCATGAAATCAGAATCTTTGTTTTCATCAAAAGTTTTAATTGTTGTAATATTTGTAGGAAGATTTCTATCGTGGCGTTTATTGATTTTTTGTAGTCCTTCACCTATAGTTTTGATGAGTTGACTTGTTTTAGCAATTACTATGAAGTTTAGAGGAAGATCTGATAGTTTTTTATCACCTAACTGGCTAGAGCTTACTAAAATAGCTCCGGTGTTTGATATTAAAAATTCACAGTTTGAAAGAAAAAAACATGCATTTAGGTTTTTATTGAATGTAAGATGCGTATGCTTAAAATCTTGACGTATGGATTCATTGCTGCAATACACCTCGCTATGATCCCATTCATTCTCTTTTAAAATCTCAGAAAAATTAAGTCTTAGTTCATTCTCATTCTCACAATACAAGAATTTGCCGCCATTTTTTTTGAAATTATGCATGAATTCTTCATCAACAGGTGTTTCCGGCTTAGGCATAAATTTGCCTATTTCGTTCCCATTTTCGTCGGTTACTTCTCCTGTATTTTCTATGCCAAAGAGGCGTTTCAAGAAGTTCATAAAAATTGCATAAATTTTACTCAAATATACGTAAGTTTTAAATATAAAAAAAACCTGAAATTGATTACATCAATATCAGGCTTTTTTAAAAAGTTTCACTATTGAGAGTGATTATTTAAGATTCACTCTCAACTTTATCATCTTTTTTAGAATCATTATCGTCTTCAGATTTTTCATCTTTTTGGTCTGATTCTTTTTGTTTTGTCTTTTTCTCGTAAGAATTTATCATTTCTGGTTTCTTAAAAGGACGTTCACCAAAAATCTCTATAAGATTATCTTTGAAAATAACTTCCTTTTCCAAGAGTAACTCAGCTAGCTCAGTCAATTGATCTTTGTGCTTTGTCAATATTTCTATAGCTCTTTTGTATTGCTCTTCGATTAATTTTGAAATCTCTTCATCAATTAATTCTGAAGTTTTATCGCTATACGGCTTAGTAAAGTTATATTCTGATTGACCTGAAGAATCATAATAAGTTATGTTTCCAATTTTATCATTTAAGCCATAAATAGTGACCATGGCTTTAGCCTGTTTTGTTACTTTTTCTAAATCACTTAAGGCACCTGTGGATATCTTGTCGAAAATTATTTTTTCGGCAGCTCGACCACCCATTGTTGCACACATCTCATCAAGAATTTGTTCAGTCCTTACAATCTGGCGTTCTTCTGGTAAGTACCAGGCAGCCCCTAGAGATTGACCTCTTGGTACAATAGTAACTTTGACTAATGGCGCTGCATATTCCAACATCCAACTTACTGTAGCGTGGCCAGCTTCATGAAAAGCAATAGCACGCTTTTCTTCAACTGTCATGATCTTATTTTTCTTTTCAAGTCCACCTACAATTCTATCAACTGCATCTAGGAAATCTTGTTTTCCTACAGCTTTACTGTTATTTCTGGCTGCAATTAAGGCTGCTTCATTACATAAATTTGCTATATCTGCGCCGGAAAAACCAGGAGTTTGTTTTGCTAAAAACTCTGTATTTAGTTCATTGTCTACCTTTTTAAGTGGCTTTAAGTGAACTTCAAAAATTTCTTCTCTTTCCCTCACATCTGGTAAGTCAACATAAATCTGTCTATCAAATCGACCTGCTCTCATTAAAGCTTTGTCAAGAACATCTGCACGGTTTGTCGCTGCAATAACAATTACATTGGTATTGGTTCCAAAACCATCCATTTCTGTCAGAAGTTGATTAAGTGTGTTTTCTCTTTCATCATTAGATCCTGACATATTTCCTTTACCTCTGGATCTACCTATAGCGTCAATCTCATCAATAAATATAATGGATGGTGATTTATCTTTGGCTTGTTTAAAGAGATCTCTTACTCTTGAAGCTCCTACACCTACAAACATTTCTACGAAATCTGAACCTGATAAAGAGAAGAATGGTACTCCAGCCTCACCGGCTACGGCCTTTGCAAGCAAAGTTTTACCAGTTCCAGGAGGACCTACAAGCAATGCTCCCTTAGGAATTTTTCCACCAAGGTTCGTATATTTATCGGGGTGCTTTAGGAAATCAACAATTTCCTGCACTTCATCTTTAGCTCCTTCTAATCCTGCAACATCTTTGAAAGAAGTTTTAACATCTTTCTTCTCATCAAACAATTTCGCTTTGGATTTACCAATGTTGAAAAGTTGTCCTCCAGGACCACCGCCGCCACCTTTACTCATTCGTTTCATAATGAATATCCAGATGCCGACAATTAAAATGATAGGAAGTAAACCAATTAATATTTCACTGAAATAATTTGATCGGGTTTCATAATAAACTTGAGTATTCAAGTTTTTTTCTTCCTTTATTTTTTCAATTGTATTTTCAAAATTTTGCAGATCTCCAAATTCAAATGAATAATCTGGACCACCTGAAGAAGCAAAAACTTGTTCATCATCAGATCCTGAGTGTTCAGGTTTAGACTTAGCTTCTGTGGTTAGAAAAATTTCGGCTATTCTTGAATTTTTAATGATATTGACTTTGTCAACATCTCCTTCTTTTAAAAATTTCTCAAACTGAGCTGGACTTGTTTTTTCAGGATCACTGAATCCACTGCCTCCAAAAAGCTGAACCCCTAAAAAGATAACTATAATTCCAATATATATCCAATAAGAATTAAATTTAGGCTTTTTAGGGTCTTTATTTTCGTTTTTCTTTTGCGTTGCTTTTTTAGCCATTCTCTACTTTTATCTTGTTTAGTAATTAGATTCAATAGACGTTATCTTAGCGTCTCCCCATAAGCTTTCAATATCGTAATATTCTCTGATCTGTTTTTGGAAAATGTGAACAACAACATCTACATAATCCATTAAAACCCACTGTGAATTTTCTAGTCCTTCAACATGCCAAGGCTTGTCTTGAAGAGCTTTACTTACCACTTTCCTTACAGAGCTTTCAATAGCATCTACTTGTGTATTAGAATTACCAGAGCAGACAATGAAATAATCACAAACCGTATTTTCAATCTCTCTTAAATCTATAATTTCAATATCATTACCCTTAATATCTTCTATGCCTTGTATTATGTGTATAATAAGCTGATCTATTTGTTCTTTTTTTGTACTCATTAAAAGTTTAAATTTTAACGCAAAAATAGTTTTTTAATCCCTTTTTTTGCGCCAGTTAACAAAAGATTATTCGATATCTAACCGTTCTCATGAAAGTTGTCAAAGTTGATGCCACAAGTTCTACAAATAGCTTTTTAAAAGATTTTGTAAAATCACATTCTAAAAAACAAATTTACTGTGTAGTCGCCCATCACCAAATAGAAGGGAGAGGGCAGAGAGGGACTTCATGGGTGAGTGAGCCTGGGAAAAACCTCACATTTAGTGTCTACTTACCGGAATTGAAGTCTATACATAATGATACTTTCAAGCTCAGTGCCCTTGTAGCCCTGGCTATTAAAAATGTTTTAGTGAAGTATGACATTCCTAAACTTTCGATTAAATGGCCTAACGACATCCTGTCACATCAGCATAAAATTGGAGGAATATTGATAGAGAATATGATTACTCAGAATAAAGAAGGTGCTAGCGTAGTGGGTGTCGGTCTTAATGTGAACCAAGACCATTTCTCAGGTCTTCCAAAAGCTTCTTCAATGAAGTTAATGAGCAACACATCTTTTGACCTTGATGATTTACTTAACGATTTGTTAGTGGAGTTTGAAAAAATCCCAAACCTCTTCAATTCCACGAGTTTGAAATCTATTCTTTCAACTTATTATGATTCCTTGTTTAAATACAATAAAGTGACTATGCTTCAATTTCCAGATGGAACTCTTGCACAAGGTTTAATAAGAGGTATCGATAACCATGGCAAATTAGTGGTTGAATTTGACGAGGATCGATTGGAATCTTTTGACATTAAAGAAATTCAAATTAAATTCTAAAGCACCAAAATTGATCTTCATTAAAAAGTAAAGCCAATTCTGAAGTCAAAAAAATCTGCCACGTGACGGTGAGCTTTTAGATTAAAACCTGCGAAAATATGACTTGAAAAATTGTAAGTCAGCCCGTAGCGCTGATAGATGTCATCATTTATTCTGTAGTCATTATAATAATAAAAACCTATGTGTTGACTGAAAGTTACTTTACCAAGCCAAAACTCGTGTCCTACTAGTGCTGCAGCCTGTAAAAAACTATTGTCTGTATTGTCCAAACGAATTTGTTTTCGTCTTGAATAATCAAAAATTATTTCTGTACCACCAGAAACAGCACTTCTTCTCCCTATCCATGTGCTGAAATATCCAGCGACACCAAATACATAAAATTTATCCTGATCTCCCACTGTTGCGTTACTCCATCCAGAAAAATGTACAATTGATAGTCTTGAAAGTTTGTCTGGAGGTTTTCTGTTTTCAACCTTTTGAAAATCAGGAAAAACAATAGGATGTAAGCTTCTATTGATCCTAAAACTAACTGAGGGAAAATTAATCCCTTTATTTGGAGCTTTGATGCCACCGTTGGAAGTGTGATTGTACTTGGCCAAAAGTCCGATACTCCATTTATTCGTCAGTCGGTAGTCTATGCCAGCTCCAGCCATTATGGCAAAACTCAAACTTGTACTGTAAGATAAGTTTTGAGGATTATTTTCAGCATCAAAAGGTCTGGAGAGGTATGTGCCTCCAAGACCAGCTCTGAAAAAGAAACTCATTCGTTTATGAGTTCTAAAATAAGGCTCTACAAAACCCATGACAAGTAAACCGCTTCCGAGAATATCTGGATTATCCCAGCTCCAGTAGGCAGCCTCTACCCCGAATCTTGGAAGGCAGTTGCAAAATTCCCATGCATTTTTTGTTAGTAATATTTTACTCCATTCCAAACCAATGCCTACTGGAAAAGCATTATCTAACTCTCTCAAATTTTCTGAATGCTGAAGAATATAACCGTAGTCAAAACTTATTCCAAGAATAGTGGGCTTGCTGTCAATTTTATTACCTTGGTTTTGCGACCAGAGCATAATATTGCAGCTAATTAAATACAAGAGGATTATAACAAATAATTTTTTCATTTATCTGAAAATTATGTAGTGCTTATATTTAAATCCAAATATTGATGCATTAAGTTTTTTAGTTATTACTTCTTTTTAGAATTTGAAACCCGAATTAAAATTGATTCTTAGATTGAAATTATTAAAATAATAAATTCAGAAAAAATTGAAGTTAATAGTTAATTTGTAATTGAATTATCTATATTTGCAATTCGAAAATTTTAAGTCAACTGTAAATAATTAAGCATTATATGTTAGTAGTTAAAGTAAAAGATGGTGAGAAAATTGAAAGAGCTCTTAAACGCTTAAAACGTAAGTTTAGAGATACTAAAGTTCTTCAAACACTTCGTGATAAAAAACAATTCACGAAAAAATCTGTAGAAAAAAGACAAAATCTTAAGAAAGCACAATACATCCAGTCTCTAAGAGAGAAAGAGAATATGTAATATGTTTACTCTAAGTTGATTATAACCCTGTGATATTCTTATCACAGGGTATTTTTGTTTAAGATAATATTTCAAAATCTACTACATAGCCTTCGCTATTTCTCACATTGAAAACAATATCATTTTCAAAAATCAAATATTGCCCCTTGATACCTTTCAGCTTTCCTTTATAGGTATTGTTTTTTTCCAGATTCAAGCTTTTTAATTTCTTTGGATATTCTAAAACCGGAAAATTTATATTGAATTCCTGACTGGTTGATAAGTAATAATCTTTTGCCTCGTCGGGTATAAATTCCTTTAACTTTTCTCTTTCCTCTACAAGGTTTTTATCCTGGATTTCATTTTTGAGCATGGTTCGCCAATTGGTCTTATCAGCAACATGTTTTTTCAATTCAACTTCAGTTATACCTGCTAAGTATCGGTTTGGTGTTTCCAGTATAGCAATAGCCTCGTGAGCTCCTTGATCGATCCATCGCGTAGGAATTTGGCTTTTGCGAGTTACACCTACTTTGACATTACTAGAATTCGCTAAGTATACAATATGAGGTTGCAACTGAACTTTTTTCTCATAATCCAAATCTCTGTCTTCTTCGCCTAAATGGGCCTTGCTCAATTCTGGATGCATGATCCATTCACCAGCATTTGGAATTTCCTGAAAGCAATCATAACAAAATCCCTGTCTAAATATTTTTTTGTTTTTGCTACAGTTAAGACACTGATATTCCACAAAGTAAAAAGCCACTTCTTTGTCCAATAATTGGTTTAAATGAACGACGTCGTTTTCAAATTCCAAAAAATAATCAACCTCTTGGTTATTCTCCGTTTTCATTTTTCTTAAGACTCCTCTATATTGCATTTTTTATTATGTTTGATGATTCTTGGTTACCTTATTAAACCTACTTATTTATGTCAATACCAATTGTAAATTCTATAGCTTCCTGGATATTAAAGAAGCGTATTCATCATATGGAATTGTTTAAAAAGCATCCCAATGAAGTTCAAAACGAATTGCTACTTGATTTGGTTTATAAAGCCCAAAATACGGAATTTGGAAAAACCTATGGCTTTGATGAAATAAATAATTACGAAACTTTTAAAGAGCGCATACCAGTTCAAACTTATGAAAATTTTGAAGCTACTTTCGAGAGGTGCAGGCAAGGAGAAAAGAATTTAATTTGGCCTTCACCTATTACAATGTTTGCAAAGTCTAGTGGAACTACGGGCGCTAAAAGTAAATTTATTCCAGTAAGTCAGGAAGCTTTAGAGGATTGTCATTATGCGGCCAGCAAGGATTTATTATGCATGTATTTAAATAATAATCCAGACTCTAAGTTATTCACCGGCAAAAGTCTCAGGTTAGGAGGGAGTAAAGAGATCTACCAGGATAAAGGAACCTCTTATGGAGATCTTTCTGCTCTACTCATACATAATATGCCATTTTGGGCAAGTTATAGTAGTACGCCGGGGAACAGTGTCTCCTTGATGAGTGACTGGGAAACAAAAATGCAAGCTATAGTGGATGAAACTATCAAAGAGCGTGTAACAAGCCTTGCAGGGGTTCCTTCCTGGATGCTTGTATTGTTAAATGATGTTTTGAAAACTTCAGGGAAAAATAGCATCGATGAAGTTTGGCCAGATCTGGAAGTATATTTTCATGGAGGCGTGAGTTTTGAGCCTTACCGAATCCAGTACGAGCAGATCATACCATCGAGCAAAATGAAGTATTACGAAATATACAATGCTTCAGAAGGTTTTTTTGCTGCTCAGGATCTTAATGATTCTAAAGATTTATTATTGATGCTCGATTATGGGATTTTCTTTGAGTTTATACCGATGTCAACTTACGGAACGCCAAAGGAGAAAGTCATCAGTTTGAGCGAAGTTGAAATTGATACCAATTATGCAATAGTAATTACTACAAACTCTGGATTATGGAGGTATAAAATTGGAGATACGCTGCGATTCACCTCTTTGGATCCCTTCAGGATAAGAGTGACAGGAAGGACAAAGCATCATATCAATGCATTTGGAGAAGAGCTCATTATTGAAAATGCTGAAGCTGCAGTAAAGAAAACAGCTTTTGAACTCAATTGTGAAGTAATGGAATATACGGCGGCACCTGTTTTTATGAAAGGGAAAAAGAAAGGGGCGCATGAGTGGATTTTGGAATTTAAAACACCACCTGAAAGTCTTTCTGATTTTCAAATTTGTTTGGATAAAAATCTTCAGGAAATCAATAGTGATTATGAAGCTAAGCGATATAACAATATGACACTAGACCTTTTGAAAATTCACCAGGCCAAGCCCAAGCTTTTTCAAAATTGGTTAAAACAACACAATAAACTTGGTGGTCAACATAAGATTCCACGATTATCGAATAATCGGGAACACTTGGAAGAATTGTTGGCTCTAAACGGAAATTGAGTCTATATTTGTCAATTCAAAACTTATTTTGAATGATCAATACCAAAAAACAAGCTCTTTATACTGCATTTATTATAATAGGAGCAATTATGTTGATTTATGACCTCACTGGAAAAAATGAAAACGTTTATTTAAAAATTGGCGGACTTCTTATACTTATGATAGGTCTTTACAATTCAACTAAACAGTGGGCAAGCGACAATCCTAAAGACGATAATACTCCTGAAGATGAAAAATAAAAACTTTCAAATAGGTGATAAAGTTGAATTGATCGATGATGATGTGTCTGGAATTGTCACTAAAGTTGAAAGTAATGAAGTTGTTTTTGAGACTTCAGATGGTTTTGAAATGAAAGTTCCGTTTTCGCTTGTTGTCAAAATTGATGGCCAATTGGATGTGGATCTTAAGGATGATATTTTGCTTCAAAAATTGAAGTCAGATTTAAACCCAAAACGAAAAGGGCCTTCTCAAAAGCCAAAACGCCAGCAACCCGCTATGGAAGTGGATCTTCATATTCATAATATTGTTGATAAAACATCACATCTATCCAATTTTGAAATGCTCAACATCCAGCTTGAGCATAGCAGAAGGAAAATTGAATTTGCTATTGAAAAGCGAATCAAACGCATTGTTTTTATTCATGGAGTAGGTCAAGGCGTTCTTAAAGCTGAATTGCATACTCTTTTTAGACGTTATGATCAAGTCGAATTTTACGATGCCGACTATCAAAAATATGGTCTTGGTGCCACTGAAATTTATATCTACGATCAATAATTACTTATCAACTTTTTTAAAATGAAGTTTACCCGACGTAAATTAGATTTAATCTTAAATTTGCAAAAAAAATAAATTCATGGAAAACGGAATATACGCACATTTCAACACGGAAAAAGGTAAAATTATAGTTCAACTTGCTTTCGATAAAACACCTGGTACAGTTGGGAACTTTATAGGGCTAGCTGAAGGAAAAATCGAAAACTCAGCTAAAGATTTAGGAACTCCCTATTATAATGGATTAGTCTTTCACAGAGTAATCGATAACTTTATGATACAGGGAGGAGACCCAAAAGGAAATGGAACTGGTGGACCAGGTTATCAGTTTGATGATGAAATTAACCCTGACTTGAGGCATGACCGTTCTGGAGTGTTATCTATGGCAAATGCGGGGCCAGGCACTAATGGGAGTCAGTTTTTTATCACACACGGAGCAACACCTTGGCTAGATGGAAAGCACACAGTCTTTGGTTATGTTGTAGAAGGACAGGACGTTGTCGACAGCATCGAAGGGAAAGACAGCCTAAATTCAGTTGAAATAGAAAGAATTGGAGAAGAAGCTAAAGCCTTTGATGCAGTAAAAAGTTTTGAGAAATTCAACTCCTCTAAGGCAGAAAGAGAAGCTAAATTAAAAGCTGAAGCTGCTAAAAGGCTTGATGAAATTTCTAAAGGTTTTAAAGAAACTGAAAGTGGACTTCGTTACCAAATCATCAATGAAGGATCTGGAGCAAAACCGAATAAAGGTCAGGAAGTGAGTGTTCATTACAAAGGAAGTCTGGTAGACGGAACCGTGTTTGATTCTTCATACAAAAGAAAACAACCTATCGAATTTCCAGTGGGAGCAGGTCATGTGATTGAAGGTTGGGATGAAGGTCTTTTATTATTGAATCAAGGGACAAAAGCTCAATTCGTCATTCCTCCTCACTTAGCTTACGGAGATAGAGAAGTAGGTGGAGTAATTCCTGCAAATTCTATTTTGGTTTTCGACTTAGAGTTGGTTGATATTAAATAGAAGTCATTATAAACAAAAACACCCCATAATTAGTTTTAAAATTATGGGGTATTTTTGTTTAACAGTCACTCATATTGACTTTAATGGCCAGTCCGCCTTCAGAAGTTTCTTTGTATTTGGACGTCATGTCTTGAGCCGTGTCCCACATAGTAGCAATCACTTTATCTAGAGGTACTTTAGCTTTGGTGGCATCAGATTCCATAGCAATTTCAGCAGCGTTGATCGCTTTGATGGCACCCATAGCATTACGCTCAATACAAGGGATCTGAACCAATCCGGCAATAGGATCACAGGTCATTCCAAGATGATGCTCCATTGCGATTTCGCTAGCCATCAGTACCTGCTCAGGAGTACCGCCCATCAACTCTGTAAGCGCACCAGCAGCCATAGCTGAAGATACACCAATCTCTGCCTGACAACCGCCCATAGCAGCTGAGATGGTTGCTCCTTTTTTGAATAAACTTCCTATTTCACCTGCAACCAACATGAATTGTTTTAAATCATCAAATGTGGCTTGATGGTTTTCGATTACCATATAGTACATCATCACCGCGGGTAATGTGCCGGAGCTACCATTGGTAGGAGCGGTGACGACACGACCTAGAGAAGCATTGACTTCATTGACAGATATGGCAAAACAGCTTACCCATTGTAATATTTGTCTGAATTTGACTTCTTTGGTTCTTATAGTCTCAAGCCATTCCTGGGGAGTGCTGTAGGTTTCAAATTTATGCTCTAAAAGGTTTTTGTTCATCCTTGCGGCTCTTCTATTGACGTTTAAACCCCCAGGCAGAGTGCCTTCTGTATGGCAGCCAATGTACATAGATTCCAGCATGACCTCCCAAACCTTCTCTAATCCAGAATGAATTTCGAGTTCATTTCTAAGCGATTTTTCGTTTCCAAGAACAATTTCTGATATGATCTTTTGTTCCTTCTTGCAGTGATCAAGTAACTCTTGAGCAGAATTAATCTGGTATGGGAAGCTTTTAAATTCTTCCTGCTTTTGTTTCGCATTTTCTCGATCTTCTTTTACTACAAATCCACCTCCTATGGAGTAAAATGTAGATTCTACTTTTTCGCCATTTTTTAAGTGCGCTATGTAAGTAATACCATTCGGGTGGAACTCCTTGAAATCTTTTTCAAAGACAACGTCGTTCTTAAAATCAAAATCGATGAACCTAGAATCGTCAAGATTCAATCTACCTTCATTTTTGACTCGGTCTATTTCTACATCAATATGAGTGATATCCATAGTTACAGGATCATGACCGCAAAGTCCTAAAATAGATGCAATATCCGTTGCATGACCTTTTCCTGTTAAAGACAAAGATCCGTAGAGATGTATCTTTATATTTTTAACCGAGTCTAAAAGGTCGTCATCCTTCAATTCTTCAATCCAACGTTGAGACGCACGCCAAGGTCCAAGTGTATGTGAACTTGATGGTCCAACACCGATCTTCAGCATATCAAAAACACTTATACATTCAATTTTCTTCATTATCACATCAATTTTTTATCAATGCTGTAAAGATGGGAGATTTTTTTTACATTTATTAGTGAATGTTCAATTTAAACAGAGAGCTTAAGATTTTTTTTCTTAAGGTATTTGATAAAAATGTTCATCATCGTCGCCAAGAATCTCCTTTTTTCTGAAATCAAAACGTTGGGAAATCCAGACGACCAATGTATGGTTTCTTACAAACCTTTGATTTTGAGATAATTTCACAAAACGATTCATGTAACCGACCTGAAAGCTTGTATTCTCAAGTCGTAAACCTAACGTAAGCCAGGTTCTATTCTGGTTAAAATGATTTGTAATAATGTTCTCACCAAAATTGATCAGAACTTCGTTACTTAAATTTATATAAGGCGTTCCAGAGAAAATCGTTTGTTTCTCAAAATGGTAACGCAAGCCAATAAGTAATCTTAAACGGTGGTTGAAGTTGAAATCATTTAATAGCTCTCCATTTGCAAAATTTTGCCTGTAACGCATATCATAACGGACACGATTTATCATAGTCCACCTTTCAGTTAACTCGTGGTTGGCAACTGTCTGCATCCAGGGGCGATGTTCGGTTCTGTTTAATTTAGTATCGTTGCTTTCTGTAGGGATATTCAAATAGGCATAACCTGCAGTGAGATAAAGCTTTTCAAAAAATGAGCGTGTAATTCCTGTCCTCGCTACAAAAAAACCATCGGGTACGTAATGAAAATCATTCCATAGCGAATAGTTTTCAGAAATTCTTGCACTGGTCATGTAACCGGTCCAGAATTGCCCCTGATTGATGATTTCTTTCTCTTGAGAAAAAGAAAAGTAACTCAAAAGGCAAATTGATAGTAGAATAAAGTTTTTAATCATAGGTGTTTACTCAAACATAAAATTAAATCTAATAGCAAGTGTCATCTTTTTATGACATGCTGTCACACTCTGTTGGCTGGCATAAAGATTGACTTTTGTTGAGCGAAGACAATAATAAGAATATAAAAATAAAAATTATGAGTAAGATTATAGGTATAGATTTAGGAACAACCAACTCTTGTGTCTCCGTAATGGAGGGTAATGAGCCAACAGTAATTCCTAATGCTGAAGGTAAAAGAACAACTCCATCTGTTATTGCTTTTGTAGAAGATGGTGAAATAAAGGTAGGTGATCCTGCAAAACGTCAGGCAGTTACCAATCCAGAAAAAACTATTTCCTCTATTAAAAGATTTATGGGAAATAAGTATTCTGAGTCAACTAAAGAAGTCAGCAGAGTACCTTACAAAGTTGTGAAAGGTGAAAATGATACAGCTCGTGTTGACATCGACGGAAGAATGTATACTCCACAAGAACTTTCTGCTATGATTCTTCAAAAAATGAAGAAAACAGCTGAAGATTATTTAGGTCAAGAAGTGACTGAAGCAGTCATTACAGTTCCTGCTTATTTTAACGACTCTCAAAGACAAGCAACCAAAGAAGCTGGTGAAATTGCTGGGTTAAAAGTGAGCAGAATTATTAACGAACCAACTGCTGCTGCTTTAGCATACGGTCTTGATAAAAAAGATAAAGATCAAAAAATCGCAGTATTTGACTTTGGTGGTGGTACACATGATGTCTCCATCCTAGAGTTGGGAGACGGAGTTTTTGAAGTACTAGCTACCGATGGTGATACTCACTTAGGTGGTGATGATGTCGATGAGGTAATCATTGACTGGTTAGCTGAAGAATTTATCAAAGATGAAGACATTGATCTTAGAAAGGATGCAATGGCACTTCAGAGATTGAAAGAAGCTGCAGAAAAAGCAAAAATTGAATTATCTTCTTCAAATTCAACAGAAATTAACCTACCATATGTTACAGCAACGCAAAGCGGACCTAAGCACTTGGTAAGAACATTTACAAGATCAAAATTTGAACAATTAATTTCAGGTCTTGTTAAAAGAACAATCACGCCGTGTGAGAAAGCTTTAAAAGCTGCAGGTTTGAATACAAGTGATATCGACGAAGTTATTTTAGTTGGTGGTTCAACTCGTATTCCAGCAGTGCAGAAAGCTGTGGAAGATTTCTTTGGTAAGAAACCAAGTAAAGGTGTAAACCCTGATGAGGTTGTAGCAATTGGTGCTGGAATTCAAGGTGGTGTTTTAACTGGTGATGTAAAAGATGTTTTATTACTTGATGTGACTCCACTTTCTCTTGGTATTGAAACTATGGGAGGTGTGATGACCAAATTGATTGAGTCTAACACAACTATTCCTTCTAAAAAATCTCAGGTATTTTCAACTGCTCAAGACAACCAGCCAAGTGTAGAAATACACGTATTGCAAGGTGAACGTCCAATGGCAACTGATAATAAAACAATTGGAAGATTTCACTTAGACGGTATTCCACCAGCAAAAAGAGGTGTTCCACAAATTGAAGTAACTTTCGATATTGATGCCAATGGTATCATCAAAGTAAGTGCTACAGATAAAGCTTCTGGTAAATCTCAAGACATTAGAATTGAAGCGTCTTCTGGATTGACTGAAGAGGAAATCAAGAAAATGAAGCAAGATGCTGAAGCTAATGCTGAAGCAGATAAAAAGTCTAAAGAAAAAGTAGATAAGCTAAATGAAGCAGATGCTATGATTTTCCAGACTGAAAGCCAAATGAAAGAATTTGGAGATAAAATTTCTGATGATAAGAAAAAGCCTATCGAAGAGGCGCTAGAAGAATTGAAAGCAGCTTATGAGACCAAAGAGCTTGAAACGATTACGCCAGCTTTAGATAAATTGAATGAAGCTTGGAAAACAGTCTCAGAAGAAATGTACAAAGCTCAAGCTGAATCTCAAGGCGGCGGAGGTGAACAACAACCAGGTCCAGATGCTGAAGATAAAAGCGGAAAAGACGATGGTGACGTTGAAGACGTAGACTTCGAAGAAGTTAAATAATTTAATTAGATATTGGTTAAGTTTGAAAAGCTGCTCACGAAAGTGAGTAGCTTTTTTTGTTATATTGGGTATTGAAATTAATTTTGACTCACGACTAACCCAAGTAATTAAAAACCTCATAAACAATATACCCAAGACCAAAGCAAACTAAAAAGAATAAGCAAACTTTAGAAAACAGCAAGTAGCCTGAGCTGATCATGATTTTATTATTCTTGTTTGTCATCAATTTCAAATTGAACCACGCCAGAACAGGAGATGCCAGAAATGACAATCCTGCAGCAAAATCTACTAAAACTGTAAATGTACTTTTCAGGGTATAAAGAATTCCGAGTGCTACCACTGGAATCACAATTATAAATAGTTGATAGGTCTTTTGTTCCTTACGACTCTGCTTACCGCTTTGTATCAATTTAGACATCACTCTCGGAAATGCATCAGTCACCGTTAAGGTCGTGCTAAACATAGTCACAAAAGCAATAAACGCAATTAAAACTCTACTCCATTCTCCCAAAGTTTGAGTGTACATTTCAATTAACTGGCCTGAGAAAGCAACACTCCCTGAAGCAAAACTGATATTGCTGTTATTCATGAGAAAAAGTCCCATCATGAAAAACAAAATGCCAAGTAAAGTGGCTGAGATATAACCTAAATTAAAATCAAATCCAGCTTCTTTTAAATTGGTTTGGTGGTGAGTTTGGTAAGCTTTTTCCTGTATCCAGATGGAATGCCAGACCGAAGCATCAATAGGAATTGGCATCCATCCCATTAAGGCTATGACAAAACCAACACCGCTGAGCGTCCATAATTCTGGTGATTTATTAAAACTGATGCTTGAAAAATCTATTTGAAAGGCTGCAACGACCACCGAAAATAGAGTGCAAACCGTCAGGAAACTGATCACAATCTTCATTAAGAAATCTAGCTTTTTGTATTTTCCTATTAATAAAATCAGAATACAAAAAATCAACAGAAGAAGACTCCATGTGAAATTTGACCAGCCAAATTCAAATAGATATTCAGCTAAACCAGCAGAAACTATTGTGACTGCAGCTTGGATAATAAACATGGTGGATATGGTAATCAATGCAAAAACTTTTAGATATCCTGGTCCAAGTGTTCTGTAGCCGTCAATCAGATTTTTTCCTGTTGCTGAGGCATATCTGGATCCAAATTCCATAAACGGATATTTGGTAAGACAAGCAATCAAGATCGCAAAGATCAAAACTACTCCATAATCAGCTCCGGCACGTGTGGCCTGGACCAAATGTGAAACTCCAATAGCAGCGCCAGCCAGAAGAAAGCCGGGTCCGATATGTCTTAATAAACCCCTCAAAGGCAAAGATTTTAGTTAACAATTTTATTATAATAATTTGAATGTACTACAATTTTAATAGCCAAATTATAAATTGAAACTACTGTCTAACATTACAGCTAATTTTAATTACTTTTGTGAATCAAAGGAAATTCGACGATGAGCCAAAAATTGCTTCTTAATGCAAAAGAAATCAATATTATACTTCAACGTTTAGCTTGTCAACTTGTTGAAAATCATAAAAATTTTGAAAATTCTGCACTCATAGGTATTCAGCCCAGAGGTAGCTTTTTGGCGAATCGACTTTATGACATTCTAAAGAAAGATTACGGCTTGACTTCTTTGAATTACGGTAAGCTAGACATTACTTTTTATCGGGATGATTTCAGACGTGGAGACAAGGTTTTAAAAGCCAGTGAAACAGATATCGATTTTATCGTTGAAAACAAACATGTCGTACTAATAGATGACGTTCTATTTACAGGAAGAAGCATACGTTCTGCGTTAACGGCCCTGCAGTCTTTTGGAAGACCTTCCAAAATCGAATTATTGACGCTTATTGACAGACGATTTAGCAGGCATTTGCCCATTCAGCCAGATTATAATGGAAGGAAAGTAGATGCTATCAATGATGAACATGTGAAAGTTTGCTGGATTGAAAATGATGGAGAGGATGCAATCTATTTATTGAAAAACTAGCCCTATACCATGAAAGAACTTAGTGTTTCAAATTTACTAGGAATCAAATACCTCTCTGCAGAAGACCTTCATCTTATTTTTGAAACTGCAGATCAGTTTAAAAAAGTTATCAACAGACCCATTAAAAAAGTTCCTAGTCTAAGAGACATTACCATAGCCAATCTCTTTTTTGAAAACAGCACACGGACCCGATTATCATTCGAATTGGCAGAAAAACGGCTGAGTGCAGATGTTATCAATTTTTCTGCATCGTCCTCTTCAGTTTCAAAGGGAGAAACCCTTATAGATACTGTAAATAATATTTTGGCGATGAAAGTGGATATGGTGGTGATGCGTCATCCCAATCCCGGTGCTGGAGTTTTTCTTTCCAAGCACGTCAACGCAAGTATCGTTAATGCAGGTGATGGCGCCCATGAACATCCTACACAAGCACTCCTGGATGTTTTTTCAATAAGAGAAAAATATGGAGATATATCAGGCAAAAAAATAGTGATAGTTGGAGATATAATGCATTCCAGAGTAGCCCTGAGCAATATTTTTGCACTTAAAAAGCTAGGTGCAGAAGTAAAAGTTTGTGGCCCCAATTCTCTGATGCCAAAACACATTGAAAGTCTAGGTGTGAAAGTTGAGTCCAACTTGATCAAAGCCCTGGAATGGTGTGATATTGCAAATATGTTAAGAGTTCAGCATGAGCGCATGGAACATTCTTATTTTCCAAGTACTAGAGAATATGTCCAGCAATATGGTGTCAATAAAACTTTATTGGAAACTTTAAGCAAGCCAATTACAATAATGCACCCTGGCCCAATTAATAGAGGTGTAGAAATCACAAGTGATGTGGCAGACTCTGAACATTCGATTATTCTCAATCAAGTAGAAAATGGAGTTGCTATTCGAATGGCTGTGATGTATTTACTAGCTTCAAAAATCAAAAACTATGAAAACTGAAGAAAAAGATAACTATATAATCCTTAGTGACGAAAAAGACGATGTAGAAGATTTCGCAAATTACCTCACAAGAATACAGGATCGATTCAAAGATCAAAATGTTGTTATTGATATTCAGAAATACGGTGAGTTAAAATTAGATCAACTTTTGATGTTTCTAAAGCTCTCTTTTGCTCATAGGAAGGGAAAGAAATCTTTGGTTATTGTGAACGATACCATAAATATCGATGCAGTGCCAGAAGAAATCCATGTCGTACCGACCTATCAAGAAGCAGAAGATTTAATTGGTCTTGAAGAAATTGAACGCGATTTGGGATTTTGATATGATGCAACTCACCATCTTAGGTTGTCATTCTGCAACGCCAAGGGCAAATGCACACCCTACTTCCCAAGTTTTGGATATCAATGGAGAACTCATGCTCATCGATTGTGGGGAAGGAACGCAAGTTCGCTTGAGAAAGTATAAAGTAAAATTTTCTCGCATTAGTCATATTTTCATTTCTCATTTACATGGGGATCATTACTTTGGACTGATTGGTTTGCTATCTACATTCAGTTTATTGAGCAGAACTGCAGAACTACATATCTATGCTCCACAAGGTTTGGAGGAAATTATCAAACTTCAACTCAAACTTAGTCATGCTTTTACTTCTTATCCTTTGACATTTCATCAGTTGGATTCAAGTAAGCCTGAATTGATTCTCGACAACGATAAACTTACTGTTGAAACTATTCCGCTAAAACATAGAATTTACACCAATGGATTTCTGTTCAAAGCTAAGCCTGGAGATAGAAAACTGTTAATTGACAAAGTTCAGAATCTAGACATTGATAAGGTGTATTACAAGAGTATTGTGAAAGGTAAAGATGTAATGACCAAGTCGGGTCAACTTATTAAAAACGGAGAACTAACAGAAGATCCCAAACCAGCTCCTAGTTATGCTTTTTGTAGTGATACGGTTTTCAAGCCGGACATTGTATCACAGATTAAGGGTGTGACTTTACTTTATCACGAATCTACTTTTTTGGAAGATCAAGAACATTTGTGTGATAAAACAAAACATTCTACTGCAAAACAAGCGGGAATTATCGCCCAAAAAGCTGGTGCTCAAAAATTAATTTTGGGGCATTTTTCTGCTCGGTATAAGAATTTATCCTTATTTGAAGAAGAAGCAAAAGTCGTTTTTGATAATGCAGAGAATGCAGAAACTGGTAAAATTTTCAGGTACGAATAGTTTCAATCTTTTCTGAATTCAATTGCTTCTGAAGCTATTATTTTTTAATTTGCTAACATGGAAAATAAACTACATGGTTATAGAAAATCCTATGAAAAATCTAGTCTGATTCGTGAGAATTTAGATGAAAATCCAATTCAACAATTCAGAAGTTGGTTTTATGATGTCGAAAAATTTGGAGGTTTGGATGAAGCTAATGCGATGACAGTTTCGACAATTGGTGAAGATGGTTTCCCTAAAAGCCGCGTTGTACTTCTGAAATCATACGATGAAAATGGCTTTGTTTTTTATACTAATTATGAAAGTGAAAAAGGAAAAGCTCTTTTGAATAATCCACATACGTGTTTGTCCTTTTTCTGGCCAAACACAGAACGGCAGGTGATCATAAAAGGTAAAGCTGAAAAGGTTTCTGAGGAGGTCTCAAACAATTATTTTGCATCCAGGCCAAAAGGCAGCCAGCTAGGCGCTTTGGTTTCCAATCAAAGCAGCGTCATCAAAAACCGAAAAGTATTGGAAGATGAATTGGAAGCTTTAGAAAAGAAATATGCCGACAAAGAAGTTCCTCGCCCAGAGAATTGGGGTGGATTTCTGGTAAGACCAGAATCTATTGAATTCTGGCAAGGTCGTCCAAACAGACTTCATGACAGGTTTCAATTTACAAAATCTGACTCTGAGTACGACTGGAAGATTGAACGTTTAGCTCCCTGATATGAAGCGACTAATTTTTGTAAGACACGGTAAGTCATCTTGGGAATCTCCTGTTGAAGATAAAGAAAGAGAACTGAAAAAACGTGCTTATGAAGATGCAGACCATGTCATCTCTACCTTCAAAGCTTACTTGGATTTTTCTCCTGAAGTATTCTCAAGCCCGGCAACTCGGTCAGTGACAACAGCCAAGCTATTCAAAAATCAACTAAATATTGAAGATCAACATTTTCATGTCATCCCGCAATTGTATACTTTCGATTCTGATGAGGTTCTTCAGTTTATTCGAAATATTGACGATGGTCTGGATAATGTAATGTTATTTGGTCATAATCCCGCTTATACAGAATTGGTCAATAGGCTTGGTAGTCTGCCAATTGAAAATCTACCTACAACAGGATTGGTGAGTATTATCTTTGAAATCGAATCCTGGAATCAAATTCAGAAAGGGGAAACCCATTTATACTTATTCCCAAAAAATTTACGCTAATGCGAGAAAATAAATATGGTAACAGAGAATTAAGTTGGTTGAAATTCAATCAACGCGTTCTTCAGGAAGCTGCAGATCCAAGTGTACCACTTATTGAGAGACTTAGGTTTTTAGGCATTTTCTCCAATAATTTAGATGAATTTTTTAAAGTGAGGTACGCTACAGTAAAGCGTATTGATTTGGCTGGGAAAGCAGGTAAAAAAGTTTTAGGGGGTTTCAACGCTGGACGTTTGCTAAAGGAAATCACTCAAATAGTTATCAAGAAGCAAGCGGAGAGCTTAGAGATTTTAGACTCTATACAAGAGCAGTTAAAGGATCATGATATTTTTGTCATAGATGAAAACGAGGTTACTTCAGAACAGGCTAAATTTTTAAAGGAATTTTTCCTTCAAAAGGTGAGTCCCGCATTGGTCACTATCATGTTAAATGATATTGATAAAGTTCCCAATTTAAAAGATTCAAAAGCTTACTTGGCTGTTAAGATGGTACAATTTGAAAAAGACCGACTTACAAATCGGTATATTTTGATTGAAATCCCTTCAAGTATTGAACGTTTTGTAGTTATTCCATCAACAGATCAAAAAAAGTACATCATATTGCTAGATGATTTAATCCGGTATAATTTAGATGTCATTTTCAATATTTTTGATTATACAAGCATTTCAGCGCATATGGTCAAAATAACCAGAGACGCAGAATTAGATCTTGAAGGTGACCTTAGTAAAAGTTACATCGAGAAGTTGATGGAAAGTGTAAAGGATAGAATTGAAGGAGATCCCGTGCGTTTTGTTTACGATAAGGAAATAGAGCAGGATACTTTAGATTTTCTTTTGAAGAAAATGGAAATTGATACCACTGATAGTTTAATACCAGGAGGAAAATATCACAACAGACGTGATTATATGAACTTTCCGGATCTTGGAGCTAAACATTTGCTATACGATAAAATTGAACCTTTGCCAATTCCAGGATTGGAAATTCAAGGAAGCTTGCTGGAGAAAATTTCAAAAAAGGACTACCTTCAGTACACACCGTATCAAACCTTTTCTTACACAGTAAAATTCCTTCGTGAGGCCGCCTTGGATCCAAAGGTCAAATCCATAAAAATTACCATCTACAGATTAGCGGCGGTTTCACATATTGCCAGTTCACTTATTAATGCAGCAAAGAACGGTAAGCGCGTAACGGTTTCCATTGAGCTGCAGGCACGTTTTGATGAGGCAAACAACATTAAGTATGCGGAGAAGATGGAACGCGAAGGCGTGAAACTTATCTTTGGAGTCACAGGACTAAAAGTGCACTGTAAGACTTGTGTTATTGAGCGTCTAGAAAATCAAAAGATAAAGTACTACGGATTTATTAGCACAGGTAATTTTAATGAAATTACCGCCAAAATTTACACCGATTATACACTGTTTACAGCTCACCAAGGTGTACTAAAGGATATTGAAAAAGTCTTTGATTTTTTTGAAGTCAATTATAAAATCAAAAGATATAAACATCTTATAGTGTCACCCCATTATACCCGATCAAAATTTTCAGATTTGATTGATCAGGAAATTTTCAATTGTAAAGCTGGTAAGAAGTCTGGAATTTCCATTAAAATGAATAGCTTGTCTGATTATGGAATGATAGATAAGCTGTACGAAGCTAGTAGAGCAGGAGTGAAGATAAGGTTGATAGTAAGAGGAATTAATTGTCTTATTCCGGAAGTAAAAGGGATGAGTGAAAACATACAATCTATAAGCATTGTTGATAAATTTTTAGAGCATCCTCGACTTTATATTTTTGAAAATGAAGAGCATCCAAAAGTGTTCATCTCTTCTGCAGACTGGATGACCAGAAATATAGATCATCGTGTGGAAGTCACCTGTCCTATATACGATGATGATATAAAGCAAGAACTTATTGAAACTTTTGAAATTTGCTGGAAAGACAATGTAAAAGCTAGAGATTTTGCTTCCAAAGAAGATAACTCTTACAGGAAAAAAGAGGGTGAAGATTTTAGAAGTCAGTTTGAAACCTACAACTACTATAAACAGAAACTTAAATCAATAGATAATAAACAATAAATATGCTATCCATCAAAAAATTTGCTGCAATTGATATTGGTTCCAATGCTGTGCGATTACTAATTTCTACAGTAACGGAGCCAGATAACAAACCAGTAACTTTTAAAAAAACATCGTTAGTTAGAGTTCCTATACGACTTGGGCAGGATGTGTTTACAAAATCTTATATATCAGATGAGAGCACAGAACGAATGATTGATACCATGAAGGCTTTCAGTCTTTTGATGAAATCTCACAGAATTGATGCTTACAGAGCCTGCGCAACATCTGCCATGAGAGATGCTAAAAATGGAAAAGCAGTGGCAGAGAAAATTGCTTCCGAATGCAAAATAGATATCGAAATTATAGATGGTTCTGATGAAGCCTCTATCATAGCAGCTACAGATTTACATACTCTGGTAGATAACAATAAAACTTATCTGTATGTTGATGTAGGTGGCGGAAGTACTGAGTTTACTTTATTTTCTGAAGGAAAAACTATTGAATCTAAATCTTTCAAACTTGGTACTGTTAGGATATTAAACAATACAATTACAGAAGAAGTCTGGAGTGAAGCTGAGCAGTGGATAAAAGACATAACCAAGCCCTATTCAAGAATTGAAATGGTTGGTTCTGGAGGAAATATCAATAATATCTTTAAGTCTAGCAACAAAAAGCTTGGGAAACCTCTATCTTACTTCTACCTGAGCTCATATTACCAGCTCTTAAACTCTCTTACTTTTGAAGAACGTATTTCTGAATTAAGTCTAAATGAAGACAGAGCAGATGTGATTATTCCTGCGACCAAGATTTATTTATCAGCTATGAAATGGAGTAAATCAAAATCTGTACATGTGCCTAAAATTGGTTTGGTTGACGGGATTATAAAATCACTCTATCAGAATATGAAATTGGTTAAAGCTTAGATAAAAGCTTGATGTAATTTCAAAGAGGCGATTATTAAAGATCTATTAATAAATCTTAACACCTGGCATTAAATAATTGATTATGCCATTATTTTTCAGGTGGATATTTTTCCAATACTTTGCCTACAAGAATTCTAAAAAATTCTTCTCGTTCTTTTCCTTTCAAATTCTCATTGAAATTTGCTTCAACTACACCTTGCCAGAATAAATCATTGGTGAGGCCATCTGCAAATTCAACAGTCAACGCAATACTGCGTTTTGTATTTTGAGGAGATACGGTTCCACCTATTCCCCCATTATAACCACCTATTCCAATGCCAAAATTACTGTTGGAGGTTCGATTGAATACTTCAGCATAAAAATTGACTTTAAAATCTGGAATTAATTTTTCTTTAAAGCCTTTTGCAGTCAGTGTATCTTGTATAGTGATATAAACTCTGTCTTCGTCAAGTTGTGACAATCCAGAATTTTCAATAGCATAAAACGCAAAATTTTTATATTCATCAAAATCAACGTCGGAGGCGTAATCTGTGAAGACTTTAGGGGAATTACAGGATACCAGTAGTACCGAAAGTAATATTAGACTAAGACTTGCTTTCATTTTTATTTGAAATTTATAAATTAGATTCCAATAAGAAATCCTTTTTAGCTAAACATTAAAGGTCTTCTCTCATTTTTTGAACTTTATCTTTAAGTTCATTCATATACTCAAGAACTTTATTTTGTATCGCTTCATCTTTCACACCAAGTATTTGCGCTGCAAGTATTCCTGCGTTTTTTGCTCCGTTTAAGGCAACTGTGGCAACAGGGACACCACCAGGCATTTGTAAAATAGATAAAATAGAATCCCATCCATCTATAGAATTGCTGGATTTTACGGGAACACCAATAACAGGAAGAGGAGTAATTGAAGCTACCATACCAGGTAAATGCGCTGCTCCACCAGCACCAGCTATAATGACATCAATACCATTTTTATGTGCATTTTTTCCAAAATCCATCATGTATTCTGGAGTTCTATGAGCAGATATGATATCAACTTCTAAGTCGATTCCAAATTCTTTCAATATATCTATAGCATCTTGCATGACCGGGAGATCACTCTTACTTCCCATGATGATTGCAACTTTATTCATAATCAGGATTTTTTGGATATGACCTTAATTTTTGACTTTACAGTTTCAGCGATAGCTCTTGCCTCGCTTATGTCTGAATGTATAATGTTCACATGTCCCATTTTTCTGAACGGACGTGTTTCTCGTTTTCCGTAGATGTGCGGAGTAACTCCCGGCAGAGCCATGATTTCTTCAATACCTTTATAAAAAACATCTCCAGTATGATTTTCGTCACCTACCAAATTTACCATTACAGCATTCGTTTTACTTTCTGTGCTTCCCAAGGGTAGGTCTAGAATTGCTCTTAGGTGTTGTTCAAATTGATTTGTGAAACTCCCTTCGATGCTGAAATGGCCGCTATTATGTGGCCTTGGAGCAACTTCATTGACAAGAATATCATCAGTTTTTGTGACAAACATCTCAATCGCCAGTAGTCCAACATGTTCGAATTTACTGGAAACTTTTTGGGCTAGTTTTCTGGCTTTTTTAGCTACATTTTCACTGATTCTCGCAGGACAAAGTACATATTCTACCTGATTTGCTTCAGGATGAAACTCCATTTCCACCACGGGATAGGATTTGATTTCACCAGAAACACTTCTCGAGACTATGACTGCTATTTCAGTTTTAAAATCCACCAAATCTTCTACAATGCATTCCACATCTGGAAGGTTATGGATAGCCTCCTCAGATTTTATAACACTTACGCCTTTACCATCGTAACCTCCGGTGGCACTTTTCCATACGAACGGGAAATTTATACTTCCGGTTGAAGTTGCTTTTTTGAGAGCACTTAAGTCAGAGAAAATTTGAAATTCAGCTGTTGGGATCTGGTTGTGGTCGTAAAAACTTTTTTGTGTAGCTTTATTTTGAATTTTTTGTAAGGTAGCCGCTGATGGATACACCTTTTTACCTAAAGCTTCCAGGTCTTCTAGTGCTTTAACATTAACGGATTCAATTTCAAATGTAAGGAGATCCACTTTTTTTCCAAAAGCCATGACCTTGTCGTAATCCATAAGACTTCCAACTTCAAAATGATTGCTAGAAATCCTCGATGGAGCCTCAGGATTGGGGTCCATTACAAAGGTTTGGATATCAAATTTCCGTGTGTCGTAAAGCATCATTTTGCCCAGTTGACCACCCCCTAAAATTCCTAATTTAAAATCCGAAGAAAAATAATGTGTCATCAGACAAAAATAACAGATTTAAATACTGTTGTGTACTATTTTTAAAATAATTTCAACTTTGAAAAGTTTATAGTAAAGCAGTTTAGATTTCATTATTATTGTATAAACCATTCTTCATGAAATTTTTCGAGAATACCGTCAATGTTAGGCTTTTTATTCTTTTCACTTCTATTATTGTCATAGGCGTTGTGGTTTGGAATATCTCTGTTTTTTATGAAGGGGTGAAGAATGAAGAACGAGAGAAAATGAGAATTTGGTCCTCAGCACAAGCCTCAGTCAATAAGGCAGGGGAGGAGCAGGATCTCAATTTGGAACTGGAAATATTAAACACGATAAATGATATTCCTATGTTTATCGTCAATGACTCCAATGGATTTCAAGAGGTCAATAATATTCCGGAGACAATTACAAGTGATTCATTGAGATTGAGACAGTATTTTGAATCTATCAAAAATCAAAATCAGCCAATAATCATAGATTTAGGGGAAGCCGGAAAGCAATATTTGTACTATGGAGACTCTTCGATTCTCACAAAAATCAAATACTACCCGTTTATTTTATTGCTAATTATTTTTCTTTTGCTTGGGCTCATTTATCTGTATTATGTAACCGCAAAAAACAGTGAAAAAAACAAGCTTTGGGCAGGTATGGCAAAAGAAACGGCACACCAAATAGGCACTCCGCTATCCTCTTTGGTTGGCTGGATGGAAATTTTAAGATCAGAAAATGTCAATCCTGAATATATTCTTGATATCGAAAAAGATATCGACAGACTTAAAACGATAACTGAACGATTCTCTAAAGTAGGCTCAAAACTTACATTGGAGGTTTCTAGCCTTAATAAAGCCGTAGAAAATTCATTTAACTATTTAAAAGACAGAAGTTCTAAGCTCATCCAATTTTCAATAGAATTACCCGAAGAAGACTTTAAGTGTAAATTGAACCCAACTTTACTGAGCTGGACTATAGAAAATCTTACAAAAAATGCAATAGATGCTATGAAAGGTCGTGGAGATTTAAAAATTTCTCTTTTTGAAGATAAAAATTATTTCAAAATTCATGTTAGCGATACGGGAAAGGGAATTCCATCCTCAAAATTTAAAACCATCTTTCAGCCTGGCTATTCTACTAAGGAACGCGGTTGGGGTTTGGGATTATCGCTTTCCAAGCGAATTATTGAAGATTACCACTCTGGAAAAATCAAAGTATTATCCAGTTCTTCAGAATCTGGTACGGTCTTCGAAATTAAATTGCCTAAAAACTAATTTTCAACTTTGTGTTTATCCTCATTTAGAGTTTTCCATAGCAAATCTTTTAATGGTTGTAAGCCTTGCTGTGCAACAGAGGAAATGAAGACGTGAGGAATACCATCAAACGCATCTTCTATTTCTTCGGCTAATTCAGTCTTGAGTTCGTCATCGAGTAAATCTGCTTTTGAAATTGCAATCACCCTCGACTTGTCTAGAAGTTCTGGATTATAACGTCGTAATTCGTCAAGCAGGATTTCATATTGCTCTTTGACGCTTGGAGCATCTGCAGGAATAAGGAATAACAAAGTTGAATTTCTTTCAATATGTCTTAAAAATCGATAACCCAAACCTTTTCCTTCGGCAGCTCCTTCGATAATACCAGGGATATCTGCCACAACAAACGTTTTGTAATCTCTGTATTGAACAATTCCAAGATTGGGTTTTAGTGTTGTAAACTCGTAGTTAGCAATCTTAGGTTTAGCAGCAGTTATTACAGAAAGTAAGGTGGATTTACCTGCATTTGGAAAACCTACGAGACCAACATCTGCTAGAAGTTTTAGTTCAAGAGTTATGTCTTTTTCTTGTCCTGGAATTCCTGGTTGTGCAAACCGTGGTGTTTGATTTGTGGAGCTTTTAAAATGAGCATTTCCTTTTCCACCCATTCCCCCTTCCACGACAATATACTCTTCATCATGCTCAGTCATTTCTTTGATGACTTCGTTTGTGTCGGTATCTCTAAAAACTGTTCCAAGAGGAACTTCTATATATTGGTCTTCTCCGTCTGCACCAGTACTTGTTTGTTTGCTTCCATGTTCACCATGGGTAGCTTTTATATGCCTTTTAAATTTTAAATGGAAAAGAGTCCACAAATCCTTGTTAGCCTTAAAAATGACATGACCACCGCGACCACCATCACCACCGTCAGGACCCCCTTTTGGAATATATTTTTCCCTTCTCAGGTGAGCGGAACCTTTTCCGCCGTTTCCAGATTTTAAATGGAGTTTGATGTAATCTACAAAGTTTCCTTCTGTCATAGTATTAAGCTAAATGCTTTAGTTTTATAAAGAATCTATAACCTTACTGATGCGAGCTGTAATTTCCGGAATGGAACCTACACCATCTACACCATAGTATTTATCTTCTTTTTTGTAAAATTCTTTGAGGACTTCAGTTTCCCCATAATACACTTTTATTCTATTGCGAATAATATCTTCATTGGCATCGTCCTTCCTGCCAGAAGTTTTTCCGCGTTCCAAAAGACGCTCGACCAAAACTTCATCTGGTACTTCCAAGGCTATCATAGCATTGATTTGAGAACCCTTGGATTCCATCAATTCGTTTAAAGATTCAGCTTGAGCTTTAGTTCTTGGGAAACCGTCAAAAATGAATCCTTTGCTGTCGAGGTGTTCTTCAACTTTAGCATTCAACATTTTGATGGTCACTTCGTCTGGTACCAAATCACCTTTATCCATGTAGGATTTAGCTAGTTGACCAAGTTCAGTTTTATTTTTGATATTGTATCTAAACAAATCTCCAGTAGAAATGTGTTTTAGATTATATTTTTCTTTAAGATTTTCAGCTTGAGTTCCCTTGCCTGCCCCCGGAGGACCAAATAACACTATATTAATCATTGAGCTTTGATTTTAGTTGATATATTTCAGAAATGTTTCTTCCTAATCCGTTGTAATCCAAACCGTAACCCACAATAAATTTGTTTGGTATTTCCAATCCAATGTAATCTATATTGAGAGATTTTTTGTAAGCTTCAGGTTTAAAAAATAAGCTTACAATCTTGTAGGAGGCAACTCCTTCATTTTTAAGAACTTCGACAATGTGCTCCAGAGTATTGCCAGTATCGACAATATCTTCCACGACAATAACGTCCCTTCCTTTCAGATTACCAGCCCCTAGTAGCGTATTGACTTGACCTGTTGATGAAGTACCTTCATAAGAAGCTAGTTTAGTGAAATTAACTTCACAATCGCCTTCATAATATTTCATCAAATCAGATAAAAACATGAAAGCACCATTAAGTATTCCCAAAAAAACTGGCGTTTTAGAATCGTAGTCTGCAGCAATCTGTTTTGCAAGGCTTTTTATAGATTCTTGTAATGTATTCTGATCAAGATAGGGTTCGAATTCCAAATCATGAAGCTTCACCATTTTCATAAATTTTATGAATCGCAAATATAAGGATTCAAAAACTATAAAAGATACTCATAAAACTAAAATAAGACCTCCCAAGTTTATGCTCAAACTTTGGAGGTTTAAATTTTCAAAATCAAGAGTGATTTTACCTGAATACGTAGGTCTTCTCTTGTCCATTTGGACTTAAGAAAGTGACTAGCATTGGATCCTTGGAATCTTTATTATTGATAATAGTTTTTACGTCATCAATAGAATTCACTTCTTTTTCATTTATTTTAGTGATTAATAGACCACTAATGTCGCTTTTGGTAAAACTATCGGACAATACTCTATGAATAAGAACTCCAGATTCTGCTCCATATTTTTTCAAATCTTCTTCTGAAATTTCCGTTACTTCTACACCGAGATCTTCAATGCGGTATACTTTAAAGATATCTAGAGTAACATCAGTTTTTCGCTCAACATTGTCCCTTAAGTAGGTTATTTCAACCGTTTCTCCAGGATTTTTTGAATTTAAATAACCAGTCATATCCGCAAACTTTCTAATCTTAATATCATCTATAAATTTGATGATGTCACCTTTTTCCAATCCAGCTTCTTTTGCTCCGCTTTCCGGGTCAACATTGGTGATGTAAAATCCTTGCGAGTTCTCTATATCTAATTCTTTAGCGATCATACTATTCAGGTCGCTACCTCTTACTCCTAAAATTGCTCTTCTTACGTTTCCAAATTCAATTAAATCCTCAACAATCTTTTTGGCATTGTTACTAGGGATAGCAAAAGAATAACCTATAAAAGAACCTGTCTGAGAAGTGATGGCAGTATTTATACCAATAAGTTCGCCGCGTGTATTCACTAAAGCACCTCCACTATTTCCAGGATTCACTGCTGCATCTGTTTGTATGAAAGATTGGAAATTCTTATCGGACCTCCCAAGGTCTCTTGCTTTTGCACTTATAATTCCTGCAGTAACAGTAGATGTAAGGTTGAATGGATTACCAACAGCTAAAACCCATTCACCAACTTGGACCTCATTGGAATCACCAAAAATCAAAAAGTCCAATTCGGTAGCATCAATCTTCAAGAGGGCGATATCGTTATCCGGTGAGGTTCCAAGGACTTCGGCAACATAAGTTTTGTTGTCATTGAGAGTGACTTGAACTTCAGAAGCTCCATCAATAACGTGATTGTTGGTTACGATAAGTCCATCTGGGCTTAGGATAACTCCAGATCCAGCTCCCCTTATTGCTTTTCTTGTTTCTCCGCTCCCGTAGCTATAGTCAAAAGGACTTCTGGATTGTCTATAAGTAGTTACGTTTTTTACGTGAACCACTGCATTTACTGTTTTTTTTGCAGCCTCAGTAAAATTCAATTCAGAGGGTTCTTCACTATAGGAAGCTAAGTGAGAAGTTGCATTTACATTTTCTTTTTGCCATGGAATTTCATAGTCTTGGCTTACAGTTTTGGATTCTTCTTCAAAAAACTTGTAACCGCCTATACTGAGTACACTGGCGAATAATGCAATCGATATTAATTGAACATTTTTCTTCATAAGAACTTATTATTTTATGTTTAAAATTACTTTCAGTTTATCAATTCAAAATTGTATTTAACCCATTTTTAACCCCTTTACTTCCTTTATTAATTCACTATATTTGCGGATACTAAACCTAAGTGATGGCTTTACATTTTTATAAATACCAGGGCACAGGAAACGATTTTGTTTTGATTGATAACAGATCTTCAGTTTTCAAAAACGATACCAAAATTATAAAGAAGCTTTGCGACAGACGCTTTGGTGTAGGAGGCGATGGACTTATACTTTTGGAGGAATCATCGATGGAAATGTGTGATTTTAAAATGGTGTATTTTAATGCAGATGGCAATGAAAGTTCCATGTGCGGTAATGGAGGCAGATGTATTGTTGCCTTTGCAAAGGAACTAGGCATTATAGATACCGAAACTACCTTTGAGGCTGTTGACGGACTTCATTCTGCTATAATAAAAGACGATGTCGTTAATTTGAAAATGGCGGATGTTCCTACTGTCAATTTAAGTCGTGAAGCCTCATTTTTAGATACTGGTTCACCTCATCATGTGGCTTTTGTAGATGATGTTTATGATTTTGATGTGTTTACTCAAGGTCGACGAATAAGAAATTTACCAAACTACGAAGGGATAAAAGGCACAAATGTCAATTTTGTCCAGGTGTTGGATGAAATGGTGCATGTAAGGACTTATGAGCGAGGTGTAGAAGACGAAACTTTTTCTTGCGGAACTGGAGTTACAGCTGCAGCAATCACTGCCAAAATGTCAAATAAGATTGATAAGTTACCTGTAAAGGTCATCACTAAGGGTGGTGACTTAGAGGTAGATTTTGAAATTGAAGGCCCTAATGCAGTAAAAAATATCTGGTTGAAAGGACCTGCAACATTTGTTTTTGAAGGGGATTATCATGGTAAAGCTTAAAAGCACACATATTTTATTAAGAGCCCTCACGCTAGAAGATTTAGATTTTTTGGAGTTGGTTGAAAATGATGAAGACCTTTGGTATTTAAGTGACACCCTGCAGCCTTTTTCCAGACCCATACTAAAAGAATATTTAGATCACTCACACAAAGACATTTATGAAGTAAAGCAAATGCGATTGGTGATTGCGCTTCATAACAAACAACCTATCGGCTTTATTGACCTTTACGACTTTGATCCCAAAAATAAACGAGCGGGTTTGGGTATACTGATTATTGAAGGTTATCAGGCCAAGGGTTATGGTACTGAAGCTTTGGAGTTGATGATAGATTATGCGTTTGATATTTTAGATTTGCACCAATTGTTTGCTTCAATTATAGAAGAAAATACCAGAAGTTTGAAGCTCTTTAAAAGCTTTGGATTTGAAGAGGTTGGGTTGAAAAAAGACTGGAGATACAACTCTGGTAAATTCCAAAGTGAATATTTATTACAAAAAATAAATCATGTACATTAAAAAAATATTGGTGGCAGCTTCTGTTGTTGGATTAATTGTCCTTGGTGGAGTAAGTCTTTATATCTATAACGTCATTTTCACACCTAATACATCTTTTGAAACTGATACAACATCAGTTTATGTTTCTACAGGAAGTACTTTACAGGAAGTGGTTAATCAGTTACATCCTTTGCTGAAGGACACCGAAAATTTCATTACTGTGGCCAAAAAAAAGGGATATGCGTCCAATGTGAAGCCTGGTCATTTCGTGTTAAAAAAGGGCATGAATAATAATGAAATAATAAATACACTGAGATCACGGAATGTTCCTGTAAAAGTAAGTTTCAATAACCAGCACAGGTTAGAAAATTTAGCAGGCAGAGTCGCTGAACAGATAGAGGCTGATAGTATGCAAGTTTTGCAAGCAATGACTTCTGACGAATTCCTAGCATCAATGAATACCACACCACTGGAAAGCATGAAATATTATATTCCAAATACCTATGAATTTTATTGGAATACGTCAGGGGAGGAGTTTCGGGATCGAATGGTGAATTATTATAACGAATACTGGAATGAGACGCGAGTCGCTAAAGCAGATAAGGTAAATCTTACGTCTGTTCAAGTGATGTCTTTGGCGGCAATAGTCCAAAAAGAAACAGCTAGAGTAGAAGAACGACCAAAAGTTGCTGGTGTCTATCTCAACAGATTGAAAAAAGGCATGAAATTACAGGCAGATCCAACGGTTATTTTTGCAATTCAAAATGAAAATCAGGATTTTGATACGCCTATAAAACGAGTGCTTTATAAAGATTTAGAATTGGATTCTCCTTACAATACCTACAAATACAAAGGCGTACCGCCAGGGCTTATCGCTATGCCAGATGTGTCCTCAATAGAGGCTGTTCTCAATGCAGAAACCCATGACTATCTCTATTTTGCAGCAGATCCTGAAAATCCAGGGTATCATAAATTTGCGAAAACCTTGTCACAGCATAATAGAAATGCAAGAGTTTATCAGAATTGGATAAACAAGCAGGAGATTTACAGATAAATTATAAGCTAATAAAAGCAAAAGGCCTTAAAATCAATTTTTAAGGCCTTTTGTTGTTTTTAAATTTAGGAGTTTCAGCTTAAACTCCTACAGCATACATTCTTTCACGCTGCTCTTTTATTTTAGGATCCGACATGTATTCATCAAAGGTTGAGAATTTGTCTATTACTCCGTTTGGTGTGAGTTCAATCACTCGATTACCAACGGTTTGAGCGAACTGGTGGTCATGAGTAGTCAATAAAATATTACCCTTAAAATTACTAAGCGAATTATTGAAAGCTGTAATAGTTTCCAAATCCAGGTGATTAGTAGGCTCATCAAGAATCAGGACATTAGCCCTGGTCATCATCATTCTGCTTACTATACATCTTACTTTTTCACCGCCAGAAAGAACATCGCAAGTTTTCAGAGCTTCATCACCGCTAAATAACATTTTACCCAGGAATCCACGAATGTGAACTTCCTCACGTTCTTCTTCAGTTTTGGCCCACTGTCTTAACCAGTCTACAAGTGAAAGTTTACTTTCAAAATATTCGCTATTATCGTTAGGCAAATAAGATTGATTGGTGGTTACGCCCCATTTATAAGTACCTGTATCAGGTTCGGCTTTTCCATTTATGATTTCATAGAAAGCAGTTGTTGCTCTGGAATCTTTAGAATAAATAACGACTTTATCACCCTTGTTAAGATTGATATGAACATTATTAAATATTGTCTCTCCGTCAATACTCGCCGATAAATTTTCAGCATGAAGAATTTGATCACCAGCCTCTCTTTCCTTTTCAAATATGATGGCTGGATATCGCCTGTTTGAAGGTTTTATATTTTGAAAATCCAGCTTATCAAGCATTTTCTTTCTCGAAGTAGCTTGTTTAGATTTGGCGACATTAGCGCTAAAACGTTCAATAAATTGTTGTAACTCTTTTTTCTTTTCTTCAGCCTTTTTATTCTGTTGAGCTCTCTGCTTTGCCGCCAATTGAGAGGACTCATACCAAAAGGTATAGTTACCACTGAAATGCGTGATTTTTCCAAAATCAATATCAGAAATATGTGTACAAACCGCGTCAAGGAAATGACGGTCGTGAGAGACTACTATTACAGTATTATCAAAATTTGCCAGAAAGTTTTCTAACCAGGAAATAGTTTCATAGTCCAGATCGTTTGTAGGCTCATCCATGATCAACACATCTGGATTTCCAAAAATGGCTTTAGCCAACAGTACTCTCACTTTTTGTGTACCATCAAGATCTTTTACCAATGTATAATGCGCATCCGACCCAATACCAAGATTGGAGAGTAGGGAAGCAGCATTGCTTTCTGCATTCCATCCGTCCATCTCTTCAAATTCAACTTGCAAAATTCCAACGCGCTCGCCATCAGCATCATTAAAATCTTCTTTAGCATAAATTTCGTCCATCTCTTTTTTGATTTTAAAGAGTGGCTCGTTACCCATCATGACCGTTTCCAGGACATTATAGTTGTCGTACATCGAGTGATCTTGTTCCAGAACTGACATACGTTTACCTGGTTCCAGGTGGACGTGACCAGAGGTAGGATCCATTTTTCCGGAAATGATATTTAAAAAAGTAGATTTACCAGCACCGTTAGCACCAATAATTCCGTAACAGTTACCAGTAGTGAAACTGGTATTGACTTCGTCAAAAAGGACTCGTTTACCAAATTGAACAGAAAGATTTGAAACTGAAAGCATAATATAGCTGAATTTTTTGCAAAAGTACTCATTTTATCATAACTGGTAAAGGATTTATAATCCTGCTTTTTTAACGGTGACTTAACATGCTTAAAGTCTTGGTAAAGCTAGTTTTGTGACACTATATACATTTTATGAGATACTTATTTCTTTGTGTTTTATTGATAGCTTCGGCCTGTTCTAAAGAACAAGATAATGATCTCACTTTTATTGGTGGCAGGGTAGTGAACCCTAATTTGAATTATGTTACTCTTGAACACAACGATAAAATAATTGATACAATACCTCTGGATTCCAAAAATAATTTCGGCTATCGATTTCATCAGGATAAAGAGTCTATTTACACTTTTAAACATTATCCTGAAAGTCAAAACGTTTATTTAAAGCCTGGAGATAGTTCAGTCTTGAGGGTGAATACTCTAGAATTTGACGAATCATTAAGCTTTGGAGGGAGTTCTTCAGTAGAAAATAATTTTCTCGTTGATATGTTTCTCCTTAATGAACAAGACAATGATTTGATTTTGTCATATTATAAAATAACACCAGAACAGTTTATTGAAAAAACAGATTCTATATTGAAGCATCGCCTCAGAAAATTTGAAAAACTAAAAGAAGATTCAAAATTCACACCTTATTTTCAAAACATAGCTGAAAGCACAATTGAATATGAATATTACGACATGAAAGAACGTTATGCGTTTTTAATGAAAAAATATGTGCCCAATAAGTTTGAAGAATTTCCAGAAGATTATTTTGATTACAGAAATGAAGTGAATTTTAATAATTCTGATTTGGTTTCGAATTTTAGTTACATGAGATTCTTAGACAATTATTTAAGAAATAGGTCTATTGAAATTTGTAAGACTGATAACAGAGACTGCTTTGATTTGAATGATCATCAAAATCTAAAGCGGAGACTAAACCTTGTTCATGCCATATTTAACGATAACTACTTAAAGTCTAATTTCTTTAACCGATTAATCAGGCGAGAAATAGTTTTTTCTCAAACCGAAAAAGAACTTAAAGAGACTTTGAAAATTATCAAAAAGTTTGACCTCCCAGCTTTGGACGAGACAGAATTACATCAACTCACTCAAATTCAAAGTAAATATTTACTCGGGAAAGATTTAAAACATATGAATTTAAGAACACCTGCAATGGATACTGTTCAGCTTCATCAGGTTTCTCAGTTGGAGCCGACGGTAATGTACACCTGGTCTGCTTTATCTCCCGAGAGTAAAAAGAATAATATGAATAAGATAAAAGAACTTCGGGACAATTACCCGAACATAAATTTTATCAGTATCAATCTGGATTTTCAGAATCCTAATCTGTGGATCAATGCATTGAAGCGCTTTAATCATTTTTCACAAACCGAATTTCAAGTTATTTCTGATGTTCCTCCCAATACTTATGGTTTTTTCAGAAACTACCTTAATCGAGTTTATGTGTTGGACAAGGACTTCATACTTACCAACAATTCCTTAAGCCTTTTTGATCCTGAACTTGAGAAGCACATTCTAAATGTGCTCGATAAGAATTAAAATATAAAAGCTTGATTTTTAGGTTTTTGTTTCAATTTGAATGCTGTAAATTATCATTTTATTAAAGCGGTTTTTAATACATAAAATAAACCTACCTTTGCAGACTTAAAATTATGCCTTTTTATGAATATCAAGAACATTGCGATTATCGCTCACGTTGACCACGGAAAAACAACCTTGGTGGACAAAATTATGCACCACTGTAAATTGTTTCGTGAAAACGAGTCGACTGGAGAACTTATTCTGGACAGCAACGATCAGGAAAGAGAACGTGGAATTACTATTGTATCCAAAAATGTCTCTGTTGTATACAAAGACACAAAAATAAATATTATTGACACTCCTGGTCACGCCGATTTTGGTGGTGAAGTAGAGAGGGTCTTGAACATGGCCGATGGTGTTTTACTTCTGGTAGATGCTTTTGAAGGACCAATGCCACAGACGCGTTTCGTATTACAAAAAGCGTTGGACTTAGGTCTTAAACCATGTGTTGTAATAAATAAAGTAGACAAGCCAAACTGTACTCCAGACGAGGTGCATGAAAAAGTATTTGACTTGATGTACGAGTTAGGTGCCGAAGAATGGCAGTTGGATTTCCCTGCGGTTTACGGTTCTGCTTTAAACAACTGGATGAGTCATAGTCCGGATGAAAAAACAGAAAATATTGAGCCTCTGCTCGACATGGTTTTAGAACATGTTGAGTCTCCAACCGTAAAAGAAGGAAACACTCAAATGCTGATTACCTCTTTAGATTTTTCTTCCTACACAGGTAGAATTGCTATTGGACGTTTACACAGAGGAGTTTTGAGAGAAAATATGCCAGTTGCATTGGTAAAACGTGATGGTTCAATCACTAAAACACGTATCAAGGAACTTCATACGTTTGAAGGTGTTGGAAGACGTAGAGTCGAGGAAATACAAGCGGGTGATATTTGTGCTATTGTAGGTCTAGAAGGTTTTGAAATTGGTGATACAGTAGCTGATATTGAAAACCCTGAAGGCTTAAAATCTATCGCGATAGATGAACCAACGATGAGTATGTTGTTTACAATTAACGATTCTCCATTTTTTGGTAAAGATGGAAAATTTGTGACTTCAAGACACATAAAGGATCGTTTGACCAAAGAACTTGAAAAAAACTTAGCATTAAGAGTAGAAGAAACAGATTCAGCAGATAAATTCAACGTTTTTGGACGTGGTGTCATGCACTTGTCTGTTCTTATAGAGACGATGAGAAGAGAAGGTTATGAACTTCAAATTGGACAACCACAAGTGATCATCAAAGAAATTGATGGTGTGAAATGTGAGCCTATTGAAGAATTAACCATCGATTTACCTGAGAATATTTCTGGTAAGTCAGTTGAAATGGTGACCATGCGTAAAGGTGAAATGCTAAGCATGGAAGGAAAAGGAGAAAGAATGACTATTCAGTTTTTAATTCCTTCCCGTGGTATTATTGGTTTGCGAAATCAATTAATGACTGCTACAGCTGGTGAAGCTATTATGGCTCACCGTTTCAAAGAGTTTCAACCCCTAAAAGGTGATATTCCACAACGTCAAAACGGATCGCTTGTATCTATGGAAAAAGGGAAGGCAATTCCTTATTCTATTGATAAATTACAGGATAGAGGTAAGTTTTTTGTTGACCCAGGTGAAGAGATTTACGAAGGTCAGGTGATTGGTGAAAACTCAAGATCTGATGATATGACAGTAAATATCACTAAAACTAAAAAGCTATCTAACGTAAGATCCTCTGGTGCAGATGATAAAGCCAAAATTGTTCCGGCAAAGAAATTCTCTCTGGAAGAAGCTTTAGAATATATTCAAAAAGATGAGTACGTCGAGGTAACTCCTCATTTCTTGAGAATACGTAAAATCTATTTAACAGAAACAGACCGTAAGCGTTACAAAATTATCTAGAGTAAAGTTGATTTTTATATAATAGAAAAGCCTGTTCGTTAACTCGAACAGGCTTTTTTAATATATTATAATTATTTATTTCAAAGGGACATATGATAAAGAAGATTGGTAAGCTACAAAGCTTTGTCTTTCACCTGTGAAAAAGTATATACAATTTGTGCATATTTTTTATTCTAAGAAATTTACAATACCGGTGTCCATATCATACACAGCTCCAACAATTTTAATTTCACCATTTTCTTCCATTTCTTTCAGAATTGGACTTTTTGCCCTTATTTCCTCAATTGTATGGATCACATTACTTTCACATACTTTAGCAACAAATTCTTCATTTTTTGAAGTTCGGTCACCTTCATATTGTACTTTGTCAACAGAAGGCTGAATTTTTGAAAGCATTGCAGTGATATTGCCTAATTTCACATCATCTATTGCTGCTTTAATGGCTCCACAATGTTCGTGACCCATTACTAAAATCAGTTTTGAACCAGCTACTTTACAACCAAATTCCATACTTCCTAATAAATCTTCGTTCACAAAATTTCCTGCTACTCTTCCCACAAAAATATCTCCGATCCCTCTATCAAAAACATCCTCTACTGGAACTCTACTGTCTAAACAAGAAAGCACAACTGCTTTTGGAAACTGGCCTGGAGCACTTTTTCTTACCTGTTCGGAGTGGTCTCTTGCTGTAAGGTTATTATTGATAAAACGTTTATTACCTTCTATGAATGTGTTTAGAACATCATCTGGTGATAATGCATCCCTTTGTTGTTGGGTTAAAACTTCCTGTACAAGTGGTTTTGTTTGAAGATTTTCAGTTCTTGACTCTTCTGCTTGTTTGGTGCAGGCTATCATTATTACTGCGATAAAGAACATCGCTAAAACTTTACTATTTTTCATTTTGTTAGTTTTTAATTATTTAATATGTGCTTTTCAATCAATTAAAAATTTAAGTTTTGATTAAACTAAATTGTAATTGATTTTTGGTCCAGACTTCTGTCTCCTGTCGCATCCAGCCAAGTTGATGTCTAGTACTCTTGGTTAGGACATACCCTAAACCAAAGTGTGTTCTATTTCTATCAAAAAGTTCCACTTCAGAATTTCCGGTGTTTCGCTCACCATTGATGAAAAATTCATTGTAAAATGCAGCATACAGAGTTTTTGGAACCAGCTCTTTTGCATTTAAGGCCACATTTACAAACAGGTTGTAGCGAAATCTGGTTCTGAAATCCTGCTCTTCTACCACCGTTGTTCATACCTAAATCTGTGGATGAGATGAACCCTCTGAAGTACTTTCTGATTGATAAGCGCTTCCTGATAAATTCGATTTTCATTAACTGTAGAAGTACTTTCTCCTGATGTTCCAGTAGTGATATTGGCAAAACCTAGCATGAACAGAACAGGTGAGTCCTCTGGTCTGTAAGTCACACCAGATCTTAATAACAGCTGTTCCAAATCACCGATTGTGTTCCAATTTCTGTATTGAAAATCTCCCTAAATACCAAAGTTGGAATTCTCAAGATTGACGTTATAGAAATACATATAGCAGCTTCCAAGTTTTGATTCTTCAACTTGCGCAATTGTGGATGTCGACAAGACTTAACATCAATAAAATACATTTCATTGAAATTATATTAAGTTAATTATAGTTTTTACAACTAACTTAAGGCTTCAGGAGGTTCTATTTCTTGATCAAGATGAATCTGATCAAATGTGAGTATATAAGACTTCCAGACTTTTAAAGTTTCTGGAAAAGTATTGGATTCTGAAGACAAATTATGGTAGGTAATCACATATTCCTCAACTAAAGTGTTGTTCTCTTCAATTTCAAGAACGATAGAAGTTTCAATCAAATCCATTTGATAGTAATCAAACTGAATCGAAAGAAGTAAAACACCTAATATGAATACAAATGACTTCATTTTGAAAATTATTAGGTAATAATACTAGCTTTTTTGAAATGGTGATTTAGCTATAAATAATATTTAACTATAAGTTTTAAAATTTTAATTCATTTTAATAATGAAACTTTCGTTATGCTGCCCAACTAGGAACATGTTTTGTAGAAAATTATATCATCTTTCAGAAAAATGAGTTGTGAGTAAGCTTAAAAATTCAAACTATGATGAAAACTGAATTGCAGCTGATTTTTGGTCCAAACTTCAGTTTCTTGTCGCATCCAACCAAGCTGAACTTTAGAGCTATTGCTTATGATGTAACCCAAACCAAAATAAGTCCTGTTCCTGTCAAAAAGCTCTACTTTGCCCAGTCCTGTATCGCGTTCTCCATTGATAAATAATTCATTGTAAAAGGCAGTATAAAAAGTTTTTGGCAAAAGCTCTTTTGAATTTAATCCCACATTAATAAATAGATTATATCTAAATCGAGTTCTGAAGTCTTGACTTTCTACCCAGCGTTGTTCATACCTAAATCTGTGAGTGAGATGAACTCTTTGCAAGATCTTCTGACCGAAAAGCGCTTCCTGATAAATTCTACTTTCATTGATTGTTGATGAGCGTTCTCCAGGTGTTCCAGTTGTTATATTGGCATAGCCTAAAGTAAATAAAACTGAAGAATTATCTGCCTTATAAGTGACTCCAGATCTCAGCATGAGTTGTTCTAAGTCTCCAATCGTATTCCAGTTTCTATATTGAAAATCACCTTGAACCCCAAAATTGGATTCCTCAAAATTGACATTGTAAAAGTACATGTACCAGCTTCCGAGTTTGGATTCTTCCACCTGAGTAAAAGCATTAAATGATAGAAAAAGTCCAAGACTAACTAGTAAATATTTCATTGAAATGAGATTTGATTTTGAACAAAAATGAATTGGCAAATTTAGTCAAACCAATAGGTTTATAATTCTAAAAGGCCATCAAACATTACTTTTATTTCTTCTGGTAAGATGATGAGATCTTCCACTATTTCCACATCTGTTTTATAAAAATTAGCTTCTGAAATAATATTAGCTTTCTGAGCTTTTAGACTCATTTGGAAGGATTTAAGCGCATGCTCACCGCGCGGTGCTTTAGGTGTGAAGGTGATTGGTAATACTTTTTTTCCAAACAATTCGCCAGAATCTGTTAACCATTCCAGCATATTTTTAAGTACTGCAGGTATGTTGTGATTATATTCTGGGGTAGAAAATATGACAAGGTCGGCATTCACAAGTCTATCGCGAAGAAGATTGATTTGTTCAGGCATGCCTGCATTAAGCCGCTCTGGCGTAAATAAAGGGAAATTGTAAAGTCCTTCATAGACTTCGGTAGCATGGTTTGCCGATAAGTACTCAGCAATTGCTTTTAGAAACTTGACATTGCTGCTGTTTTTTGAAGCTGAACCGGATATGAATAATATGTTCATTTTTTATCTTGAAGATAAGCATTTTCATAAGCTTAGGCATCTTATCCTATCCAAGTTTTGAAGTCTTTTACGCGTTCACGGCTTACAATAACAGGTTGGTCCAAGGCTTTTACATTGATTTTTATCCTGCTCGTAGAATAACTAACCATGTCATCAATTGCTTTATAGTGAATGATGTGACTTCTGTTTATTCTGAAAAAATCTTTGGGTGAGAGCTTAGGTTCCAGTTGGTTGAGAGATTCATCGACGACGTAGTGTTTTCCTTCCAAAGTAACCAGAGATGTTGCTTTGTCTGAACTTTCAAAGCAAGAAATTTCATCTGCTGAATAGGTTTTAAGCTTTTCACCTACTTTAACGGAAAAGCGTGTTTTGTAAGTTGGCTCATTTTTCGGTTGGATCAATAAACTTTTTAAAAGTTCAGCATCGATGGATTGGGAAGACTTGCGTTTTTCATACTTCTTCAAAGCAGATTTGAGTTCAATAGGATCAATAGGTTTTAGAAGATAGTCGATGCTGTTGAGCTTAAATGCTTTTAAGGCATATTCATCGTATGCTGTTGTAAAAATTAAATCTGCTTCAATATTAACTTTTTCAAATATTTCAAAGGACAAACCGTCACTCAACTGGATATCCAGAAAAATCAAGTCTGCTTTCGGTTGTTTCTGAAACCAGTCTATGGCCTCTTCTACAGAGTGCAATTTTTTTAAAACTTCATACTGAAGTGCAGAAAGCAATCTCTCAAGTCTTCTTGCTGCTGGCTTTTCATCTTCAACTATAATGATCTTACTCATGAGTTTTGAGTTTTAATTAAAGGTAACTTTACAGTAAATGTATCCGAATTATTTTCAATTTCTATTGGAGTTTCAGTGTAAACTTCAAATCGTTTTTTGATGTTCAATAATCCAATCCCATTTCGTTCAGAATCCTTTGCTTTCGGGTTGACATTATTTTGAATTACGAGATGATCTTCAGTTTTAAAGATCCTAATTTTCAATGGATTTTTTTCTGTGACTTTATTGTGTTTCACAGCATTTTCAATCAAAAGCTGTAAAGAAAGCGGAACGATAAAATTAGACTCATCCGAGATATCTATGTTATATTCTAAACTATCTTCAAATCGGGTTGATAACAGATTCAAATACACTTTAGCAAAATTCAATTCTGAAGAGATACTTACCAAGTCTTCCTGTCGCTGATCCAAGACATACCTATAAACTTTAGATAAGCTAGTCGTAAATTCAGTGGCACGCTTAGGATCTTCTTCAATTAGGGATGCTAAAACGCTCAGGCTATTAAATAAAAAATGAGGATCCAGCTGATCTTGAAGCGCTTTATGTTTGGCTTTGGTATTTTCCAGCATCTCACGTTGCGCCCTGAGTTCTGCTTCAGCACCAAATTTATAGAAGTAATAAGCATGGAAAGCTAAACTCACGATGATGGCAATGAGGACTGCAAATACATAACTTACAACGCCTTCATTCTTCCAGAAGTAAGAAAGCGAATTTCCATATATCCATACGCTGTGAACTATTCTTGCTAAAAAAAAGCCCATGACAGAAACTACAACTGTACCAGGAATACCAATAAGGATAAGTGTTTTTGGTTCTTTGCGCCAAGTAAACTTACTCTGAATAAGTTCAATAAAGCTAATATTGAATATGCCGATGATAAATGCATAGGCAAAATTTACAAGCAAATGTTTATAATTTGTGATATAGGTTATAGACCAGTTATTACCCATACTATTGATAATGTGAATAAAAAGTGCAATAACCGCAGATATCCAAATGAACTTGATGAGCAGTTGAAAAGGTGTTTCTTTCATGACTTATATTTTGAGTCAAAAGTAATTTGTAAGATACTCTTTAAAATCTTTTTTCTGATGAGTCGATGAATTTGTAAGATGAATTGTAAATAAACCAATTTTTTTACATAAAAAAACCCTCGAATCATCTTCGAGGGTTTCACACAAACTTAATCTTATTAATAACTATTTTTAATCTTGATAGGTTTTAAACTAAAAGCAAGGATTAAATTTTAACTGTTTTGCTTTGATTATTAAAATTGATACCGCAGAGCAAGAGCAATATCGAAGTCCAAATCATTATTATAATCTCCAGAACCTATTTCAGGTCTAAAGTCTAAGGCGATAAGTAAAGGGAAATCGAAGTTGTATTCAATACCGATATTACCAGCTCCAAACAGGAAAATTTCATTATCATCATCAAAATTTCCGTTGTTGAATCGGTCGTCATAACTCACACTTCCAAGTCCACCTCCAACACCAACAAACCAATTGAATCCTCCTTCAATATTCCAAACCCATTGGTATAAGCCAGTTAGTTTAAAGGCATCAAAATTATCATCGTTTCTCCAGCCTAAATCAATTTCCAGGCGATTATTATCTCCTAACGCATTTTGGTAAGAAATTTCTGCTCCATAACCATTATTTCCGCCAAATCTTAGTCCAATAGCATGCTCAGCAATAGATTGCGCCTGAGATTGAAATCCAACGGCAACCATAACACATACTGCAATTAGTAATTTTTTCATAACTTAATATTTATATTATTTGTAAGTAAATCTAAGCCTAGAAAACCCTAATTCAACAAGTGTTAAGCCAATGTTAAGCCAATTTATTAAGAGGATTTTTCAGCATTTACTGCTCCTTTTGATTTTTGATATTCAGAAGCTCTAAATCTTAAGCATAAAAAACGCATCCAGAGGATGCGTTCAGTATAAAAAATATTTAGGTTTGATTAAAACTCGAAAGCTACATAAGCTTGAAAAGTTGAGTTTCTTGCTTCTATACCAGCAAATTGAGCAAAATCATTTTCAATGATATCTTGCAAGCCATAGTAATAACGAACTCCTACTACCAAAGGAGATAGGTTAACATTCGCACCTACAGCTAGACCGTAATCGAAATCTTTAAAATTATCGGTACTGATATCATCTGAAAATTCACCAAAACTATTTTCTCCAGAAATGTTAGCGTTAAGCAAGTAAGAAGCATAAGCTCCACCTTCTACGAACAGTAAGTCGCCAAATCCAAGGGAAGCCAAAATTGGTAATTCCAGGTATCCTAAACCTAATTCCAGTTCTCCACCATTACCTTCAAGTTTAGCTCCTTTGCCAGAATAACCAAGTTCAACTTGTAAATAAAGCACTTCGCTTATCAAAGGACTTCTGGAGTAGACACCAAAGTTGAGTCCGGTTCGTAAATTCTCATCATCTACATTTTCTGTAAAAAAGTTGGATAAGTTAAGTCCACCTTTCACACCAAAGACACTTTCTTGTGCTTGTGCAGTGAATGCCATTAATCCTAAGACTAAGGCATAAGTTAATTGTTTCAATCTTTTTTTCATCTTGAAATAGTTTAAGCCTTGTTAAATTGAAAAGGGAGTTGAAGTCAAAGACTTCTGTAATAAGTTATTTTTTTTGCGGTGCGTCATTTATGCGAGTACCATTTTCATCAAATTTTAAGATGTCTATGGCATCATCTGAATTGAAATAGCAATTGAAGAAGCTATTATTTTGAAAGTTAACTTTCTGAATCTTAATGATGTTCTCTGAAGATTCCGCGTATAGTCGACCCAAGTCAGTGTTTTTATAATCAAAATCTAGATGAGATATATTTTCTACTTCTACTTGTTCCACACCTTCTGGAGTATTCAAAAATAATTGAGAGGTGCCAGCACTTGTAAAGTTTGCAACGTCTTCTATCAAATCAAAATTCTCTTTCATAATCAATATTTACTTTACAACGGCAAATTTATAGACTATAGTGTCGAATTGGATTTCATTTAATTTTAATTTGTGAAGAAAATTCTACTTTTCTTAAATATATCGTAATAGCAATAGTCTTTGAATCCCCGCTGTAAGTTCAAACTCACCTGGTTTGTCTTTAGATCGTGAACCATTATTGGACAGATGATTAGCATTTTCACCTTGCATTTTTTGATTTAAGTACAGACTTATTTTTAAATTAAAATGAATAAATTTCGTATTTTAAAAGAAAAAGAGAATCAAATTCTGTTTAAAGTTTCTGAAGTTAGGATAACAAAAAATTGGCAGTAAAGCCTTTTATATGTTTTAGTTTTGAAAAAAAAAGAATGTTTTTACTTTTTGCATATCTATTTCTAGCTCTATTCGTGTCTTTTTTATGTTCTATAATGGAGTCGGTTCTATTATCTACCAACCGTTCTTTTCTCATCGTTAAAAAAGAAAACGGGCATTCATGGGCCAATTCTTTCATGACTTATAAGGAAGAAATCGATAAACCTTTATCAGCCATTCTTTCCTTAAACACAGTAGCTCACACCATAGGTGCCGCGGGAGTTGGTGCTCAGGCTGTGAAGGTGTTTGGAGAAGCTTATTTTGGAATTGTATCGGCAGTTCTTACACTTTTGATTTTAGTAGTTACCGAAATTATCCCTAAAACCTTAGGAGCAAGATATTGGAAACGCTTGAGCAAAATCTCATATGAGATTCTTCGAGTTATGATTTTTCTGACTTATCCATTAGTCATGATGTCCTCTGTCATTACAAAGATGTTGTCGAGTAATAAAAATGAAAAATCTACTAGTAGGGAAGAAATTGCTGCGTTGGCAAGTATTGGTAATAAAGAGGGGCTGTTCACCGATAAAGAAAATAAAATCATACAGAATATCTTAAGACTTAAAAATATAATGGTCAAAGAAATTATGACTCCTAGAGTGGTTGTAATCACTGAAGATGAAGACACCACTTTGCAGGAATTTTTAAAAAACCAGAAATACACTAAGTTTTCCAGATTGCCAGTTTATTCAATTAGTGAGGATAATATAACCGGTTGCGTGTTCCGTCAGGAACTGTTGGAAAAGCTTGCAGAAGGTGAACACAAGCTTCAGCTTAAAGACCTAAAACGAGAAATAAGTGCCGTTTCTGGCACAATGCCTCTTTTTACTTTATGGGAGAAACTTCTAGAAAACCGGGAGCATATCGCCATTATTATTGATGAATACGGAGGCATGGATGGGGTCGTAACTATGGAGGATATTATAGAAACGATTTTGGGGCTAGAAATCGTTGATGAAAAAGATAGCGTTACCGACATGCAGAAATATGCCAAGGAATTATGGAAGAATAAACTTGAAAAGAGAAACAGCTTTTTAAACAGAATCGATAAGAAACTTAAAAACAAAAAAGAGTAAAATCAATTTCTTTTTTAAATCGTAGGAGCATGACAAAATCCTTATTTATAAGTCTTGATTGCCTCGGTCGCCTCAATGATATTATAGTCTTTCCAGTAATTAGTATCGTATTTTTCGACTTCATCAATTAGAATATATTTATCAAAACTTAGTGAGTTTAAAAGATCTGGTGAAATACTTTGATACTCAATACCAACATATTCTGCAGTTTCCATCAAATTGTATTCTAATTCAAATGCCAATTTCAGTTGTTTTCGTTGGCTCCGATCAGGGTTGTTTTCTTTGAATGATAAGCTTCGGCTGATGTAAGCATAGCTTCCGTCGGTTTGTTTGATGTATCTAGGGTAATAAGTATTCTCGCTATTTCTGGTAAATATTAAAAAACCACTATCTACAAAACTATTTATTTTTATACCGAGTACAAATTTCAGGTTGACATTCATAGCTTTTTCTCCTTCATCTAAATCGTAGTTGTAACTTACCATACCGAAATCTCTGGTGTTGATGTAGAGATTACCAACATATTTCCCTTTCCATCTCCATGGATTTGGTGAAAACTTAATATGATAACAAGGCTCCCCGTAAACTCTAGTAACTCCCATAAGTTCGTAATTATAGTGCTTGGTTGAAGTGAGAAAATCTTTATTAAACCTTGTCGCTTTGTTTGTGTAATTTTCACTTCGCCAGCTGTTACTATGGTACACAGTATCTGGCAATTTGAGCTTATCTTTTTCTATATCTTCAATTAATTCATTGAGTGACACATCCTTATCTATGGGAATAATACCGGTTTTTACTTTAAAAGAATAAGGAGATTTCAAGCTTTTCATCAATCCGAAGAAAACCTGTTCCTGTATGTCTTCAGTATCAAATGTCGTCTCTCTATTGATTAAATTGAGTGCCTTTTGGTACTCATTGGCTAAAGTGTCTTCGAAAGCATAAATATTGAGTAAGCGTTCACGGTAGGATTTGGAAGACTTTGAAGTGATTTTATTTCCCAGGGCCTCCATGTTAGCGTTCATCTCTTTACGTTCTGATCTGCTGAGGTAGGATGCTTTTTTAATATCAATTTCAAAAGTTTCAGCTTTGTAGTCGTCGTTCGATCTTAAAAACACCTGAACTTTTGCATTGCTGAGCTGATGATTCTCCTTAGCATTGGCCTTGAACTTTTCAAGAATCTCTTCAGCTGTCAATTGTTTGTCAAACAACAAAACCTCGTCCAACTCATAGGTTGCAGGTTTTAAACTGATGATTTGGTTTTCTTCAAAATCTTTTAAAAGTATCTCAACTGATTCGAACCCCATAGATGAAATCAGGATTGGCGTTTCATCGGAGGTAGTTTTGCGTTGAAGTACAAAATAACCTTCAGCATTTGAAATGACACCATAATTGTCTCCTAGTTGAACAGTTACAAAAGGAATTCCTTTTTGATTGCTGGCTTCAACCACACGACCTCGAAGGCTTTGCGCTGTAAACTGAAAACAAACCAAAAGGAGGAAGATGAGAGTAAAACTAGATTTCATAAGATTGATTTTCAATAAGACGCTTTGGTTGTGAGATTGTTACACAATTAAAATTAAGATGGAATAAGTTGATTTAAAATGTTTCTAAAATTTGTTGAAATCAAGGCTTAGTCTTTTATTTAACAATTGTACAATCAGGTTATTTGAGTTAAAAAGTATTTTTGAATTTGTCAAAAGTCTAATAAACTATTGTTCTTATAATCAATAGTTTATAAAATCAGTTAAAAAACAATTAACTTTATACTCAAGTATATTTATCAAATTTTCACTTTTCATATGAATTGTTATCTCCGTTCAAAATCGTTCCTCAAGTATATTTTTATCTTGGTTTTTGCTTTGTGCACCTTTCAGCAGCAATCGTTTGCACAAACTAATAATTTAAATTCTGCCAACCAGCAGGACCTTATTCCAGATTCTTCATTTCCCCTTACCATCAGTGGTCAGGTCACAGATAAATTATCTGGTGAACCTTTACTTGGAGTTTCTATTATAGCCATAGGCACAGTGAATGGGACAACTACAAATTATGATGGGGAGTTTGAAATCTATCTTGAGGAACCCACTCCCGGGCTTACTTTTTCCTATATAGGTTTTAAAACAGAAGAAATCTTACTAAAAAACAGCGATTTTCTTGAGGTCCAGTTAACAAGTGACATCAATGCTTTGGATGCAGTAGTGGTTACCGCATTAAACATTAAAAAGTCTAAAGAACGTTTAGGTTACGCTACACAAAAAGTAGATGGTGAGTCTCTAGTTAAAACTCAGGAAGCCAACGTAATATCGAATTTAACTGGTAAAGTTGCTGGTTTGACAGTTTTTAATTCGACCGATTTTTTTGCAAATCCAGGATACAGCTTGAGAGGTGAACGCCCCTTAATCGTGGTCGATGGTGTACCCAATACGTCAACAAATCTTTATGAGCTTAATGGTAATGATATTGAATCCATAAATGTTCTAAAAGGCGCACCTGCTTCCGCACTTTACGGTTCCATTGGTAGAAACGGTGCCATTCTGATTACTACTAAAAGAGGAAGTACAGATGGTGGCTTGCAAGTAGAAGTGTCTTCCAATACCATGTTTCAAACTGATTTCTTAAGAGTTCCGGAAAATCAAAGTCAGTATGGGTCTGGACGTAATGGAGTTTATAGGTACACAGATGGGACGGGTTCAGGTCAGGAGGGAAGTGGATTTTCCTGGGGGCCGCGTTTAGACAGACCAGATCCTTCAACACCAAGTGGTTTTGTGGAGCGTGTTCAATATAACAGCCCCATAGATCCGGTAACCGGCGAGAGAGTCCCTTTGCCTTGGGTTTCCAGAGGTCAGAATAATCTGGATAATTTTTTTAGAACCGGAGTTATAAGCAATACAACTGTAGCTGTTACAGCGGGAAATGCTGAGAGAAACATTAGAGTTTCTGTTGGTAATCGCTATCAGCGTGGTATTGTTCCCAACACTGAATTGAACAACTCCAACTTTAGTGTCTCAGGTCGATTTAAACATAAAAAACTTACCGTCGACGCGTCCTTAAATTACAACAAACAACAGTCTGATAATATCCCTGAAGTTGCTTTTAGTTCACAAAGTTTTATTTACAATTTAGCACTTTGGATGGGAGCCAATGTGGATGTCAACGATTTGAAAGATTACTGGGAGCCTGGACAGGTAGGATTTCAGCAAAGACATTACAGTACCAGTTTTTACAACAATCCTCATTTTTTGGCCAACGAGTTTAACAGAGGATACTACCGGGACGTGACTTACGGCCAGGTGTCTTTAACTTATGATCTTGCTAAAGATTTAACCGTTAACATGAGAAATGGATTCAATTATTTTTCTCTCGATCGGACGACCAAACAGCCCATCAGTTTTGTGAGGGACTTCAATACAACCGATGGTAATTTCTCACAATCTTATAATTCCGGTTTCGATTTTAATACTGATATTTTTATCAACTACAGCAAAGTAATTTCTGAAGATTTTAATATCCAGTCGACTGTTGGTGTGTCCAATCTTTATAGAAGTAGTACCGCTTCCAGTGTGAGCACCAACGGACTTAATGTGCCCAATTTTTATAATATTTCCAACTCAAGAAATGCGGTACAGGGCAGTAATTTTGAATCTGAATCCAGGATTAGTTCAGCCTACGCGACCTTAGATTTAAGTTTTTTCAATTCAATCTACCTTGGGTTCACCGGAAGAAACGATTGGGTGACCACCTTACCAAAAGAAAACAATTCATTCTTCTATCCGTCGGTATCTTTAAGTTACGTTCCGAGTAAAATGTTTGATTTACCTGAAGTCATCTCCAACTTAAGAGTAAGAGGAAGTTGGGCTGAAGTCTCCAATGGTGATTTTGGAGGAACCTATTCTCATATCGCCGCCTACAATAGCGGCCTTAATTGGCAGAACAATGCCTCACTTGTTTTTCCTGGTAATTTGATCAGTCCGGACTTAAGTCCGCAGACGTCTTCAGCTTTTGAAGGCGGCTTGGTGGTTGGTTTTTTCGAAAACCGATTGAGCTTTGATACCAACTTCATTTATGTAAGAAATTTCAATAACCTCACCAATGTTCCAATTTCAGTTGCTTCAGGATTTTCGTCTCAATTGATCAATGCTAACGAATTTGAAAAGAAAGGTTTTGAATTGGTCACCCGCGCGAGTCCAATTAAGAATAAAACCTTCGGCTGGGATGTGACTCTCAATTTGAGTCAATACAGAACCTACATCAGTGAAATTGATAATCAGGAAAATATCGGTCAGCTCAGAGAAGGAGACCGTGTGGATAAATTGTTCACCACCGTGTGGCAGGAAACTCCAGATGGGCAGCCAATTATTGGAAATAACGGAATAAACATTAGAGATCCATTCAATAGGCACATTGGCTTTAGAGACCCGGACTGGGTGTATGGTTTCCTTAATAACTTCAGATACAAAAATTTTAATCTTTTTGTAAGTATTGATGGAAGAATAGGAGGATTGGCAGAAAGTAAGACCTTGAGAAGCATGTGGTGGTCAGGTTCTCACCCAGGTTCAATCAATGAATACAGAACAGCTTCTGCGAGTGGTGTAAGCAATTATGTAGCCGATGGAGTTGTTGTGGTAGGAGGAGATGTCCAATACGATACCGAAGGAAACATCACCGGCGATACCAGGCAATATGCTCCAAACGAACAGGTCGTGAATTATGAAGATTACATGACCACTTACCATTCAAGAGCTTACGGGAATCACTATTACGATATGTCCTTCCTAAAATTAAGGGAAGTGAGTTTGAGTTATAATTTTCCTTCAAAACTGCTTGAAAATACATTTATAGAAAGCGCAACAGTATCCCTTATAGGAAGAAATCTGGCCTTGTGGGCAGAAATTGATTACCTCGATCCAGATTCTGGCACAGATCAGAACATGCAAACGCCATCCATGAGAAATTTCGGGATTCACCTCAATGCTAAATTTTAATTAGAAAAACGACAACACATGCAGTTCAAGACCTCATATCTATTTTTAATTTTCGGTTTGCTTCTTTTAGTAAGTTGCCAGGATTATGACGAATTTCAGAACGATCCCAACAGGACAACCGAAGCTAATCCAGGCTTGTTGCTTACCAACATAGAGGTGAGCACCTTAAATTCCATAGATCTGAATGCTTCTATGGCCTCAAGGCATTTAGTTAATGTCAATTTGGTTGAAGATTCTCAGTACTATGGCTGGGACAGAGCAAGCTTTGGGTTTTACAACACTTTGAGACAAGTCAAGAAAATGGAAGAAGAAGCTGAAAACTTCAATAATCAAAATTTTACAGCGATCGCCAGATTTTTTGAAGCGTTTATCTATGAACAAATCACAAGACAATTTGGAGATATTCCACAAGCTGAGGCTATGCTAGCAGAGTCTGGTAACTTTCAACCTGTTTACGATCCGCAGGAACAGGTATATCTCAGGATTTTTGAATTGCTGGAAGAAGCCAATTCACTGCTGGAAGTTTCTGGTCCAGCTATCAACGGCGATGTTATTTTTAATAATGATTTACTCCAGTGGAAAAAATTAATCAATAGTTTTCATTTAAGAGTCTTGATGAGTTTATCTGTAAGAGAGGACGACCCCAATTTGAATCTACCTTCACGGTTCAATGTCATTTATTCCAATGCTGGTGTTTATCCAATTATGGAATCTGCAGACGATAATGCCTTCTATTCCTATTCAGAAGAAACAGGAAATGTTTATCCGTTTTGGAGAAACGCATCTATCACCACTTCTTACATTTTGGAAGAAACTTTTGTGGAAAGACTTAAAAGTTTTAGTGACCCACGACTATTTGAAATGGCTTCACCCGATAGTAACTCCAGTGACGACGATCCACTTTCATTTGAGAGTTATTCAGGACTTCTAGGAAGTGCTCCTCTTAACGCTAACGTGGCCAGACTTACTTCTGGAGAGGGTTCGTCGCTGAATAGTCGTTATGTCGAAGATGCTGAAGCCGAAGTTAATCTTTCTCTGGGTTTTGCAGAGCTTAATTTTATCTTGGCAGAAGCCGCTCATCGCAATTGGATTTCTGCAGATGCAGAAGGGTTTTATCAGGCAGGCATCAGAGCATCTATGGCCTATTATGACATCGACGCCAATCTAGTTGAAAACTACTTAGCACAACCCATCATTACTTATCAGGCTTTAACAGGTTTGGAGCAAATTCTGACACAAAAGCATACAGCTATGTTTTTAAATTCAGGTTGGGAGCCCTTTTACGATAACAGAAGAACAGGCTTCCCAGAATTTAGTGTGGATGGCGGTGGAATTATCAATGAGGAAGGTGTACCTAAACGTTGGATGTATCCTTTTTCTGAAATCAATCAAAATGTAGACAACCTTCAGGAAGCGATACAGCGTCAATTTCCTCAGGGGGATAATGTAAATGCAGTAATGTGGTCAATTCAAAATTAAAACTTATGCGAGTCTTTCAAATAAAACCTATTCTTTTCATACTTCTGAGTTTGACCCTACTCACCTCCTGTAGCGATGACGATTCGGTGGCCTTAGTTAGCTTTTCATCACCAGATCTAGAAGTGGTGACAGATACACTCCAGCCAGTCACTATCAATTTTGATATCTCACCGGCCTCTACTCAGGCTTCCAATATAAGAATCATTGCCCCTCAAAATACCTACGGAAACCTCTTTACCACTGAGCCACCGCTTAGTGGTGGAGAAATAAACATTCCCGTGACTACCGGAGCAACCTCTGCAAGTTTTGAAATGATTTTGATAGAAGAGGGAATTCGGTTTGATGATTTTGCTCAGGAGTTTGAAATTATCGCCGTCGGTCCCGGACTTGCGACCAATGAATTTGACGGAAGATACTTAAGCTTCAATTTGGTCAACGAGCGCGTGCAGGAAGACGATTTACCATTCATAGAAAATTTTGGAGTTTGCGGTCCTAATGGAAGCTTTGAACTTCCACCGGATGGATGGACGATCATTGACGTTGTTCAGAATTCTTTCGGTACAGGTGGTTTCTTTTGTTACACTGGACAAGGAGTCACTGGTGTGGGGACCAACCCGTTTACACCAGCAGGAGAAGCCACCTCTGGGGATGATTATTCCGAAGCCTGGCTTATTTCACCACCTATCAGTTTGGGTGGAGCAGAAGACCCTAATTTAAGTTTCAATTTCGACAGACGTTTCGATGCTCCGATCGATGAAAATACTCTGGCTTACGGACTTCAGATTTCTACTGATTATGATGGAACCAATTTCGAAACGGCCAACTGGGAAGTTTTTCAGCCCGCTGTGGATGAGATGATGGCCAATAATCCTGGCTCAGATGATATAGGCAACACAGGAGAATTAAGCCTTGCCCAATACGCGGGTGAAGACATTAGTATTGCCTTTATTTACAGAGCTGCAGATGCTTATTTCCTAGCGACGTCGATAAGAATTTCCGATGTTGTGGTGGAGTAGAAGGGAATGAGATACAAGACTTATAGAAAGAACTCTTAATGGTGATTTTATTGTTCTCGCGAACTTTGATTCTGGTTTTTAATTTTACAGTGGCGTCAAAGCCTAATTCGTTAAATTAGCACTATGGAATTACAAGATCTTAAAGTAGAAGGCCAATTGAAATTAAGCGATTTTCCCACTCAGCTCGATCACAAATTCAGCAATAAGTCTTTAAAAAAGCAACTGAGAAAAGAGAGACGAGAACTCGGCGAGATGCAAAATACGCTTTATGCCCACGGAAAATATTCAGTGCTCGTTTGTATACAAGGCATGGATACTTCGGGGAAAGACAGTTTAATTCGTGAGGTGTTCAAGGACTTTAATGTGCGTGGAGTGATTTCCTACAGCTTTAAAAAGCCATCAGAAAGAGAGCTGAATCATGATTTTCTCTGGAGGCATTACAGAGCCTTACCAGCCAGAGGAAAGTATGCCGTTTTCAATCGATCGCATTATGAAAATGTTCTTATTTCAAGGGTCAAGCCAGAAATAGTTTTAAATGAAAGAATTCCACATATCAATTCGCTTAAGGACATTACCCCAGAGTTTTGGAATAAACGGCTGGAGCAAATCAATAATTTTGAAAAAACCATCCATGAAAATGGGTGTATTGTTTTTAAATTTTTTCTTCATATTTCAAAAGATGAACAGAAGATCCGAATTTTAAGGAGACTCAACAAACCCAGCAAAAACTGGAAATTCTCTCCTGAAGATCTTAAGGATCGAGAACTTTGGGATGAGTACACCAAGTATTACGAGCAGGCTATTTCTGAAACGTCAAAGGATTATGCGCCCTGGTACATCATTCCTTCAGATTCCAAGCATCACGCCAGATTGCTGGTCGCCAAAACCATAAAAGAACGCGTGGAAACCTATACCGATATCCAAAATCCAAGCCTGCCACAGGAACTTCAGGATCAAATTTCTTACTACAAAGAGCAGTTGAAGAATTCCTGAAATTTTGAGTTCTGTCTGTCTAAGACCGCTTAATAAATTCATGGAACAGGCTTGATAAAACGAATTGAAACTATTGTCAGTTCTCGATACAATCCCAACGAAAATGTACAGATTACCCGCCTGAATGATCACGTCGGGCAGGCCCGAAGTGACATGAAATTTGGCAATGTTAAAACGGCCTACTTTTTATGATTGTTAAAAAACAAAAAAGTGGTGAGGAAAGGGTGAAGGAGCAAAGGACTAGTGAAACGGTTTGCTTTGCGTGGGGGAACCGCTTCTGTAGTTTTTAAAGACATAAAAATAAGCCTAGCGTTTTTTGGTTCTTTTTTGGGCAATGCAAAAAAGAATAGAAACATTAATTTAACTAGAAAGGATAATGCTTAATGATAGAATCCTTTTTAATACTATTTTATTCCGCTGCACTCCATAAAACCTTGGAAATAACATCCAGAGCAGTAGCTTCGATACAATTCTCCTATCGTCGAATCACTCAGCCACCAGCAAATAACTCAGCTACCGAGTTTAAGTTGGTCATTGAGCCCGCCAGAATGACTCCTTTGGGCAGGCTCGAAGTGATAAATTGAATCCGCTGTCAGTTCGAGTGAAGAAGCGATAGCCGAAGCTTTGTATCGAGAACACAAACCAACTAATTCATAATTTTACTTCTTTAAATGTTTTTAGATCAAAGACTTCTAGATTCACCACGCAAAAAAAAAGTGTGGCACCCGCCTCAATGACTTCGTCGGGCAGGCTCTCAGTGACATCCAGAGCAGTAGCTTCGATACAATCCCAACGAAAATGTTGGGATCACTCTGCCACCAGCAAAGTACCCAGTCACTTAAGTTTCTGATTGATAATAACCCGCCTGAAAGATCAAGTCACGCGAGTGATTCAAAAGCCTTTTATGAAATTCTTAATTCAACTTTAATACATGAAGGTCTAGGCAAGTGATAAGAATCATTAGATTTACCATGTGAAAGATTCCAAAAACATAGCAACAATTTTTTCTATTTTAGGCTTAGCGGCTTTGCTATTGCTTTCACCATGCAAGCTTAGAAATTTTATCCAGTCTGAACTTGGAGTTGACCAAACGCAAGTCACCAACAAAAGCAAGTCCTTAGCCTCACAATCCAGTTGTCAGTTTCAGGACATCATACAAACTAAATCTGCCCAAAGCCCATCGGATGTACAGCAATTTTCAGATGCTGGCCATATTAATTTCAGCATCGATTTTGAAGTGGCCTCGCTTTCGTCTAGTGTTCAAAACGAATACATAAGACCAAATTTGGCCTCTTCGGTTCCCTTGTACATTCTCTTCAACCACTTCAAAGTGTATTTGTAATTTTCCTGATCAGGAAAAATTTTAAACCCATTACATCATAATTTTAATAGTCTGCTTTAGGAAGTAATCTTCTTTCAGTTTTGAATTTTATTCCCATTTTCCCATTAGGCCTTGGTGAATTGAGAGATGAATTTCAAAAAGCTCAGACTATTTGAAAACACATACAGATCACATGCAATGAACTCTAAACTTAAACCTCTGGGGGTAAGCTACCTTTCTGTTGTCTTACTTCGCAGCATGCTTAGCCTCATATTTATTGTGGCAAGCATTAGTCATTTTATCAATACAGAAAAAACCATCAATAGAATAAAAAATGCCAGAATGGGGTTTGTAGGGGATCTTTTGGGAACTCCCAGAACCGCTGTGATTTTGTCTGGAGTGGTGATGCTTATAGCTGGTATAGCTTTGCTCATCGGCTTCAAGACCAGAATTGCAGCGATTGTTTTCATCGCCATCTTAATTCCTATAACACTCACTGTACAGGTTGGTCAAGTGGAAACCCTTGGACCTCTTTTCAAAAATGTAGCCTTGCTCGGCGGACTTTTATTCTTCAGTATTAATTCAAATTTAAATTTCAAACAATGAACTATTCAATAACATACATCACGGTGTTACTTTTTCTTATCCTGGGAACACCTCAGTTAAAAGCCCAGAATCAAACTGGAGAGCAGCAGAATTATGTGGTGCTATCCAAGAACATAAAACAACTCAAACCCATTTTGATGACTGCCGATTCGCTCGCCGAAGAAGATGGTGAAACTTACGGGGAATTTCAGGTGGTGTTTTGTGGAAAAACAGTACAGGACATCAAGAACAATGCTGATTTTAAATTGCTTTTGAAACAAGCAGAACTCCAGAACGTCACCGTCACCGTCTGTGGATTGTCGCTCAATGCTTTTGAAGTTGATCAAAAGCAACTCCCGGAACATCTGGAAGTGGTGGAGAACGGTATCTTATACGGATTCCAGCTCAAGAAAAAAGGATTCATAAGTCTAACCATTTAATCTAACTCCTCATGACATCTATATCTATCAAAAAAGACGCAGGATTATTAACACTTGCCATTCGCCTAGTCGTAGGGTGGACCTACTTTTCAGCCTTATGGCGACGAACGATTTTAGCCGATAAGCTCGACCCGGAACAAGCAGGATACATCGGTGAAAAATTCAACCATTTTTTACCCAATGCTTTGGGTATCAAACCTCTGATACAGTACATGGTAGAAAATCCGGATGTGCTGTGGATCAATATGGTCATCTTTACGGTCATCGAAGGTATTGTCGGCCTGTTTATTATGTTTGGACTCTTTACACGACTTATGAGCATAGGTGTATTTGGTCTGGCTATGGGCATACTTTTAGGCTCTGGCTGGATTGGCACCACTTGTCTGGATGAATGGCAAATTGGTGTGCTGGGCATTGCGACGGGCTTTGTTCTATTTTTAACGGGAAGTGGTAAATACTCGCTTGATCATTATTTGATGAAAAACAACTTTAGCCTTACCCGCAAAAAAGGATTCGCCTGGTTAGGTTCCGGTGTTTTGCCCATTCGTGACACGGTTTTTCCTAAAATAGTTTTGATCGGTTCCCTGCTAATTTTTGGGATGACACTCATGACCAATCAGATTTTTCACGGTGGTCTGTGGGGGACTTTGCACAATAAATCTGTAAAGCCAAAACTTGAGATCACTGAAACCAAGCTAACCGATGGGGTTGTGAGTTTTGATGTGTTCAGGACCGAAGGTGTGGATGTTTACGGCGCCTGGATCATTGGTATAGAAATTCTGGATACAGAACAGCAGCCAGTTTTGGATTATGATCAAACGGATTTGTCCGGCATGTCTATGGAAAGTATTTCTAACTATTATGTAGCCAAAGTTAAACCTGGCAAACACAGCCTGGTGATTCCACTGGGTGCCAAGGCTAATTTATCTCTTAATGATCCGATTATGAAAGATTTACCCTCTGGAAACTACATTATCAAACTAACAGATATCAGTGGAGCTTCCTGGCAAGAGGATGTCACTAAACTCTAGACGGTGGTAACTTTAATATTTATCTGCTCAACGTTGTGGTGACATGGCGTTGAGCTTTTTTTGTTAGTTTGGGATCACCATGCGATTATCCGAAAAACGGTATACTGTCAACCGAATATTCCATTACACCACTATACCACTATACAGTTATACTAAAAAAACCGCTCCAGATAACTTAAAAACCATTAATTTCGGCACACCCTAACATTAAACCAACTAGCCCATGGCTTCCGGATTTTTTGCCATTTTGGATGATATCGCTGCATTGATGGACGATGTCGCAGTGATGAGTAAAGTAGCTGCCAAAAAAACCGCTGGGATTTTGGGAGATGACCTGGCTGTGAATGCTGAAAAGGCTTCAGGTTTTGTGTCTTCCCGTGAGATCCCCGTTTTATGGTCCATCACTAAAGGCTCTATGCTCAATAAAGTGATTATCTTACCTGTGGCTTTTTTGCTTAGTGCCTTTCTGCCTATCGCTATCACTATAGCTTTATTGCTTGGCGGCTTGTACCTGGCCTATGAAGGTGCCGAAAAGATTTATCACTTTGTAGTTCCACATCCCACTTCCAAAAAGGAGAGTTTAAAACAAGCTAAGACCCAAGCTGAGGTTATGGCTCTGGAAAAGGAACGCATAAAGTCTGCGATTGTAACCGATTTTATCCTGTCGGTAGAAATTATCATTATTGCCTTAGGAACGGTGTCAAAGGAAGGCTTAAGCACTCAAATTCCTGTGGTGACTATCATTGCCTTACTGGCAACGGTGGGTGTGTATGGTATAGTGGCGCTTATTGTACGGATGGATGATGCTGGCTATAAACTCATAAAAAACAGCAGTAATCAAAACAGCTTTAAAGCCAAGCTTGGAGGTGTTTTGGTGGCGGCCTTACCCAAAGTCATTAAGAGTTTGACAGTCATTGGAACCATAGCCTTATTGCTGGTCTCCGGAGGTATATTTGCTCACAATGTGGAGTTTCTTCACGGACGCTTTCCGGCTATTCCTTCCATCCTCACCGAATTTCTTCTCGGTCTAGGTGTAGGCATAGTGGTTTTGGTAGTGGTGAACTTAGTTCTTAAGCTGAAAAAACGTCTGTTCCCAAATCCTTCTACAAACTAGGCTAGTAGAGGTTAGATATCAGACCCTTCGTCAACCGAAAACCGTCAACTGAAAACCGTTAACCTTTATAAATAAAAATCTCTTCAATTTCGGTTTTAAAGAGGCGGGCCAGTTTAATAGCCAAGACCAAACTGGGGTCAAATTTTTGCTTTTCGATGGCATTGATGGTTTGGCGAGAAACTTCTACGGCTTTGGCCAGCTGCTCCTGGGTAAGGTTATGCTCAGCCCGAAGAACTTTAAGTTTATTTTTCATGCGTAGCGTTTTCTGATGACGAGTAAACTGACCATATAGGTCACGCCAATGATTCCGACTAAGAAACCGATTTCCGCATCGTTCGCAATTAAGTTGGTGGTGTCCAGCAACGAATAGGTAATCCCGAAGATAACGGCAAGGCCAAGGGTGATGCCCAAAGCCTCGAGCTGTATTTTGCGCTGCATTTCATCCAGGCTATTAAAGAAGCTTCGGTTGGCAATGATCATGGCCACCCCATTGGCAAAATTTAAGCCTACAAAGAGGATGGTGAGCAGTTGGTGGTCGTCCCAAATGAACCGGGGACCAAAGGTAGCGAGGGCTAGGGTAGCGACCCAGGACCAGGTCCAGCCCGCTAAATTTAAAATCTGTTGCTTCTTGGTTTTCATAGTAAAAGTCATTAAGAGTTTACATTATGTCAATAAGACTTTACAAATGTAATCTAATAAGTGACAATGTCAAGTTTATTTTACATTTTTTTGAAAAGGCCATTGCAAGGCGTACGTATTTTCTCTTTTGATTTTGCTCATAGCAACCCTAATAGCACTTAGATTATAAGCCTAAAACACTCACGTTTACCTACAATTTGGGATCTGTTGGGGAAGTTCTCTTGAAGGTTTATAAACTCTAAAACTTCTGAACTCGCCTGAAGTCGGCGTGAGTTGGGAGGGGTTATGACTATAATGTGCCTAAGAAGTTCGCACTATATTTTTTAGTAACTTGACTTAACTTAATAATTTGAACGTTGGGAACTATGAAAACTTTACTACAAAAATTTGTTGTACTATCTTTAATTTTATTGCTTTTTACCTCATGCGTTTCTATAAAAGCTCCGCAGATATGGAGTGGTATGACTGTAAGAGAATTTATTAAAGAGGCAAAACATGAAGAGCTCGTTTCTATGGATAGTGGATGGATTATTTACAGAGTCTTTTACGGTTATCATGCTCAAAACCTTATGTTCTACTACTTTTACGACAACAAGCTTGTTAAAATGAACCAAGGTCAAAGAGATGTTGATGTAAGAGTTAGGGTGAATTAAACGTCTTTACCTATACAATATCTACTTAAATAATAATTTTCTTTAATTTATACTAGACATAATTATTATTATACTATTTTTTTATTCAATTTGTATTTATTGTGGAAAATGACAAAGTATGGTAATTTCGCAGCAGTTCAAAGATAACAGCCGGCACAAGGAATTTCTAGTGATATAAAGTACTGGAATAATGATGCAGCTAAGGGTAGACTAGAATTGCGTGTTGATGATCAGATACAATACGAGAGAGATAAAGCCAAAGAATAGGTACAAGATCACTATGGTAAATGCGGTTTCAATCCTAGTTTCTTATTGGAATGGTATTTAGTAGAAGCGGTAGTTCATTATCTTATATTCTTAGATTAAAATACGATAATAGATACTTGTATCTTATAACGGGTCTTGCTGGATGTAATTGTAATTATGTAGGATGTGACAGTTATTATCCGACAAATAAAAAACTTAAAGTTATAGATTTGAACGGTGAGTTAATTAATGCAAAAAACGTAAAAAGCCATGTAAAACTTCCGTTAACCGAAGGCATTTCTGAGGTAAATCTAATAGAATATTATAATATTCATTATAAACCAATTCAAAACACATGAAACCAGAAACTAAAAAAGATATCCTATATTGGAGCATTATAGTAATGCTAGGAGCTGCAGTAATAATTTTATTATAAAATTAAGAGAAATGCAAACAGATTATTTGGAAATAAAAGAAGCCGAGACGGAACTGGTGCAAAAAGTAGCGGCACTGATAAGAATAAGGCGAGAAGAACTAGGCATGGGTCAAGTTCTGTTATCAAAATTAAGCGGAGTAGAAAGAGCTAATATAAGCAGGATTGAAAGAGGTAAGCGTCCAGGGCTCACCTTTGGAATTGTGGTAAAATTATTCACTGCTTTAAAAATTGACTTCGCCGCTATTGACGATTTATAAATCAAAAAAACTATCAAAAAAAGCCCTCCGATTATTCGGCAGGACCTTTTTTTATGTCTAATAATTTCTTAAGCATATTTTCAATACGGTTTAGCTGTTAAGGAATAATTGAAACCTTATTTAAATCGATCAATGCTGGAGGACTTTGTATTTTCATTAATGATTCACAGGAAGCTTCTGCACTTGTTATAGTTGAAGGAGTTGTGAATTGCTTTCAAAATTGTATTTTCATTAATGATTCACAGGTAAAAAAGCATTTGTAGCATTATACGCTCTGTTGTGAATTGCTTTCAAAATTGTATTTTCATTAATGATTCACAGGCTATATCAGTAACGGTGCTATTGGTTTCGCGTTGTGAATTGCTTTCAAAATTGTATTTTCATTAATGATTCACAGGATTTAGCTGCTTATATATTCGTTAACTTTAGTTGTGAATTGCTTTCAAAATTGTATTTTCATTAATGATTCACAGGATTTACAGAGGCCATATAAACGAAATGGCAGTTGTGAATTGCTTTCAAAATTGTATTTTCATTAATGATTCACAGGGCGACTAAGTAATAACATTTATCAACTTCCGTTGTGAATTGCTTTCAAAATTGTATTTTCATTAATGATTCACAGGTAAAAAAGATTTGGTTAAATATTATAATCAGTTGTGAATTGCTTTCAAAATTGTATTTTCATTAATGATTCACAGGTTAAAACACAAATTGGAGAATCACTTACAGGTTGTGAATTGCTTTCAAAATTGTATTTTCATTAATGATTCACAGGTTAAAACACAAATTGGAGAATCACTTACAGGTTGTGAATTGCTTTCAAAATTGTATTTTCATTAATGATTCACAGGCATTTGTCAATTTTAAACTCAGCAATACAGTTGTGAATTGCTTTCAAAATTGTATTTTCATTAATGATTCACAGGATTCATTAAAATGTTTTTCTGTAAGGTCTTGTTGTGAATTGCTTTCAAAATTGTATTTTCATTAATGATTCACAGGGTTGAACAGGAATTAACAGAATAGATATGGTTGTGAATTGCTTTCAAAATTGTATTTTCATTAATGATTCACAGGACTTTTTTAAACTTGTAAATATTGGAGGTGGTTGTGAATTGCTTTCAAAATTGTATTTTCATTAATGATTCACAGGAAAAGTGATGGATGGCTCCTTGATCGCTATGTTGTGAATTGCTTTCAAAATTGTATTTTCATTAATGATTCACAGGGACGAAGAAGGAAACCCTACAGGAGAATACGTTGTGAATTGCTTTCAAAATTGTATTTTCATTAATGATTCACAGGATTGGCTGAGTTTGAAAAACAGTCAACTGCGTTGTGAATTGCTTTCAAAATTGTATTTTCATTAATGATTCACAGGTTCTACCCTACTCGATCTCAAATGGATCAAGTTGTGAATTGCTTTCAAAATTGTATTTTCATTAATGATTCACAGGTATTTTTATAAACTACTCTAGGTATAAAGAGTTGTGAATTGCTTTCAAAATTGTATTTTCATTAATGATTCACAGGTTCTAGTTTTCGACGATGTTAAAAAGAATTGTTGTGAATTGCTTTCAAAATTGTATTTTCATTAATGATTCACAGGAAATCGTAAGTAATGAAAAACACATATCGAGTTGTGAATTGCTTTCAAAATTGTATTTTCATTAATGATTCACAGGCCTGTCTCAACAAGTGTAAGTGTTGAATCCGTTGTGAATTGCTTTCAAAATTGTATTTTCATTAATGATTCACAGGCCTGGTACTTTGAGGGATTCTGTGGCCATTGTTGTGAATTGCTTTCAAAATTGTATTTTCATTAATGATTCACAGGAGTGTATTGTTGGCCACAGGATTGAAGGAAGTTGTGAATTGCTTTCAAAATTGTATTTTCATTAATGATTCACAGGCTGAGGTGCCGATGGGAATGCGGGCGGTACGTTGTGAATTGCTTTCAAAATTGTATTTTCATTAATGATTCACAGGATGCTGACATTGCAGAAGAGAGACAAATTGGTTGTGAATTGCTTTCAAAATTGTATTTTCATTAATGATTCACAGGTGAAAAGATGCAACGCTTTAGAAGGAGGGTGTTGTGAATTGCTTTCAAAATTGTATTTTCATTAATGATTCACAGGCATCTGCTCTAAGTTGATCGCCTATTCCAGGTTGTGAATTGCTTTCAAAATTGTATTTTCATTAATGATTCACAGGTGGAGTTTGACGTTGTTTGGCTCAATTCGGTTGTGAATTGCTTTCAAAATTGTATTTTCATTAATGATTCACAGGCCCCTACAAGTGCTAGCCTAGCATCTTGAGTTGTGAATTGCTTTCAAAATTGTATTTTCATTAATGATTCACAGGGTTGAATTAATTGCATACACAAATATAACAGTTGTGAATTGCTTTCAAAATTGTATTTTCATTAATGATTCACAGGCAGCAGAACAGCATTGTTTCTTTGGAATAGTTGTGAATTGCTTTCAAAATTGTATTTTCATTAATGATTCACAGGATTATCTGGCCAACAAAAAAATAGATTTCTGTTGTGAATTGCTTTCAAAATTGTATTTTCATTAATGATTCACAGGAAATCCTTAGTACAAGTTGGAGCTAACAGCGTTGTGAATTGCTTTCAAAATTGTATTTTCATTAATGATTCACAGGCTGCCTTTATTGAGCTATTTACAGCAGATGGTTGTGAATTGCTTTCAAAATTGTATTTTCATTAATGATTCACAGGGTAGTGCCAAGTATCAATCTATAAAACTTGGTTGTGAATTGCTTTCAAAATTGTATTTTCATTAATGATTCACAGGTTGTGGCTTTGCTATATACATCACTTGTGGGTTGTGAATTGCTTTCAAAATTGTATTTTCATTAATGATTCACAGGATCACAGCTTTCAAAGATATAAGAGAAACAGTTGTGAATTGCTTTCAAAATTGTATTTTCATTAATGATTCACAGGAATGGTTGCTCAAGTAGCAAGTAATATTTAGTTGTGAATTGCTTTCAAAATTGTATTTTCATTAATGATTCACAGGTTTGAAGACTTGCAAGCTTTCGCGAGCGAAGTTGTGAATTGCTTTCAAAATTGTATTTTCATTAATGATTCACAGGGAAATGTACAAAAGAGGAAAAACCTTATTTGTTGTGAATTGCTTTCAAAATTGTATTTTCATTAATGATTCACAGGTCCCTCTATAAGAGAAGCTGTGGTGGGATAGTTGTGAATTGCTTTCAAAATTGTATTTTCATTAATGATTCACAGGGTTTTGCTTGGTCTTTACTTGCTCCAGATGGTTGTGAATTGCTTTCAAAATTGTATTTTCATTAATGATTCACAGGCAATTTGACCTTGGGGATAGTGTTTACTTAGTTGTGAATTGCTTTCAAAATTGTATTTTCATTAATGATTCACAGGAAAACAGATCCTCCAAAGCAAACCACAGAGGTTGTGAATTGCTTTCAAAATTGTATTTTCATTAATGATTCACAGGAAAGCTTCAAAAGCTTATAAATCTCATCGAGTTGTGAATTGCTTTCAAAATTGTATTTTCATTAATGATTCACAGGCGATCAAGATAATTTCCCATTGAACAAAAGTTGTGAATTGCTTTCAAAATTGTATTTTCATTAATGATTCACAGGGTATCAGCTGTAAAATGCTGATACCTTGTTTTTTAAGCAATAAATAGCTTAAAAAAAATGAAAGAAATGGATAGGGTCTAAAGGAAAATATAGGTTTAAAATAATTCTAACTGTTGAGAGGGTGGTTCCATATAGGCTTCTTTTTTTCCATGAAACAACTCAATCATCCCAAACTGTTTATCGGTGATTTGCATGATACCAACCTTTCCTTTCTTTGGCAGTGACTTTTGAATTCTGTTAATATGTACTTGCATGTTTTCTCGACTGGCACAAAATCGCGTATAAATTGAGAATTGAAACATACCAAATCCATCGTCCAACAAGGATTTTCTGAACCGATTGGCTGCTCTTCGATCTACTTTGGTTTCTGTCGGTAAATCAAAAAATACCATTACCCACATAACTCTATATTGATTTAATCTCGATAGTTTGTTTTCCACGTTCCATCATTATTTGGTTATGAATTAAATTCAGGATATAATAGGCGTCTTGAACTTCCCTCAAGACAGAAAAATAAACTAGTAGTTGTTCTGCTTAAGGCATTCATCAAAGGACTTTTTTGTCCTTCAATAGTAACGTCTAGGACTGGAATTTGTAATAGCTTCATCTTAAGTTCAGTATTCATTTCAATATCTGGATCATCTAAATCTTTAATAATATCATAGACCAGATCATCGACGTAAATGCGATATGGTTCCATCAAATCGTCAGCTAAACAATAAGCATTGTATTTATTGCGATGAAAAATACCCAGATTGGGAAGTAGACCACTTGCTATTATTGCTCTTGCTGTTGAAGCTCTTAAAATGGCATAACCATAATTCAATAAATGATTTGGTGAAATCCCTTTAGGAGTTCTATTAAAGTTGGGGATATCAAATAAGTGTTGCCAGTAATAAGCAGCAGAAACCCCTTCATGATTTTCAAGATCACCACTTTTTACTTGCTTACTCCAGTTAATCAATTTAAGTCCGTTCTTTTCTCTTTTTTTTAGATGATGGGCTTGATTCCTTATTTTATAGGTAATGGTTTGTTGCCATAAATTCTTTTTTAAAGGAATGCTGGCATCCATTTGATACCGGATGCGTTCCATTTGTTCACTATGCCCATTGAGGGGTTGTAATAAACTGATGGGCAAATGGAACTGATCGCAGTTAACAATAGCCGTTTTGTTTTGAATCAATTTGGTAATTAAGCCATTGGTTAGTGTTATTTGTTGATTCTCTAAAATGAGCATTCCAATATCTTCAATAGGAACAGTTCTATCTTCTTTATGGTCTTCAGGGAAACGAATATATAATTGTTGGTGTTTGGTGCTGAGATAGGCTGGGTTTGAAAAAAATAAAGTGCGTTTTATCATTTAATTAAGTTTTAGTATTCGCCTATCTGTACTACTTTACCTAGATGATTTAGTCTTACTTTTTTAATCTGTCCCACTCCAGATAAACCAGTTCTTAACCAACTCAAATGATGAGTTTCTTTAATATTATCTACGTTAGTTTCAAGATGATGTCTGAAAAAATAATCTCTATTTGTAAATTTTTGCATCCTAAATAAATTCCCACTTATCCGTGATTGATGTGATGAGGCCAAAAGATCAATTTCATTTGGGTTAAAGCTATTTTCTTCATTTGGAAATACAAACATTTCATTCTGTTTCATGGTGAACAAAAACTCCCAACCTTTTTCGTGATGTTTATTGATTATTGGGAGCCCAATATTTTTCCTTGTAACAGCTTCATAAAAAGACACAACTTCTTCCTGTAAATTACCTTTGTCATCTTTATAAATGGCCACGTGATGGTTATTCCCAGTACTTACGTAATCTGTAGGAACCGAATCACCATGCTTATCTTTAAGTTCTTGATTAATATGGTTTTTAGCATGGTGTAAAGGTTCAGCATTTGATACCCCCTTGATTTTAACGCGCTTAATTTTGATTCCCTTTTCTTTATTTAACCATATGGGATTCTTATCTAAATTAGCAAAGGCGTCTTTAGATTTATCATTAAACTCTTTTAATCGTTTTTTAAGAATAGCCTTTATTCCATCATCTATAACTTTATCCAGCTTCAAGTCAGGAGTTACTTCTTTCCTAATCGTATACCGACCTTCAAGCCAAGCCATCTTAACTTTATCTGGAACAGTTTCTTGTGTCCCGTTAATGTAAATAGGATTTTTAGTCAAAGAATTTGAACCTGTAAAAGCTATTTTAGAGTTATTTTCAAACTCACCTAAACGTTTTAATAGAGCTTTTCTGTAGGTCTTGCTTGCAACTAAGCCTATCATCTCTTGATTAAACTTACTACCCACTTTTTCAAGTTTCGTTTCGTAATACTGCGACTTTCCATAAATCGTTTCTTTATGAAGTTGGCCTCTAGGGGTTTGTACAGTTTGATATTTAAACTTATTATTACCTTCTACGTTGATTTTATTTTTATTCTTAGTAGTGACCTTATTTTTAGTTTTAAATGAAATTAAAATTTGAGATAATTGCTCTTTAGACTCTTTCCTTATAGTTGGAAAAGGAGCAATAAATTTTCGTTTACCTTTTTCGTCTTTGTAGGTATAGGTATTTTCAAGCTTATAGATTTCCTTGTTAGATTTGGCATTTAGGTTGTTTAAATATTGTATAATGCCAGGTTTCGTAAACGCAACCGTAATAGCATCCATCGCATGATGCCTGTGGTCATTTCGCTTCGACCAATCTTTTATTCTAGGTAACTTTTTACCTTCTTTATTTTCTTTATAATAGGTTAAGCCTACTTTTTCATACTTATCCCAATTAAGTTCCTGCATAACTTGAATTAGACCCCAATCTTCTCTCAACTTACTAGTGATTTTTCCAGAAGTTAAACTAACACGTCTTGTAATATCTAGTAAAATTTCAGCAGCTTTTTTAGCGATATAAGCAGAAGTACCTAGATCTCTATTTAGAAAATCTTCTGGTATATCATTTAAAGACATTAATAACTTGTTTTGTTTAGAGTATTTAATCTTTCCAGCTTTAAAAAGCTCCTCGACACGTTTTCTATACTTTTCAAGTCCTTCTTTACCGTATTTTCTTCCCACAAAATCAAGAGCCGTTTCGTCCCCTTTATCTAGATTACTTTTCCTCGTTTCCAAAGTTTTATTTGAAAAAGAATCATCAAAAAGTCTTGATTTTGGAATGATATGTTCGATATCGTATTTTTTGGAAAATAAGTCTTCAGGCTTTATATACTCATCAGTATATAAAGTACGGTATCCATTGGTTTCAAGTTCCTTATAAAGCTTATAGCGAATTAAATCATTGCGGCTAACGTGTGGCAAACCAAACTTACTTTTTATTTCATTCCTATATTTCTCATGATCTTTGGTTGCTCTTCCTATCGCTTTAGTCATTTCACTCCGTTGCTCCTTTGTATTTTTAAGTTCTCGAGCGAGTTCAATTCTAATTTCGTCTGGTCTTCCCATTTCAGAATCTTCAATAATTGCGTTGACCACATTTATACATTGGTTAAGTATTTTCTCAACAACAGGATTTCTTAGACTATTTTTCTTTAGTATTTCAAGCTTTGGTTTAAGCTCTCTTTCCTCATTTTGTTTTTTTGTGATAGAATTAGAATGGTTATATCCTGCTAGTTCACATGCTTCTGAGTACAATTTACCATCCTCCAGATAAGGTAATATCTTCCTAATGGCTCTTGCGCTTAGGCTACCATAATCATCTTGAAAACTGATGTTTATTAAATAGTGTAAATGCTCATCTTTAAATCCAAATGTTGATTTTAGTTTTTGTTCAAGCGATTCGGTTCCTGTTCTTGTGAAATCGTCTTCATAGGAATAAAGTAAATGCCATAATTCGTAAGACTCTTGTTTAGAAAAAGGATTTCCTTTTAATGTTGAATTAAATTCAAGAATTCCTTTATCAATTCCAATTTCATCAAAACATTTTTTTAAAATCTCAATTAGATCCTCTCCATCTATATTAGAATAGTCAATATTGTCGTAGCCTTCAATTCTTAAAATCTCTTTGTAAGTTTTAAGTAAATTATAATTAGTTCTGTTTCCCTCGACTGTTTTAAAATTTATTTTCCATTCATTTGGCTTTAAGCCCAATTCCTTCAAAAATTGTTTATCAGTTAATTTATCAATCCAATTTAATGTTTGAAAAAGCTCTTTATTTGTCTCTTCTTCGATATGGTATACCTCGTTAGTTTTGACATTCGTAATTCTAACAGAGTTCAAGTTTTGCCATACTTTAAACTCTTGAAATAAGGGAGATGATTTTGGCACAACACGGTGTCCTACTATTTTATTCTTTTTTTCCCCGTCAATAATTACTTCTTGTTCCCAACTCTCAAACTCACAATAGCTGATTAGTCCTTTTTGAGACTTAAGCCTTCGCTGGTAGAAAATGATTTCATTTTGAATTTTATCTCTTAATTCATTTGTCAACTCTGGATAAAATTCAGCTTGTTTTCCCCAGATTTTTTGAAACTCATTAAGATAGTCCTGCCTATAAAATACTTGATTTTTTAAACTATTATGAGGGTTTTTAGCGATCTGCTTGTATTGGTATTCACCAACGGTCATATTGTTGAAATGTAGTTCCTTGCTACGGTCACTAATTTCACTTAAATAACCACTAGACTTATTAATCTCACTATTTATATCTTGTAAAACAATTGCTAAATATTCTAGTCCTATTTTTTCAGATAATGCTAGTTTTCTGAGTTTATAGGTCTCTAATTTTTTATCTGCTTTACTTCCATCTATCTTAATTCCTTTGATACTGAATGGTTTTTCACAAATCTTCCAAGTTTGGTTTTTATTTTTGCCTTCAACTTCTTTAAAAAGCTCTGCAGTTAAGGCTTCGGGATAATATTTTTTTTGATGATTCCAAACTTTATTAAATTCATTTTCAAGATCAGATCGATAGTAGTCTGGTAAAGATTTCTTACCATCTTTTAATAGTGTAAATGAAAATTCGCCCGGTGTCAAATCGTGGTCATACAACTTTTTGGTTATGTCCATTGAATCTATTAACTCTCCTTCTTCGCTATTGTTAGCTTTTCTACTACTTTTATACCCACGCTTCTTATTAATTGATAAAAGAACCCTAGCAAATTCATCTTTTTTTAATTTCTCAGAAACAGCATTATTTCTCAAACTCAATAACTCATGTGATGAGTTTTTACCGGTTTCCGTCAGTTTGGTTTTCTGATTTATAAAATTTATAAGTTTTAATTCATCAATCAATGCTTTTCTTCTAAGCTGATATCTAAACTTATTTCTTCTTGCGCCTCTTTTTAAGGTCCGATCTGCATTAATTGTTATACTATTTCCTTTTTTAAAGTCATTTTCTTCATCAGTTGAAATAGGAACCACTCTTACACCAGTATTAACTATGGATGACTTTTCGTTTTCATTTTCTGCTTCTTTTACAAAAGCCCATCCAATGGAAGTTGTCCCTAAATCCAATCCTAAAATTTTTTTCATAATATGTTGGTTATCTAATTATATTAATATCTTTGTTTCACAATTTTGAAGCAATTCACAATAAGGATTATTCCGTTGTGAAAACATTTAAAGCGGCCTTTACGGGTCGCTTTCTTCTTTTAAAGAACTTAAATCTAATAAATTCTTTCAAAACTCACAACATCTAACGCTAAGGATATGAAATTAAATAAGTAATCTCTTGGTTTTTAAAATATTAAAAAAATAACCTATTTACCTTTCCCAAATTTTTAACTTCTACTCCGAGCAAGAGTCTAAAATTATCTAAATTCAAACAAGGGATTGATTTAGTAATAAAAAAATATCGCACCATTTCTGGTAAATAAATATTTTAAAGATTTACTAAAACATTCAATATTCCTTCTCACTTGGAATTACCCCTCTAACACCTCCGGCAGGATTTTCAACATCACCTTTATAACGCGGAATAATATGAATGTGAACATGTGGAATAGTTTGACCACTAGCTTCATTAACATTAATACCTATATTATACCCATCTGGATTGAATTTGTTTTGTAAATCTGCTTTAATCAAATTCACTAGAAACCAGCATGCAGATTGCTCTCTAAAACTAAGTTCAAAATAATCGGAGACTTTTCTTTTAGGAATTACCAGTGTGTGACCTTCTGAAACAGGAAATTTGTCACTAAAAGCAAAACAACTCGCTAATTCGCCCGCTTGATCTTTAGGTTCAAGTCTTTCAAAAAAAGGACTAGCTTCAGGATTATTTTGATTTAAAAAACAATGATGTTGGTATTCGTAGATTTCAACATTATCATTTTTAAAAACTGTTTTGAAGGGAAGTATAACATTGGTCTGGAAAGTTTTAACCTTGTGGATAAAATGAGTTCTAAATCCTGCATTTTTAATATCTCTCCTTACGCTGAAATAGGCTTTTCCTCCAAACTTTAGAAGTTTGGAAATTTCAAACAAAACTTTTGCTTGGTCTTGACTTTGGATAACATTTAGGACATAATGACACAGTATAGTATCATAAGTTTTGGTGGGGTAGTGGGGAAAATATTCAGGATCGTAACCAGAAATATTCAGACCTCTCTTTTTTAATTCTACAACATCTTTCCCAAAGCCACACCCAAAATCGAGAGTCTCGCCTACAATCAATTTTTTATCCAATAAAAGCTTGCTAGGAAAAGACATCTTATCTCTTTCTTTGGCTGTGCAATGAGAAAATTGATTTTTGGATGCCATAACTTAATTTAAATATTCAAATCCATTATTGTGAGCAACAGTGATAAGCGGACTTATAACGTCTTTGTATTGGCTATAATTTATTTGCTCATTATCTTCAAAATTAGGGAAAACTGATAAATACTCTTCTTTAAAATTTTTTGGCATCGATTTTCCAAATACTTGTATAGCATCATTTTGTAACTTATAAAAGCCATCAAAATATTTTTTAACTAATGGGAGTTTATTGCTTTTAGAGGTATTAAAATTTGAGTTTATGGGAACTAAGTTCCAAATCAAATCATGAGAGACAAATGAATAAGGCACAAAATGGTCAACGTGATAGTTTTTCGGGTTCAATGTCTCATTGGTGAAAATACATTTAGTTTCAGGTCTTTTTTCAAGATAAATATTCCAAAATTTGTTTCGCTGTTTGGTTAAACTATTTCGTTTAGCTGGCTTTATCAGTTTATTAATAACATCTGGGGTACTAGGGTTTCTAGCTTGAATAAATAAAGCTAAATTCCAATAAATAAAGTCTTTGATTACTTTGGCATTTAATCGAATATAGTCGTACCAATTATCATTGACTATAATATGATTTTTAAAAAGGTGATAAATTGAATTTTGAAAATCTAGTTGTGAGGATTCGTAAATTGACTTTTTAGATCCTTTAAACCAAGGGCTTAGAAACTTATGTGGAACATTTTTATCGAGGTGATAAAGCTTTTTTAAAATAGTGATGTCTTTAGTTTCAATTAAGCACTTTCTTATCTCTGCTTTATCATCACTAACTTTTATAGAGGTAGAATTGAAGAAATCGTTTATGAGTTGGGATATGTGGTCTTGACTTCCGAATGATAATCTAAAATACTTTACTGGATACCAAGCATTCGAAATCATACGTGCAAATAATCTATCCTTCTGAATTTCTTTATTACCCCTTTCAACTTCCTCGACAATAGCTAAAAACCAATAAAACTTATAAGTTGCTGAAGTATAATTAAAAATACTAGCTAATGCATTGTTATTGATATCAGGAGAAAATGGTAGTTGATTCATTTTTTATCTTTTACAGTCAAATATAGTGGAAGTCAGTTTATTTTGAGACACAACTCTTCAATAGCTATGCAAACTGAACTAAAAAATAAGAGGACCCCAAATTTTTAACTTCTACCCCAATCAAGAGTCTAAAAATTATCTAAATTCACAATAGTATCATTAAACCCTATAACCCATGCGATATTTTATTATAGTTCTATTGGTGAGTGCTAGCTTAAACGCACAAACCTATACAGGCTTTACAACAGCCTCTGCCGAAACTCAAGCTCAACAGGAAATCGATTTTTTAAATCAGGTAAAGCCGGCTGACTTTAAAACCCATCTAAAAACCTTAACCCAAGAGCCCCACATCGCTGGGACGCCCGCCAACGAAAAGGTAAGAGATTATATGGTTACAACTATGGATAAAGCTGGTTGGTCGGTAGACACCTATCCTTACGAAGTATATATGAGTAGCGGTCCTGGAACCTCATTGGTAGAAGTGGTGTCGCCAGTCTCCAAAATACTCGATCAGAAAGAGGAAGCTCTGGCAGAAGATCCCTATTCGCAAAACGCCACTCTTGTAAAAGGCTGGAATGCCTACTCAGGAAGTGGAGACGTGACTGCTGAGGTGATCTATGCCAATTACGGCACCAAAGCCGATTTTGAAAAGCTGGAAGAACTCGGTGTATCGGTTAAGGGTAAGATCGTGATTGCTAGATACGGTGGCAACTTCCGCGGGTATAAGGCCAAATTTGCCGAAGCGCATGGAGCAGTCGGACTTATTATCTACACCGATCCTAAAGATTCTGGGTTTACCAAAGGCTTAACCTTCCCCGAAGGCGTGTATTACAACCCTAGTGCCATCCAACGTGGCTCTTTGCTTACCGCCGACTGGACTGGTGATCCGTTGACGCCTTACCAACCCGCCTTACCATTAGACCATAAGGACACTCCAGAGCGTTTGGCGCCAGAGGATGCAGGTCTGCATACTATTCCTGTCACGCCTATTGGTTATGGTGCCGCAGAGTCTATTTTTAAATATATGAAAGGCGAGGTGGTTCCTCAAGATTGGCAAGGCGGTTTGCCTTATACCTATAGAGTAGACGGTGGAAAGGATCTGAAAGTAAGACTCAAAGTGGACCAACCCAAAAAAATGACCAAGATTTATAATGTTGTTGCGACCTTAAAAGGCAAAGAACAACCAGACGAATGGGTGATTCTAGGCTGCCATTACGATGCCTGGGCTTTTGGAGCGACAGATCCCAATTCGGGAACCGCCATGCTGTTGAGCTTATCAGAATCATTAGGGCGTTTAGCCGAAGCTGGAAAAAGACCCAATCGGTCGATTATGATTGCCCATTGGGATGCCGAGGAACATGGGGTAATTGGCTCTAGCGAATGGGTGGAGCAGATGAAGGATGAGCTAAAGGCTAAAGCGGTGGCTTATATTAATTTAGATGGAGCTGTATCTGGGAAAACCTTTCGAGCGTCATCGGCCCCGAGTCTCAAAACCCTTATTGCTGGCGCTGCCAAGGCGGTAGACTATCCCTACACAGAGGAAAGCGTTTATGAGCATTGGGCGGGTGAGAAGCCAGAGCCCAATATTGGAAATCTGGGTGGGGGCTCAGATCATATTGCCTTTTATATGTTTGCCGGCGTGCCCTCTTTAAGTGGTGGAGCCAGCGGACCTACCTTATACCATACCAATTACGATGACTTTTATTATTACGAGAATTTCGTAGATCCCGAATTTCAGATGGGACCTATGGTCGAAAAACTGATGGGTATCTTGAGCTTAAGGTTGGCCAATGCCGAGCTTATTCCTTACGATATAGAGCGGTATGCTACAGATTTGGAACTGCATTTTGAAAACGCAACTCAGCAGGTAAAGTCTTTTTATTCTGATTTTACTGGGTTTACAGCTTCAAGCCAAGCGATATCCAGCTTAAAACTCTCCACTACCTCAGTGGCGAAAGCCTTTGAGGAACAACTTCAAAGCGGGAACTTAAGCAAAAAGCGAACGAAACGACTGAATGCTAAGCTGATGGCGTTGGAAAAGAGTTTCCTGGACCCTGAAGGCATGCCTTATAGAGACTGGTACAAATCGCTTTACGCTTCCTCCGATCCGTTTAGCGGCTATGCCTCTTGGATACTTCCAGGCCTGCAGTATCAAATTGAAATGGAAAACAAAGACCAACTTTCCGACTGGGACCAGCGTTACGCCAATGCCATCAATGACCTTAACGCTAAGTTGGCTGATATCATGGAGAGTTTGTAGAAGACTAGTTTCTGAGTTCCTTAGTTGTGTGAGTCGTGAATAGTTTACTGTTTTTAGTTTATTGTTTCTCGTATAGCTGTATAATGGAGTAGTGGTGTAGTAGGAGAGACGTGAGTCGTCATAAGTGAATCATGAATCGGGGTGAACAGCAATGTCATTTCGATACATTTTTATTCCGTTGCACTCCATAAAAACACTCAATGACCAACCCCATTCTGGTGGCTGAGTGATCCGACGACTGGTGGCTGAGTGATCCCGACATTTTCGTCGGGATTGTATCGAAGCTACCATTCGAAGCCACAGACAACGTCATTTCAATACATTTTTATTCCGTTGCACTCCACAAAAACACTCAATGACCAACTCCATTCTGGTGGCTGAGTGATCCCGACATTTTTGTCGGGATTGTATCGAAGCTACCTTTCTAAGTTGTTGACAACGTCATTTCGATACATTTTTATTCCGTTGCACTCCACAAAAACACTCAATGACCAACCCCATTCTGGTGGCTGAGTGATACGACGACTGGTGGCTGAGTGATCCCTACATTTTTGTTGGGATTGTATCGAAGCTACCATTCGAAGCCACAGTCAACGTCATTTCGATACATTTTTATTCCGTTGCACTCCACAAAAACACTCAATGACCAACCCCATTCTGGTGGCTGAGTGATCCCGACATTTTCGTCGGGATTGTATCGAAGCTACCTTTCTAAGTTGTTGACAACGTCATTTCGATACATTTTTATTCCGTTGCACTCCATAAAAACACTCAATGACCAACCCCATTCTGGTGGCTGAGTGATACGACGACTGGTGGCTGAGTGATCCCGACATTTTCGTCGGGATTGTATCGAAGCTACCATTCGAAGCCACAGTCAACGTCATTTCGAAACGTTCCCAAGGTTTCGAATTTTTCGACGAACTTTTTTTGTTAATAAGAGTTAAAACCATTTTTCTTTTGAACCCTAATTCAAGTTCGAGCGTAAGTAATGAAAACAAAAAAATATAACGATGAAAAATTTTAAGAAACAATCAATTTTTACAATGATGATCCTGGCTTTGGTAATTGTCGGTTGCAGTAGCGACGATGATAACAACAGAATTGTTGAAGAACAAGCTTTGGAAGGCTATGAAAATACTCGAGCTGCTGTAGATGGTGTAGCGGATTTTATCGATGGTCCTATCGCTAATTTAACTGCCGACCTTGGTGAGCTTACCATGGCAGAAGGAGGTTTTGACGGTGCTACTGTAGATCCTCAAGCAAAAGTAGCCGCTACCAATGCTGTTGAGGCTTATGAATTGAATCCAACGGATGCGAATGCTGTGATTGCTGCCAACGCCATTGAAGATTTAGTTGTAGCGAACCGAGTTGCTATTATTACAGATTTCCAACAAATTTTAGGAAACGATTTTCCATCCAACGCAGATCTTGGAGCTCTTATCGCTTCAGTGGAAGATCGGTTAAATAAGCCTGAAGGTTTGATGGACACGCAGTCAGCTGCTTTTGATGTGATTACCGCTGTGCAAATAAATGGAGTTGCCGTGGAAGCTTTACTCAATATTGCAAATACACGTTATGAATTAGGTCTGGACGTTCCAACTTATACTGCGCCTAGTATTCCTTCTTCATTGAATACTCAGAATTTATTGGAGACTGCTTTAAATTCAGTTTCAGCTGTTGGAAGTCTTGCAGTACCTTCTGTAGAAGCTATTCAGGCTATTGTGGACGATTTGTTAATGACTGAAGTTCAGGCTGGATATGAAACTAATAGAGCAGCGGTTGCGGGTGTGGCCGACTTTATCGATGGACCTATTGGTCAATTGACAGAAGATTTAGGAACCATAACCGATAGTGATTTTTCCAGAGTTATGGTAGATGCTCAAGTCAGAGTGGATGCAATGAGTGCGATTGAAGCTTACGAAGCAAATCCTTCAACTGAAACAGCGATTGCAGCAGCCAACGAAATTGAGAACCTGGTTGTAGCTAACAGAGTAGCTATTATTGGCGACTTTCAACAAATTTTAGCTAATGACTTCCCATCAGATGACGACCTGGCAGCTCTTGTCGCTTCAGTTGAAGAAGGATTAGAAAGACCATCAGATCTTTCTGGAGCCGAGAATGCAGTTTTCGATGTGATTGTAGCAGTTCAGGTTAATGGAGCAGCAGTTGAAGCCTTATTAAATATAGCTAATACAACTTATGAATTGGAACTGGAGATCCCGATGTACGCTGCACCTAGTTTACCCGAGATGGCTTCAGAAACGAACTTACTTGTAACTTCAATTGAATCCGTATCAGCAGTCGGTGACCTAGCAGTACCTTCAGTTGAAGCCATTCAGGCTATTGTGGATAACGCTTTAGCAAATTAATTTTCTAAAACAGTAGATTTTTTTACGAGTATGTATTTAAAGAGTAGGGTTCAAGCCTTACTCTTTTTTGTTTTGTAATCACGCTAAGGTTTTGATAAGGTCATTTCAATACATTTTATTCCGTTTCACTCCATAAAACCACCTACCCGACGAACTCATTAAGGCAGGCCTGCCCGAATGTGAATACAGACGGGTGATTCTACGTAAGGAGAATCGTATCGGAGCTACCATGAAGCATCGAGATGCCAGCGTTCACGACTCCGCTCGAACCTGAAACACTCTCAAGTGAAAGTTAAAATTCACAATTAGTAATTAAGATCCTTTATCCCAACTTCTTCGTTTTAGCTGTTTTAATAATAAAATACAGCAGATACCCAACGGGGCCAAACATAAAGCAGAGTAACAAACAGGGGATGATTAGGAAATGGTTGATGTTTTCTTTTTGTGACTGTTTCAATATCCAGTGGCCAACTAATAAATCGAATACTAAATAATGCACCCAGCCTGTGACTACTGCTTCATCGGAAGTAAACATGGCTTTGATGCCTTCAAGTTTACTGAAGGACTCCATGTCCAAATCACCAAATCCCTGGATGACGTAAATCGCGTAAACGACCGACATGGTAGCGGCGAACGTATAAATTACAGGAGTCTTCCAATGCTTGTTCGGGAAAAATATTAATATCAACCAGGCAGGTAAGACAATGGTGTTGACGATTTGAAAAACTACAGATGGAGACATATGAATGATTTTATTAAAAAAATGGTTCTCATTATTATGAGTTTCAATATTAAATATAAATTGAAGGATTAATAATTACCAATGTATAAAATTAGTATATTTATGAAAGCAGTGAATTAAAAATCTGAATGATTTACATGTAAATGCTTGAATTATAGCTATATCTGATTTGGTTTATAATGACTATAGGATAAAACTATATATCAATTAGAACTACTAATTCGTTTGAGTGCTTATGAGAATAGTTTCGCTATAATTTTGATATTAATAACACTTAAATATATATCTATGAAAAATTTATTAATTGCAGTATTCAGTTTGTTTACAGTAGCTGTGTTTGCTCAACAGAGTGCTGAAGCTGAATACAAAACCTGTCCGGTAACAGGTATTAAAATCAAAGTAAAGGATGGCGAAAATCCTCACGCCAGCATGCAGGCTAATGCAGAGCAAGAGCCAGCTGATAATGAAAAAACCAAAAGAACCGGTGGAAAAGACTGGTGGCCAAATAGTTTGGACCTGAGTGTACTAAGACAACACACGTCAAAATCCAACCCAATGGGTGAAGATTTCAACTACAGAGCAGCTTTTGCTGCTTTAGATTATGAGCAGCTTAAAGCAGATTTAGTGGAAGTCATGACCACGTCTCAAGACTGGTGGCCAGCAGATTACGGTCATTATGGTCCGTTTTTTATTCGTATGTCCTGGCACAGTGCAGGAACCTACCGTACAGCAGATGGAAGAGGAGGATCTCGCGACGGTCAGCAGCGGTTTGCGCCAATCAATTCCTGGCCAGATAATGCTAACCTGGATAAAGCCAGACGTCTGTTATGGCCTATCAAGCAGAAGTATGGAAAAAGCTTGTCCTGGGCAGATTTGATGATTCTTGCAGGAACGGTTGCTTATGAAGATATGGGTCTGGAGATCGCAGGATTTAGTGGTGGTCGTGAAGACACCTGGGAGCCGGCTAGCAATGTCTATTGGGGAGCCGAAGATGAGTTTTTAGCTAATGATAAGCGTTATGATGAAGATGGCGATATAGAACAACCCTTAGCTGCTGTCCAGATGGGGCTTATTTACGTGAACCCAGAAGGTCCAGACGGTAATCCAGATCCAGCTCTTGCGGCTGATGGCATACGTCAAACTTTTGCCCGAATGGGAATGAATGATAAAGAAACAGTTGCTCTTATTGCTGGTGGACATACTGTAGGGAAAACCCATGGTGCTGGAGATGCCTCAAATGTAGGTCCAGAACCAGAAGCAGCTTCCATAGAAAATCAAGGTTTAGGATGGATGAGTTCTTATAAATCTGGAAAAGCAGAGGATGCTATTACCTCTGGCTTAGAAGTGATTTGGACCAAAACTCCAGCGGAATGGAGTCAGGGCTACTTCAAATCTCTTTTCGAAAATGAATGGGAATTGACCAAAAGTCCAGCAGGTGCTTACCAATGGGTGGCCAAAAATGCCGGAGAAATTTATCCTGATGCTCATATTGAAGGCAAGAAGCATAGACCAACGATGCTGACAACAGATTTAACGATGATAAAAGATCCTGAGTATTTAAAGATTTCAAAGTTCTTTTATGAAAACCCAGAGGAATTCAACAAAACTTTTGCTGAGGCTTGGTTTAAATTAACCCATAGAGATATGGGGCCAAAATCAACCTATATTGGACCTGAAGCCCCTTCCAAAGATTACCTCTGGCAAGATCCAATTCCAGAAGTAGATTATAAAATGATAACAGATACCGATATTAAAGCCTTAAAAGCAGATATTCTAAAGTCGGGCTTATCCACTTCAGAATTGGTGACGACTGCGTGGAATTCTGCTTCAACTTATAGAGATTCCGACAGAAGAGGTGGAGCCAATGGTGCAAGAATAAGATTGGAACCAATGCGAAGCTGGGAAGCTAATAACCCAAAACAACTGGATAAAGTGCTTTCAAAGTTAGAATCCATTCAGAAGAAATTCAACAAAAACAACTCAAGAAAAAAAGTCTCTATTGCAGATTTAATTGTACTTGGAGGTAATGCGGCTATAGAAGAGGCGGCAGAAAAAGCTGGACATACTGTATCAGTGCCATTTACGCCTGGGAGAACAGATGCTTTACAAGAGCAGACCGATGTTGAATCTATGCAATTGCTGAAACCTATGGCAGATGGATTTACTAACTACCAGGAGAAGCAATACACGCTAACAACGGAAGAACTGTTGGTAGATAAAGCTCAATTACTGACACTTTCTGCTCCAGAAATGACCGTATTAGTCGGTGGAATGAGAGCACTAGGTGCAAATTATAACAATACAGACCATGGCGTATTTACTGATAGAGAAGGACAATTAACAAATGACTATTTTGTAAACCTAATGGACATGAGTACCAAATGGGAGCCTAAAGATGAGTTCAGACAGGTTTTTATCGGAAAAGATAGAAATACTGGTGATGTAAAATGGACGGCAACGCGTGCGGATTTGATCTTCGGATCCAACTCAGAGTTAAGAGCACTCGCTGAAGTTTACGCAACAGATGATGCCGATGAGAAATTTGTATCTGATTTTGTAGATGCATGGACCAAAGTGATGGAACTCGATAGATTCGATGTGAAAATGTAAATGGATTTTATTATATAATACCTAAAAGCCCTGCATTCGCAGGGTTTTTTATTTTTTAAGACGTTTTCAGTTGTGTCCTATTAAATTATTCTTATTTGTTACAATTTACAATTTGCATTGATATTTTAAACCAACCTTAAAACAGGGGGTTTACTCTTTAAAAGATTATATTTAAATAATTTTTTAATTAAAAAGGAGGGGATGTGAATAATATTTAGTGGCAAATTTTATATTTATACTTTAACTAGAAAGGGGTGTAATCTAAAAAAACGTATTTATGAAAATAGGTGTTCCGATTGAAATCAAAAATAATGAGAGCAGGGTATCAATTACGCCGGCTGGTGTTTTTGAATTGTCAAAGCGAAATCATCAATTATACGTTCAAGCTGAGGCAGGACTTGCCAGTGGATTTACAGATTTAGACTATAGGGAAGCAGGTGCTGAGATTTTACCGGATATTGCATCTGTGTATGAGGTGGCGGAAATGATCGTTAAAGTGAAAGAACCGATTGAAGAAGAATATAAGTTAGTCAGAAAAGGGCAGATTATTTTCACCTATTTTCATTTTGCTTCTAGTAAGAAACTCACTGATGCCATGATCGCCTCGAAAGCCATATGTATCGCTTACGAGACTGTTCAGGACGACGACGGGAGTTTACCACTTCTCACCCCTATGTCTGAAGTTGCTGGCAGAATGGCCACTCAACAGGGTGCTAAATATCTAGAAAAGCCTATTCGTGGAAAGGGAATTCTTTTGGGCGGAGTTCCGGGAGTTACCCCTGGTAAAGTTCTTGTTTTAGGCGCTGGCGTTGTTGGAATACAGGCTGCTAAAATGGCGGCAGGTCTTGGTGCAAGTGTCATCATTTTTGATATCAGTATGAAAAGACTGCGTTATGTAAACGATATCATGCCAAGTCATGTAGTTACTGCTTTTTCCAACGAATACAATATCCGAAAGCACATCAAAACAGCTGATTTGATCATAGGCGCCGTTTTAATTGCTGGTGCTAAAGCCCCAAAATTAATTACTAAAGACATGCTTAAGGATATGACCCCCGGAACGGTCATGGTAGATGTGGCGGTAGACCAGGGCGGTTGTTTTGAAACCACTCGGCCAACTACTCACGAAGACCCTACTTATATCGTAGATGATGTGGTGCATTACTGCGTGACCAACATGCCTGGTGCGGTTCCTTATACCTCCACTTTAGCTCTGACTAACGTGACCTTTCCCTATGTTCTTGAAATTGCCAACAAAGGCTGGAAAAATGCCTGTGCTTCCAACCCAGCATTAGCTAAAGGACTCAGCTTAGACCAAGGTGAAATCATCTGCAAGGAAATTTTGAAAGACAGAGCAACAGCATAAGTGTTTTTACCTGAAGTCAAACTCTGATAAATACCTGAGTATTAGTAATGATTGCTTCGCACCATTAGTTTGCCTTTTAAGAAATAAAATAAAAGTGCTTGCACGGAAGCGATTTCAACCCACCCCAGAGCATTCTTATTTTTTAGGAGGAAATATTTCAGTCTCCATTGCCAATAGGGTAGAAGCCTTCCTTTTGTCTACCTAATCTTATAAATCTAAAGGTTTTTTCCAGGAAGATAATTTAAAAGCTATTTCTCAGGATGGTTACGGCTTATTGAATTTAAGGTTGGGTGCTAGATTGGATCAAACTAAAGGATTGACCTTTTTTGTGATTAGTGCCTTGGATGAAGAGTTTATTATAGACGCAGGAAATACAAAATATACTTTTGGTTTCCCCACATTTATGGCGAGGCCACCTAGATTCTTTGGAGCTCAATTTTCAATTAGATTTTAATTAGTTTTATAAGAAAATTCAGACATGAAAAATACCTTAAAAGTTATAGTCATCATGAGTTGGATGCTGTGGATTTCTCCACAGCTTTCTGCTCAATCAACTTCAACTTATTCCCTGGAAACTATTGATCAATGGATACAGGAACAAGAGTCAAAAGTCCCAGATTTAAAAACTGACAACAATGCTATGATTTCCTGGGCAGGTGAGTCAGGCGTTCAAACTGACATTGCTTTTGTTTATCTACATGGCTTTGGTGCTAGTAGGATGGAAGCAGAGCCTGTAGTTTCTAAATTGGCTGAAGAATACAAAGCTAACGTATATTACTCCAGACTTAAAGGTCATGGCAGAAGCGGAGTTGAAGGTTTTGAGGAACTGACCAAAGAAAACTATTTGGATTCCGCCGAAGACGCTTTAAAGGTGGTTAAGCTTTTAGGAAAAAAAGTAGTGCTGATAAGTACATCAACAGGTGGAACACTCAGTTTACATTTAGCTTCCAAGCATAACGACATCGCAGGATTGCTTTTGTACTCCCCATTTGTTGGTCTTAAAAATCCAATGATGGGACAAATTACAACTCCAAAAGGTCGTGAGATGTTCAAATCGATGATAGGTGGAGAAGTTCAAAAAATGGATAGGAAAGATCCAGAAAATAAATACTGGTCGACTGAGTATCATATTAATGCCTACGTGGCTTTGATTGGTATGTTGCAAGAAACAATGACTGAAGAGACTTTTGAAGCGGTGACCTGTCCTGTGTTTTTGGCCTACTATTATAAAAATGAGAAAGAACAAGATCAGGTTGTTTCTGTTTCAGCCATGCTGGATATGTATGAGCAGCTAGGAACCGTGGCGTCTAATAAACAAAAAGAAGCCTTCCCAAATACAGCAAACCATGTCATTGCCAGTGATTTAAGGTCCAAAGACTGGGAGTCGGTGTTTACCTCCAGTCAGAAATTTATTGATCATAAAATAATGCAGTAATGAAATATATCCTCATGTTATTACTTACCTTACCCCTAATAGGAACTCAGGCACAAAACGATAAAGGTATTTCAAAATTGACGACATATGAATTTGATCTTCAAGGTCATAGAGGTGCCAGAGGTTTAGCACCTGAAAATACTTTACAAGCTTTTAGGGAAGCTATAGATATTGGTGTGAACACCCTGGAACTTGACGTGGTGGTCACAAAAGATCGTCAATTGGTAGTATCTCACGAGCCCTGGATGAATGCGGATATTTGTAAAAACCTTGCAGGTAATACTATTGATAAAGAAACTGAAAAAGAGCTTAACATCTATCAGATGACTTATGAAGAAGTGAAAACTTACGACTGCGGAAGCACTTATTACCCCGCATTTCCTGAACAAAAACTAGAGTCGGCCTACAAGCCTTTACTGAAAGAAGTGCTGAATATGGCTGATAATATTAGTAGAAATCACGGCAAGAAAATCAAGTATAATATCGAATTGAAAAGTTTGCCAGAAGGAGATGATGTCTATCATCCAAAACCTGCTGAATTTGTCAAGTTGGTTATCGGCTTACTCCAGTTAGAAACTAAATTGGAACGCGTGAATTTGCAGAGTTTTGATTTTAGAATTTTAAAAGCGCTGCACCAATCGTATCCTGAAGTTCGCCTAGCGGCTTTAGTGTATGATATGGATTTCGATACCGCTATAAATGAACTTGGCTTTTTACCTGAAATTTACAGCCCCTACTTTCCATTAGTCAGCAAAGACTTAGTCAAAGACGCCCATGAAAGCGGAATGAAAGTGATTCCGTGGACTGTTAATGAGCCTGACCAAATGAAAAACCTCTTAAAAATGGGAGTGGATGGATTGATTACTGACTATCCTGATCGGGCGCTAAAATTTAAAAAAATCGACTAATCAGTTTTTTAGTTTTTGAGTCTGTGAGTTTCTAAGAAGGTTTTAGATAATAGGAATTAGGTGTTAGGAAAATTCTTAATTCAAAATTATAATTTACGACTACACGACTACACGACTACACGAATTCAACCATTTTCCCACTCCCATAGAAATCCTTAACTTTCGAATCAAATATTTAAAATAAAATTTCAATGAAAACCATAACCTATTCACTTATTGCTTTAGTTCTTTTTTCCTGTGGTCAAAACAACAAGAAAAAAGACTCTAACTCTGAAGCGAAAACAAAAGTACAGTCAGAAATTGAAATCACTAGTGAAATAGAGCAGCTAGCTACTGACTTTAAATTTACAGAAGGCCCTGCGGTAAACAAGAATGGTCATGTGTACTTTACAGACATTCCAGAAAGTAAAATATACAAATGGACGACAGCAGACAGTTTGGAGTTGTATCGAGAAAATAGTAATGGAGCCAACGGTTTATACTTCGACCAGAATCAAAATCTTTTGGCTTGCGAAGGCGGTAAAGCACAAATCACATTAACGACTCCAGAAGGAAAACGTTCAGTGGTCGCTTCAGAATACAATGGCAAACCTTTCAATACAACCAATGATATTTGGCCAGATGCCAAAGGCGGTGCTTATTTCACCGATCCAAGGTATGGTGGAGATTTAGAAAATCTACCTCAGGAAGGCATGCATGTTTTTTATATTTCGCCGAATAAAAATTCTGTGATTCGCGTCACCGATGACTTAATAAAACCCAATGGATTGATTGGAACCCCAGATGGAAAAATACTTTACATCACAGACCCAGGTGCAGAAAGAACGTATAGTTATAATATTGAAGGCGACGGTACCTTATCCAAAAAGCAACTATTTGTGGAGTATGGTGGCGATGGTATGACCATCGATCAGCAGGGGAATGTGTACCTCACTACCAGTGGTCAACCTCAGGTGGACGTCTTTTCACCCCAAGGAAAATTACTAAAAACCATTACCGTTCCCGAACAACCTTCAAATGTGACTTTTGGCGGCAAAGACCGCAATGAGTTATACATTACCGCCCGGACTTCGCTTTATCGCGTAGGATTGAATAGGGAAGGAGTGAATTAAAGCATTAAATAGGGTTTAGGTATTAGGGATCAGGTTGTAGGAAAGACCATAATCATTAATTTTAAATTTAGTTGACCAGCCCATTAGTTGATGAGTTTGTGAGTCTTTTAGTAGGTTTTAGGAATTACAATTGAATGAGTGATTTTTTCTGGTGGCTGAGCCTGTCCGACGACTTCATTCAGGCAGGTTATTACGACACTTTCGTCGGAATTGTATCGAAGCCACGATTAAGGAAAATCCATAATTAATAATTCTCAATTTAAAATTACATTTCTCAGTCCACCAGTCCACAAAAAAACTCTTAACCAAAAACAGTCAACGCAAAACGAATACACGACTTCACGAATAAACGAATATCACAAAATTAATCTTACTTTTGCTCTGCAGGTCGCCCTATCGCTGTCCCGTTAGTGGGAGAGAGGAAAGTCCGGACACCATAGCACCAACATAGCGGGTAACGCCCGTCATCCTAAATTCATTTTGGGAAAGGACCAGTGCAACAGAAAGCAAGTACAGTTCGGCTGTAGTGAAATCGGTAAACTCTATGTGGTGAAATGTTATGTAAACCAAGGCTTGAGGGTTGTGCGCCCGATCTTGGAGGGTAAACAGATCGAGGTTTTTGGTAACAAAAGCCCTAGATAAATGATAGGGTCTCGATAACCATCGGGAACAGAATCCGGCTTATAGACCTGCTTTTTTTCTTTTTTGAATTTGTACAGAACAATTTTTTAATCTTTACACTATTAGTCTAAACCCTCGTCAAACCTAACAACGGATGCTGGGTGAGGGTTAAATTTTAAATTTTTTCAATATTAATTGTAAGTTGCAGGCAACGCTAAAGGTTTATTTATCGTCTATATTTATAGACACCAAGATCAACCGTGAAACTGATAAACTTACATAAGGACTTAGAGCAAATCATCCAGGATGCTCAGCGCCATAACCAAAAGGCTCAGTATCGTTTATACAAGAAGTTTGCACCCAAAATGCTATCGGTTTGTAGGATGTATATTTCAGACCTTCACCATGCAGAGGATGTGATGTCCACTGCTTTTGTCAAAGTTTTTAAAAATCTCAAAACGTACCAGCACAAAGGCAGCTTTGAAGGCTGGGTACGTCGGATCATGGTCACAACTGCTATTGATTTTCTTAGACAGCAGAAACGCCTGGAGTTTGCAACCGATAATTTCGATCAGTATGAAGAAGTTGAAATACCAAGCCTCACTGAATGATCTGTTGAAGAATTACAAGGCTTTATTGATGAATTACCAGAGGGTTATAAACTGGTGTTTACAATGAATGTCTTGGAAGACTATTCGCATAAATCGATTGCAGATACCCTAAATATTACAGAAGCCACCTCAAGATCGCAGCTGTTTAAAGCCAAGCGATTACTTAAAATAAAAATAGAAACACATAGATCCAAATCTCATGGACAAGTTTAAAGACGACCTACAACATAAATTCAATCAGCGGGAAATCCAACCCACCGATGAAGCCTGGGGAAAAATTACCGGAGAATTAGCCACCTCAAGTTCATCTAAAAGCCCGTGGCTGTGGGGCGGAATTGCCGCAGGATTTATCGGACTTTTAGTTTTACTTACGCCCATGTATTTTTCTACAAACAATAAGGTTCCTGTAGTAAATTCAGAAAAAAGTAAAACAGAGAATGTTGAGGTTAAAAAACGAAGCCTAGTCTCTGTAAATCAACTTCAAAGAGGGGAGATTAGGACTGCATCAGTTCAATTTTCTCACACAAAACTAAAATGGAAGACACCTCAACCGATAAGCGCTGATGTTCAAAATCCTATCCAACTAAAAGCCAACACCTTATTGGCTGAGGTGGAGCAGGAGTTGGAAAATGAGCGATTTACCGAACAGAAAATGAACGAGGTCGATGCGCTTTTGGCTCAGGCCAGAGCAAAATTATCTTCTAAGAAGGACCAAGAGCTCTTTGATCAGCTTTCAGCTGAAAGCCTTTTGGCTGAAATCGATCTTGAAGACTCTAACTCCTTCAAAGACAAAATTTGGAAACTTATTGAAGTCAATTTCAACGAATTAAAATCTAGTCTTGGAGCTAGATAATACAAAAAAATCAGAGTGGTCGGCGCCAGTATTAAGACTATTCTGCCTATTTAATCTATTGTTCAACTTAAAAAAAATGTATCATGCCTATTAAAATTATAATTACACTCGCCTTTCTGGCAAGCTTGTGGAGCAATCAATTGGTTGCCCAGGGGAGAGATTTTTCTGCCTTTGATGAAGAGGAAGCTTCTGAGCTACAATCAATTCTTACACGAATAGAAAGTGAAGAAAAAGAGTTTTTAAAATCGAAAGTTAAAGAAATCAATTCAAAATTAGAAGATGGAAATCTTTCAGAACAGGAAGCACAAGACCTTAAGCTAGAGGTCGCCGAAGAGTCTGCCAAAAACATTCAGGATGCTCAGGGCTTGGTTTACGATTGGGCCTCTTTTCAAAAAAGAAAGTATGGAGAGGTAGATTTGGAGCAGTTTCAGGATTATGACTCCTATTCGACCATAATCAATGAACTAGGCTTAAGTCCATCGTCTTTTACATTCAAACTTTTTGATATATCCTCCAAAAAAGAAACAGATAGCAAATCTTTAAAAGAAAGAGATCTTCCATATTCTAACAGAACGTTTAGTGATTTATTTATAGGTATTTCTTTTAATAATGCAGTTTTAGATGGTGGAAGTATAGATAATACGTTATTTAAATTTGGAGGAAGCCGGAGTTTCGAGATTGGTTACGAATGGAGTACACGAGTATTTAAAGAAAGCAACTTTTTACGCATCAATTATGGAGTTTCCTTTCAGTTTAATGGCTTAAAGCCTAAAAACAACACCATTTTTGTTGCAAATGGTGAACAAACTGTGCTGGAACCTTTTGAGTTTGATCTGGAAAAGTCCAAATTCAGAATGGACAATTTGATTCTTCCCGTTCACCTTCAATTTGGTAATTCTAAAACTACAGTCTTAGACAATGGAAATAAACGATTTACAGACCAGGACTTTAAAGTGGGGCTCGGAGGCTTTGTAGGGATCAACTTACGGAACACTCAAAAATTGAAATTTGATGACGGACGTAGAGATGAAAAACTTAAGCAACGTGACGATTTCAACACCAATAATTTGCTATACGGTTTAAGTGCTTTCGTAGGCTGGGAGACGGTCGCGATTTTTGCTCAATATAATTTAAATCCTATTTTTAACAGTAATGTAAGGGATTTAAATAACTTCCAAGTAGGCGTTAGGTTACTTATGGATAGAAGACATTAGGGTTATTTGTCATTCCGACAGAGAAGTTTTTTGCTTCGACGAGGAATCTCTTCATTCCGTGCAAGGCGGTAGCCGCGATGCAGAATCTTTATAGGTGATGTTCTGAATGTTGAAAAGATCTATCTCAACCTGGCTTCGATACACCCCGCTACAAAAAGCGGGTCACTCAGCCACCAATTCACCATTGTCATTCCGACAGAGAAGCTGTTTTTGCTTCGACGAGGAATCTCTTCATTCCGTGCAAGGCGGTAGCCGCGATGCGGAATCTTTATAGGTGATGTTCTGAATGTTGAAAAGGTCTATCTCAACCTGGCTTCGATACACCCCGCTACAAAAAGCGGGTCACTCAGCCACCAACTCACCATTGTCATTCCGACAGAGAAGTTTTTTGCTTCGACGAGGAATCTCTTTCTCACTCTAGGTAATGGTAAGTTTTTTAAGGTTTAGACCTATAGTCTCTTTATAATCTAAACCGGTGGTTCTAGTAAATTTGAAAGTGAATTAGCCTTCGTCCTTAACATAGTTTGTCTTCCTCAACTCATACTTTATTTCTTAAGAATAAAATGTGAATATTTTGAGGAACCTTTTACATCGAGATAAAAATCGATGAAATCACTCAAATATTGAGTAAAATCTATATAAATTAGTCATTTTAAAGTATCAATTTATTGAAAAATCGTAACATTACTTATTAGTTATCGTCTTTTGATCAATCCTCTTAAAAATTAAACCATTATGAAAATTATTTTTATTCTACTTTTTTGCCTAAGCATTTCATTTGGTAATGCTCAAACGTTTACTGGTCAAGCGACTTATCAATCCAAGACTGTTTTCGATATGAAACTAGGCGGGGATCAGATAAACGATCAAATGAGAGCTCAAATTGCTGAAATGATGAAAAAGCAATTTGAAAAAACCTACACTTTAGACTTCAACTCAGAAGAGTCTCTATACCAGGAAGAACAAAATTTAGCTGCACCAACAGGTCGGTCTGGCATGATGAGCGGAATGATGGGAAACTTTCAATCTGGGAGTCAGTATAAACACATCAAAGACAGTTTGTATTTAGAATCAAAAGAGTTTTTTGGCAAGTCCTTTCTTATTCAAGATTCTTTGCCAGTTTTAAAATGGGAATTGGTAAACGAATCAAAGCAAATAGGTCAGTATGTTGTTTTCAAAGCTGTTGCAGTCAAAGAACTTGACAAAACTGCTTTTACAGAATTGAGGAAAAAGGAAAAAGAGGGGGACGAAGAAAATACTTTACTAGAAAATGATAGCATAGTATCCCCACTAGATCAATTTGAAATGCCGAAATCTATTGAAATCGTAGCTTGGTATACTCCACAGGTGCCTGTAAGTCATGGACCAAGTGAGTTTTGGGGGCTGCCAGGACTTATTATGGAAGTGCAATCTGGTAAAACAACGATCTTGTGTTCTAAGCTTATTTTGAATCCAAAAGAAAAAGTTGACATAGAAGCACCTTCTAAGGGTAAGCAGGTTACCCAAAAAGAATTTCAAGATATGGTATTGGAAAAAACTCAAGAAATGCAGGATATGTATGGTGGTGGCAAAAGAGGAGGAAACTCTATTGAAATTCGAATGAACTAATTTGAATTTCACTTTTTTATGAAAAACTTACTTATTTTACTGTGTTTATGTGTTGGTATAAACTCAGGATTTTCTCAAACGACAAAACTAATTGGAAAAGTAACCGACTCTATTGGGAACCCACTGTCAATGGCTAGTGTGATAGCCAAAGAAAAGGAAACTTTAGAAATTGACTCTTATAGTATTACTAATGAAGAGGGTCTTTTTCAGCTAAATTTACCGAAGGGTAAAACCTTTATTCTTGAAATTAATTTTTTAGGTTTTCAGCCTTTATCTGCCGAAACTTATATGCCAGAAGACCTCAATGTCATTGAAAGTATTTATGTACTTCAAGAGCTGGCAGATGAACTTGATGATGTAGAGTTGGTTTATGAAATGCCGGTTACTATAAGAGGTGATACTATTTCTTACGACGCCGATTCCTTTGCTAGAGGCAACGAACGAAAGCTTGGCGATATTATTGAAAATCTTCCAGGGATGAAACTCGATGATGACGGGAGTATTGAAGTAGAAGGAAAAAAGGTCCAAAAAGTAATGGTTGATGGAAAAGACTTTTTTGATGGCGATTCCAAACTAGCTACCAAAAATATTCCAGCCGATGCGGTGAGCAAGGTTGAAGTTTTGCGAAATTATAACGAAGTTGACCAGATGCGAGGTTTGGGTAATGACCAAGAAAATGTGGCTATCAATATAAAATTGAAAGAAGGAAAAGAGAATTTTTGGTTTGGAGAACTCAATGCAGGCATAGGATATGGTGAAGAAACGCGCTACCTAGCTAATCCTAAGCTATTTTATTACAGTCCTGATTATAGTATAAATATCATCACCAATTTTAATAATACTGGCGACACGCCTTTTACTTTTCGAGATTACTTTAATTTCACAGGGGGCTTTAGAAACTTCAACAGTGGGGGCGGAACGCGTTTTAACATCAACGATTCTGGACTTGGATTTTTATTGACTCAAAATGACAGAGCCCAAAATATAGAAAATGAATTTGTGGCTGGCAATTTTACTTATAAAGCTTCAGAAAAGCTTGACATTAGTGGCTTTGCATTGCTTTCTGGTAATAAAACTGATTTCCAAACCAATAATATTCGGCAATTTATTTCTAGTGGAGAAAATGAGGTAACTGAAACTGAAAATACCCAAAAGAATCAATTAGCAATGTTGAAACTTAGCAGCGTATACAAACCTAATGCTAATTTTCAATTGGATTATGATGTGTTAGGTAAGCTTTCAGATCAATCTGAAGTTGCTAATCAATTTTCCCAATTTGGAACTATAGACAATCGCATCTTGGAAGATAAAGCCAATAAACCTTTCTCTATTAATCAGAATGTAAATGCTTATTATACACTTTCAGAGAAGGATATTTTTTCAGGACAGGCCCAGCATTTGGCTCAAGAAGAAGATCCATTTTACAATGCAATTTTAGATTTCTTGCCTTTTGCAGGAATTTTACAAGCCAACACCGGTCAGTCGAACTTTGATATTAACCAAGAAAAGATAATTAAAACCCAAAAGCTAGATGCTAAAGTGGATTATTATCGGGTGCTCAATAAAAAAAGTAACATTAGTTTCAATGTTGGAACCACCTTAAGTTATCAAAACTTTGATAGTTCCATTTTTCAAAGGTTAGATTCTGGTGCGACTCTAAACTTTGACCAAAGTGCTGAGGTAGATGGTGAACGTTTTCCTTTACAGAATGATGTGACTTACAATTTTAGAGATTTATTTTTTGGGACGAGATATAAGTTAATTACGGGAAAATTTACCTTGACGCCTGGACTTACATTGCACAACTACGATTTGAGTACGGATCAATTGGGCTTAGAGACTTCATTTAATACGTGGAAATTACTTCCAGATTTGAATTTGAATCTTCAGTTGAAACGAACCGAAACAATTAGGTTTGATTATGCAATGACTGCAGAATTTACAGACGTTAACCAGTATGCAGAAGCTTTCGTATTTAATAATTACAACAGGCTATTTAGAGGTAACCGAGAACTTGAAAATGCTTTAGCCAATTCTTTTAATTTATCCTATTTTAATTTTAATATGTTCAACTATACGAACATCACAGGTAGATTGAGTTATACCAATAGAATCAACGGAATTAAAAACGATACAGAACTGGTAGCTATTAATCAAGTCGCTTCACCATTTAACATCAGTAGCAATTTTGCAGATGAAACCTTTTCAGGATCTGGGTCTTACAGCAAGCGCTTTAGAAAATTTCAAGTAGAAACTAGTGCCAGATTGGGGATTAACACTTTCAATAACCAAATTAATGGAGAAGTTTTAGAATCTGAAAGCTTTACTCAGAATTATAAAGCTAGTTTGAGAAGTAACTTTAAAACTTGGCCAAATTTAGAAATAGGTTATGATTTCACTAGTAACCGCTATGATAATGGTAGTTTTATCTCTACTTTCTTTACAGACCAACCCTTTATAAATTTAGAAGCCAATTTTTTAAAAGAGTTTACCTTTACTGCAGACTACAATTATTTTAATTACAGAAGTAAAGACGATAGAGTTTCTAATGAATATGCTTTTTTATCGGCGGACTTATTTTACCAGAAAAAAGATTCTAAGTGGGAATTTATTTTGCAAGGGATGAATCTTTTAGATGTTCAGTCTATCAATCAAGATAGTTTCAATGAGTCTTTCAATACCACTTCAGAGTATTTCGTTATGCCTCGCATGCTTATTCTGAAAGTGAGGTATGAATTGTAAATCTAGTTATGATTATGTAGATCGACTAATACCTATCCCAACTAAAAAATCCTGTTCCACTACTTTGGAACAGGATTTTTTATACTAGAAAGTTATGTCATTATAATTAATCTTTTTTCGGAATTTGTTTTAAAACTTCTTGAGTCAGTTTCCAAAATTTCTGAGTGCTGGAAATGCTTGCGCGTTCGTCTGGAGAATGGGCGCCACGAATGGTTGGGCCAAAGGAAATCATATCCATCTTAGGATAGTGGCTTCCCAAAATCCCGCATTCCAAACCAGCGTGACAAGCCGCTACATTTGCTTTTTCATGGTTTAAGTCTTGGTAAATGCGATCAACAATTTTGAGGATGCCCGAGTCGGGATTGGGCGTCCAGCCTGGATAATCACCGGAAAGTTCGACCTGAAATCCTGCAAGGTCAAAGGCAGAAGATAGTGAATTAACTAAGTCGTCTTTGGAAGAATCGACAGAAGAGCGCGTTAAGCACAAGATTTCTATCTTTCCATCGGCAACGGAAATTCTAGCGATATTGTTGGAGGTTTCTACCAGACCATCGATGTCTGGACTCATTCTATACACTCCATTATGGGCTGCATAGATTGATTTTAGAAAAGCATCTTGCACATCGCTACTCATAATCTTTTTAGGCAGTTCAGTTTCCTCTAAGTGAAACGCCATCTGAGGCTCTAGGCTTTTATATTCTTCTTGTATCGTTTTAAATAAACTCTCCAAGGTGTCTTCGAATTCTTTTTTATGTCTCTTATTTACGATGAGTGTCGAATGACTCTCCCTAGGAATGGCATTACGAAGACCACCGCCTTCTATACTTGCCACACGAGAGCTAACAGTAATGTAGGCCGTATAAAGAATACGATTCATCAGGACATTAGCGTTAGCAAGTCCTTTGATGATATCCATACCCGAATGCCCACCTTGCAGCCCGTTAATGGTGATAGAGTAAGCGATAGCGTCTTCTGGGATAGATTCTTCGATATAAAATCGCGTGGCAGTAAGGTCTACGCCTCCAGCACATCCAATCCCGATTTCATCATCTTCTTCGGTGTCTAGATTGAGCAGAATGTCACCTTTAAGAATAGAATCATCAAGTTCTTTAGCGCCAGTCATGCCAGTTTCTTCATCTATAGTAAATAATGCTTCTAGCGCAGGATGTGGAAGATCTTGACTTTCCAAAATCGCCATGATAGTTGCTACTCCTAGGCCGTTATCGGCACCTAGAGTGGTTCCATCAGCTTTTACCCAATCACCATCTACATGCATACGGATACCTTCGGTAGAAAAATCGAAGTCAGTTGCATTATTTTTTTGATGTACCATATCCAAATGCGACTGCAAAACTGTCGTTTTACGATCTTCCATCCCAGCAGTTGCTGGTTTTTTGATGATGACGTTTCCCACTTTATCCTGTAAGGTTTCCAGGCCTAAGGATCTGCCAAACTCCAGCATAAAGGCAATAACCTCTTCTTCCTTTTTGGAAGCTCTTGGCACGGCATTTAAGGCTGAAAAATGTTTCCAGATAGCTTTAGGTTCAATATCTTGTATGGTTGTACTCATAGGTTTTTTATTTTTTACAAAGTTAACAGGCTATCCTTTAAAGCGTAATAAGGAATTGATAAAATTCGTATCATTTTGAATTTTATAAAAGGTCTGTTATGCTTTTAAATTTGATAGTGTAACTTAGTTGATCAATTTTTAACTGATAAAGATGCTTGCCAAAATTATAGCTTTGTGTATTTATGTTTTAATTCTCTTTTTAATTGGTTATGTCGCTTCCAAGCGAATTAAAAATATAAGTGACTTTTATGTGGGTGGTAAAAAGATTGGCTACTGGGCTGTTGCTTTTTCTGCGCGGGCAACTGGTGAATCGGGGTGGATTTTAATTGGTCTCACTGGTATGGGAGCCTTGGCAGGACTCTCTGCCTTTTGGGTCGTTGTCGGGGAAGTTCTTGGAGTTGCTATTTCCTGGTTGTTTATGGCTAAGCCTTTTAAACGTTTAACCGATAAATATGATTCTGTAACGGTACCAGATTACTTAGAAAGTCATTTTAAAACTAAAACTCACTGGTTGAGAGGGGTCTCGGCTACGGTACTCTCCATTTTTGTAGTTATTTATGTGAGTTCTCAAATTGATGCTACCGGTATTGCCTTCGAGTCCATGCTGGATATGAACTACTATTACGGAGCTATTTTGGGTTTTTTAATAGTCCTGGTCTATATTTTTGTGGGCGGCTTTGTTGCTGTAGTCTGGTCCGATTTATTTCAAGGCTTGCTTATGTTTTTAGGTCTTGTGGCTTTACCACTAGTGGTTTGGTTCAGTATGGATACCGAGATAAATATCATGGAACAGTTGAATGATATCGATCCTGCTCTCATCAATATTTGGGGTGGAGAGACAGATCCCTGGCTTAACCTGGCTACCATTTTAGGATTTTCAGCTATAGGTCTTGGTTTTTTGGGATCTCCACAAGTCTACGTGCGGTTTATGTCTATTAAAAATGAAACTGAAATAACCAAAGGCAGTCGGGTGGCGATTTTATTTACACTGCTTACCGATTTTGCTGCCGTAAGTATTGGTATTTTGGCCAGAGTCTTCTTTACGGAGTCAGGACAGGATCCTGAAGCCATTCTAGGCATTGGAGGAGCGGATGTTTTGGGGATGATGACCGAATATTTTTTACCTTTAGTCCTGACTGCCATTTATGTAGCCATCATCTTATCGGCAATTATGTCTACTATTGATTCTTTACTGGTCATGGCTTCCAGTGCAATTGTGAGGGACTTCTATCAAAAAATTTTTAGACCCGATATTAGCAACAGTCAATTAACCAAAACCTCTCGTTGGGTTACGCTTATTATAGCCCTAATGGCGCTGGGTTTAGCAATGGTAATTGCTGTTGTAGCTCCAGAGCGTCAAGTGTTTTGGGTGATTATTTTTGGCTGGTCCGGAATAGCCGCTACCTTTTGTCCAGTCATTATTTTATCTCTGTTTTGGAAGGCCTATTCTGAAGCAGGAGCCATTGCCTCTATGATCTCTGGATTTCTGAGTGTGATTTTAGTCAAATTCGTACTACAGGAGTCTGAAACGCTTGGGATTTATTTTGAAAAGATTGATGTTCTCCTGCCTTCATTTTTGATTGCTTTAGGTTTTGGTTGGCTGTTTACCAAACTTATGCCAAGGCCTCAATAATATGAAACCTGTGGCATCTTCTTTGAATTTGGGAGAAATACATCAGCTTTTGGTGAACGTCAAGCTATTTGTAACACTAATTTACTGAAGGTTTCTCTGCATTCTGGATGCTTAATTGAAGCCAGATCAATGGGTTTAAGCTAGTGATATCGTGAAGCTTTAAAGTTACCTTATCACAAAATCAATCTTCTCCAGATTTTTTAACCACTGTGCTGCTGGCTTGTGCAGTAGGCATAACCACCAGATCGGCGATGTTGACGTGATAAGGACGCGTGACTGTAAAGTGAATAATATCGGCAATATCTTCGGGCTGTAGCGCTTTGAAACCCTTATAAACCTTGTCTGCCCGCTCATCATCTCCTTTGAACCTCACCTTACTAAATTCGGTTTCCACCAGACCTGGATTAATCGCACCAACGCGAATACCATGTTGATTGAGATCCATTCGCATGCCTTGATTAATCGCATCTACAGCATGCTTGCTGGCGCAATATACATTGCCCTTTGGGTAAACCTCTTTTCCTGCTGTCGAGCCGATATTGATAACGTGGCCATCTTTATTCTTGATCATTTGCTGAATGATAGGCTGTGAAACGTAAAGCAAGCCTTTCACGTTGATATCCAGCATGGCGTCCCAGTCTTGAGAAGAACCTTCCTGAATAAAATCAAGACCGTGGGCATTACCTGCGTTATTGATTAGAATTTGGATGTCTTTAAATTCTAATGGGAGTGATTCTAAAGCTTTGTTCACCTCTTTTTGGTCTCTTACATCAAAATTCAGCGTGGTTACTTCTGTGTGAGCAGACAGTTCTGCCTTGAGTTGATCGAGCCGTTCCTGACGTCGACCACAGAGAATCAATTTGAAATTTTCTTTGGCAAATCTTCTAGCGGTAGCTAGACCAATGCCACTGGTGGCTCCTGTGATCAATACTGTTTTGGACATAAATTTCTTTTTTGATAAAAGTAAGTAAAAGCTTTGAAATTTGGAGATTAAAGAGATTTGAGAATGAAAAATTGAAACTACATTTGTTATTAAAAAGATGCGATGTTAGTTGAGTTTGCTTTGGTACTTTTAGGTTTTGTGCTTTTGATTTTTGGAGCGGATGCTTTGGTGAAAGGCGCCTCTGCTTTGGCCAAGAAACTTCAAATGTCTGATCTGGCAATTGGTCTCACGATTGTGGCTTTTGGAACTTCGGCACCAGAACTGGTCGTGAGTTCTGTAGCTTCTGTCAATGGGCAATCCGACTTAATTTTGGGAAATGTAATCGGTAGTAATAATTTCAACCTTTTCATTATTTTGGGCATCGTAGCTTTAATTAAACCCATTGCAGTTCAGAGAAGTATGGTATGGATAGAAATTCCTATTTCCATAGCTATCATTGTTGTATTATATGTTTTATCCAACGCTTTCCTGGGAAGTGATATGGCTACTGTTTCCAGAATGGATGCTATAATTCTGCTGGCCTTATTTGCTGGCTTTATGTTTTATATCTACAAAGGACTTTCTGCTGAAAATTCAAGTGACAGTCATACGACCAAAGTGTATTCTAATTTTAAAATGACGGCTTTTATTAGTCTTGGATTAGGAGGATTGGTGCTTGGAGGACAATTGGTAGTAAGCAGCGCTACAGAAATTGCCCTCAGTTATGGGGTAAGTGATAAAGTGATTGGCTTAACCATAGTTGCAGCTGGAACCTCACTACCAGAACTTGTGACATCGGTGGTAGCAGCAACCAAAAACAACGCTGATATTGCTATTGGTAATGTGATAGGTTCCAATATTTTTAATGTTCTGCTTATAGTTCCATTAAGTGCGTTGATAACTCCTATTGCTTACAATACTTCTTTTAATCTGGATATGTATATTTTAATGGGGGGTAGTTTGTTTTTGTTTATCGCAATGTTCAGTGGGAAAGCAAAACGTTTGGACCGCTTGGAAGCATTGATCTTATTGTCAGGATTTATAGTCTATACTGGGTATATGCTGACTAATTAATTAGAGCTGTAGTCTTTTTACTTTTGAGAGAATCATAAGCTTTGCTTAACTTGTAGACCAAAATGAAGTTTATGAAATTAACAGTAGTGCTATTTTTGTCTATAACACTTTTGAGTTGCCAAAATTCGCCAGAAACCAAAGGAGGGAGCAAATCTCCATTTGAAAACAAAGCTTTTCCTGAATTTGGCATTGAAGAAGCTGAGCAACTGGCAGAACTACCCTTGCAGTGCATTACTCAGGAATTTCCTAACAAATTGGGTCAGGTTTTGGGATCTGAAGAGGATTTAGCAAGACCTAAAGACTTACGACCAGCTTTTTATGGCTGTTTCGATTGGCACTCTGCTGTCCACAGTCAATGGTCTTTGGTCAAATTACTTAAAGATTTCCCAGATCTTAAACAGGGCGATAGTATTCGAAGTGCTTTGTCAAAACGTCTAACTGAAGATCATATTCAAACTGAAATCAACTTTTTTAAAACCGAACACAATCAAAATTTTGAGCGGACCTATGGCTGGGCCTGGCTATTCACTTTAGCTAAAGAGTTAAAGACCTGGGAGGATCCACAGGCGGAAGAATGGTTGTCTAACCTAATGCCTCTGGTCGACCTCCTGGAAGAAAAGATGAAAGCGTTCCTGCCAAAACTGGTGTATCCCATACGAGTGGGTGAGCACCCTAATACTGCTTTTGCCTTATCGATGACCATAGATTATGCGGAGGTATTTAAAAAAGAAGAACTTAAGTCGTTAATTATTAATAGATCAAGAGACTTTTATTTAACAGATAAAAACTGCCCTTTAGAGTGGGAGCCTAGTGGCTATGATTTTTTATCGCCTTGTCTGGAAGAAGCTTCCTTGATGGCTAAAGTTTTGCCAGAACAAGAGTTTCAAACCTGGATAAAAACATTCATGCCCAGTTTGTTTTCAAAATACTTCAACTTGGATGTTGCAGAAGTCAGTGACAGATCTGATGGAAAATTGGTGCATTTGGATGGTCTAAATTTTAGTCGAGCTTGGAATCTTTATGAGCTGGCAGACACTTACGAGGCTTTTTATCATTTAAAAACTACAGGAGACCAACATTTCACCAAGGCTTATCCCAATTTATTTGGCGATACCTACGAAGGCTCACATTGGCTAGGTAGTTTTGCTATTTATGCACTTGATCGGCGTCCTGAATGATAAAAAAACTTTCTTCTTATTTTGGTCCAGGTACTTTCGTGGCGGCTGCTTTTATAGGTCCGGGTACGATTACCATTTGCTCTATTGCAGGGGTTAGGTTTGGAACCGATCTCCTGTGGGCTTTAGTTTTATCCATCGTAGCGACCATTATTTTACAAAACATGTCGGCTAGAATAGGTCTAGTTACCCAGATGGATTTAGGTACAGCAATGCGTGAGATCGTGAGTCAGCCTTTATTAAAAGCTTTGCTGATGGTTTTGGTGGTTGTTGCTATTGTTTTTGGAAATGCAGCTTATGAAGCTGGGAATATCAGTGGAGCTGTGATGGGCTTCTCAGTGATTTATGCGGATACTCAACTTAGTTTTGGTGACTTTACCTTAGATTATTTGCCTTTGGTTATAGGAGCTAGTTGTTATTTCATATTGAACTTGAACAGTTATAAAAAAATAGAAAAGCTCCTGATTGTCTTGGTGGTGTTGATGAGTTTGTCCTTTCTTGCCACGGCTTTAATCACTAAACCTGATTTATTGTCTTTAGTAAAGGGCATAACTCTCTTTAAAATGCCATCAGATTCGTTAACAACAGTTTTAGCTATCGTAGGCACCACAATAGTTCCTTATAATCTGTTTTTGCATTCTTCTGTGGTTCAGGAAAAGTGGAAAGGTGTATCAGGTTTAAAGTTTGCCAAACTGGATTCAGCAATTGCCATAGGGCTGGGGGGTTTGGTCTCTATAGCTGTCGTCGTTGCGGCTTCAGAGATTCCCAGAGAAGAATTGCGGTCTATCCTGGATATGGCAGAAACACTCGAACCTTTGTACGGGGTATACGCTAAATACTTACTTGGCTTTGGTTTTTTTGCTGCGGGTATAACTTCAACCCTTACGGCTGCACTGGCAGCAGCCTATGTTTTAAAAGGCTGTTTGGGCTGGAAGATAGATAATACCCATCCCAAATTTAAATGGACCTGGCGAGGAATTCTTTTGCTTGGGGTTGTGTTTTCCTCCTTAGGCATTAATCCTATCGAGTTGATTCAAATTGCCCAGGTGAGTAATGCTATTTTACTTCCGTTTATCGCCATACTACTCTTAGCCATTGTTTCCAATCGAAAGCTGATGGGGGATTATAGAAATACACAGTTTCAAAATACAGTTGGTGTTTTGATTATTCTGTTTTGTTTGTTTTTGAGTGTGAAGAGTTTTTTTATGATGTTTTAAATTTCAATTTATAACATCCTATAGCCTAAAATAAAAGCAAATGAGGAATAGTTTGATTCTCTGAAAAAGTCTTCATTGAGAAGATCTCTGTATGTTTGGTATCTAAATTCTACACTAAATTTTTGATCATACCTAAAGCCAAATCCTATAACTGGATTTAAAGATCCCTTCAAATCAATACTAGCTCCTAAATCACTAGTTATTTTATTTCCTTCAATATTTAAATCATAAGCCAAGCCTCCATTCAAAAAAAGTTGACTTTCAGAACTCAAAAAAAGATAATGTCTTAAGCTTAACGGGATTTCTATAGATTGGTAATCAACTTCTCTAAAGCTTGGAGCTAAATCACCAAAAGGTCTGTCTTTTCTTGAAGAATAAGATTGATATGTAGGTTCCAGTACAAGTGACCATTTTTTATTATTTAGGGGTAATACGTATTCAAATTCAATACCAATTCTAAAGTTAACTTCTGTATTGAAATCTGTTTGCACATTTTCACTACCTTCTTCAGTAGAAAAAGAAGCCAATTGTAAGCCAGGCCTTATTGTTATGTGGAAAGATGATTTAGACTTCTTGTTTATATAGCTATACGTAGAATTGTCTGAGCAAGAATTATATTTAGTAATTACTCTTCTAAGACCGATTTCCCAATATTTTAAATTTTTGAAATCAGATTCTGATAATGTTTCACATTTAAGCTCATTTAATAATTGTTGCCTGAAATCATTATTTTTTTTAACTACAGAGTTTTTATCTAGATATTTTTAAAAATAAGTGGTTGCAAAGAAACCTCTTCTGTGCTAAAAAAATACTTTATCGTATTTCTATCACGATACTGATATAAATTGGCCTGACCTTCTTCAAGTATTTTTAAAAATAGGTGTTGTTTTACAAAGCTTGGGGATCTGTTTTCACTTATAAGTGAGCTGCTATTTCCAGAAATATCGATATCCACTTGAGCTGATTTATATTTAACCTCTCCGTAAATCTCAAAATGTTTAATGTCTTTTGGTAGAAATTTTATCTGTGAATCAGATAAATCCGACTTAAATAAAATTTCCTCTGGGTTATTATTCCAGCTGAAATCTTTAATATATCCGGTAATAGTGTCACCAGAATTATTTAAAAAATATCCCTTTTTGAAAATGTTTTGAGCGTTAATTTGGATACAAAATAATAGTATAAGAATAGTATAAAATCTGTTTTTCACAATGCTTTTAATAGTTTTTGAATAGCAATTTAACTTTTTAATTTTTAAAATATTTCAATACCGGTTTCAAAATACAGTTGGTGTTTTGATTATTTTCCAAAAAGTTTTGTTTGTTTTTGAGTGTGAAGAGTTTTTTAATGATGTTTAGTAATTCTTGATATTATAATAAACATTTTAAAATAATTTATACCCAAGAATTAGACTTGCTGAGTTATACTTCGATGAAGCCACAGTATAGTCAAAAAGTAGGTCTCTTCCTGCCTGGTATCTAAACTCAAATACGAATTTTTTATTGAACTGATATCCTATTCCAAAAACCGGATTGAATTGAGCATTCAAATCAAGTTGTCTTGTTCTAATGCCATTGATTTCATTATCTCCAATTCCAATATCATAAGCTATACCTGCATTTATAAAAAGCTGATGGTTTGAACTCAAAAAACTATAATATCTTACACTTAGTGGAACTTCTATAGATGCGTAACTAACTTCCCTATTCACGGGAAAGAATTCATCAATCAGGTAGTCTCTTCTTGAATTATACTCCTGATAAGTTGGTTCTAAGGTAACCGACCACTTTTTATTATTGAATGGCAAGATAAGTTCCATTTCAAGACCTATCCTAAAACTAGTTTCATTTGGAAAATCAGCATCCAAGCCTGCATTACTAACATCATCGACATCCAAAGTTGCAAATTGAACGCCTGGTCGAAAAGAAAGATGAAAAGAACCTTTAGATTTATCATTAGTATAGCTATAATCAGATGAATTTAAGCATTTGTTATAAGTGTTAAAAATCTTCTTTAATGACCTTTCATCATATTTTAAATTTTTGAATTGATTAGTCGATAGGTCATTGCATTGTAATGCATTTAAGAGCTGTTGTCTAAAATTCTGATTCTCTCTTATTTTATTGGTCTTATCTAGATATTTTTTGTAAATGAGTTGTTGAATGGATTTCTCCTCTGTTTCATAAAAATACCGAATAAAGGAGCTATTTTCTAATTTGTATAATTTGGCAGCTCCACTTTCAAGAACTTTCAGGAACACATGTTCTGATTCAAATTCCGGTAGTCGATTTTTGGATAATTTAGAAATGCTATTGTCAGATTTGTCAATATCGACTTCAACAGATTTATACTTTACTTTATTAAATATCTCAAAAAAACTGATGTCTTCTGGTTTTAAGTTTCTTATTCTTGATGCTGAATTTGTCTTAAACTGAATTTCGTCTGGATTTGTTTTCCAGTCTAAATCTTTAATCAGTCCTTGAATGCTGTCACCAGAGTTGTTGGTATAAAACCCTTCTTTGAAAGTGCTCTGAGCATTAACTTGAAAGCAAAACAATAGGATGAGGATAATCAAAATCTTAGTTTTCATAAAATAGTGGTTGGGATTAATTTTTTCTATAAATATAAAAATGCGGTTAGTTCAAACTTATTGATTTTCAAATAATTTCATATCCGGTTTTAAGTCGGCGAACTCTTCTGGGATAAATGGGTTTTCTAACTGAATAAGCTGTCGATTTTTTAAATTCAAATCTTCCACTAAAATTCCATAATAGCTTTTAAAAATCGCATCTAGAGTACCATCGTTTTCGATAATAGATAATCCTTTTTTTAAGCGTTTAGCTAATTCTAATTGATTGGGATTGACATAAAATACCAAAGGGAAAGGATAAAAAAACATCAGGTTATCTTCGATGATAAGCCCTTCAGCTTTGGAAGCTCTGTTTTGAAAAATACTTTTTACTTCATTGGCTCCAAAGGTGATGAAGTCGAAATTTCCTTTGGTAAGTCTATCAAAAATATCATCAAATGTCCCTTCTTCACTTACTTCAAATCCATTATTTCTAAAGATATCGGCGTCGCTCCAGGTTTCAGGAATACCCTGGGTGAGTAGTTTGATGTTAGTTTTGGAGGTTTTAGTGAATTTCAATGAATCTTTTTGGTTGATAATAGGAACACGGTAGCCTAAAATATTTTTGGCTAATGGTTTATGAATCACAATTAAGTCTTCAGTATTGAATTTTTGATTGCCAGCAATGGTTACTAAAACATCGTGTTTCTTTTGGCTAAATGCTTTAGACTCTTCATCTCCAGGATAGTCTTTACGACTTTCTTTAATCTTCCAAGGGCCAAATTCAGCAGAGGTAGCTTCAAGTATAACTTCTAAAACCTCTCTTTCGTGATCTTGTCTAATTTCTGACCGATTACCATTCCAAAAATCAACCCTTAAAGTATCTGTTTTGGAATCAGTTTTCCCTTGAGAACTCTTTTTTTCTGGGTTGGATTGACATGAGAATAAACAGTAAAACATCGTCAACATAAGCAGGGGTTTAAGCATCATTTATTTCTCGGTAAGTTAAGGAATTGGATTTATTTGTTGATATGAAGTTCAAGATTGATTAAGAATTCACCTATGTTTTATTCATTTTGATTCTTAATACATTTATATTTAATCTTTTAATTCATTCAAAACAATTCAGATATGTCATTTTCTTCAAAAGTTTTTAGCCTTACAATGTCAGTAATGATTTTTTGTTCCATGTTTTCATTTGCCCAAGCTGACAGAGAAGCAGAGGGTCTCAATTTTGCTTCCAGATCTGAAGTCATAGCACAAAACGGTATGGTAGCTACCAGTCATCCATTAGCTACCCAAATCGGTCTGGATATTTTGAAAAAAGGGGGTAATGCCATTGATGCTGCTATTGCTGCCAATGCTGCTACAGGACTTATGGAACCGACTGGCAACGGGATAGGAGGCGATTTGTTTGCAATTATTTGGCATGAGAAAAGTCAGAAGTTATATGCCATCAATGCCAGTGGGCGATCGCCTCAGAATTTATCTTATGAAAGTTTGATGAGTGAATTAGATAAAATGGATTCAAAAAGCATTCCTCCTTACCATTTACTTTCCGTCTCTGTTCCAGGAGCGGTAGATGGCTGGTTTGAGCTGCACAAAAAATTTGGATCCTTACCCATGTCGGAGATCTTAAAATCACCAATTGAATATGCGGAAAACGGATTTCCAGTTACTGAAGCGATATCCTACAGATGGAGAAATAGTGTTCCATTTTTAAAATCGCAGCCCGGTGCCTTTAAAACTACATTCACCATTGACGGGGAATGCCCAAAGAAAGGAGAAATCTTCAAAAATCCTGATTTGGGCAACACTTTGCGCCTTCTGGCTAAAAACGGAAGAGATGCTTTTTATAAAGGGGAAATAGCCAAAAAAATAGACCAATGGATGGTAGAAAATGATGGCTATTTGCGTTTTGAGGATTTTGAAAATCATAAGTCAGAATGGATTGAACCGGTTAGCACTAATTATAGAGGTTATGATGTGTACCAAGTAGGAGGGAACGTTCAGGGTACCGCTGTGTTGCAAATGCTGAACATTTTGGAAGGCTATGATTTAAAATCGATGGGCTATGGAACTGTTGAAACTTTACATGCTTTTATAGAAACTAAAAAATTGGTTTATGAAGATAGAGCTAAGCATTACGCAGATCCTGGTTTTCAGGATGTGCCATATGATATTTTACTTTCAAAAGAATATGCCACTCAGCGAAGACAACTTATTGGTGAAACCGCGATGAGCGACATCAGTACAGGTGTTGAAGTGATCGAAAATGGTGATACTGTTTATTTAACGACTGCCGACGGGGAAGGTAATATGGTGTCTTTAATTCAAAGTAACTTTAGAGGCATGGGAACAGGCTTTGTAGTGCCTGGACTAGGGTTTAGTTTTCAAAACCGAGGAGAGTTGTTTTCAACCGACCTTCAACATCCCAATGTCTATGAGCCAGGAAAGCGACCTTTTCACACTATCATTCCTGGTTTTGTTATGAAAGATGGTAAGCCGTTTTTCAGTTATGGTAATATGGGAGGAGCCTATCAACCTATTGGTCATGTGAGTATTCTAACCAACATTATTGATTTTGGAATGAATATCCAGGAAGCTGGAGATGCGTCACGCTGGGATCATTCCGGTTCTTCTGAACCAACCGGGAAAGTCACAGACCAATTAAATTCATCAGGGCAGGTCAACCTGGAATCTGGAATTCCTTATGAAGTGGTTCGTCAACTCAGAGCTAAAGGACACAAGGTTGAGGTTGGGAATAGCTTTTTCGGAAGATACCAGGGTATTATGCGCAATTACGATAAAGACCTTTATTATGGCGCTTCAGAATCGAGAGTCGATGGTCAAGCTGCAGGATATTAAAAATTCTAAAACTAAAAACTTAAATTTATTTGTGATTAGCAGTGAATGTGAAAACTCATAGTTATTGTATAAAATTGAGATGTTATCAGTTCTGTGTAACTTTTTGAATTATTAAAACAATTAAAGATTCTTGAAATGAAAAATCATATATACGTTTGTTTTGATTGTAGTAGCTGTAGAGTTTTCGATAGTCCAAACGACCAAATCTGATGTTACAGAAGAAATAAATAATAATGTCACCGATCAGATATAGGTTGCAAATTATCCCTATCCCTGTTGGCGTATTGTTTGCAAATGAAGACTATACTTATTTTATTGAGCATTTGACAAACTCAGGGGGTAAAGATACGTATATGGTCGCTGGATATAAAGATTCTTCAAAGATCGACATTCTTGAAGAGGGGACTGCTTTAGTAACCTTTGCAGAACACCCTCCAGATTGATATGGAAGCGGCAACCTATCACAAAGCCCTGTTCAACTGTATCCTTTTAATGTAAATTATGATTTTCCCGGCGTTAAGAAATTAATTTTTGAGGTTAGATCGGCCGACTTGGATGTTAGCCAGGTTTCCTTTAGCATACAGTGGGAAGGGCCCGATTACGATGTTAATGTTTCTTCAGAAAAAAACGGGGAGAATAGCTTCTTACGCTTGAGTGGTTGGAAATCTAGGACATTACTGGCTGGACAAAAGTAAGAATTGACGTTTCTTAGGGTGGTGATATCCTAGAAACAGGCACTCTGAGAAATGAACACACAGAAATCGCATTCCAGGCAGATGCAGGTAACACCTATGTGAAGGTTCCACTCATTATGATTTGGGCTAGAAAACCTCATGAGTCTGGTGAGTCCTTCGAAATTAAACAAATTGATTTCCGGAATTTGATTGGTGAACACGAAGAAATCGTCTCTGCCATCCATGCAATAGCCGGAAAACATCAAGCACGTAAGTTAATAGTATTTAAATTAAAAAATAACGAAAGCTATCTTCGATTTTGGACTCTAACGAGAATAATTAAGTGAACATTTTTAAATCTCAATCAGAGTGATTGTTAAATCACAAATACTAATTGCTAAATGTTAATTCCTTTTGTTTTATTTATTTTTTGTAAATAATAATTGAGTAATTTTTATTATTAAAATATAATTGTATATTGTATAAATCCAATTAGGTTTTCATTCACCTTTATAACATATTCAAATCAATATCAATTGATACTAATAAACTAATGACAAAAATGCATTCAAAATCTCAAGAACTCCTTGACAGGAGAAAAAATATAGTTGCCAATGGTGTTGGGGTTTTTAATACTGCTACGGTAAGTGATGCAAAAGGAGCTATTATAACAGATGCCGATGGCAATGAATTAATTGATTTTGCAGGAGGTATAGGAGTAGTAAATGCAGGCCATTGTCCTGCTCCAGTAGTCGAAGCCATTCGCGAACAAGCTGGTAAATATCTGCACACCAGTTTTAATGTAGTGACTTATGAGCCATACATTGAATTGTGTGAAGAACTTGCAGAAATTCTTCCTCACGGAGATCATACTAAGGTCATGCTCATTAGTACTGGTGCAGAAGCGGTAGAAAATGCCATCAAGATTGCCAGACAAGCAACTCAAAGACCTGCGGTCTTGTGTTTTAGTGAGGCTTATCATGGTAGAACTTTGATGGGGATGACCTTGACAAGTAAAGTAAATTATAAATTCTCTTGTGGTCCATTCGCTCCTGAAGTTTACAGATTGCCATTTCCAAATTTCTACAAGAATGCAGGAAACCTTTCTATGGATGAATTTGTAGAAAGTGAGTTAAGAAGACTTTACGATAGTGCAAAGACTTTAGTTGATATCAATACGGTAGCAGCTATCATCGTTGAACCCATACAAGGTGAAGGCGGCTTCAATCCGATTCCGAAAAAGTATTTAGAAGGTCTACGTGCCTTTTGTGATGAATATGGTGTGATGTTAATTTTTGACGAAATACAAAGTGGGTTTTGTAGAACAGGTCATTGGGCAAGCTGGCAACATTATGGCGTACAGCCAGATTTAAGTACGTATGCCAAATCCATGGGATCTGGTTTACCGATCGCAGCAGTTGTGGGTAAAGCCAAAATAATGGATGCTGCTTTACCAGGAACCATAGGAGGAACCTATATTGGCAGCCCGGTTTGTTGTGCTGCTGCTTTAGCAACCATAAAATATATGAAAGAAATCAATCTTAATGAAAGAGCCATACACATTGGCGAAATCGTAATGCAGCGCATGAAGGATTTACAAGAAGAGGTTTCAGAAATAGGGGAAGTAAGAGGAATTGGTGCTATGATTGGCATCGAATTTATTAAAGATAAAAACCCAAACTCTCCACACTCCGAGTTGTGTGATCAAATTGTCAAGGGGTGTGCACAGGACGGCCTTATTCTTTTAAGCGCTGGCACTTATAAAAATGTTATTCGTATACTTTCCCCTCTGGTGATCACAGACGAAGAATTGTACAAAGGACTGGACATTTTGGAAAACAACATTTTGAAAAACACCCGAAGCACGACTCAAAAAGTCTTGAGTTGGTTCAAAAAAAATTAATAATATTTCAATAAATTGGTTATTCATAATGAATAGCCATTCACAATTAATAAATCAATAAATGAGACCATTTGCAATAGCAGGAATACAAATGAAAGTTTCAGCTGTTAATTCTAATGTAGAATTGATGAAGTTGAAATTAGATATAACAATGAGCCTTTATCCATGGGTAGAAATGGTTGTCTTTAGTGAGTTATGTGGTCACGGACCTCTTACTCATACTGCAACAGAAATACCAGGATCATTTGAGGAAGAAATGCAAGCCATGGCCAAAAAACACGGCGTTTGGCTACTTCCAGGAACAATTTTTGAAAAAAGTGAAGGGCATATTTACAATACGGCAACAGTTATTAATCCACAAGGGGAAGTTGTAACTAGATACAGAAAAATGTTCCCTTTTTATCCTTACGAAGTCGGCGTAACACCAGGTTCTGGTTTTTGCGTTTTCGATGTACCAGGGGTAGCCAAATTTGGTTTATCCGTTTGTTACGACATGTGGTTTCCAGAAACAGTAAGAACACTGGCTGTTATGGGTGCAGAAGTAATCATACATCCTACCATGACAGGGACTATAGATAGAGAAATAGAATTATCTATTGTTCGAGCCATGGCAGCTTGTAACCAGTGCTACTTTTTCGACGTTAATGGACTCGAGTCTGGAGGTAATGGAAAATCTTTGGTTTGTGGACCAGATGGACGAGTCATTTATCAAGCCGAAGGAAATGAAGAGATTTTTCCTATAGAATTGAATATTGAACGTGTAAAACGAAGTCGAGAATTAGGTGTCCTAAGATTGGGACAACCTCTGAAAAGTTTCAGAGACCATATTGGTGAATTCAATATTTATCAACAAGGTGTTCAATTGCCTTATTTGGATTCGTTAGGACCCTTAATAAAGCCTACAAAGATGGATACTTTAGCAAAACTGAAGTTACAAGAACACGAATACGAGAAGAATAATCCTACACAATCACAAGGATATAAAGGATTTACAAAATAAAAAACTAAAGATATGGGCGGTACAGCACCGAAACACAAGAAAAAAGAAAGTATGAAGGATGCAGTTAGTTGGTTTGAAATACCAGCGCTTAATTTTCAACAGTCAGTTAATTTTTACAATCAAATTTTTGGTATCGATATGGAAACCAAGCTTGATGATAATTATGCTATGGCATTTTTTCCTGTCAAAAACGGTGTTGGAGGTTCCATAGTTGCTGGGCCGGGGTCGACTCCAGGTGAGGCGGGTCCATTGGTATATCTTAATGCAGGTAAAGACTTAAATCCAGTTCTTAATCAAGTAGAGCTAGCTGGTGGTCGAATTGTTATGCCAAAGACTTTTATCAGTGATGATGCTGGATACTTTGCTATTTTTATAGATCCAGAAGGAAATAAGTTAGCTCTGCATTCAAGTAAATAAACTATGATAAAAAACAAGCAAAAGAGTTCGAGTCATTATAATATCAATCAGTTAAGGTTAGAATCCTGGAACGAGCTTAAAAGTGAATGTTCCCATCTGGAAACTTTGAAACGAAATACTCCTGATAGTAAAAAGCAAAAGGAATTTGTTAAATCCCTTTTTAAAAAAATTGAAACTGTTGAAAGTTATTTTGCATTACCAGGGATTTCAAAAATGGGAATGCTCCAGGATATGCTCGAAAGAAACGAGTTTACATCTTTAGCACATAAAATTACTGAAATCACTAAGTTATTGGTCAGTGATAGATACCGAAGCAATCCAGATATTTTTGATGATGAGGATACAAGTGGTGAGTTGGTTGAGGTTTCAGGCAATAGTGATGGGAAAACTAAAAATTACTTTGAAGTATTATTTGTTGAAGACATCTCCCTACAGGAGGAACAAAAATTAAAATCAGATTTAAATGAAGTCGCAACTGACAACGATCAATTTGATTATAAAATAATTGTTCAAAGAAGTTTTCAGGATGCATTGATTGCCTTGTATTTCAACAGTAATATTCAAGCAGTAGTTATTCGTTATGCACCTCCTTTTAGGTCAAAAAAAATCACATCGGTTATAGAGCCCTTTATACAAAATGTTTTAAGCTTAGATATGGCTTCCAAGCCCGAAAGTGAACTTGGGCCTTTACTTGGTCGACTTGTGAAAAAATTCAGACCCGAATTGGATACCTATTACGTAACCGATACATCGCTTGGAAACTTAAAAGATAATACGCTCAAAACTTTCAATCGAATATTTTATAGAGCAGAAGATGTTCAGGAGTTACATTTGACGATATTGAGGGGTATTTATGAACGTTACCAAACTCCTTTTTTCACAGCAGTAAAAGAATACAGTAAAAAACCGACAGGCGTTTTTCACGCCATGCCTATTTCACGAGGAAATTCCGTTTTTAAATCCAGATGGATCAATGATTTTGGTAAGTTCTATGGCCGTAATATGTTTTTGGCAGAAACCTCTTCTACTAAAGGCGGATTGGATTCTTTATTACAACCTACGGGGACTCTAAAAAAAGCACAAGAAATGGCAAGTGATGCTTACGGCTCACTCAATACCTTTTTTGTCACTAATGGCACGTCAACTTCCAATAAAATTGTTGTACAAGCTCTGGTGAAGCCAGGTGATGTTATTCTGATTGATAGAGATTGCCATAAATCTCATCATTACGGACTCGTTTTGGCTGGTGCATATCCAGTTTATCTGGATTCATATCCTATTGAGAAATACTCTATGTACGGTGCCGTTCCTTTGGAACAGATGAAAGAAAAATTACTTCAACTTAAAGAAGCTGGCCGGCTTAATCTTGTTAAGATGTTATTGTTGACCAATTGTACTTTCGACGGGTTGGTTTATAACGTTGAAAAGGTGATGGAAGAAATTCTTGCTATCAAACCGGACATTATTTTTCTTTGGGATGAAGCCTGGTTTGCTTTTGCCGGATTCACATATAATTACAAGCAAAGATCGGGAATGTTTGTAGCCAATAAACTTCATAAGAAATACAAAAGCTCAAAATATAGGATAGAATACGAAGAACACATTAAAAATCTTAAGAAAGGAGAAATACCTAAACTTCCAGACCCAGATCAAGTTCGAATACGTGTATATTCTACACAAAGTACACATAAAACCTTGAGCAGTTTTAGACAAGGTTCTATGATTCATGTTTGGGATGAAGACTTTAGAAAGAAAAGTCAAAATACCTTTATGGAAGCCTATATGACTCATAGTTCTACCTCTCCAAATTACCAGATTTTAGCTTCCTTGGATGCAGGAAGAAGACAGGTTCAATTTGAAGGTTACGAACTCGTTGAAAAGAGCATTGAACTGGCGATGGTATTGAGAGCTAAGATTAATGATCATCCAAAACTGAATAAATACTTTGATGTACTAACCATAGGTGATTTTATCCCAGACAAATACAGAGAATCTGGTTTAGCAGAATATTACAAGCCTAATGTTGGCTGGAACCGAATGGAAACGGCTTGGAAAGAGGATGAGTTTGTATTAGATCCTACCAAAATCACCTTGCACATTGGAAAAACAGGAGTCGATGGCGATACCTTCAAGAATAAGTATCTCATGGATAAGTTTAGTATTCAGATCAATAAAACGTCAAGGAATACGGTTTTATTCATGACCAATATTGGAACCACAAGGAGTAGTATAACTTACCTCTATAATGCATTGCTAAAAATTGCAGATGAGTTGGATGCAGAGCAATTGTCTCATTCCTCAAAAGAGCAAACTATACTAAAAAATAGAGTCAGTTCTTTAACAAAAGATTTCCCACCATTACCAGACTTCAGTTACTTCCATAGTTCATTTCAGGCGGTTCCTGGTGTACCAGGGGGGAACATTAGAGGAGCATTTACTTTGGCTTATGATGAGGAAAATTACGAATATGTTCCACTCGAGGAATGTTTACCATCCATGAGTGAAGGTAGAACATTAGTGGCTTCTTCATTTATTATACCGTATCCTCCAGGATTTCCAGTACTCGTTCCTGGTCAGGTTGTAAGTAAGGAAATTATTCATTTCTTAACAGCTTTGGATGTTTCTGAAATTCATGGCTATCAACCTGAATTAGGACTACGTGTGTTCAAGGATAATATTTTGAACAGACAAAAAACAGTATCTTCTATGGGAAGCAATGGAAGTGTCAAAAAAAAGAATTTAACTAAATAAAAGCATTATGAAATCAAACGATAAAAATACATCAACAAAAAAAGAAGATCAGACCCCTAAGCATGCTACTGTTACAGGAAAGGATGAGACAAAAATTCCACGCCGGGGGAAGTCGAATAAAACCAAAAAAGTATCTGTTGCAAAAAAATCTGGAGCTAAACCTATAGCGGCTACAATACCTAAAAAACGGGGAAGACCTAAAAAAGGAGAGCTAAAAGGGGTTTCAGATATTCGTAGGGCATTTCATAAAAATGAAGAACCACTTTATTTTATTAGTGCCACCAATTTTAATCTACTTGGTGCAGACGAATGGATCAAAGGCTTTCGATTTATCACTTATATCGAATGTTTTGATGGTCAACATCCCAACGTATTTTCCCCTAAGAATGAAATTCCACATGATGATTTTGAAGGAATAGAAGACATCAATAATTACTTGCTTCAGCATCCAGAAGTTCAGGATTACATCAAAACGCGTTCTGTAGATGGAAGAGCTGGAAAAGCGATGTTCTTGATGTTCAATGAAGAAACAGAGCGCTTGGCAGAAAAACTTGGTTTAGAAATCATGTTTCCTAAGGCAGAAATGCGAACCTTTCTAGACAATAAAGTTAATACCAATCGTATTGCAGAAAAAGCAGGAGTCGCTTGTGTTCCTTATGTTCTTTCTAAGGTAAATGATTATGAGCATTTAAGTGAAATCTCTAAACATTTAGGTAATCAACTGGTAATTCAAACTCCATTTGGAGATTCTGGGCATACCACCTTCTTTATATCCAACGAAGAAGAATATGATGAATATGCAGAAGAAATTGAAGCTGAAGAGGAAGTAAAAATCATGAAGCGTATCCGTTGTAAAGGAACCGCTATTGAAGCGTGTGTAACGCGACACGGAACTATTGTTGCTCCATTGATGACCGAGTTGGTTGGATTTGAAGAGCTGACGCCTTATGAAGGAGGATGGTGCGGTAATGAAATCTATCCAGATGCGTTTACACCAGAACTAAGAAAAAAAGCTGCAGAATTTACTCAGCTTTTTGGAAATCAATTGCGTGAAGAAGGCTATAAGGGTTACTTTGAACTTGATTTTTTAATTGATCAGGACAATGGAGAAATCTATTTAGGTGAATTGAATCCTAGAGTCACTGGAGCGAGTTCAATTACAAATCATGCAGTATTTGCCCTAGCTGATGCGCCATTATTTGTATTTCATATCTTAGAATGGATGAATTTAGATTATGCATTGGATGTAGAGGAAATCAACAAACGTTGGGCTAACCAAGATAATATTGATGGTTGGAGCCAACTGATTGTAAAACACACAAGCGATACGATAGAGTATGTTACCGAATCTGCCAAATCTGGTATTTGGAGATTGTACGATACAGGTCATATTCAATTTGACAGAATGGATACCCACAGACGTGCAGTGCAAAATGAAGGAGAAGCCTTTTTTATGAGAATTGCTAAAAAAGGAGATTACCTTTATGAAGGAGCAGATATGGGAATTTTGGTAACTCGAGGTCGTATGATGACTGATGACTTTAAACTAAACGATAGAGCAAAATCTTGGATAAAAGCGATTCGTAATCAATTTTCTTCTGTTATGGTAGAAGATAAGCGAAAGTCAAATTTATCTGGATCACTTACAAAATAACTAGCTAAGCCTATCAAAACAATGTTGATAGGCTTGACTTTCTATTAAAAATTCAAATCTCTATATGCAGATTAATTTTAAGACGATTTCAGAACCAAGTTTACCAGGCTTAAAATGGCAAAACTTGTTCTTTACGCATTGGGATGCTTATAAAAAGTGGTTAATCGAAAATGAAAAACAAGTTCCAACTTCAGATTTAAAAACTTCTCAATCAGCTCTCAGGATACACATGCCCGAATTGTGGGACACTTACGAGCGACTTTGTCAACTTGTAGATTCAGACAAATTAGCTGCTAAATTTCTGACGGGATATCAGCCTCCATTTTACGTCAGTGGATGCTCTAATGCTATACTAGAAGGTGACGATTTTCAACTTGTTCGTAATTATGATCATCATCCAGACTTGTTTGAAGGTGTTCAAATACTTACAAAATGGAATCAGAAAAGAGTTATTGCAGTTAGTGATTGTTTGATTGGGGTTCTGGACGGAATCAATGATGATGGTTTAGTCGTTTCCTTAACTTTTGGAGGTAGAAAAGTTACAGGGCAAGGTTTTGGAATCCCTTTTATTTTAAGATATATTCTTGAGTTTTGCTCTAATGTGGAAGAGGCGATTGAAGTTTTAATCAGGATTCCTTCCCATATGGCTTATAACGTGAGTATCGCTGATAAGTCGGGGAGTTATAAAACTGTGAGGGTGGCGCCAGGAGAAAAAGCTGTAATAACAAATTCAGCGTATACCACTAATCATCAAAAGAAAGTAGACTGGCCAGAAAATGCTAGATTTAATAAAACAATAGAACGTTCCCTGTTTTTAAGTCATTTACTTGAAGAACAAGATCTATCAACAGAAAATTTAGTCTCTGCCTTTCTAAGAAAACCTCTTTACAATGATCTTTTTAAAGAAGGCTTTGGCACTTTATTTACCGCGTCATATTTTCCAAAATCAGGAGAGGTGGACTTGCACTGGCCACACCAAAAAATAAGTCAAAGTTTTGATAATTTTGAAGAGAAAGAAGAAACCATCACCCTGCATCAGAGAAGGAAAAAGCGATCCAAAAATAATCAGTTTTCAATTCCTTATCAGGGTTATACTGCCAAAACTATAACCTATTCTAACCCCATTTTAAATAAAGCAGTTTCCAAAAAGCCCAAAGAAATCACAAACGAGTTTTTAAAAGAAGTTTGGTCAGTTACAAAATCCTGATCATGTCTTTTAATACCAAGACCTCATATTCAATTTCTATATTGAATGAATCTCATAAACATATACACAAATGAAATTTCAAAGTAAAAACCCCTTCAATGGTGACCATATCGCCGAATATACTACACTTACAACTGAAGAACTCAATGGAAAACTTGAAGCTTCAGCCGAAGCATTTAAACATTGGAAAACAACTCCTTTAATTGAAAGAACCGACCTTCTTAAAAAGGCTGGACAAATACTTAGAGATAATTTAGATGAATACGCAGAGATTATAACCTTAGAAATGGGTAAACCTATTTCAGAATCAAAATCTGAAGTCAATAAATGTGCTTGGGTGTGTGATTACTATTCAGAACATGCGGAAGAGTTTCTTGCTATCGAAACCATTGAAACTGATGCTTCTAGAAGTTTTGTTCGTCACGACCCTATCGGTGCAGTTTTCGCCGTCATGCCTTGGAATTTTCCATTTTGGCAAGTATTTCGTTTTGCAGCACCAACCTTGACAGCGGGAAATACGGGACTTTTAAAACATGCCCCAAATGTCTTTGGCTGTGCTCAAAAAATAGAAGAGGTCTTTTTAAAAGCAGGTTACCCTAAAGGCGTTTTTCAGAACTTGATTGTTCATCACGATGAGACTGAAAAAATTGTATCACACGATACCGTTCGGGCTATAACTTTAACCGGTAGTGAAGCTGCAGGCTCTGCTGTTTCACAAATCGCTAGTAAATACATTAAAAAAAGTCTGTTGGAACTTGGAGGAAGTAATTCGTTTATTGTTTTAGACGATGCAGACTTAGATAAAGTCGTAAATACGGCGGTTCAGGCTAGAATGATGAATAGTGGTCAGAGTTGTATTGCAGCTAAACGCTTTATTGTAATGGATTCCATTTATGACGAGTTTGTATCCAGATTTATTGAAAAAGCAAAACAATTAAAAGTGGGGGATCCCATTTCAGAAGATACTCAAATTGGAACTTTGGCACGTAAAGATTTGGCAGATAAACTTCAAAAGCAGGTGCAGGACTCCATAAAACAAGGGGCTAAATTATTACTTGGAGGGAAACAAAATGAATGCTTTCATGAGCCAACAGTTTTAGGAGAAGTAACATCCGAAATGGCTGCTTTTAAGGAAGAAACCTTCGGTCCACTGGCCGCAATGATCAAGGTAAAATCTGCAGATGAAGCTTTTGAATTGGCTGAACAATCTAAGTTTGGGCTTGGATTAAGCGTCTTTACCAAAGATATTGATAAAGCTTTAAGCTATTCTGATAAAGTAAGTGATGGCGCATTTTTCGTCAATGAACTGGTGAAATCTGATCCCCGCTTGCCTTTTGGAGGAACAAAGACCTCTGGTTTCGGACGTGAATTAGCCAAAGATGGCATAATGGAATTTATTAATCGGAAGGCAGTTTATGTAAAAGCATAATAGAATATTTTAATAATGTTTTTGCATTGAGTAGTACCATGAAAAAAGTAATTATTGCCTCAAAAAATCCAGTAAAGCTTCAAGCTGCCAAAAATGGTTTGGAAAGGATGTTTCCCAGTCAGGAATTCGAGTGTATCGGAGTATCTGTGCCTTCCAATGTATCCGATCAGCCTATGAGCGACGATGAGACTTTTCGTGGAGCAAAAAACAGAGCTGATAACGCTTCGACTACACATGAAGGCGATGACTTTTATATTGGAATTGAAGGGGGGATAGAAATTACTGATGGTGAAATGCAGGCTTTTGCCTGGATAGTTATTAAGTCGCATAACAAGTACGGTAAATCCAGGACAGGTACATTTTTTCTTCCCAAACAAGTAGTTAACCTGATCAAGGAAGGTAAGGAGCTAGGTGAAGCAGATGATATTGTTTTTAAACGTGACAATTCCAAACAAAAAAGCGGAGCCGTTGGAATTTTGACAGGAGATATTATTGATAGAACTGCCTATTATACAGAGGCTGTTATTTTAGCCTTGATTCCTTTTAAGAATGCGGATTTATATTAATGATGCTTTACTTTTTTAGGGTTTAATTGACTTTATGCCAATGTTGTGAGTAAGCCGCCTTTATTGTCACCTAAAAAACAAAACCCCCATATACACTGGGTATATGAGGGTTTATTGTGGAGTCGGGGAGACTCGAACTCCCGTCCAAACAAGCAATTCAACAGCCTTCTACACGCTTAGTTTTCTCTTGGGTTTTCGAGACAAGACTGGCTGAAAACCACCTACCTTGCCCTTATCCTCGATTAAGTTTCACCAACGCATCAAGGCCCTGCGTTAGCTATATTTACTTTACCGGTGCCTCTGTTGCAAACGCCGTAAATCAAGGCTTTTGCGAGACATCTTAGCTCCCAACCTTGTTGGGATTAAGCATATCCTACTGTGATTCGGATTATGCAGCCAAGGCGTAGTTATCTTCGCCGTTTAAAAAAGTGTGAAACATGAGATTTACGAGCTATATCCCAGCGCTCGGCGTGCTTACCATCCAATTGGTCTTGCTGTCAAAACCAAATCGACCCCATAAAAATGAGTGAAGCATTATAACTAGCTATCACGTCAATGAACATGTTTTGGGCGTTCCCCTTATGTCAGCTCTCGCTTCCATAAGCGTCGGGCTATCCGCTATATCTTTTTGAGCCTTTTATCAAAGCACAAAAAGGATGTCACTTCTATCCCTAACGCAGGCTGGTCAATAACTTATGGTTAAATCATAAAACCAGTGTTTCCCTCCCAAAACAGGAATGCAAAAGTAGATATAAATACTATATTTGAAGTGAAAAATCATCTTAAAATTAGAGGTATGAAAATTGGACTTATTAAAGAGCGCAAAACCCCACCAGACCGTAGGGTTGTCTTCTCACCTCAGAAAGCAGCGGAAGTCCAAAGTCAGTTTAAGGATTTACAATTTGTCGTAGAACCATCGGACATTCGTATATTTTCAGACGAAGCTTATCTAAATCAAGGTTTGGAGCTTTCAGAAAATATATCTAATTGTGATGTTTTATTAGGTGTCAAAGAAGTTCCTGAAGAGGCTTTGATTCCCAACACCTCTTATTTTTTCTTTTCGCATACCATCAAAAAACAACCTTACAACAGAGACTTGCTCAAAGCTGTTTTGGATAAAAATATTCAACTTTACGACCATGAAGTTATCACGGCGGCAAGTGGCAACCGACTTATTGGCTTTGGTCGCTATGCGGGCTTGGTAGGCGCATACAATGGTTTTAGAGCTTTAGGACTACGAGATCAACTTTTCGAACTACCCAAAGTGGATAATCTTGCAGATTTGGATGCTTTAAAGCAAGAACTTGACAACATAAAAATTCCTAACCTCAAAATTTGTCTTTCAGGACTTGGAAAAGTCGCCAGAGGAGCTAAAGAAATTCTAGATTACCTTCAAATTAAAGAAGTTGGAGTAGAGGTGTACCTCAATTCTACTTTTGAAGAACCAGTGTATGCTGTCATTGATGTTTTGGATTACAACAAGCGCAAGGACGGCCAACCAGGAAAAATTTCAGAATTTTTCTTAGATCCTACTCCTTACGAATCAGACTTTATGCGTTTCGCTAAAGTCACTGATTATTTTATTGCTGGACATTTTTATGGTGACAATGCGCCATTTTTATTTTCCAGAGAAGATGCCAAACGATCAGATTTCAATATCAATCTCATAGCCGATATCAGTTGTGATATTGACGGGCCAGTAGCATCTACAATTAGACCATCTACTATAGCCAATCCATTCTATGGATACGATCCTCAAACCGAATCTGAAGTTGCTTTTGATACTAAAAACGCTATTACTGTAATGGCTGTCGATAACTTACCTTGTGAATTACCTAAAGATGCCAGCGAAGGTTTTGGAGAAATGTTTGCCGAGCATGTCATTCCAGCTTTTTTTAATGGAGATTTAGATGGAATTTTAGAACGAGCCAGAATGACTAAAGATGGTAATTTAACGCCTAAATATGCTTATTTACAAGACTTCGTTGAAGACAATGAATAACTAAATTTTGAAATTATCAATTCAAAATTGATAATTGCTTAGAAGTCTTAATTCAATTGAATCTAGTTTTATTTGGAGTATACTCCCGAGGTTTCAACTGTACTTAGCCAGACAAAAACATGAATCTTTGTTTTTTTGGATTCCTTGATTAATTGAATGCCTAACGTCCGAAATCTAAAATCTAGTATTCTATAATCGTCTCTTCCTGAGATCGTCTCACTTTTTTGAAATCAGCAAATTTATCATCTTTAGCTCGATAACCAATTGGTAAGACCAATGCTGAAGATAAATCTTTTTCATCCAATCCTAAGATATCGTCGTATGCAGAGTTTACAAATCCTTCCATTGGACAAGCATCAATTTTTTCAGCAGCACAAACAGTCAATAAATTGCCCATTGCTAGATAAGCTTGATTTTTCCCCCATTCTTTGATGTCTTGCTCGCTTCTTTTGTCAAAATCTTTAATGAGAAATTCTCGAAAAGAATTAACTATTTCGTCCTTTACATTTCTGATTTCTTTTTGCAGTTCAAAAATGTGTCTGATGAACTTCTCATCTATAGTGTTTTCAATACAAATAACTAAAACGTGGGAAGCTGTTTTGACTTGAATTTGATTGTAACTATGTTCGAATAATTTATCCTTAAGTTCTTGACTTTTTATAACAACCAACCTTAAAGGCTGAAGCCCATACGAAGTTGGAGTTAAATTAAAAGCATTTTTCAAAAGCTCGATCTTATCTGATTCTATGATTTTAGATTCATCAAATTTCTTAGTTGCATACCTCCATTCTAATGCATTAATCATATCCAATTCTTTTTTGAGCAAATATAGAATTATGATTTTTACAGTGTTTAACTTCTGAAATAATTAACTCAACTTTTGTTAAAACTAGGCGGAGATAATTTCTTCAATCTTCTCAGCTAATTTAAAATCTTTGTCAGTAACTCCATCTGCGTCGTGGGTAGATAAAGAGATTTCCAAATTATTGTAAACATTAAACCAGTTGGGGTGATGTTGCTGAGCTTCAGCTTCAAAAGCAATTCTTGTCATAGCAGCAAAAGCTTCTTTAAAGTTTTCAAATTCTAATTTGGTATGGATGGCATTTTCATTGTAAGTCCAGCCTTCAAACTTTTCTAATCTTGCTTCTATTTCTGCGTCTTGTAATGGTTTCATATATTTTATTTTAATCACAATTTACAATATTCAATGGCGAATAAAGTTATGTTTATGAAAGTTTCACAGAATTTTTTACAACTTCGTCTATGCTAATTTGTAAATTTTTTGGTAGAATATTTTCTTTCGGAATTACAGCGATGTATCGATCTTCATTAGAATTATAAACGTTCTTGAAAATTGGATTTTCAAGATTTAATCCTTTTAAGATTTCATACACTAACTCTTTATGGTGAATTAAATCTTTACTGCCGAGATGAAAAACCCCTTCTAGGTCTCTGTTAATAATGTAATGTAATTGCTGAACAAATTTATCATGAGTTGTTGCATTCATCACGACGTTGGGGAAAACTTCAATAGTTTCTTTAAGATTGTGTAGAACCGTTAATTCTTTTACCCTGGGAGAGTTATGACCGTAAATCATAGGTAATCTCACTATACTGTAGAGGTGATTTGGTAACCTTAGCAAAGCATTTTCTATTTTGATTTTAAACCTTCCATAAACACTATCAGATAATGTTTTGTCATACTCATAAGATGGATAATTTGTAAAGACATCAAATACGTTTGCGGATGATATGAAGATCAATTTTTTCTGAAATCTGATCAGGTACTCAATGATTTCAAAATGACTATGTACTTGTGCTGTAAAATCACCTCTTATAGCGGAGATAATTATATCAGGAGCAAGTTCATTAAGCAGTAGACTAACAAATTCAGTTTCCGTATCCCACTGGAACATGCGTTTGTTTTTATCCATTGTAGAATTATCTCTGGAATACGTTCCGTAAACATCATAATATGGCGATAATTCTTTGAATAAAGCATTTCCTAAGAAGCCACTGGCCCCCAAAATTAATATTTTTTTAGAATGTTTGATAATCCTTGTTTTTTCTAAATGAATTGAGCCATTCCTAAACTAGAAACGGCTCAATTCTCTAGCTTCTACTAAAGCTATTTCTTGTAAAATGGTGGTTTTACTATAACAGCTTTCACTTGTTTTTTTCTAATTTGTATAAAAATTTCATTTCCAAATTTCGCCTCTTCAGTGGTAACATAACCCATGCCAATTGCCTTCTTGAGACTAGGTGACATGGTTCCGGAGGTGACATGTCCTATACTTTCTCCCTCTGAATTAACTAATTCATATCCATGTCTGGGAATTCCCTTATCCATTACTTCAAAAGCAACCAGTTTTCTAGATGGCCCATTTTCTTTTTCCTTTTTAAGAGCTTCCGCATTGATAAAGTCTTTGTTGAATTTGGTAATCCAACCTAGCTTGGCCTCAATAGGAGAGGTGGTTTCATCAATGTCATTACCATAAAGACACATTCCCATTTCTAGTCTCAATGTGTCTCTTGCAGCCAGGCCTATAGGTTTAATACCATAGTCTTTACCAGCTTCCAGTACAGAAGCCCAGATTTGTTCAGCATCTTTATTTTTGAAATAAATCTCAAAACCACCACTTCCCGTGTAACCAGTGGCTGAAATAATTACCTCCTGAGCACCACCGAATTCTCCGACTTCAAAATGATAAAATTTAATATCTGATAAATTATGTGGTGAGATGCTTTGCATTGCTTCCACTGCTTTAGGTCCTTGTATGGCCAAAAGTGAATATTCATCTGACAGGTCTGATAATTTTGCATCAAAAGAGTTGTGAGAATTGATCCAGTCCCAGTCTTTTTCAATATTGGAAGCATTCACAACCATCATGAATTTCTCTTCATTGAATTTATAGATGATAAGGTCATCTACAATTCCCCCTGATGTATTAGGCATACAAGTATATTGCGCCTGACCGTCTACTAGCTTCGAAGCATCGTTGGTAGTAACTTTTTGAATAAGATTTAAAGCTTCTCTGCCTTCAACAAAAAATTCTCCCATGTGTGATACATCAAACACGCCTAGATGTTTTCGAACAGTTTCATGTTCCTCATTGACACCTGTGTAAGATACGGGCATTTCATAACCTGCAAATGGAACCATTTTGGCTCCTAATTGGTGATGTATATGATTGAGTGCTGTAGTTTTCATATGTTTTTTTTCGTTTGCAAATTTAAGATTAAAATAAAGATTGAGCACTTTTCAATTGGATTTCATTCCCAGATGAGCACCCTGAAATAATAATTGCAAAGTATTTAAATAAAAATGTAGTTTTATTTCTACTTTTTGTATTTTAGTACGACCAAACTGACAATCTAAATTGAAGAAAATAACAAAAATTATTCTAGCCGATGATCACGATGTTGTAAAGCATGGGGTTGAAGCTATAATTCGTCAGAATATTTCAGGTCCAATCGTTATTAAAGTGGCATCAACCAATGAGTTGAGAAATCAACTTTTAGTTCATAAAGACATAGATCTGGTTATTCTCGACATTAAAATGCCAGGAGGAAACACAGTAGATATTGTAAAAGATATCAAAGCAAACCATGAAGACATCAAGATACTTATGTATTCTGCTCACGATGAGCCTCAATATGCTGTAAACTTCATTAGAAACGGAGCTGATGGTTATTTAAGTAAATCTCAACCCCTAGAAAAAATAGCTTTGGCTATAAAGGTATTGGAAAATGGAAAGCGTTTTGTAGATGAAGCCTTTGATGGGGATCTTATAAACAGAAAAGGAGAAAAAGACCTCTCTTTATCAAATTTACTTTCTCACAGAGAGTTTCAGATATTGTCTTTGCTTGCCACAGGTAAATCCAATATAGATATTTCAGAAGAGCTAAATTTGCAAAAATCTACAGTGAGCACTTATAAAAAGAGAATTATGCAAAAGCTTAATATTGATAATAATATTGGTTTGGTAGATGCTTACAGAACTGATTTTAAAATCAGTTCTAATTAAGTAGATTGTAACTTAACCTGATCAAAAAATCTTTCTCATATAGATTTATCTCTACACTCAAATATTCGCATACATCCCTAAAAATTTCTTTCTGTTTCAAAGCTTTTAGCTTACTCTCTAATAATTCAAAGTTTGGAGATTTTTTCTCTAAAATATCTAAGTTAATTATCATCATCTCATCTAATTCGACAATTTGAATCGAATTGACACCTACTTCCTGCTCAGATAACATGATAAGAATAAAGCTTATCAAATAGTTGTTGAGAACAACATCTGATTTTAATTCTGCTTCGATTTTTCCGATGATGCGATTTACGGTAAATTTAAATTCAAAATCTTTAAAGCTTGAAATGAGCATATCTTTAATTAGCCAAGACTTTTTCTGCTTTTCAAGTTTTAATTTCGCATCATTAATAATTTGTATAGCATCTTCACTCAATTTGAATGTAGAATTGGCTATAACTCTCGCAGTTTCTTTTATGTCTTCATTAGCATCATCTCCTAGTTGTGATGTAAGAATATCTGTTGAAAATTTTAGGTAACCCAAAGGCGAAGTTAGATCATGAGAAACAGAAGAAACAAAAGATTTAAAATCCTCTTGAAGTTTTAAATAGTTAAGCCTTAATCTTATGTAATTCTCAAGTTGCTCCAGTGTATTTTGTTGTTCAGAAATCAAAATGACAATGAATTTGAATCTATATACATACGTTGATAAGTTGGATCAAACATTTGATTCTCCCCAATTCTATTAATAGGAACTAGATTTTTTTCTTGAGATGAAGAAGAAGGAGCAAAGCCAGGACTTATTTCTTGTAAAGCTCTATTAAGCAGCGTCTCCTGTGGATCACCCAATGTTCCAAGATTTGAAAAAGTTTCTTCTTGTTCAATATCAGGATCTAAACCATCAAAAAAGTCTGTAAAACCATCTCTATTGGCAGTTTTCAAGATTAAAGGTTGTATAGCGTAGGTGTGATTTAAGTTGACATCCCTTCTAGTAAAGTCCGGAGAATCATATAAAGTAGCTGAACCTTCAAATTTTCCTTCGGTTGTATCGCCAATTTGAATAACGTCGATATAAGGATTTAGGGCATTGATCAACAACTCACTGGCAGAGGCGGAGGAAGGTGAAGTAAGAACATAAACTCGAGTAAGGTTTAAACTATTAATCGTTTCTCCTGTGGAAATTTCATTATCAAATATGAGGTCTTCGGGTGAAAAATTTTCATTGAATAATTGTTGTGCGAAAACTTCACCATTGAATTGACCTGTAATCATGCTGGATAAATCTTTACAAGTCTCGATACTACCACCAGAATTATATCTTAAATCCAAAACTAAATCTGTAATTCCTTCTGAAGCAAAATTTGAAAATATTGAATTCAATTCAGCATTAAATGGAGTTCTGAAATTATTGTACATCAAGTATCCAACTTTCTGACCATCTATATCCAAGACTTTATGTTCATGAATCGGGTTCTCAGTAAGCTGAATTTTATTTAAACTTATTTCCTGGTCTATAGATGTCAAATTGCGGTTTTGCAGCTCTGCTAGACCAATGGTGTAAGTGTTTGGAGATAGGAGAAGGTTAAAGTTTGTATCAGGAGTAAAAAGATTTCCATCTATTCTGTTAAAAATGACACCACGTTCCAAGCCTGCTACGTCAGCCGGAGACCCTGGCACAACATACCTTACATAACCAAAAACTGTGTTTGTCCCTCCAAATCTAATTAAACCAAAAGCCATTCCGTTGGACCTCGAAATACCATCTTGATTTTGTTCTAAGGTCACAAAATCTGATACGATGAAGCTAAAACGATCTTGCCTTGCAAGAAGGGAAAAGAAAAAATCTAGGGGTGAGTCAACTCTATTTAGAAAGTCTCTGTAATCTGTAGTGTTTTCAAAACGATCATCAGCCAAATCTGGAGCATCACTTTTGTAGACATAAAAGACATTCATAGCCTTCCATATAAAATCTTTTATATTCTCTTGGTTGGCTAACTCATTTATGTTTGAAATGTTATCATCTCTATCGTCCTGGCAGGATGTTAAAACTAAAGCACTAATAAAGGTTATTAGAATAAATTTATTCATTTTCATATTCAATCTTAATTTGAGATAAAAATAATCAAATTTGTTTTAGAAATAAGAAGATGTAACAAATCCTTTGTTGTGTCGTCTTCTTTAAAATAGGTTTTATGGCTTCTGAAATTTATTCTCGACAGATATTACCACTACAAGATAAAATCTTCAGGTTTTCTCGTCGTCTTTTATCTTCAGAAGTCGCTGCTAAAGATACAACTCAAGATGTGCTCTTGAAGTTGTGGAAACTACGAAAACAACTAAGGGATATAAAAAACATAGAAGCTTATACTATGACAATAACTAAAAACCTTTGTTATGATCTTCTTAAATCAAAACATAGCAGGACTTTGGAATTTGTACATAACAATTATACAAAGCCAGGTTCTTGTTTAGATTCAGAAATAGAAGCAAGAGATGAAGCTAGTATAGTTTTAAAATTGATCAATGAGTTACCAGAACAGCAAAGAGCGATTATTCAGTTGAGAGATATTGAGCAATTTTCCAATCAAGAAATAGAAGAAATAATGGGTTTGAACTCAACCTCTGTTCGCGTAGCGCTCTCTAGGGCGAGAAAAAAAATCATGAATGAGTTAAAAAAAACATCAGCTTATGGAATTCAATAAAGACTATATAAGTGAATTATTGAACTTATATAAAGAGGGAGAGACTAGTCTAAAGCAGGAACAGGAGTTAAAGTTATACTTCTCTTCTGAAGATTATGATAAGGAGTTTGAAGCATATGCGAAGCTTTTTAAGTTTTTTGAAATTGAATATAAAACCCAAATGGAAGATCAGGTAAAAGGGACTGATAAAAAATCCAGTTCTTTCTGGATCAATATAGCAGCTTCTATATGTATTGTTTTAGGAGGACTTTGGTTTTACGATTACTATCAAAATCAACTGGAAATGGAAGAAGCAAGACAAGCTTTTAAAACTACACAAAATGCTCTGAATCTTTTATCCAATAATATGAATGAAGGTTTGGAGAAATTGGAATATGTAGATGTATTCAGCACACAGAAAAATAAATTAATAAAATAAAAAACTATGAAACAGATTAAATTATTGGGTCTTATAATGGCCATTGCTTTTATGAGCGCAACAGGTGTAGCTCAAGATTTTAGTAAGTATGATAAAGTCAGGGAAATGAATGCTTTTGTTGTTAATAAGAGTATGCTAAAACTTATGAGTAAACTGGATTTGGACAGTGAAGACGAAGATGTGAAGGTGTATCTTGATTTAGTCGAAAATCTAGACGATATCAGAATTTATACCACTGAAAGTCTTGAATATGGTAAACAGTTACAGGCAGATTTTGATGCTTTGAAGTCCAAAAACAATTTAGTTGAATTGATGCGGGTGAAAAGCGATGGTAAAAATGTGAATTTTTACATTAAACCTGGCAAATCAGACGATTATGTAAATCAACTTTTAATGTTCATTAATTCTTCTGAAAAAAACGATACTCAATCTGTTTTGATGCTCATCAACGGGAATATCGACTTAAAGAATATTTCAAAACTTACGAGTCAAATGAATATTCCTGGCGGAAAGTCTTTAGAAAATCTTAAAAATCAATAGATATGAAAAAGTTGATATGTTTATTATCCTGTATTTTTATTGTCGGCGCGTGTAACGATAAAAAGAGTTTGCAAGAGTATTTTGTGGAAAAGGAAGATTCAGCACAATTTATATCTGCAAGTCTTCCAACAGGAACTTTATTTCAGAATTTGGACAGCTTATCTGCAGAACAAAACAATAGTTTAAAGAAAATTGAAAAAATAAATTTGCTGGCACTTTCCAAAAACAAAGACTCAGTTTTACTTCAAAAAGAAAGGCGTGATCTTAAACTGATTCTGAGTCAACCAGATTATGAGCCTCTGATAAGCTTTAGCAGTGGTAATAGAGAAGCTAAGTTGCTTTATGTGGGAACGGAGAATGAAATTAATGAACTTATATTTTTTGGATTTGATTCTGAATTAGGATTATTGCTATTGAGAATGAGAGGTAATGATGTGAATGCTAGTGATATTTATCAAATAAGTCAATCTGCTCAAAGCTTAAACATAAATGCCCTACCTCAGGATTTTGGAAATATTTTTGAAAATTTAGAGAAATAAGAAATTTCACATTAAAGTTATGTTAGATTACTTTCTTTTTTAAATATATTTAAGATATTTAACCAAAATTAAATCTAATTATGAGTACACTAATTATAATATTTAAAGTTATTATCGCTTTAGGAATATTAAACGTCTGGCTATTGAGATTCAACAAAAAGACAGAGTGGCGTGGAGGTGGAGCCGGAAGTATGAATGAGGAATTTGAAAAGTATGGATTACCTGTTTGGTTTGTTCCAGTTATTGGTTTTCTTAAACTTCTATTTGCAACTCTCCTTGTTATCAGCATATTTAAACCAGGCTATAATTTAGACCTTATAGGTTCTATTGGTATGGGAGTTTTAATGATTGGTGCTATAGGCATGCACATTAAAGTTAATGACGAATTAAAGCGCTCATTACCTGCCTTTTTAATGTTGGTAATGTCTGCAATTATAGCCTTTGCTTAAGGTTTAGTTTCCAAATTCGTAATATCGATGGGTATTCCGAAGACACTTTTTTTAGTAGATACAATCATTCCAGACTGGGTTTCGACCCAGTCTTTCCATTTTGCTTCAAGCCCTCCAACCGGGATAATTGAAACCCACATTTTAAAAGATTCAGGTTTGTTGTTTTCATCTACTTTCCATAAATAAGAGTCTCCAGGAGTTGATCCACCAGAGGTATATGTGACCAATAAACCTTTATCCCCATTCTCCTCAACAATTCTTCTTTCTACACTGTCTTCCATCAGTTTATATGGGGCAATCAGCCAGAATGAATCGTTATTGAAGTTTTTGATGGAAGATTTAATGAGTTTATCGTCATTTGATTTTTTTGATGAAATCACTTCACTGTTAGAATAGTCATTTAAATCAAGTTTTACTTTATAATCATCTGATTTCACAATAACGAAGTTTTCAGCTTTATACCATTCGTAAGAATGAATTCCTGCGAATGTCCAACTTATCACTTTCGTGTTTTCAAAGGCCTCATAATTTAATTCTTCCAAAATCTTTTGTGCAAGCTTATCTGCCTCAGCGCCTTGTTGGCCTTCTGGTAGTTCTTCTGATAAGAAATAGCTTGTAATTGTGATTATCAGAATAAGGCTCAGTAAAGCTATTCCAATGACCTTTAATATTTTAAGTAGGAGTTTCATAACTGTTATTTCTGTTCATTAATCTTTTTCATGCAAAATGCTCTTATGTCTTCAAAAAAACTTCTGAATTCTTCTTCAAACTCATTTTGATGCAACAAATAGATGTCAACGCCTTTGTGGAGTTGAGTTTCATGTTTGGTTTTGTTGTTCATCTGTTTTAAAATACTAGTCAAGTTACCAAGGTCAGCATAACTGAGTAGCCAGTTGTGTTCTATCATGTAAGGAACAACTTTGCTAATTTTTTTTGGAAGCAGATGCTGATTACTATCCAGCAGAAGATAAAATTCTTCGGCGAAGCTAGGTAGTTCTACATCGCAATATACATCCCAATTTTTAGCCAGGATATGATCGTAAATCATATCGATAACAACGCCATTGTAATGTCTGAGTTCATCAAAAAAGCGGTGAGCTCCTTTAGAAACCAAGGGGTGATGATCGGTAAAGTTGTCAATAGCTCTATGCAGTAAAATTCCTTTCTGAATTTCTTTAGGATATTTTAGGTAAGACTTTCCTTTGATTTCATCTGCCATGAAGTTTCCAAGCTTCAGCAAGTCGTCATTTCCGGAAAGATAGATGTGAGCCAAATAATTCATTGCTCTAAAGTATATTATTAAGCAGTTTTAGCAAATATTTTATGAGTTAAATCTTTTGACTTGTATCTTTACCCCACAAAAATTTCATCAAAACCATAATTATGACACTTATTAAATCTATATCTGGAATTCGAGGAACCATTGGCGGACATGTTGGCGATAATCTGACGCCTCTGGATATCGTAAAATTTTCTGCTGCTTATGGTCAATGGATAAAAACCCAAAGGAATAAAGAAAATTACAAAGTTGTCGTTGGAAGGGATGCAAGAATTTCTGGTAAGATGGTTCAATCTCTTGTGATGCAAACTTTGTCTGGAATGGGTATTCATGTTGTCGATTTAGAACTTTCTACTACTCCAACAGTGGAAGTAGCTGTAAAAATGGAACATGCAGACGGAGGAATAATTTTAACAGCAAGCCATAATCCTAAACAGTGGAACGCTTTGAAGCTTCTAAATAAAGATGGCGAGTTTTTGAATGCAGAGGAGGGCGAACAGATTTTAAAATTTGTTGACCAGGAAGATTTTGAATTTGCCGAAATTGATGATTTGGGTAAAATCACATATCACAATGCCTATATCGATCTACATATTGAAGAAATAATTGATTTGGATTTGGTTGAGGTAGATCGCATTAAAGCGGCCAACATAAAAGTGGTGGTAGATGCCGTTAACTCAACTGGCGGGATTTCTATTCCTCCATTATTAGAAATGCTTGGTGTTGAGGTAGTCAAACTCTATTGCGAACCTACGGGAGAATTTCCTCATAACCCAGAGCCACTTGCCAAACATCTTACTGAATTGTCTGAAAAGGTTAAAGATCATCATGCAGATTTTGGAATTGCTGTAGATCCTGATGTGGATAGATTAGCATTTGTTGACGAAAATGGAGAAATGTTTGGTGAAGAATACACTTTGGTAAGTATTGCCGATTATGTTTTGAGTAGAAAAAAAGGCGCTACGGTTAGTAATTTATCATCGTCAAGAGCGCTAAGAGATATTACCGTAAAACATGGCTGTGAATATTTTTCCAGCGCTGTAGGTGAAGTGAATGTTGTTGCTAGAATGAAGGAAGTCAATGCGGTGATAGGAGGTGAAGGGAACGGAGGGGTTATATATCCTGAACTCCACTACGGAAGAGACAGTTTGGTGGGTGTTGCTTTGTTTTTGAGTTTGTTGACTGAGAAACAAATGAAGGTGTCTGAACTAAGGCAAACCTATACGTCTTACTATATGGCGAAGGAAAAGATTGAATTAACTCCAGACCTTAACGTTGATTCTTTACTGAATAAAATTCAGGAAATCTATAAAGATGAAGATATAACAACTATTGATGGCGTAAAAATTGATTTTCCAGAGAACTGGGTGCACCTAAGAAAATCGAATACTGAGCCTATAGTTAGAATCTACACTGAAGCTAAAAGTCAAAAAGAAGCAGATGAACTAGCTCAGCGTTTTATATCTGAACTTGAAGAACTGAGCAAGTAAAAAACTGAAAAGACTTCAGGTGATTGCATGTTTATAGTGGATTTCTAAATAGATATTCTCACTTCTCTACCAGATGTGAGCTTCGAAGTCAACTTTGGTTTTAAGCTTAATTTCTATAAAATTAAAAGTCAACTAAGGCAAAATCAGAAAAGATAAGCAGTATAGGATAGGTAACTGGGGTTTTGGTTAAATAAAGACCGTGACCTTATTTATACTTTCCTATGCTTCCAGCGCTTGTGAGTCCATAGGTAATAGGCGGGTTCCTCATGTATTTGTTTTTCCAGTAAAGTAAGAAATTGGTCTGTTATTTTATAGTCTGGGATCAACTTTGGTTGATCGGTGATCAGCTCGAAACTGCATTTGTAGTGCCCACGTTTCACTTTAGAGATTTTGGTAAATACAACGGCATGATCAAGTTTTTTGGCCATCATTTCGGCACCTGTGTAAACCGGAACCTCTACTCCCATAAATTCCTGCCAATGAAAAGCTTTATCTCTTTTTGGCGATTGGTCCGAAATAAAACCGCTAACGGTGAGTTCTCCTTTTGCATTGACTTCGTTTAATACTTTCACTGTTTCCTTTGTAGTGATGAGGTAAGTATCATATTTTGCTCTTATGCGTTTTACCAATCTATCAAAATACTTATTTTTCAATCGCTTATAAATACCGTAGCCTTTATGATTTATGAAGGTTTGCAAAATAAAAATCCATTCCCAATTTCCATAATGTCCTAAAATTAAAACTGCACTTTTATTTTTCTTTTCCAATTCTGAAAAAATGGATAGATTTTCCAACTGAAAACGCTTTTCGGCTTCTTCTTTTGAAATGGAAATCGATTTAATTGCTTCGAATATCATATCACATAAATGCTTATAAAATTTCTTGGCGATAGCTTCGTGTTGTGATTTTGAATAGTCAGGGAATGCAAGTTTTAGATTATTGACAACCACCTTTTTGCGATAGGCGAATACATTGTAAACCAATATGTAAACTGCATCGGAGAGAATGTAAATAAGTTTGAAAGGAAGTTTTGAAATGACCCACAAAAAAGGGTACACTATAACATAAATCAATAATTGCATCAAGGGTAATTTTGGGCAAAGATAGGTATATTTGGCTTTTTGAGTTTTGAAAATTATGGGAGGATTAGATTTTATTGTTATTGCGATTATTGCTGCAAATGTGTTGATTTCTTTTAAGGGATTTAATGATTATGAATTCTTTAATCGTTATAAATTTGAAATCTCTTCAATCAAAGGAGGTGATAAAATCAGAATCCTTAGTTCTGCTTTTCTACATGTAGATACAACTCATCTTTTTGTAAATATGTTGACTCTGTATTTTTTTGCCTCCAGTGTGGTTAGCTTCGTTGGGACTGGTGGTTTTTTGCTGATTTATTTTGGAAGTTTAGCTCTGGGGAATTTGCTTTCGCTGCAATTCCATAAAAATGAACCTTACTATACAGCAGTAGGAGCGAGTGGTGCTGTTGTGGGTGTTTTGTATGCTGCAATACTTCTTCAGCCCGACATGATGTTAGGCTTATTTTTTATCATTCCTATTCCAGCTTATGTGTTTGGGATAGGGTATTTATTTTATTCCATTTGGGCTATGAAAGCTCGGAGAGATAACGTTGGACACGATGCGCATTTTGGTGGCGCTATGGGAGGATACTTCATTACGTTATTGCTATCTCCGTGGGTTTTACAAGAACATTTATTGATGGTGGTTCTACTGGCCTTGCCTATTGTTGTACTTTTTGTTTTGCAAAAGATGGGAAAACTATAATTTTATATATTCTCTTGCGTTATTTTTTATTCTAGGTTGGTCATCACCTATATTTGCAAATATTTTTTATCTATGAAATTCTTCAAATTTATTTTTAGTAAAGCTTTTTTGCTTCAGTTGATAATTGCTGCAGTTGTTACTGTGGTTTTGGTTTTTGGGGCTTTAAAATATTTAGATATCAAGACTGATCATAACGAAACAGTAGAAGTTCCAGACTTATCAAAATTTGAGTTGGACATTGTTGATAAAAAATTGGAAGAAATGAACTTGAGACGTGAAGTTTTAGATTCAGCTAATTATAATCCAAACTATCCTCCTTATTCTGTTTTGGATCAAGTTCCAAAACCTGGAAAACAGGTAAAGGAAAATCGTAAAATTTACCTAACACTTAATCCATCTGGATATATTGATGTAGAAATACCTAAAGATTTGACGAGGAAGACTAGAAGACAGGTGGAACCAACTCTTATAGCTTTAGGATTTCAGATTGGCGATATTATTATGAAACCTGATATTGCTAAAGGAGCAGTTTTAGGATTGAGACACAAAGGCGAAACCATCGAAGCTGGTGATAAATTGCCCAAAACAAGTACTATAGACTTAGTAGTAGGAGACGGCAGTTTGTAGACTGTTCCTTCCTTTCAAAATTTCCAAACCATAATCACAATGCAAACACACGACAATCTAGACGAGAATGATGATCTTTATGAGCATCATAGTTTCAAAGCCACAAAAGGTCAGGAGCCATTACGTGTAGATAAGTTTTTGATGAATTTTATAGAGAACGCCACACGTAACAAAGTACAACAAGCTGCGAAGGATGGCAACATCTACGTCAACGGTATTGCTGTGAAGCAAAATTATAAAGTGAAAGCGGGAGATGAGGTGAAAGTTTTATTGGCATATCCTCCTTATGAAAATTTACTTACCCCGGAAAATATTCCCTTGGATGTAGTATATGAGGATGAAGCGCTTCTTGTAGTAAATAAACCCGCAGGCATGGTGGTTCATCCGGGACATGGAAATTATTCAGGAACTCTTATTAATGCTTTGATCTATCACTTTGATAATTTGCCAAACAACAGCAGTGATCGTCCAGGTTTGGTACATCGAATCGATAAAGATACAAGCGGATTATTGGTAATTGCCAAAACAGAATCTGCAATGGCTTACCTTACCAATCAGTTCTTTCATAAGACCAGTAAGCGAGAATACATAGCATTGGTTTGGGGAAATATGGATGACGATGAAGGAACTATAGAAGGCAATATTGGGAGAAACCCAAAAAACAGACTTCAAAACGTTGTTTTTGGTGGAGATGAAGCTGACCAAGGCAAACCTGCAGTCACCCATTATAAAGTCATAGAGCGTTTAGGTTACGTCACTTTGATTTCATGTCAATTGGAAACAGGTAGAACTCATCAAATTCGTGTCCATCTCAAGCATATTGGTCATACTCTTTTCAATGATGAGCGCTATGGTGGTGATAAAATATTGAAAGGGACAACTTTCACCAAATACAAACAGTTCGTAGATAATTGTTTTAAAATTCTACCCCGGCAGGCTTTGCATGCCAAAACATTAGCATTTGAACATCCTGTTACCAAAAAATGGATGGAATTTGATTCTGAAGTGCCTGCTGATATTTCAGATTGTGTAGAAAGGTGGAGGAATTATGCTAAAAATAGTAAAGAAAATATTTGAAATAAGATAAGGTTATAGTGTTATCTGAAATTATTAGTTAACTATATAATTTACCTTTTGAAATTATTTTAAATTTAAACAAAAAATGAAATTAGTTGTATCCCCTGCAAAGTCATTAAATCAAGAATCCAAATTTCCAACAGATAAATATACAAGACCCATTTTTGAAGAATTGGCAGGACAAGTCAATCGTAAATTATCAAGAATGTCGAAGGATGAGATAGCAGAGCTTATGAGTATAAGCGATAAGCTTGCAGATCTCAATTATGGTCGATACCAAGATTTTGAAGAACAACATACTTTAGAAAATTCCAGACCTGCTATTTATATGTTTGACGGTGATGTGTATTCTGGAATTGATGCCTATTCTATTCCTGAAGATAAAATCGATCGGTTACAAGATTCATTGAGGATCTTATCTGGTATGTATGGGGTTTTAAAACCACTTGATTTGATTCAGCCTTATAGATTGGAGATGGGAACAAAACTATCTATAGAATCTAATGATGATTTGTATGAATTGTGGAAGGATAAAATCACAACACAACTCAATTCTGAACTGGATACGGATGAGCTTTTCGTCAACCTGGCAAGTCAGGAATATTTTAAAGCAGTAGATCTCAAAAAGCTCAACGCTGAAATTATTAGCCCTGTTTTTAAAGACTTTAAAAATGGTAAACTTAAAATTATAAGTTTTTATGCTAAGAAAGCTAGAGGGCTTATGGTAAGATATATTTTAGATCAAAACATAGATTCCTTAGAAGGTATCAAAGGATTTGATTATGACGATTATCACTTCTCTGAAGAACATACGAAAAAGGCTACGGAGCCTGTATTCATAAGATAGTTGCTGGTGAAATTTAAGAGTAAAAAAGATATCAGTTCACGATTTATAATAGTAGGATTTTCACTGCTTTTTATAATTCTAATCAGCGAAAGTTTTTTATTCGTTGATTTTTCAGTGCCTTATTTAATTGTTTTTGATTCAATTATAGTATTGATATGGTTGCTCATCTTTTGGATTTATTTTGGAACCTACTACAAAATAAAAAACAGAAAACTATTTATAAAGAGTGGTCCTTTTCGCAATAAAATAAAAATTGAATGCATCAAAAAAATTCTTGTTGGTAAAACGTCAGCATCTGGTTCACAGCTTGGAACTTCCAGGCAAGGACTTATTATTTATGATATTAAGGGAAAGGAAATTTACATTTCACCAAAAAACAATGATGAATTTGTTGATTACATCAAAGAAATGAAACCTTCCATTGAAGTTGAAATTTATGAACGTCACATATTGAAATAATGTTCTTCGTCTTTGGAAAGAAGTCTAGATTTTATAATAAATCTAAAGCCTTCTGGAATTTCTAAAGAAAAACTAGAACCTCTTCCTTCGGTAATGTCCACGGTAAGGTGAGTGTGTTTCCAATATTCAAATTGAGCTTCATTCATATAGAATTTAACACCTCCAATTTCTCCCATAAAAATGTCTGATTCATCCAGATAAAAATCTTCTTTGGGAAGAAGCATAGGCGAGGATCCATCACAACAACCACCGCTTTGATGAAAAATAACGTTTCCATGTTTTGCCTTCAATTCTTTCAAAACTTTTTCTGCCTCTTCAGTTATATCAACTCGTGTGTACGTCATATTTATTTTACTTATAGTTAAAAACCAAACACCTCAATCTTTTAAGTTAGCAGTATTTAATTCAGCATGAACTAAAAAATTAAGATGTTGGGTGTAAATTATTTAAATTGATATTTTAATTCTAAAAGAAACCGAGCTTATTTTTATCGTAAGAAATCAACATATTCTTGGCTTGGCGGTAATGGTTAAGCATCATTAAGTGGTTCTCTCGACCAAATCCAGATTTCTTATAACCTCCAAACGGAGCGTGAGCTGGATAATCGTGGTAACAATTCACCCAAACCCGACCAGCTTTTATAGCTCTAGGAATTTGATATAACTGGTGAGCATCTCTTGTCCAAACGCCAGCTCCAAGGCCATATAAAGTATCGTTTGCGATTTCTAAGGCTTCATCTTCATCTTTAAATTTACAGACGGCTAGAACAGGGCCAAAAATTTCTTCCTGAAAGACTCTCATTTTGTTATGTCCTTCAAGAATAGTAGGCTGAATATAAAATCCATCAGCATATTCTCCACTAGCTTTGAAGGCTTCACCACCACAAAGAACTTTAGCGCCTTCTTCTTTACCTATGTCCATATAAGATAGTATTTTTTGATACTGGTCGTTGGAAGCCTGAGCACCAATCTGGGTATTCATATCGAATGGATCTCCTTGAGTGATGGCTTTAGTTCTTTCTACAACGCGTTTCATAAATTCATCGTAAATGTCTTCTTGTACCAAAAGTCGGGAAGGACAGGTACAAACTTCGCCTTGGTTGAAAGCAAAAAGTACGGCTCCTTCAATACATTTGTCCAGAAATGCATCATCATGATCCATCACAGAGTTGAAGAACACATTAGGTGATTTTCCACCCAATTCCATCGTTACTGGATTTAAGTTTTTAGAAGCATACTGCATAATAAGCTGTCCTGTGGTGGTTTCTCCTGTAAAAGCTACTTTGTTTACTTTAGAACTGGAAGCCAAAGGTTTTCCTGCTTCTGGTCCAAATCCGTGGATGACATTTAAGACTCCGGGAGGGAGTAAATGACCTATTTTTTCCATCAAGAACGTTGCAGAACTTGGGGTTTGTTCTGCTGGTTTTAGAACCACGCAGTTTCCAGAGGCAAGGGCGGGAGCAACTTTCCAGGCTAGCATGAGCATTGGGAAATTCCATGGAATAATTTGTGCGACTACACCCAAAGGTTCTTTGATGATTAGAGAAAGGGTGTTTTCATTGAGCTCTGTGGCACTGCCTTCCTCAGCTCTTATGGCTGAAGCAAAATATCTGAAGTGATCAACAGCTAGAGGAATATCTGCATTCACTGTTTCTCTGATGGCTTTACCATTATCGTAGGTGTCAATCGCAGCGAAATCATTTAAGTTTTCTTCAATAGCATCAGCTATTTTTTGAAGAATTGAAGCTCTATGGGCTGCTGATGTATTTCCCCAGGCCACTTTTGCTGCATTAGCAGCCTCTACCGCTTTCTCTACATCTTCCTTTTGAGATCTTGGATATTTGGCAATTAACTGATTATTGGTTGGAGAGGTATTTTCAAAATACTGTCCACCAATTGGATCTACAAATTCTCCGTTGATATAATTACCATACTTCTCTTTGAATTTAGGTTTTGTGTGATTCATAAAATTATCTGTTTAAAAATTAGAATTAGTTAAAATTAGAGTATATACATTCGTTATAATATAATAATTCTATTTTTAATTATCATTATTCTATTTATTTAAGATGATTACAGGAAAAACACCACAAACACATAAAAGTCTGAGAAAAATTGAAACCCTAGTTGAGAACAGAACGATTTATTCTGCAGATTTTGCAGAGATGAATATTTATGAAACTCACCAAAAGGCAGATCAGGTTTACTTAGAGTTTGATTTTCCTATCATTGCGAGTATGATTTCTGGTAGAAAAATTATGCATTTAGAAAATAAAGCAACTTTTGATTTTTTACCTGGCGAATCTGTGGTATTACCTTCCAAAAAGAAAATGGTTATTGATTTTCCTGACGCTACTTTAGATTCTCCAACTCAATGTATGGCTTTAGGGATCGACTCTAAAAAAATTCAGGAAACGATAGACGTCTATCAAAATGCGACGGAGATTGAAGAAAATTTTGCCATGAGCTCAGGGTTAAATCTGTCACCACTTCATCTCAATAATAATTCTCAGGTGCAACATTTAATAGATAGACTTCTTCAAACTTTTACCAGCGGTCATAAATCCAAAGATGCCCTCTTGGATGTTATGATCAAGGAATTGATTTTACGCTTACTGCAAACTAATGCAAGAGCAGCTCTGCTGGATGAAACGTCTTACCTTTTTGATAATAACAGAATGGCGTTTGTTTTAAAATATATTCGAGAACATTTTAAAGAAGAGATAAGTGTTGATACTCTTGCAAATAAGGCCTGCATGAGTTCATCTCATTTTTACAAAACTTTCAAAAACACTTTAGGTGAAACACCTATGGAATACCTTAACGGAGAACGATTGAAACAGGCAAAGAAAATGATAAGATCTACTAATCATAAGCTTTCAGAAATTGCTTTTTCCTGTGGGTTTAATAGTTCTAGCTATTTCAATACACAATTCAAAAAGCAAGAAGGCATGACGCCAAGCCAATTCAGAAAATCCATTTTAGGATATTAGTTTTTAAAAAACTGATATTTATCATATTCATTTCATTATTAGATCATAATGTAACTTTTGTTTCTTTAAACATTATATGCATCAGCTAATTTAGCTTCATAATAAAAAAATAAATTATGAAAGTTGAACAAATTTATACAGGATGTATTGCTCATGCAGCATACTATGTTGAAAGTAAAGGTGAAGCGGCTATTTTTGACCCCTTAAGAGAAGTCCAGCCTTATATTGATAAAGCCAATGAGGATAATGCAAACATTAAATACGTTTTTGAAACTCATTTTCATGCTGATTTTGTCAGTGGTCATTTAGATCTTGCAAAAAAGACTGGAGCAGACATTGTTTTTGGTCCTACGGCTAAGCCAAGTTTTGAGGCTCTTATCGCCAAAGATAATCAGGAGTTCAAAGTTGGTGATTATACTATAAAGGCAATACACACTCCAGGACATACTATGGAATCTACCACTTACCTTTTGATTGATGAAAAAGGTAAAGAGCATGGAATCATAACTGGAGATACCTTATTTATCGGTGATGTGGGCAGGCCAGATCTTGCTCAGCATGTCATTGCAGACCTTACAGAAGAAAAGTTAGCGGCACACCTGTATGATTCGCTTAGAAATAAAATAATGCCGCTATCCGATGATTTGATTGTTTATCCAAATCACGGAGCAGGGAGCGCCTGTGGCAAAATGATGAGTCAGGAAACTACTGATACACTGGGTAATCAAAAGAAAACCAACTATGCTTTGCGTCCGGATATGACCAAAAAAGAATTTATCAAAGAATTGTTGGATGGATTGGCACCACCTCCTGGCTATTTTCCTAAAAATGTTCTGATGAATATCCAAGGTTATGAAAGCATTGATGATATCATAAATAGGGGAGAACAGCCTTTAGAACCGAATGCTTTTGAAGCTGCAGCAAATGAAACTATGGCTTTAATACTAGACACCAGAGAAGCCAAAGATTTTCATAAAGGATTTATTCCAAATAGTGTCAATATTGGTTTGGACAATAACTTTGCTCAGTGGGTAGGAGAATTGATTCCAGACATCAAACAACAAATTCTTTTGGTTACAGATCCTGGTAAAGAAGAGGAAAGCATAATACGTTTAGCAAGAGTAGGCTACGATCACGCTATAGGATATTTGAAAGGGGGTATGGAAGCTTGGAAAGATTCAGGTAGAGAAATTGATAAGGTGGATAGAATCACCGTAGAAGAATTAGAAAAAAGGATTAAGTCTAATTCTGCAAAAGTTTTTGATGTGAGGAAGAAAAGCGAATATCAATCTCAGCATATTCAGGGAGCAGAAAATACACCTTTGAATGAACTGAATAAGCATTTAGCAGAATTTCCCAAAACTGAATTTATCATTCACTGTCAGGGAGGCTATCGAAGCATGATAGCCGCTTCCATATTGAAGCAACGCGGAATTGATAATGTGGTGGATGTGATAGGCGGTTTTGATGAAGTTTTAGAGAATAAAGAGATTCCTAAAACTGACTATGTTTGTCCTTCAACACTCTTATAAAATCTATAAGATCCTAAATAAAAAGAGCTCCAATTTATTGGAGCTCTTTTTATTAAAGATGTAAACCACATTCTGTTTTGGGATTGTTATTCCATCTACCACTTCGGTCTTTTCCAGGCACTGTGCAGTGTTTACAACCTATAGAATGATAACCTTTACTTACCAAAGGATGAAAAGGTAGATTGTGTTTTTTTATAAAACTATCCCTTTCCTTTTTACTTACATCTAAAAGGGGATAGAACTTCAAAATTTCCCCTCTTTGCTCAAAAATATCCAGAGATTCCCTGTGATCGCTCTGCCATTCCATTAAGCCAGAAACCCAAACGGTGTACTTTTCTTTAATGGCTTCCAAGGGTTTTACTTTATTGATAGAGCAACAGAAATCTGGATTTTTGGTCCAGGTTTTATCTTTGGTAGTAAATTCATGTTCTCGCTTTGGAGCAGTTAATGATTTCACATTCAAATGATAGGTTTCTGTGAGTTGTTTCTTGTATTTTATAGTTTCATCAAAATGATACCCCGTATCTATAAAATATATAATCTGGTCTGTATTGACTTCAGAAAAAAGCTTTAGTAAGAAAGCCGACGTAGCTGCAAAAGAACTAGTGACCATAACTTCACCCTGATCAAAATCATCGTATAGGTTTCTAATACGATCAACTATACTTAAAGATTTATATTTTTTATTTAGCTGTTTTATTTCTTGACTGGAAAGTATTCTCTTTTCTATAATTTCACTCATTCTATCTCTAGATATTTTAACTTTGCGAATATAAGTAACTGATTATATTTTGCCTTTATTTAGTAATGATAACTTTAATTGGAGAATTAAATCACCACTTATATTTTCACTTTTAAAATTAAACATATGGGTTTTTTCGACCAGCTTTTTAATACAAAACCGACTCAAAGCGAAAACACTACTAAAGCCAGTAATTTTACCTGGAGAACGCTTGAGGACATCACACAGCTTAATGCCTTAGAAAAGCTCTCTGAGGAAAAATTAGTTGTGATTTTTAAGCATTCTGTGACTTGTGGTATAAGTAATATGGTGTGGCATCAGTTTCAAAACGAAATTGATTTTAATAACGACTATATTGAAATGTTATATCTAGACCTTCTGGCACATCGGGATATTTCAAATGAAATCACAAGACGTTTTCAAGTTTTACACCAATCTCCTCAAATTCTTGTTATTAAAAATGCCGAAGTCCTGCATCATGCTTCACATTCGGCAATTCATATTTCAGATATTAAGCGATTTCTGCCAGAATAATTATTACTGGATTATAAGTTTTCGGGTTGTCGATTGTTGACCATGTGAAAGTCTTACCAAATAAACTCCTGTCGATAGAGAGCTTGTATTAATTTTCAATTCTGAATTTGATACTGGTTCACTTGAAACATTTACCTTTTGACCTGCCATTGAAAATAATTCGATATCAACATCACCATTAAATGTATTCTGATGCTTTAAGTAAACAATTCCTGTTGATGAAGGATTTGGGTATAATTGAATATTATTATAATCTAATTCATTATCCTGAATATTAAGTGTTTCAGGTTCAAAAGCGAGTTCAAACCTATCTGAAGCAACAGATTCTGAAATAGAACTATCTACATTAAAATCAATTTCGTTATCTCCGTTTTCAAGTTCAGTAGTTTCTTCAGTATAGTTGTCTTTTAAGTAGATCTTGAAATTCTCTATATCGGTGACTTCAACTAGCATAGTATATTCCTGGCTAGTATAGTTCCCAATCCAGAATTTCAATGTTTCATCAACCTCTGGAAAACGTCTTCTTTCTATAGCCAGATAACTTGTTTCATTTGCTAGAATGCTGAAGGATTCTTCACTATTCCATAATTTTGTAGCATCAAATTTGTTGACTTCGTTTATAAAGTTATCATTCAATTTAAATCTTACGCCGTCAACAACCTGATTGTCTTTTTTTCTTATTAAAGTTAAATCTATCTTGCCAATCTGTTCTGGAACACTAAAAACTTCATTCGAAGTTATACTGTTAGTTTTATGCTCCTCTTTAAAAACTAATGTTGGAGGATTTTGATCATCTGCAGTTGGAGATGTTTTGAGAAACACAGATTGGTTCGGCTGAATATATCTAAAATCTTCTTCATTTGATGAAGTAGTACTTTTTACAGATGGAATGTATTCTACGGGTTCTGACTCCAAATCTACAGTAACATATCCTCCTCTTGTTTGTAGTTTTGGAGTCCAGGCGTAATAAGATTCTTGATTTAAATGTGAAGAACTCTCCTTTAAAGCTTTCTTAAGATCGACTTGAGCTTGGTATGGATTCCCTAAAAGTGTAAAACCATCAGGAGTTTTGTTTAATTCTTGTGAAACATCAACATTTCCAGTCACAATCTCTCCAGTGCTTCGCAAAGTTGTAGATCCAGTGTATGCTGAGTTACTAGAATAAATATTGGTGCTTCGGTCACCTCTTATAAGAATGCTATAAGATTTTCCCACTTCTAGTTTTTGATCAATTGTATTTGTAATGGCCTCCCAGCTTCCAGAATCTAAATTCCATGTAAACATGGAAGAATTTCCAGTAAGTGAAGCATCTAATCCATTTTGACCTGATTTGTTTCCAGTAATGTGTGTTCCGTAGCTTGGATTAGGATTTTTATTAGAATTATAATTATTCACAGTGTTATTCACCCCTTCTTGCCAGTCATCGTTTATAGATCCAATTGAATTAACAGATGAACTTAAATATCTATAAGCTCTGTTAGAAGAAGGTAGATAACGTTCGATTCTTACAGCTCCAATGATTTTACTATTACCCTTAACTTCAGAAAGTATAGCTGTTTGATCAGAATCCGATTTGAAAGTGATTAAATTATTGTCAGGAGTTTCGGATAGATAACCTGTTATCAAATTACCATCTACCAATTCAATATTCTTGAAGATATCTATATTTCCTTCCAAAAGTTCAACGTTGTCTTTTTTGTTATCGATAATCAACGAACCAATTTCAGTTGTATGTTTAAAACTTAAAGTTTGAGTTTGTTTACCTTTCATCTCGATAGAACCTTCACGAGAGTTAAATTCTCCTTCAATTTTTAAATCCCCTTCAATTTCTAAAACATTTAGGTTAGTTAGCTTTGCATCTGGATTTACAAAGACACTTTTTACTTCCAATTTTTTATTTATAATCGGTTGGTTCTGAGTTTTTAGAATAAGGATATTATTTTTCTTTTTTATATTTCCAGACCAGTTATTTTTATTATTAGTGTCAGAAGATTCTTTCCCGAGCCAGATGACAACCTTACTGTCATCTTCATTTTCTTTATCAGAAATATTTCCGGTCAAGTTCCAGTTATCTGGTAAATCGTTTAAATCTTCTATAAAAATACTACTTGGATCTATAGCAATTATTTGTCCTCCATAACCTCCAGCGTCATCAATTTTCAGAATGTTATTTCCAAAATCAGTAAAAATTTCTCCAGATAATGTTAGATCTTCAAATGAAGCTTCCCCCATAAATTTCAAACGAGCGTTTTCTTTGATCTGTGTATCTTCATCAAACACTAGTCCCTGGTTGGCTTCTAAATACCCTTTCTGCAAATTCACATCACCATCGATTTCTAGAAAACCGTAAGCTATTAACTTAGCATCATCACTGTCACTTGCGTAATCTTCACCGAACTCGGCTTCGTCATAGAGCTCAATCGTTCCTTTATTCATTACATTTTCCTCAAATTCAGATTCACCTGAAATAGATAAGGTACCACTATTATTTGTAGAGCCTTTAATCTTAACATCGTTATCAGCAATAAAACTACCAGAATTGGTTAGTGATTTTTCAATTTCAACTTCACCTCCAAATTTAACTGTTCCATTATTATCAAAATCTCCATCAAATTCAAAATCATCCAAAACTTCAAATGACATATATTCTCCAATAATGATTCGATTTTGTTTTATTTCTAATTCTGATTCTGAATCACTAAAAAGATTTCCTGAATTGAAATTGCTATAACCTTCAATTTTAAGTTTTGCGTCGTTTAAATTTTTAATAAAACCTCCATCAAAATTAAATTTAGATTCCATTTTTCCATAATTAATTACGGAAGAACTTTGATCAAGAATTAATTCATGATCGTATTCAAACTCACCGTAATTATAAATGGTTTTAGATTCTTCAAATTCTAAACCATCTGATTCAAATTTGACGTCTTCACCAATACATAAAGTGACATTGTTTCCAAGTTTTTTCCAATTGAGCTCGAAGTCAAAGTCCCCTTTGAAACATATAGTCTTATTTTTTGATTGATCATAAGTAGCATAGGGAAAATTTTGATCCTCACCTGTAATAGTTATATCACAATCACAGTCATTTTCTATAGTCTGAGCAACACTAGATATACTTAAGCTTAAACTAAGTATTAAAAGTAAAAATTTACCCATTTAATTTTTTTTGCAAAAATATAGTACAATATTAAAACTGTATTGTTTATAATTGATCTCATATATTAATAATTGCTTTTGTGGAGTTAATGTTTTACAAATGAATATGTTGAAATGTCAGTTTTTGTAGTACATGTACTACTATAACGATTTCGTAAGGAAAGTAAATAGCCTTGATTTAAAGTAAATAAATAAAAAAAAGCAATTTGGAAAAACTATAGACAAATAGGACGGTCTTATAGTTTGAGATATGAAACACCAATACGACTATAATAATTTGAAATCATGTACATGGGATATGAAACAACTTTAATTTAAATTGGTCCAAAATTTTAATTATGAACAACACAGACTTATTAAAAGCAGTCAAGAATCAGAAATTAAATGAAGTAAAAGATATTCTTAAGCACAATTCATTTCAAATTAATATGAAAGATGAAAGAGGTTTCACTCCATTACTTTATGCAACTTACACGGATAATGTCCAAATTGTTAAAATATTACTTGAGTATAATCCAGATGTCAATACTCAAGACGTGACTGGTAATACGGCACTAATGGGTGTGAGTTTTAAAGGAAATCTTGACATGGTTAGCTTGTTATTAAGCAATGATGCTGATATTAACCTAACCAATAATAAAGGCGCTACAGCGCTTATCTATGCAGTATGTTTCAATAGACCTGAAGTTGTAAAGTTACTGATAGAGCATAATGCAGATGTATCATTAAAGGATCAGGATGGACTCACTGTTAAAGATCATGCAGAGAAATTAGGCTTTGAAGAGATTAAAGATATTCTTCAGTAAGATTAAGACAAAAAAAAAGCCGAATCATGAATGATTCGGCTTAAATATTAAGGTGAATAATATTAGTCTTTAGAAGAATTTACTGCTAAAGAAAATACTACTAAACCAAATCCAATCTTATTCACTGCATCACCAATGTTATAAACAACGTTCATAGACATTTGAGCTGCATCAATATCAGATACTAGTTGTAGTCCAAATAGACCACCTTCAGTACCCAAAATGTAACCTAAAGGATATATTGCCCATCCTACAAGTACAAACCAACATAAGATGTTGTGTGCTTTTAGTACTTGCCCACCTGCGGATACAGCCAATTTCTTAGCTTCTCCAAACCAGACAATGTAAACAATAATGAAATAAGCAATACCGGATGCAAGACCCCAAACCCATTGCATTGTTGGATTACCAATAGCGATTGCTTCTCCAAAGTAACCAGTTACAAGCATTACTACTGACCAGAAAATTAATTTCCACATCAATGATTGCTTAGCACCAGCAACTCTTAAAATTAAGAAGAATTCAACACACATAAGTGGTACTGTTAAGACCCAGTCTACATATCTAAAAAATGTAGGCGACTCTCCAACTTGATCCCAATAATCTCTCATGTAGAAGTAATGAACTGCTGCAATGAAAGTAATTAATCCGGAGACTAATACTGATGTTCTCCATTTTTTATCAAACTGACTTAGTGATAAAAAGAAAAAGGCAGAAGCGGCCATCATAGCCATACTACCTACGAAAAAAGTAAAACCAACATAATCGTCATTTGCGATTTTCGATACGTCGGCCAATAAGTACATAAATGTTCTCATAGCATTAAATAATTTAAGTTTGTTTATCCAAATGTAGGAATAAATTAAACATGAAATTTTACTTTTAGAAAAATTTTTGAATTATTTTTGCAATATATGAATGATTATAAACAGAAATTCTATAATTACATAATTCTCTTAACCCTTTTCGCAGTTGGCGCAACCGAAATCTTTTCACAAGACCTTCAGTATGTTATAGCCTTATTGGGAATCTTTAGCTTCGGTATTTTGCACGGTTCCAATGATCTTTTTGTGATAGAGAAATTAAACCAAAACGATAAACAAAAACAATTTTTGAAATCACTCTTCATCTACTTAGCAGTAGTCTTAGCCTTTGTCGTGGTCTTTTATGTTGTTCCCTTATTTGCTTTAATTGCTTTTGTACTTATTAGTGGTTATCATTTTGGAGAACAACATTTTCACGCTAAAATCTCCGATCAATCTTCGATTTTAGCGTCTTTTTTTTATTTATGTTACGGACTTTTAATTTTGTTCCTCCTTTTGTATTTAAACCTGGAAGAGGTAATTGTGATTATAAAAGACATGACTAGTTACACAGTACCTGATTCTCTATTCCTCATTGTATTAATAGCTTCATTTGTCTTAAGCCTAACCCTATTTTACTTTAACTCAGTAAATAATCCTGAGTTAAAATCCTCAGCCTTAGTCAATGTATTGTATTTGGTCATGTTTACAGTACTTTTTTATTTGAGCGACGTGGTGTGGGGATTTGCTGCATATTTTGTCCTTTGGCATAGTATTCCTTCACTAAAGGATCAAGTGAACTCACTTTACGGTAAATTTCATTTTAAAAATTTCATGAAATACTTTAAAAAAGCATTTCCATACTGGCTTGCTTCAATTTTAGGTATGGTAGTAGTAGTTTGGTTATTTAAAGACACCAAAAATTTTCTGTCCTTGCTTTTCGCTTTCATTGCCGCAATTACTTTTCCTCATGTATTTATTATGAGAAAATTATTTGATCGCCATTAGTCGTCTTGGATTCTCATTCTAAAAGTTTTACTGACTTCATCAAAGACAATGAAATCAGCTGGGAATAAAGTTTTAAAAGCACCCTTTTGAATTAATTCTGAAGGAGTTCCAAAATCAACTTTTCCTTTATCGATTAGTATGATTTTATCACAAAGCTGAAGCGCCAAATTGATTTCGTGAGATGCAAAAAGAATGCTTTTTTGAGAGGTTTTCACTATGGTCTTAAGCAGTTGTAGGACATAGGCTTTATGAAACATATCGAGATGTGTGGTGGGTTCATCCATTAATATTAATGGTGTATCCTGAGCCAAAGCTCTCGCGATCAAGACTTTTTGAAATTGACCGTCACTTAAGGAATCGCACAATTTATCTTTCTTCTGAATTAAATCCACCTGACTTAATGCTTTATTGACTTTTTCAACATCTATTTCGCTCAACTGTCCCATCCAATTGGTGTAAGGATGTCTTCCTAAAGCAACCAGCTCCATAACAGTCAGTTGTCTTGATACTGGTTCATTGGTTAAAACGAGACTTAGATATGAGCCTAAATTTTTATCATGAAGCCCTGATAATAACTGATTATCAATTTTTACTTCTCCAGACAAGGCGGGAATTTGACCCGAAAGCGTCTTAAGCAAAGTCGACTTACCGGAACCGTTTATACCTATTAAAGCTACAAGCTCTCCTGTTTTGATTTCAAAATTAATCGCTTCAGCAACAGAAATTACGCTTCTTTTTTCTTTGTAACCAAGGTTTAAAGAAGAAGCTGAAAGCAAAATTTTACTTTGATTAAATTCAGAAGACATATTAAAAATTCAGTTTTCGTTTTCTTAGTAACAGCCATATGACCACAGGAGCTCCGAATATGGAAGTGACAGCGTTTATTGGTAATGTACTCTCAGTTCCTGGTAGTTGAGCAATAATATCACACAGTAGCATCAATATTGCTCCCCCAAAAATGATACTTGGTAATAAAACTCTATGATCATTGGTGGGAACGAGTTGTCTTACCAAATGCGGTACGGCCAAGCCAACAAAGGCTATTGGCCCAGCAAATGCAGTAGCACTTCCAGCTAAAATAGAGGTTGAAACTATAATTAAAATCCTGTTTTTTTTCAATTGAACTCCCATGCTTTTGGCGTAATTCTCACCGAGCAATAAAGCATTGAGATTTTTGAGACAAAAGACAGCAAAGCTTAATCCGATAAACCAACAAAGGGATAAAATTCCAACTTCCTTCCAGGATAAATTACCTAAACTTCCAAAAGACCAGAATATATAAAGTTGAAGTTCATTGGAGCTGCTGAAATATGCCAAAACACTCACTATTGCGGAGGTAAGGCTTGCTACCATCAATCCTATAATAAGTAAAGTCATTGTGTCTTTTACTCTTTGTGCAGTGGAGAGCACAGCCAACATGACAAGTAGACTTCCGCCACTGGCCGATAGAATAATAGCCCATTTTGAATACAAAAACTCCCCTAAAAAACCTGATAATAAACTTGCGCCCATGATCAAAAAAGCCACGCCTAAGCTTGCACCACTACTCAATCCAAGTACATAAGGTCCAGCCAATGGATTTCTAAATAGAGTTTGCATCAAGAGACCGCTCACAGAGAGACCAGAACCAATTAGGATGGCGGTTATAGTTTTTGGGAGTCGATAATTTACAATGATATATTCCCAGGTTGAGTTCTCGATCGATAAACCAAACAAGCTTTTAAAGATATCCTCAAAAGGAATTGATACCGACCCTAAAGATAGACTCATAACGACCCCGACGAGCAACACGATAAATAAAAGGAAATGGTTTATAAAGGATTTACTCAACACTCAAGGGCTTAAAAAAAGTGAATTCTTCATTTTCTAAAAGTTCCGGATGGAAAATTTTCACTAAATCCTTTAGGATTAAATCTGGTCGGTTTGGGCCTAATTCATAAAATAAAACACCACCAGTCTCTCCAGTTATTCTGGCCATCGTATATATATTCTTTTCTTGAAAAGCCTCAAATTCCTGATAGTGAATATTGCTTTCTAAAAGCTGAGGGTAGGAAGTAAACTGACCTGGAGATATCCAGAATTCTGCATTTTGAGCATCTTGCAAAACGGTTTCAAAAGAGTAAGCAGCACTTCCTTTCCCTTCGGTATTTTTGTAGATATAATTTGCATTAGCATCTTTAAAGAATTGTGCCTGCCAGCTTGTGCCATAAGGCAGATACCAGCGATCTTGGTGCATAGCACCAGAAATAACCGTAGGTTGGTCTGAGATTTTAGAAGCTATTTTTTTTACTGAATTGTAAGTGGATTCTACCTGATTAAAAGATTGAATTGAAGCCTCCAACTCACCTAAAAAGACACCAAAAAATTTGATCCACTCAGCTTTGCCTAAAGCATCATTTTCCAGCCAATCTCCATTGTAAACAACAGGTATTCCTGAATTTTGTATCTGGTTCAAAGTTTTATTTTGTCCTTCAACAGCAAAACTGAATACCACATCAGGTTGGACCGAAAGTAGAACTTCAGTATTGAGGGATTCATTTTTCCCCAACTCTTTTATATTCCCATCATTAATCATTACTCTAGCTTCTTTTGAAGAGATATAGTCGAGGTTTGGAAAACCGACTAATTGATCTAATTTGTCTAAAGTTATCAATGAAGGAATGTGAGTTGTAGAGGTAGTCACTAGACTTTTTATGGGTAATTGGATCAAAACATCGTAAGTAATGTTATCAGGAATTTCACCATTTTCATTAATCAATAGGTATACTATATCCTTTTTAGCATTTTGCCAAGGGGAGTGAACCGTCACCTTAGCGAATTCAGGATACTCGTGGATTTCAAATCCATTGGCATATTCTATTTCAACTTCAGTGTAGTTTTGATTGTCATTAGATGATTCATCTACTTTTTTACACGCAAAAAAACATGAAATGATAATAAAAACTAGTAATGGCTTCATTCGATTTAATGTTTTGACAAAAGTATGATTATTTATTCTGAATCTAATCCATCAAAATTTTAAGCATTTAAAAATTCTAGCTACAAAATGAAGGCTTTCTTTAAGAAATGTATACTTTTGCATTGCATTTTGGTTCTCAAAGGTTATTTTAACTTTTGAAGATTAAAAGGGAATTCCGTTAAAATCGGAAGCTGTTCCCGCAACTGTAAGCTTAGTACACAATAGATGTACGCTTTATTCCTCAACTTCGTACCCACTGTTCTTCGGAATGGGAAGGTTGAATAAAGACGCAAGCCAGGAGACCTGCCTCGATGCTTAATTTAAAACGAAGACTTTCGGGATAAAAGTCAAGTGGTGTATGAAGTACTCAATAATTTACAGTGCCTTGGCGTGTTTAATAACAACGCTATGTTACTCACAGTTGGATTCCATTCAGAAATTGGATGAAGTGTTTGTAGTTGACCGTCAAATCAAAAGGTTTTCTACAGGACAAGTCTTGCAATCCATTTCCAGCAGAGCTCTGCAGGAAACTCCAGGCTTGCTGACTGATGTTTTGCAGGAAAATACGCCTATTTTCTTTAAGCAAAACGGCTATGGTATGGTTTCGTCGCCTAGTTTTAGAGGGACAACTGCCCAACAAACTGCCGTGGTTTGGAATGGATTTAATATCAATTCACAGTTCAACGGACAAACTGATTTCAATACCCTGTTGGTCGATGGATTTGATGAACTCTCCGTAAGACCAGGTGGTGGAAGTGTAATCTATGGAACAGGAGCTATTGGAGGGAGTATTCATTTAAAAAATGAATTAAAATTTAATGGTGAAACCAATGTAAACTTAAGTGCCAGAGCTGGAAGTTTTTCAACCTTTCAGAATTTATTAAAAGCTTCAACGTCTAGTGATAACTGGAGTTTATCGGTTGCTTTGTCCAGAATCTCTTCTGAAAATAATTACGACTGGCCTGAAACTGATCGACAAAATATTAATGGGCAGTTTGAACATTATAATGCCAACTTAAGTTTATCTCGAAAATTAGACCAAAACAATCGAATTACTTACCATGGGATGTATTTTAATGGAGACAGAAATTTTTCTTTGGTCTTCCGATCGGATACTCCTTCCAACTATGCAAATGAAGATCATCGACACATGTTGGAGTGGGAGAGTCGATTTTCTGAAGTGAAATCAGTTTTCAAACTCGCGTATTTTGATGAGTTTTCCGAATATACTGCTAACGTGAATACTCCCAGACCAACCGGAGCTACCGCTCAAAAAGCTCTTGCCCGGTATAGCTTGTTTTATACCTACAACAATTTTGATTTTAATGTGTTGAGTGAGTATAATTATAGTACTGCAGATGGAGATAATGTGCTTTCAGAAAGCAGGACGATTGCCAGCTTTGCATTTTTAAGCAAATACCATTGGGATGATCTTACTGCAGAACTTAGCGTTCGACAGGAATATTCTGATGTCTATGACAGCCCATTTTTATTTAGTTCTGGCCTCAATTATGAATTTTCAAATCATGTGGCGGCAAAAGTAAACGTATCCAAAAACTTTAGAATACCCACTTTCAATGATTTATACTGGGAGGGTAGTGGGAGAACGGATTTGTTGCCAGAAACCTCCAATCAAGCAGAAGCTTCACTAATTTTTTCGGACACCAAAGAAAAATATCAGTTATCCTTTACGGGATATTACAATGACATTACCAATTTGATTCGTTGGATTCCAAATACAGAAAACATCTGGCAACCCGAAAATGTCGATGAAGTCGAGACCTATGGATTGGAAGCGAATTTCAGAAGTCAGCTTCAGTATGGTGAGCATAAGTTGAGAATTAATTCCTTGTATGCGTATACCATTTCTGAGAACAAACAGACAGGCTTTCAACTGACGTATGTACCTAAGCACCAGTTTAAAAATAATCTAACTTACGAATTCGGTCGATTTTCAACTAAAGTTCAAAATTTATATAACGGCGAAGTTTTTACCAGAGCAAATAATAGTGAAGGTGATATTTTGGAAGATTATATGCTTTGGAACGCCAGCGTTTCTTACTTATTCCCTGAATTACTAGATTTAAAATTATCATTTCAAGTGAGGAACATATCAGATACACCTTATCAAACTGTAGAAAACAGACCCTTGCCGGGAAGGCATTTTTTTATACAAACACAACTTAATTTTTAAAATTTAGATTACATGAAACAGTATTCAAACTTATTTTTATTGCTCTTATCTATCCTCATCTTATCCTGTAACAGTGATGACGACAACAATGAGCCTTTTATTCCGGATGGAGATTATTTTGATGGAACGCTTATTTTAAATGAAGGAGGGTTCTCAGGGAGCTCTTCGGTTTCTTTTATTTCGAATGACCTCAGTGAAGTAGAAAATTCTATTTTCGAGAATACTAATGCCGATCAAAATGTTGGGTTATTTCCTCAATCTATATTTTTTGATGGTGATAGAGCTTTTATCATCTCCAATGGTTCAAATAAAATTAGTGTAGTCAATCGATTTACTTTTGAATTGTTAGAAACTATAGATGACGACTTAAATGTCCCACGGTATGGAACTGTTCTTAATGGGAAAGTTTATGTCACAAATCAGGCTGCTTTTGATTCAGATCAAGATGATTTTGTAGCAGTTATTGACCTTGAAACTCTGCAAGTAGAAGAAACGGTCTTAGTAGGAGCTGTAGCAAACCATATAGTAAATACAAATGGAAATGTTTATATACAAAATCCTTCCCTCTTTGGTAGTGAAAATCCAGTTAATAGTATTTCTGTTTTTAATCCTTCAAGCAATAGCATTGACGACGTAATACAGGTAGGTGATGATTTAAATTCTTTAAAAGCTTTCAATAATAAAATTTATGCTCTAGATGATGATGGTGTGAAAATCATAAATACAGCAAATTTTAGTATTGAAACAAGAATTAATAAACCTGAAAATTTGATATCTCTCAATAATTTAAGGATTGAAAGCGGACAGATGTATTACACCTCTGGAACAGCAGTTTATTCTTCTTCTCTTTCTTCAACTGAATTATCATCAGAAGTCATTTTTGATTATGAAAGTGAATTTGCTAATGGAACACTTTATGGATTTGATATTCATGATGGTCAATTTTATTTGGCAGATGCTGCTGACTTTGCCTCTAACGGTACAGTTTTTATTTATTCTTCTTCCGGAGATTTATTAGCCGATTTTACAGTTGGTTTGGCTCCGAACAGTTTTTATTTTCAGTAATTCTTTATCCTCTCTTTATTAACAGCTTTATACAGAAATGTATAAAGCTGTTTTCATTTAGAATGTATTCTATTAACATAAAATTTGTAATTTCGAATTTGTTACCTCCAACTCTCAAACTTGCTAAAACGACTAAAAACGCTGTTACAACAATCCACTTTTTTGAAAGTAAGTTCTTTCAACAGTTTTTCAGTGGTTTTAAAGATGATTACTGGTTTAGGAGTATCAAAGCTTACAGCTATTTATTTAGGACCACAGGGACTTGCTCTGATAGGAAACTTAAGAAATGGTCTAGAATTATTTCATAAATTTTCAAGCGGTGGTTTAGCCAATGCAGTTGTGAAATATTCTGCAGAAAACAAATCCAACCCTAAAGCATTTTCTTCGTTCATGTCAACATTAATTTGGTTTGGATTAATTGCTTGTATAATAACTATGAGCATTATTTTTTTCTTTTCTGAATTTATTAATGAGTTCATTTTTGATTCAAGAGATTTTGTTTTCATTATTCGTGTTATGGCTCTTGTTTTGCCTTTACATGTAATGAATATTTATCTAATTTCATTTTTGAAAGGCTTTAGCGAGTTCAATAAAGTGATCAAAATTAATATTGCCTCTCATATCTTAAATCTTTTACTTTTTGGAATTTTAATTTTTATAATAGATTTAAAAGGAGCTTTATTGGCTGTAGTTTTGGTTCCTTCGGTAATGCTTCTTTTTACATTGTATCATACAAAAATTCACTTTGGAACACTTTCATCATTTTCTTTAAGTGAATTTTCATCTCCAATGCTTAAAAATTTAAGTCAATTTGCATTTATGTATTTAATTTCTGGTGTGAGTTTTCCTTTGGTATTCTTAGGAATTAGAAATTTTTTGATAAATAACATAGGAGAAGTAGGTGCTGGCTACTGGGAGTCTACAATACGAATTTCAAATTATTACTTATTATTTGTATTATCATTATTGAACTTATATATATTGCCAAAATTGGCAGAAGCCCAAACTAAATTGCAGTTTAGAGAAATCATTTTATCTTTTTATAAACAGATATTGCCTTTTTTTATATTGGGATTGGTCTTGGTATATTTACTTAGAGATTGGATTGTGCGACTTATTTTTTCAGAAGAATTTTTGCCAGCTACAGACTTGTTTTTTTGGCAAATGCTAGGCGACTTTTTTCGAGTATTAGCCTTAGTCATGGTCTATCAGTTTCATGCTAAAAAAATGATGTGGCACTATATTTTAACCGATTTGTTTTTAGCTTTAGGCTTATATTTTTCAGCATTATTTTTAATTCCTAAAGTCGGATTGGAGGGCGTAGTGATAGGACACGCACTTACTTACTTCTTATACTTTATTTTAATTTTAACCGTTTTTAGAAAGGCTTTGATAATGGAAAAGTAATGACCTCAGAACCAACATTAGAAATACTTATCTCCACGATGAACAGGAAAGATCTTAACTTCCTGAAAGCAATCTTTACTTATCATCAACCGATAGATTTTCTTATTTTGATAGTGAATCAAACTAAACTGAAAGAAGATTTAGTTTCTGATGAGGATAATATTCGTGTGATCAATTCCAGAGAGTTTGGCTTAAGTAAAAGTCGTAATCTTGCTATAGAAAACTCAATTGGAGATATTTTGGTTATCGCTGATGATGATATAGAATATTTACCAAATTTTAAAAAGACCATTTTGGAAGCCTATGAGAAGTATAACCAAGCGAGTTTAATTTCTTTTCAGTATTTGGATAAACATAGTGCATTGAGTAAAATATATCCTAAAAAAGAAGGATATATCAAACATACAAAGCAATATTTGTCATCTGTAGAAATGACTTTTAAAGCAAGTCACATCCAAGAGCATAAGCTGAGATTTAATGTTGATTTTGGACTTGGTGCTAAATTTGTTTGTGCAGAAGAACAGCTTTTAAGGCATGAGGTTATTTCTCGGGGTTTAAAAGTGGTTTTTGTAGGAACACCGATTTTGATTCACAAAGGAAAAACCTCTGCTTCAGATATGGGGAGGCCAAATTTGATAAGAGCTACCACAGCCTATAAGTATTTAGTTTATAAAAATTGGGCCTATATTTGGCTGTTTAAGTACGTTTTTTTTCTTTATAGGCACGATTGTATACCTTTTGTAGATATGCTAAAGGCTTATCGATACGGTCAAGAAGGAATTTTAGAGATCATAAGAACCAATAGATGAATCAAAAGTTTAAGTTAATAATCTTATGGATGTTTCCACTATTTGCCTCGTTATTCCTTCAAGGATTAAGCTTTGGTTGGAATAGAGTAGTTTTAGGTAATTCGCTTGAAAACTTTTTCACTCTTCTTATTCTATTATCTTTACTACTACTTTTAACTGCTAAAACCAGGAAGATTGTTCAATACCTTTTCTATGTGTTATGGACTCTCAGCTGTCTCATAGAGACTATTTACTACTACATTTTCAAAGCAAACCTAAGTGCTTCTTCCATATATATATTGCTAGAAACTAATCTTGCAGAGTCCAAAGAATTTTTTGAATTCTATCTTAGTCCTTCCATATTATTAATGGTAATTGGATATTTAATATTTATCATCTTATTTTTTGTTAATGGTCTTATCTTAAATATTGATGTATCGAATTTTAAAAGAAAGTTATTGCCATTTTTCACTCTTATCTTATCTGTAGTTTTCCTTTTAAAAACCGGATACATTCAATACAACTTTGCATTCTTGACTTTGAAATCTATCAAAGAATATATAGTTGAATACAAAGAAATTGACTCATTCAATATCGATAAATCTATAGTAGATATTAAAGGCTTCTCTTTCAACGATAACTTAGAAAAAGCAACTTTTGTACTTATACTCGGAGAATCTACTACAAGAAGCCGGTTGAGTCTCCATGGATACTCTAGAAATACAACGCCATATCTTAAGAGCATTCAAAGTAATTTGAAGGTTTACGATAATGTCATTAGCCCCAATGCATTTACAATAGGTTCTCTTAGAAAAGTGTTGACCTTGAATGGATTAAGTGATGCAAATGATTTTTCAATTATTCAATTAATGAATCAAGCAGGTTTTAAAACCTTTTGGATATCCAATCAAAGACCAATTGGAGAGTACGAAAGTTTGGTTACAAAAATTGCATCTGCAAGCGATGTTTACAAAATTAAAAATACAGCTCTTGATGGAAGTATTACACCACACGATGAGGTGTTAATTCCTTTATTTGAAAAGGCGCTAGATGATGATGCTCCTTTGAAATTTATTGTTTTACATCCTCTCGGAACACATATGAAGTACTCGGATAGGTATCCAGAGGCTTTTCAAAAATTTAAAGGTGAGAGTCCGTCAAATTTTAAAAATGTTCGAGCACAACAATTGTCTAATGATTACGATAATGCGATACTGTATCATGATCATTTTATAGAACAGATTCATAAGCAACTACAAGTCTTAGAAGAACCCTCCTATATGATTTATTTTTCAGATCATGGCGAAGAGGTTTTTACTGACATAAATTTTGCAGGGCACATGGATGATAATCCGACAAAATCCATGTATGAAATTCCTTTCTTTCTTTGGACAAATTCTAAATTTAAAGTTATTATACCTTTGGCTAACAACCTTAAATTACCATATTCAATACAATATTTTATGCATAGTTTCTCGGATTTAAACGGAATCAAATTCGAGGAATTTGATTCTAGTAAAAGCATTTTTTCTGAAGATTTTAAAACTCAAAAACGAATCATAGCCAACGATATCGACTACGACTTATATTTTGAAAATACATCACAAAATAATTGAATAGATTTATCCAAAAGCTGTTAGATACATACCTCTTTTCATTAATAAAACTTGAATGGTTTTTAAGAATCTCAAAAATAAGGGAGGTAACTTCAACAGAAATTTTTGTTTATTATTAAGATGTAGAGGGTCTATTTCTGAAATCACTTTTTTCCACAATATATCCCCCTCTAGTTTACATCGAATTACCAGAGCATATCTATTGATGTCAAGATAATTTTTTAAAGACGGATGTTGCCTCTCTTCTAATTTATATTTAGAAATAAAGTAAAACCGATCTGAATTGTATTTAGATTTAGCTAAGTTGTTTTCGCTGTCTTTGTAATATCGCATGCCTACTTTTGGTTGAAAGGCTACTGAGAATTTTAAAGCGGCTCTAGCAAAAAAATCTAAATCCTGAGCTGTTCTCAATCTTACATCAAAAGGACCAATCACTTGAAACTTGTCTTTACTGAAAGCGGCAGATGAGGTCCAAATAATAGGGTTGACTAAGCTAGCTTCAAAATAATTATCAATAATTTGAGGACTTTCTCTTAAATTAATATTGAAATCTGCTTTTCTGGTGGTTTTGTTCTGCATTATAATTTCATAAGCATCGCAATAAACACCTGCATTTGGAAACAATTCTATAAGTTGCTTTAGCGAACTTAGATGATGCGGATACCAATAATCATCTGCATCTAGTAAGGCAATGTATTGGCCTTTGGCTTTTGTAATGCCATTATTTCGCGCAGCAGAAACCCCTTGGTTTTTCTGTGAAATCACTCTTATCCGTGAATCTTTTATGGTGTTAACTTTCTCTAAGCTATGGTCTGTAGAACCATCATTTATTACAATCACTTCAAAATTTTTATACTCTTGTTTTAATACACTATCTAAAGTTTTTAGAATATAATTTTCTTTATTAAAAAGAGGGATAACAATTGAAAAGAAGTAGTTCATCGCCTGTTGATTTTACAGAAATAGCCCAATTTATAGATATTGAACAAAGTCAAATTGTTTCTATCTGATGTCAACCCATTTCGGATCTTATTCTCGAAAAAAATAAATAACTGAGAAATAACTACTTCAAGCTTAAGCGATTTAATTTTTTCATAGACTTTCAATAATTGAATTTCTTTGGCAGGAATTAGTTTAGAATTATAAATGGTTTTTAAATTTATTAAAGCCCTCTCAGTTTTATCAACAAAAATTGAATTTTCATCTATGTCTTTGTGAATAACAGGGTTATCTATATGTTCAACATGGCTTCGTCTTTTTTTCAACTCATATGCAAATAAAGTGTCTTCATAGCCATATTTGGTAAGAATTTCATTAAATCTTATACACTGAAAAAGCTCTTTTTTAATGAGCAGATTGTTTGTTAATGTTGATAAATAAGGCTTTCTTAAGCGTTCAATTACTGTTTTGTCTTCTTTATAAAACCCATATTTCCACCGGAGTTTATTAGTTTTTTCTTTTATATATTCATGTCTTCTACCCCCATATATAGCTTCAGTTTCTTGAGAAACTGCAGATAAGTAGGTAGATAAAAACTGATCAGTTTTGGGTAAAACATCACAATCTAAAATAAGGAGATATTCGTAATTGGCATGTTTGGCCAACAGGTTTATGATTCCACTTCTACCTAAATTGCGTTCTAGATAATCGTAATTTAGATTATATTTTTGAGCTGTTTTTTTATTTTTTTCAATATAATGACTAGAATGATCATCAAAAGCTATAATCTCTACAGTATTATCTAGATTATTTATTTGTTTTTTTAATTCTACAACTAATTGAGTAATATCAAAATTATAAATAGGAATAAGAATAGAGAGCATTATTGAGTTTGATAGTTAAGTTCACTATAATATTTATCGCAAAATCAAAATTTTTAGTCTAGGCAATTATTTATTTATACTCTTTTTTTAAATTTTATTCTGGAACAGGAAACCCTCTATCTCGCATTAAAGCGTCAATTTCCGCGTCTCTACCCCTAAACTGTCTATAAGCCTTTGCTGGATCTATGGCATTTCTTGGTGCGAAAAGAAACTTTACTAATTTTTCGGAAAGATCTTCATCATAAAACCCACCATCTACTTCAGCAAATGCTTCTGCAGCATCAGAAGTCAATACGTCGGCCCACAGGTAACCATAGTAACCTGTGGCATACCCTTCACCAGAAAACACATGCCCAAAGTGAGGACTTCGATGGCGCATGACGAGCTCCTCTGGCATCTTTAATTCGTCTAAAGTTTCTTTTTCAAAAGTTTTAGGATCAATCTCACTTGGATTTGTGGTATGGTATTTCATATCCATAATGGCTGAAGCCAAAAATTCTGTAGTGGCAAAGCCTTGATTGAATTTTGATGCTTTTTTGATTTTCGCTATCAATTCTTCTGGCATAGGTTGGCCAGTTTCGTAATGTTTTAGATAATTATTAATGACTTCATCGGTATAAATCCAACGTTCCAGTAGCTGTGATTGAAATTCAGTATAATCTCTCACACCACCATTTAAGGTCGGATACTTAACGTCAGCACTCAAAAAATGAAGTGCATGACCAAATTCATGAAAGAAGGTTTCAGCATCATCCCATGATACTAACACGGGCTCACCCTCTGCTGCTTTTACGAAGTTGGAATTGTTGGAAGCCAGGACATTGGTTTCTCCATCGTAGCTTGTATAAGATCGGTAAGTGGTTGCCCAGGCTCCGGAGCGCTTCCCTTTTCTTGCATAAGGATCCAGGTAAAAAAGACCAATATGTTCACCATTAGATTTGCTGGTGACTTCATAAACTTTTACATCTTGATGAAAAACAGGGACACTGCCGTCTGTAATTTCAGAAAATTCAAAGTCAAAAAGTCTGCCTGCTACATAAAAAATAGCATCCGTAAGGTTGTCTAAAACCAAGTATTCTTTAACTTCTTCAGAATCCAAATCATATTTTTCTTGTCTTACTTTTTCTGCGTAGTAGCGGTAGTCCCAGGCTTCTATTTCGATTCCAGCGTTTTCTTTATTAGCTACTTCCTGCATGTCCTCAACTTCTTCTTCAACTCTGGCAATTGCAGAAGGCCAAACGGCCATCAGTAAATTCATAGCATTTTCTGGATTTTTCGCCATTCTGTCTTGAAGTCTCCATTGTGCATAATTGTCATATCCTAAGAGCGCTACACGTTCATCTCTTAGCTTTAGAATTTTCTTTATCAATTCATTATTGTCGTACTCATCATCGTTATCGCCTCTGGAATAATAATTTCTCCAAACTTTCTCTCGTAATTCTCTTTCATCAGAATAGGTCAGGAAAGGATCCATTGAAGATCTTGTATTTACAATTGCATATTGCTCTGGTTGTCCTTGTCGTTCTGCTTCTTTTTTAGCTGACCTGATAAATGAGTCTGATAATCCGCCTAATTGATTCTCATCCAAAAATGTCACGTAATTCTCTTCGTCGTGAAGTATATTATTTGAAAAATCAGTGTAAAGTTTGGACAATTCTTTATTGATTTCAGCATACCTCCCTTTTCCTGCAGCATCTAAATTAGCTCCATTCATTTCGAAAGATTTGTAGACCAATTCTACTACACGTTGTTCTTGACGCTCTAAGTTGTCTTCCAAGCTATTGTCGTGGACTGTTTTTATTCTCTTAAAAAGCTCCTCATTTTGAAGAATTTTAGACTGGTAATCTGATAATTTTGGTGATAATTTTTGCTGAATATCTCTAAACTCTTCGGAAGATAAATTACTACTCCAGATTCCATAATACGTATAAACTCGGTCTACCAGTTTACCGGCTCTTTCCAAAGCTTCTATGGTATTTTCAAAAGTAGCTGGTTCACTAGAGTTCGCTATGTCTTCTATTTCTGATAAATGATTTCCTATCGCTTGATCCATTGCAGGTTCAAGATCCTCAAGTTGCATGGATTCAAAATTTGGAACTCCTTCATAAGGACCATCCCATTCTTTAAGAAGTGAATTTTCTGTCATTAAACTGTCTTTTGCTTTTTCCTTATATGCTATACTTAATGTAAGCAAACTTAATATGATAAGTTTCGAATGAATTTTCATGAATTATGGTTTATTGCTGTTGTTGTTTCTGGACGACTTCAAAAAGACGTTGTCCATCGCATTTTATAGTTTTCGAAGGATATTTTAATAACAAGGCATAATCGTGAGTGGCCATTAGAATGGTGTTACCGTTGGCGTTAATTTCTTGCAGAACCTGCATCACTTCTACAGAGGTTTGCGGATCGAGGTTCCCCGTGGGTTCATCAGCTAGAATGAGTTCAGGATCATTTAGTAAAGCTCTGGCAATGGCAACTCTTTGTTGTTCTCCACCGGAAAGTTGGTAAGGGAATTTAAAACTTTTAGTTTTCATTCCTACCTTATCCAGAACTTCATCAATTTTTTGTTGCATTTTCGATTTGTCTTTCCAGCCTGTAGCTTTCAATACGAAAATCAAATTTTCACTTACATTTCTATCATTTAGTAGCTTAAAATCCTGGAAGACAACCCCAAGTTTTCGCCTCAAAAATGGAATCTCTTTATCTTTAAGATCCTTTAACTCGAATCCTACAATTTGCCCAAAGCCACTTTTTAATGGTAAATCTGCATAAAGTGTTTTCATAAAACTACTCTTTCCAGTTCCTGTTTTACCTATAAGGTAAACAAATTCACCTTTTTTAATTTCGATATTTACATCAGATAAAATAAGAGTTTCCCTCTGGAATATACTGGCGTTGTTAAGTTCAAGAATGGTTTCGGTCATATGGATTACTAGAAAAAAATTTGAGCCTAAATATAGGATTATTTCGTTGAGCAAGAAAAAATCAATTTCATAATCATCATAATTAAAATTAAGGCTCAGCGTTATATGTATATATAATTTTATCTTTGATTTATACTTAATAAACCGTCTTAAAATGCCTAAAATTTTCTTTTCAATTATTTTTATAGCCTTTACATCAGTATATGCACAGCAAAGTCAGCAGAAAGTAGATGTGATTGGTGAATACCAAGAAGCAATAAATTTTTTCAATCAGAACCAATTTGAAATTGCGATTAAAACATTTCGAAGAATTTATCCAGATATTGAAAGTGATCAGTTAAAATCAAATATTGATTATTTTCTTGCAAAATCAGCAATTGAACTTGGCCAACCGCAGGCTGATGAGATGATGGAAAAATTCATTAAAAATAATCCTACAAGCTTAAAAACCAACAAAGCTTATTTAGAGGTTGGTAATTATTATTTTCAGAATAAAGATTTTAATAAGGCAAATAAGTGGTTAAGTCAGGTTAATACAAGTTCTTTATCAAGAGACGAACTTAAGACCTACCAATTCAATTATGGGTACACAAATTTCAGAACAAAGAATTATAAAAAAGCTCAGCAATTATTTGATAATGTAAGAAATGACAAAGAGTATGGAGCTCAAGCTAAATACTATATTGGTTTCATTGCATATGAAGAAAATGAATATGAATCTGCTTCAGAATTATTTGATGAGGCTAGGAGGGAAGGTGTGAAAGGAAATAACATTTCTTATTTCCAAAGCGATATGAATTTCAAATTGGGAAATTTTGAAAAAGCTATCGAATTGGGTCTTGATCAACTGAAAAAATCCAATGCCAGAGAGCGTTCACAACTTAATAAAATCATAGGTGAAAGCTATTTTAATCTGAAGCAATACCCTGAAGCGATTCAATATCTTAAGGAATATAGAGGGGATAGGGGAAAGTGGAATAACACGGATTACTACCAGCTTGGTTATGCTTATTACGAAACTGGGGATTATGAATCTGCAATCGATGAATTTTCAAAAATTTTAGACGGACAGGATGCAGTTGCTCAAAATGCTTATTATCACCTAGCTAAATCTTATTTGAAAACAGATAAAAAAACTCAGGCGCTCAATGCTTTCAAGAATGTTACTGAAATGAACTTCAATGATGAGCTGAAGAAAGATGCTTATTTGAATTACGCAAAGCTGAGTTACGAGATTGGGAATCCATATAATTCGGTTCCAGAAGTACTTCAGTCCTACATGGAAAAATATCCTGATTCTGGTGACCTAAATGGTATCGGTGATCTTCTCATTGATTCTTACCTCACTTCCAAAAATTATGAGAAAGCAATTTCAATGCTAGAAGGTTCCAGAGATTACAACAATAAAGTTGCTTATCAAAAAGTATCATATTATTATGGAATCGAACTTTTCAAGGACAACCAACTTCGTGAAGCAAAAAAGTATTTTAATAAATCTTTATCCCAGCGCCTAGGTTCAGAATATACTGCTAAAGCAACTTACTGGAAGGCTGAAGTTGATTATGCTTTAGCTAACTATAATGAAGCTCTAGTTGGTTATAAAGAATTTAAAGGAATGTCTACAGCAAAAAACCTTCCTGAATATTATTCAATAGATTATAACATAGCATATTCCTATTTTAAAACTAAAAGCTATAGATTATCCACTTCATTCTTTGAGAATTTTATTAAAGTTGAAAGACCATCACAACGACTTCACGATGCACATGTAAGATTGGGAGATGCTCATTTTGCTCTGGGAGAGTACTGGCCAGCTATGGAATCTTACAATAATGCAATTGCAATGACGGAATACAAGAGCGATTATGCTTTTTTTCAGAAAGCATATAGCTACGGATTTGTAGATAGAAATGAACAAAAAATTCAAAATTTGAACTTGTTTGTCGAAAATTACCCAAGTTCCATTTATGTAGATGATGCTTTATACGAGCTTGGAAACACGTATGTTGCCGAACAAAAAGATGAATTAGCCATTAAGGCTTACCAAAGAATTCTATCTAATTATTCAATGAGCTTGTATTATCCTCAAGCCCTTTCAAAACAGGCCTTGATTTATTATAATCAAGAGAGTTACAATGAAGCCCTAGGAAAATTCAAGCAATTAGTAAAAGAATTTCCAAATTCACAAGAGGCTTTACAAGCTGTACAAACTGTTCGTTTGATCTATATTGATTTAGGCGAAATAGATCAATATGCAAGCTGGGTTAATACTTTAGATTTTGTGGAAGTGGCAGATTCAGATATTGAAGAAGCGACTTATGAATCGGCCGAAAACAAATTTCTAGATAATGATACTCAAAAGGCCATTTCAGGATTCAAAACTTATTTGAAAGAGTTTCCAAATGGGAAAAATAGTTTGAGGGCAAATTTCTATTTAGCTCAGTTGCTTTATAATGAGGAAAATTTTCAAGAATCTTTGCCGTATTACAAAGCTGTAGTGAATAGTCGATCAAGTGAATTTACAGAAGAATCGCTGAGAAGATTGTCACAAGTCTATTTATCCAATGAAAATTATGATGAAGCTATAGAAAGCTTATCCAGATTGGAAACTGAAGCTAGCTTTTCTCAAAACATACTTTTCGCCCAATCTAATTTAATGAAAGCCTATTATGAAATCGAAAATTATGACAGAGCACTTATCTATGCTGAATTAATTTTGTCTAAAGATGTAAAAGATGAAGAAATATTAAGTGACGCCAAGCTATTTATTGCCAGATCTTCGCTGAAGGTTGGCGATGAAAAACGTGCGGAATCTGCATATCAAGACGTTTCTGAAATAGCAACAGGAAAGCTAAAAGCCGAAGCTCTCTACTACGATGCTTACTTCAAAAATAAATCAGGTGACTATAAAGCATCGACAGAGGTAGTTCAAGACCTTACAAAAAATTATTCCAGATACAGAGACTTTGGAGTTAAGGGATTGTTGTTGATGGCGAAAAACTTCAATGCTTTAGGGGATAATTATAATGCTACATACATTCTTGAGAACATCATAAAGAACTTTGAATCTTTTCCTGAGGCAATATCTGAAGCTCAGCAATTGTTGAAGAGTATAAAAGCCGAAGCATCAGAAACTAATTCTTCAGTAGAAATAGATCAAAACTAATAGTCAATTAGTTCATATCATACAAAAAGCCCTCACTGAGGGCTTTTTGTATGAATTACTGATTTTTAAATCAAAAATTTTACCCTAAATAAGTTTTAAGGATTGTGCTTCTCGATGTGTGTTTTAATCGTCTTACGCCTTTTTCTTTAATTTGACGAACACGTTCTCTGGTAAGACCAAAGGTCTCACCAATTTCTTCTAGCGTCATAGGCTGTTGATTCCCTAAACCAAAATAAAGTCTTATGACATCAGCTTCTCTTGTAGTTAAGGTTTCCAGTGCTCTTTCAATCTCCGTTTGAAGTGACTCATGTAACAGACTATTTTCAGGATTTGGAGATTCTCCAAATTTTAAAACATCATATAGATTGGAATCTTCACCTTCAATAAGGGGAGCGTCCATTGATAAGTGACGGCCAGAATTTTTTAGGGATTCTTTTACATCATTTACAGTCATTTCCAATTCTTTTGCAATTTCATCCGGACTTGGAGGTCTTTGATGACGTTGTTCCAAAATTGCAAAGGTCTTGTTGATTTTATTGATAGAACCAATTTTGTTCAGTGGAAGTCTAACCACTCGCGATTGTTCTGCCAATGCTGAAAGTATGGATTGTCTGATCCACCACACAGCGTAAGAAATGAATTTGAAACCTCTGGTTTCATCAAAGCGTTTAGCAGCTTTTATCAATCCAAGATTTCCCTCATTTATAAGATCGGGTAGGGTAAGACCCTGGTTTTGGTATTGTTTAGATACCGATACCACAAACCTTAAGTTTGCTTTTGTTAATTTCTCAAGTGCAAGATCGTCTCCAGCTTTGATTCTTTGAGCTAATTCAACCTCTTCTTCAGCTGTAATTAAATCTACTTTTCCAATTTCTTGGAGATACTTGTCTAGGGATGCAGTTTCTCTGTTGGTAACCTGCTTGGTAATTTTAAGTTGTCTCATTTAGATATATCCTCGATTATCATTTTATCTACACATCATTTTACGATGTGAAGACAAGAAATGTTACAGCAGTCTTTAAAAAAATCTTCATGTTAATATCTTTGATACAAAAAAAGCCTGCTTATGATTGATAAGCAGGCTTTTAAAAACTGAAATAATTTTTTAAAATTATTCTCTTATATGACCATCACCCCAAACGTAATATTTGTTTGTGACTAATTGTTTAAGTCCTAAAGGACCTCTGTGGTGGAGTTTATCTGTAGAGATGGCAAGTTCTGCACCAACTCCCATTTGTCCACCATCTGTGAATCGTGTGGATGCATTTTGATAGACAGCTGCACAATCAATTTGTTGCATGAAGTTTAAAGCCAACTCATTATTTTCTGTGATAATAACTGATGAATGACCTCCTGAGTATTTATTTATTTTTTCGACTGCTTCATCGAAAGAATCCACTGAACTTAAAACAATTTTCATTGCTAAAAATTCTTCTCTCCAGGTATCTTCTGTAGGAAGTGTTGGGTAGTCTATGATTTCTTTTACCTTACTATCGGCAAGAATTTCAACATCATACTCATTGTCCAACGTGTCAGCAAGATCTTTAACTTTAGCTTCAAAATCTGGTAGATTTGAATCTATAAGTACTTTATCTAAAGCATTACATCCAGAAATTTTATCGGTTTTAGCGTTTATAATCACTTTTTTAGCAATATCCCAATCCGCATCTGGTGCAACATAGAGGAAATTATTACCTCGACCACTTATCAGTACAGCGCATGTAGCTGTTTTCTTGACAAAATCTATAAGTTTTTCACCACCTCTTGGAACAATTAAATCCATTTTTTCTGGTGGATTACTTAAAAATTCTCTGGTTTCTTCTCGGTTGAGGTGAAGCAGTTTAATCCAATCTTTAGACAATCCATTTTCTTCTAAAGCTTGATGCCAACATTCTTCAAGAATAATATTACTGTGATTAGCTTCTTTACCACCTTTAAGGAAAATTTTATTATTGGCTTTAAAAGCTAAAACTGCAGCCTCAATAGTCACATCAGGTCTGGATTCGTAAATAATCATTATAGTTCCAAAAGGATCCGTTTTATTTACGATTTTTAAGCCTGTATCTAAAGTTCTTTCAGAAATAGTGTTTCCTACTGGATCTCCCTGCTCTTTTACTTCCTTGATAGCTTGTATCATACCATCAACCTTTTTTTGGTCAACAATCAATCTATCATAAAGGGCTTGATCATCTCGATTGAATGACTCTAGGTCTTTTTTATTCTCTTCGATGATTTCATTTCTTCTTTTATCTATAATTGTCATCATAGATTGAAGAACATTATTTTTTGTTTTAGTATCTAATAATTTCATTTCAATTTATTTTTTAGACAGTAAATTTTGTACCGACTTCTTTGCCTTCGAGTATGTCAATAATGACATTCTCTTCTTTACCATTGGCTATATAAGTGGGTATGTTTTTACTTGCCGTCATTTTTGCAATTTTAAGTTTAGACTCCATGCCTCCTCGGCCTTCGCCTTCTCCTTTTTCATTTTCTTGAACGTATTTCTCAACGTCATCGTGCACACGTACATGTCTTAGTAATTCTGAATCTTCATGATCTGGATGACCAGTGTATAAACCATCAATATCGGTTAGCATAATAAGCATATCTGCTCCAACTAACTCTGAAACTAAACTTGCTAATTCATCATTGTCAGAAAACATTGACATGGACAAAGACACTGCATCATCTTCATTTGCTATAGGTATAATGCCTTCGGTCAATAGACCTTCATAGCAATTGATCATATTTTCGCGATATTTTCCAGGAGCAAAGTCCCTTTTAGTCGCCAAAATTTGTCCACATCTCATACCAAAATCATGAAACATCGTGTAGTAATGTCTCATCATTCGAGGTTGACCCACCGATGAATATACCTGGCGTCGTGTTGTTTTATCTTCAGACAAGCATGAACCAATAACTTCTTTACCAGCAATGGCAGAACCTGAAGAGACTAGAATCGTAATTATATCTCTTTCATAGAGGTATGCGATTTGTCTTACTAAGTTTTTCAGTATTGGTCCTACAATTCTATTGTTGGTGTTGGTCATTACGTTTGTTCCAACCTTAACTACTATACGTTTCGAATGCATGTCTTCTAAGTTTAAATTATTCATCACCAAGTTCTACTGCTCTATTAAATGCGGCATATGCAGCATCTTGAATAAGCTGTTTAACATTATTGTCATCCATAGAGTCTAGAGCTGCTCTTGTTGTGCCACCTTTAGAAGCTACTCGATCCATCCATTTTTCAGGAGTTAGATCTGATTCATTAAATAAGTGAACAGCGCCTTCGAAGGTATTGCTCACCAATATTTTTGAATCATTATCAGAGAATCCCATTTTTTTTGCTGCTTCCAGCATAGAAGCCATAAAATAAAATATGTAGGCTGGACCGCTACCAGAGATTCCAGTAGACTTATTGATAAAATCTTCATCTTTCACTCTAATGGATTGTCCTGTGGTATCCAAAAGATTTCTAATCATCAAAAGCTCAACTCTAGACACTTCTTTTGACTCTGTGTAGGAAGTCACACCTTTACCCACTTTTGCAGGAAGGTTTGGCATTGTTCTAACCACTTTTTTTACATTCAAACCATTTTGAATATTTTCAATTGTAACCCCTGCCATCAATGAAACAAATATTTGTTGATCATTGATCATGGGTTTCATCTTTTCAAACAAATCTTCACTATGGTAAGGCTTTACTGCTATGAAGACTACATCTGCACTTGGTAAACAATCTTGCAGATTGTCGAAAGTGTCATAATAGCTAACTTCACTTAGCTTATCTAATAATTCTTTTGATATATCATATATCATTAAATTTTTTCTGTTCAGTAATGGGGATTTTGCCATTCCTTCAGAGTAGGTTAACCCCATATTACCTGCTCCAATAACTAATACTTTCATTTTATTTTTTTAAAGATTTATAAAAAATAATTTTACTATTTAGTGCAATGATTATGCATAATAACTAATTTACGGGAATTATCTTTTTATTTTGTATTATTAAACATGTTTTAAGAGAAATCGTGTTTTAATACCAAAAAAGATAAACAAAACCGAGAATTATTCTATGAAATTTTGTCAGTTGCGCTAGTTTGTCAGTAAAAAAAAACGGCTTAGAATTTTCTAAACCGCTTTGTGATTATTTAACCTAGATTAAGATTTAGTATCCTCATCTTCTTTTTTCGGGCTTCTTTCAGGCTTTGATAGAAGTGCTTTTCTAGATACCTTAGGTTTTTTAGTCCTAGGATCAACTCCGAAATATTTCACATCCATAACGTCTCCTAATTTTACAACATCAGCAACATTTTCTGTGCGTTCCCACGCAAGTTCAGAGATGTGAAGTAAGACCTCATTTCCTGGTGCATCATTATATTCAACTACAGCTCCAAAGTCTAGGACTTTTACTACTGTAACTTCATAAACGCTACCTTTCTCCGGTTTGAAGGTGACAGAATCAATCTTTGCAAGAACTTTGTCAATTCCTTCTTGTTTTGTACCAAGAATTTCAACTATACCTTCTTCAGTTACAGGATCCTCATTGATTACTATTTCTGTTCCAGTAGTTTTTTGTAATTCTTGAATGACTTTACCTCCAGGTCCTATCAATGCACCAATAAATTCATTTGGAATTCTTCTGGTGATAATTTTTGGAGCATGAGCTTTTACAGTTTCATTTGGTGTTGCAATCGTATCTGTAAGTTTTTCTAAGATATGTAATCTACCAGCTCTGGCTTGTTGTAAAGCTTTTACTAAGATTTCATAAGGTAAACCTTTTACTTTTATATCCATCTGGCATGCAGTAATACCATCTGCTGTTCCTGTCACTTTAAAATCCATATCCCCCAGGTGATCTTCGTCACCTAATATGTCTGAAAGTACAGCATGACGATCGCCATCAGAAATTAATCCCATAGCAATACCAGAAACGGGCTTAGTCATCTTGATACCAGCATCCATCATAGCCATAGTTCCGGCACAAACCGTTGCCATAGAAGAAGACCCGTTAGATTCTAAAACTTCAGAAACAACTCTTACAGTGTAAGGATTACTTTCTGGAATCATACCTTTTAAAGCACGTTGTGCAAGGTTTCCGTGTCCAATCTCTCTTCTTGATGTTCCTCTTATTGGATAGGCTTCACCAGTACAGAAAGGAGGGAAGTTATAATGTAGATAGAATGTCTCTTCACCTTGGTGAGTAGGCATGTCTATAGTGTTAGCTTCTCTGGAAGTACCAAGTGTTACAGTAGCCAAAGCTTGTGTTTCACCTCTGGTAAAGATTGCAGATCCATGGACTGAAGGCAAATAATCAGTTTCACACCAGATAGGTCTGATTTCGTCTGTCTTTCTTCCATCGAGTCTTAAGCCTTCTGCAAGAGTAAGCTCTCTTACTGCCTCTTTTTCTACAGCATAAAAGTATGTTTTGATAAGTTTTTCATTTTCTTCCAATTCTTCTTCAGAAAACAAAGCTAAAACTTCATCTTTTACTGCTGAAAATGCTTCACCACGGTCTCTTTTGCTGTGACCGCCTTTAGCAATTTCATATATTTTATCATAAGCTAGATCGCGAACTCTTTTTTTGAAATCTTCATTATCTTCTGCAACAGCAAATTCTCTTACTGGTTTTTTACCAAAAGCTTCAGCTAGTCTTAATTGAGCTTCGACTTGCTTTTTGATATGTTTGTGAGCAAATTGAATGGCTTCAGCCATTTCCTCTTCAGAAATCTCTTTCATTTCGCCTTCTACCATCATCACAGAATCCATAGAAGCACCAATAATCATATCGATGTCTGATTCTTTAAGCTGGCTACGGCTTGGATTGATAATGAATTCACCATTTATTCTTCCGACTCTTGCTTCAGAAATAGCTGTTTCAAAAGGAATGTCAGAAAGCTGAATTGCTGCAGATGCAGCAAGACCTGCCAAGGCGTCTGGCATGACTTCTTCGTCGTGAGACATCAACTGAATCATCACTTGTGTTTCAGTTCTGTAACCATCAGGGAAAAGAGGTCTTAATACACGATCAACTATTCTCATAGTAAGGACTTCACCATCGCTTGGTCTGGCTTCTCTTTTGAAAAAACCACCTGGATAACGTCCAGCCGCTGCAAATTTTTCTCTGTAATCTACTGTTAATGGAAAGAAATCCATCGTGCTCTCCTTGTAAGAAGAAACAACTGTACAAAGCAACATAGCATTGCCCATCTGGACAACTACGGAACCGTGTGCTTGTTTTGCTAATTTACCAGTCTCAAGTTTGATTTCTCTACCGTCACCGAGATCGATAATTTCGCTAAATGTTTTTGGAATCATAGTAATGATTTTAAGGTTATACGTTTTTTCTTAAGTAAATGTCGTTGTGTTGTTGTTTAGAAAAAAATGTAAAACCAGTGGAAGTCGTTCTAAGGAACGCTTTTAAACTAAAAAAGGGGCAAAATTGCCCCTTTAATTTTATTTTCTTAATCCTAATTCTTTTACAATTGCTCTGTACCTCATAATGTCTTTCTTCATGAGGTAGTCAAGAAGATTTCTTCTTTTACCAACCAATTTAACCAAAGATCTTTCAGAATTATAATCTTTTCTATTTGTTTTAAGGTGTTGAGAAATGTGCTCAATTCTTTGAGTCATTAATGCAATCTGTCCTTCTGCAGAACCAGAGTCTTTCTCGTTCTTACCATGTTTAGCAAATAATTTGCCCTTTTCTTCTAGTGTTAAGTACATGCCAATATTATTTCAATAATTTTTATGCTAGAATAGATTTTCTATTCGATCGCGCAAAAATAGCTTTTTAAAATTAAATAGAATATCAATTCTCAAAAAATTACGCTCTTACCGGCTCATTCATAATAAGATCAATATAAAGATTGATTTTATGCTTGAGCTCCTTTCTGTGAGAGATAAAATCTAAAAATCCATGTTCTTTTAGAAATTCTGAAGATTGAAACCCATCAGGCAAATCTTTTCCAGTCGTATCTTTCACTACTCTTGGACCAGCAAAGCCTATCAAGGCACCTGGTTCTGATATGTTAATATCTCCAAGCATTGCAAAAGAAGCTGTTGTACCTCCTGTTGTAGGATCTGTACATAACGATATGTAAGGTAACTTTGCTTTTGCAAGCTGCGTGAGTTTTATAGAAGTTTTTGCTAATTGCATTAAGGATAATGCTGCTTCCATCATCCTTGCGCCACCAGATTTTGAAATAAGGATCAAAGGGCACTTATTAGCAATAGCATGATCTACAGCCCTTGCAATTTTTTCGCCTACAACAGACCCCATGGATCCGCCGATGAATTTGAAATCCATTGCTGCAATAACCACTTTTTTACCTTTAGATTTACCAATACCAGTTCTTATAGCGTCATTAAGGCCAGTTTTCTCTTCGACCTCTTTCAATCTATCCTTATACTTTTTAGTATCTTCAAACTTTAAAGGGTCTTTAGATTTTAACTTACTATCCAGTTCTTCAAATTTTCCGTTATCGAATAGAATGTCAAAATATTCTGCACTTCCTATCCTGACGTGGTAATCATCTTCAGGACTTACAAAAAAGTTCTTTGCAAGTTGTTCTGCATCGATTATTTTACCTGTTGGAGATTTATACCATAAGCCTTTTGGGACGTCTTTTTTGTCCTCAGTTGATGTTTGGATACCTTTTTTCTTTCTCTTAAACCAAGCTGCCATAAATTATAGGTGCTAAATTATAATGTGTTGATATTATTTAGATCTTTAAAGGCTTTCTCTAATCTTGTGATGAAAGTAATTTCGCCTTCTCTTAACCATTTTCTTGGGTCGTAATATTTTTTATTAGGAACACCATCTCCATCAGGATTACCTATTTGGGTAGATACATATTCTTTTTTACCGATCATGTAATCTCTTATGCCTTCTGTAAAAGCATATTGTAAATCAGTATCAATATTCATTTTGATAACTCCGTAACCTATAGCTTCTTGAATTTCTTCAACAGTAGAACCACTTCCTCCGTGAAATACAAAATCGATGTGGTTATTTTCTACTTTAAATTTTTCAGAAACGAATTCTTGTGAATTTTTAAGAATTTTCGGCGTAAGTTTTACATTTCCTGGTTTGTAAACTCCGTGAACATTTCCGAAGGCTGCAGCGATTGTAAACTGATCTGAAACTTTGCTCAATTCTTCATATGCATAAGCAACTTCTTCAGGTTGAGTATACAGTTTTGAAGAATCTATATCTGTATTATCAACACCATCTTCTTCACCACCTGTAACACCAAGTTCAATTTCTAGTGTCATTCCCATCTTTTTCATTCTTTCAAGATAGGTTTTACAAATTTCAATGTTTTCTTCAATAGGTTCTTCGGACAGATCGATCATGTGAGAGCTGTAAAGAGGCTTCCCATGAACCTTAAAGAATTTCTCACCTTCATCTAATAAACCGTCAATCCAGGGCAATAATTTTTTCGCACAATGGTCTGTATGAAGAATAACAGTAGCTCCGTAAGCTTCTGCTAAATCGTGAATATGTTTTGCGCCAGTTGCAGCTCCTTTGATTGCGGAAAGTTGGTTTTCATTAGATAAACCTTTACCAGCATTGAACTGAGCACCACCATTAGAAAATTGAATTATAACTGGTGAATTTAATTTGGCTGCTGTTTCAAGAACTGCATTTATAGTATTAGATCCTACAACATTAACTGCTGGGAGAGCGTAATTATTTTCTTTAGCATGCTGAAAAATGGCTTGCACTTCTTTTCCTGTTGCTACACCTGGTTTGATATTGTGACTCATAATCTTGTATTTAATTAGTAATTCGAAGGCGTAAATTTAAGAAATATTAATCTACTAAAACGGATAATTGATTCCGAAGTTAAAAACCACATTGTTGAAATTGTAGTCTTTAAACCATTTTGAACCCTCATTTCCAGGATTATATGTTTTAAAACCTAAGTCCATTCTGATGACAAAGAATTCTATATCATAGCGTAAACCAAAACCAGATGCAATAGACAATTCGCTTAAATCTTGTAAGCCATCAAAGGTAGCGGCGGGGTCCTCCACATTGTCGAAAACATTCCAAATATTACCTGCATCTATAAATAAGGCACTATTCATATTCCCGAACAAATTGAATCTATATTCAGCATTAAAAGACAATTTAAAATTGGCTTCATTAAAATCGTTGACGGCATTGGTACTTCCAGGACCTAGATCGTAAGGCCTCCAGCCTCTATTATCATTAGGACCACCACCAAAAAAACTTCGCGGAAAAGGAATAGAATTAGCATTTCCATACGGTATTGCTATTCCTCCATAAGCACGAGTTGCAATTACCTGTTGGTTGCCTAAATCCCAATGTTTAATAAAGTTGAGCTCTGTTTTAACATATTGTGAGTATTGAACTCCAAAAAGCCTGTAATTTCCAGCTTCTGTTTCATCAAGTTGTAATTGATCTGCGAATAAAGAAAGTAAATTCCCCGCCCATTCAATTTTTCCGCGAAACTGAGAAAAATCTTCATCGTAGATATCTCGTCTAGAACTATAATCGTATGTGAAATTTGAGGCGACAATAAGATTGTTTTCAGTCAATCTCTCTCTTCTTTCAATAAGTGAATTAGCGATCTGTTGGTCTTCGCTGTTTAAATTTATACCTTGATTTCGGATATCCCTTATAAACCCCTGAGTTCCCTCTGGAATTATTAAATCCAGTTGGCCTTCAGGATTTTCGAAAAGAAAATCTGGGTTTACGTCGCTAATATTATTTCTTGAAATCTGATTTAATTCTGAATATGAATTTCTAAACACATTGAAGAAATTTTCAGCATTCAAATTGTTGACAAATTGAATATTCATCAAATCAAATTGATATGAGGTTCTGTCCTTTGGTTTCCAGCGGTAGCCAAAAGTCGCATTAAGGTTTCTCCTATCCAATCCAATATTTTGTTGAGTGCTAAAACCAACACTTGCAGTAGTGAAAGGGGACATGGTGTTTTTGATAATAGATTTTGAAGAGAATGGAAAAATGATTCTTGGAAAATTTAATCTTAAATCTGCACCATATTCCAAAATATCTAGAAATTGATCTTCTGAATTTCCTAGATCTCTTGAAGACCCAAAATTTCCTCTTCCAGAAAGTTCAAGAGTTTCAGCTCCTCTAAAAATATTTCTTGATAATACTGAAGTGTTGAATCCAATACCAAATTGCTGTATGTTGCTTTGACTTAAATCAACACTGAAGTTTGTGGAAAATCTTTCTTTCGGAGTGAGTAAAATATTTGCTATTAAGCCGACACCAGTGGAGTCTCTGGGATCTTCCTTGTAAAGTATATTGGGATACTTAAAAATACGAGTTTCAGAAATTCTGTTGTTGGTTCTTGTTCTGTCAATGTCCCTATAAATACTATCTTTTTTTATAAAAATAAAATCTGATAACACTTTTGGATTTAATTTTAAATTACCAAAAGAATAAATATTTGCATTTTTATATCTTACCGAATCTTCAACCTGAGTAGAAACTCCATCATAATCTGCAAAAACATTGACTTCACTTATTCTATGGACTTTAAATGGAGTAGAGGCCACAGTATCAGCTACATCTACTAGTCGGTTTTGTATGTTGAGTTCAAGATTTATTTTTTGATTATTATCGAGCGTATCCGCATAAAAAGAAATGAATTCTTTTTCAAAATGATAGAGCCCATGATTTCTAAAGTAGGTACTTATATAATCCCTGTCGTTATTAAACTCTTCAGTATTATATGGTTTACCAACTTTTATCTTATTGTTTTTCTTTATAAGTTGATACAGTGAATCTGCTTTGGGTGATTCTATATTCTCTGAAATATTATCGATAACGTACAAGCTTCCAGGTTTGACTTTATATTCAACTTCTACAGTTTTTGTTAATGAGTCTCTATTGATTTCATAATTAGCTTCTGCATTAAACCATCCGTGATTCCAATACCATGATTCTAGTCTTCGCAAAGATGTTTTTGTCTTATTTTCGTCATACAGCGCTGGTGGTTCTCCAGTTTTTTTGATGGATTCATTGATGTTTACCCATGTTTTTTTAAGTTGGATAACCTGTCTTCTGGATAATATTGATACCAGTCGATCCTCTCTTTTCTCCTTTTTTGCAACCCAATTGACAAAGCGCTTCTCTGGATTGGATTGAGCAAGATTATAGATTTGTAATTTAAGAGGAAAGCCAAGAAGTTTCGAATTTACTTGCTGGGAAAGTTGTCTGGAGATCTCATTATTATTCACTAGAGTATCACCACTTGAAATGCTTTGTTTACTGATTAAAAACTCATCACCCTTAAGTTTTCTTGTGACGTCACAAGAGGAAAAGAAGAATAGTATTAAAAGAATTAATGGTAGTTTTGTGAGTTGGTAATTCAAATGTGTGATGTTTTCAAAAATATAATTTCAAATGCTCAGCAAAAATCAAATTAAACTTATAAAAAGTTTGAACAAAAAAAAGCATCGTTTAGAGCACGGTCTCTTTGTTACTGAAGGTGTAAAAGTAATCAAAGAATTTTTAAAAAGTTCATTCAAGCTTAGAGCATTATATTCAATTGCTGATATATTTCATATTGAAGAAGGAGAAAGTCATATTATCTCAAAAAAGGAGTTGGATAAAATCACAAATCTTAAAACCTCACAAACTGCTTTAGCGGTATTTGAAATTCCAAAACCTGAGGCACCTTCATATCATCCGCAGCTTACACTTGCTCTTGACGGGATAAGAGACCCCGGAAATTTAGGCACAATCATTAGGATGTGTGACTGGTTTGGAATTGAGCAATTGATCTGTTCACCTGATACTGTAGATTGCTTTAATCCCAAAGTAGTTCAAGCCACCATGGGCTCTTTGACAAGAGTAAATATTATTTATGTTGAATTGAATTCCTACTTATCCACTACTTCAACTCACACGTATGGAGCTTACATGGAAGGAGCCAATGTTTATGAATCCCAATTAATAAGTGGAAATGCAGTGATAGTTTTGGGTAATGAAGCCAACGGAATAAGTTCTGAAATTCAATCTCATATAGATGAACGAATATCAATCCCAAGTTACGGGCAATCCAAAGGAGCTGAGAGTCTCAATGTAGCCATGGCTGGATCTATATTGCTAAGCGAATTTAGGAGAAGAGGATTTATTGAAAAAGGAAGTTGATAAAAATCCCTCTTGTTTTTACAGATTCAATATTTGAGGTATAAGGGCTCGTAGTTAAAGGATCAATATCAGAGTCATCTCTCACTAATTCATTACCCATTCCAAAAACACCTCTTATCGAAGGTGTAAATTTAAAATACTCAAAATAAAAATCTATTCCGAAGCCAATCTCATAATAGTAGTTATTGGTTTTCATTCTGAACTGGCCAGCCTCATTATCCTGAGGATTATCTTCATTACTGGATAAATTTGTAGACACTGAAGCACCACCAATGATAAACGGCTTAAAATTATTAATCCGTTTTGCTGAAAACTTTAAAAGTAAAGGAATGTGTATATATGATGAATTAACATCTCTTATTTGACCATTTTGCAATGGATTAAGAGGATCATCATCTGGAAAAGTAAGACTTCTATTAGCAAAAACAACACCTGGCTCCAATCTTAGATCCAAATAGTCATTGATTCTTAAATTTCCTATTAATCCAACGTTGAAACTCGGATTTTTGTCTACTTCTATATCTTCCCCCTGTTCTTTGTATTTGATTTGAAAATCATAAGCATTGAATCCCAAGAAATAGCCCCAGGACCAGCGTTTTTTGTCAATATTCTCCTTGTTAAGTACTTTTTCTTTATTGAAGAGTTGAGCATTCGAAAAATTAAAGCTAAACAGGAAAACAAATAGAAAAATAAGCCTCATAATTATTTTTTAGATGCAGAATATATTGTTGAAACACCAAAGGTTTGTGGGTGGTTTTCTACATCTGTAAACCCGATTTTCTTTAAAATATTGTTGAATTTTTCTCCGTAGGGGAAAACAGAAGCACTTTCGCTCAAATATTGATACGCACTCTTGTCTTTTGAAAACAACTTTCCTATTGAAGGGAGAATATAATTAGAATAAAGCTTATAGCCCTGCTTGAAGGGAAACTTGGTAGGTACAGAAGTCTCTAGAATGACAAAAATGCCATTAGGTGAAAGTACCCTATAAATTTCTGAAAGCCCTTTTTCTAAATCTTCAAAATTTCTAACTCCAAAAGCTACAGTGATGGCGTCGAAGGTATTATCAGAATAAGGTAGGTTTTCTGAGTCTGCCTGGACCATTTCTATACGGTGGTCTAAGTTTTTTTTATTGATTTTATTCTTCCCAACTTGCAACATACCAGCTGAAATATCAAGACCAATAATCTTTTCAGCATTAGAATCGGCCATAGCGATTGCAAGATCTCCGGTTCCTGTAGCTACATCAAGAATGTATTTTGGATCTGTCTTTTTGACCATGTTAATGAGTTTTCTTCTCCATTTCTGGTCAATACCAAAAGAAATCACCCGATTCAGCCCATCATAATTTTCTGAAATATTGTCGAACATCTGTTCAACTTGTTTTTTTTTCTCAAGTTCAGAATCCTTGTATGGCTTAACATTCTTGCTCATGAAATTTTTTTCGCGAAGATACATCTTCTTAGGAATACACTTTATCAATAATACCTCTCTTAATACTTCTTTTTTAATTTTTTACTTTAATTTTGTTCTCATGAAAATAATCATTGCAGGTTCAGGAGAGGTAGGATTTCATTTGGCAAAACTATTCTCTTATGAGTCACACGCTATTACTCTTATTGATTTAGATGAAGAAAGGCTGGAATACGCTAATAAGCATCTTGACATTAAAACTTTATTAGGAGATGCCACTTTGCCTAGCACTTTAAAAGAGGCAGATATTGTAAATGCAGATATGTTAATCGCTGTTACCTCCTGTCAGTCCATCAATATTTCAGTCTGTGTTTTTGCAAAACAAATGGGAGCGGGGAGGACAGTAGCTAGGGTTTCCAACCAAGAGTTGCTAGATGTCGATGATATTATTGACCTAAAAGCTTTAGGAATAGATGAAATGATCTCTCCTGAGGCATTAGCTGCAAATGAGGTAAAAATGCTTCTAAATCAATCGGCATTTACGGACACCTTTAAGTTTGATGATGGAGCTTTAACGATGATGGGACTTACCCTAAGATCCAAAGCACCTTTCATTGGAAATACTGTTCAGGAAGCTGCAGATATTTTCCCTGGATTACATTTTGTACCTATTGCCCTTCAACGTTATGGAACTCAATACACCATTATTCCACGTGGTGATACAGAATTTATGAGAGGCGACAGAGTTTACTTTATCACTGATGCAGAGGGTGTAGAAGAACTTTATAAGTTGACTGGTGCAGAGAAGCGATCCATCAAAAAAGTTATGATTCTTGGGGGAAGTAATATTGGAAGGACTTTAGCAAAGGATCTTTGTCGAGAAAATTTTTCAGTAAAGGTGATTGAGAAAGATCACAAAAAAGCCTTAGACTTAGCTAATATACTCCCAGATGCTCTCGTTATTAATGCTGATGGTAGGGATGTTGAAATTTTAAAAGAAGAAAATATTAGCAAAATGGATGCTTTTGTTGCTGTTACAGAAGATTCTGAAACTAATATCATCACTTGTCTGGTCGCCAATTCCAAAGGAGTTAGAAAAACAATTGCCTTGGTAGAAAATATGGATTACTTTCAACTTAGCCATTCTATCGGGATACACTCTCTGGTAAATAAAAAATTATTGGCTGCCAATAGTATTTTTAGATACTTAAGAAAAGGTGAGATTATTGCCATGACAAAGCTTAACAATATGAATGCAGAACTGCTTGAATTTGTTGTAAAAGCAGATTCAAAAGTAACAAACAGTAAAATCGTAGATATTAATTTTCCCAGGACTGCTGTAGTAGGTGGCGTTATTCGGGATGGAAAAGGAATAATTGCATTGGGGGACTTTAAAATACGGGAAGGAGATAGAATTGTGGTATGTACATTACCCAAATCTATCAAAAGTGTAGAAAATTTATTCTGTTAAGGTGTCGAATTTGAATTTTAAAATCATAGCTCATATCATGGGAGTTCTCCTCGTATTCAACGGAGGATTCATGATTATTCCTTCTGTATATAGCTGGATAATTGATGAAGCGGTTGCACTGGATATTGGTGTTTCTGCTTTGATTTCAATTTTTGTTGGCCTTTCAGCAATGTTCGCTACAAGACATCATGAAAAAGATATTACTCAAAAGGAAGGTTATCTTATTGTAAGTCTTGGTTGGTTATTTATGGTATTGAGCGGTATGCTTCCGTATGTTATATCTGGTGAAATAATTGGTATTGAAAACAGTTTTTTTGAAACCATGTCTGGCTATACGACTACAGGGGCTTCCATTTTAAATGACATAGAAGTTTTGCCAGAAGGTATATTACTATGGAGAAGTTTTACACACTGGATTGGTGGTATGGGAATTATTGTTTTGGCAGTGGCTATTCTACCTTTATTTGGAATCGGAGGTATGCAGTTGTTTTCAGCAGAATCTCCCGGACCAAGTGCTGATAAAGTAAAGCCGAAGATAGCAGATACTGCAAAGCGGTTGTGGCTTATTTATTTTGGATACACCGTATCAGAAGCTATATTATTGAAAGTTGCTGGAATGGGATGGTTTGATGCTACAAACCATGCATTAAGTACATTGTCAACAGGAGGATTTTCGACAAAAAACGCTAGTCTTGCTTACTGGAATGACTCTCCTATAATTCAATATATCATTATTTTTTTTATGTTTTTGGCAGGTACTAACTTTGTGGTGAGTTATTATGCTTTTAAAGGTAAAATTCAAAATGTACTTCACAATGAAGAATTTAAATGGTATTTCTTTTTTATTCTTGGTTTTACAATTATAACGTCATTTTCCATTTATTTTTTAGCAGATACAAGCCTATCTAGCATAGAGTATCCAATGGTCTTGGGTCAGGCTGAAAGTGCATTTCGTCATGGCGCTTTTCAAGTTCTAGCCATTATAACAACTACGGGTTTTGTAACCGCAGATTACACTTTATGGACACCGCTACTCACTATTTTGTTTTTTGGTCTCTTTTTCTTGGGGGGGTCAGCAGGATCTACTTCTGGTGGCGTGAAAGTCATTCGACATTTGATTATGATAAAAAATGGCTTTCAGGAATTTAGAAGAATATTACATCCCAATGCAGTATTGCCAGTTCGTTACAAGGGTCATTCCGTAGATCAAAAAATCGTCTACAATATTTTGGGATTTTTCATCTTATATTCTTTGTCCTTTATCGTCGGAGCTGTCGTGTTTGCTGGCACAGGCCTAGATTTCGAATCAGCGATTGGTGCTTCAGCTTCATCATTGGGAAATATAGGGCCTGCATTTGGGGATTTAAGTCCTGTTGATAATTACAATTCACTTACAGTTTTTGGTAAGTATTGGAGTTCATTTTTGATGTTAATTGGCCGGCTTGAACTTTTTACAGTGCTTATTCTTTTTACACCTTACTTTTGGAAGAATACCTAAAAAAAAATCTGCTAAATTTTAGCAGATTTTTCGATAATTAATTTTCAATTTATGATTAATAGCCGACTTGCTCGGTTGTTTTTTTATACTCTCGTTGAAACAATTCTTGTTCTTCGATCATTTTTGCAGTTTTTTCAGGAACTGCTTTTTGCCATCCTTCTTCGCCGTTGGAAATTTTTTGTAAAATATCCCTAGAAAAATAGCCTAGTATCTCTTCGTCATAGTTTTCTATATCTATAACTCGTCCGTTATATTTGAAGAATTTGTACAATTCTTTCATTCTAGGATGAACCTTAAGATTATCACTGTTGGTTATTTTTCCTGTCTTAGGATCTTTGTATGGATATAAATAGACTCTTAAGTCTTTAAAGAAAAGCTTACCAAATGCTTCTAGAATACCTCCACTAAGATGTCGGTAATATTTTTCATCAAATATATCGATGAGATTATTCACTCCCATGGCAAGAGCCATTCTTTCTTTTGTATAATTAGAAAAATATTCAACAAGCTTGTAGTATTCTTGAAAGTTTGAAATCATTACTGTGTGACCTAATGCGCAAAGCAATTTAGCCCTATCCATAAAATCTTCTTCGTTGATTTCTCCTTCAGATCTTAAATTGGAAAGAGTAATTTCAAAAACTGGTTGAATATTTTCTTCTTTTACCTTCTTTTCTTTTTTGAATAATTCCAAAGCGGTATCAAAAATATCCATATTCACTTTAGTCACAGGCCTAAAACTTCCTCTTAAGGCTAAGATGTTTTTTTTGTAAAGTGCTTTGGCTGGCAGAATATTATTTCCATCTGGTGAAAACATTACAGCTTCCGTCATTCCATTTTTAACTAACTGTAGACTCATAAGTCTATTGTCAACGTCTTTAAAAACAGGTCCGGAAAAATTAATGGTGTCAATTTCTATTTGATCTTTATGTAAATGGTCGTAAAGTTCATTTAAAATTTGCTTCGGATTATTATGTGCGTAATAAGCCGCATAAATAAGGTTAGTTCCTAAAACTCCTAAAGTATTTTGTTGAAGTCTTGCGTCATTCTCTTTGAAACGAATATGCAAAACAATTTTATTATACTCAGATTTTGGTGTAAGTTGATATTTAATACCAACCCAACCGTGACCTTTATATCGCTTAGCAAAGTCGATGGTAGCTACTGTATTGGCGTAAGTAAAAAAGAGTTTATTAGGATGTTTATTTCTTTGTATTCTTTCTTCAATAAGCCTGGTCTCGTGATTAATCATTTTTTGAAGCCTACTTTCAGTAACATAACGTTTGTCTTCTTCTATACCATAGATGGCATCACTAAAATCTTTATCATAAGCACTCATGGTCTTGGCGATGGTACCAGATGAACCTCCAGCTCTAAAGAAATTTCTTACGGTTTCTTGTCCAGCACCTATTTCTGCAAATGTGCCATAGATGTTTTCATTTAAGTTGATTCTGAGGGCTTTGTCTTTTATCGAAAGTGCGCTTTCAAAATCTTTGTCACCCATTATAGTTATTGACATAAGTAGAAATTTTATGAAGTCTTAAACAGTTTTTAAACTCTAAACAAATGTAATTAATACTCCTAGCTTAAGAAAAAAAAACTATAGTTTTGTATCAAAAATAACGTTTTGAAGATAACTTTCTTAGGTACAGGCACATCCCAAGGTGTTCCAATTATAGGTAGTGAACATCCGGTATGTTTAAGCAAAGATCCAAAAGATAAAAGATTGAGGGTATCTGTCCTTCTGGAGTGGGATAATTATTCTTATGTAATAGATTGCGGCCCGGATTTTAGACAGCAAATGATAACCAATGAGGTTAAAAAAATAGATGGCATTTTGTATACGCACGAACACAATGACCATATGATCGGTCTCGACGACGTGCGACCTTTCTATTTTAGACAAGGCAATATTTCTATATACTGTCACAAAAGGGTTCTAAAAAACCTTAAGCATAGATTTGCTTATGTGTTTGAAACTGAAAACAAATATCCTGGAGCTCCTACTATGGATGTAAATATCATAGATGACTCTCCTTTTACAATTGGAAATAAAGAGGTTATACCAATGAACGTTTATCATCCAGAACTTCAGGTATACGGGTTTAGAATAGGTGACTTTGCATACGTCACCGATGCTAAAGTTATTCCGGATAAGGAATTAGACAAACTTAAAGGTGTAAAAACTTTAGTCCTGAATGCTTTAAGGAAGGAGGAGCATAGATCTCACCTTAATTTAGAACAAGCCATAGATTTGGTTAATTATCTTAAACCAGAAAAAGCTTATTTCACACATATAAGCCATCACATGGGATTTCACGAAGAGGTCCAGAAAGAACTTCCGGAAGGAATATTTTTAGCATACGATAATCTACAAATTAAAGTCTAATGGCAAAAAATTTATATCTATACCTGTTCGTTCTAAGTGCGCTGATTGCAGTTTTTTTATACTTCAATAGTAAAAGAATTATCGATGATCAAGAAAATACAATACGTGAGCTCAACGCTAAAATTGAAAAATTAGAAAATAAGAAATAAATTTTTCATAATTAAGCCAATGTTCTAAATTGATTTTAGAAATTAGTAAAAATTCTAAAATCATGAATATCAAAGCATTTTCTTTATTACTCTTTTGTGTTGGTTTTTTAGCCTGTGCACAAGAAGACACTACAATAGAAACTTTAGAAAACGATTACTCCCACGAAGTGATTATCGATAACATTGATATCGCTTGGGGTATGGATTTCTTTAAAGATGGCAGCTTTTTAGTAACTTCTAAAGATGGGCAGTTATTTTATCACAAAAACGGAAACACTTCTAAAGTTGCAGATGTCCCCAATGTTTACAATCGTGGACAGGGAGGACTTTTGGACGTAAAAATTCACCCAGAATATCCAGATAAACCTTGGATTTACTTAACTCATGCTTCCACTCAGGTGGATGAAGAAGGTGGCCATACGGCACTGGTCAGGGCAGAATTTAAAGATGGTCAGGTTTCCAATATGAAAACATTATATAAGGCAGGACCAAATACTACAAAAGGGCAACATTTTGGTAGCAGACTAGAGTTCGATAAAGATGGATACTTATTTATGTCTATCGGAGAACGGGGAGCTAGAGAGGTTAACCCACAAGATATTACCAGAGATGGAGGTAAAATTTATAGATTTAATGAGGATGGATCTATTCCTGAAGACAATCCATTTTATATGTTAGAAAATTCGAAAAAAGCTATCTATTCCTATGGACATAGAAACCCACAAGGAATGGAAATTCATCCAGAGACAGGAGAGATTTGGGTTCATGAACATGGACCTAGAGGTGGAGATGAAATTAACATCATAAAGAAAGGTGCAAATTATGGGTGGCCAATAATAAGCTATGGCATTAATTATAACGGAACAGAATTCACAGATAATACTACTATGGCAGGGATGGAGCAACCATTTTATTACTGGGTACCATCAATTGCGCCAAGCGGAATGACGTTCGTCACTTCAGATAAGTATCCAGAACTTAAAGGTAATTTGTTGGCAGGCTCTCTGAAATTTCAATATTTAGAGCACGTTGCTTTTAACGATAATGGTGTTCAAAAAAGAGAAAAATTATTAGATAAGATCGGTAGAATTAGAAGTGTTGAGCAAAGCCCAGATGGTTTTATTTACGTAGGAGTTGAAGGAATTGGTGTTGTGAAAATGCTACCAAAATCTTAATTATGAAAATATACGTTATACCTCTTCTCTTAATTTTTGGTTTCTTTATAAATACTGAGGAAGATAACACTTCAATTATTTATACGCCAATCACCCAGGAAAAAGATCTTCAGCAAAGTATTAAAGATGGAAATGCAATCTATTCTGACTTTTGCATCAGATGTCACTTAGCAAAAGGAGAAGGCATTGATGACATATATCCACCATTAGCTGATTCTAATTGGCTTTCAGAAAAAAGGAAAGAAAGTATTAAATCCGTAAAATATGGTTTGAATGGTGAAATTGAAGTTAATGGAAAAACTTACAACAATAATATGTCTTCTATGGGCCTTACCGATAGAGAGGTTGCAGATGTGATGAATTATATCATGAACAATTTCGGAAATGAAAAGAGAGAATTAGAACAGGTCACTCTAGACGAAGTTTCAAATATATCTGAAGACTAAAGAAATATTACAAATAGTATAAAAATAAAATTATGAAAGCAGCACAGATCAAAGAAGCAGGAGGAGAGTTTCATATTGTAGATATAGAGAAACCAAAGCCAAAAGCCAATGAAGTGCTCATCAAAGTGGAAGCATGCGGAATATGCCATTCTGATGCTTTTGTAAAAGATGGAACTTTTCCAGGGTTGGAATATCCTAGAGTTCCAGGACACGAAGTTATTGGTACCGTGGAAGCAGTTGGCGATCATGTAAATATTTGGAAAAATAATCAAAGAGTAGGAGTAGGATGGCATGGTGGTCATTGTTTTGAATGTGAGCAATGTCGAAGAGGAGATTTTATTGCATGTCAGAATGCCAAGGTTAGCGGGATTTCTTACGATGGAGGCTACGCAGAATACATGTGTGCTCCTCAAGAAGCTCTAGTTGCAGTTCCTGACGAATTGAGTTCAGAAGAAGCCGCTCCATTGCTTTGCGCAGGAATTACGGTGTATAATGCTTTACGAAACTCAGGAATAAGAGCTGGCGATCTTGTGGCTATTCAGGGAATCGGTGGACTTGGACATTTAGCCGTTCAATATGCAAATAAAATGGGAATGCGAACTGTAGCTTTATCTACCAGTGATGATAAAAAAGAACTGGCAGAACAATTGGGAGCACATCATTTTATAAATGCTAAATCTGAAAATGCAGCCGAAAAACTTCAGGAGTTGGGAGGTGCAAGGCTTATTTTAGGAACTGCTCCTAGCGGAAAGGCTATGACATCAGTTATTGGCGGTTTGGGTGTCGATGGAGAATTACTAATGGTTGGAGCAACACCAGAAGCGGTTGAAGTTAATCCCATGGAAATGCTGATGGGAAGAAAATCTGTCAAGGGATGGCCAAGTGGTATTCCGACAGACTCTGAAGATACACTCAATTTTAGCGTGCTATCCAATACAAAACCAATGATAGAAGAATACAAATTGGAAGACGTAAAGCAAGCTTATAATAGGATGATCAATAACGAATCAAAATTTAGAGTGGTTTTAAAACCATAACTTATTTTTAAATAGCTTAAAAAACTCCTCATTAATTTTCAATGAGGAGTTTTTTTGTTTTGAAGAATACAGAATCTTTTTTCTGATAATTTAACTAGTTTTTATTTTGAATAATTTTTAGTAAAAGTGCCATTCTAAGATTTATTTTAAGCTGAATTGTCTTTATTTTAATAATTCTTCAAATTGAAGAAAAACAACTGAATATTTTTCTCAAACAAAATAAATTGATCGTCATTTGTAAGATGTTTTAACTATTTTTAACTAAAAATTCTTAGTCCGAAACCAAAAAAACAAGCTATGGACGTATTAAAATTTGGAGGATCTTCAATGGGAAATTCTAAAAACATAACCAAGGTTATGGATATACTAGAGAGTTATTCCCAAAAAGAGAAAGTTGTTTGTATCGTATCAGCAGTAGGTGGAATTACGGATAAATTACTAACTGCCGGGGAATTAGCACTCAACAAAAATGAAGACTATGTTCTTGAATTTGAAAAAATTAAAGCTATTCATTATACTCTATTATCTGAATTGATTCCTTCAGAAAATGAAGCTGCAAAACGCTATTTGGATAACGAACTGAATTATCTCAAGAATCTTCTGGATGGGATATATCTTATCAATGAGTTGACGCCCAAAACTTCAGATAAACTAGTAAGTTTTGGAGAATTGATGTCTTCTTATATCATTACAGAAGCTATTAAATTAAGAGGTATTGATGCGCATAGAAAAAATGCTCAGGAGTTGATTGTAACAAACTCCATATTTACCAAAGCAGATGTCAATTATTTGGCAACCAATAAAAATATACAAGATTATTTCAAAAGTAATTCACATACACTCACGATTTTACCGGGATTTGTATCAAAATCTAACATTGGAGAAATAACAACTCTTGGTCGAGGAGGTTCCGACTTTACAGCTTCAATAATTGCAGCCGCTCTTAAAGTAAAGCAATTGGAAATCTGGACAGATGTGAGTGGGATGTATACGGCTAATCCAAAATTGGTAAAACAAGCTTCACCCATAGAGGAATTGTCCTACCAGGAAGCTATGGAATTGTCTCATTTTGGAGCAAAAGTGCTGTTCCCTCCAACAATTCAACCCGCTTTAGACTCAGAAATCCCTATTTTGATTAAAAATACGTTGAAGCCTAATGAGAAGGGAACTTTAATAAAAACAGAATCCGAAACTGATTCTAAGAAAAAGAGTGTCAGCGGAATTTCGAGTGTAGATGACATTGCTTTACTGACTTTGCAAGGAAATGGAATGATTGGTATTCCTGGCTTTTCCAAACGCTTGTTTGAAGTTTTAGCCTTAGAAAAAATAAACATTATCTTTATTACTCAGGCTTCATCAGAACATTCCATTTGTTTCGGAATTTCAGAACATGATTCTGAACTCGCGGCAACCGCCGTAGATGGAGAATTTGAATATGAAATTTCCACGAGAAAAATAAAACCTGTTATTGTAGAAACTGACATGTCTATTGTAGCGTTGGTGGGAGATAATATGAAAAACCACCAAGGCATTAGCGGTAAAATGTTTAGCGCTTTGGGAAAAAACAATATTAATGTAAGGGCAATCGCTCAGGGGGCTTCAGAAAAAAACATCTCTGCTGTGATCTTTAAAAAAGATGTAAAAAAAGCATTGAATTCTCTTCACGAAAGTTTCTTTGAAGTCAAAACTAAACAGCTGAATGTTTTTATCACAGGTGTTGGAAATGTAGGGGAACGCCTATTGGCACAAATTCATCAGCAAAGTAAATTTTTGAAGAAAGAATTACACATTAACCTAAGAGTCATTGGGATATCCAATTCAAAGAAAATGTATTTTGATGAGGATGGAATCCATCTAGAAAACTGGAAGGAGTTACTCTCTAAGGGAGAACCTGCTTCCTTGAATGCCTTTTTAGAGAAAACGACAGTATTGAATAAACGCAATAGTATTTTTGTTGACATTACAGCCAGCGAAGCCGTTTCAGATATGTATGCGGACTATCTGAAACACAGTATTTCAGTCATAGCTTGTAACAAAATTGCGTGTTCCAGCAATTTTAAAAACTACAAGAATTTAAAAGATTTATCTAAAAAATACAACGCCTCATTTTTATTTGAAACCAATGTTGGCGCAGGATTACCAATTATCGATACTTTAAATAATCTGGTCGCTTCAGGAGATAAGATCACCTCTATTCAAGCGGTATTATCTGGAAGTTTAAACTTTGTATTCAACAATTTCAGCAATGAGACCAAGTTTTTTGATGTGGTAAAAGAAGCCCAGGCTGAAGGCTTTACAGAACCAGATCCAAGAATCGATTTAAGCGGAGTAGATGTTGCCAGGAAAATTCTCATTCTGGCCAGAGAAAGCGGTTATGAAATGAATCTGGAAGACATTTCCAATGAATCTTTCTTAACCAAAGCCAATCTTGAAAGCGATACTGTAGACGATTTCTTTGAAACGCTTATTCATGATGAAAATCATTTTCAGAATTTGTTCGCCTCAGCCCAGAAGAACAATTCTCAGCTGAAATACGTGGCTCAATTTAACTTAGGCAAGGCCAGTGTTGGATTGGAAGAAATTCCACAGGGACATCCATTTTATAATCTTGAAGGAAAGGACAACATTGTGATGTTTTATTCTCAACGCTATCCAGAACAGCCGATTATAGTGAAAGGCGCTGGAGCCGGCGCAGATGTGACGGCTTCAGGACTTTTTGCCGATATCATACGAGTGAGCAATAGATAGATAAACCCAGTTACGTAAGCTTAATGAATTCAACTAAAGAAATACATATATTTTCTCCTGGAACCGTATCTAATGTGTCCTGTGGGTTCGATGTTTTGGGATTTTGTCTGGAAACTGTTGGTGATCAAATGATCGTGAGAACCTCGCCTGAAAAAGGCATCCGAATTACAAAAATTGAAGGCTTTGATTTGCCCTTCGAAACTAATAAAAATGTGGCCGGCGTTTCAGCTCAGGCGCTTATCGATGATTTAAAGCCAGATGTTGGTTTTGAAATTGAAATCTACAAGCACATCAAACCTGGTAGTGGTATCGGAAGTAGCTCTGCAAGCGCGGCAGGAAGTGTTTCTGCCATCAACGAGCTGATGGGTAAGCCTTATAACAAAACCCAACTCACTCAATTTGCGATGAAAGGCGAAGCTGTAGCAAGTCAAAGTGAACACGCCGATAACCTCGCTCCCGCCATTTTTGGAGGCTTTACTTTAGTAAAAAGTCTCAGTCCATTAGAGATTCTTAAGCTTCCGGTACCAGATGATCTATACGCAACTATTATTCATCCTCAGATTGAAATCAAGACCGCTGAAGCCCGCGCTATATTACCAAAAACGGTCTCTATGCAACAAGCAATAGTACAGTGGTCTAATGTAGGGAGTTTAGTCCATGCTTTGCATACAGAAGACTATGAACTGCTCAAACGATCTCTTCATGATGCGATTATTGAGCCTTATCGAAGTCAGCTCATTCCTCATTTTAATGAGATCAAAAAGGTAACTCTGGAATGTGGGGCACTCGGCACAGGAATTTCTGGCTCAGGTCCTTCTATTTTTGCCTTATCCAAAGGGGAATCTACTGCAAAAGCAGTGGAGCAAGCCATGAGAAAAGTATATGAAAACACAACCATTGACTTTCAGACTTATGTTTCAAAAGTAAATCATGATGGTATTAAAATCATAAATTCTTAACTAATGAATTTTTATTCACTCAATAAGAAAGCTCCGCAGGTCACTTTCGAAGAAGCCGTGGTCAAGGGACTTGCGCCAGATAAGGGGCTTTATTTTCCAACTTCGATTGAACCGCTACCCAACTCATTTTTTGAGAATATCAAGCATTTGTCTTACAACGAAATTGCTTTTGAAGCCATTCGTCAATTTGTAAGTCCGGAAATTCCAGATAACGAGCTCAAACAAATTATTGCTGAAACACTGAGTTTTGATTTCCCTGTGGTAAAACTGGATGAGAAACTATCATCACTTGAACTTTTTCACGGACCAACTATGGCCTTCAAAGATGTTGGTGCTAGATTCATGTCCAGATGTCTCCGGTTTTTCAATTCCAAAGAGCAGAAAGATATGACGGTGTTGGTAGCAACTTCGGGAGATACAGGTGGTGCCGTAGCCAATGGGTTTCTTGGCATCAAGGGCATTAAAGTGGTTATTTTATATCCAAAAGGCAAGGTGAGTAAAGTTCAGGAAAAACAACTCACCACCTTAGGGCAGAACATCACAGCTTTGGAAGTTGTTGGTGTTTTCGACGACTGCCAGGACATGGTAAAAACCGCTTTTCTAGACGAAAGTATCACCGATCACGTCCAGATCACCTCTGCCAATTCTATCAATGTGGCGCGTTGGTTACCGCAGATGTTTTATTTTTTCTTTGCTTACAAGCAGTTGCATCAACAGCATAAAAATATTGTTTTTTCTGTCCCAAGTGGTAATTTTGGAAACATATGCGCCGGGTTTATGGCCCAACAATTAGGCTTGCCGATTCATCATTTCATCGCCGCGAATAACGAGAATCAGGTAGTGACTGAGTATCTCAAAACCGAAAATTACTCGCCAAAACCAACAGTTCAGACCATCAGTAATGCGATGGATGTAGGGAATCCGAGTAATTTTATCAGAATTCAGGAGATCTTCAAAAACGAATTCAAAGATTTGAAAAACAATTTATCCTCTAGAAGTTACTCCGACGAGGAAACTCGAGAAGGACTCAAAGAACTTTATAAAAATTACAATTATATCGCAGACCCACACGGGGCGATCGGTTATTTGGCTGCAAAAGATTATCTGAAATCCAATCCAGACACGCACTGTGTGTTTTTGGAAACCGCACACCCAACCAAATTTCTGGATACGGTAGAAGCGTCTATTCAAACCAAAGTCGACCTGCCACCCCAAATTAAAGCAGTTATCGATCAGAAGAAAAAATCCATTCAGATTTCTACTTATGAGGAGCTGAAATTTATTCTTTTGGGAAATTAATTCTTCTATTTCTGTTGATTTTGTTACTGCAAACTTTAATTTTTTTAGACATCAAGCTTATAGGTTTAAAGTTCACTTGATCTCACGTCTTGAGTTTTAGATCTACCTGAAGGAGTTGATGAGCTAAAAATCTTTTAGATAAAATTTAAATATTCTATAAAATCTAATTTTTTTTCAGAATTGACTATCCCAAGATATATAAATTAAATTATTGATTTTCAGATGTTTAATAGTTATTCTTCAGCATTGGATTTAACATGTAAATTTTCAAAGTAGGATCTAAACTTCAGTCAATTTTTAGTTTTGATGCTTTACAATGAAAGCATTTCTATGGAATTGAATAAATATAGCAAAACGGTGACTCAAGATCCAACTCAACCTGCGGCTCAAGCTATGCTCCACGCCATCGGTTTGACTAAGGAAGATTTTTATAAACCTATTGTGGGGATTGCCAGTACTGGATACGAAGGAAATCCTTGTAATATGCACCTCAATGATTTGGCAAAATTGGCTAAACAAGGTACAGCAAATGAGGATATCGTGGGATTAATCTTTAATACCATAGGCGTGAGTGATGGTATTTCTATGGGAACTCCTGGAATGCGGTATTCCTTGCCTTCAAGAGATATTATTGCCGATTCTATGGAGACGGTAGTGCAAGCCATGAGTTATGATGGATTGATTACTGTAGTTGGTTGTGATAAAAACATGCCTGGTGCACTCATCGCTATGATTCGATTGAACAGACCTTGTATTATGATTTATGGTGGAACCATTGATTCTGGCTGTCACAACGGAAAAAAACTGGACGTGGTCTCTGCTTTTGAAGCCTGGGGAAGTAAGGTTGCGGGAACTATGCCAGAAGAAGAATATCAGAGTATTGTTGAAAAAGCCTGTCCGGGAGCTGGAGCTTGCGGTGGAATGTACACGGCCAATACTATGGCTTCATCTATTGAAGCATTGGGAATGACCTTACCCTATAATTCGTCTAATCCAGCTTTGAGTCAGCAGAAAAAGGATGAATCAGTGAAAGCTGGGGAAGCCTTAAGAGTATTATTGGAGAAGGACATCAAGCCTTCAGATATCATCACTAGGAAATCTTTAGAAAATGCCATTAGGTTGGTCACCATTTTGGGAGGATCTACCAATGCAGTTTTGCACTTTTTGGCGATTGCCAGAGCAGCGCAAATCGATTTTACATTAACTGATTTTCAGAAAATAAGCGATAATACGCCCTTTTTAGCTGACTTAAAACCCAGCGGAAAATACCTGATGGAAGATTTGCACGAAGTTGGTGGTATTCCGGCTGTTCTGAAATATTTACTCAAAAAAGGATTGCTTCACGGAGACTGTATGACCGTAACGGGCAAAACTTTAGCCGAAAATCTCTTAGATGTTGAAGATCTCAAAGAAGGTCAGGAAGTGATAAAGTCAATTGAAGATCCGATCAAAATTTCAGGACACCTGAGGATGTTATTTGGAAACTTAGCAGAAGAAGGAAGTGTTGCTAAAATCACAGGGAAAGAAGGATTAAAATTTAGAGGTAAAGCCAAGGTATTTGAAAGTGAGTATGAGGCTAATGATGGCATCAGAGATGGAAAAGTTCAAAAAGGAGACGTCGTTGTGATTCGCTATGAAGGCCCAAAAGGAGGGCCTGGTATGCCAGAAATGCTAAAACCTACAGCGGCTATTATGGGAGCAGGATTAGGTAAAGATGTTGCTTTGATTACCGATGGACGCTTTTCTGGAGGGACTCATGGGTTTGTGGTAGGGCACATCACTCCTGAAGCTCAGGAGGGAGGGACACTTGCTCTTGTCCAAGAAGGAGATATCATCACTATTGATGCAGAAACCAATAGCATTAGTCTTGAGGTTTCTGATGATGAACTTAAGCAGCGTAAGCAACAATGGAAAGCCCCTGAGTTGAAATTTAAAAGAGGAGTGCTTTTTAAATATGCAAAAATGGTCAATTCAGCTTCAAAAGGTTGTGTGACTGATGAATTTTAAAACTGAAAATGAATTAATGCAGAGTCAAATTAGTTGATAACTATGCCGTATGAAAGAAATTGTGACCTTAGAAAAACAAACTGATACCATCGTTAAGGAAAAAATGTCGGGAAGTGAAGCTGTGATTAAATGTCTATTAGCAGAAGGGGTAAAGACCTTGTATGGTTATCCTGGAGGAGCCATCATGCCAGTTTATGATCAGTTACATCAGTATCAGGATCAAATTCACCATGTGCTGGCTCGCCATGAACAAGGTGCAATTCATGCCGCTCAGGGCTATGCAAGAATTTCGGGCAAAGTGGGAGTCGTCGTGGCCACCTCGGGTCCCGGAGCTACCAACCTTGTAACTGGAATCGCTGACGCTCAGATAGATTCTACGCCTTTGGTATGCATCACAGGGCAGGTCAATTCTAAACTACTAGGAAGCGATGCCTTTCAGGAAACAGATATTGTAGGTATTTCTACACCAGTGACCAAATGGAATCACCAAATTACCAAGGCTTCAGATATTCCAGAAGTTTTGGCTAAAGCCTTTTATATCGCTAAAAGTGGTCGACCTGGCCCTGTTTTAATCGATATTACCAAAGATGTTCAATTTGAAGAATTTGATTTTTCATACCAGAAATGCATACAAATAAGAAGTTATAAGCCTGTTCCGGTTGCAGATGAGGAGAAAATACAAGAAGCGGCGGCTTTGATTAATTCGGCTAAAAAACCTCTGATTGTTTGGGGACAAGGCGTAATTTTAAGCGAAGCTGAAGCCATCTTCAAAGCTATGGTTGAAAAATCGGGAATTCCAGCAGCCTGGACAATTCTGGGAGCTTCCGCTTTACCGACTTCTCATCCTCTCAATGTGGGCATGGTAGGAATGCATGGGAATTACGGCCCTAATGTATTGACTAATGAATGCGATGTGCTCATCGCCATTGGGATGCGTTTCGATGATCGAGTGACAGGGAACCTGAATTTTTACGCCAAACAAGCTAAAGTCATTCATTTTGAAATTGATGCTGCTGAGGTGGATAAAAATGTAAAAGCCAATATTCCAATCATCGGAGATGCTAAAGTTAGTTTGACACAGCTTCTGCCTTATTTAAAAGAAAAAAAACATACAGATTGGCATCAACGTTTTAAAGATTTGTATACTATTGAATACGAAAAAGTCATCAAAAACGATCTCCATCCCACCAAAGAAGGATTAACGATGGGCGAAGTGATCAAGGAAATCAATTTGCAAAGCAAAGGGAATGCTGCTATTGTGAGTGATGTTGGTCAGCACCAGATGATCGCTTGTCGCTACTCTGATTTTAATATCACCAAAAGTAATATTACGTCGGGAGGATTAGGTACGATGGGATTTGCATTGCCAGCAGCCATTGGCGCTAAAATGGCTGCCCCTGAGCGTGACGTTGTCGCTGTCATTGGTGATGGTGGATACCAAATGACCATACAGGAATTGGGAACTGTTTTTCAGCAAAGAATTCCGCTTAAAATTGTAGTACTCAACAACGAATTTCTGGGAATGGTAAGGCAATGGCAACAGTTGTTTTTTGACAAGCGTTACGCTTCAACTGAAATGACCAATCCAGATTTTGTTGCTATTGCTAAAGGTTATTATATAGATGCCAAAAAAGTCACAAAGCGATCTGAATTGAATTCAGCCGTCAAAGAAATGATGGAAACCGATGGTCCTTACTTTTTGGAAGTTTGCGTAGAAAAAGAAGGGAACGTGTTTCCTATGGTTCCGGCAGGGGCAAGTGTTTCAGATATAAGATTAGAATGATATGGAAGAAAATAAACCTTATACAATTTCAATTTACACTGAAAATAATATTGGATTACTGAATCGTATTTCTGCTATTTTTCAGCGTCGACATATCAATATTGAAAGCATCAATTCTTCAGTTTCTGAAATTGAAAACATTTCAAAATGGACGATAGTTGTCGAGTTGACTGAAGAACGAATGAAGAAAATTATTGGTCAGATTGAAAAACAAGTAGAAGTGATCAAAGCTTATTACCATAGAGAAGATGAGATCATTTACCAAGAATCTTGTCTGTTCAAAATAAAATCAGAATTGCTTTTTGAAGAGCGACAAATTCAAAATATAATCAAAGAGAGCAATTCGAATATCGTAACAGTTAATAAAGAATTCTTTGTGCTGGAAAAGTCTGGCAGAACTGAAGAAATAGAACTTTTACACCGGGAATTAGAAGTTTTCGGAATTATGCAACTGACCAGATCAGGCCGCATTTCTGTTTCTAAAGAAGAAATGAAAATAAGTAAAATGCTCGAAGCATTTTCAAATTAAACTATTTACACATGTCAAATTATTTCAACACATTATCGCTACGCCATCAGTTAGAGCAACTCAGTAAATGTAGATTCATGCATTCTTCAGAGTTTGAAGAAGGCGTTAAAGCTTTAGAAGGAAAGAAAATTGTGATTATTGGTTGTGGAGCACAAGGTCTGAATCAAGGTTTAAACATGAGAGATTCTGGCTTGGATATTTCCTATGCCTTGCGACAGGCTGCTATTGATGAACAACGCGAGTCTTATAAAAGCGCAACCAAAAACAACTTCAAAGTAGGCACTTATCAGGAATTAGTGCCGGAAGCAGATCTGGTACTGAATCTTACTCCTGATAAGCAACACTCCAATGTCATCAAATCGGTGATGCCTTATATGAAAAAAGGATCAACCTTAAGTTATTCCCATGGCTTCAATATCGTAGAAGAAGGTATGAAAATACGAGAAGATATCACTGTGATTATGGTGGCACCGAAGTGCCCGGGAACTGAAGTCCGAGAGGAGTATAAAAGAGGGTTTGGGGTACCTACACTTATTGCTGTGCACCCGGAAAATGATCCAGAAGGTAAGGGTTTTGAACAAGCCAAAGCCTACGCAGTTGCTACTGGTGGGCATAGAGCTGGAGTTCTGGAGTCTTCATTTGTAGCTGAAGTAAAAAGCGATTTGATGGGGGAACAAACCATTCTTTGCGGACTTTTACAAACCGGTGCTATCTTATCCTTTGATAAAATGATTGAGGAAGGCGTGGAGCCTGGTTACGCCGCTAAATTGATTCAATTTGGATGGGAAACCATTACCGAAGCTTTAAAACATGGTGGCATTACCAATATGATGGATAGATTATCCAATCCAGCTAAAATTAAGGCTTTTGAACTTTCTGAAGAATTAAAATCCATCTTGAAGCCTTTGTTCGAAAAGCACATGGACGATATCATTTCAGGTCACTTTTCCAAAATGATGATGGAAGACTGGGCTAATGATGACGTTAATCTTTTGAAATGGAGAGCTGAAACTGGTGAAACTGCCTTTGAGAAAACAGAACTCACTTCAGATCATATTAAAGAACAAGAGTATTTTGATCATGGAGTTTTGCTTGTGGCCTTTGTGAAATCTGGTGTTGAGTTGGCTTATGAAACCATGGTAAGTGCCGGTATTATTGAAGATTCAGCCTATTATGAATCACTTCACGAGTTACCTTTAATCGCAAACACTATAGCAAGAAAAAAGCTATTTGAAATGAATCGGGTGATTTCGGATACTGCTGAATATGGATGTTATTTATTTGATCACGCTGCCAAACCTCTTTTAAGTGACTTTATGAAGTCCGTGGATTCCTCCGTTATTGGTAAAACTTATGCTGAAGGCCATGCTGTTGATAATATTGAATTAATTGAGGTTAATGATAAAATAAGAAATCACCCTATAGAAAAAGCGGGCAAGCGCTTAAGAATCGCAATGGTGGCCATGAAAGCCCTTAAAACAGAATCTAAAGAAAAAGTAACATTATAGAATGGAAGTCGAGACTGCTTATTTACCAAAACTTGAAGACATCAGGAAAGCTGCAAAAAACCTTGAAGGTGTTGCTATTGTAACTCCTTTAAGTCAAAATTTACGCTATTCCAAACAATACGGATCAAATGTCTTTTTCAAAAGAGAAGATCTACAACAAGTGCGCTCTTATAAAATTAGAGGAGCTTATAATAAAATGTCTTCCTTATCTGATGAGGAAATGAGGAATGGAATTGTTTGTGCCAGTGCAGGTAATCATGCCCAAGGCGTTGCTATTTCCTGTAAAATTTTAAAGATCAGAGGCTGTATTTACATGCCTTCACCAACACCAAAACAAAAAATTGAACAGGTCAAAATGTTTGGTGAAGAATTCATTGAAATTGTGTTAGTTGGCGATAGTTTCGATGATGCCTATGCAGCAGCAATGAAGCAGTGCCAGGAAGAAGGAATGACGTTCATTCATCCTTTTAACGATCCAAAAGTGATAGAAGGCCAAGCTACAGTGGGTCTGGAAATCTTGAATCAATCTGGTGATGATAAAATCGACTACGTATTTCTTCCAGTAGGAGGAGGAGGTTTAGCGTCTGGATTGTCATCCGTGTTTAAAAAGTTATCCCCGAGTACCAAAATTATAGGTGTGGAGCCTAAAGGTGCGCCGTCGATGTCCAATTCTATTAAGAATGATAAAAATATCGCTCTTGGTACAATAGAGAATTTTGTAGATGGTGCTGCTGTTAAGCGTGTTGGGGATTTGACTTTTTCGATAGCTAAAGAGAATCTTCATGACATGATCACCGTAGACGAGGGTCATATTTGTCAAACGATTTTGGATTTGTATAATAAAGAAGCTATCGTCGCCGAACCTGCTGCAGCATTGAGTATTGCAGCTTTAGAGCATTATGCTGAAGAGATCAAAAGCAAAAATGTCGTTTGCATCATCAGCGGGAGCAATAACGATATAACAAGAACTGCCGAAATCAAAGAACGAGCGATGCTATACGCCAATTTAAAGCATTATTTTATTGTAAAGTTTCCACAAAGAGCTGGAGCTTTGCGAGAATTTGTGGCTGAGATTTTAGGACCAACAGACGACATTACTTACTTTCAATATACGAAGAAAACCAACAGAGAGAATGGGGCTGCAGTTGTAGGATTGGAGCTCAAATTTCAATCGGATTTTGACCCGCTTGTTAAACGAATGAAGGACAACAAGTTTTATGGAGACTATTTGAATAACAAACCAGATTTATTTCAATTCTTGGTTTAACATAAAAATCATTAATAAGTTGAATTTTAAATTGTTATAAGAATTATTAATTTATATTTGGAATATGAATATCACTTATAATATTGTTGTTTTAAACATCCAGCCCATAAGGATGCCTCGTCGCCGTTAGTTTTTACTTACTAAAAGAATCTAGCGTCTCACAACAATTTTATTTATTTTGAAAACACCATATTCACATTTCGACAATTTAAATCATATCAATAATTCAATTGATGGGTTTAGTATTTCATTCTTTCGCCGCCCCTAGGGGCTATATCACTATATAGAACTTAGATGAGTTCGGTTCTCTTCTCAAAAATTTCACTTTTTTCTTTAAACTAATAAAATCAATGCAATGAAGATTGTAATTGCTGATAAGTCTCATGCGGTTTACGCCAAAACCATTTGTGCAACCATTGAGGAAGCTGCAAAGGTTAGGGGGACTGGTATTGCCCAGCGCCAGCCGGAATATATTATTTCTAAGATGGAAAAGGGTAATGCCGTTATTGCCTTGGAAAGCGACAAGTTTGCTGGGTTCTGCTATATCGAAGCTTGGAGTCACAGCAAATTTGTAGCCAATTCAGGATTGATTGTTCATCCAGATTACAGAGATCAAGGTTTAGCTAAAAAGATCAAGAAAAAAATATTTGAACACTCCAGGCACAAATTTCCTGATGCTAAAATTTTTAGTATCACGACTGGACTTGCCGTAATGAAAATGAATAGTGATCTGGGATATCGTCCTGTTACTTTTTCAGAATTAACCGACGATCAATCGTTTTGGAATGGTTGTCAAACTTGTAAAAACTATGATGTTTTACAACGTACTAATCAAAAAATGTGTTTTTGTACAGGTATGTTGTATGATCCAAATCAAAAGCGAGAATCTTCAAATCTCAAAAAACCATTTGATAAAAAAATCTGGAAACGATTAAAGAATATAAAGCTATCAATTTTAAAAAAGACCAAATCATGAAAAAATTAGTTTTAGCCTATAGTGGAGGTTTAGATACGTCTTACTGCGCTTTGAGTTTATCTAAAGCTGGATACGATGTTCATGCTGTAAGTGTCAATACAGGTGGATTTTCTTCAGCAGAAATCAAAGAAATCGAAGAAAAAGCGCTTAAAATGGGAGTTTCATCCTATCATAATATCGATGCCGTGGCTTCATATTATGACAAAGTCATAAAGTATCTGATATTCGGTAATGTCTTAAAAAACAATTCCTATCCTTTGTCAGTTAGCGCAGAACGAATTATCCAGGCGGTAGAAATTATTAAATATGCCAAAAAAGTAGGCGCTCAATATATTGCTCATGGCAGTACAGGTGCAGGTAATGATCAGGTAAGATTCGATATGATTTTTCAAACCTTAGCGCCAGAAATCGAAATCATCACCCCTATCAGAGATCAAAAATTATCAAGACAAGAAGAAATTGATTATTTAAAATCTCATCAGGTGAACATGTCGTGGGATAAAGCAAAATACTCCATCAATAAGGGATTATGGGGAACCAGTGTTGGAGGTGAGGAAACCTTGACGTCTCATGAAGCTTTACCGGAGGCTGCTTATCCTTCTCAACTTCAAAATAATGAAATTGAAAAACTGGAACTCACTTTTGTAAAAGGTGAATTGGTTGCAGTGAATGGTGAAAAAAATAGCAAAGTCTTTCTTATTCAACAAGTGGAAAAGCTTGCTTCTGCATTTGCTATTGGTCGCGATATTCACGTTGGAGATACGATTGTTGGCATTAAAGGGCGTGTGGGTTTTGAAGCTGCTGCAGCCCTGACTATAATCAAAGCACATCATTTGCTAGAAAAACATACGCTCACCAAATGGCAACTTCAGCATAAAGATTTTCTATCCAGTTATTATGGCATGCATTTGCACGAAGGTTTGTATCTGGAACCCGTGATGAGAGATATTGAGGCCTTTTTAGAAAGCAGTCAAAAGAACGTATCGGGGACAGTTATTCTTTCACTCAAACCTTATCATTTTACACTAGAAGGCGTAACGTCAGATCACGACCTTATGAATGCTAAATTCGGAAGTTATGGCGAAATGAATTCGGGATGGACGGCAGATGAAGCTAAGGGATTTATCAAGCTTTTTGCCAATTCAACTAAAATTTTTCATCAGGTCAATTCAGAAGTATGATACACGTAGGAATAATAGGAGGTGCAGGATATACCGCCGGAGAGTTGATTCGATTGTTATTAAATCATCCACAGGCTCATTTGGATTTCATTTTCAGCACATCCAATGCAGGGAACTTTATTAATCAAGTTCATCAGGATTTAGTTGGAACTACAAACTTGAAATTTTCTTCTGAAATAAATTCAGAAGTAGATGTTGTGTTTTTGTGTTTAGGTCACGGAAATTCTAAAGCTTTTTTAGAGGAAAACTATTTTTCTGATCAAACTAAAATCATCGATTTAAGTAATGACTTTAGACTTAAAGCTTCTACCAAATTTCAAGATAAAACCTTTGTGTATGGCCTTCCAGAACTGAATAAAATGGTTATCAAATCAGCTAATTGTATTGCTAATCCAGGATGTTTTGCAACGGCCATCCAGCTCGCACTTTTGCCTCTCGCTAAAGAACATCTTTTGCAAAACGATGTGCATGTGAATGCGGTAACGGGAGCTACAGGAGCCGGAACTTCACCATCTGTCACAACCCATTTTGCCTGGCGAGATAACAATTTTTCGTCGTATAAAGTATTTTCACATCAACATCTGGATGAAATCTCTGAAAGCCTTATAGGACTTCAAAATGAATTCAATCACGGCATCAATTTCATTCCAAACAGAGGTAATTTTTCTCGAGGAATTTTTGCGTCTAGTTACACACATTTTGAAGGAACTCTGGAAGAAGCAAAGACGATTTATGAACAATTTTATGATGAAGCATGTTTTACAATTGTATCAGAACAGGAACTTCATCTAAAACAGGTTATAAACACAAACAAATGTTTACTTCATCTTCAAAAGCATAAGAACAAACTGCTTATCACTTCTGTGTTAGATAATCTACTTAAAGGGGCTTCTGGTCAAGCTGTTCAGAATATGAATTTGATGTTTGGCCTTGATGAAGCTATGGGATTGGAACTAAAAGCAAATTATTTTTAAAAAATTATCTCATGAAAATAGCCATTATAGGAACTGGAAACCTCGGAAAGTCTATTGCTATGGGCCTAGTTGAAGAAAATGCTTATACTTCGTTATATTTAACCAAACGGAATTTAAGCAGCATCCAAGAATTTAAAAGCACTGAAAATGTGATATTAACTTCAAGTAATGTTGAAGCAGTCCAAGCTTCGGAGATCTTAATTTTTGCAGTTCAACCTTCTCACTTTGAATCTGTTTTATCTGAAATCACGCCTCATTTAAATAAAATGCACCTTCTTATTTCCACGGTTAAAGGAGTTGATATAGCCAAAATAGAAGCGATTTGTGGAACAAAGCAGAGCATTATAAGGGCTATGCCTAACACAGCAATTGCAGTAGGAAAGTCAATGACCTGTCTTTGCAGTAATTCCAAAGATGAGAAGGTTATCCAAACGGCACAAGGTGTTTTTGATAAACTTGGACACTCCATGATGATTTCAGAATCACAGATGCAAGCCGCTACTGTGGTTTGCGCCAGTGGGATTGCGTTTTGGATGCGACTGATAAGAGCTTCAACTCAAGCCGCTATACAGCTTGGTTTTGATTCAGTAGTAGCTCAACAACTGGCGATGTACACTTGTGAAGGAGCAGCAAATCTTCTTATTACCAATGGTAAACATCCAGAAGAAGAAATCGATCAGGTTACTACTCCAAGAGGTTGCACGATTGAAGGCTTGAACGAGATGGAACATAAGGGATTAAGTTCATCACTTATTCAAGGAATGGTAGCTTCATTTCAAAAAATAAGTCAGATTAAAAAGGAACAGTTATGAGTTTATTCGACGTTTATCCATTGTACGATGTCACGCCTGTAAAAGCTAAAGACGTTTATGTTTATGATGACCAAGGCTTAGAGTATTTGGATTTATATGGCGGGCATGCAGTTATTTCTATTGGTCATTCTCATCCGGAATACGTAAAAGCTCTTTCGGATCAGTTGCAAAATATTGGATTTTATAGTAATGCTGTTCAAAATCCTTTACAAAATGAACTTGCAGAGAAACTAGAGCAAGTTTCAAAATGCAAGGAATATCAATTGTTTTTATGTAGTTCTGGAGCCGAAGCCAACGAGAATGCTTTAAAACTGGCTTCGTTTCACAATCAAAAACACAGAGTATTGGCTTTCAAAAATTCGTTTCATGGGAGGACATCAGCAGCGGTTGCCGCTACCGATAATCAAAAAATTATTTCTCCATTAAATGCTCAACAGCAAGTTAATTTTGTTGAATTAGGTGACCTAGAAACTGTAGAATCTATTTTGAAACAGGATGAAACCTGTGCTGTTATTCTGGAAACCATCCAGGGGGTTGGAGGTTTGGATGAAGCTTGTCTTGGATTTCATAAGGGTTTGGAACTATTATGTGAAAAGTATAATACATGCCTTATTGCCGATGAAGTGCAGTCGGGTTTTGGCAGGTCTGGAGATTTTTTTGCGTTTCAGAAGTATGGGATTCAGCCAGATATTATTTCTATGGCTAAAGGGATGGGTAATGGTTTTCCGGTTGGTGGCATTTTGATTCATCCCAAGATCAAAGCCTCTTTCGGGTTGCTGGGAACAACTTTTGGTGGAAATCATTTGGCTTGTCAAGCGGCATTATCTGTTTTGAAAGTTATTCAAAATGAAACCCTAATGTCTAATGCTACAGAAATGTCAGCTTATTTTAAGGCTAAAGCAAAATCAGTTTCTGGTTTAAAAGCATTTAAAGGAAGAGGACTGATGCTAGGTTTGGAGTTTGATGTTCCAGTTTCTGGGTTGAGAAAAAACTTACTCTTCAATCAACGTATGTTCACTGGAAGTTCTAAAAACCCCAATCTCATCAGAATACTGCCGCCCTTAACTATTCAAAAATCACATTTGGATCGCTTTTTTGAGGCTCTTCAAGTTGAATTAAATCATCTCAATATCAATTAATTGCGTATTAAATTCCGCTTTGCTAAAAAAATGTAATGAAATGGGCCACTACAAACAAATTGATATACCGAAATGAATATTAGCGAATTGCATATAATCTTTATTAAACAATAAAAAATACAGATGAAAAAATATACAAGCATACACGACATTAAAAATCTAAATAAAGCTATTGAATCTGCTAAGCGATTGAAGCAAAATCCATTTCAATATGAAGCATTAGGACGTCATAAAACTTTGGTGATGTTGTTTTTCAACTCGAGTTTGAGAACGCGACTAAGTACCGAAAAGGCGGCGAAAAATTTAGGAATGGAAGTTATGGTTTTGAATGTAAATGATGCCTGGCAACTTGAGTTTGAAGATGGGTCGGTGATGGATGCCAAAACTTCTGAACATGTGAAAGATGCGGCAGAAGTGATTTCTCAGTATGCTGATATTATTGCTGTGAGAGCATTTCCTGGCTTGAAAAATAAGGAAGAGGATGAAGCAGAATTGGTTTTAAACAGTATTGCAAAGTATGCTACAGTACCAGTTATCAATATGGAAAGTTCTACGGCGCATCCTTTGCAAGCTTTGACAGATGCGATAACTATTTCAGAATTTAAAGAAAAGGAAAAGCCAAAAGTGGTTTTATCCTGGGCTCCCCATCCCAAAGCATTGCCTCAGGCTGTGCCAAACTCATTTGCGGAAATGATGCAGCTGATGGAAGCAGATTTCAGGATCACTCATCCAGAAGGCTATGAACTTAACCCTGAGATTACTAAAAACACACCGATTTATTACGATCAGGAGGAAGCAATTAAAGATGCTGATTTCGCTTACGTAAAAAACTGGAGTAGTTATAAAGACTACGGTAAGATCTTGAGTCAGGATAAAAAATGGATGATGACCAAAGCCAAATTGGATAAGGCAAAATTCATGCATTGCTTGCCCATTAGACGAAATGTTGTAGCTCAAGATGCCGTTTTGGATAGTGAGAATTCATTGATCATTCCTCAGGCTAACAATAGAACTTTTGCTGCTCAATTGGTGTTAAAGCAAATTTTAGAGCAGATTTAAATCAGGAACCGGATAGATATCAATAAGGACAATACAAAATGGAAACGCTAAAAATTATCAAAATAGGAGGGAAAATCATTAATGATACTGTTGCTCTTCAGCAGTTTATTGAAGATTTATCTAAACTGAAAGGTTTGAAAATTTTGGTTCATGGAGGTGGGAATCTGGCTTCAGAAACTTCAAAGCAACTTGGAATTAAAATTGAAAAAGTAGACGGGCGTCGGCTTACAGACCAAAAAACTCTGGACGTGGTTACTATGGTTTATGCAGGCAAACTTAATAAAACTATAGTAGCTGCTTTGCAAGCTAAGGGATGCAATTCACTTGGCTTGACTGGAGCAGACGGAAATCTCATTCAGTCTTATAAACGTCCAGTAACTTCTATAGATTACGGTTTTGTGGGCGATATTATTCAAGTTAATACCTCATTGATAGAAATTTTACTCAAGGAAGAAATTGTCCCCGTGTTTTGCGCATTAACTCACGACAAGCAGGGGCAATTACTTAATACCAATGCCGATACGATTGCTTCAGAATTAGCTGTAGCTTTAGCTTCATCATTTTCAGTAGAACTCTATTATTGTTTTGAAAAAAAAGGAGTTTTAAGTGATATGACCAATGACAATTCTGTTATAGAAACTTTAGATTTAGAGGCTTATCATACACTTTTTCAGCAAGGTAAAATCGCTGATGGAATGCTTCCGAAACTCGATAATTGTTTCAATGCTTTAAACAATAAGGTTTTTAAAGTTTGTATTGGAAATCCTAAAATGATTGTTGATTCTAATTCAATTTATACAACACTTCAACTATGATCAAAAAACTAACTCAAGACGCAATAGAACTTTTAAAGAGTCTTATTGAAACGCCTTCTTTTTCTACTGAAGAAGACCAAACTGCAGCATTGATTGAACACTGGATGACTTCTCATAATATTGAATTTAAACGCCGAAAAAATAATGTCTGGTCGGTCAATAAATTTTTTGACAAGAACAAGCCCACGTTACTATTGAACTCACATCACGATACTGTTCAGCCTAATAAAGGCTACACCAAAGACCCTTTTACAGCAAGTGTAGATAACGGAAAACTCTACGGTCTTGGAAGTAATGATGCTGGCGGTTGTTTGGTTTCTCTGCTTGCTACCTTTACCTATTTTTATGCTAAAGAAAATCTTACTTATAACCTTGTGTTTGTAGCCTCTGCCGAAGAAGAAAACAGCGGAAAGAATGGATTAAATTTCATGCTTGAGCATATTCCAAAAATCGATGTGGCCATCGTTGGAGAGCCCACCTTAATGAATCTAGCAATTGCCGAAAAAGGACTTTTAGTTTTTGATGCTACAGTAAAGGGTACGCCTGGACATGCTGCCCATCCGAACGTTGACAACCCTATTTATAAGGCAATTCCGGTTCTGCAGTGGTTCAAAGATTTCAAATTTGAAAAGTCTTCGCCAAGTCTTGGCGATGTGAAAATGACGGTAACACAAATTAATGCCGGCGTTCAGCATAATGCAATCCCTTCAGAAGTGAATATAGTAGTTGATGTTCGTGTGACCGATGCTTATGACAATGAGGAGATTGTAGAACTTCTTCAGGAAAAATCACCTTGTGATCAGATTATTCCACGAAGTACCCGGTTAAATTCTTCGGGAATTTCAAAAGATCACGCTCTGGTTCTAGCGGGATTGAGTTTAGGAATGAGCACTTACGGATCGCCGACGCTTTCAGATCAGGCGTGTTTATCGTGTCCATCGGTCAAATTAGGTCCTGGAGACAGCAACCGCTCACATTCTGCAGATGAATTTATTTATATTGAAGAATTGGAACAAGGAATTGAACAATACATTAAGTTGTTAGATAAGGTTTTGAAACCATAAAGAAATAAACTTTTTAAAATTCGCATCAAAATTAATAATGAAGACAGAAACTTCTTTCTTCGAAGAAATAATAGTATGAAACTCTGGGACAAAGGAATAGATATTGACAAAAAAATTGAAAAATTTACGGTTGGAAATGATCGTGAAATTGATATTCACATTGCCAAATATGACATTCAAGCTTCTGCGGCTCACGCCAAAATGCTGGAAAGTGTGGGATTAATTTCAGCAGATGAACTTCAACTTTTACAACATCAATTTAAAATCATGTCAAAGCAGGTTGAAAATGGCGAGTTTAAAATTGAGTCTCAATTTGAAGATGTGCATTCCAAAATTGAATTTGAACTGATTCAAAAGTTAGGAGATGTGGGTCGAAAAATTCACACCGCAAGATCTCGAAACGACCAGGTGTTAGTGGCTTTGCATTTGTATTATCGGGAACAACTTCAGCAGATTAAAATATTAAGTCATGAGTTTTTTGAAACTTTACTCAGTTTGGCTGAAAAACACAAAAATAAAGTGCTTCCAGGTTACACACACCTTCAAGTGGCTATGCCTTCTTCTTTTGGCTTATGGTTTTCGGCTTACGCAGAACAGCTTATCGATGATGTTTACGTGCTGGATGCTGCTATAAAAACGGTTGATCAAAATCCGCTGGGTTCCGCAGCAGGTTATGGAAGTTCGTTTCCAATAGATCGAACCATAACCACACAAGAGTTGGGTTTTTCTACTTTAAAATACAATGTAGTGGCGGCTCAAATGAGTCGAGGTAAAAGTGAGCGAACTATAGCCTCTGCCTTAGGAAGCATTTGCAATACCCTCTCACGATTTGCTATGGATATTTGTTTGTATACCAGTCAAAACTTTGATTTTATAAGTTTTCCAGACCAGTTAACCACAGGCAGCAGCATTATGCCTCACAAAAAGAATCCGGATGTGTTTGAGTTGATAAGAGGTAAGTCCAATAAAATACAGGCCTTGCATTCAGAAATGTTGCTTATTACCAATAACTTACCGAGTGGTTATCATCGAGATTATCAACTTTTGAAGGAAAATATGATTTCAGGTATAGAGGAATGCTCTTCTATTTTAGAAATTTTCAAATATTCAATTCAGCAAATTCAAGTTAAAACTATTGATATTAAGGATCCAAAATATTTGTACATGTATTCTGTAGACCAGATTAATGCTTTGGTCGAACAGGGGATGAGCTTTAGAGAAGCATATCAAAAAATTGGAGAGCAAGTGCAATCAGGAACTTATAAAGCAGGACAATCTAAGCCTCACACGCACATCGGAAGTATAGGGAATTTATGTTTGGAAAACATCAGAAAAAAGTTTCCAAACTAAAACAGAGCATTTCCTAAGAAATACTCCGTTTTATGTGTTAATAAAATACTTTAATCCCTCATTCAGGGTTTTATTCTTCCACCTCTAGGTTGAAATTCAGAGGTGATTCACTTATACCATATTGGCTTGTTCTGAGGTAATTAATTTCTTTAAATAATGGTCGATTGGCCAATGTGGATGTTGGAAAAATTACGATTAGAATCTTCAGGATTACTGATGAAATCTGCTATAAAATCTCCAACTTTGGAAGTCGTAATGCGTTCATGTTTGACGCCAAGATCTGGAGTGGTAATCCCAAGTTTTAGAGATCTTTCTACAGCTTCTTTTATAGTTTCTGATTCTTCATACAAGCCGAAATGTTCTAAAAGCATTGCAGCAGACAAAATAGCAGCAATAGGATTGGCAATACCTTTGCCTTTAGCTTGAGGATATGAGCCATGTATGGGCTCAAATAAAGCATATTTTTTACCAATGGAAACTGAAGGCAACAAACCAATAGATCCACCAATTACGCTCGCTTCATCACTTATGATATCTCCAAACATATTTTCTGTCAAGATGACATCAAACTGTCTAGGATTTAAGATCATTTGCATCGCTGCATTGTCAACATATAGAAATTCTAGCGTAACTTCAGGATAAGATTTTGCCAACTCAGTCACTTTTTTTCTCCAAAGCCGCGACGTATCCAGCACGTTTGCCTTATCTACCAAAGTGACTTTTTTTCGTCTTCCCATCGCTGCCTTAAAGGCAAGATGCGCAATTCGCTCTATTTCTTCTGCAGAATATTCGCAAAGATCTGAAGCATAACTTCCATCTTCTTTAGTTTCTTTTTTGCCAAAATAAATACCACCAGTGAGTTCCCTGTAGATGCTAATGTCCACACCTTTTATAAGGTGTCTTTTCAAAGGAGATTGATCTATTAGAGCTTCAAATGCTTTGACAGGCCTTACGTTCGCAAACAATTCCAGTTCCTTCCTTATCTTCAGTAAACCTTGTTCAGGTCTTACATTTCCCTGCGCATTATCATACTTGGGATCACCAATGGCGCCAAATAAAATCGCATCACTTGCTTTGCAGAGTTCCAAAGTTTCATCGGGTAGGGGGTTCCCTGTCTTATCGATGGCTATTGCACCAATATCAGCCTGTTTATAAGTAAATTTATGATCAAATTCCAGCGCAACAGCATTCATAGCCTTTATGGCTTGAGCCGTCACTTCTGGTCCAATTCCATCCCCTGGTAATACTGCAATCTTTAGTTCCATTTCATTAAGAGTTATAATGTATATAATTATTTCTTGGGCGTTACCCCCAATGCTTTGGGGGTCGCGCTTTCACTGCTCGCTTTTTTTCTTCAGAAATAGAAGAAAAAAGAGCTCAAACAAACCGTTCAATCGCTAACGCGTGCTAATTCTTTTCTTTTTTCGAACAGTTCAATTTCAGCCCTTTTACTCACTAGAAAATCTATATCATCGTAGCCATTCATAAGGCAGGTTTTTTTGTAACTATCAATTTCAAAAGACTCATGTCCTCCGAATGTAGACGAGGCTATGTATTGATCTTCCAAATTAACTTCTATTTGAGTTTCTGGGTTTTCTTCAATTGTTTTCAATAGTTTTTCTAAAAAATTCGGGCTCACCTGCACGGGTAAAACACCATTATTGAGAGCGTTTCCTTTGAAAATGTCTGCAAAAAAACTGGATACAATCACCTTAAAACCATAATCACTCAGGGCCCAAGCGGCATGCTCTCGACTTGAGCCACAACCAAAATTGTGACCAGCGATTAATATTTCACCACTATAGGTAGAGTCATTTAATACAAAATCATTGTTCTCACTTCCATCCTTATGATATCTCCAATCTTTAAAAAGATGTTCGCCAAAACCTTCTCTATCTGTAGCTTTTAGAAATCGTGCAGGTATAATTTGATCTGTATCTACATTTTCAACCGCCAAAGGAACAGCTCGAGACGTTATGCTTATGAATTTTTCCATACTAATTTAAATGTGTTGTAATATCAATTATTTTTCCTTCTATGGCTGTAGCAGCAGCAAGTAGCGGACTAGCTAAAAGCGTTCTGGATCCTTGACCTTGTCGTCCTTCAAAATTTCTGTTGGAGGTAGAAACACAATACTCGCCAGCTGGAATTTTGTCATCATTCATGGCTAAGCAAGCGCTGCAACCAGGTTGACGTAATTCAAATCCAGCTTCAGTAAAAATAGTCTTTAAGCCTTCAGCCTCAATTTGTTGCTCTACTTGTTTGCTTCCTGGCACTAGCCATGCAGTAATATTTTCAGCTTTTTTCTTACCTTTTATGTATTCAGCAGCGACCCTGAAATCTTCTATTCTTGAATTGGTACAACTCCCGATAAATACATAATTGATGGGCTTATGAATCAAAGATTCTCCTTTCTTGAAATCCATATATTTCAATGACTTTTCAAAAGAAGCATCGTTTTTTTCAGGAATAAGTCCATTGATTTTGATTCCCATGCCAGGATTAGTTCCGAACGTAATCATGGGTTCAATATCCTCAGCATTGAAAGTATATTCTTTGTCAAATTCAGCATCTGTATTGGTCGGCAAACTTTTCCAGTAGTCAAGTTGGTGTTTCCATTCTTGTCCTTCAGGAGCAAATTTTCTGCCTTTCACATAGTCAAAAGTCGTCTGATCTGGAGCGATGATTCCACCACGTGCCCCCATCTCAATACTCATATTGCAAACGGTCATCCTTCCTTCCATGGACATGTTTTCAAAAACATCTCCTGCATATTCACAGAAGTAACCGGTTCCCGCATTTGTGCCGATTTGAGATATAATATATAGAATCACATCCTTAGGAAGCACCCCTTTTTTGAGTTTACCATTCACATTTATTCGCATACTTTTTGGCTTGGTCAATAACAAACATTGACTTGCAAAAACCTGAGCCACCTGACTAGTACCAATTCCAAAAGCTATGCTTCCGAATGCCCCATGGGTAGAGGTGTGAGAATCTCCACAAACAATCGACATACCGGGGTGTGTAATACCCAGTTCTGGAGCCATAACATGAACGATTCCATTGTATTTATGCCCTAATTCGTATAACTGAATTCCATTTTTTTTACAATTTTCAGATAATTGGGATAACTGCTTTCTGGACAGTTTATCTTTTATAGGCAGATGTTGATCCTTTGTAGGGGTATTGTGATCTGCTGTTGCTACGACTTGCTGTGGTCTGAAAATCGGTAACTCTCTTTTTTCAAGCTCATTGAAAGCTTGAGGACTTGTGACCTCATGTATTAAATGTTTGTCGATGTATAAGATTTGCGGACCATCTTTAATCTTATGAACCACGTGAGCATCCCATACTTTATCAAATAATGTTTTACTCATAAATTTTTGCTTAAGCTGATTTTATTTCTCTACACACCTTACTTGTCTCAACGATTTGATGAATATCACTATCATTAACCTCTTTGCATTTGTCAGCAAAATTCAAGAAATTAAGATATACTTCATCCAATTGCAACTTTGTTAGATCATAACCTGCGTTTTTTGCTTTGTAAGCCAAAGCAGCTCTACCACTTCTTGCAGTAAGTACGATGGCAGACTCTGTTACACCAACATCAGCTGGATCTATAATTTCGTAGGTGTCTCTTCTTTTGATGACGCCATCCTGATGAATTCCAGAACTGTGCGCAAAAGCATTAGCTCCAACAATAGCCTTGTTGGGTTGAGGAGAAATCCCCATATGCTTTGTAATCAACTGGCTCATATGGAACAAACGTCTTGTATTGATATTAGTGTCACAATTTAGATAAGGATGTTGTTTCAAAATCATGACAACTTCTTCTAAGGCTGTGTTTCCTGCGCGCTCACCAATTCCATTAATAGTGCATTCTACTTGTCCAGCTCCATTGATAATGGCTTCTATAGAATTGGCTGTTGCCAAACCAAGATCGTTATGACAATGACAGGAGATAATTGCTTTGTCTATGTCTTTTACATTTTCCTTTAAATACTTAATCTTTGCTCCATATTCACTTGGCAAACAATAGCCTGTAGTATCAGGAATATTTAAAACTGTAGCTCCAGCTTTTATCGCAAATTCACAAACTTTTGCCAGGTATTCGTTATCGGTTCGACCGGCATCTTCAGCATAAAATTCAACATCTTCCACAAACGATTTGGCATATGAAACTGCGTCAAAAGCACGTACCAAGATTTCTTCCCTATTCGATTTGAATTTATATTTGATGTGAGAATCTGAAGTACCAATACCAGTATGAATTCTCGGCCTATTAGCGTAAGTAAGTGCTTCTGCTGCAGTCTTGATATCGTTTTTAACCGCTCTGCTTAGACCACACACAGTTGCGTTTTTCACAATTTTCGAAATTCCTACAACCGAATCGAAATCTCCCGGACTGGAGACAGGAAATCCTGCTTCGATGACATCTACTCCCAATTCATCAAGCTCTCTGGCGATAATGAGCTTCTGCTCAGTATTCAATTTACAGCCTGGAACTTGTTCTCCATCTCTTAAAGATGTATCGAAAATATCAATTTTTTGATGTGACATATTGAATTTATTTATATGTTTCCATTTCAAAACTAAGTATAGTTGAGAGTGGCAAATAACCAGTAATGGTTACTTTTACGATGTTCAATTTTTATTTATTTAAAATAACTTACTGAAAATTAGATAGATACATATAAATTTCATTGATGATAAAGGATCAAAAAGACAATTTATTCCTATTAATCAAGACTTTAACCAAGTCTGAAAAACGCCAATTCAAACTTTATGTAGGTAGATTGGGAGGGAATACTGATTCTAAATTTTTGAACTTATTCAACTTTCTTGATAAAGCTTCGAAATACAATGAAAAAGAAATTTTGAATACAGGTTTCGTTAAGAAACAACAATTAGCTAATGTAAAAGCACATCTATACAAACAGATTTTAATCAGTCTTAAGCTTAATCCATTTCATCAGAATGTGCGTTCCCAAATTAGAGAACAAACGGAGTTTGCCACCATTTTATATCATAAAGGTCTATATAAGCAGAGTTTAAAGATTTTGGATAAAGCCAAAGAAATTGCAGTTAGCCACGAAGAAAAAAATTTAGTATATGAGATTGTTGAATTAGAAAAACTCATAGAGGCTCAATACATTACTCGGAGTATAGCAAGTAGAGCTGACGATTTAATTGAGCAATCTAGTAAATTTAGTCATCTCAATGTATTGGCTAGTACTTTATCTAACTTATCCCTTAAGCTTTACAGTATTATTTTAAAATCTGGTTATGTAAAAAGTGACAGCGAAAAAAAAGAAATTTTAGACTATTTTAATGCTCATTTGCCCGAATTCGATATCAAAGATTTAGGATTTAGGGAAAAGTTATGGCTTTATAATTCTTATCTATGGTTGAGTTTCTTGATTCAGGATTTTACAGCCTGTTATAAGTATTCAAAAAAGTGGGTGGAGTTGTTTCAGGAGCATCCGAAGATGATTTCATTGAATCCTGTTTGGTTTTTGAAGGGCAATCAATACCTCTTGGAATCCTTATTTTTTATTCAAGATCACAAGCGCTTTGAAGCTGTTATGGATGACATGAAACACCAAATTTCAAAAAGTACTTTTCCCAAAGACGATAACATAGAAGGACTTGTCTTTTTGTATCTCAATACAGATAGATTGAATCTTTGCTTTATGAAGGGTTTGTTTGATGAGGGCCTTAATTTAGTTGATGATATTTTGAAAGGAATAAAGCGTTTCAAAGACAGGATTGATGAACATCATATCATGGTGTTTTATTATAAAATTGCGAGTCTGCATTTTTGTGTCGGAAATAATAAAGAGTGTATTAGATACTTAAACAAAATTATTTCCAACAAGTCTTTAACTATGAGAGAGGACTTGATGTGCTTCTCCAGAATACTGAATCTTTTTGCGCATTATGATGCAGGAATGGATTATCATTTGGATACTCATCTTAGGAGTACCTACAAGTTTCTTTTGAAAATGAATGAATTGAATGAAGTACAGACTGAAATCATCAATTTTATGAAGGCTTTGCCAGATATTTTCCCTCATGATGTTAAGTCGGCTTTTAAAGAAATTTTAGAAAAACTCAAAAAGTATGAAAAGGATCCTTACGAACGCAGAGCTTTTTTATACTTGGATATCATTTCCTGGTTAGAAAGTAAAATCACCAATGTTTCAGTAGACCAAATTATCAGAAACAAATTTTTAGAAAAAAATGTGAAGTCCTAATCTGCATTTGGTCTTTAAAATTCTATTTCTCTGGTAAAGGTTTGCTCAAGGCAGATAAAAGTCTCCGTTCTGGCTACACCATCTATAGTTTGGATTTTATTACTAAGTACTTCAGTAAGATGTTTGTTATCACGGCAAATTACTTTCACTAGCAAGGAAAAGTTTCCTGTTGTATAATTGCACTCTACCACTTCTTCGATTTCAAGTAAGGATTTACTTACAGTTTTGTAAATATTGGCTTTGTTGAAGTAAATCCCTATAAAGCTTTGGGTTTGATACCCTAATTGATAGGTGTCGATTACACTTTTAGAGCCGGTTATAATCTTCTGTTCTTCGAGCTTTTTTAAGCGTAAATGAACTGCCGTTGGACTCATGTTACATTCGTTTCCAATCCATTTTAAGGAGGCTTTAGCGTCCTTACTTAAAATGTTTAAGATTTTTCTGTCGGTTTGGTCTATCATCTTTATAATTTTTAGTAATACGCAATATTAAAATTTATTTTTAATATTTTAAAGCTTTATGTTGATTTACATTAAGTAATATCCCTTATTTGCTTTAAATAATTCAAATTAAATTATCATGTGTGGAATATTTGTAGCCATCGAAAGTGCAAAGTCTAGTCAATTTTTAATTGATGAGTTCATGAAAATCAAACATCGTGGACCAGATTCATCAGACTTTAAAGTGATTAAGGAAAACACCTATTTTGGGTTTCATCGTTTAGCCATTAATGGCTTAACACCAATGGGTAATCAGCCAATGTACAAAAATGGAGTATGGCTAGTGGCCAACGCAGAGATTTTTAATTATTTAGAATTAGCTAATAAATACAGCATCGAATTAGAAACAGGATCCGATTGTGAGATACTTATTGATCTCTATCAAAAAGTGGGTGAGGAAAAAATGCTGGAAGAGATTGATGGAGAATTTGCTTTCGTTTTATACGATGAAACAAAAGACCTTTTTATTGCCGCAAGAGATCACCTTGGCGTGAGAGGTATGTATATTGGTCAGGATGATGCTGAAGTTTATTTTGCTTCAGAAAGTAAAGCTATTGCATTCACTAAACATTTAGATCAATTTCCTCCTGGTCACTACTGGAATTCAAAGACAGATAAGATCGCACCTTATTTTATCCATGAATATTCAACTTCGGCTTTAACTGAAGATGAATATTGCCAAAAGATAAATGAGTTGTTGACCTATTCAGTTGAAAAGCGAATGATGAGCGAAAGACCACTTGGATGTCTATTGAGTGGAGGTTTAGACAGTAGTTTGGTAGCTGGCATTTTAGCTCGAAAATTAAAAGAAAAGGGAAAACAGCTAGAAACGTTTTCTATTGGTTTGGAAGGAAGTCCAGATATCACCGCTGCTCAAAAGGTAGCTGATCATATCGGTAGCAAACACCATAGCATTACTTGTACAGAGCAGGATTTTCTAGATGAACTAGAACACACCGTGTATATGTTGGGAAGTTATGATGTCACTACGATTCGTGCTTCGGTTGGACACCAATTGGTCGCTAAATACGTGAAAGATCATTCTGATGTGAAAGTTCTATTCTCCGGAGAAACTGCCGACGAATTTGGATCTTACCTATATTTCCAAAATGCGCCAGATTCTGAAAGTTTTCAACAAGAATCAATCAGATTGCTTAAAGATATTCAGTTTTTTGATATGAAACGTGGAGATCGATCTATCTCCAATGCAGGATTGGAAGCAAGAGTTCCTTTTGCTGATAAAGCCTTCGTCAGATTTTTTATGTCGATTCCCCCAGAACTCAGAATGTTTTCTGATGAAAAAATTGAAAAATATTTAATCAGAAAAGCTTTTGAAGGAGAAGATTTAATTCCAAGTGAAGTGTTATGGAGACGGAAAAACGGATTTTCTGATAGTGTGAGTAGCAAGAAAAAATCCTGGAGTGAAGTCATAAAAGATCATGTTGAAACTTTGGTTTCTGATGAAGAATTTAAAGCTAAAAAATTCGACTTTACACCAGAACCACCTTCAAAAGAGGCTTACTTTTATCTTAAAACTTTTGAAAAAACCTACGGATCTCACTTTCAGTTGACGCCTTATCAATGGTTACCAAAATGGTGTGGCGACGTCAAAGATCCATCCGCAAGAGTACTTGAAATTTATCAAGCCGATTAGCCCCCTTAATAATTTCATCTTTTGAAAACAGTCTGTTGATATAGCAGGCTGTTTTTTTCATGTAGATGGGTTCCTCACCTGATTGACCAAGACTTTAGCTATTGCTTCCGCGCAACGTTCGCCATCTATAGCAGCAGAAACAATACCTCCCGCATAACCAGCACCTTCGCCACAAGGATACAAACCTGATAATTCTGGATGTTCCAGAGTTTCCTCATCTCTAGGAATTCTTATTGGTGAAGACGTTCTAGATTCTGGTGCTAGAATCACTGCATCAGGATGATCAAAACCTTTCATCTTCTGAGTGAATTTTTTGAAGCCTTCCCTTAAGCGTTTTGTCATGGCTTTTGGAAAAATGGCATCCATCTCTACTGAAGTTGTCCCTGGCTGATAGGAGTTTTTTGGAATGGAAACCGATTTGCGTCTGCCGATAAAATCATGAAGACGTTGAGCAGGCACATTTTGAGTTTCGCCAGCCAATTCCCAGCATTTTTTTTCAATAGCTTCTTGAAATTTTAAACCGCGTAAAGCACCAAATTGTTGATAATCCTGAAGTTCTTCATCATCAATAGTCACGACAATTCCAGAATTGGCATAAGGATTATTACGTTTGGAAGGTGACCAGCCATTGGTCACCACTTCTCCAGGAGTTGTAGCGCAGGGCGCTATGATGCCACCCGGACACATGCAAAAGGAATATACGCCTTTGTTATCGACTTGTTCCACCAAACTGTATGCAGAAGGGGGTAAGTATTCGCCTCGCTCTGATTTTTTATACTGAATTTCATCAATTAAAGATTGAGGATGTTCCACCCGAACGCCCATGGCAAAGGTTTTAAACTCTAATTTGATTTTTCTTTTATCAAGCAGATAAAAAATATCTCTTGCTGAATGGCCTGTTGCCAAAATACAAGCTTCAGCTAAAATTTCTTTTTCATCGTTCACCTGAATTCCTTTGAGCTGATTTTCTTTGATAAGAAAGTCAGTTAACTTGGATTCAAAATGAATTTCACCTCCACATTCGATGATTTTATCTCGCATTTTGGTGATGATGTCTGGTAATTTATTGGTGCCAATATGAGGATGGGCATCGACCAAAATATCTTCACTTGCCCCATGTTCAACAAAAGTGTGAAGTATTTCCTTGATGGTTTTCTTATTTCCTGAACGCGTGTATAATTTGCCGTCAGAGTAAGTACCAGCTCCACCTTCACCAAAACAATAATTAGACTCTGGATTTACCAGATGTTCCTTGTTGATTTTAGCCAGATCTCTTCGTCTGGCTCTTACATTTTTTCCACGTTCGATGACGATAGGTTTTAAGCCCTTCTCAAGAAGCTTTAGAGCAGCAAAAAGGCCTGCTGGGCCACTGCCCACAACTAAAACCCTTGGACTTTCATAAGATACTGAATGATATTTTTTTTCAGTATGAGCTGGCCAAATCACTGACTCATCTTTAAGAACATAAGCGATTCTCAACTGGTATTTAATTTGTCTTGCTCTCGCATCAATTGATCGTTTTAGGATTTTGAATTCCGATAGCTGATTTTCAGTAATACCAACGTGTTTTGCTAGAGATTTTTTTAAATCTTCAGAATGATGAGCCACTTCTGGGGTAACTCTTATATCGATATAATGAGGTGCTGATGACATGATTTGAAATATGTTGCAAATGTAGCTAATTCCTTACTGAAATGATATTTTCAAATAAGGTGTTAAACTAAAAATGCCCTCTTTAAGTAGAGGGCATTAATAATATTATCAAAATTAATATGGAGATTAATTGAGATGCTTAGCAAGTAATTCTGCTACTTTTTCTGAAGATCCAGGATTTTGACCTGTAATCAAATTTCCATCTTCTACAGCGTAAGCTTGCCAATCTTCAATTTTAGAATAGACACCACCTTTTTCTATTAACATGTCTTCAAGTAGAAAAGGAACAATCTCAGTTAATTGAACAGCTTCTTCTTCCTGATTGGTAAATCCTGTTACTTTTTTCCCTTTCACAAGTGGTTCACCATCTGTGTTTTTAGGATGCTTAAGCACTGCTGGGGCGTGGCATACAAAAGCAACGGGCTTTTTACTAGCATTAAATTCTTCAATTAATTTTATAGACGTTTGATCTTCGACGAGATCCCAAAGGACGCCGTGACCACCTGGGTAAAAGACAGCATCATAATCAGATGCTTTAACCTCAACCAATTTATGTGTATTAGCTAATAGGGTTTTAGCCTCTTTGTCCATATCAAAACGTTCGGTTGCTTTAGTTTGAGCATCCTCAGTTTCTGAGTTGGGATCAATTGGAGGCTGTCCACCTTGAGGGGAAGCCAATGTAATGTCAAATCCCGCATCCTTCAAAATGTAATAGGGAGCAGCGAATTCTTCAATCCAGAATCCTGTTTTATTTCCTGTATCTCCCATTTTATCGTTACTTGTAATAACAAAAAGTATCTTTTTCATAGCAATTTATATTTTTGACAAAGATAAGTTCTGAGTTGTATTTAAAAATTGATTTAAGTCAATGCGATGCGTTAAGAGGTGTTAATCTTAGTTCATCAGACCAATGGAGTTTCAATCGATAAAAGGCTATATCTTCTTTTTCAATCGGCTTAAACTTTCTGGGGTTATACCTAAGTAATTGGCGATATGATAATTAGCGATTCTGGATTCTAAACTCGGATAATCCTTACAAAATTCCAGATACCTGGACTTACTATCGTTTTGAAGAGAGGATAAAATTCTGTTCCTCAGACTTACAAAGGCTTTGGTGACCTTGATCCTAAAAAAGCGTTCAAATTTTGGAAGTCTAAGGTATAGATGTTCCAAGGCCGATTTTTCAAGACCCAAAACTTCGCTATCCTCTAGACATTCAACAAATAATTGAGCGGGTTGTGCATTGAAAAAAGCTTCAAAATCACTTATCCACCAATCTTCGATCGCAAATTGAAGAATGTGCTTCTGTCCGTTTTTATCCAAATAGTATGCAGATAAACAGCCTTTTAGAATATAGTATTCCTTGTTGACGTTTTGTTCAGGGCTTATCAATATTTCTTTTTTCTCAAGTGCTTGGTAACTCAAAATACTCATGAATTCCTCCGCCTCAACTTGGGTGAGATCGATATCTCGATGTAAATGCTGAAGAAGTTGTGGATACATAAACTTAGGATAAGTTTACAAGTTTACATTTATTTCTGAAAACAGGAAGGACTTCTGCTCAGCTTCTTTATTTTTGAACTCTATTAGCTTTAGGCTTTTTAAAATTCACATTATGACTAATAACGATGTTCTGCGAAGATTGCGATATACTTTTGGATACACCGATTCCAAGATGATTTCTTTTTTCAAATCAGCTGGAGTTGAGGTGACCAGGGCAGAGGTAAGCGATTGGCTAAAAGCAGACGAAGATGAGAGTTTTGTGGAACTTGAAGATAAAATGCTGGCAGTTTTTCTAAATGGACTTATTGTAGATAAGCGTGGCAAAAAAGAGGGCTCTCAGCCAGAGCCAGAAACCTTTTTGAATAATAACGACGTGTTGAAAAAACTCAAAATTGCTTTTGAGTTAAAGTCTGAAGACATCATAGAACTCTACCAAATCGCTGGTAAACAAGTGAGTAAACACGAATTAAGCGCTTTCCTGAGACGGCCTACACAGCCTCAGTACAGAGAATTGATGGATCAATATTTAAGAAATTTTCTATACGGACTTCAGTTGAAGTACAAATAATAGCTAAGCCCAAAGGAGGAATTTTAATACACTTTCCTTGCATTGTATATAAACTGCTGGAACTAAAGTTCAACGTAAATATGCTGATTATTTCATAAAGTAATCCAATTCATTTACTTAAAGCACTTACCGTCACCAATAATTGACCGATATGCCGCTGACTGTGTTCTGCGGTGTGGAATAAAACACCGAGCAGGGTAGAGGGCAGCTTTTTTCTGCCAACACTTCTGTAATCTGTCAGATTTTGAATGTTGATGTTTCTAAAATAAATTAATGCTTCATTAATTTTAGTTTCCAGATGAAGCAATAAATCTTCCAGATGGATATCCTGATTTGGTTTTCCTTCGCTTTTTAAATACTCAAATTGATTTTCAGAAAGTGATTTCTGGTCGGCGTAAGCTAACATTCTGTCGATCACACCAGCGATATGCTGAAGATGAAATCCAACGTTTGCTCGTCCATGAGGCATTTCCCAAAGCAAACTTTCATCAAAATCTTTTGTGTAAGTTCTAGCTTCAAGTCGAGTTTGAAGTAAAGCGTGCGCTGCAGGTTGTAATAAGGCAGGAATGCCGTCAACAGGACCTCTGAGCCAATATTCTGGTGCAGATTTAGCCATTGATCTTTTTCTGAAATTTTAAATACAAAACTTCCACTTTTGTTCTGGCCCAAGGCGTTTTTCTGAGAAATTTCAAACTGGATTTTATGGAGGGGTTATCTTTAAAACAGCGAATGTTGATCTGTTTCGACAGTTTTTCCCATCCATAAAAGGCTTCCAAATCAATTAAGATTTGCTCCAAAGTCATCCCGTGTAAGGGGTTGTTCTTTTGAGTTTCCACAGACCGTTATTTTTAGCGTCTTGGTTTATTTGAGTTTTGTCTGGAGTTACCAGTTCTAGCACCTGAAGACTTTTGGCTTGAAGATCTTGAGTTACCTGAACGTGAGTTGGATTGTGGTTTTCTACCACGTTGTTGAGGATTGAATGGTTTTGTAGAGGCATTAGGATCTGGTTCGAATCCTTCAAGAATATCCATTGGGATTTTATCACCAATCAATTTTTCAATATCTCTTAAAAATACAGTTTCATCGGCACTTACCAAAGAAACGGCAAGTCCGCTTGCCCCAGCTCTTCCGGTTCGTCCAATTCTATGGACATAATCTTCAGAAACGTTAGGCAATTCGAAGTTAACTACATAAGGTAATAAAGGAATATCAAGGCCACGGGAGGCAATGTCGGTAGCGACAAGTACTTTTACGCTTCCATTTTTAAACCCGGCTAAAGCTTTGGTTCTGGCGCCCTGGCTTTTATTACCGTGGATAGCTGCCGCTCCAATTTTGGCAGACTCTAGTTTTTTAGCCAGTTTGTTGGCGCCGTGTTTGGTTCTTGAAAAGACCAGCACCTGCTCCCAGTTTCCTTCAGAAATCAGTTTAATCAACAAATCTGTTTTTTTCTCTTTGGCGACTCGATACACCTGCTGCTCAATTGCTTCAACAGTCGTATTTTCTGGAGTAGATTCAACAGAAACAGGATCTTTTAGAAATTCACTAGAAAGCCTTCTGATGTCTTTGGAAAATGTAGCTGAAAACAAAAGGGTTTGTCTTTTCTTCGGAATCAATCCCATGATTTTTTTAATGTCTCTCAAGAATCCCATATCAAGCATGCGGTCGGCTTCATCGAGTACGAGAATTTCAACTTTGGAGAGCGATAAAAGCCCTTGGTTGTTCAGGTCGATAAGACGTCCAGGAGTAGCGATCAACACATCAACTCCATTTCTTAGAGTCGATACCTGTGATTTTTGATTGACACCACCAAAAATAACAGTAGATCGTAAATCTACAAATCGACTATAATCCTTAACGTTTTGATGGACTTGAGCGGCCAATTCACGCGTTGGCGTCAAAATTAAAGCTCTTATAGGTCTGTTTCTTAATGGTGGAGTTTGAGACAATAGTTGAAGTAACGGCAAAGTAAAACCAGCTGTTTTACCGGTTCCGGTTTGTGCCGAAGCTAAAACATCTTTTCCTTCCAAAACAGGAGGAATCGATTTTGATTGTATAGGTGTTGGGGTATCGTAACCTTGCGCGCTTACAGCTTTCACAAGGTCTTCAGAGAGTCCTAATGACTTAAATGACATAGAGTGTTTTTTTGAAATGACAGTCTATGGTATCAGAGGTCATTTCTTTATTAAGCTGCAAAGGTAAGCTTTATTCTTTCAATATATTTTTAATTGATGAAAGAGACTTTTTTAGGAGGTTTTTAAACTATTACCTTCTGAATTTCATCTAGTTAACTTAAAGATCTTTACCAGTCTATAAATGATACACCAATGCCAAGGGTCGTTTGCTTGTGGTTATAATCAATTAAAGTTTCTCCATATCCAGTAAACGCTTGAAAATGTAACCTAAGATTGGATTTAACAGAATAAAAATAATTCAACTCAAGGCTTCCTCTGTTTTTATCAAAGTCCAATGAGTTTTTTCCGATTAAATTGACACTGTGTTTGTTTAAATTATAAATGAAATTAGCCTCCATTCGTCCTATAAAGTCACTTATGGCCGGATTATCATCTTTGTCGGGACTTTCAATTCTAATCCAGGGTTTAAGGTACAATTGAAAATTATCTTTTTCAAAAGCAGCATGAAACATCAATCGGTTCCAACTTCTGGATCGAGGCAAATCCCTACCATTAGACTGATGATTAAAACCAAAACCTGCCATTCTTAAATCAATGCCAAGCAAATTAATTTTCATAGGAAAGTTGACGATAACTTCTGGTTCGTAATTAAGCTCCCGAAATGGTCTGGATACAGGATCGTTATACACCTGCCAATTGGCCAATTGAGTATAACCAAGCCATAAATCACCATGTCCAAAAAGAAAAGATTGTAATAGTTTTGTCTTTAAACTCAATTGAAATTTTGCCTCAACCTGATCATAATTTTGAGCTTCGGTAAAGCTATTATCTGGGTTTTCACTCTGTGGTAGTTCATTCGGATTGCTCGACCAGCGCGCTGGTAAGACATAAATTGGTTTATAAAACGTCAATTTAAAAGTTCCATTTTTATCTTCATCGTCGAGCTCCCAACGTTCCGAGAGTGATTTTTCAATGATCGCATCTTTTCCAAAAATTGATTGTGCAAATGAAAATTGACTTATAAAGGTGAAAATGACAATGCTAATGAATTTCATATGTACTTTGGTTAGCCACAAAAGTAGACGAAGCCCATTTAACCAAAATGCTTTTAACATTTAAAGTCAAATAATTTCAGAGCTTATAGTAAATTCCAAAATCTAAAAAGTTCAATTTTGAATCACAAAAATCTTTAGTTTTAGATTTTAAAAACAATTGACATTTGAATTGGTTTAAAACGTACTTCTATAAAGTCCTGGGGCCTTTGGTTTTCATTGCATTCCAATTCATGGATCCCCTCAATGATCTTTCTCAAAGTGGTTTTAATCTTCTGGCAATAACACTTTGGATGGCGATATGGTGGGTGACAGAAACTGTTCCTATTTCAGTTACAGCATTATTGCCCATTGTTCTTTTTCCTTTACTTGAGGTGCTTTCTATCGGAGAAACGACTCAGCAATACGGGCACAAATATGTATTCCTTTACATTGGTGGTTTTATTTTGGCAATTGGGATTGAACGCTGGAATCTTCATAAAAGAATTGCATTACAAATTATCAAATTAATTGGTTCTAAAGCCTCGTACCTTATTTTAGGATTCATGGTCGCTACCGCTTTTTTGTCGATGTGGATTTCCAATACAGCTACCACGGTGATGATGTTGCCCATCGCTATTGCTATTGCCAACCAAATTCAGAATCATAATCTTGAAGATTCTATTCAAAGTTCCTTGTTTTCTAAAGCACTGATGCTTTCCATTGCTTATAGCGCCTCTATCGGCGGTATTGCTACACTCATTGGGACGCCTCCAAATCTTGTGTTTGCTGGAGTTTTGGAAAACACCTATGGTATTAAAATCAGTTTTTTTGAATGGATGAAATTCGGGCTTCCTGTTTCTTTAGTCTTATTATTTATATGTTGGAAGTATTTGACTTCATTCGCATTTAAATTAAATCGAGTGAAATTTAGTGGTGGAAAAAAAGAAGTGCAAACCATGCTATCAAAACTTGGAAAGCTTTCGTATGAAGAAAAAAGGGTGGGGATAGTTTTTATGATTGCTGCTTTAGGCTGGATATTTAGAGGTTTACTGGAAACGATTTTAGTTGGAATCGATGACACAATCATCGCTATAAGCGCGGCAATTCTTTTGTTTTTGATTCCGACAAAAAAAGGAAACCGAAAGCTATTAACCTGGGACGAAGCCGTAAAAATTCCATGGGGAATTATTATTCTGTTTGGTGGAGGAATGGCTTTAGCCAAAGGTTTTGTAGAAACGGGTTTGGCCAATTGGATTGCTAGTCAGGTCAATCTTTTTCAAGGGGTTAGCATTATTGTCTTAGTGCTGATTATAACCGCGCTGGTCAATTTCCTGACCGAGGTAACTTCCAATCTAGCCACCACCGCCATGCTTTTGCCTATTTTGGCTCCCGTTGCCTTAAGCTTTGATGTACATCCGTATATATTGATGATAGCCGTGACACTCTCTGCTTCCTGTGCCTTTATGTTGCCTGTGGCTACGCCGCCAAATGCAATTGTATTTGGTGCTAACTATTTAAAAGTATCAGACATGGCCACAAAAGGTTTTCTTCTGAATGTGATCTCCATTTCAATTATTGCCTTGGTGGTTTATTTCTATATGCCTTATGTTTTTCAACTGGAAAGCCTGGTATTTCCTGATGTTTTGAAATAAATTGTCATTTTTGAATTCGATTTAAGAGTCGAATCTTTAAGTATTCGATATATAGATCGAATTATCTAGTATTCGATTTAAGAGTCGAATTTGTAATAATTTGATACATTAGTCGAATATTTGATATATTTAAGCTGATTTATGGTAGCAATTATAACAGGGGATATCGTCAATTCCAGAGAAGGAGAAGCGGCTGAATGGTTAGAAACATTAAAAGAAGCCTTAAACGCTTACGGAAAAAATGCTATAGACTGGGAGATCTTCAGGGGAGATAGTTTTCAATTGAAAACAAAGGTCAACAAGGCACTGGAGGCCTCATTGTTTATAAAGGCCTGCATCAAAGAACACAGTGCTATTGATGTGAGAATGGCAATTGGGATCGGTCAGGTCAATGGGTCTAATGGAAAGATCATAGAGGATCAGGGCGAAGCCTTTTACAGGTCGGGGCATCGTTTTGAAAACCTGAAATCGACTCGTCTTGCTGTAGAGACAGGTGATCAGGAGCTGGATTCAAGTCTGAATTTAATGCTAGACCTTGGTTTATTAACCTTTGATAACTGGACTAAAATTGATGCTTTAACTTTGAAAACTGCTTTAAAATTTCCTGAATATACCCAGAAGCAAATTGCCAAAACACTTGATAAATCTCCGAGCACGGTAAGTTTTACGCTCCAAAAAACCGGCTTTAAAGAAATTTTAAAATTACTAGAATTCTATAACCATTCAGTTTCAAAATTATGATCACGATTGCTCTAAAGTTTTTGTTAGCTCATGTTATAGGTGACTTTGTCTTACAACCTCATAGCTGGGTAGTCCAAAAAGAGAAGAAGGGCTTAAGATCAAAATACTTCTGGTTTCATATCGCTATACATCTAGTGCTTTTGTTATTATTTACAGGCTTAAAACTAGATTTACTTCCTTATGTTATAGGTATAAGCTTCAGCCATTTGCTCATCGATATAGTGAAGATAAAACTAACACCTAAGCTGTCGTCAATTCCCTTATTTATAGGTGATCAAATTTTACACTTGCTAGCCATTCTTTTGACTATAGGGGTTTATTTCAATGTTGATTTTACTTTTTTTACTAAGTATCAGGATATGCTCCTGGTTATTGTTTTAGCTCTTATACTTACCACTTATGTCTCTGCTGTGGTTATGAAGGTGCTGCTCTCCAAATGGGATGTCGATACTCTTGAAGGAGAAGCTCTCCACAAAGCAGGATGGTACATCGGTGTTTTGGAGCGTTTATTTATCTTAGGCTTTGTGATAATGAATTACTGGGCGGGAATAGGATTTTTGATAGCAGCAAAATCCATTTTTAGATTTAGTGATCTATCCAGGTCCAAGGACAGACAGCTCACAGAATACGTATTGATTGGAACACTCATGAGCTATGGATTAGCGATTTTAATTGCTCTAGGAAGTATAACCATGTTTAGTTATATTTAGTCTCACCTAAATCATAAAGTAAATAACTTTCATTTTACGTTAAAACTTAGAAATTATGAATATCAGAACAACTACTATTGCATTTTTATTAATGAGTTTTACTCTTTTAGCTCAAACTGATTTGGAAGTCTTAGAACAGTCGCCAAGACATCATGAATGGGTAGAACTTGAAAATGAAGGCAAGACGCTTTATAATTTTGTGGTTTATCCTGAAGTGTCTGAAAAAGCAAAAGTATTTATCGTGATACACGAAAATCGAGGTCTCAACGACTGGGCGAGACGCTTCGCTGATGAATTGGCAGAAAAGGGGTATATAGCAGTTGCGCCAGATTTATTGTCGAGTACTTCAGAAAAGATTTCTAAAACCAGTGATTTTGAAAATTCTGATGCCGCCAGAACGGCACTTTATGATTTGGATCTGAAACATGTCACCTCAGATTTGAATGCTGCTTTTGACTATGCTAAATCAATAGCTGCGGGTAATGGCGAAGTTTCGGTCATTGGGTTTTGTTGGGGCGGTTCGCAAAGTTTCAGGTATGCGACTCATAACTCTGATTTGGAGGAAGCTTTTGTGTTTTATGGTACTGCTTCTACAGATATGGAAGATCTTGCAAAGATTGAAATCCCTGTGTATGGATTTTATGGAGGAAATGATGCCAGAGTTAATTCCACAATTCCAAAAACAGAGGAACAAATGAACACATTAGGTAAATTTTATTCCTATAATATTTACGAAGGTGGAGGTCATGGTTTTATGAGAAGTGGAGCACAGCCGGAAGCTTCAGAAGAAAATAAACAGGCTAGGGAGCAAGCATGGAAAGACCTACTAGAGATTTTGAATTAAATGAAATCTGTTTTAAAAACAGAATATTATCTACTTAAACTCACATCATGAAGAAAATAACCTTTTCACTTATTTTAAGCTTAGCCTTTTTCACAACTCAAGCGCAAACCCCTTTAGAAGTTATAGATTCCTTTTTTGAAGCTTTGAATTCTAAAGATCATGTTAGTTTGGAAAAACTATGTTTGGACAATCTGCAACTTCATAGCATAAAACTAGGTGAAGAAAATAGTGTGACAACTCAAACGCTCAGCGATTTTATCGGGGGAATTAAATCCATGCCAGTAGAGACTAAAATTTTTGAAAAAATATCATCCAAAGAATCTTTACTTACTGAGCACCTAGCTCAATTTTCTTTGCCCTATTCCTTTTACGTTAACGACAAATTATCACATTCTGGAACGAATGTGATCACTCTTTTAAAAACAAACGAAGGCTGGAAAATCAGTTATATAGCGGATACAAGAAAAAAGTAAATATAAATTTCAAAATAACTGCTTTGTCTTTTTGAAGTATTTTTTCATCACGAGAAGAGATAATAAGTCTTCATTAAATTTATTTTGAAACTGTGCAACATAAGCCTTTGCATTTTCATTGATTTGTAAAGCTTCCTCTGGATTCTGAATATAATAGTTAAGACATTCCTCAAGATCAGAATAATCGTCTTTAATTAAGATGTAATGAAAATTCGGAATCAATTTACCTTCTATAAACCAGGTTTCAAATTTTGGCTTGGGCATTACTGCTAAGGAATTTGAGGACATGACCCATTTCAGGTTACTAGCGACATCATTACCTTCAAGAGAAAGGATAAATTTGTAGTTGAGTTGTTCCTCGATGGTCATTCTGGAAACAATCCACTCATCCGGCAATTCATTTGCATTCACCTTTCCAATATTTCAAATGGAATGTGTTTTGTACATTTCCATGAACTTAATTCGATGTGGCTGTGTAGGATGCACTTTGCCTCTAAAGACAAGTTGATTTTTTTTATTAGAAAACTTTTTACTGTCTTTCTTTACAAACGTAAAATGCCGCACTTTATCCCATTTTAATAAAATTGAGTTGGAATTATTTATAGGCCTGCTCTTGACAAAAGTTGGAAAATCTTGAACCTCTGTAATATCACCGAAAGTATATTTTACCCTTAATTTCTGATTAAAATAGCGATGGTATTCTCTAAAATCAAAAAAATAAGTTTTGCTATCTTCATTAATATTTATTTCAGAAAGTTTTTTAGACTCCTTGGGTAAATTCTGAACTTCTTCGAGTTTGTTGTAATAATTTAGTCTATCTAGTATTTGATTTTTATTGTTTTCAGTAAGTAGATTCAACTTTGTTTCTAATCGGTTTTGGTAAAAAAAGTAGGAAATAGAAAACGAAAATAATTTCTCAAATAATAAAGAAGCTTATTGTTTATATGTTTTGGAGATAAGCGTTTAAATTCCATATTACTTTTTAATCCAAAAAATCAAACTTATTTAGTAAGATTACATTTTGATTTCATACCCATCTTATAAAATAGATCTTGTAGTAGTGATTTAGAGCTTTATGATTTTGTAGGTTTGATTGTTAGTTGAACCTTTAATTTTAAAGAGATAAACACCAGCAGACCAACCAGACATATCGATTCTAGTTCGTTTATCGTTTATGCTATACGTATCCTTTAAACGGCCTTGTATGGTATAAACCTCAAGAGTTTGATTGTTAATAAATCCTTCATTAATCAACGTAGTAAATTGATTCACCGGATTTGGTGAAATAGTCAATTTTGATTCATTTGCAACAACATCTGTACTTAAGCTACTTTCTTGGTAAACTCTGACATAATCTATTTCCATTGCACTTTCTGTAAAGCCAGATTCAATACTCGGCTCAATAGCAGTATTCAAAAGAATGTACTGGTCTTTGTCAAACGGCCAGGTTTGATCATTTTTAACAGTTGGATTGTAGGTGTAGTGTACATCTCCGTCGACGGAGAACACCATCCTGTCTTCATACCATTCTAGTGTGTAAATATGAAATTCAGTTGAAGCGGTTGGTACGATCTGTCCAGCGGTATTAATCGTTCCACCAAAACTTGAAGGGGTATGCATTGCACTCGATACATAATTCTGATTGTCTCCCCAGTGTTCCATGATATCAATTTCACCGCAAGCTGGCCAAGGCGTTGTTCCAAAACCTTCATTACTCCAATATCCACCGGTTTCTGTAATATTTTTACCAAGCATCCAGATCGCTGGCCAGGTTCCTACACCTGTAGGTAACTTTGCTCTCACTTGCACTTTTCCATACGTAAAGGCAAACTTAGAATTTAATCTGGCAGAAGTGTATTGCTTGGTGACGCCTTGATTGGTAAAGGTTTCTTTTTTTGCCACAAGGTGCATTTTTCCATTCTCAACATATGAATTTTCTGTACGGTCTGTGTAATGTTGTATTTCACCGTTAAACCATGAACCTCCTTGAGGTAACTTGGTTTGATGGAACCAATTTTCAGAATTTAAAGGTTGATTGGTTCCATTGGTGTTGAATTCATCAGACCAGACCAATTGATCATAACCTGGATCATTTGGGTTGCCTGGTGTAGTTGGATCCTCACCACCTTCAAAATAAAAGTTATCTATATAAGCTGTAACAGCATCGGTATTATTTTCACCATTAACCTGCAAGACTACACGGTTAAAATCAATTCTGCTTAGTGGATCTGGTGAGTTTTCATTATAATTTATAAAATCATCTGTAGCAAAATCAAACGTAATGGTTTGCCAGTTATTGGGTGTAACTGATTTTATAATTTCGGTCTGAGTTGTCCAAGGCTCACTTCGATTCTTATTCTGAAGTTTTAACGAAATCTGATTGGGTTGATTTCCTGTGATGCTTGATCCAGGAATATATATCATTAAGTCAAAAGGGGTATTTTCCTCTAAAATAATAGGTCTAGATGAATCAAAATAGATGTTGGCATAATTACCAGTGCCATTATCTACATATTTTAATGCAGTGCCGGATGTATTACTTGAATTAGTACTGAATGGATTGTCAGCATCTAACGTCATAATTATATCTTCTTCATTCCAGGTTATAGTGGAATTGCCTTCAAAATCGTCTTGTAAAATTTGAGAAAATGAACTAGTGCTAGATATTATAAGTAACGAAATAAGTAATAATCTGATCATAAAAAATAATTTCTGCAATATAGCCTTACTAAAATTATTAAAATTAAAGAAACTTGTTAAAAGATAGAAGATGAAAGGTTTATAAAATTTTGAAATTGAAAGGGTTTCACTACATTTAGATTCAAATAAAAATTTAAACACCATGAAAAAAATAATTATTTTTTTAGGACTTGTCATGCCACTCTTTGGATGGAGTCAGGTAGACTTAACTTATCAACAACCCCATGAAGATATTATGGAGTTGGCCAATGTCCCAATGACGCCTTCTATGAGCATTACCCCAGAGGGAGATAAAGCGGTTCTGATTTATCGAAATCAATACAAAACCATCGAAGAATTATCTGAAGACGAATTGAGACTTGCCGGATTAAGAATAAATCCTAAAACTAACATTTCAAGTCGTACCCGATTTTATACCGACCTAAAACTTTTTGACCCACAACAAAAGGAAGAACACGTTATTAAAGGTTTACCTAGTAATCCTAAAATCTCAAACATAAGCTGGTCACCAAAATATAACTATATCGCCTTTACACATACCACAGATACCGGAAATGAATTATGGGTTATCGACTACAAAAAAAAGTCGGGAAGTAAACTAACTTCTGCAATTGTCAATGGAAACATGGGTACTACTTTGAGTTGGTTTCCAGATGAGTCAGCTCTTTTGGTAAAAACCTTACCAAGTAATAGACCAGATTTAATAAACACGGGGCTTAAAGTACCTACAGGACCAACGGTTTCAGTTAATGAAGCGGGTGTTGAGGCTCAAAATAGAACGTATCAGGATCTTTTAACCAACAAAGACGATGAGTTCAATTTTGAAGTATTGGCCACTTCCGCAATTCATAAAGTTAACTTGAAAGGCAATAAAGAACTTTGGAAGCCAGCAGCTATGTTCGGGAGTATGTCTTTTTCTCCTGATGGAAACTATGTCATGTTATCTGAAATCAAAAAGCCTTTCTCTTATATTGTGACTTATGGAAGATTCCCTACTTCTTACAACATTTACACATCAAGTGGTGATTTAGCTCATTTTGTAGCAGATATTCCGTTGATTGAAGAACAACCTAAAGGTTTTATGTCCACAAGAACTGGCCCCCGGAATATGTCCTGGAGAAACGACCATCCAGCTACATTGGTTTGGGTCGAAGCTTTGGATGAAGGCGATGCCAATAAAGAAGTAGACTACAGAGACGAGGTTTATCAACTTGAAGCTCCCTATAACGGAGATAAGAATGTTTTAGCTAAAACTAAATTACGCTATTCCGGAATTACCTGGGGTGATGATAAAACTGCGATTTTAAGAGAATACTGGTGGAATACAAGAACCTCCAAAACCAGTGTTTTTAATCCTTCACAGCCAGATCAGGAGCATGTAGTGTTCAATGAACGCAACTATCAAAACACTTATGACGATCCAGGAGATTTCGTAACTACCAAAAATAAATTTAATGAATCAGTGCTTCAGATTTTGAAAGGAAAACTGATTCTTACTGGAGCTGGATATTCTGAAGAAGGAAAATTTCCTTTTGTTGATGAATATGACCTAAAGTCCAAAAAGACCAAGCGTATTTTTCAGGTGGAAGAATCTGAGTATTTAGAGTCTTTTGTAGATATGATTGATGCTAAAAAAGGACTCATTCTTACTCGATTAGAAAGCAGTAATCAGTATCCAAATTATTATTTCAGAAATTATAAAAAAGGAAGTTTAGAGCAAATCACAGACTTTAAAAATCCTTTTGAAGCGCTACAAAATGTGCATAAAGAAATAATTACTTACAAAAGAGAGGATGGTCTAGAGCTTTCAGCTACTTTGTATCTTCCAGTGGATTATGAAGAAGGCAAGAAATATCCAATGATCATGTGGGCGTATCCACGTGAATACAAAGACAAGAACTCTGCTTCTCAAGTGACTTCCAGCAGTAAAGAATTTACTTATCCTTATTATGGCTCGCCAATTTACTGGGTCAATAGAGGCTACGTCGTTTTAGATGATACTGCCTTCCCAATTATTGGAGCTGGTGATGATCAACCCAACGACACTTTTGTAGAACAGTTGGTAGGTAATGCAAAAGCAGCTATTGATGCTGTGGATGAAATGGGATATATCGATAGAAATAAAGTGGCTGTTGGCGGACATAGCTACGGAGCCTTTATGACTGCCAATTTGTTATCACATTCCGATTTGTTTGCAGCAGGAATTGCTCGTAGCGGTGCTTACAACAGAACCTTAACGCCGTTTGGATTTCAGTCCGAAGAGCGTAACTATTGGGAAGCTCCAAGTTTATACAACACCATGTCGCCATTTATGAATGCACACAAAATGAAGACGCCCTTGTTATTGATTCACGGTCAAGCCGATAATAATTCTGGAACTTATCCTATGCAAAGCGAGCGTTATTTCAATGCCCTCAAGGGTCTTGGAGCTCCTGCGAGATTGGTGATGTTGCCAAAAGAAAGCCATGGCTATGCCGCCAAGGAAAGCATCATGCACATGTTGTGGGAACAAGATCAATGGCTAGAGAAATACGTTAAAAACAGAGATCTGGAGGAGTAGAATTTCTTCTGATTTTGATTTTAGAAAAGACTAGGAGTTTATACTTCTGGTCTTTTTTGTTTTAGTTCGCTTTAGACCTTCAGACCTTCAGATTTAGTAATATTTGTTTTACTAAATGTAAAGTTTATTTGTCTAATAGTTTTATTTGCTTTACATTTATTAAAAATTAAATCTGTTTATTATGAAACTAAATTTTTTATTTCCCAATGAGTTTAAAAAAATCGGTTGGATTATACTTATTCCATCCGCAATAATTGGTTTAGTTACACTTATTTATAATTATGAGCCAACCTTTTTAGATTTCAATGTTCCTGCCATTTTTATCGACAAATTCTCACTTTCTGACGAGAAACAACTTTTTGGAACGGTCAGTAATAATATCCTTAACGAGATTCTTGGAATTTTAATTATTATCAGTTCTTTACTGGTCGCTTTTTCTAAAGAAAATGTAGAAGATGAATATATTTCCAAAATTAGATTAGAGTCCTTGGTTTGGGCAGTTTATTTTAATTACGGAATTCTTATATTTTCGTTTTTACTTATTTATGATTTTTCGTTTTTATGGGTCATGATATTCAATATGTTTACTGTCTTATTATTTTTCATAATTAGATTTAACTGGCAAATTTCCAAGCTAAAAATATCAGCTTATCATGAAGAATAGTATAAAAGTCGAAAGAGCCAAAAAGAATATTACTCAAGCTGAATTAGCAAAATTGGCAAAAGTTAGTAGGCAAACAATTAATGCAATGGAATTAGGGAAATATGTTCCTTCCACTGTTTTAACTTTAAAATTAGCTCAAATTTTTGAAGTCGAAATTAGCGAAATCTTTACTTTGGAAGATTCAGATTGGGTTTAGGCGATACTACTACCGCCAACTAGATAATTAAGTGAACGCGTGATAAATTCAGCAGAGAAAAGAAGAAAAACTATTATTCAACCTGCTTCAGCTGATCTTTTGCTAATGCTTTCATGTCTTGAGGAACTCTTGGATTCATGAGTGCGACCCAAAGCGGTAGAAAAATGCAATCAGGATGCTTGTGGGATATCCATAAGGCAGTTCCGGAGTGGTAGAATAATAATCCTGATAATTCTTGTTGACTCTATAATGGTGATCGCTGTTTCTGGTGTATTCAAATCATCAAATAAATAATTAATTACAAACCATATTATGGCGAAAATGATCGCGAATATAACCTTTGATAAAATCTGTAATTGAGTTTTAGAAATGTGTACAATAATCAATTTAATATTTAAATATAAGCGTTTAATTCAAAGTCTGAAGTATCTATTTGGAAATTTCAATGTAGCGGTTTGGGGTATGTTGCTGCGTAATTCATCTTAAGGGTTTTATTTATTAATCATGAACTTTTACGTTGATTGTTGAAAGGGCTCTTAAATTGATTTTAATCAAAGTTTATATTCTAAATATCCAATGAGTTGAAATTATTATAAATGAGGTTGAATCAAAGCATCCGCATAATTATAGAATAAATACTAAGCTTTACTCACCAGCTTAAAGTTAACTTTATCAAATTCAGAATAGACAAGTTTTATCAAGCTACCTTTTCTTTTCCAATATGTTTGAGGTAGAAATAACCTATGATTCCAGCTATAATTGAAGCTGTGAGTATTCCTATTTTGGCTTGAGTTTTATAAAGTTCATTTTCGAAGGCTAACTCTGTTATAAAAATTGACATTGTAAACCCGATAGATGCTAAAATCCCGATGCCAAAAACATGTTTGAATGTTACTCCTTCAGGGAGAAAACTTATTTTGAAAAACACCATCAGTTTGGTCAGCAACATTATTCCAATTACTTTTCCTGCAAGCAGTCCACATATCACTCCCAGAGTTACCGGATTAAAAAAGTTAGTGAACGCCTCCTGATTTATTGTTACTCCTGCGTTTGCAAAAGCAAAAAGAGGCAGAACAATAAAGTTGACAAAAGGACTCAAGGTTTTCTCAAGCCTGTGTAGAGGTGCAGTGGCATCATCTGATAGCATGGAGAACTTTTCAATGTTTTCTGCAATATCCACTTCGTGTTCTTTTTCTTTGAAAACCGTTTTGATTTTGTAAGACAATTGACTGGCTTTCCTTAAAAAAAGTTTGGAACTTATCCTTTCATTTGAGGGAATTGTGAAGGCTGCTAAAACAGCTGCAATTGTAGCATGTACCCCAGAGAGTAAAAAGGCAAGCCATAGACCACCAATTCCAAATATGGCATAGAAAATTGTATTTCGGACGCCCAACTTGTTTGCTAAAAAAAGGATTAATAGAAATCCACCACCTAATGCAAGGTTAAGCATGGATATGTCTGACGTGTAGAAAAAAGCAATGACTAAAACTGCTCCAAGATCATCGACGATGGCAATAGCAGTCAAAAATATTTTAAGTGAAATAGGTACTTTATCTCCCAAAAGGTAGATCACTCCGAGTGCAAAAGCTATATCTGTGGCCATAGGAATTCCCCACCCTGCCACAGCATCTGTATTTTGTGCGAAGCTAAAATATATCAAGGCAGGTACAAGCATCCCACCAATGGCCGCAGAGACAGGTAAAATTGCTTTTTTGAAGCTTGTGAGCTGACCGTGCAAAAACTCTCGTTTTAGCTCTAGGCCTATCAGAAAAAAGAAAATTGACATTAACCCATCATTTATCCAATGCAGAAGGTTCTTCTTAATGACGAAATCGTCAAATCCTATGTATAGATAATTTTTCCAGAAATTATGATAGTGATCCGACAATGGTGAGTTGGCAATGATTAATGCTAAAAAAGCAGAAGCGATAAGCAGAAACCCAACTGAAGTTTTTTTCTGTATGAAGTTCTTGATAGGAAGAACTAGATGAGTATCCAGGTTTGATTTTTTCATAAAGAATTTCCTTTGACAAGATTTGAAATTGAAAAAACTCTAAGTTAGACACTAAAACTTTAATGAAATATGATAAAAATTGGTTTTTTAGAAGTATTAATAACATTTTAATTCTGCCTTAAACAGTAATAAAACTATACTTTTTAAAGTTTTATGATAACAACCAGTTGAACGTTTAGAATTGAATTCCCAAACTAAATCCATATGAGCGATAAACAATACTCATAGGATCATCATTGACGCCTTCCAAAATGCTTTCATTAAAAATGAAATCGTTAAAATCTCCAAAGACATTCAAATTTATAACGAAACCGTCTATAGTTGTAATCGGGAATTGAAGTCCAAGGCGAAGGTTGGCAAAATTGCTATCTATTTTTTCATTCAAGGCAATATTTCCAGCAAGCATAAAATTGAGATTTACACTTTCATAATCTACAAAATGATATCTCATGATGGCTCCAGCTTTAAGGGCTGTAATACTTTGCTGAACCTGGTGCTGAAGACCCCCAATTCCTCCTAAAGTAAACTTCTTGAAAATAGGATAGCTGTAACTATACAGGATATCATATCCAACTTTATTTTCCAATTCTTCCTGACTTCCACTTACGATTCTATTATTTTCATCAAGTCGTTTGTAACTATATTCAATTGAATTTGCAATTGCAAAGCTCATATCAATATGTGAAAACCAGCGTTTTTCTAATGGAATAGGATCTGTATCCTTTGCAATGGCGTTTCCTGCGTTGATGAGGTCCAACGGATTTTGAGATTGAGCGGGAAAAGCTACAGCAAGTATAAGAACAAGGAGTATGTTTTTCATAACTTAAGGATGTTTAAATTTTATCTAGTTTTTTGACTGTTAACTCATTTTCAGTATTACCAGTATTCAAGGTAGATTTAGGCTCAAACATTAAGACTTTGGCTTCACCTACAGCCGATGGTTTATGTGGAGTTCCTTTGGGAACAATAATAAACTCTCCAGCGTTAATTTCGTGAGCTTCATTCTCGATTTCTATCGTGATTTGCCCTTCTATGACTAGAAATAATTCATCTTCATGATCGTGTTGATGACTGATGAACTCATCTTTGAATTTGGCAATTTTGACCTGTTGCCCATTGAGTTCTCCTACGATTTTGGGATTCCAAAAATCCGAAAAGGAATTAAATTTTTCTTGAAGGCTTACGGGTTTAATTTTCACAGGAATTGTTATTGATTAATTTTTCTTTTAATCGTTTAAAAATATTTTTCTTATTCTTTTTCTTTTCTACAAAATTGTCGTTTCCAATTAATAAGCCAAGTGCTTGTAACTGTTCATATTCTTTGCATACCACTTTTAGCATGGCTGCAAAAGGTAAGAACAATACCATGCCAGCTACTCCCCAAACGCTTGCTCCAATGATCAGACTTAGAATGGCAGCAAAGGCATTTACATTGACACTACTTCCCACAATTTTAGGATTCAAAAAGTTACCTTCTAGTAATTGAACAAACCAGAACAAAATAGCTACTGCTATAGGAACCTATAATTGATCATTTGACATGAAAGCATACATTACGGGGATTGTTGCACCCAGAGTTGTACCTATGTAAGGAATGATAGATAAAGATGCTGCCAAAAAACCAAATAAAAAAGGGCTGTCTATTCCAATAATCCAAAGGCCAATACTGTTGAGTGTTCCCAAAATTAAAATCAAGATTAGCATGCCAGATAAATATTTTTGACCAACCTGCTGTACACCTTTTAACATGTTGAAAAACTGATTTTTTTTATCTGCTGGAGAGAATTTCATAAATGCTTTTACTAAACCTTTGTTATAGATCAGGAACAAAAACAGGTAAATAAACATGGTAATCAATCCGGTTAAGAAATTGGCGGTGCTACTAAAAGTTCCTCCCAGAACTGCTCCTGCAGAATTTTTTAACCAGGTTGTTAAATCATTAAGTAGATCATCTTCATTGAGTTGATCTACTAGAGTTACATTTTTATTGATGTAAATAATGATGTCGGTGTAAAGGTTGGAAAGTTTAGAACCAAAATTATTAATCTCATCGGATAATGCTATGATTTCTGCTGAGAAAAAAGTGAGTCCGCCACCAATTACCAATGCTAATACTAAAATTGATATAAATCCAGATAAGATATTTCCAAATCCCCAACCTATCAATTTTTTATGCACTGGATATAAAATAAAGGCTAAAATCAATGCTATACCGAGAGGAACTAAAATTGATTTAGCTATCACTAGGAAAGCAATAAAAGTGGCGATGAAAGCCATGGTAAAAAATGACTTTTGAAAGGATAATTTCATGAAATTATTTGTTTTAAGGACTTTCTATTAATTTAAATCCTATTTCAGTATTTATTTTAGCGAGTAAAATTAGTGATTCTAAATTTATACTTTTCTAATTTCGGATCTAAAATCCTTAAGCAGTCAACATAAAATTTAATTTCCGGGAAAGGATCTTATGGTTAATTGATTTAATGTTTAGTTGACTTGTAATACTCAATAGTTCTTAAACTTTGATTATCCACTTTTTATAGGATTCCTTGCTTATTTAATGAGTAGTGCTTTGGATAAATTTGAGCTTGAAATGTATGATTAATAAAGTTAGTCAGATTTGGAATGACTTTGTATTTAAAGTCTGTGTCTTGAAGAAACTTTTTAAGCTGAGCCTTTGTGTCTAAGGCCAAGCTATTAAATAAGATGTCTTTGCCTTTACATTGATTTATAAAATCATTTAGTTTTGGAAATTCTTCGGTATATATTTTAGAGTCGATTAACCAGATTTTATGAAAATGTGTTTTTCTTTGATGCTGACATTTTCTTACCGATTGGCTTCCAGATCAAAAAATCAAATTCTGGAAACTACTGGCTTTCCATTGAATAATGCTCAATCTAGTACGATTTGTACATCGATAAGGGCATTCCCTCTTAATTTTGGCACCAGTTGATGATAAGTTAAATTCGGAGCTATAAAGGTTTCGTTTTGAATAAAAGTAATTTTTAATACAAATGTATTGGCTTTGCAATTATCAATGTATTGATAATCAATGGAATCATTACCGCTTGGCAGCTCTGCTTTGCCGATGACTAAGTCGTAAGTTTCAAAATCAATTTCAGGTTGACAATCTCCGGAAACTTGCTGGTCAAAATCAGATTGATTGGTGATGACTTTGAATTCGTTTGACAAATCAATGTCCATATTAAATTTGGTGTTTGAGCACCTATATTGTTCTTCTAAGCTTATGGTGTCTATCAAGTTGTACTTACAGACCTTATCGTCATCACTGCAGGAAACTATCAAAAAAAATAGAATAGAATAAAATATTGATTTGTGATAGATCATGCTATGAGATTATGTCTATAAAATTAATCAAATTAAAAATTTATTTAATGAAACAGTTTGATAAAATCTTTAGAATTTTCAAAAGAATTGTAATAATAGAGGTTTTCAAAGAATTGAATAAAACAAATTCAATTACTATCAGTTAAGTCGAAAGAGTCTGGTAGTAGCTTCAAATAGATTAGCTATAAATTGCGAAAAGTCCTGCAAGAGCTAAGATTCATGATAATTATTAACTGGGTCTATTTTTTGATCTTTTTTCTGAATATTTTCCAAGTTGATAGGCTACTAAAAGAGGAATAAATGAAAATACTAAATAGGTCTCCGCTTCGCCATACTCTGCCCAAAGTATGAGAAATCCAGCAGCTAGTATTATGAAAACGATATCGAATATTGTTTTGTTCATTATTTTATTAGTTTAGAATTTTCAAGCATTTGCGCATTGGAACACTCGTCTATATACTTTGCATTTGAATTTTCAACCAAAATTCTGATCAGCCGATTTTTATCGTCATCGTGGATCTCCTTAAGATTTATCTTTTTATCTGTTTTATGGAGTAACTCGATAATGATGGACTCTTGCTGAGCAATAATGGTTTCTATATCCTCAAAACTGATGTTTTTGCTTTTTATTAGATTGGTTTTAACAACAATTCCTTTTTGGTTCCATTGCACAAAATTTTTGTACCAAAAGATTTTGCTGAATAAAACAATTTGTATCAAGAACCCCAAGGCGGATATAAGCCCATTTTCGTAGTTGAAAATCATCCCGTAGCCTATTAAAATGCATAAAGCTGAAGCTATCAACAATGCTATTCTAACCCAATCTCCAGATATTTTATCAAAGTGTATCCTATGCATTTTTTCTGATAGATTTTACTAATTTGATTGCATAAAGTGTCGCAATTATTACCATAAGTCCAGCAATCCAATACTCCTGTTTTGGGTAATAAATTAAAACACCCATAGTTCCAAACACCATCCATAGGAGGTTTGAAAGAACTTTACTATTGAGCAGTCTTTTCATTTTTGGTCTTTTTATGTTTAACACTATTATTCATTATAAACCCTAAGACACCTCCTATGAAAAAGAAGTTGAAAAAGAATCTTTGAGTTCTAAACTCTAATCCATCAAAATAATCAAAGCCCGCCATAATTCCAGCAGAGACAGTTCCTCCTATAAAAAATGCGATGAGTAGTCTTTTTGTTTTTGTATTCATTCTTAAAATCAAGTAGTAAATTAAATAAGTAAGTTTAAAATTAAAAATTTATTTCAATTTTCCTCAAAACCTTCAGTAATTCATCTTAGCCAACTGGGTCTTTTAAGTTGACGTTTTGCATAAAGCAATGCATCTTATATCCTGAAATTCAGCAGTGGCAAATTCAGAATAAAAATTGAGATATATTATTGCTTCACTTCATTGGTAAGCGATTGGTTATTCACAAATTCATAGATGTTTGAGAATACGGTTTTTGAAATCTCAGTAAGTGCTTCACTGGTCAAAAAAGCCTGATGTGAAGTGATTAAGACGTTTGGAAAGCTTATTAACTTCAATAAGGTGTCGTCCTCTATAATTTGCTCGGACTTGTCTTCAAAAAATACATTTTCTTCTTGTTCATAGACATCGATGCCAAGATAGCCAACTTTCCTGTCTTTTAGATTTTTGACCACGTCCTCTGTGTTGATCAATCCACCGCGGCTGGTATTGATAATCATCACCTGAGTTTTCATCTGAGCGATACTTTTATCGTTGATCAAATGCTGAGTAGCCGGCAATAAAGGGCAGTGCAGTGAGATAATGTCTGAGCCTTTGTAAAGTTCTTCCAGAGTGACGTAAGTGACTCCAGCCTCTTCCAATGCGCCTTGTGGAGTAACATCATAGGCCAAAACTTTACAACCTAGTCCAAGCATAATTTTGCAAAAGGCTTGTCCAATTTTTCCTGTTCCTATAACACCAACGGTTTTGTTGTAGACATTAAAACCAATAAGGTTATCCAGTGAAAAATTACCTTCTTTGACGCGGTTATAGGCTTTATGGGTTTTGCGATTGAGTGTTAATATAAGTGCCAGGGCGTGTTCTGCAACCGCTTGCGGAGAGTAAGCAGGAACTCGTGTGACTTTTATCCCGTATTGCTCTGCTGCCTCCAGATCTACATTATTAAACCCGGCACAACGCAGGGCAATTAATTTTACACCATTGTTAGCCAATGCCTTTATGACTTCCTTACCGAGTTGATCGTTGACGAATACGCAGACCACATCAAAGTCCTGTGTAAGATTGGAGGTTTGCGCATTGAGATTAGTGTCAAAAAACGATAGTTCGTAGTTGTAATCTTTATTATAGGTTTCGAAGTAGCGGCGATCGTAAGGTTTTGAACTAAAAACGGCAATTTTCATAGGTTTTATTATAAGAGGAAATAATTTTACTTGAGGTAAAGTTCTTTAAAATATTTAAAAGAATTACTCATGTGATTGATTTTCCAGATGTCTTTTTCTTGAATTATATTTTTTCTGCAAGGCGTTTATCGTCAACGTAAGGTCTAAAGATAAAAGCATACACAACTAAGAGCACAACAAAAACTAAAGAACTTATTATGTTTATTTTAATTAACCAGATAATGAATATAAGTGGTGCCAAAATGGATAAATAATAGAGTTAAGTATTTTTCATTGTTAGGTATTAATTTAACAGGTCTGTTGATTTTAAAATTACGCGTTTATGCTAATTCATTTTTTTTTCAAGACGTTTTTCTTTGCATTAGATGTGGGTTTATGCATTAATCTAGTTCGTTTTTGAGTAGATATAAAACTCCTACTTCCTCTCTGGAGAGGCTTTCCACAGAATCCAGCAACTTATCGATTTCATTTTTGAAATAATTCAAGGTTTTGCCCTCGATATATTCATCGATTATCCTGGGGTCTATATAAGAATCTCTCGCAACAGCCGGCGTATTCCCCAATTTTTCCGACACACGAATGACTGCTTTGCGTATGTTCTCATCCAGTAATTTTTGATCGTTTTTACTTACTGCTCCAAGTTCGTTTAAAGCGATAGCCGCAATCATACTGCCAGACCAGGTTCTAAAGTCTTTGGCAGAAAAATCTTCACCCATATGCTCTCTTATGTAGGCATTGAGGTCATCACTCTTCACGTTTACCTTTTGGCCGCTTTCATCGTAATATTTAAAAATTTCGTAGCCTGGAATATTGTCCAGTTCTGTGATGACCCTAACCAGTTTCTCATTTTCAATTTCCTTTTGCTGCCGTTTACCAGATTTTCCGTTATACGAGAAGATCACTTTATCTTGGTCGGCAGTTAGGTGTTTACTGCGAAGAGTAGTAAGGCCATAGCTATGGTTTTCATTTGAGTAGGCTTCACTTCCAGGTCGGAAAAAAGCGGTTTCGAGAAGTCTTACCAGTGTCGCCATTACACGGTTTCTGGTATTTTCCTCATGACGAAGATGCTGGCCAGTTACACGTCTCATATGTTCCAGCTGATCCGCAAAAGCGACGATCCTGTTAAACTTCCGGGCTTCTCTTCTAGCTCTGTAATTAGGATGATAAATGTATTGTTTGCGTTCCTTAGCATCGCGACCAGTCGCAAGTAAGTCTGCGCTTTTATTTTCAGAAATCTGTACTTCGGTCCAGGCTGGAGGAATAACAAGGGATTCAAACCACTTTCGTAATTTCTTATCACCAACAGTTTTTCCTTTCTCATCCTGATAAGTAAAGCCTCTTCCCTTTTTATATCTGTAAAACATGCTGTGAATTGATGATAATTTCTTCTGACTTTATTACTGAAATCATTTATAAAAATAGCCTTTTAAATTATTTCTGAGTTGATCCTTCCAAAAATGATATGATGGCTTACAGACAACTAGATCATATCTGAATATTTCTTCCAATAGTTAAAGTTTCTGAATCCTAAAATCGCTAATTATTGAGAGCTAATAGGTTATAAAAATGGATAAGAAATTTTGAATATCTAGCTTTTTCTTTAGTTCTGAGGCTGAACAAAAAACCTATTTTTGACGCTCTTAATAAAACAATGATATGAGCGTAATTTGGTTTGAATGTAAGGTGAAATACAGAAAAACACAGGACACTGGAGAAAAGAAAATAAGCACGGATACCTATCTGCTAGACGCGGTATCTTTCACTGAAGCTGAAGCTAGAATCAATGAAGAGATGAAAACTCTTACTGAAGAGGAATTCCGAATCATGAACATAAAAGTGGCTAATTTTTCTGAAGTGCATCCGTTTGAAAATTCAGATCGCTGGTTCAAATCCAAAGTTTCCCTTATCGCCCTGGATGAAGAAAGCGGAAAAGAGAGAAAAACAAATATCTATTTGCTGGTTCAGGCCAATGATGTTAAAGAAGCCTTCGAAAATACCAATCAGGCACTGGAAGGAACTACTGGCGATTATTCGATTCCTTCGATTACAGAATCCCCAATTTTGGATGTCTTCCCATACTTTACTGGAGAAGAAGAACAACTAGAAAAATTCAATGTGATAGCATCTGCTGAAACTGAAAAACAGGAGAGTTAATCTTAATAGAGTAGAGGATTAATACTAAAAAAGCAACAGGATTAATTCTGTTGCTTTTCTTATATCAAGAGCTTTTATTTTGACAATTTGAAAGACTAAAAGTAAGGTTTACGCTATTTTTAAAATCGAGCGAGGATTATTTAAGTCAGAAAAAATCCAGATTACTTAAGAGGGCTTAAAGTGCAATTCAAGATTGGATAATCCTAGAGGTGCATCTTCCCCTAAGTCCAGGTTGATGATAAGCTTATCTTTCGAAATCGATTTGATCGTAAATTTTACATTTCCCGCAGCTTCGAGCTCTACAGTTCCTTTGTCTTTATCATAAGCCCAGGTTCCGCTGCTGTTGTCATCGTTTGAGGATTTGACTTCATAGGTGCCATTTGAGTTGAATTTCAGGTTGAAATCTAGTGTGTCAGGGACTTCTGTAAGTTCTATGTCACCCATTTTAGCAAATTCAATGGTCCATTGCTTGCATAATATGGATTCTAATTTGGAAGGTTTAAGATCAATACTTTGTGCTGAAATCGAAAATGGAAGGCAAATCAGTACTAAAAATAGTATGATGATTTTTTTCATGACTTAAGTTTAGTCATAAACTCATTATTTTAGATTTTATTTTTCTGAATCCTAATTTTGATTTACTCGTGATTTAAAATCTTTCTTTCCACCTTCAGTAGTTTTCCTCACCAAACTGGATGATTAAGAGATCTTTTAAGTTTTAAGCAATGTATTGTAAAATCTTAAAGCCATCTAGGGCAAATTCAGTTTAAAAAAAACTCCTGCATTCATTCGTTTAAACATTGGAAATTCCCAATCGGACTACCATCGGGAATGGAAGGAGAGGGGATGACTTCAAATTTTTCTGGCTCTTCCATAAATTGCTCTATGCGGTAATACATTTCTCTGGATAAGGAGGTGTTATCCTTAATAAAGCGAATTTTTAATTGATTTAAAGTAGCGTTTGCCAGTGCTTTGGTTTGTGGGATGCTTTGTTGACTGGCGGATAAGTTCATCAGATGTTTTAAGACATTGAAGTTGATGGTATTTTGGACTTCAGTTTGATAACTGGATTTTTGCTGTTTTTCAAAGGTGTTTTTTACCAATTCCTCTAACACTTTTTCTAAACTCAAATTGGACTTATCTAAAGATTTTTGTTGAATCAACCGGTTAGCGCGTTCTGGGTGCAGCAACAAACCTAAGCTCATGTCACTGGCAGTAGCAGCTGCGCCTAAAGCATCGAAACTCACGCCCGTATTGCTTTTGAAAGATTCGCGACTTCTGGAAAATCCAAAGGCCCGTGGAGGAAATAAGGATAAAATTTGCTCTGGGATGGCCAAAGTCTGAGCATCCAGCGTTTTTAAGATGGCTTCGAGCGCCTTTTTCTGATCTGATGTTGAAAGGACTTCTACAGGTTTTAAATTGCTTCCTTTGGTAGCATAATTATAATCTAAACCGCCTATTAGTTTTGCTGTAGCCTCAGTTTGATAGCGATGAAAGAAATACAAAGGGACAAACACATCTTCTAAAACTGAATAAGCCTCACCGGTTTGTATATTATCCAATGAAAAATATGAGATAGCAGAATTCCTAAGTTCCAAAACCCGATTTAGTTCTTCTGTGGCATTTTCACCATTATCCCATAAATGCGCATAGGCATGCGCTCCGCCTTGAGGACGTGCATCTGAATCGCTAATGAATTGAAAACCATCGGTTTCAGCTTGTTTTAAAACAGCATCTAAATATTGTTTTTCTGTTTGAGAATTATCGCCTTCCCCATAAGTATAAGCTACAGTGACTTTATCCCATTCACCTATGTTGGTGTCATAAGCTTCGGAGAAATCGATTTGATTATTTTTTAGTTTTAAGTTAGGGTGAGGATAATCCATTACGCTTGTCATCCCATTTGCACTAGCCGCAAAGTTATGGGCAAACCCAAGGGTGTGTCCTACTTCGTGGGCCGATAATTGTCGGATTCGTGCCAAAGCCATTTCTAACATAGGCTCGTAATTATCATCTGAAGTTTTAAAAGGTTGATTCATTAAAGCCTGAGCAATCATAAAATCCTGGCGAATCCTTAAGCTGCCTAAACTCACGTGACCTTTTAAAATTTCGCCTGTTCTCGGGTCTCTTACGCTGGCGCCATAACTCCACCCACGAGTAGAGCGGTGTACCCATTGGATCATGTTGTAGCGCAAGTCCATAGGATCTGCTTCTTCGGGAAGCATCTCAACCTGAAAAGCATTTTTGTATCCAATGGCTTCAAAAGCTTGGTTCCACCATCTGGCTCCATCTAGCAAAGCTGACTTTACTGGTTCTGGAGCTCCTGGGTCCAGATAATAGATAATAGGTTCTTTGGCTTCGCTAACTTCAGCATCGGGATTCTTTTTTTCTAAGCGATGACGCGTGATGAAACGTTTGGTTAACGGCTCGTAAATGGGTGTTGAATAATCCTGATACGAAATAAAGTTAGCACCACTTCTAGGGTCAAATTCTCTTTTATCATAATCCTCATCTGGCAATTCTACAAAACTATGATGCTGAATTACACTCAGGTTGGAAGCGTCCGGAGCTACAGAGCGAATATTTCTGCCCTCAGGTTCACCTGTAAAGGTTAATAAAGCTTCAAATTCTGAATTTTTAGGAAATGCTTTGGTGCGCTGCATAGCCAGGGCACTTTTGGTTTTATCTAATTTATAAGTCCCTTGTCTTTGTTGTTTCAATCGTCTGGCGACACCATGAGCATCCTGCATTAAAAAAGGCGTGAAATCGATAAGAAAAGCACCTTCGCTTTCGTCTTTAATCTCAAAGCCAAATAAAACCGATTTGGCAAAAGCCTGCTCTACACTTCGGCGTTCTGATTCATTATCTGTGATAGCTCTGTAATCCTGATTGGGTTGCAGGAGTAGGAGTTTGTTTCCGGCGCGTTGAAACTTGACAATGGCTGTACCGCCCAATTGACCTCTATCCAATCCAATATCGTTGGAGCCCAAACCACTGGTTAACGAATGCACATAAATAAACTCTTGGTCGAGTTGATCCACTTTTAAATAAATCTTATCTTCTTTTTCAGAATACCAAAAGTTGAAGTAACCTTCCTGTTTAGTGAGTTCTTCTTTATCCTTTAAGGTTTCAAAGTCTTGAGCTGTAGATGAAATGCTTACAAATAGAATGAGGAGAGCAAAAAGGGTTTTCATGGTTTTTATTTTTAGAAGTCGAATCTTTTATGAATAACAACTCCGAATATAAGATTTAGTTGAAATAACATTTGGTGATTGTCTTAAAAAGTTGAATGTTTCTTTATACGATTCATTTTGATTTAAAAATAAGAGTCGATTATCTACAATTTTATAGTATTTAGTTTTGAAAATACTTGAAACTAATAAATTGAAATTCATACAAGCCTTTGCAATAAAATTTAATAGGTTAAATCGAAAACTTAAGATTGATAATATGCTGTGATCAATTTTATCACTTCAAAGTATTAATCACATGATTTTCAGAAAGTTGACAATTGTCATACTTTTTGAAATAGGGTTTTAATACATTTATAGTATGTCAAAGAAAAACTTTCAAGTCGTTAAGTCCTCTGGGGAGAAAGCTGATTTTTCGCTTTCAAAATTGCGAAATAGCTTATTCCGTAGTGGTGCCGATAAATCTACAGTAGATCGCGTGCTCAATAGTGTAAGAGATGAGCTGTATCAGGGTATTTCTACCAAGGAAATTTACAATAGAGCCTTTGCCTTATTAAAAAAAAGCAAGCCCATTTATGCTTCTAAATACAAGCTCAAAAAAGCGATATATGAATTGGGACCCACTGGTTTTCCTTTTGAAAAATTTATTGGAGAATTAATGAAGTATAGTGGTTATGAAGTGAAAGTAGGACAAATATTAAAGGGGAAATGTGTATCTCATGAGGTAGATGTAATTGCTCGTAAAGACGAGCATCGAATACTGGCAGAGTGTAAATTTCATAATGACAAGGCTTCCACTTGTAATGTAAAAATCCCATTATATATCCATTCCAGGTATCGAGATATCATTGCTAGAGATGTTGATAGTGAGGAAAGACCTAATGAAGCCTGGGTAGTGACCAATACACGTTTTACACTAGATGCTATCACTTATGGCAATTGTGTGGGACTTTATCTACTAAGTTGGGATTACCCTAAAGAGAACGCATTAAAGGATCGAATTGATAGATTAGGATTATACCCCATAACTGTCTCGACTTTATTATCCAGCAGAGAAAAACAGTTCTTACTTAGCAGAGATATTGTGCTTTGTCGCCAACTCTTGAATGATAGCTTCTATTTGGATCATTTAGGGATTTCAGAAGTTAGGAAAGCCAAAATACTCAACGAAATTTCAAGCCTTTGTAAAAATAAATCAAAATGAAATCTGTAAAACTACATTTCCTCGGTGGTGCCGAAACTGTCACAGGATCCAAGTTTCTAATTGAGACCTCAAGTCTTAATATTTTAGTCGATTGTGGAATGTTTCAAGGGATGAAGTCCTTAAGAGAACAAAACTGGAAGGACCTGGCATTTCCAAGTTCAAAAATTGATTTTGTCTTACTCACCCATGGACATTTAGACCATACTGGATACTTACCTCGTTTGGTGAAACAAGGCTTCCAAGGTAAAATTATAGGAACACTTCCAACTTTAGAGATTGCCAAAATAATTCTTTTGGATAGTGCTAAAATTAGCGAGGAAGAGGCAGAGCTTGCTAATACTGAAAATTATAGTAAACATTCTCCAGCTTTACCATTTTATACGATACAAGATGTGGAAAAAACACTTAAGATGTTTAGTCCAGCTGAAGAGGATGAATGGCGAAAACTCTCAAAAGATATTTTTTATCGATTTAAATATAATGGTCATATCATAGGCGCCACTTTTATAGAGATTAAAGTTTTTGAAAAGATTTTTGTCTTTTCCGGAGATGTTGGAAGACAGAAGGACCTATTGCTAAGGTCTCCGGAACGTCCACAATATGCAGACTATTTGTTTCTGGAAAGCACCTATGGTAATAAACTTCATCCAAAAGATAGTGTTTCTGAAAAACTTATCGAACTCATCAATAAGACGATTTATAATAGAGGAACTTTAATCATTCCCTCTTTTGCAGTAGAACGACTGCAAACCCTTATGTTTCTTTTATCCAAACTTTACAATAGGCACAAGATTCCAAATATCCCAATTTTTATAGATAGTCCAATGGGAAATAATGTGCTAGGCGTATTTGAACGATTTCCGGAATGGCATAAAATTTCACTTGAAGAATTTTCAGCAATGACAGATCGCATGAAGATTATTACTTCTTACAAAGAGACCTGGGAGACTATTGATGATCCAAGACCGAAAATAGTGATTGCTGGAAGTGGTATGGTAACGGGTGGAAGAGTTTTAACGTATCTCAAGCAACTTGTTGATAAGTCCAACACCAATATACTGCTGGTAGGTTACCAAGCTGAGGGAACAAGGGGCAGACAATTATTAGAAGGGGCACATGAATTAAAATTCTATGGAAAATATTATGCGGTCAAGGCTGAAGTTCACCATATAGAAACCTTATCTGCTCATGCCGATCAAAAAGGGATTTTGGAGTGGATCAGCGAAATTAAAGAACGGCCTCGACACACATTTTTAGTTCACGGAGAGCCTACGGCCTTACAAACGCTTAAAGTAAAAATTCAAGATACGTATTCCTGGGAGGTCAGTATTCCAAAACTAAATGAGGTAGTAGAACTTTCAATCTGAATTTAAAATTTAAATTCGATAGCTTATTTCTTTCTTATTCAAGCTGTAAAATTGTCTGATCATATTTTTTTGTGGAGCGTTTCAAGTTATCTGATAATGACACCAACCACCCCAGATGATTTGAAATCAAATAGGCTTCCTGCAAGGCATGTAAGGTTTCAGTATCCAGCTTTTCATTCCCTTGCTTAATGTTTTCGTCTCTTAAATGCGCTAAACGTTTATACTCATTCAGTAATTTTTCCTGAGCTTCGTCAGCTTTGGCTTTGGCAATAGGGTCTTGGGATGAGGTTTGCTCCAGGATGTCCAGCGCCCCTTGAAGTGTATTGGAAATCCTTTTGATCAGTACATTAAACTCAACTGAAGCAGGTGTGGTTTGATGCTGAGCGATAAAGTTACCGATAGAAGCTATCGCAGAAAGCAATGTCTGGTGAAGTGTCACCATTTCATAAATCAATTGAAATTCTTTTTGCTTTGATTTGGGATCTTGGGTGAGTCTTTGAAAAGCAGCATTGAGTTGACTGATAGCCAAAAAGGCTTCTTTTCTTGATAGATTGTAAGCTAGTGTATGACTACTTGGGTCTTGATACAAATCCTGTGTTGCATGAAGATATGCCTTATTAGCCTTTAAGGCTTTGATAAGGACCTGTTTCAGATTAAAAACTTCCCAGCTTGGCAGTAGGCTATAATTGGCTACAACAGCAATCACAGCACCTATAAGTGTATCTAAAACTCTAAATTGAATCACCTCTAAAGCTTCAGGATTTATAAAAGAATACACAAAGACAATGCTAATCGTTATAAGCGCAGCAGCTGACTTATAGTTTTGTTGAATTAACGCAAAAGCAAAAACTAGTGATATTAAAGCTAAAACCGCATATAAAATTTGATTTTGAGTTAGCAAAACAATTCCTACAGCAATCACGGCTCCTATTACGGTGCCTATAATTCGATCTTTAGAGCGTTCTTTGGTCAACCCATAACTTGGACGCATGATGACTATGATAGTAAGTAAAATCCAATAGGTATTTTGAATTTCAAAAAATAGACCCAGGCTGTAGGCAAATAACATGGCAATGCTGAGCCTCAAAGAATGTCTGAATAACGTAGAATCAAGACTTAAGTTTTGCAAAATCATATTCAATCTATACTCATGTAGTGTCAGAAATTGACTGGCATCTTGTCTTTTTAAAGAAACTTTTGAAGCCTCTTTCACATTTGCCATAGTCCTCCTGATGGCCATTATTTCTTCAAGCAATTGTTCCTGATAATCGTAAAGATTTTTTAAAATCAATGCACCTTCTCTGGCCTGTGGTAACTTAAATTCATCAATGTAATCTCTTATAGAGTCGTTTGTCTTATCAAGGGCAGTTAGCAACTCATCTTTCCTTGGCAGAGGATCGTTTTGCATCAATACTTCCGAGAGGCGAATAAGATGGTCCCCCATAACATTATTAAGCTGCTTAGCTGGTTTAAGAAATTCCTTCCTTCCCTTAAATGTCTTATCGATGGTCTCATAATTCATTTGCTCAGCTTCGATGAGCTCAAAAATCTTGATGGACGATAGGAAAATCAACAATTGCTTCTCTTCGTATCTTGAGCGACCAGAACGCTTTCTCACGTTTAGCAATACCTCGCGAAGGGTCTCATGTTTATCGTTGATTTGATTTTGAAAGACGAAACTTTGCCTAAGATACTGATCTCGTTTTTTTGTTGTGGAGAGAAGCTTAGCACGAAGTTTTAAATAATCACCTGTTAAGTGAAGCGTATCAGATAATAATTGATTTTGGTCTTTCTTTGGAAAAATAATCTGGAAAGACAATGATACTGCCAGATACCATAAGCCTCCAACACCCAAAAATACTACTTGAATCAGAATTGCTGTAAGGCTTGTTTTATCTACTGCAAAGGCGATAACCATGGCTAGTAAGCCCGAAAATGAGACCAAAGAAGCTCTAAATCCATAAACTGAAAGCAGAGATACAAAAAAGGCAATTACTCCCATTGCAATCAATAAAACTGGCAGATAAGGCTTTGCAAATAAAATAATTGCAGTAATCAGCATAGTTAAACCAGTGCTGATTAAAATAGCATTAATCTTCCGCTTTCTACTACCCGGCATATCCCCTGGAGCATTTAAGAAAGCACCCAGAACAATGGGTATAGCGAATTCAAAATAACCTAAAGCGTAGAGAATAGCAAACGGAAGAGCAAGTGCAATACCAACACGAATTCCACGATCAAAATTTGAACTTTTGAAGAACAACTCGAGTTGCTTGATGGTTTCTTTCAACTTCTTTTTACCGTAAAGTTAATTTAATCTATAGCAATAACTACGGCTTATGATATCTTTAATAGATATGATTTTTAGATAAAAGCTTGAGGTATTTTCAAAACAGACTTTTCTTCAAATTAAATTTTATAAGTACTAAAATGAAAACTTATAAGCATAGTCATCTGCAAATCAATGTGAATTCAGTTGTAAATTAAACGCTTTCAATAAGAAGATAATACGTTTGAATAAATTTCACTGGTAATGCTTTGATGTTTTTCTCATTTATTTTCTAAATATTCTCGAGGTAAAGATTTGTAATCTTTTAATTTTCTAACCTTAGAAACCTTCCTTGCTAAGACATAAGATAGAGTTCCAAATGCATAGGCAGGAATGTCCCAATAGTCTGCCGTAAATGTATTGCTGATAACTGGAAAGAGGACTTCTCCAATCAGCACCATAATTAAAAAGTAGCCAAGTATATCGGTGTAAGACAATACTGAATTTCTATTGCGTAAAATAAGTCTGCGTTCCCAAAGCAGGGCATATAATATGAGGGGCATAAGGACTACAGGATCTAAATAGTTATCTAGAAAAGCTATGTTAAGTTGAATCACCAATTGAACGTATTGATGGATCAAAAAAAGCAATCCTGAAACCACCACTAGGATGATGATTGGTCTTTCCTGTCTCATAACCCGATAACTAGAGTTATGAACATGAATATAAAAATGACCGGGGATAAGGTCAGAAACAAGATCAAAACGGGTAATTTTAAAATAAAAAGAAGAATCTGTTGTATAACAGAATGTTTTGGCGACGGACGCATCCAATCCTTAGCAAAATAATATATCAGAGATAGCAACGACTCTGTAGTTTTCTTTCCTTTTTTGGGTATTTTATCAGATGCTGGCTTGTTCATCTTTAAATTATTTTACAAGTCTACTTTTCAATACAGAAACAAGAAACATCAGTATAGATATAGCTTCAAAATATGGAGGTACAACTTTTTGCATATTTCCGAGAAGAAATTAAAATTTAAGCATTGACGGGGGCTGCATGAGCACAAAAAGAACCAAATGATGAAATTCTACATTCATTTTGATGAAACCATAGTTGTACTTTTTTTAATAAGCTATTAATCAGTTTATCAATTAAAATAAAATTTATAATTCACTCAATTTTCTAGTAACTTGTCCCTTTTGAGATACAAAGTTGAACTAAATCATCCAATTTTTAGCTTAATTAAGGTGATTTTATTCTGAGGTTAGGTTTTGCTTTTTGTTATTAGAAAATCATAAGCCAGAATGTGATATATGAAAGTATATTTTAAATAAATAACCTTTTAAGAACCACTCTTAGGTTGGGATCCGTTATTTTTTCACTGATGCTACGTCTCTCTTCGGTCAGCTTTTTTGCTAAGTAGTCGTATTGTGTTTTTCTAGTTTTCTTAATGTAATCGATTATCTCATTTTGATAATCACTCCATCTGATCGTTGCTTTTATGAGCAAATCTAAAGTCTTATAATTTCCGATATTGATGTCGTTTTTTAAACAGGCCAGGCAGGTAATTAAATCCATATGGTTCCTTAACGCATAGATTAATTTTAGGTTATTAAGTTTTAAGGCATAACTCGCAAAAAGCAGGTGCTTTAAATGTCTTGGATCAGAAATGTGTTTTTGTGCTATGATGAAGTCTTTATCTTCATTTTTGATGGCATAGCCTCTGCGAAATAGGAGTAAAATTCTATCCTCAAAATCGAGGTAATTTTCTTTAAAATCTTCTGGAGGTTGTGATAAATAATAACCGACAAAACTGATAAATAAGGTCTTGTCTTGATCAGTTTCATTTATATCAAACTTTAGATAATTCGAGTGTAGTATATAAACAACAAAATCTATTCGACCAGATTCTAAGAGATAGAGTAGAGGCTTATCAGTTTCCAGTATAGATTCAAGCTTAACCTCAGAATTTATGAGTTTAAGCTCTTCCTCAGTAAAATCAAACAGTTTGATGTAATTGTAATCGTGTTGCTTATCAAGACAGCACAACTTTAAGTTTTTGATGTAATTATCAATCATGTATTTTTTCCACTTTTTCAATGGTTTTATCTTTTATAATTCCAGATTTAAATTAACTGAAATCATTTTTTATTTTTTTTTCTACTTATAAAAGTACATTTTCATTGTGCATAGCCAAATAGAATTACAAAAAGTATCACAAAGCTTTCCTAAAACATAGAAATCAACCTTAATTTAAGGATGATCCTTTTATATTAATGTCATAATTAAATATAATACTATCAATCATGGAATTTACCAATAAGATTAAAGAAGAATTAGAAGGAAAAATTACAGCCTTGGAGGATTACATTGCGGAAAATGGCATAGGCTCTAAACAGCTGAATAAAGCTAAAAAAGTACAGCGCGATGGTAATTTAGCTTTAGTTGTAGGAAGCTTAATCACTATTGCAGGAATCGCTATTTGGGCTAAAAGCCGAAACAGCGATGATTAATATAGGATAACAAACTATCCCATTTCAAACTCCCATTGCAATATTTGCAATGGGAGTTTGAATTTTAATAGACCACTATTGAAATTCTTATAACGTAAACTGTAAATCTAAAGTCTATGTGTGCCCACACTTCTCAAATTCAAAAGGTTGAAAAACTGGAAGAACAGTATAACGTAAAGCTCAGCGATGAGAACCAACGCGAAACTTTTGATGAACCACATTATCATATCATTGGTTTTACTCATTCCCAAATGTTGATCATTCCGCAAGAAAAGCCAAGCATACTTGCTGCGGCCACATGGGGCATAGCCCCTGAGCATAAGAAAGTTGAAGAGTTAAAAGACTATTACAAAGAAGCGGCTAAGTTTGGAGGAGGCATCAATGCGAGATCTGAAAGAGCCTTCGATCATTTTCTGTATAAACAGTCTATTTTTTCAAAACGCTGTATCATTCCAGTTTCCGCTTTTTTTGAGCCCCACGATCATAAAGGGAGTAAGTATCCGTTTGTATTTAAACCAAAAGACAAATATTTTTTATCTCTGGCTGGGATCTACACTCGAATAGAAAATAAAGTCACTTTTGCCATCCTTACTCAGGAAGCGTCACCATTATTCGCCAGGATCCACAACAAAAAGAATCGGCAGCCTGTTATTTTTAATGAGGAGCAGGTGAGTCAGTGGCTGAATGATGTTCTAGATCAGAATGACATTGAAGATCTTTTAAAAATGAAGTATGATGAAGATCAACTTGACTACTATCCCGTCAGCACCGATTTGTTTAGTCCCAAAGTCAATTCGGATGTGATAGAGATTTTGGATTGGGTGGAGTATGAGGAATTATAGGTTTACGAAGAAAAAATATACTTTACGGAAATATCTTTTTTTTGATATCCTAAAATAGTTACTGATGAAATATAATAAAAAAAGCCTCTCCAACGGAGAAGCCTTTTTCAAATCAAGGATGAAATCTTATTTCTTTATAAACCTTAACACTTTAAATGTTTTCATTCTTTCACCCTCTACTTTAGCAAAATAAATACCACTAGAGAGTTCACTTACATTTATCGAAATGTTATCACTGGTTTTTATCAGTCTACCATTGATATCGTAAATACTGATACTTTGAATTTTAGCATTGGAGATTTCAAAGTAAATATTATCAGAGGCTGGGTTTGGGTAAAGCTTGATTTCCACGTTCAAATCAATATCATCAACACTAAGAGTGTTATCAACGGTTACTTCCGCAGCAGCTGTTATACTATTTCCAGACGCATCTGTAGACGTAAGGTTAACAACATACACACCTATAGCAGTAAAAGTATCTTGGTCTAAAGATAAAGTAATGTCCTGGCTAATAGTGCAATTGTCCTCAACACTACTCAACACATCACTAGGTAGTATGGTCACACTTCCATTTTCGTCTAAATTGACGGTTATATCTTGAGTAACTAAAACAGGTCCACTTACATCAACCACAGTTACAATAGCTGTAGCAGAAGCTTCATTTCCAGAAGCATCAGTCACCGTTAAGGTTACTGTATTTTCACCAAGATCAGAACAATCAAATGTAGTGACATCTAATACTAAACTGTCTACACCACAGTTGTCTGAAGACCCATTCTCGACTTGAGCAGCAGTGATTGTAGCCGCACCGTTAACGTCCAGTTCTACAGTTATGTCCTGAGTGACTACAGCAGGAGATAAATTATCCTCAACAGTTAATATCGCTGTGTTTTGAGATTGATTGCCTGAAGCATCTGTAGCAGTAACGGTAACCTCGATTAGTCCTAAACTACCACAGCTCAAGGTCTCAACTAAATTTGTGCTAAAAGTGATCTCTCCACAGTTATCAAAACTTCCATTATCAAATGCTGAAGCGTCTACACTAACCGTGCCCTCTGCACTAAGCTCCACAGTAACATCTTGTAAGACTAATGTAGGAGCTATATTATCTATTACGGTTACTATAGCTGTTCCTGTTGCGGTTTCACCAGAATTACTGGTTACAGTTAAAGTCACTGTATTTTCACCAAGATTAGAACATTCGAACGTAGAGACATCAATACTTAAGTCTGATATACCAGATACAGCAGAACTTCCATCATTAATGCTTGCTGCAGTGATAGTTGCATTTCCGGAGCTATCTAAATCAACATCTATATTTTGGGTACTTACCGTTGGAATGTCAGTTATAGTTACATCGAAACTACAACTCGAATTATTACCAGCAGCATCGTGAGCTTCAAAAGTGTTTGTAGTGACTCCTATTGGGAAGCTGCTACCAGAAGCAAGACCATTGGTTTGGATAAGAAAACCATCATTTTGATCGAGTTGAAATATATACCTGACGTTACCAGTACCTCTGGCGCCAACATCATTCCATCTGCCTCCTGAAGAAATAGTGACATAATCTTCGCCACCGTCAGTATTATTGGGTTCACCAGGTAGCCAGTTTTCGTAGGTTGAAGTACTTCCATCCTGCCATTCAAAATTTCCTTCTGAAGCAGCATCAGAATAACCGATGTGAGCTTCAGTAATACCATTCGCTTGTAAGGCATTTGCTATGAATGCATTTTGAGTGGCATCATTTATTGTAGCTACAAAACCGCCTCTAGCCACTGCATCAGCAAAGGCATTAGCCCCGCTAAAACTTTGATCACTGATAAAAAAGTTTTTACCACCATTTCTGCCGATGTAAGTCATGCCTGGAGAGACATATTGAAAAGAACTGCTTACATTGTCTGTTACCGTTGGATTATCAAAATTAACAACGGCGTTTGTTGCTGTTGTCGTGATATCTTCTGGGCAAGTGATAGTTGGAGCTTCATTATCCTCCACAGTAATATTGAAGGAACAAGTAGATGTATTTCCATCCTTGTCTTCTGCTATCCATGAGACTTGTGTAGTACCAGGACTAAACTCAACACCGTCTAGGCTTGTACCTGTTCCAGTTGTAGCTCCTGTAAGTGTGTAATTTCTGGATATAAAGTTATAAATTTCAAACCTTCCATTTAAGAGATTAGTGCCGTCAAAATGATCGCCTGTGACAATTATACCCCACTGCTGTCCGGCTGTGAGGCTTAAGGTTGAGTTGCCTGAATTACTGAAAGAACATCCTCCACCAGTATATAAGTTTTCTACAATATTTCCTGTATTACCCACCCAAAGTCTAAAGTTAGCATTAGATAAAAAGAAAGAATGACATCCGTTTAGAAACCAATCAAAAGAAATGGTTCCTGAAGCATCAGCTGTCGTTGAGAAAGTATAAGTTCCATTTCTTGGCACACCATTACCATTGTAAGCGAGACGAAGGCGTTGTTCTCCAAAAACTCGAACCTCATCCGTAGATGTAGAACCTCTCGATGCAGTTGAGGACCAGTTTGCTGTATTTAAATATGCTGGTGTAGGAACATTAATCACCTCTGGATCCCAACTTCTATCGCTATGCGTATAAGTAGCAGCTCCTGCATCTGTACTAGCGGTTTGGTCACTAATACAATTTATGACAGGATCTGCCATACTGTTTTTAATCTCAGATTGAGCTTTGTCTAGCTTTCTGTAAGCAATATCACTCTTGACAGATACGGACGAATGTTGGTCCTGATAATTTGTTTTAGAATTTGATAATTTGATTTTCTTGTTCTTGCCATTATAGGTATTAATAATATTATTATCAGAATAGGAATGGAATCCTGAAGACGGAATTAAATGATGAGTTCCTTTTCCATGGGAAAGTGAAAAACTCAATAAAATGATTAGTAGATAGATTTGTTTCATAAAAAAAATAATTAAGTGAATAAAGGGTTATTTAAAAATTAAGTCATTAAAGTCTATTGTATGTTATTTCATATAAGCATCTACATCTTATTATATTCTCTGCTTAATGCCGAAGACAACAAAGGATTGAAATCATTCTTGTAGATATGGATACTTTGCCCCAGAAATTTTTTAAAATCCTTGACAAAATGTGAGTGGTCGTAATAATTGTATTTACTGATTAATTCATCTAAGCTGCTGTAGTTCTGTTGTTCCAATTCTCGTATAATAAAATTGAATCTCACTAAGCAAATAAAGCGATAAGGTGAAGAGCCGACTTCCCTGTAAAACATACGTTCTATGCTCCGTTCTGAAAAGGGAAATCTGTCACTTAATTCTGATACAGCTAGTAAGCCTTTACGCTTGTAAATGTAATTTACAAGTAGAGTAGAGTCTAGATTCTTGTTCCATTCACCGTAAAATTGATGTAGATGTTTATCGAGTGTCTGAGTAATAGACGAAATGTCTGTAAGATCAAAAATTTCATAATAAAGTTGATCTAAGATAGAAGGATCAATATAATCATATAAATCGATCAGTTGATTTCTACATTTTTTCGCAATTCGATTTGTGATGTTATGCAAACAGTGGTTCGGTAATTCAACAGAAAGCCAGGTACTGTTTTTATAGGCTTTAACTTTGAAAAAGTCTCCGGTTCCTTTTACAAATACTTTAGGAATTTCAATTGGAGCATTTTGATAATCGTAGGCTTCAAATTTACCAAAACGGAACATAATATAGCTGTAACCGTAGTCATTTATGCATTGCAAAGGCACCTCAGTTCTGTAGTCAATTCTAACCACATCTTTAATAAATGAGTGTTTGAAATTTGGATCGTTAATAAAATTCATAAAGTAGACTTAAAAAGACTAAAATAATCTTAAAGCCACAATCGGCGTTGTAAAATACCGACAAAAAAAATTAAAAGTTAAATCGGATGTGATGGAGATTTTGGATAGGGTAGAATATGAGGGGTTGGAAGTTGCGTATTGATTTGAAAAGCATCGGCTTTTCAACACCAACTTCAAAAACCAATAGTTACCAAACTTGAACATACTTTAATGATTTTCTACTACCTACACCCTCGTTATTCATTGGTAGGTATCTATAAAACAATCAGATCAACATGCAATAGGGGTTCTACTTGTTTGGAACGTTTGCGGGTGTAATCGTAATCAGGAACCGCAAAAACGGAGTAAACTAGAAAGTGTAATTTTGGTGTTTCTGGTGTTTTAAACTGGGGATGAAAAGTAAACCCCTCCAGGTCATGAATAGCTAACGACCGCTGTATAAAATTGGTTGTAAATGAATGCGTTTTAAAATCGAAAATAACTTCACCAATCACAAAATCTATACGTATATACTCAAAAAGAAAGTCATAATTAACCTGTTTAGGCAGTAATTCCAAACAGCCATGAGAAGGATTCAAACGAAGTCCAGATTGTAATGCTTCAATCCACGAGCCCACGTTAGGACTAAAGTTAAACTCTCGAAAAAACTTATAAAATTCAGGATGCTTCAAAGCTTCATCTAGGCGTTTATGTCCCAGATCATGCTTAAGATCAAATTGATTTAGCTTTACAAATAACTGTTGGATATAGCTGTGAAAGTAAGGAATAGATATCCTGAATAAATGAGCTAGCGCAAGCCTGAAATCCTTGCTAATTTCTACAATATAAGTAAACTCTGTATTGCTTTTTCGCACATTGGCAAAGGCCTTGTTATATTTTAAATCATCCCTGCTTGGCCGTTGGAATTCGCGTCTAAAGCACACCTTACCATCGGCTTTATAAAATTCGTAACCTTGGTAAGTAAACGGAAGTTGATACGGTTTAAAATGATGAAAACTCATGTTTAAAGTTTGAAATAGGAGTGGAGCATCAGTCTAGCTACCTCATAGCTCAAGTAGGGTATAGGCCGTACTTTGTTAAAAAAAATGCAACTTTTAAAACAGAGACCTACTTAATTTCTACAGCTATTAAATGAAGATTTATCACCTACTTCAAGTTTTTTAAATTATTTCCCGATACAGAAATTGGCGAATATATTACCCAAAAGCTCATCATTAGTCACTTCGCCCGTAATCTCACCAAAGTGATAAAGCGCCTGACGTATGTCAATAGCCAGCAAGTCTGTCGTTAAACCCTGATTGAGTCCTTCCTGGACTTTATTGATCTCTTCTAAGGCAAGAAGTAAAGCGTTATAATGCCTGGAGTTGGTGACAATACTGTCATTATTGCGTAAAGCGCCGTCATCGACGTAGCTTAATAATTGATCCTGAATAGCTTCAATACCGGTTTTGTCTTTGGCGGAAATGAAGAGTAAGGTTTTAAAGTCTTTTCTTAATTCTTCTTTATTATCTTCGGTGAGCAGGTCTGCCTTGTTGGCTAGTAGGAGGAAGGGACGTTCCGGAAAAGCCTCTTTAAGCTGATGAATGTCTTCTTTTATGCGGTTCCATTCTTCAGTCATCAACTTATGCTGTTCGTCAAAGACTCTGGGTGTGTCGATGAGTTTGATGATGACTTGTGACTGTTTGATTTTCTCGAAGGTGCGTTCTATTCCTAAACCTTCAATAGTGTCTTTGGTTTCTCTTATCCCTGCGGTGTCAATAAATCTGAAACCAATACCACCAATAGAGATTTCATCTTCAATGGTGTCTCTGGTCGTACCGGCAATCTCACTCACAATGGCGCGTTCTTCATTCAGAAGAGCATTGAGTAAAGTTGATTTCCCAACATTAGGCTCTCCGACGATTGCTACTGGAATTCCATTTTTGATCACATTACCTACGGCAAATGAATCGATCAATCTGGATAAGACTTTTTGAATTTTTAGAACTAAGTTTTGAAACTCTTCCCTGTTTGCAAATTCAACGTCTTCTTCAGAAAAATCGAGTTCGAGTTCCATCAATGAGGCAAAATCTAAAAGCTCTTGTCGCAGTTCCTGAAGTTGATTGGTGAAGCCACCTCGCATTTGCTGCATGGCCAATTGATGACTGGCAGCATTATCACTGGAAATAAGATCGGCTACTGCCTCAGCCTGACTCAGATCCATTTTACCATTTAAGAATGCTCTCAAGGTAAATTCTCCTGGTTGAGCGGAGCGACAGCCTTTTTGAATTAACAATTGAATGATTTCTTTTTGGATAAATGAACTCCCATGGCAGGATATTTCAACTGTTGGTTCACCAGTATAAGAGCGTTGGCCTCGAAATACGCTCAGCAAAACTTCATCTAAAATACGCTCACCATCGCGTATTGTTCCTAACTGCAAGGTGTGACTTTTTTGATCTAAAACTGAAATACCATTTTTTGCATAAAATAAGGGAGCGCAAAGTTCTAAAGCCTTAGATCCACTTACTCGTATTATAGCAATGGCACCACTCCCAGTGGCAGTGGCTAGCGCGACAATAGTATCTTTATTTATCATGCCGCAAATTTACAGTCTGTTTTTTAATTTGAATTACTTTTCTATTAGAATTGAGACTTAAGTTGCTTTTTTAAGATTTAATTGTTAATTTATGTAACATAAAACAAAAAATAAAGTCTAATTGTAAAAAAGAAATCATGGAAGTATATCAAGATCCCATATTGAGAGAAGATCGTCAAATGTTGCTTTTTGCTCACCTTTCACAGTTAATCAATCTTTTTACAGGTTTTGGTGGATTCATCGTTCCTTTAGTGATTTGGTTAACTCAAAAAGATAAAATTGAGCACATGGATGAGCAAGGAAAACAAATTCTCAATTTCCAATTAACGATGTTTCTGGCTGCTTTGGTAGCTGTGCCTCTAATGTTGATTTTAGTTGGTTTTGTAATTCTTGCTGGAGTAGCATTACTCACTTTAATTTTTCCAATCATCAATGCTATAAAAGCTAATGATGGAAATCCAACTCATTATCCTCTTAGCATTAAATTCTTCAGTTAATTAAATGTCCTCTGACTAATGTTAAGGTGATAAAATTATAGGATTTAGTTTGTTCACAAAAAAACAGCCTCCAATCGGAAGCTGTTTTTGTATTTGATATTATAGACGTAACCTATTGATTACCAAGCATCACTGGCATGACCAACATAGTGATGTGTTCTCCATTTTCTAAACCGTCTACTGGTGTAAGAATTCCGGCTCTGTTTGGTAAACTCATTTTGATTTTGATTTCGTCAGAATTTAAGTTGTTCAACATTTCAGTTAAAAACTTCGAGTTGAAACCTATCGTTAAATCATCTCCTTGGTAATCGCAAGTGAGACGTTCTTCAGCTTTATTGGAATAGTCAAGATCTTCTGCAGAAATGTTCAATTCTGCTCCAGCTATTTTCAATCTGATCTGGTGTGTTGTTTTATTCGAGAAAATGGACACACGTCTTACTGAGCTCAAAAATGAAGAGCGATCAATTGTCAAAACGTTTGGATTTTCCTTTGGGATTACAGCCTCATAATTAGGGTATTTCCCATCTACCAAACGACAAGTCAATTCAACATTATCGAAGCTAAATTTAGCATTAGATTCATTAAATTCAATCTGTACATCTTCTTCACTGCCAAGAAGTACACCTTTCAATAAATTGAGAGGCTTTTTGGGCATAATGAATTCTGCCGGCTTATCAGTTTTGATATCTGTTCTGGAATACTTTACCAACTTATGCGCATCTGTACCTACAAAAATTAATGCGTCCTCAGTAAATCTGAAAAACACACCATTCATCACCGGTCTTAAATCATCATTACCAGTGGCGAAAATCGTTTTGTTGATTGCTGTTGCTAATACATCTCCAACTAAAACAGTTTGACTTGCATCTTCAATGCTGACTGGAGTAGGAAAATCCTCAGCGTTCGCGTAAGCTAATGCATACTTGCCTTGCTCAGAACTTATCTCTATAGTGTGATTGTCTAGCTTATGGAAAGTCAATGGCTGTTCAGGGAATGATTTTAGAGTGTCAAGAAGCAACCTGGCAGGAACTGCGATTTCTCCTTCATCGCTAGATTCAACATCAAGCTTTGCACTCATAGTCGTTTCCAAGTCTGATGCAGAAATCTTAAGTGAGTTATGATTCAATTCGAATAAAAAATTATCCAAAATCGGCATCGTATTATTATTGTTGATAACGCCTCCAAGAGTTTGGAGATTTTTCAACATATATGTACTGGAAATTATAAACTTCATAGTGTAAGAATATTTGATCTATGCAAATATATTTTTTTCTGATGAATAATAAGGCATTCTGAAGCTTGTAAGCTATATTATTGGTTCAATGTATCTTTCACAAGCTCATCTTCAAACTCCCATTGAGATAAACCCCCTTTGAGTTGGTATATTTTTTTAAATCCAGCTTTTTCTAAAATTTTAGAACATTCTTCAGACCGTCTTCCTGTTCTGCAATAAACTGCTACTGGTTTATTTTTGTCCAAATTTTTAATTTTTTGAATAAACTCATTATCATAAACCAAGTTTTGAGCACCTTCTAGATGTCCCTCACGAAAAGCTTCAAGAGATCTTACATCAATCAATTGAACAGAGTCTAAAGTGATAAGCTCCTTCATCTCTTGAGAAGTTAGAAGTGAAGCGCCACTTTTGCTTTCGCAAGACATTAGCGAACTCAATAAAAAAAATATAACCAAATATCTCATCATTATTTTTTTACTTTACCACTCCAATCAATAATTCCCCCTTCAAGGTTAAACGCATTCTCAATTCCAGTTTTTTCCATAATCTGACAAGCCATTTCACTTCTACGCCCAGATCTACAGTAGACATAATAATCTTTATCTTTTTGAAGTTGCTCAATCTCTTCCATGAATGTGGAAGTATCTTGTATATTGATGAGTCTAGCACCTTCTATATAGCCTTCATTAAATTCTGCTGGAGTCCTTACATCTATAATTTCAGAGTTTTTAGAAGTCTGTAATCCTTCTACCCATTTTTCTTCATTTAAATTTTCCATTGCTTTTATTTGATATTAATGATGTAAAAATACAATAATCCTTACATATAGTGTGATTTCACCTTTAATTCTGAATAAATTATTCGTGGTAAAATTTAACAAAGTCTTTAATTTTTGCAGAGGATTAAGACTATACATTTGTATCGACAACAATTGTAAGTACATGATAATCGAAAAAGAACTTAAAATTTCTAAACAACTTCCAGAGTGTAAAAGAGCTTTGCTCAATTTACTTTACACCGGGAATTGGATCACAGATGAAATTACATCTAGTTTGAAACCATTCGATATCACTACTCAGCAATTTAATGTACTGAGAATCCTGAAGGGTATGAAGGGCAATCCTTGTTCTCTTCAAACTATTCAGGAAAGGATGATAAGCAAAATGAGTAATACAACTCGACTTGTGGATAAATTGATTAAGAAAGATTTTGTACAGCGTGAACAATGTGAATCCAACAGGAGGAAAGTTGATATAATGATTACTGTAGAAGGTGAAAAAGCTTTGGAAGTCATAAATGAAGTAGTAGATGAATCTGAATCCATGTTGACAGAAAATTTATCTCAGGATGAATTAAAACAGCTTAATTCTCTACTAAATAAATTAAGAACATAAAATACAAACTATGAATAATTATATTGAAAATTTAAACTGGCGTTACGCTACTAAAAAGTTTAACCCAGAAAAAGAAGTATCTGATGAGAATCTTGAAATTTTACTAGATTCTATAAGATTATCAGCCTCATCATATGGATTGCAACCTTATGAAGTCATAGTAATTAAAGATCCAGAAGTAAAAGATAAACTCAAATCTTCAGCTTTTGGTCAGCCACAGATTACAGATTCGTCATATTTATTGGTATTCGCCTACAGAATTGATATAGATCAGGCATACCTTGACAAATTTATCGAGAATAACAGTAAAACCAGAAACAAGCCAATTAAAGAATTTGATGGTCTCAAAGAGATGATTCAAAATTCAGTGTTGACATTTTCACAAGAGATGAAAGAAGTCTGGGCATCACGTCAAGCATATATTGCTATTGGTAATTTATTATCAGCTGCTGCAGAATTAAAGATAGACACATGTCCAATGGAGGGTTTCAACCCAGACGAATTTGATGAACTACTTCATCTTGAGTCTAAAAATTTAAAATCTATTGCACTTACTACTATAGGTTATAGAAGTGAGAACGATGGATTACAAAATGAAAAGAAAGTAAGAAAATCCAAAGAAGAATTATTTACAAGAATCTAATATAAACACTATTTTAAATTTTAAAACTATGAAAATGAATGTATTAAAAAGCGCTTTAGCGCTAACAGTAATCTTTACCTTAGTAGCATTTACTAGTGCTGTTGAAAAGAAAAAAATTAATGTTGAAGCAAGCACTATCCAATGGGTAGGTGAAAAACTGACTGGTTCTCACGAAGGAACTATCAATTTGAAAGAAGGATTTTTCTTGATGGAAAATAATGAATTAGTCGGTGGTGAATTTATTGCAGACATGACCACAATTGATGTAACAGATTTAGAAGGTGATAGCCGTGATAAATTAATGGGACACTTAAGATCTGACGACTTTTTTGGAGTAGAAAATCACCAATCTGCAAAATTTGTTATTACAACAGTTGCTAAAAAAGGAGATGTATACGGTATTTCAGGAGATTTAACTATTAAGGGTGAAACAAATCCAATTGCATTCGACTTAAAAATGAATGGCAATACAGCTACAACAAACATTACAATAGACAGAACTAAATACAATGTAAGATACGGTTCTGGATCATTTTTCGATAATTTGGGAGACAAAACTATTTATGATGAATTTGATCTAGCAATCAACTTGAAATTCTAAAAATTTGTTTTTGATTGATTGAAAAAACCTGCCGAATGGCAGGTTTTTTTATTTTAAAATACTTCGAACTAAATCTTTATAAGGTTCTAGTTTATGTGTTTTTTATTCTTTAAAGTAATTCCAGGTTACTTTTAATCCCTTTTGAACATCAAATTCGGGTTTATAGCCTAACAATTTTCTGGCTTTGTCAATATCCGCTAAAGAATCTTTTACATCGCCTTGCCTAGGAGGACCATAACTGGCATCAAGTTCAGTATCAGCAGCATTTTGTAAAGTTGCCCAAAGCTCATTCAAACTAATGCGTTCTCCAAACGCGACATTATAAACTTGATTAACAGCTTCCTTATTTGCAAACGCAGCTTTTATGTTGGCTTGAACAGCATTTTCTACAAATGTAAAGTCTCTGGTTTGTTCTCCATCGCCGTTGATAGTTGGTGGTTCTTTATCTTTTAACGCCTTCATAAATAAAGGAATGACGGCTGCATAAGCTCCCTGTGGACTTTGTTTTGGTCCAAAGACATTGAAATAACGCAAACCAATAATTTCCATGCCATAGGTTTTGGCAAATACATCAGCATAAAGCTCATTGACATATTTTGTAACTGCGTAAGGGGATAAGGGTTTACCAATAGTATGCTCAACCTTTGGCAAATTAGGACTATCTCCATAAGTAGAACTTGAGGCGGCATATACAAAACGACTTACAGTTTCAGAATTTTTACTAGCGACAAGCATGTTAAGAAACCCAGAAACGTTTACTTCGTTACTTTTTATTGGATCGTCAATAGACCTGGGAACAGAACCTAAAGCAGCCTGGTGAAGTACAATATCCATTCCTTCAACTGCTTTTTCACAATCCCCTAATTTTCGAATATCACCATTAATAAATTCAAAATTGGACTTGGATTCGAATTCAGTTATATTTTCTTTATATCCATTTGAAAGATTATCTAATACTCGAACATGCTTCGCTCCAAACTTCAATAAATACTCAACAATATTAGATCCTATAAATCCTGCACCACCAGTGATCAAAAAGTTAATATTGCTTATATCTTTATCGTGATAAGCTTTAGAATACATCATAACCTTCCATCTATTTTATCTGTTGGCAGAAAAGATTTAACATCAAATACAACTGCTTTTTCATTTTTGAGAGCGGATAAATTGAGCTCTAGAAAATCACTATGAGAAACAGCAAGAATAACACTATCGTAAGTAGAATTCAATTCATTACACCTTAGTATGTCAATGTCGAACAAAGTTTTTACCTCTTCTTTATTTGCCCAGGGATCACAGACATCGACATGCATGTTGTATGATTTCAGTTCTTCAATCACATCGATTGCTTTAGTATTTCTAGTGTCCGGACAGTTTTCTTTGAAAGTAATACCGAGCACAAGCGCTTTACCATTTTTAACTTTAGCTTCTTTATTGAGCATTAGCTTAATAACTTCGTTGGCCACATACTTACCCATGCCATCGTTCATTCGTCTTCCAGACAAAATAATTTCAGGATTGTAACCAACCTCTAAGGCTTTTTGAGCTAAATAATAAGGATCCACCCCTATGCAATGCCCTCCTACAAGTCCAGGAGTGTATTTAATGAAATTCCACTTGGTTGCAGCAGCTTCAAGCACATCATTTGTATCAATATCTAGTAATCTAAATATTTTGGAAAGTTCGTTGACAAATGCAATATTGATATCCCTCTGAGAATTTTCTATAACTTTAGCTGCTTCAGCAACTTTTATGCTGCTGGCCATATGTGTACCTGCTGTAATAACTGAGGCGTATAAGTCGTCAACTTTTTTTGCTATTTCAGGTGTAGATCCCGAAGTGACTTTTAGTATTGTAGTAACTGTGTGTAGTTTATCTCCAGGATTAATTCGTTCTGGAGAATATCCTGCAAAGAAATCTTTATTGAAAGTCTTACCTGAATATTGTTCCAATACAGGCACGCAAACTTCTTCAGTGACACCTGGATAAACTGTAGATTCGTAAATGACTATATCGTTATCCTTTAATAATTTGCCTATTGTCTCACTTGCTTTTATCAATGGAGTAAGAACTGGTTGTCTATTTTTATCTGTAGGAGTAGGAACGGTTACTATAAAAATTGTAGCCTCCTTCATAGCTTCAGCATCTGTCGAGAGCTTCATTGCTGGTGAAGTGTTATCGGTTAAAGCGTCTTTTAAATCTTCATCAGACACTTCAAGCGTGTGATCCTTACCACTATTCAACTCGTCGACTCTAGACTGATTGATATCAAAGCCTACAACAGGGTATTTTTTTGAAAATGCAACGGCAAGCGGAAGGCCTACATAACCCAGGCCAATTATTGCTATTTTAGGATGATTCATGTTGGTTTAATTTAAATATTAAATATTTTTTTAATCTTTTTTTTGATTCTTTTACTTATGGAATGTTTGTTTTCAACTTGTAGATATCCATTTCCATAACGCCCGTAACCGTAGCCATAACCGTAACCGTAGTTATAACCATAACCGTATTTAGCTTTATGCTGAAAATAATTAAGGACAAAGCTAATGTTCTTGACTTCTCCTTTTTCATACTTTTCATTGATGACGCTTAGCATTGCCTTTTTAGTATAATTCTGCCTCAATAAATAAAGAGAAGCGTCAGCATATTTACCTAAATTCAAAGCATCAGAGACCAAACCGATAGGAGGTGTGTCCATAATGATGCAATCGTATTTTTCTTTAAGAGTGGAGAACAAAATATCCATTTTATCCGCCATCAATAACTCTGATGGATTAGGTGGTACTGGGCCGGAAACAATTATATCTAAATTATCATAGTTTGTTTTTTGCGTAATTTCTTCAATTGAATTTTGATCAATTAAATAATTTACAACTCCCATGTCATTAGTGATATCAAAATCTTCAAAAATCTTTGGTTTCCTTAAATCGAGTCCTATAAGCAGCGTTTTTTTACCACTCATGGAAAATACAGAAGCCATATTGATGGCTGTAAATGTTTTTCCCTCTCCACTTACTGAAGATGTAATAAGAATTGTTTTATTTCCCTGAATGTGTTTTTGCTTAAATATAAACTGCATACTCGTTCTCAATCCCCTAAAACTTTCTGCTATAGCCGATCTTGGTTTTGAAAATACGGCAAGGTTACTACTTGTTTTGCTTTTTCCAACAACACCAAGAATAGGAATAGGGGATAGCTTATTGATATCTTTGGGGTTGTTTATTTTGTTGTCAAGAAAAACTAATAAAAACACAAAAACTAAGGGCACAAAACTTCCAATCAATAAGGCCATTACATAATTTAGTTGCGTGTTTGGTCCAATCTTTCCAACGCCAGTATCCATGGCTTTATCAATGATTTGGAGATCACTAACATTAGCAGCTTTTATAAGGCCAGCTTCATTTCGCTTGCTTAAAAATAAACTGTAGGTCTGTTCACTAATTGTGTATCGCCTTTCAATTTTAAGCAAATCTTGTTGCTCTTTAGGCAATTTTCGAATCTGAAGCTCCAGGTCTGCAACGTTTTTTCTGACCGTGGCCAATTGTTCTTGCAAAATTTCTTTGGAAGATTCAATATTTTCAAGCAATACAGTTTTTGTTGCATTGATCTGTCGGTCTATATCATCAAAAATAGGAGCATCAGTTTTCAGTGAATAAGCATACTTGCTTCTCTGTTCAGAAAGTGCTACAATTTTTCCAACGGCCGAACTTATACTAGGTTCATCTATTCCCGCGACAGATGGAGCAGGAACTTCCTGGTAGCTTTGTCTACTTCTCAAATAGTCTTCAAGCCTATTATAATAATCCAATTGCCTTTGGATTTCATTTTGTTCTAGATCAAGATTGGTAAGTCTCTGTCTTATTTCACTGCTTTCTGCAGTCAAATCTATGATGTCATTACTTATCTTAAATTGATTTAATTCTTCTTCAACAGACTTGAGTTCTTTAGATTTTTCAGTTAGGCTGCTGTCTATAAATCTGATGGTTTTTGTGGCAAATAAATTTTTTCTGTTTAGCATGTCCTCACTCAGTACCTGCACTGTAGTGTTTAGATAATCCACAAGTTTTTCTTTGTTATTTCCATTTAAGGATAAATTCAAGATAGAACTTCCCTTGTTTTCTGGGTTGACATTAATACCCTGATATTTTTTTACTGTCGAATAGTAATTATTAAATTGGAAATAATAGAGCTTACCTTCATTAACAGGTAAAGTATTTCTTAAAATTCGTCCCTTGAAATAAGGTGAATCGATATACTCTGAAGTTGAAAAAATAGCTTTGTAATCCTCCTTTTTGGAGAAAACACTTTCTTGCTCTTTTGAGGTGTAATCATAAAAGCTAAGGTTTCCAGATTCTTCATCTTCAAACTTCAAACTTAGTTCAAAAGTGGTATCATCCAAAAACTGAATAGTCATTTGTCTTCCTATAAGCTGAGCTTTCAAGCTATCTTCCATGACTACGAAAGGGACTTTCCCATAAGCATCTTCCTTTTGGTACTTTCCGTCTTCAAGATACTGGATGTAGAACCGAAGTCTGTTTACTACTTTTTCGTTGTGAGTCCTGGTTTTTAAAGTGGTAACAGTAGTGTTGACTTTATCTGAAACGCCACCCCAGTTAAAAGTTAAACTTGTATTTGATGTAAAAAACGGATTTTGATCGTCTTTAATTGTAACTAAACTTTCAATTTGATAAATGGGTTGTTTGCGGACATTGATGAAATAAGCAATACTCATTCCTATAAGAATGCTTATCACAAATAAATACCAATAGCTGAAAATTTTGACTATAAAGCCTTTAAAGTCAAAGTAACCAGTAGATTCATTTATTTCGAATTCTTCATCCATTATAATCTTATCAATAAAATTGTAAGTCCAGTGAGTAGAGAAAATACAGTGGCCAATGTTCCAAAACCTGTTTCACCAATACCCAATGATTTTTGTGGCAATGGGTCAACGATGATTAAATCATTAGGTTGAATATAGTAGTAAGGTGAATTTACAGCCGATATTTTAGTAAGATCTACTCTGTGAATTCGCTGACCTTCCGGGTATTGTCTCAAGATTTTCACATTTCTCCTGTCTCCATAAAGTGTAATATCTCCAGCATTTGCAATAGCTTCCATTATGGAAACTTGCTCTTTATAAATAACTTGACTTCCTGTTCCTATTTCCCCAAGTGTTGTGTAACGAAGCCCAGCTAATTTGACTGTTATAAAAATATTAGCTTCAGTTTTGAAATAATCATTAAGAAGCATGCCTTCAAGTTTAAGCCTGATTTCTTCTAAAGTAAGACCAATTACTTTTATTTTTCCCAATGTTGGAATTCTTATTTCACCATGCCTATTTACAAGAAATCCATCAAAATAAGCCCTTTCTTCTGTAGTCGCCGTTGAATTTTCAGCATCACCTATAGGATTAAACATACTAGTTAATTCCTGATCTAATGCTTTGACTCTTATACTTAAGAGATCGTTAATTTGAACTCTATATGGACGTTGCATTTGCTGAAATGAAATTAAACTATCAGCTTCAGTTCCTTTATCTTCAGATAAATAAGTCAGTCTTTTGGTGCTAATGCAAGACGTTAAGGTCGTAATGGTTAGTAAAATTAAAAATAATGATGTAAATCTCATCCAGTAGTATATTGTTATGGCAAATATAGTTTTTGATTTAGAAACATAAACCATTAACTTATATTTTATAAAACTAAACGTGCGGATATATGATTTTAGTGCAAAATATATTCAACCCTATCAAATTTAAGCTTCAAATAATGATTTGTAATTCTATGTTGAATTTCAGAAATAGTTGATATTTGTTTTTATAATTATAAAAATGAATTTAAAGATATTCTTGCTTCTTGGTCTGTTTTTTCTTCTTTGTTTGCCAACTAAAGCACAGCAATATGTCGAAAGCTGGGATGGAACACCCAACTTAGAAAGGCATCAGTTCACCTTAAACCTTCTAGGTATACGCTACGAGCTAGGGCTGTTTAAAAATGTAAGTATTTCGTCAAGTCTAGCTCCAGGACTAGCCACCTACGAAGAAGGCTATTCATTTGGCTTGGCCTGGCACACTAGAGTGAGATATTATCATAATTTTAAAAAGCGTTACAACTTTGGGATGGAGGTTGTAGGAAATTCTGCAAATTATTTTGGTCCAGCAAGAACTTTGTTTTGGGAGCCTTTACAGCTGGCTGATAACCTAAATGACATCGGAGAATTTTCTTTGGCATTTTATGGAGGTGTTTATGGATGGCAACGAACCAATAAAAAAGGATTCAATACCACTTTTGAAATTGGCTTAGGCTATTATGATGGAATAGGGGTTTCCAGCGGTTTTGGGCCATTGCTTAATTTTACATTTGGTTGGGTTGCGACAAACAGAAAGTCAAAAAAAGTCATTAAAGTTAATTAATGACTTCATTTAAATCTTGTACCTTAAATAACAATTTTCGACTTAGATATAGCGATTTCTAGCTGGTTAGACCTGGTATATCCGGTAAACCGTCCTTTGCAACTGCAGAAATTTCTGCTTCGTTGACTTCTCCAGCTTTTTTTATGGCTTTATTTAAAGTGAGTATTAAATAGTCTTCGAGTTGCTCCTTGTCTTGCAGTAATTCGTCGTCAATTTCAATAGATTTGATCTCGCGATTAGCTGTGATTTTAACTTTTAAAAGTTCATCATTACTTTTTTCAAGCATTGTGACACTATCCAGTCTTTTTTTGGTTTCCTCTACTTTAGCCTGGGTTTCTTTGATTTTATTCATCATACCCATCATATCTCCAAACATATCTTTTGTATTTAATTGATCTACAAAATTACTATATTGTGTGTCCGAAATAAAAGTATTTCGGTATAAATTAAAACCAGTCTTATGAAACTATTAATTCCTGTTCTTGCCCTAAGCATTATATTTGCGACTTCTTGCAAAAATGAAAACTCGAAGATGATAAATACAGATTTAAAACCACCTACTGCAGAAAAAAAACCAAAAACACTTTCAATTCATGGCGATAGTCGGGTAGACAATTACTACTGGATGAACGATAAAGAAAACCCAGAGGTAATAGATTATCTAAATGCTGAAAATAAATATTACGAAGAGTCCACAACTCACACCAAAGCTTTTCAAAATGAATTGTTTGAGGAAATGAAGTCAAGAATCAAAGAAGACGATTCTTCAGTTCCTTATAAGTTGAATGGATATTGGTATCAAGTGAGATATGAAAAGGGAAAAGATTACCCTATATATACCCGTAGAAAGGGAAGTATGGATGCAGAAGAGGAGATTATGTTTGATTGCAATGCGATGGCAGAGGGTCATGCTTATTTCAGTCTTGGTGGGGTGAGTGTGAGTTCAGATAATACTTATGCTTCTTTTGGAATTGACACGGTGAGTCGAAGAAAATATACCATTCAAATTAAGAATCTAGAGACAGGTGAAATCCTTTCCGAAAAAATTGAAACCACAACAGGTGGTTCCACTTGGGCCAATGATAATAAAACCCTGTTTTACACCAGAAAAGATGAGCAGACTCTAAGATCCAATCAAATTTTCAAGCATAAACTTGGAGACGATGTTGAGAATGATGAATTGGTGTTTGAAGAAGCAGACGAGACCTTCAATGCTTATGTTTATAAAACTAAATCCAAAAAATACTTAATAATTGGTTCTTCGAGTACAATGTCTGATGAATATCAAATATTGGATGCCAATACACCGAATGATGAATTTAGAGTTTTTTCTGAACGTAGAAGAGGTTTAGAATATGATCTAGCACATTATGAAGATCATTTTTATATTCTAACCAATAAAGATGATGCGCTAAATTTCAAATTAATGAAAACCACTGTCGATTCTACTTCAGAAGAAAATTGGGAAGAAGTAATTCCACATAGAAAAGAGGTTTTACTTGAAGGAATCGATATTTTTAAAGATTTTCTTGTTACCAGCGAACGTTACAATGGTTTAACGAGAATACGCGTTCAGAAATGGAATAAAAGTGAAGATTATTATTTACCATTTACGAGTGAAACTTATACTGCCAGAACAGTTACTAATGTAGATTTTGATACCGATAAATTAAGATATTCATACAATTCTTTAACGACACCTTCCTCAGTTATAGAATTTGATATGGTTGAAAAAACCGAAGAAATCTTAAAAGAACAAGAAGTACAAGATCCTGATTTTGACAAGAATAATTACTTGTCAGAAAGAATATGGGCAACAGCGAGTGATGGAACTGAAATTCCAGTGTCTTTAGTTTACAAAAAGGGTATTAAGAGGAACGGTAAAAATCCTCTCTTACAATATGGTTATGGAAGTTATGGAGCAACAATGGACCCTTACTTTTCATCAACAAGATTATCATTACTGGATAGAGGATTTATTTACGCCATAGCTCACGTTAGAGGAGGAGAATATTTAGGTAGAGATTGGTATGAAAAAGGGAAATTACTTCAAAAGAAAAATACATTCACAGATTTCGTTGACGTTTCTAAACATTTGATCGACCAAAAATATACTTCACCAGATCATCTTTATGCAATGGGAGGTTCAGCTGGCGGGCTTTTAGTAGGTGCTGTTATCAACATGGCTCCAGAGCTTTATAATGGTGTGATTGCTGCAGTCCCTTTTGTAGATGTAGTAACGACCATGCTAGATGAAACCATTCCATTAACTACCGGAGAGTATGATGAATGGGGAAATCCAAATGAAAAAGAATATTACGATTACATCAAGACTTATTCTCCATACGATAATATTGAAGCGAAAGCTTATCCTAATTTATTAGTCACAACAGGTTTGTATGATTCCCAAGTCCAGTACTGGGAACCTGCAAAATGGGTAGCTAAATTGAGAGAGTTGAAAACGGATGACAACAAGTTATTTTTCGAGACCAATATGGATGCAGGTCATGGTGGTGCTTCAGGACGTTTCGAGGCTTTAAAAGAATTAGCAAAAGACTATGTGTTTATCTTTGATCTAGAGCAAATAAAGGGGTAATCGTAAAAAAATACGTAAATTAGCAAACTGTTATTTATTTTAGATAAATCATTTACGTGAAAGACGCAGGCTTTATGCATAAAAATTTAAATGTTCACGATAGCTTATTATCATTGATAGGCTGCACACCTTTAATAAGATTAAAAAATATAACTCAACATTTTCAGGGAGAATTTTTAGCCAAGTATGAGGCTCAAAATCCTGGATTAGCTTCTAAAGACAGAATTGCTCAATACATAATCGAGAAAGCCGAGGAAAATGGTGATTTAAAACCAGGAGATACGATCATAGAAACCACCTCTGGGAATACTGGTTTCAGTCTTGCCATGGTAGCTGCAATTAAAGGTTATAAATGTATTCTTGCTGTAAGCTCAAAATCTTCTAAGGATAAAATTTCACTTTTGAAAACCATGGGGGCAGACGTTACAGTATGTCCTTCCAATGTGGCTCCGGAAGATCCAAGATCCTACTATGAAGTAGCAAAGCGAATACATAGAGAAACCCCAGGCTCATTTTATGTCAATCAATATTTCAATGATTTGAATATAGATGCACATTATTTGACTACAGGACCAGAAATTTGGGCTCAAACAGAAGGTGAAATCACGCATCTAGTTGCTTGTAGTGGTACAGGAGGAACAATTTCTGGTACTGCAAGGTTTCTTAAAGAAAAGAATCCCAACATCAGAATACTAGGCATTGACGCTTTTGGTTCTGTTCTTCAGAAATACCATGAGACAGGAAAACTGGATAAGAGCGAAATTTATCCTTATAAAATAGAAGGTCTAGGAAAAAATTTGATTCCTACAGCTACTGACTTTAACAGTATAGATAAATTCACGAAAGTAAGTGATGAAGATAGTGCTTATATGGCTCGTAATATTGCTAAAGCAGAAGGTATGTTCGTTGGTTATACAAGTGGAGCCGTCATGCAGGGTATTAAACAATTAAACTGTGAGGGAGAATTTGATTCCAACAGCAAAGTAGTAGCCATTTTTCCTGATCACGGATCCAGATATATGAGTAAAGTTTTTTCCGATGATTGGATGAAGGAACAAGGATTTACTAATTATCCAGGTTTAGATGATGAACAAAACAAAAGCAATTTAAAAAACGCCCACATTACAAATATTAACTAAATGAATATGGGTAATTTTGTTAACAAAAAAACATTAAAATGAAAGATTTATTCGCAAAGATTTATAGGGATAAAGGTCCTTTAGGTAAATGGGCTGACCAAGCTGAAGGTTATTTTGTATTTCCAAAATTAGAGGGACAAATTAGCAATAGAATGAAATTTCAAGGACGTGAGGTCATCACATGGAGTATTAATGATTACCTGGGTCTTGCCAACAATCCAGAAGTAAGAAAGGCAGACGAAGAAGCTGTTAAAAAGTGGGGTAGTGCCTATCCAATGGGAGCTAGAATGATGAGTGGCCACACAGAATTGCACGAACAATTACAAAACGAATTGGCAGAATTTGTAAGTAAAGAGTCAGCTTACGTTCTTAATTTCGGTTATCAGGGGATTTTATCTACGATAGATGCTTTAGTTGGCAAGAATGATGTGATTGTTTATGATGTAGATGCACATGCCTGTATTATAGATGGTGTGCGTTTACATTTGGGAAAGCGATTTACCTACAAACACAACGATCTTGATAGTATAGAACTGAACCTAGCGAGAGCAGAAAAAATTGCTGAACAAACCGGTGGTGGCGTTCTTTTTATTTCTGAAGGTGTTTTTGGAATGCGAGGTGAGCAAGGAAAACTGAAAGAAATTGTAGAACTTAAGAAGAAATATAATTTTAGATTATTAGTGGACGATGCTCATGGGTTTGGAACACTTGGTAAAACAGGTGCTGGAGCAGGTGAGGAGCAAGGTGTACAAGATCAAATTGATGTTTACTTTGCTACTTTTGCCAAGTCTATGGCAAGCACAGGTGCGTTTATTGCAGCTGACAAAGAAATTATCGATTATTTGAAATATAATTTAAGATCTCAGATGTTTGCAAAATCATTGCAAATGTCATTGGTTGAAGGTGCTTTAAAGCGATTGGAGTTATTAAGAAGATCGACAGATTTCAAAGATAAACTTTGGGAGAATGTTAATGCCCTTCAAAATGGACTTAAAGATAATGGATTTGATATCGGAACAACGACAAGTTGTGTGACTCCAGTTTATCTAAAGGGAAGCATTCCTGAAGCTATGGCGTTGGTGAAAGACTTGAGAGAAAATCACGGAATTTTCTGCTCTATTGTTGTTTATCCAGTAATTCCAAAAGGATTAATTCTACTAAGAATGATCCCTACGGCAACACATACCATGGAAGATATAGATTTAACCTTAAAGGCCTTTTCTGCTATTAGAGAGCGTTTAGAAAATGGAACTTACAAAAAACTTTCTCAAGCCTTGATGGAAAAAATGGGAGAATAAAGTTTTTCAATATATTATTAAAAAGCCGAGCATTTGCTCGGCTTTTTTGTGTTTAAACCTCTCAGATTTTTAGTTAATTATCCTATTTGTCTTTCGATTAAATTAGGGGTTTGAAAAATATCCTTAATCTAACGAAAGATATTTTGATTGTTTACTGCCATCCACCACCCAAGCTTCTGTACAATTCAACTATGGCATTAAATTTATCTAAACGTGTTCTGCTGACTTCAAGCTCTGTATTTAAAGCATTTTCCTGAGCATTTAAGACTTCAAGATAGTTGGCCAATCCATTGTTTAATAATTCTTTGGAATCCTCTAAGGCGTTCTGGTAAGCACCATATTCTTTGGTTTTAATATCAATCCTTTGACCAGCATTTTGATAATTAAGCATAGCATCAGAAACCTCCCTACTCGCAATTAATAAAGTTCTCTCAAAATTGAGTAAAGCTTGTTCTTTCTCACTTAAGGCAACTTCATATTCAGTTCGGATTTGTCTTCGGTTGAATATAGGTTGAGTAAGACCACCAATTAAGGTCAGAAATAAAGAATTTGCTGAAATAAAATCTGAAGGCTCCAAACTTTGCAAACCACCCGTTGCTGAAATTGTAATAGATGGATAAAATCTACTTTTGGCAACGTTTGTTAACTCAAAAGCATTGATCAATTGATATTCTGCAGCAATGACATCAGGTCTATTTTCAAGAAGATCTGATGCTACTCCTGTAGTAAGTTCTTGATTAATTTGTTGTGATGAAAACTTACTACGCTCAAAGTCTTGTGGTGATTGACCTTTCAGGATCGAAAGCGTGTTTTCCAAAAGCTTAATATTGTTTTTCAAATCAAGGAGAAGGGCTTCCGCAGCGTATACCTGAGCTTCAGTTTGATTCACTGCTACCGATGTAAGATTGCCTGCATCTTTTAAAGCTACACTGGTTTCAAGACTCTTTTTTCGACTTTCCAAGGTCTGCTCAGTAATCGTAACTTGCTCATCTAGAGCTAAGATTTGATAGTATCCTGAGGCAATTCTTGAAATCAAATCTGTTTTAACAGCTTTATGTGCGGCTTCAGTTTGCATATATCTAGCTTGAGCAGCTCTCTTATTACTTCTGATTTTACCCCAGATATCGGCTTCCCAAGAAAGATTTGTGTTCAATTCATATTGATCGATGGAAGAAAAGAAACTTCCAAATTGAGAGTTTGGAGCCAATTCTTGATAGGTGTAGCTTCCATTTATGTTTACAGTTGGATAATATCCAGCCTTTCCTTGCTTGTAATATGAGTTTGCAATGTTAATTTGTTGCAGTGCAATTCTTATATCCTGATTATTTTCGAGAGCTTCATTAATATGGTTCTGAAGAATGGAGTCTGTAAACATCTGTTTCCAACTTACTTTTGAAACGGGTATAGAATCTTTAGGAAGTTGATCTGTTCTGTAATTAATTGGGTTGATTTCTTCCTCTGGGCGTTCATAGTCTTTGGCTACAAAACAAGAGTGTAGAGTCAATAAACTTATAATTACGAAAAAGGTTTTAACGATATATTTCATAATCTATTCAGATTCTTGTATTTGAGATTGAGATTTTTTGATTTGAGCTCTGCTGGATGGGCTTACTTTTTCTTGTAACCATTGGAAAACAACAAAAAGCACTGGAATGACAAATACTCCAATAACAGTCCCAACCAGGAGTCCTCCAGCTGCACCAGTACCGATTGAATTATTTCCCTGAGCACCAACACCTGTTGCAAGCACAAGGGGAAGCAATCCTAAAATGAAAGCAAAAGAAGTCATCAAGATGGGTCTTAATCTTACCTTTGCTCCGTCTAAAGCAGCATCATATATGCTCATGCCATCTTTACGCCGTTGGATCGCAAATTCGACAATCAAAATTGCATTTTTGGCGAGTAAACCTACTAGCATGATCAACGCTATTTGAAAATAAATGTTATTTTCCAGACCTGCCAGATTTGTACTCCAGAATGCTCCAGCAACTCCAATTGGTAATGACAATATAACAGCAAAGGGTAGCATGTAGCTTTCATACTGAGCTGCAAGAAAGAAGTAAACAAAAAGAATACTTAAAGCAAATATGATGATAGATTGTCCACTAGCTGCAATTTCTTCTCTTGTAATACCAGAAAAAGCAATATCATAATCGTTGCCCAATTGCTGGTCAGCCACTTTTCTGATTGATGAAATCGCATCACCAGAACTGAAACCTGGAGCAGAACTACCATTTATGGTTACTGCATTATATAGATTGAATCTGTTGACGACTTGCGGACCATAGGTTCTTTTTAATTCTACAAATTCTGATATCGGTGCTTTTTCTCCTGTGGGTAATTTCAAGAAAATACTATTTAGACTTTGATCATCTTCACGGTCCTCAGGTAAGGCTTGGACAAATACCCTATATTGTTTTCCAAAATTAGAAAAATTGGTTACGAAAAAGCCACCGATGTAAGATTGAATTGTAGTAAACACTTCATTAACGGATAAACCACTAGCCTTGATCTTTGGGATATTCAATTTTAAATCATACTGTGGGAATTTTGCGCTGAAGGAACTGTTGGCAAATGCCACAGAGCTTTCGCCAAATAAACCACCCACAAATTGATTTGCAGTATCATCCAGATCTGAGAATGTACCTGCAGACTTATCTATTAATTGCATTTCAAAACCATCGGCAGCTCCATATCCTGGGACACTTGGAGGGGTGAAAAATTGAATTTGAGCGTCTGCTATTGTCGAGGTGACCTGATTTAATTTTCCGACGATAGCTTCAATTTGAGTTTCATCGGTTTTTCGATCTTCCCAATTTTCAAGGATGATGAATCCTTGTGCGTAAGAACTTCCATTTCCAGAGAAAAAATTTCTACCAGAGATTAATGAAGCTGTTCTAATACCTTCAATTTTTTGAATCCTATCGTATACTTCCTCAGTAGCATCAAAGGTGCGATCTAAAGATGAGCCTACTGGCAATTCCAGATTCATGAATACAACACCTCTGTCTTCAGTTGGGACAAAACCTTTTGGCGTGAGTTCATTCGCAAAATAAATAGCTACACCTGCAACAATCAAAATTAAAAGTGTGATCCATTTTTGCCTTACCAGGAACTTTAATGAATGTATATATTTGTTTAGAATGGCATTAAACCCTGCGTTGAAAGCATTATAGAACCGTTGCAATAAACTGGGTTTGTCTTTTTGTTCTTTGGGCGGTTTCAAAAATAAGGCACATAAAGCTGGACTTAAAGTTAACGCATTGATGGCTGAAATCACAATGGCAACAATCAGCGTAACCCCAAACTGTTCGTAAAACACACCCGCGGGCCCTTGAATAAATGTGATCGGAATAAACACAGCTGCCATGACTAAGGTGATGGATATAATTGCACCGCTTATTTCGCTCATGGCTGTAATAGACGCTTCTTTGGCATCTTTTGCTCCATCTTCAAGTTTGGCATAGACGGCCTCAACGACAACAATTGCATCATCGACTACAATACCTATAGCAAGAAGAAGTGCAAAAAGAGTAAGAAGGTTGATGGAGTATCCAAATAAATTCAGAAAAAAGAAAGTTCCAATGATAGAAACAGGAACCGCAATCGCTGGAATTAAGGTAGATTTAAGATCTTGTAAGAACAAAAATACAACGAGAAAAACCAATAGAAAAGCCTCGATTAAGGTTTCCTGTACTTTGTCGATAGAAGCTGTTAAAAATTCATTGGTATCGTAGTTCACAAGATATTCCACACCTTCCGGAAAGTTTTTCTCTAGGTCATCCATCTTGTCATAGATGTTTTCAATAATTTCCTGAGCATTGGATCCCGGGGTTTGAAAAATACCAAAGTTAACTCCAGGATAGCCGCTACTTCTTGATAAAGCATTGTAGGAAAATGCATCCAGTTCTACCTCTGCAACATCCTTAAGTCTTAAGAATTGGTTGTTGTCAAAAGTCTTAAGAACAATGTTGCCATATTCTTCAGACGTTTTATAACGGCCTTTATATGTGATGACATATTCAAAAGCTTTACCTGCATTTTGACCAACAGAACCTGCTGCAGCTTCCTGACTTTGTTCTCTTATGGCTGCAATGACTTCTGAAGCATTAATATTATAATTTGCCATTTTATCGGGGTCCAGCCATACCCTCATGGAATAATCTTTACCACCAAAGACACTAACGTTTGCAACGCCGTTGATTCGTTGTAATTCAGGTCGAATATTGATATTCAAATAATTTTGAACGTAAGTGTCAGAATAATCCTCATTGGTAGAATAAATGGCAGCATAAAGAAGTGCGGAGTTTTGCTGTTTCTCTGTAATAACTCCACTTCTTACAACTTCATCTGGTAAGACAGCATTTGCTCTAGCCACCCTGTTTTGAACGTTTACAGCTGCTATATCTGCATCATATTGTTGTTCAAAAAAAACTGTAATACTAGCGCTCCCATCATTACTAGCAGAGGAAGTAATATAAGTCATTCCTTCCACGCCATTAATTTGTTCTTCAATTGGTATTATGACACTTTCTAGAATTGTTTCTGCATTGGCACCAGGAAAACTCGTTGTCACCTGAACCGTCGGAGGAGCAATATCTGGATACTGGGTTACAGGTAATTCTTGAATACCTAATAAACCTAGCATCACTATAATGATAGAAACAACTGTAGATAAAACTGGTCTTTTTATAAATGTTTTTAGCATAATTTCTATTTAAAGACTTTATCAAATGAGTTTACGATTGAATCCATCGTAGAGGTTGTCGGAATAATTTTATCATTATTCTTAATTTTATTGACACCACTTCCTATTATAATGTCACCTTTACTTATTCCTGACTTAATGACTAAATACGGATCTGCTCTTTCAGCATCTATTGCCTTTTCTGTAACAGTAGAATCTAACGCGTTGAATTTGAACACAAATTCCTTTCCTTGTCTAGAAAATGAAGAAATTCTTGGCACAACAGTAGCATCATTAATTTTTCTGGGTATTTGAATTTTCCCAGTAAGTCCGTCTTTAAGTGTAGCATCAATATTATCAAACGTTGCACGGAATCTGATAGTTCCAGTTTGTCTATTTACTTGACTGGATATACTTGTGATTTTGCCTTTAGTAGGGTATTCCTGACCGTTAGGTAAAATCAAAATAAGCTCAGGAAATGATGAAATTAAATCGGATTGTTTTTCTGAATTTTGATTAAAATCGTCAACCATATTCAAATAATCCTTTTCATTTAAAGAGAAATAGGCAAAAACTTTATTTGTTTTAACTACTCTTGTGAGTGGAAGCATATCAGAAGGATTGATTAACGCACCATCTCTGTAATTTATAGTTCCCACAAATCCATCTACAGGACTTTTGATGTTAGCATACTCCACATTGGCAGTGATACTTCTCAAATCGCTTTTAGCCGTTTCAAGTTGAGCTTGAGCTGTTTCCAATTGATTCTGACTCACAATATTTTTATCCACTAGAGGTTCAAGCTTTTCAACTTCAATTTGCGCTGCGTTTACTCTTGCTTTTGCTGCTGATGCGTCTCCGCTTAAGCTTCTTGTTTCCAGTTTGAATAAAATTTCATCTTTCTTCACAGGAGCACCTTCTTCCACTAATACATCAGTAATATATCCAGATACTTTTGCTCTTATATCACTACTTATGATACCCTCTAGTTGTGTTGGATATTCAGAATAAGTAGTAACGTCTTCAGTTTCTACTTCTATAATAGGAAGTTGTGGAGGAGGAGGTGCTTGTTGAGTTCCCTTCTCTTGGCAAGCGATTAACAAAATCGCTGATATGGTTATAAGTGTAAATGATTTAATTTTCATGCTCTAAATTATTGCTCGTTTGTTTGTAACTGTTCAATTGTTGCTTTTATGTTTTTTTCTTCACTTTCAAGGTGATTTTTAAAAATTCCAACACGGGTCTTATTGAAATCCTGATCTTTCTTATAACATATGATCTTGCGAAGCATTGTTATTTCTCTTTGAATTTTTTCTAAATGTAATTCAAGTGTTTTTTTTAGATAATCTTGGTTTGTTTTGAAATAACGCTTTCTCTTATCGTTTTTAAAATAGAAATCGACGCGCCCCTCTTCAATTAAAAAGTTGAGTTGATTTGAGACTGAACTTTTACTTGCAGAAGTAATGTTTATTATTTCCTCAAACGTAAGGGACTCTACTTCAGATAAAATTAAATTTGAGTATATCCTCGATGCTAAAGGTGGCAATTCATGCTCTTCTTCAAAATGCTCGCTCAATTCTTTAATGAGTTTTACATTATAGGATAACAAATCATCATCTGGGTATTTCATCGGGCAAATGTAATTTTAGTTCGGCTTCAACCGAACTAAAATCGCATAAATTAATGTTAACAATAGCATCCAAAAATGCAATTATGGTACTTCAATGAATTCCCTCATTAGATTTTTAAATTCAAATACAAATTATTTTTTTAAATGTTCACTAAAAGTTGCCTTACACAATAGAAACAATTGTACTTAGTGAGTAAATTCAAATAAATGAAGTGGTTAGCCAGTTTGATTGTCTATTTTTAAACTCTTGAAATTTATTAGATTTTTAACTTGAAAGAAATAACATAGATAGCTTCAAAAGTATTGATTATATTGAATTTAATTAACAAAAAATTATAACGTATATTAATATTGTTCAGTGTTTTTAGAATATTTTTGAACAAACAAACAAATAGAATTACTATGAAAAAATTATTTTTAAGTCTAAGCGTAATCGCTATGATTGCTTTTACTTCATGTAAAAACAATGAAAGTAAAGAAAAAGAAACTGAACAAGAAGAAACTACAATGGAAGCTGATACTTCTGCAGATGAAGCAATGGAGGAGCAAAAAACTATTGTCGGAGTTGCCTCTGGAAATGATGATTTCAGTACGCTAGTAACTGCTGTAAAAGCTGCAGGTCTAGTAGAAACTCTTAGCAGTGAAGGTCCATTTACTGTATTCGCTCCTACTAACGATGCATTTGCAAAATTACCAGAAGGTACAGTAGCATCTCTTTTAGAAGCAGACAGCAAAGATGCATTGACTGGAATTTTAACCTATCATGTTGTTTCTGGTAAGTTTTTGGCAGCAGATGTAGTAGCTGCTATCAATGATAATGAAGGTAGCTTTACAATTCCTACAGTACAAGGTGAAGAATTAACAGCAAGTCTAGATGGTGAAAATGTCATTTTAACTGATGCTAATGGTAATACTTCTACTATTGTAATTACAGATGTTGACGCTTCTAACGGAGTAATACATGCTATTGATACTGTAGTGATGCCAAAATCATAAGTAATAAAACTTAGTTTTATAATTAAAACCCTTCATTTTTGAAGGGTTTTTTTTGTTTTAACAAGAGAAATTTATACAAATATTTTGGATGATTAATTAATCATTTTTACTTTAATAATCAAGCAAGAAAAAGTAAAGATATTTATACTTTAAATTTCACTAATGTCAATATCACAACCTATTAATATTACTGCAGATGCTGTAATATTTTCAAGAGAGAACCAAGAGTTGAATTTGTTATTAATTAAAAGAAAAAATAAACCCTTTAAAAATCACTGGGCACTGCCAGGTGGTTTTGTTGATGCGGATGAGCTTGTTGTTAAAGCATGTCAAAGAGAATTGAAAGAAGAAACCCATTTAGAGTTGAACTCGGATCAATTAAAATTTTTGGGTTATTATGATAAACAAGATCGAGACCCTAGAAGCAGAACGATTGCTTTTGCATTCCTAGCAGTTATTGATAATAATACTAAAGTAAAAGCTGATGATGATGCTGTTGAAGCTCAGTGGTTTAATCTTCAAAATTTACCTGAATTAGCTTTTGATCATTTAGAAGTAATAAATGATGCTCAAAAAATCTATCAAACTAAGATTCTATAATTATGAGATTTCACACAAGAAAATGGATAAAACCTGAAGATTTAAATCCCAACGGAACTTTGTTTGGCGGTAAACTCCTGGCTTGGATAGACGAGGAAGCAGCATTGTACTCAATCATTCAATTGGAAAATCAAAAGACAGTTACCAAATATATGAGTGAAATTGATTTCAAAAGCTCTGCTCAACAAGGTGACATTGTAGAAATAGGAATTGAAGTCGTAAAATTCGGTAATGCTTCGCTTACTTTAAAATGCGAAGTCAGAAATAAAATGACAAGGAAAACCATCATTATCGTTGATAAGATAATAATGGTAAGTTTAGATCAAGATGGTAATTCAAAGCCTCATGGAAAAACTAAAGTTGAATTCGTCAAAGATAGATTGAATGATGACGAGTATTAAGTTAAGGCAAGTATCTACGCTCAACTACAAATGGACCAAAAGGTAAAATTGAACTCAGAAACACGATAAACAGGACCTTTACCGACCAGTTAAGCTTCTCAAACATCCAATAACCGCCAATAAGATATAGTATAAAAAGAATACCATGGGCCATGCCTACAATTCTTACGTATTCTGGTAAATCCCAAATGTATTTTAGAGGCATAGCTATTAAAAGAAGCAACAAAAAAGAGATGGCTTCTAAGATACTCACCCATCTAAAGATCTTAACGGAAGTGTCGTTTTGTGACATTATATTTTTTACATCAAAAGTAAGCTTTACAATACTTAAGCCTGGTAATTTTTGTATTTTGCAGGTAAATTTTAACAATCTTAGTGAATGAAAATACTAGTAACAGGTGGCCTTGGCTTTATAGGATCACATACTGTAGTTGCCTTACAGCATAAAGGATTCGAAGTAGTTGTTATAGATAATCTTTCGAACTCTTCCTTAAAAGTTCTAGAGGGAATTACAAACATTTCATCCAAAACTCCAGAGTTTGAAAAATTAGATTTAAGAGATAAACTCAGTTTAAAAGATTTTTTTGTGAAGCATCAGGATATTGCAGGTGTAATTCACTTTGCAGCATCAAAGGCAGTAGGAGAGAGTGTTGAAAATCCATTGCTTTATTATGAAAACAATATTGCAGCGCTTACCTATTTACTTCAAAATCTTGTAAATTCACCTGAGCAGAATATCATATTTAGTTCCTCGTGTACGGTTTATGGAGAAGCTGAAAGACTTCCTATTTCTGAGGATGCTCCAGTGAAGAAAGCGATGTCTCCTTATGGAAATACAAAGCAGATTGGTGAAGAAATCATTAGAGATACCTGCAAAGCAAATGATAAACTTAAGGCAATCTCACTTAGATATTTTAATCCTATAGGCGCACACCCAACAGCAGAAATTGGAGAATTGCCTTTGGGTACCCCACAAAATTTAGTTCCTTTCATCACTCAAACAGCTATTGGAAAACGTGAACAATTATCTGTTTTCGGAAGAGATTATCCAACAGCAGATGGGACTTGCATACGTGATTATATTCATGTCATGGACTTAGCAGAAGCTCATGTCTTCGCCCTTGAGCGGTTATTATCCTCACAGGCTAAAGATAGTTATGAGGTGTTTAATGTGGGTACTGGCGTAGGATCATCTGTTTTGGAAGTGATAACTGCCTTTGAAAGTGCCTCAGGAGAAAATTTAAATTACAAAATTGTAGATAGGCGACCTGGAGATGTTACAGCAGCTTATGCAGAAACAAGTAAAGCTAATGATGTTTTGGGCTGGAAAGCCAAAAGGAATTTAGAACAAGCCTTGAATGATGCCTGGGAATGGGAGAAAAAGCAGCCTAAATAATAAACAAACCTCAACGTTATGAAAGTCTTGAATGCGTCTCAATTATCAGACTTAGACCAGTATAGTTGTAAAGAACAACATATAAGCTCATGGGAATTGATGGAACGAGCGGCTGGAAAGGCTTATGAAGAAATCAAGATTCATTTAAGTTCAGGTGCTAAAAAAATCAAAATTTTGGCTGGCCCAGGAAACAACGGAGGTGACGGCTTGGCGATTGCTTATTTTCTAGCGGAGGATGCTTATGATGTCGACGTTTATCTCGTCAATTTTACACCCTCACGTTCAGAAGATAATAAAAAAAATCTTGAAAGGCTAAAGGAACAGTCAAAGTGTAATATTGAAGAAATCGATGATACCTCAAATCTTCCTGACTTTGACTCACATGATATTATTATTGATTCCATTTTTGGGGTTGGTCTCAATCGACCAATGCCAGATTTTGTTCAAAACTTAATAAAATCTGTAAACGAAATTTCTCCTAAAACTTTCGCCATAGACATGCCAAGTGGAATGTATATGGATCAATCTCCTAGTGAAAATGAACAAGTCTTCAAATCGGATATTGTACTTACGTTTCAGACTCCTAAATTTTCATTTTATCTTCCTGATTACTCAAGTTTTGTAGGGGATGTTAAAATCATAGATATCGGTTTGAGTCAGGATCGATTAGAACAAATATCTACTGAAATTGTTTTCGTTGATTTGAATTATGCTAAAAATCTTTTAAAGCAAAGATCAAAGTTCTCCCACAAAGGAACTTACGGCCATGCTGTAATAGTGGGAGGTAGTCAACTTATGCTCGGCAGTGTATTGCTTTCCGCTTCCTCTTGTATGCGGTCTGGGGTTGGCAAAACAAGTGTAATGATGCCAAGCAGAGGACATGATGCTTTACTACAGTATTTACCTGAAGCCATGTTGATAAACAATAAATCAGAGGATTTTATAAGTTATGAAGATCTGGATTTTCAACCTGATGCTGTTGGTATTGGTATAGGAATTGGAAAGTCAAAAGATGCTCAGAAAGCTTTAGAGACGTGGTTAGGAAATTCTACGCAACCTTTGGTTATTGATGCAGATGCGTTAAACCTAATTGCAGAGCATAAAGATTTGTTGCATCAAATTCCGAAGAAATCTATTCTAACCCCACACTCGGGAGAATTGCAAAGATTGGTTGGGAGCTGGAAGGATGATTTTGAAAAATTAGAAAAAGTTAAAGAATTTTCAAAAAAACATGATATTATAGTTTTGGCAAAAGATGCTTATACTTTATGTGTCTATAGAAATGAAGTTTTTGTGAATTCTACCGGTAACTCTGGAATGGCAACCGCAGGTAGTGGTGATGTTCTGACTGGTCTGATCACTGGATTGTTGGCTCAGGGTTATTCTAGCCTAAATGCTGCAATTTTAGGAGCCTTTATTCATGGTTTTGCTGGTGATTTTGCGTCAAAAAATTCATCTGAAGAAAGCTTAATCGCCTCAGACCTTTTCAACTATTTTGGTTATACTTTCTCTAAACTAAAGGATTAAACAATTCTTAAATATTATCTTTGAAAAAAGATAATTAGATGTTACAGATCCATTATATTGACTCTACAGTTCTCGGCTTTTCTCAAATTCAAACTTTGATAGACGGAAATTATAAGCTAGCCCTAAGCGAAGAAGCTGTTTCTAAAATCAGTAAGGCTAGAGCATATCTGGACAAAAAGCAAAAAGAGAGTGAACAACCTATATATGGAGTAAATACTGGTTTTGGGTCTTTATGTAATATCAAAATAAATGAAGACAAACTTACTTTTTTACAAGAAAACTTGGTGATGTACCATGCTTGTGGAGTAGGAGATAGAGTTGATGATTCGATCGTGAAATTGATGTTGTTGCTGAAAATTCAATCCCTAAGCTATGGTAATTCTGGAGTCTCATTGGGGCTTGTAGAAAGACTGATAGAATTTTATAACGAAGATGTAATGCCAGTCATTTTTGAGCTTGGATCTTTAGGGGCTTCTGGCGATTTAGCTCCTTTAGCACATTTGGCTTTACCATTAATAGGGAAAGGGGAAGTCAGCATAAACGGTAATTTAAAAAATGCTTCAGTTTTGAAACAAAAATTTGGCTGGGAGCCATTAGTGCTTCAATCTAAGGAAGGACTAGTATTGCTCAATGGCACTCAATTTATGAGTGCATATTTGCTAAGAAATGTTTTAAAAACTAAGCGATTAATGAAGTGGGCAGACACTATAGCATCAATCTCTATAGATGCATTTGACTGCAATATGGCACCATTTGACGATTTGGTGCACCAGGTAAGACCTCACAAAGGACAAATTGAAACTGCAGAAAAAATACGAGAGTTGCTTAAAGGAAGTCAGATTGCTAAAAATCAAAAACAAAATGTCCAAGATCCATATTCATTCAGGTGTGTCCCTCAAGTTCACGGTGCAACTAGAGATGCTTTGCGATACGTTGAGCAAACCTTATTAACTGAAATCAATAGTGTAACGGATAATCCTAATGTTTTTGTAGAGGAGGATAAGATTATATCTGGAGGAAATTTTCATGGCCAAGCTTTAGCTATTTCAGCGGATGTTATGTCTATAGCAGTGAGTGAAATTGGTAATATTTCTGAAAGAAGAATTTACCAGCTCGTCTCTGGTTTACGGGGTTTGCCCACTTTTCTAGTGAGCTCTCCTGGACTTCATAGTGGGTTTATGATTCCTCAATACACAGCAGCAAGTATTGTAAGTCAAAATAAACAATTATGTACTCCTGCTAGTGTGGACTCTATAGTTTCATCCAATGGACAAGAGGATCATGTTAGTATGGGCGCAAACGCTGTGACAAAGCTCAACAGAATTGTAGATAATCTAGAGCGAATTCTTGCTATAGAGCTTTTCAACGCTTCTCAGGCTATGTATTTTAGATTACCACTGACAAGCTCTACAGTTGTTGAATCTATTTTGAAGGCGTTTAGAAAAAAAGTGCCAATTGTAAAAGAAGACCGAATTATGTCATCTGAAATTACAAAAGCAATTATTTTTTTAAAACACTATTAATATTAGGATAATGCGTAAAAATGTTGTAAGTTATAGTATAACATAAAAATAAAACCATGAAAAATAAAATTAGCTTAACGTTATCAATTTTTGCATTAATCCTTATCACATCTTGTGGTACAAAGGTCAATTTTCCAGTTTCTCAAATTGTTCCAGGTGCAGACATTTCTGCAAAGGTTAAGCAGGATGGGAATGATAATTACAAGATTGATTTGAAGGCTGAAAATTTAACTGATCCAGAACGCTTAAATCCACCAAAGGAGATGTATGTGGTTTGGATTGAAACCGCTAAAGGAACCAAAAATCTAGGAAAGCTTAACATGTCAAGTGGGATGTTCTCAAGTACAAGAAAAGGTTCTTTAAATACAACTACAGCCTTTAAACCTTCTAGGATAATCATAACAGCAGAAAATATATCTACCAATAATGAGCCAAGCTCGTTTGTAGTTATCTCATCTGACAATTTCTAACTTTAAGTTTTTCAAACAAAAAAAAACCACGCTAATTAGCGTGGTTTTTTTTGTTGATTTTTTTTATTCTACTAAAGTCACAGTTCTGGTTACAGAATTAAAAGGACCTGGAATTGGTTCCAAATTTTCATCCACAAGAGTTAATTGAATTTTATTTTCACCTAGTGGCATATTTTCAATTACATGAGGAATCCATTGATTTAGTAAAAATTCTTCTCCATCATTTACTCTAACTCTTACTTTGTTTCCATCTTCACTTATTTCAGTTCCAACTAAAAAGAAATCTAATAGAACCTTCTCAGTATCCTCTCCTTTGTAAGTCCCTTTTGGGCGACTGTAGAATAAATGTTCTGCTGAAAAATCAATATCCATTTTTTGATTTTCAGACGGATTACCTGCTACAATCTTTTTAACTACAAATGAGTTTGTATTTTTTACAGCTTCGTGGTAAGATCTTGAAAGAAATGCGAGTAAAATATGTTCTCCTTCAGAGATATCTTTACTGAATTCACTTTCATAATGGGCCGAATATGGATCATTGTCTAGTATAAAATGTATGTGTTGGCCTTTAGCAGAATTTGCTAGACCATTCTTTCCTGCATTCGCAGTTTGTACTCCAAGTTCATAATTTTCGACTGCAAAGTCAAAATCTACCGAGCCTGCTGGCACTTGTATAACTTGTCCACCTGGATGTGTTAAAGTAGCTTCTGAATATTCTGGTGACTCTTCCATCAAAGGAGTAATAGTAATGATAGTATCAGTTACACCAACAGCTTCTTTATTATCTTTTTCACTATCTTTCTTCTTAGCTTCATTACAACCTATCGCTAGAAATAAACTAAGTGCAAAGGTTAATAATCCTATTTTTTTCATAAGTATTTATTTAAAAATTAATTGTAAATGTAGTGTAAATAGTGACTTTACTCAAATTTTGAAATTGACTTAACATTACTTTTGGTTTATAAGTTCAGATGTAATTTCAATATCAGAATGAAGGGTTCTGTGCACCGGACACCTGTCACCAATCTCCATTAAACGTTCAATTTGAGACTGTTCTAAGTTTCCAATTATTTTTATTTTTTTGTTGAAAAAATCCTTTTTTGTGGTTTTACCTTCATCATCCTTAACTTTTCTTTTTTCATGATTCACGTGTACACGAACTTCTTCAAGATCCCATTCCTTATGTCTTGCATAAACATGAAGTGTCATTGCAGTGCATTCTGCTAAACCTGCAGTAAGAAAATCGTAAGGTGCGGGACCTAAATTATCACCTCCTTTGTCTTCAGGTTCATCGCCTAAAAATGCAAAGTCTCCAACTTTTAGGTGTGTTGTAAATTTATCTTCATTCTTAAGAATTGCCGCAGATTGGCTTTCTGAGTCCATGGCAAGGTTTTTATTAATAGAAATATCAAGATAGTTTGTAGCCCAATGGCCTATAAGATTTCCTATGTAAGAGGCATCGATATTTTCATTTAATAGATGATCGGCTTCATTTAAACTTATAAAGCTCTTAGGATGATTAGCCCAATTGTAAAGTTCCTCGGCATTATCTGCAACGACAATTTTGTCTTCTGGAGAATGCATTATTAAAAAGGGAATGTTTAAATTTTTCAGGAGTGACTTTGTATCTTTTGAATTTATATCCTCCAAAAAGTGTTTTTTTATAGTAAAGTCTTTTCCACCCAAATTGACCTTAACATCTCCATTTTCCTCATTAGAATTTGAGTTCTTTTGAATTAAATTTTGAACATGAGAAGGTTGTGATGGACTTGCAATTGTGACAATCGCTTTGATATTATCAAGTTTCTCTGCTGCAAAAAGAGACGCTGTTCCTCCTAGTGAATGTCCTATTAGTAAACTTGGAGCTTCGTATTCTTTCTCCAGAAAATTTGAGGCCTGTATTAAATCTTCAACGTCATGAGAAAAATTTGTGTCTTCAAATTCTCCATCACTTTGTCCTAATCCAGTAAAATCAAATCTCAAAACTGCAATTCCCAGTTCTGCAATAGCAGATGAAATTTCTCTAACGACTTTCAGGTTTTTTCCGCAAGTAAAGCAATGAGCAAAAATAGCATAAGCTTTAGGATGTTGAGACATCGGAAACTGCAATCTACCTACAAGTTGATCTCCATTTTTATTTTTAAAAGTAACTTTCTCAATTTTCATATTCATTATCTTAAAATTAGTTTTGAAATAAGCTCTTTACCCAAACTTTCATTGAGTGTTTTTATAATTCTCTCCTTACCATAACTCAATTCTTCTCTCAAAGTTGACGAGGATAGATGAACAGTAAGTACAGTATTTCTGAATTTGATTTGGTCGGTATAATTTTTTATAGCAGGCCCCAATTGTGTCATCCAGGCATTTTCAACATCAACCTTGTCTAAGCCAGGATTGAGGCGATGTTTATTTTTAAACATCTCTACAAGATCTTTCATGGACTGCTCTTCATTGGCTCTCTTATTTTTCATCTAAATCTATGTTATCAGGGTTATGTCTTTTGTAGGTGTAAATAAAATTTTGCTTGTTCTTTACAACAAATTGTTCTTTGCTGATACTCATTAATGTTTCCGTCCAAGTATCGTATTCATTGTTATAAATGAGAACAAGACTGTCTTCATAATTTTTGATTTTGAAGTACTCTCTATTCTTAGAAGACTGATAATTTCCTAATAAGCTGGGTTGCATTTTTTTTCTAAACCCTGTGGAATCTTCAACTTGAAAATAATCAACCATTTGATTCATAGTATAGGATTTATCACCATAAGGAGTTTCAGCTTTTTCTATTTCCCAAAAACCATTGAGCTTTTCCACATCTTTATAGTCCGGCTTGGAGTTACAGGATACTAAAAATAAAAAGCCAATAAGTAAAAAATTAAATTTCATCTTCTAAATTTATCATTTTATAATGTGTTGCATTTTTCTTTACAACTTCCTCAGTTCGATCAGGATGGGTGTCACTAATACACATTTGTCCAAGTTCATCGTCGGTCACCATTTTTACAATTTGTGATACACGGTCTTCATCAAGCTTATCAAAAATATCATCCAACAGCAAAATGGGTTTAACGCCATAATGAGACTTCAAAAAATCGTATTGAGCAAATTTTAAAGCAATCAGATACGATTTTTGCTGACCTTGAGAACCGTATTTTTTAACTGAATGTGATTTTATTTTGAAAATCAAGTCGTCTTTATGAGTGCCATAATTTGAAAACTGACGCTGTAAATCTGCTTTTAATCCAGATTTTAGGATGTTTTCAAAGGACTCTTCGTCGTTAAACTGACTTTTATAAGTTAAGCTTATCTTCTCTCTGGAGTTGCTTATTTCCTGATATCTTTTCTGGAGAATAGGTTTAAATTCCTCAATGAACTCCTCACGTTTTTCATAAATCACTTTTCCAAGTTCAACGATTTGGTCATCATAAACTTCAAGACTGGTTTCATCATAAGTTCGATTTGCAGCAAAATACTTTAGAAGTGCATTGCGTTGAGAAAGTACTTTATTGTATTTCAAAAGAGTATTCAAGTATAATTTATCTCCCTGAGAAATAACGCCGTCCATAAATTTTCTTCGCGTATCACTCCCTTCAAGAATCAAGTCACGGTCTGTAGGGGAGATGATGACCAAAGGAATAGTTCCTATATGATCACTAATTTTTTCGTACTCTTTACCGTTTCTCTTCATCAATTTACGCTGGCCTTTTTTAAAGGAGGTGATTATTTTTTCAGATTTCTCACCATTTATGAAATCTCCTTCCAGCATAAAGAACTCTTCGCCATGCGTTATGTTTTGACTGGTAATAGGATTGAAATAACTTTTTCCGAAAGCTAGATGGTAGATAGCATCTATGATATTGGTTTTGCCAATTCCGTTTTTACCAACAAAACAATTTATTTTAGAATCGAATTCCAAGGACAGCTGCTCAAAATTCTTATAATTTATAAGTGACAGTTTTTTTAATATCATTTGGGTACTTCAATTTATTTCTCCTGTAAAACCTGGATTTTACTGCTGAATTTGATAAAAGTTGAAATGTAAAAATATCAAATAAATAGTGTATTGTATATGGAATAAAATTATATTTTTGCCCACTAGAACAAAACACTATTATGGCATCATACAAGAAGAGAGGTAATAAACCAAACAACAAAGCTGAACGCGAAGAAAAGATTGAAAGCGAATCTACAACGGCTGAAGTATTTAGCACCTTAGATGAAGGCGCTAGTTCAACTGAGCAATTTCTATCTAAATATCAAAAACCAATTTTTGGAGTTATAATAGCTATTGCTGTAGTGATTTTAGCCTTCTTAGGATATCAGAAATTTATTCAGGAGCCTAATGAAGTGGAAGCTGCAAATGAGATGAATCAAGCTCAGCAGTTTTTTGATTCCGCCATAGAAGCCTCAGGTGCTCAACAAGATTCACTTTTTACAAGGTCTTTACAAGGCGGAAATGGTAAATTCGGTTTTGAAGACATCGCTTCCAGCTATAGTGGTACAAAAGCTGGACAATTAGCCAACTATTATGCAGGTATTTCACATTTAAATTTAGGAAACTACCAGGAAGCAATTGACTATCTAGATAAATTTAATGTTGATGATGAGATCTTAATGCCATTAGCAAAAGGTTCCATAGGGGATGCATTTTTGCAGCTCGATCAACCAAAAGAAGCTTTAGACTATTTTGAAAATGCTGCAAATCTTAAGAAAAACGAGTTCACGACTCCTAAGTTTTTGCTTAAAGCTGCTATTACAGCGATTAGTATAGGAGACGGCGAAACAGCTCAGAAACATTTAAATAGAATTAAAGATGAATTTCCAAATTCTGCAGAAGCGAAAGATGCGGATGTTTATCTTGGCCAGGCTGAAGTTCTTTAAGTATGGCTACATCAGAAAAAAATCTTTCAGTTTACGAAAAGGAAAATCTTCCGAATGCTAAAGACATGAAAATTGGCTTTGTAGTATCGGAGTGGAATCCTGACATTACAGGAAATCTTTTTCAGGGAGCTTTTGATGCATTAATTGACGTTGGTGCTATTAAGGAAAATATTGTAAGATGGAATGTTCCTGGAAGTTTCGAGCTTCCTTATGGATGCAAAAAAATGCAGGAAAGCTTTGATATGCTAGATGTTATTGTTGCCATTGGAAACGTGATTCAAGGTGAAACCAAACATTTTGATTTTGTATGTCAGGGATTGACTCAAGGGATTATGGAATTGAATCTTAAAAGTGATATTCCAGTTATATTCTGTGTGTTGACAGATAATACAAAAGAACAATCCATTGCTCGTTCAGGAGGAATTCATGGTAATAAGGGTGCTGAGGCTGCCATTGCAGCTATCAAAATGGCACAACTTCGTAAAGATGCCAAATTCTATAAATCAAATTAATCTTCTCCAGGAAATTCACTTGCTTTAAAAAGGTTTAAGTCACAAGAATTGATGGAAATTCTTTAATTTTGAATTCTCATCAAAAATTATGTTTAAACTAAAGTCACTCAAATTAAGAAAGAATTCCAGATATAACTATACCCCACGTTATTATAAGGGTAAGGATACAGGAAATCCTTATAGTTTTGACTCCAAATTTGCTAAGTATAAAGACGCAAAAAATAATATAGATTTTGGTTCCCATTGGGCAGAAGCTCGAGAAAATTCCAGAAATAGAAATAATCGAGGGGTCAACAAAACCATAATTGTGATCGTTTTAATTTTAAGCCTCATCTTTTTATGGATTATCGATTTTGATCTATCCATATTTTCCTCAAAATAGTCAATGCGCAGTATCATTCACTTACTACCCGATCACGTTGCCAACCAAATTGCTGCTGGTGAAGTGGTCCAAAGACCCGCTTCCGTAGTTAAGGAGCTTTTGGAAAACGCAGTTGATGCTAAAGCTACATCCGTTACTTTAATTGCAAAAGAAGGGGGGAAAACGTTAATACAAGTCATTGATAATGGTTCTGGAATGGGCGATACAGATGCTAGATTATCTTTTGAGCGCCATGCTACCTCCAAAATCAATTCTGCTGAAGACCTTTTCAGGTTGCATACCAAAGGATTTAGAGGAGAAGCTTTGGCTTCTATTGCTGCTGTTTCTCATGTGGAAATGAAGACCAAAACTGAAGATGATGATTTAGGTTCTCATCTTATTATCGAAGGTAGCACTATTGTGAAACAAGAACCTTGTGTTACACCTGTAGGGACTTCATTATCTGTCAAAAATCTATTTTTCAACATACCTGCCAGACGTAATTTTTTAAAATCAACAACAGTAGAGCAGAAGCATGTGATTGATGAATTCCAAAGAGTGGCGCTGGTTCATCCGTCTATTGCTTTTAAACTCATTCATAACGGGAGTGAACTTTTCAACCTTCCTGGAGCAAATCACCGACAACGTATAGTGGGTGTGATGGGAGCAAAAACCAATGAAAAATTGGTTCCTGTAAAGGAAGAAACCGATTTGATAAAACTTATGGGGTTTGTAGGTAAACCAGAATTTGCTAAAAAATCCCGCGGAGAACAGTTTTTCTTTGTCAATGATAGATTTATCAAACATCCATACCTGCACCATGCAGTTTCTAGTGCCTTTGAAGGTTTATTAAAAGACAAGGCTTATCCTTCCTATTTTTTATATCTGCAAGTTGACCCAAAGTCTATAGACATAAATATTCACCCTACAAAAACTGAGGTGAAGTTTGATAATGAACATGCTATTTATTCGATTTTACGAAGTAGTGTCAAACACAGTTTAGGTCAGTTTAATGTATCTCCAGTTCTAGATTTCAATAAGGATTCCAGTATGGATACAGATTATGTTCAGCATAAAACTGGTGCCAAAATACCTTCGATTGATGTCGACAGAAATTTTAATCCCTTCGAATCTGAACAAAAAATAAGTAATTCAAAAATTGGTTCAAGTTCATATAAATCAAAATCATCCCAAAATTGGGAATCATTATATACTGAAACCATCGATAGTAGCGAGGATTTAATGAATATTGAAGTAGAAAGTGAACAGGTTACGCCATCACTCTTTCAAGGACAAGCACAAATTCATCAATCCTCCGGGACTTTTCAACTTCAGAGAAAATACATTATTACGTCTACAAAATCTGAAATGCTGATCATAGACCAGCATCGGGCACATTTCAGAATACTTTACGAAGAATTACTGAAAAATATCACTGCCCAACCCGCTTTAAGCCAACAGCTTTTGTTTCCTCTGAAATTGCAGCTGGATGTTAATGAGATGCGAGTCTTTAAAATCTTAAAGGAATCATTGATCAATGCTGGATTTTCAATTTCAGAATTTGGAAAGGATTTTGTCAGAATTAATGGAATCCCTAACAGATTGCCAGAAAGTGAAACTTCGATTTTACTGGACCAACTTTTATCCGATTTTGAAAATGACATCCCGGATTCTGGCTTTGACCAAACAGATCTGCTTGCAAAATCCTTAGCTCAAAGCATGGCTATAAAGAATGGTACTGTTTTGCAAAAGGAAGAGCAAACAGAACTTGTAAATCTGTTATTTTCTTGCAAAGAGCCTATGCTAACTCCACTAAATCGCTTAGTTTTCGTCAAACAATCCGCATCAGACTTCGACAAAAAATTTATGTAAATGGGAAGAATCACCGAAACGGTAAAAGTCTTACTAATAGCTAACATTATCTTCTTCTTTGGCGCAGGATACCTTGGAGATTATGCCTATAAAATCTTCGCGCTTTGGTTTCCAGAAAATCCAAATTTTGGGATTTGGCAAATCATAACTCATATGTTCATGCACGGGAGTTTTTCTCATATTCTCTTTAATATGTTTGCTTTGTACATGTTTGGAAGCTTATTGGAACAATATCTGGGGCAGAATAAATTTTTATTTATCTACTTATCTGCCGGTTTAGGTGCAGCTGGTCTACAAATTTTATTTAGTTATATAGGATATAATAATGCCTATCAAACCTACATTGATGCTGGAGTGAGTCCTCAGGAAATTTCAGATATGTTTGAGAGTGTACGCAAAACAGGAGAATACAGAGTTTATTCTTCAGTTCCCAAAGACGTGAGTAACCAGCTATTTACTAACTACCTCACACCTATGGTAGGAGCTTCTGGGGCTATTTTTGGAATTCTGGCTGCCTTTGCAGTTGTTTATCCAAACCTTCCTCTTTTTATTATATTTATTCCTATTCCTATAAAAGCTAAATATTTAATTGGAGGTTATTTTTTAATGAATCTTTTTTCTGCTGTAACTGGTGTAACTTTACTTGGACCTTCCAATACGGCATACTGGGCTCACATCGGTGGAGCTGTGATAGGTTTTATAACCATGTATTATTGGAAAAAGAATTCATTTGAAGAAAATAGATGGAATTGATATGGACTGGAAACAAAAATTAACCTACAAATACAATACGGCAGATACCCTCGAGAAACTGATTGGGGTAAACGTAGCCTTGTTTTTACTCATATTTGTTATTCAAACGCTAGGGTTTTTATTTCAAATTCCAACAGGCTTTTTTGTGGAATGGCTTGTTTTTCCTAAGAGCCTTATTGAATATGCATACAAGCCTTGGACAATTATAACCTATGCGTTTATGCATTCTGGAATCTTTCATATTTTATCTAATATGTTGATTCTCTACTTTTCTGGGAAATTCTTTCTGACTTATTTTTCCGGAAAACGAATGCTGAACTTATATTTTCTAGGGGCCATTTTCGGTGCACTCATTTATACATTGAGCTATAACCTTTTACCTGCTTTTAGCAGTACAGGCAGATCCTATTTGATTGGTGCTTCAGCATCTGTAATGGCTATATTGGTTGCAACTGCAACTCAAGCTCCAAATCTTCAAGTAAGATTATTTTTCTTAGGAAATCTTAAACTTTGGTGGATTGCAACTTTTTTAGTTGTTTTAGACGTGATCCAAATCCCGATCTCGAATCCTGGAGGACACCTGGCTCACCTTGGAGGTTCAGCTATTGGATATTTCTATATTACTCAACTTAAAAAAGGAAACGACATTGGTTCATGGTTGCAAACTTTTACAGATTGGTTTGCTAAATTTTTTCAACCAAAATCAAGGAAAAGCAATATGAAAACCGTCCATAAAAATACCAATAAGAAACAAAGTTCACCTACTAGTAGAACGGATAAGCAGAAGAAGATAGATCAGATTTTAGATAAAATCAGTAAAAGTGGTTATGATAGTCTCACCAAAGAAGAGAAGGATTTTCTTTTTAAAGCTGGAAAAGACATGTAATTGTCATGAAAACTAAGCTCAATTTTTTTCAAAAGATAATTTTTGCATTCAATATATTTTTTGGAGCCTGTCTACTTGTGGCCTATATTCTGCCTTATGTTCCTCCAAAATTTTCTGCTTTTCTTTCTATTCTGAATTTAGGACTACCAGTTTTTATGCTTATTAATTTACTATTTGCTGTCTACTGGATTTTAACACTCAAGCTTCATTTTTTGCTATCAACATTACTTGTACTTTCTGGCTTTTCTTATGTAAGTAAAATCTTTGTTTTTAATAAAAATTCTAATTCAAATATTGAAAACACATTTAATGTGATGAGTTATAATGTGCGTTTATTCAATGAGTATAATTGGATAGGTGAAGAACGAGTACCTGAGAAAATTTCAAAATTTATCTCTTCAGAATCTCCAGACATTGTATCCTTTCAAGATTATTTAAAGGTTGACGAATTTGAACTAGAGGAATATCCTTATTCATTTGAAAAATTCAAAACCAAATCCTCAAAAATTGGAATTGCTATCTTTAGTAAACATAGAATCATAAATAAAGGAACTATTGATTTCCCAAATACACATAATAACGCAATATACGCTGATGTCATAGTACATAAGGACACCTTTAGAGTTTATGCAGTTCATCTGGAGTCACTAAAGATCATTCCCGATGTTAATGTCCTTCAAAAAGAAAATCATCAACAACTCATCAGCAGAGTCGGTAAATCCTTTGTTAAGCAACAAGAACAGGCTAAAATGCTCACAGATAATTTTGAATCCACACGCTTTCCTAAAATAGTCTGCATGGATATGAATAACACTCCATTTTCTTTTGTCGCCAACAAGCTTTTGGAGCATAATCTTAATGATGCGTTTGTTGAATCTGGTCAGGGTTTAGGAAAAACTTTTGATTTTGATTTTCTACCACTTAGGATAGATGCTATTTTCTATGAGAAAAGTCTTGAAAATGTCGATTTTAAGAATTACGATTTAAAACTTTCAGATCATTACCCAATTATGGCAGGTTTCAAGCTTTAAAACAAAAGCTTTTGTGACTCCAGATAATTTAAAGTAGCCGGGCCTTTATTGAATAAAAGATCAAGAATACTAAGATTGGAAATAAAACCGTATTTGGATTGAAACACCTGTATATATTCTTCTAGTTCAGCTTCTTGTTTCCTTTTAGAAAGAGTTAAACTCCGCTGGTCATGATAGATTTCTGTTGACAAATCAAACTCTTCAGTAAATTTAAAATCAATGTCTAAGCCAATACATTCAAAAACAACTTCCATACACTTCAGATTAAAGTCCATAAGAAAGGTGGCCTTATTTTCAAAAAGATGAACAAACTCATCTTCGTAAAATTCAAAATAAGGAGATGTTCTATAAGCGGCTTCTAAAGATTTCCAATGCAAACGTTGCCACTTGAAAGCATTTTCTATACGTATATCTTTATATTTCTGGTGTTTATCTGTTTTCTTTTCCCGATGCTTTATGGGAACATTGAGTAAAAGTTTACCGTTGGCACCATAGATGTACTGTCGTGTTCTGTAAGTTTGCTTTTGGTAATTGTCTTGTTTCTCGAATACAAAGTCTTCTGTCTGAGCAATAAAACCGTACAGATCAACAGGTCCAAAATAACTGGGATTTACAAGAAGTGGTTTCACAGTCTATTTTTTCTTTTTGATGAAATAATTGTAACCAATGATAAGAACTACTCCTATCAAAAAATAAACTAAATAGGAGGTAGGTTTACCCTCTCCGCCAACGGTGGTGAATAATCGTTCCCATCTTACTTTCTCTATAAGGCCGCTAGCATTTGAGTCCAAACTCATCCAGATAAACACTGGTTTTCCAACAACATGATTCTGTGGTACGTAACCCCAATAGCGGCTATCTTCACTATTATGACGATTATCTCCCATCATCCAATAGTAATCTTGTTTAAAGGTATATTGATTGATAGGTTCACTATTAAGATAGACTTGAGACCCTTTTACCTTGAGCTTGTTATCAAATCCCATTTCAGAGCCTTCATAGACTTCTATTATTCTTCTGTATAGTGAATAAGTCTCAAGACCAAGTTGGACAGTTTGCCCTGCTTTTGGAATATAAATGGGACCAAAGTTGTCTCTGTTCCAGTTGACTTTTCCATTATTAGGAAAGATGCCAGTATCAGCTTCACCTTCTGGTGAAATAATTCGCTGAACTGATTTTACATTTGGATGATTTTTAAACTTAGCAAGATTTTCTTCAGTGATAGCATTCACCTGGTATAAGTTTCGCTCTCTGTTTACCCATTGTAATCCATCTGTAATCCCATATATTTCCACTAAACTTCGCATATTGAAACCTTGTCCTTTTCCTTGAACCAAATATGAATATTGAGGTTTAGCTCGGTCTGGTAGTTGAAGAGGGGAATTGTTGACATAGATTTTACCATCAACGATCTTCAATGAATCTCCTGCTACACCAACGGCTCGTTTGACGTAATTAGACTTTTTATCGACAGGTTTGTCATAATGTTTGCCAGAGCGGTCTCTAAACATTCTTACAGTATCTATAGGCCAATTGAATACAACAATGTCATTACGTTGGACTTTTTGAAATCCAGGTAATCTTAAATATGGCAATTGAGGTGTGTTGGTATAGGATTTTATACCTGCAAGAGGAATGGTATCATGAACCATCGGGAACGAAATTGCGGTTTGTGGTAATCTCGCGCCATAATGAAATTTACTAACAAAAAGAAAATCACCAACCAGTAATGTCTTTTCCAGAGATGAAGTCGGTATCGTGAAAGGCTGCATAATATAGGTGTGCACAATAGTAGCCGCAACAACCGCAAATAAAATAGAACTTACAAAATCTCCAGATTTAGTTTTAGCTTTTAAGCTTCTATCTTCAATGTATTCATGTGTAGTGAAATAATTAATGTAATACGTGTAAAGCCCTAGCGAGATGAGCTGCAAAATAGTGTCTTTTGTATCATTTTTGCCAAAACTTCTGGCAGTTTCAACCCATATCACGGGGAACATGATCAAATTGACTATAGGGACAAAAATCAAAAAGACCCACCACCAAGGTCTATTGATAATTTTAAAGAGAATAATTGCGTTGTAAATGGGGATGGCTGCTTCCCACCACTTTCTTCCAGCACTTTGATATAATTTCCAAGTCCCAAAAAAATGAATAACCTGAATCAGTAATATAAAAAGTAGTATATCTGTAAATGACATGAAAAATATTTTAAGAAGGTGAATTGAGTTTAAGGACATCTTTCATAGAATAAACACCCTCTTTTTGTTTTAAAATCCACTCTGCGGCAACAACAGCACCATGAGCGAATCCTTTTCTGGATTTTGCATTATGTGAAATAGAAATAGTATCAATATCAGAATCATAAGTCACATCATGAAAACCGAAAATACCCGCTTCTCGTTCAGCTTCAATGTTAATAGAAGCTTTATCATCTTTTGGAGGGTGATTCCAGGATGCATAATTGGTCTCTTTGATAATTTGGTCTGCTAAGCTAATGGCTGTTCCACTTGGAGCATCCTTCTTTTCCAGATGATGAACTTCCTTCAGCTTCACCCCATATTCTTCGAGTCCAGACATCATTTTTGCCAGGTAGGAATTCAATTCAAAAAAAACATTTACACCAACACTGAAATTGGAAGCATAAAGGAATCGTCCGGACTCAGAATTGCACTTATCTACCGCATCCTCATACTTGTCAAGCCATCCTGTTGTTCCCGAAACGATGGCAACGCCGTTTTTAAGACAAGTGCTAATATTTTTGAAAGCTGCTTCTGGAATGCTGAAATCAATGGCAACATCAGCTTTTTTTAATTCGTCAATATTTAGTTGTTCTGACGAAATGTAAACGATGTCATGACCTCTGGAAAGGGCAATTTCTTCTACAGTTTTACCCATTTTACCGTATCCTAGTATTGCAAACTTCATTTAGTTAAATTTAAAATTCAAAGTTAAGCCATAATCAATGTTTCCACTCAAATAATTAGGTTCAAAATTTGGCTTGAGTGAAAGATCTTTAGAGACATCAAATTGACGAAGGTGAGCGTCAACATTAGCATCTACAATGTTGAATAAATAAAAAGCTACTGTCGCTAAAATTGCAAATTCTTTATTTTGTCTAAATTGTTTTTGAGCATTGATAAGTCCTTCATTTTCCAAAATATTCTGGAACTCGTCATCTGTAAATCCTGCTAGTCTTCGTTTATAAGCATCCCGGTAGCGATTATATTGAGTGTCGTTCTGTATGACTAAATATAGACTGGTTCCAATTCCAGCGTAAACCAGCGGAATTTTCCAATAACTGCCATTATAAGCCTGACCCAACCCGGGTAGTATTGCAGAGTAAAAAGCTGATCTTGCAGGAGCCAAAGGGTCGTAAAGATCAAGTTTGAAAGCATCCTCGGTGGAAGTCATTACGCTTTTTATTTCAAGACTATCTTGAACTTGCCCAAAAGTAAATAGACATCCGCCTAATGTAAATACAAGAGAGTATAGGAAATTACGAGTCACCTTGTATTAATTTTTTAATTCTTTGAAAATCCTCATCAGAAGAGAAAGGAACGATGAGTTTGCCATTCCCTTTTTTGTTTACTTTTAATTCTACTTTAGCACCAAAATAAGAAGAGATCTGCTTTAAAGCTTTTTGCTTTTTTTCATCAACTTTTGGTTCTTTTTTGTCTTTTGGTTTTACAGAATCATCTTGAATTCTCCTTACTAAAGCTTCTGTTTCCCTTACTGATAATTTATCTTTTAAAATTTGTTCGTAAACCTGAAGTTGAATATCAGTACTGTCAATATTGATAAGTGCTCGACCATGACCCATGCTCAAAAAACCGTCTCTCATCCCTGTTTGCACTATAGGATCTAACTTGAGAAGTCTTAGATAGTTGGCGATAGTCGACCTGTTTTTGCCAATTCTTTCGCTCATTTCCTCCTGAGTGAGATCGATTTCATCAATAAGTCGTTGATAGGATAGAGCAACCTCAATAGGATCAAGATCCTGGCGCTGGATATTTTCAACAAGAGCCATTTCCAAAGACTCTTGGTCATTGGCGATTCTTATATAGGAAGGAATAGTTTCAAGACCAAGCATTTTTGAGGCTCGATATCTACGCTCCCCAGAAACCAATTGATATTTATTGAAATCTAATTTTCTAACTGTAATAGGTTGAATGACGCCTAGTTCTCTTATGGATGACGCTAATTCTTTGAGTGCATCTTCACTAAAACTCGTTCTCGGCTGGAAAGGATTGACTTCAATAGCCTCAAGGCTCAACTCGACAATATTACCTACAACCTTATCCGCATTTTTATCTTCAGCAGATTTGATATCGTTTTCAGGATCATTCAGCAATGCTGAAAGACCTCTCCCTAAAGCTTTTTTCTTTGTCGTTTTGGCCATGGATTTATTTTGACTTTTTGATGATTTCTTCAGCTAAACTTAAGTAGTTGTTAGCTCCTTTACTTGCAGCATCATATTTTATAATGCTTTCTCCATAACTTGGAGCTTCGCTTAAACGAACGTTTCGCTGTATAATTGTTTCGAAGACCATGTCGTTGAAGTGTTTCTTGACTTCTTCAACCACCTGATTGGATAAGCGTAATCTTGAATCGTACATCGTTAACAACAAGCCTTCAATACTTAGTTGTTGGTTATGAATTTTTTGTACGCTTTTGATAGTATTCAATAATTTCCCTAAACCTTCCAATGCAAAATATTCACATTGAATAGGAATCAAAACAGAATCTGAAGCAGTAAGCGCATTCAGAGTTAGTAAACCTAAAGAAGGAGCACAATCAATAAGGATGTAATCAAATTTGGACTTAATAGGCATCAAAGCTTCTTTGAGCATATACTCTCGTCGCTCCATATCAACTAATTCCAGCTCAATGGCTACCAAATCTATATGAGAAGGGATCAATTCCAGATTTGGAGAATCTGTTTCCATGATGGCCTCCTCAGCGTTTTTGGTATGTTCCAAGAGTTGATACGTACCAATCTCTACCGTTTCTATGTCGATGCCCAATCCCGAAGTCGCATTAGCTTGTGGATCTGCATCGATGAGAAGCACTTTTTTTTCTAATACACCTAAGGCTGCTGCTAGGTTGACAGCTGTTGTGGTTTTACCAACACCCCCTTTTTGGTTAGCAATCGAAATTATTTTACCCATTAAAAGTTATGAATTATGAGTTGTAAAATTACAAATATTTATGGCATATGATTATGCCTTTGTCTGTTTGTGAAAATTATAAAAATTTATTCTAACTCTTTTTCTGAGCCCGAATCATCTGCTCCAGCTGATCCCACATTTTAGGCGTGACTTGCTCAAGAAGATTAAACTGACCTGCACCTTTGAGCCATTCTCCACCATCAATTGTAATGACTTCTCCATTAAGGTAGTGTGCAAAATCTGAAACTAAATAAGCTGCCAGGTTGGCTAACTCTTGATGATCGCCAACTCTTTTAAGCGGTACTTTTTTAGCTAAATCAAATTTTTCTTTTAATTCACCTGGTAGAAGTCTATCCCAGGCACCTTTAGTAGGAAATGGGCCTGGCGCAATGGCATTAAAGCGAATTCCATATTTTGCCCATTCTACAGCCAGTGATCTTGTCATGGCCAGGACACCAGCTTTGGCTGTGGCACTAGGTACTACGAAAGCTGATCCAGTCCAGGCATAAGTTGTTACAATATTAAGGACTGTTTTGTTGGTTTGTTTTTTTTCAATCCAGTGCTTACCCATGGCTAGAGTACAATTTTTTGACCCTTTCAGAACAATGTCAATAATGGTATCAAAAGCATTGGCAGATAGTCTTTCAGTAGGAGAGATAAAGTTTCCAGCAGCATTATTAAGTAAAATATCAACTTCTCCAAAAGCTTCATGAGCTTTTTTAATCATGTGCTCGACTTCATCGTAATGTCTTACATCGCACTGCACAGGTAGACATTTGCTTCCTGTTTCTTTTTCTAATGTAGCTGCCGTAGTTTTTAATTTATCAAGATTTCTACTGGTTATGACAACATTGGCACCAAGCTCCATGAAGTAATGCGTCATAGATTTGCCTAAACCACTTCCACCACCAGTAACGATTATTGTTTTGCCTGCTAAGGCATCATCGCGTAACATTTTCTTTTTAAAATCCATCAGATATTTTTTTTCAATTTACAAATTAATGTCTCAAAGTCAAGTTTTCTTCTGAATCTATTCTTTAATATATAAAGAGTAAAATCATGAAAAAGGATAGGGAAAGCGCAAAAGTACTTAAGGCCACTTTCTTAAGTTCTGGATCAAGAACCTGGGGATCTTTGTATTGAATAATTTTTTTTAAATGAACCACTAGAGGTATGAAAGCTAAAAGAGGAGAAAGAATCCAAATAGGCTTGCCGTTGAAAAACAATAATAAAAAAATCAACAAGCAAAAAAAAGAAATCGCTATTAGGCTAAAATGATAAATTTTCGCAAATTGTTTTCCATAAATCACTACTAATGTTTTTTTATTAGCATTTCTGTCACTGTTTTCATCCCTCATGTTATTCAGGTTTAAAACTGCACTGCTTAAGAATCCAATACTTATAGCTGGTAAAAGGAGCCATAAATTAATTTCTTTGGTCATCAAAAAATTAACTCCCAAAACACTGACTAAGCCGAAAAAGATAAATACAAACAAATCGCCTAATCCCCGATAACCGTAAGCTGAGTCACCAACGGTATATTTGATAGCTGCAATAATAGCAGAAGCACCAAGAATTATAAATAAAAGGCTCAACAAAAAGTCATCTTGTCCAAAACTCAGATAAATAAGAGCCAACGCAAATAAAGCAGTAAGGATAGAGGTTGCAATAATCCCTTTTTTCATTTCTCGATCTGTAATGACTCCACTTTGTAAAGCTCGCATTGGACCAATGCGTTCTTCATTATCAGTTCCTTTTACACCATCACCATAATCGTTTGCAAAATTGGAAAGAATTTGCAGGCCAAGAGTGGTTGCCATAGCCAGCCAAAATATTCCAGAATTGAATTCCCCTGGAGGAAAAGCTAAAGCTGAACCCACGAGAATTCCAGACAATGAGAGAGGAAGTGTTCGTAAACGAGCTGCAGAAATCCAGGCGGCGGTTTTTGTCATAACTTATATCCCCGTGTAATTTGAAGGTGTAATCGCTTTGAGTTCTGCTCTCACGCTTTCAGAAACTTCAAGTGAATCAATAAAGGATGAAATACTTTTTTCGTCAATTTTAGAATTAGTTCGTGTCAATCCCTTCAAGGCTTCATAAGGATTTTCAAAATTCTCTCGTCTCAAAATGGTCTGAATAGCTTCTGCAACTACAGCCCAATTATCATTCAGATCTTTCTCAATCTTGATTGAATTCAAGACTAATTTATCAAGTCCTTTGGCTGAAGATTGCAAGGCAATGAGCATGTGACCAAGAGGAACGCCAATATTTCTTAAGACGGTACTATCCGTTAAATCTCTTTGTAGTCTACTTATTGGGAGCTTTGCAGATAGGTGTTCTAAAAGAGCGTTGGCAATGCCAAGGTTTCCTTCAGAATTTTCAAAATCAATTGGGTTAACTTTATGCGGCATTGCTGAAGATCCTACTTCCCCTTTTTTAATTTTCTGTTTAAAATAATCCATGGAAACGTAGCTCCAAATGTCTTTGTCAAAGTCCAAAAGAATAGTGTTGATCCGTTTCATTGCATCAAAACTCGAAGCCATATTATCGTAATGTTCAATTTGCGTGGTAGGGAAGGAGTGCTTCAATTTCAATCGATTTTCAACAAAATCTTTACCGAAAGCTTTCCAGTCAACATCAGGATAAGCTACTTTATGTGCATTGAAGTTTCCAGTAGCTCCTCCAAATTTCGCGGAAGCTGGCACTGCAATAAGTTGGTTTAATTGCTCCTTTAGCCTTACAACAAAAACTTCAAATTCTTTTCCTAACCGTGTTGGAGAAGCTGGTTGCCCGTGAGTTCTAGCTAGCATAGGAACTTCAGCCCACTCTTTGGCTTTATTGTCTATCATAGCGATCACTTTTTCCAATTCAGGTATATAAACTTCATGAATGGCCTCAAGCAAACTTAAAGGAACAGCAGTATTATTGATATCTTGAGAAGTCAATCCAAAATGAATAAACTCTTTAGACGTTTTCAAATTCAAAAGATCCATTCTCTCTTTGATGAAATACTCTACGGCTTTCACGTCATGATTGGTCACTTTCTCGATTGACTTGATGTGTTCTGCATCTTTGATGGTTAAATCCAAATAAATAGAACGTAAACTTGGGTATAAAGATTTATCAACATCTTTTAATTGAGGTAGTGGAAGCTCACACAAGGCAATGAAATATTCGATCTCTACTCTTACTCTGTATTTTATCAAAGCATGCTCACTAAAGTAGCGTTTAAGAGATTTCGTTTTGGAAGAATATCGTCCGTCAATAGGGGAAATAGCGTCAAGCGGATTCATGAATTGGAATTTTAATTCGCTAGCAAATATAAGCTTTCATCACCATTTTCAGGTATAATGGATTTACTTTTAATCTTCAAATCTTTCTTAAAACTGCTCTTTCAATAAGCGCTGACTTATCTATATTATGGTCAACTTCAATTCAAAAGTTTTTCTATTACTTTTTGAACTCCTGTTGTGGCCTTTTCAGCAATTATATGAATTCTGTTTGATTCTGAAATAGATGGATTAGGATCTATAAAATAAATGGGAGTATGTTCGGGTGCAAAATCAATAAGTCCAGCCGCTGGATAAACTTGCATGGAGGTTCCAATAATAATGATGATATCGGTATCACTTATAATGTCTATAGCTTTATCCATTATGGGAACTGCTTCACCAAACCATACAACGTGTGGTCTTAGTTGATGCTGTTTTTCATTAACATCACCCAAGAGTATATCTTCAGTCCAATCATAAATTAGGGAATCATCTTTTACACTTCTCGCTTTCATAAGTTCTCCATGTAGATGGGTAACATTAGAACTTCCTGCTCTCTCATGAAGATCATCGACATTTTGTGTGATAATATCTACGGCAAATTGTCTTTCAAGGTTTACTAGAAGCTTATGAGCCAGGTTGGGTGTGACAGATTTTAACTGTATTCTTCTTTGATTATAAAAATCTAAAACTAATTTCGGATCCTGTTCAAATCCTTGTGGGGTAGCAACTTGCATCACATCGTGGCCTTCCCAAAGACCATCGTGATCTCTGAAGGTTTTTACGCCACTTTCTGCGCTTATTCCTGCTCCAGTAAGTACGCTGATGTGTTTCAAAATTTTACCTGTTTATTGCTCTGTATTCTTCGTAACAGCTACTTATAGCGTCGAGTACTTGCAAGTCGTTTGCAGTTGTGATGAAGTCTCTCGAGTAGTTGCATCTATCCAAAACTTGATCGATATCATCTTTGCTTATCTGGAGTACAGCTGAAAGTGTTTCTCGGTCAAATTTATCCTGTAAAATATCTTTAATGCTTTCGTTCATTTTCATCTTTCGCAGACGTCGCATTTGCTGGTCTTTTTTGCTAAAGGTTTTGTAAAGCAAATCAGCTGGATTTGAAATGGATTGTAAGACTTTTGAAATTGCACTTTTCTAATAATTGCCGCCTTCATAGGCATAATCCAAACCAGATATGCTGTATCTGTAATTATCGTAAATAGGAATATTTTGGGCATCTATTTCAAGATATCCGGTGAGTTGAATTTCATTTAATTTTACCTCCTGCAAGGCAATTGCAGATTCAGTCATTTTTATTTTGACATCCCCAAACTTTACCCAGTCCTCAGTTATTTTAACTTGTATTGATCTAAAACCTAAATAAGAAAGATATAAAGTATCACTTATTCTTGCTTTAAGCTTAAATTCTCCATCTTTATTTGTTGTAGACCCCTTTACTGTATTAATGTTTACAATATTAACATTTTCCAGTGGTTTATCATTAGCTGCGTTCATCACAACTCCTGTAATAACCTCTAAGTCTTCATCTTGACTCCATCCTGTAAATGAAATCAGGGAAAGGCAAAAAAATAAAAATAAATGTTTGTAAACCATACTTTAAAAATAGTCATTTCGATACAATAAGCTTGTATCGAAATGGCTTTTTACTACTTAATTTAGCTTTTCTTTCTTCTTCTTTCGAAAGAGCTTTTTACACTAGAACCACCTGATTTTTTACCTTTAAAATCTGAAGAACTATTTTTATCAAAGCGCTTTCTTGGTTTGCGGTCTCCACGATCACGGCCTCCGCCGCCACCTTTTCTTCCACCACTGCCACTTTTCTGGTCTTTGGTGATTTCAACATTTACGTGTCTTCCTTTAAGCTTGAATGTATCAAATGTACTCTGTACTTTTTCAACATCATCTGTAGGAACGTTGAAGAAAGAGAATGTGTTTTTAACGTCAACCTTAGCAACCCCATCGCGGTCAAGATTCAACTGCTCTTTTAAGAAATCTTTTAAAGACATCCAGTTAAAGCCGTCCTTTTCACCAATATTGATAAAGAAACGCGTTTCATCTCCATAATCTTTCCCAGAAGAATATGAATCGTCTGCGGAATGTTGAGTGATTTTTGGAGCATTTTTATAGTAATTATGGAATCTTGTAAATTCTACAGAAAAGAATTTCTTGATGATTTCTTCTTTGCTTAAATCTTCGAACTGAGCTTCCAAATCTGGTATAAATGAATCTATCTCAGAATTGATGGTTGTATTTTTGATTTCATCAGCCAAATGAAATAACTGGCGCTTACAAATTTCATCTCCAGAAGGTAATTCCTCCTGAGTGAATTTCTGACCAATAATTTTTTCAACCTGGCGAATCTTTCTAACCTCACTTTTGGTAACGATTACCAAAGATTTACCTTCTTTACCAGCACGACCAGTTCTTCCACTTCGGTGAGTGTAAGTTTCGATCTCATCTGGGAGTTGGTAATTGATGACGTGAGTAATGTCATCTACATCAATACCACGAGCAGCAACGTCTGTTGCGACAAGCATTTGAATTTGTTTCTTTCTGAAACTATTCATCACCATATCTCTTTGAGCTTGGCTCAGGTCACCATGAAGTGCAGAAGCACTATAACCGTCTTCAATAAGCTTTTCAGCTACTTTTTGAGTATCTCTTTTGGTTCTGCAAAAGATCACTGCATAAATATCTGGATTGGCATCTACCACGCGTTTTACAGCACTGTAGCGATCACGACCGCCTACAATAAAGTATTCGTGACTTACAGATTTGGTTGAAATGTTCTTTTGTCCAACTGTGATTTCCTTAGGACTCTTCATGAATTTCTTAGCGATCATCGATACTTCTTTTGGCATCGTAGCACTAAATAACCATGTGTTCTTTTGATCTGATGAATGAGATAAAATTTCTTTTATATCTTCAAAGAACCCCATATTCAACATCTCATCTGCTTCGTCAAGAATACAAATATTGATATTGGAAATATCGATAATATTTCTCTGGATCATATCTTTCATACGTCCAGGAGTAGCGACAATAATTTGTGCACCTCTCTTTATTTGTCTTGCTTGGTCTGTAATACTTGCACCACCATATACTGCGACAGTATTGAGGTTCTGATAGTACTTCGCGTACTGTTTTAGCTCGTTGGTAATTTGCATACACAACTCACGCGTTGGTGAAAGAATTAAACCTTGAGTTTTTTTGGAATTAAGGTCGATGTTCTGAATAAGTGGAAAACCAAATGCTGCGGTTTTTCCTGTACCTGTTTGGGCTAGCGCCACCATATCGGTAGGCTCTTCGAGTAGTATAGGAATTGTTTGTTCCTGTACTTCACTCGGGGACTCAAAACCTAAATCTTCGATTGCTTTCAAGATTTCAGGGCTTAAGCCTAATGATTCAAATGTAGTCATAAGTATTTTAAAAATAGGTGCAAAGGTAAGGATTCCTAAACTTGTTATATGATGTATTTGTTTTTATTTTAAGCTTTTAGAAATTCTATCAGTTTTTGGAACGCCAAACCACGATGACTAATCTTATTTTTTTCTGAAGCTGGCATTTCAGCAAAGGTTTGTGAATAGCCTTTGGGTTTAAAAATCGGATCATATCCGAATCCTCCATTTCCGGAATGTTCAGTAGTGATTTCACCCTCACAAATTCCTACAAATTCTTTAATCTCTTTGCCATTGATGAAAACAATCACAGTTTTAAACCTTGCAGTTCTATCTTTTACTCCTTTTAGATTATCGAGTAGTTTTTTCTTATTGGCCTCATCACTTTTTTCTTCACTGGCATACCGGGCAGATTTTACGCCAGGTTTTCCCCCTAAAGCTTCAACTTCCAATCCTGTGTCATCAGCAAAACACGGTAAATCAAATACTTCTGAAATGGTCTCCGCTTTTATTTTTGCATTGGCTTCGATCGTTTCTCCATATTCCACGATCTCTTTATTGTAGTCCAGATCATTTAGAGATAAAATTTGAATATGCTCCGGAAGTAAAGCTTGAACTTCTTTGACTTTATTGGGGTTGTGGGTAGCAAAAATTAGTTTCATAAGAGTCCTTTGGCTTTTATTTCTAAATATTTATTAATGGTATTGACAGACAAATCTTTTGGTTTGGTTAAAACGGTTTGTATCCCATTTTTTTCGAGTTCTTTCACCATCAATTGCTTATTGTAGATGAATTCCTGAGCAATAGTCTTTTCGTAGATTTCTGTCATTTTTGTGGTTGACTTGTTGGCTAATTCGCCCAATTCTGTGTTCTCAAAAAAGATAACAACCAAAAGGTGAGATTTTGCCAACGCACGAAGATAGGGGAGTTGTCTCTTCAAACTGGTAATGTGTTCAAAATTGGTATACATCATCAACAAACTGCGTTGTGTGATTTTTCTTCTGCTATGTGCGTAAAGTCTGTTGAAATCTGATACCAAAAAGTTGCTGTCAATGCCATACAAGGTTTCCAAAAGTGTATTCAAGTGTGTTTTTTTTGAATTGGCTGAAACAAAATTTTCAATGGTATCAGCGAAAGTAAGCATCCCCACCTTGTCTTTTTTCTTTAAGGCTATATTACTAAATGCTAATGCTGCATTGATTGAATAATCTAAAAGTGACAAGCCTTCAAAAGGCATTTTCATCACTCGCCCAACATCAATCAAATTGTAAATCGGCTGAGATTTTTCATCCTGATATTGATTTACCATCAGTTTATCGTGCTTCGCAGTGGCTTTCCAATTGATGGTCCGAATATCATCGCCAATCACATAATTTTTGATTTGCTCAAATTCCATGGTATGTCCAATCTTCCTGATTTTCTTCATTCCATACTGACTCATTTTCTGGTCGATGGATAAAAAATCTAGAGCCCGCATTTGAATGAAAGACGGATAAACTTTTACCAGAGTTTCATTTTCGAATCTATAACGCCGCTTGACCAATTTGGATTTAGTGCTGACATAGCAATTGAGGTAGCCAAACTTGTATTCACCTCGCTTTACTGGAGTAAGTGTGTACGTGAAGTCCTTTTTGGAATTACCAGAAACTTTCATTTTTTTTAAAAAATCTCTTTTCTGAAATTGCTCTGGAATTTCATCAATGACTTCTATATGAATTAGAAATTCATATTTATTTCTCAGATTAAGTTTGACCTCATTTTCATCACTATTTGAAAATTTTTCTGGTAAAATCCTTTCTGCTGAAAATTTATTTCCGGTAAATAGTCTGATAATTTCAATAACTAAAATCCCGATAAAAATGATCAGTAAACCAAAACTGATAATATATAAACTTTGAAACCAGAACGAAAGCAAAAAAAGACCCGAAAGCCCAAACAGAATGGTATAAACCAATCTTCCAAAATAAAGAGATGAGAAAAATTGACGCACTATCTAGGGATTTCTACAGATTTCTGAATGAGATCGATGACTTGCTCTGGCGTTGTGCCTTCCATTTCCTTTTCTGGCGAAAGGATAATTCTATGATTGAGTACAGGTTTTAAACTTGATTTGACATCTTCGGGAGTCACAAAATCTCTTCCTTGTATAGCGGCAAAAGCTTTAGCTACTTTCAAAATCGATAACGATGCTCTTGGTGATCCTCCCAGTAATAGGTGGGGATGTTTTCTGGTTTGCATCACAATTTCAGCGATATAGTCAAAAATTTTGTCCTCGACTACGATATCATGAATCTGATCTCTGAACTTTAGTAAGGTCTCCACATTCATCACCGTCTGAATTTGATCTAAAGCTAATCCAGACTTACGATGGTGCTGAAGTTTCATAATTTCAACTTCTTCTTCCAAGTTGGGATAATCGATTTTTAATTTGAATAAGAATCTGTCGAGTTGAGCTTCTGGCAGAGCGTAAGTTCCTTCTTGTTCGATAGGGTTTTGTGTGGCAATGACCATAAATGGAGGTGACATTTTGTACTCTTTACCATCCATCGTAATTTGCTGTTCTTCCATCACCTCAAACAGCGCGGCCTGGGTTTTGGCTGGAGCTCGGTTGATTTCATCGATCAGTACGATGTTGGAAAAAATAGGTCCTTTTTTGAATTCAAAATCAGATTGGTCTGCTTTTAAAATGGATGTACCGAGCACATCGCTAGGCATTAAGTCTGGAGTAAACTGAATCCTATTGAACTCTGTATCAATGGATTTGGCAAACAATTTTGAAGTAATGGTTTTAGCTATTCCAGGAACTCCTTCTATAAGCACATGGCCGTCGGTCAACAAACCAACAATGAGTAGTTTTACAAAATCATCTTGACCTACGATGACTTTTGCAAGTTCCTTGCTGATGGCTTCCACCGATGATTTTAATTCTTCCAAAGGTATTCTGTTATTGAATTCTAGTGAATTTTCGTCTTGCATAATCTAGCTGTTGAAAGTTGTAATTTTTTTATCTAAAGTTTTTAATTCGTCTTCGTTCACGACTTCAGAAGTATTGATACGTTCAATATACTGAAATAATGTTTTCAAGTCCTCATAAGTTTTGCCAGTTTTGGAAGCTAAATCTTTCAGGAATGCGTCATTGATGTCATTTGTAGATAAGTTATAATGGGACCGTATCTGTTCAAGAAAAGATGTGATCTGCTTTTGAGCAATGGCCTTATGGTCTTTTTTGTCCAAATACATACCTGCAATAGTTTGAGCAAATTCATAAGACCTGTTTTCAACTGGCTTAATTATCGGGATAGGCCGTTGTTTTCGCTTTCCTCCAAATATGACAAATAGAAGTGAGGTGATGATGATGAGATAATAAGTTGATTTCAGGTAAGGATTGGACAACAAATAATACAAAGGACTAGAAATCCCTTCTTTACCAGATTTGTAATAATTGTCCCAGTATATGGGCTGATTGAGATTTAGATATCCTAGTGTTCTTGCTGTGTAATCACTATTGTCATCATCAACCATAAAATAATTGGTATAGATTTGTGGTGCCAGGTGAAATAGAAACTTTCCGTCTCCCCACTCAACTTCGATGTAATTAACATGGTTTGAATTTTCTGCTTTTGCTTTTCTAGTCTTTACAATGCCCAAGCTTTTGGTTTTAGCTGAATCGATTTCAGAAAAATACAGATATTCAAAAGTTTTTCTTGAGGTTTTAAAGTCAGATAATTGAAGGGATTTATCCTTTAGATTGAAGCTTGGCTGATATTCAATTTCTGTATTACTTACGTGGAAACTGACGTTCAGACCAAGAGTATCCAGAAGTAGTTTTGGTATTCCTTCTGAAGCTATGAATACAGTATTTCCAGATACTGCCCATTCTAAAAGAGCTTCGTTTTCCTGTTTCGTTAAGTTGACATAATTGTTTAGGAAGAAATAAGTCCCTGTTTTTTGTAAACTGTCTTGAAAAACTTCAAAAGGAGATTTTTGAAAATGCTTAACTTCCGAAGCAATGTGGTTTAAACTCTTATAAAAAACTTCTGTTGCTAGCGCTTTATTTTCTGTGTGTAAATAATTTGGAGTCCAATCCACTGCCTTTTCTGCTGTTGCATCCAAGACGATAACGAATATGATGAGCCCAACCAATCCCAAAAGCAAGCCTTTCATTTTTTTATCCATGGACTTTGGTTTTATGGATTGTGGTGATCAACTCTTCAAAACGATCTTTAGCCTTGTTGTATTCCGTTGCATTAAGTTCAAAATCTCCATACCACACAAATTCATAGAATCTTGAGGCATAGGTGAAATCAGATTTGATTTCTTCATCAGAAATTTCAGATTTGTAATCTGCATTTGTCTTCTGAAATTGATACTCGATGATATTGGTTTCTTTTAAATGTTTCAGAATATTCAGAAACAAATAACGGGATGCTAGCCTGAAATTGTCATCGGACTCTGCTTCTTCAATAAGAGTTGACAGGTCTTTTTTCTTTATTAAACGCTCATCTTCAGACAGGTTAATTTCACTCTTGTTTTCTGGAGCATTTTTTCGATTTTGGACATAGTATTTATTAAAAAGCCAGACAATAAGAAAGAGCAGACCGACAATGAGAAGAATTTTCAAAACCAAAGCTAGATAATTCCAGAAGTTTCCTTCAGATATTCCCGAGAATATCCAGTCAAGAAATTTATTCCATTGAAGATTAAGCCAGTTTTGAAATTTTGCCCAGGCCGATTCCTGTTCTGCAGTTTTGAAGTAATTGTAGTCTTCATTAATTTTATAGGAATCGACGATAGATTTATCAAATTCCACTAGGTCTGGACGCTTCTTTAAACTATCGCTGGCTTGAAGCTGAGGAGTGGCCGTCATAAAACCAGTTCCTACCCAATTCAGAATAAAAATGAAAACTAAACTATTTAATAAATGATAAGATTTAACTTCCAATACGATCTATGTCTTCTAATGTTCCTGTTTTGTTATGATATTCATTTAAGTTGAAATAGATGAAAACCATGCTGATGAGTGTTACTATTCCTAAAATATATTGCGCTAAAGAGGCCAAGACATAAAACGTCATGTATAACCAGTTGCCGGCCAAATTGCTGGTTGTTGGAGTTCCTGTTTCTTCAATGGAAGTGAAGGTTTCTATAGCACTCATGATGACTATAGGAAGCTGGAATAAGCTACTTATTAACCAGATTAATAGGGTTATGACGATTAATGTTGCAAAAGTGATCCACCAGTTCTGTTTGATAAGTTTGAAGCTTTCTGTAAACGCATCTGAAAATGATTTTTCCTGAAAGACGATAATTGGAAAAATTACCGATAACGGTACAATCAAATAAATACCTGGCAGCACACATAATAAGAAACCAATAAAAATGAGAATTCCGACCATTATTAGACTTAGCAAAGTATTACCGAAATATTGACCTATAAATTGCCTAACGTCTTCATCTTTGATTTCACCATCATTGTTGACGTAACTTTTTATAATACTATTGATGGTAGTAATGCTAAGAGCTGAATATGCGATAGAGGTTAAGCTCAATAAAAGAATAGCCAATCCAGTTTCTGAAACCATTTCCAACAGAAAATCCTGAGGATTACCACTGTTAATAAAATCGCCGGTTATATTCAAGGATTTGTATTGATAATAGGTACTCATGGCTACAACCAGGAGTAAAAGCCAGCCTACATGTCTAATGTAAAGCCTAAATATAGACTTGTATTCGTGTCTGATAAATTTGAATGTATCTGATATTATAGAACCAAGATCACGTTCTTTCTTAAAGTTGATGTAGTTGTCTTGCATGTTTATTATAGATTAGTTGTGGTAAAATGACATAATAGTAGAGGATCAAAAATAATGATGAAGCAATTATTAAAATAGCAAGCCAGTCTGGCATTTCAGTAAGACGAGTGACAAAGCCTTCCAGAAAACCAGCAAGGATAAAGAAAGGAATTGTACTAATCACAATCTTAAGTCCGGATTTTACGCCTTTGCTAAAGGACTGAAGCCTGGTGTAGGTTTTTGGGAATAGAAGACTTTTACCCATGACGAGTCCTGCACAGGCTGCAACAATAATCACTGATATTTCAATAGTACCGTGAATCCAGATGGTTCTTGCAGATTCCCAAAGTAAGCCCTGTTCATAAAAAAAATATTGAAACGATCCCAACATGATAGCGTTCTGTAGGACAATATAGATTGTTCCCAGTCCAGCCAAAATACCAGCCACAAAGGCAAACAAAGCAACTTTAATATTATTGAGGGTAATTCCCAAGAACATATCTGTTTGATTTGCTTTTTTATAAATAGCCATTGGGTCTCCTTTCTGAATGTTTTCTATAGTGGCATTGACGTAAGCATCCCCTAAGATTAGCCTCACGAATCCATCATCAGCTGATGCTGAATATGCTCCGATAGCACTAAAACCAAGAAATAAAAGGAAGGCTAAAAGTAATGTGGGTCTGTGTTTGTAAAAAAATAAAGGAAACTCCCTAGCATAAAATTGATAAATTCTATTTTTTGATTCTTTTTTGGTTTTATAAATTTTCTGATGAATACCTACTGAAAGCTCGTTCAGATAGGCTAGAGTCTCACTATTGGAATAGAAAGTCTGAGCGTAATTGAGGTCCTCTGTGAGTTCAACATAAAGTTTGGAGAGTTCGCTTGGAGAAATGCTGATATTATTTTGCACAACCCTTTCAAATTTTAACCATTTGTCTTTATTTTGCTTGACAAAAGCTGCCTCTCGCATCTGTGATATAATTTATTCAAAGAAACACAATCTATGAGTCATTTTCAAATAGAAACTGTACAAAATGTAAAGATTCAGCAAAGTGTTGCTACAGCATGGGATAGGATACTAGCATACCTCATAGACTTTATTGTGATTCTAGCATATATCCTTGTAACCATGGCCATCATGTCTGGTTTATTAAATGTCTCTCCTTTTGAAAGTGCTTCTACATCGTTGGTACTTGGATTGCCGCCTTTTTTGTACCATTTGTTGATGGAAACTTTCATGAACGGTCAAAGTATTGGTAAAGCTTCAATGCGGTTACGAGTAGTAAACCTTGATGGTTCAAAACCACAGTTTTCGAGTTTTTTGATCCGTTGGCTTATCAGGATTGTAGAAATAAGCTTGACGAGTGGAGCGGTCGCTATAGTTGTAATATTAATGAATGGAAAAGGGCAGCGTCTTGGTGATCTTGCTGCAAAAACCACGGTAATCTCTGAACGGCGAAAAACTGGTTTTAAAAAGATACCTTTATTTGAAATTGATGACACTTATACTCCACAATATCCACAGGTAGCCACATTAAACGATGAAGATTTAAGACGTATAAAATCAATATATGATAATGCTCAACAGGATAAAAACCAAGATATCTTAGATAAATTAAGCCATAAAGTAGCCAAACAGCTTGAGGTAGAAATCACTCAATCTTCACAATCTTTTATTAAAATTGTATTGAAAGACTATCAATACTATAGCACTCATTAATGGATTATATATTAATACTCGATATACTTGGAGTTATTGCGTTTTCCATTTCTGGTGTACTGACTTCGCTGAAGAAACGAATGGATGCTTTTGGCATTTTGATTATTGCTTTTGTAACTTCAGTAGGTGGTGGAACTTTGAGGGATATATTACTTGGTGTTTCGGTAATGTGGTTACAAAACATGACCTACGTTTACGTGATAATAGTAACAACAATTCTCGCCGTCATTTTTAGAAAAAAATTATTCTACTTAAGAAAGTCTCTTTTTTTATTTGATACCCTTGGTATAGGTCTATATACTGTTGTTGGTGTAGAAAAAGGGATTGCAGAGGGCGTTTCTCCTTTGATATGCATTGCACTTGGGACCATGAGTGCTTGTTTTGGAGGTGTGATACGTGATATACTATGTAATGAAATACCACAAATTTTCAGGAAAGAGATTTATGCGACTGCTTGTATTCTTGGGGGATTCAGTTACTTTATTTTTCTGAAACTTAATTTCCCTGTAAGCCTTATTTTTATTCTGTCTGGATCTGTGGTCATCGTAGTAAGGCTTTCAGCCGTGATTTTTAAACTGTCACTGCCATCAATTTATAAGAAAGATGAAGATATTGAAGATTACTGGTAGTCTATCTCTCAACTTTTACATCCATTCCAACATTTTTTAGAGGCCATTCACTATCATCTGTTTCTAGCTCATCAATTTTTTCGACGACATCCATTCCTTTGATGACTTTTCCAAATACCGTGTGGTCCCCATCAAGGTGATAAGCTCCATCAGGTTTTGTAACGACAAAAAATTCAAAAGGGGAGGAGGCATTACTTACATTTTGATCTGCATATTTTGCTGCCGATACTACCCCGTAATCATGGGGATATCGTTTGTTGAATTCGTTTGGGATCAGAAAATTACCTATAGCTTTTCTAAACTGGTAAGTCGCCATCCTATCGCTGTTTCCACCTTGTATAACAAAATTATCGTCAACTCTATGAAACACTGTTGTATCAAAATAACGGAGTTTGGCGAGTCTTAAGAAATTAGCTTTATGAAGGACAGGTTCTGGGAATAACTCAATTGTAAAGGTGCCGAAATCAGTTTCAATATCTACAATAGACTCTTGATTCTCCTTTCCATATTTTTCCAGAAAGGGAATTAATTTTTCTTGTTCTAAATATTTTATTTTAGATAAATCCCGATCAGTCTCACCATTGGAGGGAATATTGACTTCAATTTTTTTTGTTAAAGTATCTTTCTCAGCTTCAGATTTTTTATTTGAACTATCTTTGTTTTCTTTACAAGAAATTAAAATAGCTAATAGACATAAGATATAAAATGGACTTTTCATCGCTGACAGATTTGGTTTCAAAATTAAAGAAAATAGAACTTCCTGGCGAAACTTTTCATTATGATCTCGCTCCTTTATTTCGTCAAGATGAGCTCAAACGCCTTGATCCAAACTCAAAAGAGCCCAATTATGCTGGAGTATTATCTCTATTGTATCCAAAAGACGGGAAAGCTTATATGGCCTTTATACTTAGGAAAACTTACAAAGGAGTACATTCTAATCAAATTGGTTTCCCTGGTGGACGAGTGGAAGAAGTAGATAGAAATCTTATGGAAACAGCTCTTAGAGAAACAGAAGAAGAAATTGGGGTTTCAGCTAGCAGCATAAAGATAATAAAACCACTCACTGAGTTGTACATACCACCCTCCAATTTTCTGGTTCATCCTTTTTTAAGTATTGTAGATTTTGAGCCGCTTTTCGTTTTACAGCAAAGTGAAGTTGAAAATTTGATAGAGCTTCCACTTTCTTTATGTCTGAATAAAGCCAATTTTAAGAAAGAATTTATAGATGCTTCCTATGCCAAAAATGTAGAAGTTCCAGCTTACAATTTTGATGGGCATGTGGTTTGGGGAGCTACTGCAATGATTTTAAGTGAAATACGTGAACTCTTCTATAGATTAGGATAAATCTATAAAACCCTATATTTGTAAATCAACTTTTTTAAAATATGGGCTTATTTAAGAAAAATCCTTTTGGACATTATTTATTCATAAAAAAATGGCTAATAAGGATCATGGGAGGACTTACTCATCAACGCTATCAGGGGTTTAACGACCTTCAGATTGAGGGTTCTTCTATCATAAAAGATTTGCCAGGTAGAAATGTACTTTTTGTTTCTAACCATCAAACTTATTTTGCAGATGTAGTTGCTATGTATCATGTTTTTAATGCCTCACTGAGTGGTAGAGTCGATAATATCAAAAATGTTGGATACTTGTGGGATCCAAAACTAAATATCTATTATGTAGCTGCTGCAGAAACTATGAAAAAAGGTTTACTACCAAAAGTTCTTGCATATGCAGGTTCTGTAAGTATAGATAGAACTTGGAGAGCAGACGGTAAAAGTGTGAACCGTCAGGTTAAAATGAGCGATATATCCAATATAGGAATGGCTCTAGATGATGGATGGGTTATAACCTTTCCCCAAGGAACTACAAAACCCTGGAAACCTATTAGAAAAGGGACAGCTTTTATTATTAAAAAATATAAACCCATTGTTGTTCCCATTGTTATAGATGGTTTCAGACGATCATTTGATAAAAAAGGTATTCGTATCAAAAAGAGGAATATTCTCCAATCTATGGTGATTAAGGAGCCACTTGAAATTGATTATGAAAATGAAGAGATAGAAAGCATCATTGAAAAGATTGAATATGCCATTGAGCAACATCCAACTTTTCTGAAAGTCATTCCTGAAAGTGAAATAAAAGCTCATGAATCTCTTAATGAGCAAAGGCGCTACAGTTCAGATTATAAAGCCGAAAAAACACCAAAGAATAAGGACAAGAAAAATCAAAAGGAGAGTTAAATCTTAACTAAAGTCCTTTTTCAAATTTGATAGCGTTTAGTTTGACTTTATCTTTAAACAAAACTAAATACTATGAAAACCTTAAGTTTTAATAATAATGATCAAATTGATACCATCGGACTTGGAACCTGGAAGTCTGAACCCGGTAAAGTCAAAAAAGCAGTCAAATATGCTCTCACTATAGGTTACAGACACATAGATTGTGCAGCAGTTTATGGTAACGAAAAAGAGGTTGGAGAAGCACTGAAGGAAATATTTGATGAAGGAAACATCAAAAGAAGCGATGTTTTTATTACATCAAAACTTTGGAACAATGCTCACCGCAAAGAAGATGTCAAGCCAGCTTTGGAACAAACTCTTAAAGATTTACAACTCGATTATCTGGATTTATATCTTATGCACTGGCCGGTAGCTTTTAAATCTGGATTGGAAGGGTTCCCAGAGTCAGATGAGGATTACCTGTCGCTTGAAGAAGTCCCTCTCAAGGAAACCTGGGAAGCTATGGTCGATTTGAAAAAGGACAACTTAGTAAGCCATGTAGGAGTGTCCAATTTTAGTGAGAAAAAGTTAAGTGATTTGATGGAACAAACTGATTTTGTGCCAGAAATGAATCAAATAGAATCTCATCCTTACTTACACCAACACGAATTGATTAAGTTTTGTCAGGATAACGGTATTCTTGTCACAGCCTATTCGCCATTGGGAAGCCAGGATAGAACAGAGCAAATGAAAGCAGATGATGAGCCTACTTTACTGGATAATGAGGTAGTAAATGCTATCGCAGATAAGCACGATGCGTCACCAGCACAAGTGCTTATACAATTTCATGCGGAACGAAATGTGATCACCATTCCAAAATCAACCAATGAGGAAAGGATCGAACAAAATTTTAAAAGCCAAGATGTGAATTTAGATGCTGATGATATGAAGAAATTCAGCGAAATAAATAAACATTACAGATACGTCAATGGTAAATTCTTTGAAACTTCAGATGGCAAATATTCCAATGTGTTTGATGAATAATATTCCTAAATAGTAGACAGAATTCATCAATTAAACAAAATGCAGTAAGTTAAAACTTACTGCATTTTTATTTTTTAGAACCCACCACGAAAAACAGTAAACAAAAAACTAGTTTACCATCCATGAACAGAAGTGCCTTCCTGAAAAGATGCAAGGATTTTTCCTTCATAATCCAAAAGGTCAGACCATTTTTGGTTGACTTCTTCTACATCGTGATACTGTCGTGCAAATTTCAAAAACATAGTGTAATGATTCGCTTCACTTATCATCAACTTTCGGTAGAAACGTCTTAATTTTTCGTCATTCAATTCTTCAGATAACAATCTGAACCGTTCACAACTTCTAGCTTCAATCAAGGCCGCGTAAAGCAAGCGATGAGCAAGTTGAGTTTGTCTGCTACCACCTTTAGGGAAAAAAGTGACCAGCTTTGCTACGTAATTATCTTTGCGATCTCTACCCAGTGGGATATTCTTTTCTTTCAATAAATCATGAACCATTTTAAAATGACTCATTTCTTCCTGTACCAATTCCGTCATAGCCGTTACAAGTTCAGTATATTCAGGAAAGGAAACAATCAATGAAATAGCAGTAGATGCCGCTTTCTGTTCACAGTAAGCATGATCGATTAAGATCTCATCAATATTTTTTTCAGCAATATTGGCCCATCTCGGGTCTGTAGGTAATTTTAGTCCAAGCATAATTATATATCTAGGTCAAATGTTGTTCTCAATAATTCTAAATTTGGATTTTTTTCTCTCAATTTTTCAAATTTCTCTCGGGGAGTGTACACATATTTCTTTTCAGACTTATCGTTAACAGAGATCTCAAGACTTATCGAGGTGTTTTGCAATTTATCTTTCAAAAACCTCATCAATTCACCCTGATCCTGAATCAAATTCAATTTCATGGATTCATTGGGAAGTTCCAGTTTTATAATATGTACATCGAGTTTCGGTTTTGAAGTTCCCATTACAGACGCCACGATTTTACTTCCATTATCACTCAATACCTGCATATAATTATTCCAAGCGTTGAGCATGTCTTCTTCAGTAAATTTGGCCGTTAATTTTTCTTCTTCGGGCTTATCTTTCGTCTGCTGTTCCTTAAGTCGCTTTTTTTCTTGTATACTTTTTATCGACAGACCATTCAACTTTTTGGGTAGGTTGGTAAGCGCAGGTTTTATTTTTCCCTGGGGTTCTTCAGCTATTTGTTTTTCTTCTGATTTCGCCTCCGTTGGCTTAGTGATTTCAGTTGGTGAGCTTTCAACTTCAGTTGGCTTTAGGTCTACGTCCTGAGATGGAGAAGAATCTAAACTTTTTTCTTCAGGTTCAACTTTACGTTCATCTGAAGCTTTTTCAACATATTTTTCTGTAGTTTCCTCTTTAACAGAGGAGTTAGAAAAACCAGTGGAAGCACTTTTAACTTCCTCTGGACTTAAGATGTGGTGTTTATTCTTTTTTTTTTCGGGTGAATTTGGATCGGTAAGCGAAGCCAGTTTCATCAAACAAAGCTCAACGTGTAAACGCTGATTTTGACTCAATTTGTAGTTGAAATCACAGGAATTGGCCAAATCGATTCCTTCCTGCAAAAAGGTATAAGAAGTCGCTCGCGACTGCTCAAAATATTTAGTTTTGGTGCGCTCACCAACTTCAAGCAAAGCAATCGTCTGCTGGTTTTTAGAAACCATTAAGTCTCTGAAGTGAGAAGCTAATCCAGCAATAAAATGCTGTCCATCAAATCCTTTCGCTAGAATTTCATTAAAATAAATCAAAGCTTCCGGCATGTTGTTCTCAAGCAACAAATCTGTCGTTCTAAAAAAGGTTTCGTAGTCTAAAACGTTTAGGTTTTCAGTGACGGCCTCTCTGGTCAAATTGTTCCCGCTAAAACTAACCACTCTATCGTATGTCGATAAAGCATCACGCATGGCTCCATCAGCTTTCTGCGCTATAATGTGCAATGCATCTTCATCTGCATTCACACTCTCTTTGTCAGCAATTTTAGCTAGATGTTCTTTGATGTCACCAACGGTAATTCGTTTAAAATCGAATATTTGACACCGTGATAAAATCGTTGGTATGATTTTATGCTTTTCGGTAGTTGCTAGTATAAAAATAGCGTGTTTAGGCGGTTCTTCAAGAGTTTTTAAAAACGCATTAAAGGCCGCTTGGGAGAGCATATGTACCTCATCAATAATGTAAACTTTATATTTTCCAGTTTGAGGAGGAATTCTTACCTGGTCGGTAAGACTTCTAATGTCATCGACAGAATTATTAGAAGCCGCATCCAGTTCAAAAATATTGAAAGCAAAATCTGTAGTCTCATCATCTGTGGCTTGCTGATTAATTTTCTTAGCTAGGATTCGAGCACAAGAGGTTTTGCCAACACCACGAGGTCCAGTAAACAAAAGAGCCTGAGCCAAATGATCGTTGTCTATAGCATTGAGCAAAGTATTGGTGATGGCTTTTTGTCCAACAACGTCATCAAAAGTTTCGGGTCTGTATTTTCTGGCAGAGACAACAAAATGTTCCATATCACAAATATAGTTTTCTGAAATTTATACTGCAAAGCTAGTTTGAATTTAATTTGAAATAGAAACTTCTGGCTTTTTGAAAAGCCTTCTCAATTTTATCATCGGCCACTTCTTTTTCTTCAGAGCTAGATTCATGACCTTCTTGTTGAGTTTCAGCTTTTGTATTGAGTTCCAGTTTAGCGTAAATGGGAAAATGATCGGACCCTATTTCAGGTAAGACTTGAATTTTATTGAGGCTAAAATCTTCGCTATGGAAAAGGTGATCCAGCGGCCATCTTAAAAGTTTATGCTGCGCATGAAAAGTACTGAAGCGTCCCCGTCCTATCCTTGGGTCCAATAATCCACTTATTTTTCTAAATAATAATGTACTTTTAGACCAAGCGACATCGTTTAAATCCCCAAAAACAAGAACCGGCTCATTTAATTCTTTGACGCGTTTTGCAACCAAAAGCAATTCTGCATCTCGGTTGGTCGACGTTTTGGCTTCTGTAGGACTGGGCGGTTTGGGATGTAATGCAAAAATTTTGATTTTATGCTGTTTATCTATGCGGAGATAAGCCTCAATGGAAGGAATATGTTCTTTAACGAAATGATGGATTTGTACATCTTCCAATTCTAGTTTAGAATAGAGATGCATTCCATATAAATTGTCTTGTGGAAGCTTTACAGTATAGGGATACTTTTCTTCTATTGGCTTTAATTTTTCTTCCCATTTTATATCACTTTCCAAAGTAAGTAATACATCAGGTTGATAGGTATCTATCCGACTCAGCAGTTTTTCGTAGTCTTGATTAGGCATCAAAACATTACTTGTTAAAAGACTTAAACATATGGAGGAGTCAGTGGGAACAGTTCTGATGACCTCTTTTTTGAAAAATACAGTGTAGGGAATTATTTTTATACAATGAAAGATAATAGCTAGCGATACCATTACCGTACCTACCCACTGCATTGTAGAATCAAAACTGAAGAAAAAAAGTCCGAAAAATAAGCCAAATAGGCTCAGCCTAAAAGCTGAACTTTAGGAAAGTCGAATAATCGTACCACCCAATGATCTATCTTCAATAGGGTTATAAATGCGAACAAGCACATCAGGATTTGGTAAATAATAATGGTAATAACCATAATTGCTATTTATCGTTTTTAGCAATAATCCATATAGCGTGAACTATGCCTGGGACAAAGCCTAAAAGTGTTAATAAAATATTGAGCCAAAAGGCTCCTCGAATGCCAACGGTTAAAAATACACCTAGTGGAGGCAAAATGATCGCAAATATGATTCTAAGGATACTCATGGATTTAGGTTTTAAATTTTATTTAGTTTTTGTTAAAGCACAATATAGGAATTTATTTAACTCTAATAATTATTTATTGATTCTTCTTAAATCATAACTAGTTATTTGAAATACTCTCTTTTTGTTTAACTTTCTAGCCAATTATAAAATCATTTTAACTTATGAAGAAGATATACGTGTTTCTACTATTTGCATTTTTTGCAGTGAGTACTTTAGCTCAAGGGACAATGCTTCTCCGACAGCCTACGTTATCGAGTGAAAGTATTGTTTTTGTTTATGCCAACGATTTATGGAAAGTTCCGCTTTCTGGTGGTAATGCCAAACGATTAACAACTTACGAAGGCTACGAATCTTCGCCTCACTTTTCAGATGATGGTAACTGGATTGCGTTTAGCGCAGAATACGATGGGAATACAGATGTTTATATTATTTCTTCTGAAGGCGGAACACCTAAACGATTGACGTATCATCCTGGAGCTGATATTGTTCAAGGTTGGACTCCTTCTGGTGAAATACTATTTCGTACCGGAAGAACATCTCATCCGACTAAAACTTCTCAACTCTATACAGTCACAACTGAAGGTAGTTTTCCTAAGCCCTTGGTGGACATCAGAGCAGCTTATGGAGAGATTTCTGAAGATGGTAATAACTTAGCTTACACGCCAATCACTTCTTGGGATCCGGAATGGAGAAACTACCGTGGCGGACAAGCCATGCCTATATGGATTCTGAACTTGAATACTCAAGAATTAACCAGAACGCCACAACTTGATAAAGAACGACATCTGGATCCTGTTTGGGTTGGAGAGAAAGTTTATTATTTATCCGAAAGAGATTATGTGAGTAACATCTGGAGTTATGATCTAAAGTCTCAGGAAGAAGAACAAATTACCTTTCATAAGAAATTTGATGTTAAGAGCTTAGATGCTTTTGGAGATCAAATTGTTTACGAGCAGGGAGGTTATTTACATACACTCGATACCCAGAATAAATCAGCTCAGCAATTGGAAATTAACGTGGCTGGAGATTTAAATTATAGTAGAGAAAGATGGGAAGATATAAGCTCAAGTAGCGTGAGTCATCCTAATCTTTCACCAAACGGTAAAAGAGCGGTCTTTGAGCATAGAGGAGATATTTTTACTTTTCCAAAAGAAGAAGGAAGCTGGAGAAACATTACGCAGAGTAGTGGGGTCGCCGATAGATTTCCTGTTTGGTCACCTCAGGGAGATAAAATAGCCTGGTTTTCGGATTCTAGTGGAGAATACCAGTTAGTAGTTGCCGATCAATATGGAGAAAATCAAAAAACTTTCGCTTTAGAAAATCCGACCTTTTATTTTACACCAGATTGGTCACCTGATGGCAAGTTAATCAGTTATACCGATACAGATTACAATTTATGGTATATCAATTTAGATAATGGAAAAGTAGAAAAAGTCGATACTGATGGTTTTGCACATCCCAACAGGACAATGAATCCGAATTGGTCTCCGGATAGTCGTTATATCACTTATGAAAAACAACAAAATAGCCACTTCAAAGCTATATTCATCTATGATACACAATCTGGTAAAATACATCAGGTTTCAGATCCTTTAGCGGATTCAACTTCGCCTCAATGGGACCAATCTGGAGAATATTTGTATTTCTTAGCGAGTACCGACTATGGCTTGAACACTGGGTGGTTGGATATGAGTTCTTACGATCCATCGGTTTCTAGAAGTCTCTACGCCGTAGTACTAAGTGCTGAAGGACAAGCTCCTAATTTGCCGAAAAGCGATGAAGAAGAAATTAAGAAAAACGAAGAAGAAAATGAAAAGGATAAAAAAGATGAAAAGGATAAAAAAGAAGAAGTTATTACAGTAAAAATCGATTTCGATAACATCCAAGATAGAGTAGTTTCCTTAAAATTACCATCACGAAATTATCAATTTATAAGAAGCTCTAAGGCTCATAAACTATTCATAGCTGAGTCAATACAGAATCAAGATGACTTAAAAGTTCATAGCTATGATGTAAAAAAAGAAAAAGCTGAAGATTTCGAAGATGAAGTTAGTCAAATGGTACTTTCTAAAAATGGTGATTTTACTCTTATTCAAAAAAAGGCTAATTGGCATATAACCGATACTGAAGGCTCACCAAAGCCCGAAGATAAGATTTCAGTTTCTGCCAAAATGAAAGTGGTTCCAGAAAAGGAATATGCTCAAATCTTTAAAGAGGGGTGGAGATTCATGCGTGATTTTCTTTATGTAGATAATGTTCATGGTGCACCATGGGATAAAGTCTATAATTGGTACCAACCGTGGGTTAAACATGTAAATCACAGAACAGATTTGAACTATTTGGTTGATATTTTAAGTGGGGAAGTAGCTATTGGTCATTCTTATGTTTCTGGTGGCGATATGCCAGATGTAGATAGAGTGCCAGTGGGACTGTTGGGAGCCGATTTTGAAATTAAAAATGGATACTATAGAATCACAAAGATTTACGATGGAGAACGTTGGAATCCTGATATAGAGGCGCCTTTGGGCTTGACCGGTCAAAAAATTGAAGAAGGGGACTATATTCTAGAAGTTAATGGAAGAGGTATTACTGCCAAGGATAATATTTATGAACATTTCGCTCAAACTGCAGGAAGAACAGTTTCAGTATTAGTTAATAATAAAGCTACCCCATCTGGCGCAGAGAGAGTGTATGTGAAGCCTGTGAGAAGTGAAAATGGACTCAGGTATATAGATTGGGTTGAAAGCAATAGAAGAAAAGTTGACGACATGTCTAATGGTAAATTAGCATACGTTTATATCCCTAACACAAGCCAGCCAGGTTTTACTAGTTTCAATCGCTATTATTTCTCACAGCAGGATAAAAAGGGAGTCATCTTGGATGAAAGAAATAATGGAGGAGGTTCTGCTGCGGATTATATGATTGACATTATGACTCGTGAACCCATTGGTTATTTCAATAGTAAAGCAGGAGATAATCGCCCATGGACATCACCAATAGCTGGTATTTGGGGCCCAAAGGTTATGATCATCAACGAAAGAGCAGGTTCTGGTGGTGATTTATTACCATACATGTTCAAGAAAAAAGATATTGGTCCCTTAGTTGGAACGCGAACTTGGGGCGGTCTTGTAGGAACATGGGATACGCCAAGATTTATTGACGGAGGTAGAATGGTTGCTCCAAGAGGTGGTTTTTATGATACTGAAGGGGAATGGGCTGTAGAAGGTGAAGGCGTTGCTCCAGATATTGAAGTTATAGATGAACCTAAAATAGCAGTAAAAGGCAGAGATGCTCAATTGGAAAAAGCTGTGGAAGAGGCTTTGAAACTTTTAAATACCAAGGAATTTGAGATGAAACCTGAGCCAGAAGCCCCTGTGAGATGGAAGCGACCAAAAGGCTATGATAAGAATTAATCGCAACTAAAATAAGACTAACCAAAAAACGCAAAAGAAGATTCTTCTTTTGCGTTTTTTGATTTATTTTTTTTCCAAAAACTTATAACAATTTCAACATCACAAAATTGGGATTGGAATGTTGGTCACTTATTTTGAAGTTGTGATCGCCTATGATTTTAAAATTATTTTTTTTATAAAACTTTAGTCCATTCTCGTTTTCTGTCCATACAAATATCCAAAAGGCTTTTTGATGATGCGTTCTAGCGATTTCTATATTGTGTTTTAGAAGTTCTTTGCCAAGACCATATCCGTAAAAATCTTTTAAAAGATAAAGTCTTTCAAATTTAGCTATTGGTGAGATCTCTGTAAGAGGATGAGGTTGGTCTACGATTAATTTGGAATAACCAGCCAGTTGGTTGTCAAAAACTATTTTAAAGAAGTAGATATTGGGATCATTAAGAGCTTTTAATAGCGCGCGGGTGTTGAAGTGATCATCGATATAGTCTTGAATATCAGTTGCAGTGGCACTATGTCCATGGGATTCTATAAAGGTATTTTGGCTTAACTCTGCCAGAGATTCAACTTCAGAGGAACTAAAAGGTTTTATGCTTATCTGCATCTTTTGATTTTTCTGCAAATAAAAGCAATAGCATCAATTTATCTTCATAATAAAAGTTGAATTATCTTTGAACATCAAGTTCATTAAAAACAAAATCAGAATAATGACTTATCATCACCTTAGAAACGCCACTGCTGTTATCGAAACAGAAACTGAGTATATCTTAGTAGATCCTATGCTTGGCGAAGTGGGGAGTATAGAAGCATTTACTTCCAAACGCTTTCCGCCCCTTAGGAATCCTTTAGTCGCTTTACCAGACCAAGCCTCAGGCGTATTAGATAAAACCACGCATGCCCTGATTACTCACCAACATGCAGACCACCTCGATGAAGCTGGAATCGATTTTTTAAAAGAAAGACATATCCCTATAACTTGCAGTCGGTTGGATGCGGATGCTCTAAAGTCCAAAGGTTTGCATGTCGTCCAAGAATTGGAGTATAACAAAGCCGTTTCTTTTCTGGGAGGAACTATCCAAGGCATTCCTGCTACTCATGGTTATGGGAAAGTAGCTGAATTGATGGGGAACGTGATGGGATTTTTTATAGAATTGCCGAATGAACCCAGTCTGTATTTAAGTTCGGATACAATTTACACTCAAGACGTTAAGGACATTATATCCAAAAAAGAACCTGATGTGAGTGTGATCCCTTGTGGGTCTGCTCAACTCGATGAGCACGAACCAATTTTGATGATTATGTTGGATATTTTAAAATTTGTGGAGGATTGCAAAGGTCAAGTGATTTGTAACCATTTAGAAGCCCTAAATCATTGCCCCACTCAGCGAAAGAACCTTAAAAATAATATAACTTTGGATACCGTATGGATTCCTGAAGATGGAGCAAAAAAAGATTATACTTAATTTCTGTTGAAATCAAATTTAGAATAGTAACCGAATCTTCAAATAAAATAAATTCCTATGAAAACATTTTATACTTTCTTATTAACTATAGTTTTATCCTCAGTTGCTTTATCTCAAGACATTACGGGAGACTGGCAAGGTGAGTTGAAGTTTCAAGGGAATGCCCTTGGAATCAATTTTCATATTAATAAAACAGAAAATGGATTTGCTTCAACTATGGATGTTCCTTTACAAGGTGTAGAGGGGTATAAGTCAGACGCAACCACTTATATCGATTCTTTGTTAACCATTCAAATTAAGGAATTAGGCATTCAGTATCAGGGAAAATTGGCTCTAAAGGATACCCTCGTTGGTAATTTTTCTCAAAATGGAATGTCTTTCAAACTCAATCTTAAAAGAGGAAACAATCTTCCGAATAGACCACAGGAACCAAAGCCTCCGTATGATTATGTGATTAAGGAGGTGAGCTACAAAAGCACAACTGATGATGTTGTTTTGGCCGGGACACTTAGCTTACCAAAAGGAGATGGCCCATTTCCTGCTGTAATGCTTTTGAGTGGCAGTGGACCTCAAGATAGGAATAGCAGCATATTTGGTCATAAGCCATTTTTGCTTTTGGCTCATGAACTTACCCAAAGCGGGATTGCAGTTTTAAGATTCGATGAGCGAGGGGTAGGAGAGTCTGGAGGACGAACGTCAGAAATGACCATGGCCACTCAAATGGGAGATGCACAAGCGGGCATCAATTATCTCTTATCCAACAATCAAATAAAGAGGACTAAAATAGGCTTGTTAGGTCATAGTTTGGGAGGCATACTTGCCCCAAAACTTGCTATTGAAAACGACATTGACTTTTTAGTTTTACTGGCCGCTCCCGGCGTTAATGGTGATGCGATGATGCTCAAGCAGCGCAAAGATCTCCTTAAACTAAGAGGAGCGACAGATAAACAAATAGAAGGGACCAATGGAATGTTGGCTAGTTTATATTCAGAACTTAGAAAATCAAGTTTAGAAGATGAAGCTCTCAAAACTGAATTGCAAAAAAAATTAGCAGTCAAATATCAATCTACTATCCCTGAGAAGGAGCTTAACGAGATGGTAAATTCTATTGTCGATAATGAAGAGTTGATGGCGATCCTTAAATCTACTCCTGCCAATTACATCCAAAAAGTATCTTGTCCTGTACTTGCCCTTAACGGGAGTAAAGACTTTCAAGTGTCTGCCAAAGAGAATTTAGCAGCTATTGAGAAAGCTTTAAGTGATGGCGGTAATACGGAAGTTGAAACTCATGAGCTAGAGGGTTTAAATCACCTCTTCCAAGACAGCGATACGGGAGATATTTTAGAATATCAACTTATAGAACAAACGATGTCTCCGGTGGTTTTAAAATTGATTACAGAATGGGTTTCAAACATCGTAAAATAAGAGCTGTAAATTCTAAAAAGCTTTTTCATTTTTAGATTAAGATGTTTTATTAAACTGATTATCAATTGTTTATTTAACATTTAATTTTTTTATGAAATTATACTTCACGTATTTATGTATGGTGCTTTTGATGGATTTATCCTAGGCTCAAAATTCTTGTGTAACGGAAGAAGGATTGTTCCAATACACCCCACAACTAGACGTAGAAGCTTTGAATGATGATTTTAATAAAAATGACTTAATTGACTTTACCACTCTTAAAGAAAATCTTGCAGTTAAAGAGTTGTAAATTAAAAAGGGTGAAAATACAAATGTGGAGACCAAAGAGTTTAAAGGCTTAAACCATCTTTTCCAAGAAAGTGAAACCGTGGATAGTAGAGAGTATAGAACAGACAATGTTTCCACAAGTTCTGGAGGACATTAAAGAGTGGATTTCAAAAACAGCTCTTAATCAGTACGAATTTTTAGAATTTAATGAGTGACCTAATAAAATAAGAGACCCTATTTCAATTTTGAAATAGGGTCTCTTATTTTATAATGAATTAAACAATCTTATTGGAGTGAAATACTCATTCTAGCAAAAAGGAAACGGCCGGCAATGCCAAATTGCTGAGCACGCCTTGACCAGTCAAAACGACCACCGCTTCTATTTCCAAATGCTTCTTCTGCACGGTCTGGATAAATATCGAATATATTATTAGCACCAATAGTAAAAGTTAAACTAGGAGACGCAACATAGCCGAAGGATAAATCGGTGACTAATTTTTCACTAAAAATTTGCTGATTTTCTATTGTTGGAGTTGCTTCAGTGACCTTACCAAAAAATACGTTTCTAAGGAATAGATTAAATTTTCCAAATGTATAATTATTGGTCAGATTAATTTTGGTTCTAGGCACAGCTTCTTCAAGATATACTCTGCTATCTTCTGGGAAATAAGTATCAACAAGTCCTGCATTTCTTAAGACTTCAGAAGCCTTAATGTCGCCAACTTGTCGTGTTTCTGATAGAGTTCCAGAAAGGTCTGTATTAAGCCTAGAATTGGTACCGAGATTGATTTTATGAGTAATGACAAAATCAAAACCTCTAGACTCTGTATCAATAGCATTAGCAAAAAAGGAAGCTCTCGAAGCATTAGCTTGTCTTAGGAGATTATCCAGTTCAGTTCCCGTTCCTGGTCCAGTGAATTGGCCCGTATAAACGACTCTATCATCAATTCCTACCCAATAGGCATCTGCTGTGAATGTAAGATTAGCTTCAGGAAATTTCCCCGTTACTCCTAAACTTATACTTCTGGAGGTTTCTTGTTTTAATTCGGGAATACCTAGTAATTCAGCAGCTCTGCTATCGTTGGCAAAGGTACCCACTTCCTGCGGATCGCCATTTTGATCGAAAATAGTAGACGTAGAATTAAAATTTAATTGATGCAAAGATGGTGCTCTAAATCCAGTATTGGCAGAAGCCCTTAAGTTGACATTATCTGTAAGTTTGTAACGAGATGCAAGTTTAAAATTAACAGTCGAACCAAAATCTGAATAGTCTTCATAGCGACTAGCAAAGCTTAATAGAAATTCCTCACTGACATCAAGCTCTACATCTACGTAACCGGCAACACTAGAACGACTTCTGTTTAATTCATTATTTGGGCTAAAACCAGGAAACACCTGAGCACCTCCAGGCCTTGCTGCTCCAAAAAAGTCTGTTGCTGGTTGTTGCGAAGCTAAAGTAATAACTTCTCCGGCTGTGGTATATTGACTATAAGACGATTCTTGTCCAGCAACAATTTCGTAAGTCTCCAAACGGTGTTCTGCACCAAAAGCAACATTAAGCCCCTCAGATACATCTTCAAAAAATTGTCTGACGTCAAGATTGGTAGTGTTCTGAGCAAAAGAAAATCCACCAGCATCAAAAATAGTTGGAGACGCATTTTGCAAAGACGCATTGGAAGTATTACCAATGACATAAAGGAAACTATTTTTTCCATAAGTATTGCTGAAATCCACATTCCAGTCTCCGACTGAACCTTTAATACCAGCTGAAAAAGATTCATCTTTTACTTTAGAATTAATCTCTGGTAAAAATCCATCGATATAAGTAGATGTAAATGTTCTACTCTGATTTGGTAGCCTGTAGAAACCTGCAGAATTTCCGTTTCTTGAACTTATTCCTCCAAACGAGTATAATTCTGTACCATTATCATCCAGAGGTAAAGCAAAATTTACAAACAAGCGACCACCCCTAAGCCTGGATTGACCAACTCTCATATTGAAATCACTTCTTACCTGATTTCTTGCGCTAAGTTCAGCAGAGGTATTGTCTACCGATAAGATATCTCGTAGTTGTTCTATTGTTGCATTTGGATTCAAATTAAAACCAGCTTGATTGCCGTATTGTATCACATCAGAAACATCGTCATCTAGGAGATCGGAGATATCGTAACCATCAGCATTGGCAAATCGCTCTACAGTGTTGTATCTATTGTATACATCACCTTCCCATTCTTTCATTCTGTTATAATCTTCACGAATATCGAAGTCTCCACTAAAATTGATAAATCCACCTTTGTCTCCCAAGTCCAAACCGTAACTGGCACTCACATTTGTAGTCTCTCCATCAATACCCCCAGTTTGGCTATTGGCGTTTCTTGAAAAATTGGCTCCAGAAGTTACATTGAGTTGAAGTTCGTTTGTATTATCTGTTAAAATTATATTGATAACACCAGCAATAGCGTCAGATCCATATTGAGCCGCTGCACCGTCTCGTAACACCTCAATATTTTTAACAGCCGCTGCTGGTATAGCATTAAGATCTGTTCCTACACTTCCCCGACCAAAGGTTCCGTTGACATTGATCAAAGAAGACGTATGTCTTCTTTTTCCGTTGATAAGAACCAAAACTTGATCTGGACCTAGACCTCTCAAAGAAGCTGGGTCAATATGGTCTGTTCCATCCGATATGGTTTGTGTGTTGGATGTAAAAGATGGTGCCACATAATTTAATATTTGGTTCAAGTTTACCTGCGGACTAGCTTTGGAAAGTTGTTGGATATCAAAGACATCTATAGCTACTGCAGAATTCACAGTCGTTCTTCCAGGGCTTCTGGAACCTATAACGACTACAGAATCAAGCTGCATACCCATCTTTAAGGTGACATTAATAGTCGTATTATTCTCAATCTTGATCTTTTGTGTATCAAAGCCAACATAGGAAAATAAAAGGGTTTCTCCCTTTTCTGCCTTGATAATGTAGTTGCCATCAAAATCTGTTGTAGCTCCTCTACTTGTTCCTTCAACAACCACAGTAACTCCGGGGAGCGGCTGGTTGTCTGGGTCTGTGATTACTCCTTTTATCTCAACTTCCTGTGCAAAGAAAGAAAAACTGAATAAAAACATTACTATTAACTGTAATACGTAATTTTTTTTCATGTTAACATTTTTTGATTTACACAACTAATCTATGCTGAAATTAAGTTTAATTTAGTTTTTATTAAAAATATTTAACATAATTAAGCCTTTGTGGAAGGTTTAGCGATTCATTGCATTCAGAAAAGTTAATTAAAATACTAATTGAGGGTTTCTTCCTTGATCCTGTGAGAGAGAAAATTAAATAGTTGAATTATGTTTTGTTAGGATGCATCTAATTAATTCATAGTTAAAACATATTGAGTGTATTCCATTGAATTTTAGAAAGGGTGAAAACACAAATATAGAAACCAAAGAGTTTGAAGGCCTAAATCATCTTTTTCAGGAAAGTGAAACCGGAGACAGTACAGAATACGGAATTATAGAACAAACCATGTCTCCACAAGTTTTGGAGTACATCAAAGGATGGCTAAAAAGGACTTTATAGTTGCAATTGTATGTTATTAATATGGCATAGAGTAACACGCGTTACATTCAAAAATTGGTTGGAGTAGTAATTTTGTAAAAATTAGATAACTACTTCTTAAAATTGAAAGCTTCTGCATTTTTAATTCTTTTTATCACATGCTTTGCCCTAGGTAATGCACAAAATGAAAGTGATCAAGAAACTCAATCCCAGCTTAAAAGTTATTTCAAAAACGCTGTTATAAACGGTAGAATACGAAACTTCACAATGGCTACCTATAACCAGGGTAGTCTACAGGACTATTCTACAAATGCAACTGGAGGTGTTATCAATTTTAAAACACTTGCATTTAAAGGGTTTCAGGCTGGCATTCAGGCGAGTTTTACATATAAAACCATCGGGAATGAGCTCGAAAGTATCGACCCAATTGTTGGTCGGGGTGATAAGTGGGAGTTTGAACTTTACGATGTGTTCAATAAAGGTCAATTCAATCATTTAGTTAGGTTAGATGAGCTTTATCTAAAGTATCAAGTAGGAAATTATTATGTATCCTACGGAAAGATTAAAACAGAATATACGAGAATCATAAATGCTAGTGATGGGCGGATGAATAGGTTTGCACATGCTGGTGCCTGGATGCATCTCAATTTTGATTCTCCTCACAGTTTGGACATGGGATGGCTCAACAGGGTTTCGCCAAGGTCATCATACGATTGGTTTGATTTTCAAGACGCATTTGGTCTTGTTAATCAAGGATTTCAACCCAATGGAGACGATGCAAATTATAGGAATTTCTATCCTAGTAAGGGCATCGCAGTTGTTAATTACGGGTTTGTAGGTAATAATCTAAATTTTCATTTTTATAATTTCCTTATCGACAAAATCAGTAACATTTCATGGTTTGAAGCAGACTTTACCTATCAATCCTATAAAATCGGTATTCAGTACTCACATTCCAGACCTTTAGATTATGGCGATCAACTCAACTATGTGAATAGATATTTACAACCCGACGAAGAGGCCAATGTTATAAGTTCAGAATTGATCTGGTTCAATTCAAATTGGAAAATTGGTGTAGCTTATACCCATGCCATGGATACAGGTAGGTTTTTATTTCCAAAAGAAATAGGCAGAGATAACTTCTACACGTCCATACCAAGATCGAGATTGGAAGGCCTTGGTGGAGTTGATGTATTTACTTTCAAAATAGATTATCATTCCCTCTCTCCGAATATGAAAATAGGCTTTAATTACCAAGACCTAAGTGGTGCAGAAGTAGGAGACTTTCATTTCATTAAGTATAATATAGACAGTACTAGACAATTCAACACCCAACTCACGTATAGCCCAAAGGGATTTTTTAAAGGATTAAGTTTTGAACTTTTGTGGGTTTATATAGAAAACAAGAATGAGAAACAGCCTGAACTTTTCTTCAATAGAAGTAATTTCCATCAACTTAATTTTGTGACCAATTTTTATTTCTGAATTTGCTATTGCATAAATTAAGCAGTAAAGACCGTAAGCTTGAACTTTAAATTATCAATTAAATGGCATCTGGTTATAAAACATCAACTGAAAGAGCGGAATGAATTAAAAATAATTATTTCTTTTAATAAAAAAGATTATTTTAGAGAAGGTTTTAATGAAGAACAAAAGTATAGACGATAAATTTAGAGTAATATGAAAACAATTTTATTTGCAATCCTAGTTTTTTTGGCAAATTTCTGTTCAGGACAGTCGTTTCAAGGATCTTGGCAATTGACAAGTCTTAATGGAGAAAATGTCGTAGACAGAGAAGTCATTAAAATTGTAGTTGATAATTACTTTTCTATTGGTTCTAAAAGGTTAAATGATAATTCCTTTCTTGGAGGGGCAGGTGGAGAATATAAAATCCTTGGAGATACCCTAATCGAACAAAGAGATTTCGACACTTATGATGAGACTAAAATCAATCAAGTAAGAAACTACAAGATAAATTGGATCGATAATCAAAGAATTGAAATATCTGATCATGAACATACGAAAGTATGGAAAAAGCTTTCAGACCATAAAGACCAATTGAGTAGGAATTGGGTAATTACTGGAAGAGAGCGAGGCGGTAAAATGATGCAAATGAAGCCGCTTGCTAGACGTACTATCAAAATCTTAAACGGTGATCGTTTTCAATGGGCCGCTTTCAATTCTGATACAAAAACCTTAATGGCATCTGGAGGAGGAACTTATTCTGCTGAAGATGGAGTTTATGAGGAACACATCACCTTTTTTTCTAAAGATAAAAATAGAGTAGGCGATAGCCTTATTTTTGAATATGCTGTTATTGACGGCAAATGGCAACATAAAGGGAAAAGCTCCAAAGGCCAGCCAATCTTTGAAATTTGGTCTCCGTATTCAGAAGCATATCCAACTGAATTTTTGAAAAATTATTAGTAAAATTAAATTAAAATCTCTTTTTCTTATACTGAAAGTGTACTTCATAAAATTTTGATATCACAAATCTTTGTTGTCTTTCATTGCCACGATTACGTATTTATTTACATTTGTTTAAAATTTAGTGAGCGGTCACTTATTTAAACAAAAATAAATGCAAGATGATATTCTTATCCATAAAATTCCTCATTCCCTTAAAAACTCTAAAATTTATGATGTAGTAGTAACCGATCTCGAAGGAAACTACGCTTATGTAAACGAAACTTTTAGGAATCGATTTTCCTTTATAACAGATGATTTCATTGGAAAACCTTCTTCAATAACAATGCATCCAGAGGAGGCTAAAATGAAAGAACTTGTCCATAAATGTTTCAAATATCCTACCGAATGTTTTCCTATTGAGATTAGAAAGCTCTTGAGGGATGGGAAAGGATATAACTGGACGCAATGGGAATTTTCTATATTAAGAGATGACGAATTACAACCCATTGGTTTACTGTGTGTTGGTTTTGATATTACCAGTCCTCAACACAATAATTTGAAATTAAAAGAATCTCAAACCAAATCCTTAAAAACTCTGGAAGCAATTCCAAACCCTTTACTCATCCTGTGTGAAGAAAGTAGAATATTACACGTTAACGATGAGTTTGAAGTTATTTTCGGGTATTCTACCTGTGAAATTATAGGTGAAAAAATAGAAGTTCTTTTTCAGAAGGAGAAAAAGGAGGATTATAACAAACTATTCCGTCAATATATTGAGGATAGTGCAAAGAAAATGAGAGTAAACCATTTTCTGGATTTTGTTAATAAAAAAGGCGACCAGGTGACTGTAGGAATTAGCTTAAACAGCTTTTATGACAACGATAATATAAACATCATTGTTATTTTGGAAGATCTTACTACAGCCAAGCAAAATCAGGATATTATAGTGGATCAAAATACTGCACTCAAGAAGATTGCATGGAAACACTCTCATGAAATCAGGAAACCTGTAGCAAATATTTTAGGTTTATCAGATTTGTTTGATATTGAAAATCTAAAAAATGAAATCAATTCTGAAACTATCTTTTTTTTAAAAGAAGCAGCAAATGAGTTAGATTATGTAACCAGAAGCATAGTGGAGGAGGCTAACAAAACTGAGTATAATATTCAATTCAAAAAACACAGACGAAACTTATACTAAATATTTTCAGTTTATGAAGTTTAATTCAAGCTGTTTTTGAGTGTATGTTAAATCTATGAATTCATATTAATTAATGTATTCAATCCGTATTGTTAAATCTCCATCTAAATCGAATTTACACTTAGAAAATTTTGGCCTTCCAAATGACATCAAATTTGATGCTCCTACAGGCTCTTTGGGTATACCAATAAAATTAGTATCCATTTCATTGTTGCCATTCAAGTCTTGAAAGATCGAAACGGCGTAGACACCCTTTTTTAGGTTTTTAAAAGTATATTCTGCAGTAGAACCAAATCCTGTTATTTGCCCAGTACTTACAGCCTTATCATTGTCGCTGGGAAAGCTTTCTTCATTGTCATGTAAAGAAAGGTATATGGTTCCTTTTTGTTCTTCAACGCCTTCGACAATCACTTTAAGACTAAATTCTTGTGCATGAATACCGAAACTTACCGCAAGTAACAAAAAACTAAAAATTAACTTCTTCATGATATTTTGATTTCAGTGATTATAATTAAATGTAATATTTAAAACTTGAAATTGGTTTAAGATTAATACTACTTTGAATTATTTAACTTCAATTAAACCACTTAAGGCATACTTTATAGAAAATGAACTCAATTATATATCATGGAGGTATTTTAATTGAGTTTTAAAACAAAAAAAACCACATCTAAATGATGTGGTTTACAGTCTTAAAGTGATCGCGACAGGATTCGAACCTGTGACCGTCTGCTTAGAAGGCAGATGCTCTATCCAACTGAGCTACGCGACCTTTTTTGCGAGTGCAAAGATATAACTATTCTTCTTTTACACAACTAAATTCATTAAATAAATCAAATAAAAAAAGCCTCAAATCAATGAGGCTTTAATATTTCGAAATTATGAAATCTAACTATTTAGCTTTTTTCATTCCGTCTTCAATCATTCCAAAGAATTGATCAAGCTTAGGAAGAACAACTATTCTAGTTCTTCTGTTTTTAGCTTTACCAGCCGCAGTATCGTTGCTCGCTACTGGTATATATTCTCCACGTCCAGCTGCAGTCATTCTTGCTGGATCTACATTGTATTCGTCTTGTAGAATTCTAACAACTGCTGTAGCTCTCTTGGTACTTAAGTCCCAATTGTCTTCAATGTTTGTTCTTGAGATAGGGTCTGTATCAGTATGGCCTTCTACCATAAATTCAAAATCTTTTTTATCGTTTACTACAGTAGCAACTTTACCAAGAACTCTCTTAGCTTCATTTGTTACTTTATATTGTCCACTTCCAAATAAAAGTTTATCTGAAATCGAAACAAACACAACACCTTTTTCAACATTGATTTGAATATCCTCATCATTGATGTTTCCTAAAGCACCTTTCAAACTAGTAACCAATGCTAAAGTAACGCTGTCTTTCTTGTTGATCGCGTCACGCATAGTCTTAATTTGAAGATCTTTTTCTTTCATACTTTCCAAAGAACGTTCTAGATTTTCAGCACCTTTTTTAGAAATTGTTACAATGTCACCTTGAGTATCAAGTAATGCGGCATTAGTATTCTGAAGGGTTTTAATCTGATTTTCGTAAGAAGCTCTTAGAGAACTTTTCTCATCTTCACAGGCTGATAATTTCATCTCAGCTGTTTTCAATTGATCTTGAGTAGATTGGTACTTTCCTTCCATCTCTGCAAACTTCTTGTTAGAAACACAAGATGTCATCAAAAGACCTGTAATTGCAATTGCAAATAATTTTTTCATGATTTTGATTTAATTTTATTAGGCAAATTTACTGTCTATTAGTTAATAAAAAAGCGACTTAACAATTATTTTTCGTACTTATTTAATTCACTATATTTTTTAGTTTTAATAATAAAGCTATCCCATACTATGCTTTTAACAGAGAAGTTTTGATTCCTCTTTGTCAATTGTTTCCTTTTGGTTGTCATCTCAGGAATAAATCTATAAAAACTAATATGGGCCTTAAATATAGCGAAAAAATGTAAAAACTGGCCTTTGAATATAAAACGTAATGCCGCTAATCCATCCAGGACCATCCTGAGCAGAATAACTGGAACTGGATTTCTTTTAGAATTTTTTAAAAGTGAGCTCAAAGAATTGCGAAAGTTTAAAAAAGTCTTTTGTGGTTTAGAACTTGCCAATGTACCTCCACCTTGATGATAAACTTCGCTTTTTGAAGTGCACCAGATGGAATAGCCTTTGTTTTTTAATCTCCAGCAGAGATCGATTTCTTCTTGATGAGCAAAATAGCTTTTGTCAAATCCTTCAATCTCTCTGAAGTGATCTTTTCTTATAGCAAAACATGCCCCGCTCGCCCAAAAAATCTCGATATCTGTATCGTATTGACCCTGGTCTTCTTCGATATGATCAAAAATCCGACCTCTGCAATATGGGTAGCCCAATGCATCTATAAATCCTCCAGCAGCTCCTGCGTAATCAAATTTTGTAGGGTCTTGAATTGATTTTATTTTTGGTTGAACAGCCGCTATACTTTCGGAAGTTTTGAATAAAGACAATATGCCAGTCAGCCATCCTTGAGTCACTTCTACATCATTGTTCAACAGTACATAGATGTCTTCTTCTACATATTTTAAGGCTTCATTATATCCGCCTGCATAACCAAGATTTTTTGTGTTTTTGAGAATGATTATTTCTGGAAATTGTTCTGCTAGGTATTCCAAAGAGTCGTCTGTAGAGGCATTGTCTGCAATATAGATTTTTGCTTGTTCAGAATGTGTTACAACCGATGTTAAATATCTCTCCAAAAGATATTTTCCATTCCAGTTTAATATGACTATAGCTACTTCCATACTATTAATGCGAGGGCAAAGTTTCTAAAAAAATATAAGTTTCATTTTCATAATCCATTTGGCAAAAGTAATGATTGATTCCATTGGTAATCATTAAATAATCTGCTTTTAATGCCATATTGTACCTGGCGATTTGATCGAAAGTTTGCTGTGTAATGTTTACGCTTGGCGCTTTACATTCTACAATAAGCTCAATTGTTCCATTCGAAGAAAAAGAAACTATATCATACCGTTTTAGAATACCGTTGACTTGAATTTGACGTTCTTCATTCAGTAAATCTTTTGAATAATTCTTTTCTGAGATCAAAAAATGAACGCAATGCTGTCTAACCCATTCTTCAGGGTTGAGGACTAAATATTTTTTACGTAAAATTGAAAATATAGCAGGCTTATTTTCTTTACTTTTGAATTTGAACGAATACTCTGGAAAATCCAATTTTTGCATAATTCAAAGAAACAAAATTGAAACTAGTTGAAGCTTAACCTATGAAGGATTTTAAATCTATACTTTCTGACCTTGATAAGCGTAAATTTTCTCCTATCTATTTTTTAGTAGGAGAAAGGGATACTTTTTTTGTTGACCTCATCGCTGATAAAATCGAAGAAACTGTACTTACAGAAGATGAAAAAGCTTTCAACCAAAGTATTTTATACGGTAAAGATGTTACTGTAGAGGATATTGTAGGTCAAGCTAAACAATATCCAATGATGGCTGACCACCGAGTTATTATTGTAAGGGAAGCTCAATCCTTGCTAAAAAACTTAGACAGTTTGATACCTTATTTGGACCAACCACAGCAAAGTACCGTTTTGGTGTTTTGCATAAAGTACAAAAAAATGGATGGGCGATCTAAGGTCACAAAACTGCTAAAAAAAGAAGCTGTTTATTTTGAGACTAAACCACTTTACGACAATCAGGTGCCACAATGGATTTCGGAAACACTTCATGCTTCTGGATATTCAATAGCTCCTAAAGCATCGGAAATGCTTGTTGAATTTTTGGGAAACAATCTTTCTCATATTCACAAGGAGCTCGAGAAACTTCAGCATATTCTTACAAAAGGCTCGAAAATTACACCAGAGCTTATTGAAGAGAATATTGGAATAAGCAAGGATTTCAACAATTTTGAATTGACAAAAGCAATAGGAGTAAAAGATGAAGTAAAGGCACAACAAATCGTGGCTTACTTTGCACAAAATTCAAAAAACCACCCTATAGTGCTTACTACGGCTCAACTCAACTCTTTTTTTAATAAACTTTTACGCTATCATGCTTTAAAAGATAAATCTCAAAACGCAGCAGGAAGAGCGCTGGGAGTGAATCCTTTTTTTGTAAAAGACTTTAGTTTTGCTGCTCAAAAATATTCAATGAAAAAAGCAAGTAACGCTATTGCGCTTATTCGTGAAGTTGATATGAAAAGTAAAGGAGTAAAAGCTTCGCAGATTTCTAATGGCGATTTATTAAAAGAATTACTCGTAAAGTTGATGCGCTAGTTTTCTTTCGCTCTCAATTCATCAATTTTTTTGCTGATATCGTCTGCCTCTTTAAGTTTAGCATCAGACTTTTGGCGATTGCTTTTAGATAAATCAAAAGCTTCTTTCTGAAGTTTTTTATACATATCCTGAAGCTTTTCTAGTTCTGTTTTCTTTTTGAATAATCCAAACATAATTTTTTATTTACAATATCCTATTTCAGAATCGATTTCATCTCTACACGGAAGTTAAATTAACTAAAGATTATTGACGAATGAAGTTTAACGGATTAAAGAAATATTTCCGCTGTAAATTTCATCATTAATCTTAATGCGATACCAATAGTCATCTGAAGGCAAGTTTCTCCCATTGTAAGTTCCATTCCATTGGAAAGGCGCTTCATTACTTTGGATTAATACTTTTCCAAATCTATCAAAAATGATAACTTCAAATTCATCGAAATTGGTATCGCCACCGATCTGAAAGACATCATTAATGTTATCTCCATTGGGGGTTAAAAATTTGGGAATTAAAATGTATACAAAGTCTTCCGTAACTATCTTACAGCCATTATTTTCTCTTACATAAATCGTGTATAATCCACCCGATAAATCCCTGAAAACAGGTTCATCCTGAAAGTTGATTCCATCTATGGAATAGCTGAAGTCTCCTTCTGTAGATAATTCAATAATTAACGAATCATCGATTTGAGAGATATTTGAAATTACAGGATTGACAAAATTTTCAACAAAATAAGTTTTGGAAACCGTACAACCATCTTCAGTAATCAATTGAAGATTATAAGCTCCAGCACTGTCTACAGTTATAGAATTACCAGTTTCTCCATTACTCCATAGGTATTGCACATCAGGAAAATTCTCACTCAAAGTCACACTTTCATTTTCACAAACCCTAAGAGTTTCATCATTAAGATTTGGAGTATCAAAATCAGTATATTGGATAGCTACACGATTTGGATTTGTGCAATTTCCCTCAGTAGTTGTTGCTTCTGCAAAAAAAGTACCATTGCTTTCTGGACTATAGATAAAACTGTTCTGTTCGAGAAGGACTCCTCCTGTAGGGCTATCGTACCAATTCACTTTTATATTTGGATTGCTTTGTACCGCAATACTTGTTATTTCCTCACCGCAGCTTGTCACATCTCCAAGACTCACAGGGTTAATAAACTCGATCAAATTAACTTCAAAGACAGAAGAAATACTATTGCAAGTAATGCTACTTACATTAGCAACATCTTCAGCAACAAGTGTTCTATAAAATTGATTGGTACTTACTTCAGGAATTATTAATTCGTCTGTAGTTTCCCCTGGAATATTGGACCAGTTTTCACCATCCTGACTATTTTGCCATTGGTAATTCGGAGTTTTATAAATATTGATTTCAGTACTAGCTTTTAAAACTAAATCGGTCAAGGATTCATCTTCGCAAAACTGAAGGTTGTTTACTCCGCTTTCATTTACGATTTCGGTTAAGTCACCACAAGACTTGAATATGATGTCATCTATTGCTAAATCATTTCCACAGCCACCTACGCCATTATTCAACATTTTTAAAATCACGGAGTCTTGTCCAGGTAATGTTGTAAAGGTCAATGCAAATGGTCTCCAAATTGGAGAACTTGTTCCAAAAATATCACCAGTATCTCCTTCAGCAAGAAGTTCAGTATCTGTTTCATCCCAGATTTGAAATCTCACATTGACCGGAATTTCATTAGAGGTGCAAGCGTTTGAAGCTGAGTCGTAGACATTCATCAGAAATGCAGAAAATTCGTAAGAGTTATTAATGCACAGTCCTCCTATAGGAATTTGATAAAATAAACCTGAATCAAACGCTGCATTTATAATCAAAGCTTTCCCATTTGGGTTTCCAGTGTGGTCTGTTGCATTGTGAAAACTCCCAAGTTGCATCAAGTTAGAAGAAACCGTGTATTGACCATCCAATGGAGCCTGATTTACGAATTCATAGGATGTAATATCGACCGGTAATGGCGGACCAATTGTAGTTCCTTGACCAAAATCTTCTTCAAAAATGGGATCGCCGCTATTCCCTTGACAAAACCCGAGTTGAGCTTGCGTTGTTGTATGAACACCGAAACCAAAAATTAAAAAAAGCAGCAGCGTTTTGTTCAAAATAAAATTTTAAATAAGGAATCATTGTCACTGTTTATCCCATAATGTTATAGCCACCGTCTACATGTCTTATTTCTCCTGTGGTTCTACCGTTAGGTCTCAATAAATTGAGTACTTCATAGGCTAAGTCTTCAGGCAATGCATTGCCGAGCGGGCTTTTTTGATGAGCAAATTCCACGTCTTTTTCGTTCAAAGTTGCATTACCCGCTTTACTTCCCATATAAGGAGAGAACCGAATGCAATTGACTCTAGTACCGTTTTTTCGCCCCATTTCATCTGCAAGTTCAACGGTAATTCGCTCTAAAGCAGCCTTTGCGATACTTATGTTTCTGTAAGGATGAAAAGTCACTTTTGAAGCAGCTATATAACTTAGGGAGCAAATGGACGCATCAGCATTCAAAAGATTATTTTTAAATAAATGACTGGTAAGACTAATTAATGAAAAAGCAGATACTTCCATAGTGTCGCAAAATTCTTTAAAGGTTACATCCAATAAAGGTTTTACAACTTTATTTCTGATGGTCTTGTCCATTGCAATGGCATGAAGAAAACCATCAATCTTAATTTTTTTCGCTTTCAATTGGTTGCAGAAGTCTTCAATACTTGCATCTAATGATACGTCTAGAATTTCTGTCGGTGTATCTTTCCCTAGCTCTTTATGGACACTTTCCTGAAAGTCCTTAAAATTTTGATCTAAAAATGCTTTAGCCTTTTCAGATAAATTTTCATGAAATTTGCTAACTCCAAGACCAGTGCAAATGACTTGTCCACCGTTTTCTTTAATCTTTTTGGCCACATACATGGCCAATGAGTGCTCATCTGCAATTCCTGTGATGAGATATGTTTTACCTTTAAGCATATGTTATTAGTTTTAAATTACCATTTGTAGAGTGCAGTACCCCAAGTCCATCCTGCTCCAACTGCTGCAAAAAGCAATAGATCGTCTTTTTTAAATTTGTTTGCTTTATGAACTTCGTCCAACACCAAAGGAATAGTTGCACCCGAAGTATTGGCATAACGATCCATATTGGTCATGACTTTTTCAAAAGGCATATTGATTTGTTTGGCAATGGATTTTAAAATACCAATGCTAGGTTGGTGTGGAATCAAAAAGCTGACATCGTCTATAGATGTTTTAGTTTTATGAAGAAGTTCGTGAATTGACTCAGGAACAACCTTAGTTGCTGTATCAAAAACTTCCTTTCCATTCATTTGGAAATAATGCATCTTTTTTTCCAGAGTTTCTTTGGAAGCAGGAGTTTCAGAACCTCCACCGGGAATGGTGAAATGTTCTTTTCCGCGACCATCAGAATGCAGATTAAATTCTATAAATCCTTTGTCTTCTTCAGTTTCACTTAAAATCAATGCTCCAGCGCCATCTCCAAAAAATACTGAATCTCTTCGTTCCCAGTCTATGATGTTGGAAAATGTATCGGCACCGATGACTAAAACATTATTATACACTCCGTTTTTTACAAATTGGTATCCAACAGAAATGGTAAACAATGCTCCGGAACAAACAGCCGCCACATCAAAAGCAACAGCGTTGAAGGCTTTCATTTTTTCTTGAACAAAACATGCACAGGAAGGAGCTTGCCGATCTGGAGTCGTGGTGGCCACGATGATAAGATCGATATCTTCGACCTTTAAATTTGCGTTTTCTACGGCATCCAATCCAGCTTTGTAGGCTAGATCACTTGTTGCTTCATCTTCGGCGATACGTCGCTCTTTGATTCCAAGTTTGTTATAAATCCATTCGTCAGAAGAACCAACTTTTTCAAAAAAAGAGTTCGGTACTATTTTAGGTGGTACATAAGCTCCAGTTCCGCTTATAAAAACATTAGGCATACAATGGTTTTTGAATGTTGAATGGGGAAATTTAAGTTTTTAAATGAATTTTAAGAATGAATCGCTTGCAAGTCTTTGAATTTTAACATTTATCCTGATTAAATTTTAGGATTGAAATAAGTCAGAGGATAAGTAACGGTCACCTCTGTCACAGATTATGCTAACCACAACGCCGTGGTCTAACTCTTCACAAAGTTTAACGGCGGCGGCGGTCGCACCACCTGAGCTCATTCCAGAAAATATTCCTTCTTTTTCAGCTAAGTATCTAGCCATCTTTGTGGCTTCTTCTTGATTTACTTCATAAATATGATCGACTCGATTTGGGTCATAAATTTTAGGCAAATATTCTTCTGGCCATTTGCGAATTCCTGGAATTTTAGTTCCTTCAGCTGGATGAACACCTATAAGTTGAATATCTTTATTTTTCTCTTTCAGAAACCTGGAAGTTCCCATGATAGTGCCGGTCGTTCCCATTGAAGAAACGAAATGTGTCACTTTATGATCTGTATCTCTCCAAACTTCCGGACCTGTAGTTTTATAATGTGCTTTCCAGTTATCTTCATTTGCAAATTGATTGAACATATAATAATTGCCAGTTTTCATCTTTTCCTCAGCATAATCTCTGGAGTACATAATTCCTTTTTCACCTTCAGTTAAAGTGACTTTTGCACCATAAGCTCTCATGGTCTGAACACGTTCTAAAGTAGCATTATCAGGCATCACAAGTTCTATATCTAGCCCAAAAATTCCTGCAACCATCGCTAGTGCAATGCCTGTATTTCCGCTTGTAGGTTCAATAAGCTTTGTGTTTTGGTTAATATCTCCACGTTCAAGAGCTGATTTTATCATATTGTAAGCTGCCCTGTCTTTTACACTTCCACCTGGATTTTGACCTTCAAGCTTGAGGTAAAGCTTCACATTTGGATTTTTCACTAAAGTTTTTGACTCTACTATGGGTGTATTTCCTATAAGGTCTAATATGCTTTTACTCATCATTCATTATTTTCATTAATTTTCATCATCATTTTATGGGTTACTGTAGACTTGTTATCTACAGACTTAGTTAACCAAACATTACCACCAATCGTTGAACCTTCTCCTATAATGGTCTTGCCACCAAGTATTGTCGCGTTAGCGTAGATGGTCACATCACTTTTGATTGTAGGATGACGCTTAATATTTCTAAGATTTTTATCAACTAGTAGAGCACCAAGAGTAACACCCTGATAAATCTTTACGCGATCTTCAATCTCACAGGTTTCACCAATAACTACTCCTGTAGCATGGTCTATAAAAAAAGGATTTCCAATTTTCGCCCCGGGATTTATATCAGTACCTGTTGAAGTATGTGCACATTCTGACATCAATCGTGGTACGATAGGCAATCCAAACTCTAATAAGGCATTGCTTAATCGGTAAATAGCTATAGCATAAAAGCCTGGATAGGCTAAATATACCTCGTCAATTGAATTTGCTGCAGGGTCATTATCTTTAATAAAACAGGCATCTTTGTTGAGTTTTCGAAGAATTTCCGGAAGCTTTTTCATGAAATCTGTCCAAATTTCCCGACAAGGATCTTCTTCCTTGAAACAAACTAAATCTGCCAGATTTTTGAATTGCTTTTCCAATTCATCCATGCCATTTGTAACATCTGTTTCTTTGTCAAAAAGCGTTAAAAAAAGTTGATCTGTAAACTTTTTAGTCTCGCTCTTGATTCGATATAAGTTAGAAACCTTAGCTTTCTCAACTTCTATTTCTTTAATAATATTTTGCTTAATTGTGGTTGCCATAATACATATTTAAACAATAAAGAATTTATTTAAAAATTGTTTTAAATATGTGAAAGTAAGAGTTCAATCGCTAAGAATGACTTTCAGATCTTAATTTTAAACTTACTTTACAATTTCTGAAGATCTCATCGATAGATTAAAAGTGATATTTGCATAAAAAAAGATGCCAAAGGTTTTAATAATAGGAGCAGGGTTAAGTGGTTTAACTTCAGCTTACGCTTTAAAGGATTCAGAATATGATGTAGAAATTTTAGAAGCCAGACCAAGACTAGGTGGTCGTATTTATACAAAAGAGGTCAACTCTTGCCAGCTAGAGTTGGGGGCAACATGGTTTGGTCCTCAACACACAAGTCTTATGGCTCTTGTTAATCAATTGGAAATTCCATTTAAAACACAAGAAAATGGAAGGGAGGCCATTTATGATTTTCGACCTAAGGGCCACTTAGAACGCTTTCAAATCCCAAATCAAGAATCATCTACATTCAAATTTAAAGCTGGATCTTCAACTCTTATAAATGCTTTGTTTCACAAACAAACCAGCAAAGTTCATTTTAATGAAAACGTAAAATCTATCAGTTATTTTGATTCTTTCGTTGTTCAAACTGAGAAAAATCAATTTAAAGCCGATTACCTTATACTCACAATTCCTTTGCAACTGATTGCAGATACTATTGAATTTGAGCCGGGATTGCCTCAGTCATTTCAAGACTTGATTTCAAACACACATACCTGGATGTCAGATTCCATTAAATTCTCAGTGGCGTTTGATTCAGATTTTTGGAAAAACGATAGATATATAGGAACATTGATGAGTCCTCAGCAAATCGTTCAAGAAATGTATGACCATAGTGATAAGGATCGTGAACAGAATGCACTTGTTGGTTTCTTAAATGCAGGTTATTCTGTACTTACAGAAGAAAACAGAAGAGATAGACTTTTCAATCAATTAAGCGACACCTTCAATCAAAAGACATTTGATATAAAAGCTTATGCAGATGTAAACTGGAGAAACGAAGCCTTTACAATCCATAAGCAGGCACAAGCTCTTGTTCCCCATCAAAACAATGGGAATCCTAAGTTAAGAGAAGGGTTTTTTGGGGATCGCCTATATTTTTCAGCATCGGAGACTGCTGCACAAACTCCAGGTTATATGGATGGTGCTGTACATCGTGGGATGGAAGTCGCAAAATTGCTTGTGAAAAAGTTAGGATGACGCTTTTTTATTGATTTCAGAGATTTTCTCCAAAAGATATAAGTAGTCTTCCCGATTGTTGACAAAATCTAGATCTGTAATTTCTATAATTTTCACATCGATTTTATTCTGAGAGTTGAAAAAATTCAAATATCCTTCATGTATATTTTTGAGATAGTCTGGAGTTATGTTCTGCTCATAATCACGACCTCTTTTTTTGATGTTACTCAGCAAACGATCAATATTTTGATAGAGATAGACATAAACATCTGGCTTTGGAACATCGCTGTACATGATGTTGAATATCTTCTTGTATAATGCATATTCATCCTCTTGAAGAGTCACTTTCGAAAAAATAAGTGATTTATTAGGATTATAGTCAGAAATAGCAAAATCTGAAAATAAGTCCAATTGTGAGATATCATCCATCAATTGCTGATGACGATCTGCTAGAAAAGACATTTCTAAAGGGAATGCAAATCTCGTCTGATCTTCATAAAACTTAGGTAAAAATGGATTGTCTTTGAAACGTTCCAAAATCAACTTTCCATTAAAATCCTCAGCGATCATTTCAACCAAACTTGTTTTTCCAGAACCTATATTACCTTCAATTGTTAAATAATTCACTTGTCTAAACGATGCAACTTTGGGCTCCAGTTTATCTGCAACAGTTTCAATGGGGGAATCATCTTCACTTTTTTCAACCAAAACAGAAATGGGTTGATTCAAGGTAGGGTGATTCATTTTTGGAACTAAATCAGACAAAGGATATAAAACAAAATTTCTCTCAGTAAGTTTTGGGTGGGGAATCGTAAGTTGGCTGGTTTCAATAATTGAATTTCCATAAAACAATATATCAAGATCTATTGTTCTGGCCTGGTAACCTGTTTTAGATGTTCTTACTCTCCCAAGGTTTAGTTCAATTGTCAAAAGTTTTTCTAAAGTAACTTCAGCAGAAAATCTGGTTTTTACCTCAATTACAGCATTCAAAAAATCTTCACCTTCAAACCCCCAGGCCGGTGTTTTATATATTTTTGAAACTCGTGTGACATCACCTACTGTGTTGTAAACTGCATCAATTGATTCTATAAGCCAATGTAATTTGTCGCCTTGGTTACTTCCTAAAGCAATATACGTAGTGGTGGTCCTATTCAATTTGTTAAGAAAATTTTAATGAATATTGATTTACAATCGACTGCAAAATGGATTGAATTTAAAATTTACAGCTTAGATTTGCCACAAAGGTAAATATCAAATCCAATTATAGTTGACGGCATTACAAAAAATTTCTGCAGATCGCATTTACTTAATACTTGCTGCATTATTCATAACATCTTTGGTCGTTTCCAATCTAATTTTTCAAAAATTTTTCTATTGGGATTTTTTTGGACTTTATAGATTTGAAATTTCAGTAGGCGTGTTACCTTATCCAATCACATTTTTAATCACAGACTCCATAAGTGAGATTTACGGTAAAAAGAAAGCCAACCAAGTTGTAACCATTGGAATTTTTGCTTCCGTTTTTTCACTCCTTATTATTTTGGTAGCAAATGCGGTTCCAGCTACATCTTGGGCACCAGTGGGTGACGAAGTTTTTAGTAATGTTTTTGGTTCTACAACTATTGCAGTGGCAGCTTCAATGATGGCCTATCTTCTAGCACAATATGTTGATATCTACGTATACCATTTTTGGAAAAAATTGACCAAAGGGAAATACCTCTGGTTAAGGAATAACTTCTCAACATTCTCATCACAATTTGTAGATACTTTTGCAGTAGTTTTTCTTCTTTCAGTTTTTGGAGAATTGGAATGGGATCTTTTTGGTGGTCTGCTCTTGAGTGGTTTTCTTTTTAAGGCTCTTATTGCTCTTCTTGATACACCCCTCTTATATTTGGTGGTGTATTTGTTTCGAAAAAAATTTAATCTTAAGCAAGGCGAAGAGCTTCAAGAATCCTAATTTCCTAAAATTGAACAATTCTAAATTTTAATTCTTTTTTTGGTATAAACGAGAAGCCATTACGTAATTTTAGCTTCAAATTATTACTTATGAAAAAGGCTTTTAAGATTATTGGTGTTGTTATTTTAATACTCATCATTGCTTTGTTTCTTACCCCAATATTATTCAAAGGGAGCATAGAAAAAATGGTTAAAAAGGCTGCTAATGATAATGTAAATGCTCAGATTGAATGGGCTTCCTTAGATTTAAGTTTGTTTAGAAATTTTCCTAACGCAAGTTTGAGGCTTGAAGATGTGAGTGTGATAAATAAATCCCCATTCGAGGGAGATACATTAGTTTACGCCAAAAACTTTAATATAGCCATGGGAGTTATGCAGCTTTTTAAAGATGAAGGCTTGAAAGTCGACCAAATATATTTAAATGAAGCCTTGATCAATGTGAAGGTGGATTCTCTTGGCAATTCTAATTATGATATTGCTAAAACTACTGAAGCTTCGGAAACTTCAGAAAATACTGAAACAAAAAAAACTGAAAAACCATTTCAACTCAATTTAAATCATTACGAAATCAATTCATCTACGATTAATTACTTAGATGAAAGTGGAAATATCTTTCTAAAGCTCAAGGAATTTAATCATAGTGGTGATGGGAACTTTGCGGAATCTGTTTTTACTCTTAAAACACATACCGATTCTAAAGTCTCTTTTGATTTTGATGGAACCAATTATTTAAAAGACAATTCTATAGTTTTAGATGCAGACCTCGAAATGGATTTGGAAAATATGAAGTTCACATTTCTAGACAATGAAGTTCTTGTAAATCAATTACCATTAGAATTTGAAGGTTATGTTCAGTTATTTGAAAATTATAATGACATAGATCTTCAGTTTTCTACGCCTTCATCAGATTTTAAAAACTTTTTGGCTTTGATTCCTGAAGCTTACGCTTCCAACCTTGATGGAGTGACTACAACAGGCGATTTTAAATTAAACGGAATTATTAAAGGTAAAGTGGATGAGACGTATATCCCAACTTTAGATATTACAGCTTCAAGTTCAAATGCTTCTTTTCAATACACCGATCTGCCCAAAAAAGTTGATGATATTTCACTTAATATTGAACTAAAAAATGAAAGTGGACTTGTTGAAGATACATACATCAATTTTAACGATGTCAAATTCAGAATAGACCAGGATCGTTTTGCAGGAAATGGCTCTATTAAAAATTTGACTACCAATATGCTTGTTGATCTTCAAGCTAAAGGGAGGTTGAATTTGGCAAACCTTAAAAAAGCTTATCCTATTGATTTAGAACAAGATTTAAGTGGGTTTTTAGATGTTGATTTGGTGACCAATTTTGACATGAATTCCATAGAACAGGAAGCTTACGATAAGGTAGTTGCAAAAGGTTTACTTCAACTATCAAAATTTGATTATAACTCTCCAGATTTAGCTAAACCTATACATATTGAGATGGCTACTGTCAATTTTACGACTAAAGCAATTCAATTGAACAAATTTGAGATGGTAGCGGGTTCGACTGATTTAAAAATGAATGGAAACTTAAGTAATCTGATGGGTTTTGCTTTTGCAGACAAACCTTTGAAAGGAACTTTTGATGCAACATCTCAAAACTTCAATATTGCTGATTTTATGGTGAAAAGCGATACTGAAGTAGCAGCTTCTGGAAATTCAAATTCTGACGAAACGATAGAGACAACTGAGAAGACAGAGGAAATTAAGATTCCAGATTTTTTAGACATCGTTTTAAACTTTAGAGCTGAAAATGTGATTTATGATAACCTGAACCTTAAGAACGTTACAGGCAGCATGGCTTTACAGAATGAAAGTGCAGTCTTAAATAATATTAATGCAGATATTTTTGGTGGAAATATCAAATTAAACGGTAGTGTTTCTACAAAAGAGAACACTCCCAATTTTGATATGAAAATGAGTTTGAATACCATCAAAATTATAGAAGCTGTACAGCAGATGGAGTTGATTAAAGGACTAGCCCCAATTGCACAAGTGCTCAATGGTGTCGCAACAACTAGTATCAATCTGAAAGGGGATTTGACCAAAGATTTGATGCCAATATATACTTCATTAGCAGGTGATGCTTTAGCTACTATACTCAATGCCGAGGTAGATCAAAGCAAAATGGCTTTAGTATCCAATCTTAATAACCAATTTAAACTTTTAAATTTTGACAAGTACAAAATCAAAGACTTAGTGGCAAAATTGAATTTTAAAAATGGAGCTATCAATGCAGATAATTTTGATTTTAATCTTGATGATGTTAAAGTGGATGTCTCTGGAAGTCATTCGTTTGACAATACAATGAATTATAATCTAAAATTTAATATTCCAGCAAAATATTTTGGTGATGAAATAGGGGGCCAACTTGCTCAATTGAGCAATATCGATATAAGTAAATTCAATGTAGATGTGCCCGTAAATCTTTCAGGTTCATTTGCAAGTCCAAAAATTAATTTGAGTATGGACAAAGCCATTTCTAGTCTGACCAATCAAATTATTCAAGCACAGAAAGAAAAGGCAACAAATCAAGTTAAAGATAAAATTGGAAAAGAAATCAATAATTTGTTAGGAGGCGATAAAAAGCCAAAAGATTCAACTTCTACCTCTCAAGAGGAAGTTAAGGAAAATGTCAAAAACGCCTTACAAGGACTATTTAAAAAGAAAAAGAATAATTAAAAAGGCCTGTTTTCATACATTCAAATAGTTGATCCATTTATGTTTAATATTCAAAATCCTCATATTTATCCAGAATCTATAGCAAGTGAGGTCAATCTGGCTTTGAGCTATTTTCCTCAATTAAAGGAGACGTCAATTACGTTTAAGTTTAAATCAGATATAAAAAAATCTACGATGCAAGCTCAGCCAGACTTCAAAAGTTTGTTGAAACCAAGGGCTAAGCGCAAATATTTTATTTTTATAAGTGAAAAATTTAAAATTTCTGGTCAGGAATTTAAAACTATAAATGTTCCAATTGAAGTCTTAATTGGTTGGTTGGGCCACGAATTAGGTCATATTTTGGATTATCAACATCGTGGTAAATTCAATATGATTTGGTTTGGTATCAAGTATTTATATCTTGAAAAACATATCGTTGAGGCCGAAAGAGCAGCAGATACTTTCGCTGTAAACCAAGGTATGGAAGACTATATTCTGAAGACCAAAAATTTCATACTCGACCACGCAGATATTGATGAAAACTACAAGAAAAGAATTAAACGATATTATTTATCACCAGAGGAAATTATGGAAATTGTGCAAGAGCGCTAGTTAGTGCTTTTGTACAAAATTTTCCCATTCACCGAATTTTTCCACGTTCATAACCCGTTCCATTTTTACCTGTCCACCTTTTTTCTTATTTCTGGCATTCCAGTTATAAAACACATCAGGTTTTACAAGATTGACTTTGACGCCTTTTAGAGCCTTGGTTCTCGCCACCTCGTAATTTTTGTTAGCAGATTTCAAAGCCTTATCAAGCGCTTCAGCTACTTCAGATGAGTCTAAACTTGTATCTGAAGTGCCTAAGTACCAAAAATGATAAAACTCGTTATCATCTGCACGTTTGGCGCAAATGGTATATTCTGATACTTCCATATCAAATTGATTTCCCAATTCCTTCATGGCTGCATCCATTTTGTTGACAGATAATTGAGAACCAACGGTATTTAAGAAGAATTTTGTTCTTCCTGTTATCCTTATTTCAGCTTTTTCAACATCTGTAAATTGTATGGTATCTCCAATGCTATATCTCCAAGCACCACTCACCGTACTAATGATCAATACATAATCCTGATCAAGTTCTACATCCTCGATAGATATACTCGGAGAGTCGGCTTTTAGAGAACCATCTTGGTTTATGTATTCCGGTTTAAATGGTATAAATTCGAAGAATATTCCATTGTCGGTCAACAATTGCATAGCATCTGTCTCAGGACGAGTTTGCAAGGCAATAAAACCTTCTGAAGCTAAATAAGTATCAATGACATGAACATGTTTTCCAGTCAAGCGTTTAAAGCTTTTTTCATAAGGACCAAATGCTACACCTCCTGTGGTATAGACTTTTAAGTTTGGCCATATATCGTGAATGTTATCCACCTTATGATATTCAATGACTTTTTCCATCATCAATTCCATCCATGACGGTATGCCACTCAAGGCTCCAATATCCCAGGTTTTAGCATTTTCAGCAATTTTCTGGACGCGTTCATCCCAATCGTCAATTTTAGAAATTTCTTCCCCTGGTTTATAGAATCCACGGAACCAAAATGGAATTCGACTTGCGCTTATGCCACTAATCTCACCTTCTAAGTGATCATTGTTTTCCTGGAGTTCAGTTGAACTTCCCAACATCATTATTTCCTTTTCAAAAAAATCGGAAGGCAAATCAAAGTTTTCTATTGCTAATATCTGTTTGATTCCTGCATTTTTGATAGCCTCTATCATGTCATCCGTTACTGGAATACGCTTGCTGGTTTTACCAGTTGTGCCAGAACTCAAGGCAAAATAATCTGGATTTCCTGGCCACGTTACATTACTTACACCCTCATGAAGTTTATGCCACCAATCGTTGTGTATTTTATCATAATCAAAGTAAGGGATAGTTGACTTGAAATTCTTGTAGGGGTCTACTGAATTTAAAATTTTTGAAAATTCAAAATGATTTCCAAATTCTGTTTTTTTTGCTTTTTCTAGCAAAAAATTTAAAGTCTCTTTTTGATTTTTAATGTGATCAGTCTCTGGGGAAATAGAGTTCCTTAGGTTTATTACTCCTTTTATAATATTACCAATTATAGCCATGATTACTTTTTGAATGACTTGATCTCGTCATTGTGTTTAAATAATTTGATTTTGTGCAAAACTTATTCCTAAATTTTGAATTTTTAAACTGATTTTAAAAGCTATCGTTTAAGATTTCTAGAATCTGAATCGCTGCATCACTGATCCTGCTCCCAGGGCCAAATACTGCTACTGCACCAGCATCAAATAAAAATTTATAGTCTGCGGAAGGAATTACTCCACCTACAATCACCATAATATCTTCTCGTCCAAGTTTTTTGAGTTCAGCAATAACTTCAGGCACCAGAGTTTTGTGACCTGCTGCCAGAGAAGATACACCAAGAATATGAACGTCATTTTCTACTGCTTGTCTAGCAGCTTCCTGTGGTGTTTGAAACAAGGGTCCAATATCTACATCAAAACCAACGTCGGCATAACCTGTAGCAACTACTTTTGCTCCTCTGTCGTGGCCATCCTGTCCCATTTTAGCAATCATAATTCTCGGACGGCGACCTTCTTTTTCTGCAAACTCATCGGCTAGAGCCTGTGCTTTGCTAAAGGATTTATCTGTTTTCATTTCTTTGCTGTATACTCCACTAAATGATTGAATTTTGGCTTGGTGTCTGCCATACACTTCTTCCAGAGCATCACTTATTTCGCCAAGTGTAGCTCTTTCTCTGGCTGCAACTACTGCAGCTTTTAGCAGATTACCATTTTCTTCTTTAGCAATGCGTGTGAGTTCCTGTAGGCTTTTCTTTACTTTTTCATCATTGCGTTCTGCTTTAATTTTCGAAAGCTTCTCCAGCTGCTGTCTTCTCACAGTTTGATTATCTACTTCCAGAGTAACGATAGGATCTTCCTGCTTTAATCTGTAGGCATTGATCCCGATGATCTTATCAGTTCCGCTATCAATTCTGGCCTGCTTCTTCGCGGCCGCTTGTTCTATTCTTAGCTTAGGAATTCCAGCTTCAATTGCTTTGGTCATTCCTCCAAGTTCTTTGACTTCTTCAATATGCTTCCAGGCTTGTTGAGCAATATCGTGTGTCAATTTTTCAACATAGTAACTTCCAGCCCAAGGATCTACAGTTTTTGTAATCCCTGTTTCTTCCTGAAGGTAAATTTGTGTATTTCGTGCTATCCTTGCGGAAAAATCTGTTGGTAGAGCAATAGCTTCATCCAGTGCATTGGTGTGTAAACTTTGAGTTCCGCCCAAGGCAGCAGCAGTTGCTTCAATACAGGTTCTTGCGACGTTATTAAACGGATCTTGTTCGGTTAACGTCCAACCACTAGTCTGCGAGTGTGTTCTCAAGGCTAATGATTTTGGATTTTTAGGTTTAAAATCTTTTACCATTTTAGCCCAGAGCATTCTTGCCGCCCTCATTTTGGCGATTTCCATAAAATGATTCATGCCAATTCCCCAGAAAAATGAAAGTCTTGGAGCAAAAGTGTCGATGTCCATACCTGCATCCAATCCTTTTTTGATGTATTCCAGTCCGTCTGCGAGGGTATAAGCCAATTCGATATCTGCGGTAGCCCCAGCTTCCTGCATATGATAACCAGAAATACTAATGCTATTAAACTTTGGCATATTTTGAGAAGTAAATTCAAAAATATCTGAAATTATTTTCATTGAAGGTGTTGGCGGATAGATGTAAGTATTTCTAACCATAAACTCTTTTAGGATGTCATTTTGTATGGTTCCTGAAAGTTGTTCTTGTTTTATACCAGTTTCTTCAGCAGCTGCAATATAGAAAGCCATAATAGGCAAGACAGCACCGTTCATAGTCATGGATACAGACATCTTGTCCAGCGGAATTTGGTCAAACAAGACCTTCATGTCTTCAATTGTATCTATGGCCACCCCAGCTTTTCCAACATCACCAACGACCCGTTCATGATCGCTATCGTATCCTCTGTGGGTGGGTAAATCGAAAGCTACTGAAAGTCCTTTCTGGCCTGCAGCAAGATTTCTTCTATAAAAAGCATTGCTTTCCTCAGCAGTAGAGAAACCAGCATATTGCCTGATGGTCCAGGGCCTTCTGACGTACATCGTTGAATATGGTCCGCGTAAGTTTGGAGCCAATCCCGCTACAAAATCTCTATGCTCTATTTTGTCCAGATCTTCTTTGGCATATGAAGACTTGATGTTTATTTGTTCTGCAGTTTTAAATTTTGATGACTCGATATGCTCTTTACGAGGAGTCGATTTTAGAGTCATCTGCTGTATATCCTTTCTTTCCATACTACGCGTTCGGTTTTGAAGATGGATTTGTTTTTTCCTTTTCTAGTCTTTCTTTTTCAATAGGCTCTGCCAATCTTTTTTCAAGAATAGGCTCAATGAGTGTTTTTCTTTGTTGCTGTTTCAAAAATGGAAACAACTCCAAGTTTTGAGACATCTTATCTTCAAGATTTTCATATTTATTTAAACCAACAAGAATGAAATCTCCAGTTTTTAGTTTGGCTTGTTCTTTTTCTGCACTTTCTTTTATTTTCTTCTGAATTTTTCCCTCAAACAATTGATGAATAAAACCTTTACCGGCTTCAATCGTTTTAAAGATACTTAAAGCTTTTTCAGCCAATTCCCTGGTGAGATTCTCAATATAATAGGTTCCATCTACGGGATTTAAAACCTTATCAAAATAACTTTCTTGTTTTAAAATCAGTAATTGATTTCGAGAAATTCGTTCTCCAAATTCATTTCTTTTATGAAAAATTTCATCGTAAGCTAAATTATTGACCCAGTTAGCCCCACCTAAAATTGCACTCATGCATTCTGTAGTTGTTCTAAGCATATTCATGTTGTAATCGAATATACTATGGTTTCGCTTACTCGGTTCCGCTATTATTGTGAGATCAATTTCAATATTAAATTCTTTAGCCAAACTATTGACAAGTAGTCTAAAAGCTTTGAGCTTTGCAATTTCAAAAAAGTAATTGGAACCCTGAGAAATAATAAAATTGACGTTAATCGATTTCAATTTGTTGCCAGAATGTTCAAGAACATTAAGATACTCATTAAGATGCGCCAACCCATAAGCGAGTTGTTGTATAATGAGACCACCAGCATTTTGATACAGTCTTGCATCAACGTTTATATGATTCTTGAAGCTTGAAAACTGTGTTATTTTTAAAAAAGTATCAAAATCCTCTTTTTGGTTTTTAAACCAATTCCCTGAGGAAGCCAATTGGTGTACTGGATCAAATCCAAATAATACAGTCTTATTCTGTTTAATCAGTAGGGAATTTAGCTTTTCAAAAAAATCCAGATCTTCAAATAAAACTTCAATATAAAGGAGTGTTTTATGACTGCTAAGGGCTTCAAAAAACTTTAATTTCTTATCATTAGCTTCAGGAACAATAATCCATAAACTTTCTGCCCCACGTTCTATAACATCAAGCGCATTTTCAATGGTAATTTCAACGTTCTCGAGATACAGTTTTTCAGTAACATGCCAGGCAGGTGACTCTGGAAGCGAAAAATCATAATCGTGATCATCTGCATGATAAAAAGGTTTTATATCGATTCCTTCATCAGTAGAAGTAACCAAAGTTTCGTTGTAATCTGCACCTTTCAGGTCTGCTTGAATTTTTTGTTTCCATGCTTTTGCTGACACAGAATCGAATTCATCAAATAATTTTTTACTCATCTTTATCAGTTTTTAAACTGTCTTCGTATTCTATTATATAAACATCTTCATCGGGACGTTTCATAAAGTAGGTCTCCCTGGCAAAACGTTCTATTTCAATGCTATCTTTAAGTTCATTAAGAATTTGTTTATCTTTTTGTATTTCTGTTTGATAATATAATTTATTGGCTTTTATTTCATCAATTTCTTGATTCAATTCTCTGTGAATAAGCCAGGAATTACTATCTAAAAATAACATCCATACGACAAAGACCGTCAGCACAAGCACGTACTTGTTACTCATAAACTTGAACCAAGGCTTTTGTTTTAAGTCTTTGTACTTCATAATTGTAAGATACTAAAATTAGAGGAGTCTTTCCTTAATAATAGTTTGAACAATATCAATAGCCACCGTATTGAATCGGTTATTGGGTATAATGATGTCAGCATATTCTTTAGTGGGATCTATAAATTGCTGATGCATCGGCTTCAAAGTAGTTTTGTAGCGATTCAACACTTCATCTAGATCTCTTCCACGTTCAGTTATATCTCGTTTAAGACGTCTCATTAAGCGTTCATCGCTATCTGCATGCACAAAAATCTTAATATCAAACATCTCTCTAATATCGGGATGAGTGAAAATAAGAATACCTTCAACTATCATTACTTTTCTTGGTTTGGTTGTAATGGTTTCTTCTGTTCTGTTGTGTTCCTGGAAAGAGTAGACAGGCTGTTCAATTGATTTACCGGACTTCAAAATCTTTAAGTGTTCTACCAAAAGATCAAAGTCTATAGATTTAGGATGATCAAAATTGATACGTTTTCTTTCTTCCATGGGAAGATGCGATAAATCTTTATAATAGGAATCCTGGTAGATCACATCGACTTCGTCGTGTTGTAGTTCGTTTATAATTTGGTTCACTACAGTGGTTTTTCCACTTCCAGTTCCCCCGGCAATGCCAATAATAAGCATAATAAATACGTGTAAAAATTAATTATTCTTTTCTAGCCAGCTTTTGAAGCTTTTGAAATTTTGTGGATTGATACCGTGACCCACAGGATATTCTTCATAGGTCAAATCAATATCCAGCTTTTCTAAAAACGGCTTATTGTTTCTTGCCCATTCTACGGGGATCACCTGATCTGAACTCCCATGAGAATTATAAATTTGAAGGTGTTTAAAGTCATTTGACTCATATCCTGCTTTCAACATATTGGGGTCTACATATCCAGATAAGCCAATAATATTTTTAAAAAGATGAGGATAGGAGAGACCCAAAGCAAAACTTAAGATTGTGCCTTGGCTAAAACCAAGTAAGGTAATATTGTCAGAATCGATGGGATAAGCTTCAAGAGCTTCGTCGATAAATTTCTTGACCAACTCCCTGGATTCTATAGCTTGTTCTACATCACTAAATTTTCCTTGCTGTGCATCAAAATTGATTGCATACCAGGCATTCCCCATAGGTTGGAGCGAATGCGGAGCTTTTAGAGAGATAATCATGTACTCACTTGGCAATTCACTGGCAAACGAAAACAAATCATTCTCATCACTGCCATACCCATGGAGCATGAGTATTAGTGGAGCTTTCCCAGATAAACTAGAAGGTTTTATGAGGTGTGTAAGTGATAAATTTTTAGTTGTCATTTAAGTCAGTTTTTTAAAAATGGTTTGACACAAATTTCCAATTAATGGAACTTTATTTTGTTTTCCAGAAACAGCACCAATAAACCCATAAAACCATAGGATAGAATAACCCAAGTAAAGGGGAGAACTGATCATTATTGTTTGAAGATTACTTACAGTTTCTGGAATCCCGCTCACTATTATACTAATAAAAATTATCAGAAAATTGATTCCAAGGGCTTGTCTTATATGAAAACTTGCAAATTCGTGCTTATTTTCAGCAGAGTTTAGCAAAAGCGCTAAAATACTCCCGAAAATTGTAAAATAAGCTACTATAGCAGCGGTTTTACCGCTCCTTTCTTTTTTAATTTTCATAAAACGAATTATTGTAAATACTCCCCAGAACTTTTCCTTTGAGATTTTCATGAAGGAAAATGCTGTTTTTAGATTTTGAGAATATATGTTCTTTTTGAAATTTATATTCTGAATTTGGTTCAAATAGACTTAAATCTGCACGTTGATTAACCTCAATCTTTGAAGTTTCTAGTCCAAAATGCGCCTTTGTTTTGGATAATAATTCTGAAGTTTTTTCGACACCAAATAAGCTGTTCAGAACTGAAAATGCCGATTCCAGACCAATACTTCCATAGCTTGCATTCTCAAATTCCAGTTCCTTGTGTTCTTCATCCATAGGCTCGTGATCGCTAGTAACCATATCTATAGTGCCGTCTAGAACAGCTTGTTTTAAAGCTACGCAATCGTCTTCAGTTCTTAAAGGGGGTAGAATTTTATACTTACTATCGAAGGTTTCAAGTCGATTGCTAGTAAAAAATAAATGCGGTAATGCTACACTCGAAGTTACATTCAAACCTTTTGCTTTAGCTTCTTTAATCAATTGAATTGAAGCTTTAGTTGAAATATTGGGAATATGTAGTTTTCCACCTGTATATTCCAGTATGTAGAGATCTCTTGCCATCTGAAGCTCTTCAGCTAAATTCGGTATTCCTTTAAGGCCAATATAGGTCGTGAATTCATCTTCATTCACCTGAGCCATACCAGCAATGAACTGATCTTGAGGATAAGAAAAAATCAATCCATCAAAACTTTTTACATATTGAAGAGCTATTTTTAACAAATTAGCATTCTTAATAGATGTTTTAAAATCGTAAAAGCCCACCGCCCCAGCCATCTGCATATCATACAGTTCTGCTAGATTTTTACCATCAAAACTTTTGGTAAGGGCCCCTATAGGTTTAATATTGATAAGTTGCGGATCGATTTGTTGCTGCAAAAATTTTACAGCAGAATAAGAATCGGTAACGGGACTTAAATTTGGATTGAGAAGGAAACCAGTAAAACCTGATCTTCTCGCCGTGGTTACACCATTTGCAAGTGTTTCTCTTTCCTCAAAACCGGGTTCACCAAAAGATACTGAACTGTCAAAAAAGCCATTGGAAACATGGAGATTTTCATATGTTATGATCCTATCTCCAGTATTTATAGAATCCTCAATTTGAGATATAACTCCATTTTCAATGAGTATATCTTTGGTTTTTAAGTGATAAGAACTTTCTGAATCCAGAATTTTCGCAGATTTTAAAAGTATGGAAGGCATAGGCATTATTTTAAAAATCTCAAGATTAAAAGCTCTGTAAGAAAGAAACCAATTGCAAAAATAAGCATCCAAATCCAAAGCTCAAGGATTTTCCTCTTTTCTGTAAAAGAATTAAAGGCTTCAGGTATTGATAAAAATGTTTTGGCCTCCAATGTGCTAAGATCCATAGGATTAAAGTCGCTCTCAATTCGACCATAGTTGAAGCTTAAATCGAGCAGAACTGAATCTTTTTGCTTCAGTTGGAAGTGCCCCGTAGACTTAGGCTGATACTGTGTGTTGATTTGAACAACATTTCCAAGCTTTGTTTGTTGTGGGATAACTTGCTGACTTTCATTCACAAGTTTTAGTATTTCGTCCTTTTTAAGATTTGTTTTTATGTCAATTTTATTTTCTTCACCTATAATCGAGTACAATTCTGGTCTTACATTACTTTCCAGGGCGATATTATAGAATACAGGGACAACGAGTGGAGAATTTGTGAAGTTTGATAAGTCGGTGTTTAGTGCTGATGAAAAGCTATAAATATTATCTTTTTCAGCTAGAAACGATTGTCCGTTGCTGTATTTCAAAATAGGTGAGAAGCTAGAATTTATTTCTAAAAACATTTGAGTAGATGGATAATCAAAATTTTGAATTTGTTCAGAAAAAACATTTTTGAAAAGTGGATGATCAAAGTTGATGCTGGTAATTTCTCTTTGCTCTGAAGTGCTGCTTTGATAAATGTTTGAATTATTGACAAGTCCTTTGAACGTGGCAGGAGTTGTATTTTTGTTTGGAATAATTATTAAAGTTCCACCATTGTCCTGAAATTCTTCGATCCTACTTAGAAGTATAGGATTGATATCATCGATTTCATTTAATATAAAAAGATCTGCATCTGAAATTTTGGAATAATCGAATTTTCCAAGTGAAAACTCCTGAAAATTAAATTTTTCAGTGTTATAGATTGAAGTTAAAAATGATTTTTGACCGTAAGAATTGATTGCTATTATATTGATTTTCTTTTCTTCCCTTAAACTGAAAAATAACTTGTTATCGTAGGACATGACATCAGGTTCAATTTCCAATATCCCTTTTTTAAAATCTCTATTTGATACATCGAATTTTATAACTGTAGATGTAGACTCTTCAAAGTTGGCTTTGGTTTTGGCTATGAGTTCTTCATTATCCATCAATGAAACTGTCACATCTTTGTTTGATACGTTGTAAGATCGAATTTCGGCCAGTAATGTTTTTGATGTATTTGTTGTTTGCAATTGAGCGGAAGCAATGCTGAAGTTTTCTAACGATGAGGGGGACTTTACGATCAAATTGATGTCTGTTCCGCTTTCAGGCTTCAGGCGAACTTTATCTTCAAAGTTAAGTCCGTCGGTAATAATAATTAAACTATGGCTAGACATTTGGTCTTCAAACATAGACTCAGCTTTGAGCAATAGGTTCTCAAAACTGAAGTGAACGGGAGCAAAATCAATAGAAAAGAAATCTGCTTTAATATCGTTTTTGGTGACATTTTTCCAAACCTTATCATTGGTTAAAAGTGAAAATCGCTGGTTTTGGTTGAGTTGTCCCCATAAATTTTGCTTGGCCTCTTCGAGTAAAGTCAATTGTTTTGCTGGCAATTCCATGGAAAATGAATTGTCTAAATAGATGATAGTTTCATCCTTCTGTAACGCATTATCTGATGAAGGTATAACTGGTTTTGCAAAGGCAAGAATCAAAAAAATCAAGCCTAAAAGTCGGGTGGCTAATATTAACCATTTTTTTATGGTTGAACTTTTTCTGGATTGTAATTTGATGCGCTCTAATAGCGCAACATTGCTGAATTTGGTAGTTTTAAATTTTCTAAGCTGAAATAAGTGAACTAATATGGGAATGATGAGTAAAAGAAGAAAGTAGAGTACATCTGGCTTTTCAAAAATCATCAATCCTCAAGCTTTTTGGTTCTTTCAATTGTAAATTCGAAAGTAGTTCCTTTGCCTTCTACAGAGCTTACTTTGATCTCGCCTCCCAGGTTGTGAATCATTTTTTTAACTGTAGATAGTCCAATTCCGTTTCCTTTATTGCCTTTTCTATCATTTTCTGCAACTATAGAGAATAAATTAAAGATTTCCTTTTGCTTGTCTTTCGGAATTCCAATACCATTATCTTTTACAAAAAATCTATAAAAATCTGATTCTTTTTTGAAATCGATATCAATTTCTATTTTGGATTTATCATTGTATTTGAGGCTATTACCAATCAGATTAAGTAAAATTTGTTCCAGAGCTACACGGTTGGTAAATATATCTATGCTTTCTTCGGGAAATGATATGTCGCAATCATCTCCTATATCTAGCATTTCAACAATATCTTCTACCAATGTATGTACATCAAATACTTCTAATGAATCTTCATTACTAGTAATATTATCACTTTCGTAGTGCGTAAGAATGTTGGTAATGTAGTCACTCAATTGAAATGATGATTTTTTTAGATTATCGAGGTAATCCACCCCAGAATCATCAAGAATACTTTTATATTTTGCCTTTAGGATATCAATAGTAACAATCATATTGGCAAGTGGCATTTTCATATCATGAGATACTACTCCTGCAAAATTTCTTAATTGATTGTTTTTTTTCTTTAGTAACTTTTGAGTTTTTTTAAGTCCCTTATTGATGGAGTGAAGCTCAAATAATTTAATGACCTGATTGGCTAGGAACAATAAGCCTTCTTTTTGTTTTTCGGATAAAGTTCTAGGTTGGTGATCTATCACACAAAGCGTACCAAGCGCATTTCCGTCTTTATCTCTTAAAGGAGCACCAGCATAAAATATAACTTGTTCATCACCACTTACCAGCGGATTTTTTTGAAATCTTTCATCTTCTCTTGAATCTGATATTTCCATGATTTCATCATCAGATTTGATGGCAAAATTGCAGAAAGAATATTCTTTTTTGGTTCCACAAGAATCGGTACCAATTTTTGATTTAAACCACTGTCTATCTTCATCAATTAAAGAAATGAGAGCCACTGGAGTATCACATATGGAAGCAACAAGTTTTGTAATCTGGTCATATTCTTGCTCCGGTAATGTATCTAAGATATCTAAGGACTTAAGTGCATTGATCCTTTTGGATTCATTTTTGGGATTGGTTTTCATCTAAGCTTTATATAAACTGATTCTAAATATCTATAAAACGCAATATACAAAAAATAGGGTTTTGCACCTATTTTAAAAGCTTTCAAAAGCACCGAGTCCGAAAAGTGCAAAATCGTATTTTACAGGGTCCATTGGATCTAGTCGGCGTAAATTTGTATCCAGTTCTTTCACTGCTTTAGCGTCGTTTTGTTTTCTATTTAAAAGACCTAGTTCTCTAGCAATTCTTCCGGAATGTACATCGAGTGGACAGGATAAAATTGATGGGGAAATGCTGTCCCAAATACCAAAATCCACTCCATTTGTGTCTTTTCTTATCATCCAGCGGAGAAACATATTTATGCGCTTACCGGCTGAGTTTTTTTCAGGATCGCTAACGTGCTTTTCTGTTCTTTGCTCATGATCAAGCTGAAAAAAAATGGTTTTGAACTCATGGATAGCTGGTTGAAGAGAGTCTTTAATTTGGTGCTTGCAAAAGACAGATTCTAAGCCCTGATGTTTGGTGTAGATGTATTTTAACGCCTTTATGAAATATTTCAAGTCATGAGCATTAAAAGTTCTATGTACAAACCCGTTGCAATTTTCAAGGTCACTTTCTGTATGATTCAAAATGAAATCGTAAGGTTCAAACTGAAGAATCTTGCAGAGCTTTTCGCCGTTATTAAGAATGCTTTTTCTGTTCCCCCAGGCAATGGTGGCAATTAAAAATCCTATTATCTCAATATCTTCTTTTTTCTGAAATTTGTGAGGTATTGAAATCGGATCTGTTGCAATGAACTTGAATTGGTTGTACAACAAAGCTTTTTCATCAAGGAAAGGTTTTAAATTTTCAATTTTAGACAAATTGGCCATCTTTCATTTCTAGTTTTCGATCTGCCATATCTGCTAATTCTTCATTATGAGTTACAATGACAAAAGTTTGGTCAAACTCATCTCTCAATTTCAGAAATAACTGGTGCAGTTTGTTAGCAGAAGCTGAGTCAAGATTTCCAGAAGGTTCATCTGCAAAAATAACTTTAGGTTGGTTGATGAGGGCTCTCGCAACAGCTACTCGCTGTTGTTCACCACCGCTCAACTCATTGGGTTTATGGTTTGCCCTATGTTTAAGGTCTAAATATCCAAGCAACTCCATAGCCTTTTTCTCCGCGTCGACTCGAGAAGTATTTTTTATAAAGGCAGGAATACAAATATTTTCTATAGCCGAAAATTCAGGTAAAAGTTGATGAAACTGAAAGATAAATCCTATATTTTCATTTCTAAATCTAGCCAGGGCTTTTTTCTTGAGCCCATTGATTTGCTGACCATTTATTTCGAGAAAAGAGTCTTTATTTTGATCTGGCTGTTCCAATGTACCAAGGATCTGAAGCAAGGTAGTTTTCCCTACACCAGAAGGTCCCACAATGGAAATAATTTCCTTTTGTTGAATCTCTAAATTTATATTATCAAGAACTTTCAGCTCACCGTAGTGTTTGCTGATGTGTTTAGCCTTTATCATGAATTATTATTGAAATTCAAAAGTCAGAATAAAATCTGAATTAAAAAAAACAATAGCTTTTACAATTAGTTTAAAACCAATTTGATATAAGATTTTTTCCAGCTACTAATATTTCCTTAAATGAAAAAATGATGTTTAATATATATGTAAATTTGTTCAACAAAATATAATTTATGTCAGATCAAAAATTTGAATTAGCAACTTTCGCCAACGGTTGTTTCTGGTGTACAGAAGCTGTTTTTCAACGTCTTGAAGGAGTAAGAGGAGTGAAGTCAGGTTTTACTGGGGGCAGCATAAAAAATCCTCCCTACAGAGAAGTGGTCATGGGAAGAACAGGCCATGCAGAAGCAATCCAGATAGAATACAATCCAGAAATTGTTGATTATAAAACATTGCTTTATGTGTTTTTTTCCACTCATGATCCCACAACATTAAATAGACAAGGCTATGATGTTGGTGAACAATACAGGAGTGAAATATTTTATCATACAGCCTCTCAAAAAGAAATTGCAGAGTCAGTGATTAGTGAGATAGAAGCTGAAAAAATTTTTCAAGATAAAATTGTGACTCAACTCTCTGAAGCATCTCAGTTTTACACAGCAGAAGAAGAACATCAAAACTTTTATAATAATTTTACTGAAAACAGATATTGTCAGTTGATTATAGAACCAAAGCTTGCTACGTTAAGAAAAAAGTTTAGTCACCAACTTAAATCCTAAATCATGCCCTATAAAACCTACGAAGAATATACCCAACCTTTTGTTGACGAAGTAAAGTCTAACTACCTTTCGATTATTAAAAACATTGGTGAAGACCCATCCAGAAATGGAATATTGAAAACACCAGAGCGCGCTGCTAAAGCTATGCAGTTTCTTACTCAGGGTTATGAAATGGATCCTGAGAAAATATTGCTTGGGGCTATGTTTGAAGAAGATTATGATGACATGGTCTTGATTAAAGACATAGAACTATATTCGCTTTGTGAGCATCACATGCTTCCTTTTTTTGGAAAAGTTCATGTTGCATACATTCCTAACGGAAAAATCGTTGGTTTGAGTAAGATTCCTAGAATTGTGGATGTTTTCGCTAGACGATTACAAGTGCAGGAACGATTGACTCATGACATTTTAGAATGTATTAATACAACTTTACAACCTAAAGGCGTTGCTGTTGTTATTGAAGCCCAACACATGTGTATGATGATGAGAGGTGTTCAAAAGCAGAATTCTGCGACAACAACTTCAGGATTTAGGGGTGAGTTTAAAAATCAGGAGACTAGAAATGAATTTTTAAAGTTGATAGGTTAGCAGAAGATTAAACTCGACTTGAAATAAAAAATGAAATTTCTAAAAATAAATTTAGTACCACTTTCTTGTAAATAATTTGAATAGTGTGCCTAAATCAAGTGATACAATGAATCTAATTCTTTGGTCGTAGTTGTCATCTCCTATTTCCCAACCATTGCTAGAATATACAGGCAAATACAATTCAAAATAATCTTCAACAAAACTTAAACGAATTCCTGAATCATAGACAAATTTCGGATTCGCATATCTATTCTTGTAAAAACCTGCATCAGCGTAAGCAAAAATCCAGTTCCATATGGTCGTACTTACATTTGTAGAAGTAATCCATTGATTAACAAATCTTTGATTAAATTGAGATTTAAAACCTCCTTCTGCCATAATAAACTGCTGGCTGAACAAACCGCTTTGTTCGCTTCTTCCGTAATAATTATAATCAAACAGGTAATCGGTTGGCCTGTCTAAGGCAAAGCTGAAAAAATTAGAATCTTGGGTGTCATTGTATAAAAACAAGCCGCCATAAAAGCGCAAGTTGATCTGTCTATTGTTATTATATAGCTTTCTAAAACTGAAAGTAGAAGACAATTTGCTGAATTTTTGTGCTATTTGGTAATCAACGGAAGTGGTAAAAAACCGATCCAAATTTTTATCAGAAAAGTTATAGCGTATATTGAAAATATTATAGTTAGGTTCTTCAGTTTCTACAAATTCATTTTCATCTTGGTCAACATTCACTGTTCTTACAGATAAATTATGCCTGGCATTATCTCGTAAATCTTCAGGTCGATAAGTCATGCTAATATACCCCGAATATCGCCTGTAAAATAAATCCTGATTATACGAAAATCGGGAGCCAGTCAGGCCGTATCTCACACTGAAGAGATCTTCGCCTTTCAAAAAATGAGTATAATCTATTGAAGCACCACCAACAACAGCATTACTGGTAAGCCCATATTTAGGATTGATTTTGAAGCTTAATTGTTTTGGGAGAAGTGAAGTGTTATATAATTTAGGTCCTAAAGCAAGTCCATCATAAAGATTGTATGTAAACTCTGGTGTGATAAACAATTGATTGTATTTTGGATCATCAATATCTTCCAATAACCTGAACTGTAATGGCTTATTAAGAAGTCTTCCTCTGCTTTTTAAATTGTTTCTAGGGTTGAATTCTGGAATTATTCCTTCATAATTTACAGCGACCTGATCACTTCCCAGATCCTTTAAATAAATTATAGTATCGTTTCTAAACGCATCAACCCAATTTTTGGAGATGATGCGGTCATCTTTCAATTGATAAACAGCGACTGGCATTGAATTTCTGGTTTTATTTAGAATTTCAATTTCAAGTGAATCCGATATTTTTTTGACCTTTTTGATTTTAAAATCAATATCCTTTGGACTGCCCAAATAATTGGATTGAAACCAATTGATATCTTTTTCAGTAAGCGAAGAGACTATTTTAAAATAATCCTCTGGATTTGAGCGATTTAAACTATTCTGGCTGAAGTAAATTTTTAAGCTTTCATTAACAATATCTTTTCCTAAATAGTCTTCCAAATACTTAAAACCAAGCCCTCCTTTATATGGATTGGATAGTTTTTGATTGAATTTTAAAAGACTATCTTGAGGAAAGTCGACAGGTTGTCCAAGGTTTTGGCGGATAGTTGTTTGGTGTATAAAATTGTACCTATCATTAAACATCAGGTCTGAAGCATGAAACCATTTCACACCGATGAAATTTGAGAATGTACCAAGTAATTTCACATCAGGATAGTAGGCATCGACATAATCCATCATAACTTTTACCAGGATGGCATCTAGGAACCATTGACTTTCTCTGGTATTCATTAAAAGAGAACGTCTTAGATATTGATCGGTTAAAGTTTTTAGAACTTTGATGTCGTATTGGAAGCCATCAGGAAAAGGTCTTATAAAGCTAGGAAGTTGATTGAGTCCATAAACAGGGGAAAGATTGTAATCTTCCTCAGTTACCATCATGGTCTCAAATCCAAATTCACCAAACTGATCCTCTAAAAAGTATACAATTCTATCTAGAATTAAAGCTTCAATTTCTGGACGTAATGAGCTGTCTTTTAGATTAGTATAAATTTTAACGTGGTCGGTTTGTATAGATTCGAAATTATCAATTCGTTTCACGAAAAGAGTTGTTCCTGCTAAAGCTTCTCCTGTCAGATTCACTTTTTGATATCCTGTAAGAACACTTTCTTCTTTTTTGGAATTGAAGATTGATTTAATAGAATATGTGTTCGGATATTCAAAACTTAAGTCATAATCTAATTTTTGTAACGGGAAATCGTTTAAATCTTTATGGCTATATAAAATCCAGTCTTCTTCCAGTATTGCAGGAAGTATGAGCCAATCTTTTAAATTCAGTTCTCGATCATTCCATCCAAATCCTGTGAATTTTTGATCTGGTATAATAAGCGAGTAGTTAAGATTGATGTCAATAGACTCTCCAGGAGGAAGCTCTTTATTTATATCAACCTGAATCAAATCAACTTGGCCTTCGACAAATCTCCAATTAGAATCGGTGTTTGATGAAGACAGAGAATGGATGGTCGTTCCTCCTCTTTCATAGTCTGATGCAAAGTGAAACCGTCTCACAAATTCCTGAGCGTAACGCTTGGCAAGTGGACTATTTTTATCTGAAAAGGCATTCTGCCAATTGTACAAATAAATAGAACTTAAAGGTGTTTCGCTAGTGTTCTTGAAAGTGATAGTTTGTAATATCGTAAGTGTTTTGAGATTTTCAGACGTAATAATTTCTGCTTTCACTTTATTTTGTGCTCTAGCAGAAACAGAAAATAATGTGAATAAAAATAAAGTGTATAATAGATATCTATTTTTCAATGGCTTACGTAAAATTTTTGTGTTGTTGGTAATTGCTCCACTCTCATGTAATACAAACCATTAGATAGGGTTGATGTATCAATCGATTCATTTGTATTAGAAACGATAAAGTTAAAAACTTCTTGTCCTAAAACATTGTAAATCTTACTTCTTGAAAACAATAATTCCGGACTGAATTTTAGATTCAAATTTTGAGAAACAATATTACCAGTGATAAAAGTTACTGAATCTGTAATATCATATGATGGTTTAGATAGAAAATTACCACTTACTGCCAGATTCATCACAACAGGTAAGTGGTCGCTCATCTGATAGAGTAGTTCTCTTAATTCTGAACCAAACTCTCCATCACAATCACTACTATTGATAGTATTATTGTAACAATTAGAATTATTTCCCCAGGCTTTATAGCTGTCCTCAACGTAAGTTATCGCATTCGCTTCTGAAATCATCGCGTTTGAAATTAACATGATATCAAACCTATCATCCAGACCTCCACCAGCTCCAAAGTCATCAAATTCTGCACTGCTTGTGCGAGTACTTTGGGTATGGGTACCAGCAAAAGAGGCGTTATTATTCCAATCTCCAGATGCATTTATTGGATCTATCATATTTAAAGCGTTTGTTCCATTCAATAAAACCTGATATCCTTGTTCAGAAGATGAATACATATTAAAATCACCTGCTAGAAGAATGTTTGCCTCTTCTGGAAAATTCTGAATGTAATTTATGAATTGTCGAGCCTCAAAAAGACGTTCATTTTCAGAAGCTATAGAAGCCTTAAAATGAGCCACAAACACCTCAAGTTGTATTTCAGAATTTGTATTCAATTCAAAACTATAGTGATTTATACTTCTAACGTTAGTTTCTATTTGATCGGTATAGTTCAAGGTAAACTTTTCAGAATTGAAATAAACCAATTGATGAATCAAGGAAGCCCCTGAGGAGTTAAATAGAAAAGGGGACTGAACGATTTCCGCAGAAGTATAAAGAAATGATTCATTTAAAATCTTTTGTGCATCGTTTTGCGATTCAACCTCACAAACCATAAATAAATCGGGGTGATAAGTACTCAATATCGTATTCAGAATTTCTGTTCTATTGGTTGGTGGAGCACTTGAAAAATTTAATAAGTTATAGAACATAGTCTTTATTTCTGCTTGCCCAAAACTCAACAGGGTGAAAAGAAAAGCAAAAAATAAATACACTATTTTTTTCATGAATTAAAAATTTGGACTCAAATCATACTGATTGTAAAATTTATCAAGAATTTCTACGACTTCATCTTCAGTGTCTACAAGCTCTATGAGATCAAGATCTTCAATACTCACAGTTTTAAGCTTTTCTGCCAAAGTAGTTTTTATCCAATCTAGTAATCCACTCCAGAATTCAGTCCCCACGAGGATGATAGGAAACTTGTCTATTTTTCTTGTTTGAATAAGAGTGATAGCCTCAAAAAGCTCATCTAAAGTTCCAAAACCTCCAGGCATTACCACAAATCCTTGAGAGTATTTTACAAACATCACTTTTCTAACAAAGAAGTAATCAAAATCAAGGTTTTTGTTCGCATCAATATAAGGATTGTCATGCTGCTCAAAGGGTAAATCGATATTAAGTCCAACGGAGGTTCCGCCTCCAAGATTGGCTCCTTTATTTCCAGCCTCCATAATTCCTGGACCGCCTCCGGTGATGATACCATAACCTTGATCCACTATTTTATTGGCTACTTTCACAGCCAGTTCGTAGTACTTTTCCCCCGGTTTGGTTCTTGCAGACCCAAAAACAGAAACACAAGGTCCAATTTCACTTAAGCGTTCGTAACCATATACGAACTCGCTCATGATTTTGAATAAAGCCCAGCTATCATTTGTTTTTATTTCATTCCAGTTTTTAGGATGTTTATCGACCATAATATTTTATTTAAGTTCTTTTTTTAGAAATTGAGCGGTGTAGCTTTCAGTGTTTTTAGCAATTTGTTCTGGAGTGCCTTTTGCCACCAATTCTCCACCTTTTTTTCCACCTTCATAACCAATGTCAAAAATATAGTCTGCAAGTTTAATCACATCCATATTATGTTCAATGATTAATACGGAATTTCCTTTATCCACCAATTTCTGCAGGACTTCCATAAGGACTCGTATATCTTCAAAATGAAGGCCGGTTGTAGGTTCATCTAAAATATAAAAAGTATTTCCGGTACTTATTTTTGAAAGCTCTGTTGCAAGTTTTATTCGCTGTGCTTCACCACCAGATAAGGTTGTACTTTGCTGACCAAGAGTTATATAACCTAAACCAACATCTTTAATAGTTTTTAATTTTCTGTAGATTTTAGGTATAGGTTCAAAAAAAGGTGTCGCTTCATCAATAGTCATTTGTAGAACATCGCTTATAGACTTCCCTTTGTAACGAATTTCCAGAGTCTCCCGATTAAAACGCTTGCCCATGCAGGTTTCACATTCGACGTAAACATCTGGTAAAAAATTCATTTCGATGACTTTTACGCCCGCACCACCGCAAGTTTCACAGCGCCCGCCTTTAACATTAAAACTAAATCTTCCTGGCTTATAACCTCTTATAAGTGCTTCGGGTGTTTTTGCAAACAAACTCCGTATTTCACCAAAAACTCCAGTGTATGTGGCTGGATTGGAACGCGGTGTTCTTCCTATTGGTGATTGATTTATATCTATTACTTTATCTAAATGTTTGAGCCCTCTCACTGTTTTGTGAGGAAGTGCTTCCATTTTTCCGTTGAAAAAATGATTATTCAACACAGGGTAAAGCGTATCATTGATAAGTGTTGATTTTCCGCTGCCTGAAACTCCTGTTACAACAATAAGTTTACCTAGAGGAATTTTAATGGATACATCTTTTAGGTTATTTCCTGTTGCATTCAGTAAGTGTAAATGTTTTCCATTACCCTTTCTTCTCTTGGCTGGGATTTCAATTTCTCTCTTTCCAGAAAGATAGTCAGCAGTAAGTGTATCATGTGTGAGGATGGTTTTAGGGTCACCTTCACTTATAATTTCTCCACCATTTTTTCCAGCATGCGGACCAATGTCTATAACGTGGTCTGCTCTTTCTATCATGTCTTTATCGTGTTCTACAACAATTATAGAATTCCCTAAATCCCGTAAGGAAACAAGCGAATTAATAAGTTTTTCATTGTCGCGTTGGTGTAGACCAATACTTGGTTCATCAAGAATGTATAAAACTCCAACCAATTGCGAACCAATTTGCGTTGCCAATCGGATTCGCTGAGCTTCTCCACCAGATAAAGTTTTAGATCCTCGATTTAAGTTGAGATAATTCAGTCCAACGTCTTCCAAAAATGAGAGCCTGGTTTTAATTTCTTTAATGATCTCTTCAGCTATTTTCTGTTCACTTTCACTAAACCTTTCCAAGATATTTTTGAAAAAATCTACCAGTTCATCGACATCCATATTGACAATATCTGCCATGTTTTTTCCGTCGATCTTGTAGTAAAGCGATTCTTTCCTCAATCGGCTTCCTCCACAAGTTTCACATGGTTTTTTATCCATGTATTTTTTTGCCCAGCGCTTAAGAGATGCTGAAGATTCCTTTTGATTAAATGTATCCTCAATGAATTTTGCAACGCCCTCAAAATTATAACTAAATGTTTTACTCACTTTTGAAGTTTCGCTGTATTTCTTAAAACTGGCTTTACCACCGTGAAGAATAACTTCTAGAGCCTCTTTGGGGATATCCTGAATTGGATCTGTTAATTCAAAGTTGAAATGTTCTGCAATAGAACGTAGTTGTTTGAATACCCAATTGTTTTTCTTCTCTTTTCCATGTGGTTCAATTCCTCCGGCTTTTATGGATAGAGAAGGGTCGGGAATAATTCTATCTAAATTGATTTCAAAAACTTCACCTAGTCCATTGCAGTTTGGACAAGCACCCTTTGGGGAATTAAAGGAAAAATTATTTGGTTCTGGGTTAGGGTAGGAGATACCTGTTGTAGGACACATGAGGTTACGGCTGAAGAATTTTGGATCTTCTTTGCCATGTTCCAAAATCATCATCACATTATTGCCTTGCTTCATAGCTGTTGCAATACTTTCGCTTAATCGTTTATTGGTATTGGTGTCATCGTCGACTTTCAGTCGATCGACGACCACTTCAATGTCGTGGATCTTATAGCGATCTACCTTCATTCCTTTCTCGATGTCTTTTATTTCGCCATCAATTCTTACCTTCAGAAAGCCTTGTTTGGCAACTTGTTCAAAAAGTTCTCTGTAGTGTCCTTTCCTAGAGCGAATGATTGGTGCTAAAATATTTACTCGTTTACCCTCAAAGTCTTCAACAATTTTATTCTGGATTTGTTCATCTGTAAAACTCACCATTTTTTCACCAGTTTTGTAACTATAAGCAGTTCCGACTCTGGCGAAAAGAAGTCTTAAGAAATCATAGATTTCAGTGATTGTTCCAACTGTACTTCGGGGACTTTTGGAGGTAGTTTTTTGTTCAATGGCTATCACAGGGGATAAACCATCGATTTTATCGACATCTGGACGCTCCAGTCCATCTAAAAACTGTCTGGCATAAGCAGAAAAAGTCTCTATATATCTACGCTGACCTTCAGCATAAATGGTATCGAACGCAAGAGACGATTTTCCAGAACCAGATAAGCCTGTGATCACCACAAGTTTATTTCTAGGTATGTTAACGTCAATGTCTTTTAAATTATGGACTCTAGCCCCAAGGACTTCAATAAATTCTTCTTTTTTCTTCATAGCAATTTCAACGCGCGAATTTAAGTAAACAAAATGATATTGGGAGGGATAATACCATTTGCTTATCAATTGTTGAAAGCCTCAATTTAATTGGATATACTGGGTTCTTTAGAAATACTCAAATCGTGATTCCTGCAGGCAATAAATCCTTGTATTTGAGCCTGTTTCTTCTAAAGAATTTTGCAACTTCGGGCGATGTAGGCATTACCTTGATGCGTGTATCAATAAAGCTATCTAAGATTTTTGAAAAGAATATATTTTGAATTTCTGAATCTATAAATTGTTCAGGAATTGTAAGTTTTGTTAAAAAAATTTTACGGTCATGTTCGGAAAATTCAACAGCTAAAAGTTCACCATCGATTTTTGTTTCATACTGTCTTTGAAACTCATTTTTGGTTACTTCAAAGTCTTTATTCATAATTTCAAAGATTTGTAAAATTTAATTTTGAAAAATTACCTCACAAAGCTTGTCGCATTGTTAATTAATTTATTGAGATACAAAGGTAAACAATAAATTTAAACCCTATTTTTGCAATTGATTATTTTAAATTATAAAAGAGGTGATTAAGGTTTACATGATGCCAGGTATGGCGGCGAATCCATCGGTATTTGAAAGGATTGTTTTACCGTGCGATGAATTCAAAATCATTTGGTTATCATGGAAAATTCCTGAAAATGAGGAATCATTGTCAGACTATGCTGAACGTATGGTAGAGCAGGTGGTTAAGGATGAACCTGTTGTATTGATTGGTGTATCTTTTGGTGGTGTTTTGGTGCAAGAAATGAGTAAGTTTATAAAAGTTAAAAGACTTATTATCATTTCAAGCGTGAAAACAAAGCATGAGTTACCTAAACGAATGAAATTCGCAAGAGATACAGGTTTTTATAAAGTTTTACCAACAAGCCTTCTCAACTATATAACTCAAATTGAAAAGTTGCCTTTGGGAGATTTAGTAAGGAAAAGACTTAAACTTTATCAACAATATTTATCAGTCAATGATAAAAACTATTTGGACTGGGCTATTAAGGAGATGCTATGTTGGAATCAAGAGAAACCATTAGATGGAACGATTCACATTCATGGAGAGGATGATTTGGTGTTTCCAATAAGAAATATTCAAAATTGTATTGTTATTCCAAAAGGAACACATATAATGATTCTTATGAAGTTTAAATGGTTTAATAATCATTTACCAGAATTGATAATAAAAGGGAAAATAAATTCAGAAAAAAATATACAAAAATGAAACTAAATACTTTTTTTAGAAAGTCAATATTTACATTAGGAGTCATTTCACTTACTTTAGGGACTTATTTTGCAATAACAAGTTTTATCACTTCTGAAGAAGAAAAAGAGGTGAACGATAGTCCTGATAAGACGTTCAAAAATGATTATAATGTATTTGCAATCGATCTACCCGAACAAATTGATTTTGCCGGAGAAAGAACTCCTTTGGAAATCCCAGATGTAAGGGAACGTATGGATAAAGAGTTACTTGTAAATACGTATTGGCAATCAAACGCTTTGCTTCTTATTAAGAGATCGAACAAATATTTTCCAATTATAGAACCTATTCTTGAAGAGTACGGAGTGCCTGATGATTTTAAATATTTAGCTGTAGCAGAAAGTGGTTTAGAGCATGTGGTTTCTCCAGCTGGAGCCACCGGCTTTTGGCAGATTATGAAATCGACTGCTACAGACTATGGGCTCGAAGTCAATAATAATGTTGATGAAAGATACCACATTGAAAAAGCTACCAGAGTAGCTTGCCAGTATCTCATAAACTCCAAGGAACGTTTCGGAACCTGGACGCTAGCGGCAGCTTCATATAACGCTGGCAATAGAGGTATCTCAAGAGAATTGAAGCGTCAGGAAGTGGAAGATTATTATGACCTTTTGCTCAATCCAGAAACTTCTAGATATGTTTTTAGAATTATTGCCTTAAAGCATATATTATCCAACGCCAGAGAATTTGGGTTTCACTTTGAAGAAAAAGATCTTTATGAAATTGAAGCTATCAAAAAAGTTAGCGTAGATACAGCTGTCACTGATTTTGTAAAGTTTGCAGAAAAATTTGACATGAATTATAAAACACTAAAAGTTCATAATCCTTGGTTGCGAGACAAGCACTTAGATAATTATTCCAAAAAAGAGTACAACATTAAAGTTTTAAAATAAGAAACGCTTAGGAAGTCATTAACTTGAATATTCCATAATTGATGGACTTTATTTTGTTTACTTTATCAAGATCTGGGAGTTACAATTTTCGGTCTTTATCTAAGTTTTGGATTCTCTTGTTTTGAAGCGCAAATCACAAATTCAAGACTGACAGCTTAACTTTTAATACCGCGAACACCAAAATCGTTAAGTGAAAAACTTCCTAGGGAATTAGCCTTTGTAAAATCTTCTTTGACCTTAAAAATCATTACGCTAAATCCAGTGTTTGGTGCGCATTTAAATATTATTATTTGACCAATTGTTTTGAGCTTTTATCGGTTAAACTAGATTTTAAAATGGGTTTTTAGTAAATAGTTTTAAACTTTCATGTTTTTGTAAAAGCTCAATGTCTTCAGAAATATCCTTATAACATTTTTCTATGGCTATATCCTTGTCAACAGAGGGATGGATTTGAGTATTCTTTCTAATATTTAATATTGTTTTGTCACCGCATACCGCTAATGAGATAGGAAGACCAAGTTTGTGTTTGAGTGTTTTAATTGTTTTAGTTTCTGTATTACTTAATTCATCAACATATAAAACCTTTATTTTAGGATGGTACTGCTTCGAAAATTTGATTGCATCTTCTTTTTTATCCCACATAATGAGAGCGAAGTCTAACCAGTCAGAATGCTCTTCAACCAATAATTTTAAAGCTTCTAATTCGCCATTGCTAGGAACGCACCAAGAGGCATAGCTCATCAAATAGAAAGGTTTCTTTATGTCGTGAATATGATTAATCTTTTGGTCTACACTTAAAACTTTGAAATTGTCCATAATAGTTCCTTTCAATTTAAGGTCTACCAATGAATTGAAATATTCTTCAGAGGATTCATGATTGCCTCTGTGAAAATCCAAAGAAGACTTTCTTTGAAATTCCTCATGATGAATAGCTAACATTTCAGAAAAAAGAATGCTGTCGATTTCCTTATTATTTTGGGAGAAAACCGAAAATGAAAAAAATAATATCAGCGTAATTTTTTTCAAAATGAGATGAATTATTGTTAATTTTTAAATTTAAGTAATTTAATTACCATTTACTTAATCAATCTTCCAGCTTATTTAGCAATAATTATGAACTTATTATTTTTAAAATATTATATTTGTTATAACCAATTCTAGAATATCGTCTTATGACCAATGAAATCAAAGAAGATCATGAAAAACTAAGGGAAGTCCTTGATAAAACACTTCACAGATTCAAAAACAATTTACAAACTCAACTTAGTTTAATGAATATACAGACCTCTACTAATAGGTCTTATTTTGATGACAAAAAGGTAATTGTAGATCGAGTTTTTGCCCTTACACATGTTTATGATTTATATTATAGAAGTAGTAAAGGAGAATCTCTTTCTGAGGATTCTTCAGTATCTCTTCAATCTTTTATGCTTCAATTCTTTCAATATCTCCAGACTTCAACTCCGAAAATTGATTTTGATTTAATTGAAATTGCAGAAGTTAATGTAGATGTAGACAATTTATTGCTTTTGAGTTATATACTTGTTGAGATCAATGACTTCAGAAAAAATCTTGATGACACTCTTACTATTGAGATTTCACGTAAAGACAATAAAGTGTTGTTTAAATTCTCGTTCTCAAGTATAGAAAATCATGAGAATTTTCACGAATTATTTGAAGATCAATACAAGATATTCGACCTTATGGTTATGCAGCTGAAAGGTAAATTTGATTATAAAAAGAAATTTGTAAGACTATCATTCCCAATCCTATGAAAACAAAAGTACTAGTAGTAGAAGACGATAAGCTCGTTTCTTATGAAATTAAATCCATTTTAGACAACAATGGATTTGATGTTGATATATGTGACAGTTATTCCTGTTGCATAAAAAATCTCGACACATTTAAGCCAGAGCTCATCCTTTTAGACATCGATCTTCATAAGAAATATGAGGGCATTCAAATAGGTTCATACTTGAATTCTAAAGTTAATATTCCTTTTATTTACATAACTGGATATACAGATGTTGAGACCTTAAAACGAATACAAACGACCAAACCAGTAGGTTATTTATCTAAACCCTTCAGGGAAATAGATATCATCAATAACATAGAACTTGCGCTTTACAATAAAAAAGCGAGTTTGGACAATAATAAAAAATCAGAAGAACAACCGGAAGAACGCAAGTATTCAAAACCTATAAAACGCGCTTTAGAATATATTGATACCAATATCAATCAAGAGATCAAAACTGATGAACTTATACGTGTTTCTGGTTGGAGTAAATTTCATTTTATCAGAGAGTTTGCTAAAGAAGTAGGCATGACTCCTTATCAATATATCTTTGACGAAAAGATGAAATTGGCTTCATCAAAACTGAAGAACACATACCAAACAGTTAAGGAAATCGCTTTTGACCTAGGTTATACATCCAATTCAAGTTTCACAAACGCGTTTGTAAAGCATTCTGGGTTATCACCATCCAATTTTAGAAAAAAATACTGTAGATAATAAAAAAATTAGAAGCGTTTCATTTGCTTCTTCATCATTTGAATCTGCTCATTTAGCATTCCATGTTTGTCAAGGGACTTTGCTTCTTTGAGAAGTAGTTGTGCCTCACGCTTTCTCCGCTTGGTCATTGCAATGCCAGCAAGATTTAATTTGGCCATTGCTAAATCCTGATTCATAGACAACCCAAGTTTTATAGCTCTTTTGAAGTATTTTTCAGCTTTAGTCATATTGGTTTGAGATAGCAACAAACCATGTATATAATTAAAATAACCCTGCTGTTTTTGTGTTAATGCTGTATCTGGATTTTTAATTTTATCCAACCATTTACGAGCACCTTCAAAATCTTGTTTCCTTAATCTTAAAAATGCTAATAAAATCATTTCGTTTTTAAAGTATAAGAAAATGAATATACCAGATAGTAGAATGAGAGCTATTCCATTTCCAATGTTATTTTCTACAATTTGGTATACACCTAAAGCAATAATTAATACCGCAATAATGAGTTTGAAGTTCTTGTTAAACATATTATTATATTTGGGTGCAAATCTAGCAAAAACAAATGAAAAAAACTTTACTTCAAGTCTTGTAAAACTAAAAATGAATCGTATATTTGCACGCAGTTTTTAAAAAATAAATAATACTTTTAAAGTCATAAAATAATGAAAAGAACTTTTCAACCTTCCAATAAAAAGAGAAAGAATAAGCACGGTTTTAGAGAGAGAATGTCGTCCGTAAATGGTCGTAAAGTTCTAAAGAGAAGAAGAGCTAAAGGAAGAAAGAAATTAAGTGTTTCTTCAGAAATGAGTTTAAGAAAGAGATAAAATGATTGATTAATTTCACATTATAAAGGTGTTGCTTTTCGCAACGCCTTTTTTTATATCCAATAGTTTCATTATTAAAGCCTTCTAATATGCCCAAAAACAACAACATCAAAACAATGCTCATAATAGGTTCTGGCCCTATTGTGATAGGTCAAGCTTGTGAGTTTGACTATGCAGGTTCACAGTCATTGAGATCTCTTCGAGAAGAAGGGATTAAAACAATCCTTATAAATAGTAACCCTGCAACAATCATGACAGATCCTACTATGGCCGATCATGTCTATTTGAAACCGCTCACAACAAAATCGATTATTGAAATCCTAAAAAATCATCCAGAAATTGATGCTGTTCTGCCGACTATGGGAGGTCAAACAGCTCTAAATCTTTGCATCGAAGCAGACGACAAGGGTATTTGGGAAGATTTTGGTGTTAAAATTACAGGTGTAGATATTGATGCAATTAACATTACAGAAGATAGAGAAAAGTTTAGAAAACTAATGCAGGATATTGGAGTAGGTGTTGCTCCTTCCAAGACTGTCACTTCCTTTTTACAGGGTAAAGAAGTGGCACAGGAATTTGGCTATCCCCTAGTGATTAGAGCTTCTTTTACTCTTGGAGGTAGTGGAGCGTCTATAGTGTATAGAGAAGAGCAGTTCGAAGAGCTTTTAACAAGAGGATTGGAAGCTTCCCCCATACATGAAGTAATTATCGACAAAGCATTGTTGGGGTGGAAAGAGTTTGAGCTGGAATTGTTGAGAGACCGAAATGATAATGTAACTATCATATGTAGTATTGAAAATATGGATCCTATGGGAATCCATACCGGAGATTCTATAACTGTAGCCCCAGCCATGACCTTGAGTGATAAGACTTATCAAAAAATGAGGGACATGGCCATTAAGATGATGAGAAGCATCGGTGATTTCGCAGGAGGATGTAATGTTCAATTTGCAGTAAGCCCAGACGAAAAAGAAGATATTATAGCTATTGAAATTAACCCCCGTGTTTCACGATCTTCAGCATTAGCTTCAAAAGCAACAGGTTATCCCATTGCTAAAGTAGCTTCAAAATTAGCAATAGGATATCATCTAGATGAACTTCAAAACCAAATCACACAAACGACATCGGCATTTTTTGAACCAACGCTTGATTATGTGATTGTTAAAATACCAAGATGGAACTTCGACAAATTTGAGGGTTCTGATAGAACTTTAGGTTTGCAGATGAAGTCTGTTGGTGAGGTTATGGGAATAGGTCGTTCATTTCAAGAAGCTTTACATAAAGCAACCCAATCTCTTGAAATCAAAAGAAATGGTCTGGGAGCTGACGGAAAAAGCTATACAGATTATAATCAAATCCTCAGCAAACTCGAATATGCGAGTTGGGATAGAGTTTTTGTAATTTATGATGCCATACAATTAGGAATACCACTAAGTAGAATTCATGAAATCACAAAAATTGACATGTGGTTTCTTAAACAATACGAAGAGTTGTATAGCCTTGAGGTAGAAATTTCAAATTATACAATTGAAACTATTACAAGAGAATTAATGCTTGAGGCAAAGCAGAAAGGTTTTGCAGATAGACAAATTGCTCACATGTTGAAATGTCTAGAGAGCGAAGTCTACAGTAAGCGTGAAGAATTAAACGTCAATAGAATATATAAGCTTGTAGATACCTGTGCTGCAGAATTTGAGGCACAAACCCCTTATTATTATTCCACATTTGAAGCAGACGTTATCAATGCTGATGGCGATAAAGTAAACACTAATGAAAGTGTAGTGACAGACAAAAAGAAAGTTATCGTTCTTGGTTCTGGGCCAAATAGAATAGGGCAGGGCATAGAGTTCGATTACTGTTGTGTACATGGTGTGATGGCAGCTGCAGAATGTGGTTATGAAACTATAATGATCAACTGTAATCCTGAAACTGTTTCTACTGATTTTGATACTGCAGATAAGCTTTATTTTGAACCTGTTTTTTGGGAGCATATTTATGATATCATAAAGCATGAAAAGCCTGAAGGCGTCATTGTTCAACTTGGTGGTCAAACTGCCTTAAAACTTGCTGAAAAATTAAATAGATATGGTGTCAAAATTCTTGGAACTAGTTACGAAGCTCTTGATCTAGCTGAAGATCGAGGAAGTTTTTCAAAATTATTACAAGAGAATAATATTCCTTACCCAGAATTTGGCGTAGCAGAAACTGCTGATGAAGCTTTAGCTCTCGCTGAAGAACTGGACTTTCCAATTCTCGTTAGACCTTCCTACGTTCTTGGAGGTCAAGGGATGAAAATTGTTATCAATAAAAAAGAGTTAGAAGATCATGTAGTTGATTTATTGAGAAAAATACCTAATAACAAACTCCTTCTTGACCATTATCTCGATGGAGCGATTGAGGCCGAAGCCGATGCGATTTGTGATGGTGAAGATGTTTACATTGTTGGAATCATGGAACATATCGAACCTTGCGGCATACACTCTGGAGATTCTAATGCCCTTTTACCACCATTTAATCTTGGAGATTTAGTTCTAGAGCAAATTAGGGATCATACCAGAAAAATAGCCTTAGCATTAAATACAGTCGGATTGCTTAACGTTCAGTTTGCGATAAAAGATGATAATGTCTATATCATAGAAGCAAATCCGAGAGCCTCAAGGACAGTTCCTTTCATTGCAAAAGCGTACAAGGAGCCTTATGTAAATTATGCTACTAAAATCATGCTGGGACGTAACAAATTAAGTGACTTTAATTTTGATCCACAGTTGGAGGGATATGCGATAAAACAACCTGTTTTTTCATTTGATAAATTTCATAATGTTAATAAGCAATTAGGACCAGAGATGAAAAGTACAGGAGAAAGCATTTTATTCATCGATAGTTTAAAAGATGATACATTTTATGAACTTTACGGAAGACGCAAAATGTATTTAAGTAAATAATATGGCCTTAATTCAATCTATAAAAGGTAAATCTCCTAAAATCCCCGCATCCTGTTTTTTGGCCAATAACTCTACTGTTGTAGGCGAAGTTAATATGGGTGAAAATTGCAGCGTATGGTATAATGCTGTTATACGAGGGGATGTGAATAGGATTGATATTGGTCATAGTACAAATATACAAGATGGGGCAATAGTTCACTGCACTTATCAAAAAGCATCCACTAAAATTGGTAATAGAGTATCCATTGGTCATAAAGCTATAGTTCATGGTTGTACTATTCATGATGATGTTCTCATAGGAATGGGGGCGATTGTGATGGATCACGCAGTGATCGAAAGTGGAAGTATAATTGCAGCTGGAGCTATCGTAACCGCTGGCAAGAGGGTAGAAGCCAATTCAATTTACGCAGGTATCCCTGCCAAAAAGTTAAAAACCACTTCTAAAGAAAATTTAGAAATGATAAAACGCACGGCTAAAAACTATACTATCTATAAGACTTGGATTGATTAACTTATCGATAGAATTTAATTAAAAAAGCCCGTTTCATGATTCTGAAACGGGCTTTCTAATTTTAGAAATAATGAATTGAAGTATTATTGATTTCTGAAAATAAGTTTTCCATCAAATTGATCCAGCAGGATAATGCTATCTGTTTTTATTTTTTCGGCCAGAATTTCTTTTGAAAGCATATTCAACACTTCTTTTTGTATGGTTCTCTTCACTGGTCTTGCACCATATTGTGGATCAAAACCAACTTTAGCCAAGTATTCAATAGCCTGTTCTGTAGCGTCTACTGTGATTCCCTGTTTCATCAGCATTTTTTTCAAATTATTGATTTGCAGTTGAACGATTTCTTTAATATCGTCTTTTGAAAGTGGTGCAAACATGACCACATCATCAATCCTATTAAGAAATTCTGGTCTCACACTTTGTTTTAATAGGCCAAGAACTTCAACTTTGGCGCTTTCCATAGCTGAATCTACGTCTTCTGTTGCATCATATTTTTCCTGAATAATATGACTACCAATATTTGATGTCATTACTATGATTGAATTTTTAAAATCAGCTAATCGTCCCTTGTTATCTGTTAATCGCCCTTCATCAAGTACCTGAAGTAAAATATTAAAAGTATCCGGATGTGCTTTCTCAATTTCATCCAGCAGAATAACTGAGTAAGGTTTTCTTCTTACAGCTTCTGTTAATTGTCCACCTTCTTCATATCCGACATATCCCGGAGGTGCACCCACCAGGCGACTTACCGAATGTCTTTCTTGATATTCACTCATATCAATTCTTGTCATTGAGCTTTCATCATCAAACATATATTCTGCTAGCGCTTTGGCTAATTCTGTTTTACCTACCCCCGTAGTACCTAAAAATAGAAAAGAACCTATTGGTCTGTTTTGATCTTGCAATCCTGCTCTGCTTCTTCTTACAGCGTCGGAAACAGCTTGTATCGCTTCGTCTTGACCTACAACTCTGTTGTGAAGTTCATCTTCTAGTTTAAGAAGCTTTTCGCGATCTGACTGTAGCATTTTAGTAACAGGAATTCCAGTCCATTTGGCGACTACCTCTGCGATATCTTCATAATCTACTTCTTCTTTGATTAGCGTATTCTCAGATTTCTGGTTTTCAACTTCATTCTGAAGTTCCTCTAGTTTTTCCTGAGCTTCTTTTATCTTTCCATAGCGGATTTCAGCCACTTTACCATAATCGCCATCACGTTCTGCTCGCTCAGCTTCAAGTTTAAAATTTTCAATATCAGTTTTAACTTTCTGAATATGATCTACAACATCTTTTTCATTCTTCCAACGCGCATGTAGTGTATTGCGTTCTTCTTTCAAATCTGCTAAATCTGCCCTTAAAGATTTTAATTTTGTATCATCATTTTCACGTTTTATCGCTTCAATTTCGATTTCCAGCTGCATCACTTTTCTGTCTAGAACATCCAATTCCTCCGGTTTGGAATTGATTTCCATTCTCAACTTGGATGCGGCTTCATCCATTAGGTCAATGGCTTTGTCCGGTAAAAACCTGTTGGTAATATAACGCTGAGATAGTTCTACAGCACCAATTATCGCCTCATCTTTGATTCTAACTTTATGATGAGTTTCATATTTTTCCTTAATACCTCGAAGGATTGAGATGGCACTTTCCGTATCTGGCTCGTTAACAATAACTTTTTGAAAACGTCTTTCTAAAGCTTTATCTTTTTCGAAATATTTTTGATATTCATCTAAAGTTGTAGCTCCTATTGCTCTCAGTTCTCCTCTGGCTAAAGCTGGTTTTAAGATATTAGCGGCATCCATGGCACCTTGACCACCACCTGCACCCACAAGGGTATGAATTTCATCTATAAATAAAACAATATCTCCATCGCTTGAAGTTACTTCCTTAATAACAGACTTGAGTCGCTCCTCAAATTCACCTTTATACTTAGCTCCAGCAATTAAGGCGCCCATGTCCAGGCTATAGATTTTCTTAGATTTTAGGTTTTCGGGAACATCTCCCGCTATTATTCTATGAGCTAAGCCTTCAGCAATGGCTGTTTTACCTGTCCCAGGTTCACCAACTAACATTGGATTGTTTTTGGTTCTTCTGGATAAAATTTGTAGTATTCTTCTTATTTCTTCATCACGACCAATAACAGGGTCCAATTTCCCTTCCTCAGCCATTTTATTTAAATTTTTGGCGTACTTATCCAGGGAGTTGTAATTGTCTTCTGCACTTTGAGAAGTGACTCGGTCTCCTTTTCTTAATTCCTGGATTGCAGCTTCTAGGGCTTTTTCTGTTACTCCCTGATCTTTTAAAACTTGAGCTACTTTGCTTTTACTTTTAAAAATGGCTAAGATGAGATGCTCTATGGAAACGTAATCGTCTTTCATTTTCTTAGCCACAATGCTAGCCTCATTTACAGTCTTATAGGCTTCTCTGGATAACACAATATCGCCACCAGAAACTTTCGGGAAACTCTCTAAGTTTTTTTCTAAGATTTGTTGAAATAGTTGAGTGTTGACGTTTAGTTTTTTCAAAATAAAAGGCGTGACATTCTCATCAACTTCAGAAATAGCTTTGAAAATATGCTCATTTTCAATCTGCTGATGTCCGTATTCCTGTGCAAGAAGTTGTGCCTTTTGGACTGCTTCTTGGGCTTTTATGGTAAAGTTTTTAAAATCCATAGTGTTGTTTTTACAAAGATATTTCAAAACATATACCGAAACACTAACACGACAAAATGACAACATAAAGTGAAAAATACAAGACAAAACGGCACACTGAGATCAAGAGAATCAAGTATTTAGCATCTATACATCAACTGTTATCAAGCTTAAAATTTTGATTTAGCTTTAAGATAAAATAACACATTTAAAAAATACAACTAATGCTTCGGCTCGAATATTAGGATATTCTAAACTGTTTTAAACTTTCAAGTCTTTTAAAAAAAAATCAATAAAAACTTAAGATTATAAGTAAATTAAAATTATCTAAATAGTTGAATAAAAGAAAAACTACTTAATTTTCATTTTCAGAGGAAAGATTATTATTTATCAATATTTTTAAATTGATATTTTAAATATGATATATTTGAAGAAACAACGGACATGAAAACTTTATATTTTAACCTAATTATTGCTGTTTTTATATCCTTTTCTGTTCAAGCTCAGGTAACTAATACAGGACAACCTAAAAGTTGGAAGCTGGATTTGGTCTCAAAAAAATCAATTTCTCTTCCCAGCTTCGATTTAAAAACACTCCAAGAGCAGGATAAAATAAATGATCAACTTCAAGAAAAGCCCTTTCGCTTTGGGTATGAACATCAAGTTAGTTTAGATTTAAAAGATGGAACTTGGAATATTTTAAAGGACGGGTCAAAAGTTTGGCTTCTAAATGTAAAATCTAAGGGAGCAAAAACTCTCAATTTTATGTTTGATGAGTTTTTATTGCCAGAGGGTGCCAAATTATATTTCTATAACGATAAAAAAACTGATCTTTTGGGTGCATACACTTCTTCTCAGAATAGAGCAGATATGCAATTTGGTTCTTGGTTGATTGATGGAGATAACATTTGGGTTGAATATTATGAACCTAAAAATGTAGACTTTAATGGTCAATTACATATATCGAAAGTAGTTCACGGTTATAGAAGCGTTAATGAAGTTTCAGCATTACAAAAAGATTTAAACGACTCAGCAGATTGTAATTTAGATGTCGATTGTCCTATTGGTAGTGATTTTGATGATATTAAGGGTGAACTAAAAAAGTCTGTCGCATTGGTTTTAACAGGCAGTACCGTTTGTTCTGGAACCCTTATCAATAATACAGAAAACGATGGTCAGCAGTATTTTTTAACTGCCAACCATTGTTTAGAAGGCTCTGTAGGTAGTTGGGCCTTCAGATTCGATTGGATAAGTCCAAACCCTTCATGTTCAACAACTGTAAACTCGTCGAATAGCAGTTTCAATCAAACTGCGAGTGGTGCCACTTTACTGGCAAATAATGCGAAATCAGACTTTCTACTTTTAGAGATTAATGCAACATTTCCTGGAGACTGGGACTTAGTATGGGCAGGATGGGATCGATCTGGAGATATACCAGATTTTACTGTTGGAATTCACCATCCTAGAGGTGATATTATGAAAGTATCCAGAGACAATGACGGTCCCTCTAAAAATTCAAGACCTTTTAATAATATAGACGATATGGATAATTGGTTCCTTGATGAGTGGGAGTTGGGTGTTACAGAACCAGGTTCGTCGGGTTCTGCGCTTTTCGATCCAAATGGTAGAATTATTGGTCAACTTGCAGGTGGAGCTGCAGCGTGTAATGGAACTGTAAACAACGGTGCTTTTGATTTTTATGGTAGATTTGATGTGTCCTGGGATTATGGTAATAGCATAGATTCTAGGCTCAAGGAATGGCTCGATCCTAACAATAGAGGAGTTCAAGTTTTAGGTCAATATCCTCCAACTGAAACCTTTGCATATGACGCAGCATTGTTACTAGATGATCTAGATGAACCAATTTGTGGAGATGAAGCCTTTCCTGTTTTTAGAATACTCAATAATGGAATTGAAAACATAACTAGAGCAACATTAACATACAGGGTTGGATCTGAACCAGAGCAAAATATAAGCTGGTCTGGTAATCTGTCCTCAGGAGAAACAGATATCATAACATCTACAACGCTGGACCTTAATCTTAGCAATCAACTTCAAGCTGAACTAGTAATTAATGGACAGGAAGATGAATTCATTAACAATAATTCTATCAACCGAAGCATAGATAATTATGAAAACTTTCGATTCACAACAGATTCAGTAGTATTTACTTTATTAACAGATGATTATGCTTCTGAAACATCCTGGAGTTTGTTGAATGAGTCTGGAATTGTGATTGAAGAAAGTCAAGGTAATTTAACAAATAATACAACCTATGTTGAACAATTTGAAGTGGAGCCCGGAAAATGCTATGAATTGGTAATTTTTGACACAGAAGGCGATGGGATTTGTTGTTTATATGGCGAAGGATCTTATTCACTTCAAACAAATTCTTCTCAAGTGATAGCGAAAGGAGGTGAGTTTGGTGTACGGGAAGTTATAAAATTCAGAATCAATGAAGTACTTTCAGCAGAAGACTTTGAGTTTTCAGTTTTTCCAAATCCATCTGAATCGATGATAAGAATAGAAGGTAATTTTGGAGACGATGCAATGGTTTCAATCTTTGACTTATCCGGTAAGCTTATATACCAAAATAATAATACTGAAAATTTAGAAATAGATATAAATTCATTCCCAATTGGTGTATATTTCCTCCAAATCGATAATGAGAATAAGACATTAACCAAGAAATTCATTAAATTATAAAGCTTTTGTTTCTAAAAAAAAGAGCTTGAATCATCAGGATTCAGGCTCTTTTTTAAATTGTAATTTATAACTTAACTAAGTTAAAATCTAAATTCAAAACCACCGTATATTCCAAAAGGATGACCTGGTCTCAATCCAGCTGGAACTCTTGCTACTTCATATTCTGTATCAAGCAAATTAATAATGTTTGAAGTCAAACTAAAGTTTTGTGTTAAGCGATATTTAGCAGAAATATCCACTATAAAATTATTTCCAACTTTTTCGTTGGCTGGAATACTTCCAGAACCTGCTTGAGTTCTAAATTCTCCTCTATATCTAGCGTTAGCATGGGCTTCAAATTTATTGGCTATAAAGCTTAAACCCACATTGAATTGATGTCTAGAAATGTAAGGAACTTCATCACCATCAGATACTTCTCCCCAAATACCAACGTTACTATCAAAATTATTTTGAAAAGTAGCATCCGTAAAGGTATAAGAAAGAGTTAGTGGCAGACTAAAGTTAGAATTGCTTTTTAGAAAATCAAAAGCAGCTTGAGCTTCAATACCTTTCACATCTACTTCTCCTGCGTTAAATTGATCTAAAGTACCTACACCGCCTGTTGCTGCAAAATCACTTCCTAACAAATTACTATAATCGTTGTAAAAACCTACAACCTCACCAGAAAGTCCATTGTGATTGAAGCGTGTACCTAACTCATAATTTACACTCTGCTCAGAGCTTTCTTCAGGTCTTGCCCCACCTGGAGAAAATCCTTTGTGTATACCGCCAAAGAACGAAAGTTCTCGATTCAACTTATAATTTGCACCTACTCCAGGAATGAATTCATTGATTTCATTAGATCTTGAAGATAAATCAACCCCAGTTCTATTAACGTCATTACTGCCGTAGTCATTTCGTTCTAGTTTGATGTTTTCATATCTAAATCCTGGGATCAAAGTTAATTTACCGTATTTCAATTTGTATAAAATATGTGCTGCAAGCGCTTTTGCGTCTGTCACTCTATTAGAATCTGTTCCTGGAACTCCAGCATCTATCAAATTCATATTTCCATTGATCATGTTGTAACCATCTACCCATTGGAAACGATCCTCCTCATCCTGATGATATCTCAAACCAACTTCTATGTCATGGTAGACATCGCCAGTTAGAAAGTGATAATCTGCCTTAGTTTGGATACCTTGAGAATAATATTCTCTATTGTTATTTTTAAGATTTAAGGCAGAACCGGCAAAATCTTGTGATCCATTTACGATTCCGAAAAGAAAAGGAAATTCTCCTGGGTTATCAAGTAAATTAGCTATGCTACTAGATTGACCAGCTGCTGATACGTCATTCAATTTATACCAATTTCTTTTAAAATCATTTCTGTAAGCTGTTGTCGTAATTCTGAAATAATCGTTGAATTTTGCAGTGTGTGTCAACATGAACTGAGTATGCTCTGTATCCATCAAATCCTCTTGAGATCCAGCATATCTTCGAAATGGTGTCCTGTTGAAATCCTCATCAGTAAGACCTAGATAAGTCTCATCTGATTGTTCATCTGAGTATTGAAATTTAAAATCTAAAGATTGATAAACTTTGGCGTCAGCATCGGTGTTTATTCTAAACTTTGCAACCACATCATTCATATCAAATCCCGTATCTCCGCCATTGTCCAAATTTTTGAATCCTTCAGATTGTCTTCTGTTATACTCAACCATATAGCCGAAGTTTTTGAACGAATCCCCAACATTAGCATAAGAATTCAATGTATTGAAACTACCAAAGCTCGATCTTAGGTTGATCTTAAAGTCGTCTGGAATTTCAGTAGAAACAAAGTTGATAGCACCACCAGTTGTGTTTGGTCCATATTGTACTTGGCTACTTCCTTTAAGAACTTCAACTGCTTGCATGCGGTTAACATTTGGAAAATAATAAGCTGCAGAAGCACTATACGGAGCAGGAGCCATCAGTATTCCGTCTTCCATGATGTTTATTTTTGAAGAACGTTCAGGTGAAGTACCTCTTAAACTTATGTTCGGTCTTAATCCAAATCCATCTTCTTCATAAATATTTACTCCTGGAATTTGGCCTAATACTCTATTAATATCGGAGTAGTTTTGTTGCTGAAGTTCTTGCTTTGAAAGAAAGTAAGCAGATCCTGTTCTATTTCTAGCCTCAAATTTACTTCCCAATAACTTGTTTGCTACTATAGTTACTTCTTTAAGGTCTTGGATTGAATCATTTTTTTCTTTCTTTTGATCTTGAGCCGACAATAAACTCACAGATAAAAACAATAAACTTGCAGTAACTTGCTTTAAATTCATGTTTCTTTATTTAGAATAATTATGTATAAAATTTAATTTCGCGCAAAATTAATATTCAATGTTAGATACTGCAAATTTATTTAGACTTAATTTAAATAAAACTTTATACAATTTTGATTCTCAGTCATATGAATTCAGAAATTTATCAATTTTAGAATATCTACATTTGTAGCATCATATAATTTTGAAAATGAAAAAACTTATACTTCTTTTTAGCGCTACTCTTTTAATTTCTTGCAATTCAGTCAAGAAAACTCAGCAGGCCTTAAATTCTGGAAATTACATCGAGGCTATAAATAGGTCTGTAGATAAACTTCAAAAAAACAAATACAATGGTAAAAGTGCCGCTTATGCATTATTGCTCAAGCAATCTTTTGAAAAATACAGATCGTCTACTCTGGAACGAATTGATTTTCTTGAAAGAGAAACCTTAAAAGATAATTCGAAACCGGTGTATGCAGCTTACGTAAGCCTTCAAAATGTTCAAAATAGAATTAAACCTCTTTTGCCTTTAAAAAATGAAAGAGATGAAAACATTGATTTTAAATTCTATGATTTCACAGATAATATTCTTGTCGGTAAAAAAAATTATGTCAATTATTTATACACTAAGGCCAATGATCTTTTAAGATCTGAGGATAAAATTGATAGCCGATTAGCCTACAACAGCTTTGTTGAATTAGAAAAACTAGCTCCAACTTTCAAAAATGTATCTCAACTTAAAAGGGAAGCTTACTTGAATGGCATTGATTTCATATTAGTTTCACTTTATAATGATACTCAGCAAATTATTCCAGCTCAGGTAGAGGATAGGCTTCTTAATTTTAGCACTTTAGATCTTGATGATCTCTGGACTGAATACCATGTGAATAAAAGAGAAGATGTTTCTTACGATTACTCTATTGAAATCAATTTTACTTCCATTCAATTTTCTCCTGAACGTCTAATTGAAAGACAGATTCCTTTAGAACGAGAAATAGTTGATGGATGGAGGTATAAAAAAGATAGAAATGGAAATTATATTATAGACGACAGAGGTAATAAAATTAAAGAAGATGTTACAGTTATCGCTAACGGTACTTTATTTGAAACCCTCCAATCCAAGGAAGTTAAAGTAGTTGCCAATGTGAATTATTTTGATCTTTTACAAGATCAGAAAATTAACACTTATCCATTGGAAAGTGTTTTCGTATTTGAAAACCGATTTGCAAATTTCGATGGAGATTCAAGAATTTTAAATAATGATGAAGCTTATCTAATAAGAAGAGGCCCCGTTGAATATCCTACTAATGAACAAATGCTTACGGACGCATCTGAAGATATAAAAAGTAAACTAAAGGTAATTTTGAAGCAACAATTGTCTAACTAGTTGTCTATGAACTTTTTATAGTGTTCATACCTTTTGAATATTTCTTTCACATAATTGAAAGGTTCTTCACCTCTTACGTAACCATATTTGATGAAGTCTTTGTTGTAATGTTCTGGAAAGCTTAAATCTAATAATGCTAATTCAACGTTATTGTCCCAAATTAAAGGATCCAAACCTTGTTTTTTAGCTAACTTTTGAGCGTCTTTAACGTGATATAATCCACAGTTATAAGAACCTAGGGCAAATTTTATACGTTGTATACTGTCGGTGACATTTTCATGACTACCGAGCATCTGATCAAGATATTTAGAACCAGCTTTGAGGCTTTGTTTAGGATTATATGGATCTGTGACTCCAAGTTCTCTTGCTGTTGCTGGCATAATTTGCATCAAACCACTTGCACCAGCCCAGGAGTCCCTGTCTGGTTTAAATTGAGATTCTTGATAAGCAACAGAAGCAAGAAGTCTCCAATCCCAATTTATGAGATTTGCGTTTTCTTTTATAATGTCGTCATAGGGACTAATTTTATTTTCATTTAGACTATAAAAATTACTAACCACTCTCTTTTTATAGAGTCTCTTATTTTTGAAGTATTTATTATAGATAACATGGTAGTCAGTTGTTTTTTTAGCATTTTCCAACCATTGATTCACAGTTGAAAGTAATGTCGTATCTCTTTTTCGTACTGCCCATCCGATGCGTTGTGATAAACTAAGTGATGTACTTATGTCTAAAATGGGATAATAAGAAGAATTAATGAAAGCTATATTTTCATCTGCAATTGTATATTTAATATCACCTTCAGCTACTTTTTTAATAATTTTATCTGTAGATAAAGTTCCTTTAAGGGTATCAATAAAAATATTCCCACCCAGCTCGTTGGATAGATTTTTAACCCGTGATGCGTATGATGAATTTCGTTTTACAGATATTGTGTCCCCAATAAGTTCAACTGGATTGGTGACCAGATAATTTTTAATTTCATGTAGCTTCATACGTCTCCAATTTTCTGGTTTTTTTTGAACCAGTACTTGATGAGAGAGGTAAAGTGGTGTAGTGAAATTTATTTGTTTTTTTCTAGACTCAGTTATCGTGTAACCGTAAGCCAAAAGATCACCTTCTCCATTTTGTAATAAGTCGACGAGATCATTTTCATCTTTGGCGACAACCATTTCTAGCTCAACATCCAAGTCATTTGCCAATCGCTCTAAAAGTTCATACTCAAAACCCATTGGACGACCTTTATATAGGAAATAAGTGGTACCAGAATAAATGGTGAGAGCTTTGAGTGTTCCGCTTTCTTTAATAGCTTCTAAATCTCTAGAAAATTTTTCTGCGTTTTCGTCTTCTTTAACTTTCGTCTCGGATTGACAGCTCAATAAAACAATCGATAAAAGGAGTAAAATCTTTTTCATATGTCTGTTTAAGAATCATCAATATATGAATTACTTTAAAGCAGTGAAATAATTTCTTAATGTTTTGAAAACAAAAAAGCCAGATTTATCTGGCTTTTAACGTATAATATGTTGATAAATAACTACTTAATCATCTTCTTCCTCATCTTCCTCTTTTTGGGGTAAATCGACATAATTCATCTCCATTTCATCTTCTTCGTAATCTTCAACATCAAACTTTGTCATCGTATCTTCAAGCCTTGTGCTAATCTTCACCAAGTAAATTGTATCATCAGTTTTGACCTCCACGGCCTCAATGGTTTCATTTTTAGCATTTTTAAAAACAACTACATCTCTGTCATCGTATCCATCTGGATATTTTTGTACCAGAAGAGAGAGTATTTCGGGCGTAAGCTTTTTGTAATCGATTATGATGCGTTTCATTCTATATTGGTTTAGATACTAACAAACATAAAATAAAAGTTTACATTAAAAAATAAAATCATTTTAAATTAAACACTCTTTTTAGGACAGCTGTAGAATCGCAATTTTCAAAAATAAACCCAAGTTCCTGATTATTTACAACACCTTCAACCTGATAAATTTTACATGGCTTTGCGTCAATGTTACTTTCTTTAAAGTTGACATCACCAGATTTTAATAAATAAGAGATAGTTGCCGTATCGATTCTATTTTCTTGAAAAAACTTTAAAGCGTCTGCTTCAACTATTCGTTCTTTGTTTCTCATATTTTTTAAAACTCTTGCATCTAGTCCCCAATCACAAGATGTTTTCTTTCCACCCAGGAAAAACATGAGCATTATAATTCCTACAACAAATCCAGATAAGTAATAACCTAGTCTATGAATAAATTTCATGTAATTTTTTTAAAATATAAGTAAATTGGGATCTCTGTGGTTAAGATCAAACCAATCTGCAACAGATTTACTTGTCAAAATCCCATGATAAAAGTAGAGACCATTTCTAAGTCCTGAATCAATTCTTAAAGCTGGCTCGAGACCACCTTCTTCACCAATTTGAAGTAGATATGGGGTAAAAATATTACTTATTGATAGAGATGCTGTTCTAGAATACCTTGAAGGAATATTTGGCACGCAATAATGTATTACATCGTGCTTTTGGAAAGTTGGCCTATCATGTGTCGTCATTATAGAAGACTCGATGCAACCACCCATATCGATGCTCACATCAATAATTACAGCACCTTTTTTCATTCTTTTGACCATTTCATCAGTAACGATAATTGGAGCTCTATTGGTTCCTCTTACGGCACCGATAACTACATCGGCTCTTTTCAAAGCTTTCAAAAGAATTTTGGGCTGTAAAGTAGATGTGAATATAGGTCGGCCAAGATTGCTTTGTAAACAACGTAATTTTGTAAGAGAGCTATCGAAAACTTTTACTCCTGCACCCAATCCTAATGCACTTCTTGTTGCAAATTCGCCTACTGTTCCAGCTCCCAAAACAACGACCTCAATAGGAGGAACACCGCTTATGTTACCAAACATAAGTCCATTTCCTCCAGACATGTTTGATAAAAGTTCTGAAGCTATTAAAATAGAAGAAGTGCCAGCAATCTCACTCAATGCTCTTACAGCAGGATAACCTCCAAATTGATCCTTAATAAACTCAAAAGCCAAGGCTGTAATCCTTTTTTGAGCTAGAGTTTCAAAATAAGCTTTGTTCCTGGTTTTAAGCTGAAGTGCTGAAATTAAAATAGCCTGAGGCTTAATCAGCTGTAACTCCTCTTTTGAAGGTGGGGCAACCTTAAGAATAATTGGGCAGGCAAAAACTTTATTGGTGTCTTTAGTTACTTCACCACCAGCTTCACTATAATCTTTATCACTAAAATTGGCTTGCAGTCCAGCCTCGCTTTCTATCAAAACTCTATGCCCATTTTGAGTAAGTGCATTGACAGCATCTGGAGTAAGGCAAACTCTTTTTTCTTGATAAGAAGTTTCCTTTGGTAAACCAATAAACAACTGGCCTTTGGAATGTTGTATTTCAAGCATTTCCTCTTGAGGAAGTAATTCTGAAGTAGAAAAAGGTGATTTTGAAGAGTGTGGATTCATTGAAATGTTTAGTTAAGCGAAAATAATTAAAAAATACTGGAAAGTCTTCTAAATTATTTAAAACTCATTAAGGCTCAATGAACGAGAGTTATCTTCGTTTAATTCCAATTGAATGTAGGTGTAATGTTCTGGCCAAAGATTTGGTATCTTTTCCGGCCATTCTATAAAAACATAATGCTGATTATCCAAGTAATCTTCAAACCCCATATCATAAGCTTCAATTTCATCATCAATTCTATAGAAATCGAAATGATAGATGCCATCATTTTCGCCTTCATATTCATTTACTAGAGAAAATGTAGGACTAGATACTTTATTTTCGCTCCCAAGTAGCTTTACGAGCTCCTTAATAAGTGTTGTTTTTCCCGTGCCCATTTCACCAGAAAATAAGATGTATTTTGAATTGGCTTCTTTTAAGATTTGAGTTGCAACTCTATTAAGATCTTCGATTTTATAACTAAAATTCATGTCTTTATTTTGGCTCCATGACTACAAATGGGATTATCATCTCTTCAAGAGATATTCCTCCGTGCTGGTATGAGTTTTTATAATAATTCACGTAATAATTATAGTTATTAGGATAAGCTAAAAAATAATTTTCTTTAGCAAAAATAAATGAACTCGACATATTAATACTAGGGAGATGTATTTTTTTAGGATCTTTTGCAACGACAACATCCTTTTCGTTATAAGTAAGGCTTTTACCTGTTTTGTACCTTAGATTTAAACTCGTGTTTTTATCGCCTATTACTTTTGAGGGATGTTTTACATTTATTGTTCCGTGGTCTGTAGTCATTATTAATTTAAAACCTAAAGTTTGCGCTTGCTGAATAATATCAAGCAAAGGCGAATTTTTAAACCAGCTTTGAGTCAAAGATCGGTAGGATTTATCATTGGATGCGAGTTCTTTGATGACCTCCAATTCTGTTTTGGAATGTGATAACATATCTACAAAGTTGTAAACCAAAACAGTTAAATCATTGTCTTTTTGACTTCTAAAATTTTCAGCTAACTTTTTACCTTTAGCCACGTTTGTGATTTTGTGGTACTGGGTTTTATAATCCTTTCCAAGTCTATCAAGCTGAGCTTCTAGAAATTCTTTTTCAAATTGATTTTTTCCACCTTCCTCGGTATCATTTAACCAATATTCTGGATATATTTTTTCCATATCAGATGGGGTAAGTCCAGAAAATAGAGCATTTCTAGCATATTGGGTGGCGGTTGGTAAGATACTGAAGTAAGGCTCCTCCTTGCTTTTTTTGTAGTGATTGGCAATTGTGGATTCAAATGACTTCCATTGATCATACCTTAGATTATCTACAACAACAAGGAGTGTTGGTTGATCTTTAGATAATTCTGGTAGTATTTTAGATTTGAAAAGCGTGTGCGATAGAGTAGGAGCATCAGCATTTTTTTCGAACCAGGTCGGGTAATTTTGTTCTATGAATTTACAGAATTCAATATTGGCCTCATTTTTTTGAGATTCAAGAATTTCAAACATGCCACTGTCTTCAACAGTTTCAAGTTCCAGTTCCCAATAAATCAGTTTTAGATATAAATCAATCCATTCCTGGTAAGAATTAACATTGGTCAATTCCATAGAAATTTTTCTAAATTCTTGCTGATAATTCAGAGTTGTTTTTTCTGAAATCAATCTGGAGTGATCTAGATTCTTCTTTAAGCTAAGGAGGATTTGATTTGGGTTGACAGGTTTAATAAGGTAGTCTGCTATTTTTGATCCAATAGCTTCTTCCATAATATACTCCTCTTCACTTTTGGTAATCATAATAACAGGTAAGTCACTTCTGATGCCTTTAAGTTCATTCAAAGTTTCAAGCCCGGAAAGGCCAGGCATATTTTCATCAAGAAAAACAATATCAAACCTCGTTTTGGCAACTTCGTCAATCGCTTCAGACCCGCTTTGACAAGTCGTGACCTCGTATGATTTTTTCTCCAAAAACAATATATGTGGCTTCAGTAAATCAATTTCATCATCCACCCAGAGTACTTTTATCTTTGACATATATAGCTGTATATTTGTTTTTTAAAAATTTTGAATTGAACCAAAGGAACAAACTTAAAATAATAAACGATCCCATTTATGGATTTATTACCATTCCAAGTGCTTTAATTTTTGATCTTATTGAACACCCATATTTTCAAAGATTAAGACGTATCACTCAGATGGGGCTTTCGCATTTAGTATATCCTGGAGCAAATCATACCAGGTTTCACCATGCTCTCGGTTGTCTCCACCTCATGAAGAAGTCAATCGACATATTAAAGTCTAAGGGCGTCGAAATTTCAGAAGAGGAAGAAGAGGCGGTGCAAATAGCTATTTTACTTCACGATATAGGTCATGGTCCCTTTTCCCACGCACTAGAACATTCTATTGTAAGTGATATTTCACATGAATACCTTTCACTTGAGTTCATGAATAAACTCAATTCTGAATTTAATGGTCAACTAACTTTAGCAATTGACATTTTTAGAGGAAATCATCATAAGAAATTTCTCTGTCAGCTCATTTCGAGTCAGCTGGATATCGATCGTTTGGATTATTTAAAAAGAGATAGCTTTTACACAGGTGTTGCAGAAGGTAATATTAATAGCGAGCGTCTAATCAATATGCTGAATGTGGTTGATGATGAGCTTGTGGTTGAAGAAAAGGGAATTTATTCAATTGAGAAATTTTTAGTTGCCAGACGACTTATGTATTGGCAGGTTTATTTGCATAAAACCAGTCTCTGTGCCGAACAAATATTAATAAGATTATTACGCAGAGCAAAATTTGTTTTTGAAACCACACAGGAAAAAATCGATAACTCAACTCTAAACTTTTTTTTGAGGAATAAAATTGATTCTGAAAATTTTGATGATTCAACTCTTGAGTTATTTTCGAAACTAGATGATTATGATATAATTTCAGCCGTTAAAGTTTGGCAATATCATGATGATTTTGTTTTAAGTAAGTTGAGTCGAATGATTTTGAATCGCGATTTACTTAAAGTTAAATTAAAAAATGAACCTGTAGACCCTCAAAAACTTGAAGAATATTTAAAAAAAGCAAGTAAACATTTTAATATTTCAGAGTCCGATGCAGAGTTTTTTGTCTTTGAAGGATCAACATCAAACCTTGCTTACCAACCTGATAAAGAACATATTAATATCTGGTATAAAAATGGTAAAATCAAGGATGTATCTTCAGCTTCAGATCAATTAAATCTGAAAGCCTTATCGAAAGCTGTTGTGAAATACTACATATGTCATCCAAAATCCAATAATTAACCGTTTTTTTCTATTTTTGCCACAATGAAATTTACAGCTCAACAAATAGCAGATATATTAGACGGAACAATCGAGGGAAACCCCGATGCTGAAGTCAATAAACTTTCCAAAATAGAGGAAGGTAAAGAGGGGTCATTAACTTTTTTATCCAACCCAAAATATACGTCATACATCTACGAAACTGAAGCGAGTATTTGTATAGTCAACAAAACTTTTGAAAAGAATCAACCAATTTCAACAACACTCATAAAGGTTGAGGACTCTTACGAAGCCTTTTCAAAATTATTAGAGGTTTATAATCAGATTAAATTAGATAAAAAAGGAATTGAAACTCCAAGTTCAATTTCAAATTCTGCCAAGTTAGGAGAAGAACCTTACATTGGGGCATTTACCTATATTGGAGAAAATGTTGTTATTGGTGATAAAGTAAAGATTTATCCTAATGTTTATATTGGAGACAATGTAACCATCGGAGATCATGTTACAATATTTGCAGGAAGTAAGATATATTCTGAAACACAAATTGGCAGTCATTGCACTTTCCACAGTGGAGTCATCATAGGTGCAGATGGATTTGGATTTTCACCTTCAGATAACGGAGAGTATTCAAAGATTCCACAAATCGGGAATGTAATTATTGAAGATCACGTAGATATTGGAGCAGCGACAACTATAGATAGAGCCACTTTAGGTTCAACGATTATAAGGAGAGGAGTGAAATTGGATAATCAAATCCAAATAGCTCATAATGTTGAAATTGGAGAGCATACAGCAATAGCCGCACAAACCGGGATTGCTGGATCTACCAAAATCGGAAAAAATTGCCTAATTGGCGGTCAAGTTGGTGTTGCGGGACATATTAAAATAGGAGATCGCGTAAGAATTCAGGCTCAAACGGGAGTGGGAAGAAATATTAAAAACGACGAAGCTATACAAGGTTCTCCAGCTTTTGGTTATAGTGATTTTAATAAATCTTATGTCCATTTTAGAAATTTCCCAAAAATTATCAACCGCATAGACACTATTGAAAAACAACTTTCCAAGAATGAAAATCAATAACCAAACTACCATAAAAAACGAAGTTTCTCTTCACGGAGTAGGACTTCATACTGGTAAAAACGTAACACTTACCTTCAAACCAGCTCCTATAAACCATGGATTTTCTTTCAAAAGGATTGACCTTGAGGGAGAACCCATTATTCCAGCAGACGCTGGTTTAGTGACTAACACAGATCGGGGGACAAGTCTAGAGAAGAACGGAGTGATCATTCAAACCTCAGAGCATGTTCTAGCAGCTTGCATTGGTTTAGGAATAGATAATGTTCTTTTGGAGCTCAATGCATCAGAACCGCCTATCATGGACGGCTCTTCTAAGTTTTTTGTAGAAGCACTTGAAAAAGCAGGCATTGAAGAGCAAGATGCGCCTAGAGATGAATTTATCGTCGAAGATGTTATTTCTTTTAAAGATGAAGAATCGGGTTCTGAAATTATTGTAATGCCTGCAAATGAGTACCAAGTCACAACAATGGTTGACTTTGGAACAAAAGTTTTGGGGACACAAAATGCATATTTGAATAAGATGAGCGATTTCAAAAAGGAAATCGCAGATTCAAGAACCTTTAGTTTTTTGCATGAGCTTGAAGCAATGTTAGCTAATGGCCTGATAAAAGGTGGAGATCTCAATAATGCAATTGTCTATGTAGACAAAGAACTTTCCCCAGATACAATGGTTAGACTGAAAGAAGCTTTTGGTAAAGACGAGATTTCAGTAAAACCAAACGGTATTTTAGACAATCTAACACTTCATTATCCAAATGAAGCTGCCAGACACAAGTTACTTGATGTGATTGGTGACTTAGCCTTAGTTGGAACTCACATTAGAGGTAAGGTGATTGCAAACAAGCCTGGTCATACTATAAATACACAATTCGCTAAAAAACTAGCGAAAATTATAAAAACAGAAAAAAGAAATAAGGTACCCAAATTTGATCTTAACAAGCCTCCGCTTTATGATGTGACGGAGATCATGAAAAGACTCCCGCATAGATCACCATTTTTACTCGTCGACAAAATATTTGAATTGACGGACAAATCTGTAATAGGTACTAAGAATGTCACTATGAATGAACCTTTTTTTGTAGGACATTTCCCCGGAAAACCCGTTATGCCAGGTGTACTTCAAATTGAAGCTATGGCTCAAACAGGAGGGATCTTAGCTTTAAGTAGTGTTGAGGATCCAGAAAACTATTTGACTTATTTCATTAAAATAGATAAAGTAAAATTTAAGCAGCAAGTAGTTCCCGGAGATACTCTTATTTTCAAACTAGAACTTATAACTCCAATAAGACGTGGAATTTGTCATATGCAAGGCTATGCTTACGCAAATGACAAACTAGCCTGTGAGGCTGAACTCATGGCTCAACTTGTAAAATCGAAATAATATGAATCAACCTTTAGCATACGTTCATCCTGGAGCAAAAATTGCCAAAAATGTGGTGATAGAGCCTTTTACCACCATTCATAACAATGTTGAAATTGGCGAAGGAACTTGGATTGGTTCTAATGTAACGATTATGGAAGGCGCTCGCATAGGAAAAAATGTAAGCATTTTTCCGGGAGCTGTTATTTCTGCAGTTCCACAGGATAAAAAATTTGAAGACGAGGACACAATTACTGAAATAGGCGATAACACAACTATTCGCGAGTGTGTGACCATCAACCGTGGGACAAGTGATAAAATGAAAACTAAAATTGGTAAAAATTGCTGGATCATGGCATATTGCCACATTGCTCACGATTGTATTGTTGGCAATAATTGTGTGTTTTCCAACAACAGTACCTTAGCGGGACATATTACTGTTGGAGATTATGCTGTTTTAGCAGGAATGGCCGCTGTGCAACAATTTTGCAGTATAGGAAGACACGCTTTCATTACAGGTGGTTCTCTGGTAAGAAAGGATGTTCCTCCATTTGTGAAAGCTGGAAGAGAGCCATTATCCTATGTAGGTATCAATTCCGTTGGTCTAAGGCGTAGAGGGTTTGACACCGATAAAATAAGGGAAATTCAAAACATTTATAGAATTCTTTATCAAAAGAACTATAACAACACTCAAGCAGTTTCCATCATCGAGGCTGAAATGGAAGCAACTCCCGAAAGAGACGAAATACTTCAGTTTATAAAAGATTCCCAGAGAGGAATTATGAAAGGATATTTTTCAAACTAAATAATTATGGCTACAACAAGCGACATTAGAAATGGATTGTGCATACGGTACAATCACGATATATTTAAAGTAACTGAATTTCTTCATGTAAAGCCTGGTAAGGGACCAGCTTTCGTACGAACTAAGTTAAAAAGTGTGACCACAGGAAAAGTCATCGACAATACCTTTTCTGCTGGTCATAAAATTGAAGAAGTAAGAGTTGAAACCCATAAATACCAGTTTTTATACCAGGAAGGTGAATTTTATCACTTTATGCATGTAGAGGATTTTACTCAGATCAGACTCTTGGAAGCAGCTTTGGATATGCCGAATTTATTGAAAGAAGGAGAGGTTGTCACCATTCTTATCAATACTGAAGACAATATGCCTCTTTCTGTAGATATGCCTCCACACGTTGTTCTTGAAGTGACTCAAACAGAGCCGGGATTGAAAGGCAATACGGCAACCAACGCTACAAAGTCTGCAACATTAGAAACTGGTGCAGAAGTAAACGTTCCTCTATTTATCAATGAAGGAGACAAAGTGAAAGTTGAAACTGAAAAAGGGACTTACAAAGAAAGAATTAAAGAATAAGTTGATTAAATGAAGTTTCCACGACCGCAAAATCTTAAACAAATATCTGATCTTATCAATGCTGAATTTGTTGGTCAACCAGATTTTGAAATTTTAGGAATCAATGAAATTCATGTAGTAGAACATGGTGATATTGTCTTCGTAGATCATCCCAAATACTATGATAAAGCTTTAGAATCTAAAGCTAGCGTTGTGCTTATAAATAAAGAGGTGGATTGTCCAGATGGAAAGGCTCTATTAATTTCTGAGGATCCGTTTTCAGATTTTAATAAAATAACAGCTCATTTTTCTCCTTTCGAAACATCGAGTCAACCTTTATCAAAGTCAGCAAAAATTGGTAAAAACACCATTATACAACCCAACGTCTTCATTGGAAACAATGTAAAAATTGGAGATGATTGTATTATTCACAGCAATGTTTCAATTTACGATGGGGTAGAAATTGGTAATAATGTCCAGATTCATGCTGGTACCGTTTTAGGAGCAGATGCCTTTTATTATAAAAACAGACCAACTCACCATGATAAATTACTTTCGGGTGGAACTATCAGAATAAATGATAATGTAGAAATTGGCGCTTTATGTTCTATAGACAAAGGAGTTTCTGGAGTAACTAGTATTGGTGAAGGAACCAAAATTGACAATCAAGTTCAGGTTGGTCATGATACGATAATTGGGAAGAAATGTCTAATTGCTTCTCAAACAGGAATTGCTGGTTGTGTAGTAATTGAAGATGAAGTAACCATTTGGGGGCAGGTTGGTATTGCTAGCGGACTCACCATAGGAAAAAAGGTTATCATTTTAGCCCAATCTGGGATTAGTAAAGATTTAAAATCCAATATCACCTATTTTGGGACGCCAGCAGATGATATTAGAAAGAAGTACAGAGAACTAGGATATATAAGCAGAATCCCAGAAATCATTCAAAAATTGAAAAATTTATGAGTTCAGACAATAAAAAATTGGTCAAAAATTTTTTCTCATCAAAATATTATAAAAATATAGCCAATTTTGAAAAATACATTCATCCGAAAATAAGAATTGATTGGAATAGTAGTAAAGGCTTTTTTCAGTTTGACTACGATAAGTTTAAATCAATGTCTACAGAGATGGGAAAATCATTTGAAACTATGTCTCCCGAGTTTTCTCACTTAATTGAAGAAAATAACAAAGTTTGTGCAAGGTTTACTTACAATGTTGAAACCTTGGAATCTTCAGACCTTATTGGTCTAGCAAACTTTTTTAGCATTTGGGAAATCAAAGATGAAAAGCTCTATAGAGGTTTTATTATGTCACAGCCCAGCGAAGATGGATTAGATGGTATTTTCTCTTACATAAACGATTACAATTAAATAATAAACTTCTTAATAATTTTTAGGGCTCGTCCTAAAAAATTACTTTTGTTCAACATTAATTAAACATACTTATGAGCGTTTTAGTAAATAAAGATTCAAAAATAATTGTTCAAGGCTTTACAGGAAGTGAAGGCTCTTTTCATGCAGAACAAATGATAGACTACGGGACTAATATCGTTGGTGGTGTTACTCCGGGTAAAGGTGGAACTGAGCATTTAGGAAAGCCTGTTTATAATACAGTTTCTGAAGCTGTAGAAAAAGCTGGAGCAGATACATCTATAATTTTCGTACCCCCAGCATTTGCTGCAGATGCAATCATGGAAGCTGCTGACGCTGGTATAAAGGTCATTATTGCCATTACTGAAGGCATACCTGTAAAAGATATGATCAAGGCTTCAGACTATATTAAGGGTAAAGATTGCAGATTAATTGGCCCTAACTGTCCAGGTGTAATTACACCAGGTGAAGCTAAAGTTGGCATTATGCCAGGTTTTGTTTTCAAAAAAGGTAAAGTTGGTATCGTATCAAAGTCTGGAACGCTTACTTATGAAGCTGCAGATCAAGTTGTAAAAGAAGGATTTGGAATCACTACAGCAATCGGTATTGGAGGTGATCCAATTATAGGAACGACCACCAAAGATGCTGTTGAAATGCTTGTTGGTGATTCAGAAACTGAATGTGTTGTGATGATAGGTGAAATTGGCGGACAACTTGAAGCAGAAGCTGCAAAATGGTATAAAGAAAGTGGAAGTAAAAAACCAGTTATAGGATTTATCGCTGGAGAAACAGCTCCTGCAGGTCGAACTATGGGCCACGCTGGTGCTATTGTAGGTGGAAGCGAAGACACAGCTCAAGCGAAGAAAAAGATTTTAAAAGATTCTGGAATTCACGTTGTGGATTCTCCAGCAGAAATTGGTAAAAAAGTAGCCGAAGTTTTATCTAAATAATAATTTATTTAAAAGCCCTTTGTTTAATTTACAAAGGGCTTTTTATATTTAAACTCTTAGCTTTATGAAATTACTTGACTCTAAAAATGTAATTATTACCGGTGGTAGCCGGGGAATTGGTAAAGGCATTGCAGAAGTTTTTGCTCAACAAGGTGCAAATGTTGCATTTACTTACAATTCTTCAGCAAGCTCAGCAAAAGAGCTTGAAGACCACTTGAAAACTTACGGTGTCAATGCAAAAGCTTATCAATCTGATGCTTCAGACTTTGAGCAGGCTCAGAAACTTGCAGATGATGTTATTAAGGATTTTGGAAATATTGACGTTCTTGTTAATAATGCAGGAATCACTAAAGATAATCTGTTAATGAGAATGAGTGAGGATGATTTTGATAAAGTGATCAAAGTTAATTTGAATTCTGTTTTCAATTTGACAAAAGCAGTATTAAGACCTATGCTCAAACAAAGACACGGTAGTATAATCAATATCAGTTCTGTTGTTGGTATAAAAGGTAATGCTGGACAAGCTAATTATTCTGCTTCAAAAGCTGGTATTATTGGTTTTTCAAAATCTGTTGCTTTGGAACTAGGATCAAGAAATATACGTTCCAACGTTGTCGCCCCAGGTTTTATTGAAACTGAAATGACTGAAAAGTTAGATGAAAAAACAGTTGAAGGTTGGAGACAAGCTATTCCGCTAAAACGTGGCGGACAGCCTGAAGATATTGCCAATGCTTGTGTTTTCCTCGCTAGTGATATGAGTTCTTACATTACTGGCCAGACCCTAAGTGTAGATGGTGGGATGTTAACTTAAAGAATAATGATGACAAGTGAACTTATGCTCCTGCTTTTGCTGAATCTTGCATGCGCATTTGGTTTGACTTTGATATTATATCGGAATCTACTTAAAGACAAAACTCAAAGAGTCCTGGCACTCTTTAGATTTTTGTCTTTTTTTTTGCTGGGAGTATTACTCATCAATCCAGAAATTGATGCAACTAGCTACAGTTTAGAAAAATCCAAATTAATCTTTGCATTTGACAATTCAGAATCAATTAAAAAACTTTCTAAACCTTATCAGATTAATCAATTCTTCAATGAAATTCGAAATGACCAGGAGCTGAATGATAGCTACACTATTGATTTTATAAGTTTTGGCTCCAATTTGATTTCATTAGAAGATTCTTTGACTTTTTCTGAACCTAATACAGACATTTCCAAGCTAATGGAATATGTCAATAGCATTGAGGAAGATAACACTAGGCTTATCATCTCTACAGATGGAAACCAAACGATAGGAGAGGATTACAGCCTTAAATCTTTCAATTCTGATATTTCTGCAAGTGCCTTAGTCCTTGGGGATACCATTTCAGAAGTAGATTCTAAAATAGATCTGGTGAATATTAATAATTACACCTATCTAAAAAATAAATTTCCTGTAGAAGTTTTTGTTAGCCATAATAATCAAGAGTTAACGACTCAGAAATTGGAAGTAATTGAAAATGAAAATATATTAGCTTCCAAAAGCCTAGAGATTCCAGCGGGAAGTTCTGTTAAAACTGAATTCTTATTGTCTGCAGAATCAGTTGGTACAAAAGTCTTGAAAGTTCGATTGCAACCAATTCCTAAAGAAAAAAACATTAACAATAATGAGAAAATTAATTCTATAGATGTCATTGATTCAAGATCAAAAATCCTTTTGATTTCAGATCTTCTTCATCCAGATATTGGTTTTTTCAATAGAATTTTAGAATCAAGTAAAGAGCTTGAGTTTGATTATAAAACCACTGAAGATCCCATAAATGCCACAGAATATGATTTAGTCATTTTGTATCAGCCTCAACCTTCATTTCAAAATGTATTAAATTCTGTCATAAACAATAACGTAAATTACTTTATAATCGGTGGGTCTCATACCAATTACTCGTATTTAAATAGTCTCGATCTTGGGTTTCAAAAACAACTGATAGAATCTACCGAAGAATATTCGTCAGTTTTAAATTCAGAGTTCACTTTATTTCTAGTAAATGAATTAAATTTCAACATGTATCCACCTTTAAAAGATAAATTTGGAGACTTAAAGCTGAACAGAAATTATTCAATTTTACTCAAAAAAGAATTAAATGGAATTGATGTTGAATCACCATTATGGATCTTTGGATCAGAAAAAGATGTCAAACAATCAGTCTTGTTTGGTGAAAATCTTTGGAAGTGGAGAGCAAGACATTATGTTGAAAATTCCTCCTTCACAGAATTTGACAAAAGCTTTCAAAAGATTATTCAGTTTCTATCTCAATCAAAATTTCAAAATGAAGTTATAGTAGAAGTTGAACCACTCATAAATTCAGGAGATAATCAACTTTTAAAAGTATTTTACTACAACTCTAATTTTGAAATTGACACTAGGCTTGATTTTAATATTAAGCTTGAAAATTTAATTTCTGGTGACGTCATTAATTCTCGATTACTAAAAAATAGTGAAGCTTATACTTTTAATCTATCGGAACTTAAGCCAGGTAATTATTCGTACTCTATTGAAAGCCCAGATAACGATATTAAGCGAAATGGTAAGTTTGAAATTCTTGATTTTTCTGCAGAAATGCAATTTGAAAATGCAAACATCGAGAATCTCCAAAAGATCATCGAAAAAGAGAATATTTATCTTTTTTCTGAAAAATCTGAACTCATCACAAGGCTGAAAAATGATAAGCCTAAACCAATTCAAAAATCTATCAAAAAATCAGAGAGTTTAATCAATTTTGAATGGCTTATTCTTTTATTAGCCCTAACTTTGAGTTTAGAATGGTTTTTTAGAAAATACAAAGGCCTAATTTAAATTTAATTACATGGAAAGATTACCAAAATCAATTGTACCTATTATCATAGTTGTAGTAGTAGGAATCATCTTTATTGCCAACTCTACAGTAAATATTAATTCAGGACAGGCAGGTGTTCTCTTCGAAAGATTCGGGGGGGGGGTTGTTACTGATGAAGCTCCACTTGAAGAAGGATTTCATATTGTAGCTCCCTGGAATTCAGTTTTTGTTTACGACGTAAGACAGCAAACCATCGATGAATCAATGAAAGTACTTTCATCTAACGGATTGGATATTACTTTGGATGTTACAATCTGGTTTGAACCAACTTATGATCAACTTGGATTATTACACAAAGAAAGAGGTGAGAATTATATTCGAAAACTAATTCAACCTGCGGTAAGATCAGCTTCTAGAACAGTCGTCGGTCGTTACAAGCCTGAAGAACTTTACGCACAGAAAAGAGAATCCATACAGAATGAAATGTATGATGAAACTCAGCAGTTATTGAAAAACCAATATGTGCAGGTTAATAGAATATTAGTTAGAGATGTATCTTTACCAGCTACAATTAAACAGGCTATTGAGCGTAAATTGAAACAAGAACAGGAATCTTTAGAATACGAGTTCCGACTTGAAAAAGCAGCCAAAGAAAAACAACGTCAGGAGATCGAAGCTGAAGGTAAAGCAAGAGCAAACGAAATTTTAAGTGCTTCTTTAACAGATAAGATTCTTCAAGAGAAAGGAATTCAAGCAACTATAGAGCTTTCTAAATCAGAAAATTCTAAAGTAATTGTGATTGGTTCTGGAAAAGACGGAATGCCTATCATATTAGGAAATAACTAATTTTCTCTTAAAAATTGAAAAGCATTTCAGTGAATCAATTATTAGCTTAATTTTGCAATGCAATGAAAAAACATAATCTACATCATCATTTATCTATCTCGCTCAATGCGGTAGTAATGTAATATGTAGAGTTTGGAACATATACAAAACCCGTTTGAGCTTTGCTTCAACGGGTTTTTTAATTTTAAAATTTGAATAATAGACATGGAAAAATTGAAAATAGCTATCCAAAAATCAGGTAGGTTACACGATGAATCATTAAAGATTTTAAAAGACTGTGGAATCTCGATTAATAATGGAAAAGATCAATTAAAAGTAAACGCTTCTAATTTTCCACTTGAGATATTTTACTTAAGGAATGGCGATATTCCTCAGTACCTAAGAGATGGAATTGCTGATTTAGCTATCATAGGTGAAAACTTACTTCATGAAAAAGGTGAAGACCTCTCAATTCAAAAGAGACTTGGTTTTTCAAAATGTAAAGTGTCTCTGGCCATACCTAAACATTCCGACTATAAAGGAGTAAAAGATCTTGATGGCAAGCAAATCGCTACGTCATATCCTAATACACTTCAGAAGTATTTAGATAAGCATAATGTAAAGGCGAACATCCACATCATAAATGGTTCTGTGGAAATAGCACCTAATATTGGGCTTGCTGATGCTATTTGCGATATTGTTTCAAGTGGCAGTACACTTTTCAAAAATAATTTAAAAGAATCTGATGTAATTTTAAGGAGCGAGGCAGTAATAGCAAGTTCCCCATCCTTAAATCCTGAAAAACAAAATCTTCTTGACAAACTTCTGTTTAGGATTGATGCAGTATTAAGAGCTGAAAATACAAAGTATGTTCTTCTAAACGCGCCTAACAATAGATTGGATGAAATCATTAAAATTTTGCCAGGCATGAAGAGTCCAACAGTCATGCCTTTGGCGGAAACCAGCTGGAGTTCTGTTCACACAGTTATTCAACAAGAAAAATTTTGGGATATTATAGATGAGTTGAAATCAGCTGGAGCTGAAAGTATTCTCGTAAGTCCTATTGAAAAAATGATCATATAATGAAAACGATTCACAATCCGAAGAAAGAAGCCTGGTCAGAATTATTGAAAAGACCCACCCGAACGTTTAAAGATATCGAAACTACTGTAGATGATATTTTTAAAAACATTCAACAGAGTGGGGATGATGCAGTATTGAAATACACCAGCATGTTTGATGGTGTAGATTTAGAAAGCATTGAAATAAGTAATTCCGAAATTGAAAATGCAGAAAGCCATGTGTCTGATGAACTAAAATCTGCCATTCAACTGGCCAAATCAAATATTCACACGTTTCACGAAGCTCAAAAAACAGAACCAGTAAAAGTTGAAACCCAACCAGGAGTAACCTGCTGGCAGGCTAAAAAGCCTATTCAAAAAGTAGGTTTATACATCCCGGGAGGAACTGCGCCTTTATTTTCAACCATTCTTATGCTGGCAGTTCCTGCTAAAATTGCTGGTTGTAGTGAAATCGTTTTATGCACGCCTCCAAACAATGAAGGTAAAATAAACCCCGTAACTTTATATACAGCTCAACTTTGTGGAATTGATAAAGTGTTTAAAGTTGGGGGTATTCAAGCAATTGGAGCTATGACGTTTGGAACTGAAACCATTCCTAAGGTATATAAAATCTTTGGACCTGGAAACCAATATGTCACAGTTGCCAAGCAGGTGGCGACTACTTTTGATGTGGCCATAGATATGCCCGCAGGCCCTTCCGAGCTTTTGGTAGTTGCAGACGAGACTGCAAATCCAGAATTTGTTGCTTCCGACTTACTGAGTCAGGCTGAGCATGGGGTAGATTCACAGGTAGTACTTGTTTCTACTGATGAACAAACAATTTTAGATGTTCAAAAGGCTATTACCAAACAAATTGAAGTTTTACCTAGAAAGGAAATGGCAACTAAAGCTATAGAAAATTCAAAATTCGTTTTAATGAGCGACACGACTTCAGCTTTAGAGCTTATTGATTTTTACGGGCCAGAACACTTTATCATTTCAACAAAAGATGATGATTTCTATGTTGAAAACATAAATAATGCAGGATCTGTATTTATAGGAAAATACACACCAGAAAGTGCTGGAGATTATGCTTCCGGAACCAATCATACCTTGCCAACCAACGGATATGCTAAACAATATAGTGGCGTGAACTTGGATAGCTTCAATAAAGCGATTACTTATCAAAAAATCACAGAGGAAGGCATAAAACATATTGGTGAAGCGGTTGAACTAATGGCAGAGGCGGAAGGTCTGCAAGCTCACAAGAATGCAATGACTTTGCGAATAAATGAGGTTAAAAATAAATAATAGTAAAAGATGACGTTAGATAACCTGATAAGGAAAAATGTAAAGAATATGTCAGCATATTCTTCTGCTCGGGATGAATTCAATGCTGATGAGGAAAACTTTCTTTTCTTAGATGCCAATGAAAATCCGTTTAATACTGATTATAACAGATATCCTGATCCTTATCAACATGAATTGAAATCTGCAATCTCGGAAATAAAACAAATTCCAAAAGAGAACATTGTTCTTGGTAATGGAAGCGATGAAGTTTTGGATTTGATTTTTAGAGCATTTTGTGAGCCAAAAGAAGATGAAATTATTACTATGCCACCAACATATGGGATGTATGAAGTGTTGGCAAACCTCAATGATATCAAAACCGTTGCTGTCCCATTAAAAAAGGGGTTTCAGATTGATGTGGATTCTGTGATTTCTTCGATAACACAGTCGACCAAATTAATTTTCATTTGTTCGCCAAACAACCCTTCAGGAAATCTACTTCAGATCAACGATATCAAAATTATTCTGGAAAAGTCACCCGGCCTAGTGGTTATTGACGAAGCTTATATCGATTTTGCAGCCAACAGCTCTTTTATCTCAGAATTGAATGATTATCCGAATTTGATCATTACTCAGACGTTTTCTAAAGCTCTTGCTCATGCGGGAATACGTGTGGGAATGTGTTTTGCAAGTGAGCGAATCATTTCAGTTTTAAATAAAATTAAGCCTCCATATAACATCAATCAGTTGAGTCAAAAAAAGGCTTTGGAGGTTGTTCAGAATTATGAAACGTATTTGTTTCAAGTAGAAATTATTAAATCTGAACGTGAAATCCTGAAAGAAGAATTTAAGAACATATCCTGGATAGAGCATATTTATCCTTCTGAATCCAATTTTTTACTTTGTAAAGTAGATAATGCAAATTACAGGTACAACAAGCTTTTAGAGCAAAAAATAGTAGTCAGAAACAGAACAAATCAGCATCTTTGCGAAAATTGTTTGAGATTTACAGTAGGAACTCCAGAGCAAAATCAAACCCTGCTCAAGGTTTTAAAACAGCTTAATTCATGAAAAAAGTATTATTTATAGATCGAGACGGGACTCTTATAAAAGAACCAGAAGATGAGCAAATTGATAGTTTTGAAAAGCTAGATTTTTACCCAGAAGTATTTACATATATGAGTAAAATTGCTTCGGAGTTGGATTATGAATTGGTCATGATTACAAATCAAGATGGATTGGGGACGTCCACTTATCCTGAAAATACTTTTTGGCCTGTGCAAAACTTTATTATCCATACCTTTAAGAATGAGGGTGTTCACTTTGAAGATGTATACATTGATAAAACTTTTCCTGAAGAAAATTCTCCTACTCGTAAGCCTAAGACTGGCTTGCTTACCAAATATTTTGAATCGGGTTACGATCTCGAAAATTCATTTGTAATTGGAGATCGCATGACCGATGTTGAGTTAGCTAAAAATCTTGGAGCTAAAGGTATTTTTATTGATAACCAAACCAACTTAGGTGAAGGGGAAACCGTGAATTCTGACTCAGAGTTGGAGTCTTCTGTTGCTTTAAGTACGAATAACTGGAAGGAAATTTATAGCTTTTTAAAATTAGAGACGAGAACAGCAAGCTTAAAACGAACTACCAAAGAGACTGATATTGAGGTCTCTATTAACCTAGATGGCAGGGGAGAAAGCGATATATCTACTGGAATTCATTTTTTTGATCATATGATAGATCAAATTGCAAGACATGGTCAAATCGACATTCAATTACTGGCAAAAGGAGATCTTGAAGTGGATGAACACCATACGATAGAGGATGTAGCCATTGTTTTAGGTGAAGTTTTTGCAAAAGCTTTAGGAAATAAGCTAGGTATAGAACGTTATGGGTTTTGTCTTCCTATGGACGATAGTTTAGCTCAGGTAGCGATAGATTTTGGTGGAAGAAATTGGCTGGTTTGGGACACTGAATTTAAAAGGGAGAAAATTGGTGAAATGCCTACAGAAATGTTTATGCATTTCTTCAAATCTTTTACTGATGGTGCAAAATGTAATCTTAATATTAAAGCAGAAGGAGATAATGAGCATCACAAAATTGAAGCTATTTTCAAAGCTTTTGCCAAGTCTATCAAAATGGCCGTAAAACGCGATACCGAAAAAATGATTTTACCAAGTACAAAAGGACAACTCTAGATGAAAATTGCAATTATAGATTACGGTGCAGGCAATGTTAAAAGTATAGAATTCGCTCTAAATCGATTGGGCTTTGAATCTCAGTTAACAAGTGATGTGGAAACGATTAAATCTGCAGATCGAGTTATTTTTCCAGGGGTTGGGGAGGCGAGTAGTGCCATGGCAATGTTAAAAAGTACAGGGCTAGATACTTTAATTCCAAATTTAAAACAACCTGTTTTAGGGATCTGCCTGGGCATGCAACTGATGTGCGACAACTGTGAGGAAGGCGATACCCAAGGCTTAGGGATATTTGAGGTAGATGTTGTCAAGTTTAAGACCAACTTGAAAGTTCCTCAAGTAGGTTGGAATACAATTTATAAACTTCAGTCAGATTTATTCCAAGGAATCTTGGAGCAATCCCACATGTATTTGGTACACAGCTATTATGTTCCTTTGCATGACAATAGTATTGCAAGTTCAGATTACGGCCTGGAATATAGTGTTGCTCTTCACAAAAATAACTTTTATGGAGTTCAATTTCACCCAGAAAAAAGTGGAAAGCTTGGAGAACAAATTCTTGAGAATTTTTTAGTGAATTGTAACAAGTAGAAAGTTTATAAAAAGGAGTAACCCAAAAATAAAAACATGAGATTAATTCCAGCGATAGACATCATCGAAGGTCAGTGTGTGAGATTATCTAAAGGTGATTACAGCACTAAAAAAGTATATAACGAAAATCCATTAGAAGTAGCAAAAGCTTTTGAAGACAGCGGTATTGAATACCTACATCTTGTAGACCTGGATGGAGCTAAATCAAAGCATATTGTGAACCATAAAATTCTTGAAACCATTGCCACTCAGACCAAATTGAAAATTGATTTTGGAGGCGGGTTAAAGTCCGATCAAGATCTGAAAATCGCCTTCGAAAGTGGCGCTCAGCAGATTACAGGTGGGAGCATAGCGGTAACCAATAAGTCCTTATTTTTGGATTGGGTAGTCAAATTTGGTGCTGATAAAATAATACTTGGTGCAGATGCCAAAGATGGAAAAATAGCAACTGGAGGTTGGAAAGAATCTTCAGATTTAGAAATTGAAAAGTTTATTATGGATTTTGTAAATGAAGGCATCCAGCACGTGATATCCACAGATATATCAAAAGATGGTATGCTGGAAGGACCATCAACTGATTTATATAAGTCCATTCTAAAAAATAATCCGGAATTGAAACTTATCGCTTCAGGTGGAATTTCAAATCTCCAGGATTTAGAAGACGTTTTTGAAATTGGATGCGAAGGTGTTATCATTGGCAAAGCGATTTATGAAAATAGAATCAGTTTAAAGGAATTAGAAAAATTTGTTTTAGAACATTAAATCATATCCCATTGCTTACAAAAAGAATTATACCCTGTTTAGATATCAAAAATGGCAGAACTGTAAAAGGAGTCAATTTTGTTGAACTCCGTGATGCAGGAGATCCGGTTGAGTTGGCCAAAATTTACGCCGATGAGTATGCCGACGAATTGGTTTTTCTAGATATATCAGCTACCGAAGAACGAAGAAAGACTTTAGCTCAACTGGTAGAAGAAATTGCCAGGCATATCAATATTCCCTTCACTGTTGGAGGTGGTATTTCTTCAGTAGAAGATGTTGCCTTACTACTAAAATCTGGAGCAGACAAAGTGTCAATCAACTCCGCAGCTGTAAAGAATCCTCAATTAATTTCAGATGTTGCAAAACGTTTCGGATCTCAATGTGTTGTCGTCGCTATAGACGCCAAACAAATAGATGGCAATTGGAAAGTGCATTTGGTGGGAGGAAAGCAGCCTACAGATATTGACCTATTTGAATGGGCCAAAAAAGTTCAGGAATTGGGAGCAGGTGAAATCTTGTTTACGTCTATGGATCATGATGGTACCAAGGCTGGTTTTGCTAATGAAGCCTTAGCAAAATTATCAGACGACCTTCATATCCCAATCATTGCTTCAGGTGGCGCTGGAAACGTTAAGCACTTTGAAGATACGTTCAAGCTAGGAAAAGCCGATGCTGCTTTGGCAGCGAGTGTTTTTCACTTTAAGGAAATCGAAATTCCAGACTTAAAGAAAGAACTGAAAGCCAATGGAATTTCCATCAGAATATAACTAAAGAATTACTAAAACTAGTCTAAATTTATATTCATTTCCATGAATAGTTATTAAGCTTAATCTATTAAAAAATCTACTTATGACAATCGATTTCAATAAAGATCCTAACGGCTTGGTTCCAGCCATTGTTCAAGATGCAAACACCAAAACGGTGTTGATGCTTGGTTACATGAACGAAGAAGCTTACAACAAAACACTGGATACTAAACTCGTTACTTTCTACAGCCGCAGCAAAAATAGATTGTGGACCAAAGGGGAAGAAAGTGGAAATACATTAGACCTAGTTAATATCAAAACAGATTGTGATAACGATACGCTTCTGGTTTACGTTCATCCAAACGGACCAACCTGCCACACAGGAACAGATACATGCTGGAAAGAAGATAATGAGCCAAATTTTGGATTTATTTCAGAATTGGAATCCACTATACACCAGCGTAAAACGGAATCAAATTCAGAAAAAAGTTATGTTGCTAGTTTGTTTAAAAAAGGAATTAACACCATTGCTCAGAAAGTCGGAGAGGAGGCTATAGAAGTCGTCATTGAAGCAAAGGATAATGATGATGACTTGTTCTTGAATGAAAGTGCTGATTTATTATTTCATTATTTGATTTTGCTCCAACATAAAGAGTTTAAGCTGAAAGACGTGGTTAAAGTGCTGGAAGATAGAAGTAAAAAGTAAAAGTTCAGTTTCACGTCTATGCAATATAAACGATTTTACTATCTCATTGAGCTTCAATATTTAGGCTTTCGTTATCACGGCTGGCAAAAACAGCCTGATGTATTGACTGTGGAACATATGCTCGGTAAAACTTTAAACTATGTGCTCGAAGGGCAAAGGTTCAAGGTGATTGCCGCAGGAAGAACTGATGCTATGGTTTCTGTCAATCAAACTTACGCTGAGCTATTTATTTATGAAGAAGAGTTGGATCTGGATACATTTTTGACTATTTTCAATAAGAACTTGCCTCAGGATATAAAGTGTCTTTCCATTGAGGAAACAACTGCCGATTTTAATATTATTCAACACCCTAAACTGAAGGAATACCTTTATTTTTTTTGTGTTAAAGAAAAAATGCATCCCTTTTGTGCTCCATTAATGGTCAATCTTCAAGAAGATTTGGATATTGACCTTATGAAAAAAGGTGCTATTTTATTTGAAGGCGATCATGATTTTTATTCGTTTGCATTCCGGTCTAATCCAGAAACCCAAACTGAAGGAACAATTAATATTTGCCAACTAATAGAAAACGATATTTATACAGCTAATTTTTTTCCGGAAACCAGCTATGTTTTAAAAGTAGTAGGAGAGGGCTTTAAGCGTCAACAAATCAGATTAATGATGGGTGCTTTAATTGATTTAGGCAGACATAAAATTAATCTTAAAGATTTGGAAAATATCATTGATGGAAAAAACAGAATAAAGCTTGAACACATTGCTCAAGCTTCAGGTTTGATTTTAAATTCAGTTCACCTCAAAAATTAAAACCATTTTTTTTGCCTGAAATAATATATTAAAGCCAATACCATGATGAACATGATCCCAAGAATTATAAAGTAGGCATTTTTATAACCTAGTTCTGGCATATATTCAAAATTCATCCCGTAAACACCTGCAATAAAGGTAAGTGGTATGAAAATGGAGGACATAATTGTAAGCACTTTCATAACCTGGTTCATTTTATTGCTCAAACTGCTCATATACATATCCATCAATCCCCATACAATTTCCCTATAAATGTCAACATTTTCAGTGACTTGTAGAATGTGGTCATATAAATCTGCGATATAAGCTTTTGTCGAATTATCATATAACACATGCTTAGAAATTTGCAACTTTCTGATGAGTTCTTTAGCAGGAAAGACTGATTTTCTGATGCTTAAGATTTCTCTTTTGAGCAATTGTATTTCTGAAGTTGAAGCATTATTAGCGTCAATCAAAATCCTGTCTTCCAGATTTTCAGTTTTATCCTCTATAGTTTCGGTGACGTTGTAATAATTATCTACAACAGCATCTACAAGTGCATAAAATAAATAATCAGTACTTCTCATTCGTATTCTTCCAACCTTCTTTTGAATTCGATCTCTTATGGAATTAAATATTGTATCCTGAGATTGTTGAAAGGAAATAATATAAGTCTGATTAAACACAATCCCTAAGTGATTTTTAATGAGTAAACCACTTTCGCTATGAAAAATCATTTTTAATGCAAAAAAAACATAATCATCAAATTCATCAAGTTTTGGTCGTTGTTTGGTGTTAGCTATGTCTTCAAGGACCAATGGATGAATATTCAATAAGGATCCAAGCTTAGATAATTTTTCTACATCGTGAACTCCTATAAAATTAATCCAATGTTTAAGTTTAGTTTCGTGAGTTACCAGGTGAAGTACCTTTTCTATCGAACAATTAGTATGATAAATAACTTCTTCCTCGTTGTAACTAATCACATTGATAATGGTATCCTCGGTAGTTTCTTCGCCAACATAGGTTATTTTTCCCGGGATTTGATTCTGAATTGGTTTACGATTCAGTTTCAAAGCCTTTGGATAATGCAAATGTTTTAAGTTTTTACGCACTGTATTTTTCAAAATGTTGCAATTGGCTTTGTAGACGTTCTTTGGTCAAATTAATAATTCTTTTATTGATTTCTGAAGAATTTTCGTGATAAAATTTATATTCATCAATTGTAAAATGGCCCATAAAAATACCTCTCATAAGGTTTTTAAATTTTGAATCTTTTTTTACGGTATTTTCAATATAATTTAGTTTTTCTTGTGTTCCAAGTTTATGAAAAACATTTTTGTATCGGACGATGTAATTTTCAAAAAGGGATAGGATCAAATCATTTTGAAACTTTGCAATAGGCCTTAATGTTGAATTTTGAAAGGATTCCAAACTAAGTGTTGTTTCATTCACTTTAGCTCTCGGCACATCTACTCTTATTGAAAGTAGATTTTCATCTCTAGCAGTCATAATTTATCTTTTTGCCTAAAGTAAGTAATCTTAGCCAAATCAGATCTATTTTGATTTAATAAACAAATTCAGTTTAATATATTTTATATCAATAAGTTTGCATAAAAAAAGCTGTCCCGTATATGTTGGAGACTATTTAAAGGACTAATTCACACGGAACTTTAAATATCAGGTCAACATTCAGGGCAGCTCTTTTTTTTTTGACAGAGTTGGCTTATTATGCTATGTATTTACTCTACAGTGACGTCAAATGTCACTTCAATATCGGTTTCTCCGTCGGCTTCAGGAGTACTTTTATTCCCTTCGTGAATTAAGATGAATGTCAAATTTCCAGAACTTACAGATTCAGCTACAAGTCTGAATTCAACTCCTAAAGGATCATCATTGTCATCAAAATCTAAATAATCGATGGTCACATCAAGTCCTGTTTCAGTAATGAAAAACACCTGGTGCTCTTCAGCTTCTGCAATAACTTCATCAGTAATATTTTCTACCGGTGATTCATTTTCGTTTAGAAACTCAATTCTACCTGTATATGATGTATTAGCTTGAAGTCCGTTATTTACGATGGTTGGTTCTGAAACTCCACCGTCTAAATCAGTAAAACTAAATGTTAGGGATTCGGTATCATTATCTGGTGTTAAGTACACATTTAATGTTGTGATTTCTTCTTCTTCATTTATCACCTGTGGAGCCTCATCATCATCTGAACATGCACTAAACAATAGTGTTGCTAAGAGACTTAGGCTTAATAATTTGATTGTTTTCATAGTTTTAATTTTGATTTGAGTTAATAATTGAGTTTTAATTGTAACATAGCATTGGTGCCAACTTCATCGGCATAAAATCGTAAAGCATTGAGATAGCTTCTATATGATGCGTTTAACATATTGTTTACTATTAAATTGATTTGGAGTCTTTTTTTTCCAAATTCGAATTGCATCCCGCTTCTTATATCTAGCAAATGATAAGCTTCGGGTGGGGTACTTATATCCACTTCCTTTTCTTCAAATTCACCAGTTGTTCTATTGATGATTCTTACGTCAAAATTGTTGTCTGAAAATCGATTTTGTTCCGTAACCAATTGACTAATAAAAGAAATGTAAAAGTTATTCCATTCTGTTTTTCTATAAGTAAGTGCATTTCTAATGTTGAACGGAGGCATATTAATTAGCGGTAAATCTTGTTCTAAATCCTGACCATTTACATAGGCTAAATTGGAGACCAAATCAAAATTTCGATAGGTGTAACTTGCAGATGCATCAACACCAAATAATCTAGAGTCACTTTGTCTATATTGCCAAACAGGAAAAGCACCTCTTATTGAAGTATCTGCTCCGCTGGGTTCTAAAATGATAAAATTATTTATGTGGTTATAGTAGGGCTGTAAGCTGAACCCAAAGTTATCAACGGTTCCCTGTAGCTCAGCACCAATTTTAAAAGACTGCTCAGAATCAATTTGCAGTTCACCCAATTCAATTCTTGCCAAACTATGGTGCAATCCATCACTGAATAATTCTGAGGGATTTGGTGCGCGGCTAGCCGAACTAAGATTTGTAATTAACTGCCAGTCATTAGCAAAAGTGTGTGTCGCTCCAATAGTTCCAGAAACATTATGGTAGTCAAAATTCGGAGTAGTGAAAATTTGACCGTTTTCTATCCTGTTGGTTTCAAATTGAGGAAAGATTTCATCGTAATTTAATTGTTCCCATCTGCTTTCAAAATAAAATTTTTCAGCATCAATGGCACTAAAATCATATCGTATACCAGCATCGACTTTCCATTTGTTGCTTAGATCATATTCTGTTGTAGCGAATGCACCAACAGAATACATATCATAATCTGGTATAAGTCTTCGTACCCCTGTATCTGGATTAGGTAGATTAGTCTGCGCATTTAATTCTACTCCAAAATTCGAGTCAAAATTTTCAAGAGCTGTCCATTCCAATTGAGCCAGTAGAGTATGAGTTTTAAGATTCATATCCATTGCAGGTTTATCTCTCAATTCTCCTCTTCTCACATCAAACTCTTGTCTGTCGTTATTTTGAAAAGAATATTGAAGATTGACTTCACCAATACCTTTAAGTTTTTTGAAGGTACTTAGTTTAAATATTTGATGGGTAACTTCCTGTTTAGGACTAGTTATAGAATATGAAAAATCATCTATAAAATTGGGTATTTGTCTATTTATAGATATTTCTAAGTCTGTAATATTTCCTATATGAGCAGCTCTTAAAATTCCAATTTCTGAATTGGTCAGTTTATAACTAAAATCAATCCCATAATCGATTTTATTGAGTCCAATTCCTAAGCTAATATTATTCTCGCGTTGTCCAGTGTTAGTAAGCTGATAATTTGGAGATTCTAAATCTCCTAAGCGTTTTAAACTCCCTTGTATCCTGTAATTAAATCCGTTGGAATTAGCTTTAATTAGACTGGTTGCTAACGTCCCGCCTCGTCCATTTGTCGCTCCCGTTAAAATGGTTTTCCCCATCAATGTATCTTTTAAAGGCGCTTTCTGCGGTTCGATTACAATTGTACCTCCTACAGCGTCTCCACCGTATTTTAATGCTGATGCACCTTTAATTACGGTTACATTGGCTGCTGAATTGATATCTACATTGGGGGCATGGTCTTCACCCCATTGTTGGTCGTGAAGCCGTACATTGTCATTGATGATCAATACTCTAGAACTATGTAAACCCTGTATAATTGGCTTTACAATGGAGCTTCCAGTATTAAGTGATGAAACACCGCTTAACGTTTTTAAAGCATCGCCTAAAGAGGCATTACTAAAATTTTCAAGCTCTTCAGTTTTTATCTGATTGGAAATAGATGAATTGAGATTTTTATCGTAAAGTTTTCCTTTAAGCAAAACTTCGTTTAGTTCTTCAAGATGATGTTCTAAACGAAAGTTGATTACGGAATTTCCCTTCAGGGTTACTTTCTTTGTTTGTGGTTCACAATAAGGATGAGTAACTTTTAAAATTAAATCACCCGGACAGAGATTTTCTAGTTTATAATTCCCATTTTCATCACTATATACTACAGTATTACTATCATTAATAGCTATTACTGCCCCTTGAAGGTTAGAATTATCGTGTTTATCTATAATTTGACCTGAGATAGTTAAATTATAATTTTGGGCGGAAACACTGAGATGTACACTTAAAAATAAGCACAAAAGAATAAACTTCTGAAACATAAATTAAAATTAAACTAGTTAGAAAAAAGATTGAAAACTTTAAACTAGTTCAAATGGGGGAGGTTTGTTGTAATATTTGCCTGAAGGATAAGTAATAACTAGAATGTCTCTTGTACTTTCAACGGAAGATTCAATTCTGATCTCTATAAACGGAGTTACAAATTCTTCAACGTTATTAACTGCAAAGGAGATATTATCTTGACTAGTCAATACATATTCATCACATATCTTACAATGTTCTATGTTTGATACGTCATCATCAAACAAATGACTAAGTGCATGTGCATTAACGACAGTCGTCGTCAACACCATAAATAACACTAAACTAAGTATTTGCTTGATTTTCAAGTTAAATTAATTTTCCGCTAATTTAATATTTTTATCTAGAATAGAAATAGTATTAACCTTTATTGAAAAAGAAAACCAAGTCCAAATCTCGAAAGCATTTTCTTTTCAAAATTCCAAAAGAATTTATTTTGGCCAAAAATAGTTCCAATCACTACAAGCAGAACCTGATAGATGGGGAAAATGAATAAAATCCTTAAGGAATAATATAAAAACCCTCCAAAAAAATGTTCTGGAAATACTTCTCGTGATAATCCTATAAAATTTAAAACTGGTTTGGCAAGATAAGCAGCTAATGAGCCTGTAATGGCAAAAACTATAAAAATTATAACCAATTGAAAGTTGGATTGTATGCCCCAGCGTTCTTTTAATTTCTTCATGCTGCAAAAATACAAAAGCTTATCTCAATTTTTGGCCATATTCCTGTTGAAAATAGACGAAATAGAAATAAAGAAGGTAATTGACTTCGTAACCATAATCTACATTGTACTCATAATTGATTTGTTGTGGGTACAAGTTTGGATCATATTGAAATGGATTCAGAACTCTTTGGTTGTAATTTATCACAAAAATTCTATTGCGCTGTTCCAGATAATTTAGGTTGTAATAGCCTCTGGGTTTCTGTGTTACAAGCCATGTGTTAAAACCAGGCTCAAAGATGATAATTTCATACTCCAAGCTGTCATTTGCAATACGTATGGTATCATTTTGACTACTGTCGTCACTTGTCTCAGTGGAAGTTCTTTCTTTTTGAACAGAACAACTTATAATGCAGATAATTAAAAATAAAGGCAAAAATAACTTCATATCTAAATTTAATCTTTTTTAGTCATATCTACTATGAATGAATCTGGATATTTATCATTTATTCTGTCTCTAAAATTTTCCGCAGACCTTCTATTGTTAAACTGACCTAAGATGACAGTATAAACCTTAGTTCCTTGAAAGGTTTTGATTTGAATTAAAACTTCACTGTTATAACTAACTTTCAATCTGTTGGAAAGTCTTAGTAAATTATCACTTTCCTCAAAACTTGCTATTTGCACACCGTAGAAATCTGGTGAGACTTCGTTGACATTAAGCTCATAATATTCTTTAATTTCATCTGTACTCCTAGATGAGGAATTAAAATTTTCGGAGATATTTTTTTTAGTTGTAGTCGAAGTTTTAGATGCTCGTTTTTCTTCTTCAGTATAAGAAGGAGCTTTATATTCTGCATTTTCATTGGAAACTGATGCGCTATCGTCAAGAACTTCTATCTGTACGTTTGATACACCACTATCTACTATATTTAATGATTCTGCTATAGATCGAGACAAGTCTATAATTCGTCCTCTTATAAAAGGACCTCTATCGTTTATCTTAACGATAGCAGTTCTGTTATTTTCAAGATTAGTTACTTTCACTTTAGTGCCAAAAGGCAGCTTTCTATGAGCAGCTGTAGAAAGATTATGTTTGTAGATTTCTCCACTAGCAGTAGGACGCCCATCAAATTTGTCTGCATAAAATGAAGCTTTCCCAGATTGTGTTTGTGAGATTCCAGTTAAGCTTACTATTAAAAATAATCCTAAAAAAAATACCTTCATAATATTTAGTTCAAAAATGAAATGATTTGATCGCTAAGTTCTTTAGCAATTCGATCTTGAGTTTCCTGAGTTGCTCCTCCAATATGAGGAGTAAGTGATAATTTTGGATTCATAAGCAATTGAATAGGAGGCTGGGGTTCATCTTCAAAAACATCTAATGCTCCAAACATCAATTCATTGTTATCAAGAGCTTTAACCAGAGCAAATTCATCAATACATTTACCATGAGAAGTATTGATTATGCCAGCTGTAGGTTTCATCTTTTTAAGTTCTTTTGCACCGATTAAGTAACTATCAGTTTTAGGAATATGAAGACTAATCGCTTCTGAAGTGGATAAAACTTCATCTAAGGTAGAAGATGATAAATTGAATTTTATGTGTTGATTATCGAAAAAACTCAATTTAAGTTCAGCCGTTTCGATAGTTTTATCGTAAAACTTCACTTGCATTCCTAAAGAAATTGCCTTCTTAGCTACTTCTTGTCCAACTTTTCCAAAACCAATAATGCCAAGAATTTTATTCTTGACTTCAACTCCGCCTGAAAATGAACGCTTAAGAGAATTAAAGTTTTGATCTCCCTCAAGAGGCATTTCTCGGTTTGAATCTTTTAGATGTCTCATGCAACTAAGAAGATGTGCTATAGTAAGTTCTGCAACGCTATTTGACCAGGCATCTTCAGCTGAAAATACTTGAATATTATTTTCTTCTGCTGCATCTACATTAATATGTTGAAAATTCCTTTCGCAATTTCCGATAAACTTTATGGTCTCAAATTCATAAATATCGGCTTCTGATAGGGGAGTTGTTTTCTTGACCAGAATTCCTTCTATGTTATTTGAATTTATAAAGTTGACTAATTGATTTGAAGCTACATTTTTGATAATGATTTCATGACCAGCATTTTCCAATAAATTAATGCCGATTTCAGAAAAGCCATCTGTTGCTAATATTTTCATTTAAAAGTAATTATATAGTTTTTTCAAAATGTTTCATGACGTCCACCAGAACTTTTACGCTTTCTATCGATAAGGCGTTGTACATTGATGCTCTGTAACCACCAACACTTCTATGACCGTTTAATCCGTTGATGTTAGCTGATTTCCAAAGCTCATCAAATTTTGGCGTTAAAACCTTATTTTTCAATGTAAAAGTAGCGTTCATCATAGAACGGTCTTCTTTCGCTGTGAATCCCTCAAACAAAGAGTTTCTATCAATTTCAGAATAAATTAAATCAGCTTTTGCTTGATTCTTTTTTTCCATAGCTGAAACACCACCGTTTCTAGCCAGCCATTCCAGCGTAAGCATAGAAACATAGACTGAAAATACAGGAGGTGTGTTGAACATGCTTTTTTTCTTGATGAATAATTCATAATTCATCATAGAAGGAATATTCCTGCTTACTTTTCCTAAAATTTCTTCTTTCACAACGATTAAGGTTGCCCCTGCAGGACCCATGTTTTTCTGAGCACCAGCGTAGATAAGGTCAAATTGAGAAAAATCTATATTTCTGGAGAAAATATCACTGCTCATATCACAAACCAGAGGCGTTTCTTTAAGGTGAGGAAAGGATTTCATCTGGGTGCCGAAAATCGTATTGTTACTAGTGCAATGCAAATAATCGAGTCCTTCCGGAATGGTATAATTCTTTGGGATATAGGTGTAATTACTGTCTTTGGAACTTGCAATCACTTCAATTTCACCAAAATTACGAGCTTCTTTTATAGCATTAGCAGACCAGGTTCCAGTATCGAGGTAACCAGCTTTTTTTTGAAGTAGATTGTAGGCTGTCATTAAAAACTGCATACTAGCACCACCTTGCATAAATAATGCTTTATAGCCCTTATTATTCAAATTAAGTTGTTCCAGAGCAAGTGATCTCGCTTTTTCTATAACTTCAACAAAAGCTGAACTTCTATGGGAAATTTCCAGAATAGATAGTCCTGAACCATCTAAATCTATAACAGATTGAGATGCTTTCTCAAAAACCTCTAAAGGAAGTATACAAGGCCCAGCGCTAAAATTATGGGGTCTTTCCATATTTATATATCTTTTTGCGTCAAAAAATCAATGGTATCTACACCGTCTGCATAATCAGATAACTTCGGGTGCTGAGTCTGGCCATAACCTACATCTGCAAGCTCACTCTTTCCAACGATACATTGAATGTTTTCTTTTTCATTCTTCAATCTTTGTTCTAATTGAGCTTGATCGGAATAAGTCTCATAGAAAAGAACACCGATCGGGGATGAAAATTGTTCATCTTCTTTTAAAATTAAAAACCCATTATCTAGAAGTTTTACTGAACTCATAAGATAAACAGCCTTGTTGTAATCGTAATTATTTGCGTATTTATGATGATTTATGACCTCTCTATGCTTATACATTGCTTTAAAAAAGCTATCGAAATCATAGCCTTCTGGAACAAATAATTTGGAAACGTTTCTACAACCCAATCCAAAATATTTAAAAATATCGTCACCTAGTTTTTCTAACTCTTCTTTAGATTCTGTACCATTGATGACAACAGCTGAATTTCTATTTTTTCTAATGATGTGTGGCTTATTCTTAAAGTAATATTCAAAATATCTGGCAGTATTGTTGCTGCCAGTGGCGATGACAGAATCAAATTGTGGAAGTCTATCTTTGGTAAATTCGATTTTGGATTTGAACTTAGGCTGTATAGCGATAAGTTCTTCAGCAAGAAAAGGAATTAATAAACTGTCATTTGAAGATAACTTGCCAATGAAATCATGACCAGAGATCAAAACACTCAAAAAGTCATGAAATCCTACCAAGGGAATATTTCCAGCCATAACGACAGCAACTCTTTTTTCTACAAACTGATCAAAAGAGTAGGTTTGTAACCAGTTGGATAAATTTTCCTTAGTCAAGGCTTTTGACCATTCCTCAAGTGCATTATGAATCTGAGACTGCGCAAACCAAGCATTTTGAATTTCAGAATTTCTAATGACATTAGTCAATTTTTGTGAAAAATTAGAGCTTGAGTTTTTAGATTCTATGTAATTTTGTAAAGTAATTCCAAGTTCTGAAAAAGCATCTATTCTGGTATTTAAAGTCATATGTTTGGCTAACCGTTAGAGTATTCCTATTTTTGAACAAACTTACATAAATATTACTCAAATGGCTATAAAAATAACAGACGAATGTATCAATTGCGGAGCCTGCGAGCCCGAATGTCCTAACACTGCAATTTATGAAGGAGCAGACGATTGGAGATATGCAGATGGTACAGATTTAGAAGGTGATATTGTCCTTCCAAATGGTAAAGAAGTTAATTCTGAAGAAGCTCAGGAACCTATAAGTGATGAATTATATTATATTGTGGCAGATAAATGTACAGAATGTTTAGGTTTTCATGAAGAACCTCAATGTGCAGCTGTTTGTCCAGTAGATTGTTGTGTTCCTGATGAAGAACATGAAGAAACTGAAGAAGAATTATTAGGAAAGCAATCCTTTATGCATAAAGATTGATATCATAGATTAATATAATTTCATAAACCTCTATGCTTCAAGCTATAGAGGTTTTTTTGTTTTTGTTGAATTATTTATTGATCAAACAGATTCAAATATCTAATGGATTATAAATTTGTTTAAGATTTTTATTTTAGAGAAATCGTAGTATATTTCGGTGTTCAGAAAAATTATGGCAGAAGAAACAAAGTACACAGAAGACAATATTAAATCTCTCGACTGGAAGCAACATATACGTATGCGACCAGGAATGTATATAGGTAAACTTGGAGACGGCTCGGGAGCTGACGATGGAGTTTACATTTTACTTAAAGAAGTACTAGACAACTCCGTTGATGAATACGTAATGGGGTCTGGTAAAACTATCGAGGTCTCAATTCAGGGTTCAAAGGTAATTGTAAGAGATTATGGTCGAGGAATTCCTCTGGGGAAAGTTGTCGATGTAGTTTCTAAAATGAACACTGGAGGTAAGTATGACACCAACGCCTTTAAGAAATCTGTAGGACTGAATGGTGTTGGTACAAAAGCTGTTAATGCCCTTTCAAGCTACTTTAGAGTTGAATCCACAAGAGATAGCAAATCTGTTTCTGCTGAATTTGAACAAGGAAATTTGGTAAATAAAGAAAATCTTGATGAGACATCAAGACGAAGAGGAACCAAGGTTACTTTTATTCCTGATGAAGTCATTTTCAAAAAATATAATTTCAGAAATGAATATATTGAGAAAATGCTTAAAAATTATGTTTACCTCAATCCGGGGTTAACCATACTTTTTAATGGAGAAAAATACTATTCAGAAGATGGTTTAAAAGACTTATTGAGTGACAGAATAAGAGAAGAAGATCGGTTATTTCCAATTATACACTTAAAAGGTAACGATATAGAAGTAGCGATCACTTTTAGTAAAGCTCAATATTCTGAAGAATTTCATTCGTTTGTCAACGGTCAAAATACAACACAAGGCGGAACACATCAAACTGCCTTCAGAGAGGCAATTGTAAAAACCATCAGAGATTTTTATAAAAAGAACTTTGAGCCTAGTGATATCAGAAAATCAATTGTTTGTGCCATTAGTATAAAAGTGATGGAACCAGTTTTTGAAAGCCAAACCAAAACAAAATTAGGATCTACCGATATGGGAGGGGATCTCCCCACTGTAAGAACTTATGTTTTGGACTTTATGAAGCAAAAATTGGACAATTATCTTCACAAAAACAATGAAACCGCAGAGCTTTTGCACAGGAAAATTCTACGTGCAGAAAAAGAACGTAAAGATCTATCTGGAATACGGAAATTAGCAAAAGACAGAGCTAAGAAAGCAAGTGTTCATAACAAAAAGCTTAGAGATTGCAGGATACATTTGGAAGACACTAAAAAGGAAGGTTACTTAGAAACTACACTTTTCATCACCGAGGGTGATTCCGCTAGCGGAAGTATTACTAAATCCAGAGATGTCAACACTCAAGCTGTGTTTAGCCTTAAAGGTAAACCATTGAACTCCTATGGACTCAGCAAAAAAATAGTCTATGAGAATGAAGAATTCAACCTGCTTCAAGCTGCATTAAATATTGAAGATTCGCTCGAGGATTTAAGATATAATAACATTGTAATCGCTACCGATGCAGATGTCGATGGAATGCACATCAGACTATTGATTATCACCTTTTTTCTTCAATTCTTTCCTGAATTGATCAAAGAAGGACATTTATATATTTTGCAAACTCCGCTTTTTAGAGTAAGGGATAAGAAACAAACTTTTTATTGTTATTCAGAAACTGAAAGGCGAGAAGCCATAAAAAGCCTTAGAGGAAAACCTGAAATAACACGATTTAAAGGATTGGGTGAAATATCGCCAGATGAATTTAAAAATTTTATTGGTGATGACATTCGATTAGATCCAGTAATGCTGGATAAGTACAAAAGTATTCCAGAGATTCTGGAATTTTATATGGGTAAGAATACCCCAGACCGACAAAGCTTTATTATTGACAATCTTAAAGTAGAAATTGACCTTGTTGAGGAGGTTGAAGAAGAAATCCATGAGGCTAAGTAACCATAGAGTTGTCAAAATAATACCTGGCGTGTATTACTTTTCAGTAATACTTTTCTTCCTTGTCATATTTTTGAATCAGCAACTAGGCAAACAACTTTTCCCTTCAGATAAATATTATTTCGTCGCTCTCATTTTAATAAGCCTTTGGTTAATTTACATCTACTTTGCTGGAAAATATTTCGAATATGATAGCGAAGGAACTCTAGTTTCATTTATGAACAGAGGCGCAATATTATCTGAATTTATCAATTATAGAACAAAAATTCACGAAATAAAGAAAGAAAAGATTTGCAACTATAAAATAATCAACTTATTGTTTTACAGAAGGTTGGTCGTTCAATGCTCAACTAGAAGTTTGTATAAAAATATCAGCATAAACATTAGCATGTTGAGCCCAAAAAAAACAAGATACTTAAGATTATCTCTGGATAAAATTATAGCAAAAAACCAAACTAACCTATGAGTGACGATTTAGATTTAACTCCTGATTCTCAAGATAATTTCGACCCTACAGCTAAAGATGAATCTATAAAGGTTACAGGCATGTTCCAAGAGTGGTTCTTGGATTATGCTTCTTATGTAATTTTAGAAAGAGCTGTTCCAGCCATTGAGGATGGCTTTAAGCCTGTACACCGTAGGATTTTGCACTCCATGAAAGATTTAGATGATGGCCGTTACACTAAAGTTGCAAATATTGTAGGACACACCATGCAATATCACCCACACGGAGATGCAAGTATTGGCGACGCAATTGTTCAGATAGGTCAAAAAGATATTCTTATTGATACTCAGGGAAATTGGGGGAACATTCTCACAGGTGATAGCGCGGCGGCATCGAGATATATTGAAGCTCGGTTATCAAAATTTGCTTTGGATGTTGTCTTTAATCCTAAAACTACAGAGTGGCAAATCTCTTATGATGGCAGAAAACAAGAGCCAGTAAATCTTCCTGTAAAATTTCCAATGGTACTTGCACAGGGAGCTGAAGGTATTGCTGTAGGTTTGAGTACAAAAATTTTACCTCACAATTTTATTGAACTTATCGATGCATCCATTAAACATCTTGAAGGTAAGCGTTTCACTATTTTCCCTGATTTTGCGACTGGAGGAGTTGTAGACGTTTCCAATTATAATGATGGATTGAGAGGAGGAAAGCTAAGAGTGAGAGCTAATATTGAGATAAGAGACAAAAATTTACTTATCGTCAATGAAATTCCTTACTCTACAAATACGTCAACGCTTATAGATTCAATCTTAAAAGCAAATGATAAAGGTAAAATTAAGATTAAAAAAATTGAAGATAACACCTCTTCTGAGGTTGAAATTTTAATTCATTTACCCAATAATATTTCGCCAGACAAAACTATTGATGCTCTATATGCCTTCACCAATTGCGAGGTATCTATTTCTCCTTTAAGTTGTGTCATTATAGATAACAAACCACATTTTTTAGGTGTTTCCGAACTTTTAAGAAGAAGCACGGAGAATACCGTTCATTTATTAAAAACTGAATTAGAAATCAAGCTCGCAGAGCTGCAGGAACAGTGGCATTTTGCTTCTCTTGAAAAGATTTTTATTGAAAAACGAATTTACCGGGATATTGAAGAAGAAGAAACCTGGGAAGGTGTTTTAGATGCCATAGATAAAGGTCTACAACCTCACATTAAACATTTAAAAAGAGCTATTACAAGAGAGGATATCACTAGGCTAACCGAAATAAAAATTAAAAGGATCTCAAAATTTGATCTTGATAAAGCTGAACAAAAAATTGAAGCTCTTGAAGGTGAAATTGAAAATGTAAAGCATGATCTTGATCACTTGATAGAATATTCTATTAATTATTTTAAAAATCTAAAAACAAAGTATGGTGCTGGAAAAGAACGTAAAACCAAAATTCAGCTCTTTGAAGATATCGAAGCGACCAAAGTTGTAATCAGAAATACAAAGCTCTATGTTAATAGGAGTGAGGGTTTCATAGGTACTTCTATGAAAAAAGAGGAATATGTAACCGATTGTAGCGATATTGACGATATTATTTGTTTTACTGAAGATGGGACCATGATGGTTACTAAGGTAGAGGGCAAGACCTTTATTGGTAAGAATATCATTTACGTTGGAATCTTTAAGAAAAAAGATAAACGAACTATTTATAATCTGATTTATCGCGACGGTAAAGCTGGATATAATTATATGAAACGTTTTGCTGTAACCTCAGTTACAAGAGACAGAGCTTACAGCATAGGTAAAGATAAGCCAGGTACCAAAGTTTTATACTTTTCAGCAAACCCTAATGGCGAAGCGGAGCTGGTCACAATTTTCTTGAGACAGAAGAAAGGACTTAAGAGATTAAAATTCGATATTGATTTTTCAGACTTAGCCATTAAGGGAAGAAATGTAAAAGGCAATTTAGTTTCCAAAATGCCAATTAAAAACGTTGAGATGAAAGAGGAAGGTGTGTCTACGCTCAAACCACGAAAAATTTGGTTTGATGAAACAGTGAGACGCCTCAATGTTGATGAGCGTGGTGAGCTTCTAGGAGCTTTTAAGGGGGAAGACCGATTGCTTATTGTAAGGCAAAATGGAATTGTAAAAACAATTATTCCAGAACTCTCAACTCATTTTGAAAATGATGTGATCATCATGGAAAAGTGGAATCCCAAGAAACCAGTATCCGCGGTTTACTGGGAAGGGGAAAAAGAAAAATATTATGTCAAGCGATTCTTAATAGAACAACCCGAAAAAGAAGAACTGATAATTACGGATCATTCAAACTCTCAATTAGAAATTATCTCGACAGATTACATTCCGAGGGTTGAAATCGAATATAAAAAGGCTAGAGGCAAAGACAGAAAAGATAATGAAATAGTAAACGTTGAAGAGTTTATATCCGTTAAAGGCATTAAAGCCCAAGGAAACCAATTGACTTCAGAAAATGTGAAACAAATTGATTTGATTGACCCATTGCTTTATGAAGAAGAACAATTGGAAACAGAAGTAGACGAAACTGAAGATGATAAGCCAAATAACCAACAATCATCTCTATTTGACTAATCTATTTTTGTGACACGGCCTTTTTGCTTTTCATTTTTACCTACGATACTGTATTTAAATGTGTAAGAATTATTTGAAGTAGAAATAATTTTCATATGAATAGGCTGCTTTTCAGCTCTGTTTATAGGATTTAAAGATTTCAGGACATATTCACAATCGTTGATCCAACGTATTGAGGCTGTGTCTTTTTTGTTTTTATAGATTTCTACTTCGATTGAATCATTCCTAATAAAAGTAGTTTTCACTAAATCTCCATCCAGATAAGTTTCAAATTCAAAAGTACCTGTTTTGAAATCTTTGCATTCACGCTGCGGATTGTAACAGGACACTAAAATTACACTAAAGAGTATTATTAATAAATAACGCATTAATCTTTTTTCGCAAAATTAATCCAATTCGGCAGATTGATTCAACTTTTAGGATAATTTTCGTAGGATTCAAAACTTCCGTCAGTGTAGAATATTATCACTTTAGATATAGATTTTTTAGTGGAAGATGATTTTCTTGTTTCTGGATCAACTTCTGCTTCTGTAGTTTCAATTTCTACTTTGCTTTCAACTTCATTTTCTTTCTTAGTATTTATTGCTTTAGATATTTTATCAGCATTAGGAGGAAAACTCCCCTTGCCATTTAATAGCCAATACAGTTCAACTTCTTCAAACGTAGAAACGACTTTCATCACGAAATCGAGACTTGGTTTATTTCGTCCAGATAGAATATGTGAAATAGAAGCTCTACCGACATCAATTTTATCTGCAAACGATGAGGCAGACAATTCATAAAAATCAAAGATTTCTTTCAATCGATTTGAAAACTCCTCACTGTTTACCATTGTAAAACCTGTTTATTTATTGGTAATTAACTAGATACAAATGTATACAAAACAATTGAAAATGCTTCAAATACAATAATAATATCCTTAATTCATATAAAGTAAACATTTAGATTTTAATACATAACTTACTCTATTTAAATTTAATAGATTCTAAAATATCAGCTATAGGAAAATTTCCACCGTAAGTCAAACAATCCAAATAAAAACCAAACAATTCAGTATACATATGTAAACAGTTGGATGATTCTGATTGTTTACAATTGTGTATTATGATTTTAATACATTTGTAAACATGAATTTACACCCCCCAGATTATTTAAATCTTATTTCTGAATACTCACGATTCATGTGTTCAAAGCTTCTTGGTCGATATCTTAAAGAAGGTGATATTTTGGATCAATTGAAATCCTTATCTCATAAGTTTAAGATCAGAAATGAAGGCTATTCCGAAGAAGGTAGAATTATATCTTCTTTTCTTTTAGGAAAAGGACAAACAAAGATTTTAATATGGTCTCAAATGCATGGTAATGAAACGACCACTACAAAATCTGTTTTTGACTTGCTTAATTATTTAAGCTTGAATGATAAGTTTTCTAAAGAGTTGTTTGAAAAATGTAGCCTAATTATTATTCCAGTTTTAAACCCTGATGGAGCAGTAAATCACACAAGAGTGAATGCTAATGGGATTGACTTGAACCGAGATGCCTTTCAACAAACACAAACTGAAAGTAAGGTCTTACAAAATGTATATACTAAGTTTAAGCCAGATTTTTGCTTTAATATGCATGACCAGAGAACAATCTTTAGTGCTGGAAATATAAACAAACCTGCGACCGTATCTTTTCTTTCTCCATCCTTCAATGAAGAGCGAGATATAAATGACACAAGAAAAAAATCAATGGGTTTGATTTCCTCTGCAAATCACTTACTTCAAAAACATATACCTGGTCAAGTAGGGCGTTACGATGATGGATTCAACATCAATTGTATAGGTGATTTTTTCCAAAAAGACGGAACTCCTACTGTCCTTTTTGAAGCTGGTCATTTTGATAATGATTATGAACGAGAAGAAACCCGGAAGTATATTTTTATTTCCTTATTAAATATGATTGTTGATGTAGTCAATAATGAGCAGCTCAACTTTATTGATAAATACTTTGAAATTCCAGAAAATGAAAAGTTATACTATGATATTATAATAAGGAATGTATTTGTAAACAATAAAACTAAAGATGTAGCAGTTCAGTATCAGGAAACTTTGATTGATGAGAAGATTGAATTCATCCCTTTTATAGAAAGAATAGATGATCTTCAATTGTTTTATGGACATCGTGAGATTGATGCAGAAAAGCAAGTTTTAGAATTTGAAGTACCTAATTCTTTAAGAGAAGGTGAGATTTTACCCTCATTTAAACTTAACAATAACGTTTTCGTTATATAATTGATAAAGATTTTGACAAATCATTCTTTTTTAATCATAATTATTAAGTATTTTTGCGTTTTATTTAAAATGATAAGATTCAACATATGAAAGGAAAACTTAAACTAGACGAGACAGATCACCAAATTCTCAATATGCTCATCGATAATACGAGAACTCCATTTACAGATATCGCAAAAAAACTGGATATTTCAGCAGGTACCGTTCACGTCCGTGTAAAGAAAATGGAAGAAAGTGGAATTATTGTAGGTTCATCTTTAACTTTGAATTACAAAAAATTCGGCTATACATTTATAGCTTATGTAGGCATATTTTTGGAAAAAACTTCTCAGACACAATTTGTTCTTAATAGAATTGAAGAAATACCGAATATTACTGTTGCTCACGTTACTACTGGTAAATTCAATTTATTTTGTAAAATAAGAGCAAAAAATACAGAACATGCTAAAAACATAATCTTCCTTATAGATGATATAGACGGTGTAAATCGAACAGAGACTATGATTTCTATGGAAGAAAGTCTTAACGACAAAACTAGATTGATGAAATCAATCTTTGAAAATATGTAACAGACGTATTGCTTCTAAAACCAAAAAGGCTAGAATGTAAATTCTAGCCTTTTCTTATTCGTTCATTGTATGATACACATTTTGTACATCATCATCATCTTCAATTTTTTCTAATAGTTTTTCAACATCTTCTTTCAGTTCATCTGGAAGTGTTTTGGTAACTTGTGGAATTCTATCAAAACCAGAGGACTCGATTTCAATTTTTCTTTCTTCAAAGAATTTTTGAATGTCCCCAAAGTTTTGAAATGGAGCGTAAATCATAATTCCATCTTCATCTTCAAATACTTCTTCTGCACCAAAATCTATCATTTCAAGTTCTAGTTCTTCCACATCAATTCCTTCAGAAGCAATCCTGAAATTACAAGTATGGTCGAACATAAATTCAACTGAACCAGATGTCCCGAGATTGCCATCGCATTTATTAAAATAGGACCTGATATTCGCTACTGTTCGATTTGTATTATCTGTTGCCGTTTCCACCAAAATTGCAATGCCGTGGGGAGCATAACCTTCATATAAAACAGTTTTATAATCACCCAAGCTCTTATCCGAAGCTCTTTTGATAGCCCTTTCAACATTATCCTTGGGCATGTTGGCACTCTTAGCGTTTTGAATAACCGCTCTGAGCTTTGAATTGGTTTCTGGATCTGGACCTCCTTCTTTTACTGCCATTACAATATCTTTACCCAATCTTGTAAAGGTTTTGGCCATGGCGGACCAGCGTTTCATTTTTCTAGCCTTTCTAAATTCAAATGCTCTTCCCATACTCAGTTTTTATTCTGCAAATGCTTCCATTTTGCGATTATACTCTCTTATTTCAGTCTTATTTTCTGGATTTTCAGACTTTTTTATCAGATTGACTAAATATAAGAGGCTTTCAGATCCTGTAATGATTTCAGAGTTTTCAGGTTCTATTTCTTCACCTGTTTCTTCATCAATAAGTGGTTCGTCCTGAGGAATAGGTATTGCAAAAACTTCATTTTCTTCTATGTGCTCAGACACCAATCTAAGTGTTTTGGCTACAACAGGTAAGCTTTCTTCTACTGCGTATGGTCTCAATTCTTTAACCATTTCAACCACTTCGTCAGTTACAATTTGGTTGGATTCAAGAGTTTTGACAATAGAATCTATAAGTTTAAGTGCTTTTTTATTTTCCAAGGGTTTAGTTTTTTTAGATGTTATGCAAAAATAATTTTTAGTTTATATATATAGGTAGTTGTTTCTACTATTTTCAAAAATAAACATTAATTCTTACGCATTAGGCTTTCAACGATGCTTAGATTTTGACTTATAAATTGCTAAATAATTTCAATAAACCCTTTAATCTGCGTATTTTTGCAAATCTTAAATTAATAAATCACATTTCAACTCAAGGAAGTTTATGTCTGAAAATACTGCAGAAAAGAGCCTCTATGATTATCAAGAAAAGGACCTTATAAAGATTTTTGATAAGATTGAGAATTCTCCAGATAACTTTAATTTGTTATACCAACTCCCAACTGGAGGCGGTAAAACAGTTGTTTTTTCTGAAATCGTAAGAAGGTATATTGAAAAGACAGGTAAAAAGGTAATTGTACTTACACATAGAATAGAGCTTTGTAAGCAAACTTCAGACATGCTTGAAGGTTTTGGTGTTCGAAATAAAATTATTAATTCTAAAGTTAAGGAACTACCAGACGATAATGAATACATGTGTTTCGTTGCCATGGTTGAAACCTTGAATAACAGGTTGAATGAGGAAAAACTGAATATGAAAAATATCGGTTTGGCAATCATCGATGAAGCTCATTACAACTCTTTTACTAAACTCTTTGGATACCTTGATAAAGCTTTTATACTTGGGGTAACTGCAACTCCTCTAAGTTCTAACATTAAACTTCCAATGCATAGAAATTATGAGGAACTTATTGTTGGAAATTCCATTTCATCACTCATTGAAAAGGGATTTTTGGCTGAAGCCCAGATGTTTAGTTACGATGTAGGGCTTGGAACATTACAAGTCGGTATAACAGGTGATTATACAGTAAAATCTTCTGAAGATTTGTATACCAATCTAGATATGCAGGAAAAATTGATCCAAGCGTATGAAGAAAAATGTAAAGGTGAAAAAACATTAATCTTTAATAATGGTATCAATACCTCTTGGTATGTCTATCAAACTTTTAAAGATGCAGGTTATGATATAAAACACCTGGACAACACACATAATAAAAAAGAAAGAAGAGCTATCCTGAAGTGGTTCAGAGAAAAGCCAGACGCCATATTAACCTCTGTAAGTATTCTTACTACTGGTTTTGATGAACCAACCGTAAAAAATATAATCCTTAATAGAGCTACAAAATCGCTAACGCTTTATTTCCAAATGATTGGACGAGGGTCTAGGAAGTTACCTAATAAAGATACCTTCAACGTCATTGATTTAGGAAATAATATTGCTCGATTTGGTCCATGGAATGCTTCTGTAGATTGGCAACTTATCTTTGAAAATCCTGATTACTTCTTGGATAATATGGTTTCTGATGAAGAAATCGAACTCAACTTCAAATATGAAATGCCTGAGGAAGTGAGAGAAATGTTTAAAAATTCTGAAAATATTGAATTTGACATTAGAAGGCGATATAATGAAACCGTCAACAATGGCGATAAATCAAAATTGGTGTTGGAAGAGTCAATTGCACAGCATGCAAAAATGTGTGCAGAAAATTCTGAAGATGTCTTTGATGCCAGAATTCTCGCTAGGGAATTGAAAGATGATATAAAGGACAGAATTAAACGCTATTCCAATTGTATAATTAACAACACCAAAAATTATAGAGATTGGCTTTATGAAGATTATGTTAGAAAACTAAGGGTGAAAATTAACGAACACTTTATGGATTAATTTACATAAAAACAAAAGGTCATTTTTTAAAAAATGACCTTTTGTTTTTAAACTATAATTTTGAAAGAATTTTATAAAGCACCAAATATTAACGCTCCATAGATCGCGAAACGTAAAAGCCTCAACAAGCCATATAACAAATAACTTCCGAATGGAAACTTGATGATACCTGCGGACATACTAGCAATAGCAAAGGGTAGTGGAAGTAAAGCTCCGGCAATAATTAAAATCCCTCCCCATTTTCTCATATTTTTGATATGCTTGGCCATTTTTACTTCCAAATACACAAAAACTGATGGAATACTCGCGATTCCTCTACCAACAAAGTAAGAAATAACACCTCCTAGATAAGACAAAATCGCCAAAATGGATAAGAACCCCCAGGGGGAAACTGATTTACCGCACCATGCTATAAAAATTTCTGGAGGAATAAGTCCTAAAATAGATTCTGAAGCAAAGAAGATCGCAAAAACAGCTACTGGTGGGAAATTTTCGGTCACGTAAATTAGCATTGTATTGACGTCAATAACGAAAAAATGAATGCCTAGTAATACGGCGATAAAAATCAATATGGGTGGAGCTGCTTTAATTAAACTCCTACCTAAAAAACTGTAAAAACCAGTATAAGTATAATACTGGTGAAGTAATCTCAAATGAGATTTACGATTAGGGTTTTTCTTTTTCTGACTCATAATTGGTGACAAAAATAAGGGGAAAGCTCCATTGTACCACGATTTTAACCAAACAAATCAATTAAGTATTTGTTAAATTATTTTACTTCAGAAATGGTTTGAATCCCTTTTATACGTTGAGCGTTTAATGCACACAGCACCAAAAACACAAATAAACTTAACATAATGGTCTCGATACTTAAACCTCCATCTATCATCCAGCCAACAATTAAAGGTCCTAAAGCTGTGCTCACGACCATAAACATGGTAAATAGACTTCGTATGGCACCTAGCTTTTCAATGCCATAAACTTCTGCTAATATGGAAGATTTTATAGTTCCAGCCATACCAACGGTTATACCCATCATCAAAAGGAAAGTGAGTGCCCCAAAAATACTATCGATTAGAGCAAAAGCTAAAAGTCCGATACTGATAGGGATAAGGTAAAATCTAAACATTTTTTTGGCTGTAAACTTATCCACCCAAAGTCCTCCAGCCAGGGAAAATATTAAACGGGTAATGGCATAACCTGTAAAAAATGCTGCATAGAGTTGTGGTGACCATCCTTTTTGTGCAACAAATACGTACTGATAAAATATGACAGCAGTTGCTGTAAAACTAATTGCAAAACTAGTCGGCATCAAAATTAAAAAACGCTTGTCGTTTATTATACTACCAAAATCCTTAACTAAGCTCAAAGATGAAGGTCTTCCTACATTAAGCTGCTTATTGAAATGATCTAAGTCTGTAAAGTAAAGTCTTATTAAATAGAGTAATAATAAAATACCAGAACCTATCAAAGTCCATCTCCAGTCGAACCAGGCTATAAAGAAGGCAAGGAGAAGGGGTAATACAATTTCTCCTGAAGAAAAACCTAGAGTAGAAAAACTTAAGGCTTTTCCACGATTCTTATCATAAAACTTTGAAAGGATAGTCATACTTATATGACTCAACATGCCTTGTCCCGTAAGGCGTAAACCAACAAGACTGATGAATACTAAAGCTAGATGATAAGAAATTCCCATTAATATGGAAGAAAAGGCCAAACAAATGATGGTAAATGCAGTTACTTTTTTTATAGAAATATGATCTACTGTGTGACCAACGGTAAGCATTATGAACGATGCCAACACTGTACAAATAGCATAGATGGCCCCAAATGTTCCTTCGGTTATAGCAAATTCAGAAGAAATTTCTGTCACATACAGTGAAATTAAATAAGTTTGACCAAAACTAGACAAAAAAGTAAGTGTCCAGCCAAAACTTAGTTTTCTAAAATTCTGCTTTATAAAAATAATAAAATCTCTCATGTATCTTTTGAAGATTCAAAAGTTGAAGAAAGCGATTTAAGGTCTTTGCCGGAAGGATATTCAAAACATTCTAGTTCAAAGTAAGGAATAGCTGCTAATAGATGATCAAATATCCCAGCCATAACTCTTTCGTAATTTGTCCAAACCTTATCTTTTGAAAAGGCATAAAGTTCTAAGGGAATTCCTTCAGCAGTAGGAGCAAGTTGTCTTGTCATCATCATCATATCTTTATTAATATCTGGATGTTGCTCAAGATAGTGGTCGATATAGATTCTAAAGGCTCCAAAGTTGGTTTGATTCCTCCCGTTAATTTGAACTGATTTATCAACTTCGTGCTTTAAATTATACTCATTGACTTCTAGCTGTTTATCATGAATATAATTTGAAATTAGTTTAATTTTTTTCAATTCTTCTATATCACCTTCAGAAAGAAATTTGATACTATTTGCTTTTATCAATATAGACCGCTTGATACGTCTGCCACCAGAAATACTCATTCCACGCCAGTTTTTGAAGGAATCGGAAATTAAATAATACGTTGGAATGGTGGTTATGGTATTATCGAAGTTTCTGACTTTTACGGAAGCTAGATTGATTTCATAGACGTCACCATCTGCTCCATATTTTTCCATGGTAATCCAATCACCGAGCCTTACCGTATCGTTTACAGTAACTTGGATACTCGCAACGAATCCTAAGATTGTATCTTTAAAAATTAAAAGCAAAACTGCAGAAAAAGCACCCAAAGCAGTTAGGAATTTAATTAATGGTTTACCCGTGAGTATTGAAAAAACTATAATGATTCCAACAATCCATACAATGATCATGAATACTTGGATGTAACTTTCTAAAGGCTTGTCCTTAAAAGAGTTGAAGGTTCTGAGATAGTCTCTAAAGGTCATTAAAATGGATTTAAGAATCCAAATGATCACAAAGATAATAATGACTTCAAAAAGCTTTTCAAAGTAAATTTCAGAACTTGGAAAATCTACTAAAACAACAGGTATGAATTCGTATAGAACTAACAAAACTGCAAGGTTTGATAAATAAACGAAAACTTTATTTTTAACCAAATAATCATCAAAACTTGTTTTTGTTTTAGATGCTAAGCCATGAATAATACTTTCAGCTATATATCTTAATATTTTGAAAGCCAAAAATCCTAAAATCAATAGTATAACCGCATTTATAAATGCATTGATATAAATAGCTGCAGATTCTCCAACATAGTCATTTGATTTCAGTATTCTATAAAAGTATCTGGCTAATGAATTTTCTTCCATAAAAAATTTTTGCAAATTTACACATATTCAAGCATCTTTTAGGCTTCAAGTTTATTCTATTGAAAAGCATGAAACAAAATTTGATAGTTTTATCAATTATCACAGGAATTCTGGTCCTGGCAGGAATTGTATATTATATTTCTAAGCCAGAATACAACTATACTGATAAGCTCAAAGTAAAAAACACTTGGATACTTCCTGCTGTCCTGAAAGAAGTTTCAGGGATTAGTCATATAGACGATTCAAGAATTGCTTGCATTCAGGACGAGGTGGGTGTTATTTTTATCTATGATTTAGAAAAGAAAAAAATCGTCGATAAAATTCAGTTTGGTCCCAGTGGTGACTATGAATCCATTAGAATTATTGATTCGGTTGCCTATGTGATGGAAAGCAGCGGAAAACTGTTTAAAATAATTAATTTTGAATCCAATCGCTCTCAAATTGAAATTTATCAAACAGGCTTCAGTCGCAAGAACGATATTGAAAGCTTTGACAATCACAGTGAATCAAATACATTCTTGACAATACCTAAGGAGAAAAATCTTACAAACTCAAGCAATGATTTTATAATTTACAAAATTAACTCTTCTACTTATAAAGTTGAAAAACAAGCTTTTTCAAGAATAACAGCTAACGATTCAATTTTTGAAACAAATAAATTTTTCTTTGTTCAAAACGGATTTAGTCCGTCAGAATTAACAATACATCCTAAAACAGGTGAGATCTTCATTTTGGATTCGAAGATCCCTAGACTCCTCATCTTAAAACCTAATGGTTCCTTTAAAAAAATTTACAAACTGAATCCTAAATATTTTCAGCAACCGGAAGGAATCTCATTTGATTCTCAAGGAAGGATGTATGTTTCAAATGAAGAAAGTGATTTTCATAAACAGAATATTCAGTTAGTGGAGTGGGAGTAACCCTAATTTTCTTTTTTTCCAAATAGGCGGTTCAAAAATCCTTTCTTTTTCTTCTCTTTTTCATCTTTCTTTTCAAATTCCTTTTCAATTTCATCTTTGGAGAATAAGCGTTTAAAAAATCCATCCCGTTTTTGATCTTCACAATCTAAAGCTTCTTGTTGGCTTGTTGTTAGCCTTGTAAATTTTGCTCTAGTTATTGGATCAAATCCACGATCCTTGGCCATATCCTTAAATAATTGCCCAAAAATTGGCAATGCCGTATTGGCGCCTTGTCCAAGTCGTGTTGACTTAAAACTAACGCTTTGGTTATTAAAACCCACCCAGGATATATTCACTAATTTGGGAGTTACTGCTGCAAACCATCCATCTCTATTGCTTTGTGTTGTCCCTGTTTTACCAGCGATATCTTGACTTAATCCATAAGTCGACCTTAAGCGTTTTGCGGTTCCTTCGTTGACTACATTCTCTAACATTGCCAACAAAATTCTATTTTGTTTTAAATTTAAATCTGATTGCTGAGAAGGTTTTGTTTCGATTTCAGCAAGAACTTTACCGTTTCTGGAAGTTATTTTCGTTAGAAAATTGAGTTCAGGGACTTTTCCCTGATTGGCAAGGCTTGAATAAACTTTTGCCAGTTCTTTCATATTCAATTCTGCTACACCAAGTGCCAGAGATGGTTCATTCACAAGGTCTGATGTTATTCCCATACTCTTCCCAAGGCTTATTGTATTTGAAATTCCTGCCTCTTCCAAAATCTTTACACTTACTGTATTGATGGAGTTTGTAAGCGCATATTTCAATGAATAATTGAGGTAAGGATCATCCTCACTAGTTGAATTCTTTGGATTCCAGTTTTTTGCATTAGTATATGTGATTTCTTTTGCAGAAATATAATCGCAAGGTTTTAAACCACTTTTAAGCCCCGCTGCATATACAATAGGCTTGAATGTTGAGCCGACTTGTCGCTTTGCATTACTTATAATGTCATATTTTGATTGACGGTAATCAACTCCGCCAACATAAGCCAAAACATTACCTGTTTTTGGATCAACGCTAAGACTAGCAGCATTTATTTGTTTCAAGCTATGACTTAAGCTATCGAGTATAGACATCTGTAAAACAGTAGTTTCTCCATGAACAATAACTTCAGTAGGCCTTGTTTTCATTAAGCTATCTTGAATTTGATTTGTGGACAACTTTTTTGTGCTCCACTTCTTATACCGATCTGTTTTTTCGGCAAGATTTTGTAGTAAATCTAAATTTGTCCAGGGAGAACTGTCAGTATATTCTGCCTCGAATAGTGGTTGTAGATATTTCACCTGTTCTCTTATCGATTTTTCTAATAATACCTGTTGTTTGAGGTCAATTGTGGTGTAGATTTGCAATCCATCTTCATCCAGATCGTAAAAAGTGCCGTCAGGTTTTTTAATGGTTCCCAATATATTTTCCACTTTAGATCTTATAAGATCAATAAAATACTGTCTTTGAAATGTATTCTTTTCTGATATGTTTAGCTGTATTGGTTCTGCCATTGCTTTGTTAGCTTCTGCAGAACTTATATAATCATACTTTTGCATCTGAGAAATAACAACATCTCTTCTCAATTGACTTCTCTCTGGAAATAATCTAGGATTGTAGGAATGGTTGGCTTTAAGCGTACCTACCAAAGTAGCAGATTCCTGAAGATTCAATTGAGACGTAGTTCTTCCAAAAAACAATTGAGCTGCACTTTCTATTCCGTAGGTATTGCCACTAAAGGGAACCGTGTTCAGGTATAATTCTAAAATTTCTTCTTTGGAATAGATGCCTTCTATTCGTTTGGCTACAATGCTTTCTTTTAGTTTATTAACTGGCATACTGAAAATACCATAGGAATTTCTACCGAAAATATTTTTGGCTAATTGTTGTGTGATTGTACTACCTCCACCAGAAGATTTATCTCCCGATAAAATTGTCTTAAAAAATACCCGAAGTAGACTGTAATTATCAACTCCGTTATGCTCATAAAACCTTGCATCTTCAGTAGCTACAAGTGCCTGTATAAGGTGTTTGGGAATTTCAGAATAAGTAATGGATTGGCGATTATACTTGTATAACTTATCAATTATTTCACCATTGGAATCTAAAATTTCAGAAGCCTCAGATTGTTGGATATTGGAAAGATCTTTTTTGCTCTGAACTTTTCCCCAAAGACCAATGTAAATACTTCCAAAAAATAAAATAAAAATGAATAAAACAGACGATACACCAATGATGAATGTTTTAATAAATTTTTTTCTGAACTTATTATTTCGTTTTGATTGGGCCATGAATTAAAATTTGATTCAAAAGTAATTTTAAAAGTAGTATTGCCAGCGTTAAAACTATTTAAAATAATGATTGACTCAATGTATAGACTGTAACTTTAAATCCAACTAAAAATTATATACGAAATGAAAAATAAAGTAGCATATATTACAGGAGGAAGTAAAGGAATTGGGTTTGGAATAGCTGATGCCTTGATGAAACAGGGTGTTAACGTAGCTATTACAAGCAGATCTCAATCCTCTGCAGACGAAGCTGTTGAGTCGCTAAAAAGTTCCAATCCGGGAATAAAAGCCCTAGGAATTGAAGCCGATGTAAGAGAAATGTCATCTCAACAAAAAGCTGTTGATAAAGTCCTTAAGGAATTTGGTCAGTTGGATTATGTAATTGCTAATGCTGGTTTGGGACATTACCACAGTATTGAAGATTTGACGGAAGAACAATGGAGAGAGACAATAGATACTAATCTGACTGGAGTATTTTTTACAATTAAATCTACAGTTGATGCACTTAAGAAAAGTAAAGGGTATTTTATTACCATTTCAAGTCTAGCAGGAACCAACTTTTTTGCTAAAGGCTCAGCTTACAATGCAAGTAAATTTGGGTTAACAGGATTTACTCAGGCAGTCATGCTGGACCTAAGAGATTATGGTGTAAATGTTTCTACGATTATGCCAGGATCTGTGGCAACTCACTTCAATGGTAATGTACCAGACGAAAGTGATGCATGGAAAATACAACCTGAAGATTTAGGTGAACTTGTGGTAGATTTATTCAAAATGAATCCAAGAACACTTCCAAGTAAAGTAGAAGTGAGACCATCTCAACCTTCAAAGAAATAACCTTAAATCAATAGATATTAAAAAAGCCATCTGATTTATAACAGATGGCTTTTTATTTAGCAAAATCTTAGAATTTATCCTAAGTATTTTTTAAGCATTTTATTTTTAGATTGATGCTTCAATCTTCTAATGCCTTTTTCTCTTATTTGTCTTACTCTTTCTCTACTTAAGTCAAAAGTATCACCTATTTCTTGTAAAGTCATTGCTGGCTGATTTCCAATTCCGTAGTTCAAACGGATGACATCAGCTTCACGTTGAGATAATGTTTCAAGAGCTCTATTAATTTCGATACTCAAAGAGTCTCTCATCAACTGATCATCTGGTGTAGGAGATTCTGCTGAACTCAATACATCGTAAAGATTAGAATCATTTTCACCTTCTTTGAAAGGTGCATCCATAGAAAGATGGCGTCCAGAATTTTTCAAAGCCACTTTTACCTGTGATTCACTCATGTCCAATTCCTTAGCGATTTCGATTGCAGAAGGCGGACGCTCATTCACTTGCTCTAAATGTGAAAAGGTTTTATTTATTTTATTGATAACCCCAATCTTGTTAAGAGGAAGTCTTACGACACGGGATTGTTCCGCAAGTGCTTGTAATATAGACTGTCTAATCCACCATACAGCATAAGATATAAATTTGAAACCACGAGTTTCATCAAATCTCTTGGCTGCTTTTACTAGGCCGACGTTTCCTTCATTAATTAAATCAGGAAGCTTTAAGCCTTGATTTTGATACTGTTTTGCAACTGAGACGACAAACCTTAAATTGGCATTAGTTAATTTTTCCAATGCCGCCTGATCGCCTTCTCTAATACGCTGAGCTAACTCCACCTCTTCTTCAGCAGTAATTAAGTCTACTTTACTTATATCTTGAAGATATTTATCAAGGGACTTAGATTCACGATTGGTGACTTGTTTGGTAATTTTAAGCTGTCTCATATATAATTTTTATATAATAGTTAATAACTGAAATCTTGCCATAATACAACAATAAACTGGGAAAGTCAAGTTATGTTGCCTTATAAGTATGTCAAATTCAGTATTTTATTATATAATTAAGAATAAAACAAAAATAGGCTATAAATAAAGATAAAAGTCCATTGAAAGGTTCTCACCCAGTTTCCTTTTGTCAATTTTTTAGCAGAAACTTTGATATCTAGATTTCTTTCAATTTTTTGATGCAACGGAACAAAATAGGTGAAAGTGGTTAACCAGGTTGAAATCACGAGTACCGCATAAATTAAATTGGCGATGGAAAATTCAAAAAAAGAAATGTATAATGCTATCCCCATTTGGATAAACATCAGCGGAGCAACAACAATTGTAATTTTTGGAGTGTAGGATTTGTGCCATTTTAACAAATCAGCATTGGTGTAAAATGAAAACCCTGGATAAACAATAAGCTGAACCATCCAAATAAGAACCACGAGTCCAAAATCAGCGATCATTCTTAGCATATGTATATTATCTAATAGGGTATTCATCAATCTGAAAGTTTCCAATTATAATCTTGATGAACTTTTTTCAAAATAAGGAAAAAAGGAATCCACCAAACGAAGTCGTTTGTGATCAAAGTATAGAAAAATTCAAAAGGTACTTTTCCTTCATAGTAATTGAATACAAAACCTAAAGGTCCAAAGATCTTACCCAGAAAACCTACTGCAACAATAGGCCAATGTCTTAATGGGTTATAAGAAGCCCACCAGTATCCCAAGCCATAAACGCCTATTACCATTCCCATTCCCTGCCAAATCATAGGCTGGGAGGGAAGTTCCATGCCAACAAGTTGGAAAAAATGATTTGGAAAGATAACTACCCAAGCTCCCCAGAGCAAATTGTAAATGGCTGCTAATTGTAATGTTAATTTCATGGCGGCAAAAATACTCAAGCAGTCATAAACAAGATTAAATATTATTTGAAATTATTTAAAAAAAGCGCTCAACAATTAAGATGAGCGCTTGATTAATGAAATAAATTTTAGATTATTTATCCCATTTAAATTCTGCAAACATATCATCCACTTCTGTCTCTGCAATGTGGTTGATGTAATTACTCATCGTTTTCATACCAACGGCAGTAACGATTCCTGCAATGTGCTCATCTTTATAACCAACATCTTTCAAGGCTGAAGTTGCTCCCGCAGTAGGATAACCTCTTTCTTTAGCTACTGAGACTGCAAACTTTGATAATGCATCCAATTTTACGTCAGGCAGTTTGTCTTCGTTTCTTAAAGCTTTTAAAACTTCTTCAGATACGTTACTTTGATTTTTGGCAATAAAGCTATGGGCTGCCACACAGTAGGTACATCCATTGAAAACCGCTACAGAAAGTAAAATGGTCTCCTGTTCTTGAGAGGTAAACCCAGAATCGTTTCTGAATGTTTCATCTGCTTTGGTATAGGCACTTAATAAGGAAGGATTATTGGCCATAACTCTAAAAAGATTTGGAACAGCTCCCATCTTTGATTTTATGCCCTCCAAAATTTCTTTTGCTGGTGCTTTAGCTTCGTTTATTTCTAATGGTTTCATAAGTATTATTTTAAATTCGTTTAAATAGTCGAAATCTAGTTGAATGACTTACAAAAAAAACCACTCTAATTGAGTGGTTTTAATTGTATTATTATTGAAAATAATTAGCTTTTGATTTCAACTAATTCTAATTCAAAAGATAGATCGTGTCCAGCAAGTGGATGATTTGCATCTACAACAATGTGATCATCGTTAACTTCAGCAACTCTTAATTGACGTTCGCTTCCATCAGGATTTTGAGAAACCAATCCCATTCCTACTTCTGGTTTGATTTCTTCTGGAAGTTGGTCTTTTCCTACTTGTTGAAAAAGTTCTTTTTTAACTTCTCCGTAAGCTTCCTCTTTAGGAATTTCAATTGTTTTCTTCTCAGATTCTTTCATATTAAGAACACCAGTTTCAAACCCTGGAATAATTGTTCCTTCTCCAAGAGTAAACTCAATAGGTTCTCTTTCTAAAGAACTATCGAATACTTGATCTGTTGAAGCTAGCTTTCCAGTATAATGTACTTTTACTGTATCTTTTTCTTTAACTTGACTCATAATTTTAATTTATTGATTTCTAATTAATTAGATTTCTATCTAAATTCATTACAAAGGTAAGATTTAAGATTCCAAAGCCAATTTTATAGGGATTTAATTCAGTATTTTAAAGGAATTTTAACCTTAGCTAGGTCCAATGTTGTTTTAATTGAATTTAATTTCGCTTAAAATTAATTTTTAAGTTTTATGGGAGTTAACTCAAAAAAACCAGATCAGGTTGTTTATAACGAAAATACCGAGAAATACGAAGCTGGTCTTTTGCCCTACGCAACAAATTCAGCTGCTCCAAAAATTACTCCTACAGACTTAACAGGATGGAAAAATTCTAATGTAAGTAAAGTCAATCATCAAATTAAAACTGAATATGAGGAACTGAAAAATCAATATGAAAAATTGATGGCTCAGTTTGAGTATAATAATTTGATTTATAGTGCTGAGTTCAGCTTTGAACCAATTGTTGGTCAAACTTATCACTTGTACGAGAAAAAAGATGAAAACATTTTTTTATCAATTATTTCACCTAATGAATGTAACTTTAAATTTAAAGGGAGCTTTAAATTAAATGAAGATAAGATGTGGATACGATTGGATTCTAAGAAAAATAACGAGCTTTTAAATAAATAATTTGGTACTAAGAGACAGATTTTCTGGAAGATACTTATAGCGAATAAGTAAGTTTGTTGTAAAAGAAAAGCCTGTTTAGTACAAACTAAGCAGGCTTTTCTATGTTAAAGCAAATTATTTTTCAAGAATTTGCATGTATCTATCGATCTTAGGTAATAATAAAATAGTAGTTCTTCTATTCTTGGTTCTTCCTTCTTCAGTAGAATTATCAGCTACAGGCTTATAATGTGATCTTCCTGAAGCAATCAATCGATCTCCACTTACCTCAAACTTATTTTCCAAAGTTCTTACAACTGAAGCAGCTCTTCTTATACTTAAATCCCAGTTGTCAACTATATAAGAAGATTCCGCCAATTTTAAATCGTCTGCATGTCCTTCTACACGTATATCCATATTTGGTTCAGAATTTATCACTTCTGCAATTCTTGCCAATAAGTTATATGCTTTTTTATCAACCCAATAACTTCCACTCTTGAACAAAACTTTATCTGTAAGAGTTATTCTTACAACAGGTTCAGCAACACTGACTTCTATTGCTTCGTCTGCAACTCGATCTTCATCTTTCATTTGTGCCAAAAGGTTGGATTTAATATTGTAACCAACAGCCATATTGATGGAATCTTCAAGTGTTTTAGCTTCAGAACGCTGGTCGGCAGGCATTTTAGAAAAAACTCTTCTTACGTTAGATTTTGTGTTTTCAGAAACGACCTGACCATTTTCAGTGAGTTCAATTTTGTCTTCAGAATCACCTTGTAACTGAGAGATTTTTTGTTTGTAAGACATCACTTCATCCTGAAGGTCTGTGTAATTATCATTACACTCATCACGATCGGATTTCAAATTTGAAATTTCTTCTTGAAGAGCTTTTCTTTGATTTTCGACTTGATTAAATTTCTTTTTAGAAACACAAGCTGTCATTAGAATAGCAAATAAAACTGAAATAGTAGCAATTTTGGTCATAAGTAGTTAGTTTTGAGATAAATGTACTTAATTTTTTAAGAATACCTACATTTTTTTTCCATAAGCAAGATCTCCTGCATCACCCAACCCAGGGATGATATACCCTTTTTCATTCAATCGTTCATCTATAGAACCTATCCAGAGATGTGCATGTTCTGGGAGGTAATTACTAACCAAATCAATTCCTGGTTGGGCTCCAATGACGGATAAGATATGTATTGATTTGGGTGTACCAACCTTTTTCAGAGCTTTTAAAACATTGAGCATAGAGAGACCTGTAGCAAGCATTGGATCAACCAAAACAAGTGTTTTATCCTCCAGATTTGGAGATGATAGATATTCTACGACTATGTCAAAATCATCTTCTGAAGTTTCAGATTGTTTTCTATACGCAGAAACAAAAGCACTGTCAGCATCGTCAAAATAATTCAATACTCCAGTATGTAGTGGTATTCCTGCCCTCAAAATCGAACAAACTACAATTTCTTCATTTAAGCTTTCATAGCTCGAAGCACTCAAAGGAGTATGAAATTTTTTGGTTTGAAATTCTAAAGTTTTACTCATTTCATAACTTAAAATTTCACCGATACGCTCAATATTTCTTCGGAACTTCATTCTGTCACTTTGGATAGACTCATCTCGAATTTGATGTAAAAAATGATTTAAAATTGAATTGCTTTTACTTATATCATGAATTTTCATATCTATTTTTTCCCAAAAGTAATTTATTTTAAACGTAGTTACCAATTGAAGTTAAGAGTTTAAAAATTGTTAATTCAAATTTAGAATTGTTCAATATTTTGTAAATTGTAGAGAAATTATAATCATAAAATATCATGGCAAATAATGTTACTCAGAAACTAATTCAATCTCATCTGTTAGAAGGCGATATGAAACCTGGGGAAGAGATTGGTATAAAAATAGACCAAGCACTTTTGCAAGATGCAACAGGTACACTTGTACAGTTGGAGCTTGAGGCAATGGGCTTGGATAAAGCAAAAACTGAAGTTGCTGTACAATATGTAGATCATAATCTTCTCCAGACGGATTATAAAAATGCAGATGATCATAAATTCTTAAGATCTGCTTCACAACGATTCGGGCTTTGGTTCAGCCGTCCTGGAAATGGTGTAAGTCATCCTGTGCACATGGAGCGTTTTGGAAAACCTGGAAAAACACTAGTTGGATCTGACTCTCACACTTGTGCTGCAGGATCTCTAGGTATGTTGGCTATCGGTACTGGAGGCCTTGATGTTGCCACTGCAATAGCTGGTCAGCCTTACTTTGTTAAGATGCCTAAAGTGATGGGAGTAAAACTTACAGGTAAGCTCCCAGATTGGGTAAGTGCAAAAGATGTTGTTTTAGAAATGCTTAGACGTCACGACGTCAAAGGAGGAGTAGGAAAAATCATTGAATATTATGGTAACGGGCTTAAGGAGCTAAGTGCAATGGATCGTCATGTCATAGCAAATATGGGAGCTGAGCTAGGTGCGACAACAACAGTTTTTCCAAGTGATGAAGAGACTAAACGCTTTTTAAAATCTCAAAATAGGGAAGAAGACTGGACAGAATTACTTGCCGATGAGGGTTGTGAATATGATTTTTATGAAGAAATAATTTTGGATGATCTTGTACCTCTTATAGCTCTACCGACGAGCCCTGGTAATGTTGTTCCAGTTTCTGAAGTCGCTGGCAAACCGATAAGTCAAGTGGTCATAGGTTCATCTGCAAACCCTGGATTACGGGATTTCTGGATAGCAAGTGCTATAGTAAAAGATAAAAGTGTAAGTCCAGAGGTAAGTTTTGACATCAATCCGACTTCAAGACAAATCATGCAAAACATGATTGAAAACAAAACATTTGGTAATCTGATTAAGTCTGGGGCTAGATTTCACCAGTCTGGTTGTATGGGCTGCATTGGGATGGGACAAGCGCCGGCCAGCGGCACTATCAGCTTAAGAACTATGCCTCGTAATTTTCCAGATCGAAGTGGAACTAAAGACGATCAAGTTTATCTTTGTAGTCCAGAAACCGCTGCAGCCTCGGCGCTCATGGGTAAGATTACAGATCCCAGAGATTTGGAAAAGGAATTTGATATGAAGTATCCAAAATTCGAATATCCAACATATGAAATTATAAATACGGATATGCTTGTAGCTCCAGTGGACGATAACGAGTTTATTGAACTTGAAAAAGGGCCTAACATAAAAACTTTACCTGAAATACCAGAACTTCAGGAAACTTACAAGGTTCCTGTTTTACTCAAGATGGGCGATAATATTTCTACGGACGAGATTTTAAAGGCTGGTGCAGAAGTTTTGCCTTTCAGAAGTAATTTGCCAGAAATAAGTAAATATTCATTCATAGTTATTGATGATACTTTTTACGATAGAGCTATGGAAACTAAAAAATCCAGAGGAGGTCATGTAGTTGTAGCTGGAGAAAATTACGCTCAAGGCTCTAGTCGTGAGCATGCCGCTTTAGCACCAAAATACCTTGGACAAGTGGCCGTCATTGCGAAAAGCTACGCCAGGATTGCATGGCAAAATTTAGTGAATTTCGGAATTTTACCTTTAGAATTTGATAAAGATTCAGATTACGAATTAATAGATCAAGGGGATGATATTGAACTCAAAGATGTTATAAACTCAGTAAAATCGAACAAACCGATTGAAGTTTTAATCCATAAAACTAATGGTGAAACGAAAACGATTACAACCAAACACACCCTTAGTGGAAGACAAATTGATATTTTAATAAAAGGCGGAATCATAAACGATTTTAAAGAGAAACTCTAGTTTATCTGTTATTTCTCAGACACAAAAAAAAGCGCTCAATTGAGCGCTTTTTTAAATTTTATATATCAAATTTTAAGGAAGCTTAGCATCTCTAGAATCCATTTCCTGCAATTTCATTAAATCATTGATACCTTCTACTTCAATAACTTTTTTACCACGCATAGCTATTGAATGCAGTAAAACTTGTGGGTTATGAACCAAAATTTTTAAAGCTTGATTCTCATCTAATTCAGGATTATCACTTAAAGTTTCTTTGACTAAAGAGTGATCTGTATTAATTAATTCTGAAGGGTTTTTATCCAATAAAGTGGCGATTTCTGCCCATTGAGTTTCTGTAAGCTTGACTTCTTCCAGATTAATCAAAACTTTCTCCGCTTTGGTAGCCTCTGCTACAGCAATACTCTGTTTAGCAATTCTATTATCTGGATGATAATATAGTTTTAATTCTCTATCATTTTTTGCTATGACTCCCATATCTTTGTTACTCATGGTTAATATTTTTTTCTAAAATAGTCATTAATCAAAGGGTCTAATAATATTTAGGAATATTTTGAGGTTTAAAACATTTAGTTTTTTGAACTTACCAACTAAAGAAATATAAATGCAGGATCACAAAATAGCAATAGTAGGTGCAGGTCTTAGCGGACTTGTAGCCGCTATCAATTTAGAACAAGCAGGGTTTAAACCAGAATTATTCGAGGCAACAGATCGGGTAGGGGGACGTGTGAAAACCGATTATAAAGAAGGCTATACTTTTGATCATGGATTTCAAGTTCTGTTGACACAGTATCCGGCAACTCAAAAATACCTGGACTATGATTTACTGGAGTTGCAGCATTTTTATCCTGGTGCCATCATATACAATAATGGAAAAAAAGACAAGATAGGAGATCCACTAAGACGGTTGAGTTTATTATGGCCAACTCTTACCTCCAAAATTGGTAGTGTGGCGGATAAACTCAAGGTGCTTAAACTAAATACAGAGCTTAAAAAGAAATCTTTTGATGATATTTTTTTAGCTAAAGAAAAGACTACTCTTCAATACTTGAGGGATTATGGGTTTTCCGAAGACATTATTCGCAACTTCTTCAAACCTTTTTTTACAGGTATTTTTTTAGAACATGAATTAAAAACGTCGTCACGCAAATTTGAATTTGTCTATAAAATGTTTGGTGAAGGCAGTACAGCTATTCCAAAAAAAGGAATTCAAGCCATACCCAATCAATTGATGGCTCAGCTCAAACACACAAAGACTCATTTTAATACCCCTATAAAATCAATTAAGGATCAAAAAATTAAGTTTGAAAATGGAAAAGAAGAAGATTTTGATTTTGTAATAGTTGCAACAGAAGCATCCCAGTTGATATCAAACCTGAACAATCAGCAAACCCTCTGGAAAAGCGTTGATAATTTCTATGTATCTGTCAAACAACGCGTGTTTAAAGAACCAATGATAGCACTTATTGCAGATGAAGATTCATTAGTGAACAATATATATTACACCTCAAATACTAATGCTGAGGAGCACCTATTGTCGGTAAGTCTTGTTAAACCACATAACCTTTCGATGGAAGATTTAAAATCTAAAATTACAAAGGATCTGAAAGTTTATGCTGGTATTGATACCATAGAATTTAAGCAATTTTACCACATCGAAAAGGCACTTCCAATAATGCAGTCCGTAAATTATATGTTGCCAAAATCTGAAACTCAATTAAAGGATCAGGTATTTTTAGCCGGAGATCACCTGGCGAATGGTTCTATAAACGCGGCCATGCTGAATGGCGAATCTGCAGCTCAAGCAGTAATTGCAAAAATCAAAGATGGTATTATCAATTTAGGCTAGACAAGAATACGGCATCATAATTGAACCTTTTAAATAAAAGTAAAGATGGAAGTTAAGTTAAGTAAGCCAATTAAAATGAGATGTTTAGTCATCCTGTTGCTAAGTTTTGTAGTTGTTTCTTGTGGAACTTCCAGAGAAGCTACAGCCGAAGAAAATGAAAGATTGGAGCAGCTTTTACAAGACAAATATTTTGAATTTGATTTACAATTTGCCAGACCATTACCAACAAATTCATTGACACAACTGGCCAATGCGGGCTTGTTTAGACCTGGAGATAATGCGTCACAAATCAATTTACAAGGATCCTCGGCGGTTTTTAAGTTTGAAGGTGATACCGTGACTGCAGATTTGCCTTTTTTCGGCGAACGCCAGTTTGGAGGTGGTTTCAATACCGATACAGGAATTAAATTTGAAGGCATCCCAAAAGATTTGAAAATCACTAAAGATGAAAAAAGAAATAATTATCAGGTGAATTTCAACATCAAGGAAGGTTCTGAAAGCTATCAGGTAAACTTAACAATTTATCCAAGCCTTAAAGGAACTATCAATATCAATAGTTCACAACGCTTTCCAATGCGTTATGATGGCTCAGTTAATGTACTTGAAGTTCCAAAGAAGGAGTAGGATAAAGATTAGGAAAAAGATAATCAATTAAATTTAAAATAATTCTATTTTACATAATATAAATTATAAAACAAATACTAATTATAGTAATTAGAACCATTTATCTTTTTTATTTATTTCACTCCAAACACCATGCAATGTTGCCAAGGCAGATTATCAATGTTTTCAATTAAAGTAAATCCTGCGGCGTTCATTTCCTTAACGGCTTGGTCTTCGGTCATTTTATGCAAACGTTTGATAGGTACTGTTGGATCTTCACCACGGTATTCGATCAGGTAAATTTTACCATCAGGTTTTAAGGCTTGCTTAATGGACGCGATCATCTCCACAGGAAATTCAAATTCGTGGTAAACATCGACCATCAAGACTTTATCCACTGAGTTTTTTGGCAGTTTTGTGCTTTTCTCAGAACCTTTAATCAATTCAATGTTCGTTTGATTAAGTCTGTTTTTCTTTTTCTCCATGGCATTCAGCATTTCCTGCTGTATGTCCACGGCATAAACTTTACCTTCACTTACTTTCGGTACTATTTTAAAAACATGATAGCCAGATCCAGCGCCAATGTCGGCCACTACATCGGTAGGCTCTAAATTCATATTTTCTAATAGCGTGCTGGTTTCCTCTTCCTGTTCGCGCTCAGAGCGTTCCAGCCAAGACATACCCTGATAACCCATGACATGAGATATTTCACGGCCTTTATACCATTTGCCAATCCCGTCAAAACTCCCACTCTTGTAAGTATAAACAGATTCATTAGAATCGTTTTGACTATGACATACAGTAATTGGCATTACCAAAGTCAGTAACAAAAATGAAAACACTATTTTATGAAGTTTCATATTTCTAATTTTAGGATTCCTCTAAATTAAGAACTATTCGCCTAACGCTTATTAAGCACATTATAAATGTGAACTAAAATTTATTTATGAAAGTGAAATATTAAGAGTCCTGCGCTTATTTAAAGGCTTAAATTGAAAAGTATTTTGCATAAAAGAAACTGGTTCAATTGGCTTTTACATTTCACAAAATCCAAGTAAATATGTTAATGATTCAGTAAGATGTTTTTTTTGAATTTATATTAGCTACTTATTCATTTTTAAGTTCACTCTTGGAACAGATAAAAGCTTATTTAGATCGATTGGTAGACATCTCAGATAAAGATTGGGATTATTTTACCTCCAAATTGAAACCGCGTTATTTTCAAAAAAAATCTGTGTTTCTGAAACTCAATGAGGTTGAAAATCATATATCATTTATAGAATCTGGTGTAGTGCGTTTGTATATCCCTAAAGAGGATCCAGCTAAAGAAATCACCTTTGGATTCTGTTTTAAAGATGAATTTGTCAGTGCCTACGATTCATTTCTTACACAAACACCTTCCGCTTATCAATTGCAAGCACTTTCTGATACAAAGATGCTGAGCATCACTTACGAAGATTTGCAGTTGGTGTACAAACATACACAACTAGGTAATCTTATTGGACGGCTTACTGCAGAGCAGTTATTTTTGATCAAATCCAAACGTGAACAACACCTTCTCAATCTATCTGCAGAACAACGTTATTTGAATTTATTTAAAGAACGGCCAGAGCTTTTACAAGAAGTGCCTTTGAAATACATCAGTTCTTATATCGGCGTCACTTCTCAAGCCTTAAGTCGGATTCGAAAGCGTTTGTGACGCAGGTTTTATTGATTTAGGTTCATTGTTTTAAGCGTTGTTTCCCAATACCTTTGCACAAAAAAATTATGTGGATAATTATATTCGTCGCCGTATTATGGTACGGGGGTTTATTTTTTCAATCATTCTTCTTGCATAGATATGCAGCACATCAAGTCTTTACCATGTCAAAAACCATGGAACGCGTTACATATGTATTGACCTGGATTTTTCAAGGTCCAAGTTACTTAAGTGCTTATGGCTATGGCATCATGCACCGCATGCATCATGCTTATACCGATACCGAAAAAGATCCTCACTCGCCTTCCCATGATGCTAATTTATTTGCTATGATGTGGAAAACAAAAAGCATATATCAGGATATCAATATGCAACAAGTAGAAGTTGATTCAAAATTTACCAAAAATATTCCTCAATGGAAAAAATTTGATGTATTTGCTAGTTCACGAGTGTCGCGTTTATTGTGGGTCGCTGCTTATATAGCATTTTTTGCTTTTTTTGCAACAACCTGGTGGGAATGGGCTTTGTTACCTATCACATTCATGATGGCACCCATTCACGGCGTTATTATCAACTGGTTTGGACATATCTTCGGTTATGTGAATCATCAAATGAAAAATACTAGTAAAAACCTTTTTCCCTTTGATTTTCTAATGATGGGCGAAGGTTATCATAACAATCATCACAAACATGCTAGTAGCCCCAATTTTGGTGAAAAGTGGCATGAAATCGACATTACTTATGTGATTATACGTGTTTTGGATTTTCTGGGATTGATCCAATTGAAACCAATTAAGATTAAAAATTAAAATTCGCTTTTAAAATCTTTTCATAGTCGAATAGTTTTAAAGGTTTGAGGTCTATAATTAAAAAAATCACTAGATAAACACTAGTGATTTTTTTAATTATTAAGTAAGTATAACTAAGTTATTAGATTATGCTTCTACATTTTCACGTTTGGCCATTCTAAAAGTGTAATTTGGATAAATAGATCGTTTTGCAAAACGGTTTAGCTTATTGCTGTTGATCATTTTTATAAAAATAGGTTTTGAAACTCCAAAGTATTCGTAAGTCACGCCATCCATAAACGTAATTTCCAAGAGCATGCCTTTATGTTGGAAGTCTGCAATACCAGAATTAATTGATTCTTCATATTGCTCTGAATTGGCTGAAATCGTTTCCGGAGCAATACTAACGAGAAAGTGATATCCGTCGATGATTCTTCTACTTTGTATTTCAGCTTCAGCTTGACGATCGTCGCCAGCTTGAAATTTATCGGGATGCCATTCTTTTACTAGATCTCTGTAAGTCTTTTTCAATGGTTTTAACTCAATTGTATTCTCAACTCCAAAGAGTTTTTTGTATTCATTAATTCGCTTCATTATTAAACATATTTAAGTCTGCAAAACTACGACTAAAAAACGCCTAAAATACATCTATTTTGAAGTCTTAAAAATATAATCTTACCCCTTGTTATCATCGATAGCCTTCAGCTTGCAACTCATACAATTCAGCATACAATTGAGGAGTAGCCAAAAGCTCCTCATGTGTCCCTAGTTCCAAAATTTCACCACCTTGAAGGACTAAAATCCGATCTGCCATTCTTACTGTAGAAAAACGATGAGAAATAATAATGCTGGTTCGATCTTCAGTTAAGGCAATAAACCGCTGAAAGACTTCAGATTCTGCCCTGGCATCTAGTGCTGAAGTGGGTTCGTCTAAAATAATAATCGGCGCATCCGACATATAAGCTCTTGCCAAAGCAATTTTCTGCCATTGCCCACCGGAAAGCTCTGCTCCTTTTTTGAATCGGCGTCCTAAACCTTGTTCGTAGCCCTCGGGTAAACTCTCAATCACATCATTGGCCAGACTTTGCACAGCAGCATTTTTGATTTTTTCAGTATTGTGTTCTTCATCAATATTACCGACAGCAATATTGATTTTTGCCGTGAGGTAATATTTGACAAAATCCTGAAAAATAGCACCCAACATCTTTTGATAATCTTGCTTACTATACTCCTGCACAGGAATGCCATCCATCAAAATTCGGCCTCCCGTGGGTTCATATAATCTAAGAAGCAATTTGATTAAAGTCGTCTTTCCAGCACCATTCTCCCCTACCAAAGCTAATTTCTCCCCTTTAATCAAATCAAAAGAAATATTGTTAAGTACATTTTTTTCAGATTGCGGGTAGCGAAAACTCACGTTTTCAAAACGGATACGGTCTTTAAATTCGGTAGGAGCTTCTCTGTAAGAATCTGAATTAGTATTACTAAAGTCCATATCTATAAATTCAAAGTAATCCTGCAAATACATGGCACTTTGTGTGATATTCGAAAATCGGGAAAACACAGTTTGTAATTGTCCTCTAAGTCGGCTAAAAGATCCAGCCAAAAAGGTCAAATCACCAATGGTGACAAAACCAGCGACTGCTTTTAAGACAATAAATACGTAAGCCCCGTAATAGGCTAGATCTCCTAAAATATGAAAGGTTCCTCCCCACAAGCTTTTTTTGATGGCCAGCTTTCGGTTGGCTACATAATATTTATCGGATATACGTTTAAACGTATTACTGATAAAATCGGCTAAACCAAACAACTTGATTTCTTTGGCAGTGATGTCACTGGCACCAATCATCCGCATATAATCTAACTCACGGCGTTCTGGCGTCCAGCTTTTTTGGAGAGAATAGGTCGACTGACTGTATTTCAACTCATTGATAAATGACGGAATGATGGAGATTACTAGCAGCAAAATCAGAATAGGATAAAAATAAATCAGTCCCGAAATCAAAGAAATGATGGTAATAATATCTTGAATTTGTGCCAAAACATTAGACATTAAAGACACTCTGCTTGTCGTTTGCTGTCTTGCTCTTTCCAGTTTATCGTAAAACTCGGAGTCTTCCAGGCTTGCTAATTCCACTTTGGCAGTTTTTTGAATGAGTTCTATGGACGAAGAGTTGGAATACAAATCGCCTAAAAGACCATCAGTTAAAGCAATTAACCGGTTAAACACGTCACTGATGATGGCAAGAAACAATTCAATACCAATTAGCCAATAGAGGCGGTTCAAGTCTTTAGTATCCAAATCGACCTGAAAGATCACTTCATCGATGATCTCCTTCCCCACCCATAGCAAGGCAATTGGAATTAAAGATTTGAGCAATCTCAAAATCACATTAGCAATGAAAAACCATGGATGGGTTCTGTAGACTTTTCCTAAAAATCTAGGGACAAACTTTAGGGACGAAAAATTACTTTTTTTTTTGCGAGTCTTAGCCATAAATGGATTATCAATTGTATTGAGAAATTTCACGCAAAGAACGCAAAGCTTACTGCAAAGGTATTAAAGTCATAAGCATTTCAACTTTACTTTATGCTTTGATACATCTCTAATGAAATGAATTTTTATAAATTAAACTCATTGACTCACAAACTTACTGACTTAATGGCTACTTAGTGAAGTTCATCACATCTTCACCCTTCTCAATGTATTCTTTACCTTTTTATATTTAGCTTAACAGCTTTCTTATGTCTTGTATCTAATATTTTAAATCTAATTTCTAATGGACTTGATTCTTAAAAACAGTTAAGAGTCAAGAATCCTGATGCGTACTTTTTTTGTTTTCAATCTGGAGTTGTTCAATTTATCCACTAACGCCTCGGCTAAACTTGAGGGAACACCTACAAAGGCACAATCTGGTTTTAACTCTATAGTCCCAAGTTGATCTTTATTGAGCCCACCTTGCTTAAAAAATAATCCAGCAATATCTCCTTTTGAAATCTTATCCCTTCTCCCTCCGGAAATAAATAAAGTTTCCCAATGCCTAGGTCTTAGAGTTGTTTTTTTAGAAATATCGGCTTTTTCAACTTCACCAATAAAGTCAGGTAAAGACTCGCGTTCCCATTTTAGGATATAAGCCGTTCCTTTAGCATTTACTCTTGCTGTTCTACCGTTTCTATGAATGAATTCTTCCTTGTGACGTGGGAGTTCATAGTGAATAATAAATTGCATCTCTGGAATATCAATTCCCCGGGCAGCAAGATCGGTAGCTACTAAAAGCTGTGAGCTCCCATTCCTGAATTTAATCAATGCTCGCTCCCGGTCTTTTTGCTCCATTACCCCAGAAAAACAAGTATAACTAATATTATTCTGACTTAAATAGCTACTCACTCCCTCAATGCTGTCTCTCAAATTACAGAAGACTATACCTTGACTGTTGCCTAGATGTTGAACCAACTCCACCAAAGTTTTTAGCTTATTCTGAGAAGGTGAGACTACAGTTTTAAGGCTCAATTTAGAATTAGTTTTTTTATCTAAATAGTTAACGGTATTCGGTTTACCCAAACCAACGAAATTTGGAATCTTAACCCCTTGGGTAGCGGAGGTCAATACTCGTCTGTTTAGGTTTGGCAACTGACTTATGATCGACTTCATATCTTCTTCAAAACCCACTTCCAGAGATTTATCAAATTCATCCAGAATAAGCGTTTCAATACCTTCTTTAGAAAATTGATCGCGATTAAAATGATCCAGAATTCTTCCCGGTGTTCCAATAAGAATTGCGGGATTGTGTTTGATTTCAATTTTATCTTTCGATACAGGTCTACCACCATAAACCGCGTTGACTTTATAACCTGAACCCATTGAGCGAATCACTTGTTCAATTTGAATGGCGAGCTCTCTGGAAGGCACCAATATTAGAGCCTGAACGTCTTGAGATTCCGGATTCAAAATACTCAATAAAGGCAGTGAAAACGCTAAAGTCTTTCCAGTTCCTGTTGGAGATAAAAGCAAAGTATTTCCCTTATTTTCAATTAAAGGGATAGCTTCAGTTTGCATAGGGTTTAACCCCTGAATATTTAGTTTTTGCAGAATCTCTTCTTGCGACTTTATTGGATTTGCCATTGAATATTATTTTTTAGAAGGTTCTGTTTTTGTATGCTCAGTCTTAGATTGACCCAGTTGATAAGCAAGTACTTTATCGATGAGTTCTTCTTTGGTCAAATGATGAAATACTGTATGGATCTTTTCTTTAAATTCAGTAGAAACTTCCCGATTTGGTTTGGTCTTAAATATTTTTTTCGCCCATAATAAAGTATTGTTTTCCTCAAGACTTTGAGAATCTGCTTTTTTTATTTCATTGAACTTTATTCCTAGTTCCTTTTCAAATTCAGCTACTTCTTCGACTTCATCTTGCTGTAAAACAGTAAATGAAAGTCCTTCTGCTCCTGCTCTGGCAGTACGTCCGCTTCTATGAACATAAGCTTCGTAAGTATCTGGCAAGTGATAATTGACCACAAAAGACACTGCTTTGATATCAATGCCTCGAGCAGCGAGATCGGTAGCAATCAAGATGTCAATATGTCCTTCTCTAAATTGTCCTAAAATACGATCCCTTATTCCTTGAGTTAGGCTTCCGTGAATGGCTCCTGATGAGAACTTGTTTATAGCTAATTTCTTCGCCAGTTTGTTCACCGCCGCTTTAGTTTTACAAAAAATAATACCGCGCTGCCGTGCTCTGGAATTTAAAAAATACATCAACACCTCTAATTTTTCAATTGGCTCAACAACCACAAATTGGTGTTCAATGCCTTGATGACCTTTCGTGGACATCCCTATTTCGATTTGCAATACATTCGAAGACATAAAATTCTGTACCACTTGCTTAATGGTTCCTGAAAGAGTAGCTGTAAACAGGAAGGTTCTTCTGGATTTAGGAAGAGTCTTTATAATCGAATCTACTTCTGTTTTCAGAGCAACCAGCATTTCGTCTGCTTCATCTAAGACCAAATGCGTAATCTGACTTAGATTTATAGCTTTTCGTTCTACAAGATCCAATAAGCGGCCAGGTGTGGCCACAATAAGTGAAGGAACCTGTTTTAATTCTTCTATTTGAGGTTTTATAGGCGTTCCGCCAGTCAAAGAAACTGTATGAAGTGAGTCAGAATACTTAGCAAATGACACTAACTGATTATAAATTTGTTGAGCAAGTTCTCTTGTAGGAGCCAAAATAAGCACCTGCATCTCAGTAGTTTTTAAATTCAGCAACTGAAGTAAAGGTAACCCAAAAGCGGCTGTTTTTCCTGTCCCTGTTTTGGATAAAACTACGAGGTCTTCTTTTTGATTTAAAATATGAGGGAGGGTTTTCTCTTGAACCTCAGTAGGTATAGTAATCTGTAAGTCTGCTAAGCTTTTTTGTAATGACTCATTTATTCCTAATTCTGAAAACTGCTTTGGCATGAATTTTTTTTGCAAAGGTATAACTTTGAAAGCCTAAAACTTTCAGGTCGGTAATGAAGTTAGCCAGTTTTCAGTTCACAGATTACGGTTCAACAATGTATTCGTAAACTTGAGATAGAAATAATGCAAAAATCAAATAGTCTAGAATCTAATAGTACCAATTCATAGTTCCTAACGGTCAACGTGATTTAGGGAAAGTCATCATTCCTACTGCCCAACACCTACGACCTACTTAAACATTAAACCTAAAGTTCATCACATCCCCGTCCTTCACAATATATTCTTTGCCTTCCACATTTAGTTTTCCTGCATCACGGACTTTAGCTTCGCTGCCATAGCTTACAAAATCATCATATTTTATGACTTCCGCACGTATAAACCCACGTTCAAAATCCGTATGAATCACACCCGCCGCTTGTGGTGCGGTCGCACCAACTTTTACAGTCCAGGCTCTCACTTCTTTTTTTCCAGCAGTAAAATAAGTTTGCTGATTTAATAATTTATACGCCGAACGAATCAATTTTCCCGCACCAGCTTCTCCTAGACCTATATCTTCCAGAAACATGGTACGTTCTTCATAATCATCCAATTCAGCGATATCGGCTTCTATGCCAACAGCCAAGACCAGGACTTCCGCATTCTCGTCTTTTACAGCTTCTCTTACCCGTTCTACGTGAGCATTACCGCTAACAGCAGAACCTTCATCCACATTACACACATACATCACAGGCTTATCTGTAATCAATTGCATCGGCCTCACGTAATCAGCTCTATCTTCTTCCAAAATATCTAGTGCTCTAACAGATGTTCCGCTTTCCAATCCGGTTTTTAAAGCTTCCAAAACACCCATTTCACGTTGTGCCTCTTTGTTACCAGTTTTAGCAGCACGCTTGGTCTTTTCCATTTTTTTCTCAACCGATTCCAAGTCTTTTAACTGCAATTCAATATCGATGGTTTCTTTATCCCTAATCGGGTCAATATTTCCATCCACATGCACGACATTATCGTCATCAAAACAACGCAATACGTGCAAAATCGCATCGGTTTCTCTTATATTTCCAAGAAATTGATTGCCAAGCCCCTCGCCTTTGCTTGCCCCTTTTACCAAGCCAGCAATGTCTACAATTTCCACTGTAGCTGGCACAACCCGCTCTGGATTCACCAATGACTCCAACTTTTCCAATCTCGGATCTGGCACGTTTACCACTCCAATGTTGGGCTCTATCGTACAAAACGGAAAGTTCGCGCTTTGCGCTTTTGCATTGGACAATGAGTTAAATAAAGTGGATTTTCCAACGTTGGGTAGGCCTACAATTCCTGCTTTCATAGTGTGTAATCTTCAGATTTTTGAAGTTGCAAAGCTAAGGTTTTTTGGTCACTTCGCATTAGCTTTACTTTTATCAAATTCAGCAGATCATATTTTTCTTTTCTTCTGATTTTGATACCGTTAAATTTAATGTGAATTGCCTGTTAGCTTTAAGCTTTAGCGTTCGTCTATTCCCCTCGCTTGGCTGTAAAGTTCCAACTGAAGGTTTTACGTTATCTTAAATTAACTTCAGCACATAATACCGTAATTTATTTATCCAGGTTTAATAATGCCGATGCACTTGCCTATTTAGTCAGACGGGGCTTCCGAGAGCTCAGGTGGGTATTTTAAATCTCGACATTCTGGATACAACTTGTCCTGAGAATCGTATTAAATATCACATGTGTTCAGTCTCGAATAAAGGTCTTTAAGATATTTTTTAAATGGTGATTGCTATGATCTACTTTTGTCTGTTTTCAGGCTAAGATGTCAGGGCTCTGCCCCTCAATACCGCTAGCCATTGTTTTATTAAGAAGATTTAAGGGCTCTGCTCCCCTAGCGTTAATATCTTTACTTTGGTTAGCTTCATACAAAACGTGACATGTAAATAACCTTTTATGAAGATCAGTATTTAATTACTTATTTTAAAACATTATCGAAACCAAATCATTTTCAGTTACTTTTTCAAAGTAATTTTTCAAATCAAACTGACTTAATACTTTTCTTATTTCACTCTCTTCATGCTTTGTATTTTCCAAAGCTTTTTCAATTTTCGAAATATCTTTTATGTGAAAAAAGTCTCCTGTAATTCGTAGGTTTTTGATTTTACCTTCAGCAACATTCATATTTACTTCGACAGTACCACCTTCAGTTCTTGCTCCTTGCCTGAAGTCATAATTTGGAAAATAACCATAATTCCACTCCCAAGTAGCGTATTTTTCATCTCTTATTTTTCGAATGTTTTCAATATCTTCTTCAGTAAACTCGTAAAGTCTAGCGTTTTCAAAGCGACTTGTAATGTGATTCATTACTTTGTCTGTAAATTGATCTACTGTAATATCTTCTTCAAGATGATCACTTATATTGGTAACTCTATTTGGAATTGACTTAGTTGCTCTGTCTTTATACTTAAGAGGTTTTACCTTTAGCGCTCCACTTATATCTTTCATTTCTGATGAAAAAAGTAAAGTTCCATGATGTAAAACTTTATTTCTGAAGACATGCTCTGCATTACCTGAAAATTTCTTCCCATTTATGGTCAGATCGTTTCGACCTTCAAATTTTGCATAGACCCCTAGCTCTTTTAAAACCTCTATAATAGGTTCTGTATAACGTTCAAAATCAATCATTTCATAATTTTCACCCGTCCGCGTGAAGCTATAATTCAAATTTCCTAAGTCGTGGTACACCGCGCCTCCACCAGAAAGGCGCCTTACTATTTTTATATCCTTCTCTTTGACATACTCATAATTGATTTCTGCTAATGTATTCTGATGTTTTCCCACGATTATGGCATTGTCATTACGCCACAGCATGAAGCAATCTTCTTCAATATGCTTGAAAATATACTCATCTGTAGCAATGTTAAAATACGGGTCTGTGGATTGATGTTTTATACAAAGCATACTTTTGATTTTTTCAAAAATAAAGAAATAAATTCACGTCATAGGCTTGAATTTATTTCACTTATCTTTTCTTCTGTTGATCTTAATATGAGGATTTATTTGCTTTCTCATCTTTATATTTTTATAAGGATCCGATTGCTAATTATTCTCATTGTTTCAAACACTCACTTTCAATTCGGCTTCTTCTTTTTCTTCATCATTTTTACAGTTTACTTCAATCACCTCATCCAGATTTGTCGTGTAAGGTTTGGATAAATGTTCCCGACGCATTTTCCAGACTCTGCCCAAATCTTGACTTCCAAAACGCACTGAGCCTGTCCCATAAACGCCATTAAGCCGGTCAATTTTTTGCATCAGTTGTTTGTGTTTTGGATTTTCCGCAGTGAAAAAAGCGAGTTGCCGCTCATTTTCAGGAACAAGTCCCATCACAATCACACCTGCTTTTTTGTAATAAAAGTCAGGATGGTATATTTTCTTAAGTCCTTCCACTGCAAATTTGACTAAATCTATGCTAGAGTTGGTGGGATACCCCGTTTGTACTACAATGCTATTTTGGTACTGCGGCAAGTCTTGGCGAAACTTATTGGTTTTTAAAAACACATACACCATTTGGCAACAACTCCCTTGCTTCCGCAACTTTTCCGCTGACTTGATAGCAAAGCTACTCACGCGCTCACGCACATAATCGAACTCTTTATACTGCTTGTCAAAAGAACGCGTGGTCGCAATCGCTTTTTTATTGGCTTGTGTCTCCAGTTCCAGGGTTCGGCGACCTTGCAATTCTTTTTTAAGCCGCAAGCCAACCACGCTCATCTGTTTTCTTACCCATTCGTCTGGTAGTTCAGAAAAGTCATAAGCCGTGTGGATATTGTGCTTTTTCAGACGTAAGGCATGTTGACGACCAATTCCCCAAACATCTTCAATTTTCAACCATTTTAAAGCTTTTATTCTGGCGGCATCGTCTTTCATAATAAAGATGCCTTTGGTGCGATCAGAAAACTTTTTAGCAATTCTATTGGCAATTTTGCTCAAAGCTTTTGTGGGCGCTAACCCAATACTAATAGGAATACCAGTCGACTTTTCAACCACATATTTTATCTTTTCACAGTAGGCCTGCATATCATAATCTTCAAATCCTGTAAATTCTAAAAACGACTCATCGATACTATAGATTTCCACATCTGGGGTAAAGTTGCTTAAGATGTTCATCACCCGCGAACTCATATCCCCATAAAGCGCATAATTGGATGAAAAGACTTGAATATTATGCTGCTTAAATATTTTTTCAAACTTATAGGTGGGAGCGCCCATCGGGATGCCCAAAGCTTTTGCTTCATTGCTTCTCGCGATAACACAGCCATCGTTGTTGGATAAAATCACCACAGGCTTATCACGCAGATTGGGGTTGAACACACGCTCACAAGAGGCATAGAAATTATTACAGTCGACTAGTCCAAACATTACTCTACGTTTTTAATAACAGTTGTCACCATACCCCAAATTACAAACTCGTTATCGGCAGTAAGCTTTATAGGCGGATACTCTTCGTTTTCTGGGATGAGCCAAACGGTATCTTTTTCTTTTTTGATGCGCTTTACAGTGAATTCTCCATCGACAAAACACACCGCTATCTTATTATTTTCAGGCTCTAAGCTTTTATCAATAATAAGCAAATCTCCATCGTTGAGCCCTGCTCCTACCATACTTCGTCCTCGGACGCGGGCATAAAAAGTGGAGTTAGGGTTTTTAATGAACTCCCGATTCAGATCGATTTTGATGTCCAAGAAATCATCTGCAGGACTGGGAAATCCTGCACTAATTCCCTGGTTTACAAAGGGTAAATCCAGATTTCTGGAGAGATCTGGTGGAAAAATTTCAAGGGCAGGCTGCCCGTGGTGGTGGACCACATGTAACATAGGCTTTTTCTACAAATTTAGGATATATTCCGAATATTCGGAATATATCCGCCTTAATTAACGTTTGTCAACTTTATAAAGACTTATGAGCAATTTCAAGTCAAAATAAAACATTGATAATCAGACGATAAACTATTTTATACTTATGCTATCCATAATTTTCTGGTGCTTTGTTTGCCTCATGCAAATGGTTTACCTCGCTGTGCTTGTGGACAGTTGAAGTTTTGTTCAAAATAGGTTTAGCATGTTAAGAGCAAAGGACTTTTTAACTATCCTATCCATTCAGGGAGATGATAATTTTCACAAAAGACCTTTAGACTATTTTATTGACTTAAAACTAAAAGGCATTAAACATCAATCAGACCCCTATATACCTCTTTTTTCAATTTTTAGTTCATGGATTATTCAGGGTAAACTATTTTATGAAAAAATCTGAAAACGTATTCAATTTCACTTACTTTTAAATATCCTTTATAAAAAACTCATGCATAAAAAATACCATATCACTTTAGGATTATTTTTCCTTTTCAGTTTACCGTCCAAAGCGCAACAATTTATTGAAAGTTGGGATGGCACACCCAACTTAGAGCGACACCAAGTTACCTTCAATTTTTTTGTTCCAGGAATACGATATGAATTAGGCTTGTTTAAGAATGTTAGTGTTTCAACTAGTTTTTCTCCCGGACTCGCCTATTACCAAGAAGGATATACTTTTGGGTTCGTCTGGCACACTCGAGTGAGGTATTATCATAATTTTAAAACGCGCTATGATATGAATAAAAAAGTAATAGGTAATTCTGCTAATTACATCGCCCCAGCAAGAAGTGTATTTTGGCAACCTTTACAAATTAGCAATAACTTGGATGGGCAGAAAAATTTCTCGCTTGCTTTTTTTGGTTTATTGTACGGGTTACAAAGAACCAACGAAAAGGGATTTAATACAACCTTAGAATTTGGATTTGGCTATTACGATGGTTTTGGTGTCCCTAGTGGTTATGGACCTTTATTCAATTTTACGTTTGGTTGGGTAGCCACGAATAGAAAGTCTAGGAAAACAGTTGGTGAACCCGTTTTATTAGATTAAATATTGATTATTAGACAATTGGATTAGCTATTTTCTAGAATAGCTTCACTTCGCTTGCGTATATCTTCTAGATCATGGCTTTCTTCAAAAGAGTTTTCAGCTACTTTCATGATCATCTCGGCATGTTCTCTCACTGCTTTTTTATGAATGCTGTGATGTGTGTAGTTATAAATAGTGATCATCGCTTCCATAAGCCGAATCACTACAGAAGGACTTCCTTTTGAAAATTGACGAATTTGTAAAAAAGCGGCATCCAGAGCACCTTGATAAGTTAAAGGCTCATGTACATACCTAAGTTGGTCCTCCTCATCGAACTTGTATTTGGAAGGAAATTTCACTTCAGTGAGATAACATAAAGTGGAGGTAAGATTATCGATACAACTGATGGCTGTAAAGGGATCATTGATTCCCGGAGAGAGGGCTCTACAAGCAATTTCTACCATTTGATGGATAGAATGTTCAGCATCTCGTTGTGTCGTTCTCGAGTTACCAAGAATCATATGATCTTCGAAATTAATAACAGACTCCTCGGTAAATTCTGTTTTGGAATAGAGAGTGATGATGGGTTGATTCTTAACAATGTAGCTCCCTATACGGTGGAGTGTAACGATAATGTACTCATGTTTTTTGGCTACTTTAAAGAGAGATTCGTTATAGAGGTATTGCAAGTATCCACTTTTGGGGGACTTTAATTCTTTTGAATGGGGGAATTCCTTGGTGTAGTGGTCTAAGCTTTCAGTATTAGAAGTTCTTGTAGGATTTTCCTCATCAAGTTCTTCAGAAAAAATAGATTCTATGTTTTTCATTAGAGAAGAAGAAATATCAGAAATGACTTTACTGGCTTGAATGCTGATGGAAATATGGTGTATAAAAACAATGAGCAGAATAATATTGCCAATGGCAGCCAAAATAGCGACTAGAATAGATAAGGTAGGAATAAAGACTTCATTGTCGTTATCTTTAACAACATTCAATATGATAAGACAATAGACATAAGTGGAAACATAGGTACCTAAAACCACTTGATTAAGGCGCTCGTGCATAAAGTTTTTTAGTAATCGAGAACCAAATTGAGAAGAAGCCAAGGTTAAAGCAACCAGAGTAATGGAGAAGACTGTTCCGGCAACGCCTATCATGGCGCCAGAAATTGTAGACAGAACACTTCTGGCAGAGTCCGCACTTTCTGTGAGTATATTTCTGAGTATGCCCATAGATTCAATATCCACAGTTCTGTCGAAATAGATGAGCATAGAGGCTAATCCGATGGAAAATAAGATAATAAGAATGGGAATAAACCAAAAGCTTCCCATAAGCTCCTCCCATAAAAACCTTAATTTACCCATAAATTCTAAAATTTAAATTCTAAATGTAAAGTTTTTGATTCATACTAAAACCTAAGCCTTTGTAGATTTTAATTAAACTAGTCTAGTTTAAAGATAAAGAAAGACCAACATTTTGTATTGATCTTTTTACTCAAAGAGTTATGTCAGATTAACAAGCAGCTTGTTCTACTCATATCGGTTTATTTTTGCTCCAATAGCTTTAAGCCTGCCGTCGATATCTTCATATCCTCGATCGATCTGTTCTATGTTGTGGATAGTGGAGGTGCCTTTTGCAGACAAAGCCGCAATTAAAAGGGAAATACCAGCTCTTATATCTGGGCTGGTCATCGTTGTCGCTTTGAGTTCTGATTCAAAATCGTGACCTATAACTGTCGCCCGGTGAGGATCACAAAGAATGATCTTAGCACCCATATCGATTAATTTATCAACGAAAAAAAGTCGACTTTCAAACATTTTTTGATGAATTAACACACTCCCTCTAGCTTGAGTGGCTACTACCAAAATGATACTGAGCAAATCTGGTGTAAATCCTGGCCATGGCGAATCACTAATGTTCATGATAGACCCATCTATAAATGAAGCGACTTCATAACCGTTCGTATGCGCAGGAATATAGATATCGTCTCCTCTTTTTTCTAACTGAATTCCAAGTTTTCTGAACGTTACCGGGATAATTCCAAGATTTTCCCAACTTACATTCTTGATAGTGATTTCGCTTTTGGTCATTGCCGCCAGTCCGATCCAAGACCCAATTTCAACCATATCTGGTAGAACTCTATGAGTGCAGCCAGACAATGCTTCTACACCTTTTATCTTCAATAAATTGGAACCTATTCCTTCAATTTGAGCGCCCATAGACACCAGCATTTTGGACAATTGCTGGATATAAGGTTCGCAAGCTGCGTTATAAATTGTTGTAGTTCCTTCTGCGAGAACTGCGGCCATCAAAATATTGGCTGTACCAGTTACCGATGCTTCTTCGAGAAGCATGTCTGCACCTTTTAAACCTTTCGGAGCTTCTACGCCATAGAAACGTTCTTCTTTATTGTATCTGAATTTTGCACCCAATTTTATAAACCCGCCAAAATGAGTATCTAAACGTCTTCTTCCAATTTTATCACCGCCAGGTCTAGGAATATAGCCTTTACCAAAACGACCCAAAAGTGGACCTACAATCATAATAGAACCTCGAAGACTACTTCCCTCCTCTTTAAACTTCTGACTTTCCAGATAATCTAGATTTAATTCATCGGACTTAAATGAGAAACTACCCTTGCCAAGCTTTTGTATTTTTACCCCAAGATTTCCAAGAATTTCAATTAATTTATTGACATCCCTGATGTCTGGAATATTATGAATTTTTATTTCGTCTGGAGTAAGTAGAACTGCGCAAAGAATTTGTAAAGCTTCATTTTTTGCGCCTTGAGGTTGGATTTCACCCTTTAACTGGTGACCTCCTTCTATTTGGAAAGTTGCCATTTAGTATTTGCGTTTTCTATTGCGGTTGTTGTTCTTGAAGTTTTTCTTTTGTGGTTTTGAGCGTTTATTGGCTTGGCGTACCAAAGAATTGGCATCACTAAGCTCTTCGTTATCACTTTTTAAATCGAGTTGACCTTCACTTAAATCCCTCAAATGATCGAAAATAATTTTATCAGACACGGAATCTTTGTTCCAGTTCAAATAACATTTTTTCATGTGATTGGCGATGTTAAACATCAAACCATCTTTCATTTCTCCATCCTCAATTTTAATAGCTTCATCAATCATCCGTTTGATGTTATTACCGTAAAATCTATATTTAGGAAAGTTTTGTGGATATGGCAATGGCTCTGGTCGAGCATATAGCTCTTCTCGAGAAGGCATTGGGAACGGTGACTCTACATCCAGCTCAAAATTACTGATGATGAAAAGCTGATCCCACAATTTATGTTGAAAATCGGGGACATCTCTTAAGTGCGGATTCATGTTTCCCATCACATCAACAATACCTTTAGCTGTATTGTTTCGTTTTTCATTATCCTCAATAGTTTTGGCATATTCTACCATCTTTTGGATATGTCTTCCGTATTCTGGGATCTTTAATTCGTTTCTTTCAGAATTATACTCAAGGTAAGTTATCAATGGTCTTTGTTTTTTTGTAAGGATTGCAAAATAAGGAATTAATTTTACTCTGGTTATAAAGAAATCACATTCTCAATTTCTTCACCGACTTGTTTATACTTTTCTATAACAATATCTGGCGATTTGAGGGTGACATTTATAGAAACGCTGGTATATTTGCCTTTTGAAGATTTTTTAGTTGAAATAACAGCTCCAAGATTATCAAATATAGCTATAAGCTGATCTAAATTTTTTTGATCTGATGAGGGAACTATAAATTTGTAGAGATATGGCGCTGGCCAGTCGCTCGTTTTTTTGAGTCTTTTGCGCAGCGTTTTGTAAAATTCATCAGAAGATTTATCGGACTTCATGCTCAATTGTTTTATGCAAATATACTGTTATTACCTATTTTTATAAATTCTAGTCGCATTAATCTATGACCAAATTAAAACCCGTTAAAAATTTACTTATTGGTGGTCCAAGTACTGGAAAGTCAACCGTTCTTGAGGCTTTGTCTGACATGGGCTATTGGTGTTTTCCAGAGGTGTCCAGAGAAGTCACTTTGGAAGCAAGACAACTTGGTATTGAACACCTCTTTCTGGATGAGCCATTAAAATTTAGTGAAATGCTTTTAAAAGGCAGAATAAAACAATTTGAAAAAGCTGAGATTCTAAATACTCACCAAGTTTTTATCGACAGAGGTATTCCAGATGTCACTGCTTATATGGATCATTTCAATGAAGATTATCCAAACGAATTTGTAAAGGCCAATAGAAATTACAGATATGACCATGTGTTTTTATTTCCGGTTTGGAATGAGATTTACACACAAGACAACGAACGCTTCGAGGACCTTGAACTAGCAAGGAACCTTCAGGACGCTTTAATAAAAACTTATGAAGACCTCGATTATAAACTTATAGAAGTACCAAAATCTAGAATTCATGACAGAATAGAGTTTATATTGAATACTATAAAATCAAGATGAAAACTTCTCCCCGTGACATACTAAAAACCTACTGGGGATATGAAAGTTTTAAACCTTCACAATTACTTGCGATTGAATCTGCTATTGAAGGAAAAGATACTTGTGTATTTTTACCAACAGGTGGAGGTAAATCCATTTGTTTTCAGGTTCCAGCACTTTTAGAAGATGGGATTTGCATTGTAATATCTCCTTTGATTGCGCTAATGCAGGACCAAGTTGAGAATCTCAAATCCAGAGGAATTAAAGCTCAGTTCCTGAGAAGTGGCATGCCTTACAGAGAAGTAGATCAAAAACTTGATAATTGTGTGTATGGGAATTATAAATTCCTATACTTATCTCCAGAACGGCTTCAGCAAGATCTTGTTCAACAGCGTATAAAAAAGATGAATGTGAACTTTATAGCTGTAGATGAGGTACATTGTATTTCACAATGGGGACATGACTTTAGACCGGCTTATAGTCAAATTCAAATTTTGAGAGATTTACACCCTAAAGTTCCGGTCATAGCACTTACCGCTACCGCAACAATTCAGGTTAAAAAAGATATTGCGGAAGAGCTAGAACTGGATCAACCCACAATTGTTGAAGAAAGTTTCCAAAGGGCTAACATTTCTTTTCTGAATGAGTTCTCGAACGACAAGATGAATGATTTATTTGACTTATTACAAAGTTCTGAACCAAGTACTATTGTATATGTTCGAAATCGATCAGCTTGTATGGAATTATCTAATTTTTTAAATAAGAAAGGATTGAAGTCTACTTTTTTTCATGGAGGGATTTCTCAAACCGAAAAACAGAAGAGACTCGCATCTTGGCTTGCAGAAGAACAGCACATTATGATTGCTACAAATGCCTTTGGAATGGGCATCGATAAAGCCAATGTAAGGCAAGTTGTTCATTATCATCTGCCAGAAAGCATGGAAAGTTATTACCAGGAAGCCGGAAGAGCTGGAAGAGATGGGATGCCATCTAAAGCAATCATTTTGTATAATGAAAGCGATAAACAACGGTTAAATAATCAGTTTGTTAAGACTATTCCAACATTTGAAGCTGTTCAAGCGGTTTATAAAGCGATCATGAGTTACTTTAGGGTGGCTTATGGTGAGGGCGGAAATAAAAGCTTCGATTTCAATTTCCATGATTTTTGTTCTCGCTACAAATTACATACTATACTTTCATACAATGCCTTAAATCTTTTGGACAGGTTGAGCATTTTAAGTTTAGACAAGTCTTTTCAGAAAAAAACCAAATTAAAATTTCAAGTATCTAGCGAACGACTTATTCGTTTCATAGATAACAACACGCAATTTGCTCTGCTTGTAAGGACATTATTAAGAACTTACGGAGGTATTTTTGAACAAGAATTAACTGTTAATACTCATCTTTTGAAAAAGAAAACCGGTTTTAGTGATAAAGAAATTTACTCACAGCTGGAAACTCTTGAAAAACATGGTTTACTTGAAGCAGAATTCATCAAACAAGACCTTAGCATTACATTGATTCCTCCACGTGAAGACAACTACACCTTAAACCCTCTTAGAAAATACATAATTCAATATCAAGAAAATAAGCTTGAGAAAGCAAAAACTGTTCTAAATTATATAGAAGCAGACTCTCAATGTTTGCAAAATTTTATCCTAAATTATTTTGGCGAAAAAGACTTCAGTCCTTGTGGAAAGTGCAGTAATTGTTTGAATAATAAAATGAACGCCATAAAAGGCCAAGATTCTAAATATTACAAAAAAATTGAAACCCAAGTCTTAAAGCTTTTAGATCAGTCAGAATTAAATTCAAAAGAAATTATACAAAAAAGCAATTATCCGAAGCATGCAATGCTTACGACATTGCAATTTCTACTAGAAAAGAATAAAATAAAACTCACAACAAAAAACACTTACACGATAGTTCTATGAATACATTAAGAATACTTTTTATGGGAACTCCGGATTTTGCGGTTGGGATTTTGGATCACTTGGTCAAGTCTAATCCAAATATCGTAGGAGTTGTAACGGCTCCAGACAAACCTGCAGGAAGGGGAAAGAAACTTCATTCGTCTGCTGTGAAGCTTTATGCTGAAAAACACAGTATTGAAGTTTTACAACCCACAAATTTAAAATCTGAAGAATTTCAAGCTGATTTAAAACGGCTTGATCCCAATCTTATTATAGTAGTTGCATTTAGGATGTTACCAAAAATGGTCTGGGATTATCCAGAATTTGGTACGTTTAATCTACATGCATCTTTATTACCAAAGTATCGAGGTGCAGCGCCCATCAATTGGGCAATTATCAATGGAGAAAAGGAAACGGGGGTTACAACCTTCTTTATAGATGAAGAAATAGATACAGGGAAAATTATCGACTCCAAACGCATTCCAATTGAAGCTAATGATGACGTTGAAAGCCTCCACGACAAACTGATGGTACTTGGAGCTAAATTGGTACATGAGACAGTAAAATCCATTCAGAATGGCGAAACTGAAGCTGTTTCTCAAACACACGAAAAATCTTTTAAGCCTGCTCCAAAACTTACTAAAGCTAACACTAAAATAGACTGGCAACAATCCGCTCAAGATATCGTAAATTTCGTAAGAGGTCTTACCCCATTCCCCACAGCGTGGACTGAATTGGAAATGAATGGTGAAATTTTGAAAATCAAAATTCTCAAAGTTGAAGCAAAGTTTCATCATCGCTCAAATAAAGTTGGGAGTTCATATTACGATAAGGAAAAGAAAAGCATTTGTGTTGCTGTAGAAGATGGGCTTATCTTAATAAAAGAGCTACAATTTCCTGGTAAGAAAAGAATGCCGGCTCAAGCATTAGTAAATGGTATGGGTTGGGAAAATGAATATAATTTTGTCTAAATAAGTGAACTCATTTTTGAAAATCAAGATTTAAAGGCTCAAAAACCTGATTTTTGCCCATTCTACAAGGATTTTATGGCTATTTTCTTGCATAGTAATATTTTCCATATAAATTTGTAATGTGTTAATAAAATGTTTAATCAACAAAATCTAAATTTTACATTATGAACAAAACGAATTTAATCGATGCCATGGCAGAAGATGCTGGTGTAACTAAAGCAGAAGCAAAAAAAGCTCTTGAGTCTTTTCTAGAAAACGTTGAAGGCGCTCTTAAAAAAGGAGACCGTGTCTCTTTAGTTGGATTTGGATCTTGGTCTGTATCTAAAAGAGCTGCACGTGAAGGTAGAAATCCACAAACTGGAAAAACTATCAAAATCGCTGCTAAAAATGTAGTAAAGTTCAAAGCTGGGTCAGATTTGCAAAAAGCAGTCAACTAAGCTTAACAACTTACATTTCTTTAAAATTTAAAGACCTTTTTGTAAAAGGTCTTTTTTTATTGTCTTTTTTGATTTTTTTTGTTAAATTGTTAAATGTAAACTTTAATTATGGAAAGACTTCTACCTAACCGAGGAGATGTATTGGTGTCGGAACCATCTACAATTGGTGATATCACATTTAATCGCTCTGTCATATTACTTGCCCACTTAGACAAAGAAGGTGCTGTAGGATTTATCATCAACAAGCCTCTTGATTTTAATCTTGAGGAATTGATTCCAGAAATTGAAGAGAATTTTAAAATTTTCAATGGAGGCCCCGTAGAACAAGAGAATCTTTATTTCATTCACGATGTGCCACATCTTATAACAGATAGTGTAGAAATAAAAGACGGGATTTATTGGGGAGGCTCTTTTGAGATGATCGTTAATCTTATTAATACCAAACAAATTACACCTAAGAATATTAAATTTTTTCTTGGCTATTCAGGTTGGGATCCCGACCAATTGGAGACCGAGATTGATCTAAGAACCTGGATAATCGATTCTGAAACCAAATCCAACGACATTCTTAATTCACTTAAGGATGGAGAATACTGGCAAGAAAAAATGAAAGATCTTGGAGGAGAATACCTATTGTGGTCTAATGCTCCAGATAATCCTAATTATAATTAAACATCTACCAATCTTGCTTTTGCATTAAGTTTACCAACTAAGCTTTTAGCTACAGTATTTGCATAAGTTTTTTTCCTGTATTTCGTTATGGACTGTACACCTTGTATAGCATTGGTGTAAAAAATTTCATCCGCTTTTTGAAGTTCAAATGGAGAAATAGATTCTTCTTTCAATGTATAGTCCTCAGATTTTCCTAAAATTTCTATCAATTGTTTTCTGATAATTCCGTTAAGGCAGCCATCTGAAAGTGGTGGTGTTTTGATTTCTTCACCTTTAACCACAAATATATTTCCATTGGTCACTTCTAGGACAGATTTCTTTTCATTAATGAGAAAACAATTGTCGAAGTCATTTTCTTTAGCATAAACTCCTGCTAAAATATTAACCAACTTGTTGTTGGATTTAATTGTAGAAAGCATTCCAGATTGAACGTAATGATCTTTAAATAATTCTACTTCGTAAGGCTCTTCCTTTAAAGTAAAAAATGCAGTTTCCAATTCCTTTGTAGAAATAACATAACCAACAGAATTATCTTCCGGAGTATAATATCCACCTTCATTTCTGTGAATATTGATTTTAACTCGAACGGAAGCTTTTTCTAAATGATTGGCCTTAACGAGCTCAACTATTTTTTCTTCTAAATATTCTGGAGAAAAATCCATTGGAATCTTCATTCTCAAAATTCTCATAGAAGACATTAGTCTAAAATAATGAGCTTCCCAAAACATGATTTTAGAATTGATAACTCTCAATGTTTCAAACAACCCGTCACCATAGTTATAACCTCTGTTGGTAAGCTTTAGTGATGAACTCTCGACAGATTGTATTTCACCGTTTATAAAAACGTTCATAGACATTTAAAATTTATGAGGATCCCAAAATTTGCTTTAGATCAGATACCATATTTTCCCACAGCATTTTCCCTTCATCTACCTCGTCTTCCTCGGAAAAGTCTGTGATCATAAGCGATACATCTTTTGTGATTTCATCAACTTGAATTTTCATCTCGAAATAATAATTTAGACCGTCTTCATCATCTGCAGTCCATCTCAATTTCATGCGCTCATCCGCTTTTTTGGATAATAATTTTGCCTGTTCTTCACTTCCTTCCCAAATGAATGTAAATAATTCACCTCTTGAATTTACATTATCAGCAAACCATTCGCTCAAACCAGAAGGAGTAGAAATATATTGGTAAAGTAAGGATGGTGAAACCTGTATAGGAAATTCCAATTCGTATTTAACTTTATCACTCATTATTTTCAAATTTAGATTGAAAGCAATATATGGATAATTGATTGAAGTATAAAAACTTTAGTTGAAATAATTATCGAAACAAATTTGCTTAAGCAAAAGATAATATTATCTTTGCAATCTTTTAAAAAGGCGTGGTAGCTCAGTTGGTTAGAGCGTCGGATTCATAACCCGGAGGTCACGAGTTCAACTCTCGTCCACGCTACACCCTTAAAGCCCTTTATACAAGGGCTTTTTGCATTTTATGTACTTTCCTACTTTTACAAAAACTTATCCATTTAGGGTATTATGTGGTATTTTTGCGTAAATTGTTTACGAAAAGTTGACGAATTATGACTGGAAAAATAATGCTTTTGAAAAATGATGGCCTTACAAAAAATGGCTATCCCGTTAAATTGATCCTGTCGCATGATAGAAAAGTAAAAAGAAAGAAGCTTTTTTCTAGTTTTGAGGCTGACTGGAACCATCTGAGGCAACTTCCAAAACCGACTGCTGACGATTTTGAAAATAAATATGATTATATACTTTCCATCAAATCTAAATTGCAAGACCTAGAATTTAAAAATATAACTGATTTTGAAATAGCCTTAAATTATTTATTCAAAAATGAAGATGCTAAAATAACTTCGTTTTATTCCTACTTCGAAAAGCGAATTGATTTTATGGAGCAGCAAAACAGGAAAGGGAATGCAAAAGTATATGCTGAAACTTTGGTGGATTTGAAAAAATTTAAAGATCCTCTTACGTTTAAAGACATTACAATGCAGTTTTTGAATAGCTACAAATTACATAAAAAGGATCAAGGTCTTAAAAATACCAGCATAAAAAAGAATCTGGTCACCATAAGAGCTGTCTATAATTCGGCTATAAAAGACGGGCATATTAAAAATTTTAACCCCTTTTTGGGTTTATTCACTGATCTACCAATCATTAAAAGACGTGCTAAAAATTATTATTTGGGCGCAGATGAAATTTTGAGAATTGAAACTATAAAAACTGTGCACGTATCTCATCAACGATGTTTAGATCTTGCGCTCATTCAATTTTATCTTGGTGGTGCAGATCTTATCGATATTTTTTATCTTAAGAAAACGGATATTGAAAATGGTAGGGTGTTTTTGAAACGTAGAAAAAACGGTGAGCGCGCTTACATTTATGATGTAAAGCTGACTGCCAAAGCTGAAAACTTGATTTCAAAGTACACTGGAGACAAAGAGTATATATTCCCCTGGCGAAAATCATTTGAAGCTTACATCACCTTTAGAAATAACCATAACCGGAACATCAAACGAGTCCAAAAGCTCTACAATATTAAGCTTATGCCAAAAAATGGTAACCTAACTACAAAAGTGATGAGACATACTTTTGCGACTTTGGCAAAATTTAAGCATTATGACCAGGACTTAATTAGAGAATTGATGGGCCATGAAAGAAATGATATCGATACCATCTACAAAGACAAGTATCCAGAAGCTGAAAGAGATGCAATGCAAGAAGATGTTACCAGTCTGAAGTAATTTTTACCAATTCTTATTTTCTTTAATATTCATATAAGTTTCAAAATCATTTAAAAGATCCTCTATATCCTGTCTGGCAGTTTCTTCAGGATAAATAAATTGAGGATTACCACCTTTCCCTCGTGTATGGTATTCTTCTGGAGTTATCGTAATTCTAGCTTTGTTATCCTTAATATCTACATTTATGATAGCGAAAATACCACCATTTGGAATCGTTTGATAATTATTACCTATTGTAAATGTTTGCTTAAGCATATATTTCCCTGTTATAGTGCCACTTTCTTTGTCTGAAAATTGAATAACTGATTCTGCATTATTAAAGGTTTTAACCATCCATTGGTTGGATTTGACAAATATTTCATTCTTTGTTAAATTAGTTTCAATAACCTTTTCAGTTTTAGAAATTTTAACTTCCATCATAGGACCGCATGATATCATCAAAATGGCAAGAATAAGTGTAACTTTTTTCATAATCAAAAGAATTTTTTAATGGACTCTAAAACTATGAAAAATTTATCAATTAATTCTATGGGCATGTCCTGTGCATCGTAATCTACTAAGTTTTCTGGAACAAATTCAATATGACCTTCCAGTTTAGATTTTCTTAAATACTTAATTGTTCGCATCTCGGGCATAACTATAGCATAAATTTCACCATATATAATTTGCTGTATGTCTGTTTTAAGTTTTAAGGCCAGTAAATCCCCATTTTCGATCTTTGGTGACATGGAGTTTCCTATGTTATTTACCCAGAAATCTGCATCGTTATAAGGTTGGTAATCGATAAAGAAGTCTGCTTTTTGCTGATCTGAATTTATTAGCATATCAAAACCAGATGTAAAATCTACATTGTAGTAAGGCACGCCTTTGTTTTTAGTCTTAAGAGGTGTAGCATAAGGTTCGTTAACTTCGCTTAACTCTGAGCCTAAAACAAGGTTTTCTAGGTAGCTTAAAATAGAATCTAAAGTTTTCCTTCTTGGTTTTTTTGTCTTTCCATCTAGTATATTTTGAATTCCCAATGCTGAAATACCTGTTGCTTTATTGATTTTGTAAGCAGTAATATCCATTTCAGCACACTTTACTTTTATAAAATTTACAGCCTCTTCAATAGATATCCTGCAAGCTGAGTTCCTCTACTTAAAACTTTGGATTCGTTGTTTTATATAATTTATAAGAGCAATTTATTCATATAAAAAATTATAGTAATGAGTTTTTTAAACGAGACGATAATACCTGGAAATCATGGTAAAATCTTTGGGACCAATGCTGAAAGTATTAAAGATTTAGAAAACATCAAAGAAAGAATTTTGGAATTGGAAGGAATCAAAGAGGTAAGTATCAATTTTGAAATATTTCCGAGAGAATTTACAGTTCAGACTTCTAAGATGGTCAAGGTAGATGCTGTTGAAAAGCAAGTAAATGCTGTTGGTTTTCATTCTATACCAAAGGAAACCTTCAAGCTATAAATTGAAGTCAGGAGACCTTAAATAAATAATTGAAAATTCTTAAACATAATATCATGTCTGAAAATGAAATGAATCCTAAAAAAGAATTACTACTCGCGGCTGGACTAAATGTCTTACATTTTGAAAGTCGTGAGTGGTTGAGTAAGATTGAATTCTGGAAAGATGAATTAAGATTTTTTAATAATCTATTACTAAAAAACAAGTCTTCAAAAGAAAAAAATAATATTTACGAAGACATGCTTATCATGCTTGATAACATTCAAACTGATTCTTTTGAAGAGTTAAAACGCAGAATAACTTCTCATGAAAAAGTACTATCTGATATAGAAAAGTCTGAAAATATGATTTCTGATGAGTCTTATCGTGAAAAACACAGAGAAATTCAAAATCTAATGAGCTCATTTGAAAGTGATCTCAAAGCGTTTAAAAAGCTTGTTTTTAAGCACGAAAAAAAGCTTTTGAAATAAGTTTAAGGAACCTGAAATTATATTGATTAATCTTCAATTAGTACAGTAGCATACCTACACTAATAATTTTAATTTTAGATACTTATGAAATTACTTTTGTATAGAAAAAGTTATAGTTTAGAAGACTCTATTCAAAACTTTTTGGATTTTTATTATGCGTCAACGATGACATATTTGGCCAGTGATCTTCTGCACGAAGGGCTATTACCAGATCAAATTAGTAAAGCAGTTTCAACAGCTATAAAAGCAGCAAAAGCGTCAAACATTGAGATCCACAAGCATTTTATGCTAGTTTATAGCGGGATCAACAATTCAATAATTCAAGACTGCAAGCTTTCGCATTTAGGCTTCGGATTAGTGGTCATGAATGCAGATTCTAGCCTATCCTCGATAAGTAGATTTCAAGTAGAAGTTTTGAGTACTTATTTTGAAAAGTCTTTATAGGAATTGCTAGTAAAAATTTACTTATAAATTCTGTAAACCAAATTCCTTTGCTATTTAGAGATTAAGCCTCCACTTTATTTTTTTTATTTTCATTAAATAAGTTTTGGGTAAACTTATAAATCAATTTTAAATAATCTTTACCATTATTTTGTCTGATAACGATTGTAGCATTTGATTAGTTCGTACCAAATCACAGATAAAAAACCAATAGCTATAGCATAGATGATTAAGCTAAATTTCAAAATCTCAAAATTGAAAAAATGATTAAATTCTGGAACGGCCAAAAGCAGTACAGTTAAGACTAAAGTAATCAGAATTATAATTGGTAACATGTTATTCTTGTAAGTTAGTGTAGTCAAAATGGAGTAATGAAAAGAACGATTAACTAGGGTTAAAAATAAGTTAGCAGAGATTAGTGTAACGAAAACAATAGTGCGAGTTGCGTCTTCACTTAATTCACTATATACCCCATATCGATAGACAAACAAGCATCCTAAGGTGATCATTAAACCTTGAATAATGCTTGTTATTAACTCTTTTTGATTAAAAAAGGTATCAGTAACCAGGCGGGGCTTTTGTGACATCATGTCTTTTTCAAGTGGTTCATTCTCATAGATAATACTGCAGGTAGGCCCCATTATCAATTCTAAGAAAATAATATGAACAGGAGTGAAAATATTGGGGTAGGTCCAGCCTAAAATGAGTGGGATAAAAACCATCATTATAATTGGAATATGTATAGATATGATATACCGAATTGCTTTTTTTAAATTAGTGTATATACGCCTACCCATAGCTACAGCTTCGACCATCCCTGAAAGATCGTCTTCCAATAGGATTATCGAAGCAGCTTCTTTAGCGATTTCTGTCCCCTTCTGTCCCATAGCAATTCCTATATGGGATGCTTTTAATGCAGGTGCATCGTTAACGCCGTCCCCAGTCATAGCAACAATTTCATGATTTGCTTTTAAGGCATTAATAATTTTCAATTTAGCCTCTGGATACATCCTTGTAAAAACAGAACATGTATTTACCTTCTCTTTGAGTTCGTCTTCACTTAGCAACATCAGTTCTTCACCAGAAATACTATTCTTATATCCATGGAAATCAATGTCTTCAGCAATAGCTTTAGTTGTAGCAGCATTATCACCTGTGATAATATTTACTTTGATTCCTGCTTTATAAAAGGCTTCAAACACAGATTTGATGTTTTCTTTTGGAGGGTCATTAAAAGCTACTATACCTTTAAAGTCAAAGAGAAACTCTTGTTGATGTTTTGGGAAATTATTTCCATTAAAATGTGACTCCCCTACACCTAGAACCCGATATCCTTCTCCAGTAAGAGCATCTATAGCATTGTTTACCTTTTGTAATTCTTTATCACTAAGAGTAGACACATTCAATAACGCCTCTGGTGCTCCTTTGGCCGCAATGATTCGATTTCCAGTTTTACTCTCAAAAATATGAGTCATCATTGGTGGTTTACCCTCTAAAGGATATTCATGAATGATTTTATAGTCTTGCCTTTCGTCTCGTTTAAAAGTATTTTCATAAGACTTGTGCAAAGCTATTTCCATAGGATCAAATGGAATGGGTTCACTAGCCCACATCGACAAACGTATAAGGTCTTTTTCTGCGTTTTTAAACTCATTTTCACTGCAGATCTTATGTGAAGAAAGTGAATATACTTTAGCCAATGCCATTTTATTCTGGGTTATGGTACCCGTTTTATCGGAACAAATCACTGTAGCACCTCCAAGAGTCTCAACCGTTTTGATTTGCTTTACAATGATTCCCTTTTTCATCAACCTATAGGAACCTAAAGCCATAAAAGTTGTAAATGCCACTGGAATTTCTTCAGGAAGAATGGACATAGCCAGTGTAAGTGCTTGAAGCAAACTATCCCAAATTTGGGATGAATTATAATAATTGATTCCCCAGACTACAACAAAAATAATAGCACCAATTACTACCATTTTCTTTACAAAATCATGGATTTGTTGCTCAAGAGGGGTCTTTTCTTCTCTAATGTCTTCCAGACTCTTACCTATCTCTCCTAGTCGAGTTTCGCTACCTATGGCAGTTACCGTGGCAATAGCAAGACCACTTACTACAGTAGTCCCTTTATAAATAATACGATTGTCTGTAGTTGAACTTTTAAAAACTGAAAGCGACTCTCCAGTAAGAAGGGATTCGTTGACAGAAAAGTCATTTGACTGCGCAATTTTTGCATCTGCCGGTATACTGGTGCCTTCTTCTATAATTAAACTATCTCCTAAAACTAGCTCCTCACTTTCTATTTCAAGTGTACAGCCATTTCGAATAACTTTACATCTGGTTTGAGAAAAGATTTTAAGTTTGGCAAGGGCATTTCTACTTCGGTGTTCCTGATATAGAGATATTGTTGATACTAAAACAATTGCCACAGCCAAAAAAATACCTTCATTTACATTACCGCTGATAAAATAGATAACAGATGCAACTAGTAATAAGATCACCATGGGTTCTTTTAGCAGACTTTTAAAGGCTTTTAGGCTAGCATAAACCTTTTTGGTCTTAAAACTATTTCTTCCATATTGTTCTCTAGACTCAAGTACTTGCTTAGAAGTTAAGCCTTTGATAACTGAATTTTCAATAATCATGAAGTTTTAAAAGTTAAAAAGCTGTCGCCTAAGAGTGATCATCTTCTGCACCCTATAATTTATAATTAGTTATTCTTTCTTTTTTCTTCTTCTATATAATGCTCTAACAAGCTGTGTAAACTTTTAAGATAATTCTGCATGACCTCTTTGTCCATATGAGGTTCACTAGAATTTGGTAAGGTTAATGGATTTTCATCTAAACTACGGTAGAGCTCAGGAAAGCTGGTTTCTATATGGTTAGTAAGTTGAGTAATCTCTTGAAGTGTGGTGTGCAAGTCTTTCATAAAAACTGTAATTCAGAATTGAAATAAGATGTTATTGAGAATTAATGCTTAGTTGCTTTACTAAATCCTCTCCAGTAATAAGGTATTCTGTAATTTTAAAAACCTCTCTTCGCTGATTTCTAAAATCTTTGACAAATTGAGCAAAATTATCTTCAAGTCCTTCATGTTCCAATCTAAACTGATGAGAATCTAGAGTAGAAGAGTCGTCGATTAGTTCTGCTAAATGATGTAAGTGCTGATTGATTTTACTTAGTAGTGAAACACACTGTTTATCTACTTTAAGCAAATTGATTTCAATTTCTAATACCTTGTCAATATTTTCTCGTTTAGAAATCTTAAGGAAATACTTATCAATCAGATGGTGTAAAAAGTTCAAATCTTCACTATAAAAAGAAACATCAGATTTCCAGTGTTCAGTCAAGACATAAAGTCCCTGCCAATTAGCTTCGCTTATAAAATTACCTTTAGGCCTTTTTCCGAAAGCATTCATTTCTTTCTTTTTCTCCTCTAAAAATAAAGGGAGATTACCAATTCTAGACTGACCTAAGTCAGTTAAGTTCATTTTCTATAAATGATCTAAGTCATTCATTTATAAAGGACAACAAAGTAAATTAGGTTTCTTAATCAAAAACTTAAAGCAGTAGCATGAAAACCTTACTTTACAGTACCGATTATTCAGAGAATTCCATTGCAGCGTTTAAATATGCTCAAGGAATAAGTTCAAAAATGAATGCAATGCTAAAAGTGATCCATGTGTTTGATTATCCTAGCATGTTGGATGATATAGATTTGAAACACGAAGACCCTTTCCCCAACATGGGTGCTTATGCGAGTAACAAACATAAAACTTTACTCAATGAGTTTTGTGCTAAACATTTAGACCCACATTTTAAGAATTTAACGCTGGAAGTAGAAGCCGTTGAAAATGAGTCTATCGTCCATGGCATTACTTCTATGGCAGATGAAATCAAAGCCACTATGATCATCATAGGAATGAAGGGTGGTAGTCGATTAAAAGAAATACTTATGGGAAGTACAGCAAAGCAACTACTCAAAAAAGCGCCTTGCCCTGTTCTAGCCATTCCTAAACAAGCTGCTTATAAAGAAATTGAAACTATTGTCTACCTCACTGATTTTGAAGAAGAAGATCTTGGAGTTATCCATAAGCTTATTGAAATCGCCGAACCATTTGGTGCCAAAATCAAGGTTGTACACATTTCACAAACAAAATCAAATGGCAAACACGACCCTCATTACAAGAAAAAGAAAATTGAAGACCAAGTTGACTATTCAAACTTAGAGATAGAATTGTTTAAGGCCGATATTATTTTTGAAGGTTTAAAAAAATATATTAAGAATGAAAAACCAGATTTGATTGCAGTGCTTGAAAGAGAAGATAAAAGTTTGTCTTCTCAATTATTTCACAGAGATATAGTTAAAAGGATGAAGTTTTATGGCAAGTCACCTTTACTAAGTTTTAATGCAAAAAATTATGGAATTTTCCACTTCTAAACTTCAATTCGCTCTATTATGTCAAGACAAATTTTTAGGATAATTATAGGTATTGCATTAGCTATAGCGCTACTGCTTTATGTAACAAAAGAATTTTATAATGTTGAATTCCTTATTATGTTTTCTAGCCTAAATTTTTTGATTTTTAGCTTAGGGGTTCATGGATTGATAGCGCATTCGTTTCGAATTGAAAACAAAGTTGAACTCACACTTTTTCCTCTCATAATGTGGGTAATTTGGGCTATCTTATTTTTAGCTTTCGTATTTATCATTTTACCGATGTATTGTGACAACTTTCTTGTTGATATATCTTAATAAAAAAGTTTATAACCCATCGTAAGTTTTTAATTTATTCTTCAATATCTGGTTTTCTTTTTTCAAGTCTTGTACTTGTTTTAAAAGGTTGGAAATAGCATCTATTCCTTCCAAGTTTATATGGAGATCGTAGTGCAGACGCATCATTTTTTCCACCTCATGTAGCTGTCTAGCATGAAGGTATTCATCCTCTTCAGTAATTACAATCTCAATTAAATCAAGCTCTTGTAGGGCGCTTATAAATGTTGTAGACACGTCATAATGACTGCAAAATTGCTTAATTGAAATGAGTTGGGTTGTTTTCATATCATCGAAGTTTTGATAATTCAGTAAACAGTTCTTTTTCTTTAGCTGAAAGTGTTGTAGGCATAATAATGTTGAATATAATAAACAGATTTCCAAACTCGCCCTGTTTTTTATACTTGGGAAACCCCTTTCCTTTCAACTTGATCTTAGATCCATTTTGGGTTTCCGGTTTTACTTTGAACTTAACCTTGCCATCCATGGTATCGATCACGATTTCTCCTCCAAGCAATGCTTTGTAGAGATCCAGGTCTTTGGTCAAATACAAATTAGATCCATCTCTTTTAAAAAAAGTACTGTTTGTGATTAAAAATTCAATAAGCAAATCGCCATTTGGTCCACCATTTACTCCTTTTCCTCCATGTCCTTTGATCTTAATAACTTGACCATTCTGCACACCTGCAGGAATAGTTATGCGTATTTTTTTATTATTGACCGTAAGCGTTCGTTTATGGGTGGTATAGACCTCTTTCAGATCTAACTGCAATTGAGCATTAAAATCCTGTCCTCTAAATTTTACCTGATTCCCAGAACGTCCAGAAGTTCTCCCTCCAAACATATCGTTGAAAAAGTCAGAAAAATCTTCTCCAGAGTAGTTTTCAAATGGAGACCCTGATGCCTGTTGATGAGACTGTTGATGTTTTGCCTTTTCATAGTCTTCGCCATGCTCCCAGTGCTCTCCGTAGGTATCATATTTTTTTCTGTTTTCTGGATGACTTAAGACTTCATTTGCCTCATTAATTTCTTTAAATTTCTGCTCAGCGGTTTTATCGTTAGGATTAAGGTCTGGATGATATTTTCTGGCAAGTTTGCGGTAGGCCTTTTTAATTTCATTTTCCGTCGCATTTTTAGAAAGACCTAATATTTTATAGTAGTCTATATAAGCCATGTGATCATGTTAAAGTTAACGTCTATGTTTAATCCATTAATAAACTAAAATAGCAGTAATTTCAATTATAAAGTATGATCATTATCATACTTGCTGTAATATAAAATCAAGAGCAAGAACTAGATAAATTTACTCCTTTTTCTATTAATATTTATAGTGATCAAAGCATTTTGCCATCTTCCATGAGAAGTATCCTATCGGTTTTTTTTGCAAAATCTTCATCATGAGTTACAATCAATAAAGACAAGCCTTGCTCTTCACTTAACTGCTTAAAAATCGAAAACACATTCTCTGCATTGTGACTATCCAGGTTTCCTGTGGGTTCGTCTCCCATAATAATAGAAGGGTTATTAATTAAAGCCCTTGCTATGGCTACTCTTTGCTTTTCTCCTCCAGAAATTTGAGATGCCTTTTTAAGTGCTAAATGCTCAATATTAAGCATCTTAAGCTTGTTTTGTGCCGTTTGTTTTATATCGACTACAGACTTCTCAGCTAACTTTTTGGCAGGTAGCATTACATTTTCTAAAACTGTAAATTCCGAAAGTAAATAGTGGAATTGAAATACAAAACCAATGTGTTTATTTCGTAAATAAGATAAATGTGTAGCATCTTTGCCAGTTATAAGTTGATTTTGTAAGTATAATTCTCCGGTATAATTGGTATCCATAGTAGATAATATATAGAGCAATGTTGACTTTCCACAACCAGATTTACCCATAATAGAGGTGAATTCTCCTGTTTTGATCTGAAAGTTAATATCCTTCAGCACCTGAAACTTTACTGGTTTTTTAAAATATTTATCGATATGCTTTGCTTCTAAAACTATATCCATCTTATTGTCCTCTTATAATGGTTACGGGATCTATTTTTTTTGCTTTTCTGGAAGGAAGATATCCAGCTAAAAAGGTAGATACCATTGCGAAAGAAAATCCGATGATAAAATAGGAAGGCTGCAAATGAATAGGATATGTATCTACTGTTGGTAAAGCTTCCGTTTCAAAAGGTATTGTACCTATAAAGGAAGCCAATCCAAAGCCTATAAGTAAGCCTAACAAACCTCCAAGGATCCCAATTATCATAGCCTGACTCATAAATATAAGTTGAACATCTTTACCTGAAAATCCTGTAGCTTTCAGAATAGCTATGTCATTCATTTTTTCATAAATAAGCATATTCAAAATATTATAAATTCCAAAGCCAGCCACTATTAAAAGCGTGATAGAGACGGCATAAGTAATAAGGTTTCGTATATCGGTTCCTGTATCAAATTGGGCGTTGGCTGTTTTTATATCGACTGCCTTGAGACCAAACTGTTGCTCTATAAGTTGAGACATAGGTAAAGCCTTTTCTAGATCCTTAAGCTTCACATTAATATCTGTAATATAATTATTGGCTTCACCCAATATTCTTTGGACAGTTGAAATATTGGTAAAACTTTGAATAGCATCAAGGTCTGAAATACCACTTTGGTAAAAGCCAACGATTTTTAATGGAAAAAAGTCGCCGCTGATGGGGCTTATTTGAATGCGGTCACCAACGTTTAAAGCCATTTTCTTTGCTATACCAATTCCTAGTATGATTCCGTTATCTGTATTTTCTAAAGTTTCTGCAGAACCTTCAATAATATAATCTTCAAGATTAAAATATTTAGATTCTTCTAAAGGATTTATGCCCGTAAGATTACCACCTAATTCTATGGAACCAGCAATATAAAAAATCTGCGTCACCACCTGAGGTAAGGCCCCAAGTACATCTTTGTCTTTTTCTAAGTAGTCAATAATTGGTAACGCATTATGTATTTTCTTCTGACTTATTTTGGGTTTAATAGAACGTACAAAGTTCAAATGGCTTGCAAAATCATCATAAATAGAAACCGGTTGATCTTTTGAAGGTTCAATTTCATTGTAAATATGAATGTGAGGCGTTTGATTTAGTATCAAGTCGTCCAGCATAGCATTTAATCCAGTCATAAAACTGACCAAGGTTATATAAGATCCAATACCAAAAGTTACACCCAAAGTTGCAACAAGTGTTTGCCTTAGCTTGGTCACCAAATGTGTTTTTGCTATGCTTAATATGATGTTCCAGTTTATCATTGCTTGGGTTTGTATATAAAAGTTTCCTTGTCTATTCCAGATAGAACCTCGACATAATCCATGTTTTGCAAACCACTTTTTATGGTAACCAATCCATCTTTGGTCTTAACTTGATTGTTGCCTATGAGGTAAGCTTTAGGGATGGTTAGAACATCTTCTTTTGTAGATATTATAATATTAGCTTCGCCAGAAAGTCCAGGATATAATATTTCTGGAGAAGTTTTAAAAACAGCTTCTACAGTGAAAGTTTGGTTGCGTTCGTCTTTTTTAGGATAAATCTTTGAAATTTCTCCTTCAAAAATAGTGTTGCTATACGCCTCGAGATCAATAAGCACTTCTTGATTTAAAGTAATACTTACGATATCAACTTCATCTACCAGCAACTGCATTACAAAACGATTTGCACTTCCTATGGAAGCTATAGGTTCTGAAGAATTTATTATTTCTCCAGGTTCTTTAAGCAAAGCGTAAATTTTTCCTTTAAGTTTACTAGTCACCGTAAAGTCATTTGTAGCAATTGTAGCAGTAGTGTGATTAATCTCTGCTTGACTTATAGCCGTTTTAAGTTCATTTTTGGTCCTCTCATACTTATTTATAAGGCGACTTAACTGGTTGGTAGCAAGTTCATAATTTAATTTTTTAGTCTCGTAATCAAAATGGGATCCTATCTTTTGAGCCCATAAACTCTTTTGTCTAAAAAAATTGATAGAATCGTTTATGACAGACAATTTTGCAGCTTCAATTTCGTCTTCCAGACCATATAATATGGCAGCTCGTCCTTTGTAGTTTTCTTTAGCGAGATCCAATGCGAATTTTGTATTTTGAGAATTTAATAAAGGTGTGCTATTTACAATTTGAGCAATAGGTTCTTCATTATCTACCAAATCTCCTTCAACCACCCAAAGCTTATCTAGGATTCCCGACACAGACGCATAAACTTTATAAAGACTATCGGGCTGAACTGTTACCGATGCATAAACAGATTCCGTAAGGTCTCGTTCTACTGGTTGTATTTTTTCAGTTTTTTCTGAACAAGATATCAATGAAATCCACAAGACTACTAAAGCTAAACTTTGTATGCAAACACCACTAATTCTATCTGTTTTAAAACCCATTGATCAATATATTAGTTATAATGTAAATTCCAGGTTTTAGTTTAAGCAAAAATTTATCTATCCATTTTGAAATCCATACTATTATTTTTGGAAATCAAATTCTTTAAGTAATGCATTTATCTAGCATATCACAAAACTAAATTTTGTATTTTTTTTAGAAGAGTAGGTTTAGGCCTTGAATTATTTATCAACCTTAAGCACAGTCCACTTGTTTTTCTCATCCTTTTGAGCGTATAAAGATGCAGCTATTTGTTTATAAGTAATAGGAGGTGGGTTTTTTAAAACAGACCTGTCTAGAGCTATATTTTTTCCCTCTGGAGTTAAGTATTTAATAATATTGCCATCATTACTGATCACAACTTCGTTGTATTTATAATAGACCACGTTCTTACCAAGAGCATCGTTTTTCCCAGCAACCTCCTTTATTAATTTTAAGACAATGGCCTTGCCGTCCTTGAAATTGGTCGCGTTCAAAAATTGAGGTTCAATAGCGGTTTTACCTGTAGGATTAATGTATCCAAAATATGTAATACCATCTTTCTTTTGGGTTACTAAACAGCGTTCATCAATAAATACAGGATAGTTCTTATGTTCGGGACTTGGAAACAAATCATTCCTAAAGTCGACAACGAGATCACCTTCCGTATTCATAAACCCCCATTGACTCCCTTTTTGAATGGCTGCTAAACCCTCATGGAAAGGAGCTATTTTATCTAAATTCTCTTGAGTCTGAGCACACACTAATAAAGGAATCAGAAAGAAGAAAAAAAATAATTTGTCAATTTTCATAACATTTGTTTTAGAGTTACTTCTCAAAAGTAACTCTAAAACAAATGTTATGAAATGACATTAATCATACATTCAGTGGATTATAGCTTTCGAAAGGTATCATTATAAGCTGAAGGAAAAACTAAATTAATCGCTCAGCCAGAGCGAAAAAATAACTCTAGAGACAGTCACTTTTCAATGTCAACCGATAATCAGTAGTATATCATCATATACATTTCAAATGCTCTTCATAATAATACAAATAAAAAACTGGCCTTAATTCTAAAGTACAATCAGTCATTGGTTATCAGAACATTACTAAATCTGATTTATATCATTTATTAAGTTCTACTAGCCTCTTAATTTTAAATACTAATATATTAATATTTTCAACATGGAAATTTCACTCTTTTTAGCAAAATTTTGGGGTTGGTATTTACTCATCTTCTTTTTTATCTTAAGCCTAAATCCAAGACGAATTAAACAAATTTTTGACGATTTAAAAGATGAGAAGTTCTTAATCATCTTTGCCTTTTTTGCCATAACTGTTGGGTTACTCAATATCATAATTCACAATATTTGGGAACCAAATTATAAACTCATAGCAACGCTTATTGGATGGTCATCACTCTTCCTTGGCTTAGCTCTATTTATTTTTCCACAACGTACAGTAAAGTTCCTTATCATACTCAACGTTAAATTAGTACAAGTTATTTATAGCCTTTTATTTTTAGTAGGCTTATATCTTCTTAATGTTGTTTATGACATAGTCCCTGTATAACCTTATACTAATATTTAAGTTTATGCATTTGAAGTATAAATGTATAAACTTCTCTAAACTGATTTTTATCATTTGTAGACGCTACTCTATTCTTTAATTTTAGATAAATAATATAAACTTAAAATGATGGATATAGAAATTCAATTTGTAAACATGGACACCAGCGAAAGCTTCGATACTTACGCTAGAAAGAAATTAAATAAATTAAACAATAAATACGAAAGTATTATTCGGGCACAAGTATACATTAAGAAGGAAAACGACCCTAAAGGACTAGGTCATATTTGTGACATAGAATTGAGTCTCTCTGGACCAAGAATTTTTGCTTCTTCCAATGAAAAAAATTATGAACTCGCCCTCAAAAATACCATTGGTGATCTAGAAGATCAGCTTGAAAAAAGAAAAGGTAAAATAAAGCCCTATCTGTAAAAGAGAGGCTTAGCCTTTAAGTGGTTATATAATGAGCTTACTTTTTGAGTTTTTGAATACTACACTCGGTTATTAATCTTCAATTCAATAATTATGAAACAGATCCTATTACCTACAGATTTTTCAGATAACTCATGGAATGCAATTTCTTATGCAGTGCATTTATTCAAAGGAGATGAGTGTACGTTTCACGTTTTTAACGCTTATACACCTACCATCTATAAAGTAGATTATGCTTTAGAATACCCTTCAGAATATGGTTATATTGATAAAGCAGAAGATGAATCTAAAGAAGAGCTGGATAAATTACTTGCCAAGATTTCAAAGGTAAAAACTAAATCTTCCAAGCATACCTTCAAAACTTATGCAAGATTTGAGTCTATATCTAGTCTTATAAGTGAGTTTTTGAAGTCTTTGGAAATAGATCTAATTGTTATGGGAACTCAAGGAGCAACTGGGGCCAAAGAGGTTCTCTTTGGATCTACTACAGTTCACGTTCTCAAATCTGTAAAATGTCCTGTTTTGGCCATACCTTCAAATTTTTCATACGAAAATCCACACGAAATTCTATTCCCAACAGATCTAAATGTATCTTTTAACTCATCTCAGCTTTCCATACTTAAGGAAATAGTAACTCATCACCATGCCAGGTTAAATGCGATGCATGTTTCTTCAGGATACGAACTTTCAAATAGTCAAAAACAGAACCAGCAATTGCTAGAAGACATTTTCAAGCATTCTGCTTATTTATTTCATAATATAAAAACTATGAGTGTAACGGAAGCTATAAATGAATTTCAAATAAAAAACAAGACTAACCTATTGGTCATGATCAATAACAAACACTCTTTTTTTCAAAATATATTTTTTAAGAATACCATCACTCAAATCGGTTTTCATTTAAAAATTCCCTTTTTAGTGATTCCTACACTCACTTAAAGTACAAACTTTAAGTGAGTCTAAAAGAAAGAAGACTTATTCAACAAATAATTCTAGCCTTAAGAAAGTTTAGAAAATGACTTTTTCATAAATATAAAACGAATGGAAACACCTCAAATAGACATTATAAAATCTTCTGGTGAAAAAGTTAGATTTTCTTTAAGTAAATTAAGAGCTTCACTCAAAAGAACAGGAGCCGACGATAAGACTATAAGTCAGATTTTAGATAAAGTGCGCGATGAACTCTACCAAGGTATTTCAACAAAAGAAATCTATAACCGTGCTTTTGGCTTGCTCAAAAAGAATAAACGCTCTTTTGCCTCTAAATATAAACTCAAAAAAGCCATCTACGAATTAGGTCCAACGGGGTTCCCTTTTGAACGGTTCATAAGTGCTGTTTTAAATTATTCAGGCTATACAACCGAAGTTGGTACTATTCTAAAAGGAAAATGTGTGTCTCATGAGATTGATGTGATTGCTCATAAAAATTCTAAAACTACGGTTATAGAATGTAAATTTCACAGCGAACAAGGCTACAATTGCAATGTAAAAGTTCCATTATATATCAATTCTAGATTCCAAGACATTAAAGAGAATTGGAGTAAGGTTTCAAAAAAAGATGCTTTACTTGAGCCTGGCTGGGTGGTCACCAATACAAGATTTACAGAAGATGCCCTTCAGTACGGAAGGTGCTGCGGGTTATCGTTAATAAGTTGGGATTATCCATTGAAAAATGGATTGAAAGATAGAATAGACCGTTTAGCACTTTATCCTATTACGGTTTCAACACTTCTTACCCAACGAGAAAAGCAGTTTCTCCTGAGCAGGTCTGTGGTTTTACTAAGAGAATTGATCAATGATAAGTTTTACTTAGACCATTTGGGAGTTTCTGAACTCAGGAAAAAAAAGATTTTTAAAGAAATATCTCAACTATGTGAGTAAACGTAAGTTATATGGACAACATTGCAAAAATTCATTTTCTTGGTGCAGCTGGAGTGGTAACTGGCTCCAAGTTTTTAATTGAAACTTCAGAGAAAAATATCCTCATTGATTGTGGACTTTTTCAAGGGGTAAAAGAATTGAGGCAACTCAATTGGCAAGACTTACCAATTGATGTCTCAGAGATCGATGTGGTTTTACTTACCCATGGTCACTTGGACCATGTAGGCTATTTACCTCGATTGGTAAAGCAAGGGTTTAAGGGGGAAATAAAAGGAACAGGACCAACGCTTGCTATAGCAGAAATTATATTGAAAGATAGTGCCAAGATTCAGGAAGAGGAAGCTCAAAAAGCTAATAAAGAAAATTACAGCAAACATAGCCCTGCCCTAGCCTTCTATACAATCGTTGAAGCTGAGGAGACCATTAGGCGTTTTGTTGTAGATATCGAAGATGAATGGATCCAACTCTCTGAACATATTTCTTATCGGTTTCAGTACAATGGTCATATCATTGGAGCTACATTTATAGAATTGAATATCAATGAGAAGCGATTTGTGTTTTCAGGGGATATCGGCCGTCAACAAGATTATTTACTAAATGCGCCAAAACAACCAGAATGGGCAGATGTCTTATTTTTAGAAAGTACTTATGGGAACAAATTACATCCAAAAGAAAACGTTGAAGAGGTATTGACCCAGCTAATTTTAGAAACCCTAGAAAAAAAAGGAAACCTCATCATTCCGAGTTTTGCAGTAGAACGTCTGCAAACGCTCATGTTTATCTTATGGAAGTTATATCAAAAGAATAAAATCCCCAATATCCCCATGGTTATTGACAGTCCAATGGGAAATAATGTTTTAGAAGTATTTCAGCGTTTTCCAAAATGGCATAAGCTCCCTATGGATGAATATAATGCCATGTGTCATCATTTTAAGATTGTACAATCCTTTAGAGAAACCTGGGAAACAATAGATGATCATCGCTCCAAAATTATAATAGCTGGAAGTGGCATGGTGACTGGAGGAAGAGTTCTCACCTATTTGCAACAGCTTATCGATGAGCCTTCAACAACAGTGCTACTTGTAGGTTACCAGGCGGAAGGGACAAGAGGAAGACAACTTCTCGACGGAGCACATGAAGTTCGATTTTTTGGTAAATACTATCCCGTGAAGGCAAGCGTAAAAAGCATTGAAAGCCTATCTGCGCATGCAGATCAGCAAGAAATTGTAAACTGGCTCGGCAGAATTAAAAATGTCCCTGAACAGGTTTTCCTTATCCATGGAGAGTCTCCGGGCTTGGATGCCCTGAGGGTTAAACTTAAGGTCACTTATGGTTGGGACTCTACTCTTCCTAAAATTGATGATGTAGAGGAAATCATGATATAACACTCTGATAATAATTACTTTGACTGATCCTTATCAGTTCTTGAAATTCATTAAAGCCATAACTTAGTGATAACCTTCAAAATCAAATTTATAGATATTTCTTGTGGCTTGAAGTATATAAAAGAGTTGGTGGCTTGTATAATGATATACCTAGTACTACAGTGAATGTAAAAAAGATGTAAAACTTAGGAAATAGAAGAAATTCAAATTCTAATAAATGATTAATCATGGAAACTATACCAAAATTTTTAAAATTTGTAAATCAGTTAAATGCTGAAGACATGCACTTAACTTCTCAGGAATGGTTATCTGAACTTAAGTTTATGAAAGATGAACATCTTTTTTTTGAGGATTTAGTGACAGAATTTACACCTCAACTAATAGCCTTTAACCATTTTTCCAATAACAAAGAAATAATGAATGCCATTTACAAATCTCAAAAACGCAATGATGAATTGATAGAAGAGGTGAAAGAGCATGAAAACGGTCTGCAAATTATGGTGGATGGTATTGATCAACCTCAAGAAGAAAAAGCTTACAGGACAGAACATAAGCGCTTAATCCTTACAATTAAAGAGGTTTTAAAAGAATATAAAACACTAAAAAAACAACTTTTCGATATCATTAATAGTATTAAAAAAGAGAATAAAACTAGACACCTATTAAATAAGAAATAAAATCAGTCCAGTAAGATACTTTTCGAGTATAAGCTTTTATGAATGAGAAAATACCATGGTCAACTAAATTTTATCATCTCTTAAACTAATACCCTTTTGTTATGTTTCTTGGGTTTTAATTAGGAAAAACCAATAAGGGAACTCTTAGGTCATTAGCTATTTTAGTAGTAGATGAGCCTGTAAAAAAGCGTTCAAAAATACTTTCAGACTTTACTAAAAGCATAATTAAATCTACGTCGTGAGTTTGTATAAAACAATCCACAACATGGTTTAAGGGTACATTTTGAACCGTATGATAATGAAACTTAACAGGGCTGAGTAAAGTGTTTAAAACTTTTGAATCGTTTTTAGCTTCTTGGGTTACCACTTGTTCAGGACAAATTCTTAAAACATGTACCATTTCACCATATTGCTTTATAAAATCCACTATGCCTTTGAAAGATTGATCGCTCAATTTATCGAAATCATGTAAGGGTAAGGCTATGTTATTAAGTTGACGAAACTTAAAATCCAACGGAACTGCAAGAATAGGATCAGTTATATGTCTTATCATTTTTACAGTATTACTTCCGAAAACTACTTCTTTTGCATTGGTCACTCCATTGGTTCCCATGACAGATAATTCAATGTTGTTTGTTTTTATAACATTTTCAGCTGCATCGATCAAATTATCATAAGCAACAATGGGATGAAACGAGATAGAATCAATACTTAAGTTTTGTTTGAGATCAAATATTAAAGCATCTAAATTATCTTTAGCAACTTTCAACAAGGAATCATAGAAACTTACATTACCTGAAGCTATCACTTCGGCTGTAGAGTATGTTGAATCTGGAACTTTACAGTGGAGAATATAAAAGCTTAATGAATCACCCTCAAAAAGCTTTAATGCATATTTGATAGCATTGATAGAACTAGGAGAAAAGTCGGTAAGCGCTAAAATATTTTTCATAATACATTTATTATAATCTAAAATTAAGAAAAAGGCTAATAGAAAAAACTGACGTCCGTCAGATTATTTAATTTAGAATCACAAAAAAACCCTGCAAATGCAGAGTTTGAATATTTAAAGAAATGTACTTCAATTTAACCTTTCAGGTTATTTTTCTTTTTTTGAGCTTTTACCGCCTTTTCTTTAGCGATTTGTTTGTTGCGTTTAGCTTTAGCTTGGAGCTCTCTATTAAAATGTACTCCATCGCCATGCATATCAGATAGATGAACTTGTTCTTCACTTTTACTTGCATCTTCCCAAGGTTTGATATCTCTATTTGATCCCATAGTTTTTCTTTAAAAGTAAAATTAAAAGAAATGAATAGTTCACAACAAAAGTTAAAAGTATTCGATAATCCCAAAAGTCTCATCAATCGATAAATAGTTTTTAAAAAATCATCTTTGGTTATCTCAGTAAATGATAAGATTAAACATAAAAAACTTACCTAAGAACTTAAGTTCTAGTCATGATCAATCTATTTTAACCAAAGTTATTTTATTCGATTTACCTTTTTTGATGTATAAAGATTCAGAGAAGTGTGTAAAAGAAATTTCTGGTGGATTTATTAAATAAGATTTATCCAAAACTACATTTTGAGGTTCTTTTGATAAATAAGCCTCCAAAGGTCCATCTACATTGATTAAAACTTCATAGTACTTGTAATAAATTACATTTTTACCTAAAGCTGTATTTACCCCTGCTGATTCTTTAATCAATTGAAGAACAATTGCTTTTCCGTTATGAAAATTCTTTGCGTTCAGAAATTGGGGTTCAATGCTTTTCTTTCCAGACACATCGATGTAACCAAAATAAGATATTCCATCTTTTTTGGATTCTATTAAACACCTACCATTACTAAATAGTGGATAAGAACCATTTTCAGTTTTTGTACTAACAAGGTCGGATCTAAAATTTATCACGATATCTCCATTTCTGTCGATGAATGCCCATTGATCATTTTTTTGAACTGCAGCCAAATCTTCATGAAATGGAGATACAAAATCTAAATTCTCTAATGTTTGAGATAAGCCTATAAACGGAAACATTAATATAATACAACTTATCATTCTAAGTTTTTTCATGATTTAAATATTTTAAGATTTATACTTTAAATATAATGATCAATTCAAAATTTTAAAATGATATCAGTCATGTTTTCAGCAAGTTATAGCTTCTTTAGTAAGTAATTAATTTTAATGTAATGAATAGGTCTATCTATTTTAACTCATTTAATTAGAAAAGTGAGCTACCAATTCTTTTAAACTGAATTTATTCTGCTCTCCAGTTTTCATGTTTTTGAGATTGTAGACTTCTTCCTTCATTTCACTGCCTCCGGCAAGCACAACATAAGGTATGTTTCTCCTATCAGCATAAGTCATCTGTTTCTTCATCTTTGCGGTGTCGGGATATAATTCAGAAGAAATTGATGAAGTTCTAAGTTTTGAAATTGCCTTTAGCGTATAAAGTGCTTCTTCTTCTCCAAAATTTATAAAAAGAACTTTCGTAGTTTCTTCGATCTCTTGAGGAAAAAGATTCAATTCTTCGAGCACAAGATAGATTCTATCCAATCCAAATGAAATACCTACACCACTCATGTTTTTGAGTCCAAAAATGCCAGTAAGGTCATCATATCTTCCACCCCCGCCAATGGAGCCCATTTTCACTTCTTCAGGGGCTGAAATTTCAAAAATAGCACCTGTATAGTAATTGAGACCACGGGCAAGCGTCACGTCCAGATCCAATCTTGCTGTTTGTAAAGGCATTTGATCTAAGGCTTTCTGAATAAATTCAAGTTCTTCAATTCCTTTTTGTCCAATTTCAGAATTGGATAACAGTGATTTGAGAAGATTGATTTTCTTTGAGAAATCACCTGTAAAATTGAATATAGGCTTGATGTTTTCTATGGCAGATTCAGAAATACCTTTTTCGAGCATTTCTTTTTTAACGCCCTCCTCTCCTATTTTATCAAGTTTATCTAGAGCTACCGTAAAATCTATCAGTTTGTCGCTTTCGCCAATAACTTCAGCCAGACCAGAAAGGATTTTCCTGTTATTCATCTTTATAGTTACACCTTCAAGTTTTAAGCTTGAAAACACAGTATCATAGAGTTGAATAAACTCTACTTCCTGCCATAAACTGTCACTGCCTATCACATCGGCGTCACACTGTGTAAATTCTCTAAATCGCCCTTTCTGTGGTCTATCTGCTCTATATACATTCTGAATTTGGTAGCGTTTAAACGGAAAATCAATCTCATTTTGATGTTGAACTACATACCTGGCAAACGGTACTGTAAGGTCATATTTTAAGGCTTTTTCTGAAATTGAAGAAGACAGCTTTACGCTGTCTTTACTTTCATAAGCTTCAGCATTAGCTTTTTTTAGATAATCACCAGAATTCAAAATCTTAAAGATGAGACGATCCCCTTCCTCGCCATACTTTCCCATTAGGGTATCTGAATTTTCAAAGGTTGGGGTTTCTATGGGCTGAAAACCAAAAGTTTTGAAATGTTTCTGAATGGTAGATATTATATACTGTCTTTTACTGACTTCCAAAGGTGAAAAATCACGAGTTCCTTTTGGTATTGACGCTTTACTTGCCATGTTATTTTTTAAATATTAAAAACCACTAAAATAATTTTACTTTTCCACCATTCCATTAAAATACTCGTAAAGTTTACCTTTGGTAATGTGGGCACCTTGCTTTATGAGTGCAAAAATATCTTTATTTCTGTCTTCACTTATTGGCTTTTTAGAAGTATAAATCTGAACATCATCATTCAAAAGATTATCTCTTAGCCATTGAAAACCTTGTTTGGTGTTGATATCCACAGCTTCATTTTCAATTTTTAGACCAATTAAATTGATAAATTGATCTGTAAACTCAAATAAAAATAACTGCTGTGGAGAAAAATGCTCAAGATAATTTACGTTGTTCAGAACCCTTTCCCATACCAAATCACTAAAGACATCGAGTTCATCTTCAGCAACTTGTGGTTTATTTGTTTTAATGTCCTCCCATTCTTCATTGGTAATGGATTGACTTGCCAAAAAATTGACGAATTCTTTGTGCATTTCTTTGAGCTGTTCCTGTGTAAGTCTTTCGTATTTCATAAGTGCAAAAATAAAAAAAGATCGGTAGAAGCTCTACCGATCTTAAGATTGTAATTTATAAGTTGATTAGAAAATATATCTCAAGCCCACTTGCATTCTCCAACGTGAAATTAGACTTGTATTTACAGCAAAAGAATCTGTTCTATTTTGATCGAATGTGTAAACAGGTTCGTTGGTTACTGTATCGACGTTTACGCCAATAGGTTGTTGGTTGAATGGTTCTTGAACTATTCCCCAGTCTGAATTTAACAAATTGCCGAAATTAAGGATATCCAAACTCAACTGTATGGTATTGGTTCTTCCCCCAGATACTTTAAAGTTATAATCTTGTAAAACTCTTACGTCCACTGTACTTCTCCATGGCGCTAAAGCTCCATATCTTTCAAAATAACTTCCTCTGTTATCTTTCATGTAATCGTTATCCTCTATAAAAGCATTGAAAGCATCTGCCTGACCTGGTCCAGAAAATTGCATTCTTGCTAATTCTTCGGTGGTTGGAATATAAATAAGGTCGTTAATGTTGGATCCATCATTATTGATGTCACCACCGTATGTATAATTGTATCGACCTCCTTTAGCATATTCTACAAAACTGGAAACTGTTGTTTCCCATTGGTTTTTCGATCCATACTGAAAGTTTTTAGAGATCACAGCAATAAAACGGTGAGTATCTCCATATTTGGAAAATCCTAAAACATCATTATTAGCATTACCAACTGTTGGATTAAAAGTAAATGCATCTCCAGTAATTTCAGCTTCAATGGAATTGACGTCTTTGGCATTTAAGTAACTATAAGAAGTACTTACATATAAACCATTATCAAAACTTTTCTTTAAAGTACCAACAGCATTAAAAATTCTTCCTTTGTTAGAATTTGTAAATACATAAGCATTATTCTCACCTTTATCAGATTCAGTGTAAACAGCTCTGCTATCTACTCCAGCCAAAGTTTGTGTTGGTTCTCTTAACCCCCAGTTTTGAACGTGTGCTGCATTTATGTCTTCAGTGTAAGAAATGTCTGTAGAAGCGATGATACCGTTATCAAATTTATAATCCAATCCTACATTGGTTCTCCATACTTGTGGAAATTTAAAATCCGGATCAACAATTTGGAAGAACCCTTGATCTGCACCACTAACTTGGTTACCAATCCAAACGAAAGGCAACCTTCCAGTGAATATTCCAGTTCCACCTCTTATCTGTAAAGTTTTATCGTTTCTAACGTCCCAGTTAAATCCAAGTCTTGGAGAAATCAAAAATTCATCTGTCGGTAATTGTGTTGAATTTAGTGTAGTTTCTGAATTGGTTTCAGGATCGTAATACACAGTCGTAGGGTCTACAGTTGCACCGTTATCGATATCAATAAATTCTTGAATTTTTTCATCCGTATCAAAGTATAATGGCTTGTCTAATCTTAAACCGTAAGTGAACTTGAAATTATTAGTCATGCTCCACTCATCCTGAGCATAAAAAGACAATTGACCTACATTGGTTTCAGACAATCTAAAGCCTCCGTCATTCCCAACGCCGTTTCCATTCCTGGAGTCAAATACATTTTGAGCAAAAGCTAGATTCTGGGCAATTGCACTTTGGCTACCTGCATTTGCATCTGCCAAAAAAGCATCGACAGATGGATACGCATTGAAGGTACCAAAGTAACCATTAGGATTTCCAAAATTATCATACCCCCCTAAATTGAATGAATTATCAAATTCAAAACGTTCAAATGAGGCACCAAGGGTTACCGAGTGATCTCCAACAAAAATGTTGAAGTTGTTGGTGACTTGAAATACCTTCTGCTGCAACTCATTGTTTATAGAAAACGGCTCATGCCCTGCAATGATATAGTTTGATCCACTACCATCCTGAATAGTGATAGGAGGTGCCGGTGTAGAAAACGGATTTCTGAAGTCATCAAAATAAGTGTATCCAGCTTGAAGTTTATTGGAGTATTTATTACCGAAAGTAGAATTTAATTCAAATTGAACTGAATTCAAATTATTGTTGATTTCATAACCAGAATTTTCAAACTGAATGACGGAAGGACTCGGTCCTCTAAAGCCTAAAGCTGTTCTATTGGCTGCATTGTCTTTGGAAGCTCTCAAGAAATTGTAAATAAGTGCTGCTTTATGGTTTTGATTGATGTTCCAATCCAATTTTAAAATGCCTTTGGTAGACTCAGAATTATAATTGAAATTTTCAAATCTACCAGTATCGTAACCAAGTTGTCCTAAAGCATTAGAAACCGCCATCATATCCGAGGCTAAAACTCTGGATTCGTTGATCGATCCTGTTCCTCGATTGGGTGCAAAAGGAGCACCAAGATCTGTTCTGTCATCTTTTTCGAAGTTGGCAAAAAAGAATAATTTGTTTTCAACGATAGGTCCACCTACACTTACACCATATTGAATTTGCTCCAAATCGTTTCTAGGGACATCTTGTCCTTCAATTTTACCGCCAGTCAAATCTTCATTTCTGAAGAAGGAGTACACCGTACCCTTAAAAGTATTATCACCACTTTTGGTAACAGCATTTACAGAAGCTCCAGTAAAACCAGACAAAGTCACATCATAAGGTGCTGTTGTTACTTTTATTTGTTCAATAGCATCCAAAGAAATTGGTTGTGCTCCTGTTTGACCTCCTGGTGTAGGAGAATCCAATCCGAAAGGGTTGTTGAAAACAGCACCATCTAAACTGAAGTTATTGAACTGGTCATTTCTACCTCCAAACGAATTTCCACTTGCAGAAGGCTCCAATCTTGTAAAATCCTGTGCAGATCTGGAAATAGTTGGCAGCCTTTTTAAATCTTTGCTGGTAATTTGCGTCGCTGCGCCAGTCCTTTCACTTGAAAACGTTGGATTATCTGAAACTGTAATTAAGACTTCATCCAGAGCATTGGAAGTCGTTACAAGAGTTACGTCAATATTGTAAGTTTCACCAAGATCTAGATTGATATTCTCAAGAGTTTTAGTTTCAAATCCGACATAAGAGATCTTTACTTGGTAAGGACCACCGATTCTCATATTATTAAGTCTAAACCTTCCATCAATATTGGTCATAGCTCCATATACTGAACCTGTAGGTGTATGAGTTGCTACAACATTGGCTCCAGGCAATGTAATTCCAGCATCATCTTTTACAAGACCAGACATGGTCGATGTTGTTACTTGAGCCATAGAAGTTGATAGCCCAATAAAAAACATTAAAATTAAAATGTAGCTTTTTTTCATATTATGAATTGTTTAAGTGTTTGAAAAAATAAAGCCGACCATATAGGTCGGCTTTATAATTAAAAAATTGTTGTTTTATTAATCATGCTAGTTTTCAGCGATGACTTCAAAAGTGAAGTCTAAAATTACATCTCTGTGGAATCTCAATTTAGCGTCATATTGACCTAAACGTTTGATGTTTCCACCTAGAATGGTAATATATTTCTTATCAATATCGACATCGTGTTTTGCTAATATGTCCTGAAGGTTACCAGCGGTAATACTTCCGAAAAGCTTGTCACCTGCTCCTGTTTTGGAAGATATTTTGATATCAAGTTCTTTTGCTTTTTCAGCTAATGATTTAGCTTCATCTACAATTTTCTTTTCTTTATAAGCACGTTGCTTAAGATTTTCTGCCAAAACTTTTCTAGCTGAGGGTGTTGCTAATACAGCAAGTCCTTGAGGTATTAAAAAGTTACGACCGTATCCATTTTTTACAGAGACAAGGTCATCGGCAAAACCAAGATTATCAACGTCTTTTTTTAGTATAATTTCCATTTTTTGCCTTTTTTATTTTAATAAATCACCAACGTATGGCATCAAAGCTAAGTGGCGAGAACGCTTAATAGCTTGTGATACTTTTCTTTGGTATTTTAAAGAAGTTCCTGTTAAACGTCTTGGTAAAATTTTACCTTGTTCGTTTACAAATTCCATCAAGAAGTCAGCATTTTTGTAATCGATATACTTAATGCCAGCTCTTCTGAAACGATCAAAACGCTTTTTACTTTTAGTTTCTATATCTAACGGAGTCAGATATCTTATCTCACCGTCGTTCTTTCCTTTCGATTGTTCTTCAATTGTTGCCATAATTACGCGCCAGTTTTAATTCGTTTAACTCGTTCTTTAGCCCAATCAATAGCATGTTTGTCCAATTTAACGGTCAAATAACGCATCATTCTCTCGTCTCTTCTAAACATGACTTCTAAAGGCTCGATGGTAGTTCCATCTGCTTTGTACTCAAGTAAGTGGTAAAATCCACTTTTTTTGTGCTGGATCGGGTAAGCCAATTTTTTTAGGCCCCAATCTTCTTTGTTTACCATCTCTGCACCTTTCGAAACAAGAAAATCTTCGTATTTCTTTACTGTTTCCTTTATCTGGTCTTCAGATAAAACGGGATTCAAGATGAAAACAGTTTCATAATGATTCATAAATATTTGTTTTATTTTAATGCCTGCAAAAGTACAATATATTCTTAATACTGCAAACCCTTGATATCAATATTCTTTTGGTATTATTACTAATATCAATTTCAAACTTTTATATTTACTAAAAATTCATTCAACCCACTATGAACACTTATATAGACCACACTTTACTAAACGCCGACGCTACTTTAAAACAGGTACATAATATATGTGAGGAAGCTATCGCTTACAAGTTTGCAACGGTTTGCATTAATTCAAGCTATGTGAAAGAAGCGAGTGAACTATTAAAAGATTCAGAATCTAAAGTTTGTACTGTAGTTGGTTTTCCTTTAGGCGCATGTACTACCAGAGCCAAAGTTGAAGAAGCAAAACAAGCCATAGCAGATGGAGCTTCTGAAATAGATATGGTCATCCACCAAGGGAAATTGAAAGCCAAAGATTTTGATTATGTACAAACTGATATCTCAGCTGTCAAGAAAGCCATAGGAAAACACACTCTAAAAGTGATTTTAGAAATTTGTAATCTTTCTGATAAAGAAATCGCTGTAGCCTGTAAGCTTTCAGAAAAAGCAAATGCCGATTATGTGAAAACCTCTACTGGTTTTGGTAGTCATGGAGCAACTTTGGAAGCTGTAAAAATTATGAAAGACAATATATCCGATAAAGTAAAAATTAAAGCTTCCGGGGGCATTCGAGATTCAGAGACTGCAAAAAAATACATCGACCTTGGTGTGTCTAGAATTGGTGCTTCTGCGGGAATTGCTATTGTAAAAGGAAAATCATCTAACTCAACCTATTAAATTTTAAAAATATGAGTATACATATTGATGCTAAAAAAGGCGATATCGCCGAAACTATACTTTTACCTGGGGATCCGCTAAGAGCAAAATGGATAGCCGAAACTTTCCTGGAAAATGTCACTTGTTATAATGAAGTTCGTGGAATGCTTGGTTATACGGGTACTTATCAAGGACATAACATATCCGTTCAGGGTACTGGAATGGGAATCCCATCCATCAGTATTTACGCCCATGAACTTATTACTGAATTTGGTGTCAAAAACTTAATACGGGTAGGTAGTGCTGGCGCTATTAAAAAAGAAGTAGAAATGAGAGATGTAGTTATAGCTATGGCCGCTTCCACCAATTCATCCTTAAATAGAAATAGGTTTAATGGTGGTGATTTTGCACCTACGGCTAGTTTTAAGTTATTTGATAAAGCCATTACTACTGCCAGAGAGCTCAATATTTCATTTAAAGCAGGAAATGTGCTGTCATCAGACTTATTTTATACAGACGATCCATTGGATCACCAGATGTGGGCTGCTTATAATGTCTTATGCGTAGAAATGGAAGCTGCAGGCTTATATTCCATTGCTGCAAAACACGATGTCAATGCCCTGGCCATTCTTACGATATCAGATTCGTTGATCACTGGTGAAAAGACATCTGCTCAAGAGCGAGAAACCACATTCAATCAAATGATAAAAATTGCTTTAGAACTTGCAGACTAAAGATACTGATCTTCAAATATTAAAACAATTTAAAGGCTTTATGAATACGGAGTTGATGATTGATCAACTTCCTAACACAGGCATTTTAACTTTTGAATTTGATTTACTTTCAAAAATCAAGCAAATCGAAAGTTTTCCGTTCGAAGAAGCCAGAACCTTCAATTTCGTAGGAAAAAGAGCTGAAATATTTTTCAAATACTATTTGGAACAATCTCAACATTTTGAAGAATTAGCTTACAGCTTGCAGGTAATTGATAATAAGACCACAATTGGTGAATTTGATTTCATTTTTCGAGATACCACTGAAGATAAGATCATCCACACCGAGTTAATTAATAAGATTTATCTTTATGATGATAGTCTTCATGAAGATCCCGACTGTTGCTGGATTGGTCCAAACAGGCGTGATAGATTTATTGACAAAATTGAAAAATTAAGATCACAGCAATTCCCACTGCTTTATCACCCTATGGCAGGAAGTTTTTTAAGTAAGTATCATATAGATCCCTGGAAAGTTAAACAGGAAGTTTGTTTTAAGGCGATTCTCTTTCTTCCTGAAAATTGCCGAACCCGCTTTTTTAAAACAAATCTAAAAGCCGTAGCTGGTTATTTTTATACACTTGAAGAATTTTTAAATAAAAAGTGGAAGCATCATATATTTTATATTCCAAAAAAAATAAATTGGTTTACAGATGAAACTCAGCATACTGATTGGCACTCCTATTCAAAAGTTTTATATCAACTTCAAGAATTTATGGATAAAAAGCAATCTGTTATGCTGTTCAGAAAAAATCAAAAAGGTGAAACCAGCAAATGTTTTGTTGTTTGGTGGTAGTTTTAAATTAAAGCTCTTACTTCTTCAGGCTTCATATTTTCAATCGTCTCCTCTCCTATTCTGTAGCGAATTAACCTCAAGGTTGGCAAACCCACTTTAGCAGTCATTTTGCGTACCTGTCTATACTTTCCTTCTGTGAGTGTAATCGAAAGCCATGACGTTCTTCCATGTTCATTTTCGTTTCTGATGTCTTTTGCGCGTCTAGGCAAATCGTCTGGTGGAGTCATCAAGCGAACTTCACAGGATTTAGTTTGATAAGGTTTCCCGTAAATACTAATTTCGACGCCCTTTGAAAGTTCATCAACATGCTCTTCTGTAGCTTGTCCGTCTACCTGAGCCCAGTATTCTTTTTCGATACCTGTTGATGTAATTTTATGGCTGAATTTTCCATCCGTAGTAAGAAACAATAAACCCTCAGAGTCCTGATCCAGTCGTCCAACAGACATAATTCCTTCAGGAAAATTGCCGAGTTCACCAAGAAGTCTTTTGTTTCTTCTTCGCTTTTGGTTATTGATGAACTGACTTAACATGCCATAAGGCTTAAAAATTTTAAAATTTGCCATTTAAATAAGTCATGGGTTTTATATTTATACAAAAATACAATTAAGCACATGCAAGAAGAAATTAAAAGAAACTACGGACATATTTTTGAAGAAGAATTGCTACAGGAAATCAATGACATTGGAGTTATTAAGCAGGTAAATTCTGGTGATGAATTAATCAGAACTGGTCAATATCTATCTGCAATGCCACTACTTATAGACGGGGTTATTAAAGTGATGAGAGAAGATGAAGATGGCTTTGAGCTTATGCTTTATTATTTAGAAAAAGGTGAAACTTGTGCTATGACTTTATCCTGCTGTACTGGCTCTGCGGTAAGTGAAATAAGAGCTATTGCTGAAACAGAATCCAGGTTGTTGATGATTCCCATTGAAAAAATGGAAGAGTGGTTAGGAAAATACAAATCTTGGAGGAATTTTATTTTCGACAGCTACCACCAGCGTTTAATGGAAATGGTATCAACTATTGATACTATTGCCTTCAAAAAAATGGATGAACGTTTGTTGGAATACCTGAGAAACAAATCCAAACATTATAATGATTCAGAAATTAAGGTTACACATCAAGACATTGCATTCGACCTTCACACCAGTCGCGTTGTGATTTCCAGACTTCTAAAAAGGCTCGAAAAAACCAACCGAATAAAACTGAATAGAAATTCTATTAAATTAATTGATATTGATTAGTATCCGTAACTTTTGTTACTGCCACAGTTCATATAATTCCTTTATTTTGTTTAAAATTTGACACCTAGTTTAGACTTGAATTCAGTTTCATTCTGAATTCAAAACAATTAAATTCAAGTGTTGATATTTAAACTAAATAAAATGCAAACAAAAATAATAGTACAAAATTTAAAATGTGGCGGCTGTGCCAATACAATTTCTAAAAACCTTATATCTCTTAATGGAATTTCAGATATTAATGTTGATGCAGAAGAATCATCTGAAGAATTTACCTATGCTGAAGAATCCTCACTATTTACAGTTGAAGAGAAATTAAAACAATTAGGATATCCGGTACTGGGAAATGCCAACACTTATTTAAATAAGGCAAAATCATTCATAAGTTGTGCCACCGGAAAAATGAATCAATAATCAAAAGAAATTACTATGACAATTAAACAATATAACGACAAACCTTTATCGCATCTTTCTTACGCTATCGTAAGCAATGGAAAAATGGCAGTTGTTGATCCTGCAAGGGATCCGCAGCCTTATTATGAATTTGCAGAAGAAAACAATGCCAAAATTGTAGCTGTGTTCGAAACACATCCTCATGCAGATTTTGTGAGTAGTCATTTGCAAATCCATAAAGAAACAGGAGCTACTATTTATGTAAGTAAACTAGTTGGTGCTGACTATCCTCATCACCCATTTGATGAAGGCGACGAGTTGAAAATGGAAGACGTTACCTTTAAATGTCTCCACACCCCTGGACATTCTCCAGATGGAATTACTGTTCATGCTGTAGATGCTGCTACGACTAAAGAAGCTATTTTCACTGGTGATACTTTATTTATAGGTGATGTAGGAAGACCCGATTTAAGAGAGAAAGCTGGTAACATGACCGCTAAACGTAGAGAACTTGCCCAGGCCATGTATAAAACTATGACCACGAAGTACAATCACTTGTCAGATAATGTTTGGGTCTATCCAGCTCATGGTGCTGGTAGTTTATGTGGAAAAAATATGAGTGATGATACAACAAGTACACTAGGCAACGAGCGAATTGGTAATTGGGCTTTCCAGGAACAAACTGAAGAAGAGTTTGTAAGTGAAATTCTTGATGGACAACCTTTCATTCCAGCTTATTTTGGACATGATGTAGATATAAATAAAACAGGAGCTGAAAACTTTAGAGCTTCCGTTTCCAATATTCTTGTTCACCTAAACGTAGAAAAGTTTGACGCAGATGCTACGATTGTTGATACAAGACCTCAAGCTGATTTTAAGGCCAATCATATCCCTGGTAGTATAAACATAATGGCAAGGTCTGAAAATGACAAAATTGAGACATGGATTGGAGCGATTATAAAGCCTAATGAAAACTTTTATTTGGTATTGAATTCGATTTCTGAATATGATGAAGTTGTTTCAAGAATTGCTAAAATTGGCTATGAGTCACAAATTAAAGCAGTGTTAACTTTAGGTCAAGTTGAATTTGAATCTTCGGATGACTTTGATTATACAGACTTTAAACAAAATCCAAATCATTATACAATCATCGATATAAGAAATATCAGTGAGTTCAATGAAGAGAAAAAATTTGAATCTGCTAAGAATCATCCACTTAATGAATTAAGAGATTCTGCAAAAGATATTCCTACAGATAAGCCTATTGTAGTTCATTGTGCAGGTGGCTATAGAAGTGCAGCTGGAAGCAGCATTATTGAAAAAGTTTTACCAGCAGATGCTAAAATTTATGACTTAAGCGAAAGAATAAATGATTTCAATTAATTGACTAATTAAATTATTTAGCTTTTAAAAGACCGATGAAAATTCATCGGTCTTTTATTTTACCTTAGTTTTGACTTCATGAACAAAATTTTCTTTTTTATTCTTAGTCTCACGTTGCTATCGTGTATGCAACCCTTAGAAAAGACTTCTTCAACTCAAAATTATGTGGTCAGAGGAACTATTAATGGTGAATTTAAAGACTACATCAACATCAAGTACAAGAATCAACTTGATAGTGCCCAAGTCACTAATAATGCATTTCTATTTGAAGGCGCAGTAACATCTCCTACAGCTTTTCAATTTCAATTTGATTCTATTAATTCTTCAGAAGCGTTTTATCTAGAAAATGATACTTTAATTTTTGATATCATAGTAGATGATTTAAAACTTGGAGATGAAGTGATTAAAGACTTTGAGGTCAATCAACTAAGTGGAGGGGAAACTATAGAACTAAAAGCTTACTTGGCAGAATTTCTCAAATCAACTTCAAAATCTAAAAGAAATCGGGATCTGATTTTAGATGAAATGGATAGCTTGATAAAGGCTCATCCCAATCACGATTACCTTGGTAAAACACTTTCTAAGATGAGCATGAATCAAACCTTACTCTATAATGATGTAAAAAGTTTGGTATCAAAGCTTGATGTTGATAATCTAAATCCTCAAGATGTTGATATTCTAGAAAAATATCAGCACAAACGGAGAAAATACCAAATCGGAAGTAAAATTCCATCTTTTGATTTGATTTCAATTACATCTGAAACAGTTGATTTGAAATCTTATTTTTCTAAATATAATCTTATTCAATTTTGGAATAGTTGGTGTAAAGAATGTGAAGAACGACAGGAGCAATTACTTAACGTTTATCAAAAACATAAGTTTAAGGGTTTTGAAATTATTGGTGTTTCTTTAGATACAAATCGAGGAGACTGGGTAAATTCTGTCTCCGAGCAATCTATTCCCTGGAAATCCTTGAGAGTGAAAAACGGCTTCACGGGCAAATTACCAACGGAACTAGGAATCACAGATTTACCACAATATTATCTTGTCGATAAGAGTGGAAGAATTATAGAGATCAACCTAAGTATTGACGAATTGGACATCATATTATCAGCTTTACTAAACTAAATTTGATTAATCAACGTTATTGAAAAAACAATAGTTATGAAATTTGTATTTAAATTAATTTTTATATCATTTCTAAGTCTCTACAGTCTAAACTCTCAGTCACAAAATTTTGATTTAGGTATAAAAGGTGGTATCAATTATGCCTCTATTTCTGAAATTAATGCCGAAGGAAGATTAGGTTTTACTGGAGGCATTTTTGCTGGTGTTCGATTCAATGCCTTAGCCTTACAAACAGAAGTCTTGTTTTCTCAGCAAGGAGGTGAATTCAATGGAGATGATATTGAAACAGATTATGCTTTGGTGCCTGTGATTTTGAAATTACATTTTCTTAGAGTGTTCAATCTTCAGTTTGGACCGCAATTCAGTTATCTCATTAATGGATCAGAAATTCTTGAATCTGAAAAACTTGACATTTCAGGTGCTGCCGGACTTGGATTGAGTTTGGGATCCGGACTAAGAATCGATGCAAGGTACAATTTCGGTTTCACCGATGCTTTTAAAGGAGCTTCGGGAAATAATAGATTTATTTCTCTTGCTCTTGGGTATTCTTTTCTTTAAGAATAACTGATACCTCTGAATCATCTAATTTTATTCTAAACATCTCATATTCCGGGTGAGTGAAAATAAGTTCATCTCCCCTATCTTTTGTATTGATTCTAAAAACACCTTTAGCATTTGTTTTTGAATTTAAATCTGTACCCATGACTTGAACCAGCACATCCTCAATGCCTTTACCATTTGAGTTTTTAATTTCACCATCAATAAGATTACTATCTTTCCCGCAAGAAAGAAATACAATAGAGAGCAATAAAAAAATAACTTTTTTCATAGTTTTATAGTAATAAATTATACTGATCATTTATGAAACGAATATACATTTTCCTTTTCATCTTTAGCTTTACAATCAACGGGCAGTCTCAATTATTATCGGGAGATCAAGAGAAATTTACCAGAGCAGATACACTCCGCGGAAGTTTACGACCAGAACGTACAAGCTTTGATGTTCTCGCTTATGATTTAGATATAAAACTAGATCCTGAAACAAAGTTTTTAAGCGGTTTTAATAAAATTGATTTTAAAGTTATTGAAAATACATCCAAAATTCAGCTTGATTTATTTCAGAATATGAACATAGATTCTATTATTTTTAATGGTAAAAATTTAATTTATGAAAGAGAAGAAAATGCTGTTTTTCTTAAATTCAACGAACAACTGAAGGCAGGAAACCTTGAAAGTCTGAAATTTTACTATTCAGGGTATCCAATTGTCGCCAAGAATGCTCCATGGGATGGAGGATTTGTATTTTCTGAAGATAAAAATGGAAAGCCCTTTATAGCAGTTGCAGTCCAGGGAACAGGAGCTAGTTTATGGTATCCTAATAAAGACCATCAAAGTGATGAGCCCGATTCTGCTGACATCAAAGTAAGCATACCCAATGGGTTAATGAATGTTTCCAATGGAAGACTAATTGATGAAATACCTCTAGAAAACGGCTATACAAAATGGCACTGGAGAGTTGAACATCCTATCAATAACTACAATATCACTTTGAATGTTGCAGACTACACTCATTTTGAAGACAATTACAAAGGTTTGACTATAAATTATTACGTCCTAAAAGAAAATTTGGAAAAGGCAAAAGAGCAATTTGAACAGGTAAAACCTATGATGGATTGTTTTTATGAAAAATTCGGTGATTATCCTTTTAAAAAAGACGGTTATAAATTAGTTGAAACGCCTTATTTGGGCATGGAACACCAAAGTGCTGTTGCTTATGGAAATGGATATCAAAATGGGTATTTGGGAAATGATTTGTCAAATACTGGTATTGGATTAAAATGGGATTTTATAATTATCCATGAATCTGCTCATGAATGGTTTGGGAATTCAGTATCGGCATCAGACATAGCTGATATGTGGATACACGAAAGCTTTACCGCCTATGCAGAGTCTGTATTTGTAGAATGTGAATTTGGAAAAAAAGAAGCGATTACTTATCTACACGGCTTAAGAAAAATAATAGCCAATGACAGTCCAATCATAGGTGAATATGGCTTAAATCATGAAGGTTCTGGAGATATGTATTACAAAGGAGCCAATATGCTCAATACTTTGAGGAGTGTGGTTAATAATGATGAAAAATGGTGGTCACTCTTGAAAGAATTTCATGAAACTTTTAAATATAAAACGATCAACACTAATGATGTGATAGCATTTTATGATCAAAGAACAAAAAAAAGCCTTGAACCAATATTCAATCAATATCTCAATTTTTCCTCCATACCGACATTGCAATTAAAATTTGATGAAAGAGATCGATTGTATATGAGATGGGAAGCAGATGTAAATGACTTTAAGATGCCCATAGAATTTCAAAATTCATCAGAAAATTTTGTTTATAGAGAGGTTATAACGCATCAATGGAAATTAATTGAAATTGATCTGAAAAATATGGAAGAGCTAGCTATTAATAAATATGGGTATTATATTAATGTAGAAAAAGTAAGAGATTAAATTGAATCAGCTAATCAATTTTGATAAGGTCTTTTTACGGTGAATTTTACCGGAATCGGTTTCTTCAAATTTATCAACAAAGTATATATGCTTTGGCTTTTCATATTTATCCAAAGATTTCTTTTGTTCGATAGCATGCTTCAGATCGCTTAAATACTGTTTGTTTTCGGGAGCTTCAATAAACAATACAACTTCTTCGCCAAGTGAATCGTGTGGGACTCCTGCAACGTAAAATCTATGTGTGATAAGTTTTTGGAGTTTTTTCTCAACAGTTTCTGGAAAAATTTTAATTCCACCAGTGTTGATAACATTATCTAATCTTCCTTTCCAGAAAAATTTCTTGTAGGTAAGTACCTCAACAATATCATTGGTGATCAATTCCTCATCTAAAATTTTAGGTGCTTTTATGACCAGGCAATTGTTTTCGTTTTGTGATACACTTACGTTGGGTAAAGCTTTAAAAGGCCTTTTCTCTTTATTATCAGTCTTAGGGTTCAATTTTCTGGCTGCAATGTGAGATATGGTCTCTGTCATCCCATACACTTCATAAACGGTTGTAGGTATGCCTTGTATTAATCCGATTAGATTATCTGTGACGGCGCCACCTCCAACTATCAGTTTTTTAATCAAATGAAGTCTTCCAAGAGAATTATCCATTTGGAATGGAGTCATCGCACAAAAATCATAGGTTTTGAAAAGCTCATCAAGTGGATTTGATTTGGGTTCCACCAGATCCAAATCCCAACCTAGAACCATCGCTCTTACTATCATCATCCTCCCTCCAATATAATTAGCTGGTAGGCAAAGTAAAGCTTTAGTTTCTTCGGGAGTTTTGAAATATTTACCCGTGGCCAGGGCACTATTGATCATTTTTTGCTTGTCCAAAAAATAGACTTTCGGATCACCAGTCGATCCAGAAGTTCTAACTTTTATTGTTTCATAATCTTCGTTTAGCCAATCCAGCAGAAAATTGCCGATTTGTTCTTCGAAAGGCTCTCCTTCCTTTACAAAGCTATAAGCCACTGAATACAATTCAGATTTATTAAAATGATGACCATTGATTTTAAAAAGAGGATGGATTTCAACTGCATACTTTACCATAATAATAGATTTATGAATCCTTATAATATTCCATAAATATAACAATCATTTTGAAACTCTCAACCAATTATTATAACTCATTATCAGGCAGTTCGACTTTACCAAAGAGCTTTGAATTCCAGTTTTTCCACTTATAAACTTTAGCCATAATTAATAAATAAATTGGATATATGACAAGGACTGGAATTAGAACATCAAACCCTGCTGTGGGTTTTTCAGTATAAATGAGTACAGAATCAGTTTGAAATGCTGTCCAATTAGCAGTGACTAGTAATGCTGTAATTAAATTATTCCCTGCGTGAAAACCCAGGGCAAGCTCCAAACCTTCGTCCATTAAAGTCATTATACCTAACAAGAAACCAGTCCCAATATAACTAATCATAATAACAGGTCCTAACACACTTACTTCAGGGTTTGCAAAATGCATTAAACCAAAAATCAATGAAGTTAATATTAAGGCAACCCAACGATATCTTGAGATAACTCCAATTCCCTGCATTAAGTAACCCCTAAACATGTATTCCTCAAAACTTGTTTGTATTGGTACTAAAATAATCGCTATTGCAGCTAAAACTATAAACTGAGAAAAATCAAAGTTCATTTCATAAGCATCGGGTCTAAAAAAATAATCACCAAAAGTCATTAATGAAATAAATATTGAGACAAGTAGAAAACTAAAACCTACTCTTGACCAATCTATTTTTTTTCTGCTTGTAGTTAATGATTTAATGGACTGCTGATGAACAAATTTTACATAAATAAATAAAAAAAATAATAAAAAGGCAAATGGTATTAAAAGTGTAAAAAAAGTAAAATTTTTCCCGTCCGCTTCTATTTGCTCTGCAATAATTTCAGACTGATCAATATCCATCAAGTATGAAAATAAGATATTAAGCCCCATTAAGCCAAAAAACAAAAAAACTGGAATAACATATTTCCATTGGCCGATTTTTCCTGTGTAAGCTTGTTGGATAAATGTTCTATCTCTCATAAATTAAATTTATTTTCCCAGTTTTGTTTAGGGTTGTACGTGATGTGTTCTCCTTCAATCGTTAAAGGACTTTCAATATTATTCGTATAAAGACCACCTGTTCCCAATCCTTGTGGCATGTTATTATTTTGTAAAAAAGTAAACTGAGCGATAGCATTCAACCCAATATTACTTTCCAGTGCACTCGTTATCCACCATTTGGTGTTCTGCTGATTTGCTAGCTCGATCCATTCTCTCGATCCCTGAAACCCACCAATTAAACTAGGTTTCAAAATTATATATTGAGGTTTAATCGTTAGTAATGCTTTTTCCTTTTTTGTTACGTCTTTAATTCCAATTAATTCCTCATCCAAAGCAATTGGCAAAGGCGTTTGCTCACAGAGTTTTGCCATTTCTTTCCACTGACCCTTAGCGATTGGTTGCTCAATACTATGTAAATCAAATTCACTTAATCTTTTCAATTTGTCGAGAGCATCTTCTGGAGAAAAAGCACCATTAGCATCAACGCGCAATTCGATCTCTGAAGCTGAAAATTCACTTCGGATGTATTTCAGTAATTCCAATTCAGATTCAAAATCAATCGCTCCTATTTTCAATTTAATACAACTGAAACCTTGTTTTATTTTTTCCTGAATTTGACTTTTCATAAATGACTTTTCTCCCATCCAAATCAATCCATTGATGACCATTCCTTGTTCACCTTCTGTAAATTTTGAAGGAAATAAAACATAAGGATTTGCTGAAGCAAAAGATTGAAAAGCCATTTCCAATCCGAACTGAATCGATGGAAACTCTTTAAGCTTAGAATATAGAGAATCAAGTCCTAGATGAATGTTATCACAAAGCCAATTCAAAGTATCTTCGTAATCTTCGATTCTATCGATGCTCAAACCTTTAAGAAGCCCGCACTCCCCTATTCCGAATTTATGTTCAGTTTCTATCTTGATAAACCAGGACTCTTTGGTTTTTAAAACTCCTCTTGAAGTTCCACTCGGTTTTTTAAATTCCAATGTATGTTTAAAATAAGATGCCTTCATTTTATATTTTTTATAAAATTAAAAAAGCCATTTTACTACAAATGGCTTTTGAATAATAATTAGTAATAATCTATTATTTGATGATTAATTTCTTTGTGGTGACTTTAGAGTCTGTGATAATCCTAACTAAATACACCCCGGAAATAAGATTCAAAGATAATTGAGTTCCGTTCAAAATCTGCTTTTCCAACACTTTCTTACCTGTCATTGAGTAAAATTCTACATTCGTAGCAGTTTTTATACCTTTAAATTGAATGTAAGTTGTAGCTGGGTTAGGATAAATAGAAATATCTTGAGACTTATTTTGATTTACAGAAAGCGATTGGTTCCAGGTTTCGCCTTGCTTGTCTCCCCAAATATAACCCACTAATTCTGGATAGTCAATAAAAGGATTCCTATTATTTTGCCAAGTGTAAACAACATTATTTCTGTTCATTTCAAAATCATCTACAGGATCATCTGTATGCCATTGCAGGAGTGTTTCCAAATCTCCTAATTGGCCTGTAACATCTGAAAATCCGTTAACTACAAAAAGATTATTGTAACGAATAGTTAGATAAAAAACTGCTCTCGCCACATCTCCTCTAAAACTTCCCAGAGTTCCAAAAGATCCAGCATAAGAATCAGCATTGTTTATACTTCCAAAATGTTTATTTCCTCTGGAGCTGTTTTCATTCGCATCCGTAGCTCTCAAACCATGTGCATCAGAATTGGCGTGTCTCAACGAGTCTGCGCTAGTTTCCCACCATTCATTTATCCCGGTAGCAACATCATCTTCTTCTATACTGAAAAAACCACCTCGAGATCTTGGAAACACATGCTCTCTATTCCAAAATCCAGTTCCCGAAGAACTTAATTGATACAAATATTTAGGCCGAGATTCCTCGCGATAGGCTAACCAAACCTGGTTACTATTACTTGGGCTTTGGTCTGCAGATTTTAAAATATCTATAATGTCTGAATAGGTATGGATTTTTACTACACCTTCTTCGGCAATAATATCTTGTATAGCTTTTCTTAGAGCATTACCAGATTTACCATTTAAACTTTCAAAATAATTTGTTGGTCCTGTAGAATTGACCTTATCGAAGGTCGGATTTGTGGGAATTCCCCAATCGGCCACAGTAAAATCATTGTCCACGACAATGATCTGTATAAAATTACTATTCAATATAAAGGGATCTTCAATTATATCTACTACGATATTAATGAATTCATCTCCTTCATCTATAGCATCATCTACAATATCAATAGTTACAGAACCTGTGCTTGTACCTTCAGATAACATAATGGAACTAGGCCCGTTGTAATCATCATCGGTGAAAGTCCTATTCGCTAAACTGAAATTAATAATCAAATCAACAGCTAAAGGCTTTAATGTTGAAAAATCAATATTAAAACTATCGCCCTCATCAACTATAGTTTTACTTGGAGTTATATCGATAAAAACAGGGGATATTCCAGAACCGTCATTTAATTCTCTTGGTGTAGGAGATCCTAAAGACCAAGTTCCATCAGAATTTCTCTGTATGGATTCATTGTCTTTGTTATTATTTAAATCTTCATTTATTTGCTCAGTCTGTGCTAAAAGATCTAATAAATCCTGATCAGTTGGATCGTCGGTTCCATAAACCAAAGCATCAATTATATTATCTGTTGTTGCTAAAGTCCCCTCCGGAAAGTCTAGTTCTGAACTTCTGTAAACAGCAATTGCATCAGCTCCATTTTGAATAAAATTTGAAGGCAAAAGGAAATTAGGACTTGGAGTGAGTTCTGGTCCACCTAAAACAAATAGACCATTAAAATCTGTAGTAAAACTATCTAGATTCAATGCGAAATAGCTGGAATCGCCACCTGTTATTGATCCATTAAATAAAACAAGAACATAACCTGTAAGAGTGGTATTTGGCAAAGGCGTCCTAAGTTCAATAAACTCTTTTGTATCTACACCTTCAGTATCTGAATCGACTTCATTAATGATAATATCCTGAGAAAAAACAAGCTGACTGATCAAGACAATAGCCAAAAAGGTGATTTTCTTCATTTTAATCAAGTTTTCATAAAATTAAGACATTAATTCATCTATTACAGATTCTCAGGTTAAGTTATAATTAATAAAAAAACTCTGAAGCTTAAAAAGCAACAGAGTTTTTTTATGCATCGAAAATCAGTGATCTATCGAACGAGTTTTTTATACTTAATTCGTTTTGGCATGGTATCTCCGCCTAGTCGTTTTTTCTTGTTTTCTTCATAATCACTAAAGCTTCCTTCAAAGAAATAAACTTCAGAATTTCCTTCAAAAGCCAATATATGAGTGCAAATTCTGTCTAAAAACCACCTGTCGTGAGAAATCACAACAGCACATCCGGCAAAATTTTCTAATCCTTCTTCCAAAGCCCTCAATGTGTTGACATCCAAATCATTGTTTGGCTCATCAAGTAACAAAACATTACCTTCTTCCTTTAAAGTCATAGCGAGGTGAAGTCTGTTTCGCTCTCCTCCAGAAAGCTTATCAACTTTCTTGTTTTGTTCGCTTCCATTAAAATTGAAACGGCTCAAATACGCTCTGGAGTTTACTTTTTTGCCTCCCATCATCACCAAATCCTGACCTTCACTGAAGTTCTCCCAAATTGACTTATTCGGATCTATATTGGAATGCGCTTGATCGACGTAAGCGATTTTAGCAGTCTCTCCCACAATAAATTCACCTTTATCAGGCTGAATTTCTCCCATAATCATTTTGAAAATGGTCGTTTTACCTGCTCCGTTCGGACCTATGACACCAACAATTCCTGCTTGTGGCAATTTGAAATCTAAATTTTCGTAGAGCAACTTATCATCAAATGCTTTGCTTACATTTTTAGCATCAATCACATTGGTTCCCAAACGTGGCCCGTTGGGAATATAGATTTCAAGTTTTTCATCAAGCTTATCTTGATCCTGACTCATTAATTTATCATAATTGTTAAGTCGGGCTTTTTGTTTGGATTGTCTGCCCTTTGGAGCCATCTTCACCCATTCCAGTTCCCGTTCTAAGGTCTTCTGACGCTTGCTAGCTTGTTTTTGTTCCTGAGCCATACGTTTAGACTTTTGGTCTAACCAAGACGAATAGTTTCCTTTCCAAGGAATTCCTTCACCTCTGTCCAGTTCCAAAATCCAGCCTGCTACATTATCCAAGAAATATCTATCGTGAGTGACAGCAATGACAGTCCCCTTATATTGTGATAAGTGATGTTCGAGCCAATGCACAGATTCTGCATCCAGGTGGTTGGTAGGTTCGTCAAGTAATAAAACGTCTGGCTCCTGGAGTAATAATCGACAAAGCGCTACTCTACGTCTTTCACCACCAGAAAGATTTTCAATTTTTTGATCAGAAGGTGGAGTTCTAAGCGCATCCATTGCTACTTCTAGCTTATTGTCAAGCTCCCAGGCATTGGTAGCATCAATTTTATCTTGAAGTTTGGCCTGTCGATCCATTAGTTTTTGCATTTTATCTGCATCCTCATAAACTTCTGGTAGACCAAAATCATCATTGATTTTGTTGTATTCGTCCAAAATAGCTACAACATCGGCAACTCCTTCTTTCACTACATCAAGTACTGTTTTCTCAGGATCCAGTTCTGGTTCCTGTTCCAAATAACCAACGGAGTAATCTTGAGAAAAGACTACATCCCCCCGGTAGTTTTTTTCTATCCCTGCAATGATTTTCATCAACGTGGATTTTCCAGAACCATTGAGCCCGAGAATTCCTATTTTAGCTCCATAAAAAAAGCTTAGGTATATATTTTTAAGAACTGGTTTGTCTTCTCCAGGGTAAGTTTTGGATACTCCCGACATAGAGAATATCACTTTTTTATCGTCTGCCATTAATTTTTATTTTGATTATACTCTTCCTTTTAGGGCGTTAAACACCCATGCAATTGCAAAAAAACCGATTCCAACAGAAGCGAAACCCCAGCCAGCTATCTCATTATATCTAAAAGCGCCTAAGGCAATAAGTCCTAAACCTACAATAACCATGATGAAAGTTGCCCACGCTAAAACTGTATTTTTATTCATTTACTATCGTATTTATGAGCTGCTAAATTACAAAAACGATTTTTAATGTCACTAGTCGCTTATTAGCATTATGGTTAACTATTGAAAAACCACTATTGAAAATCATAGTATTTTACCCAAACACTTTTTTAAATCAGCATTAAGCTTCATTATCTTAAAGGGATTTAAAGTTATATTTTGATTGATTTCCAGTTCAATTCCTATATAATCATTTGGGAATATCTTCCGTAGACTCGTCGTAAATCCATCAGACTTCCCCTTATAAGGATAATTCATTCTAATTCTGATACCAGCAATTTGTAAGCTTAATTCTTTACGGAATTTATTGGCAAACTCTTTTTCAACTTTTCGCCTAGGGTCGTATAAAATCCCAAGATCCGCTTCCCGGACTTTTCCATTCAAAACTGGTGTAAAACTGTGAATAGATAGATGCAACACGGTCTCATTTTCTTTAATAAGGCTTTTTATTTCCTGCTGAATTTGATGCCGATAAAATTGATAATAATCAACAATTAAGCAGTTTTTTTCCGCTTTATCCAGCTGTTTTGAGATGCTAGAAAATAATTTGGGATGATGCAAAGACCTATTCACTTCTATCAAAAGTCTGCTCCATGGGTAATGAAAAGAATAATTAGCTAGATGTTGTAAAGATTTGTAAACTTCAAAAGCACCTATATCGTAGCCTTCATGAGTTTCCAAGCGATCTTTATGATCTTTAAATAAGAATTCATATTGTTTTGGTAACAAATTGGTCGCATGCTCACAAGTCAACATTAATTTCACGGTAGGAACAATTCATTTTTGGATAGACTATCTCCAAGCTTTTGATATACCTTCAGAATATTCACTTCAGAAAAATCATCATTTAATGCTTTTAGAATTCTTGTGGACAAACTACCATGTGCTAAAATAAATTCAATAGCTTCAGAATGTCTTTTATTTAATCTAGAGAATATCTTTTCAAATAAATGCTTGTAAATGTCTTTTACAGCCATAGATTCAGCATCAATTCCAAAAAGTTTCAAATAGGCTTTATTATTAATTACAGCTTCTTCAGCATACTCAATACTAAGGTTCAAAATTTCAAATAGAACATCTTCGTGCCATAACTTTTGATCCTTCAAACTTGAATATATTTCATTAACCAAATCTTTTAAAATTTCGACAATAAAACTTGCAATAGAGACATCTGCCAAAGCGCATTCCTGTAGATCCAAAACTCGTATCTCTATTGCGTTTCTATCAAACCTGGCAATAGCTCCTCTGGAATTTAAAAAATGATGTTCTAAAATATGGTCCTCATCAAACGGTGCAATTGCAGAATTAATAGGATCGAAGATTTTTTTCTGATATTCTTTTTGGCTAAACACCTGTTCGGGAATCACCTTCCCTGTCATTTCTGGAATTTGTTTTTGATTGGTCAAATACAACTTCATCCTGGAATCTAGTTCACCTGTCGGTTTACCATCTAGAATCGGTGAGCTCGCACTCAATGCCGGTAAAATAGGCAGCAAAATCCGTATAGCAGCGTGTAACTTCTCAAATTCAGAGTCATCGTAAAACGGCAAATTGATGTGCATACTTTGTACATTGGACCAACCGTGACCTTTACAATCAAAAATTCTGTTGTAAAGCGCATACACTTCGCTATAAGAATGTTGCCATAATTTCATCTCCAATTCTGGATTCATCAATGGATGCGAAGCTGTTGGCCACAAACGAAGATTCGCACCGTTAAGTAACTTATTTACTTCAAGTATATTATCGTAAAATTTTATGTCTAAAGTATCCAGGTCTTTGGCAGGACCGTTGGTCTTAAATTCAACCACGTGAGCAGCGAGTTCATTACTCCATTCAATTGGGCCATTATCTACATCTGAAATAATTTTACCAGTTTTCAGTTTCATCAATTTATCTACAGAGGGCTGAACTTTGCCAGTCAAAAAATTGACAAGCATATATTCCAATTCAATTCCAAAAACTTCAAAAAGATGGTATTTCATGAGTCTTGTTTAGAATTAAGACGATTTTTAAAAGCTTGAAGAATAGTTGTGTAAACAGCATCACCGTAGAATCCATCTTCCACACCTAAATCAATATTTGGATTGTCATTGATTTCTATGACCAAAGCCTTTCCGTTAACAACTTTGACATCAATGCCATATAAGCCTTTCCCCATGATTTTAGCTGATTTTAATGCAACTTTCATCACTTGTTCTGGAACATCTTCTACAGCAAAGCAGTCTGCGTTTCCGTCTTGGTCATCCTTTTTTTCGGCAGACCAATTATAAATTTGCCAGTGTCCTTTAGCCATAAAATAGCGACACGCATAAAACGGCTTGTTATCCATAATTCCTATTCTCCAATCATATTCAGAATAGGTAAACTCCTGAGCAATGATTAGGTCGGAAGTCTTAAACATCTCGGTAATGAGGGTTACATATTCTTCTTCTGTCTTTGCTTTTTTTACTCCAAAAGAAAAGGTAGAATCAGGAGATTTAAGAACACATGGCAATCCTGTTACTTTTAAAACTTCATGTTTATTGTCTTTATGGACGATCATCGTTTTGGGTGTTGGAATCCCATTCTTATTAAGTGCTTCCGCCATAAAAACTTTATTGCAACATTTTAAGATCGCATCAGGATAATCAACAATCGCTAAACCGTCTTGCAATGCTTTTCTAGCAAACGCATAGGCTTCATTGTTGACTTCAGTACTTTGTCTGATAAACAAGGCATCAAAAGATGAAAGACGGTATAAATCTTTAGGTGAAATAACTTCAACGTAAAAATTCATTTTCTCAGCCAAGTCGATAAATTTTTTAATGGCTTTTGGGTTACTTGGTGGTGCTGGATCGTTGTTTTGGACTAAGATCGCCAAATCATATTCAGCTTTATTTGCTTTTGGGCTGTCGTATCTCTTTTTTGAAAAAAATTCAGAAGCAAAATAATGCATGCTCTCCAAATGCTCAGATGGAATTTCTGTAAGGGATATGGCTTTTATAGATTTGATGTTCCATTTGGTGGTGTGTTTAAAAATGACTCTCAAAAATGGAATTTGAAAATGCCTGAATATTATGCTGCTTAATTCTCGGTATTTCTGTGCCACATTTTGTCCAAAATAAATACTCAAAGTGAATTCCTGAGATTTAATAAACTTCAAACTCTTCTGAATTTCTTCTTCAAAATCTTCTGAAACAATTTTGACAAGTTTTTTTTCACCAAGGTCCACCAAGTTACTAATGGTAGGAATAGAAGTATGACCGCGAGCTTCCGCCAAAAGGGAAACATAGTATCCTTTGGATTGGTAGCTGTATTTGTCACTCAAATTGAAAACCCTCACATTTTTTAATTCTGAATATAAGGAGTTTGTCAAGTAATCTTGTGAGGTTATAATGGACGTATGATCCATTATGAAAGGCCATTTTTCGGGTTGGCTAACCACGATAAGTTTGTTCATTTATGAATTGAATAACCTATCAAATGTAGCTTAAAATTAAGTTCGAAATTATTTCTGTAAAAAAATAAATTGGAAAGATTTTGATGTAATTATTTTCATATTATCATAATTTGGTCAAAATTATTCATCCTATGAAAATCATCAAATACATCTTTTTTTTGGTCATTTTGGTTTTACTACAATCTTGCGGATCCCGAAAACTTCCTGAGGAATCTGTGAAAATCTATGAAGGCCAACTGAATCTTATGGACGGCTATTACTTGATCAACTCCTACGACAGTCCTTCTATGTCCCAATCTCTAAAAGGAATTGATAGCTTTTTTGATATCAAAATACCGCTTTCCATCACTTTCGTGAATTTAAAATTTATTGATGATGAGACTTTACAGCTCAGTTATGAAAGTGAAGGATTCGCTTTTAAAAAAACATTTCCAGGTGAATTAAAAAATGGAGCTTTTTATTTATCAAGTAATCGCTATTTTATTGGAATTCCATTGACTGTATTTACTAAAGAAAATAATTTTGAACGCGTCATCATGGGGAGTGATGACAACCTCATTTTGGAACGTTTTGAGGAGAAAGTTTCTAGAATCTTTAATGCAGTTGAAGAAACTTACTTTTGGGAATCCTACACCTACGATCGTTTATACAAGAATATTCATATAGACAAAGAGGGAAACTTAATTGAATAAAAAACTCCCTATCTTCCGATAGAGAGTTTTTGACGTGTTCAAAATTTATTTTAGTATGAAGTCGTCCTTAGGTAAGGCTTAATTTCTTTATAATTTGGAAATAATTTTTTCGCTTCTTCGTCACTTACAGAGGGAGAAATAATAGCATCATCCCCTTGTTTCCAATCTGCTGGAGTTGCTAGTTTGTGGTTAGCTGTTAATTGAAGACTATCAATCACTCTAAGTAATTCATTGAAATTTCTACCTGTAGAAGGTGGATAGGTCAACGTCAACTTAATTTTTTTGTCAGGGCCAATAACAAAAACCGAACGTACTGTAGCTTTCTCTGATGCATTGGGGTGAATCATGTCATACAATTCTGCAACTTTTCTATCCTCGTCTGCAATTATAGGGAAGTTGACGGTCGTGTTCTGGGTTTCGTTAATATCCTTGATCCATTCAAGATGATCTTTTACTGGATCGACGCTTAAGGCAATTACCTTTACACCTCTTTTGTCAAATTCGTCTTTTAATTGAGCTGTTCTCCCCAATTCTGTTGTACATACTGGAGTGAAATCGGCTGGATGTGAATAAATAATTCCCCAACTATCTCCTAGCCAATCATGAAATGAAATTTCTCCTTCAGAAGTTTGTTGTGTGAAATCTGGTGCTGTATCGCCCAATCTTAAATGTGCCATAATTGAAATTTATTATTAATTAATATTCAATCTTCTTCAGAATACAATTCTGAATCAAGTATTTAATAAAAATAAATAATGATTCTTAGGTCAGCCTGTTTTATATCAACTTTAGCTTTTCATTTAGACTTGATCTAAAGATATACGATTGGATTGATAAATTCAATTATTCTGCGGGCTCACATTCATTTATAAAATCAATTTTTACCAGCCCATCTTCGTCAATTTCATTTAAAATAACTTGGTTTTTTGTATTGACCAATTCTGGATTCCAGAATGTTTTTACTTTCACATAATTTTCGGTGAAACCATGAATATAACCGGATTTATTTTCGCCTTCAAATAAAACTTCATGGGTCGAATTTAATTGACTTTCATAAAAAGCTCGTCTTTTCTTAGCAGAAAGTCCTCTTAGCATTTTGCTGCGCTTTTTTCTGACTTTTAGAGGTACCACCTCTAACATCTCTGCCGCAGGAGTATTATCTCGTTCTGAAAAAGTAAAAACGTGTAAGTAAGAAATATTCAATTCATTTAAAAAATTGAAAGTCTCCAAAAATAATTCATCCGTCTCTCCTGGAAAACCAACAATGACGTCCACACCAATACAAGCATCAGGCATATTTCTTTTAATGCTTTCCACGCGATCTACATAAAGTTCTCTCATGTAGCGTCTCCGCATTTTTTTTAAAAGTGTATTGCTTCCACTTTGTAAAGGAATATGGAAATGTGGAACAAAACAGTTGCTTTGCGCCACAAAATCTATTGTTTCATCTTTGAGCAAGTTTGGTTCTATAGAAGAAATTCTCACTCTGTCGATTCCTTCCACATGATCTAGTGCTTTGACTAGGTCTAGAAATGTATGTTCGTGTTTCTTGTTTCCAAATTCGCCTTTTCCGTAATCTCCGATGTTGACGCCGGTTAACACAATCTCTTTGATGCCTTGCTCTGATATTTCTTTCGCATTTTTGAGAACATTTTCCAATTTATCTGACCTGGAAATACCTCTTGCCAATGGGATGGTACAATACGTACATTTATAATCACAACCGTCTTGCACCTTAAGAAAAGCGCGCGTTCGGTCTCCTATGGAGTAGGAACCCACATAAAAATCGGCTTCATCAATTTCACAAGAATGCACTTCGCCGAAGTCATTTTTGGTCAAATCTGTGATGTAATCGGTTACCTTAAACTTTTCAGTTGCTCCGAGCACCAAATCCACTCCACTTACATCTGCAAGTTCTTCTGGCTTAAGTTGTGCATAACAACCTATTCCAATAATGAAGGCGTCAGGATTGGTTTTTTGAGCTTGTTTGACGATGGTTTTAAAACGCTTATCCGCATTTTCAGTCACGCTACAGGTATTGATGACCACCACATCAGGGTCGTTCTCAAATTCTACACGTTCATATCCTTCTTCTTGAAAATTCCTGGCTATGGTGGAGGTTTCAGAAAAATTCAGCTTACAGCCTAAGGTGTAAAATGCTACTTTGGGTTGAGACATAATTTAAATTTGGAGGACTCAGGTGATCGAAAACAAATTCAGAAGAAACCTCTATATTCGCAATTGTTTGCAAAGATACCAACTATAATTTATTTTCTAAAATTGAACTCCTACTCTATTCCGTCTTTACTTTTTCTGCTGAATTTAATATTATTAACTTCATGCTCAGATGCCGATTTTAAAGATCGAGATCACCTAGTCTTTAGGTACAACGAACATGCAAATATCACATCACTGGATCCCGCTTTCGCCAAAGATCAACGGAATATCTGGCCCACTCACCAGCTATACAATACGCTGGTAAAACTTGATGATAATCTTGTGACTGAAGGCGATGTTGCTAAAACCTGGTCTATTTCTGAGGATGGACTGACCTACACATTTGAATTGAGAAGGGATGTTTTTTTTCACAAACACAGCATTTTTGGCAATGATTCGACACGACAGGTAATTGCTCAAGATGTCGAATACAGCTTAAAACGGCTTACCGATCCAAAAGTAGCCTCACCAGGAAATTGGGTTATGTCTGATGTAGAGAGAATTGAAGCCATAAATGATTCTATTATTGAAATTAAACTGAAACAAAAGTTTCCTGCGTTTCTTGGATTATTGACTTCAAAATTCTGTTCAATACTTCCTTTGGAAATGAATGAGTTAGATTTTCAAACTTCTCCTATTGGTACAGGACCATTTAAATTTAAACGTTGGGAAATAGGTGAGAAATTGGTCTTAAGGAAAAATAACCTTTTTTTCAAAACGGATGATAAAGGCACACCACTGCCTTACTTGGAAGCTGTAGCCATCACCTTTTTACCGGATAAACAGAGTGAATTTTTAGCATTTGTACAAGGAAAATTAGACTTTCTTAGTGGTTTGGATCCCTCCTACAAAGATGAATTAATTACTGTGACTGGGGAGCTTAATCCTAAATTTGAGACCGATATAAATATGGAGAAGAGCCCGTACCTTAATACAGAATATCTAGGTTTTTATTTAGATTCTGAGTCTGAAGAAATGAAATCGAGAGCGTTTCGGCAAGCCATCAATTATGCCTTCGATCGTGATAAGATGATAAAATTTCTAAGGAACAATATTGGAATCCCAGCACATAGAGGTTTTATTCCTGAAGGACTTTCTGGCCGTTCAAAAACTGAAGGTTATGCTTATAAGCCAGAAAAAGCAAGAACACTTATTGAGAAATTTAAGGAAGAAACAGGAGTGAAAATTCCTAAACTTACCATCAGTACAAATCCGTCTTATATAGATCTAGTTGAATTTATTCAAAAGGAAGTACAAAAAATAGGAGTTCGTGTAGAAATTGATGTCATGCCACCTTCTACTATTCGGCAAAAACGTTCTGCAGGACAACTGGATAATTTCAGAGCCAGCTGGATTGCAGATTATCCTGATGCCATCAATTATTTATCGTTGTTTTATAGCGATAACTTTTCTCCTAATGGCCCTAACTACACTCATTTCGAGAATGAATTTTACGACCAACTCTATGAAGAAGCCTTAAGCATTACTAAGGATTCTTTGAGGTATGAGTTATATTCACGAATGGATTCTCTGTTGATTGAAGAAGCTCCAGTTATCCCTTTATACTACGATGAGGTGGTTCGCTTTAGGTCCAAAGCTGTTAAAGGTTTGGGTATTAATCCCTTTAATCTTTTGGATCTCTCTGAAGTTAAAAAAACCAGGTAGAGATAAATTAAGTAAGCTTTTCTAAATATTCCTTTTCTATATTTGAAAAAATCTCTTTTATGGACATGTCAAGTATAATAATAGTTGGTGTAGTTGCTGCAATAGTGGGATTTGTTATCGCCAAATTAATAGACCGCTCTTCAATTTTAAAATGGCAAACGACATCTTCTCATTTTGAAACACTTTATACTGAGTCCTTTCTGCGTGAGGAAAAAGCCAAAGACGAATACTCAAAAGCTAACGAAAAACTCCAAGCGGAACTTAAATCTGAATTAAATGAACGCTATCAAATTCAGAATAAATTCACCCAAAAAGAAACCGAACTCGAAGGTTTAAAAAGGCAATGGGCGGAGCAAAGGACAGAAATGAAAGACTTACAGAAAAAATTTGGGGAAGAATTTGAAAATTTAGCTCAGCGAATATTAGAACAAAAATCTGAAAAGTTTACCCTGGAGAATAAAAAAAACATCTCTCATATTTTAGATCCATTGAAGGAGAGACTTAATTCTTTTGAAACCAAAATTGAAAAAACGAATACTGATTTTCTAAAAGGTCATTCACAATTGGGCGAACAACTGAAACATTTGAATGAGCAAAACCTAAAAATTTCTGAAGAAGCCAATAATTTGACCAAAGCTTTAAAGGGCGACAATAAAACACAGGGCAATTGGGGTGAGATGATTCTGGAAAAAGTCTTACAAAAATCTGGACTGGTTAAAGGTCAAGAATATGAAATCCAGAGGCATTACAAAGATGAAAATGGGGCAAGTAAACTGCCGGATGTGGTGGTGCATTTACCAAATGAAAAGTTGATGGTCATCGATTCTAAAGTCAGTTTGAAGGCCTACGAACACTACATCAATACTGAAGATGAGCAGAAAAAACAGACTTATCTGAAAGCTCATGTGAAGTCTCTGGAAACTCACCTCAAAAGCCTGAAAGAAAAACGATATGATTTATTAGGAGGAAATGCTTCCCCGGATTTCATACTCATGTTCATTCCAGTAGAACCGGCTTTATTTTTGGCTCAAAATGAGAATTCCAATTTTTTTTATACGGCTTTTCAGGATAATATATTGATGGTAAGCCCTACGACTTTACTTTCGACCCTTAGAACTGTAGATATGGTATGGAGTAATGAAAAGCAACAGCAAAACGCACTGGAAATTGCAAAACATGCTGGTGATTTGTATGATAAATTTGTGAATCTGATCGAGGGATTGGATGCTGTAGGAAACCGTATTGACTCCACAAAATCTACTTACGATCAAGCCATGAAAAAACTTACTGGACAACAGAATCTTATAAAAGATGTTGAAATTTTAAAGAATCTGGGAGTCACTACCAAAAAAAGAATTGATCCAAAATGGATTGCACATAAAAATCAAACCAATGACCAAGAAATTTAAACATAGTTCAGAATCTGCTGTCATACTCAGCCAATTGATGCTACCCTCCCATTCCAATTTTGGTGGTAAAATTCATGGAGGTTTCATTTTATCGTTACTTGACCAGGTAGCTTTTGCCTGTGCCTCCAAACATTCAGAAAATTATTGTGTCACAGCTAGTGTTGACCGGGTTGATTTTTTAAATCCTGTAGAAGTTGGTGAGCTTCTCACATTGAAATCTACCATAAATTATGTGGGAAGGACTTCCATGGTAGTTGGTATAAGAGTAGAATCCGAGCATATTCATGACGGAACCAAAAAACATTGCAATTCATCCTATTTTACAATGGTTGCAAAAGATAAAGACGGAAAATCAGCGGAAGTACCAGGTTTGAAATTGGAAACTGAAGATGATTACCGCCGATTTATCAAAAACATAAAACGGATGGAAAACAGATCAAGACACGATGAAATCTTTTCAAATTTTAAATTTGATAAAAAAGAATATCAAAGCGTTTTAAAACAACACAATGTGATCATAAAATAATTTATATAAATTCTAAACAATTTGATTATTTTAAATTTTAATGAAATAACAGATCCTTTTTTTAGTGAGATAAAAAATTCAATTCAGAATTAACATGTAATTTTATTGAATTTTAGTTTTAATATGACTCTTTAAATAAAAACACCCCTTCTTAAATAGGGGTTTTTTTATTTTTATAAGACTTTATTGTAGATTTACCCCCCCCCCCCTAAATAAAGTTTTTATGAAAAAAATAGAGGCTATTATAAGAAAGTCACGTTTTGATAAAGTAAAAGAAGCACTGCATAATATACAGGTTAATTTTTTTAGCTATTGGGATGTTACTGGTGTAGGAAACGAACAACAAGGTCATGTATACAGGGGGATTTCCTACAGTACAACCGATATCCAAAGGCGATATTTAGTCATTGTCGTTTCTGATGATTTTGTCGAGAAAACAATTGATACCATAATCGAACACTCAAAGACTGGAGATGTTGGAGATGGTAAGATTTTCATTTCAAATATCGAAGACTGTATAAGAATCAGAACAAACGAAAGAGGGATAAAATCAATTAAATAAAACTATATGGACCAGGCATTATTTACTGCAAATAATTTATGGATGATGTTATGTATCGCCTTGGTATTTATCATGCATCTTGGATTTTCTTTACTTGAAATTGGGCTAACTCGCCAAAAAAACACAATCAATATCCTATTCAAAAATTTCTTTATCATTTGTTCTGGTTTAATACTCTATTATCTGATTGGTTTCAATTTAATGTATCCAGGGGACTTTAATGGTTGGATAGGTTTAAGTGGAATTGGACTTGAGCTTCCAGAAAATGGACTTACAGCAGCTTATGCAGAAGGAGGTTACACATACTGGACAGATTTTTTATTCCAAGGAATGTTTGCCGCAACAGCTGCGACTATTGTCTCTGGTGCTGTTGCAGAACGAATCAAAATTGGTGCTTTTATGATTTTTTCTATCATTTATGTAGGGATTATTTATCCCCTCAGCGGATCCTGGCTCTGGGGCGGTGGTTTTTTAAGTGATTTTGGTTTTTATGATTTCGCAGGCTCAACCTTAGTTCACTCTGTGGGTGGCTGGGCAGCTTTGATGGCAGTCATTTTTTTAGGACCAAGAATAGGAAAATTTAAAGGGAAAAAGATCTTCGCTATTCCCGGACATAATATACCCTTAGCAGCTACAGGTGTATTCCTACTTTGGTTTGGTTGGTTTGGATTTAATGGAGGATCTGTGTTGTCAGCCGAGACCTCAAGTACATCTTTAGTTTTAGTGACTACAAGCTTGGCTGCTGCTGCTGGCGGACTAGGAGCCTGCATAAGTAGTTTTATGGTTTTTAAGAATTTTGATGTAACAATGTTTATGAACGGAATTTTGGGAGGGCTGGTTGGAATTACAGCCGGAGCAGACCTCATGTCTCCTCTTGAAGCCATTTGCATAGGACTTATAGCAGGCTTGATTATTGTTCTGGCTGTAAAACTTATGGATATATTAAGAGTAGACGATCCTGTGGGTGCAATACCTGTCCATTTATGTTGTGGTATTTGGGGAACACTTGCAGTTGGAATATTTGGAAGTATGGCCAGTCTAAATCAACTTTTTATTCAATTTGCATCTGTAATGACTATTGGTGGATTTTGCTGTTTGAGTGCTTGCATCATATTGATGCCTCTGAGAAAAATATATGGTTTAAGAGTTTCTGCTAAACACGAAGTTGAAGGGCTTGATATTCATGAACACGGAATGGATGCATATGCTGATTTTGGGTTAAACCAACACTAATATCTTTTGATAGGAGTTGCTGAAGGGGGATAGATAGCTGTCGATTTTTTTTGCCATTCTGTCAAAAGTTCTAGATGATTGATTTTGATTTTTGGAGCTTGACTTTCTAAAGCACCGGATTGAAATTCTCTTTGAAGTATATCTTCAATGTAAAAATCTTCTTTATTGATTGAAGGATTGTACTCTTCTTTTAGAGAAATATTGAAAAAATTAGCGGTAGTATTATACCAGAAGGCATTCCAGCCAGATCTTAGGTCTTTTATCAGGTCAAAAGTAGTAACGTCAGTTTGGCGATGAATTAGTTTGACTAAAATCTGACCTTCAGTTTTCGTGAGTTTCTTTAGCTCATCTGCAAATTCATTTTCAACATATCTCTGAATCACCTTTGTATACCTTTTCTTATCACTTTTGGAATCAATGCTTTCGAGACGTTCATTCAGGACTTGAAACCGTTCTGAGGCTAACTTAGCATATGGCCATACTTTTTTTGTTTTTCGCTTAAGAATAAGATAGCTTCTAAAGTCATTTCTGTCTTTAAATTTTAGCTTTGGATAAATAATAACTTCATCAAGTTCAACTTCACTTACATATGTAGTGTCTTTGCTTATGATAATGTATTTTTTCTGTTCACTATTCGGAACAGTAGTTATTTCTTTATATCTAAATTCTTGAGCGTTCAGTGATAAACACATTAGCGCACAAAAACAAACAGCAAATTTCACAATACTAAATTTAGTAATTATACGAACTATAATCATTCCAAAATTAAGGATTCGTTTTCAATTTTATCTCAATACTTTACTAAATTAGCATTACAAAACAGATAGATATGAACGATAATTCACTTAAATTTTTAGAAAAATATTTAAATAATGCAGCTCCAACTGGCTATGAATGGGAAGGGCAAAAATTATGGATGGACTACCTCAAACCCTATGTAGATGAATTTATCACAGATACATACGGAACAGCTGTTGGAATTATCAATCCAGAGGCAAACTTCAAGGTAGTGATTGAGGGCCATGCAGATGAAATTTCATGGTATGTCAACTACATTACAGATGAAGGACTCATTTATGTCATCAGGAATGGTGGTAGTGATCATCAAATTGCAACTTCTAAACGTGTAAATATTCATACAAAAGATGGAGTTGTAAAGGGTGTTTTTGGCTGGCCTGCAATTCACACTAGAGATAAATCCAAAGAAGAAACACCTAAGATTGAGAATATATGCATTGACGTTGGTTGCTCAACCAAGGAAGAAGTTGAAAAACTCGGCGTCCATGTTGGTTGTGTAATTACTTATCCTGATGAATTTTTTATTCTGAATAATGACAAATTTGTTTGCAGAGGGTTAGACAACAGAATGGGAGGATTTATGATTGCAGAAGTGGCCAGAATGCTAAAAGAAAATAAAGTTGATCTACCTTTTGGACTTTACATTACAAATTCTGTTCAGGAAGAAATTGGCTTACGCGGAGCAGAAATGATAAGTAATACGATTAAACCTAATGTTGCTATCGTAACAGATGTTTGTCATGATACCACTACTCCAATGATTGATAAAAAGAAAGAGGGCTTGACCAAGATTGGTGCAGGACCTGTGATTAGTTATGCACCTGCAGTTCAAAACAAATTAAGGGAAATGCTTATTGATACGGCTGAAAAACACAAGATTCCATTTCAGCGCTTAGCTGCAAGTAGAATGACTGGAACAGATACAGATGCTTTTGCCTATAGTAATGGTGGTGTAGCTTCTGCACTAATTTCCTTGCCGTTAAGATATATGCATACCACAGTAGAGATGGTTCACAGAGATGATGTAGAAAACGTCATTAAATTAATTTATAACTCTTTACTTGAAATAAAGAGCGGTGATACTTTTAGCTATTTTGACTAATTAATATTAGATAATTTCTATAAAAAAAGCAGCTTTAGAGCTGCTTTTTTAGTTTAGTAGATTTCTTTCGTATAACTATTTTTCGAACTCTTTTTTGGTGTATTTATCGTCCCAATTCTTAACATTAGGGTCACCAAGTTTATTTTGAGATTTAGCAACAAGCATAGAAACAGCAGCATCACCGGTTACATTAACGCTTGTTCTTAACATATCAAGTGGTCTGTCTACAGCAAAAATTAAGGCTAGACCTGCTTCAGGGATTCCAGCCTGACCTAAAACAATAACCAACATCACCATTCCTGCACCTGGGACAGCAGCGGAACCTATAGATGCGAGAGTTGCTGTTGCAATGATTCCCAATTGCGCTGCAAAACTTAACTCCATACCAAAGGCTTGAGCAATAAATACAGCTGCTACAGCTTGATACAAACTCGTTCCATCCATATTGATAGTTGCACCAATAGGTAATACAAAACTTGAAACTTGAGGATGAACGCCTAGATGCTCTTCCACCCGTTCCATGGTCACTGGTAAAGTTGCAGCACTCGAACTTGTTGAAAATGCCAATAACTGAGCTGGCGAAATTCCATTGAGAAAAAAGCGTGGTGATTTTTTAGTAAAAATACCTACGATTATAGCATAAACCCCAATCATAAGTAGCAATCCTCCAACTACACATAAAGCATAATAACCTAGAGCAATGAATAAATCTGTGCTTGGCGCCTCTACGACTAAAGCTGCTAATAAGGCGAAAACACCATAAGGAGCTGCAAGCATAATGAGATCTATCATTTTTAAAATGACTTCGTTAAGCGAATCAAAAAATTCTTTTATCGGTTTCGATTTTTTCTCAGGAATTAGAATCATCCCAATACCGAAGAAAACAGCGAAGAAAATAACTTGAAGCATATTGGAATTGCTGGAAGCTGCTCCAAAAATATTATCAGGTACCAAATCTTCTAAAGCTTGAAGCGGACCAGAATCCTTTTGCTTTTGAGCATTTTGGCGAGTCATCTCAGCATCTCCACCATAACTCTCTACGAGTTCTTCTCTTGTATCACTTTCTATACTCTTACCTGGTTCAAAGACATTAACTATTATCAAACCAATAGAGACAGCGATTACCGTTGTCGTGAGATAAGTTAAAATTGTTCTTAATCCCATTTGAGACAAACTTGAAATATCTTTCAAATCTGAAACACCCTTAATTAAAGAAGCTAAAATTAAAGGAACTGCTATAAGTTTTAATGCATTGATGAATATTGTACCAAATGGTTTTATCCAATCTGTAATGAATCCACTTCCCCATTCGAAATTTGATAATATAAAGGCAAACAAAATTCCTAGGCCCATTCCTATGAGGATTTGCCAGTGCAGTTCTAGTTTTTTCATGTTAATTAATTGATTTGTTTAATAAGAAAGCATCTGCAAGTACAAGAGCAGCCATAGCTTCAACCACAGGAATAGCTCTAGGAACAACACAAGGATCGTGTCTTCCTTTTCCATGCATTTCAACTTCCTCAGCATTTTTATTTATAGTTTGTTGCTTTTGCATAAGAGTTGCAACAGGTTTGAAAGCAACTCTAAAATTAATATCCATCCCGTTAGAAATTCCGCCTTGAATACCTCCGCTATGATTGGTTTTGGTCGTTCCATCTGTATTGAACAAATCGTTATGTTCACTTCCTTTCATAGAAATTCCGTCAAAACCGGAACCATAATCAAATCCTTTTACGGCATTGATTGTCATCATAGCTTTACCTAAGTTAGCATGGAGTTTCTCAAAAATAGGATCGCCAAGATTTTTGGGAACGTTTGAAATTTGACACTTCACAATGCCACCTATTGTGTCTCCTTCTTTTCTGATCTTTTTGATGTAAGCTTCCATTTGAGTTGCCATCTCATGATTTGGACACCTCACTGGATTTGTTTCGATAACATCAAAATCTATGGAATCCTCATCAGATAATTGAAGTGATCCAACAGAATGAGTGTATGCTGTAAATTTTACATCTTTCAATAGTTGTTTTGCAACTGCTCCAGCTACAACCCAGGATGCAGTTTCTCTGGCACTGGACCTTCCTCCTCCTCTATAATCTCTCTGTCCGTATTTTTGATCGTATGTATAATCTGCGTGATTTGGTCTATATACATCTTTTATATGACCATAATCTTTGGACTTATTATCTGTATTTTGAATCTCAAAGCCAATAGGTAAACCAGTTGTGACACCTTCAAAAATTCCAGATTTAAAATGCACAATATCAGATTCTTTTCTTTGAGTCACAATTGAGGATTGCCCCGGTTTTCTTCTATCCAGTTCAATCTGAATTTTTTCTAAATCTAAATGTGTTCCTGGAGGAACTCCATCCAAAATTCCACCAATAGAAACCCCATGAGATTCACCGTAGGTAGTGAGTTTTAAAAATTTTCCGAAGCTATTTGATGCCATGAGATGTTTTGAACAAATGTAATCGTTTTAGGTAATAATCAAAAAGTAATCAAAATAGATTGTATAATTAAAATAGCAATTAAGTGAAATAAATTAAAACAACAATAAAGTAATCTATTGAAATTTTAATCTTTAATTTTGATAATCAATAACAAAAATAAATCCAGAAGATTATTACACAGGATTTTTCAATTCAAACATGAAAAACAAATAAATTACGTTATTTGCTTAATATATAAATCATGAAAAAGATTCTCATATTTTCTGCGTTCATTTTGGCTTCAGTTTCTTGTTCTGAAGAAGACGATTCGTTTTTAGTCTCTGATACTGATTATTTTCCGTTAGAACTTGAAAATTACTGGACCTATAATAATCAATTGAACTCTAATACCGAGAGTTCGCAGGGAGTTGAAACTTTAAGTATTGATAATCAAGTACGCAATAGATTTAGTTTTTCTCAGGTCATAGATTCTCAGGCTGGATTGTTTACTAATGTTCTGGCTTCGGGGGAAGTTTATAAACAAAACGGTAATCAAGAAATAATCTACGATGGAAATCTAAATTTAGCGCTTAATAATAATCTTCAAAACTTTGAATTTACACTTGAAGACGTCATTCTTTACGACGCCAATTTTACTCAAGGAGACGTCATGTTTTCCAATGCTGGAGAACTCCAACAAAATATAAATGGTTTCCCAGTGGATTTTGAATATGAAATAAGCTCAACCCATAAAGGATTTTTAATTTCTGAAGTTGTAAACGATGTGACTTATGAAGATGTTTTTGTTTCTGAAATTAATATCTCACTATCTGCAAGTGTTTTTTTAGTCATTTCAGATTTTTCAATTCTTCAAAAACAAGACGTCATTAAGATAACTAATTATTACGCCAAAGACATTGGATTGATTTATAGCAGAGTCAATACTGAAATAATTTTTGAAGATATTCCTGAACAATTAAATACTGAGATATCTGATGTAAATTCAACATCAACTCAGAATCTTATAAGTTATAGCTTGAGTACAAATTTATAAAGCATACTTATTGAGAATCGAAACTGGATGTAGTGCTTCTTTTTGTGTCCCATCTTTGATTTGATGCCTGCAACTCGTCCCGTTAGCACAAATAATCCCATTTGATTTCCTTACCGCTGGAAATAATACCAGCTCACCAATGGCTTGACTTACCTCATAATGTTCTTTTTCGTATCCAAAACTACCAGCCATACCACAACAACCTGAGGGGATCAATGTTACTTTGAAATTTTCGGGCAAGTTCATCAAATTAAATGTGTGTATCTGACTTGATAAAGCTTTTTGATAGCAATGGTTATGAATTTTGATTTCTTTGGTTTCCTTTGAAAATTGGTCAGCTGTAAGATTTCCGGCTTGAATTTCAGAATCCAAAAATTCTTCTATGAGAAAAACATGCTTTGAGAGATTTTCCGCAGATTTTTTATCTGAAGCTAACTTTAAGTATTCATCTCTAAAGCTTAAAACTGTAGATGGTTCAATTCCTAGCAAAGGAGATTCTGTAGAAACAACTGGATTAAAAATCTTGATGTTTTTATCTATAAAACCTTGAGCTTCATTCAGCAGTCCTTTAGAGAAATAAGCTCTTCCACTTTCTTCGTGGTTTAAAGTCTTAACCTCATAACCAAGTTTTGTGAGAAGCTCAATTGCATCGACACCAATGTTTACATCCAAATAGTTGGTGAATTCATCAATAAACAAGTAAACGATTTTCTTTTTATCAATTCTAGAGCTTAATGAAATTTTACCTTTATTAATTTTGTGTTTCAGAGAGTCTGAACTCAATTTTGGTAAGCTACGTTCTTGGGCGACACCTGCTGTTTTCTTGACTAAACTAGAAGTGAGTGCATTTGAATTCAACCAATTATAAACTGGCGCTACTGGAGATATAAGCTTATTGATTGAGTTATTTTTTGCAAAGATTTTAGTTTTTAACTTTACTCCGTTTGCCTTTTGATACTGATAAAGAAATTCCGTTTTGAAAGCTCCTACATCCACATTACTTGGACATTCGTTCTTACATGCTTTACAACTTATGCATAAATCGAAAATATCTTTTAAATTTTCATTATCAAATGCATTTTTTTCTAGATGATTTTGGGTGAGCACCTCTCTAAGCATATTTGCTCTGGCCCTTGTTGTATCCTTTTCATTTTTTGTGGCTTGGTAACTTGGACACATGCCACCTTCAAATTCATGAGATTTCCTGCAGTCTCCGCTACCATTACACTGTTCTGCAGCTCTTAAGATGCCAAGGTTTTTAGAAAAGTCCATTTTTGTTGAAATCTCTGGCTCTTTTCTATCTGTTTCATATCGTAAATCGGTATCAATTGCTTTAGGATTTACAATTTTTCCAGGATTGAGGAGATTTTCGGGATCAAATAGATGTTTAATCTTTTGGAAAATTAAATAACATTCTTCACCAACAACGCTTCTTGTAAAAGGAGCCCTCACTCTTCCATCACCATGTTCTCCACTTAAGGCTCCTCCATAACTTTTTACAAGATTAGCAACATCTTTAGAAATATTTTTGAAATCATCGACACCTTTAGATGTTTTCAGATTTAAAATTGGTCTTAAATGAATTTCACCGGCACCTGCATGAGCATAATAAACCGCTTTCTGATTGTATGATTTCATGATTTTAGTAAAATCAGAAATATAATGAGGTAAATCTTGAATCGTAACAGAAGTATCTTCAATACAAGCAACAGCTTTTTCATCTCCTTTTATGTTACCGAGAAGTCCCAATCCTGCTTTTCTCAGTTCTGCGGCCAAATCAATTTCACCGTTTTTCAAAACAGGTGTCGCGTAAGCTTTTGTAGAAGATTTTAAATCATTTAATAAGTTTTTTATTTGATCTGTAAGTTCTTCTTGAGAATCAGATTTCAATTCAAGCATCAATATGGCTTCAGGATCCTTTTCTATAAAAAACCGATGGTCCTTATATTTCATACTCTCTTTCGTACAGTCTAAGATGGTTTTATCCATCATTTCACAAGTGTATAAATTGTGATTCATACTTATTTCTACAGACTCAAGACAGTCTGAAATGCTAGAGAAATGAGCTGCAATAAGTGCTGAGTGATTCGGAGGAGAATCGTCAAGTCTTAATTCTAATTCTGTAGCTATGTATAAAGTACCCTCACTACCACATAGAAGTCTATTTAGATTAAAATATGGATTTGAATCGCTTTTGAAAAAAGACGTATTGTAGCATTCATCTATTGCATAACCCGTATTTCTTCTATGAATTGATGACTTTGGAAATCCCTTTTCTATAAGTTTTTCAATATAATTTCTTTGAAAAAGATCATTGAAATATTTATAAATAGCACCTTCAAGAGTGTTTAATTTTAATTTTTCTTCAAATTCTTTTTTTGTGATTGGCTTCACTTCAATAAAACTACCATCAGACAGAAAACCTTTTGAAGAAATGACTTTATCTCGGGTAACTCCATATTTTATAGATGTGGTTCCTGAGGAGTTGTTTCCAAACATACCTCCTACATTACAGCGATTACTCGTAGATGTATTAGGACCGAAAAAAAGACGTTTTGATTTTATATCTCTGTTCAAAGCATCCCTTACTATACCAGGTTCTAAGCGAATAGTTTTTTTCGAAACATCAAAATTAAGTTGCTTAGTAAAGTACTTGCTTAAGTCTAAAATTATACCATCTGTAACACATTGCCCAGCTAATGATGTACCCGCCGCACGAGGCGTAATAGATAATTTGTGTTCATTTGAAAATTCAAGTATCTTTTTAAGGTCTGAATTACTTTTAGGATAAATTACCGCCAAAGGAATTTCCCTGTATACAGATGCATCTGTTGCATAAATAGAAGTATATAAACTATCTGTTTGCACATCTCCCTCAATAGAATTGGATAAAGATTTAAATTCTAATTTCATTATACTTGAATAAGATATCAAAAATACTGTAGATTATTTTATTTCAATCCTGAACAAAGTATAAGATTAAATCTAAAATTAAATGATAAAAATCAGAGCTTAACATTAAAGTTTTGAAAAAAATAAATACAGTAACTTTAATTTGCTAAATTTATGTTTTAAGCTCAACAATGGGTTGAGTTTGATTAAATCTAAAAAGTTACACTAAACAGACAACTCAAAATTTTTAATTATGGACATTAATTTTAATTACGTACACGTTACTGCGAGCGAAAGACTTGAAGAATTGATAAGTAAAAAGTTAAACAAGCTGGAAAATAGATACGATTGGATAGTCAGAGGTGAAGTTTTCTTCAAGACTGAAAATACATCTAGTCCTGATACTGGTATGATCTGCGAAGTTAAATTGAGTGCGCCTGGTCAAAATGTTTTTGCTTCGTCAAATGAAAAAAGTTTTGAATTAGCCATCACAAATACAATAGATGACATCACTAGACAGCTTCAAAAGAAGAAAGAGAAGATGAGTTCCAGATAAATCAATAAAATTTTTAATAACAAAAAAGCCGAAACATCTGTTTCGGCTTTTTTTAGTGATTGGTATTTCTTTATTTGATTATTCCTTCATTGAATTAATTTGCTCCTGAAGTTTTTTAGCTTCCTCATTTTTTTCTAATTGGTAATAAATGTTCAAACGAGTTTGCATAGCATCCAAATTGTCAGGATCTAATTCATTTGCCTTTTCAAGGTATGGTAAAGCATCTTTATAATATTGCTTTTTCTTTTCATTCAATTCTTGATATTTCTTATTGTCTGCTCTAGAATTTCCAAGTTTATTCATTTCTTCAACAATGCTTCTTTCTCCACTTAAGGTGAGTGCTGCTAAATTAATGTAAGCGTTGACCATTTCTGGATCTAGCTCAATCGCTTTTTTGTAATAATCCTTTGCAGAATCTTTGTCTCCCAATTGTTCAGATGCCACACCTAAGTTGTAATATAAGGAAGGATTTTCTGGATCCTTTAATACGACTTGTTTCATCACTTCATTATACTTATCAACTTTTCCAATTCTGTAGTATAAATCAGCTTCAGCTTGCATAATACTTATGTCATCTGGACTCTCTTCTTTTGCCTTTTGAATCGCCACTAAAGCTTCATCTGGCTTATCTTGCTGGATATAGATCAAAGAAACATTTTTTGCAATTTCACCGGTAAGTCTAGGTGTTTTTTGAATTGACGGATCAGCGAACTCATCTGTTTTCACTGCGATATCTCGCATATTTTTAGATTCAAAAATTTCAACCTCTCCAGATTCTTTATTCGTAGCTACATATTGTGTAGTTGAACCATCAAAACCAAGATCTAAAAGTTTGCCGTAGTAATTTAAAGCCTTATCATAAATCTTACCATTTACTGCAGCTGATGCTGCATAGTAAAGCATTACAGTATCGTTTTTATTCATCTGGTAAGTTTTGTACAACAATTTTTGTGCTGTATCAAAATCACCTTCATTTTGACCATCTATAGCAGTCTGCACCATAGTTTGTCTTAATTTGGTCTGATAGTTTAATGCATCTTCATTATCATTTTCTAGCTCCAAGACTTTATCTACAGATTCCAAAGCAGTATTAAGATTATCCATCATCTCATCACCAGACTGGCTGGATGCCATGTTACCATGTGTTTTTGCCTTAGCTAAATGATAACGAACTACCCATTTATCTTTTTCATCAACCAATTGTGGCTTTGCAGCATTTAGTTCTGTTAAAGCTTCACTATAATTTCCATCCTCAACAGCACTTTCGGCACTTCTGATCTCGCTTCTTTGAGAAAACCCTAAGCTTGTTATTCCTATTAGAGCTATTGCTAAAATTGACTTTTTCATGTTTTATCCTATTTATTTATTTAAAGTTAATATTATTCAATTGTTGTTTGATCGTCAGATTCATTTGTTTCAGTGTTATCTTCAATAGCATCATCCTCATCTTCATTCAGAATTTTAGCTACGGCAGCAATTTCATCATCACCTTTTAAGGATATCAATCTGACTCCTTGTGTAGATCTACCCATTGTTCTGATATCAGACACAGACATTCTAATTGCAACACCAGATTTTTTGATAATCATCAAATCATCATCATCTTTCACAGTTTTCATAGCAACCAATTCACCTGTTTTTTCTGAAATAGAAATGGTTTTCACACCTTTTCCACCTCTATTGGTTATTCTGTATACTGGCTCACCATCCTGGTCATCGATGAAAGTTCTTTTTCCATAGCCTTTTTCTGAAACAACTAAAACTGTTTCATCTTGCGGATGTTTTACACAAATCATGCCGATAACTTCATCTTTATTTGAAGCTAAAGTCACACCCTTCACTCCAGCAGCTCCACGTCCCATTGGTCGAATGTGTTTTTCTTCGAATCTTAAGGCTTTACCGCTTCTCAATCCTAACATCACTTGGTTTTCACCATCTGTCAATACAGCAGATAATAATTCATCGCCTTCTTTTATAGAAATAGCATTAATACCGTTTACGCGAGGTCTGGAATATTGTTCAAGAACCGTTTTCTTAACTTGTCCCTTTTTGGTCACCATTAACACGTAATGATTATTAATGTATTCCTCATCAGAAAGGTTTTCAACTAGAATAAAGGCATTGATTCTATCGTCGGGATCAAGATTCATCAAGTTTTGAATAGCTCTGCCCTTACTAGTTTTACTTCCTTCAGGAATTTCAAAAACTCTCATCCAGAAACATTTCCCTTTATGAGTGAAAAATAGGATGTATTGATGATTGGTTCCTGAAAAAATATATTCTAAGAAATCTTCATCTCTAGTTGTAGAAGCTTTTTGACCAACTCCACCTCTATTTTGAGTCTTATATTCTTTGAGTGGCGTTCTTTTAATATAGCCAGCATGAGAAATAGTTAGAACAACACTTTCGTTTGGAATCATGTCTTCCATACTAAAGTCACCACCAATCATGTTTATTTCTGAACGACGCTCATCACCGTACTTATCTTTTATTTCTATAAGTTCATCTTTGATAATTTCCATCCTACGAGGCTCGTTATCGAGAATATCTTTAAGATCTTCAATAGTAACCATTAAGTCATCATATTCAGATCTAAGTTTATCTTGTTCAAGGCCTGTAAGTTGTCTCAAACGCATTTCAACAATCGCTTTAGCTTGAGTTTCAGAAAGTTCAAAACGCTCTATTAATTTTCCTCGAGCTTCTTCCGCATTCTGAGACCCTCTAATTAAAGCAATCACTTCGTCAATATTGTCTGATGCAATAATTAAACCTTCAAGAATATGTGCTCTCTCCTCTGCCTTACGAAGTAAATATTTAGTCCTTCGAATGACAACTTCATGCCTATGCTCAACAAAATTGTAAATGATGTCCTTAAGATTAAGCATTTGAGGTCTGCCTTTCACTAGTGCGATATTATTTACACTGAAAGTAGACTGAAGTGCTGTATGCTTATATAAAGTATTTAAAACAACGTTTGGTAGAGCGTCTTTCTTTAAAATATAGACGATACGCATTCCATTTCTGTCAGATTCATCTCTGATCAATGAAATACCTTCAATTTTTTTATCATTAACCAAATCAGCAGTTTTCTTAATCATATCTGCTTTGTTGACCTGGTAAGGAATTTCGGTAACAATAATACATTCTTTACCTTTAATTTCCTCTACTTCTGCTTTAGCACGCATGACAACTCGTCCACGCCCTGTCATAAAGGCATCTTTCACGCCTTCGTAACCATAAATTATACCACCAGTAGGAAAATCTGGGGCTTTGATGTAGGTCATCAACTCTTCAATCGAAATATCTCTATTATCGATGTAGGCTCTTACACCATCGACAACTTCTGTAAGATTATGGGGTGGCATATTGGTAGCCATACCAACGGCAATACCGCTTGCGCCATTTACTAATAAATTTGGAACTCTTGTAGGAAGAACAGTTGGTTCTTCTAGGGTATCATCAAAATTTAGAGTGAAATCAACAGTTTCTTTATCAATATCAGCAAGCATTTCCTCACTGATTTTTTGCATCCTGGCTTCTGTATACCTCATTGCAGCTGGACTATCCCCATCAACAGAGCCAAAGTTACCTTGACCATCGACAAGCTGATACCTCATACTCCATTCTTGAGCCATTCTTACCATAGCGTCGTAAACTGAAGTATCACCATGAGGGTGGTATTTACCTAAAACTTCACCTACTATTCTTGCTGATTTCTTATGTGATTTGTTTGAGAATATACCAAGCTCTTGCAACCCAAAAAGGACTCTTCTATGCACTGGCTTTAGACCATCTCTCACATCTGGAAGCGCTCTAGAAACAATTACAGACATCGAATAATCGATGTAAGCTGTTTTCATTTCATCTTCAATATTAATTGGTATTAGCTGTTCACCGTTCGCCATTTAATTCAATTTAAATTAATATTTTAAAGTATTTTTAAATATTATAGTTCAACAACTATTGAGTTGCTAATTAGCAAATATACAAAACCTAACAAATCCTTAGAGACCCTTAATCTTGAAATACAAACTTTTTTTGAATTCATATTTAATAAGATTTTCACTATTGAAATAGCATATATCACTAATAAGGTATTATTTTTGAGTAATGTCTAATAAATTTAAAGACTATGGATGATAATTTCTCACCGAAAGTAAAAGAAGTAATTGCATATAGTAAAGAGGAAGCTTTACGTTTAGGTCACGATTTTATAGGAACTGAGCATCTTATGCTTGGTTTGCTTCGTGATGGTAGCGGAAAGGCTATAAATATACTAGATGCGATGAATGTTGACTTGGAGTTGTTGAGAAGAAAAGTTGAAATTTTAAATCCTTCAGACCACACAAACACAGATATATCTCAAGAAAAGAAAAATCTTCATTTAACGCGACAAGCTGAAAGAGCTCTAAAAACTACTTTTTTGGAGGCCAAATTATTTCAAAGTTCTTCAATAAACACTGCTCATTTATTGTTATGTATTTTAAGAAACGAAAATGATCCAACAACCAAGCTGTTGAATAAGCTTAAAGTTGATTATGATAACGTCAAAGAAGAATTCAAAGCTATGATCACGCAAGATGGAGATTACATGGATACACCGACAGATGCCTTTTCTGATGATGCCACTAGTTCTGGTGATTCTGGAAGAGAATCTCTTGGAGGTTCTGGAAATTCCAAAGGAAAATCTACTAAAAAATCTAAAACACCCGTTTTAGATAATTTTGGTAGAGATCTAACAGAAATGGCGCAGGAAGGAAAACTTGACCCTGTAGTGGGCCGTGAAAAAGAAATTGAAAGAGTATCTCAGATTTTAAGTAGAAGGAAGAAAAATAATCCTCTACTTATTGGTGAACCAGGCGTAGGTAAAAGTGCAATCGCAGAGGGTTTGGCCTTAAGAATTATTCAACGTAAGGTATCAAGAATACTTTATGACAAAAGGCTTGTCACCTTAGATCTTGCCAGTCTTGTTGCAGGGACTAAGTATAGAGGACAGTTTGAGGAACGCATGAAGGCTGTCATGAATGAATTAGAAAAGAATGATGACATCATACTTTTCATCGATGAAATTCATACCATTGTTGGTGCTGGAGGTGCTACTGGAAGTTTGGATGCCAGTAATATGTTTAAACCTGCACTTGCTAGAGGTGAAATTCAATGTATTGGTGCAACTACTCTTGATGAATACAGACAGCATATTGAAAAAGATGGTGCTCTTGAAAGAAGATTTCAAAAAATTATAGTAGAACCTACTTCAATTGATGAAACCATTGAAATTCTTCACAATATTAAAGACAAATATGAAGACCATCATAATGTTCTTTATACTGAAGAAGCTATCAAATCATGTGTCACTTTAACAAACAGATACATGACAGATAGATTTCTACCTGATAAGGCAATTGATGCGTTGGATGAAGCTGGAAGTAGAGTTCACATCACAAATATCAATGTTCCAAAACGTATTCTTGAACTCGAAAAAGAGCTTGAAGATATTCGTGATGAAAAAAATTCTGTTGTTAAAAAACAGAAGTATGAGGAAGCTGCCAAATTAAGAGATGATGAGAAAAGAATTGAAAATGATTTGCAGCAAGCTCAAGAAGAATGGGAGAAAGATTCAAAAGAAAATAAAGAAACAGTAACTGAGGACCATATTGCAGATGTTGTTTCAATGATGACGGGTATTCCAGTAAAACGTATTGCTAAAACTGAAGGCAATAAACTTGCTGAATTACCTGAAACCATCAAAAACAAAGTCATTGGTCAAAGCGAAGCAGTAACTAAGATAGTTAAAGCGATTCAAAGGAATAGAGCTGGTTTAAAAGATCCAAATAGACCAATTGGTTCATTTATATTTCTAGGTCAAACTGGAGTTGGTAAAACTCAACTTGCAAAAGTCTTAGCTAGAGAGTTATTTGACAATGATGATGCTTTGATTAGACTTGATATGAGCGAATATATGGAAAAATTTGCTGTCTCAAGATTGATTGGAGCACCTCCAGGATATGTTGGATATGAAGAAGGTGGTCAATTAACTGAAAAAGTAAGACGAAAACCATATGCTGTAATTTTACTCGATGAAGTTGAAAAAGCTCACCCCGATGTATTTAATATGCTACTGCAAGTTCTTGATGATGGACACTTAACGGATAGTCTTGGACGTAAAGTTGATTTTAGAAATACGATTATTATAATGACCTCTAATGTTGGTGCAAGAAAGCTTAAAGATTTTGGTACTGGTGTTGGGTTTGGAACTCAATCCCAAAAACAGCAGGAGGATGATAATACCAAAAAAGTCATAGAAGGTGCATTGAAAAAAGCTTTTGCACCAGAATTTCTAAACCGTGTTGATGATGTAGTTATTTTCAATGCTTTGGAAAAAGAGGATATTAAGAAAATTATCAACATTGAATTAGAAAGACTTTTCTCTAGAATAAATGATGTTGGTTATAGTTTTTCTTTGAGTGAGTCGGCTAAAGACTTTATCGCTGAAAAAGGTTTTGATAGACAATATGGAGCGAGACCTCTTAATAGGGCGATTCAAAAATATATTGAAGACGCCTTAGCAGAAAAAATTATCAATTCATCTATTGTAGAAGGTGATTCTTTGTATATGGACTTCGATAAAGAAAAAGATGAGCTAGTGATAGAAGTTCAAAAAGCAGCTAATAAGGAATCATAATTAGAATTAAATTACAAAAAAGCTCCTATAAAGGAGCTTTTTTGTATTATGTGGATTTGAAATCAAATACAAACAAAACCCATGAAGGTCACTAAAACGACTTGGATATATGTCATTGCTGCACTCATTACCATATATGGTATTGTAACTCGTCAGTTCATATTCTTATTGCTAAGTTTTCCTTTAGGTATATTCTATTATACTAAAGGAAACGATAAGAAAGACTAATAGTTAAATATTGATTAAAGCAATTCAATTTTTTGACTTAGACTGAGTTTACCTCTACATTTATAATAAACAGTAAAAGATGAAAAAAAAAGATACATTATCCGAAACAATGAATGCATTGAGAGATAAAGGTTATATAGATGATCTAAATCTTCTTGATGACAAAATTGAAAATCGGTCTAAAAATAAAAAATATCCTATTAATGAGTTTAAAGTTGATGAATATTTCAGATTTGAGGGTATGGCAAATCCAGCTGATAATTCCATTTTGTACGCTATAAAAACTTCAGATGGACATAAAGGGATGCTAGTTGATGGTTACGGAAAATCCGGCGGTCAAGTATCACAAGAAATGATGAATAAATTGAAAATTAAATAAACAATAATTATATGAATTACTTAAACTTAGATAAAAACAAAACTAAAGATACGGTCAAGGAATTAAATATTCTTTTATCAGACTATCATATGTATTACCAGAAATTGAGGAATTTTCATTGGAATATTGTGGGTCATAACTTCTTCGATTTACATGAGCAATTCGAGGTCATGTATGATGATGCTAAACTCAAAGTTGATGAAATAGCTGAGCGAATTTTAACTTTAAGATCTTATCCAGAAAGTAATCTTTCAACTTATTTAAAACTATCTAATCTGAAAGAATCGACTTCGGACAAAGAAGATGTTGAAATGGTTAGTGAGCTTTTACATGATCATGGTTTTATTATTACCCAGATGAGAAAAGTTATAGAAGTTGCAGATGCTAATGATGATGAAGGAACAATTGATTTAATTGGTGCTTACATCAGAGAGCTAGAAAAAACAAGCTGGATGCTTGACGCTTGGAATAACAAGCTAGCAGACAAATAAAAATGACTAAAGTTTAATTTTAAAAATTTTAATTTATGAATTATCTAAATTTAGATAAATCAAAAACTAAAGACACAGTAAAACAATTAAATATTTTACTTGCTGATTATCATTTATATTATCAAAAATTGAGAAATTTTCATTGGAACGTTTCAGGTCATAATTTCTTTGACCTACATGAACAATTTGAAGATATGTATAATGATGCAAAAGTTAAAGTTGACGAAATTGCTGAACGGATTTTAACTTTACGTTTTCAACCAGAAAGTAATTTTACTCAATACCTCGATATATCCAATTTATCTGAAGTTTCTTCAGATATCGAAGATTTTGAAATGGTAGCCGCTTTGCTTAGAGACCATAGCAAAATCATATCTCAAATGAGGATTACTATAGATGTAGCAGATAAAAATGAAGATGAAGGTACCATTGATCTTGTTGGAGCTTATATTAGAGAGTTAGAGAAAACAAGTTGGATGCTTGATGCTTGGATAATGAAAAAAGAGGAAAAACAACATTCTTAAATTAAAAAATGCAAGATTCTGAAATAATTGAAAAGACTGAAAAGTCATGGTCAGAGTTATCTGACAAAGTTATAAATTGGGTAGATTCATTAATTTTGAATCTACCCAATTTTTTACTTGCAGTTCTCGTTTTATTTCTATTCGTCATTTTTGCTAAATATTCAAGCAAATTAGTCGATAAAATCTTTAGAAAAAGCAGTGCGCAAGATTCTATTCGTACGGTTTCTGTAAAAGTTTTTAAAGTATTTATAATAGGCCTTGGATTATTTTTATCCTTAGGTATCTTAAACTTGAATACAGTTCTTACGTCTATTTTAGGTGCGGCTGGTGTTATTGGTCTTGCTGTTGGTTTTGCTCTTCAGGGCACTTTGCACAATACTTTTGCCGGAGTAATTATAAGTTTTATACCCAAGCTTCAGATAGGAGATTGGATTGAGACGAATGATTATGCAGGCTTTGTAGTGGATATCAATTTGAGAAGTGTCGTGATTCAAACAGTTGACTACAATTTAGTTATAATCCCTAATTCTAAAATTGTTGATGCACCTTTTAAAAACTTCAGTAGAACACCTCGAGGTCGTATAATTTTGACATGCGGAGTTGGTTATGAAAGTGATTTGCCAAAAGTGCAGGAAATAACGGTAAACGCTATCAAAAAGATTTTTGAGCAAAGACCAGGGGAAAGCATTCAGTTCTATTATACAGAATTTGGTGATAGTTCTATAAATTATCAATTGCGCTTCTGGGCAGATGTTGGCAATCAGGGCGATGTTTATAAAGCTCAACATAATGCAATTCTAGCGATTAAAGCAGCTTATAACGAAAATGATATTAACATACCATTCCCAATAAGAACTTTGGATTTTGGAAAAAATAAATTTAGGTCTGAAAAGATTGATATTAGGAATATTAAGGAGTAAAAAAATACCTCGAAGCAAAGCTGTCGAGGTATTTTCTTAAATCACTATTAACCTAGCGAGTTAAATCATCTTCTGATATAATTTTTCATACTGACAAACAACCCTTTCTACATCAAATTGCTCAGCAATAGCTCTAGCTCCAGCTTTAAACTTATTTAGAACATTATCATCTGATAAGATTTTAATTCCATTTTGGGCCATATCATCAATATCACCTACATTACTCAAATAACCAGAAATACCATGCTTGTTAACTTCTGGCAAACCTCCTACATTAGAAGAAATAATAGGAACTCTATGAGCCATAGCCTCAAGGGCTGCAAGTCCGAAGCTTTCTTTTTCTGATGGCAAGAGAAAAAGATCCGAATAGCAAAGTATACGCTCAACTTCATTACTTTTTCCTAAGAAAATCACTCTATCTTTTATATTTAAATCTTTGGCCAAATTAGCAGCTTTTTCTCTGTCAGGTCCATCACCAACGATGATCAATCTCGACTTAATTTTAGATTGAATTCTATAAAAGATTTCAATGACGTCAGTCAGGCGTTTTACTTCCCTGAGATTACTGACATGAGTTATCACTTTCTCATCTTCAAAAGCAACCATATGACGTTTACAATCTTCAAAAGATTCTTTAAGATTGGATATATCAATAAAGTTTGGTACAACTTCAATTTTCTTCTTAATGTCAAAAATATCGAGTGTATCGTTTTTTAAGCTTTCGGAAACCGATGTGACAATATCACTCTTGTTAATGCTAAAGTTTACCGCTGGTTTGTAGAAAGAATGGCTGCCGACAAGAGTAATATCAGTACCGTGTAATGTTGTCATCATTGGTAACTTCATTCCTTCTTCCAATAGCATTTGTTGAGCCATAAATCCTGCATAAGCATGAGGAATAGCATAATGAACGTGTAGAATATCTATTTTATGTTTTTGTACTACTCTCACCAATTTACTGGAAAGAGCCAGTTCATAAGGTTGATAATGAAATAATGGATATTCAGGAACTAGAACTTCATGGTAATGAATTGAACTGGACAAGTATTCCAGTCTTACAGGTTGTTTGTAAGTCACAAAATGTATCTCATGCCCACGTTTTGACAGTGCAATTCCAAGTTCTGTAGCTACTACTCCACTCCCACCAAATGTAGGATAACACACTATGGCTATTTTCATATTTTAAATTATAGATTTCAAAAGTAGAAGTTTGAAAAATATCTTAGTCTTAAACTAATCTCAAATTAATTTTTCAATTGCAGACTTTCATAAATAAAACCTTGAATCTTGGTCCTTATGTCTTCTTTGATAAGTTTTGCATTGGAAGCATCTGGATGAATTCTATTGGATAGAAAAACGTAGATAATTTCTTCTTCTGGATCTGCCCAGGCATAAGTGCCTGTGAATCCAGAATGACCAAAACTCGACATAGAAATACATCCGCATGTTGGACCAATGTCTTCAAGCTGCGGTTTATCAAAACCAACTCCTCTCCTCACATTTTGCTCACAGTAATAGCAAGTATTAAATCTAGTCATTGTAGCTGGTTTAAAATAAGTTTTACCCCCAAAATCACCTCCATTTAAATACAATTGCATGAAAGAAGCTACATCACGAGCGTTTCCAAATAATCCTGCGTGCCCGCCAACTCCGCCAAGCATTGCCGCACCTTGATCATGGACTGTTCCATGAACAAGTTCATTTCTCCATTCTGTATCGAATTCAGTAGGTACAATTTCTTCTTTTGCAAAGTGCTGTAGTGGAAAGAATTTTAAGCGTTGAAGCCCCATTGGTTTGTAAAAAAAAGTTTCTGCTAAACTGTTCAATGAAGAATTTGTTTCTTTTTCAATGAACTTTTTTAAAAAGTAATAAGGCAAATCTGAATATTTATATTCCAACGTATCTCTTAAATCGCTCTCAACAATCTCAGCATAAATAGAATCCTTATAATCTGTCCTTAGATACATATTATTTGCAACTTTTATACTAAAATCTTTAGACTGTTCGGTTTCGTAATAGTCGTTTTTATTCTCAAGAGTTTTTTTATAAAAAGGAATCCAAGGTTCTAATCTAGCATAATGCGATAGCATATCTAGGACGGTAATATTGGCCTTATTTGTGCTAGCAAGTTCTGGTAACAGCTCGTGGAGCTTTGAGTCTAAACTAAGTTTGCCAGATTCTTGAAGGGTCATCAAAATAGGTAATGTTGTAAGTATTTTGGTAAGAGAAGCTAAATCATAGACATTACTGGACTCGACATTTATTTTTTTATCATAGGTATGAAACCCAAAATTTTTGTCATAAATAATTTTTCCCTTTCTGGCAATCAATATTTGCATACCCGGTGTCATCTCTTCTTCTAGTGCATAATTAGCAAGAGAATCGATTTTAGCTTCAAAACTCGAGTCGAAACCTAAATTCTGAGAGTAGCCCACACCGAGTCGACCGTTAGATTTTAACTTATAACCAGTCCCTACTGGAAAAGCTGAAGAAATACTTACTGGTAGTTTACCGTTTATAGATGAAGCTCCAAAGATTTGCTGAGCGGCAACAAATTGAGCTATATCACTATTCTGATATATTTGTAAGATCACATCTATATTTATAAAACTCTGAAGATCAAGCAGACTGTAAGGTCTCGAAAAATTGACAAGCGTAACTTTATTTTCCTTTGAAATGGAGTTTATTAAGTTTAATTCAAAAGGGGTAAATTTATAATCTGTCCAAGGGTTTGCATTTGACTTATGAAAGCCAATTATGACATGATCAAAATCCAATTGTCCAGGATCATCAAGTATTGAATCCTTATTCTCAATCTTTTTGACATCGGCATAAGTATTCATAGCTTTAAAGAACTTATCACCACTATCATCCCCGAGCTCCAAATATCCTATTTTTTGATATTCTATATCATTAATAGGTAAGATCCCCAGGTCATTTTTTATTAGGGTACTTGCATTTTCAATTGCATGTTGATATAAGGCATCATTTTCTTCAGAATTTAATTCTGCTGTCAAATTTGAAGTCTCTATTGGTTCAAATTCATTCAAGCCAACTTTATATTTCGCATACAATATTTTTTTTACTGATCTTTCCAATCTATCTTTAGAAAGATCACCTTTTGAAATTGCATTCTTTATAATTTGAATAGCTTTCGGAACGTTTTCTGAAATCAGAAGAATATCGCTTCCAGCCATAAAAGCCCTTAGATCAACTTCACCTGGAGAGTTATTATCACTTGCGCCTTTCATATTCAACGCATCTGTGATAACTAGCCCTTTGAAGTTCAGTTCTTCTATAAGTATTTCAGAAACAATTTTCGGAGAAAGTGAAGAGGGGTAATTTGGACGATTATCTAAACTTGGTACATTAAGATGTGCTACCATTACACTACTTACACCTTCTTTAATTAAGGCTTTAAAAGGCTCTAGTTCAACATCACGAATGCGATCTGCTGAAAAATTGATTGTTGGAAGCGTCTTATGTGAGTCTTGCTGAGTGTCACCATGCCCTGGAAAATGTTTTGCACTTGTCAAGATACCAGCCTCATGCATGCCTTTCATGAGAGCAACGGAGTGAGAAATCACAATGTCTTTGCTTTCACCAAAAGAACGGTTACCAATTATTGGATTTTCAGGATTGGTATTTATGTCTGCTACCGGGGCAAAATTGATATGAACTCCAAGCCTTTTATTATGTTTACCTATCTGATATCCAACTTTTTTCACAATACTTGTATCTTGGATTGCACCCAAAGTCATATTCCAGGGGAAAGCGTAAGTAGAGTCCAGACGCATGGCGAGCCCCCACTCTGCATCCATACCTACTAAAAGAGGGACTTTATTTTCAGTTTGAATATCATTTGTGAATTTTGCTTGTCTATATGGTGTACCTTTTGAAAAAATAACACCACCAATGTGGTTTGTTTTTATAAAACGCTTTATAGATTCAAGTTCACTATCAGATTTGTTTGTAAAAACGTCAATCATAAACAATTGTCCAATTTTCTCATCAAGACTCAAGTTTGAATAAACAGATTCTACCCATTTTCTCTGTTTATTTATATCTTCAGAAAACAAGCTGCTTTGTGAAAAAACACAATTGAATGAAAAAAAAGTCATCATAAAGACGACTTTCAAATAGTTTTTAGAAATCATATAAAATTATAATAAACGGCTGTGCCAGCTCTCCGTCATTGGCACTTCCCAAAATTCTTCATATTCAGCTTTTGTATTCACAAGATTATTGAAAACAATTGTTTGGGGAGAAACTGCTTTTTGCTTTACCATTTTTTTGAAGTCTAGAAGTGATTTATAGGCTACGTATTCTCCATTTTTAAAACTTACATTCATTTTATCCAAAAGATCCACGTTGTATTCCTTTTCCAAACTTTGAATGAAATGAACTGATGCGTCTATTGAACAACCACTTGCATTTGCTTGTGACTCATCTAGTCCAAGTATAATAAACCTGTTATATCTTATTTCAAAACCAGCTTTCAAAGCTTGTCCATGTACAGTCCAACTTTTCAAGAACGCTTCAACCTCAGGCTTGATTTCTTCGAGCTCAGTTTCACTAAATCCTCTATTGGCTTGAAAAACCCAGACTCGTGAAGAATCTGGTAATTGGTTAAATTCTACTACCATATATTTTATAAATCTTCAGCGTTTGCAATCATTTCGACAACATCCAAAACTGCAATATCATCTTGCTTTTCTTTGTTTTTCACTCCGTCTGTCATCATTGTGTTACAAAATGGACATCCAGCTGCAATAACATCTGGCTTAACATCAACAGCCTGTTCAGTTCTATGAATATTAACTTCTTTATCACCTTTTTCTGCGTCCTTGAACATCTGGGCACCGCCTGCACCACAACATAAACCTTTAGATTTACATGATTTCATTTCAACAAGTTCTACTTCAAGTTTTCGAAGTAAATCCCTTGGTGCTTCATATTCTCCATTTGCTCTTCCAAGATAGCAAGGATCGTGATAGGTGATTCTTTTTCCCTTAAATTTTCCTCCTTCAACTTTTAATCGCCCTTCATTCAATAATTGTTTTAAGAACTGAGTATGATGAACAACTTCATAGTTTCCACCCAACGATGGGTATTCGTTTTTGATTGTGTTGAAACAATGAGGGCAAGCTGTCACAATTTTCTTCACCTCATAGCCATTCAAAACTTCAATGTTTGTCATGGCTTGCATTTGAAACAAAAACTCGTTACCAGCTCTCTTGGCAGGATCACCAGTACAGCCTTCCTCAGTTCCCAAAACTGCAAAATCAACATTTGTATTATTTAAAATCTTAACAAAGGCCTTGGTTATTTTTTTGGCTCTATCATCAAAACTACCTGCACAACCTACCCAAAATAGGACTTCTGGTTGTTTTCCTTCTGCTAAATATGATGCCATTGTAGGCACTTTTAAATTTTCACTCATTATTGTATCTTTTATTCTTTAAATACTTGTATTGTCTCTTTTTTATCGACTAAATCTGTGAACTGACCTTTATATCTAGTAGCTTTTACAATATGGTTGTCTATCCAATGATAATTACCACCTCTGGGTTTCCCCATTAATAAACTATGGTATTTGAAACCATGTTTATTCAGCCAATCTTCAGTTACTTTTCTGTGTTCCTGTACCCTAGACGTAAAAAAGCAAATCTGATGTCCCTCATTATACCATTTGTTCACAGTTTTCAATGCGTCGGGAAAAGGCTCACAGGTAGCCATTCTCTCTGGCTCTTCATTTGGAACATCGTCTGTGATTGTTCCATCAATATCAATTAAATAGTTTTTTACACCATCTGGTAAACTTGGACTGATTGTTTGGCCTTTGGAATCTTGCTGTTTTTGTGACATGATGATTAAGCTTCTTCTTTTGCCCAGTCCAATCTATCCTGCTGGTTGTAAGGCCATGGTGCAGAATTATTTTCAATATTGGACATTGCATTGTTTAATTCTACAGGAGCAGCACTTTCTTCCATAACGAGGTATTGTCTCATGTCCATTATTATAGACAATGGATCAATTCCTATAGGACAGGCATCAACACATGCATTACAAGTTGTACATGCCCATAACTCTTCACGACTAATATAATTATCGAGTAGTTGATTATCTGCTGTAATTTCTTCTTTATTATTTAGTTTTTGACCAACCTCTTCTAATCGATCTCTGGTGTCCATCATTATTTTCCTTGGAGATAATTTTTTACCAGTTTGGTTAGCTGGACATTCTGAAGTACAACGTCCACACTCTGTACATGTATAAGCGCTCAATAACTGGAACCAGCTAAGATCTTGAACATCACTAGCTCCAAATTTCTCTGGGATATCGTCATCACTTCCTTCTGGTTCAGCATACGGATCTGCGTCTGGATCCATCATCATTTTTACTTCTTTTGTAACTGCATCAAGATTTTTAAACTTTCCTAAATCATCAAGCTTCGAAAAATATACGTTTGGAAAAGCGAGTAAAATATGAAGATGTTTTGAATAATATAAATAATTCAGAAAAATTAGAATTCCTACAATATGAAGCCACCAAGCTGTTCTCTCTATGATTACAAGTGACTCTACACTCATTTTATCAAAAAGAGGAAGCAAATACTGACTAATAGGAAATGATCCTGTGATACCAGCTTCACTGGCATAGTGAGATGCCCCGAGTAGTTGTAACTGATAATCTGTAGCATTCATGGTTAAGAAAAGCACCATTAACACAACTTCAAAATAAAGAATATAATTTGCATCATTTTTAGGCCAACCTTTTAATTCTTTGGATAAAAATCTTTTGATATTCATCATGTTTCTTCTGATCCAGAAAATGATGACACTAGCTAATACTAAGAAAGCTAAGATTTCAAAACTACCGATTAAAAAATCATACACAGGCCCAAGAAATCCGAAGATTCTATGAGTTCCAGCAATACCGTCAATTATTATTTCAAGGACTTCGATGTTTATGATCACAAACCCCACATATACAATTATGTGTAAAATCCCAGCTATGGGTCTTGCAACCATTTTAGACTGACCTAAAGCCACCCTCAACATTTTTTTTAACCTTTGATCTTTTCGATCAGATCGATCAATTTCCTTACCTAAATTGATATTCCTTTTTAAGGAAGAGACATTTTTAATAAAAAATAAAAATGCTCCAACTAAAACTATTAAAAATAAAATCTGTGGTAAATATTCTAACATTGTTTTTTAATCTTCAGGGTTGTTATACTCTTTGTTTTTTTTACCGAATACTGAAAAATGAACGTAACGCTTAGGATTTAATTTCAAATCTCTCATAAGCTCTTCCATCTCTTTAGTAGCGTTTTCAACATTTTGGTATAGTTGATCATCATTTAGTAATTTACCTAAACTTCCTTCTCCGCTATTCAATTTACTTGAAATTTCATTCAGGTTTAACAGTGTTTCATCTGCATTTTGAACAATACTTTTAAACTCAATTTGAGATAAAGAATCTGTCATTTTAGAAAGATTATCTGCAGTCTGACTGAATTTATCTATGGACAGGTTTATCTTATCTCTGTTTGTATCTAGGATACCTTCCATTTTAGAGGAAGATGAGTTTAGTGAAGCCATTGTCCCATTAAGACTCTTTATAGATTCTTTTAAATTATTTCTTGTTTGTGCATCCAGAACATAATTAATAGACCCAAGTAAAGTATCAATTTCTACAACAGCATGAGAAATTTTATCCTTTAATGGTGTAAGCTTCTCATTTACAAGTTCAATTAAACCTTCTTCAACTCCAGATTGTAAAGTATCACCGGACTTGGCTATATTACTAAAATCATCATCTAGTTCAATTTTCATAGATTTACCACCTATAAGTCCTCCACCGTAAATTTTTGCAACACTTTTCTTAGGAAAAGTGAAATCGTCGCTCATATTCATGGTAACCAATAATTTACCAGATTCGATAAAATCAATTTTGGTAACTGAACCTACTTGATATCCATTAATAGTAACAGGTGCTGATTGGTTTAGACCTTCAACGTTATCATAAACCGCATAAAAAGTTCGTGATGTATTAAATAAGTTATTTCCTTTAAGGAAATTGTAACCAAAAATAAATAAGGCTACCGCAACAATGGCTAAAATGCCAACTTTTACTTCTTTTTTCAAAGGATAATGTTTTGTTTCAAATGTAGTAAACTTTAATGAAAACTAGTTATTAACTCTTGTATTGAGCGCTTCTTTTATTGAAATTTTTTCACCTACAGAATTGAAAGCAACAATAAATGCAGATGTATAACCTTCTGCTTTAGCTCTATCTCTTAAGGTTTGTGCACTCATGTAGTTATTTGTTTCTCCAAATAGATATTTGAACAAGTCATTTTCTTGATATCTTGATATTGGCACCAATTGTTTAAAGTTTTCTGGACTTGGATCAATTTTTCTTGAACTTGCCGCTAATTGAATTTTAAATTTTACTGAAGAAAAATCTTCTATTACGTCACTAGAATTTACTTTGTATTCGCTAAGCTCTGCCTCTAAAGCTTTAACATTAATAATGTTTTTATAATTATTAATACCATCGACAATTGCATCTGCGAGTTTGGTCTGCCCATTGACAGAATTTAAAAAAGCGCCCTCAGCTTTATTGGTCAGAAATCCAGTTTCGATCAAAACACTTGGCATGTAAGTTTCTCTCAATACAAGAAATCCAGCTTGCTTAACACCTCTATTTTTTAAACTCATTGTACTTGAAAATTGTTTTTGAACAAAATCGGCAAGCAAAGCACTCTGATCCAAAAATTCTTCTTGCATGATTGAAAACCCAATATAAGACTCAGGAGAATCGGGGTCAAAACCATCGTATTTTATCTGATAATCATCTTCAAACTTTATAACTGAATTCTCTTTCATTGCAATTTCCAAATTGTCCTTGTTTCTATGCAAACCTAGAACAAAAGTCTCTGTACCAGATGGGGCGCTATTATTTACACCATTACAATGTACCGAAACAAACAGATCAGCATTAGCCTTATTTGCAATTTCAGCCCTTTTATTTAGAGGAATAAACACATCTTTATCTCTTGTATAAATCACTTTTAAGTCTTCATATTTTTTAAGCTGCTCACCAACCTTAAGAACAATCTTCAATGCTATATCCTTCTCAAAATAATTATTACCAGTATTACCTGCATCCTTACCACCATGTCCAGCGTCTAATACCACAATAAATTTTTTAGAAGCAGATTGAGCGTAAGTCAAATTTACACTCAAATTAAAAATGAATAAAAACAATAATAAAGGGAGACTAAAGTTAGGTCTAAACATAGATTTTATAATTGTGGATGTTATTTGAAACTTTTTTAGGAAGCATAAAAATAAAATGTAATTTTGGGACTTCTTAATAATGGCCACTTTTACAAAAATAGTACTAAAAGCTTTGCGTACAAACTTACTTTACATACTTTTTTTTATTGTATTTCTTTTGAATTTCGGCCTTTATGGACAAGAAAAAGAATCAAAAAAAACTGACCTTGGTTACTTAATCAATAATAAGGCCGATTCTATAACTCAGAGAATAAAATACATAATTGGGGACACCATTTCTCAAAATCAAACAGTTAGAAAGCGAGAAACTTTGACTGATATTGTAAATGCTTTTGCCAAAGACTACAAAAAATTATCAAGAAAGGAAAACAAAATGTACCTCTATAACGAAGCCGTTGTAGAGTATGGTGACATGATCATCAATGCAGGGAGAATCGTTATGAATAATTCAACTAAAGAAGTCTTTGCAGCAGGAATTATTGATTCTACGGGGACTTACACCCAAAAACCAACTTTCAAACAAGGTAATAATTTAGTTGAACCCGATAGTTTGATTTTTAATTTTGATTCACAGAAAGCTTTGGTTTTTAATTCAAGGACAGAACAGGGTGGCTTTAAGGTAAAAGGGGAAATTTCTAAGAGACAAAACGATTCCATTTATTATTTAGCTAACGCAAAATTCACCACTGCGGAAGATGTAGATGACGCAGATTACTATTTTTTTGCAAGAAAAATAAAATTTGTTCCTGATAGCAAAATCGTTACGGGTTTTGTCAATATGTATATAGCAGATGTTCCAACTCCCTTAGGTTTACCTTTTGGATACTTTCCATTGACAGAAAAACAATCATCTGGTTTTATCATTCCTTCTTACGGTGAAAATATAAATAGAGGGTTCTTTTTACAAAATGGTGGATACTATTTTGCAATAAGTGATTATGCCGATTTAGCAGTACAGGGAGATTATTACACCAATGGAAGTTACGGTGTTCGGCTAGAAAGTAACTACAATGCCAGGTATCGTTTTAACGGAAACGTAGCCTTTAGATATGAGAAATTATTACTCGAAGAACGGGGATTTCCAAATTTTAGTGAAACGACCATATATAACCTGCGTTGGAGTCATAATCAAGACCAAAAGGCAAACCCATCATCAAGATTCTCAGCTTCTGTAAATTTAGGATCCAGTGATTACTACCAGCAATCTGTAAACCAGAATAATACAGGTAATTTTTTAAATAATACATTAAATTCTTCCATTTCCTATTCAAAAACGTTTGAAGGAGAACCGGGTATGAATTTGAATATCTCTGCTACACATAACCAAAATACCAATACTGAAGTCATAAACCTTACATTACCTACCTTACAGTTCAGCATTGGGAGGGTTTTCCCTTTTGAGCCAAAAACAGGAACTAAGCAGGGAGCTATACAAAATATAAATCTTCAGTATAATGTAAGAGCAGAAAACAGAATTACTACAACAGACTCATTATTCTTTCGCCCGGAAATGTTTGAAAATGCAAATTCAGGAGCTAGACATACAATCCCAATTTCAACAAATTTTAAAATATTTGATCATTTTAGTGTGAGTACAAGTGCAAATTTTAACGAAGTCTGGACTCTTAAGACCTTCGAACAGAGATTTGATGAGCAGATAGGTCAAGTAGAAAGGGACACGATAAATGGATTTGATTCTTACAGAACATACGATTTTTCAACTTCGGTAGGAACCACTGTCTACGGAATGTTCGATTTTGGCGATCATAGTAATATAAAAGCCATCCGTCATGTGATAAGACCTTCTGTGTCTTACAACATAGGACCAGCCTTTGATCAATATTACGATGAATATACGAGAACAGGAATTGCGGGACTTGAAGATGAAGTTGTAGAGTATTCAAGGTTTGAAGGAACACTAAATGGTGCGCCGGGAAACAATTTCACCAGTAGTATGTCCTTCAGTGTCACAAATGATTTTGAAGCCAAGGTGAGAAAAAAAGACTCAACACTTACAGGTGATGACCGCTTCGAAAAGAGAAGTCTTTTAAGTAATTTAAGCTTTAGTACAAATTATAATTTTGCACTTGATTCATTAAATTTAAGTCCAGTATCTGTGAGAGGTACATTGCCTGTAGTGAAAGATAAGCTGGCAGTCAACTTCTTGGGGTCGTTAGACATGTATGCTCTAAACAGTAATAATCGTAGAATAAACACTCTTAATATTAATAACGGAGGAAGTTTATTTAGACTTACAAGAGGTAATTTAAGTTTTAGTTATTCATTTTCAAATAAAGATTTTCAAAAAGATGAAGGTGAAGATGATGGAGACGGAGATGATGAAGAATTTGATTCTGAAAGCTATCGAAATGGTGGACGTCCGGATGATCTTTTTGGAACGAGTGAAATGATGAATCGACGGCCCAATAATGAAGAGTCTAAAAGTGATGAAAATGAATTTTATAATTACGCCATACCCTGGAATTTAAATTTATCTTACACAATGACCTATTCTAATCAAGCAAGAGAAAACGAGATAAGTTCTCATTCCTTAATGTTTTCTGGAGATGTAGAATTATCTCCTACATGGAAGGTGGGTGTATCATCTGGTTATGATATTAAAAATAAAGGATTTTCATTTACACAACTTCGGTTTGCTAAAGACTTGAAAAGTTGGCAGATGAGTTTTAACTGGACACCTTTTGGAATAAGAAAATCATGGTTTTTCTTTATAGGAATTAAATCCAATATATTACAAGATGTGAAATATGATAAGAACAGAGAAAGAGATAGAACTTTAAATTAATCATTATGAAAAAAATAATTAAAACTAAACATGCTGCTGCTCCAATTGGACCTTATAATCAAGCTGTAAGCATAAATGGCTTTCTCTATACCTCAGGGCAGATTGCAATAAACCCTGAAACAGGGAAAACCGAATTTAATACCATAGAGGAAGAGACGAACCGCGTCATGATAAGTTTGAAGGCCATTTTAAGTGAAGCTAACTTAGACTTTTCTCATGTGATAAAAACAAGCATCTTTATTTCTGACATGAATAATTTTTCAAAAATCAATGAAATCTACGGCTCATACTTTAATGAAGATACAGCTCCAGCCAGAGAAACTGTTCAAGTCGCAAGATTACCAAAAGATGCTAATGTTGAGATAAGCCTTATTGCCTTTCAAGGATAAATTATATGCTACTAAGCTTCATTGACTGGGTTATTATCATCGCCTTTTTTGCAATAAGCCTTGGGATTGGCGTCTATGCTTCCAGGTCTAGTGGGAAAAATGCGAAGAATTTCTTTCTATCCGGACGGAATATGTCCTGGTGGTTGCTTGGTATATCGATGGTGGCCACCACCTTTGCTGCTGATACCCCAGGGCTTGTAGCAGGTATAGTAAGAAACGATGGGGTTTATGGTAATTGGGTCTGGTGGAGTTTTCTACTCACAGGAATGCTTACCGTATTTTTTTATTCCAAACTCTGGAGAAAAAGTGAAATATCAACAGATCTTGAGTTTTATGAACTCCGCTACAGCGGCAAAAGTGCTGCCTTTTTAAGAGGGTTTAGAGCCATATATTTAGGAGTATTCTTCAATATAGTTATTATGGCGACCGTTTGCTTGGCTGCTATTAAAATTGGTCATGTGATGTTCAACTTTTCTGCAGTTGAATCTTTAGTAATTTCATGTTCAGTGACTGTCCTATACTCAATGCTTGGAGGTTTAAAAGGTGTTATTCTTACCGATTTTATACAGTTTGCAATTGCTATTACTGGTAGTATTTGGGCAACTATCTACATCGTAGAAATGCCTGAAATTGGTGGTTTACAAGAATTACTTGCAGTTCCTGAGGTGAATGAGAAAAGTTCGATTTTCCCAGATTTTTCAAATCCTAAAGTTTTTATTCCAATTTTAGTTGTACCCCTAGCCGTCCAGTGGTGGAGTGTGTGGTATCCTGGTGCCGAACCAGGTGGCGGGGGGTATATTGTCCAGCGTATGCTAGCCGCCAAAAACACAAAACATGCAACCCTTGCAACACTTCTGTTCACAGTTGTGCATTATGCTGTAAGACCATGGCCTTGGATAATTATTGGTTTAGCCTCTATTGTATTATTTCCTGACCTACAAAGCCTAGCTCTTGCATTCCCAGATCTGAATGAAGACTTTATTAAAAATGATTTAGCTTATGCTGCTATGTTATCTTATCTTCCTGCTGGACTTCTTGGCCTTGTCATTACATCATTGATTGCAGCATTTATGAGTACGATTTCCACACATCTCAATTGGGGAAGTAGTTATGTTGTAAATGATTTTTATGTAAGGTTTTTAAAGCCTAATGCCTCGGAAAGCAATAAAGTATTAGTTGGTAGGCTTTCCACCTTGTTCATGATGATTTTTGCTGCTCTTCTTGCTTTAGTCCTCGAAGAAGCAAAAGAAGCCTTCGATTTATTACTTCAAATTGGTGCTGGCACTGGTCTACTTTTTATATTGAGGTGGTTTTGGTACAAAATAAATCCATATAGTGAAATTGCGGCGATGCTCTCCTCCTTTATTATCGCTGTTACATTTTTTGTAGGAAAAACCTATGGGATTTGGCAATTAGAATCCCATATTGAACTTGTAATTGGTGTATTAATAACGACTTGTATTTGGGTAGGAGTTACTTTACTAACCAAACCATCATCAAAAGAAACTATAGATTCTTTTGAAAAGAAAGTATTTGATAACGGTCAAAAATTTGATGGATTTAAGTATAAAATAATTGGATTTATAGCAGGAGTCGCTGGAGTATACTCAGCATTGTTTGCTACGGGGTATCTTATTTATAATGAGATGACTCTTTTTATTTTATCAGCTTTAATCTGCCTGATTTCTATAGCTGTTATAATTTATTTTTGGAAAAGAATTATTAATTAGCTCCTCTATTTGAAGGGAAATTGATGTAAGAAGGCAATTCAATTGTTTTATCATTTTCATCTTTTTTGTCTTCTTTCTTCTCTTTAGTGAATTCCTTATTCATTATTTTATTAATCAACTCTTTGAAGTTGTTAAAATCTACGGTGTAAGTCAAGCCAATTCCCTGCGTATATCCTAGTTCTTCTCCTATAAATTGTATATCACTTTCTCTGTTAAACACATTTGCTCTCAAACTCCCTGTTTCATTCAGAAGAAAATTTATCTCTACATCACCAAACACAACAGACTCTGTAACTCCCCCTACTGGAACCCCAAACCTACCGTTGATTAAGACCCGATCACTTATCTTAGTTTTGATAGAAAGTCCAACTCTATCTGCAAGATTGTTTTGAGTAAGACTTCTGTCATTTTGTTGATAATTCAAACCGAGTTTAAATTTATTATCCTCTTTTGAAATAATATCATCTACTATCCCGGAAGCTCTTTCAATCAAGTTACCTGTGATTGCATTCTGTCCTAGACCTGCCTGACTATAAAAAGTTCCCTGAGTAACCAACGATAAAGCTTGAAGTTCAGTATTTTCTCGGCCTTGAACACGATATTCTAACTCACTTTTTACTACAGAAGACAAATTGGGATAATTTAAACTGAATTCAATATCAGGTTGGATGATCTGTCCAGTTAAATTGATGAGGACTTCCACAGGAATTTCTCGGTTGACTGAAGGATTTTCAAGTAAAATCGCTGGATTTGCTTCAGTTATATATTTTGCCTGTACATCTATATTTGCTCTCACAGGATCACCATTCCAAGTCAAATTCGATCCTGGAACAACCTCAAATCGCTTCTGTACCAAACCTGAGTATTTGAAATTATATTCACCTTCATAGGCAACGAAATCTCCATACATATTGAATTTCCCATTGGTATTGATCTCTATTAGAAGTGTCCCTGCCCCTCTTCCTTTCAAGCTGCTACCACTAGCTGGGTCTACTACTATTTCCACTTCGGCATCTCGAGTGATATCGAGATCAAAGTTTAGACTCAAACCTTTTACCTCCTTCAACTCTATTTTTCTGCCGGCTTCTTTGGATAGCTTGTCTTCCAGGCTTAGAAAATAAATAAATGAATTATCGCCTAAAGACTCAGAATCGTCCAAGGGTATTTTAAACACAGTATTTTTCTGAGTAATTGCATTTACGTTGATTTCTATTTCATCTGTAGGTCCTGTAATCGAAGCTGATCCGTCAATGAACGCAGTTCCATAATAAAGATCACCTTCTTCAAATTCAGTATCTAGAGCCACTAAATTATTTGAACTTAGATTTAAATCTAAAAACCATTCACTGAAATTTTGGTTGCTTATTCTTCCGTTTAACAGACCTTGGGTATTGTATTTGACGTCTGTAACACCAATATTATCGAAAACAAAGTCTTTATCATCGAAACTTATTTTTGAATTTTTATCAAAATCAAAATCAATATTTAAGTAAGGGACTTTTAATCCCGCTTCATTCAATAATAATTCTCCATTTAAGTATGGATTGTTAAGCTTGCCAGTGACATCAACATTGCCTGAAGCAAATCCACGGATCTTGGAAATGACATCTTCACCAAACACAGTCAAAGAGCTAAGATCAAACTCATTAACACTAACGTCAACATCAAAATATTGATCATTTTCTATTGAAAATATTGATCCATCTGCTTTGAAAAGTAAATCATCATCAAGTTTTAATTCAGAAAGTAAATTAAATGAACTCAAGTCCTTGTTACCATCTGCTTCCAAAGAAAACTGTCCATATTTAATTTCATTGAACACAAAATCCTCAATTATGATGTCAAGATTTGGAGCATATAAATTGTTTTTTTGGAAAATATCCAATCTTCCATCCAGAACTCCTGCAAAATTGATACTATCCTGTTTAGGAACTATATCAGCAAGCTCTACCTTATTGAATGTAAGTTTTAAATCTTTAAAAGTTGAATCCCTTAGAATCCCATCAAAAAATATTGATTGATTTCCACTTGTAACTTTGAGGGAGTCTACATTGAAATTTTGAAAACCTCGCTCGATTTCAACTTTATTATTTTTATTGGAATCTCTATTGATAAACCATAAATTATCATTGTAAACAATACTTGAACGCTTGAATCCAAATGTAGATTTATCATCACTATCCAAGGTTTGATAAATACTTAAATTGAAATTGTCTTTCTGCAACTTGCCTCCCTTAAATTCAGTTCTAACAAACAATGTGTCTTTCAGATTTACATTAATCATATTGAAATCTGAAATGTTATAAAACGAAGTGATAATACTTTCAATTTCGACATATGAGTTATACAGTGGATTTTCTGTATCTATCTGTATGTTAATATTATCTAGCGTATTACCATAAATATCCAAATGAGGTGACCTAAAATTCAATGATAAATTATTTGCATCTGCATCAATACTCCCTCTTATATAAGTTTTTGGAGCAACTTCAATCTCTGGAAAGAATACTTCAACAATTTTGTTATAAATATTGAGATCAAAATCAACAAACTGATTTTTGCTTTTAGAGTCTTTTTTGCTTCTGAAGTATAAATTTTCAACAGCATCAGAAAAAAGTTGTGGTAACGAGGTCAATTTAAACTCACCCTCCAATTTACCACTGATCACATCTGGACTGTCAATACTTATGGTCTGTTTGTCTTGTTCAAAGGAAGATTGAACAATAAGGTCTTCAAAACTATATTTTTCGTTTGTATTTTCATATTTAAATGAATTGAAGCTAAGCTTACCTTTTAACTCATCCAATGAATTTCCCTCAAGGTCAACTCTCAACTTACCTTGAAAATCTGCCACAGTATCGCGTTTGATAATATTTAGTTTAGCCAAATCGGCGTAATCAATATCAGCACTAAAATTGTATGTATTTTCTTTTTTTGAAGCGTCCAAAAGACCATCAAAAGAAAAAAGAAAGTTTGGATCCAAACTTTCTAATCTTCCATTAAAATATGGTGCTTTCAGGTTACCATTAAGTCTGATATTTCTGTATTCGTATCCATTTATTTCAATAGAATTTATGGTCCCTTCTGCTAAAGTGTTAAGTGAAGATTTCGTAAACCCAGATCCATTGACATTGAAGTTAAAGGTTGTTTTTCCTAAAGTCGTTATTCCTAAAAAAGAGGCTAAATCAAATTTGACTGCATCTAGGAATCCTGCATATTTTACAACATCTGGGCTTTGGTAGTTTTCAAAATTTAAATTTAATGATGCCTTACCGAGCTTTGATTTTACGTCTAGAACTGTAAACAATTCGTCGCTGGATAATTCAATTTTACCTTTAAGATTTGTCAAACCAAATTGCTTAAAATAAATTGGCAAATTCTCATTCAGATCATCTGGAAAAAGAGATATAAGGTCTCCATAGGTAGTAGAAATATCCATCGAAGAGCCTTTCATGCTAAAAGGAGAATCACTAAATGAGTTCACAAGTTTTAATTCGGCATCGAGTCTAGTATCCTGAACTCCTGTTATATTTAATGCTTTTAATTCAAGATTATTTAGCTGACCGGAAGCAACACCAGTAATATTCAGCTCTTGAGAATATCCAAAACCATCATAAAATCGTCGTAAGTCTGTACTCGACACCAATGAGTTATTGAATTTGGCATTAATATTTACCTTATCAAAGAAATCCTTAAGATCTTCGCGATTATAATCAAATTCTATTTCCCCTTCTATGTTGGAATAAGGAGTCTCTAAGCTTAGATCTTCAAGATGCATTTGACTTGGACTGTAAGAAAACCTAGTTTTGAAATCGTCGATTATTATTCCTTGCTTTAGGATGCCTGACATCCTTCTGAGATTAAAATCAAGGTCTGGCCCTAATAACTTAAAGTTTGATAGATTGAAATCTAAATCTTTGATAAAAAAAGTGGGATCTTGACCTATATTTTGATTGATGATACTAAAATCACTATTGTAAGCAAGCGCTCTGTTTATCTTAAGTTGAAAAGACTGGCCAGAAGTTGTAGTTGTGTCATTCAGTTTGTCTAGAAACTTAGTAAACTCATCATATTTTTCATTTTGATACTGTTTCAATTTAAATTTAAGTTGATCAATCTCTGTATTGGAGAAATGAAGATTTTTCCCAGAAAGATTAGCCAAATTTATTAAAGATGTAGAGAGAGACTTTGCATAGATGATTGTATCTTCATAATCATCTCTCAAAAGTAAGTTGTCTAAAACAATATTGCCTTTGTAGTTTATACTCAGCCTACTTACATTTAAGTCTGTATTATAAGTTTCATTGAAGGTTTTTGTGAGTTTGCTTCCGTAATAAGTCTGTACCTGAGGAATCAAAAAAACAAGTACAATAAGCAATAGTATCAATATTACAGCTGTAACAGTTTTTTTTAAAAAATTCCAAAGGGATTTGAGCACTCTACTATTATATTTTTTTCAAAGATATATCAAATACTAATCCTAAATGCTTCATATGAAGCCACAAATTTATTTAGATTTGCTAGGGTTATAAAGATTTAAATTTAACTGATGGAAATTGAGAAGAATATTTACATTTTAGGAATTGAATCTTCTTGTGATGACACTTCAGCTGCTGTGTTTTGTAACGATAAAGTTTTAAGTAATATTGTCGCAACTCAGCAGGTTCACAAAGAGTATGGCGGAGTGGTTCCGGAACTTGCTTCTAGAGCACATCAACAACATATAGTACCTGTGATTGATCAGGCTTTAAAAAAAGCAGATATTAATAAAAATGATTTGTCTGCTATTGCCTATACAAGGGGACCTGGCCTTATGGGTTCGTTACTCGTTGGTAGCTCATTTGCAAAATCTCTGAGTCTTGCACTAGGAATTCCATTAATAGAAGTTAATCATATGCAAGCGCATTTACTTGCACATTTCATCAATGACGGAAAAACTGATGTTCCAAAGTTTCCTTTTCTTGGGGTAACTATAAGTGGCGGTCATACTCAAATAGTGAAAGTCAAAGATTATTTTGAAATGGAAGTCATTGGAGAAACCCTGGATGACGCTATTGGAGAAGCTTTTGATAAATGCGGAAAAATGATGAAACTTCCCTACCCTGCAGGCCCAGAAATCGATAAGTTATCAAAACTTGGTAACCCTTTAAAGTTTGAATTTGCAAAACCTAAGGTAAAAGGTTTAGACTTTAGTTTTAGTGGTTTAAAAACTTCGGTACTTTATTTTCTTCAAAAACAAACTAAAGAAAACCCTGAATTTATTTCTGAAAATATTGAAGATCTCTGTGCTTCTTTTCAAAGAAAAGTTGTCGATATATTATTGACAAAATTGACAAAAGCTGTCAAAGAAACAGGGATCAATCAAATTGCCATTGGAGGAGGAGTTTCCGCTAATTCTGGAATAAGGAATGCACTTTTAGAAAAAAAAGAATCAGCTGGGTGGAATGTCTTCATCCCTAAATTTGAATATTGCACAGATAATGCTGCTATGATTGGAATAGTAGGATATCTAAAATTTCAGAAAAATCAATTTACAGATTTAGCAACCGCTTCCAAAGCTAGATACGCCATCTAAACCAAACCTTATGAAATCAGTTTTACTTTTAATTTTACTAAGTTTTCAGCTTCATTCCCAAAATAACTTATTCAGACATAATCAGGATCCATATTCAGATTTTGATTATTCTGAAAAAGAAATTTTAGAATTAAAATCAGAAGGAAACTTATCCATTTTTAATGCAGAGAAGCACAATTCTAATCTTGCTAATAAGCTTTTCGAATTAAGTGAAGGCAAGAGTATAACCCTGAAGGGTAGAGAAAAAAAGAAGCTTAAAATTATTAAGAAAAAAAATGTAGAACATTTTAGGGTCAATTACATTTATTTTGATGGTGATAAAATGAGTTATGAAGAAATAGATAAATTAAGAGACCGCATTTTAATGATGAATAAAACACAAAAATTTGAGCGACTGGCTCAGCGATACTCAATGGATATGAATAAAAACAAGGGGGGAGACTCTGGTTGGTTTAAAAAAAGTAGTGTTCCTGAAGATTTTAAAAATGCAGCCTTATCAAGTATCAGAGCTGCGAATGAAACATTCAAAGTTGATTTAGAAGATAAAGGATGGTACTATCTTATACTGAAAAGTTATTCTCCACAACTTATTGAAGAAATTTTAGTTTTAGAAACCATAGAATAATGCAACTTTTCTACGAGCCAAACTTTGATTCTTCCTCAAAATTCATAAGCATTAATTCTGAAGAGAGTAGACATATTTCAAAAGTACTCAGAAAAAATATTGGTGAGGAAATTGCGATTACCAACGGTTCCGGATTACTTGCAAATGGAGTAATCAAAAGTAATCATCCAAAAAAGTGCGAAGTTGAAGTTGTAAGTTTTCAAGAAAAAAACACAGCAGATAACTATCTTCACATTGCAATTGCACCAACTAAAGCGAATGATAGATTTGAGTGGTTTCTTGAGAAATCTACAGAAATTGGAATTCAAGAAATTACACCTATTCTATGCGATCATAGTGAACGAAGAGTCATTAAACAGGAACGTTATGAAAAGGTACTTCAGGCTGCAATGAAACAATCTTTGAATACATTTTTACCTAAATTAAATAAGTTAACATTATTCTCAGATTTCATTAATTATGAAACTAAGCATACTAAGTTTATAGCGCATTGTGAAGATGAGCCAAAAGAGAACCTTTCTAAAGTTATAAATGATAATAATTTGATTATGATTGGACCAGAGGGCGATTTTTCTCAAGAAGAGATTCAATTAGCGTTAACAAAAGATTTTAAAGCCGTATCGCTTTCAGGATCTAGGCTAAGAACTGAAACTGCTGGAATAGTAGCTTGTCATACTGTAAATTTAATTCAATCCTTATGAGATTAATTATTCTTATTCTCATCTTAATTGCAAAATTCAGTAATTTGAATGCACAAGAGATAGCTCTTCTAAAATATGATGGAGGTGGTGATTGGTATAGTAATCCCACTTCTTTACCTAACCTTATAAAATTTGTAAATAACACAATTGAAAGTAAAATAGCTTCTAATGCAAGTGAGGTAAAACCTGAAGACCCTGAACTATTTAATTATCAATTTATTCATCTTACAGGTCATGGAAATATCTATTTTTCTGATGAGGCATCGAAAAATTTAAAAGACTATCTGCTCTCTGGAGGTTTTTTACATGCTGACGATAATTATGGGTTGGAACCATATTTTAGAAAAGCAATTAAAAAAGTATTTTCCAACCGTAAACTTATTGAATTGAGTTCTAATCATCCTATTTTCAACAACGAATTCGAATTTGAGAACGGTTTACCTAAAATTCATGAACACAATGGAAAGCCAGCTCAGGCTTTTGGTATTGAGGACGATAAAGGAAGACTGATGGTTTTATTTACTTATGAAAGTGATTTAGGAAATGGTTGGGAAGATTCTTCAGTTCATGGGGATCCGGAAGAAATTAGACTTCAAGCATTGAAAATGGGAGTAAATATCATTAAGTATGCTTTTACAAAATGAAAAACAAACAGCTGACACATCAACAAGTAAATTTTAAAAATTCGTCAAAACTTCAAATCTTCGTCTTTTTGGATAAAATTGATAGCCCTGCTAACTTAGGCAGTATTTTTAGAAATGCAGAAGCTTTTGATGTCGATACCATTTGGTTAAGAAATGAAAATAAAAAGGACTTAGACAGCAATCGGTTTAAAAGAACATCAAGATCCACTGAAAAGAACCTAAATATTGGATATTATAAGGATTTTCAAACAGTATTCGATGACTTTAAAGGGCTTATGATTGGTTTAGAAATTACAAGTAATAGTGAAAATATTGTAAATATTAACCAAACTGTAAACGATAAAGTTTTAGTTGTTCTAGGAAATGAAAAATTTGGGATACAAAAAACAATATTACAAAGGCTTGACAAAGTATATCATATCGAAATGTATGGAAATAACTCAAGCATGAATGTTTCTCAAACTTTAGGAATTACACTGCATGAACTTAGAAGAAGAGTATAGTAAATTAGATGATACTGAAGTTTTAAAATTTATAAACGAAAACCTTCACACACCAATACCAGATTTGGTATTGAGAGGAAGTCCATTTAGGTCGATTAATATAGATATTCTCGTAAACCAAATAGTAGGAAAGAGTAAAGCTAGAAAAAAATTGCCCACCTGGTATAACAATAATAGGATCATTTATCCTCCTAAGATAAATTTAGAACAAACATCATCAGAAATAACAGCTTTACATAAAGCAAAGATCATTGAAGGAACTACATTCATTGATTTGACTGGTGGCTTTGGAATTGATGATTATTATTTTTCAAAGAAAATTGATGAAGTAACCTACGTGGAATTAAATAAAGACCTTTGTAATATAGCTGAATATAATTTCACACTTTTAAATGCTCATAATATATCATGTTTTAATCAGGATTCAACGGAATATTTACAAAGCACAGAAAATATATTTGATTGGATTTATATAGATCCGTCTCGCAGAAATAAAGATCAGAAAGTATTTCTTTTAGAAAATTCACTTCCTAATATTTTAAATCATCAATCATTATTTAAAGATAAGTGTAGAAATCTTATGATCAAAACATCTCCCATGTATGATATTGAAATGGGATATAAGGAATTATCTGGAGTAAAAGAATTACATATCATATCTATAAAAAATGATGTTAAAGAATTACTTTGGATTATAGATTGGAGAGAAAAAAACTCCAGGGTTATTAAGATGTATAACTACGAAAAAGAAAAAAAATATTCTTTTTCAAAGTATGATAAAGAACAATCTTACAGTACTATTAAGGTAAAAGAATGTCAAGAATATCTTTATGAGTTTAATTCTAGTATAATGAAATCAGGATTGTATGATCATTTTGCTTTAAAATATGAATTGAAAAAAATAGAAAACAATACAAATTTTTATACTTCCAAAATCAAAATTAATAGTTTCCCTGGTAAAGTATTTCAGATTAAAAATGTTGAAACAGTCAATTTTAAAAAGCTTAAACGAAAGTATAAAGGTGAATACATAAATTTAGTATCTAAAAATTTTAAACTCACAACATCACAAATTCAAAACAAACTAAGATGTAAAATTGGTGGAGACACAAATTTCTTGATTTTTACAAAAACTATTGAGGGGTATAAAATAATAGAAGCTTTAAAGCTTTAAACCATCAATTAAAGCCTTGCATATATTTAAATCTAGAATCTGCATAATTAATTTCATGCAGATTTTTTTGGATATTAAATTAACAAAATCCGATCTTTCAAGATATGCAGTTAAGATGTGTTTATAAAGATAACTTTGAGCTATTTTATCATCTAAGTAGAGGATATATAAACTAAAAAACCCTTCATTACGTGAAGTAATGAAGGGTTTAATGTAAAGGAAGGCGGCGACCTACTCTTCCACGGTATGTAGTACCATCGGCGCTAACGGGCTTAACTGCTCTGTTCGGAATGGGAAGAGGTGAGCCCCGTTGCTATAACC
>NZ_JAIQYZ010000010.1:1587-2801 GCF_020164495.1 Psychroflexus lacisalsi
TATGCTTATGCCCGATTATTATCCATGCCTGACCGCTCGACTAGTGAGCTGTTACGCACTCTTTAAATGAATGGCTGCTTCCAAGCCAACATCCTAGCTGTCTAAGCAGTCTGACCGCGTTTGTTCAACTTAGCATATATTTTGGGACCTTAGCTGATGCTCTGGGTTCTTTCCCTCTCGGACATGGACCTTAGCACCCATGCCCTCACTGATTAAAACCATTTTATAGCATTCGGAGTTTGTCAGGAATTGGTAGGCGGTGAAGCCCCCGCATCCAATCAGTAGCTCTACCTCTATAAAACTATTTAATCGCTGCACCTAAATGCATTTCGGGGAGTACGAGCTATTTCCGAGTTTGATTGGCCTTTCACCCCTACCCTCAGGTCATCCCAAGACTTTTCAACGTCAACGGGTTCGGTCCTCCACTATGTGTTACCACAGCTTCAACCTGCCCAAGGGTAGATCACACGGTTTCGCGTCTACCAGCACTAACTTATTCGCCCTATTCAGACTCGCTTTCGCTACGGATCCATAACTGAATTATTTATCCTCGCTAGTACTGGTAACTCGTAGGCTCATTATGCAAAAGGCACGCCGTCATCCCGTAGGACTCCGACCGCTTGTAAGCGTATGGTTTCAGGGTCTATTTCACTCCTTTATTCAAGGTTCTTTTCACCTTTCCCTCACGGTACTGGTTCACTATCGGTCTCTCAGTAGTATTTAGCCTTACCGGATGGTCCCGGCTGATTCATGCAAGGTTTCTCGTGCCCCGCACTACTCAGGATACTACTACTCAATACATCCCTTACCCCTACTGGCCTGTCACCATCTATGGGTATTCTTTCCAAAATATTCGGGTTCAAAATGTATTAAGATATCGTAGTCCTACTACCCCAGTACTGCCGTAACAGTACTGGTTTGGGCTGTTTCACGTTCGCTCGCCGCTACTAGCAAAATCACTATTGTTTTCTCTTCCTCCGGCTAATTAGATGTTTCAGTTCACCGGGTTCGCTTCCTTTCGGATACTATACCTTCAGTATAGTGGGTTGCCCCATTCGGAAATCTGCGGATCAATTCATATGTGCTAATCCCCGCAGCTTATCGCAGCTTGTCACGTCCTTCGTCGCCTCTGAGAGCCTAGGCATCCCCCATACGCCCTTAATAAGCTTATCTATTCGATAATTATTTATTTTTATTTTTACTCGTCATACTTC
>NZ_JAIQYZ010000010.1:2898-4374 GCF_020164495.1 Psychroflexus lacisalsi
TCCCATCATTACATGCTGGTAACTAACCAAAGGGGTTGCGCTCGTTATAGGACTTAACCTGACACCTCACGGCACGAGCTGACGACAACCATGCAGCACCTTGCAATTTGTCCGAAGAAAAAGGTGTTTCCACCCCTGTCAAACTGCATTTAAGCCCTGGTAAGGTTCCTCGCGTATCATCGAATTAAACCACATGCTCCACCGCTTGTGCGGGCCCCCGTCAATTCCTTTGAGTTTCATTCTTGCGAACGTACTCCCCAGGTGGGTTACTTATCACTTTCGCTTAGCCACTCAGACCGCAATTAGTCCGAACAGCTAGTAACCATCGTTTACGGCGTAGACTACCAGGGTATCTAATCCTGTTCGCTACCTACGCTTTCGTCCATCAGCGTCAGTGTATTGTTAGTGATCTGCCTTCGCAATCGGTATTCTGAGTAATATCTATGCATTTCACCGCTACACTACTCATTCTAACCACTTCACAATAACTCAAGAACAACAGTATCAATGGCAATTCTACAGTTGAGCTGCAGACTTTCACCACTGACTTATTATCCCGCCTACGGACCCTTTAAACCCAATGATTCCGGATAACGCTTGGATCCTCCGTATTACCGCGGCTGCTGGCACGGAGTTAGCCGATCCTTATTCTTACAGTACCGTCAACAGTGTACACGTACACCTTTTTCTTCCTGTATAAAAGCAGTTTACAACCCATAGGGCAGTCTTCCTGCACGCGGCATGGCTGGATCAGGATTGCTCCCATTGTCCAATATTCCTCACTGCTGCCTCCCGTAGGAGTCTGGTCCGTGTCTCAGTACCAGTGTGGGGGATCTCCCTCTCAGGACCCCTACCTATCGTAGCAATGGTAAGCCGTTACCTTACCATCTAGCTAATAGGACGCATACTCATCTTATAGCCATAAATGTTTAATTATTAAGTAATGCTACTCAATAATACCATGGAGCATTAATCCAAATTTCTCTGGGCTATTCTCCTCTATAAGGTAGATTGTATACGCGTTACGCACCCGTGCGCCGGTCGTCAGCAAGAGCAAGCTCTCCTGTTACCCCTCGACTTGCATGTGTTAGGCCTGCCGCTAGCGTTCATCCTGAGCCAGGATCAAACTCTTCATCGTTAAATCTTATATATCTTAACGTCTAAATGAATTCGACTCTTAATCTAATTCTCAGGAATTAACTCTAATCTGTTACAATTAGTCTAATCTTTTAATGTTTCTAATTCTATAAGTAATTATCTTACTTATAATTGTCAATTCAATATGTCAATGAACTTTTAATTCTTGTCGCTTAAAATCTAACCAAAGACCCTTAAACTCTTAACGCCTATTTCTCTAAGCGGATGCAAAACTAATACTTATTTTTGATTTAACAAGTGATAATTTTAAAAAAATAAAAACTTTTAATGAACGAAAACTAAATTTTTCCGGGAGGGCAAAACTACAACTTATCTTCA
>NZ_JAIQYZ010000011.1 GCF_020164495.1 Psychroflexus lacisalsi
GTTTACTCCTGAAATCAACTATCCGTTTGGGCCTATTGGCTTTAGAGGTTTACCAGGTTTAATCTTGGAACTGAATGTAAATTGGGATTATTCTTATAAATTCGAAATGTCTAAGATAGAATTTGTAGATAATTTAGAAATTAATGCGCCAGTGGAAGGTGAAACTATTAAACTTCAAGATTATGAAAAATTAAATAGAAGCGCAGTATTTCAAAAATGAAAGTGTTCTTTTAGATTTTAAAAAAGGAAGCGCCTTTCGGGATGAAAAGCGCTCCACAGATTTAAGACATGAAAATTCATATCTCGCATGCGAAGCAATGATACGGATTTTTCATGATGATGTGAACAGCTATAGGCTGGGAGTCGATTTGTAGCATTATTATTTTTAAACGACTTATTAAAAACAAATATCATGAAAAAAGTATTTTCAATTATCGCTTTAGGAGCGATGACCTTAAGTTTAAGTAGTTTTACAAATCAAGATTTATTAATATTTGAAGCTCCAACTTGTTTTGAAGGTGCAAGAGCATTAGTAATAATGACAGATGGTGAAATAAATCTTAGTAATCATAGAAGGGTATTAGCATATACTCGTGCATGTGAGGCAGGAGAACTAACCTTCAACTAATGTTTTATAAAGTAAAAACAATATTTACTTTTTGTGTGTTTTACGTGTGTTTGTGCTTTTGTGCAAATGCACAAAATACACATAAAGTAACTTATAAAATTCAGCCCATTAATATTATGGAGCCTTTGGAGGGACAGAGAAAGAGTTATCAAGATATAATGAGAAAGAGCATTGAATATGCTGAGAATTTAGAGTACATTCTTTTATTTAATCAGAAAAAATCACACTTTTCTCAAAAAAAGGTTTTACAATTTGATAATTCTTATATGAAAGATGTACACGAATCTACCGTAAAATCTTTTACAAATTTTTACGATGAAATTTTTTTACTTATTGAGGAAGACAGTTTAATATTTAAACGCAATTTTTTCAATATTAATTATCAGGTTAAAAGAGATAATTACGATTTTGATTGGGAAATTGAGAACGATACTAAAACAATTTTAAATTTAAAAGCTTATATGGCAAATGGCAAATATCATGATCTAATCACTGATAAAAGTATTGATATTGAGGCATGGTTTATTCCTTCAATTCCTATTAAAACTGGACCAGATATATTTTCAGGATTACCAGGTTTAATTGTTGAAGTTCATCTGCCAAAAGTAATAATAAAAGCTATTAAAATTGATGAGGTAACAAACGACAGTATAAAATTACCTGATCAAGAGGTACTAATGAATTATTCTGAGTATAAAAGTTTAATTATGAGATTAAATAAAAAAGTAAAAGAATTCTAGTGCTATTAAAAACAAATATCATGAAAAAGTTTTTTTCAATTATCGCTTTAGGACCGATGACCTTAAGTATTAGTGGTTTTAGTAGCGCTAAAATTAGCTCACAATCAGATCGTTGTATGAATTTGCAACATGATGCATTCGCCTTTTATTATATGAATAATGGTGGTGATATAGATGGTGCATGGACTGAAAGCATTCAAGTTTACGAGAGATGTGAAAGAATGCGAGGGAATTACTAATTAACAATCCAATGATTCCGATTTTTAAATTGGAATCATTGTTTAAATCTAGATACATGTTTAAAATTAATTTAATTTTTTTCTACTTTTTTTTGTTTATAAGTAATATTTTTTTTTCACAAAATGATAGTGGAGAAATTTTATATGGGCAAAGCCTAGAAAAAATGTACGGCGATACAACTTCAATTGAAAACTCAGATCTTAAAAAAATATTAATTGAGCGATTTAAAGAAAAGCAAAATGCTTTATCACCAGATAAAAGTTTTTACAGTTTAAAGTTTAAAGACAATAAATCTATTTTTGAAAGGTTTAATTTGATGAATAATGATGGGAGCAGTAAAATTACTAAGGAATTAGCAAAAGGAACTTATTTTATTAATGTAACTGATAAGTCTATTTATCATGAGGGAAATTTTTTGGGTAATAATCTAATTATATATCACCAAAAACCATCCTATGACGAATGGCAAATTAAGAATGAGCGAAAAATGATTCGTGGATATAATTGCATAAAAGCAGAAACTATAAGACGAAATGAAATAGGAGTAGAGTCAAAAGTTACAGCTTGGTTTTCAACCGATATCAATTTGAATTTTGGTCCAAAAAATTACTTTGGTCTACCTGGTTTAATTATAGAGTTACATGAATTTGGTAACATATATTATGTAAGAAAAATAAATTTCAAAAATGTAAAACTTGAAGAAGTTGACCCAGAAGATAAAAGAATAATTTCGTATGAAGAATATAAAAATAAAGCAAATGCTAGCATTAAATTTTAAATATTTTTTTTTCTTAAATCTGGGTTCAAATCATCCATTCAAAACTAATTTATTTGACACTTACTCATTTTTATGCCAAAACTTTTTCCTTCATTACTCATCTTTATACTATTCATAGGTGTAACATCTGCCCAATCCATCCAACTCGACGGCTTTATTACCGATAGTCTTCAAAATCCGCTAGTCAATACCAACAAGATCGCTACGCCATTACAAGAATCTAATGGGCAAATTAAATTTAGCATAAGCAGTTCCAAAGGAGAAAATAGGCTGAAGCTTTAGAGTTGAAAAAAAAAGAAATTCATTGAACATTTCAATTAAGTTCATTATAATTGCTTTTTACGAAATATTGAATAAAACGTCATAAATAGTGCGATTCGTTACGGTTTAACCGTAATTGCGTTACGGTTAAACCGTAAATATCGCTATAAATTAAAATTTTAACAATTGCAATTTTACAAAACCGTTTTTTTTTTTAAGTTCGAAGCAAATTAAATAAAATGAAAGTGTTTTTCTAGTTTGTAAAAAAAAGGAAGCGCTTTTCGGGATGAAAAGCGCTCCACAGATTTAAGACATGAAAATCCATATCTCGCATGCGAAGCAATGATACGGATTTTTCATGAAGATGTGTACAGCCTTTGAGCTGAGACTCGATTTATGACAATCGAATTTTTACAACATTTATTAAAAACAAATATCATGAAAAAAGTATTTATATTATTCGTTCTCTTCTTTTTATCAACATTTTCAGTGCCAGCTGGTAACCATGTCAAAGAAGGTTTTCGAGACACTTGCTTTTCTGTTGCTAGAGAATGGGTAATTTCTCAAGAAGGGGAAATCAATTTAGACAATGTAGGTCATCTATTAGAGCTTACTGAATATTTACAAACTACAGGAATCTGTGATTAAATTTTGAGTATGAAATTATTACATTTAAAAATATACTTGGTTTTTATCTTTTTAGGTTGCCAATTCCTTTATTCACAAGAGTCTTATCGTGTAGTTTACAAAATAACAGAGCCAAAAATGCAAGGTAACATGGAATCACTTGGAGAGGATGGTAAACAATTTTTTAAAAAAGCTTTTGAGTATGCTAAAGATTTAAAATATGTGCTAACCACAACCCAAGAAGAGTCTTTTTTTAAACTCGAAGATGTCCTCGAAAAAGGTGATGAAACTCCTCTAGAGGATATTTTGCTCAAGACGGCCAAACGATTTACTTCTTTTAAGAATAGGGTGTATATCGATATTAATAAAAATAAAATTGTTTTCGAAAAAAATTTGATTAATAAAAACTTTATAGTTCAAAGAAAACAATATATATTTAATTGGAAAATCAAAAATGCTACAAAGAAGATATTAGGATACAATGCTAAGCTAGCAACTGGAGAATATTATGACGAAGTTGTGAACAAAAACAAAGAAGTGACAGCTTGGTTTATACCTTCAATTTCAATTCCAATTGGGCCAGATATATTCATGGGATTACCTGGTTTAATTGCAGAAGTAGAGATTGAAAGTGCCGTAGTAACCATGATAGAAATAAACTCATCTAAAACTTTAGAAATTCAAAAAATAGATACTTCAGAGGCAATTTCACAGAAAGATTTTAATGAATTAATTGGTGGCTTGAATAATAAACTTAATGATATTATCGATAATTAAATAAATTTAAGCAATTTTCAATTATCGCTTTAGGAGCGATGACCTTAAGTTTAAGTAGTTTTAATACATCTGACAACTCTGAAATAAGAGATTGTGCAGCTCAAGCATGGGAAGCTGGATCAGAAGCTGAAAATATGGGTG
>NZ_JAIQYZ010000012.1 GCF_020164495.1 Psychroflexus lacisalsi
CTTTTATTGGCAGGCGAACGGGAAAGCGTCTCAACTCCGTTACTCTAGCGCTATTGAAACATACACTCCCAAAAGGATAGCGAGAGCAACTAAACACAACTGGCGAATATAACCCATACCTCCTCCGGCATGTTTTAATAAACTATTACAATTGGAAGAATTGTAGTAGTTTTACATTAAGGTCTTGACTCGGTACGGGTCATATCCGCTTTACGTTGTGCATAATGCGGAAATAGTGCAAAACATCAAAATTTGAACTAAAAAAGCCAAAGCACAAAAAGCACATTTATTTTTTGCCAACACTAAACGCCAACGCTTAAAAAAATAAAAGAGCTGTTTCTTGCCAACGCGCGGAATGATATTAACTTTGAGTAAAAGATAAAATATATATGAGTCTATTTCAGAACTCTGTTCTAAACAAATATTTAAGAGGATTAGAATCCGAAAAAGTTAATGAAGCTTACGAAAGATTTACTAGCCATTTCCACAATCCAACTATACAAGAGAATATTCGCAATTCCAAAGAGGAACAATATCAAGGCGAATTTCTAATTGATCTTTTTGTAAATATATTTGGGTACGTAAAGAACCCAACACCTAATTTCAACCTTACAACGGAATTAAAAAATGTAAAAGATTCCAAAAAAACAGATGGTGCAATTTTAAAAGGCGAAAAAGCACTTGCTGTAATTGAACTTAAAGGGACAAACACAACTGATTTAAGCAAGGTAGAAACTCAAGCATTTGGATATAAAAACAACCAAACAGGTTGTAATTATGTAATTACTTCCAACTTTGAGAAGTTGCGTTTTTATATTGACAACGCGGTAGATTTTGAGGAATTTAATCTTTTCCAACTCACAAAAGAACGTTTCGATATTCTATGGCTTTGTCTTTCTTCAGAATATCTTTTAAAAGACATCCCAAAAAAAATAAAAGACGAATCCCTAACCCAAGAGGAGAAAATAACAAAAGAGCTCTACAAAGATTATGCTTCATTTAGAAATGAAGTATTTGAGAGTATTCAGAAAGAAAATCCAGAATACGACAAACTAACTTTATTCAAGAAAACCCAAAAATTACTTGACCGTTTTCTATTTATCTTTTTTGCAGAAGATAGATTGTTACTTCCACCAAATTCAATTCGTTCTATTGTAAATCAATGGACTGATTTGCGTGATAAATATGACGAGTATTTCACATTATATGACCGATTTCAAAAGTATTTCGATTATATGAATACAGGACATAAAGGACAACAACACGAGATTTTTGCTTACAATGGTGGTTTATTTGCACCAGATGAAGTTTTGGATAACATCAAAATAAATGATGATTTACTATTTAAACACACGGTTAATTTAAGTAACTATGATTTTGAAAGTGAAGTAAGTGTAAATATTCTTGGACACATCTTTGAACATTCATTAAATGATATTGATGAAATACAATCAGAGATAAAAGGTATTACAACTTCTCAAAGTAAATCCAAACGTAAAAAAGACGGTGTTTTTTACACGCCAAAGTACATAACTAAATACATTGTAGATCACACAGTTGGTAAACTATGTGATGAGAAAAAAACCGAACTTGACATACAAGAAGCAGAATATGAGAAAGAAAGAAAAGGAAGACAAAAAGCCACATTAAAAAAACTGGCTCAAAAATTAGAAGATTACAGAAAATGGTTATTGCAAATTACCATTTGCGACCCAGCTTGTGGTAGTGGAGCTTTTTTAAATCAAGCTTTAGAATTTTTGATTTTAGAACATAGATATATTGACGAGTTGCAAGCTAAACTTTTTGGCGATGCAATGGTCTTGAGCGAAGTCGAAAATGCGATTTTAGAAAATAATATTTATGGAGTAGATATAAATGATGAAAGTATTGATATTGCAAAACTTTCGCTTTGGTTAAGGACAGCTCAAAAAGGAAGGAAATTAACATCTTTAAACGACAATATTAAATGCGGAAATAGTCTAATTGATAATAAAGATATTGCAGGTGATAAAGCATTTAATTGGAAAGAAGAATTTCCAGAAGTTTTTAGCAAAGGAGGTTTTGATGTCATAATTGGTAATCCACCATATGTATCTAATAAAGATATGCATAGACACGGAATGCAGAATCAAATTAATCATTGGAATGAAAAATTTGAAAGTGCAAAATCTGGTAATTATGATATTTTTATTCCTTTTATTGAGCAAGGGATGAGATTAGTTAAGGAAAATCAGTCTTTATCATTTATAATCCCTAATAAATTTCTGAGCGCAAAATACTCAAAAAGTTTACTTAATTTAATAAGTAAAGATTACACCTTTGATCAAGTAATTGACTATTCAAATATTAATGTTTTTGCAGATGCATCAGTTTATCCGATAATAATTACAGTCTCAAATATTAAACAAAATCAAAAAGAAAAAACATCGGTTAATAGAATAATTGTAGAACAAGGTGCTTTTGAAGAATTCGGTATTCATAGAAAATGGGATTATATTAATTTAAAATTTCTTGATTCTATAGATAAAGAAAGCGATTCAATTATTTCAAAAATTGAAAAGTCAAAAAACACCTTAAATAATGAGTTAAGTTTCGAACCAGGAATTAACGGATTTCAATTTACCAATTATGCACAATGCGTTACAGATGGAAAAGTTAATGAAGATTCCAAAAGATTAACAGTAACAGGTAGTATTGACCCACATATTTTCACGAATAATATAACAAGGTATAAGAAAAAGGATTATGTCAAACCATATATAACATACGATTCAGAAATAATTTCAGAAGGGAAATGGGCTTTATTTAGTAGACCAAAAGTTATGGTTGCTGGCATGACAAAAATAATAGAAGCTTCATTAGACGCAGAAGGTAAGTATGCACCAGCAGTTAGTGTCTATAGTATTTGTGGAGAAATAGAAAATTTATATCAAGTACAATTAATTATCAACTCTAAACTTATAAACTGGTTTTTTCGATATAAGTTTTCAGATAAACATATGGCTGGTGGTTACATAAGTGTTAATAATCTTCTTCTTCAAAAAATCCCTTTGAAGAAAATATCAGACAACACTAAAACAAAATTATTAGTTGAGAATTCTAATTTCTTTAGAGTAGAATTAGAAACTGTAGCAAATAATTTTACATCGTTGATAAAATCAAAATTTGAAATCGAGAAAGTTAGCAGAAAATTACAGAATTGGTATCAATTTGAATTTAAAGATTTTCTTAAAGAGCTAAAAAAACAGAAAATCACTATTAGTCTTAATGAAGAAGCAGAATGGATGCAATACTTCAAAGAACAAAAAGAAAAAACAGCGGAATTAGAATCCAAAATTTTACAAACAGATAATGAGATGGATGTAATAGTTTATGAATTGTACGGATTGACGGAAGACGAAATAAAAACGGTTGAAAAAGCCACCACTTAAGCCATACACATTTGCAATTCGCTACAGCCAACACACAAGCCCAAAATTGCAAAAGAGTATGTCTTGCCAACGCACTCATTCGAACTAAATAACAAGCATCGAAAAACCAAGCAGAACGTAAAAAGCACTATGCACAACATCGTATAACAGCAAATAGCGGGTATTCTGTTGAAAAGTGTTATTTTAGAGATCAATTAACAAACAACAAAGCCGACAAGTTCGCGTCCCTACTCCACGCCACTTGCGTTATACAAGACCGTTAGGCACAATTAAAAACCAACGACAATGACAAAAATCTACAGAAGTTTTTCAGAACCAGACAGAGTGAATCTCTCTTGGGAGGAAACTTGGCGACGAGAAGATAAAGGATTGATTAAAAACTAT
>NZ_JAIQYZ010000013.1 GCF_020164495.1 Psychroflexus lacisalsi
ATCAACGTTTGAAAATACATTTTCACGATGCTAATCGCAAAAGACTTGAGCACTAGCGTGCCCATATCATCCTTTTTTAACTTCAGAACTACATCCGTTCCAAAAAGGCGTCTCAATTAAATGCAACGGTTAGTATATGAAAAGTAGGTGATTTCGAAGTACTAAACTTTCGGTTAAGCACAAAGTTTGATACGAGCCACAAAGCTCGAATTTAGCACTAATTCGCCTATTTTTTATATACATTGTTGTGTTTTCGTACTTTATTTCACTTTGTCTATTAGTGTTCTTAATTTTTTATCATACTCTTCATTTCCAAAGTTTATTATGACCAAATTCGCTCGACTTCTTGTTATACCTGTATATAGAATCTCGTCAAAAGTCATTTGCATTTTAGTGAACTTTTTTTCAAGAATTAGAAAAAGTGTTTCACTTTCCCATCCTTTAAAACTGTGTACTGTCGATATTTTCACAGTTCCACTATTCATATGAAAGTGTATTTTTTTATTGTTTCTAATCATATTCAGATTGCTGGTCTGTCTTTTTGGACCAAAATCTTTTATGAAATCTTTTATTTCAGATTCATACTTTTCACGAAATGCTAAATAGTCTTTTGTTGTTGTTTTGAATTTTAAAGAATAAAAGTCAAGTTTATCTTTAAATCTATCGCCATATTCTTTGTATAAATCATAGATTGTAAAAAGCACACTTAGTTGATTGAATGCGTTATCTGTCTTATAATCATTTTGGCGTTTTATTAATGCTATTCCGTCTTTTAGCCAAATTGGGTGATTATTTTGTTTAATGTAGTTCAATCCTATTCGATAAACCATTTCAAATGTTTCAAACATTGTATTTGTTTTTTCATTTGAAGAATAGCGGTAATAAGCATCAAATTTTTTAAGAAGTGAAATTGAATGACCGAGTATGGTTATGTCGTTTGGTGGCACATCTTTATTTATCGCATTTTCGTGAATTATTGTATACAAACTGGCTACATTATCTGTATTTGTTAAGTGTATATAATTTAGGCTACCTTGTTGATTTCTGCCAAAATCAAATTCTAAATTATTTGCTTTTTCGTTAAAGTTATCAATTTCATACTTGTCTTTAAAAATGTCTTTTTGGTAATGTATTGCTAAGTCCTTAATCTTGAAATCTGAACGGAAACAATTTTTTAGTTCAGTTACACCTCTGACATTTGTAGAAATATCCTTTCCGTCTGTTGTATTATTGTATATGTTTTGCTTTACATCTCCAAATAGTACGTATTCTCCATTTTCACTTAAAAAACATTCTTTTATTATTTCCATCCAAGCTCTTTTATAATCTTGAATTTCATCAATTAGAATAACGTCATACGTTTTAATATCTTCTTTTCGTTCAAGAAAGAGTGCTTTATTTGAATAGAATTTACTTTCAAAGAAATTATCTTTTTCATCTTCGCTCAATTCATTAAAGTCCTTTGGTACTTGAACAGGAATACCGAGGTTGTTCAGTTCTGATGTAATGAATAAATGATAATTAGATATAACGAAGTTTTCCCAAGGGAACTCTTCTCGTACATCACTAATTTTGTCTTTGATATAATTTCTTAAAGTAATATTGTAGGTTAAAATAAGAACATTTCCATTTGTTCGTTTGTGTGCTTGTACTGCTCTGGCAGCTAAGATTGTTGTTTTACCTGATCCAACAACACCTTTAATTCTTTGTTCTTTCTTGTTAGATTCATAAATGATTTCTAATTGTTTTTGGCTGTATCTGATTTCTTTTCCTTGTTCTTTTAAATGGATAGGTGGTTTTAAGAATCGCTTAAAGCTTTCATAAATATCATCTGTAAATAGAAATGAAGTTCTATCAGATTTTAAATATCTGTTTTTTAGAATTTTATCTAAATCAAATTGATTCAAATTGTCTCGCCCAATTAAGTCAATATTATATTTTAAAAAGGTTTGATATTTTCTGTCTTCTTCGAATGGCTTAACAAGCATTTCATTTATCTGCTCGGAATTTGCTTTATGAAAATATACAGCCGAGGATACTATGTTGAAATTTCTAATATCTTTAATTTTTTTCTCTAATAACTTGTCAATGTGTAGTTCATAAAGATTGTCTTTGTATTTTAAGACTTGAGAAATTGGGGATTTAGAAGTTTTTGCGTTATTGCTCTTGATTACAAAGTTTTTTCTGTCATCAAGTTTGTATAAATCTAAATTGTAATCTTTAACTTCAATAACCATTACACCAAACCCTTTCCGCATAATTACTATGTCGGGTCTATCTCCATTCATATATGGGTTAAAGTAAATCTCGAAAGAAGAATCAAGCTCTTTGTTTAAAAACTTTAATAAGTGCAATTCTCCTTCTTCGGGCTTGACTTTCATAGTCAAAATATTTTCAAAAGAAGGAATTAATGTCGCCATTTATAATTTTAGTTTGAAGTCGTTCTCGTATGAAACACAACGGGATTGTATAAGATTAGTTGCGTTGATTTAGCTATAAATTTAGTAAATACAAACTGAATAGAAAATCCGCGAGGATTTTCGTAAGTATGCATGCACTAGCAATTAATTTTATACGGTGTTAGCAACTGCCTTATTCCACGTTTAATGCTTCTGTCCAATTTATTTTTGGTCTGTCTTTTGGATAGCCAATTTTCGTTCTATATTCCTTTCTTTCATTCGTGAAATTCCACCATTTTTTCGAGTAATCTTTATTTTTGGCAAAATCAACTGCCAATCTAAATTGGTCTTCCACGCAAGGGTCGGTTTTGTAACCTTTCTTTTTTTCATAATGGTCAGTCAATTCCGCACCACTTTTTCCATTTAATTCCTCAATGCTGTAATAACCTAAAAAAACCAAATCTTTTGCAAATTCAATTCCGATTGACGGAATTTGTTGAAAATCGGCTAAAGCATAAATTTCCTTTGCTCTTACATCTGAAACATTTAATAAAACTGCTAATTCGTCAGAAGCATATTCCAAAATTTCGGATTTCTTTATTTTGTTCTTTCGCAGATTTGTTCTTTCGTTATCAGAAAGTTCCAATTTTATGTTTGTCTTTCTTTTCATAATTTTCCAATTTTAGAATATTGTAAAATCGGTTATTCTTTTAGTTTGAAATACGGATTGTAAATCAGTCCAATTACGTTACCAAATGGGTCTTTTAGCGTTGCGGTCATCATTTCTCCACCTGTATTATAAGGTTTTTCATTTTCTGTTGCTCCCAATGATATAAGTCGGTCATAAACCTCTTGGATTTTTTCAACTCCCCAATATGAAACAACGCTTTCTATTTTTTCGCCTTTTGCTCCTTCTTCTGGCTGAAGTCCCAATTCATATCCGCCAATATTAAATCCAACATGATAGGGTTCGTCAAAATAGGCTTTCGTTTCAAATGCTTTTGCATACCAATCTCTTGCTTTTTCGATGTCGCTAACTTTGTAGATTGTGGTTCTCAAACCTAAAATTGATGTTTTTTTCATATTTTTTTCAGTTGGATTTGATTCGATTTTTTCTTGAGAATAACCAAATTGAACTAATAAGGTTAAAATTCCGATGAATATTATTTTTTGCATTACGGTCTGTTTTGGTTGTTGCTAACGTCCCTGTATATGGCTCGTAGCGTGCAAATTAAACAATTAGTTTCGGATGAAGCACGAGCCGAATTTTTAAATTTTTCTTATTATCTTTTTTACTCAATAAGCCAAATTTAAAAATTTGGCG
>NZ_JAIQYZ010000014.1 GCF_020164495.1 Psychroflexus lacisalsi
TGAGATAGTAAAAAGAGAGGGGATTATCAATGTTGACGAAGTCTAAGCTTCACCGTGTATAGTAACCTTAATCCTCTCTTTTGTTCTTTCTGATTTATATCTAAATGTAATAGAAATCAAACTTAAGACGTATATATCTCATAGCTAATCAGTTGCTTAATCGAAGTTTCGGTATATTTGCGAAGTCCGCCAAATTTTTTAATTTGGCTTATTGAAAAAAAGGTAATAAGAAAATTAAAATATTCGGCTCGTGCTTAACCGAATAGTTATCGCTAATTTGCACGCTACGAGCCATATACAAAACCGTTGTGCGCAAACGTACTCTTACCCACTATTAAAAATTTAAGATATGGATTCAAAAAGCATACTGATTGCTAGAGATGATAAGTTTTATGACTCAATTTTAACAATATTAAGCTCGTCTCAAAGTATTTTTGTTTTTTCACAATGTTTGAATATCATTAAAGAATTTGGTATCCAAAAACAAGTATCTATCCAGCCTAATCTACCAATTAGTATCCCGAGGGGTAATAACAATGAATATCTACTTTTTCATTCTGATAGTTTTGTAAAAGATTTGAGTCAAGATATTAAACCTGAAAGAATTAAGTTGGATCTTAGAAGTGTTGACAAACCTATAGATTATGAGAGGAGTGGACTAGTACAAATGCCTGACTTAGGTTTTATTAGAAAATCCATAATACAAGGGGCATTTATTCAGTTTTACGAATTAAATAAACCGCCTGAAAAATTACTGAACTGGTCAGAGAAATGGAAATTTGCGTGGTTAATTAGAAATGCTTTTGCTCACGGAGGAGTGGTGAACTGGACTGATGATAGGATTTGCGAGGTTAGTTGGGATAGTTTTAGTTTTACAAGAAGTACTGATAATGGACGGGAGATAATTTTTAATAATTTTGGGGAAGCAGATATAATTATATTATTAACACAGCTATAAATTAAATCGTCAGCGCACAACAATAAATATAAAACAGCGAAAAGCCGTTTCATATTTTAACCGTTGCCACCAATTAGGAAAAAACTCAACGAAATCAACATATTGACAAGAATGTTGTAAAAATGTCGCAAACAAACCGTTATCAAATTGATAGATTCATAAGTAGTTTTGTAGAAACAACAATCCAAAATTAATTATGAACGAAATCGGAAAAAAAATTAGAGAAATAAGAAAGCAAAAAGGACTTTCTCAAGAGGAGTTGGCTGAATCCGCAAAAGTAAATTTAAGAACAATTCAACGAATTGAAAATAACGAAAGTGAACCTCGTGGAAAAACTTTGAATTTAATTTGTGATGTTCTTGACATAAATGCGGAAGATATTTTAGATTATGGAAAAAGGCCTGATAAGAGCTATCTGACAATTTTTCATCTTTCTGTAATAGTCTTTTTAGCTATTCCGGTTGGAAATATAATTGTTCCTCTGATTTTATGGATGAATAAAAAAGATAAAATTGTTGGACTAAAAGAAATCGGAACAAATCTTCTAAATTACCAAATAGTCTGGACAGTATTAACTTTTATTTCAATAACTACTTTCGCACTATTTAAAATAATGCATTACGGGACTTATGATATTCTATTTTATATATTTATCGGACTTTATGCATTGAATATAATATTACCGATAACTTTTGCGATTAAAACGAACAAAGGAAAAACAGAAAATTTATATCCGAATATTATTAAACTGATAAAATAACTGGCGGCAACAAAGAACTGAGGTAAAAAACAACTCTTTTCTTAATTAATTTGAGACATAATTATTCTAGGCTCATAGATTCCTTTAATGGATGCTTTGAACTTTTTTGTTCCTTTCTATTGTACTCTTTACTTCGGCAATACAGACACGTAAGTTTCATCATACGGTAGCCCTGATTTGGCTATCGCAAAGCATTGTTTTAGTAGCTTGTTGGCCACTGCAATCAGCGCTAGTTTCTTACTCTTGCCTTTGTTTACTATACGCTCATAGATTTCTCTACAAGCCTTGTTGTGCT
>NZ_JAIQYZ010000015.1 GCF_020164495.1 Psychroflexus lacisalsi
CGTTAGCACACATACGAAACAAACTATGAACAAAACATTCAACTTTTTAATTTTATTATTATTTGTCGCATTTACAGTCAATGCGCAAGAAACAACATTATATGATAGTCAAGGAAATGCGAGAGCATATATTGATTATGATGAAGATGCAACAATCTATTTGTGGAACGGAAAACCAGTTGCTTTTTTAGAAAATGATGGAAATGATATGTGTGTTTTTGGGTTTAATGGAAATTTCTTGGGTTGGTACGAAGACGGAATTATGCGAGATGATGGAGGAAATGCAGTTGGAGCGAGAAAAGGAGCAACTAATATGATGACAAATATCGAACCTATGAAAAGTATGCAAGAAATGTCGCCAATGAGACCAATGACATCAATAACACCTATTAAACCATTATTCACTAACAGTTGGAGTTCAGAATCGTTAACTGAATTCCTTTATTCAGGTAAAAATTAAAATTATGAAAAAAGTATTACCAATTATTTTTATGCTTATATCTTTTGTGGCTTTTGCACAAAATAGATATTCTAAAGTTACGACATCAAGCTATACGCCAATGTCATCAAGCGAAATTTCAAATGTTGCAATGACCTTGCAAAAAAGGTATGATGCAAATCAAAAATATCTTTATAATATGAAGAAGTGGATTTTGGAATTAAAACCACAAATTTCTGAAAATGGTTTTTTATCAAGACTTGATAAAGAATATAATGATTTAACCAAAATAGAAGATGGCGATTTAGCAAGAGCAACAAAATACTTAAATCAAACAGAAAATGCTATTCGAGAAATAATATCAGATTACAATATTTGGGTAAATCAACAAAATAATAACAATCAATCAACTTCATCTAATAGTCAAAATAATGATGTGAATGTTAATTATGCTGATAAAGGATTTCAACTTCAAAAAAATGAAAAATTTGCAGATGCAATTTTTAATTACTCAAAGCATCTTGAAAACGACCAAAATAATACAGACGTTTTGTTTTTAAGAGCTATGTGTAAAAGTGAGCTAAATGACAGATATGGAGCAATAAATGATTATGACAGGATTATTGAATTAGAAAAAACAGCTAAACCGACAATTTATAAAATGTCAACAGTTTATAACAATAAAGCTTTTTGCTTGGTAAATCTTAAAAATTACGAAGATGCTCTACCTCTTGTAAATAAAGCTTTAGAATTGGACAAAACAGAGGCTTATATTTGGGACACAAGAGGAGAACTATACTATCATATTGGAGAATATGAAAAGAGCGTAAATGATATGGACAAAGCACTTAAAATCGAAAAAAATGCAAGTTCATATTATTATAGAGGATTATCATATTTAAAACTTGATAAAAAATCAAAGGCTTGTTCTGATTTTTCAAAAGCTGGCGAATTAGGAAATAGTAAAGCTTATGACGAAATAACTAAAAACTGTAATTAATGGAATTAAATAAAAACCAAATTCAAGATTTAAGACACAAAGATTTAGAACCAACTGTCGGTAAGCTAATAAAAATTACACTTGAAAATCCAATGAAAATTAAAGGAATTGATGATGAACAAACTATATTAATTGGCAATGTTAATCATATTGGATTAAGTGCAAATTCACCACATTTACCTGTTGACATAAACATCACAATTGAACGAACTGACATAACAAAAAACGTAAATATTTTCAAAATGGAAAAACTGGAATGGGAATAAGTACGTGTGCTAACAACGCATATAGCTCATAGCTAGGTAGTTGCTTAATTCAAAGTTAAGGTATATTTGCGAGTCCGCCAAATTTTTAAATTTGGCTTATTGAGTAAAAAAGATAATAAGAAAAATTTAAAAATTCGGCTCGTGCTTCATCCGAAACTAATTGTTTAATTTGCACGCTACGAGCCATATACAGGGACGTTAG
>NZ_JAIQYZ010000016.1 GCF_020164495.1 Psychroflexus lacisalsi
TCAACGTTTGAAAATACATTTTCACGATGCTAATCGCAAAAGACTTGAGCACTAGCGTGCCCATATCATCCTTTTTTAACTTCAGAACTACATCCGTTCCAAAAAGGCGTCTCAATTAAATGCAACGACAAGTATAAGCGTAGTGCAGGGCTTAGAAGCACAAACTTTCAATTTACCGAAAAGTTCATTGCTTGTAAGGTGTTCATCTTTAGACGAAAACCCTGCATTACGCTTATACAATGTTAGGGGCTTTTTTCCTTATTCGATGTTCCCGATTGCAATTAAATCATCACTATTTGAACGACCTGGACGGTAATATGCAGGGCCTTTAATTTCAGTCGGAATCTTATATACAAGATTTGTCGTTTTTGAAGTCAAAGGATTTAACTGGTCTAACATTGTTCCCCAACCTTCAAGCATTACAGTTTCAGATTTGTCAAAAAGATAGTCTTTCCCGTTATAGTTGATTACAACTTCCCCGTCCGAAATCATTCTGCTTTCGCCATCGGTATTTTTGAAGGTTGTATTTATAATCAGATATTGGTTTCCGTCTTCTCTTTTAAGGTCTGCAAACTCGTTTCCTGTGTTTACTCTATCTTGAAGTGCTACTTTATTTACCGTTACGTCAAAATATCGTGTAGATAAAGTTTCACCAACTTGTTTTGCTTTCGCAGAGTTGTCCGCGCTTACTGTAGTTGATGAACTTGAAGATGACGAATCTCCTTCATCGTCCATACTGCCAAAAGCGATAAAAACGAATAGAGCTAAAGCCGAAGCTGAAATCACGTGTCGTAGATTTTTTTTCATAGTGTTTGTAATTTAAAATTTAGATTAATTGATTTAGTGAAAAATAGGAATGGTAAAATCATTCCGAGAATATAAAGTAGTAAATCGGCAAAATCGAAAGTTCCCGAAATAAATCCGAGCAATTGTCCAATTTCTGAACTGATTGCTAAAGTTGGAATTATTAAAATCCAAAAGATATTTTTCCGAGAGACTGAATTTTGCCAAATAAAAAGCATTAAACTTATGTACGAAAAAATCCAAAGACCATCAGGCAAAGAATATAAGAACCAATTTGGAATGTGATTAACGATTGGGCTTGCGTAATCTCTCAAAGTGTTGAGTGAAGTTGAAAGTCCAATGCTATCGTACCAATCAAACATTTTTAATGTAGGTGCTCTGAATAGGATGTAGATTAAACCACCTAAAAGCAAAGTTCCAATATGTCCTAATAATATTTGTTTTTTCACTTGATAAGGTGCGTTATTTTTTTGCTCTTGTTAATAAGGTCATTAGGCCAAGAACAACATCGCCTGCAACCCAAATGAAAATTATTACCATAGCACCTAATCCTGTTCCGATAGCTGCGCCCGCTTGTTCAGCTTCGCTACCTGCACTATTAATGCCGTCAGCTGCTCCGCCCATTCCGACTACAAACCATAGCAACATCAGGATATTGAAGCCAATGAATGAATACTTAACTATTTTTCCAAACGTTGACCGTTTTGGTTTTCTCAATTTCGCCCCACATTTTGGACAATCTAATGCTTTGTCGCTAACTTCAGCGCCACATTCTTTGCAATTTACTAATGCCATAATTTTTCTGTGTTAAATGTCAATACTTACTCCCGTTTAAAGTCTGCTTTCAGTTTAGTCCGACTTTTTGGGGTTTTATTCTAATTGCCCCTAACGTAAAGCGGATATGACCCGTACCGAGTCAAGACCTTAATGTAAAACTACTACAATTCTTCCAATTGTAATAGTTTATTAAAACATGCCGGAGGAGGTATGGGTTATATTCGCCAGTTGTGTT
>NZ_JAIQYZ010000017.1 GCF_020164495.1 Psychroflexus lacisalsi
GAAACTAGCGCTGATTGCAGTGGCCAACAAGCTACTAAAACAATGCTTTGCGATAGCCAAATCAGGGCTGCCGTATGATGAAACTTACGTGTCTGTATTGCCGAAGTAAAGAGTACAATAGAAAGGAACAAAAAAGTTCAAAGTATCCATTAAAGGAATCTATGAGCCTAGAATAATTATGTCTCAAATTAATTAAGAAAAGAGTTGTTTTTTACCTCAGTTCTTTGTTGTAAAACGTTTTTATTCAGTTCTTTTTCTATTAACGATTTAAATTTCTTCAATCCGTGTTCATATTTTTTACTGTGCCAATATCGTCCACCAGTTCCTGGATGGCAAACAAAATTATATTCAGTTTTTAATTCCGATTTTGGTATTTTCCATCTTAATTTATCCCAAGACAATTTTGATACAAAAATCACTAAATCTGGTTCGACAATATTTACAACTTCCTCAATTGTTTTAGCTCCAATTTTATAATCAATCTGTTTACAGAAATTTTTTATAGAATCTCCTGTTTCTGGTGCTGGTCTTTGAAATCCGTTCATAAAAACTACGTTTGTCATAGCTCGGAATTCCTCTACATTCATAAATTCCGACAGTCGAGTATTCAACTCTCTGAAAATCATATGTCCATTAGGTTTCCAATCTCCTTTCAGAATGTTTCGTGTATTTATCCAAGTAATTTCCTCTGAAGTTAAATCAGATTGTTCTGAATTATACCAATTTTCAGTATTACGACTAATTGTCGAATTCGGTGGTAAATAATGACTTTCAGCAATCAGCATTATTTTTCGAGAATTATTAATTCCGTAATTTTTTCCAATAAATGGTCGCATTGCAGGAAATTTTCGGTAATGCTCTATTTCATTAAGTTGTGTGTCAAATATTTCTGTTGATTTGTTCAAATGTTATGGTTTTTGTTAAATGTTTTACAACGTGTTATGTATGGTTAGTTGCGTGGTTAAGCACCTAATTTAGCAAATAAATCACAGATAGAAAATTCCAGCGGAATTTTCGTAAGTCGGCAGTGACCTAGCAATTAATTATACATGGTGTTAGCTTTTAGTGCTTTTTTTATTCGCTTCATAATTCATTCCGTTTTTATTTTTTCGGTCAGCTCTTAATTCCAACATTGTTTTGTACTTAAAATTCTGTCATAGTTTGCGCAACATAAATTTCCGCTCGTTTTTAACTCAGGTTTGAGTCAGCAATTCCTGCGTTGCTTTTTTCAAATTCCGATTATGCAAACGAGCTTAAAAGTCCTGCGTATTATTTTTAAGTCAAACTTGTTTTATTCGTTGCTGACAATTTCTGCTTTCTTCCAATTATAAAATATAAAAGAGCTCCTAAAAAGTTTCCGAGTAAGACTACTAAAAGCCATACAATTTTATTATTTCCAGAAAATTCATTTCTTACAATATCAATAAGAGCGATAATCGTTGGCAGAAGAACAAATAATATTAAAATTAGTTGAAAAGGTCCAATCATTAAAAAATAGTTCATAATTTTTTGTTTTAATTTTTATACGTAATTATTGTCAGCATTAAAGCTAACGTAAAGCGGATATGACCCGTACCGAGTCAAGACCTTAATGTAAAACTACTACAATTCTTCCAATTGTAATAGTTTATTAAAACATGCCGGAGGAGGTATGGGTTATATTCGCCAGTTGTGT
>NZ_JAIQYZ010000018.1 GCF_020164495.1 Psychroflexus lacisalsi
CGTTAGGCACAATTAAAAACCAACGACAATGACAAAAATCTACAGAAGTTTTTCAGAACCAGACAGAGTGAATCTCTCTTGGGAGGAAACTTGGCGACGAGAAGATAAAGGATTGATTAAAAACTATGAAGTTGGTCGAGCTTTAGCAAAAAAAGAACCTGAATTAGCCGAAAAAGCTAAAAGAGGAGAATTACCAGTTCTTGGATATAAAGGTGGCGTTGATAAGACATTAAAGAAAAAAGAAAAAATTGGTGCTCTGAATTATATTGCTAAATGGCAAGCACTTCGAGGAGAAGACCTAAATCTAAATTTAGACGAAGAAATTGTTTTGACTTGTACTAAAACAGATATGCGAGTTACATTCACAATGGATTTAGAAAAACTTAAAACTTCGATTTAATGAACTTTTTAGCAATTGACGTTGAAACTGCTAATTCTGATATGGCGTCGATTTGCCAAATCGGTTTCGTTGTTTATGAGAATGGTCAAATCAAAAAAGAGTGGTCGAGTTTAATAAATCCAGAAGATTATTTTGACTTTTGGAATGAGTCAATCCACAATATTACAGAAGATGATGTAATTGAAAGTCCAAAATTCAATGAAATATATGAGGTTTTACAACAAAATTTAGAGAATAATATCTGCGTGTGTCATACACATTTTGATAGGGTTTCAATAAATAGAGCTTGTATAAAACACGGATTGCCATTAATGCAAATCAATTGGATTGATACAGCTAAAGTAGCGAGAAGATGTTGGGATGAATTTGCTTATAAAGGTTATGGATTAGCAAATGTTTGTAAAAAATTAGATTATTCATTTAAACATCACGATGCGTTAGAAGATGCAAAAGCTTCGGCACATATTCTAATTTCTGCAATTAACGAAAAGCAGAACACAATAGATGATTGGTTGATTAGAGTAAACAATTCTCTCTTATCCAATGCAAAATCTTACGATAAATCCGTTTCAAAAGATGGAAATCCAAATGGAAACCTGTTTGGAGAAATTTTGGTTTTTACAGGTTCATTAGAAATACCAAGAAGAGAAGCTTCAGTCCTTGCTTCCGAAATTGGTTGCAAAGTTGAAAATGGAGTTACAAAAAAAACAACACTTTTAGTTGTTGGCGACCAAGATTTAAGTAAATTATCAGGCAAAAAGAAAAGTTCAAAACATAGAAAAGCAGAAGAATTGAAAGTGAATGGACAAAAGTTGAGAATCTTAAAAGAATCTGATTTTGTTGCACTTTACGAATCAAATGTAGAAGAAAGTGAGCAATAACTGTGCCTAACAATG
>NZ_JAIQYZ010000019.1 GCF_020164495.1 Psychroflexus lacisalsi
AAAACATAGAAAAGCAGAAGAATTGAAAGTGAATGGACAAAAGTTGAGAATCTTAAAAGAATCTGATTTTGTTGCACTTTACGAATCAAATGTAGAAGAAAGTGAGCAATAACTGTGCCTAACAATGTATATAAAACATAGCTATTATAGGCTTTACCATAGGTTTTTGTGTATTTGCAAAGACCGCCAAATTTTTAAATTTGGCTTTTAGTAAAATAAAGATAAAAAGAAAAATTTAAAAATTCGGCTCGTGTATAATCCGAAACGATAGTGTCTTTTTTTACGCTACGTTTCATATACTAGACGTTGGCAGTAATTCCCCTCTTTTCGGAAAAAAAAATAATCACTTTAAGCTAACGTTTAGGAGATTGGAAAAGATAAAATCACAACTGAAAATCAAAATCACTAACTTTTGATTTTCAGAACATTATAAAAACGTTAGTCAGAATTAAACTCACGAAATCTTAACATAATAAGACGCAACCTTTTTAACAAATCATCATCTATAAATAAACTTAAATTATGAAAAACCGACTTTTTAAAATATTTTTAATAGTGATTTTGTCTCTGAATTTTACCTCTTGTAATAATGACGACGATAATAGAGAAAATCTGAATCTGAACGGAACTTACACGGGAACTTTTACAGTTGAATATCTTAATGGAGATACTTTTTCAAATCCTGTAACTGTTACCTTTAGCAAAGAAAATTATCAAAGTAGTGGGAATGATGATTATTTTCCTGCTGGTGGAAGTGGCACTTATGATAAAACCATTTCAACAATAGAATTTAATGACATAAATTATTGGACTGCAAATTTTGACGCACATTTAATTTTAGGTGGCGAATATGAATATTCATTAAACGGAAATGAATTAATTATTTCAGCAAACAGACCTGAATTTGGATTTTACAAATACGAACTGACAAAAGAATAAAACTACTGCCAACAAAGAACTGAGGTAAAAAACAACTCTTTTCTTAATTAATTTGAGACATAATTATTCTAGGCTCATAGATTCCTTTAATGGATTCTTTGAACTTTTTTGTTCCTTTCTATTGTACTCTTTACTT
>NZ_JAIQYZ010000002.1 GCF_020164495.1 Psychroflexus lacisalsi
TTTCTCTAAGCGGATGCAAAACTAATACTTATTTTTGATTTAACAAGTGATAATTTTAAAAAAATAAAAACTTTTAATGAACGAAAACTAAATTTTTCCGGGAGGGCAAAACTACAACTTATCTTCAAACCTCACAAGTAAAAATAACTTCAAATTATCTCTACTCCTACCTTACATCTCCTCTCAATACCTCAATTAGCGGGGTGCAAAACTACAACTCTTTTCCTCTTCCTACCAAACTTTTTTAAAGGTTTTTTTGAAAGATTTTATGGTTACATCTTAACTCCCTCTCCTATCACTATTTAGATAATTTAATATCTAATGACGTGTGAAAAATTGATTAAAAAAACATAGGATTCAATTGTTCCTAGTTTAAAATTTTAAATTGCAGTATGAATTTGGATCTTATATTAATGTCAATAATGTATGCTTTTGCAGGAATCATGCATTTTATAAAACCTAAAGCTTACATTAAAGTAATGCCTAGGTTTTTTAAAGCAAGGAAATTTCTTGTCTTACTTTCAGGAGGGATTGAAATAGCGCTTAGTATTGGATTGTTATTTCAAGAAACTAGAAGTATATCAGCAATCGGTATCATATTGATGTTGCTCGTATTTTTTATTGTACACTTTAATATGTTACGAGGCGGTAAATTTGCTGCAGGAGTGCCAAAATGGATTTTAATTTTAAGAATCCCTATTCAGTTTGTTTTAATCTGGTGGGCTTACCTTTATATATAAATTATGGAAAAAGAATTTACAGAAAGAGAACTAGACAGAATTATTGAAATGGCATGGGAAGATCGAACTCCCTTTGAAGCTATTGAATTCCAATTTGGAGTGACTGAGAGTGATGTTATAAAAATCATGCAGAAGGAAATGAAACCTTCAAGCTTCAGAATGTGGAGAAAACGTGTTCAGGGACGGGCTACCAAGCATAAAAAACTGAGAATAAACTCGATGAAAAAATTCAAATCTTCTCGCCAAAAACAAATAACACATAATAAAATTTCTAAGCGATAAATTATCGCTTAGAATTAAGAATAAATATCATTTAAAATTACAGCTAGACGTATTCCTGCTTTTTTCATTTGTAATTGAGATACGCCAAACCAATCATACATGTATCTATAGCTTAAGTTCTCGTTTGCTTCGGCCGATTTGTAAACTTCTCGTGTTAGATTTCTGTTTTCTTCAACCCAATCTAATAAAGTTCCAGCCTTAATGTCGTTAATTTCTGTTTTACTTAATTCTGGTAAACTCTCCGCAAGCTCAGTATAACTCATATTATAACTTTCGATCATCTTTGTATCCCAAACGCTGTGAAGATTGGTTGAATTATAAAACCATTTTACTTTAAAATCATTTGCGCCCTTGTCTTCTTTAAGACCAAAATGAAGTGGCTGATGCATATCTCCGACCAAATGAATTAGCATTTTTAGATAAAATTGCTCTTTTTCTTTACTTAGTTCTTCGTATTTTAAATTTCGAATACACTCTTCTATTCCATATACAATGTCTCCCTTTGGATTTTTATCAGCTTCAGAATACGTTTGGTCAAAAGGAATATTGGCATAATGCCAAGGCTTATATTTATCATAAGCTCTGTCACTCTTAATCTCATCTGCATAGGTGGAAGCATCTGCAATAGATTGTCCATTAAGTATCCTGTCTATTTTTCTACTTGCTTTTGATTTTAAATACTGCTCTGCAGTTTCACCGACTGTGCGGTGACCATTTTGCCCCCAATCTTCTGACGCTAATAATGTTTGAGAGAGTATAAGAAAAGCTAGTAAATATTTCATATCAATTTTTTTTTCAAATATAAATGGAATTGTTTTAAGTAAACGCAAAGGCTTCATTTTATTCTCAAACAAAACACCCGGATTAATCTTACTAAAAGTTATAAACTTACAATCTAAACTCTTTAATTTGAGCAGTATTAAATTCAACCTAAAAAGAAATGATAAAGCTTATTTGCAGTGATATCGATGGAACTCTTCTCAACGCGAAACGAGAGCTTTCTAAAAAAACGATTTTTGAAATTACAAAACTAAAAGATAAGCTACCTATTGTTCTTATTTCTTCAAGGATGCCTTCTGCAATGAATCATCTGCAAAAGCAATTGAAAATCACAAATAATCCAATTGTAGCATACAATGGAGGATTGATTATGGTAAATAATAAAATTAGACAAAGCACCACAATTCCTTTTGAGGTTGTAGATAAAATCATGGACCTCAATCAAAATCATCTGCATTTGAGTCTTTACAATACTAATGACTGGTTCGCTCCTCACCTGGATCACTGGACTGAAAGAGAAACCAACAACACTAAAGTCAATCCTACCATAAAGTCTAATAATGAAGTTTTGGAAGCATGGCAGACTAATCAGACTGGTGCTCATAAGATCATGTGCATGGGTAAAGCTGAGTTGATTACAAAATTTTACAACCTTATGTCTGAAAACTTCTCTGATGATATTCATTTATACAGATCAAAAGACACTTATATAGAGATTGCACCTAAACAGATTTCAAAACGCTCTGCTATTGAATTTTTATTAGAAACAGAATTTGGTTTGAATATGTCTGAAGTGATGAGTTTTGGAGACAACTTTAATGACATAGAGATGCTTAAGGCATCTGGACTTGGGGTTGCAGTAGGAAATGCAAAAGAAGAGGTAAAACTTATTGCCGATAAAACCATTGAAAATGCAAAAGAAGATGGTGTTGCTAATTTCCTAAACGCTTATTTTAAAAAGGGATAAGCTTTAAGAATTGCTAATAATTTTTAATTTTACCCTCTAAATTTCAATAATGGATCAAAATCCGCTAATTACCAATGACGCAGCAGTATTGGGCATTTTAATGCTTTCAATTGCATTGATTTTTTTTACCTCTAGTCAAAAAACGGGCTTTTGGAATAAATTTTACAAAGTAGTTCCTGCTCTTTTAATGTGTTATTTGATACCTGCAATTTTCAATTCTTTGAATATCATAAGCGACTCAACTTCTCAACTTTATTTTGTTGCTAGTAGATATTTCCTTCCAGCCTCTCTGGTATTAATGACTTTGAGTATAGACTTAAAAGCGATAAAAAACTTAGGGTTTAAGGCTCTGATCATGTTTTTAACAGGAACCGTCGGCATTGTGATCGGTGGACCTATTGCGATTTTAATCATTTCCATTTTCTCCCCAGAAACTGTAGGAGGGGCCGGACCTGATGCTGTTTGGAGAGGACTTTCTACGCTTGCAGGGAGCTGGATAGGCGGAGGAGCAAATCAAGCAGCAATGCTAGAGATATTCAAATATAATCCTGAAAAATACGGTGGGATGGTCTTGGTTGATATCGTTGTTGCCAACCTCTGGCTAGCAATCATCTTGCTCGGAATAGGTAGGTCTGAAAATATTGATAAATGGCTGAAAGCTGATAATTCTGCTATTGAAGAACTGAAGGAAAAAGTATCTCAATACACTAAAAGTGTTTCTAGAACCCCTGAACTTAAAGATTATATGATCATGCTTGGAATAGCATTTTTTGCTGTAGGTTTTTCTCATTGGGCTTCGGAGCATATTTCAGAATTTTTACTCACAAACTTTGAGGTTTTTAATGATAAAACATCTGCTTTAGCATCTTTTTCTTCTACATTTTTCTGGATGATTACAATTTCAACTGCTTTTGGCGTTGGGCTATCGTTTACTAAAGCAAAGTCTTATGAAGGTGCTGGTGCAAGTAAAATTGGGAGTATATTTATTTACTTTCTTGTTGCCACAATAGGCATGAAAATGGACTTGGCCGCCGTGTTTGAAAACCCTGGATTGATTCTTATTGGATTGATCTGGATGAGTATTCACGCCGGATTGCTTATAATTGTTGCAAAGGTCATCAAAGCACCTTATTTCTTTTTGGCGGTAGGAAGCCAGGCCAATGTTGGTGGAGCAGCTTCTGCACCAGTAGTCGCTTCTGCATTTCATCCTTCACTTACAAGTGTTGGCGTATTACTAGCTGTATTCGGCTACGTTGTTGGTACCTATGCAGCGCTAGGTTGTACAATTCTAATGGAAATTTCATCAAATATTTAATTAAACAATACATGAAACATTTTTTATCACTCGCTATCCTTGCAATCCTTTTTACGTCGTGTCAAAAGGACAAAGAAAACCTATTGATTACTGGCAATATTGTTGGTTTAAAAAAGGGGAAAATCTACCTACAAAAAATAAGTGATTCAACTTTAGTGAATGTAGATTCCATCCAAATTTCTGGGTCTTCAGAATTTACATTCAATACATATATTGAAGAACCACAACTCATGTTTATAGAATTGGAGCGATACAATGGTTCTAATTATCCAGAACTCATCAATTTCTTTGCTGAGCCAGGAGAAATTAGAATCACTACAACTTTAAAAAACTATGGAATGGATTTAGAGGTTATCTCAGAATTCAAAAACCAGAAGAAGCTAGAAGAATATAATGAAATAGTAAAGCGATTTAATTCACAGCGACTAGATTTAATTGAAGAAAATTTTGAGGCTAACAAGTCTCAAGATGAAAGCAGAATTGATAGTATAAATAGAAAATTCAATTCCATTCTGAAGCGTAAATATCTTTACACTGTCAACTTCGCCCTGAACAATAAAGATTTAGAAGTTTCGCCTTATGTCATCTTATCTGAGGCATTCGATGCAAACCTTAAGTATCTGGACACTGTTTATAACTCCTTGGAGAAACCTGTGAAGAAATCATTGTATGGAAAACGATTAAAAGACCTCATCGAAGCAAGAAGGAAAAATGATGATGAGAGTATGAAAACTGAAGTTATCGAAGAACTCCCTTAAAGAGATTTTCAATAATTTTAATTTGAATAATTTAAATAAAAAAAACCTCGTAGAAATGCCTACGAGGTTAATAAGAAAAGGATTTAAATTTCAACCTAGAAGGTCAAGAAATTAAATCCTAAATAAGAAATTAAAAGTTATTAAGTCTTTTTATAAACTCATCAGCTTTATTGTTGATTGATTCTTTTACAGATTTTAAATGCTTACCTCTGTCTTCAATATCTTTTTTGTTGATTTGCTCAACAAATTGATCAAATTCTGATATAACATCGTCTACAAGCTCTTCAGTTTTTTCTTTAAAATCTTCTGAACTTGCCTCTTGGTTGATTAATGCTCCGTCGATGATTTCACCGAAACGGTCATTAAGGTCCTTTTTTAGTTGCTTCTTACTAGCCATTTTATAAAAATTAATTTTTGCAAAAGTAAACTAATTTAAAAAACTAAATGCTAATTTCTAAAAGTTTGGTGCCTCCTGATTTTATACCTAAAGTATCAATACAAGCTGGGATAAGAATTGTTTCTTGTGAAAGAATTGAATAGTCGATATTCTGATGACTAATTGTAACTGAATTCTGGCCTACATTCATTAAAATGATAAAAGAATCAACCTTTGAATAATCAAAGCTTAAATCCTTATTGATTTCCAAAAATTTAGTTTTAAAATATGGTGTGTCCACCAATGAAACTTTAGTGTTGAACTCAGAATCATATCGAATTCTAAAATCTGATTTATTATCAAAATTAATGGCTTCAAGAGCAAGATCTGTGTGGAGTTCTCTAGAATTACCTTCCTCATCAACTCTATTCCAATCATATATACGATAAGTGATGTCTGATGTCTGTTGAATTTCAGCAAGCAATACTCCTGCTCCTATGGCATGAACCAAACCAGGCTTTATAAAAAAAGCATCTCCTTCTTTTACATTGATTGAATTAAGGGAATTTTCAATTTTCCCTGACCTTAATACATCCTTAAGTTTTTTAATTGAAAGATTATCTTTGAAATCTAATATTAACTTAGCGTTATTTTCAGATTCTATGATGTACCACATTTCAGTTTTCCCGAAACTGTTGTGACGTTTTTTCGCTAGTTGATCATCTGGATGCAATTGAACTGAAAGATTGTCTTTGGCTTCAATAAATTTTATCAGAATTGGAAATTGAGCATTGAATCTTTGATATACAGACTTGCCTAGTAACTGATCTTTAAATTCGGTGATTAATTCTTCAAGGGTTTTACCTTTTAAATCTCCGTTTTCAACAATGGAAATTTCATTTTTAACACCGCTTATTTCCCAACTTTCACCTATTTTCTTATTACCTAAGTTTTGATTAGTTTTCGAATGAAATCTGTAACCTCCCCAAATTTTTTCTTTTAGAATGGGTGTGAATTTTAAGGGATATAACACTAATCTATTTTTTTAACCGCATTCAATGCTTTTTTCATGTGTTTTGAAGCATCTAGGCTATTGAATTTAAAAATCACTTTACCTTCACCATCGATGACAAAAGTTTCTCTGCCTGGAACCAATCCAAGTAGACTTTTTTTAATGCCAAATTTTTTTCTCACTTTACCATTGGAGTCCGAAAGTAAAATAAAAGGAAGATTGTGTTTTTTTGCAAATTTTGAATGAGACTTTTCTGAGTCGTTGCTTATACCGATTACTTCTGCTCCAGCTTCTTTGAAATCCTCGTAGCTATCTCTAAAATTACATGCCTCTTTTGTACAACCAGGTGTAAAATCTTTTGGATAGAAATAAATCACAACAGGTTTTTTACCAATAATTTCCTTTGAATCAAAATCATTTCCGTTTTGATCCTTAAGTTCAAAATGTGATACTTTTTCTCCTTTTTCTAATGACATCTTACTCTCCTTTATAGGTTACAAAATTTCGAGGAGTTTCGTAGAGTGTAATTTCTAACTCATGGCTCTCTTTTAATTTTGGTTTTAGTTTGTTCCAAATCACTACTGCTATATTTTCTGCAGTTGGATTCAAGTTTTCAAATTCTGGGACCTGTTCGTTCAAATTTTTATGATCAAACGCATCTTCTACCTCAGATTTAATAAGATCCTTTAAAATTTTCACATCTATAACGTATCCAGTTTCTGGATCAATTTCACCAGTTACAGAAGCTATAAGCTCGTAATTATGACCATGATACTGTGGATTATTACATTTACCGAAGATTTCTTCATTCTTCTCAAAGGTCCAATCTTTCCTGTATAATCTATGCGCGGCATTAAAATGAGCTTTGCGGTGTACTGTAACTTTCATATGCTTATGTTGAAGATTTTATCATTTCATTTTTATGCTTCGCAAAAATAATTTTGAACCACTCAGTATAATTACTTGGATTTTTCTTGATGTCTACTTCAATGTCTTCAAGTTTCATCCATTTCCATGCATTGACCTCATCGGGATTAGGTTGCGGTTCATCATTGTATTCACCGACAAGGATATAATCATATTCGTGCTCGGTTAAACCATTTTCAAATGGAGCTTTATAAATAAAGGATATTGTTTCTTGAAGATCTGTACTAAAACCCATTTCTTCTTGAAGTCGTCTTTTCCCAGCCTCTATATTAGTTTCATTTAATTTTTGGTGACTACAACATGTATTTGTCCATAAACCTGGTGTGTGGTATTTTGACAAAGCTCTTTGTTGAAGCATTAATTCATTTTTGGAATTGTATATAAATACTGAAAATGCACGATGAAGCTCAGCTTTCTCGTGTGCCTCAATCTTTTCCATGGTACCTAGTGGATTATCATTTTCATCTACTAAGATTACGTAATTTGAAGTGCTATCTGTCATAAATCCAAAAATACAAAATAACTTGTATCTGGATACAAATAAGAAAAGCACCTTTGTTCAAAAAGTGCTATTTATGATTTATTTAATAATTAAACTTTAGATTCTAAAATCGACTTTTACCCCGAAGACCAACAACAAAAGCACCTTCCACTCCTTTATTTCTTAATTCTATCTTGTAAGCATCAGCTTGATTCCTGGTTGGAAAAACTGAAGAAAAATATCGTTTGTAACCATCACTATAAACATAGCTAAAAACATTTTTAACATTATCGAATTCTACATTGGAGTTTTTACCAAAAGCTCCTATTTGGACTGTAAAGATTTCTTCATTAGAATTTTCAAAATCATAGTAAGAAGAATTTTTAGGACTATCCACTTTTTTATTTTCCGACGCTAAAATTTCATTTCGAATATCTTCAGGTGTTTCATTATCATTTAATATTATGAATTCCGATCTTCTATTGAGAGCATGTTCATCTTCTGAGCAATCAATACCGTTAGAACAGTCATTAACTAGCTCGGTTTCTCCATAACCTCTTCCCGAAATTCTATCTTCACTTATTCCAGCTTTATCAATAATGTAATCTTGTGTTGCAGTAGCACGTTTATCTGATAAGATTTGGTTATAGGCATCTCCTGCTCTGCTATCTGTATGTGACCTTACATCTATTCGCATTTCAGGATAAGACTTTATAACTGCTACAATTTTCTGTAATTCAACCTCAGCATCTTGACGAATCTGAAACTTATCAATGTCAAAATAGATAGGGTCTAATTGCAATAACTGACTCAAATCATCACCCTTATCAGCTTTAGTAACACCAAGTTCATCTCCTGTTTGAGCACTGAAATCAAGTGAGTTTTCAGTTCCGAAATCAGAATTTGTACTCACTAATTCTTCAATCGTAGCAAATCCATCTTTAGATACTCTCACTACATAGCGGGTATCGCAATCCACTTCAAATTGATAAAAGCCTTCAGAATCTGTAGTAGTTGTTTTTAATAAATTTAAATCTTCATCAAAGAGCTCAACTTTAGCATCTGCGAGAGCTTCTTCTCCATCTGTTGTAAAGATTTTACCGTTGAGCACCTGAGAACAAGCGGTCATAAGCTTTTGTAGTTGAGTGACTGAATACAAGTTATCATTAGAATCACCTTCACCCCTATTGGAAGCAAAAAAACCCTTTTTAAGCCTTGAATTAATTATAAAACTGAAATCATCTTTGTTGCTATTGATGGGTCTCCCTAAATTAAAAACGTCACCTAATTCTCCGTTATTTTTGATAACAGCAACAAAAACATCCAATCCACCTAATCCAAGATGGCCATCCGATGAAAAATAAAGCAAATTATCTTTGCTGATGAAAGGAAAGCTCTCCCGCCCTTCAGTATTGATAAGGTCACCTAAATTTTCAGGATTACTATAAGTATTGTTTCCTAAGATATTGACTCTAAAAATATCTGACATTCCTCTAGTATCCTGCATATCTGAGGAAAAGTATAATGTTTGATCATCGTTGCTTAAAGAGGGATGAGCAACAGAATAGTTATCGCTGTTGAAAGGGAGCTCCTGAGGCTTAGTCCATTCATTTTCTGAGTTCAAATTTGATTTGAATAGTTTCAAATAACTTACACCGTCTTCACCACGATTCAATTTATTTCCTGAAAAATTATTCCTTGTGAAGTAAACTGTGTTTCCATCGCTTGTGAATACAGCAGAAGACTCATGAAATTTAGAATTTAAAGTTTCTGAGAAGTTAACGGGTTCTGATTCTATATCTAAAGAATCTGATATGTCGACACTATATAAATTTAGATAAGGTTGATTATTCCATTCGTGAACACGTTTTACTGATGACGAAACAGGTCTGTTTGATGCGAATACTAATTTTGCATCTCCATAAAAAGAAGGAGAGAATTCGGAATATTCAGAATTAATTGGAAGTGAATTGATACTAAACCTTCCTGATTGCATATCAATAAGTTCCAAGTAATTTCGCTCTCGTTTTAATTTTGAAACTCTACTATCTGTGTCATTTAGTGCATCAAACTCAAGCATGATTTGATCTGATTGGTCGTATTTTTTTACGCTTTTGAGCGATTGTGCATATCTGAATAAGTATTCTTTAGGTGGATTTGGATTTAATTGATACAATTTCTTATACCACTCTAGTGCACTCTCCTGATCGTTATTGAAATAGTATGAGTCACCAAGTTTCTTAAAAAGATTCTCTGATTCGAAGCCGCTTTTAGCCACCTCAAGATATATTTTTTGAGCATCGATGAAAGCATAACCTTCAAACATCTTATCAGCTTCTTTAAGTTTATCAACTTGAGAATAAGTTGCACTACCAACAAAAAATGCAGCAATAAGAATTAAATATCTATAGTTAAATTTCATAATTAAAAAAATCTTGGGGTATACATCCTTTTATACTTCTTAAAAAGCTCAAACCTCGCGAAAAATTCAAGCGACCCATCATTGTAGCTTGAAAATGTTGACGTATCTCTATCATAAGCTAAACCTAATAATATGGAATCGCTAACTTGAAAAGCAAAAAGTCCTGAAAATGCTGAGTTCAATCTATAAGCAACACCAGCTGTAAATTTATCGTTTATTAAAAAGTTTGAAGATAATTCAGCTAGCAAAGGAGATCCACTTACATGTCTCATCAATATTGATGGTTTAAATTTAAGTGAGGGACTGATATCAAAAACTAACCCTGCTGTTAAGTAATAATGTAAGCGATCTCTTACAGTTGCATCGGCAATATTACTATCGGAAAAACGATCTGTTCTTAATAAAGCAGGGACGCTAAGACCAACAAAATATTGATCGTTATAAAGTAATGCACCAAGACCTACTTGTGGTGAAAATTTATTTTCAATATTATTTAAAAATTCAGGATCTGTGTTGTCAAACCTGTTTAAATCATTGTAATCTACGTTAAGCATATTGACACCAGCATTTATACCAAATGAGAGTTTGGTATATCTTGAAACCTCAATAGCATAGCTGTAAACTGCATTGATATCTGTTTCTTGCATAACACCAATCTTATCATTTACCACATTAAAGCCCAATCCCATTTGTCCATCTTTTATGGGTGAATGAGCGGAAAGAGTTTGTGAAGTTGGTGCACCATCAAATCCAAGCCATTGTGACCTATGCAAAACACTTGCACTCAAAACATCTCGTGATCCCGCATAGGCCGGATTGATGCTTATAGTATTATACATATATTGAGTAAAGTTTGGGTCCTGTTGGGCATGGCTTCTAAGCCCTAATAAAAGGAATAAAACTGCTAGGCTCGTATATAGAAATCGACTTTTAGTCATCATTCATTATTAATTTAAATGTAAATATCCGTTTCTCCTCAAGGGTTCACCCAATCTATTCACATAATTAAGAATGTAAAAATAGGTGCCGGTTGGAAGTCTTTTATCTCTCTGTATTGTGACATCCCCATCACTAAAACCATTGAATTTCACTTCTCCGTTGTCATAGCCTTCGGCATCATATACCTTCATTCCTTGTCTATTGAATATTTGAACAGAGTTTTCAGGATAATTCTCAATTCCTTTTATTCTGAAAAACTCGTTTAATTGATTTCCTTCAGAACCAACCGCATTAAATATTTCAATGTCATCAATAAAAAATCCATCATTATCAGAATTAATAACCTGACCTGAAATAACTAGGGCCGTTGTCGGATCAGTTCCTTCCGTTTGAGAAACATTAGTTGGGAAATCAATATCCTCAGTGTCAATTTTTGAAATGGTTTCACCGGCCAAGACTTCTATAGACCAATCACCATTAGTATCTGTTTCTGTTTCAAATACATTTCCATTTATATCTGTTATCGAAATACTGATGTTAGAAATACCATCTTCATTGGCGTCTTGTGCTTCATTAGCATTATCATCGTAATAAAGACGACCTGTCAAGGTACCAGTTGTTTCTTCAACAAAAAATCCGTCAGGAACTTCATTAATAGTTGAATCTGATGCTACAAATGTGGTTGTAGGATTGGTGCCTTGAGTTTGAATGGCATCTATTGGAAAGTTGGAACTACTTTCATCTATGCTTGATGTTGTTTGCCCAATTTTTACTAGAGTTGACCATTGACCATTTATGTTGGTTGTTACACTTGTGATCTCACCATCAGATTCTAAAATTTCAACCTCAACACCTTCTATACCAATTTCATTACCGTCTTGAGCTCCATTACCATTAAGGTCCTCATAAACAATCCCGCTTAAAATTCCAGTTTGATTTGGAGTGAAAAAACCGTCTGGTTCTTCAGAAAAATTATCTCCGGCATTGATTGTTGTTATTGTAGGATCTGATCCTTCTGTTTGTGTTGCACCAGCAGGAAAATCGGGATCATTTTTATCAATAGTAGATGTCACGTCACCTTCTGCAACAGTAGTCGTCCAATCACCATTATCATCTGTTACTATACTCTGTGAAACTCCATCACCATCAACAATTTGAATTGAAACATTCGGCATATTGGGTTCATCGTTGTTTTGAATACTGTCATTATTATTATCAAAGTAAAGGTGGCCCGAAAGCGTTCCAGTTACATCAGGATTTTGTACAAAATATCCATCATTATCAGATAATGTTACGGCATCTGCAATTACGAATGTCAACGAAGGATCTGTTCCCTCGGTTTGTACAGCACCAGATGGAAAATCAGGATCTTGCTGATCTATATTAGAAAATGTGTTTCCTGCCGGAACCTCTATGGACCAGTCACCATTTACATCTGTTGAGATTAAAGTGACAACGCCAAAAACATCTATAATTTCTAAATCTACGTCAGGCATATCAGGCTCTCCAACGTCTTGTACTCCGTTACCATTATCATCAAAATAAAGATGACCTGTAAGGATTCCGTTTAAATTTGGATCCTGGACAAAAAAACCATCATCTTCAGAAAATGTTGTATTTCCAACAGTTACAAAGGTTGTAGTAGGATCTGTACCTTGAGTTTGTGTAGCTCCTTGAGGGAAATCTGAGTCCTGCTGATTTATATCTGAAATTGTATTTCCAGCAGGAACTTGGATTGACCAGTTTCCATTAGCATCTGTAATTACTGAACCATTATCTCCAAAAGAATCTGTTATTACAATTTCAATGTTTTCTAAATCAGGTTCACCAGATTCCTGATTTCCATTTCCATTGGTATCTATATAAAGATGGCCTGAAAGCGTACCTAATAAATCAGGATCATTGTTGAAGAAACCATCATTATCGGATAACACTGTATCGTTAGCAAGCACAAAGGTAGTTGTTGGGTCTGTTCCTTCAGTCTGAACTGCACCTACGGGAAAATCTGGATCATCTTGATTTACATTAGATATTGTATTCCCTGCTGGAACTTCAATTGACCAATCACCATTAGCATTAGTCTCGATTACAGTCACATCACCAAAAGCATCAGTGATCTCAACCTCTACATCTGGCATGTCTGGCTCACCAATTTCCTGGTTCCCATTTCCATTGGTATCGAAGTATAAATGCCCCAGTAAAGTCCCTAGCAAATTAGGATCTAGATTAAAGAATCCATCGATATCTGAAAGAGTAATCTCGTCTGCAACAACTAGAGTTAAAGACGGATCTGTTCCTTGGGTTTGTGTTGCTCCTGTCGGAAAATCTGGGTCTTGTTGATCTATATTAGAAAAAGTATTTCCAGCTGGAACTTCTATTGACCAATCCCCATTAATATCTGCTTCTAAAAGTGAGACGTCTCCAAAAACGTCAATGATTTCAACATCTACGTTAGGCATATCTGGTTCACCTACATCCTGAATTCCATTTCCATTGTCATCGAAATAAAGGTGACCTTCCAGTATTCCAAATAAATTTGGATCTGGAACAAAAAAACCATCATTATCAGATAGGACGGAGTCATCAACAGGGACAAAAGTTGTTGTAGGATCTATACCTTCAGTTTGAACAGCTCCTTGAGGAAAATCCGGATCATTTTGTAGAATATCTGAAGTTGTATTTCCAGATGGAACTAGAATTGACCAATCTCCATTAGAATCTGTCTCTAAAAGTGTAATTTCTCCAAAAACATCTGTAATTTGAACATCTATATTTTGCAAATCAGGTTCTCCACCATCCTGAGTTCCGTTTCCATTAGTATCTATATATAAATGCCCAAGAAGTGTTCCCTCTAATTCTGGATCTACCTCAAACCACCCATCATTATCAGATAAAATAGTTTCACCAGCAATAACTTGTGTTAAAGTAGGATCTGTGCCTTCGGTCTGTGTTGCTCCTTGAGGAAAATCTGGGTCTAGTTGTATAATATTAGAAAATGTATTTCCAGCTGGGACTTCAATTTCCCAATCACCATTTACATCAGATTCTAATAAAGTTACATCACCAAAAGAATCTATAATTTCAACATCAACTTCTGACATGTCTGGCTCTCCAACATCCTGAGTTCCATTCCCATTCTCATCAAAATACAAGTGACCTCTTAGAATTCCAGAACCTAAAAAGCCATCAAACTCTTCATAGGTTTCACCATTTAAAACATCTGTTGACGTTGGATTAGATCCTTCAGTTTGAGAGGATCCAGTTGGAAAATCGGGATCTGCTTCATCAATCAGAGAAACGGTTGTTCCAATAGGGACTCTGGTACTCCAAGATCCATCTCCACCTGTAGTCAAGTTTATAGTATCACCCTGAGAGGTTACAATTTCCACTAGAACGTTCGCAATTCCTTGTTCTCCAGTATCTTGGTCACTACTACCATTATCGTCAAAATATAAAATTCCGGAAAGAATTCCTGATTCAAAGAATCCATCATTCTCCGTAAAAGTCACCTCACCATTGGGGATTTCATGAATTGATGGATTATCGCCTTCAGTCTGGAAAGCTCCAGTGGGAAAATCAGAATCACCCACTTCAACATTGACTTCAACCGGACCAAATAATACTGTTGCTAACCAATCCCCATTAACATCTGTAGATATTGTTTGTGAATTTCCATATTGGTCTGTAATAAGTAGATCTATATCTGGCATATCCAACTCCAAAGAATCCTGTACTCCATTTCCGTTGGTATCAAAATATAAATGACCGGTAGCATCCCCTTGGAAAGCGTAACCTTTGGCTTCTGCCTGAACTGTTTCATCTGCAATTACCAATACATTACTTGGGTCTGTGCCTTCAGTTTGCAAGAACCCTGGCAGTAAGCTAGATAAATCTGTTATAATATTGGCGTTTCCTTCTACAACTTGTGTTGACCAAATTCCGTCTGAGTTGGTCAAAGTCGTTTGTCCATTCCCATTAGAGTTTACGATTATCACACGAACGCCTTCAATTCCTGGCTCTCCAGTATCTTGAGTTCCATTACCATTAAAATCTGAATAAATAAACCCCTCAACTGTACCCGAGGCATTGAGTACTTGCATGAGTTCCTGAAAAGGATTAGGCAAATATGATTTTTCTTCTTGTGCATTCACAAAAAAACTTTGAAAAACCAATACAAAAAAGAATATAAGAGATGAAGTAGTTATTCTCATGTAATAGATAGTTTAACACAAATATAGATTAAAGATATTAAAGTATTTTGATTTTTTTAAGCAAAAATCATCAATAAACAGGTGAATATGATTGATTTCAGACTATAAAAAATTAAGTTTGCAGCATGAAAATAAATAAGGAAATCAATCGCCGAAGAACATTTGGTATTGTCTCTCATCCCGATGCTGGTAAGACGACTTTAACAGAAAAACTGCTCCTTTTTGGAGGCGCTATTCAGGAAGCAGGCGCTGTAAAGTCCAATAAAATAAAGAAAACTGCTACGAGTGACTTTATGGAAATTGAACGCCAAAGAGGAATTTCGGTAGCCACTTCTGTTCTAGGATTTGAGTATAAAAACATTAAAATCAATATTCTTGATACTCCTGGTCACAAGGATTTTGCTGAGGATACTTTTAGAACATTAACTGCTGTAGACAGCGTTATTGTAGTGATAGATGTCGCTAAAGGAGTAGAAGAACAGACGGAAAAACTTGTCAAAGTTTGCCGCATGCGCAACATACCTATTATAGTATTCATCAATAAGATGGATAGAGAAGGTAAAGATGCCTTTGAACTCCTAGATGAAATTGAGCAAAAACTCGGGCTTCATGTGACGCCTTTAAGTTTTCCTATCGGAATGGGTTATGACTTTAAAGGTATTTACAACATCTGGGAGAAAAATGTCAACCTCTTCACTGGTGATCCTAAAAAGGACATTGAAGAAACGGTTCAGGTAAGTGATTTAACAACAGATGAAATTGATGAACTTATAGGTACTGATTCTGCCAACACCCTAAGAGATGAACTCGAACTAGCACAGGGGGTTTATCCGGAATTTGATATCGATCAATATAAAAGAGGAGAACTGCAGCCTGTATTTTTTGGCTCAGCTCTTAACAACTTTGGAGTGCGAGAGTTACTTGATTGCTTTATTCACATCGCTCCCCCTCCAAGACCCAAGCAAAGTGACATCAGAGAAATAAGACCAGAGGAGGATAAGTTCACAGGCTTTGTCTTTAAAATTCATGCCAATATGGATCCTCGACATCGAGATCGATTAGCTTTTGTAAAGGTGGTCTCTGGCAAATTTGAAAGAAACAAGCCTTATCTTCACGTCAGAAGTAAAAAAAATCTAAAATTTTCCAGTCCCAATGCCTTTTTCGCTGAACGCAAAGAGATCGTAGATGAAATGTTTCCGGGCGATATCGTAGGACTTCACGATACAGGAACTTTTAAAATCGGAGACACGCTCACTGAAGGTGAAATTCTTCAATACAAAGGAATACCAAATTTTTCTCCAGAACACTTCAGATACATCAATAACGCCGACCCCATGAAATCCAAACAGCTTAACAAAGGTGTTGAGCAGTTGATGGATGAAGGCGTTGCACAGTTATTCACCTTGGAACTCAATAACCGTAAAATTATTGGTACCGTAGACGCTCTTCAATACGAAGTGATTCAATATAGATTGGAACATGAGTACGGTGCCAAGTGTTCTTACGAAAATATCAATGTGCATAAAGCCTGCTGGATAGAACCTAAAGATCCGAAAAGTGAGGAATTTAAGGAGTTTAAACGCGTAAAGTCTAAGTTTCTAGCCAAGGATAAAGCTGATCAGCTGGTGTTTTTGGCAGATTCAGAATTTTCTTTGCAAATGACTCAACAGAAGTATCCTAATATCATTTTTCACTTTACTTCAGAGTTTTAAATCCTCATTGAGGGTATAATTCTCTGGCTATAAAGATCGATATTCTTATTATCTCCCTTTGTACACCTCTCAGGTTTGTGTTGAGGGAGATGATTTTTGCTCAGAAGCCAGGAACCTGCTTTACGGGCTTTATGCTTCAATCAGGGCTAAACCTTAGTAACAGTAAAACTTAAAGTTTATTTTTTTTTTTGAAAAACTCTTTAGTCCTGAAAGGTATCTACTAATAAAGGTTTTCTTTTTTCCTCTTTATGGAATACATAGGCAAATGCATAATATCCTACTATTCCAAGCATAGGGAAAATCCAAATCATGGATATAAATAAAACTCTTTCCATCAATCTCTTTTTAACTACCAATACATGGATTGATGTAATGATTTTAATCACAAATAAGGAGATTAAAAAAATATGAATCAACGGTTCTGGTAATATTAATTCCATAAGCTTAATTAAATTAATTATTTATCAAGGGTTAGCTATTACATAATATTGTATTGAAATACATAAATCATAATTTGATTACGTGTTTAATGTCACAAGCTCCTATAAAGTTTTTATGATTTCCTACCATTACTCAACTCCTCAATTTGTTTTCATCTATTAATCAATTCCTGAAGCATAAATGCTCTAAAAAACATAATTTACTTTGAAAGAGTTTGTTTTATGTTTTTAATTATTGCTAAATATAACTAATAAATGCTTTATAAAAATCACATTATATTAATTTTATTTTTGTGGTTTTTTACTTAAGCTTTAAGTAAACCGCAAATTTTACAGCTTCTTAAGTTTGGGGGCTGAAAATTTTCATTCGTGAAGGAACTCTCAATTTGTCTTAATCTCTTATTCAACAATTAGTGTTTGCTTAGAAAGATGTAAGTAAATTTAACTCAAACTTGACTTCAAAAAAAAAGCTCTTGATTTCTCAAGAGCTATATTATATAATATTAATCGATCGATCTTTTGTTAATCAATGTAGCCCTTCTCTCGCATCCAATCATCGTTAAACATTTTACCAACGTAACGGCTTCCATGGTCATGAAATAAGACAACTACGACATCATCTTTTTTGAAATGCTTTTTCAATTGTAAGAGTCCCTTCACAGCAGCTCCGGCAGAGTTTCCCAAAAACATGCCTTCTTCTTTGGCTAATTTTTGAGTATAAACCGCAGCATCTTTATCGGTGACTTTAGTAAAGCCGTCGATGCCATCAAATCTGACATTCAGTGGTAAAATATCTTCTCCAATCCCTTCAGTCACGTAAGGATAAATTTCCTTTTCATCAAAAATCCCTGTCTCATGGTATTTTTTGAAGACAGAACCGTAAGTATCAATACCCCAAACTTTAATGTCAGGATTTTTCATTTTTAAATAGCTGCTTACACCAGAAATAGTTCCTCCAGTCCCTACGCCTACGACAAAATGAGTAATTTTACCGTCAGTCTGCTCCCAAATTTCGGGTCCGGTAGTCTTAAAATGAGCTTTACAGTTTGATGGATTATCATACTGATTTACATACCAGGAATTTGGCGTTTCTTCAGCCAATCTTTTGGATGTAGAATAATAAGATCTTGGGTCATCTGGAGCAACGTCGGTTGGACAAACATGAACATCACAACCCACTGCTCTCAAAATATCCATTTTCTCCTTACTCTGCTTGTCACTTAGTACACAAACCACTTTGTAACCTTTCACAATAGCTACTAAAGCCAGCCCCATACCCGTGTTTCCAGAGGTGCCTTCAATGATAGTTCCGCCTGGTTTCAAAATTCCATTAGCTTCAGCATCTTCTATCATTTGCAAAGCCATTCGGTCTTTGACAGAATTTCCGGGATTGAAGGTTTCATACTTGGCTAAAACCAAAGCATCAATCTCTTCAACTATTTTATTCATTTTCACCATTGGCGTTTTACCAATAGTTCCAAGGATATTTTCAGCGTAATCCATAGTTTATTTTTAGAATCGCAAATATAAAAAAGTAATAATCATTTATGGAATTATACCCTTTAGACTAATTCCAATCTTTATTATTCAAATTTCATGGCTTTTACAGGAGAAATCTTAGTAATGATGACAGAAGGAATCAAAAGCATCAAAATACATAATAATAAAGTTCCAAGGTTTATGAGAAGAATATAATCTAAGCTTAAGTAAATTGGAGCTTCGGACACATAATAAGTTTCTGGGTTTAATGGAATAACTTTCAAGTATTTCTGTATTAGCAGCAATGAAATCCCTATGACATTTCCCCAAAACAAACCTTTGAAAATCAAGAAACCAGCATTGTATAGAAATATCTTTCTTATACTCCAGTCAGACGACCCTAAAGATTTTAAAATACCTATCATCTGTGTTCGCTCCAAAATCAAAACCAACAAAGCAGTAATCATATTGATCCCCGCCACCAAAATCATGATTCCAATAATTAATATAATATTAAAATCGAACATTTTTAACCATTCAAAAATCGATGGATATAATTCTATGATGGTACTGGCGTTCAAAAAGGAGTCTACTTCTTCATACACTTTATAGCCAACTTCTTTAATGTCTGAGAAGTCTTCCACAAACAATTCAAACTGACCGATTTGATCTTTATCCCAATTGTTTAACCGTTGAATTTGCTTTAAATCGGCGATAATATACGTTTCATCGAACTCTTTAAAACCTGAATCAAATATTCCTGAAATTGTTAAACCAACTGATCGTGGAAGACGATCTTGATCATCCCTTATAAAATAAACAATAAGTTTATCACCAAGTTGAAAACCAAGACGTTGAGCAAGATAATTCGAAATTAATACTTCTCTGCTAATAGTTTCATCGAAAACTGGAAGCTTTCCCTCGATAAGGTATTCTTCTAAATATTTCCAGCGGTAATTTGCTTCAACACCTTTAACCACTATACCTTCGAAATTGGTTTCGGTTCGGATGATTCCATACTTTGTCGCCACTTTTTGGATGTGTTCTATTTCTGGAACCGCAGTAAATTCTGGATAAAAGTCCTGTTGAGTTGTGATGGGATTTTGAGTAATCGTAGACTGGTTGTTGGAAAAATTGTTGATCACAATGTGCCCGTTAAAGGCAGCAATCTTTTCTCTTATTTTATTTTGAAGACCCAAACCTGTGCTTATCGCCACAAACATCATAATGATGCCAATCGCAATTGCGGAAATTGCAATTTTTATTATCGGAGCCGATATGTTACTTTTATGATCGGTTTTGGTAACAAGCCGTTTAGAAATAAAATATTCAAAATTCAATCTCAGGTATGGTTTTAAGGTGGCTCAAAAATACAGTTTATTTTCTTCTTTTGGTATGTATTTCTTGCACTGCTCAAGTTAGAACTGAATCTTCTTCTGAAGAAATTATCATAGCTGCCAATCGTACTGAAAGTTACCTTCCACTTTTAGAAGGAAAAAAGGTGGGTATCGTTGGAAATCAAACCTCAGTGATATTCAAACCTGAAGGACAACACATTCATCTGGTCGATTCACTTTTGAAACACAACGTTTCCGTAAAAAAAGTCTTTGCACCAGAACACGGTTTTCGTGGGACAGCGGATGCCGGAGAAATTATAAAAGATGGAATAGATACTAAAACGAGCTTACCCATTATCTCACTTTATGGCAACCAAAAGAAACCAAAACCAGAACATTTAGAGGATTTGGATATTATCATATTTGACATTCAGGATGTTGGCGCTAGGTTTTATACTTACATCTCCACTTTACATTATATTATGGAAGCTTGCGCTGAGAACAATATTAAGCTTTTAGTTTTGGACCGGCCAAATCCCAACGGTTATTATATTGATGGTCCAGTTCTGGAAAAAGAATTTAAAAGTTTTGTAGGCATGCACCCTATACCAGTTGTTCACGGATTAACGATTGGCGAATATGCTCAAATGATTAATAGGGAAAAATGGCTAAAGGACGGCGTCCAATGTGAGCTGAATGTAATCAAAATGGACAATTACAAGGTTGGCGAAGCTTACGATTTGCCTATTAAATCTTCCCCTAACCTACCAAACTCTAAGTCTATCAATTTGTATCCCAGTTTGTGTTTTTTTGAAGGAACCAACGTGAATGCAGGTCGTGGAACTTCGATGCAATTTCAAATTTTTGGATCACCTTTTTTGGACCCTTCTGTTTTTGATTATGAATTTACTCCAGTTCCCAACTCTGGTGCCAAATATCCAAAACATGAAAACCAACTTTGTTTTGGCAAAAACCTTCAAAATCATAAGGATCTTGATTATTTAAATTTGGACTGGCTGCTTCAGGCGTATCATCACACTCAGGACAAATCATCATTTTTCAACGATTTTTTTAATAAACTGGCAGGAAATTCGAGCTTGCAGCGGCAAATTCAGCAGGGAAAAACAGCAGAAAAAATAAGAGAAAGCTGGCAAACTGACTTGGAAGCTTATAAAGTCAAAATAAAGCCATATTTGCTTTATGATCGATGATTTTAGTGAACTGGTCAACCAGTTTACTAGTCTACCAGTTCACCAGTCCTCTATTCCACCAACTCCCCATTCAACTCCACCTGATACTGAATATCTACTGTAGCATCCAGCATTTTGGAGACTGAACAGTACTTTTCAAATGACAATTGAGCAGCACGTTTGGCCTTATTGGCAGGAATATCTCCTTTTAGTTTTACAAGCAGTTTAATCGTATGGAAAACTTTGGGATCGGTGTCGTTCCTAAAACCTTCTACCTCAACATTCAGATCTTTGACTTCATGGTTTTGCTTTTTCAAAATATGAAGAATATCGATACTACTGCAACCAGCTGTTCCCATCAAGATCAATTCCATCGGACTGGGAGCTTGCGGATTTGGTGCCGAAGAATTGTACAGTTCTATACTTTGGCCTGCAGCATTCTGAGCTTCAAAGTGCACGTCGCTATTCGGTTTTTTATGTAAGCTTACTTTCATGATTATGTAATTTTATACAAAACAAACGAATCTGGAGTATAAATCTGCTAAAAATAACATAATACAATTTAGAATGCTTCAAATTTATTATGTTTGCATTGAGGAAGGATTTGACTGATTGCAACCTCTTTTTAAAATGCTAAAGCAGTGCACAAATTAAAATATAGTCCTGTCAATTCCTTCCTTACGACTATAACTTTAAACATTACTTTATGTCTTATTTATTTACTTCAGAAAGTGTATCTGAAGGACACCCAGATAAAATCGCCGATCAAATTAGCGATGCCTTACTCGATTCGTTTTTAGCTTTTGATGAAACGTCTAAAGTCGCCTGCGAAACTCTAGTCACCACTGGCCAAGTGGTTTTAGCTGGAGAAGTGAGAAGTAACACTTATCTAGACGTGCAGCAAATCGCTAGAGACGTCATCAACGACATTGGCTATACCAAAGGAGAATACCAGTTTTCTGGAGATTCCTGTGGGGTTATTTCTTTAATTCATGAGCAATCCAAAGACATTTACCAGGGAGTCGACCGGGAATCTAAGGAAAGTCAAGGTGCCGGTGACCAGGGAATGATGTTTGGTTACGCTACCAACGAAACCGAAAATTACATGCCATTGGCATTGGATATTTCTCACAAACTACTTATCGAACTCGCCAAGCTTCGCAGAGAAAACGATGACATTACCTACTTACGACCAGATGCCAAGGCGCAAGTCACTATCGAATATTCCGATGACAACGTTCCTCAACGCATCGATACTATTGTGGTATCTACCCAACACGATGATTTTGACAGAGACGATACCATGCTCAATAAAATTGAAGGCGACATCAAGTCAATTTTGATTCCACGTGTCAAATCGCTTTTTACAGACGATATTCAGAAGTTATTTAACGACGACATTACTTACCACATTAACCCGACTGGTAAATTTGTGATTGGTGGACCTCACGGAGATGCGGGACTGACTGGTCGCAAAATTATTGTAGACACATACGGCGGTAAAGGTGCCCACGGTGGTGGTGCTTTTTCTGGAAAAGACCCGAGTAAAGTAGACCGTTCTGCAGCATATGCTGCCAGACACGTAGCCAAAAATATGGTTGCTGCAGGTATTGCTGACGAAGTGCTTGTCCAGGTGTCTTACGCTATTGGCGTGAGTGAACCGACTTCCATTTTGGTGAACACAACCAATAAACACATCGATATGAGCGATGGGGACATTGCCAGAAAAATAAGAGAGATTTTTGATATGCGTCCCGGAATGATCGAAGATCGCCTCAAGCTGCGTAACCCTATTTATCGAGAAACCGCCGCTTACGGCCACATGGGGAAAGAGCCTAGATTTGAAACCAAAATCTACCGCTCCGATTACTCTGGTGAAGTGCGCCGCGAAGTCGAATTGTTCACCTGGGAAAAACTGGATTACGTCGACCAATTGAAAGAAGCTTTTGAATTGTAGTTACTACTGAATTTAATATAAGTTGAATTTAAAGTATAACGACAATGAGCTTAAAGCTTAAACTAAATTGATGCAGCGTCCAGGTTGTTAGCCTTGTCCCAAAAGCACGGGATAAAGCTAACAAGCTCAACACGTAGGAGTAAACTAAGATGTCAGGGCTACGCCCCTTTTTTCATATTTTACAGCTCTTTATTACCAAAAATATCACAGCTAAAGCCCCTAATTCATCCTCATTAATCAAAATTTTTCTATGTATTGCTTTGTGAAAAACTTTGCGGGCTTTGCCTGAAAAAACATCTGTTTTAATTCGGGGATAGCGCCCAAAGATCTTAGCAACTGCTAATCGAGGGGGCAACGCACTGACATTTAAGTTGGGAAAAAGTCAATGAATAGACCAAAAAATTAATTAAACTTATAAACCACTTAAAACATGACCAACTTTAGTATTTTTTCAGATAAGGTTTTAAAAAAAAATCAAGCTTTAATAAAAGCAAGGTCTAAACTCTCTTGATGAGTTTTTATAATTTTACAAATTTCATCTGCTTTTTTATCATTTGTATCTATACCCAGGCAAGCTTTGTTATAAGGCTCATACATGTTTTTTTTGGTGACATTAAACAAGCCAACGGTTGGTATATTTGTAGATGCTGCTAAATGCATAATACCACAATCTCCAGTAATAAACACCGAGGTTTGAGAAATAAATGAAGCTAATTCTCTTATACTATTGCTGTAAAACGCAGGTATTTTAAAATCTAAAGAGGATACATTCTCTACTGGCAATGCTTCAATTATGTTGTGATTAGGATAATCTTTTTTCAGAGTTGTATAAAAATTATTCCACCACACTTTTGCAAAACATTTATTACCAGTAGCAAACGTGTATAAGCAAATTGTAGGCTTTTCTAAATCGACGTACTTAGCTAATATTTTTTTTCCTTGATTTAATTCTTCACTTGTCAGTTTAATTTCAATGTCAGGTAAGGGTTTACCTGTAAGGGGTTGCTTCAGAAAGTAACGCAAACTATAAATGGGGTATTTTGAAATATGTGATGCATTGGCTGCTTCGAAAAGATTCAACTCGCGTTCATAGCCAAAATATTTATAAGTTGATCTTGCTACCTTAGTAGACAAACGACCAGATGAAGAGGAGGCTTCGGCATTGATGACCAAGTCATATTTGTAGCGTTTCAACTTAAACCATGAGTTCAAATAACGACCTAGTTCATTAAAATGCTTTTTTGGTAAACTGATGATACGATCAACATAATCATAATTTTGAAATAGGATTTCTCCAAGATTACCTTTAAGAAATAAATCAATTTTGGCCTCAGGAAACTGCTGATGTACTTCTTTAACCAATGGAGTAATAAGCAATTGATTTCCAAGCCGATGGTTTGGACGTGTAATTAAAATACGCTTAATACCCCCTTGATCAGAAAGGCTTATACTTTGCTGTTTTAGCAAACTTTTGGTTATAGATTTTGTAGCCTTTTTTCGAAAAGCATTAATCTTTTTTTTAAAACTCAAAACATAACTAACTTAGGAATTTAATTAATGTTTAAATATACAAAAACTAAAATAAAAATTTTGAGTTTTTGTAAACTAATTATTTTGAAAATTGAAAGGAAAAAACCACCCCACACCTGTTAAATAAATTCCCGTCTAAATCCTTTTATTTGTACAAGCCTTTTTGATCACCTAACTTTACCTAAAATTTATACCTTATGAAACATTTCTCTACATTACTAGTTTTAGCAATTCTTCTTACAGGTTGCAAGCAGAACAACGAAAAATCTGAAGAGGGCTCTAGTTTAAAGGATTCTACAGAAGTGGGATCTGACAAAGAACTAAGTCTGCTTGATGAAATCGCCTACGCCAACGGTTACGAAAACTGGTCTACAGTCGATTCAATTTCTTATACCTTTAATGCTCAAAATGGAGATAATATTTCCAAACGCTCTTGGCAGTGGAAACCTAAAACTGGTGAAGTCACTATGAAAACTCAGGACACCACACTTACCTATAACAACACTAATTTTGAAGAAGAAGTTGCCTTTGCTGACCGTGGTTTTGTGAATGATAAATACTGGTTGTTATTTCCTTACAATTTGGTTTGGGATGAGAATTTTGATCATAAAGTAGCAGAGCAGGTAGAAGCACCCATTTCAGGTGAATTGATGCAGGAAATTGCCATCATGTATAACAATGATTCAGGTTATACTCCTGGTGACACTTATCATATTTATGTGGATGACAACAAAATAATAAGAGAATGGACGTATACACCAAGTGGAAGCGATAAACCAAGACTAGCAACTACCTGGGAAGATTACGAAGACTTTAAAGGCATCAAAATTGCAAAAATGCACGACACCAAAGAAGGCAATTTTAAAATCTTCTTTACTGACATTAGCGTAAATTAATCTATGCAGTACATCAATACCAAAGCTTTCGCGGAACAACAAGACCGCAACGATCCTTTAAATTCATTTAGAGATCAATTTCACTTTCCTGTGGATCAAAAAGGTAATCCCAAGATTTATCTCTGTGGTAATTCTTTGGGGTTACAACCTAAACAGACTTCAGCTTACGTCCAGCAGGAATTAGAGGATTGGGCCAAATTTGGAGTCGAAGGCCATACCGATGCGCAAAGTCCCTGGCTCACTTCTCATGAAGATTTAGCCAAGCCGATGGCTGAAATCATTGGCAGTCAGCCCGAAGAGGTCGTTATCATGAACACCCTGACCGTTAATCTCCACCTGATGATGGTCTCGTTTTATAAGCCAACCAATACAAAATTCAAAATCCTGATTGAAAGCGACGCTTTTCCTTCCGATAAATATGCTATAGGATCTCAATTAAAGTTTCATAACATCGACCCCAAGGAGGGTTTGATTCTCTGGAAACCTCGTAAAGGGGAACACCTCTGCCGACACGAAGATTTTGAGAGCTTAATAGACCTACATAAAGATGAGCTTTCTTTAGTGATGATTGGCAGTACCAATTATTACTCCGGGCAGGCATTCGATTTGGAGAGAATCGCCAAGCGGTGTCAGGAAGAAAACATCACCGTAGGCTTTGACCTGGCCCACGGTGCAGGAAATATTCAGCCGAATTTGCATGACATCGGCGCTGACTTTGCCGTGTGGTGCACTTATAAATACCTCAATTCTGGCCCTGGAAGTATTGGCGGGTGCTTTGTTCACGAAAAACATATTAAATCAACAACGATCGACAGGTTTGTAGGTTGGTGGGGACATAACAAAGACTCACGATTTAATATGAGAGTTGGTTTTGATCCAACACCGACAGCGGATGGCTGGCAATTGAGCAATCCACCAATTTTATCTCTGGCAGGAACACGTTCATCTTTAGACCTATTTGAAAAAGCTGGCTTTGATAACTTGAGAGAAAAATCAATCAAATTAACAGGTTTTCTTGAATTTCTAATTGACGAATTAAAAGATTCCAGCATTTCGATTTTAACCCCACGAAATGCTAGTGAACGTGGTTGCCAGTTGTCCATCCAAATGAAAAATGCCGATCGCTCTTTATTTGAAAAGCTCACTGCTAAAGGAGTGGTAGCAGACTGGCGGGAACCAGATGTGATTCGCATCGCTCCTGCTCCACTTTACAATTCATTTACAGATGTGTATGAATTTATACAACAATTAAAACACTGTCTTCATGACTAAAAAAGAACATATACTTATTATTGGTGCCGGCCTCTGCGGGTCTTTACTTGCTTTAAGGCTTACCCAATTAGGTTACCAAGTCACTCTTACTGAAAAGCGAGCAGATTTGCGAAAAGCAAAATTAGCCGCGGGACGTTCTATCAACTTGGCTTTATCGAACCGCGGATTAAAGGGTTTGAAACTTGTAGGTCTAGAAAAAGAAGTGGAAAGTCTCTGTATTCCTATGTATGGAAGAATGCTTCACAATCTTGAAGGAGAGTCACAACTTTCAAAATACAGCGGGCGCGACGGGGAATACATCAATTCCATTTCCCGAACTGGTCTGAACGCTTTACTTTTAGATAAGTTGGAAACTTATCCTAATGTTGAGATCAAATTTGAAGACACCTGCACCCACGTGAACCTCAAGCAAGCGAGTGCTAGCTTTAAGCCGGTAGCATCAAACCCGCCTGAATCAAGTAGTCGGGCAGGTTCAGAATATATTATACAAGCAGATTATATTATAGGAACAGATGGTGCGGGGTCTATGGTGAGAAAACAGATGGAACATGAACAAGGTTTTTTATTCAGTCATTCACAGGATTTCTTAACTCACGGATACAAAGAATTGACGTTTCCAGCAACTAAAAATGGAGGTTACGCATCCGAAAAAGGAGCTTTGCATATTTGGCCAAGGGGTGAAAATATGTTGATCGCTTTGCCAAACATGGATAAGAGTTTTACGGTGACTTTATTTCTAGCCTATGAAGGCGGTAAGTATAATTTTAATAATTTAACTTCTAAAGCTATTGTTGAAGAATACTTTAAAGAAGTTTATCCCGATGCTTACAAATTGATGCCACAATTAAAAACTGAATTTTTCGAAAACCCTACAGCGCCTTTGGGAACCATCCGTTGTTCACCATGGACTTATGGCAAAACACTGTTGATGGGTGATGCATCGCATGCAATTGTACCTTTTTACGGACAAGGCATGAATGCTTCTTTTGAAGATGTCGTAGAATTTGATAAGGCTCTAGTTGAATCTGATTTTGAATTTGAAAATGCTATCAACTTATTCAGCAAACACAGAAAACCTGATGCTGATGCAATTGCAGATTTGGCTTTGGATAATTTCCATGAAATGAAATCCCACACGGCTGATGAAGTCTTCTTAGCAAAACGAAAACTAGAGCTGGATTTTGAAAACCAATTCCCAAAAGATTACCATTCTAAATATTCATTGGTCACCTTCAGGGAAGACTTGCCCTATTCTAAAGCTATACGCCAAGGACGTGCGCAAGACTTGGTGATTCAAGAAATGTTAAGAAAAAACATTCTAAAACCTGAGATGAGTCTTGAAGAAAAACTAAATTTGGTCCGTGAAGTTTCCAAAAAAGCAGAGGAAAACGAATTGATTTTTGACCTTTAATTTATAGCCATGAAGTTATTAGACGGCAAAGCAGTCTCCAAAGAAATTCTAAAAAATGTAAAAGCGGATATCGATCATTACATCGATCAGAAACATTTGGGCTACAATTTATCCAGACCTAGCATTGCTATTGTGATGGTTGGGCACAATGCCGCTAGTGAATCTTATGTAAGAGGTAAGATTAAAGCGTGCGAACGTGCAGAGATCAATCATAAAATTATCCGTTTTGAAGATACTATTTCCACATTTGATTTGATTTCTGAAATCAAGATTTTAAATAAATCTCACTTTGATGGTTTTATCGTTCAGCTACCACTTCCTGATCATATTGACCCAAAACCGATTATCAACGAAATAAGTGCTTATAAAGATATTGATGGCTTTCACCCTCTGAATTTTGGAAAAATGGCTCTAGGCCAAAAGTCCATGCGGCCAGCCACAGCCTATGGAATCTTAAAACTTCTTCAGCATTATGACATCCCTACCAACAGTCAGCATGTTGTTGTGATAGGAAGATCTAACATTGTTGGCAAACCGATTGCCATCATGCTTGGTAACGATTTTGAGGTTGGACGTTCTACGGTGACGTCTTGTGATATCCACACTCCCAAAGAATTATTGATAGAAGAAGCTAAAAAAGCAGATATTGTTATTGTAGCTGTAGGTCAGCCAAACTTTTTGACGGCAGATATGATCAAAGAAGGAGCGGTCGTAATTGATGTCGGCATCAATAGACTGGAAACTGGCAAGTTAGTTGGAGATTGTAACTTTGAGGAGCTTTCCAAAAAGGCAAGCTACATCACTCCTGTTCCTGGTGGCGTAGGACCCATGACCATTGCTGGTTTAATTCTCAATACCTTTGAAGCCTGGAAGATGAAGAATTTGATTAACGAATGAATCTTGAGATTCCATATCTGAGATTTTAGATTCCGAGTAATTGAAACAAATTAAGACACATGAAAAAAAAGCTTAGAATCAACGGTCACTCTCACCTCTTACCCTATCCTGAAGAAATACCTGATTTCATGCGGGAAAAAGAGATTTTCTGGATCGATGAAGATAAAAAATTCATGCTCCAAAAGGGTTGGAAAAGACCAGTAACCGACTCCAGTTTCTTTCTAAATGAAAAACTTGACTGGATGGAGCGTTACGAAATCGATCATGCTGTCGTGCTCAATTTATCTCAACTCTATGGAAACGGTCTTCGTGTGGAAGAAATGAAAAAAGCTCTGCGTTTTCAAAATGACTTTAATGCAAAAATTCAACACGACAATCCTAAAAAATTCACCTGTGGCTTCGTAGTGCATCCCGGTTTCGTGCGTGGAGCCTTATGGGAAATTGAGCGCTGTGCTGAAGAGTTGGATTTAAAATTATTATGCTTGCCTACCCACTATATGGATAGTATTGGCACTTGGCGGTGTATTTTTGACGAAGAAAATGAGCCTATTTTTGAACTGGCCAGCAAATATAATCTGGCTGTGGAAATCCATCCTTACGATGGAGAAAAATTCATTAAACTTGAAAATACCTCCTGGCGATTTCATCTCATATGGATGTTGGCTCAATGCGCAGATGCTTATCATTTTTTAACTTTAAATGGTTATCCGGATAAATATCCAAATATGCGCGTGTGTTTTGCTCATGGCGGTCAGCTGGCCCAAATTAACCTTGGAAGACGCATACAAGGTTTTGATGGTAGACCGGATTTGTTTGAGGGGAAAGTTCACCCAAGAAAGTCTGTAGGCCATAAAAATATCTTCTTTGACACTTTAGTTCACGATACCCGATCACTAAAGTTACTTTTGGAAAATCAAAAAAGCTCTCAAATCATTGCTGGACTTGACGATCCCTACCCCCTTGGAGAAATGGAAAGTGAACCCCAATCCTCATATCCAGGCAAAATTCTGGATTTGGCTTTAGAACAAAAAGTCATCACCGAAGTAGAAAAAGACGAAATATGGTCGGATAACGTTCTTCAATGGCTGTTTGGGGATGATCAAAAGAAAAAAGAAGATTTAGTCAACAAGATCACTAGCTAATGGATTTTATCTCATCAAAGCTTCAAAATTATGTAGAAGCACATTCAGAAGACGAACCCGAATTACTTCAAAAATTAACTAAAGAAACCTGGCAAAAGGTACTTCAGCCAAGAATGCTAAGCGGTCACTATCAAGGCCGATTGTTGAGTTTGATTTCAAAGTTAGCTCACCCGACCTCTATTTTAGAAATTGGCACCTATACGGGTTACTCTGCATTAAGTCTAGCAGAAGGCCTTTCAGAAAAGGGAAAAATCCATACCATAGATCGCAATGAAGAGCTCTATGATTTACAACGAAAGTATTTTGATCTTAGCGGTTATGGAAATCGAATTTTTCAATATACTGGAGATGCAAAAAAAATAATTCCAAAAATTGATGCCGAATTTGATTTGGTTTTCATAGATGCCGATAAAATATCTTATCCCCGTTATTTTGAATTAATAATTAACAAGCTCAAACCTGGCGGGCTTATTCTATCCGACAATGTCTTATGGAGCGGTAAAGTTATTGAAAAGCTTAATCCTAAGGATAAAGACACAAAAGTTATACTGGAGTATAATTTACTGCTCAAAAACGATCCAAGAGTCGAAACCGTTTTATTACCCATAAGAGACGGACTTACGATATCAAGGAAAAAATAAAAATTGTGAAAAATTTTATTTTATTTAAAGTTTTATTCAGAACTAGAGTTAGTTATGTTAAATATATTTGATCAAAACTTCAGCTATCAAATTTTTATTCATCCTCTTTTTTTTAATTAATGTCCAAGTTGGGACAGCACAGGGCTATGACCTTTCTGGGACTGTGCTTGACGATACCAATCAACCCATTCCTGGGGTAAATATTATTATTGACGGTAGCAATAGAGGAACGGTAACCAACGAAAATGGAAAGTATTCGATAAAGCTTGCTAAGGGTAATTATACTATAAAAGTCACTTATCTAGGTTTTAAGACCGTTGAACAACAAATCACGTTCAATAATGACAAAACATTAAATTTCAATTTGGTTCCACAAACTGAGGATTTGCAAGAGGTTGTGGTCACAGATAATATTGAAGGCATCAATATAAGAGATCCGGAAATGAGTGTGAGTAAACTTGATGCCTCAAGTATTAAGAAAATTCCAGTGGTCTTTGGTGAGGTTGATGTCATTCAGTCTTTACTCCAACTCCCTGGTGTTTCTAATGCTGGTGAAGGAGCTTCTGGATTCAACGTTAGAGGTGGAGCGACCGATCAAAATTTGATTTTGATAGATGATGCTTTAATTTACAACTCCTCCCACCTTTTTGGTTTTTTCTCCATCTTCAATCCGGATGCTGTCAAAAACCTAAAACTTTACAAGGGTGGTATTCCCGCCAACTACGGAGGACGTGTATCCTCTGTTTTAGATATTAAGCAAAAGACAGGAAACACTCAAAAGCTAAAAGGAGAAGGAGGAATTGGAGTTATCTCCAGTAAACTCACTTTGGAAGGACCTATCCAAAAAGACAAAAGTTCCTTCCTAGTCAGTGGAAGAGGGACTTATGCGCATTTATTCCTGAAACTAACAGACAATTCCAATTCTGCTTATTTTTACGACTTAAATACTAAACTGAATTTCAATATTGACGAGAAAAATACGCTGAGCTTTTCCGGTTACTACGGTTTAGATTACGTCAATATCAATGACAGTTTTACTAATATTTATGGTAACGCCTTTGGAATTTTGGACTGGGAACACAAATTCAATGAAAATATAAATTCAAACTTGAATTTTTCTTACAGCCAATACAACTACGAACTGGATTTAGCTCTGGTAGGTTTCAATTTTCAAAATAGCATTTCCAATTTTGATTTGAGTTATCAAATTAATCATACTATCAACCCAAATCTAGATCTATCTTATGGTTTGAGCAGCATTCAGTATACCATAAATCCTGGTGAAATCGTACCTACGACAGCAGATTCTGGAGTCAATCCAAGAAAATTGAATAATAAATACGCTTTTGATAATGCGGCTTTTTTATCTGTAAATCAATCTTTGAGCGACAAAATTAATATTCAATACGGATTAAGAGTGAGTGCATTTTTAAGAATGGAAGACGAGTCCATCGACATCTATGCCAATAACAATCCGCTTTTATACGACGAAAATCGAAGCATTTACGCCGAAGCAACTCCTACGGAAACCATTGGTGGTAACACATCACGTGTCAACGAAAGCTTTATTAATTTGGAACCAAGAGCTGGAATTTCTTACCTCATAGACGACAACACTTCTATAAAAGCAAGTTACAACCGCATGGTTCAAAACCTGCATTTGCTTTCCAATACCTCATCTCCTACTCCATTTGACGTGTGGACTCCTAGTGGTACTTACATCAAACCACAAAAGCTGGATCAATTCGCTTTTGGCTACTTCAAGGATTTTGAAAATATTCCCTTCACCTTAGAAACTGAGGTTTTTTATAAAACCATCGACAACAGAATTGACTATATAGACGGGGCTAACCTCATTGCCAATGAAGCTATAGAACGGGTGATCCTCAATGGAGAGGGCCGAGCTTATGGACTTGAGTTTTATTTCAAAAAGAATACTGGAAGACTTACTGGCTGGTTATCCTATACCTTATCGAGAAGTGAACAGCGCACACCAGGTCGCACGCCAAATGAAATCGGAATTAATAACGGAGATTGGTACCTCAATGGTTATGACAAAACGCACGATGTGTCTTTAACTAGCAGCTATGAGCTTAATGAAAAATGGCAGATTAACAGCAATTTTGTGTTACAAACTGGTCGTCCAGTGAATTTTCCTGTTGGACAATTTGAATTTCAGGATCTAAATATTCCAGTTTTTGAAGGTAGAAATTTGAATAGACTGCCAACGTTTCACAGACTTGACCTTTCTGCAACCTATACTCCAGAAAAGAAAAACAAAAGTTGGTCATCCTCATGGAATTTTGGTATTTACAATGTTTATAATCGAAGAAACGCCGCGTCGTTAAATTTTGAGCAGAATACAACCACAGGGCAAAATGAAGCGGTAAGATTTTCTATCTTCGGAATAGTTCCATCTGTTAGTTATAGTTTTAAATTTTAAATGATGAGAAAATTCTTTATTTTACTTGGTCTTGTAAGCTTGTTATCCGCTTGTGAAGATGTGGTAGAAGTAAATCTGGAAGAAGCACAGCCAAGACTTATTGTGGATGCTATACTGAGTTGGGAAAAAGGCACTGATGGAGCAAATCAATCCATAAAGCTGAGTCGTACTCGCGGTTTTTTTGAGCAAGAACCCAATCCGGTTTCTGGAGCAAGTATAGCGGTAAATAATAGTTCTGGTAAAGAATTTATTTTTGAAGAAGTAACTTCAGGTGAATATGCTACTGATAACTTTGAACCAGAACTAAATGAACTTTATAGTTTAACTATAGAACTTGATGGCAGCGTCTATACCGCAGAAGAAAATCTGAAACCTGTAGTTGCAATAGATTCCATAGAACAAAATGATGAAGGTGGTTTTTCTGGTGAAGACATCGAACTAAAAGCATTCTACAAAGATCCCGAAGGTGTTGAGAATTATTATTTATTCAAGTTTTTCACTCCTTTTCTTGCCTTCCCAGACTTTAGTGTTTTCGATGATGAATTCAATGATGGCAATAGAATATTTGGATTATTTTCGGAAGAAGACTTAGAGCCAGGAATGGAAATAGGTATACAAATTCATGGAATTTCCAGAGAGTACTATAACTTTTTGGAAATACTTCTTGCCCAAGCTGGTAGCGCAGGGGGTCCTTTTGAAACTCAACCGGCTACTGTAAGAGGAAACATCAAGAATGAAAATGATTCTGAAGAATTAATTTTTGGTTATTTTGGACTTTCAGAAGTAGATGAAGTCATTTATACCATTCAATAATGAGCAAATCATTTGAAAAAATAACAGAACAGTCTTCCAAATACAGACATTTAGAAACAATGTCAACTCGTGAACTTTTAACCAATATCAATACTGAAGATAAATTGGTCCCGCTCGCAGTTCAAAAGGAAATTCAAACCATTGAAGGCTTAGTTGAAGTGATCGTAAAGCAAATTCAGAAGGGAGGAAAATTATTTTACATCGGAGCAGGAACCAGCGGAAGATTAGGAATTTTGGACGCCAGTGAATGTCCACCAACCTTCGGAATTCCTGCAGAATTAGTCAACGGACTCATTGCTGGCGGTGACAAAGCCATCAGAAAAGCGGTAGAACATGCCGAAGATGATACTGAACAGGCCTGGCAAGATCTCAAGGAGCATGATATCCAGAAAGATGATGTGGTCATAGGTATTGCAGCTTCTGGAACTACACCTTATGTGATTGGTGGATTGGAAGCTTGCCAAAAGCAGGGAATAATTACTGGCGGCATTGTTTGTAATCCAAATTCCCCGATTTCAAAAGTATCTGATTATCCTATTGAAGTAATTGTAGGGCCGGAATTTGTAACAGGAAGTTCCAGAATGAAAGCTGGAACCGCTCAAAAATTAGTGCTCAATATGATTTCAACTTCTGTCATGATTAAACTAGGCAGAGTCAAGGATAATAAGATGGTGGATATGCAACTAAGCAATGCAAAACTAAAACAACGTGGAAGCCTTCTAATTGCTGAGGCTTTGAATATTTCAGAAGAGAAAGCAGATGAGTTATTAAAAATTCATGGAAGTGTAAGAAAAGCTATTGATCATGAAGCACACCAATAAAGACACTTTAGCCAAAGGCGTAAAATATCTGGCTGGTGCTTTACCACTCATATTCATTGGCCCTTCAATTTTATATAGTGCCTTCAACAATCAAGACAAAGCTTTATACTGGCCAATTTTAATTATTGGAATTCTAATGAGTTTTGGAGCTATTTTCCTAATCTTTAAAGGAATAATGACGCTATTAAAAGCTTTATTTGACGAATAAGATCAGTTTACTCCTTAAAAGGTCTTTTCAATTGATTCCAAAAATCCTGAGGATAATTTTCATCATTATCAAAACCTAATTCGATGTTTTTTCCATCATTAGGGATATGAGCTGTACCAAACATATAGTCCCAGAGACTTAAAGTTAAACCGAAATTCATACCATAAGGACGCTTTTCTGGCAGAACTTTGGAATGATGCCAAATGTGCATTTTTGGATTGTTCAATATATATTTGAATGGACCATAATCCCAACCAACGTTAGCGTGATTGAGATGACCTACCAAAACACTAAACATGTGGACAATAAAGAATTCCTGAATCCCAAAACCTATCATAGCTAATGGAACATATTGTACCACTTTGTATACAATGGTTTCCATGAAATGGAATCTAAACTGAGCGGCAAATCCCATTTCTTTAACGCTGTGATGAACTTTATGAAACTTCCATAACCACGAGCGTTTATGCAACTGAATATGTACATTCCACTGAATAAAATCTGCAACCAGAAACATGATAAGAAATTGAGACCAAATTGGAAAATTCTGGATGTGAAAAGCAACTAAGTTATCTACTCCAAATAAGCCCAAGAAATCATTGAACATTTCAACAAAAACATTGGAAATTGCATTATAGCCAATAAGAGAAAAAATGAAAAAGTTGAAGAAAACATAAAACACATCCAGCCAAAATCCTTTTCTTATGATTTTCTGGTCTTTTCTCCATGGGATAATGATTTCCATAGCGAGTACTAAAAAGGAAAGCCCTATCAACCACCAAAAATAGTTAGTAAGAGAGGGGTTTTGAATTTCATTCATCAGGTAATTAAAATACCCTGTAAATGAATTTAAAAAAATGTCAATATATTTTTCCATAACAGGGTGCAAAATTAAGCCATCATAGCGATTCCAGGTGTAACCTTGGTCACAATAATCCTTTAAATTTTAAAGTGAAAAAGAAGTAGGCATTATTGACAAATTTTGACTCGCATGAACTTCAAAAAACCTTATTTTTATTTCGAGTAAATTTCAAACCTTAACAATGCCTATGGATTTTAAAGATAAATGTGTACTAGTCACTGGAGCCTCTAGAGGAATTGGAAAAGCTACCGCTCTCGCTTTTGCTGAAAAAGGAGCAAAAGTAGGTATCAACTTCAGAAGCCGAATTGATGAAGCTGAAAAAACACTTATTGAACTTTCAGGAAATGGACATCAACTGTTTCAACGAGATATTTCTATAAAGAAAGAAGCTAAAGCTTTGATAGATGATTTTGTAAATGCATATGGCAAAATAGATGTACTGGTCAATAATGCAGGGATAGCAATTACTCATAAAGTAGATGAAGTTGATTTTGAGGAGTGGACTTCCGCCTGGGAGCAGACACTTCAAACCAATCTTTTTGCTCCAGCGCATTTATGCTACCTAGCAGCACATCATATGATAAAAGCTGGTGGTGGAAGTATAGTTAACGTGTCTTCCAGAGGCGCTTTTCGTGGAGAACCCGATCAGCCCGCGTATGGGGCTAGTAAGGCAGGACTTAATGCCTTAAGTCAATCCTTAGCCAAAAAACTAGCTCCTCATCACATTCATATTGGTGTAGTAGCACCAGGTTTTACTGAGACTGACATGGCAACAGAAACTTTAACTGCTTTAGAAAAAGAAAAAATGCTCCAAGAAACTCCATTTCATCGCATGGCAAAACCTGGAGAAGTTGCACATGCTATTTTATTTTTAGCTTCAGATGAATCTGCATACTCCTCTGGAACAATCATAGACGTAAATGGAGCTAGTTATTTGAGAAGTTAAGGTTTAGAATTTAGGAAAAAAGCGTCCTGTTTTAGACTTATAGATTTTATAGTCATCAAAAGTGTCTTCTAGTAAGGACTCTTCATAACTGGTTTTATAAATGAATAAGGCTAAAATTGCCAGACTTATGCATAATTTGTAACCATCCCCTAGCCAGAATGAAAAACTAAACATAAAGATTAAAATTCCTGTGTAAATAGGATGTCTACTTAGCTTGAAAACACCAGTGGTGATGAGTTTCGAATTAGCCTTAGGTGTTGGAAAAGGTGATAAATAAACATTCAATTGCAGAAGGGCAATCCCTGAAATCGCAACACCTACAATTCCTATATAAAACCAGATGTAATGTTCTATGAAAATGATTGAAAACCATTCTAAATTCAGAAAAAATATAAGCATCAGGAAAAACTGAATTGACACTAACACTACATCTTTAATCTTTGGCATCCCGTTTTTATTTTCAAAGTTAGCATTCTTTATGCGCACATATAATAGTAATCTCTTATATGCTGATTTTTATCATTTTAAATACGTCACTTCCCTATTACTTTTGAATAAAATGCAATAAATAATGCAGAATTTAATAAAAAAATATAACGTTCCTGGGCCAAGATACACGAGTTACCCCACCGTTCCTTTTTGGGATGAATCCACTTACAACACAAAGTCATGGATCCAAAGTCTTCAAAAAGAAAACTCTTCCAGAGAAATAAGCTTATATATTCATCTCCCTTTTTGTGAAAGTCTATGCACGTTTTGTGCGTGTAACAAACGTATCACCAAAAGACATGAAGTGGAAATTCCTTATATAGAAGCCCTTCTTAAAGAATGGAATATGTATTTAGATATTCTTCAGGATAAACCTATTCTGAAAGAAATACACCTGGGTGGCGGAACACCTACTTTTTTTGACCCAAAACATCTGAAATATCTACTGGATACGATTAAAAAAACCTGCGAAATTCCTGAAGATGTAAGCTATAGCTTTGAAGGTCATCCTAATAATACAACTACAGATCATTTACAAACATTGCGACAGTTAGGCTTTGATCGAGTGAGTTACGGCATTCAGGATTATAGTCCTAAAGTTCAAATTGCGATACACAGGTTTCAGTCTTTTGAAACTGTTAAAAGGATTACTGAAAAGTCTAGGTTATTGGGATATACCTCTGTGAGTCACGATCTTATTTACGGTTTACCCTTGCAAACCTTACAAGATGTCATTTCAACCATAGAGAAGACCATAGAAATTATGCCAGATCGTATTGCTTTTTATAGTTATGCACATGTACCATGGACTAAAGGAAATGGACAGCGTGGCTATGATGAAAAGGATTTACCTTCTCCAGATTTGAAGCGTCAACAATATGAGATGGGTAAAAAAATGCTCGAGGAAAAAGGATATATCGAAATTGGGATGGATCACTTTGCACTGTCTGAAGATGGATTAACCAAAGCTTTCCAAAATCAAAATCTGCACAGAAACTTTATGGGCTATACGACAACAAAAACTGAAAAAATGATAGGACTTGGAGTATCAGCAATAAGTGATAGCTGGTTTGGTTTTTCTCAAAACCATAAAAATCTCAAAGATTACTATACTAGTCTATCCAAAAATGAATTACCAGTCTCCCGAGGTCATATTTTGAATAAAACCGATCTGATTATCAGAAGAAAAATATTAAATTTAATGTGTCACTTTGTATCTGATCTGGATGGATTAGACATTAGCGATCAGCTTGAAATAAAAAGCGATCTGGCTGAATTTAAGACTGACGACTTAATAAATATAGAAGATGATATGATACAAGTAAAAACAACAGGAAAAGCTTTTATTAGAAATATATGCATGGCATTTGATCTTAGATTGAAAGCGAAGCAAACAGAATCACAATTATTTTCAATGACCATTTAAATCCAAATATTATGAAAAAGATATTAGTACCCGTAGATTTCTCAACACCATCTGAAAACGCACTTAAAGTTGCAGCACAACTTGCAAAAAAGAATAATGCAGAAGTACATGTATTGCATGTGGTAGAACTTGCAGAATCTCTGTTTGGCGCCGAACAATTTAATGTAAACGACGAGCAAATCATTTTCTTCATGAAACTTGCTCATAAGCGTTTTGAGAAATTTTTAAAACAAGATTATTTAGAAGATGTCACTGTAAAAAGTTACGTTGAACCAGGATCTGCTGCAATGGCTATAAAAGATACGGTTAGTAAAAACGAGATTGATATGATCGTGATGGGTTCTAGTGGCACTTCAGGATTAGAAGAAATTGTGATAGGTTCAAACACAGAGAAAGTTGTAAGATATTCTGAAGTACCTGTATTGGTTGTCAAAAATGAAATACAAAGTATCAATATTAAAAACACTGTTTTTGCATCTAATTTTGAAATTGAAAATATTGAGGCCTATCAAAAAGCTAAAAAGTTTGCAGATAGTTTTGATGCAAAAATGCATATGCTTTATGTGAATCTTCCAGGAAATCAGTTTAGCAGTACTACAGAAATACACGAGCAAATGCGAGTCTTCCTAAATAAGGTCCAAATGCCTCTAAATAAGGAACATATCGAAATTTTTAATGATTACACCATACAGGAAGGAGTTTTAAATGGATCTAAGAAGCTTAAAGCTGACCTTATCATTATCCCAACACACGGAAGAAAAGGCTTATCTCATTTCTTCAATGGTAGCATTGGTGAAGATGTAGTCAATCATTCAGAATTACCTGTTCTCACTCTCAAAATTTAATAAATCATTTGTATTAATAAAAAAACACCTCAGCTTGAGGTGTTTTTTTATTAAGAATTTGACTTGATGACTTGTACAATCTCATCTTTCTGCAAAACACCACTTTGTCTCCATTTTTGTTCACCGTTTTTAAAAACAATCATGGTCGGCACACCTCTCACCTGATATTTAGCTGCTAGTTGCTCGTTTTTGTCCACATCTATTTTGATGATTTTAATAGCATCACCAAGTTCTTCTTTAACTTCTTTAAGTATTGGAGCTAGCATTTTGCAAGGTCCGCACCAATCAGCAAAAAAATCAATAAGCACCGGAGTTTCACTTTTTATAATTTCATTAAATTTCTGACTCATAATTGTAAATTTTTAAATTAATACTCAAAATAATTATCTCTTAAGCTTTTGACCTAAAGCGCTCAAAAGCTGCTTTCTCAAGATTTTCACGATGATCTGGATGAGCGATTGAAATTAAGGCTTCTGCTCTTTGTTTTAGATTTTTACCATAAAGATTGACGACTCCATATTCTGTGATTATATAGTGTACGTGAGCTCTAGTTGTTGTTACACCTGCACCTTCATTCAGGAATGAAGAAATCTTTGAAATACCTTTACTGGTAACAGATGGCATTGCAATAATAGCTTTACCACCTTCAGACAAGGAAGCTCCTCTTATAAAATCCATTTGTCCACCAACACCAGAAAATTGCAGTTTACCAATAGTATCAGCACAAACCTGACCTGTAAGATCTATTTCAATAGCAGAATTGATCGCAGTAACTTTAGGGTTACGTCTTATAATCGCTGTATCATTAGTGTAAGCCGCCTCCTTCATATGTACCAATGGATTATCATCTATAAAATTATAAAGTTTTTGAGAACCCACAGCAAAACAAGTTACAATTTTACCAGTCTTCACTTCTTTTTGACTTCCATTGATGACACCACTTTCAACAAGTGGTAAAATCCCATCAGAAAACATTTCTGTGTGAATACCTAAGTTTTTATGACCTCCGAGATTTTTGAGAGCAGCATTAGGAATTCCACCAATGCCCATTTGTAACGTAGCACCGTCCTCCACCAGACTTGCAACATTAGCTCCTATTTTACTTTCCAGTTCTGAAACTTCAGTAGGTTCATGACCAAATATGGACTCATCAACTTCAACTGCAAAATCTAATTCACTCATATGTATAATTCCATCACCGTGAGTTCTTGGCACTTGAGGATTGACTTGTGCAATAACCAACTTGGCTGTTTGAATGGCAGGTATTGTGATGTCGACTGAAACACCGAGTGAACAATAGCCATGCCGGTCTGGAGGTGAAACTTGTATAAAAGCAACATCTAAAGGCAAAATTGAACGTCTGAAAAGTCTGTGAATTTCACTTAAAAAAATTGGAATATAATCACCATTACCTTCCCTTACAGAGTTTCTCACATTTCCACCAACAAATGCACTGTTGATCTTAAAAGCCCTGGAATAAGGTTTTTCTGTATATGCTGCCTGACCTTCGGTATGAAGATGCATAATTTCAACATCTTCTAAAGATTCATATCTGGAAACCAAAGCATCAATAAGGTTGAAGGGAGTCATCGCTGCACCCTGGATAAAGACTCTGTCCCCAGATTTAACTTTGGAAATAGCTTCTTCAGCCGTTACTTTATTAAATTGATGAATCATATATTTCTATCTTAAATTAAAGTACAAAAATAAGAGCCAAAAATCTATTATAGCTGAGCTTAAACGAAAGCTTATATGATTTCAATCAGTTTCTGGGAAGGTTTTTTAATAAGAGAAAAAGGATTCAAATTTTGAATTTGACTAATTAATTATTCTGAATCTGACTCCAGGTCCAAACTTGTGCATCTTTATATGTTGAAAATATCTCAAAAGGAACAGGCTGTTTTTGAAGCAAGAGAATCATCTTTAACACCCATCTCATGGTTTTATTTGGAATCACATAAGCAGTCCCTAAGCAATAGTCCTCCATCAAAGTGATATTTTCCTTTAACCATTGAGCTTGCAAAATCTGATGAGAAATTTTAGGCACCACAGCGTTTGTAGCATCAAAAACGATAGCCAATTTCTGCTGTGCAAAATAGCAATCATCTAGTTCTTTCAGGTAGGACTTAAAGCTGGCGTTAGTTCCTCTTTCACCAGTAAATGTTACCGTTATTAAAGGAAATGCTGTCTGATCTACAACTGCGTAAGGATTCGTTTTCAAAATTTTTATCCAAATTTAGAATAAACTTTTATACTTCCAAACTTAAGTAAGAATCGTTTTTGGATGGAAGTTCGGTAGTTCCCATCAAGAATTCATCCACTTCCCTGGCAGCTTCTCGGCCTTCTGAAATAGCCCAAACCACTAAGGATTGGCCTCTTCGAGCATCTCCTGCAGCAAAAATGAAATCTATATTTGTTGAATAATTATTAGAATCTATGGTTCCAGATTTGGTTTGAGAAACACCAAGATGCTTAAGAAGCGAACTTTCAGGCTGTGTGAATCCGATAGCAAGTAATGCAAGTTCACAAGGTATTAAACGCTCTGTTCCTTCGATTTCCTTCATCTCTTGTCTTCCACCTTGGTTAACCCACTCGAGGTCTACAAGTTTGATATGAGTAAGCTCACCTTTATCGTTTCCAACAAATTCCTTGGCTAAAGTACTCCATTTACGCTCACCGCCTTCTTCATGAGAAGAAGAGGTTCTTAAGGTCATTGGCCACATTGGCCATGGATCATTAATTCCGCGTTTACTTTGTGGTTTCGGCATTAATTCCAGTTGCAATACAGATGCAGCGCCTTGTCTGTGAGACGTTCCTATACAATCTGAACCTGTATCACCTCCGCCAAGAACCACAACATTTTTACCTTCTGCAGTTATTTTATCGTCAAACTTAATTCCATCAATTTCCTTATTCTGAAGACTAAGGAAATCCATAGCATAATGGATACCTTTCAATTCTCTGCCAGGTATAGGAAGATTTCTTGGAACCGTTGAGCCAGTGCAAACCACTATAGAATCGAAATCGTCTTTCAACACATCAGGATTTACAGTTTTACCGACTTCAGCATTAACCTTGAAACGTACTCCTTCATCATCCATAATTTGAATGCGACGGTCTACTACCCATTTTTCAAGTTTGAAATCTGGAATACCATACCTCAACAATCCACCAATTTTCGCTTCTCGTTCAAATACCGTAACCCAGTGACCAGCTTTATTCAATTGATCTGCTGCTGCAAGCCCTGCAGGGCCGGAACCGATGACAGCGACTTTCTTACCAGTTCGCACTTTAGGTGCATTAGCTTTTATAAATCCCATTTCATGAGCTTTCTCAGCAATTGTTTTCTCAATATGCTCTATCGCCACAGGATTTTTATTAATTCCTAAAACACAGCTAGCTTCACAGGGTGCCGGACAAATTCTTCCGGTAAACTCAGGAAAATTGTTTGTTGAGTATAAAATGGAAACTGCATTTTTCCAATCTTCGTTATGAACTGCTTCATTAAATTCTGGAATGATATTACCAAGCGGACAACCTGAATGGCAAAAGGGCACTCCACAATCCATACATCTTGCGGCCTGACTCTTGGTCTTCTCTTCTGGAAAAGGCTCAAATATTTCTTTATAATCACCAATTCTCGCTTCTGGAGGTCTACTATTTGGCAACTCTCTATCATATTTCAAAAATCCGTCGTGTTGTCCCATTATGCTACTATTTTTTGTTCTTGTTTTTCTTTCGCTTCTAAAATTCGTTTGTAATCATGTGGAATGATCTTGACAAAATGAGATTTCATCTCTTCAAAATGATCTAAAACGTATTTTGCTTTCTTGCTTCTCGTCAATTGATAATGATTCTCAATCAAGACTCTAAGTTCTTTAAAATTCTCTTCAGAAGGAGTTTCAAGTCCTACCATTGCTTTGTTACAATTATTTTCAAAAGTATTTTGATCATCGAGAATATAAGCGGTTCCACCACTCATACCTGCGGCAAAATTCTTACCTGTTTCTCCTAAAATTACAATTTTACCGCCTGTCATATATTCGCAGGCATGATCTCCAACACCTTCTACTACGGCTTCCACACCAGAATTTCTGACACCAAAACGCTCGCCAGCCATTCCGTTAATATAAGCTGTTCCTGAGGTTGCTCCATAAAAAGCAACATTTCCTATGATTATGTTTTCTTCTGAATCAAATGAAGAGGACTTTGGAGTGTAGATAATTAATTTTCCACCAGATAAACCTTTGCCAAAATAGTCATTGGATTCACCTTCAACTTCAAAAGTGACACCTTTCGCTAAGAAAGAGCCGAAACTCTGACCAGCAGATCCATCAAATTTGAAATGTATAGTATCTTCTTTAAATCCCTCAGCTTTAAATTTCATACTGATTTCATTGGATAATATTGCACCAGTGGCTCGATCGATATTTCTAATTGAATATGAGTTTTTTACTGATTTACCACTTTCAAAAGCTGGTTTTGCATCTTCCAAAAGTTTCCAGTCTAAAACTTCGTCAATTTCATGATCCTGATCAATTTGCTTAAAGACACCCACTTGCTCGGCTATATGTTCTTGATATAAAATTGGACTCAAGTCCAGATCTTTCAATTTCCAGAATGGTACGTCTTTTCTTACTTTCATTACTTCTGAGTGACCTACCATGTCACTCACTGTCTTGAATCCAAGTTGAGACATGATTTCTCTCAAATCTTCCGCCAGGAATCTAAAGTAATTGACCACATGGTCTGGGTTTCCTGTGAAAAGTTTTCTCAGTTCAGGATTTTGTGTTGCAACACCTACCGGACAGGTATTGGTGTGACATTTTCTCATCATGATGCAACCTTCCACAATCAAAGCTGCTGTGGAAATTCCCCATTCTTCAGCGCCGAGTAAAGTAGCGATTGCGAGGTCTCTACCAGTTCTTAACTGGCCATCCACCTGAACGGTGATTCTACTTCTTAAATTATTTTTCACCAGCGTTTGATGAGCTTCGGACAAACCAAGCTCCCAGGGCAAACCTGCATGACGTATAGAACTTAAAGGAGATGCTCCAGTTCCTCCATCTGCTCCAGAAATCAGAACCACTTCAGCATTGGCTTTTGAAACTCCCGCAGCCACCGTACCCACACCAGCTTGTGAAACCAATTTCACATTGATTCTGGCTTTGCGATTTGCATTTTTCAAATCGAATATAAGTTGGGCTAAATCCTCTATAGAATAAATATCGTGGTGTGGAGGTGGTGATATTAATCCAACACCAGGAGTTGAATGTCTCACTCTACCAATCCACTCATCAACTTTATGACCAGGCAGTTGACCACCTTCTCCAGGTTTTGCTCCCTGTGCCATTTTAATCTGAAGTTCATCAGCATTGGTGAGGTAGTAACTCGTCACCCCAAAACGACCTGAAGCTACCTGTTTGATTGCAGAACGCTCCCAATTCCCATTAGGTTTCACTTCAAATCTGGCTTCATCTTCTCCGCCTTCGCCACTATTACTTTTGGCACCAATCCTGTTCATGGCAATAGCTAAAGTGGAATGTGCTTCGTGCGAAATCGAACCAAATGACATGGCTCCAGTGGCGAAACGTTTCATAATATCTTCTGCCGGTTCTACTTCCGCAAGTGGTATGGGTGTTCTTTTTTTGAACTCCAATAAACCTCTTAAGGTCAAAGAATCTTTTAATTGGTCATTGACCGTTTTCGCGAACTTTTTATACAAAGAAAAATTATCCGTCTGTGAAGAATGCTGGAGCAAATGAATAGTTTCCGGATTGAAAAGGTGTTTTTCACCTCTCAACTTCCACTGATAAACTCCGCCAACTTCCAAACTCTTTTTCACCTCATCATTTCCTGGAAAAGCTTTGTGATGTCTAACCAGAACTTCTTGAGCAAGCCCATCAAAGTCAATACCTTCTATCCTTGATATGGTGCCTTTAAAGCATTTTTCAATGACAGTAGTATGCAAGCCTAGAGCTTCAAAAATCTGAGCTCCTTGGTAAGATTGAACTGTGCTAATTCCCATTTTAGAAAGAATTTTCAGTAGTCCATACCCTATAGCCTCTTGATAATTTGCTTTAGCTTGATCTATACTTATATCTGCATCGAGTTTTCCATCAATTTGCTGATGTTCGATAGATTGTAGGGCTAAATAAGGATTGACAGCACTAGCTCCATAGCCTATTAACGTTGCAAAATGATGTGTTTCTCTAATATCTCCCGCTTGCACCAAAATTCCAGCTTTAGTTCTCAAATTCAGTTTGACCAGATGGTGATGAACTGCTCCTGTAGATAGCAAGGATGGGATTGGCGCATGGTTTTTATCAATAGCTTTATCAGATAAAATCAAAACCTTTTTACCAGATTTTACAGCATCTTCTGCTTTTTTACAAACCTCATCTATAGCCTTCTCTAAGCTTCCAGGTTTTCCATCCGCCTCAAAAACACAATTAATAAAGCCGTAGTCAAAGCCTTTTTCTGCTAGATGCTTAAATTTTTCAATATCAGAATCCAATAAAACAGGTTGTGAAATATGAATCTGTTTGGTATGTAATTCAGATTCGTCCAATATATTAAGACTTTCTCCAACTCTTGTGAATAGCGACATCACCATTCTCTCCCGAATAGGATCTATTGGTGGATTACTAACTTGTGCAAACAATTGTTTGAAGTAGTTGGCAACATGTTGACTTTGTTTGCTCAATATAGCCAGCGGCGTGTCTGCACCCATAGAACCAATAGGCTCTGTCGCTCTCACGGCCATATCGGCTAAAATCACTTTCAATTCCTCTGAAGTGTAGCCATATGCATTTTGAAGGTGAAGTAATTCTTCACTCGATAATTTCTTTTCATCAAATTCAGGTACTGACTGAAGCCTTAATTTGATACGTTGGTTTTTAATCCATTGCGAATACTGCTTATCCTTGACTATTCTGTTTTTTATTTCATCATCGTAAATGACTTTATTCAAATCAAGATCTGCCATGATCATACGGCCAGGTTGTAAACGCCCTTTTTTAATTATTTCTGAAGAATCCACCGGAAGCGCTCCAGCTTCTGAAGAAATGATAAGACGGTTGGTTGATGTAATGCAATACCTTGATGGTCTCAAACCGTTTCTATCTAAAGTTGCCCCAACCCGCTTGCCGTCGGTAAAAATAAGCGCTGCCGGACCATCCCAGGGCTCCATTACCGAAGCATGGTATTTATAGAAAGCTTTTCGTTCGGGATCTATAGATGTATTATCCTGCCAAGCTTCTGGAACAAGCATCATCATCGCGTGTTCCAAAGGTCTCCCATCCAGAACAAGCATTTCGACCATAGCATCTAAGTTAGCTGAATCTGAATGCTCTGGGTTGGTTACGGGAAGTAAACGCTGGAGATCTTCGTCGGAGAATACTTTGGATTTAAAATTTGCCTCCTTAGATTTCATTTTAGTCACATTACCTTTAATCGTATTGATTTCGCCATTATGAGCTGTAAAATGAAATGGCTGAGCCAGTTTCCAATTTGGAAACGTATTTGTTGAAAACCGTGAATGAATAATAGCAAAAGCAGATTTAAAGTTTGGATTTCTTAAATCTTCAAAGTATTCTCTCAGTTGATTGGTCTTAAGTTGGCCTTTATATATAATGGTATTGATAGACATACTACATACATAGAACGCTTTGTTATTCCCTTGAATGTTTTTACCTATATAATGAGTTGTATAATTTCTAAACACGAAGAGTTTTCTTTCCAGTTCTTCATCAGATATTTTATCTTTTGGCTGAATCAAAACCTGCTCAATTAAAGGTTCCACAGGTTTTGCTCCGATACCTGGAACTTTAGAATCTACTGGAACCGTTCTGTAACCTAAAATGTCAAGATCGAGTTCCTCTGCATGTTTGGCTAAAATTTCTTTGCATTGATTGGCAACACTTCTAACTTTTGGAAAAAACAACATTCCGATTCCAACAGGTTTTTCGCCATCAATGTTAACATCAATTTCTATAGCGATTTCCTTTATAAAATTTTTATCAATTTGAATAAGAATTCCAGCACCATCTCCGGTATCCGGGTCTGCGCCAGTTCCTCCCCGATGTTCCATATTTTCAAGCATGGTAAGTGCATCAACTATAAGTTGATGTTCCCTTTTTCCATCAATATTTATGACAGACCCGATTCCACAGGCGTCATGTTCAAAACTACTATCATACATTGATTCTCTCTTCATAAAAAAAATTTCAACTATTATTATAAGAATTAACTCTTAAATCTAGTTAATTATGAGGAAAATAATCAGCTATAGCAGATTAATTAAGCATTATTTTTGTTAAAATTGATTATACGCTAAACTAAAACGATTTCGTAAGTGTTTGAAGTAGGATACGGAATGAAGGAAGATTAATCTTAAAGTTAATGACATTCCATAGATGAAGTTACTTGACTTTGGGCAGGTTTTGGAGAAACGTAAGGAATACCAAGCCCCATTCCTCTCAAGATAAAAAGAATACCAATAATGGCAATAGCAATAGGAATTAAGCGTTTAGGATTGAATTTTAAAACTGAGTTGAGCCAGTCTTTGGCATAAATTACAAGGCTCATCAGCGGGATTGTGCCCAAACCAAAGAACGCCATATACAATGAACTTTCAACTAATCCTGTGATAGCTATGGATCCAAAAACCGCCATGTATACTAAGCCGCACGGCAGTAAACCATTCAGAAAACCTAAATAATAAAATGTATCGAGTTCCTTTTTCTTTAACGAAGAGCCAAGTTCGGACTTTAGTTTACCTACCCATTTATAAAGTGGTTTGGCGAGATTAAGCTTTCCTAAAATAGATTCAGAAAAAAGAAGAGAAGACAGCATGATGACTCCAATGATGATAGAGAGTTGCTGTTGAAATCCAAATAACGCAAAGCTTTCTCCGATAAGGCCAAATACTAGACCTATGAGCGCATACGTAGTAATTCTACCTAAATGGTATAAGGAAACTTGGAAGGCTTTTCGCCATGGATTTTGACGATCTACGGGCAGCATAAGAGCTATAGGCCCACACATGCCAACACAGTGAAAACTACCTAAAAGTCCTAAAATGAAAGCTGTCCACAACATTTAGATTTGGATTTTCTGTTGAATAAAGTAATCTTCTCCTTTGTGATTGAACTTTAGATTAACTTCCCATTTCCCAGCCTCCATCAATGATCTTGGCAAAACATATTCACTGTTTTCCAATTGAAGCTGAACTGTGAAATCCAATGCCTTATCTGAAGGTCTGTAGAGAAAAACTTCTCCTTCTATTTCAGAATAGTCAAAATCTGAAGGAAAAATAATCTGAAGCCCTTCTGATATCATTGCTATATTCACCTGATTTTCCAAATCTGCCGCATTCTGCGCAGAATCCAAATCCTCCTGAAAAGTCAATTCTTTCTGGTAATAAGACTCTACTACAAGGTCGTATTCTAGTTCTTTATTTGATAACATTTGTACCACCATAAACATGATGAATCCTATGAAAAGTACAAATGCGATTACTATAGATGTTCCCCAATTTAATTTCATAATTTTTTATCTAAAAGTTCGTGGTCCCATGAAGTTGGTCGTTGCCCGGTCAATGATTCGGTCTTTGCTGTAAACTTCTATTTCAATTTTATTTTTAGAATCACTAAGCTGAGCTGGTTCTATTTCTATAAAGAAAGTTCCTTTGGCAATTCCGCCTTTATCTATGCTGAAATACTCTTTTTTGACCATTTTTAATTCTCCGTCAAAAGAGTTGATTTTGAAATGAATACTATCCATTTCCACATTAGTTTTGTTCAATAATTTATAGGTAAAAACATTGGATACTTTACCTTCCTTTGTCATTTCATAAAGTTGTCCAGGTAATCTCAAAACCTTTGCTTCAATATCGCTTCTGATAAGTAAAAGACCCATTAAAAAACCAATAAGTATCGTCAGAACTGCTGAATAGCCTTTCAATCTCGGTGTAAATTCGAATTTTGCTTTTTTCTCAATATTCTCTTCACTAGCATAACGAATAAGTCCCTTAGGTAAATCCACGCTTTCCATGATCGAATCACAGGCATCAATACAGGCAGTGCAATTAACACATTCCAGCTGAGTCCCATTTCGAATATCTATCCCCGTAGGACAAACCTGGACACATTGCGCACATTCAATACAATCTCCAACGCCTTCTTCTGCCCTATTTTGATTTTTCTTAAATTTCTGACGGCCAAGCTCCCGCTCTCCTCGATTATGGTCATAAGCTACCACAATAGATTTCTTGTCCAGCATCGCTCCTTGAAGTCTCCCGTAAGGACAAGCTATGATACAGACTTGCTCTCTAAACCAGGCGAATACAAAGTAGAACACCGCCGTAAAAATGAGCAATGGAATAAATGTTCCTAAGTGACTGGTTGGTCCGTTGGTGATGTATTTCACTAACTCATCACTACTGATCAAGTAAGCTAAAAACACATTGGCAATCAAAAAGGAGATGATGGCAAAAATAGTCCATTTACTTCCTTTTTTAAATATTTTCTCTTTGTTCCATGGTGCCTTATCTAAGCGTATTTGCTTGCCTCGATCCCCTTCAATGGCGTATTCTATTCGTCTGAATACCATTTCCATAAAAATGGTCTGTGGACAAATCCAGCCGCAAAAGATTCTACCAAAAGCCACTGTAAACAAAGCGATAAAAACAACTCCAATAATCATGGAAATCACAAAAAGATAAAAATCCTGTGGCCAAAACGGAAACCCAAAAATGTTGAATTTACGCTCTAATACATTAAAGAGTAAAAATTGATTCCCATTGATTTTAATAAAAGGAGCAGCTAACAAGAAAAGTAACAGAAAATAACTAACGTATTTTCTATACTTATAAAAAACACCATTAGGCTTTTTTGGATATACCCAAGCACGCTTTCCCTCCTGGTCTAACGTTCCTATGCTGTTTCTAAATTCTTCTTTATTATCCACTTCGCTTTATTTTATAATTATTCTACTCCTTCTACCCAAATCTCACCTTCAGGTTCTTTAGGTTCAGCTGGGACAGTCCCTTGCAATGAAAGCACATAACTCGCTACCTGCTGTAATTCTGAAGGTTTGAAGTCATTTTTCCATGACACCATGCCTTTACCAGGACGTCCGCCTTCAAATAAAGTTCTATATACATTCTTGATCCCACCCCCAAGAATCCAATGTTCATCTGTTAAGTTAGGGCCAATTCCTCCACCGGCATCGGCTTTGTGACAAGCTACGCAGTTGTTGGTGTAGATTTGCTTACCAGCTTCTAGATCTGACGGATCTGCCATAAGCGTTACTGTTTCCAGAGTGACCAAATCTTTGGCAGTTTCTTTATATCGAGCAATATCTATTTCAGCTTGTGCCAGCTCAGCTTTATATTCTTCAATTTGTGTGTAATCGTCAAACACATGGAATCTTACTAAGTAAATGGCCGCAAAAACTATACTTGCATAGAAGCTATAGATCCACCATGGTGGTAATTTATTATCCAGCTCACGAATTCCGTCATAGTTATGATCCAGTTCAATTTCACCTTCTTCTTCAATAGGTCTTGAACGTGTTAGAAGTTTTGGAAGATTTTCAAATTTTGCCTTCAATTGATCCACACGTTTATTTTCAAGAGCTAAGAATTTTTCTTGTTTCTCTTCTGAAAGTGATTTGAACAATGTAAATCTTAGTGCAGCTACAAAAACTTCAATGGCAATAGATACTAGAGCTATGACCCCCAAGAAAATTAAGGTTTTTGGATATGCTAAGACGGCAAGCTGTCCTGGTTCTGTTTCAAAAAGAAGTTCAACTCCTCCCCAAGCTATTGCTACCAGCGCTATGATTCTAAATATAGATGCTAGGTTCCTCATAATTCATGTTCGTTTTTAGATTCCAATGGTATTTGACTTACTTCTTCCACATAGTCTTTCTTGGCGGTAAACACCCACCAGAAAAGCACAACAAAAAAGATGAAGAAAATAAGCAGGGAAATGATAGGATAGATCTCTATCCCTTGTATCGTTTCCATATGTCCTTTTATAAATTTCAACATAGTTCAAGTATTTAATTAGAAGTTGTAACTTCTTGGTTAGTCTTTATTTTAATATCAGTTCCAAGCCTCTGCAGATAAGCAATCAGAGCAACAATCTCTCTGTTTTTCATTTCGACAAAATCAAGATTATTCTCTTCTGCATAAGCTTTATCAGCTTCGTAAGCTTTTACAAAATCCGGATCGTTATACAAATTGGATTGAATTTCCTCTCCCTGGGCAAGCATAGAAGCCTGAGCATTTTCTATTTCTTCATCAGAATAAGGAACTCCTAAATTTGCCATTGTCTTCAGCTTATCGACAGTGTTTGATTTATCCAATTCACTTTTGATTAGCCACTGGTAACTTGGCATGATCGATCCCGATGATGTGCTTTGTGGATCATACATATGGTTGAAGTGCCAGTTGTCTGAATATTTTCCTCCAACCCTTAATAAGTCTGGTCCGGTACGTTTACTTCCCCATAAGAAGGGTCTATCGTAAACAAACTCTCCAGCTTTGGCATATTCACCATAACGCTCTACTTCACTTCTAAAAGGTCTCACCATTTGAGAGTGACATCCCACGCAACCTTCTCGAATGTATAGATCACGACCCTCAAGTTCTAATGGAGTATAAGGTTTCACAGTAGAAATAGTCGGGATATTAGATTTGACTAATAAAGTTGGTATGATCTGAACAATACCGCCTATAAGAATTGCGATTGTTGCCAGGATGGTTAATTGAATAGGTTTTCTTTCCAACCAAGTGTGGAATTTTTCTCCTCTTTTTCTTCTACCACCACGGCTTAAAGCAGCTGCTTCTGCAAGCTCATCTTCAACGCTTGAACCAGCTTTTGCTGTTCTAATAACGTTGTAAATCATTACAAATGTACCTATGATATAAAGACTACCTCCAATAGCTCTCATCCAGTACATTGGCATAATTTCAGTCACAGTTTCCAGGAAGTTACCGTAAAACAAACTTCCATCTGGATTGAATTGTTTCCACATAGAGGCTTGCAAGAAACCTGCGACATACATTGGTAATGCATACATCACAATTCCTAGAGTTCCTAGCCAAAAGTGTAAGTTGGCTAATCCTACTGAAAATAATTTAGTTTTGAATAATCTTGGGATTAACCAATAAACCATACCAAAAGTAAGGAATCCATTCCACGCTAAAGCTCCAACATGGACGTGAGCAATGATCCAGTCTGTAAAGTGAGCGATCGCATTAACATTTTTAAGCGAAAGCATAGGTCCTTCAAAAGTAGCCATACCATAACCAGTAATGGCAACCACGAAGAATTTAAGAACAGGATCTGTTCTAACTTTATCCCATGCACCACGAAGGGTAAGAAGACCGTTGATCATTCCCCCCCAGGATGGCATCAACAACATAATAGAAAAAGTAACACCTAAATTTTGAGCCCAGTCAGGTAGTGCTGTATACAGCAAGTGATGAGGACCAGCCCAGATGTAGATAAAGATCAAAGACCAGAAGTGAATAATCGATAATTTGTAAGAATAAACAGGTCTGTTCGCTGCTTTAGGTACAAAATAATACATCAAACCTAAGAATGGAGTAGTCAAGAAAAACGCAACCGCGTTGTGTCCATACCACCATTGTACCAATGCGTCCTGAACACCAGCATAAGCAGAATAACTTTTAAATAGGTTAACCGGCAAGGCCAAACTATTGAAAATATGAAGTACGGCAACGGTAACGAATGTAGCTAAGTAAAACCAGATGGCTACGTATAAGTGACGTTGACGTCTTTTCAGAATAGTACCAATAAGATTCCATCCAAAAACAACCCAAACGATAGCTATCATAATATCGATAGGCCATTCTAATTCAGCGTATTCTTTGGAGCTTGAAAAGCCTAGAGGTAAAGTGATTGCTGCTGCAACGATGATCAATTGCCATCCCCAGAAATTAATTTTACTGAGAGCATCACTAAACATTCTCGCTTTGAGCAATCTTTGAGTAGAGTAATAAACTCCTGCAAATATGGCATTTCCCACAAATGCAAAAATCACAGCGTTGGTGTGTAATGGTCTTAAACGACCGAAACTTAACCAAGAGATACCGTCGGTAACGCTTGGAAAAATAAACATAAATGCCAATAAAAGGCCAACAGACATTCCAATAACGCCCCAGATAATGGTGGCATAAAGGAAGTTTTTTACGATTTTATTATCGTAATGAAATTGCTGTAACTCCATAGTTATGATTGTTTTTGTTGATTGTTCGAATTTTCTTTGTCTTTCACTTTAGCGTCATCGTCTTTGACTAATTCGTCATCGAATAGCATTCTCACCGATGGTGTATAATCATCATCAAATTGGCCTTTTTTTACTGAGAAAATAAAAAGCCCGAAAAACACAAGGGCTACAAGAATACTGATGGCAAGAAGTCCGTAGATGACGTTCATAGTTTATTTTTTTTTCAAAATTACATGGGAAGTTCTCTTTAAAAAATGACGTTAGTCATGTTTACTTAGCTTTTCATTAAGAATTGGTTTGGAAATGTATTGTGTTGCCAATGTTGTAAAAATGACGATTGAAATTGAACTCAAAGGCATTAGTATCGCTGCAATGACTGGCTGTAGCTGACCTGTCAAGGCGAAATATAGACCTATGACATTATAGAGGAATGAGAATGCAAAACTGAGTTTAATGATTTTGATTCCTTTTTTTGTTATACTCACATACTTATCTAGTTTATAAAATTCAGAAGCATCCATTATCGCATCGCAGGCAGGAGAAAAAACGTTCACATCCTCTGAAATAGCAATCCCTATATCAGCCTGTTTTAATGCTCCTGCATCGTTTAAACCATCACCAACCATTGCGACACTTTTGTTTTCAGATTGAATTTTTTCTATCAAATGCATTTTGGAATCAGGCTTTTGATTGAAAAACATCTGAGTGGTTTTAGGCAGCATCTTTGTAAGTACTGGCTTCTCACCTTCATTATCACCAGAAAGTATAATCAATTTATAATATGAATCTAGTGACTCAAACAGTGGCTCTACACCTTTTCTGTAAACCGTATCAAATTCAAACTTGCCTAAGTAGGTTTCATCTTTACTGATGTGAACGGCAGTTGACAAACTCGCATCCTCCACATGATCTGAAACAAATTTTGCAGAACCCAATTTATAAGTGTGGTCATTGTAAGATGAAATAATTCCTTCCCCAAGGTGTTCTTCAAAAGATTCTGAATCTTGAATATTCTGACTACTTAAAAAGGAATACAACTCTCTACTCAAAGGGTGATTGGAGTTTCTAAAAGAGTTTTTCAACACCATCTTATCATCCTCGCTTAGAGTCAAGCCAGAATATGAAATATCACTTTTTTTATTTGTTGTTAACGTTCCTGTTTTGTCGAAAACAAAAACATCAAGATCTGCCATCTGCTCCAGGACGTTTGTATTTTTGAGATAAAATCCATTCTTCCCGAAGATCCTCAACAAGTTACCCATAGCAAAGGGCGTCGCTAAGGCTATAGCACAGGGACATGCAATGATAAGCACCGCCGTAAATACATTTAAGGCAAGACTGGCATCGTAAAAAAGCCAAAAAAACAAGCCTGAAAAGGCTATAGAAAGAACAGCTACTGTAAATTTCTTACTGATTTTGTCAATAAGACTTTGAAATTTTGGATTGTAATCTTTTTGAAAGACATCATTACTCCACAATTGGGTCAGATAACTTTGTTCAACCGACTTTTCGGCAACAATTTCCACAGCGCTGCCACTTTGCTTTCCTCCGGCATAAACTTTATCACCAGACACTTTTTTCACAAGTTTAGCCTCACCGGTGACAAAACTATAATCGATTTCTGCAGAAACGGACATCAGGACTCCATCTACTGGGAGCAATTCCTGATTTCTGATGAGTAACCTATCCCCTCTTTCTATTTCATAAACCTGGGTGTTTTCTTCTTTTCCTTCTGAATTTATTTTCGTTACCGCTATTGGGAAGTAAGATTTGTAATCCCTTTCGAAGGACATAAATTTATACGTCTTCTGCTGTACAATTTTACCTAAAAGCAAAAAGAACACTAAACCTGTAAGACTATCGAAAAAACCAGATCCTAAATTGAAAAGAATATCAACAGTACTTCTCAAAAATAAAACGGTGATTCCTAAAGCTATGGGGATATCAATATTTAAAATTTTACTTCTTAAACCTTTAATGGCCGACTTGAAATAATCTTGCCCAGCGTAGAAAACCACCGGCAAACTGAAGAAAAACATGAGCCATCTAAAAACTGGCTTATACTGCTCCAACCAATATTCTGTAACCTCAAAGTATTCTGGAAAACTCAGAAACATCACATTACCAAAAGCAAAGCCGGCAACACCAATTTTGTAAACTAGACTTCTATCCAAACTTTGCTTGGCTTGTCCGTAATTTTCAAGGCTGATATAAGGTTCGTAGCCTATTCTCGACATCAACTCGACCAATGACTTTAGAGAAAATTCTTCAGTATTGTAAGTTACTGTCACTTTTTTCTTGGGAAAGTCAACTTGAGAAGAAACGACGTGTTTATTTAATTTATGGAGATTCTCTAGGACCCAAATACAAGAGCTACAGTGAATATGAGGGATATAAAGAGTGACAATTTCAGTAGAATCTTCTTGAAAATCAATAAGTTTATTAACGATATCTTCCTTTTCAAGATAATCGAATTTGCCATTGATTTCATTTGGAGTTGCACCGGGATTCTGTTCTAAGTCATAATAACACGTCAAGTCATTCTCAGAAAAAATCTCAAAAACGGTTTTACAACCATTACAGCAAAAGACTTTATCATCGTGATAAACTTCGATTGAACAGTCATCACCACAGTGAAAACACTTATCCTTCGACATATAATTAAATTAGGATACAAAAATCTCACAACAGGCTGTTACTAAAAATGATAAGTATCAGCTCTGGTTATATTGGAGGAATAAGTTTATATCTTTGCTATAATTAAAATGAAAATTATGAAAACTCTAATTTTTACTCTTTTATATTTATCAATTTTAAGTATTGCTCACAGTCAAGTTTGGCTTGATAACACCTGCCTTATTGAAAAAGAAATTTCAAACGAAGACTATACTTCATCAAAATCTAACAACCTGTTGACTCTAGTAATTAACCAAGAGGGAAAATTGTTGATGAATGGTGTTAAAAAAGAAGGGATTTCTGAAATTCAATTCAAAGAGGCTGTTTATGATTTTATGACAAATCCTAACAAGGAAAAAACTAAAGCTGACTCTTCAAAACAGGCTATCATTGCGTTAGGATCTTACGGAGAACACGATTCCTACGATTTGATTTTAACCTATGTAAGAGAGGTTTATTTATATGCTTGGGACACGGCTGCTGAGAAAAAGTATGAGACGTTTTACGCCGATTTGAATTGTAAAAAAAGAGATAAAATCAGAAATGGAGACTTTCCTTATAATGTCATAGAATTAAACTCTGAGGAGGATACAAAAAAACCAAGTTTCTCACCTGGCGTTCCTACATTTTCAGGAGATGTTATTGACAATTAAATTTCAAGATCAATAATCTGAATAACTTGCTTTTTTTCTGATTTGATTTCTAAATGAAGTGAAATAGTTTCCTTATTATTCAAAATTACTAGTTCACCTTGATTTACGTACTTAAAACCCGACTCCTCACAATTACAAATCTTACCAAACACAACTTTCTGGTTATTTAGGCTATAATTTTTGGAATGAATTTCTCTAAATCTTGACGGAATTTGAAGATAGATTTCTTCGGTATAATCCTTTTTCTTAGAGTCTTTGTATTTGATAAAAATGACTTGAAAATCTTTATCCTCTTCAAAAAATACATCTGAAATTTCTGAAGATTTTTCTTTGAGTAATAATTTGGTTTCTTTAAACACTTGGACTTCGCAATCTCCATTACCCGGGCAATTCTGCAAAACAGGCAAATCAGTTTGAGAACTTTTACAGCCTGTGAGTACAAGCAATATTAAAAGACTCTTATATATCATCTAAATTAATTTATTGCAAATAAAGGTATACTCCTTATAATCAAGTATCGTATAAAGATTTATTTATCAGTTTTTCGGTTTGAAAGCACGTAACAATAACTTTTGTTTAACTTCAATCTTATTTCATTAAACAATAAAATATTTACTTTTGAATCATGATATATGAAATCAACACCAAGCAGAAATTACCCATCACAAAGCAAAGGGCTTGGGAATTTCTTTCAGATCCTAAAAATCTACAAGAAATAATGCCAGATGATATGGGGTTTGAAATATTATCTGGTGCGGACAGAAAAATGTTTACAGGACAATTACTACAGTATAATGTAACTCCATTACCGGGTTTTAATACAAAATGGGTGACTGAGATTACACACGTAGAGGAACCTAACTATTTTGTAGATATTCAGCTGTATGGACCCTATGCATTGTGGCATCACAAGCATTTTATCCATGAAATTGAAGGTGGCGTAGAAGTAGAAGACTTAGTTCACTATAAATTACCACTTGGAGCTTTGGGACGATTAATGCACCCACTAGTTGTAAAACCAAAATTGAATAAAATTTTTAAAGCCAGAGAGGCTAAAATGATTGAAAAATTCGGTCATTTTGAAAATCAAAATAAATAAGCATATGAAAAAGAATATTTTACTAATAGGAGGATCTAAAGGAATAGGTTTAGAAATCGTAAAAGAGTTAAGTGCAAAACACAACATTATAGTGGCATCAAGATCTGATGAAAATTTATCTAATTATGATGTGACATACCACAAGTTTGATGCACTTACAGATGACATATCAGAATTAGATTTGCCCGAAACTTTAGATGGTTTAGTATACTGCCCAGGAAGCATCAATTTGAAGCCTTTCAAAATGATGAAGCCTGAAGTCTTTGAAGAAGACTTTCAATTGAATTTCATGAGTTTGGTCAAAGTTACCCATGGTGTGCTTTCAAAGTTGAAAAATTCTAAGCAAGCGAGTATAGTATACTTTAGTACTGTTGCGGTACAAACTGGAATGCCATTTCATACCAGTATTGCTGCGGCAAAAGGAGCTATAGAGGGATTTGCAAGATCACTAGCAGCAGAATATGCACCTTCATTTAGAGTAAACGTTATTGCTCCATCTCTTGTAAATTCACAGTTGGCTGGTAAATTGCTTAATAATGATAAAAAGAAGGAGAAGATGGATGAAAGACACCCACTTAAGCGTGTCGGTGAACCTTCTGATATCGGAAAAATAGCAAGTTTCTTATTATCCGAAGATTCTACCTGGATAACAGGCCAAGTTCTTGGCGTAGATGGTGGAATGGGAAGTCTGAATGTAAGTTAGATTTCAGCTAAAATTTTTAAAATCTTCTTGTGGGTCAGCTAACTTGCAAGAAGATTTTTTATGTTTAGGAAAGTAATTCAAATTTCAAATAAAATGAGTGATAAAATAAGAGTGTTTTGGTTCAGAAGAGATATGCGTTTTGAGGATAATGTGGGGCTTTATCATGCTCTTTCAGGAGAATTTCAAGTGCTTCCACTATTTATATTCGACAAGCATATTCTAGATGAGCTTCCTAAAGATGATGCACGTATCACTTTCATTCACGATGAATTACAAAAAATGCGCTCTTATCTTCAGGAGCATCACAATTCTTCTATTGCTACTTACCATGACACTCCAGAAAATGCAATAAAGCAACTCATTGAAGATTTTGAGGTTGAAGCCATTTACACCAATAGAGATTACGAACCATACGCTCAAAAACGTGATGCAAAAATTGATGCTCTGTTAGCTGAAAATGGTATCGAATTCCACAATTTTAAGGATCAGGTCATTTTTGAAAAAACTGAAGTTGAAAAAAATGATGGTGGGATGTATTTAGTGTTTACTCCCTACATGAAACAATGGAAAAAAGAATTTAAAAACATTGATTTTAAAACGTATCCTTCTGAAGATTTTTTAGATAAGACTTATAAAAATACAAGATTACCAAATGTTTCATTGTCTGACATTGGATTTGAAAGATCTTCTATAAAAGTACCCAAACATAATTTGGACAAAACTTTGCTTAAAGATTACGAAGAAACCAGAAATATACCTTCCATAGAAGGCACTTCCAGATTAAGTCCCTATTTAAGATTCGGCACCATTGGTTACAGAAAAGTTATTGAAAAAGCATTGTCTGTTAAGAATGAAACCTTTTTGGATGAATTGATCTGGAGAGAATTTTATAAAGCCATTCTATATCATTATCCTGAAACACAGGATAGAGCCTTCAAGCCCAAATACGACCGAATAGAATGGAGGAATAATGAAGAAGATTTTGAAAAATGGAAATCGGGACAGACAGGATATCCAATTGTGGATGCAGGAATGAGACAACTTAATGAAACTGGATGGATGCATAACCGGTTGAGAATGGTTGTTGGTAGTTTTCTTTGCAAACATTTGTTGATTGATTGGCGCTGGGGTGAGGCCTACTTTGCTAAAAGACTATTGGATTATGAAATGTCATCCAATGTTGGTGGTTGGCAATGGGTCGCTGGTTCTGGAGTGGATGCAGCACCTTACTTCCGGGTTTTTAATCCCTATTCTCAAACTGACAGATTTGATAAGGATAAAAAATTCATCAAAAAATGGGTGCCAGAATTTGAATCCGATAAGTATCCTGAACCAATGGTTGAGCATAAAATGGCTAGAGAACGTTGTCTGGAAACGTATAAAGACGCAGTAAAAAATTAAGAGAAAATAAAAATGGTAAATGTAGTATGGCTGAAGAGAGATTTGAGATTGCAGGACCATGCACCATTACATAAGGCTTTACAAAACAGGCATCCGGTTTTAATATTGTATGCATTAGAACCTATTCTTCTTCAAGATCCGCATTACAGCGAAAGGCATTTTAGGTTCATCAAAGAATCTTTAACAGATCTTCAAAAAGAATTAGCTAATTATCAAACCGAAGTATTAATTGTAAAATCTTCAGCAGAAAATGCATTTAAAAAGGTACATGATCAACTGAAGATAAAAAGTGTATTTTCCCATCAGGAGACTGGTTTGAGTATTACTTTCCAAAGAGACAAAAGACTAAAAAGCTTTTTTAATTCTCATAAGATTCAATGGAAAGAATTTATCAATAATGGCGTCATCAGAGGTTTGAGCAACCGAAAAACCTGGGTCAATTCCTGGGAGAATTTCATGAATCAAGAGGTAATTCCATTTTCTGCAAATCAAGATCAATTTGTCGAGCCCAAGACCATTCAAAAGCTTAAGGGCCAATTTGAAGCTGTAAATATTTTCGTAGAAAGAGATGTGAATTATCAAAAAGGAGGTCGAAAAACTGCTCTTCGTTATCTCAATAGTTTCCTTGAAGAGCGCTATCCCAACTATCAAAATCATATTTCAAAACCACTTTTGGCCAGAAAATCCTGTAGTCGATTATCGCCTTATATCGCCTGGGGAGTCTTATCAATAAGGGAAGTCATTCATGCTTCCATGGAAAAAGAAGAAAAAATTAAAAACAAGCAGGCTTTAAGTCAATTTCAATCACGATTGAGATGGCAGGCGCATTTCATACAGAAGTTTGAAATGGAATACAGAGCAGAATCCCGAAATTTCAATTCTGCATTTGATGTATTGAAGCATAAAAAAGATAATGTGCTGATTAAGGCCTGGAAAGAGGGTATGACAGGTTTTCCTCTTGTGGATGCAAGTATGAGATGCTTGACCCAAACGGGGTATCTCAATTTTAGAATGCGAGCCCTTCTGGTCTCATTTTTCACTCATTTGCTATGGCAAAAATGGCAGGATGCTTCAGAACATTTAGCGAGTTTATTTTTAGATTTTGAGCCAGGCATACATTATCCTCAGCTGCAAATGCAGGCAGGAACTACAGGTATCCATACGTTAAGGATTTACAATCCTGTGAAAAATTCCTACAAACACGATCCTGATGGAGAGTTTATTTTAAAATACGTTCCAGAATTGAATACGATACCAAAGGAATTTGTTCATGAACCTTGGAAATTAACCAGTATGGAACAAGACATGTATGGTTTCAAACTCGGTGAAGATTATCCAAAACCTGTGGTTGATTTAGAAACCTCTCGCCAATATGCCTCAGATTCTATCTGGAAAATTATTCAATCTGAAAGATCGAAAATTGAAGGAAAGAAAATTCTGAAACGACATACCATAAGAGGGAGTCGCTAGAAACCAACAATTTCTTAGTAAATCACTAAATGAATTGGGAGTTTCAGCTAGGAGGTACGGTTAATTAAACCCTCAGTTAGGAAACCTCTGTCTTGCTTTTTCTAAATCTTCTGGAGTGTCGATCCCAATACTTACTTCTTGCGTTTCCACCATTTTTATGGTTTTACCATTTTCCAAATAGCGAATGCATTCGATTTTTTCTGCTGATTCCAATGGGCTCATGGGCAGATTATAAAAAGCCATCAAAGCTTCTTTCCTGAAGGCGTAAATGCCCACATGTTTAAAATAATCGATTTGTAACTCTTTGGCTCTGTGAAAAGGAATTGGTGATCTGGAAAAGTAAAGAGCAAAATTATTGAGGTCTGTTATCACTTTGACATGGTTTGGATTTAAAATATCTTCTTCTGAAGTTAATTTTACTTTCAAAGACGCTAAATCTATAAGTCTGTCTTTATCTTCTTTGAAAACATTTAATAGTTTACTCAAAGCCTTTTCATTGATGAAAGGTTCATCGCCTTGTACATTGATAACAATGTCAACATCCATATCTTGAACAGCTTCCGCAATGCGATCGCTGCCACATTCATGTTCCTTTTTGCTCATGATCGCCTTTCCCCCTTCGTTTTCAATTTCAGAAAAAATGAGTTCAGAATCTGTAACAACGTAAACTTCATCAAACAATTCAGTTAGTTTTGCGGCTTCGTAAGTTCTAGTAATTACTGTTTTTCCAGCTAAATCCTGCATCAGCTTTCCAGGAAATCTGGAAGCTTGGTACCGGGCAGGAATCATTGCTATCACTTTGAAAGGCTTAGACATAGATTTAAAATTTAATTAAAGGTTTACAATTGCTTTTCGCTGAAAAAATCATCTTTAAAACCAATGAGGTATAATTTTTCTTTTGCTCGTGTACAAGCAGTGTACAGCCATCTTAAGTAATCTTTATTGATTCCATCTGGCAAATAAGGCTGTTCAACAAAAACTGTATCCCATTGTCCACCCTGGGATTTGTGACAAGTGATCGCATAACTAAATTTAACCTGTAAAGCATTAAAAAACGGGTTCTGTTTCACCTTCAGGAACTTTTTGTATTTGGAGGTGATGTCTTCATAATCTTTCATCACTTCCTGATATAGCTGATTGGATTGCTCGTAGGGCAAAGATGGAGAATTTAAGTTTAATGTATCCAACATAATAACCGTTTCAAAAGGTTTCATTTTAGGATAATCTACCATTTGAACTTTCACTTCTGCAAACCTAAATCCATAAAGTTCTTTGATTCCAAAAATTTCTAATATCTCAACGATATCACCGTTAGCTATGAAGCCAGCATCACTTTTAGGCTTGACCCAGAAGTAATTGTTTTTGACTACCATTAAAAAGTCACCAGGTGCAATTTCGTCTTCCCTCAGCAATATCCTACTCCGTATTTGCTCGTTGTACAGATTTGCTCTTTTGTTGGATCTCACAATAATAGCAGTTTCCTCATGACCAAGATTATCGTAAGCTTCGTTTATAGCATCCAGAATTTCGTAGCCGTCCACAAGTCTTACCATATCTGCCTTATCTGACAACTCAAATTTGAAGCTTTCAAAATCTTCATTTTCTATGGTTTCTCGAATTTTGGTGGCATTCAACAAAATACTGCTCTCAAGTTTTTGCCTTACTACCTCATCAAGCTCTACAGGGATGACATCCATTTGATAGTGGTTGGTCAGTGTTTTTTCGTCTAAAGCAGGGCTCAAGTTTGCTTTCACAGGAGGTAATTGAGCGGTATCACCAATAAAAATTAATTTGCAATTTTCTCCGGAATAAACGTATTCCATGAGGTCATCTAGCACAGAACCTCGGTTGAAAAGTTGATCTCCACTTGGGAAATCAGGAATCATGGAAGCTTCATCAACAATAAAAATTGTGTTTTTATGCTTGTTCACTTGAGGGACGAACTCTATTCCTCCTCCACTAGTACTTTTAGGTTGATAAATTTTTCTGTGAATGGTTTGAGCGTATTGATTGCTATAGTTTGAGATGACTTTAGCAGCTCTACCTGTTGGTGCCGCTAAAATAACCTTCTTTTTTACCTTCCAGATGTTTTTAACGAGCGTCCCTATAATAGTCGTTTTACCTGTACCAGCATAGCCTTTTAATAAAAAAATGCGATCCACTGAAGTTTCCAAAACAAACTTTGACAACAATTGCAAAGTAAGATCTTGTTTTGGTGTTGGAAGGTGCCCAAAATCAGTTTTGAGTGCTTCGTAAAACTCTTGATTGTTCATAAAAGAAGATACAATTCGTAAATTTCAAATATAAGCACGATTTTTTGGTAGTAAACTTTTGTGATTGAAAAAAAGTTGTAGTTTTGTCTAAATCAAAAATTCTTAATTTTAAGTTATGAAGATTGTATTTCAGATTGTTTTGTGGGTTGTTATCGGAGTTCTAGGCTACTTCACTTATAATGCGGTTTACGGACCTGTCGAATTTAATAAAATAAGAGACAGAAGGTACGTAGACATTGTTGAGAAAATGAAAGACATCCGTGATGTGGAGTTAGCTCACAGAGAAATTATAGGTAACTATGTTGGAAATTTCGATGATATGATTAAATTCATTGACACTGCTGAATATGTTATCACGCAAAGAAGAGATACTACTTTTCTAGACGAAGAATACCTTAAAACCTACGGAGTTGACAGGTATATTCAAGACGTAGTAATTGATACTTTAGGGTTTGCAGCTGTAAAAGATTCCATATTTGGTGAATCAGATAGATACAAGCAAATAATGTATATCCCTCATACAGACAAAAAGACATTTGAAATTGATGCAGGATACATAGAAGAAGATGGTAATAAAATTCCTGTTTTTGAAGTAAATGCTCCAAAAGACTTAATTCTTGCAGACCAAAATAGAGATTTGGTTATCCAGGAAAAGCAAATAAAGTCTGTAGATGGTGTTGATGGAGATGCTATTAAAGTAGGATCTATGAAACAAGTCAATACAAATGGTAACTGGCCAAAAAACTTTGGTGACAATTAATGAGTGAATACTCGATACATACTTATAACAGACTATCCATCTTAATTTTACAAGATGGATTTTCTTTTTTAGTACTTAACGAGTATCAAACTCCACTAGTTTTTGAAAATTTTAAGCTGGAAGCTACTTCTTCTGCATCCGAACTTTTAAAGCTTTTAAGATCAAAAATCAATTCTCAGTTCTTAAATTATTATGGGATCAAGGAACTTGAAGTCATTTATGGAAATCCTCAATTCAGCATTGTTCCCCAGGAATATTTTGAAGAGTCTCATCTGCCTCACTATTTAAAATATAGCTCAAAACTTATAGAAGGTGACGATTTCTCCTATGATGGAATTCAATCTATACAGGCGAATACGGTCTATATTCCTTATATCAATATCAACAACTATCTGTTCGATGAATTCGGTAGCTTTAAATTCACTCATTTAGTTTCAGGTTTAGCTGAAAATGGATATGAAGAAAGGTCTATTTCAGCAGAATATTTGAAAATTCATGTGTGCAAAAACCAATTCTACCTCACAGCATTTAAAAATCAAAAATTACAACTTGCAAATGCTTTTTCCTTTGAGACGGCAGAAGATTTTGCCTACTATGTGTTGTTTTCAATTGAAGAATTAAATTTTAACAGAGAGGATTTGATTATTGATTTTACAGGAAATTTTTATAATTCTGAAAACAATATCGCTTTCACAATACTTTCAACCTATATACGACATATGCACTTCAAGAATAAAGAAGATTTATCTGGTTTTAGTTTTAAAGAAGGATTTAACGAGCATTTTAATTTAGTATAACTTATGAGAATAGTATCTGGAAGTCTTAAGGGACGAAGAATTATAGCTCCAAAAAAGCTTCCTGTAAGACCAACTACAGACATGGCTAAGGAAGGTTTATTCAATATTCTGAATAACAGATTACACTTTCAAGACCTAGAAGTAATCGATCTTTTTGCTGGAATAGGAAGTATTTCTATTGAATTTATTTCCAGAGGAACTCAACGCATTACCGCTGTTGATTCAAATTACGACTGCATTAAATTTTTAACCAAGACTTCTGAAGAATTAGATTTGAATTTGAACATTATAAAAAGTGATGTTTTTGATTTTTTAGAAAAAACACCTCAGAAGGCAGATCTTATCTTTGCAGATCCTCCCTATGGAATACCTCTGGAAGAATTTGAAAAGATTGAAAACAGTGTAAGAGAACGTGAACTTTTGAATGAAGATGGTTTACTAATTATTGAACACTCGAAACATACAAAGTTGGAACATATAGATACCTTTTCAGAACAAAGAAGGTATGGGAATTCTGTGTTTAGCTTTTTTAAAATTTAGCTCCCGGCATTTTTTTTAAGTGAAATCTTTTCTAAAAAGAAATTCCAAAAGAGATTAATTACCTTTGTAAAAATTCAAGCATGAAAAGTTTTTTGCCTTCAGAACTGGAAACTAAAAATATATACGGACTCCTTTCTGGTTCTATAGGACCAAGACCCATTGCTTTTGTAAGCAGCGTCGATAAAAACGGGAAACCCAATTTATCTCCTTACAGTTTTTTCAACGTTTTTAGCGCTAAGCCACCTATTTTAATATTTTCACCAGTAAGACGGGTAAGAGACAATTCTATCAAACATACCCTAGAAAATGCTATGGAGTATAAAGAAGTGGTTATCAATGTTGTCAATTGGGATATGGTACAACAAGTCTCACTCTCGAGTACAGAATATGATCAAGGTATAAATGAATTTGAAAAAGCTGGTTTTACTATGCTTGAATCGGATCTAGTCAAGCCGCCAAGGGTAAAAGAATCTCCGGTTCAATATGAGTGTAAGGTCAATGAAATTATCTCACTTGGAGAAGAAGGCGGCGCAGGAAATCTTGTTATTGCGGAGGTGATGAAAATTCATATCCGGGAAGATTTGCTTGATGAAGGTTTACACATCGATCAACATAAAATAGACTTAGTATCCAGAATGGGTGGAAACTGGTACTCTAGAGCAAATGAAGGCATGTTTGAAGTTGAAAAACCTATACATAAAACTGGAATTGGTGTTGACCAATTACCGAAATCTGTAAGATTGAGTACAATTCTAACAGGCAACGATCTGGGAAAGCTTGGAAATATTGAAGGCTTACCAGATAGAACTGAAATTCAAAAATTTATTTCTGAAAATCATTTAGAACATTTTATAGAAGAAAGCACTGATGAGCGCATACATGTGATCGCCCAAGAATATATAGAAAAAAATGAGCTTGAAAAAGCTTTAAATATTTTACTCGCAAAACAATAATTATGGAAGTACAAGGAAAAATTAAAGTCTTAGGAGAAACCAAAGAATTTGGTAGTAATGGTTTCAGAAAAAGAGAGATGGTTGTCACCACTGAAGAACAATATCCTCAACATATTCTTATTGAATTTGTTCAGGATAAGACCAACTTATTAGACAATTTTAATGTTGGACAAAACGTGAAAGTCGGAATCAATTTAAGAGGTCGTGAGTGGGTAAGTCCACAAGGAGAAACCAAATACTTCAATTCTTTAAATGGCTGGAGAATTGAAAACTTGGAGCAAAGTAATTCTGCCGGGGCTCCTCCAGTTCCACCGTCGGATCAGTTTGAACCTGTCCAAGACTTGAATGATGATGACGAAGATGATTTACCATTCTAACTCGTGTTCAATCATAAATACATACAGCTCTAGACGTTTATCTAGAGCTTTTTTTATTTTTACTCTGGAAATATTTAAAATAATAACCATCTCTTGATCGCTAAACTTGAACTCTTTTTTGCAAAAGTACTCCCCTCACCTTTCACCCTAAGTATTGGACTTACTTTGCTTACTCTTGTTTTAGCTTTTGTCTTCGGCGATTTCTCTACCGACCATTCTCAAGTAATTTCCACATTACAGGCATGGCAATCTGGAATATGGGATCAAGACCTGTTGGTTTTTGGCTACCAAATGATGCTGATTTTAGTTCTGGGTCATATTTTAGTTTTAAGTAGTCCTGTAAATAGACTTCTTGAATTTATAACAAAAGGTGTTACAGATACCAACACTGCGATCGTCATAGTAAGTGTAAGCACAATGCTAATGGGATTTTTCAACTGGGGTTTAGGGCTGATTTTTGGAGCTATACTCGCCAGAAAAATTGGTGAAAAATCTGCAAAAGAAAACTTAAACATCAACTATTCACTCATCGGTGCTTTAGGTTACTCTGGAATGATGGTTTGGCATGGCGGTATTTCTGGCTCAGCTCCGTTAAAGGCGGCAGAAGATGGTCATTTACATTCTATCATGAGTGATTTTCCTGCTGGTTTTCCTTCAGAAATATCTACTTCTGAGACTATTTTTAGTTGGAGCAACATCATCATATTTGTCATAATTCTTATAGTGGTTCCTTTAATCTTCAGAAGCATAAAGCATAAATCCTCTTCCAGGTTTGATGTCTCCAGTCTCTTAACTGAAGTGGGATTAATTTCAGAAGAAAAAAAGGCGCACCCTATTGAAAACAACAGGGTTGTACCTCTAATCTTTGGAGGATTGATTAGTTTATGCTTCTTTGTGGTGTATTTTGAAAATCTACTACAACTCAATATCACTCCCAATATGCTCAATTTTCTAATGCTTGGACTGGGAATTTTATTTCATAAATCTATTATTCAGTACCTAGATTCTCTTTCTCAAGCTATTAAGGGAGCTTCAGGAATTTTAATACAATTTCCACTCTATTTTGGAATCATAGGAGTGATGAAGGAGAGTGGACTGGCTGTAAACTTTGCCCAATTTTTTATTAGCATTTCTACTGAAACAACATTACCTATTTTTACGTTCATCAGTTCTGGAATCGTAAATATTTTTGTCCCCAGTGGTGGAGGGCAGTGGGCAATACAAGGACCCATTGCCTTACAATCTGCTACAGAACTTGGCGTGGAACTCCCCAAAATCATTATGGCCTTGAGTTATGGTGACCAGATTACAAATATGCTTCAACCCTTTTGGGCTTTACCGCTTCTTGCCATAACCAAGTTAAAAGCAAGTGATATTTTCCCATTCACTTTTATATTATTTATTATTGGGAGCTTTATTTTTATAACAGGATTACTTATTTTTTGAAACATGTATAAACTCACTAAAGACATCATATTTCCACATCCAAAATTTGCAGACGACAAGGGTTTATTGGCTTTTGGAGGAGATTTGAGTTTGGAGCGAATCAAGGTTGCTTATGAAAATGGGATTTTCCCTTGGTATGAGGAAGGACAACCAATTTTATGGTGGAGTCCAGATCCTCGAATGGTCCTGTTTCCCGAAAACTTAAAAGTCTCAAAATCTATGAAGAAGCTTTTTAAAGAAAAAGCCTTCAAAGTGACTTATAACAAGGATTTTGAATATGTGATGCGCAAGTGTGCAGACATTAATAGAGATCGACAAGACGGCACCTGGATTACTGAAGATATGATAGAAAGTTTTATCAAACTTCATGAAGCTGGATTAGCAAAATCTGTTGAAGTCTGGAAAGATGATAAAATTGTGGGTGGTCTTTATGGAATTCTACTAAAGGAAAAAAAAGTATTTTGTGGAGAGAGTATGTTTACTGAAGTAGACAATGCATCGAAGTATGGATTTATTACACTGGTTAAAAATATGGAAAAAAATGGCATTAGTCTTATTGACTGTCAGGTTTACACCAAGCATCTGGAAAGCCTTGGCGCAGAGGAAATAAGCAGGCATAACTTTTTAACCATTTTAAATTCCAAGGTCTAAGAAATTCGAGTTCCATTTTTTAAACTATGATCTGGTGATAATAGGGATATGCCAATTTCATCATCTACTCCAGCGAGGACTAAACACTCACTCATCATTGTAGCGATTTGTTTGGGAGGGAAATTGACAACTGCTATGATTTGTTTTCCAATAACTTCCTCTGGTGAATAAAGCCTGGTGATCTGAGCGGAAGAACGCTTCACTCCTAGCTCTCCAAAATCAATTTCTAGTTTGATGGCTGGCTTCTTAGCTTCCTTAAATATTTCAGCTTTGAGAATTGTGCCAACTCTAATATCCACTTTTTTAAAATCGGACCAGCTTAGATTATTTTCTGAAGTATTCATAGTTTTTTTAGTATAATAAATCCTTATATCAAAATTAGATAAAAGTAATTTTCTTTTATAATTGCCTTAACGAACTAGATTTTAATAAATACTAAGTTTACAAAAAAATAAATAATAATGAGTGATCAAGCTTTACTAAAGCCTATTAAAATGGGCGATATGGAATTAAAAAATAGAGTGATTATGGCTCCAATGACAAGAAATCGGGCCAATAATGAGCATAATGCACCTACGGACCTTCATGCAGAATATTATAAACAACGCGCAAGTGCAGGGCTTATAATAAGTGAAGGAGCCCAAATATCTTATCAAGCCAGAGGATACATCAACACTGCAGGAATTCATCTAACAGAACAAATTGAGGGTTGGAAGAAAGTTACAGATGCTGTTCATGAAGAGAATGGAAAAATTTTCGTTCAGTTATGGCATGTAGGAAGAATTTCACATCCAGACTTTCATAATGGTGAAAAACCAGTTGCTCCAAGTGCAATTAATGCAAATGCACAATGTTTTACAGAAGAAGGTTTCAAGGATACTGTAGAGCCAAGAGCTATGACTACAGAGGAAGTTAAGGAAACTGTTCAGGATTTTAAAAGAGCTGCCAAGAATGCAGTAGACGCTGGCTTTGATGGTATAGAAATTCATTCTTCAAATGGATATTTACTTCATCAATTTTTTAATAAATCCTCCAATCAGCGAACAGATGAATATGGTGGATCAATTGAAAACAGAGCTAGAATACTTTTTGAAATTATTAATGCCATTAAAGTTTTTATGCCAGAAAATAAAATTGGTGTGAGACTGAATCCTTCATTACATGGAATATTTGGAATGGAAGCCGATGAAGAAACCATTCCAACTTTTGAATATATCGTAAAAAAGTTAAATGATTATGACTTAGCTTACCTTCACTTGTCTGAACCTTTCAATGATGTAAGTGAAAAAGATTTTCTAGTCAGCAATATTGCAGAACACTTCAGACCTTTGTATAAAGGTAACCTTATGATCAATGCAGGCTTTGACCAGGATAGCGGAAATAAAGTTATCGAAGAAGGGCATGCGGATATGGTAGCCTTTGGTAAATTATTTATTTCTAATCCGGATTTACCTGTGAGATTTGAAAAAAATGCAAAAATGCAGGACTGGGATCAGGACACCTTTTATGCAATTGGAAAAAAAGGTTATACAGACTATCCTAAGCTTGAAGAACAAAAATAATTTAATTTTGTTTAATTTTTAACAATAAAAGATTAAACAATATCTATTTTTAGGTCGATTAAATTTCGACCTTTTTTTATGCCTTATTTTTCAAAAGAAGACATTATCAACTTACCTGGAATTGAGCGAATGCACCTTATCAATTCATGTGGTGGTATTAAATCGGGAAATCTTATTGGCACTGTTTCGAAAGCTGGAGTTTCCAATTTAGCTGTATTTAATTCAGTGATTCATTTGGGCAGCAATCCACCGATGTTAAGTTTCATGTTGAGACCTACTACTGTAGAGCGTCATTCCTACGATAACTTCTATCAAAATTCGTATTTCACAGTGAATCACATTCATGAAGATTTCGTGGATAAAGCACATCAAACTTCAGCTAAGTATGAAGAAGATGTTTCAGAATTTGAAAAGGTAGGTTTAACCGAAGAATATATTCAAGACTTCAAAGCACCATTTGTCAAAGAATCAAAAATAAAGATGGGATGTAAATACATCAACGAATATTACATCGAAGAAAACGGTTGCAGATTAATAATTGGAGAAATTCAGCATCTTACATTCTATGATGGATTACAAGGTAAAGATGGATTTTTAGATTTAGCAAAAGCAAATTCAGCTGGAATAATTGGGCTAGATGGCTATGTAAAAGCTCAACTTATTGAGAGATATGAATATGCCAGACCAGATCAAACTTTAAAACCTTTGAAAAGATAATGGCGCATAAAAAAGTAAATCTACCGGAGAAGATATGTGCAACTTGTGGTTTACCATTTACCTGGAGAAAAAAATGGGAAAAGAATTGGGAAAACGTAAAATATTGTAGCGAAAAATGCAGAAGAAACAAGACATAAATGTAGTTTGGTTCAGGAATGACCTCCGCACTAGAGATCAAAAATCATTGCAGGATGCTTGCCAACAAAAAGAACCAGTAGTTGGAGTGTATTGCTTTGATCCGAAACATTATGAAACCACAAAATATGGTTTTAAAAAAACCGAAAAATATAGGGCTAAATTTTTAATAGAGTCGGTTACTCAACTCTCCACAAATCTGAAAAATTTAAATATCACCTTACAGGTTGAGCACGATGAACCGGCAAATGTGTTGAAACAACTCGCCGAAAAGTATAGCATCAAGACCGTTTTTTTTCAAACTGAATGGACTAAGGAAGAAAAACAAGTAGAGCTCGAAGTGAAGTCAGTGCTTACAGAAACGAATTTTATTGATAATTACAATCAATTTCTGTTTCATCCGGACGATGTTCCTTATGACAATTTTAGTCAGATTCCAGAAGTGTATACCAACTTTAGAAAAAAGTGCGAAAAGCAAAGCGAGGTAAGAGATGAAATTCCATTACCTGAGAAGCGCCCAGAAGAAAATTTACTGGATATCAAAACCGAAATTCCAAGCCTAACAGATCTCGGCTTAGAAGAATTTGAAATGGATGAAAGATCTGCATTCCCATTTCAAGGTGGTGAAAATGAGGCCTGGGAACGTCTTCAGCATTATTTCTGGGACACAAAAAAACTCCAATATTATAAAAAAACCAGAAATGGTTTATTAGGTCAAGATTACAGTTCCAAATTTTCTGCATGGTTAGCCAACGGATGTATTTCCGCGGTTTCTATATATCATGAAGTCAAAAAATTCGAAAAAGAAATCAAAAAAAATCAAGACACATATTGGTTAATTTTCGAACTCATTTGGAGGGATTATTTCAAATACGTTTCACTTAAGCACGGTAATAAAATATTTCAATTGGAAGGTATTACCGACAAGAATTATGACTGGGGAAATAGCAGTAAAGCTATCAACCAATGGATTAATGGTAACACTCCAGAATCATTTGTCAATGCCAATATGATAGAAATTCGTGAAACTGGCTTTATGAGCAATCGCGGAAGGCAAAACGTCAATAGCTACTGGGCTAAAGAATGGAAGCAGGACTGGAGGATTGGTGCTGCTTATTTTGAATCCATGTTGGTGGATTATGATGTCCACAGCAACTGGGGCAACTGGATGTATAACTCTGGAGTGGGCAATGATCCTAGAGACAGAAAATTCAATATAAAAGGTCAAGCAGAGCGTTACGATTCCAACGGAAAGTATCAAAGAACCTGGTTGCAGGACTCTTTGTTTTAAAAGCCAGGAACCTGCTCTCAGCTTTATCTTGGTCCATGAGCTCTAGCAAACTTGGCTTTATAAAAAAGCTTCTTGTAAGTCGCTTTCTAGAAAGCAGTTTGCAAAGTCACTCAAAGATCAAGGATATCGCTTCCATCAGGGCTATTAAGCTAAGAGATTTAAGCAAATGAAAACACGAGATTTATTGTTCAGGATTAATTTAGAATAAAACGATGAAAAAGACTTTAAGATATATTCTCGGAGACCAACTCAATCATAATCACAGTTGGTTTCAGGAAAAAAATGAGAACGTCATTTATTTTATGGCAGAGACTCAACAGGAAACCGGCTATGTGAGACATCATGTCCAGAAAGTAGTGGCTTTTTTCCTTTCTATGAGAAATTTTGCTAGTGAGCTGAAAGAAAAGGGACACCAGGTTATTTATTACGAAATAGATGATAAAAATAACGAACAGGATTTACCTGCCAACATCAAAAAAATCATAGAACAAGAACACATAGACCACTTTGAATACTTGTATCCGGATGAATACAGGCTTGACATTAAATTAAAAACCATCTGTAATAAGTTAGATATAACAAGTGAAGCTTATGACACTGAACATTTCTACACTAGAAGAGAAGATATAGAAAAATTCTTCGAAGGCAAGAAAGAAATGACCATGGAATATTTCTACAGAGACATGAGAAAAAAACATGGCATAATGATGCTGAATGATAAAAAACCTGAAGGTGGTGAGTGGAACTATGATAAAAGCAATCGAAAAAAATGGACAGGTAAACCAGAAATCCCAGAAGCCAAAACATTTGATAAAGACGTCAGTAAAGTATTAAAACAACTTGAAACCATGGATGTAAAAACTATGGGAAGAATTGACAAAGATAATTTCCCTTGGCCTACATCAAGAGAAGAATGCCTGGATGTGCTCGATTACTTTTGTGAGAATTTACTTGTTCATTTTGGTGACTATGAAGATGCACTTCACACTGACCAGAAGTTTTTATTTCATTCAAGGCTTTCCTTTGCTATGAATTCTAAGATGTTATCTCCTAAGGAAGTCATAGAAACAACTTTAGATTACTATTATGATCATAAAGAAGATATTAATATTTCTCAAATTGAAGGCTTTATAAGACAGATTTTGGGTTGGCGAGAATTTATGAGAGGAATTTACTGGAAAGAAATGCCGGGCTATAAATCCAAAAATGAGTTAGATAACACCAATAAGCTCCCAGATTTTTACTGGACAGGAGAAACAGATATGAACTGCCTAAAACATTCTGTCAATCAAAGTCTTGATGATGCTTATGCGCATCACATTCAACGATTGATGATTTTAGGAAATTTTGCTTTGCTGACCATGACTGATCCAGATGAAGTAGATGCTTGGTATCTTGGTGTCTACATCGATGCTATAGAATGGGTCGAACTAACCAATACAAGAGGCATGAGTCAATTTGCAGATGGAGGCATTGTAGCAACCAAACCTTATGTATCCAGTGGGAGTTACATCAATAAGATGGGGAATTACTGCAAGTCCTGCAAATACTCTGTGAGTAAAAAAGAAGGCGATGATGCTTGCCCATTCAACAACTTATACTGGAATTTCCTTTATGAAAAGCAAGAACATTTTAAAGGAAATATGCGAATGAATATGATGATGAGTCTTCTTAAAAAGATGAAAAAGGAAACACTTGATAACCATATTAATCGCTCAAGAGAAATAATAAAAAACCCTGATAATTTTTAAAATATTTAAGAAATTTCTATACTTTTGGCTTTCAATCAAAAATCAAAACAAATGAAAAAGTCAATCTTATCTATTACAATGGCTGCACTTCTTGGATTAGGAGTAGTGAGCTGTAGAGAACAAAAAAGTGATGCTGAAAAAGCAGCGGACGAAGTAGAAGAATCCATGGAAGATGCTGGTGATGCTCTAGAAGACGCTGCAGACAAAACTGGTGATGCAGTAGAAGATGCTGCTGAAGAAACTGAAGATGCAATGGAAGAAACTAAAGAAGAGATGTAATTTGCATTTTAAATTCTTATCATAAAAAGCTTACACTGTTCAGTGTAAGCTTTTTATTTTATAAATAATGCCATTTCTCTTTGAAGCGCTTTAGCTTTTAACTTCGCCTGTTCAGCGAAATCGTTTTGACTTGATGCATAAATAATCCCTCTGGAAGAATTGATAAGCAAACCGTAAGAACTGTTCATTCCGTTCTTACACACTTCATTTAATGAGCCGCCTTGTGCGCCAACTCCAGGAATGAGTAAAAAACTATTGGGTATGATTGACCTGATTGACTTTAAATGATCAGCCTTTGTAGCCCCTATAACATACATCAATTGCTGACTATTTTCCCAGGTCTGTGATTTTTTTAATACACTTTCAAACAGAAAATCATCTTCAGATTTCAAAAATTGAAAATCTTCCGATCCCTGATTTGAAGTTAGCCCCAATAAAATCGTATGCTTATCATTAAAACTCAAAAAAGGTTCTATTGAGTCCCTACCCATATAGGGAGCAACTGTAACAGAATCAAAGTTCAAATCTTTAAAAAAAGCTTTGGCATACATTAAAGATGTATTTCCAATATCACCACGCTTAGCATCAGCTATGGTGAACTGCTCGGGATAAAGTCTGTTGAGATAGTCTATAGTTTTATTCAATGCTGCCCAACCCTTGAGTCCATATGCTTCGTAAAATGCAATATTGGGCTTATAGGCTACACAGAATTCCTGTGTGGCCTCTATTATAGCTTTATTGAATTCAAAAATAGGATCTTCATGATCAAGCAAGTGCTTGGGTATTTTTTCTAAATCCACGTCCAAACCAACACAAAGCATGGACTTTTTCTTTTTAATCTGCTGGATTAACTTTTGAATTTCCATTAACTTTTATAAATCGTCAGAGATATTTTTGAGTTTTTCAGTATTATCAACGAGTTTTAATTCATTAATTATTTTCTCGATATCACCGTTTATGATGTTATCAAGGTCATAAAGCGTCAAATTGATTCTGTGATCTGTCACTCTGCTTTGTGCATAATTATAGGTTCTGATTTTTGCACTTCTGTCACCACTTGTCACCATAGAGCCTCTTTTTTCGGCATCTTCTGCCTGCTTTTTAGCAAGTTCCATTTCATAAAGTCTGGAACGTAAAACCCTAAAAGCCTTTTCTTTATTCTTATGCTGTGATTTTTGATCTTGACACTGGGCTACAATTCCGGTAGGTTCGTGAGTCAATCTAACCGCAGAATAAGTTGTATTTACAGATTGTCCACCTGGGCCAGAAGAACAGAAATAATCAATACGTACGTCTTTAGGATTAACTTCTATATCAAACTCTTCGGCTTCAGGAAAGACCATCACTGTAGCAGCACTGGTATGCACACGGCCTTGAGTTTCTGTTTGTGGTACACGTTGCACACGATGTACTCCTGCTTCATACTTCAACGTTCCATAAACATCTTCTCCTGAAACTTCAAATTGTATCTCTTTGTAACCGCCATTGGTGCCTTCACTATAGTCCACAACATCTACTTTCCAGCCCTTGCCTTCGCAGTATTTTGTCAACATTCTAAAGATATCTCCAGCAAAAATACTTGCTTCATCACCACCGGCTCCTGCCCTTACTTCAACAACTGCATTCTTTGCATCTTCGGGATCTTTGGGAATAAGCATCATCCGGATTTTTTCTTCCAGCTTTGGTAATTCATCTTTGGCTTCATCATACTGAAGCTTAGCCATATCTACCATTTCAGAATCAGATTCGTTCGAAATAATTTCTTCTGCTTCCTCTAAGTTGTTTTTCAATTCAATATAAACCTCACGCTCATCCATGATGGCTTTGAGATCTTTGTACTCTTTAGAAAGATTTATATAACGCTTTTGATCGGACATGATATCCGGCTGAATGATTAAATCACTCACTTCATCAAAACGTTGTTTTATAAAATTTAATTTATCTAGCATATCTATTTAATGTAATGCAAATTTAAGTGAATTCTGATGATTTTTTTACCACAAAACCTTCTTAATGTTTGATATAATAAAGCGTATCTATAAGTCAATAGCGATGCCTATACCCAATTGTTGCTTAAGTTGTATTTTTGGACCTTCCTGAATGAGTGAACCATCTTGGGCTTCATTTTGTACTTTGATGTCGTCATCGTACCTTATATGAGCACCTAAATTTGCTCTCATAAAACTATTAATCTTGAAATCTAAAACAAGCTCCCAGTCAATATCAATGTTTCCAAAATTATTTAAATAATCTGTGTAAAGACTTATTCTACTAGAAAGTACAGTACTTTCAAACAGTTTTTGTTCAAAATCATTGGTTACCAGAATGCCAAGTTCATCTCTGGAAGTTTTTCCTTCTCTTATAATTACTCCCTGATCATCTCTTACAGCTTCTCTGACACCAAAGGCTCCTTGGTTTGCCAAGCGTTGGTTTAATACAAACGTTGACTTTTGTGTTAAAGGAGATAAATAGAGTTCAAAGTTGCTTTTAGTTTCGACAAATCTTGCTCCTGCACCTAGAAAAATGTAACCGGGCGCCATAAATTCTGAAATTGAAACCTCTGTGTCTGGATAATCAAATCCTCTGGCAACTTGAGTTTTAAACCTAAATTTACCAGTGTAGAACCATTTCGAGTTTTTAGAAATTTCATAGCCGAAAGAAGAATTAAACTCCAAATCGTCATCAGTTTTTCTTAGCTCCTGTCCTTCTTGTTGGTTAATTCCATACCTGAATCGAAATTGATTATCCCACCTAAAACCATCATTATTATATGTTCTGACCAAATTCATCCCGTAAAGTCCAGAGATTGAATTTACACCTCCCGCGTTCCAGTTCACAAATGCAACTTCACTCACATCCAAAGTGAACTTATTTACGGATTCCCAAAAACTAGTTCTACCAGTTGTTGGCACCAACTCATTGTAGCTAAACTCATATTTATCTACCAGATCCAAGCTTGTTTTAATGAATGGGATTGCACCCAAAGGAAAAATATTATCCCCTACGGGTTTCACATCTATGATTTCCCCAAAAGACTGAGAGAATCCATGAGTGATACAACCCAGAAAAAAAATGACTATTAAAACTCGATTCATTAATATTTATTGATAAACAAAGTGACCTTGATCTGAAGAAATACTGAGAGATTTTTTCTCTGAAGCTTCTACCCTTCCAACTATTTGTGCATCAACATTGAAGCTCTTTGAAATTTCAATGATTTTACTGGCAACAGATTCATCAACATAAAATTCTAATCGATGACCCATGTTAAATACCTGATACATTTCTCTCCAATTTGTTTGGCTTTCTTCTTGTATGAGTTGAAATAACGGAGGAACATCGAACATATTATCTTTAATGATGTGCAAGCTATCTACAAAATGAAGGATTTTAGTTTGAGCTCCGCCACTACAATGAACCATGCCATTTATAGATTTTCTACCAAGGTTTTCAAAAATCTTTTTAACTATTGGTGCATAAGTTCGAGTTGGAGATAAAATCAATTTACCTACATCTGGTAAATTTTCAGAAATATGATCGGTCAAAGATTTACTACCTGAGTAAATCAAATCTTTTGGAACGTCGGGATCAAAGGATTCTGGATATTTCTCAGCTAACTTGTGGTTCAGAACATCATGTCTAGCTGAAGTTAATCCATTACTTCCCATACCTCCATTGTATTCATCTTCGTAAGTTGCCATCCCAAAAGATGAAAGTCCAACAATTACGTTGCCTGGTTTTATATTAGCATTATCAATAACATCATTTTTATGAATTCTGGCCGTTACAGTAGAATCAACGATGATGGTTCTCACTAAATCGCCGACATCTGCAGTCTCTCCTCCAGTTGTATAAATGTTGACACCATGCACTTTTAAGTCACTGACTAAATTTTCGGTACCGTTAATGATTTCAGCAATAACATCTCCAGGAATTAAATTTTTATTTCTACCTATAGTTGAAGATACCAAAATATGATCTGTAGCTCCTACGCAAAGCAGATCATCAATATTCATGATCAATGCATCTTGGGCTATCCCTTTCCACACAGATAAATCGCCAGTTTCTTTCCAATAAAGATAAGCCAGTGAAGACTTTGTTCCTGCACCATCGGCGTGCATGACGACGCAATGATCGTCACTACCGGTAAGATAGTCTGGAATAATCTTGCAAAAAGCCTGTGGAAAAAGGCCTTTATCTATATTCTTTATGGCTTTGTGGACATCTTCTTTTTGTGAAGAAACCCCTCTTTTTGCATATCTATTTTGATCACTCATCTTAAAAAATTTGTGGCAAATTTATAAAAAAATAACCCAGCCGTAGTAAACATACTAGACTGGGTTATGGAAATCTGTTCTTTGTTTTATTTAGTGAACAAAAGCTCTCTATATTTAGTCATAGGCCATATTTCATTATCCACTAATAGCTCTAGTTTATCACAGTGGTAACGAATATCATCAAAGTAAGGCTTTACCTGATTGCAATAAGCAAAGGCTTTTTCTGTAGGATCTTCAAGCACATTGGCCTTTTTACGCTCTTCTATCATCAACTCTACTTCTTCATTTATCTTTTCGATATGTTCAGAAATAGCCTCTATAATACTGATTTGTTGCTTGGCTTGATCTTTAAAATTTGAACCATATATTTCTTTTAAGCCTTTCACGTTTTTAATAAGTATGTTTTGATACTTAATGGCTGTTGGTATAATATGATTTCTGGCGATATCACCTAGAACTCTACCTTCAATCTGAATATGCTTAGAGTAATCTTCGATCTCGATTTCATACCTAGCTTTAACTTCTCTTTCATTCATGATTTTTAATTCCCCAAACAAATCAATAGCTTTTTTAGAAACCTTTGCTTTAAGTGCTTCAGGAGTAGTTCTGAAGTTACTTAATCCACGTTTTTCGGCTTCTTTTTCCCAAGCCTCTCCATAACCGTCTCCCTCAAATCGTATCTTTTTAGACGATTTGATATATTCTCTTAGAACATTAAAGATTGCATCGTCCTTTTTCATTTTTTTATCCGAAATTAGACTATCAACCTCAACTTTAAACTCTTTGAGTTGTTTGGTAACTATTGCATTAAGAACTGTCATAGGATCTGCACAATTAGCGGTTGATCCCACAGCTCTTAATTCAAACTTATTACCTGTAAATGCAAAAGGTGAAGTTCTATTTCTGTCTGTATTGTCCAATAGAATTTCTGGAATTTTACCTACAACATTAAGTTTGAGTTCTGTTTTTTCTTGTGGTGACAATTTCCCATCAGTTACTTTCTCAAGTTCATCAAGAACTTTCGTAAGTTGTGAGCCTATAAAAACCGACATTACCGCTGGTGGGGCTTCATTTGCTCCTAGCCTATGATCGTTGGAAGCTGAAGCGATTGTCGCCCTTATGATCTCTTCATTTTCATAAAAGGCCTTTATTGTATTGATAAAAAATGTAAGAAACCTCATATTTTTCATAGGGGTTTTACCAGGACTTAACAAGTTCGATCCAGTATCTGTTGCCAAAGACCAGTTGTTATGCTTACCACTACCATTAACACCTTGGAATGGTTTTTCATGAAATAGCACTTTAAAGTGATGACGCTCAGCAATTTTATCCATTACATCCATTAATAATGAGTTGTGGTCTACTGCTAGATTAACCTCTTCAAAAATTGGAGCAAGTTCAAATTGATTTGGTGCTACCTCATTGTGTCTCGTTTTGACAGGGATTCCAAGTAACATACATTCTTTTTCCAAATCTCTCATGTAATTGAGAACACGGCTCGGAATAGATCCGAAATAATGGTCATCAAGTTGTTGTCCTTTTGCTGGAGAGTGACCAATCAAAGTTCTACCAGACATCATCAAGTCTGGACGCGAGGAAGCCAATGCTGAGTCTACCAGAAAATATTCTTGTTCCCAACCCAATGTGGTAATAACTTTATTTGTTTTCTTATCAAAATATTTAGCTACATCCGTAGCCGCTTTATCTAGGGCGGAAACAGATCTCAAAAGAGGAGTCTTGTAATCTAAAGCTTCACCAGTGTAGGACACAAAAACTGTTGGAATGCATAAAGTAGGCCCCCAAACAAAGGCAGGCGAAGAAGGGTCCCAAGCTGTATAACCTCTGGCCTCAAAAGTATTTCTGATTCCACCGTGAGGTAAGCTTGATGCATCTGGTTCTTGCTGAACCAATTGAGAGCCATTGAATTTTTCCATGGCACCTCCATCTTCAATGGTTTCAAAAAAAGCATCGTGTTTTTCTGCTGTTGATCCTGTGAGAGGCTGAAACCAGTGTGTATAGTGAGTGGCTCCTTTTGAAATAGCCCATTCTTTCATCCCTGTGGAAATATTTTCCGCAAGTGAACGATCTATTTTAGTACCGCTTTCTATTGCACTTTTTAGCCTTTCAAAAGAGTCTTTGGTAAGATATTGGCGCATAGCCTTCTGGTTAAAAACATTTCTTCCAAAAAGATCGGAACGACGCTCGTCTTCCTGAATTTTAACCGGTGCTCTATTAAGTGATTCCTTTAAAGCATTAAATCTCAAAATTGCCATGTTGAATTAAATTTAGAATTCAAACAAAAATAGATAATTTTAGAATATGATATAAAATAAAGGGGGTGAATTTTAGTAAGATGGCATTTTTAAAGAATAAACCCCTCTATTTTTTAATAAAGGTTAGAAGTAGGAATGAAATATAAGCTAAAAAGATAATAACCCCTTTATATCTAGATATGGTGTTTTTTGGTGGTAAAAAAACTAATGGAAGAAGTACCAATGAAAATCCAATCATCCACAATATATCATTGCTTAAAACTTCTTCGGATTGAAGAAAAATAGGTTGTATGAGTGCTGTGAGTCCTATTACAGAACCTATATTAAAAATATTTGAACCTATAAGGTTTCCTAATGAGATCCCTTTTTCTTTCTTTAGTGCTGCAATTACAGAAGCAGCTAACTCAGGTACACTTGTACCAATTGCTATCATCGTTACTGAGATTATTCGTTCACTCACATCAAACGATTCTGCAATTCCTACTGCGCCATCAACTAACCATTCAGACCCAAAATAAAGTCCTACTGCACCTATAAAAAGCCACAGAATTATTTTAAACATGGAGGTATGATTTAAGGTTTCATCTACACCTTCAGAACCATCAACTTGCCCTTTTATAGCTTTTCGAATCAAAACCAAAACAAAAATAAAGATCACTATTAATAAAGCTATCCCCTCAATTCTGGATATTTGCTTCCCTGTAAAAAGAAATAAATAAAGCAAACCAGATAATAAAATCATTACTGGAAAATTAAATTTCAAAAAGTCCTTATCGGTGTCTATTGAAGAAATAATAGCAGTGAGACCGAGAACCAAACCTATGTTAGCAATATTTGAACCAATAACATTCCCGAGTGAAATATCAGAAAAACCAGACAAGGCGGCTTGTAAGCTTACTAGGAGTTCCGGGGCTGAAGTTGCAAATGAAACAACAGTGAGACCGATGATCATTTTTGATATATTAAATCTTAATGAAAGAGCAACAGAAGATCTAACCAAAAACTCTCCTCCTATTACTAAAAGAATAAATCCTAAGATCACTAAAAATATATCCATTGATTTTTTTTAGCGAAAATAGGATTTTGAAAGGTATGTGATTATAAAATCACCTCTAAAGTTTGATGTTATAAATTTAAAGTCAACGTAACCATATAATTATTCATAAAACTTTGTATATCTGATTCCTGAGTTATATCTGTGAAATATAAAATGCCTTGTCGATCTTGCTCTACACGCTGGTAGGAGAAATCTAAAATGGCATTGCCAAAGTTGAAACCCAGCCCAAAAGAATACCCTGTTGTATCACCAAGAAAATTTTCATCTAAATATGGACTTTCTTGAATAAAGTAACCAGCTCTTAAACTAGTATTTTGAATTCTGTATTCACCACCAAGATTAAAAGTAGAAGCACCTGTCATTAAGTTTGAGATTTCATCATTTTGAAAACCGAATCCACTTGAAGTAAATTCCATAGCTGAAAAATCTTTGTAGCTATAATCAAAACTGATTAACCCAGAGCCTCCAAATACGTAAGCTGTACTCAAAGACAACCGACCTGGGGTTTTAAAATTGTAATCTGGATAAATATTGAGAATATCAGGATCTATGATAGCTGGAGTATTTTCACCCGCCCTTACAGTCTCTAGTCTTTGGATAAGTTCTTCTGAAATACTCATCCAAGTTGGAGAATCATATGTAAAACCTAATCTCCATTCTTCCGTGATTTTAGCAATTCCACCCAGCTGAAATGAAAATCCACTACCTCTAATTCTTAAATCATTATCAAAAAATATTTCATTTACTCCAGTTCCAGAATTAAATTCATCAAACAGAGTTTCTCTTCTATATTCCGAAAAATGAAAATTAAGATTTAATCCCAAATGAAGCCTATCTCCAATCATTCCCCCACCATTAATCGTATATTTTCCTGAACTCCCTCTAGTTGTTTCACTATAATTTTGATTGGAACTCGCTCCAAATACGTTACTCAGGTATGAAGTATTATTAGGATTGTCAGGATTTGCAGCATCAATTATAAATGTGTTATACCCTATAAAGCCCTGTTGAGCGGCAAAATTTTCTCTTCTGCCAAAGTCACGATAAGCGCCTATAGGATTGGACAAGCCTTGATCGAATGTATTAAGGGCAGTTCCCTCAGCTCTATTTATAAAATAATCTGCAATGGTTTCTACATTATCTCCATTCACAAAATATTCGTTATCGTAATTATTTGTTCTGTTATATGAAAATCCTAATGTCAATTTCTTAAATAAGGCATCTTGATTATTGGCTTCAAATACAAATACTGCACCTAGCTGATTAAGATCAAAATTTGATGAAGACGTGGTGTTAGAATTTCCGCCATAAAAAGCATCATTATTAACTGAGGTCAAATCTAAAGAACCAGAAAATTTGTTATTTAAAAAAACTGCAGAACTCGCTGGATTAATGTTAATCGCAGATATATCTCCACCTAAAGCACCAAATGCGCCTCCCATAGCTGTATATCTAGCTGTGCCATTAATTTCATGAGATGAAAATCGCAAAGCATCTGTAATATCCTGAGAGAATGCACTTGTACCAATAAATAAGACTAAAATTATAAACCTTTTCATTCGATCTGTTTTGATTAAAAATTATCCTCTTCCTCCAGAACTTCTGCCACCAGAAGATCTTCCACCGGATGATCTCCCTCCAGAAGACCTTGAACTACTACCACTACTTCTCACACCAGAGCTTCTTGAGGACCTGCCTGAAGATCTGACGCCAGAACTTCTACTTGAACTGTTTGAAGATCTCACACCACTACTCCTCGTACTTCTGGAAGATGAATTATATAATCCTGCTCTAGAAGAATTGTTTGAATAACTTGAATTCGTTCTGGATCTTGCATTCACATTGTTAGAATTTCTGATTCCAGATCTTGAATAATTAGATGAACTTCTTACCCCAATACTTCTTGAATTATTTACCCTATTGGAATATCTTGAAGTATTGGCTCGTGAACTTCTAGCAACATTAGACCTGTTACTTGAAGCTCTGGTAACGTTTCCTCTAGATCTGGTAGAATTTGCTCTAGTAACATTAGATCTGGTATTACCTAATCTATTATTATAATTACCTCTCGAGTTTGCTAAAGATCTAGTATTACTTACATATCCTCTATTGTATCTATTATAAGCTATACCATTATATCCTCTGCCATAAAAGCCGCCACCATAGAAACCGCCATAAAAAGGATAACCAATTCCTCCGCCGTAGAATCCTGGGCCAAAAAAGCCACCATAACCGAATCCTCCAAGACCAAAACCGCCCCAGCCTGGACCATAAAAGCCTCCATACCCAAACCTACCGAAACCCCAACCTGGGCCATAAAAGCCACCTCCAAAGAACGGTCCTCCGAAGCCAAAGCCTCCCCAACCAGGACCGTAAAAGCCATTATTTATGTAATTAACACTTACAGAGGTTGGATTTGTACCCCATCCTGCATTATTACCATTATAGATAGGCTCTTCGTAATATTTTTCCTCTTCTGTATAATTTCCATCATCTGAAGAATAATTGTCAACATCTGTGAATACCTCATTATTATAAGTTCTAGCTTCAGAAATCATTTGACCTTGATCTTGAAAAAACTTTGAGTAAGTATCTGTTTGATTATCTGAATTTTGAACCGAATTGGATTTTCGTTGAGTAGTTTCTTCATTAGAAACCGACCTTCTAGTCTCCGAAGGGACGCTAGATCCATAAATTCCATCAGACGAAGAATTCACGTTTCTGTAAGACGAACACGAAGCCAAGAAAACCACAGATAATATTCCTAAAGTTGTAGCATTTAAAATTTTGCTTGATTGTATCATAACTTGTGGTTTTTATTATTACTATTATCAAATTTAGTTAGTTTTGTGCTAACTAAATAATCATTAACACAGGTACAACATTTGTGCCAAATCAAATATAATGGGAAAGAGCTTAACAAGTAGAAAAGAAGATTACTCCAAATGGTATAACGAGTTGGTGGTGAAAGCAGATTTGGCGGAAAATTCAGCTGTAAGAGGCTGTATGACCATAAAGCCATATGGTTTTGCTATTTGGGAAAAAATGCAAGCTGAATTGGACAAGAGATTTAAAGAAACTGGACACGAAAACGCTTACTTCCCACTATTTGTTCCAAAATCTTTATTTGAAGCTGAAGAAAAAAATGCTGAAGGATTCGCTAAGGAATGTGCTGTAGTGACACATTATAGATTACAAAATGATCCAGATAAACCGGGCAAATTAAGAGTTGATCCTGAAGCCAAACTTGACGAGGAACTTGTAGTAAGACCTACGTCTGAAGCGGTCATCTGGAATACTTTTAAAGGATGGATACAATCGTATAGAGATTTACCATTAAAAATCAACCAATGGGCAAATGTCGTAAGGTGGGAGATGAGAACCCGTTTATTTTTAAGAACCACAGAATTTTTATGGCAAGAAGGGCATACAGCTCATGCCACAAAAAAGGAAGCTATTGAAGAGGCTGAACTTATTAATTCACTTTATGCAGATTTCGCTGAAAACTTTTTAGCGATGCCAGTGATACAGGGTTTAAAATCTGAAAGTGAAAGATTTGCTGGTGCTGTAGAAACCTATTGTATAGAAGCTTTAATGCAAGACGGAAAAGCTTTACAAGCGGGGACTTCGCATTTTTTAGGTGAGAATTTTGCAAAAGCATTTGATGTAAAGTTCACCTCAGACCAGGGGAAACAAGAATATGTTTGGGCGACAAGCTGGGGAGTTTCAACTAGGCTCATGGGCGCACTAGTCATGACCCATTCAGATGACAATGGTTTAGTTCTTCCGCCAAACTTAGCACCTATACAAGTGGTGATTGTTCCTATTTTTAAAAATCAAGAACAACTGGATCTAATCACCGAGAAAGCAGAGTCGATAGCCGAAGCCCTAAAAGCGAAGAACATCAGGGTAAAGTATGACAATAGAACTACTCATAAGCCAGGTTGGAAATTTGCAGAATATGAGCTAAAAGGTATACCATTGAGAATTGCTATTGGACCAAAAGATCTTGAAAAGGGAACAGTTGAACTTGCTAGAAGAGATTCGCTTAGTAAATCCTTTGAAAATCAAGAGGGCATTGAAAATCTTATTGACATTCTTCTTAAAGATATTCAAGGGGAATTATATACTAAAGCTAAAAATTTTAGAGATTCTCATATTACACAAGTAGATACTTTTGAAGATTTTAAAGACATCCTTGAAAATAAAGGTGGATTTATTTTGGCACATTGGGATGGAACTACAGAAACTGAAGAAAAAATTAAAGAAATCACTAAAGCCACAATTCGTTGTATTCCTATGGAGGGTCACAAAGAGAGTGGTGAATGCGTTTTAACTGGCAATTTTTCTTCTCAACGCGTTTTATTCGCGAAAGCTTATTGATTATTTTTAAAAAACATTTGTGCAATTTAAATAATTGGTTATTTTTGCACTCGCAAATTTAATGGTCCGTTCGTCTAGGGGTTAGGACGCCAGGTTTTCATCCTGGTAACAGGGGTTCGATTCCCCTACGGACTACAAGTTTAAGTTCATATAACAAATTATTAACACGGTCCGTTCGTCTAGGGGTTAGGACGCCAGGTTTTCATCCTGGTAACAGGGGTTCGATTCCCCTACGGACTACTATTAAAATTTTATATTTAAAGTTATGGCTAATCATAAATCAGCATTAAAGAGAATAAGAAGTAACGAAGCAAAGCGCTTAAGAAATCGTTATCAACATAAGACGGCTCGTAATGCCATCAGAAGATTGAAAACTACAGAAGATAAGTCCGAAGCGACAAAAAGTCTTCCTGAGATCATTTCAATGATCGATAAGTTGGCTAAAAATAATATTATTCATAATAATAAAGCCGCTAATTTAAAGTCTCAACTTACAAAACATGTTTCAGCTCTTTAAGTTGAAGCGTTTAATAACTAAATGATCTCAATTAAGAGATCATTTTTTTTGGTTAAAAATATTATTAATAATAAGTCTAAATAAGTTTAGTTGTTTAAATTTGCAAATAAAAAACTATGAAAAGAATAATCTATTTACTTCTAATTGCAGTTTCAATAATCGGATGTAAATCTGATAACAAAAAAGAATCTGAAAAAATACTAACTGTATACACACACAGACACTATGAGTCGGATCAGGAATTATTCAAGCGTTTTGAAAAAGAAAGTGGAATAAAACTCAATGTTGTAAACGCTAGTGCAGACGAATTAATTCAAAAAATGAGCTTGGAAGGTGAGCAATCACCTGCTGATGTACTCATAACCGTTGATGCAGGGAGGCTTTACCGAGCAAAATCTCAAGACTTATTACAATCTTTCTCATCAAAACTTGTAGATTCCATAGTTCCAAAATATCTAAAAGATGAAGATGGACAGTGGGTTGGTTTAACCAAAAGAGCACGTGTAATTGCTTATTCTAAAGACAGAGTGGATTCAACACAATTATCAACATATGCTAATTTGGCAACAGAAAAGTGGAATAATAAGATAATGGTGAGAAGCTCTTCCAACATATACAATCAGTCACTTTTAGCTTCTATAATAGCAAATCAGGGTGAAGAATTTGCTGAGGAATGGGCTCAAGGTGTTGTAGAAAATATGGCACGAGTTCCAAAAGGAAATGACAGAGACCAAGTAAAAGCGTTAGCCAACAATGAAGGCGACCTCGCTATAGTAAACACCTATTATATTGGCAAGCTTTTAAACTCTGAAGATAAAAGTGAAGTTGAAGCTGGAAAAAGTGTTAGCATATTCTTTCCCAACCAAGAAACTACAGGAACTCATATTAATGTGAGCGGTATAGGCGTTGCTAAATATTCACCAAATAAAGACGATGCCATAAAGTTTATCGAATTTCTTCTTCAAGAAGAAGCTCAAAATATCTTTGCAGGCTCAAATTTTGAATATCCTGTAAACTCAAATGTAGAACCTTCAGAAATTTTAAAATCCTGGGGAGATTTTAAGGAAGATAATTTGTCCCTCAATAAGCTTGGCGAATATAATAAAGAAGCTGTCATCATTTTTGATAAAGTAGGCTGGAAATAGTTTCTAATTGAATCTAAAAAATAGATTTTTCAAACTCAAAAGAGACCTCAATCGATGGTCTCTTTTGTTGTTGCTGATCTTGGCAATAGTTTCAATACCTATTTTCACTATAGGACTAAAATTATTTGATGGCCCAGGGGAAAGCTGGAGTCATATAGTAAAATATGTATTATATGACTACTTAAAAAACTCATTTTTACTTGTTCTTTTTTGCTCTATAATTGTTATCACCTTTGGAGTTGCAACAGCATGGCTAGTTTCAAGATTTGAATTTCCATTCAGAAAACAACTGGAATGGCTACTCATTTTACCTCTATCGGTTCCAGCTTATATTATGGCTTATGCCTACGCTGGAGTTTTTGGTTATTCTGGGGTATTCTCAAAGTTTATGGAAGTGATAGGTATCAATGATTTCAGAGTTGAGTTTATGAATATTTACGGTCTCTCATTTGTACTAAGCATCTCGCTCTTCCCTTATGTCTATGTGAGCTGTAGAACTTTTTTTCTAGCTCAGGCAACCAATTTGCTAGAAGCTTCTAGAATGCTTGGCATTAGTGAATTCAAATCTTTTTTTAAACTTATTTTTCCACTGGCACGTCCAGCTGTAATAGCAGGGTTAGTCCTAGTTCTAATGGAAGTGTTGAATGATTATGGTGCCGCAAGCTACTATGGCGTAAGTACGTTTACGACTGGCATTTTTAGATCTTGGTTTTCTCTTGGAGAACCAGAAACAGCCATCTATCTATCGGCAATCCTTTTAATCATTGTGTTTGGTTTGATTCTTATTGAAAAATGGCAGAGAAGAAAGCTCAATTATACAACACCAAAATCTTCAAAGCAAAATTACAATTCAAGGCTAAAACCAAAAATCAGCAATCAAATTTGGTTCAGTGTTATTTGTTTTATTCCGGTTTTTCTAGGCTTCATTTTACCTGTTATACAACTTCTTATTTGGGTAAAACATACCTTTTCTAAAGTCTGGAATATTGATTTTATTTCAATCACTTTGGAAAGCTTTGGTATTGCTTTCTTAACTGCATCGGTTACGGTTTTGGTAGCTTTACTTCTACTCTTTTTTACAAAGTGGAACAAAATTGAATTACTTAAAAGTAGCTCAAAACTTGGCATACTAGGTTATGCTGTCCCTGGAATTATAATTGCTATCGGAGTTTTAATACCAAGTTTATATCTAGATAAGTGGTTGATTGAAAAAAATATCACTTCAAAGTTGATTTTAAATGCAACTTTAATAGCGCTTGTTTATGCTTATGTTATAAGATTCTTAGCCGTAGCTTATCAGCCTTTAGAATCTTCTAGTTTGAAAATTGATAGAAGTCTATCTGATTCATCAAAAGTCTTGGGAAAAGGTAACTTCAGGACTTTCTTTAAAATTGAGTTTCCACTTATAAGAACAGGATTATTGAGTGCTTTCATTCTTGTTTTTATCGATATTTTGAAGGAATTACCGCTCACGTTGATAATGAAACCCTATGATGTCGATACACTGGCAGTTAAGGCTTTTGAATATGCTAGCGATGAAATGGTAAGCTCTGCTGCACTTCCTTCTCTTCTCATAATATTAACGGCATTAATTCCTGCAATTTTTTTAAATAAGTTACTTTTGAAAAATGCAAGCAACTCTTAATATATCTAACTTATCGAAGTCTTATGACCAGGGAAAGGTCAAAGCTCTGGAGAAGATATCTTTTTTTGTCAATAAAGGAGATATCTGCGCAGTTGTTGGTGAAAGCGGAAGTGGTAAAACGACTCTAATCCGATTAATTGCTGGTTTGGAAGAATTAGACAATGGAGAAATCTTCATAGAAGACCAACTTGTAGCTTCCATCAAAAAAAATATTGCACCAGAAAAAAGAGATGTTGGGATGGTATTTCAAGAATATGCCTTGTTCCCTCACCTTTCTGTTTTAGAGAATGTGATTTACGGCATTAAAAAATCGAAAACCAAAAAAGATGTTGCTTTAGAAACGCTAGACCTTGTTGGTTTGAAAGGTTTTGAAAAACGTTATCCTCATGAATTGTCTGGAGGGCAACAACAAAGAGTTGCATTAGCAAGAGCTCTGGCTCCCAAACCGTCTGTCTTGATCTTGGATGAACCTTTTAGTAACTTGGATGCCATGATGAGGCACAGGCTTAGAAATGAAGTTTTCAATATTATAAAAAAAACTGGTGTAACCGCTATTTTTGTTACTCATGATACCCAGGATGCCTTAGCAGTAGCAGATGAAATTCTGATTCTTCAGAATGGCAGATTAGTACAAAAGGATGAAGCTTCAGCTTTGTATAAAAAACCACAATCTATATACGTTGCTTCATTGTTCGGAAATACAGTTCAACTTAATAAAGGTTTACAGACTGCATTCAAATGCCCGCTAAAAGAGGATTGTTGCCATGCCATAAGGAATGAAAATCTTACTGTAAATCAAGATTGTGATTATGTTTCTGAAGCTGAAATACTCAAAAGAACTTTTCTAGGAACACACTCACAACTGCTCCTCAAACTTGATAATGGAGAACATCTCACGGTTGTTACAAATGAGCCTGTTTTGGGTAAAACCATTAAGATAGGTTTCAATTCAAAGGATGTTTTGGCATTCGATGAATAGCTATTGACCCCTAAAGAATATCACTGTACTTATCGTTTTTAGAATAATTCTTAAATCCAAGAAAATACTTCTGTGCTTAATGTAGTAAAGATCATATTGAAGCTTTTCAATCATATCCTCATCTGAATTTGCGTATTTGGAATTCACCTGAGCCCACCCAGTAAGACCAGGTTTTATAATTTGCCTAACTTCATAAAATGGTATTTTTTCTGAAAGTGTTTTAACAAACTCTGGGCGTTCCGGCCTTGGGCCGATCAAACTCATATCCCCTTTTAGCACATTAAAAAACTGAGGAAGTTCATCAAGTCGGCTTCTTCTTAAAAAATTCCCGAATTTGGTGATTCTTACATCCCCTCTTGAAGCAAGTTGTGCTCCATTAGTCTCAGCATTTTTGATCATGGATCTGAATTTGATTATATGAAATTCCTTCCCTGATTTCCCTAACCTTAATTGCTTATAGAAAACACCACCCCTATTTCCTATTAAGTTTCCAAGTAATATTAATGGTAGTACGACAATCCCAAAGACCAAACCAATTAAACTCATTAAAATATCGACTATTCTATGGTATAAAAGGTAAAGTCGATTCTGATTGCTTCTACTAAAAGGGAAGTAAAAATAAAAGTCGTTGTTGATATATTGAATAGGCACTTTACTGGTGATTTCTTCATAAACATGCGCGTAGGCTTTAATAGGAAATCCTGTCTTAAGAAGAGGTGTCAAAGCCTGGTAAAGCTCGGAGCTCAAACCATCAATGGAATTTGCGACTACAATCTCCCCTACTTTACGGCTCTGGACAACATCTTGCAGATCGCTAAGTTTGTAAGCTTCAAAATTGACAGATGTCCTTTCTTTCGTACTTATAAACCCTCTAATTTCATAATTAGGATCATTTGATAACAAATCGTTTCCGATTTTATCAATATCAACATCATCACCAACGATCAAAACTCTTTTAAAAAATCTAGGAGAAGCGATTAAGCCTATGTAAAGGAATCTCCAAACCAATAGAGTAAAAAGAATTATTCCAAAAAAATAAATGATTTGAAATCGGTTATCTGGAAGTGGGGGAGAAAAAATAGGGGTAAGTAGAAAAAATAAGGTAACAAGTAAACTAGTGAACACTACATTTTTCACTGTTGCCTTTCTGGACTCAGCTTTTTGCAAATCATAAATTTCGAAGACAGTCCCAAACAATAAAATGTAAAAACCCAGGGTGACCAACCAGGTCCAGACATTGTCTTTGAATGGAAAATAAGTGAACGAAGAACTTTCTGTAGCAATATAGAGGGCGAGCCAAACAAAAACCACATCAAAAATTCTAAGTAGTATTTTTCTCTCAGAAATCTCAAAATGGGTAGCTTGATTAATTTTCATAATTCAGGATGAACAGACAAATTTATAAAATATCCAGATGAATACTCGATGAACTATTTCTTTATATTTTTAGTTTGCTAGAATTTCTTTTGAGGGCTTCAATTTTAAAGTAAATTTGAAAAAAAAATTGAGTTTGAAAAACATACTTTTAGCCTTAGCATCTGGATTTTTATTAGCATTAAGTTGGCCTACAAGCGGTTTTAGCCCTTTAAGTTTTATCGGATTTGTGCCACTTCTACTTGCTGAATTTGACATTAGGAAAGATAATTTTAAGAAAAAAAACTTGAGAACCTTTGGTTATGCTTACTTCAGCTTCTTAATTTGGAATATTGTAACGACTTATTGGCTATACTACTCTACTCCCTTCGGTGGGATTTTTGCTATTCTCGCAAACTCTCTATTGATGAGCTTGGTTTTTCTGATTTATCATATTATAGCTAAAAAAGTTGCTTTTACAGCAGCATCGTCATTTTTCGTTGCCTTGTGGCTTAGCTTTGAAAAACTTCACCTGGGTTGGGAATTCTCATGGCCCTGGCTAAATCTAGGTAATGTCTTTGCAAATGATATCAATCTCATCCAGTGGTATGAATACACTGGGACTTTTGGCGGAAGTCTTTGGATCTTGATTTCTAATTTCATACTCTTTAAGGGTATTTTGCTCTACATTCAGCATAAAGATAAAGGGATACTAATTCGCACAGGACTAAGATTTATACTCATAATTGGATTACCTATTATCGTTAGTCTTATAATAAAGCCTGAAATAAATTCAGAAAATACTATTGAGACTTTAGTTCTTCAGCCTAATGTTGACCCTTATGCTGAAAAATACACAACAGATGATAAAGGAATTTCTAAAAGCCTACTAGAGCTTACCAAACCTTTCCTCAATGAGAAGGAGCAACTCCTCATAGCTCCAGAAACGGTTTTTGCTGAAGGTGTTGATATAAAAAACTATAGATTTTCTCAAGCCAGGAAATTTTCTCAGCAACTTTTTGCACAAAACGAGAAACTCAACATTTTATATGGCATATCAATGTATGAAATTTTGCGTGATAAGACTCAGTTGTCACCACAAAGTAATTTTTTAAGAGAAGGTATTTGGTTCAATGATTACAATAGTGCAGTATTCGAAAGAAAAGATACTGAACAGGAGTTTTACCATAAGTCAAAATTGGTCGTGGGAGTAGAAAACTTTCCTTATCAATCTACTCTAAAGCCGTTACTGGGAGATATTATGATAGATCTTGGCGGCACCGTTGCTATGAAAACCACTCAAGATGAAAGAAGCGTTTTTGAATTGAATAATGGTTCCGTCGTTGCCCCTATTATTTGTTATGAGTCGGTATATGGTGAATTTGTAAACGGATATGTATCTAACGGAGCGAATGCATTAGTTATCATCACAAACGATGCGTGGTGGGAAGAAACTCAAGGGCATAAACAACATTGGAGTTATGCAAGATTGAGAGCTATTGAAACAAGACGAGCGGTTGCCAGAAGTGCGAATACTGGAATATCTGGCTTTATAGATAAGGATGGGACCATTCTTGAAAAATCAAAATACGATGAGAAAACTATTTTAAAATACGATTTACCACTATATGAGGGGAAAACGTTCTACGTAAATTCTGGTGATTATATCCCCAGAATTTCAAATTTCCTAGCCTTATTCATATTTCTGTTTGCAGTAACAAGAAGGAGAAAATAAACTAGTCTTTAGACTGCAGAGCAATTGACACTAGTATGTAAATGAAAATTATGAGAGGAATTGCTACAAACTGAAGCAAAACCAGAGTTACTATAGAAAAAATAACAATAAAATATCTAAACCAATTTTCTTTAAAGTTTAAGTTTTTGAATTTCAAGGCGAATAATTTTAATTCTGCATTGAGTAATAAAACGCTAAGTAGTGAAATAAAAACAAGAACGTAAGTGTTTTCAATCAAGGGAATTAGGAAAGATTCTGGGTGGTATTCCAATATAAGTCCTAAACTTAAAATCAATAACGCATTGGCAGGTGTTGGCAAACCTATAAAACTTTCGGTTTGCCGCTCGTCAATATTAAATTTGGCCAACCTGTAGGCAGAACCGAGTGTAATGATTAATCCTATAAAAATCATCCAATTTACCTCTGAAGACAGAAAGTCCAAATCCATAGAAGAATCCATAGATTTTAATAAAAGCTGACACATTACAATTCCTGGAACCAAACCACTTGTGACCATATCTGCTAAGGAATCTAATTGTAAGCCTAAATCACTTTTCACATCCAAAGCTCTGGCAGCCAGGCCATCGAAAAAATCAAAAAAAATACCAAAGCCAACAAACAGAGTCGCAGCTCCTAAATCGCCTTGCACTGCAAGTACAGCAGCAACACTCCCGGAGAGTAAATTTAAAAGGGTTATAAAGTTTGGGATTTGTCTTTTAATCAATGACATAAAGTTGAATATTTTCACACAATAAGAAATAGCAAAATAAGTTTTAATATTATTAATTGTAGCATATTTGCTCAAAATAATTACAAGATTGAAGAGGCTTACCTTCATATTAATATCGTTTTCTACATTTTTTGCTTTTTCACAGACAGCAAAGTATTCCAACGAATTCTTGAACATTGGTGTGGATGCCGCTTCTTTTGGAATGGCAAACGCTGTAACAGCTACTACGAGTGATGTGAATTCTGGATATTGGAATCCAGCTGGTTTAGTACATCTGGAAGACAATCAAGTTTCTGCAATGCATGCTAACTATTTTGCAAACATAGCCACTTACAATTATGTTGCAGGCGCGATGCCCATCGACAGCAAAAGTGCTGTGGGGTTTAGTATTATCCGCTTTGGTGTGGACGACATCTTAAACACTACACAATTAATTGATGATCAAGGCAATATCGACTACAACAGAATAAGTTTATTTTCAACTGCAGACTATGCTTTTACCTTATCTTATGCTAGGAATTTACCTTTGGAGGGATTTTCATATGGTGTAAATGCTAAAGTAATAAGAAGAGTTATCGGTGATTTTGCACAAGCTTGGGGGTTTGGCTTTGACGCGGGGATCCAATTTCAAAAAAACTCTTGGTACTTTGGAATAATGGCAAGGGACATTACAACTACCTACAATACCTGGACTTTTGATGATTCTGAATTAGCTACAATTCAAAATGCAATAGAAGGACAAAACCAGTCAGCACCAGAAGCCTCTGAAATCACTTTGCCGAAACTTCAAATTGGAATTGCGAGAAAAACTGCAATTACAAGAGATTTTGACTTGAATACTTCTTTAAATCTCGACATGAGATTTGCACAAACAAACGACGTTATCTCTTCTGGTACATTGAGTGCTACCCCTGCATTCGGTTTTGAAGTAGGCTATATGAATTTAGTTTATCTACGTGGTGGTGTTGGTAACTTTCAAAATCTGGAACAACTTGGAGGAAACGGTACTGAGCTTGGCTTTCAACCCAACTTTGGAGTTGGCTTCAAGTATAAAGGCATACAAATTGACTATGCCCTTACCGATATAGGCGACCAAAGTCTTGCTTTATATTCCAATGTTTTCTCTTTAAAATTGGATTGGTCAATATTTAGATGATTTCTAAATAGCTTTAACCCTCTCTTGCTCAGGGCAATATTTATAAAAACATAGTAACTGTTTAAAAAGTCATAAAGTTTTAACCTTATAGGCTTGTTAAAAGTTTTTGTGTCCTTTAGTTTCGTCGCCGGCTAATTCAAAAAAAACTAACAAATGAAACAAAATGCAAATTGGATCTTTTTATTCGTTTTCGCTCTCATCTCACAAGTGAGTTTTGCGCAGAATCAAGAAGTGACAGGAACTGTAGTTGACAACACTGGATTACCCTTACCAGGTGTTAACGTAATTGAAAAGGGAACAACAAATGGTACTCAGACCAACTTTGATGGAGAATTTACCCTACAAGTTGATAATGATGCTATTCTTGTATTTTCCTACCTAGGAATGAAAGAACAACAAGTTACTGTCGGGAACAAAACAAGCCTTGACATTACATTACAACCTGATACAGGTCAACTTGATGAAGTCGTTGTGACTGCTTTGGGTATCAAAAGAGAGAAAAAATCTTTAGGTTACGCAACGCAAGAAGTCGGAGGAAATGAGGTCTCTGATGTAGCAACACAAAACTTCACAAATGCTTTATCTGGAAAAGTTGCTGGTCTTAAGGTAAAATCTTCTGGTACCATGGGAGGTTCTACAAATGTAGTAATAAGAGGAAATGCTTCATTAACAGGAAGTAACCAAGCCTTATTTGTAGTAGATGGCACGCCAATCATAAACCAAAACTCAAATACTAATGCCCAAAGAACAGGTGGTGGAGGTTATGATTATGGTAATGCCGCTGCAGATATAAATCCAGATGACATTGAATCTATAAATGTCTTAAGAGGTGCTGCTGCTTCTGCTCTTTATGGAGAGAGAGCAGCTAATGGTGTCATCATTATCGAAACTAAAAGAGGACAAAAAAACAAAGGTATAGGCGTAACAGTAAGATCTTCTGTGATGTTCTCTAATGCGGATGATGAAACTTTACCTAACTACCAGCAAAAGTATGGAGCTGGATATGGCCCATACTATCAATCTGAAGATGGGTATTTTAATCTTTCTGATGTCAATGGTGATGGTGTTTTAGATGAAACAACACCTTTTACAGAAGACGCCTCTTTTGGTGCGGCCTTTGATCCTGACAGAATGATCTACCAGTGGAATTCTATATATCCAGAATTGGACACATATCAACAAGCTTCACCTTGGGATGCTGCAGAATATACTCCAAATGATATCTGGGAAACAGGTTATACTATGATCAATTCTGTTGCTTTAGATGGTGGAACTGATAAAAGTACATACAGAGTTGGGTTCACAAATTTAGACCAAGAAGGAGCCTTACCAAATAGTAGCATTACTCGTAACAACATCAAATTTTCAGCATCTCATGATCTGACTGATAAATTCAGTGTAAATTCTAATTTCAACTTTATCAAAACAGATGGAAAAGGAAGATATGGAACTGGTTATGATGCTTTGAATGTTATGCAGTCATTTAGACAATGGAATCAATCTAACGTTGATTTATACAAACAAAGAGATGCATATTTTGCTACTGGAAGTAATATCACTTGGAATCCAAACGGCCCAAATAATTTAACTCCAATCTATACAGATAATCCATATTTTACCAGATATGAAAATTATCAAACAGACACTAGAAATCGCTACTTTGGAAATATCAATTTGAATTACCAAATCAGTGATGTATTTAGTGTTTTAGGACGTTTCACGTTTGACACATACAGTGAACTTCAAGAAGAGCGTAAAAATGTTGGATCTGTTGGAGTTTCAGGATATTCAAGATTTGATAACAGAGTAGCTGAATACAATTATGATTTAATTTTAAATTTCAATAAAGATTTAACTGATGACTTAAATTTAGATGGGAATGTTGGTTTCAATTTGAGAAGAAATGAGCAATCATCTATAAGAGCATCCACCAATGGAGGATTAAATGCACCTGACTTTTTTGCCTTGAGCAATAGTAAAGATCCGCTAAATCCACCATCAGAATATGAAGCAGACCAAATGCTCGACGGTATATTTGCCAGAGCAAGTTTAGGTTACTTGAACACATATTACATGGAAGCTACCATGAGAAGAGACAGGTCTTCTACTTTACCAAGCTCTGATAATACTTATTATTATCCATCAATTTCAACAAGTGTTTTATTATCAAACATCATTGATAAGGATTGGTTGAGTTTTGCGAAATTTAGAGCTAACTATGCACAAGTAGGAAGTGGAACAGACCCTTACAGAGTTTTTAATACTTACCTAGTCTCAGCGCCATTTGATGGTCAAGGTGTTGCAAGTTTGAATGGAACTCTTAATAATCTTGAATTAAAATCTGAAACTTCAAAATCATTTGAAGTAGGTTTAGAATCAAGCTTTATAGATAATAGATTAAGTGTAGATTTTTCATACTATAACACCAGAACAGAAGATCAAATTACTCCTGTTCCTGTTTCTAATGCCACAGGTTATACTAGAAAACTTTTAAACGCAGGGGAAATAGAAAACAAAGGTTTTGAAGTTCTTCTTAGTGGTAAGCCATTACAAATGGATGATTTCAATTGGAATGTTAGCGTAAACTGGTCTAGAAATAGAAATGAAGTGATAAGCCTTACAGATGGAGTAGACAATCTTCAACTGGCAAGCCTACAAGGAGGAGTTTCAATTAATGCAGCTCCAGGTCAACCATATGGAGCTATAAGAGGTACTGATTATGTTTACGACGATAATGGAAGTAAAATCGTAAATAGTGACGGTTATTACGAAACAACAGATTCCAATAATAATGTGATTGGAAATATTCAACCAGACTGGAATGCAGGTATAACAAACTCGTTTAGGTATAAAAATTTCAGATTTAGTTTCTTGATTGATATTCAAGAAGGAGGAGATATCTTTTCATTGGATACTTGGTACGGAATGGCTACAGGAGTTTATGATGTCACAGCAGGTATAAATGATCTTGGAAACGAAATGAGAGCACCATTAACCGGTGGAGCTGATAGTGGTGGTATAATTTTACCAGGTGTAAATGCGGATGGATCTCAAAACGAAACGAGAGTTCCTTTTGATACCTATGCGAATCCTTACGGATATGCTCGTGATGCGAACAAAGGTCATGTTTATGATGCATCTTACATAAAACTTAGGGAATTGAGTCTTACTTACGATTTCAGTGATAAGATTCTTGAAAAATTACCATTCACCAACGCTTCTATTTCATTCATAGGAAGAAATCTATGGATAATTGATAAAAACTTACCATATTCAGATCCTGAAGCTGGATTGAGTTCTGGTAATGTACAAGGTTATCAGTCTGGAGCATATCCAGCAATGAAGCAATACGGTCTAAATCTTAGGTTTAATTTTTAAACAATAAAAAATGAAAAAATACTTAATCATATTTACAGTAGCTTTTCTTTTCGCATCATGTTCTGATGATGAAAAATACGAAAGGCTCAATCAAGACCCAAAAAACCCAACCCAAGTATCAGAAGACTTTTTGTTTACTTCGGCAACGGTGAGTTTGGGAGACTTTTTGGCAAGCCCAAATGTAAACATCAATATCTTTAGATTCGTAAGCCAGTACCTCACAGCTACAACTTACGTAGATGAACCAAATTATGATTTGACAAACAGAAATATACCTCAGTCTCAATGGTCTGAAATTTATAGAGATGTTTTATTAGATCTTGATGATGCTAAAGGATATATAAATGATAATGCCGATCTTTCTCAAAGTGAAAAGGATGCACGCATAGGACAAATTGAAATTATTCAAGTTTATGCATGGCAAGTTTTGGTTGATACCTTTGGAGATATACCATATAATGAAGCTTTACAAGCAGAAACTAATACGCTTCCAGCTTACGAAGATGATGCTGTTATTTATGAAGATCTCATAGAAAGACTTCAAGCTGCGAGTACATTATTAAATTCTGGACAAGGATTTATTGGCCCAGATGTAATATTTGGAGGTGATATGAGTAAATGGAATAAATTCAACAACTCTCTTCAACTTAGATTAGCAATGAGAATTTCTGACAGTAATCCAAGTTTATCAAAAAGCGCTGCAGAAGATGCCGCTAGTAAGGGAGTTTTTACAGGAAATCAAGATAATGCGATAATAGCTTATCAAAGTTCACCGCCTAACACCAACCCATTATGGGAAGATTTAGTACAAAGCGGGAGATCTGATTATGTTGCAGCAAATACTATAGTTGACATCATGAACGATCTAGAAGATCCAAGACGTACCTATTATTTCGATCAAAATCTAGGCGATGGTGTTTATGAAGGAGGAATCTATGGATCTCAAAATCCATTTTCTGGATCAACTCATATAGGGGAAGCCTTTAGGGATCCAACACATGCAGGTATATATTTAGATTTTGCTGAAGTTTCATTTCATTTAGCAACTGCATCAGATTTAAATTATAATGTTTTTGGAGATACAGAAACACATTACAACAATGCAATTACAGCATCTATGAACTATGCAGGTATTGATGATCAAGATGCCATTGATACTTATTTGAGTAAACCGAATGTTTCTTATGATCCTGCAAACTCCAACGCCTTAATAGGAACTCAATTTTGGATTGCTATGTTTGATAATCCTTTGGAAGGATGGTCAACTTGGAGAAAATACGATGAACCAAGCTTAAACCTACCTGGATCGACAGAAAATCCAGTACCAGTGAGATATACTTATCCTGTAAATGAGCAAAATTTGAATGAAGCAAATTACAATGAAGCTTCTCAAGCTATTGGAGGAGATACACAACAGACCCCGATCTTCTGGGATGTGAATTAGCTTATAATTCTATAATATAGTATCAAAAACCTGCTAGATTTCTCTAGCAGGTTTTTTTGTTGCAAATCACCCTTAAAGTGGGGATTTAATCTTTTAAATAAGATTTGACTTAATATCATGGTTTCCCTAAAATCCAACTAGATATTTTAAAATAAAGACATACTCTTTAGTAAGGATAAATTCAAGACATAATTTAAGACATAATTTAAGACTTAACTATGTATTGAAAATTGAAAGGCATCTCTCACAAAAAAAATAGCTTCAATCAGATAATTTATTATTAAGAAAATATTTTAAAAAAACCTAAACCAAAATCGATCTGATTTCTAGTCTTTAGACCATGAATTCATTTTTATGGGTAAATCTGACTTTATTCGATAAAATAAAGTGGTTCATTCTCTAAAAATCTTTTTTACTCAGCCGATTTAGTTAATTTTATAACTCCTGTTTATAAAATTAATAATAATGCCAAACAATACATAAAACACTGTTTTTCAGAATTTTAAAAAATTTTAATGAAAATATTTTAATAAATTATATAAATTTAACGTTAGTATCTTGTTAATATTTGAAAATGCATTTAAGTTTGTAATTGGCTAATTTACTTAAACAAATGATATGAAAACAAAGTTAAATGGAATTCTAACACTATTTTTAGTGTTACTTGTGCAAATTACGTTTGCACAAGAGAAAACAGTGACCGGAACGGTGACCGACGACTCTGGGTTACCCCTTCCGGGAGCAAACGTATTAATAAAGGGGACCTCTGTTGGAACACAAACCGATTTCGACGGGAATTATTCTATCGAAGCAGAGAGCAATCAACAAATTATCTTTACTTATATTGGTTTTGCATCTAAAACCATAAAAGTAGGCGAACAAACAGTTATTAATGTACAGATGGAATCTGGTGAAGCATTAAACGAAGTAGTTGTAGTTGGCTTTGGTACAAGTAGAGAGAAGAAATCATTAGGTTATTCAGTAAGTTCAGTTGAATCTGAAGGCTTGGAAGATAGGTCTGAAGGTGATCTTGGCCGAGTTCTCAATGGTAAAGCTTCAGGAGTTGTCATTAACAATTCTAGTGGTGTTTCTGGTTCTGCAACCAATATAAATATAAGGGGCTACACATCTATAAGTGGAAGTAATCAACCTTTATTTATTGTAGATGGTGTTCCTATTTCTAATGACACCAACGCTATTGGTGATTTCCAAGACGGTAATTCAGGTTCTTCGAGATCTTTAGATTTAGATCCAAACTCAATTGAAAGTGTTTCTGTACTTAAAGGTTTTGCAGCGGCAACGGTATATGGATCTGCGGGTAAAAATGGAGTTATATTAATTACAACAAAAGCAGGTTCTGCAGGTACATCAAAGAAAAAAAGTGAAATCTCAGTATCTCAAGGTCTCTTTTTTAATGAAATAGCTTCGCTTCCAGATTACAATAGCAAATTTGGTAATGGTTTTGATGGTGCTTTTGGAAATTTCTTTTCCAATTGGGGGCCTGGTTTATATGAACAAGGTTTTGGGGGATATGCAGAACCAGCAAGTGGTATAAGCTCAGATGGAACTTATAATCACCCTTATAATAGAAGTAATCTTGCAGATGTTTTTCCACAATTTCAAGGTGAAACTCTTCAATGGGAAAACCAACCCAACAACGTAAAAGATTTTTTTAGAACAGGTATAGTCAGAAGTACGTCTATAAATATTGGAAGTACTTCAGAAGATGGAAAGGTTTCATACAATGTAAATTTTGGGCACCTAGATGATGACGGGTTTACGCCGAACAATAACATTACTAGAACAAATTTTTCGGTTGGTGGTAGAGCTTTGTTGTCAAACAAAATTACTGTAAACTCTACAATAAATATTTCAAGAACAGATTTCACAACTCCACCAGTGGCTTTAGGTGACGGTAATGGTACAACTGGAGATGGTTTATCGGTATATTCAAACATATTTTTTACGCCTAGAAATATTCCTCTAATGGAATTGCCTTTTCAAAATCCATTAACAGGAGCTAGCGTGTATTATAGGAATGATGAGGCTATTGTAAACCCAAATTGGGTAGCTAATAATAGCTTCGTAAATCAAACTACGTCTAGAATGAATAGCTCAAATACTATAACCTATGATGTAAATGATAATTTAAATATTTTATATCGTTTAGGTTTAGATGTTTACTCGGAGCGCAATGAAGCAGGAACTAATATTGGTGCTACATCGGGTCCAATACTAGGTGAGTATTCTTCTTTTACTAATGCGAATATTGTTTGGGATCATAACTTCCAAATTAATGGTAATTATGATTTGTCCGATGATATTAATTTGAATTTTACGGTTGGTGCTACATCCAGATACAATAAATATGATAGAGATGGTGTGCACAGTTCTGGACAAGTAGTATTTGATGTGTTTAGACATTATAATTTTAGACAACAATCTCCTATACAATTTCAAACATTCCAAAACATAGTAGGAATTTATGGAGTTGCAGATTTTGAGTACAAAGATTATCTGTATTTCAACTTATCTGCCCGTAACGACTGGGTGTCCAATCAAATTAATAATTCACAATTTTATCCTAGTACTAGTGTATCGTTTTTACCTACCTCTGCCTTTTCTGATTTAAGAAGTCAGGATGGTTTAAACTACTTAAAAATTAGAGCAGGTTATGGTACATCTGCAGGTTTTGCTTCTGGTTTCCCTACCGTAAATACTTTACCACTTAACACTCGATTCTTTCAGCAGCAAGGAGCAAGTACTCCTGTTGCCAACAATTCTTTATCTAGAATTTTAGCAAATCCAGATATTAAGCCTGAATTATACGAAGAGTTTGAAATTGGATTAGAAGCCAGAGCAATAGATAATAGAGTGTCTTTGGATTTTTCTTATTTTAAAAGAAACACTACAGATTTGATAATCGATAGACCACTTGCACCAACGACAGGTTTTACATCGACACAGTTTAATATTGGTAAAATAGAGGGCTATGGTTTTGAAGGTGACTTGGGATTAAAGGTAATTCAAAATGAAGGAAATGGATTGAACTGGGATGTAAACCTTAATTATACTAAAATACGTTCTGAGGTTACAGATTTAGGACTAGAACCAACCGATGATCCAGTTGATAATGCAATTTCATATTCTGGATTTTCTAATCTTGGTAATGCAGCAATTGAAGGATTTCCGTTTAGTAGTATGATTGGTTCGTCTGTTGCTAGAGATGAAGATGGCAATCCACTTGTTAATTCTCAAGGAACGTATATAATTGATCAAGGACCAAATGTGATTGGTGATGCTACTCCAGATTTTTTAACAAATTTTAGTACCACTCTATCTTATAAGAATTTTTCATTGTACACTTTAATTAGTTATCAACATGGAGGTGATATTTATTCTAATACAATTGCAACAATGTTGGGAAGAGGGGTGACCACAGATACAGAAAATAGATTAGATACTTACATATTACCGGGAGTGAACCCTGCGGGTCAAGAAAACACCACCCAAATCAATAATTCTACTTACTATTTTGATGTTTTCGGTATTGGTGCTCCAGATGAATTAAAAGTATACGATGGTTCTTTTATTCGTTTGGCAGAAATTTCATTAACCTATAGGTTTCCAAAAGAATGGTTAGAATCTACACCTTTTGGCAACTTATCTATTGCAGTATCTGGTAATAACCTTTATTATAATGCTCCAAATACTCCTGAGGGTGTTAATTTTGATCCGAATATAACAGGAACTGGTGTCGGTAATGGTAGAGGTTTTGACTTCTTAAATGGTCCGAGCGGAAAAAGATATGGATTTACCTTAAGAGCAACTTTTTAAAAAATAAAAAAAATGAAACATATTAGACATATAATTATTCTGTCTCTGAGCCTATTAACACTTTACTCGTGTGAGACAATAGATTTGGATAAAACAGAAAACCCAAATGAGTTAAGTCCAAATGAAGCGAATATTGACTTAACGATGAATGCAATCTTAGTAAGAACTGGTGATTTTACAAACACAATGGGTGCTTACGGGTCTGAATTGACACGACTTGAAAATATGTTTGGGAGAAATTACCTAAATGTATATGGTCCAGCCGATTTCAATTTAGCTTGGAACCAAGCATATTCTGATATTTTGAATGATATCCGTGCTATGAATAGTCAAATTGAAAATTTGGAAGGTGAGTTTGAAAAGCATAGAGCTGTTGGAGAAGTCATCGAGGCATACATCATTGTGACGCTTGTAGACTATTTTGGAGATATTCCTTATTCAGAGGGTTTAGATCAAACTAACTTTACACCAGCTTTGGATAGTGGTAGCGATGTATATATTGCGGCGTTAAATTTACTTGATAATGCTATTACTAAATTTCAACTACCTACAACTATTGAATTAGAAACTGACTTCTATTATGATAATGACTACGGAAAATGGGAAAGATTAGCAAATACTTTGAAAATGAAAATCTTTTTTCAACAACGATTAGTTAATCCAGGTTTGATAGATGATTTCAAAGCAATTGCTAATACTAGTAATTTTATACAAGAAGGGGAAGATTTCGTTTTTAATTGGGGAAGTAATTTAGATAATCCTAACTCTAGACATAAAATTTATCGTGACCAATATAGACTAGGGGGACCTGAAGGTTCGTATATGTCCAACTGGCTTATGGATAAAATGAGAAATGGACAATCTAATGTTGAGGATCCAAGAGTTCGTTACTATTTCTATAGACAGGTAGATGATGTAGTATCTAATGTTGATCCAATCACAGGGTCTGAGAAGAGATGTATAGTACAGACCATACCTCCACATTATGATACAAACAATATACTTTACTGCTTTCCAGAAGACAATTTTGGATTATGGGGGAGAGACCATGGTCAAGATGATGGTATACCTCCAGATGGGTTCTTAAGATCTGCATTCGGTTTATATCCTATAGGTGGACGTTTTGATGATAGTAGTTTTGAAATCATAGATGGTAATAATTACGGAGCTGAAGGAAATGGTATTACTCCTATATTATTGGCTTCTACTGTAGAATTCTGGAGAGCTGAAGTTGCTTTAGAAGTGGATGCAAATCCCGGTGCAGCTTCGCAATTTTTGCAAAATGGGATGGTAAAACATATTAATTATGTTCAAAGTTTTGATGGTAGAAGTGTTCAAAGTTTTGATAGATCCACCATTCCAGATGCTGCACAGGTAAACGATTATATTTCAGCAGTCGCAAATCAATTTGATACATCAAACGCTGAGGAGCAACTAAATCTTTTAGCTGAACAATTTTTCATATCTTTAATAGGAAATGGAACGGATGCCTACAATTTTTATAGAAGAACAGGTGCCCCAACAGACATTCAACCAAGTGTAGAGCTTGATCCAGGTCCCTTTCCAAGAACGCTTTGGTATCCATCCTCAGAAGTTCAAGCTAATCCAAATGTATCTCAAAAGTCTGACTTAACAATAAAGGTATTTTGGGATAATAATCCAGATACTGGTTTTCCTGAAAATAACTAAAAAAATAGAAACTAATGAAAACACTCATAAACAAAGTAGGTTTTGTAACAATAATCCTTCTACTTATAGGTTGTAGCGAAGCTGATATAAGTACAGAAGAATTGCAAGATGCTACTACTCGAGGAACAGTTTTAAAGACTCTTGAGACTAATTTGGAGTTCCAAATTGGTGAAGAAAATTTAATAAGCATTTCAGCAGAAGTAATAGATCAAAGAGGACAAGATGTTGAAAAGGTAGATGTTTTTATATCATTTTTTGACACTTCCACTGAAGATGGAGACCCGAATAATATTTCAAAAGATGAAGCATTATTTGAATCGGTCCCTGCTAGTGATTTTAATACCAACAATGAATATCCGATTTTTAATTTTGATTTTACAGGTTCAGAATTTGATGATTTTTTCAATTTTAGTGAAGTCGATTACGCTGGCGGTGGTCGAATAAATGTACGCTTAGAATTGGTAATGAATGACGGGACGGTCTATACAAGCACCAATGTAAATGGTATTGTTTCTGGTGGGGCCTTCTATCTCTCACCATTCCAATATAACTTGAATCTTCTTTGTCAACCAGATGATCCAGCGGATGGAACTTGGACCATAGAATTACAAGATTCGTTTGGTGATGGATGGAATGGAGCTGAACTTATTATTTCTTTGGACGGAGAACAAACTTCATTTACAATAGAAGATGGTTCTAGCCAAACAAATACCTTTGAAGTTCTCCCAATTACAGAAGTAGTCTCTATTATATATTCTTCAGGAAGTTTTGATGGGGAAGTTACGTTTCAAGTTATTGCATCGAATGGCAATACTGTTGTAGATGCTGGCCCTAGTCCTCCTGCAGGGCCAGAATTAATCAACTACTGTAATACTAGCTATCAATAATAAATAAATCAAGTTATTTTAAATAAACAAAAGCTGCTAGAGAAATCTAGCAGCTTTTGTTTATTTAAAAACCATCCCGTCCTTACATAGCGATACACTAAAATCTTAGTGTAATGCAAACATCAATAAAGAGTGAGTATGTCAAGATTAGTCAGAAAGATTACTCGATTTCTTTTAATCTTCAAGTAGTCGAAGCAATTGAATCTGGTCAATTTGGACTTTTGATGATGCTGAGCTGACCACTATACAAGGTGCCATCGATGGACAAAACCAAACCACACCTGAGACCACTGAAATTACACTGCCAAAACTTCAACTTGGCATTGCTAAAACCACAAGTATTCACAGAGATTTTGATCTTACTACTTCCTTGAATATGGACTTTCGCTTTGCAGAAACCAATGATATTATTTCCTCTGGATCTATGAGTGCTACCCCCGCTTTTGGTTTTGAAGTTGACTGTATCAAGTTAGTGTAATTAGGGTTTGCTGATTTTCTAAGATAATTATTTTAAGTTATTGTATTACAGATATTTAAGCGTTAAAAACACTCCGTATTTTTTTTATAACTGCACTATTTGTTGTAAATTACTGTATAAATCCTTGCAGTTATGATACAATATACCCCAGCAAATCAACTTACTTTGGATGGCTTTTCGCATCCTTTTGATCGAGAATTATCTTCTGATAATCGTTGGGTAAAACTGTCAGTTCTTGTTCCATGGGACGCACTGGCACAGATCTATTCAAAGAGTCTCCACGCAAATTCGGGACGTAAAAGTATTGACGTAAGAATGGTAATAGCCGCAATCATCGTAAAGCACAAATTAGGACTAGATGATAGAGGTTGTGTTGAGATGATTAGTGAAAATATCTATTTGCAATATTTTTGTGGGTTAAAAAGTTTTCAAACTCAAATACCTTTTCATCCTACAGTCTTTGTAGATATACGTAAACGTATGGGGTCGAGCAGTTTTGATTCTTGGAATGTTTTAATCATGGAGAAAGCAGATCAATTAAAGCCCACAAAGCATAAGATGATTTACAATAATAACGATAAGGATAATAATCCTAACGAGCCCTGTTGCAGTTCTAACAATAAGGGTAAGCTAAAAATTGATGCCTCGGTAGCTAATCAAAAAATAGTATTCCCTACTGATGCAGGACTGCTTAATACAGCAAGAAAAGAAAGTGAGCGTATGATAGACTTGCTTTGTAAAAAAGTAGCAACAGGCATTAAACCTAGAGATTATCGTAGAATAGCTAGAACAGAATACCTCGTTTTTTCTAAAAAACGAAGGAAGTCTAAAAAAGTAATCCGTAAATTTATAAGAAAGCAAATCAGCTATTTAAAACGTAATTTAGGTTATATAGAAAATTTGCTTAACCAAATTCAAGAACAAAGAGAGCAACCACAAAAGCTAGGAATGTTTGTAGATTTGGAAAACAAATACCCCTTTAGATTCCCATTGTCTGATAGAGACCAGAAATTATATTGGGTAATTCAGCATCTTTATGAGCAACAAGTCTATATGTATGAAAACAAAATTCATAGTGTAAAGGATAGAATAGTTAATATTTACCAGCCTTATGTGCGTCCTATCCCAAGAGGAAAGGATAAAGCAGCCACAGAATTTGGCGCAAAGATAAGTGCAAGTGTTGTAGAAGGAATGAGTCGAGTAGAACACATTAACTGGAATCAATTCAATGAATCTACAGACTTAATACTGCAAGTAGAAGCTTATAAGACTGTTCATAATCGCTATCCAGAATTAGTGCTGGCAGATCAAATATATCTTAATCGAAAAAACAGGAAATGGCTCAAGGAAAAGGGAATACGTAGTGTTGGAAAGCCACTAGGAAGACCTCCCAAAGTAGAGCTCAGCGCCTATCAAAAAAGGAAACTCAAGAAGGAGCGCAAGGAAAGGAATCACATTGAAGCTAAATTTGGACAAGGAAAAAACGCCTACGGTCTAGCAAGCATAAAAGCAAAAAGGAGCGACACTTCACAGAGTTGGATTGGAGCAATATTCTTTGTGATGAACCTTATAACATTAACAAAAATAGCCGAGAAATATGCTATTTTTTGTGCCTTTTTCAAAATGAGACTTATTCAATGGGATAAACTCTTTCGTAAAACAAATTACAACATATATCTAATCAAAAATAGCCAACCAAAACATACAAATCAACAGTATCAATATGTATACTAATTTTGAAAATCAGCAAGCCCTAATTAAGAGGCGGTGTTGGTAATTTTCAAAACCTTGAATCCCTTGGTGGTGAGGGAACCAACATTGGCTTCCAACCCAATTTTGGAGTAGGATTTCGGTATAAAGGAATTCAAATTGACTACGCCCTTACTGATATTGGAGACCGAAGCCTTGCCTTATATTCCAATGTTTTTTCTTTAAAGCTAGATTGGTCCGTATTTAGATAAAAGTTTAAGTCCCTGACTCACAGAGTAATAAAAGTTAAATCTTGATTTTTTTTGTAAATTTAACATTATAATTTTGTTAACAAAAAGCTAAACCCATAGCCGTCGCGACGGCTAATTCTAACAAACAAAAATTATTAACAAATGAAACAAAATGTAAATTGGATCTTCTTATTCCTTTTCGCTTTAATCTCTCATGTGGGTTTTGCGCAAAGTCAAGAAGTAACAGGAACTGTTGTAGACAACAGTGGTTTACCCTTACCGGGAGTAAACGTAATAGAAGATGGAACTAGTAATGGTACTCAAACCGATTTTGATGGAAATTTCTCTATCGAAGTGGGACAAGAGGCCGTTCTGGTGTTTTCTTATTTAGGAATGAAAGAACAGAAAGTGACTGTAGGTAGTCAATCTTCTATTGAAGTAACATTAAAGGATGATACCGGTCAACTCGATGAGGTGGTTATAACTGCTTTAGGCATCAAAAGAGAGAAAAAATCTTTGGGTTATGCGACTCAAGAACTCGATGGAGATGAAGTATCTGATGTAGCGACACAAAATTTCACAAATGCTCTATCCGGAAAAGTCGCTGGACTTCAAGTAAAATCATCTGGAACCATGGGTGGTTCAACAAATGTTGTCATAAGAGGGAGTGCTTCTTTAACAGGAAATAATCAAGCTTTATTTATTATTGATGGGACTCCTATTATAAACCAAAATTCTAATACTGCTGGACAGACAAGAGGGCGAGGAGGTTATGATTATGGTAATGCAGCATCTGATATCAATCCTGATGACATCAAGTCGATTAATGTTTTACGTGGTGCAGCTGCATCAGCTCTATATGGAGAACGTGCTGCAAATGGTGTTATAATTATTGAAACCAAAAAGGGATCAAAAAATAAAGGTCTTGGAGTAAGTATAAGATCTTCTGTTATGTTTTCAAATGCTGACAAAAGTACATTACCAAAATATCAACAAAAATATGGCGCAGGTTATGGTCCATATTATCAATCTGATGATGGCTATTTCAATTTGAGTGATATCAACGGTGATGGTGTTTTAGATGAAACAACCCCTTTCACAGAAGACGCCTCTTTTGGTGCAGCATTTGACCCAGATCGAATGATCTACCAATGGAATTCATTATATCCAGGATTGGATACTTACCAGCAAGCTTCGCCATGGGTAGCTGCAGAAAAGACTCCAAATGACATATGGGAAACAGGTTACACTATGATTAATTCTGTCTCCTTAGATGGGGGAACTGATAAAAGTACTTACAGAGTCGGTTTTACTAACCTAGATCAAGAAGGTAGCCTTCCAAATAGTAGTATTAAGAGAAACAATATTAAATTTTCTGGGTCTCATGATTTATCAGACAAGCTAAGGGTAGCTTCTAATGTTAATTTCATTAAAACTGATGGTAAAGGTAGATATGGAACAGGTTATGATGGTTTGAATCTCATGCAATCCTTTAGACAATGGAATCAAACTAATGTTGACCTTTATGAGCAACGTGATGCCTATTTTCAAACAGGAAGAAATATAACCTGGAATCCTAATGGACCTGATAATTTAACACCTATATATTTTGATAACCCATACTTTACAAGATATGAAAATTATCAGACCGATACTCGTAATCGTTATTTTGGTAACATCAATTTAAATTATCAAATCAATGATGTATTTAGTGTATTAGGTCGTTTTACCTTCGATACTTATAGCGAATTACAAGAAGAGCGTAAAAATGTAGGATCAGTTGGTGTATCTAGTTACTCGAGGTTTGACAACAGAGTTGCTGAATATAATTACGATTTAATATTAAATTTCAATAAAGATTTAAATGATGATTTAAATCTTGACGGTAATATTGGTTTCAACCTTAGAAGAAACGAACAAACTTTTATAAGAGCAGAGACAAACGGGGGACTATTTGAAACTAGTCTTTATGCTTTGAGCAATAGTAAAAATCCATTGGAGCCGCCAGTTGAATATGAAGCAGACCAAATGGTTGATGGTGTGTTTGCTAGAACAAGTTTAGGTTACAAAGACACTTACTATTTGGAAGCCACTATGAGGAGAGATCGTTCATCTACGCTCCCAAAGGCAGATAATACATATTTTTATCCTTCGATCTCAACCAGTATTTTACTCTCAAACATAATAGAAAGAGATTGGTTAAGCTTTGCTAAATTCAGAGCTAAATATGCTCAAGTAGGTAGCGCGACACAGCCATTTAATGTTTTTAATACCTATAACATGACAACGCCTTATGATGGCCAAGGGATCGCTAGTAATAATGATGCTTTGTTCAATCGTGAGTTAAAATCTGAAACTTCAAAATCTTATGAAGTTGGTCTAGAAGCAAGCTTTCTAGATAATAGGCTTAATTTAGATTTCTCTTACTATAGAACAAGAACAGAAGATCAAATTACACCGGTTCCTGTATCTAATGCAACTGGGTATTTAAGGAAATTACTCAACGCTGGAGAAATAGAAAATAAAGGTATTGAGGTTTTACTTAGCGCAACACCTTTGGAGCTAGATGCCTTTAGTTGGAATGTTAGTGTAAACTGGTCTAGAAACAGAAATGAAGTAATAAGTCTAACAGATGGTATAGACAACCTTGAGCTAGCAAGCCTTCAAGGAGGTATATCTATAAATGCTGCACCAGGCGAACCATATGGGGCTATAAGAGGATCTGATTATGTATATGATGCTAGTGGTAGTAAAACTGTTAATAGCAGTGGTTATTACGAAACAACGTCATCAAATAATAATATAATTGGAAACATACAGCCAGACTGGAATGCAGGTATTACTAACACTTTTACTTACAAGAATTTCAGATTTAGCTTTTTGATCGATATACAAGAGGGTGGAGATATTTTCTCTCTCGATACTTGGTACGGTTTTGCCACTGGTGTTTATGATAGAACAGCAGGTATAAATGATTTAGGCAACGAGATGAGAGCCCCTTTAACAGGTGGCGCCGATAGCGGTGGTATAATTTTACCAGGTGTTAATGCTGATGGTTCTCAAAACCAAACAAGAGTTCCGTTCGACACCTATGCAAATCCTTACGGTTATGCTCGTGACGCTAATAAAGGGCATGTTTATGATGCATCCTACGTTAAATTGAGAGAATTGAACTTAACTTATAATTTTGGTGATAAAGTTTTAGAAAAATTACCATTTAATGGTGCTTCGCTTTCAATTATTGGTAGAAACTTATGGATAATTAATAAGAACCTGCCGTATTCAGATCCAGAAGCTGGATTAAGCTCTGGAAACATCCAAGGTTACCAATCTGGAGCTTACCCAGCTATGCAGCAGTATGGCCTGAATCTTAAGTTTAATTTTTAAACAAAAACAAAATGAAAAAATATTTTTTAACTTTTATAATAGCCTGTCTCTTCATCTCATGTGCAGATGATGATAAATATGAGAGGCTAAATCAAGACCCTAAAAACCCAACAGAGGTTTCAGAAGATTTTTTGTTCACATCTGCTACGGTAAGTTTAGGGGACTTTATGGCTAGTCCAAATGTAAATATTAATGTATTTAGATTTATAAGTCAATATCTAACGGCTACAACTTATGTTGATGAGCCAAATTATGCTTTGACTAATCGTAACGTTCCACAGTCTCAATGGTCTGAATTGTATCGTGATGTTTTACTGGACTTAGAAGATGCCAAATCAAATGTAAATGAAAATGAATTACTTACACAACCTGATAAAGATGCTCGGTTAGGTCAAATTGAAGTATTACAAGTATACACATGGCAAGTTTTAGTGGATACTTTTGGTGATATCCCATATACTGAAGCATTACAAGGTGAAGCTGATAATTTTTTACCTGTTTATGATGATGCAGAAACCATTTATGTAAATCTTATAGAAAGACTTCAAAATGCAAGAACGTTATTAAGCTCAGGAAAAGGCTTCGCAGGAGCAGATGTCATATATGGTGGAGACATGAGTAAGTGGAGTAAATTCAATAACTCATTACAGTTAAGGTTAGCAATGAGAATTTCTGATAGTAATTCTAGTTTATCTCAAAGTGCCGCTGAAGATGCAGCTAGCAATGGTGTCTTTACTGGAAATCAAGATAATGCCATTATTGTCTATCAAAGCTCACCCCCTAATACTAATCCATTATGGGAAGACTTAGTACAAAGTGGTCGTTCTGACTATGTTGCAGCCAATACAATCGTTGATATAATGAACGATTTGGATGATCCAAGACGTATGTATTATTTTGATGAAAATCTTGGAGATGGTGTTTATGAAGGCGGTATCTATGGATCTCAAAATCCTTATAATAGTTCAACTCATATGGTGGAAAGCTTTCTAGACCCAGCACACCCAGGAATTTTATTGGATTTTGCAGAGGTTTCATTTCATTTAGCAACTGCAACTTCCACAGATCTTAATTATGATGTATTTGGGAATGCTTCAACTCATTATGAAAACGGTATAACAGCTTCTATGAATTACGCTGGTATTGATGATCAAGATGCAATAGATGACTATTTGAATCGACCAGATGTTTTTTATGATTCTGCAAATTCTAATGCTTTGATAGGAACTCAATTCTGGATAGCTATGTATGATAATCCTATAGAAGGATGGTCTGTTTGGAGAAAATATGATGAGCCAACTCTCAACCTTCCAGGGTCAACTGGAAATCCAGTACCATTAAGATATACTTATCCTATTAATGAACAAAACTTGAATGAAGCAAATTATAATGCAGCTTCTCAAGCAATAGGTGGTGATTCTCAACAAACTAGATTATTCTGGGATGTGAATTAAACATTCATTTATTATACTATTTACGAAAGCTGCTAGAGAAATCTAGCAGCTTTTTTTATTGCAAAACCCTAACTTTGTAGAATGATAAAAATTATAGTATTCTTGCTTCTGTCCTCTTCTCTACTCTACGGGCAACAAACTGAAAAGGTTGACTTTTTAGAACTAAATGCTACAGTTACTATCGATACCATTAATTTTGAAATAAAAGGACAAGTAGAAGTCAGTTTCAGGACCCTAAAAGATGTAGATTCTGTTTATCTAGACGCAGTCGATATGCGCATTAAACCTTCGGAATCAAATACTCTCAAAATTGTTAATACAGACGATAAAATTTGGATGACAAGTAATTTTAAAAAAGATAAAAGCTATTCGGCTACTTTTTCTTATCAGTGCGAGCCTAAACAAGCGCTTTACTTTGTGAGTTTCAACTCAACTTTGAAAGCCTATCCGTCTCAAGTCTGGACCCAAGGACAAGGCAAATACACTTCCCACTGGTTGCCAAGTCTTGATGATATGAATGATAAGGTGATCTTTACTATTACTTACGAGGCTCCTAAGAATTATGAAGTGATTGCTAATGGCAGCCTAAACAAGACAAGGTCTAGATTGAACCATAAATCTTGGCACTATGAAATGCAAAAACCGATGAGTAGCTACTTAGTAGGTTTTGTAATGGGAGACTTCAGGCGAACGTCTGCAAAAAGCAAAAAAGGTGTTCCACTGCAAGTCTATCTTGAAACCAGACATCTGGATAAGATGAGTTACACTTATCAAGACCATGTCAAAATCTTTAATAGTCTAGAAAACAAAATCAATATAAATTATCCTTGGCAAAATTTCAAGCAAGTCCCAGTCCGAGATTTTTTGTATGCTGGTATGGAGAATACAACACTCAATACCTTTTCTGAAGAATTTGTCGTGGATAGTATTGGAGCAAATGACAGGAGTTTTGTAAACGTCCAAGCGCACGAATTGGCTCACCAGTGGTTTGGTAATTCGGTGACCGAGGCTTCATCTAGACACCATTGGCTTCACGAAGGCTTTGCCACCTATTATGCCTTGGAGGTAGAAAAGGAAGTGTTTGGGGAGGAGTATTATTATTTTAAACTTTTTAAAACCGCAGAAGAACTTAAAGCTAAAAGTGATTCTGGACAAGGACAAGTACTCGTAAGCCCTGGAGGAAGCTCTTTAACTTACTACGAAAAAGGAGCTTGGGCGCTTATTATTCTAAAAAACACTGTTGGTGAGGCTGTGTTTCAAAAAGCTATTGAAAGTTATTTAAATAAATATGCTTATAAGAACGTCACCACAGAAGATTTTATGACTGAGGTTGAGTTTCATTACGGTCAACCTCTCACTAATTTTAAAGAGCTATGGCTTAACCAAAAAGCATTTCAGTCTAAAGAAACCTTATTGTTTTTAAAGAAGCAGGAGTTTATTCAAAACTACTTAAAATTGGCTGCTTTTAGAGAAACCCGACTGAGTCTTAAAACAGATAGAATTAGTAACGCTCTTGATTTCCCTGTGAATGATTACTTAGGACAGGAAGCTGTACATCAGCTTAATGGTGGAGACTTTGACCTCTCGATTCCACTCTATAAAAAGGCGTTTGAAACCAATAATCTATATGTTAGGCAGGCCATTGCGAATTCTTTGACTTCTATTCCCAAGGAACTCAAGGCAGACTACGAAAGCCTGCTTAAGGACGATTCATATACCACTGTCGAAAAAGCATTATTTAACCTTTGGAGAGCCTTCCCTGAAGATAGGCATACCTATTTGGAGGCCACGGAAGCTTCTGTTGGTTTTCAAAATAAAAATATAAAACTCCTTTGGCTCACTCTCAACTTAGCTACACCAGATTATCAGCCTGATAAAAAGCCTTCGGTTTATGGTGAGTTAAGCAAGCATACCCAACCAGGCTACCCGTACCAAGTGAGAGAGAATGCTTTTGGATATTTATACCAAATTGATACCTTCTCAAAAGAAAATTATAAGGATTTAATGGAAGGTGTTTTTCATCCTGTGTGGCAATTCAAAAAATTTTGCAGAGAACTTCTGGATACCTTGATGAATTCTGAAAAGCATTCTAAAGCCCTAAATAAACTAGCTCAAGATTTTAGTATTCGAGAAAAGACTTTTTTCAACACTAGGTATTAAAATAATTGCCTGATTTCATTTTTTAAAAAGGCAATACCCGTATCACTTGGTGAAGATCTTTCGAATAATTCTGTTAACACTACTTCTCTTAATTTTTGAGCGGAGGTAATTTTATCACTCATAGCCGTTTTTCGGATTAAAGAAATAGTCGAATTTTTGGAAGCCTTAATAGCCTCCCAACATTTTTGACTTACATAAACTTGCTGGACCAAATTATGCTCAAACTCTTGTTCTATTGATGCTATAAGTAAGTTTTCATAATCGTATTTATTTTCTCCAACAGGTTTTATCCGAGAAAGCAATTGACCAGGTGAAATGCGTTCAAGAAACAAAACCAATCGTTCAAAAGCTTGTAATCTAAGGGGTAAGACTTCACTCCTATTCTCTTTTCTAAGCTCCATATATTGCATTTCCTTTTGATGATCTACAAATGTTTTAAAGAAATAAAAGGCTATCACCCCTACTATTATCGATGGTATTAAATAAGATAAATACCCTAAAAGTTCTGAAGCTGACTGCATTGCTTAGTTTTAATTCAAATATAGATATTATGATCAACTTCACCTTTTTAGACTATAAATTAAAAACTGGAAGACTTAAAGATTGGGTGTAAATTGATTAATTTTGAACGAATAACCATATGACTTAAAATTAGAATCTTGCAAGATTATATTAAACAACTTAATGAAGCTCAACGCGAAGCTGTTTTACAGAAGGATGGACCAATGATTGTGATCGCGGGAGCAGGTTCTGGCAAAACAAGAGTGTTAACCTATAGAATTGCTTATTTGATGAGTGAGGGTGTAGACTCTTTTAATATCCTTGCCTTAACATTTACCAACAAGGCAGCTCGGGAGATGAAGAATAGGATATCTAAAATTGTTGGACCAGAAGCCAAAAATTTATGGATGGGAACTTTTCACTCAGTATTTGCGAAAATATTGAGGTTTGAAGGGGATAAACTCGGTTTTCCTTCCAACTTTACGATATACGATTCCAACGATTCCCAACAATTGATGAGGTCTATCATTAAAGAAAAGAATCTCGACAAGGATATTTATAAATACAAGCAAATTCAATCGAGAATTTCTTCATTTAAAAACAGCCTGATTACCGTAAAAGCTTATCATCAAAACCCAGAATTGAAAGAAGCAGATGCTATGGCTAAGCGACCTAGACTAGGAGAAATCTATCAGGAATATGTTGATCGTTGTTTTAAGTCTGGGGCTATGGATTTTGATGATTTGTTGTTAAGAACCAATGAGCTTCTAACACGTTTCCCTGAGGTACTCGCTAAGTACCAACAAAAATTTAAATACATCTTAGTAGACGAGTATCAAGATACCAATCACTCTCAATATTTGATTGTAAGAGCTTTAAGCGATAGGTTTCAAAATATATGCGTAGTTGGAGACGATGCACAAAGTATTTATGCCTTCCGTGGAGCCAACATCAATAATATTTTAAATTTCCAAAAGGATTACAGCGATGTAAAATCTTACAGACTAGAGCAAAACTATAGGTCTACTAAAAACATCGTTGATGCTGCAAATTCCATTATTGAAAAAAACAAAACCAAGCTCGACAAAGTGGTGTGGACGGAAAACCTTGAGGGTTCTAAAATTCATGTAAATCGACTGGTGAATGATGCTGAAGAAGGCCGATTTGTTGCCAACTCTGTTACAGAGAAGCGCATGCAAGAAGGTGCCAAAAACGGAGAATTTGCTGTATTGTACCGTACAAATGCCCAGAGTAGATCTATTGAGGATGCCCTGAGACGTAAGGATATTCCATACCGTATTTATGGCGGTCTATCCTTTTATCAGAGAAAAGAAGTCAAAGATATTCTTGCTTATTTAAGGTTGATTGTAAATCCTAAAGATGAAGAATCTCTAAAAAGAGTCATTAATTATCCCTCAAGAGGTATAGGACAGACCACGATTGACAAATTAACACTGGCGGCCAATCATTATAAAAGGACGATTTTTGAAATCATCGAAAATATAAATAAACTCGACTTAACTATTAATAAAGGCACTCAGACAAAATTGGTCAACTTTGTTAATATGATTAAAAGTTTTAAAGTTCAGAATGACTCCTTGAATGCCTTTCAAATCACAGAAATTGTATCCAAAAAAACAGGACTTCTCCAAGAGTTTAAAAAAGATGGCACCCCAGAAGGAATTGCTAGAATAGAGAATATTGAAGAGTTACTTAATGGTATTAGCGATTTTGTAGAAGGCCAAAAAGAACTGGTGAATGCCGAGGGATCGCTTACAGAATTTTTGGAAGATATCGCTTTAGCAACGTCATTAGACAAAGAAACAGCCGATGAAGATCGCGTTGCTCTTATGACGATTCACTTGGCCAAAGGACTTGAGTTTCCTTACGTATACATCGTAGGCCTTGAGGAAGATCTATTCCCTTCTGCTATGAGCATGAGTACTAGATCTGAACTTGAAGAAGAGCGACGATTGTTTTATGTAGCCTTGACTAGAGCAGAAAAAGAAGCTTACCTCACCTATGTGCTTTCAAGATACCGCTGGGGGAAATTGATCGATGCTGAACCAAGTCGGTTTATTGAAGAAATCGATGAGAAGTATCTAGACTATATGATTCCAAAAGACGATTATAGATACAAACCTCTTATCGATAAAGATATATTTGACGAAGTAGATAAGTCCAAGTTAAGGCAAACTAAACCAGAAAACGGGACCCCTCCTCCAAGTCATAAACCAACTGAACAGCAACTAAAACGACTTAGAAAGATTAAACCAGAAGGAGACTCTACTCCTACCCAAAAAGCAAAACCTATGCAGTTGGATGTAGGGCAAATGGTAGAGCATACTCGATTTGGTAAAGGAGAGGTCCTAAATATGGAAGGAGTGGGGATGGATAAGAAAGCAGCGATTAAGTTTGAAAATGGAGGGGTTAAGAACCTCATCCTGAAGTTTGCTAAACTTAAAGTTATCTCTTAATGTTAACAGTCACCAAACTCATTGTTGCGCTATTATCAATATTCAGTATCATACTGTTGAGTTTTACTTTCTTTATTGATCAGGATTCCGAGCTATATCGCCTAATTCATTATTACGATTTCGGCCTTTGCATGATCTTTTTGTATGATTTTTTTGTACAGTTATATAAAAGAAAAAAACGCTGGCAGTATTTCTACACCTACGGCTGGTTGGACTTATTGTCATCCCTTCCTGTTATAGATCAATTTAGATACGTAAGAGTCCTTAGGATTTTTAGAATTTTGCGAATAGTTAAATCTATAAATAGGCTTTATAAGTTTATTATTACCAACAAAAAAGCAAGTCTCTATGGATTGATAGTTTTTGTATCTACCATAACTTTAATTTTAAGTTCAACATTTGTTTTATACATAGAAAAAGACGTAGGTAATATCCAAACGGCTGAAGATGCTTTGTGGTGGAGCTATATCACAATCACAACCGTAGGTTATGGGGACTATTATCCAGTTACTAATCCAGGCAAACTTGTTGCAAGTATTTTAATACTTAATGGAATAGCTATTTTTGGTACTATCGTATCCTATATTACAGATAAAGTGAATACCATCAAAAAAAGATCATCTATAGGTGAATAATTTCGTAAATTAGAGTTCATTTTAATCATAAGAACATGGCAGAACTCATCAAACTTTACGAAGAAAATCCTTCAGAAAAAGAAATAAAGCGCATTGCAAAAGTTCTTAAAGATGGTGGTTTGGTAATTTATCCCACAGACACCGTTTATGGACTTGGGTGTGATATCAATAATACCAAAGCCCTAGAAAAAATTGCACGTCTCAAAGGAGTAAAACTTGAAAAAGCCAATTTCTCTTTTGTTTGTAAAGATTTAAGCAACCTGTCTGAGTATGTCGCTCAACTTGATTCTGCGACATTCAAAATTTTAAAACGCAATTTGCCTGGACCTTATACTTTTATATTACCAGGTAATAATAATCTCCCTTCAGTCTTTAAGAAGAAAAAAACAGTTGGTATAAGAGTACCAGATAATAAAATCGCGCAAATGCTTGTTCAACATCTTGGTAATCCAATTATTTCGACATCAATCAAAGATGATGACGATGTTGTAGAATACACAACAGATCCAGAATTGATTGCAGAAAAATGGGATAAACTTGTAGACGTAGTCATAGACGCTGGTTATGGTGATAACATTGCATCTACGGTTATTGATTTAACGCAACCGGAACCAGAGCTTATAAGGCAAGGTAAAGGTTCAGCTAATATATAAAGTAAAAAAAACGGCAACGTTACAGTTGCCGTTTTTTTGTATTCTATTAATTATAATGTTGGTTTATCTACAAAAGGTCTTTCATCACGATTGGCAATTTCCCAAGCTGTAAAGAACACGAGTTTTGCTCTTTTTTCAAGCACTTCGTAATCAATCTTATCCGCTGTATCCGTTGGTTTATGATAATCCTCATGTACACCGTTGAAATAAAATATAATTGGAATATCAAATTTTGCAAAATTGTAATGGTCACTTCTATAGTAGAATCTATTTGGATCATTTTCATCATTGTACGTGTAATCTAAATCTATATTTGCGTACTTAGAATTGGCTTCTTCAGAAATTTCATGAAGTTCTGTGCTCAATTTATCACTACCTATAAGGTAGATATAATCTGGATTGTTTTTATGAGCTTCGTCTACCCTACCTATCATGTCCATATTGAGATTAGCCACTGTATTTTCGAGAGGGAAAATAGGATTTTGAGTATAATATTTAGACCCTAACAAACCCTTTTCTTCACCTGTAAGGTGAAGAAAAACGATAGATCTTTTGGGTCTATAACCTTCTTCTATAGCTTTTTTGAAAGCTTCTGCAATTTCCATCATGGCCATAGATCCGGACCCTCCATCATCTGCTCCATTATATATTTCACCGTTACGCATCCCAACATGATCATAGTGAGAAGTAATAATGAGATACTCCTCAGGAAGCTCACTCCCTTTAATCATGGCGACAACATTCTCACTTGAAGGTAATTTACCATTAAAAAAAGAAGAATCAATGGTTTGCAGGTATGGATCATCTTCATCCGAACCACCTTGAATATTCAAGCTTTTATAATAATTCTTTAAGTATTGAGCTGCTTCTTTTTGACCCTTACTTCCGGTGTCGCGCCCCTCAAATTCATCTGAACTGAACGTATACAGATAATCACTTAATTCTGAAGACGTTATGGAATTAGAGAACCGAACAGGATCAACATCTTTAACATCTTTCATTTGTGTTTTGCAGCCAACAAGACCCAAAACCACAACTAATGGTAATATTATTTTTTTCATAAATCATTTATTTGTCGCTAAAATACTAGTAATAGCTATGACTTTGAAATATTAAAGCTGAAATTTCATTTAGATTTTGTTCGCTGCTAATTTTCGTGCTCACAGATACATTTCTTAATGCTCTAGTTAATTTAGCCATCCAGTCTTGAACGATGATAAACTAATGATTTCGATGCATTAGAAAAACATGATTTAAAAACTTAAACTAACTGATAAAGTGAAAATCTTCTAAAGACCAATGTGAAAACAATTTTATGAAAAACAGAAGGGAATAATTTTGTCAAACTAAAAATCTTATTATATTTGCAACCGCTAAAGAAAACCACATTTGGTTATCTGGAGAAATGGCAGAGTGGTCGAATGCGGCAGTCTTGAAAACTGTTGAGGGTCACACCTCCGGGGGTTCGAATCCCTCTTTCTCCGCTTTAAAAAACCGTAATAAGCTAAAATACAGCTAATTACGGTTTTTTTATTTTTCATTTGTCCGTGGCTTGTACCGAGAATGTTTTAAAAAGGTTTAGATATAGTTAGTACAAGCTCTCTTTACTTTATTTGAGATTATATATAGTCACTCCCCGATTCTAAAATAAAACCATATATCTAATTTATAAATGGTTTTGTATTTCAGGCAACAATTTATTTTGTGAACATACCAATCTGACAGCTTAATAATTTTAATAAATTGAACTTCTAAAAGTTTAAACTTTACACCCAGCAAGCCATTGCTGTTCATAAAGAAATTCACCCTATTCTATCAGAAACATCTAGCTTGTAAGATTCCAAGATATTAAGATCAATTTCCCAATCCACCTTAGATCTTTCTTTCCATTCTTCTTTATAAAATTTAAATTGTTTTACACCTTCATGTTTAGAGAGGTTATTAAGCTCCAAAAACCTAGAAAATGCTCTGTCATGATTTCCACGGATTCTTGCTAGCCCTAAGTGCTTTACTTCATGGCATAAGGGGCACAGCGAAATAAAACCTTTTAATGTTTGGATTTTAGTAGAATTATTAAAGTCCCATACTTCATGACACTCTACTGGATGTCTATTTCCACGGTCGTCACAAATCTCGCATTTATACTCTGCAAGACCGTATGTTACATATCTAATCCGGTTCCATTCTGACTTCTTGACATTTGAACGAACATTATTAAACCAACTGCTTTTTGGAACTAATTCAATACTAAGTTGGATTTTTTCGTTTTTTCTTTTTTCTTTAATTCGCTCCCTGTTGTCTCTGATCGAATCAAAATCCACCATTTTAGAATAGACATTGAATTTTCTTATATATTGTTCTTCTGATATAAACATGATTTGGAATTAATATGCGAAATACATTATCCTGATTTTGTGTAGTTGTTTACACCTAACTTTATACAATTAAGCCCGGATATTAGCAAACATTATTGTGAGTAGTTGGGATAAAGAAATTATTTAAAAGTTGGTTTTATGTTTTTACCTTAATTCTATTTGAAATTAATTATAATTTATGATATTTTTTTTGGATCTTCTATTACATAATGGTTTATTCTAATTTCATTTCGTAAATCTTTTTAATTGTCTAAAACAAATAGTTTTTCAAGTAGTAAGATATTCTTAAAAGTGTGTTCTAAGTTACTCTCATCAACATTCTTATTTAGCTTCTGTTTTTCCATACGGTTGAGTTCAACTTACGAACAACGGTTCTCTAGTATGGCCAGTAGCGTGCAAATACTAGCTTAATTTTTGGTTTATCTTACAAGTTTCTAAATATACCAAAACTTACGGATTAGCACATAAAAGTTATTAGTATACTAGATGTTATGTGCTAGCTTTTCATTCAGTTTCTTATTCGATAATTATTTTAAATTCGTCAATCATTGCATTTCCATCGTAGCTAAACTTTCCGCCATTTTTGTCAGTTATGATAGCGTATCTATTTATGATGATATGAATATTGTTATTTCCTTTTTGATAAACTTTACCATTTGATTCCATATTCACTTTTTCTCCAATTTTATAATCACCCATGTAATGTGATTCATAAGGACAATTTTTATCTGTCAGTTCGAAGTTCGAGGCCAAAATATCTTGCAGTACATTTTTATAAACTAAACTATTCTCACTCTTTATTTCTATTTTGTTAGAGTCTTTATCAGCATAATTGATTACAGAAAACAAAGTTTGGTCACCAGCGTATCCGATATATTCATAAGTTCTCGAAGTATAGGTTTCAGCTTCGAATTCCCAAATGCTTTTCGGATTAGTGTTAGCCTTTCTATTTTCAGAACTCACAAATTTCCAGTCAGCCAAAATTAAAGTCTCCTCGATTTGATTTAAGTTCATCGTTTTAAATCTTACAACATCATCAAGACTTTGACTGCAAACAAATGAATTATATAAAACTGCAAATAGTAAAATAATTTTTTTCATTTCATTTAGATTTTTATAACAACGCACAGGCCTTTTTCAGCTTGCACATAATTCATTTTGTATTCATAAAAATACACGTTTATATCAAATATCTAGAGAGTTAATGAACCAATATATAGTTTTCCCTAAATAAGCCTATTAATAATATATCTCAACCTTTTATCCTCAATCATCACATGCTTATTTCTTAAACCCTCTAAAAGCTTATTCTTTATATCCTCAAATTCAGTTTTTTTGAATTTTGTGATATAATTGATGATCTCCCTTTGGTAAGGACTACTAGATCTTGTTTTCAGAATTTGCCGTTCTGTTGTTTTATAAAAGCCTATATGTTTTCCTGTTTTTATGATGGTTAGGCTAGTCATTAACTCTATGTTTTTAATCATCACAAGAATCAAGCTTGGGTCAGCTAACTTTAATGCGTAAGAGGCAAGCATGATGTATTGGAGTTGTCTTGAATCTTTGTAGGCATTAAACTGCTTCATAAATTCAAAATCTTGTTCTTTCACTTTATAACCCTTGAAGAAAAGGCGCATAATTCCATCCTGGAAAACTATATACCTTCGACTTAGTTCTTCTAATCGTATACTTAAATAATGCTGGACGAAGCAAATAAACAATCTTAGATCCTGCTTTTCTTCATTGGGATCAACCATGATACTACTGTCATACAGGAAATGATTTACCAAGTCCCTTTGACCTTTTTGCATTAGATCTATCAACGGTGTCTCTGAATCCATAAATCGACTGAGATTGAACTTAGAGTCCAGATAAGATTGCTCCTCTTTATTAAAGCTATAGTCTTTTATAAACCTGTGATTATAAGATTTGTCTAATAGCTTTAATTCCAAGTTTTGAAGATATTGATCAACTAAATATTTCCTCCATTTAATCAAAATACTATTTTTAAGATCCCTTTAGTTAGATACATCAACTCTATTTTTCTTACTATTTATATCTTCTAAGTCATAACGCACAACCTTACCTATTTTATGAGCTTTAAGTTTGCCAGACTTATTCCAGTTATGCAAAGTAGCTACTGTAACCCCTAAAAGCTCTGAAGCTTCTTGTCTTGTAATCCATCTTGTAGGTTCACTCGGTTTTAGTTCTTTTAAAACCTTCTTTAGTTCCTTAGTAAAATCCTCCTTAAATTCTTTCTTAATTTCTTTTACAAGTTCATGTTTAAGCTCTTCTAAAGTAACGTCAATTAGTCTTTTGTAGGTAGATTCCATTTTGAAGTATTTTTGATTTCAGACCTTTAAATTATCAATAAATTCTTCTTCTTTAATTTTTTTGAAGATATTGCTTTCTTTCAAAAATCAAAAGTCGTTTTCTATGCTTTCTCGATAAATGAAAAATTAAAAGTCAAAGGATTTATTTCATCTATTTTCTTAAAATACTGATTACTTTATCTTGATATAATGGATGTGTGATTTTTTCTAGATCAGATTTTTTCAAGTATCTATTAAATGATAATTTCTGAATCCCATTATTGATGAATTTAATTTCGAAATTTATATTCAAAAATATTTTAAGCACTTTTAGATTTTCACTGCTTGGTAAAATGTAATTTAATACATCGAATGCAAAATAATCCGCAAACTTTATAAAATTAAAATCTTCATCTTCTTCTGTAATAAATAGTAATTCAATTTTTAAATCAGATTTCTCAGATATAACTCTAGTTTTTATATTATATCCATATCCTGAATCTATCCAGGTGTCAATTTGTTCAGCAACTTCTTTCCTGAGTGTTGCCAATTCCCTCTCTTTTTCACTTATCTTTTCAGTTGATAAGGTTCCTATTCTCTTTTCATCAATCAAAATCTTAGGGATATAAAACAAACCCACGTCATAATTTTCTTGGACATTAATATTAATTTCAAAATTTTTGGTATTCCAATCAGAAATTTTGCTTTTATCATTATCAGGTTGACCAAAATTTAAAATAAGTCTCTTACGAAGTTTATCATAAAATTCTCTTGATAATTTTTTCTTAGAATTTTCATCATATTCATCAAATTTTTCTACTAATCCAATCATAAATATTTTACCATTTTCATCAAAAATTAAGCTCTGTTTATCGAAATTAAGATCTTTTAATTCATGGTCCCTGGGGATTTTTAAACTTTCAAATGGAACTCCTGTTAATGGTTTTGATTCAAACAAGTTAGCATTACTTAATCCGAAGTCTTCTATAGTTTTTGTCAAATCAATGCCTAAGAACTCATAGATTTTTTTTTCAGATTTAGGGTATATTCTTAATATATTCCCTTCGATTTCAAAACTTCCAAGTCTTGACATGAGGGATTGACCTAGCAATAAAGGTGCATTGGGGTTTTCAATAACTGCCACAGTTACGTCCTTAATATTAATATCACCGATTTTAATATTATTTATTCTTATTTTAGTACCCTCGTTAATAGAGCCATCCGCTAATCGATAATTTTTTTTACCTATTACGTCTTCTTTAGATATTAGCCCCTGTTTTATAAGAAAGCTAGCTTCTGTTCCCGAAATTGTAACATCAGAAGCACCTGTATCAAGTACAAACTTCATTTTAATCCCGTTAACCTCACATGGTATTTTGTAAACTCCATTAACTTTTTCCATTTTTATAACAGTTTGGGAAATAGCTGGTATAAACGATAAAAGTGTAAGAAAAATGTATATTTTTTTTATCATATTTTTTATTATGTAAGTTGGCCTAAATAGTTTTTAAAAGCCTCCTCAAACTTTGGTAAATTCTCAATGAAAAAATTATCCATTTCATCCCAGTCATCTTCATTAAAAAGATTGACATGGTTTATCTCAATTTTGATTCTGCTCATTTTGTTGTTGGGTAATTCTTCCCACACTAATTGACCTCCAAATCGATTTTCTATTTCGGTTTTATGATTTACTAATCTTTTGAAATAACGCTTATTTCGTTCCTTACTAGATGAACCTAGAGTCAATTCTATTCTTGTGATACTTTTGGTGATAACCATTGTATAGGCAACACCAGCTTTACCTGCACCAGTACTTAACCAATGATCTTTGGTAGGATTTACATTTTCAAATAGGTGGGTGTTTTCAATTTTGTCCAAAATTCTTTCCCAATACTTATGTCGTACTACATGTCTATTGGCTTTAAAAGAAATTGGATTGTTATCGCTGTATTTTATAACAAGCTCATCCTCTAAATCGTAAAGCGTGAGTAGTTTTTTTAAATAATTAAATTTTGATTTACTGTCAATATTAAACTCTATTTGATAGCCGTTAGCGATTTCACTAGGTGCTCTAAAATCCTCTTCATTTTTAGTTATTTTCATAATATCCTGATTCTCGATTAAGAGTTTAGGATTTTTTTGAAATAAGGTCTTCACAACTTCAAAATACATCATTGAAACCGCTGATTCATCGTATTTTGTATCTTCAAAAATAAAATATTCCAGCTTCTTTCCAGTAGGGTTACCAGCTTCAAAAATATTTATTTCTGTGCCCTTTTCTTCTTCAGGCAATTCTATGTCTGGATATTCCCAAATTTTTAAAAAGCGAATATAAATAAGCTCAAATCGTTCTTCATAATTCTTTATCGACCACTCATCTAACGTGGTTAAATAAGAGTTTAACCAAAGTCTGCTAAATTGATAGCCCTGTTCGTCATTGTTATTGTTCATCACTTTTTTGGCACTAAAAGATTTATTACTTAAAGCACCGTTATTGCCTGATAAAGTTAAGTTTGCTATTGTGTTGAGATACCGTTCTTTGAACATGAAAAAATCTTCACTGTTTAACTGATTTGACCAATCTGGATTTGGATTTTGAGGAAAAATGTGTTCAATGGAAATATTAGGATTACTGGTGTCAACGTGTTCTTTATTATTGAAGTTTTCAAGCAGCTCAAACATATAATTTCTATTCTTCGTTTGAATATTATATAGATCCTTATCCTTTAGAGCTGTTCTCACTTCTTGGTCATTAGGAAACTTTCCACTACCACGTTTTTTGTATAATGCTAGCACAACGGATTCGTAATAATCCTCAGTATCAATTTCAGAATATAATGTCATAAACACCTTGTTGAGAGCATTTGTTGGTAAGCCCACTATAAACCTTCGCCAGGTATAAGACTGGATGAGTTTGAGTATTTTAATTAGAATTTCATCACTAATAATTCCATTATCGGCATCTTCAAAAACCTGCAAAAGAAAAGGGAAAGCCACATTAATTTCTAACCTTGATATGTAGTTCAATTCCTTTCTGATGGTATCGTTTTTTACAGTCTGTGGATTTACCAACTTTTTATAATGAACAGAGTATGATTTGATATTTTCAAGCTCTTGTTGGTAAGCCTCATCTTTATCTTGATACATCTTCTTAAACTCCTCATAGACTTTACTTTTGTTAGGTATTTTCTTCTTTTTCAAAGTCAGGTAATCCCTGATGTACTCAGAGACTAAGGATTTTTGCTTTATTAAATCTTTAGCATTTTCTTCAATAGGATTCCAGATCTGATTGTACACTTTATCCTGTTGTCTAGGAGGTAAATCCATGAGGATATAATTCCTGATTAAGTCTGACTGTGATAAGTCTAAGCCAGTTGAGTTTAAACTTTCAAAAATACGCTGAGGATCATCTTTGTCGCGTTCCAAAGAAATCTCGACGAAGATCAATTTTCTTAAACCATCTAGGATTGTCTGAAAATTTGCTTCATTTATTTTGGATTTAAAGTAATTGAAATTCTCTATGACATTGGAATAAGCATCAAATTCACCTTCTGTAGCGTTCATTATTGCCTTAAAAGCTTGGGAATTTGTATCGGTCTGCTTCAGTTTTAGTTTGCTGGATTCATTTTGGACATACTGATTGGTTAAAAACATGTTGTAGAGCTTTTCAGCTTCATGCCCTTGATTTGTTTCCTTAGCAAAACGGAATAAGGCAACATACAAAATGTTGATGGTAGTTAGCCGTTGCTGACCATCTATGATAACCAATTCCTTTACTTCTCTAGTGCTGTAGGCTCCTTCGTGGATAAATACTATACTCCCTATAAAGTGAGATCCGCTTTGCTCTCTAGCGACAGTAATTATATCATTTGATAATTTATGGCATTCATTCGTTGACCAATCATAATTACGTTGATAAACAGGAATGACAAACTGTACATTTCGTTTTTCTATAAATTCAACTATTGGTAATTGGGTAGCTATCATAGTTTTAGATTGATAGGTGTTATTCTTATTTATCAGGAAGGTTTATTTTTTTTTGGTTTACTCTTGTAATTAAGATCTTGACTATTCTATTTTTCTTTCAATTTTTAGTTTGATAGATTTAAGTTCATTTAAATTATTGTTATCAAAACAGAAATAATCGTCAAAAAATTCTTCCAAATTTTCAGCGTATTGTTTACTATATTCCTCTACTTGCCATATTTCTTTTCTGATAGTAGAAGCTAACTCAATTATATTGCGACTACCTTTATTGTCATAACCTATATCTTTTCTCAAAATCATAGCTTGATCTATTAATTTTAAAAGAAGGTTATCAGAAATATGTCTAAAATTAGGAGTTTCATCCTCTTCTTTTATCTCGTTTATATAAGTATAATGGGCATAAGTGTATTTATTCATCAAGTTAGACCAAGGAAAATCTAAATACTCTTCCTTACCATGTTCTTCCATATAACGATCTACTAGTCTTGAATTAGAGTCTAAAAGATTTCTCATATCTAAAGAAATACTTTTCATTGTTTTTACTTTATCATCAATGTGTAATTCATATTTCTTTTTTAATTCTTTAAACGCTTCGTTATAAAAATCAGTTATTTCATACAAATCGACGAAATGTTTCTGCCAATTTTCTTCATCTTTACTGTAAAAAGCTTGGAAAGCTTTAAAATTTGATAGAATATCCATTTCAATCACTCTCTCAAAGTTTTTATTTGTATTAAAATACATCGTATTCATCTCTGAAGGATTTTCCTTTTCCGCATTAAAAAAAGCCTCCATTCTTTCACCATGACTCAATATATCTTTTTCTAAAGTTTTTAGATAATTAGTTAATAAAAGCAGACGGTCTTTTAAATCTATAAGTTTTTCATTTTCTAATTCCTGTTTTTCTGTAATAATTTGTTCTCTCTGTTCATAAACTTGATAAAGAACAAATAAGATTGACAAAAAAGCTAGAATTCCTCCTAAAAGTGATCCGTAAGCTAAAATTATATGATTTCTAGAATCAAAATCAATATTGAATGGCTCCCAATTATCAGTTTCATTTATTGCTTGACTGGTTATAAATATGAGAAATCCTATTATAGCAAAAAACAAAAATTTAATTACTCTTTTATAAAGCAGTATTGATTTCATACCACTATTCTTTGTCTCTTTTATTATCCGTTTGTTCTTTCGGAGTCAAACTGGTTGGTGGTTTCGGTATAGTGGCACCGTTCTTAACTTCGTCCATGATTTTATCCCACCTTGTATTTTCACCAATATTTGGATTTTCTTTTTTTGACATAAACTTATTTTTTAGATTTTTCCTTTTTAGATAGAGGTTTAAGATTTAATGAAGGCTTCCGTATAGTGTTTCCTAAATCTATTTGGACTACTTTTTTCTTCTTGTTACTATCATTTTTCATATTATTTCTTCTTAGGGTTGTTATTTAATTGGGATGTAGGTCGAGGTATCGATTGACCTTTCTGAATCTGATTGCTCGGTTTGGGTTGTTTTCGGGTTTGTGGTTTCGACTGAGGCTTCTGATTTTGTTGTTTTGCCATAATGAATGTTTATTGATACGTATATTATTATAAGTAATAGTCCAATACCTAACAGAGTTATTGAGACTTTATTTAGATTATTAATATGCTTGTTGCGCTTGCTTAAATTTTTCTGAAAGACAGAATATGAAATCTTGTAATCCATAATTTTATCAATTTCATCAATCGAATCGTCCGTAGATTTACTTGATTGATAATGACTAATAAGATTTAAAAAAAGTGTTGTTACTAGAAGTGCCCAACCAATTGCTATTATGATAACATAGATAGCATTATCTACAGGTGCTATTTTGTCGTGAAAGGTTAGAGTAAGTCCTAATGCTCCTGAACTAATAAATGTTATCGCTTTTTCAAAAAGATCATCGCTTTTAGATTTTTGTATATACAATGCCTGGCGATATTCCTCCCATCCAGCTAATTGCTCAGGAGTAAACTCAGTAATACTAATTTCCTTTTCTTTTCCCATCCCTAACTATTCTCAACTATCTCTATCTCCTCCTCCGTCAACCCATACAACTCATAAACCATCTGGTCGATTTCATGATCTGTGGTATCGATTTGGGTTGCAATTTCTAATGCTTTTGTTTGTTCGGTTAAAAAATAATCTTCCCACTCAGCTTCCTGGGAAAGACTGAGTTTGATTTTTTTCTTTTTCAGTTGTTTGATAAATTCAGCGTAACTTAACTCATACCAGTCTTGAAGCTTTTTAGGTAGTTTTTCTAATTCTTCTGGAAATTGGCGTTGTAAATTTCGTTGAAACTTAGCTGATGCTTCTTGTAATCCTTTGTTTAATTTTAGTATTAAACTTACTATTTCTACGTAAGGTTCTGGATTTTCAGGAACTTCAGGAAGGGGGAAAGGTTTTAAATAATTTGTCTTAAACCTGAAATAGCCTCCTCTCAGTTCTGTGCTTGTATTTTTGAGGAAAAACCACATAACTTTTGAATTGAATATCCCTAAATAAAATTTATCATCAACTTTAAACTTTTCTTTTTTTACAAAAGAATAAATAGTGGTTGGATGATAAAATTCACCTTTTTCATCATAAGTCATATTGCATCCAAAAGAAATCTCCTGAGTCATAATCTTTGGATGTGGAAACTTATCATGGTTTTTTTTGTAAATGTATGAGTACCATCCTGTTTTAATATCCATTTTACCTTTCTCCCTTCCTTTAATTTCTGATTCAAAATGTTTTAAATATGAAAATGTGTATGGTAAATTGGTCTTGATATAATTTTCATCAACTAGAGTCCCGTCATTATTATATGGGAATAAAACAAAATTCTTATTACTTAAGGCTTTGTACTTATATATTTCATTGCCTTTTATAAAAGGTTTGGTCAACTCTTTTTCAATTTTAAATCTATAATCAAATTTTGAGTTGTATGCATCTATATGGTCCCCTTTGTCAATACCTTCAAATACATAGACTGCATCCAAGCTAGTTTGCATTCCTACAAATATTTTGTCAAATACATCATTGATTTTATAAGGGCGTTCTTTCAGTTTATCAATTAAATCAAGTACTGTTTGGCTTTGAAGATCCCAGTTACCATCATCTAAATTTTTATATAGAATATAATCCCATTCAAATGAAATGTTGATTTCTAATGGATTAATCTTTTTGAAAAGTACTTGATCCTTTTTAGATTTATCTAAGTTGATTATACAGGTGTAAGTGGAAGCATCAGAAAACACCATGTCTGAACCAAAATGTAAAACACTTTTCACAGCTTGTTTTTCAATAAAAAACTGTCTTATTCCTACTCCAAAATCTGTGACTAAAAACTTATGTGGTAAAATGTAGGAGACAATACCAATATCGTTTATAAGATCAAAGCTCCTTTCAATGAAAAGTGCATAAATGTCATAATTAGAGGTTGCTGATTGATATTTATTTTCATAAAAATCACACATCTTAGGATAACTTTCAATCAAACCTTGCTTTCGTAAATATGGTGGATTCCCTATCACCACATCAAATCCTCCTTTTTCAAATACTTGCGGAAATTCGTTTTCCCAGCTAAAAGCTTTATCACCAGCTACGTCGGGATTATCAATTAAAGAATTACCACATTTAATGTTTCCGCTTAGATCATTCAGTTTTCGATTAGGTTGTGCTGTTCTAAGCCATAATGAAAGTTTGGCAATCTCTACAGACTCATTATTAATATCAACACCAAAGAGATTGTTTTCCAAAATGCTGTTCTCCACATTTGGAAAGACCAGACCACCACCCATGAGTTTGGTTTCCAATTCATCAAGATATTGATGTTCGTCTATCAAGTAGTTCAAAGCTTCGTTTAGAAAAGCTCCAGACCCACAAGCAGGATCTACAACGGTGAGTTGTAATAACCAATCTCGGTAAGTATTCAGTTTTTCTAATAAGTCCTTTTTAGTTTTAGTCTGTCTCTTTATAGTGTAATCTTCATCAACAAGATTAACCTCGGTTTTCTTTTCTTCACATAGCTTTCCCATGGTGTTTTCAACAATATATTTGGTGATGTATTTTGGGGTGTAAAACACACCGTCTTTCTTACGTTTAGAGATTTTAGTCTCATTAGAGTTTTCCTCCAACTGAGTTTGAACTTCTTCAATCTCATTCAAGGAATTTTCAAAAATGTGTCCCAGAATATTGACGTCAACCTCGCTGGCAAAGTCATATTCAGACAATTTAAGCGTGTACTTATATAAAAGTTCATCATCAATCTTTACATGATCCAGCACTTCATCTGGTTTGAACAAACCACCGTTGTAGGGATAAACATCATATTTCTTACCTTTGTGTCCCGTGTTGAGATAGCCAAAGTATTTCATGAACCGTTTATAAAGGGGCGAATAAGCGTCCAATTCCTGAAGCTGTTTCCATTGCTTCAGGATCATTCTCACAGAATTAGGTGGTAACAAATGACGATCTTCAGCAAAGAATAAAAACAAGAACCGATCTAGTAATTTCTGCGACTTTTTGAATAGGAGTAGGGATTCAAACTTGGGGTTAAGCTCTACCAGATTATTGTATAATTCTCTCTTGAAAATACTGTAATCTTTATAAAGCTGTTTGGTGGTAATATCCTCCTGATTATGCGAATCATTTTTGATCTTTTTAGGAAGATCACGCTTGACATTGTCATAAGCGAGGCAGAGATACAATAAGCTAAAATCTTCTTTTGTAAGTTCAAACAGATTGAAAGTCTTATGCTCTATAGCATTATCAATGTAAAATCTAAGCTTTTCAAAATTGGAGGTAATGACATACGTACAGCCAGATTGGTTGTTTTTATAGCCAAAAGCCTGAGCTTCAATTTTACTTAAATCGGTTGTGTTAGTGCCTTTCAATTCAATTACAGCTCTCACTTTATCATCAATGATGATTGCACCATCCGCTTTTTTACTGTCTTTGACGTTTTTAAGCTCAGTGGTTAAGTTGAAAGCATTATTTGGATTAAGGGTATAGCCTAAAATTTTGACAAATAAATCCCTTAAAAAACCTTCCTGGTACTGTTCTTCTTTGGAATTTCTAATGTTTTCCTGAACATTAGAATCATGGAAGTAAGTTTTATAAGCTTCCCACTTTTCTTTTAATAAAGCTTGATCTTGGGCATTGATGTATTTCTGGATAACCGTATTCTGGAATAACCCCATTGGATGAATAATTACATAAAGATTGGATTACTAAAATAGGAAACTTATTTAGATTTAGGGATTCTAAGAATTTTATTGCACAATGATTTTATAACATAGTTTGACAAAGAATGTCGGCTATATCTGCATTGTAATACCCTAAAGCTTTTAGCTCCTTATCGGACTTCCCGTAAGTAAGATCAAGGATCTTAAAATCAATATCGAGGCTTTGTAGTTTTTTCATTTGTTTTTTAGCAATGTCAACAGCTTGTTGACTTATATCAGGGATAATTACAATTTGTCTCCCCTTGAGGGCATACATCTTATTGTAGGTCATACCGTTGATGCCTGAATAGGCTAGCCAATTGTACTCTGGGAACTCAATTTTACAAATAAGGGCTGTTTTTTCACTTTCGACAAGAATTAGTGGCTTTGTCAAATCAGTGATTAGGTGTTCACCAAAAAGGCAAAAGAAGTAGTTGTCTTCATTTTTATAGGGAACCTTGAAGTAATTTGTTCGTTTTCCATTAAGCTTGTAAAGCACCTCTTTAGATTTTTGAACCTTTCCTTGCTTATTGATAAACCAAAATATAGCAAATCCCCGAGTTGAAGTTCCCAGGTAATAATCTTGAAGCACATTTTTCACTTTTTGAGAATCAAAATTATCGTAAAGGTATTTAGAAAGAGAATTCACATTAGTCCTTTTCATTGATGCTTCTACAATGCTAAAATCAATAGTCCTACTTTTTTTGATGGTAGGTTTTTCAATAGACCTGTTTGTAATTGAGTTATCATAATTATTGTCACCTGTTTCCATTGAAGAAGTGTAATCAACAGTGTTTTTATATTCAAATCCTAGAATATCATTCCTCTCGAACTTATTTGTATTTGAATTCCACTTGTAAAGATTTCCAAACTCATCTTTATAAAATGTTGATGGAACTAAGGCTTTTCCACAGGAATGACAAAACCCATACTGCTTAGATAGCCCTTTGTAATTAACAAACTTCCCATCCCTATTCGATTTATGGCAACAAGGGGTTATTAAACTATAATCTCGTTTTTTGTCAAATTTTAGATTTTGTTTTATTCGTTGGAGCATGATGAAAATTAGTTTGAAACAGGAAACTCGAAACCTTTTAATAATCGACTATAACTTATTGATAATTAGATGTATAAGTCTTAATTTATGAAGAAGTGAAGTTTCCAGTTTCCTATTGTTTATTCCAATATTTAGAAACCTGACCTTTTGAGAGTCCTGTAACCTCAACTACAGATTTTTGAGATGCATTATTCTTTTTTGCTAACTTTATTAAACTTTTGAGTGGAGGCTCATCGCTCACTTTGTTTAAGCTTATTATGGCTTTAAAATTTAATTGATAAAACTCAATTAATTCGATTGCGAAAGTCACATCTCGTCTCTCAACGCTTCTCTTAAAAGTGCTCTCTTTAGCATTTCTCATTAGAAAGCATATAATAGATAGCTTATGGAGGTATATCATTAATTTCGAATAATACTCCTTTATAGGTGACTCACTTTGCTCTTTACGATCAAGTAATGTCTGAGAGTAGGAGCGAAGAAGATCCACCGCACTATCGGTCATTAATAACCTTCGCTCTTTTATCGTTTCATCAGTCTGTTCGCTCTGGAGCTTATACTCTAATAAATTCGTCACTGCTCTACTATAATTTTCGATAATATCCTTAGACATTGTGTTACTTGAGATGGTCGTATTACGTGTTATCTGCGTTGTAAACAAAAGCCTGTCGATAAAACCTGAAGCAACCAAAGAATCATTATGTAAATCATTTATGAATTGATTCTGTATTCCTCCAATGAGCGTTACATAACCAGACTCAATCCTGAAGCTTTCAGTCGTCTTTCTTGAAATATCAATAACATTGTTCGTAAAACCTTCCAAAAAAAACACAAGCCATTCTATACCGTCTCTACTGTTTGGGTTTATCATCTTTTGAATGATCGGCCGTACTTCATCATAATAAACACCAACACCACTTAAGTTTTGATAGTGAATGTGCTGTGCTTTTTCAATAGTAGCGTTTTGAATCAGTCAAACACGAAGATTTAAGAGTAAAGATTTCTTATAAAAGTTTGAAAATTAAGGATAATTATTTCACAATTGAAGTGGATTTAAGACCACTAAAAGACAAAGGACTTTTAAAAACAGTAGAAAAAGAATGCAAGTTTAATCATCTAAAACCAGAGTTGAGTAAAATAGAAGAAAAGGTTTTTGCCATAAAAACCTATCATCCTAGTAAAAAAGAGAAAATAAATTTAACTCAGTTTATTTCCCACAAACTTGTTGAGGATGGTTTCATAGAAATCTTCAATAAATTAAACGATATTCTGACTAAAGAAAAGCCTAAATCTTCACACTCATAATCACATTCTGGGCATTCATAACATGTCCCATTATGGTAAGCGTCTTCACTGTGGCATTTTGGACATTCTGTATTAAAACTCACAATTTATTTATTGTGTTATTTATTTAAAAGCTCTGCATTAATTATAGCTTTTTAGTTTATTAATATTAAGTTGTTCTTTTATTCTGATTAACTCCCAATCCAAGCATTATTTTCAATTAACCTTTAGCTTCAAGTCCAGATTGATCAAGTTTAATACAAATCCAAGTTTAAAAAAAACATTCATCCAACATACTCTGTATAAAGGTCTGTTACTTTATAATAAGAAAAGTTGAATGGTTCATCCTCTAAAGTTTCAGCCCTGCCAGAAAATATGATTGTATGATCTATCTGAAGTAGCTCAATGTCATTTTCAGGTTCTTCAAATAAAGGGTTTAATTCAAAATCACCTTCACCTTCAAACTCAATGATAATTCCTTTATCATTTAAACCCTGAACACTGTAATTCCTTAATTGGAGATGAGTTAGATTATGACGCTTATAAGATTGATCAATAGATGAAGCATAGGATGAAATAGATTTTAAAAGGGAGGTTTCTTCAATTTGCTCAGATAATCCTTTTATGACTTCATTACTATTGAACTGAATAACTTCAATAATCTTTAGAAGGCAACTTAATGCAATTTCAACATTACTTTCTGTTGCATAAGTTTCTTTTAATAAAAAGCTGTCAGGGAGTGAGGTCAAAGATTTCAAGGTTTCCATCTCTTTTGAAATAATTGAAATAACCTCATCAAGCTTTAAACTATAAGCTGTTGTATTGACAAAGGCTGAGTCTGGAAGCCCGCCTTGTATTGCATATTTTACTACAGAGGATATTGAAATTTCTTCATGAGTTTCAGTAAACCAAACGCATGACTTTATTTTTTCCTGGTGCGCTATTGAATTCAAAAAAGATGAACTAATGCTTTCAAGCGAAAGAAGAAAATAGAGATAGTTTAAATTATTCTTCCGATTTTTAAAATCCTCGTAAGCTAATTTCAAAATGTCTTCCTGGTAAGAATACGGAAGTTGTTTTTGGATTTGCTTGTAAAGTAGGTCAATCAAAATCTTATTTTTTTTTTGAGTTCAATCCTAAAATGCTCCAATCGATTTAATCAAGAATGGCTTTTAGCTGTAAAGGATGAAATTAAGTGAGTTTTTGTATCAAAAAACACATCAACAGCTCGCATAGGAAAAGATTTCAAATTGTATAATTCGAAAAAAGGAACCTCACTTGTAGAATCCGCTTCATAGGATTGAAAGTGTAACGCATGAGCTGTAAAGTTTAAAATATTACCAAATTCAAAGCTTATTTTATTTAGCTCTTTAGGCGCATACTGATTCCTAATGATAAAACAAAGCTCATACCTGTTCCCCAGATGAAGTAACAACTCCCCTACTCTTTGAAGATGTAACTGTCTGGATGAATCTTCAGACCCCTCTAAGTTGACAGAAAGTATATCGTCGATATAAATGACCTGTGGGTTATGTTTATCCTTTAGATATTTGACATGATTTTCAAAATGCAGACTGTCGTGAAAATAACTATGATCGATAAAGTTGTCATTGTTTTTGAGTTGAACTAAAGCTGAATTATAATTTAAGTCCTCATCATGAGCTGAAAGTGTATTTAATAAATTAGAAAAAATATAATTCTTCTTGGCTTCTTCCATAAAGCTAACACATTTCAGATGCTTTGGAATCAATAAATTAAAGATCAAGTGCTGATAAATTTCAGAAGATAGATCTTGGTTAGAATTGATCATCATGACTTGTCCATGGCATAACTCCCAGGAATATTCCCCAAAATTCAATTTGGCAAAGCTTCTGGGATCTTTATCGCCAGCAAATTCTTTAATAGCTTCATTGACTATTGAACGAGAATCTTTCAAATTAAGATCCTGTTGCTGTTTTAATAGCTCTATCAACGATTTAAATACATCTTCAACACAAACTACATGATTAAGGAGTAAGGACATCTCTTTGCTTAAGAGCACTAAATCCACTTTTTCAAGATTTGTATCCTGAAAACAAAGGGATAGCTTTTCATTAAGGTCTTTAATTTGATGAATTGAGTTGGTTTTCATTTTAAATTTTATTGATGATTTGAGGCTTTTCATGTTATCTATACCTTAATTCTGAAAGCTTATTGGAGTAACGTATCTTATAATGAGTTCAGCTTTTGAGCAGCTTCAGTCAATTTGTAGTTTTATACTAGAAATAAGCTATCATATTTAGAAAACTTAGTTCTAATCTTAAATTTAAAAAATTATTTACTTTGAAAATTTTCTTACAGCTGTAAGAATATCCTTAACGTAGGTCTCCTCTTTAAAAGGATACATTGGATGATAAGCACTTATAAATAAAGTTCCTTGATGATTTGTAGCTTTACAACTTCCAAAATCATCAAACTCAAGATCAAAGTCATTCTGAAAAAATTTAAATGTGCCTCCGAATATTATAATATTTGGACTAAACTCTTTGATTTGATTATGAAGCAGTGTTTTCGAAAACTCGTAATACGTCTGAATTTCTTTATGATTAGCTGATGAACCACCTCCAGTTTTTTTAATATTTATATATGCTATTTTTTTTAGATTGTCTATGACTTCAGGTTTATAAGATGGGTGATATAGTTCGTCATTCCATGATAAATTATTCAGTATAGCATTTGTAACGTAAATAATTTTTTTAAAAGTTGAACTCCAACCTTTAAAAATTCCTGTATCTGTCTTTAATTTATTTTTTATGTGTTCTCGCATATCCCATGAATTGTTTTCTCCAGAGCTATTTGCTTCTTTAAGAACCCATAATATTTTAATATCAGATTCTTGATAGTCCTTTTCACTTACAACACCGTCAAAAATTGGTGCACGTCTATGATGCTTTGCGATTTTTTCTATTTCTGTATTAAAATTATTCATACTCATAGTCTACAATTTGATAATTTAATTTTGTCATTTTTGATAATTAGGCACTTAGTCATACATATTAAAAACCTCCTCAGCGTTCAAAGTCATTCGCTTGCGCAACTGTTCGGGTTGCATAACTTCAACATCATCTCCAAAAGATCGCAATTCCATAAAAAAATCATGAGTGATGTACAATTGAAGTGAGATCCTGAATTCTTCTTCATTATCGATTAAGACTTCTTGTGTATGATGAAGCGGCAAGGTCTTGATGTACTTCCCCTGAAAAGGTGTAAACGACAAAACTATCTTTTCTGGCGATTTCGCATTAGGCCCAACGACACCAAAACAATATTTGAAATGGGTATTGACACTAAAATCTAAAGGCTTCTCAAATTTGGCTTTGGTAATCTCTAAATCTGATAATCGATCAAGGCCGAAACTTTTAGTCAAACCGTCCTTACGGTCTTTGGCAATCACATACCAGCGGTTTTTAAATTCTTTTAAGGCATAAGGTCCAACCTGACGCTCCGTAACATGATCTTCCCAAAATTTTTGGTGATTAAATCTGATCAGCATTTGATTTTTAATCGCATGGAGTAACCCATAAAGATGTTCGGTTCCCTGGGGTTTCCTATTTTCGAAATGAATATGGTCCGAGAGTCGGTCTGAGACATTGAGAGCATTAAAAATATCAAAAGCTTCCAGCACTCTACCTTTCACATCTGGCTCCTCTTCAAAATCTATGTAGTATTTTTTTAAAGAGAAATCATATTTGATGTCGATATTAAAAATAGAACTGATATCCTTAAGATCCCGCTGAAAGGTCCGCTTAGATATATTGAAGTCGTAGTCCTGCAACTCAGACTCCAGGGCCAACTTGTCCTGAATTTCCTTAAAGGTGGATGGTCGTTTTCTAATGTAGTTGACGATGATATTGTATCTGTTGATAGATTCTTTCTTTGACATGCTGTTTATGCTTTACTAAAACCGATTTCTACACGTTTATGCGCTAATGTTTCTTCAGAACAAAACATGAGCAAGTTCTCTAAGGAAACCTGTTCACCGTGAATGATTTCATTGATTTCACTTTTACGAATAATGTTATCGATCTGTCCGCCCGAAAAGTTAAACTTTTCTGCCAGAACGTTACACTCCTTTTTGGATAAATTCGGTAATTTCAGTTTCCAGATCTCTGCTCGCACTTCACTTGATGGTGGATTGAACAGAATTTTAAATAAGAACCGTCTTTCGAATGCAGAATCCAGATTATTAGCCAGGTTGGTCGTGGCGATAAGTATGCCTTGAAAATTTTCAAATTCTTCCAATAAAATATTTTGGATTGCATTTTCTGTTTGCCTGGTATTTGAGTTTCCTGACGATGTACGTTTCGAGATGATAGCATCAGCTTCATTCAAGAATAATATTGGAGTTTCATCACTCTCATTCATGAAGTCTGTATAATCGGTGAATATTTTTTTAATCACTTTTTCACTTTCTCCAAACCATTTGGATTTAGACTGGCTGATGTCCACTTTCATGATTTCACGATTGGTTTCTTTTGCTATTTGCTTCACCACTTCTGTTTTCCCAGTCCCTGGAGCACCGTGAAGTAATGATATTATTCCTTGAGGCAGGTTCTTCTCTTTGAGTCGGGTTTGGGTCGTTCTAAATTGAAAAGGTTGTAACACATCCTTTAATAGATAAAGTTGCTTCATTTCCGATGGACTATAAATTAATTTGCGCTCGGGTATGTCTGAAGGCGAAAGGATGTTGTCCTTATTTTTTTTATTGTTTTGGAATACTGTAATACCACAGTCCTTTAGCATGGTATTGGATACAGAACTTAATTTCATTTCAGTATCATTGATGAAATTGGAGGAAATTAATTCTATAAGCTTATGGTTCAAAAGTGAATTTTTACCAACTAACAAGTCCTGCATGTAATTCACTCTATCGGTTGACTTATCATAAAATCCCTCCAGAGCCCTGTCTACATCGCAGGATTCTCGACCTGTTATAGTTTTCCATATCAGATAGAAATATAAAACTTTATCAATGAGGCTAAGCTCAAAATTTTCTAACTTTTGAAGAAGTTTAAAATCTTTATGCTCTTCCAGTAAATCACCAACAAGTTTAAAGAGCTGAAAGCTATTGATTTCTTTTTCGTCCCGTTTCCTACCCAGTTCATAGATTTCTTGCAGGAACTCAAAAATATCTGTGATTTTACTCTTCACCTCTGGTATTGGTTCATCATTAAGAATGGCTTCACAAATACTTTCATCTATAGTGAATTGATCATTCGCCCCAGCCACTTTAACCCTATGTCTGGATAATCTTTTATTAAAAATGCCTATTGAATGCAGATGAGTAAAATCTTTGTTAAACTCCAAAAGTTTCATAGGATTACAGCCAAAGTACCCAATCATATCATTCAGGTCTACCGTGTCCCCTTTGTAATTTAAAGTGAACACTATTGCGATAAAAAAAGACTGACTTTTGGACGTACCGAAGTGTTCTGATAAAATATTTAATTCAGTATTAAGTTCATCAAAAAAAGAATCCCTGAGTTTGCAATCTTCAGCCTTTTCGTAAACTTTTCCAATGCAATCCAGTAGCTTAAATTTTTCTCTTACCTCCATATGTTTTTTTATTTTGAACAAAAGTAACTGGAGAGTCGGCCAAATCGTGTCGTAGTCTAACTATTTTTAAGAATTAATAGTCAAGTATTTTTTGAAACTACAAAAGCGGAATTTTGAAGACTAAGTATAGGTGCCTAAACCAGGTTGGTTCAGATACCTTCTAGCCATTCCTTTTGAGAGAAATTAATAGTGGAAATATCTGTTTATTGAAAAAACTGAAACCTCTTTTATTGGCAGATCAAAGGAGTTGAATTATGATTTTTTTGAAAGTTCTTCAAAGTAAGGTCCCCATTCTGATAGGTCTGTTTCAGGGTAAAGAAATTTAATACTTTCAAGTGTAATTTTAGCGAAATCATTTTTGATGTTTTGAACCACATGCTTCCCTAAAGTTTTAAGCTCTTCTTTAGAGAGTGTGTAGTCTTTCATTAGAAAATGACTGTGATGCGAATTTTTCTCACCAGTTTTGTAAATACTCAAATCAAATCCTTTATTTTTTAGGTTTGTTTTTAGCTGGGTCTCTTTTTGAATGTCTTCTCCGTAGAGTTCAAGTATGAGTGTATATTTAAAATGGCCTGCCAGTAAATCAGCCGTAATTAAAGTAAGGTAAGTACTGAGTTCATTGGGTGCATCCCAAAATATCTTATGGTTTACACTATTGCCGTAATTATACCAGTTTAGTTCGTTTGCTATAACATTAAATTGAGCATTTAGAAATTCATGAGCCGCAGCCTCAGTATCTTTTATTTGTATAACTTTTTCGGCATTTTCGAAATAAAATTCAGCAGTTTCATTCATTTTGTAGGATTTTGTTAGCTGTTTAATGGTATTGATAAAGTCAGTGATATACATTAGATATTTCCAGTCGATATCAATCAGATCTGGATGAGCTCTGATTTTCTGCATCCACTCCTGATGAGTAATGTTGATATAAAGGTCACTTACATGGGTTGGTATGTCATGAGCTTCCAAAGTCAAAAGTATACCTATTTTAGAATCTACATCACCTTCTACACTATCCCAGTAATCAAGTAAATCATTATGTACATGGTGATAAATTTTATTTTCAATAATAACTTTATGACCAGAATTCCTATCTTCTTTAAGCATATCTATCCTGCCATTTTTGTTTGTCGACACTTCAGTTGAAGTGAAAGAATAGAAGAGTTCTAATTTGCGTTCGGTTTTTTATTTAATAATTTCTACAAGGCTTGAAAGAAATAAAATTTTTACGTCTTTATTATTAGAATTCATAAAGTGAGCGTAAACTACACTATTGGTATTTTCGTGATGCGCTTTGCCTGCTATTTCAAGGAAACCGATTTGGGTTTTTTCTTCAGGAATATTTGTATTGTAAAGAAAATCTTGTAATTCATTGAGGTTCATATGTAGGCTTCCCCATAAATGTAGGCTTCCACATAAATCTTTGGGAAATAAATCCCCTAAAGAATATATGCCCAGATTTGATGAAGAATTTAAATTCTTCATCAAATCTGACTTAAATAATAATTATTTATCGAACTTTAAGGTGTCCTAAAAAGGGGAAGCCTACAGCTTTTTTTTCAAAATATCCGTTAGAACATTCCATTCTTCTTTTAATTCTTGAAACAATTTAAAGTATGCCTCTTTGTTTTTTGAAATAATTTCTTTTTCAATATTAATTAGAAGTTCTGAAAATATTCCCCACCTTAGATTCAGTGAAGTTCCTTTTAATGAGTGAGCAATTGTTTCAGCTTTTTTAAAATCAGGCTTACTAAGTTCTATCTCCAAATCAGAAAGTTTCTTTTCTACATCTTCAATAGCATTAGGTATTAAGAACTCTAAAGTTTCTAAGTCATCACCTAATTGATAAAGAAGCTCTTTTCGATCAAAATGTTTCAAATCTTTTGCTGAAAATTCATTCTCATTTTGAGTCTTTATTTGTCTGTTTCCATTTATCAAATATTTGTTTAGAATGGATTCTAACTTACTTGTTTCAATGGGTTTAGTTAAAAAATCATCCATTCCGCTATTAAGCGCCTTATCTTTTTTATCTATCGAAGCTCCAGCAGTAAGGCCCACAACAATTGTTCTTTTAATATTTTTCTTTGACTCATATTCTCGTAATTTAGAAGTAGCTTCATTACCGTCCATTTCTGGCATTTGAACATCCATAAATACAAGATCTGGTTTTAGAGAAATAATTTTGTCTAGTGCTACTTTTCCGTTCTCAGCCTTAATTAATTCAACATTTGGAATAACACGTTTAATAAGGGAAGAAGCTAAAAGCATATTGTTCAAATTATCTTCCACTATAAGGACTCTAAAAGATGAATAGTTAACGACATTTGATTTTTCTTTTTTTATTACTTTTTTGATCTTATTATCAACATTTTCTTGAAAATTGCCTTGATGAATACTTGAAAGACAATTTAACAACTCATCCTGTTTTAGTGGTTTTATGAGTTTGAAGAATATTCCAAGTTCTTTGCTTTTTTTTTCTATTTCTGAATCGTCAGTAAGAGAATGCAAAAGAATAATGGGCGACTTTTGTGGAGGTAATTTTAGCTTTTCCCTGATCATTTTTACAGTTTCCAAACCATTTAAATATGACATTTGGTATTCACAAAAGATTACATCAAATGCCTCGTTATTTTCGATTACTTTAAGTGATTCAAAACCATTATCACAAGTTATAGACTTTATGTTCCATGCCTTAAGAATATCTTCTATAATAGTTTTGCTGTTTTGATTGTCACCAATAATAAGGCATCTTTTGATATTACTTATGTCAATCGCTTTTATTGTTTCGTTGTCTCTAAGTTCAGTTTCTAGAGTAAAATAAAACTCGCTGCCTTCATCCTCAATAGATTTAACTTCTAGTTTTCCTCCCATTTTTTGAACAAGTTGGTCTGAAATTACCAATCCAAGTCCTGTTCCTCCATACTTACGCGTAGTAGAACTATCTGCTTGAGAAAATGCTTTGAACAGCTTCTCTTTTTGAGCATCTGAAATACCAATGCCTGTGTCAAAAACTGAAAATTGTATTTGGCCAAAATCCCCCTCTCTTTCAAGCAGGGATAGTTTTAGCTCAACCACTCCTTTCTCTGTGAATTTTAAAGCGTTGCTTAATAAATTAGTAAGTATTTGACGTATCCTAATAGGATCAAGCAAAGCAAACTTTGGTATTTTAGGATCAATACTAATTTTAAGCTTTATATCTTTATTACGGGCCAGAGGTTTTACCAAACCCGCTGTCTGCTCAACCAAATCGATTATATCAGTTTCAATTACTTCAATATCTAGTTTACCTGCTTCTATTTTTGAAAAATCAAGTATGTCATTAATAATACTCAAAAGACCTAAGCCACTATCATGAATAGTATCAACGTATTGTTTTTGTATTTTGTTGAGTTTAGTACTCTTCAATAATTCTGAGAATCCTATCACACAGTTCATTGGAGTGCGAATTTCATGAGACATGTTGGCTAAAAATTCAGATTTAGCTTTATTCGCCCTTTGAGCATCTTCCTTAATTTCTATTAAGTGTTTTTCAAGTACTTTTCTACTGTTTAGATTAGCAATCATCCCAGCAAAAACATTTAACAACTTCTTGTCTTGTTCTGAGAAAGAATGTTTAGACCTTACATAATCGAATCCAACATATCCTGTGCACTGCCTCTCAATCATCATCGGAACTGTAATAATGCTTTTTATACCTTGTGGTTCTAATACTTTTTTGATGTTGTCATTAGCAGGCAATTGCATTACATCTTCAATATATACTTGAATACCATTTTTATGAGCCTGTATCATACCAGACTTACTTTCATTGGGTATATCTTGTAAATTCTCAATCTGGGGATCAATGTTTTTATTACACCACTCATAAGTGTTACTACGGAGATTCTTTTCCCAATCAAAATTAAAAACATAAGCTCTGTCTGCTGAAACGAATTCTCCAAGCTCTTTTAAAGAACGATTAATTGTGGCATCCACCAAATTAAGAGGTACATTGATATAATTTGATGCACTCTTCATTAAAAGCGATTGCATCTCATTAAGCTTTTTTAGTTTGTCTGAAGCTAACTCCTGATCTGTTACATCAGTAATCACTCCAAATAGTTTCGTCATTTTTCCATTTTGAAAATTAGGATGTCCAATCGAACGCACCCACTTTTCATTACCTTTAGCCGATATAAACTTACATTTTACGTCATAAGAAATTCCTTCAGAAATTGATTTAGAAATAGCATCTGTGATTACTTTTCTGTAGTCAGGATGATAAAAATTAATATCCTTTTCTTTATTGTGATCGAATATTTTTTCAACTTCATAAATTGAATACACTTCGTTACTCCAGATGGTTTGACCTGTTTCAATGTCCAATTCCCAAGACCCCGTTTTATTGATTTTCTCTGCCTCTTCGAGTATCGTATTAGTCCTTAACAGATTGTCTTTTGTTTTTTCCCTATCTGTTATGTCCATTACAGAGCCGTGCATTTTATATGGCTTACCATTTTCATTAAAAGTAACTTTCCCCCTGGCTTTTACTATTCTGACTTCATTATCAGTTGGTCTGATTAAGCGGTGTTTTATATTATAAGGTGCAATATTTTTTAAAGCATTATCGAAGGCATTTTCAATTTTTTCTCTGTCATCAGGGTGAGAGATGAACATCATTTCATCTTTGCTCATCGTCTCATTTCCTCCAGTAATCTTTTGCCAGCCATCTGAGGTTGTAAATTTATTCTCAGGTATAAGAAATTCAAAGCTTCCGGTCTCTGTTAACTCTTCGGATTCCTTAAGTATTGTATTAAATTTAATTAACTCTTGCTCATTTTTTTTGAATTCTGTGATGTCAATATGAGCGCCTAATACTCGCACAGCTTTTCCATTTTTATCACGTATTGCTTTTCCCCGAGCGTAAATCCAAACAGTAGAACCGTTCTTGTGTGTATATCTTATTGTTTGCTCGTAGGGAATTAATGGGTTTTCACAATGTTGCCTAACTCTTTCCATTGCAATCTTTAGATCATCCAGATTTATTATATTCTGCCAAGCACTTTGTTTATGTGGCATTTCATCTGGACTATAACCCAATATTTCCCAAAATTTTGGGCTCATCCATTCTTCGTCAGGATTATCCAGATCCCAGTACCAAATACCATCTAATTGTGCCTCCTGGATAAAATCAAAAATGCTTTCATCAGTTTTTATTAGTTCGTAAAGCTCTTTTTTGAGATAATTATTGTCTTTCATATTACACCTCTAGCATTTTTTGAAAAATATTATCAAATAAAGTTAAATCTTTTTTAAAAACTATTCTTCGGAAAGATTACTTCAAATCAAAATTCGTTTGATTTAATGTTTACACATAGAATTAAGAATCGGTAGCTAAAGATAAATTCAGTTTGTTTTTTGAGCTTATTAGTTTGTCAAAAAACGAATAAAACCTAGTGAGTATAAGTTTATATTCTAATTCGTGGGATTCTCTTTCAAAAAATATATTAGTGTTGAGACACTTGTTTATCGAAACTAATCATAGACTGACGATTTTTATAGTCCTGGATTTTAGAGAAAATAAAAGCAATGTCTTTTTAAATGGGCGTTGTATGCAATAAATGAAAGCCTTAGTTTTGAAGGATAATTTAAAATAATGGAGACTACATAGATTTATGTTTTATCCTTTTACATAGCCTAGAAGAATATGATACTTATAGACCACCCGTATATTTCAGATTTTCTACTTAGAACAATTAAGGAAAATAATTTTGAAATTGTTTCTACTCAGGAAGCAAGATCATTGATCCGAGATGATGCTATGAATTGGATTTCTGAGCATGAAGCAAAGCATAAACTGCTCAACACTGCAAATCCTCTTCTTTATACCAATTCTGAAAATTCGTTGAAATGGATTTTCGATAATCTAAAAGGAACTGACTTACCTGACCAGATCAAATTATTTAAGGACAAATTCAAATTTAGAGAACTGATCCAGGATATCTTCCCTGATTTTATATTTAGGAAAATCAAAATCGATGAAATCCAAAGCCTTGATATCGATGCCTTAAAACTACCCTTTGTTATTAAGCCTTCCTTAGGTTTTTTCAGCATTGGAGTTCAGATTATTCATACCAAATCTGACTGGCATTTTGCTCAAAAAAAATTGACCTATGATAATCTAAAGAGCATTTATCCAAAAGAGGTGATGGATGCATCTACTTTTATCATAGAAGAATACATAGAAGGAGAAGAATTTGCCATCGATGCCTATTTTAATAACGAAGGAGGAGTCGTTGTTCTCAATATTATGCACCATGTGTTTTCGTCTAGAACAGATGTTAGTGATAGGCTCTACTCGACTTCTCAAAATATCATTCGCAGTTACAAAGAAAGTATTGAAAAGTTTTTAAGTCCCATAGGTGATAAAGCTGGTTTGAAAAACTTTCCCTTACATCTGGAGGTGAGAATTGATGAACGAGGAACCATAAGACCTATTGAAATCAATCCACTACGCTTTGGAGGCTGGTGTACGACAGCAGACCTTTCCTGGTATGCTTTTAAATTCAATTCATACCAGTATTTCATTCAGAATAAGAAACCTGATTGGGATGAAATATTTAAAGACAAAAAAGATGAGATCCATAGTATTGTTTTACTAAACAATAATTCAGGTATCAAGCCTTCTGAAATCTGTTATTTTGATTTTGAAAAGCTTCAACAAGATTTAGAACATATTCTAGTCATCAGAGAATTAGATTATAATAAATATCCTGCATTTGGGATCGTATTTACTGAGACCAGTCAAGACAATAAAAAAGAACTAAAAGAGATTCTAAACTCTGATTTGGGAAAGTATATAAGACAATAATAGATAGACACTAAATGTTAGAAATTAGAAATAAAATGGCTTGATATCAAACCTCCAGCTCATCAAACTCTACTCTTTCCATGATTTCTTCCACATCAGGATTTTCTTTGGAACTAAAGAAATCGGTGCTTGCGGGATAATAATCCAGTTATTACTAAAGCATATTCAACAGCCTTCTAACCAAAATAGCCTCAGGAAATAGAATTTATCAATCTGAATTAATAAGTAATTACTGACTTCTATTTTATTATAGCCAAAAACTGAATAGATATTGATATTTATCTGGCCTTCTAGATAAAACAACTACTAAACTATATGAAATTACTGTTCACTTCACTATGCAATTTGTGATTGGAAAATTATGAAATACTAACTTTCGCCTTTAGAGTTAAACATGTAGCGAAATCAACTATAGGAAAAAACCCTATTACATAATAATTCCCTTATAATTTAAATTTTTATGAGTGATCAGCAGATTAATAAAGTCACCACAAAAAAACAAAATTTAGTACTATCAGAAAATCCTGTATTGCGATACTTAAGCTTTGCGGGTTTGTATTTGGGGCAAGGAATTCCAGATGGAATGATCTTTTATGCCATACCAGCGTGGTTAGCGATGAATGATAAAACCCCAGTGGAGATAGCCAGTTTTGTGGCGGTTATTGGTGTCCCTTGGAGCTTTAAAATTCTAATTGCACCTTTAATGGATCGCTACACCATATTATCCATGGGACGAAAACGTCCTTGGGTTATTTTTGGACAGTTGGGTCTTATTCTCAGTTTTTTATCTATGAGTTTTGTTGCAGACCCTCTAAACAATTTGTCCGGACTCATGATTGTCGGTTTTTTCATTAGCTTTTTTGGTGCTTTTCAAGATGTAGCTACTGACGGTATGGCCATAGACGTGGTGCCTGTTAAAGAACAAGCTCGAGCTAATGGTTTGATGTGGGGTACCAAAATTATAGGGACTTCATTATCTCTTCTTATTGGAACAGCCTTAATAAATTTGTTGGGTTTATCAACAGCAGTCGCTTTGTTGTCAATAGCGGTGGCCTTCATTATTCTCATTCCTATTTTTTTTAGAGAACGTGAAGGTGAAAAAATAATGCCATGGACTAAAGGTAAAGCCTCAGATACTTCCAAAGAAACACAGCTCACAAATTGGAGGCAAATTTTTAAAAGTCTTTTGAAAGTCGTGCTATTACCATCAACTTTAGTAATGATAATGGCTACTTTTTGTTTTGGTATTATGTATGGATATATCGATACGCTTTTACCCATTTTTACAGTACAAGAGCTGGGCTGGAGCAATACCGAATATTCGCAGGTATTTTCTATAACCACCATAGTGGGCGGTTTATTAGGAATGTCTGTTGGTGGTGTATTAATAGATTTCTTTGGGAATAAACGGGTGATTACTATTTACTTCTCTATTACATTACTACTGATTATGAGCATGGGGCTTATTTCTGAATTCTGGGAAAACGATAAAATTATTTTTGGATTTATTATGATCTATTATTTATTCTACACCTTTATTACTATTGGCATATTTTCAACTTCTATGAAATTGTGCTGGCCTGTGATAGCAGCCACTCAATTCACACTTTTTATGACATTTTCAAATTTAGGAAGAGCCGTTGGAGCTTGGCTTTTAGGCACTTTAAAAGGCCTTATGTCATGGGAATATGTTTTTCTGTGCATTGCTATTTCACCTCTCATATCCATTATTTTTTTAAGCTTTATAAACTTTAAAAAACAAAAACAAGCCATCGAAAAATTTGAAATCGATTAACCATTCAAATTTATATAATAGGAACACACTCTATAACTTCAAGAATACTACTTACTCAAATCAAAACTTGAAGAAGCTTACTGAAGAAAGACGAAACATCAATAAAAAATTACAGATCAGGATAAAAGAGCTTTTCTGAGGAAGTTGTTTTATTAATAGCCTATTTAGTGATTGATATTTTGCCGAGTCAAACTATTACGATAAAAAAAGGGGAATAATTAGAATCCCTATGTCAACGCTACACATCTGAAACTAGAGATCAATTCTTTCCCTATGCTGAGATGAAGAGGGCCTTAAAAACCAAATTGTCATCTCTCATAGTGTTAACCATAAATTTAGTTACACTTTTACAGCTAACGGTCATTTTGGGTTTAGAATCATTTTTATAACTCACAATCACGTCCTGGTTTTTTTTGACCTGAACAGATGTCTCTTATGGATAACTTTTATAAAGGTCTGGATATTATAAAATTTAGCAAGTCATTTTGATGAGACTTTCTGTATTTGCAATGTATAGCTCTAAAATCAGCTCAATACTCTACCGTTTCTACAAAAAATTGCTTCAAAATTTTTCCTTACAAATTTGGAATATTATTTAAGAGGTTTAGCACAGTTTCTAGTTTATATTCATACTATTTATTTCCTATTCATTCCACAAATCAGGAATAAGTTCATACCCAGTAGCGCCTAAAGGTTTTTGATCATAGGCTTGCAATTTTTCTGTATGAACATCATACAATCGCTTTGCTGTTTTTTTAATCGCTTTAACCATATGTGGATAAGGACGATCGGTTACATCTATAATGCCGCAATTATAATTTTCGCCATCATAACTTCTTCCTGTTAAGTCCTGATCAGCCCACTGAAAATACCCTACACCGATTAAGCCAGGATGACTAAAAGCCTGCTCCGTATAGTGTCTGTAAGCAACACACCGCTCCTCCTGATTTTTGACTTGTACCAAAGCCTGAGCCATTCCTCTATTGACAGTCCCAGTGTGATATTCCCCTATAAGCATTGGTAAACCTGTAACTTCACTAATCCTATCCATCGTTTCTCTTGGAGGAACAACTTCATAGGCATTAAAACTAAACACATCGAAAACGTCTTTGCACATTTTTAGAATCTCGTTCTCCGGAACTTCTCCAAATCGAATTCCTAAGGTGAGGTGATTGGGATCGTATATTCTTACCGAAGCTTCTACGGTTTGGAGAAATATTTTAAACGTATTAAAAATAAAGGCTTTACGTCTTTCTAAGGTATCCCCTTCAGTTAGATGGTTTATCAAAGCTTGTTTTATAGGCTTATCATCATTTTCGGCCAGAATCAAATCACATAATCTAGATTCCTGACCTAACCATGAGGGCTCATTTCCGGTAAAATAGCCTATCAACCATTTATTATCCTTGTAGGGAGAAACTGTCTTCTTAACTGCCTCTTCAATTTTCATTTGAAAGTCGGAAGCATACACATCCACGAGTCCCATTACCCCTTCATCTATACCAAGACCAGAAAGTTGCAGCATAAATGGTTTTAGATTCATGTCTATCACCTTTTTGCTACTCCAGTTGGCTATGGTATTAAGCCCCCAGCTAGACATTCTCTCAATGATCATTTCTCGGGATTTGGTAGGATATTCATCTCCAAAGCGACGATGCAAGTTCCAGGTTCCAAAAGAAACTGTATTAGGCTTTTCGGAATCGTAACCCATACCTTCCGGAGGTAGTTTCTTGATGAAACCAGACCGTTCGCGCTTATCCAGTCTATTCACCTGACCTCCATTTCCTGGAGATACACAATCTACACCAAGGGACAAAAACTGATAACCTTCAGGATCGACAAACCACCATTTGCCATTCACCTTTTGTGTTCTAAAAAAACCTGTGCTTTCTACTTTCGCATTCAGATAGCCTCCAAATTTAGAATAATTAAAATCCTCTCTTTCACTTAAGCCTTCTTCTTCGGTTTTCCAGGCAGTTTCTAGCTGTTCCAAGGATTTGATTTTCTCTTCAAAGTCCAGGAGATTAGATTGACCAAATTCGTCTACGATAGATGTTACTCCAAGATATTCGTCACCAGGATCTTCTTTGTGTAAACTTATGGACCGCAACTCAAATGACGGGTTTCCAATTGGTACATGCATCCTAATTCCAATAGTATCTACCCCTTTGAGAGGTCCACGACCTCCACCTAAATTAAACCAACCGGTATAGCGTGGCTTATTCATAGTTCCGGCAATATCGTTTGCTGCATCTGGAAGCTGAGTATAATACTTTAATGGAATCGCTAGTTTAATCCAGCCTCCAGGTGCATAACTCATGACTCGAAGATCGTTATATCCCGCATCTGAAGTAAAACCAACCTGGAATCGTTGCGAAGTGCTTATCATCATTTCAAGTAGCACAAAATTATAATCACTCCAGTCAGTTTCAAGTTTGGGATTTATATCTTTTAATGCAAATTTTTCTCCCGAAACTGTTTTAGTACTATCAAATTGAACTTTAAATGCTTTGTCAACAGATTCATCACATCCTGAGAATGAAATGCCAACCACAATGAAGACGAAGGCAGGTAATAAGAAGTTAATCTTGAGTGCGTATTTAATCTTATTCATAAGCTTATTTTATTCTATATGATTCAGTGTTTGACTTCAAAATTATTTACAGACAATTCGAAATGCACTTAAAATTTTTTCGCTTTCAGTTTCGCATGATATTTTTTACGAGAACGAAAATGCCTCTCTCACTTAATTAAAGCAGACAAGATGGGTTTTTATTGTACTTTAGCTAGTAACACTTGGATTGCAAGTATACCAAACTTTAAAAAAATCTTATGCACTATATCCTATTTTACAAAGCTGTCGAAAATTATATTGAAAAACGAGCACCTTACAGAGATGAACATTTGAAATTGATTGAATCGTTTTACAACCAAGGGGATTTACTCATGGCAGGAGCACTTGACGATCCTGCAACCGGTGGTGCATTTATCTTTAAGGGAAATAATGCAGAAAAAGCGGAAGAATTTGCCAACAAAGATCCGTATGTCAAAAACGGACTGATTACCGAATGGGAAGTTCGTCCCTGGACTGTCGTCATAGGGGATTCATAATTATTATTCCCATTTAAAATCAAAAAATCACTTCTTTTTTCTCTTAACAGATAAAAACATTCTGAAGAAAAAAAGGCTAAAAATTCCAAATCCAATAATCGAAAAAGGCTTTTGAGTATTTTCTAGACTGAATATAGAGTAATAGAAATGTATGCACAATGAGATAAATCCAACCACATAAATAATTTTAAGAATCCAGTGCTCCTTTTTAAAAAATTCTTTTCCTGTCATACAGTCTTTTTTAAAATTTAAGTCATTCTACAAATAAACATATTAAAATAATTGAATCATTTTTTGGTGTAACTAACTACTTAACGAATTAGTTGAATGATTTTTGCAACAATCTCATCACATCATCTATTTTTGAATTGTCGATCCAGCGGGTGACGACTAGCAGGTCATTTTCCTCATCGATGACGATATAATTGCCACCAAAACCTGCGGCATAATACACCTCTTTAGAAACGCCTTCCCAGTTTCCCTGACTGTTGTTCCACCACAAATACCCGTAGTCTGGTTTTGGCTGAGAAGACTTTTGTACGCTTTTTACCCAATCTTTAGAGATCAATTGCTGGTTTTCCCATTTTCCATTTCTTAAAAACAGCAGACCAAACCTGGCATGATCCAGCGAGTTAATAAAGATTCCGCCACCAAAATGCCCGCCGCCACTCACCGACTGCATTTGCAAGCCATCCACATTGACGTAAGAATTTGGGTAGCCAAGCCATCTCCAAGTGGTAGAAGCACCAATCGGATCCATAATTTCCTCTTTTAGAACCTGAGGCAGTGGCTTTCTCCAAACCTGTAAAAGCGAATAAGCCAGAACATTAACTCTTACATCGTTATACTTATAATGTGTTCCTGGCTCATAGAGTTGTCGATCTCTCCAATCGTCAATACTTCCTTCTCCAGGTGGTCGGTCAGCCCAATCATAAAGTCCGAATTGTTGTCCGGACCAGTCTGAAGACTGAGTCAATAAATGATCCCAAGTGATCTTTTGATTATGCTCTCCTTCAAAAGTACCATCCCATACATAATCCTGAGCTTTATCATTTACATCATGAATTAACTTATGGTCCAAAGCTAATCCTGCTACAGTTGACAAATAACTTTTGGCGACGCTAAAGGTCATATCCACCCGCTCAACATCTCCCCACTCTACAACGATATATCCATCCTTGATGATCAATCCTGCTGTGCCACCCCTTTCTTTGGTTTTACCTAAGATTTCAAAATCAGGCTCTCCAGAAAAAACCTCTATTATGGCTATTCTCAAATCTTTATCTACAGAGTTTTCATATTCAGAAGCTATTGTTACAGCGCTGTCTAACAAAGCAGAATTCAGTCCTAGCTCCTTCGCCGACTTTCGTTCCCATTCGTGATTGGGGTAATATTGCGCAAACGCGACATTTGAACATAAAAATACAAGACTTATAAAAGTGAGTAAAAATTTCATCGTAAATTTAAAATATGTTAGGAGTTGAAATTATTCATAAAATTTGAATTAGCTAAATGTCAGATTGAAAATATTTATGATGACGTTTATATTACAGAAATATCATTAAACATACCTGTTCTTATGTATTTCGAGTTTTCCTAAAAAGACACAAACATGAAAAACCAGAAACATCTTTTTAATCTACCAGAAGATCTGCATTATTTAAATGGAGCATATATGTCTCCCAACCTCAAATCTGTGGAACAGGCAGGGATAAAGGGGATTTTGAGAAAATCTGATCCAACTTCCATCAAAGAACATGATTTCTTTGAACCTGCTGAAGAGGTTAAAATGCTTTTTGGAAAATTAATCAATAGCTCAGCTTCGCAAATTGCTCTAATTCCATCAGCTTCTTACGGATTGATGAACGCTATTCAAAACGTCCCAATCAAGAAAGGTCAGCATGCGATCACGGTGAGTAAAGAGTTTCCAAGTGATCATTTGGCTTTGAGAAAATTTTGCGAGGAAAATAAAGCTGAACTTAAAATCATAGATCCCCCTGAATTCATAGTAGGAAGAACTAAAAAGTGGACAGAAGATATTCTTGAACATATCAATGAGGATACAGCAGTTGTCGTTATGTCGGCTATTCATTGGATGGAAGGTCTTAAATTCGATTTGAAAGCCATTGGGGAAAAGTGTCGCCAGACCGATACTTATTTTATAGTTGATGGGTCGCAATCTGTAGGCGCGCTGCACTTGGATGTCCAGGAGTTTAAAATTGATGCCTTGATTTGTGCGGCTTATAAATGGCTTCTAGGGCCCTACTCCACAGGTTTAGCCTATTACAGTGAAAAATATAATGATGGTGAACCCATAGAATATTCATGGATGACCAGGAAAGACAGCAATGATTTTAAAAAACTCACGTCTTATCCCAGAGAATATGGCAAGGGCGCCATGCGTTATAACGTTGGCGAGTTCAGCAATTTTATTGCATTGCCCATGCTAAAGTCCGCATTGGAGCAGATTCTCGATTGGGGTGTAGAAAATATTCAAGCTTATTGTTTTAACTTGCTTGAGCCTTTAAGAGACTTTCTGGAAGAGAAAGGTCTGGAAAAGGACGAAGATGTTTGGGTAAGTTCGCATTTATACGGTATGCATCTGCCACCCAAACTTCAGACTCCTCAACTTACAGAAGACTTCAAAGCCCATAAGATTCATTTATCCACGAGAGAGGATTACATCAGAATTTCGCCTCATGTTTATAATGATAACCATGATATTGATGAATTGATTAAAGTTTTGGACAAACATATTTGAGTGTGGTTTTGACTTCAGGAAGCATATTCTAAAACTCAAATTCTTCTACAGTAGCTTTAGTTGATCTTCTATCAAAGCTGAAGACTTTAATTCAACGAAAAGTATTAAGCAATGTATTGTGACTGATGAAGTGAACTCAATCAAAATCAAAAGAAATTAAAAATAGAGCATACATAACATTTTATGGTTGGTAAGATCGCATTGATTAACTCATAAACTAAATAAAAAAACACTGTGATTAAAAAGCTATTTAATGAATTGAATGGATATTCATACAAGATTTAAACTCATAAAATGCATTTTAAAAAATTGACCGACGAGCGTGTTTTTGATGTTGCTGACTATGTACAGGCTTACTTCTCTAAGTATAAAAATGAAAAGATTGAGCTTTTTCTTGGCTGCGATAGCCAAAATCGGTTACAAACTACTTATGCAACGACTTTAGTTTTTAATGTGGCTTCAACGGGTTGCCATATTATCTATAAAAAAGAAGTTGTTCCTATGATCACTGATATGTGGACAAGGTTATGGGGTGAGGCGGAGCGCTCTGTAGAGACTGCTTTGTATTTGCGGGAACACGATATAAAAATCGATACGATAGACCTGGATTATAACGAAAATCCTAAATACAAATCGAATAAACTGGTCACAGCTGCTGTGGGTTATGTGGAGTCGCTGGGCTTTAAAGCGAGAATTAAACCTCACCTCCTCCCTGCGGTGTATGCTGCAGACCATATTGTGGGGTGAAATCAAAGTTTGTTGCAAATAAAAAAGCCCTTCCTATTGGAAAGACTTCTAGCGGTTTATTTTTCTAAACCTAAGAATGTTTTTACACATTCACAACACAACTTCTTAAAAAAAGCGGTCTGGACGAGACTCGAACTCGCGACCCCCTGCGTGACAGGCAGGTATTCTAACCAACTGAACTACCAGACCGTTGCTTAATTGCGAGTGCAAATATAAACCCAATTTTTGATTACACAAACATGTTTTGACAAAATAATTAGGCAAAATTTGATGCTAAGACTTTAGCTTCTGTTTTTCAACTAAATAAGTCGATAAAATTTTTTCAAAATCTTTTCGAATATCTGCTTCAACGTATCTGATTCTATATTTTGCACAAGTCAGCTTCACTTCTTGGATAAATTCTGACATCTTTTCTACATATTCTTTTTGGATTTGCTGACTATGCAAATCTATTTTAGATCCAGTCTCAAGGTCAAAAAACCGCTTTGGAGCTTCATCAAACTCAAAATTAACTTCCGTTTTATGATCCAAAGTGTGAAATAGAATCACTTGGTGCTTATTGTATTTAAGATGCCTTAATGCTTCAAATAAATCTGATCTTGACAAATTTGCCTGAAATAAATCTGTGAATAAAAAAACAAGTGAACGTCTTTTAAGTTTTTCTGCAATTTCGTGAAGAAATTGATAAGTATTGGTTTTAGTGTTTTGCTGTGGTGTATTTATACTTTTTTCAAGCTCATTATAGATCATGTTATAGTGCAGACCACTCCCCTTTTCTGTTGCCTGAAACCTTAGCTCTTCATCATAAATAGACAAGCCCACTGCGTCTCTCTGGCTATTGAGCAGTTGCATGATGGCTGCAATCGATAGCGCGGAAAAACTTAGCTTATCCAAATTGGATATAGATGGAGATGAAACTTCTGGATAATACATGGAAGCCGATTGATCTAGAATGAAATGACATCTAAGATTGGTCTCTTCCTCGAATTTCTTAGTATAGAGCTTATCTGTCTTGCCATACAGCTTCCAATCTATATGTTTAGTACTTTCACCTGTATTATAAAGCTTGTGCTCGGCAAACTCCGCAGAATATCCATGAAACGGACTTTTATGAATGCCAGAAATGAAGCCCTCAACAACTTGAGAAGCTAATAGAGGAAGGTTGGTTATATTCGACTCTCGAAGAGAATTTTTAAGGTCCATAGTTGTCAGAAGTAAAAAAGGCTTGGTAAATTTACCAAGCCTTTAAATTATATAACCTTATTGAAAATTACAATAGGTTATCGATAGCTTCTTTGTAAGTATCTTTTTGTGCAACTCCTACTTGGCGATTTACCATTTCTCCATCCTTAAATAAAAGAACAGTTGGTATATTTCTTACACCATATTTTGCAGCAAATTCTTGGTTTTGATCAACATCCATCTTCGCAACTACTGCTTTCCCTTCATATTCAGAACTTAGTTCATCTATAATTGGACCTACCATTCTACATGGCCCACACCAAGCTGCCCAAAAATCAACCAAAACTGGCTTATCACTTTGTAATACTTTCTCTTGAAAATCTTTATCTGTTACTTCTAATGTCATAATTATTATGTTTTATACAAAATTAGGTTTTGTCGTGGGATATACAACTTAATAATATATTAATTAATCTTATTTAAGAATCAGTGCATCTTATGTTAATAGCTTCTCCATTTGATATTACATCCCATACTAGGTTTTTGGAGCTGAGGCACGGGTCTGTTGTTCAAAAGTGCATCTAAAGCTTCTCTTATACTTCTCCCAGAAGTTGGAATTCCATTTTTGGGTCTGGAGTCATCAAGCTGACCTCTATACACTAATTTTAGACTTTCATCGAACACATAAAAATCTGGGGTGCATGCAGCATTGTATGCTCTTGCAACCTCCTGACTTTCATCGTACAAATAAGGAAATGGGTAATTGAGCTGCCTTGCCGTTTTAAACATTTGTTCCGGATGGTCCTGTGGATATGCTTTTACGTCATTACTTGAAATCGCCACAAAACTAAATCCTAAAATTCTATAATCGTTTGCTAACCTAACGACCTCATTATTGACGTGTTTTACGTAAGGACAATGGTTACAGATGAACATGATAATTGTTCCTTTTTCTCCTCGGAGTTTTTCTAAAGAAAGAAGGGAACGAGAAATGCTGTCTGGAAGTTCAAAATTTGGAGCTTGCGTTCCAAGCTTCAACATTTTAGAGGGAGTTAAAGACATTATTTTTTATTTGATATCAAATTTAAACAAAAAAAGCTATCGTTTCCGATAGCTTTTAAAACACTTAATGCTCAAGAAAATTATTTCTTTTCTTCTTTCTTTTCTTTTACAGGAGCATTTATTTTTTGAGTAAGCTCATAGGATAAAGCAGACTTATCAAAAGTCATTTTACCAGATCCTGTTTCAAGTATTACAGCATCTAGCTTTTCACTGATATCAGCTACTTTTCCGTGCAAGCCACTTTTAGTGATAATTTTATCTCCACGCTTGATGGATTCTATAAAACTTTTTTCTTTCTTCTGTTTCTTCATTTGTGGCCTTATCATAAAGAAATAAAGCACTACAAAAATTAAAACTAAAGGTAATAGACTTCCTATTTGATCCATAAATGTTATTTTACTGGAGAACCAGCGTTGCTGTTTTGTGGGTTAACAAAAGCCTTTATTCTAAGCGTTTCCCTTCCAGATTGTGTATTAGCTGTAATTCTTACAGCCTTCATTTGTTGATTAGGCTTTCCTCTTGTGTTGAACTTGACTAGCATCTCCCCTTTGTCACCTGGAGAAATAGCTTTTTTTGTCCATGTTGGAACTGTACATCCACATGTTGCTACTGCATTAGACACAATAAGAGGTGCATCACCTGTATTTGTAAAAACAAATGTGTGTTCTACAACTTCTCCTTCTTCTACTGTACCAAAATCAAATTCCTGCTCTTCAAACTCCATCACTGGATAGGCCTGTGTTTTAGAATCACGCTCTTCAGCAATTTCTTTCTTAGATTCATCAACTTTTGCTGAAGCACCTTCTTTACAAGCTGTAAACGACAATGTTGCTAAGGCAACTAGTGCAAACATTAATTTTTTCATGAGTATTAAATTTAAGTTTATACAAAAATATGACAAATTAGGCAATTACATTAGGCCTCTACCTACTTTATTAATTTTACCATTAGTTTGATATTCTTTAGACACCGTATCCAAAACCCCGTTTATAAATGTGCTACTTTTCGGAGTGCTATATTCTTTGGCTAGTTCCAGGTATTCATTAATAGTGACCCTAACAGGAATAGAAGGGAATTTCATAAATTCACATAAAGCCATTTTCATAAGAATGCTGTCAATTTCTGCTATTCTATCCTGATCCCAATTGGGAGTTTTATTTTTTGTGATTTCAGAAAACTGTTCATCTGCAAGAAGTGTTTTTGTGAATAGCTCCCGAGCAAAATTTTCGTCCTCTGCATTTTTATACAAGCGAGGTATTGATAATGCCTCGTCGTCTTCTTTTTGCTTCTGAAGGAATTTTAAGACAGTTGTATTTACGATAGGAAAATCACCAATCCAAGTCAGATTATGATCTTCGTAATAATCATATAAATCATCGTTTGGTGCAATAATATCTTTGAATATATTGACAATAAAATCTTTATCTTCTTTAAAACTTGTGGTTTCTGTAAAAATATAATCTGCATAAAGATCAGACTCTAGGATTTTATTCCAAATCAATTTCGGATACTCATTATCTTTAGACCAATGGTTAAGCTTTCTATCTTCGATAAGCTCACTTAGTGCATTACTGTTAGCGATTCTCAACAAAAGCTTATTATTAATGAATTTAGTGTTTGGATTCTTTTCTTCTTGAGTAGCCAAAAACTTCTTTTTCACAATATTGAAGTAGTCTTCCGCCTGACTTCTAATGCTAACCAAGAGTTCTAAATTCAGCAGGAAAAGATTGTACATGTCTTCTGTGCTCTTTTTTAAAAATTTCTCTTCAGCTTGCATAGAGTCTTTACTTCCCTGGTGGAACGCATAAAGAGATTGCATTACTTTGGCACGAATATGTCTTCTTGTTAACATCTGTAAGTTCTAGAATTTTAGCGCAAAAATAATATTTAAAAGAAGAGTTTGAACCCTATTTTGGTTTTTTTAGAAACAAAATGAAATAGAGCAGGCACCTAAGATGTATAGACCTTTAAACTTTTGTTATTAGAAAGGGCAATACAGTCTTTTGATTACATTTGCAACCTCAAAGTTAATTGTGGATGAAGGCCTTAAAGAGTCTAAATAAATACTTGTACAAATATAGAGGGAGACTGCTTCTTGGTTTTATTATAACTATTGGTGCTCGAGTGTTTTCTGTATTCACTCCTCAACTTATAAGAAATTCTACAAATGCTATAGAAGATTACCTTAATGGTGAAGTAACTAGCGTTGCAGAGGTAAGAGAAGAATTATTAATCAACATAGGGCTTATCGTTGGAGCAGCCCTCGCCTCTGCTATTCTTACTTTTCTCATGCGCCAAACTTTTATTGTGGTCTCCAGATACATCGAGTTTGATTTGAAGAATGAAGTCTATATTCAATATCAAAATCTATCGCTAGATTTTTACAAAAGAAATAGAACAGGCGATTTAATGAATCGAATCTCCGAGGATGTGTCAAAGGTCAGAATGTATGTTGGTCCTGCCCTCATGTATGGAGTGCAAACGCTCACACTATTTGTAGTAGTCATTTATTTTATGATAAAAGCTGCACCAACTCTAACATTATACACATTAATCCCCTTTCCTATTTTATCTTTTGCCATCTATAAATTGAGTGTGGCCATAAATAAAAGAAGTGCTGAGATTCAGAGGTTTTTATCTCATCTTAATACATACACTCAAGAAAGCTTTAGTGGCATCGCTGTTATAAAATCTTACGGAATCTTAAAAAGATTCAATACAGATTTTGAAAAATTGTCTCACGAAAGCAAGGACAAAAACGTCAATCTTGCAAAAGTTGAAGCTTTTTTCTTCCCGCTTATGATTTTACTAATTGGTTTTAGTAATCTTTTTGTAATCTATTTTGGCGGAATGCAATACATAGACGGAAAAATCGAAAACGTGGGAGTTATCGTTGAATTTTTACTTTATGTAAATATGCTTACCTGGCCAGTCGCCTCTGTTGGATGGATAACATCAATGGTGCAAAGGGCAGAAGCCTCTCAGGAACGTATCAATGAGTTTTTAAGCGAATCCCCAAACGTCAAAAATAATTCACCAGACACTTCTGAAGTTATTAAAGGTGAAATTGAATTCAAGAACGTCAGCTTTACTTATGAAGACACCAATATTGTGGCTCTGAGAAATATTTCCTTTAAGGTGAAAAAGGGTGAAACCTTGGCCATCATGGGCAAAACCGGATCTGGTAAATCTACAATTCTGGAATTGATAGGGCGATTGTACGATGTCGACAAAGGCGAGATATTGATAGATGGAAAACCCATTGAAAGTTTTAATTTGGATAACTTAAGACAGCAATTGGGATATGTTCCACAGGATGCTTTCCTCTTCAGTAGTTCGATACGTGATAACATTAAATTCGGAAAAGCAGACGCTACAGAAGAAGACATTATCAACGCTGCTAAAAACGCTGCAGTACACAGTAATATAATTGAGTTCAGTAAAGGATATGATACTATTCTTGGAGAACGTGGGATTACTCTCTCGGGAGGGCAAAAACAAAGAGTGTCTATCGCAAGAGCAATTATAAAAAACCCACAGATTGTATTGTTTGATGATTGTTTGTCCGCAGTAGATACAGAAACGGAAGAAGAAATCTTCAACAAGCTCAACAAAATTTCTAACAATAAGACTTCTGTTGTTGTAAGTCACCGTGCGTCTTCAGCAAAAAATGCAAACCACATTATCGTACTTGATGATGGTGAGATCCTTGAAGAAGGTACACATTCAGAGTTAATCGCTCAAAACGGTTACTATAAAGATTTATATAACAAACAACTTTCAGAAAAAGAAAGTTGAAAATAAATTTGCATTTTTGATTTTTTTTAAGACTTTTGAACAAACGTTATATTAATCTTATTTAACAAAGGTATTATGAGTGAACAAGGGTCGATGAAGAATGAAGACATTTTTTCAAAAGTGATAAGAGCTGGCAGGAGGACTTACTTTTTTGATGTCAGGTCTACAAAAGCAGATGATTATTATCTAACGATTACAGAAAGTAAAAAATTCACAAATGAAGACGGCTCTTTCTTTTACAGAAAACATAAAATTTACTTATACAAAGAAGATTTTGAAAACTTTAAAGAAGCTCTGGATGAAACTACCAATTTCATAATTGACAAAAAGGGAGAAGAAGTTATAAGCGATAGACATCAAAAAGATTTCACGAAGCCATCAGAAATAGAGACAAATAACTCTGTAAAAACTGAAGAGCATGAAGCAAAAACAAGCGCGACTGCTTTTACAAATATAAGCTTCGACGATATTTAAACATTAGCAAACTATACGGTACAAAAAACCCTCTAAACTTAAGTTTTAGAGGGTTTTTTTAATGGTTAATCAGAAACTTTGAATGTAATAGGTAAAGCAAAAATAACATCGACTGGATTTCCACGTTGTTTCCCTGGCTGCATTCGAGGGAGTTTTTCAATAACTCGCTGACTTTCTTCTTTCAATTTGGGATGTGGAGCTCTTGCATTAATAAATTCGACTTCACCATTTGCCTTAACTTTGAAAGAAGTATAAATGCGGTTGGTTCCTTGCAAACCTAATTCGGAAGCCAGACCTGAATTAAACTCCTTATTGATAAACTTCCTGAGTTGCTCACTCATACAGGATTTTCTCTGTTCGTTGTCTGAGTATAGTTCACAGCCAGGAAAGATGGGAACGTCTTCAATGAACTCAAAGCTAATTTCTTTAATCGGCTCTTCTTCGATTTTTTCTAATTCATCAAAATCTAAGAGTGCCTCTGTAGGTTTTAATTCCTTTTGCTCTGGTAAATCCTCTTTTGTCTCCGGTGATTTTTCATCAATGATGTAATCATCAGTATCTATTTTGGGCTCTGGTATAGGCTCGTGTTGCTGTTTTTGAATATTTACAATGGGGATTTCTTCCTCCTCAAGCATGACATAAGAAACAACTTCGTGATCTGATGTTGATTTTGCCACTGTCTCCCACTCTACTAAAATCAATATAAAAGTAAGTGCGGCTACTAAACCAATTTGAAAGAACAACGTCTTTTTTTGATCTAGATTTTTATTGGAATATTTTTTTGGTTTCATCATTCGTTTTTTGTGTGTGAATAGTCAATAGCTTTATAAGTTTAAAAACTCATATGCTTTAAGGTCAAAAACGAATTCGTCTATGTGCTAGCTTTTTCAACAAAACCAATAATAATGCCAGAGCATAAAAAATCCCTTGCAAACTAAATTTACAAGGGATAAATACAAAACTTAAATACTTATTTAATGTAAAGCTTTTCCAAATAACTGAGACCTCTGCTATTAATTGCTACAGAATACTCTCCTGCTGGTGCCTCAGAAAAATCTAAAGTCTTTTTAAAAACCAAATCTTTATCCTTCACATCCATGATAAGATGCCCTTCTGCATCATATATTTTCATTTGAGTAAAATCCTTGGTAGGATTTGTAAAAGAAACTCTTACCTGTCTTTTGTTGGTATTCATCACCTTAAATTTTGGCTTAAAGACAACACCATAATCTTCAACTTTAATTCCTCTACTAGTTTTCAGTACTGATTTGTATGAAATAATGTTTGAATTTTCCAGACTGATTGTGTAAGTACCTTTTGGAAGTGTTTTTAAACTTATTTTCTTAAAGTATGGTTGAGATAATTCTGTATCTACAAATAAAAGTTCTCCTTTTGCATCAATAAAACTAAGTTTGTTATTATCATCATTTCCAGTAATCTGAATTTCCAATACATTTTCTGAATTTACATTTACTTCAAATTGTCTCGCTGCATTTACATTAAAATTCACAATTAACAACAAAAGAGATAAGCTTGTTTTAAAAATAGTGTTCATGATTTTATTTTTTATGTTAATAAATAATCTTATTTAATACGTTACAAATATAAGTGCCATTAAAGGCTTTAATAAATTCAAAATAAACACATATATGTGCTATATTAACCATAATTAGCTATAACATGTATCAATTCAAATTATATTGCACATTTAGAGGTATTAATACTTTTAAAAATTTGTAAATTGATTTTGATTTATTTTCAATCAGAAACATGAGTAAAAAAACTAAACCCATATTAGAAAAACTTGAAACTGGATTTGGTACTTCCTTTACCTACAAACATTTCAATGTTCATCATCAAAATAAAAATGATACGTTCTGGCATTATCATCCTGAGATTGAGTTGGTGTATATCAATGAAGGATCTGGAAAACGACTTGTGGGTAGCCATTCTTCATTTTATAGAAATGGGAATTTGATTTTAATTGGGTCTAATCTTCCACATTGTGGATTTACAGATACGCTGGAAAAGCATCAAAGAGAGACCGTCATACAAATGCTGCCTACATTCCTTGGGGGTTCCTTTTTTGACTTACCAGAATTTCATCAAGTTAAAAGTTTATTACAACGTGCTCAAAATGGGATCGTTTTCCATGGTGAAGATAAGCGCCAGATTGGAGCGTTAATTGAAAATCTTAACGAACAATCTCCGCTTTCCCGATTACTTGGGCTAATCAATATTTTAAAAGAATTGTCTGAAGCAAAAAACTATACCCTTTTGAATGCAGAAGGCTATATGCTTGAAACCAAAATAGAGGACAATCAACGAATTAATTTGGTTTTCAATTTTGTAAGAGAAGAGTTCAAGAGAACCATTAGCTTAGATGAAATTTCTGAACTAGTGAATATGACAAAACCTGCATTTTGTAGATATTTCAAAAAAATCACAGGAAAAACCTTTATAGAATTTGTTAATGATTATCGATTAACTCATGCGGCCAAAATGCTTCACGAAAAACAAGTCAGTATTCTAGATATTTGCTATGAAAGTGGTTTCAATAATTTTAGCCATTTCAATAAAAAGTTTAAAGCTTTCACAAGTCGCACTCCCTCTCAATACAGAAATGAACTGGTTTATTCTGTAACTGAAAAGTGAGTAGTGAGTAGTGAGTAGTGAGTAGTGAGTAGTGAAAAAATCAATTAATCTATGTTCTTTTGATAATAGAGATGTTGAATCAAGTTAAACAAGACAGGGTTTAAAACAAAAGAGTAGACTAAAAGTCCCCCCTCCTTGGGAGGGGGTTAGGGGGAGGAACCCTTATAGCCCCGATAGGAATGGAAAGCCCGCAAAATGGCAGCTATGCAACACCGAGACTCAAAAAGCGACCAGCGGAAGCTCTTTTGGGACTTTTAGTTTTGCCAGCTGACGGTGGTGGACTTGTAATGTATAGCGGGAATAGCTCTTGATACTCTTCTTGATTATTAAAAAAAGCGCCTCTACCCTACTCGTTTGATTAATAGCCTTCGGCATCTGTTTTGACTTTTCCCCAGAACGTTTTATACACAAAATAACTATACATCAAAACCAAAGGTCCTCCTACAGCTACAAATCCCATCATGATTTTGAGAGTTTTGGTGGAAGCAGCGGCGTTATATATGGTAATACTATTTTCAATTTCTGAATTGGATAACAATAAACGTGGATACAATTCAAAAGCGACAATTCCCAGCAACAATGCAATGGTAAGGCTTGTAAAAATGAAGGCCCAGCCGTACTTCTTTTTACTGGCAAGTCTTGGTACGTTTGCAATGCTTAAAAACACCAAAAACGGAACCACATAAAGCACTTTATTTTCATTGAAAACTAAAAGTAAATGTTCTAAATTAAAGAAGCCATATCCTGTGGTTACCACGTAAGAGATGATAAAAAAGGCGATTCCAATTTTTAGAAATTGCTGTATTCGAGTATATAATTTACCTTCGGTCTTGAGCAATAGATAAATAGCACCGTGCATCATAAACAGGGCTAAACTTGTCACTCCAACCAAGACTGAAAATGGATTAAGAAACTCAAAAAAACCACGTCCTGTGTATTCAAAATTTTCATCTAAAGGCATTCCGTTTAAGATATTACCAAGGACAACCCCCAATAAAAAAGCAAGCATAATACTAGAAATAGAATACCCCCAATCCCACATACGCCTCCACCAGAGCATCTCTTCCATATTCCTGAATTTAATAGAGATTCCTCTAAAAATGATAAATAAAAGAAATAAAATAAAAGGGGTGTACATGGCAGAAAACAGAGTCCCATAAAATACGGGGAAGCCAGCAAATAAGGTTCCACCTCCTATCACTAACCACACTTCATTCCCGTGCCAGGTAGGATCAATGGCTTTTAAAGCGGTTTCCCGACTTGAATTTTTCTTAAAAAACATGTGCCAGGCTCCAGCTCCAAAATCGAAGCCGTCTAAAATAGCGTACCCGGAAAAGAGTCCTCCTACAACTAAAAACCACCAGGTGGGATAATCTAAACCTAAAAACGTTTCCATAACTTGAGTTTTATTATTTTGTGACGACGTCTGCTATTTCTTTATTTAAACTTCCTTGATCAAAGTCGATATCGCTTTCTGGGCCGCTTTTAATTTTCTTATTCATTAGATAGACAAACAAGAGGAATAGAATAAAATACACTATGAAGAACAAGATAAGAGAAAACAAAACCTGATTGGCTTGTACACTCTTAGACAAGGCGTCTGATGTTCTCAGCAAACCATAGACCACCCAAGGCTGCCTACCCATTTCTGCAGCAAACCAACCAAATTGGTTAGCCAATTGAGGGAGTAAAGCTGTAAAGACGAAGGTCCACAGCAACCATTTTTTTTCAAATAATTTACCACGTTTCCATTGCCAAACAGCAAATAAGCTCAAGGCAATTAAAAACATTCCAATAGCCACCATAAGATGATAAAATTGAAAAACGGCAATCACTTGAGACGGCTGGTCTTCAATAGGAAAAGCATCAAGACCTGTGACAGGAGTTTCAAAATCCTGATCCAACATAAAGGACAATCCTCCAGGAATTTTGAGGCCGGTTGTGGTTTTGCTATCTTTATCTACCCATCCCAATAAATATAAATCGGCAGGGGCTTCTGCTTCAAAATGACCCTCCATGGCGGCCAATTTTGCTGGCTGATTTTCAGAAACACCTTCCGCAGAACTGTGTCCTGTAAATAATTGAGCTAATGAACAAATGGTGGCGACAATCAAGGTGATTTTAAAAGCTTTTTTTGAAAGAACCACAAAGCGACCCTTCAGTATATAGTAAGCATGTACACTTAAAATCAGGAATGTGCCCGCCAGAAAAGCTCCCAACCAGACGTGTGTGAGTCGATCTACGGACGAAGGATTAAAAACCATAGCCCAAAAGTCAACAATTTCTGCCCTGGCCTGCATACCTTCCCCTACAATGTGGTAACCTGCAGGAGTTTGTTGCCAGGAGTTAGCTATAACAATCCAGACAGCAGAAAACATAGAACCTAGAAAGACAGCCCAGGTAGCCACCAAGTGTACCCAAGGTTTTACTCGATTCCACCCAAATAACAAGACTCCTAAGGCACTGCTCTCCAAAGCAAAAGCAAAAATACCTTCTGCGGCCAAGGCACTACCAAAAATATCACCTACGTACCTGGAATAGGTGGCCCAATTGGTACCAAATTCAAATTCCATAACAATTCCTGTTACCACACCAATACCAAAAGTAATAGCAAAAATTTTAGTCCAGAATTTGGCCAATACTTCATATTGTTTGTTTTTCGTTCGTATATAAATGCTTTCAAAAACAACCATAATCAATCCTATACCAATACTAAGAGGCGGATAGATATAATGAAAAGCGACGGTGAAGGCAAATTGGATACGAGAGAGAATTTCTACATCCATAATTTTTTTTTACAAAACTAAAAAATGACGTAAAGTAACTATGCCACAAATGTTACTCAAATTTTAATTAATAAAGTGAATTTCAATTCATTTCTTAATAGCGTCAAATCTTTTTACGATAGCTCCACACTGCCAAAGAATTCATGATAACGGCGTAAATAAAAGTTTTAATAATCAGTCTCGATGCATCTTGGAAATTTGACCCTTTAAGCATAACCATACGCATCATCTCAACAAAATAGGCTACAGGATTGAACTCCGTAAAAATTTTTGCCCACGTTGGCATGCTTTCTACAGGAGTGAATAATCCACTCATGAGAATAAAAATAACTACAAAAAACCAAGCGATAAACATGGCCTGTTGTTGGGTATCTGTGAAGTTGGAGATAAACAAACCCATCCCCAAAATCACTAATAAATAAAGACTGGTGTAGCCGTAAATCAAGAAAATGCTTCCAAGCATAGGAATATTAAAAATCAGTTTTGAGATAAGTAATCCTACACTAAGTAGTAACAAACCGATTACCCAGAATGGAAACAATTTCCCGACTATGAATTGCCATTTTTTGATAGGGGTCACATTGATTTGTTCTAAAGTGCCAATTTCTTTTTCCCTAACAATATTCATACTTGACAGAAATATAGTTAGCATGGTAATGATGAGTACCAAAATTCCTGGCACCATCAAAGTTTTGTAATTCAGATTTCGATTGTACCAAAATGAAGCTATACTTTCAGTCTTTGAAAAGCTCTGATTAAAAGTGTTCAGAGTCTTATTTTTTAGTTGAATATTTTTATTAAAATGCATCACTATTTGCTGGATATAAACATTTTGGACACCAGCAGTTGCTCCATCAATCGCATTAATTCTAAGAGCAATTTGCGGATGTTGGGAATTGATGATGTTTTTTTCAAAATCACCCGGAATTTCCAGTACCATATCAACTTTATCCTTCAAAATGACCTCCTCAGCCTGCCTAGAGGTTTCAAAATGTATAGGAGCTAAAAAATAAGAAGATCCTTTGATATGCTCTATTAATAAGCGTGAAGAAATGCTATTGTCATGATCGATATAGGCAACCTGAATATCCTTTACTTCATAAGTTGCTGCATTGGATAAAATAACGAGCTGAAGTAAGGGCAACACAAAAATAATAGGAATCATGGCTTTGTTCCTGAAAATTTGCTTGAACTCCTTCCGGATGATAATAAATACAATTTTCATATTTTCTTTTTAATAGTAAAGCCTAGGCTAGTCTTATTTTATATTTTTTGATACTTATACTCAGGAAAACAAAAGTCATAAACAGCAAAATCAGTGTTTCCTTCCAGAAGAATCCAAAACCAACACCTTTAAGCATAATGGATTTTAAAATGATAATGAACCACTTGGCCGGAATAATATTACTTATCACCTGTAAAGGCAGAGGCATGCTTTCGATAGGAAAAATAAAGCCTGAAAGTAAGATGGTAGGTAACATCAGGCCCATCAATGAAATCATCATCGCCGTTTGCTGAGTTGATGATAAGGTAGAAATTAAAATACCCAGGCTCAATGAAGTGATAATAAATAAAATGCTCTCCAGCGCTAACCAGGATAGGCTTCCCACAATGGGCATTTGAAATACAAACACACTCAAGAGTACAATGACAGTGGCATTTATGATGGATAGAAAAATATAAGGAACAACTTTGCCTACAATAACTGTTATCGGTTTCAAAGGAGAAACCAGTAAAATTTCCATGGATCCGACTTCTTTTTCCCGAGTGATAGAAATAGAAGTCATCATAGCTGAAACCAACATTAAAATGACCGTCATCACTCCAGGCACAAACATATACACACTTTCCAAAGCTGGATTGAACAGCATTCTGCTTTCAGTCCCTACCAGTTCAGGTGATGTGTTTTGCTTTAAAGAAATATGGCTATATTTTGTGAGTATGGAATTGATATAGTTGGTTATGGTATTTGCAATGTTAGGATTGGTTGCATCAGTAATAATTTGCAGTTTACTCGCTTGAAGACGTTGAAGGTTTTTAGCAAAATCTTTTTCAAAAGTAACGACTGCTTTAATTTTTCCTTTTTGAAAGGCTTTTTCAATCTCTTTTTCACTTTGCAGCTCCTCCAAAACATTGAAATACTTGGAGGCCTGAAGATTCTCAATAATTTCTATTGAATTTTTATCGTCAGCTTTATTAAGAACAGCAATATCTACGTTATTGATTTCATTGGAAATGGCAAAACCAAACAGCAAAATTTGAGCGATAGGCATACCGAATAAAATAAAAAGCGAACGTTTATCTCTAAAGATGTGGTAAAACTCTTTTTGTACAAATCCTATAAATTTCTTCATCGTGCAAGTTTTAGAAATACGTCATTTAAGCTACTTACACCAAATTCTTTTTTCAGGACTTTGGGCGTATCCAGAGCTTTAATTTCGCCTTCTACCATAATAGAAATTCGGTCGCAATATTCAGCTTCATCCATATAATGCGTGGTTACAAAAATGGTAGTCCCCTGGTTTGCCGCTTCGTAGATCAATTCCCAAAACTGCCGACGCGTAACGGGATCAACACCGCCGGTAGGTTCATCCAAAAACACTATTTTAGGCTGGTGTAACAGGGCTACCGAGAAGGCTAATTTCTGCTTCCAACCCAGGGGCAAACTTCTTACTAGCTGTTTAGCATAGTCTTGAAGTCCCAAATTTTCGACTACTCTGTTATACTTTACTTCAATTGATTTTGAATCTAACCCGTATATACCGCCAAAAAATTGAATGTTTTCTTTGATGTTCAAGTCATCATATAAAGCAAACTTCTGGCTCATATAACCAATGTTTTTCTTCACCAATTCTGCCTGATTGGATACCTGATATCCCGCAACAACTGCATCGCCGGCTGAAGGTTTGGAGATACCAATAAGCATTTTCATAGCTGTGGTCTTACCAGCTCCATTGGCACCCAAGAAGCCAAAAATCTCACCTTTTTCCACTTCAAAATTGAGCTTATCAACAGCGGTAAAGTCCCCAAAGGACTTCGTTAGATTTGTTGCTTTTATTGTAGTTTCCATGATTTATTCTCTAGAGAGTTCCATAAATATATCCTCAATTTCCGGTGTAATCAACTGGACTTCAACGTCTTCAATTCCTTCATCTTCCAAGTGTTTTTTTATCTCATTCGGATCAAAATCATCTCGAGAATCCATATAATGAAGCGATTCACCAAAAGGATAATTACTATGCGTGTATTGATATTTTCCTAAAACTTGTAAGCTTTTGTAAATCGAATTGGTACGTATATTAATGACTTCTTTAGCAAAGTTCTTCACAATAGCTGAAGGTGTATCAACCTGAAGGATTTCACCCTGGTTGATAAATGCAATGCGATCACACAAAGCTGCTTCATCCATATAAGGCGTGGACACAAAAATGGTGATATCCTTTTTTTGAAGCTTCTTTAACATGTCCCAAAATTCCTTTCTTGAAACTGGATCAACGCCCGTTGTCGGTTCGTCCAGAAACAACACTTTTGGTTTGTGGATCAAAGCACAACTCAGAGCTAATTTTTGCTTCATTCCGCCAGATAAATCTCCAGCTTTCCTCTTTTTGAAAGGCTCTATTTGGATATAGATGTCTTTTATTAAATCGTAGTTTTCCTCAATATTTGTGTCGAAAATTGTAGCAAAAAAATTAAGATTTTCTTCAACCGTTAAGTCTTGATAAAGCGAAAACTTTCCGGGCATATAACCTATATTTTTCCTTAATTTTTTATAGTCTTTAATAACATCAAATCCAGCAACGTTTGCACTACCTTCATCAGGTAAAAGCAAACTTGCCAGAATCCTAAATAGCGTGGTTTTACCAGCACCATCGGGTCCTATCAACCCAAAAAGCTCATTTTCTTTGACTTCAAGGCTGATGTGTTTTACGGCTTTTAAGTCCTTAAAGGATTTGGAAATGTTGTTGATATGAAGGCTCATGACTTAGGATTGTACAGTGACCGTTGGATGAATAGTGATTTCAGATTTCACTGAATTTGAAATAAGGCAGGCTTTCTTTGCTTTCCAAAGTACTTTTTCGGCCTTTTCAATGAATGACTCATCTGAAACAATTACTTCAGGATACAATTGAATTTCACTCATCATCGGGCGCCCATCGACTTTATCTAAAATTCCTTTAGACTTGCAATTAAAGCTAACAAAGTCAAGTTTGGAGTACTCTGCAATCGCAAGAAACGTCGTCATCAAACAACTGCTCACTGCAGACGTAAATAAATGCTCTGGAGTCCACGTGTAAGGGATTCCACCCGAAAATTGAGTTGGAGGTGCAACTTCCATCGCATTTGCGATATTCTCCTTAGCATTATGCAATTCTGGGGAATACATTTTTCCCTTGCGGGTATGCAACCATTCTATGTCAACATTATAAATATGCTCAGTCATTTCTAATCTTGTTTTATTATGAGTTTATTTTAAGATAATTTACTTCAGCCAAACTTCAGCCGGCATGCCTATTTTCAGTTTACCATCGTTTTCAACTTCAACTTTAATGGCATAAACTAAAGCCACTCGCTCCTCCTTGGTTTGGATAATCTTAGGCGTGAATTCAGCTTCATCAGAAATCCAGGTGATAACCCCTTCATAAGAAATCATCCCATTTTGTGAGTCTACTTTCACTTCTACCTTATTTCCCAAACTGAAATCGGTCAACTGGAGTTCTGAGATGTATGCTCTGATTTCTAATCTTGATAAATCAGCAATTTCAAATAGCGGCTTGCCGTATTGCGCCACTTCGGAAGCCTCTGCGTAGGTGTTGAGCACTCGACCATTAATAGGGCTTTTTATCATACTTTTTTGAAGTAAATCCTCCAATTCTTTCAATTGAATTTCAATGAGCTGAAGCTCGGTAAGCACTGAGGTGTTTTTGGACTTCACACTATTTATTTGCTGATTTAAAGCATTGATTTCTCCTTGGATATTATCTAATTGCTGTTGAGTTGCGGCATTTTCACCTAACATCTGTTTGATGCGATTTCGATTTATTTTAGCGGTTTCTAACCTCGCAGAAAGCACACTGATTTCTGCCAACACGCTGCTAGAATTGGCTTGTATGACTTCTTTAAGTTCATTCCATTGGTATACTTGACCTTCTAATTTTTCTTGTGCTTCTTTAGCCTCAGCTGTAGAAGCGAAAGCCGTTAAATTCGCACCCATTGGACTTGGTAAATTTTCACTGATTAAGTAAGCCGAATTTTCAGCTGAAATCATTTCGCCAGGTTGATTATAATTAGCGACAAGCAACTTAGCATTTTCAAAATTTTGTGGCTCTTCTTTTATATAATTCACCATACATTCTATAGCGTCAAACTTTCGTTGTTTGCCTTTTTCTGTCACGAATTGAGCTGAATGTGTTTTTTGAACAATAATGTGTTTAAAAAAAATTGGGGAACCGCTTCTTATGGGTTGTTACTAAAGGAAATCAGTGACGGCGAAATCTACCACAATGCTTTTGAGAACAACACCACAGGAATCACAGCAGATGGTTCTACGAGAATAACATATCGTGAAAATGACTTCATAAATAATGGTTACGCTGTAAAATTCGTAGGTGGTAGCTATCAGAATAATTTTTCAAGAAATAATTTCCTCTATAATAACTTCGATTTGAGTTATTCTGGTGGCTTAAATGATAATAGCTTTGATAAGAATTATTGGAGTGATTATACAGGTTATGATTTGGACAAAGATGGATATGGAGATGTGCCTTATCGCCCTGTGAAGCTATTTAGTTACCTGGTAAATGAAACGCCTGAAAGTATCATTTTATTAAGAAGTTTATTTATAGATATCATCAACTTTTCTGAGAAAGTGACTCCAGTTTTCACTCCAAAAAATCTCACCGATCAACAACCTTTAATGCGCGAAGTACAATGGTAGAATTTAAAGATATTCATAAAAATTTTGGTAAAAATGAGGTGCTCACAGGCATCAATTTAAAGATTCAAAAAGGTAAAACTACCGCTATTTTAGGTCCTAATGGCTCTGGAAAAACCACCTTAATCAAAATATTACTCGGAATGTGTCATTCAAGTAAAGGCGATATTTTAGTGGGTGAATCCAATACCAGAAACAATTGGTCCTACAGAAAAAATATTGATTATTTACCACAAATCGCCAACTTCCCTGGAAACATAAAGGTGAAAGAAATCATAGCAATGATCAAAGATTTGCGACATCAAAAAACACGTGATACAGAATTGATTGACTATTTTGAACTTGAACCCTACCTCAACACCAAACTGAGTCATCTATCTGGTGGTTACAAGCAAAAAGTAAACTTGGTACTTAGTCTTATGTTTGACAGTCCATTTGTTATTTTGGATGAACCCACTTCAGGCCTGGATCCTCTATCCCTGATTAAATTAAAAGACCTGCTCAAAAAAGAACAGGACAATGGAAAAACAATCCTGATAACTTCTCACATCATGAGCTTTGTAGAAGAAATCTCAGACCATATCAGTTTTATTTTAGATGGTAAAGTCTATTTTGACGGAAGTATAGACGATTTAAAATCAAACACAGGAGAAACCGATTTTGAATACGCCATTGCTAACTTATTAAAACACAATCATGCTTAAAATATTAAAATACAGTTTTTTTGATTTGGTAAGAAGCCGTTGGAGCTATGTCTATTTCTTATTCTATCTGCTTTTGAGTTCGGTGTTGTTATTTTTGAACAACGACCTATCAAACACCATTATCACCCTGCTCAATGTTGTGATCGTTTTAGTACCACTCATCGGAACTATTTTCGGGGTAATGTATTACTATGATTCACAGGAATTTACAGAACTGCTTTTAGCACAACCCATTAAAAGGCGGTCAATATTTTTGGGGCAGTTTTTAGGTGTGGCTACTTCCCTATCCTTAAGTGTGTTATTAGGCCTGGGCATTCCCTTTGCGTTGTATGGTTTATTCGAATCCAATGTTATTTTCGATTTTTTAATTCTGATTGTAGTCGCTGTTTTTTTAAGCTTCATATTTAGTGCTTTGGCTTTCAATATTGCCTTGTCCAATACCAATAAAATTAAAGGATTTGGATATGCCATTTTATTATGGTTGTTTTTGGCAGTCATTTATGACGGTACTTTTTTGATTGCCCTCATTTATTTTCAGGAATATCCTTTAGACCAATTTACCCTCATCGCTACGCTGTTTAATCCTATCGATTTATCACGAATTCTAATTTTATTGAAACTTGATATCTCCGCACTACTGGGTTATACAGGAGCTATTTTTAAAGACTTTTTCGGCACTTTAACAGGAAGCCTAGTGTCCTTAGGGGTATTAGCAGTGTGGGTAGTTTTACCTTTATGGCGAATGCTTTGTATAGCCAATAAAAAAGATTTTTAATATCCTGAACTTGATTCAAGTCATAAACTAAGGCCTGATCTAGTCGTAATTTTAAGTTATAATTTAAATCCTAAGCATTATGTCCTTAATAAAAGATAAAACAGTTGCTGAGCTGGTCAGTGAAAATATAAATACAGCTCATGTTTTTAAAAAACACGGTATTGATTTTTGTTGCGGAGGAGGTATCAGCGTTGATAAAGCCTGCGAAAAAAATCAAGTTCAATTAGATGATTTACTAGAAGATCTTCAGAATCTGGAAAACAAAGGCAGAACCTATGATTATAAAAAGTGGGACTTGCATTTTCTGGCTCAACATATTGAAAATGTTCATCACAGCTATGTAGAAGAAACTATCCCGATACTGATTCAATATACCAATAAAGTAGCAAAAGTTCACGGCAGCACCAATCCAGAATTGATCCAAGTGAGAGATTTATTTGTTGAAGTCGCTAATGAGTTAACTCCACATTTGAAAAAAGAAGAGCTGATATTATTTCCTTTTATTGCTAAAATGGAACGCGCATTTAAAGATGCTAAGAAAGTAGAGCGACCTCATTTTGGAACGGTAGAAAACCCTATTGCGATGATGGAAGACGAACATGAAGCCGCAGGAGATCTATTTAAGGAAATTGCTTCTTTAACTCATAACTATACCCTACCAGAACATGCCTGTAATACATATCGAGCTATGTTTCATAAACTAGAAGAATTTGAAAATGATTTACATTTACATATTCATTTAGAAAATAATATCCTTTTCCCAAAGGCTTTAGCTTTGGAAAAGGAAGTCCTTTCATAGTTTGTTTTGATTGATGATGACCCTAAAACAGCACTTTATAAATAGTCTTTACTATTTTCTTATAACAGCTGTTTTAGGGTTTTTTTTGAGACTAGAATCTACAGCGTTCAGCTTTGATATCATAAGCAACTACAAATATGTGGTGCATGCGCACTCTCATATTGCGTTATTAGGTTGGGTCTACTTAGGTTTGAGTAGCTTTATTGTCCATTTTTTTATTAAAAAAACAAAAATTAGGCAATACTACATCAAGATATTCTGGGCCGCACAAGCCTGTTTAATCGGGATGCTTATCGCTTTTCCTATTCAGGGTTATACTTTAGTTTCTATACTATTCTCCACCTTATTTCTAATTGTAAGCTATATATACTTCGGATTTATCATAAGGCATACGCCCTCAAAATTCAAATCTAGAAAATCATACCTTCTCATAAAACATGCTTTGTTTTACATGGTGCTATCATCGGTTGGGCCGTGGGCTCTTGGAGCTATCATGACCACTTTAGGTAAAACCTCAGTATGGTATAAATTGGCTATTTATTTTTATCTGCATTTTCAGTACAACGCTTGGTTTGTACTGGCTATGATAGGGATCTTGGTATTCATTTTGGAGAAGTATAAATTCAAAATTGAAACCAAATCCTTTTCTAAATTTGTTTACCTATTCCATATAGGAATTATCAGCACCTTCTTTTTGTCCACACTTTGGGCAACCTCACACTGGTCGGTCTATCTGCTAGGTAATTTAGGAAGTCTGTTTTTATGGATTGGCTTATTTTACTTATGGAAATCGATTCAAAATCCGTTTAAGGCTTTTTATAGTTCATTGGCTAAACAATCTAAATTTATTCTGAAATTCCTCATATCCGGTTTCATCTTAAAGTTGATCATGCAAACTTTAAGCGGAATTTCTTTTTTTGCTGAAATGGCCACTGCTAACTTAGATGTGGTTATTGGTTATTTACATTGGTTTTTCTTAGGGGTTGTCAGTTTGTTTTTATTGTTTTTAGCTTCTCATTTGAAATGGATCAAGCTTTCAAATTTCAGCTTAAGCCTTTATCTTATTGCTTTTATAGCAACTGAATTTCTAATTTTCTACCGGGCTGGTATGGTCATTTACAGGTGGAGTTATTTGTCAAATTTGAATATTTATTTAGCAATGGCTTCATTTATATTTAGTGTCGCTATCATTATAATTTTGATTCAAAGTTTTTTGATAAGGAAGAATCAAAATCAGATGATTAAAAAAAATTAAGCTAAACGTTTACAGTTAAACGTGAATCTTTAATTTTTAAAAATGGACTTCTCTTCAATTGTCATTTTGATCTCGCTTATCACTCATCCACTTTAAATACTTTCAACTTGCTTTTAGTCATCCTTAATTCTTCCTGTAAATCATCAATTTGATGTAATAAATTATGGATCACGTCAATACCTTCAATATTGATATTGAGGTCATAATGAAACTGAATAGCTCGCTCAAGCGTTTTCAATTGTTCATTTAAAATGTACTTTTTATCATCCACAACAATAATTTCAATAACACCGTATTCATTTAAAGCATTAATAAAAGAAAAGTTGATGTCGCAGTTCGAGCAGAAGTGTTCGACAAGTACTAACTTATTTGTTTCCATGAGATCTGATATTTTGTAATTCGATAATCAATTGCTTTTCTTTATCTGAAAGATTGGTTGGTAATTTCACATTGTAGGTTACAAACAAATCACCAAACTCATTCTCTTTTTTATAGACAGGAAAGCCTTTCCCTTTCAATTTGACTTTGGTACCAGATTGGGTTTCTGGTGCAATTTTAAGTTTGACTTTACCATCAAAAGTATCTATCAAAACTTCTCCACCCAATAGGGCAGTGTAAAGATCTACATCTGTTGTGGTATACAAATGCTTTCCATCTCGTTTAAAGTCTGTATTGCTATTAATTGAAACGGTTATGTATAAATCTCCATTTGGACCGCCATTGATTCCGGGAGCACCATGCCCGTTGATTTTTATAACCTGACCATCTTCAATCCCTGCAGGGAAAGTCAGGCGGATTTTTTTGCTATTGACGGTTAGGGTCTGCTTTTGAGTGGTATAAACATCCTTTAGGTTGAGTTCTAGTTGAGCATTCAGATCCTGACCTCTAAACTTGGTTTGTCTAGTTCTTCCTTGACTACTTTTACCCTGATCACCAAACATCGATTCAAAAAAGTCTGAAAAATCTCCTGAAAATTCTTGCTGATTTGAATATCCTCCAGCATTTTGATAAGCTTGCTGTTGCTGTCTTTGCTGCCGCTGAGCTTCTTTAAATTCATCGGCGTGTTTCCAATCCTTACCAAACTCATCGTACTTTTTCCTTTTCTCAGGATCACTGAGCACTTCGTGAGCCTCGCTGACCTGTTTGAACTTGTTTTCCGCTTCTGGATTGTTAGGGTTTAAGTCTGGATGGTATTTTCGCGCCAGCTTGCGGTATGCAGCTTTTATCTCCTTTTGATTTGTCTTTTTATTAAGACCTAAAGTATTGTAATAATCAACAAATTCCATAGTTTATAGTTGAGCTTAACCATTAATTACCTTTACTAAGGTATAGACTTTTTATGAAAAAATCTGATATATATATATACACTTTAAAACTCGAAGGTGATTAAGATATGCTAAAGTTTAAATTGGATTAAGTTTGACTTTAAATGTTATCTGATTCCTGAACAGATTGAACTAAGTCTACCAGGCTTATTATGGAATTTTTAGTTTTGAAAATTAAAATTTTTGATTCTAGTCCAGTATTTATGACATGACCTTAGTCATATATGAAAAGGACAAGTTTGCTTAACTTTGAATTATTCTGATAAAGATAATTATGAAAAATGCCTCTTTGACTCAAAACCTAAAATTCAATAAGGATAAGCCACTTATCACTATTCTATTCGAAACCGATTTTACTAAGGAAATCAGAATTGCCTTGCACCAAGGCACAACGATGAAAGAACACAAAACATCTTTTCCTATTGTTATAGAAATTCATGATGGCGAAATAGATTTCGGCGTTAGTGGAGAGATTAAGAATATGACAAAAGGAGACCTCATCGCCTTGGAAGCTAATGTGCCTCACGACTTGTTAGCCAAAAAAAACACCATTGTTCGACTAACGTTAACCAAGCAGGATAAATCTGAACGGGTTCAGGATGTTGTCAATCAATAAGAGTATAAGCCATAAAAGCTTATGAAGTCCTTTAGGTCTTCAAAAAACAATCACTTCCAAAACTTGTCAGGCCAAACTTCACATGCTTTTTGTGAATCGTGAATGTCTTGAAATTCTGCGAGCTGTTTTTCATTCATTTGCTCTTGAATCAAATTAAACAACTCCCGCTCTTCCAAACGGATATGCTTTTGAAGTAACTCATAAATAGCTTTGATATCCTCATAAGATTTAGATTCTACTTCAAATAAAGATTTCAATTCCCGGTGTTGTTGTTTTACTTTTTGAACGAGAAGCTGCTCATTACCAAACTTTGGGAATAAATACTTTTCTTCCATTTCAAAATGCGGAATCAAATGATGTTTCCAAAACCAGGTAGCATAAGCTTCCATGCTTTTTAGATTAGCTTTTTTCGCCACTCCCTTTTGTAAACGCAAGGCAAAAATAAGCCCGTCATGATGTTCTCTACTCAAGTTTTTTAAGGCATCATGACGTTTAATTGGTGAATTATTCATGTTCCAAAATAACTAAAAATAAGTGAGATGCTAATCTGAAGCATCTTTCTTTCTATCCATGTACATGGTCATAAATAGGTGTGAAGCCATATTTCTGGCGTTATTTTTCGCACGGTTAGCCAGATCGCCCTCGAAATGCTCGTCTATAGTGGCAAACCATAGATTTAACCAGATACCAAAATGCTTTTGTTCAATACTTTCATTAAAGTGTTTGTCAACATTTTGATGTGCCAATTTGGGATTCCCTTTATAATTTCGTTTAAAAAACAAATTCGTCTCCCAGAAATCAGTTAATTTTTCAAGATGTTCATCCCAATCTAAAATCATTTCATTAAAAAAATGTCCTATGTCTTTATTCTGACGAATTTTTTCGTAAAAATGATGCACTAATTTGGAGACATCTTCTCTTGTTTTTAAGTCGTGACTCATTAGAAAAAGGTATAATAAGCAATTGTAAATACACTTGATAAAACGCTAATCACCTGAAGCAGAAAGGCCATCTTTGGTTTAAAACCAACTAAAACAGCTGCATTATAAACCATGCAGATAATTACAATCCAGCCTAGGTGAACAACATGAAATACTGTATTTCCATCAGCTAGAATCATCATTGCAGCAATAGAACCCAAGCAACTAGAAGCAATAATCCCCAATACAGAATTAGCCATGTAATACTTTTCAAAATCATCTGATAAACTCTTAATTAGATTCATAATTTGTAGTTTTAAATTACTCAAAACTACAAGTATGTCTCACCACTGTTTATGATTTGAATCAATTGAAAACTATTGGAATTCGTCTTACCTAAAAATCTTACGTTTTTTTATTTCAATGTCACCTTTTTTCTCCAAAGCTTTACAAGCTCTTATTACCGTTTCTACGCGTAAACCAGTAAGATCTGCAATCTGTTGACGCGTGAGATCCACTTCCAGAATCTCATGAGTCTCCATCTTTTGAATATGCTTTTTGGTATAGTCCAGCAACCTGATGATGCGATGTTCAGGATCCTGAGATGAAATTTCTGAAGCCATAATTGCTTTGTAGTAAAGTCGCGAGGCCAGTACTTCAGAAATATTAAAATGTGCTTCAGGGTGTTTATTTAACAAATCAAAAAAAACATCTTTAGGCAACCGAAAAACCTCTACATCTGTAATAGTTTCTGCTCCTGCTGGATAGTTTACGTCTGCAAATAAGGGCGGTTCACCAAAGCTTTGATCTGAATAAAAAATCCCTTGAATAAACTCTTTACCATCCCTATTAAAGTTATTCATCTTTACTTCACCCGTTTTGATTTGATAATAATACTGAGCTTTACTTCCGTATTCGAAAATAACGTTGCCTCTTTCAATTTCGAGAATTTCTGCATTAAATTGAATCAATAATTTGGGATCTATCATGAAACTATTTTATAAGCTTAAAGATGTGGATTTTAAAAAAATTAAATGTCTCACAAACAGAATTTTTTAAAATTATATTTGGGAATGTGATTAAAATCACACAACAAAATAAAGGTTCTACTTATTTTTGCGTTGTGCAAAACTGGAAGTTACATATTGCTTTATTCTTAAGCCTCACTGTGCTTTTATTCACCATTAAGTCGGCCTTTTGGCTATCTTACTATATGGTATTTACCGAAAATTTTATAGAAAATTACTGTGAAAATACAGATCAGCCTGAGCTGGAGTGCGACGGTAAATGTTTTCTAAGCGATATGCTTGATAAAAAAGATAAGGATGCTCCAAAAAACACTTCTATTTTTCTGGAAACCGAGCTGGTTTTCACAACCTCTATTTATGATATAGCTCTTGAATTGCAGGAACCTACATTTACGAGTCAACATTCTTTTTTTTACATATCACACTACAATCCTTTCTACTTAGAAAGCAGTTTCAAACCTCCCGCCCTTTCTGTTTAACACCAGTATTTTAAAACACATTTGTTAAACTAGAACTGCTTAAACATGAAATTTATTTTAAGCGCAGTACTCTATACGTTTAGTTTTATGACGCTTTTAGCGCAAACTAAATCTATAGAAGTAAAAGACGCACAAACCCAAGAAACTCTTACTGGCGTATACGCCATCAATCAAAATAACAAAAAAGACTATCGCCTTACCGAAAATAACTTATTGAAGTTAGACTTAGGGGAAGTCTACCTTATAAGTCACATAGGGTATAGCCCTTTATTACTAAAGATTGAAACGACTACTCCAGCAATCATAACCCTAGAAGCTTTAGAAACTAAGCTGGGAGAGGTATTGGTAACTGGACGAATTTTTCAAGACCCGGTTATGAACACTATTACTCCAGACTTGACTGAACGTGTGACGCAACCTAAAAACGTAGCTGACTTATTCAGGGATATTAATGGGTTTGGTCTCATCAAAAGAGGAAATTACGCCATCGACCCCTCCTTTAGAGCTGCACAATATGAGCAACTCAATATTCAGTATGACGGCGGAACTAAAGTGATGCATGCCTGCCCTAACCGGATGGATCCCATTACCACGCACGTCATGCCTGAAGATATTTCAAAAATTGAAGTGGTTCGGGGCCCTTACACTATGCGCTATGGTGCCACGTTTGGCGGTCTTATCAATATGGTGTCCAAGCGACCAGAAGTAGGTAATTATGGGTTATCAGGGAGTGCGTCCACAGGTTATGAAACCAACGGAAACTCGTTGGTCAACATGGTTCGACTGCAATATGCAGAAGAGAAATTTGATGTGGTGGGCATGTATGGCTACAGAGATTTTGGAAATTATGATGATGGAGCTGGACGTGAAATCCCATCCTCCTTTAGAAGTATCGATTATAGCCTCCGCATGGGTTATAATTTCACTAGCCTAGAGCGATTACAATTGCATTGGAGGCAATCTTTTGGCAGAGATGTGCTTCACGCGTCCTTACCAATGGATTCAGACTTTGATGATTCTTCTATGTTATCTCTGGATTATTTCAAAAAGAGACCAGGAAAGACACTTCAAAACATAAAAGCCAAAGCTTATTATTCTTACGTAGATCATCTGATGAGCAATAGCAGAAGAAGCAATTTTGCAGTTGCAGAGGCAGTAGCTCCTGTAGAGGCCACCACAGCTGGAGGTCGATTTGAACTGGAGTGGAAACTCGATGAGTTCTGGACGCTCTTTACCGGGACAGATGCCCTTTTAATTAGTAGAGATGGGCAAAGAAACCGGCTGGTCAAACAAAACATGATGGGCATGCCGCTAGATCCGCCGCTGGCATTTACAGATAAGATCTGGCAAGATTCATTTATAAACAATTATGGTTTCTTTGCAGAATCACGGTATAGACTCAATTCCTCAACAGTACTCAATGCTGGTGTTCGCTATGATTTGGTCAACTCCGATATTCAAGATCCTGAAGCAGATTTTCAGGCTTACTACCCTGGATTAGGAAACAGAACTGAGCATAATTTTAGTGCTACCGCATCGCTTAAGAAACTGCTGGATCCAAATAATCAATTGGAATTTGCCTTTGGCCGTGGGGTACGATCTGCCAACATGATCGAACGGTTCATCAATCATTTTCAGGTAGGTCAGGATTCATTTGAATACATTGGTAATCCCAATCTGGATGCTGAAGTCAATAATCAATTTGAAGTCGCTTATACGGGCAAGAAGATATTAGATGGTGCCATCAATAGGTTAGACTGGGGCGCCTCCGTGTATTTTTCTCATTTTGAAAATTACATCGTGGCCATCATAGACTCTACCAAAACCAGGAAGTTTATGCCTGCACAAGAACCACAAAATCCCAAGGTATTTAGAAATCTTGAAGATGCTTACAAAACAGGGTTTGAAGCTAACTTAAGCGTAGCATTTTTGGACAATTTTCAATTGGATGCAGAGACTGCTTATGTGTATGCCAGAAATGAAGATTTGAGTGAGTCTTTACCGCTCACTCCACCATTGCGAACCAGGTTGAGTTTGCAGTACAACAAAGATAAATTTTGGGCTGCAACAGATGTAAGGTTGGTGAGCCGGCAAGATGAGCTAGCCACATCCTTTGGTGAAAACCAAGCGACTCCTGGTTACGAATTGATAGACTTCCGTTTGGGCTATGAACTATTTCCAGGCTTGGATTTGGGTGCAGCGGTTCTCAATGCATTTGATCAGCAGTATTACGATCACCTTAATTTTGCTTTCAGAAATCAAGCCGATGCTGGCTTGAGTGGTCTGGAACGCTTAACAGATCCGGGGCAGAATTTTACAGTATTTGTTAAGTATGCGTTTTAACTATTTGGACGTTTTACGGGCTGTCCGTTGCAAGTCCGCAGTATAATAGCCAGAAATTTCTAGCAATGGCAGTAGCTTCCTTAAGGTCGCTCTGCCACTGCTTTTTTCAAGGCTATTATCCTTTACGGGCTATCCACTACCATCCCGAACGCAAAAAAATCTGATTAGTAAAAATGAGCTTAATAGTAAACCTAACGTAGAAGTTGCTAATCTAAAAGTTAATAAACATAACTAAATTCATTATCTTAACAATTAAATAAAAATCGAACAATTATGACAACAACAAGAACATTTTATTCTTTTACTCTAATGATAGTCTTAGCTTTTGCAACAATGTCTTGCAATCAAAAATCAGATCAAAAAGAGGATTCGGCAAAAGAAACAGTTATGTCTTCTGATGGGGCAAGTAAAGCAGACAAAAAAACTGAATCAATTGATGCTGAAGCAACGTTCACCTTACCAGACTTACCTTACACTTATGATGCGTTAGCACCTTATATCGACGAACTTACCATGAGAACACATCATGGTAAACACTTTCAAGGCTACACTAATAAACTCAATAAAGCTATTGAAAACACGGAATTTAAAGAAAGCTCAATCACTGAAATTTTAAAATCGGTTGATCCAAATTCTTCTGCGACTCGAAATAACGGCGGTGGATATTATAACCATAAACTATTTTTTGAGAGTCTTTCTCCAGAACCAAAACTAAAGCCTGGAGGTGAATTAATGGATGCCATTGAAACTGATTTTGGTTCTTACGATGCTTTTATAGATGAGTTCTCCAAAACAGCTGGGAGTGTTTTTGGTTCAGGCTGGGCTTGGCTAATCAAAGATGAAAATGGTAAACTGGCAATTGTGGGTACAGCCAATCAGGACAATCCGTTAATGTCTTTTGCAGAGAAACAAGGCTTTCCATTAATGGGCATTGACGTCTGGGAACACGCCTACTACCTCAACTATCAAAATAAAAGGGGCGATTATATTGAAGCTTTTTTTAGCGTTTTAGATTGGGAATATGTTGAGAATAGGTATGCACAATAGAGAAAACTAAAATCGAGAGATAAAATTTAAGGTCTTAACGAAAAAGATTTTAAATACTCGGTTTTTTTGTGCTGTCTTTCACTAGTTCTAAAACATCTAGAAATCAAAAGCAGTGGTAGTCGTTTCCATAGGGAAGTTCTGCCACTGCTTTGTTTTTATGCAGTTATTCTTGAAGAGCTTACCATTCCAAACGCAAAAAAATATTTTTAGCTTCTTACTTATTTGAACATTTGTTACATTCAGTATGAATCTTACTTTCTAATTTTGCACAATCAAATTCAGAAGAAAAATGAATGCATTTATAAAATTATTTTCTCTCATAGCTATTCTATTCAATCTTGGGGTTATGCAAGCTCAGGAAGAAATAAAATTTACGCTGCAAGAACTAAAGATCAAAGTTCTTCAAGACAACAGGTCGCTTCAAGTTAACGACAGTAAATTCAGAAAAATAAGAGCGCGCTATCGACAAACCAATGCGGCATTTTTACCTCAACTAAGTGCTTCTCACAGTTTTTACAGAACCAATAATCCTGTACAGGCTTTTGGAACTTTATTGAATCAAGGTGTTTTTACAGAGCCGGATTTTCAAATCGATAATTTGAACAATCCAAGTGCTATTTCAAACTTCACTACAGCCTTAAGGATTCAACAACCACTTATCAACCTGGATAAATGGGCTCAGCGTTCAGCACTAAATGCTCAAAAGGAAGCACAAGAGTACCAGAATGCATTTGAAGAAAAAGCGCTTTTAGTCGAAGTAGAAAAGCTTTATATGCAACTTCAATTGGCATACAGAGGTGTTGAAGTACTTGAGCAAACGAGAAAGATTGCCAGACAGAATTTTGAAAGTATAAAGAATTTTTATGAAGAAGGTTTATTGGTGATGCCAGATGTATTGAATGCAGATGTAAGATTAAACGAAGTTGAAAATGAATACATCGCCGCATCCAATCAGCTCAAAAATCTTTCTGATTATCTCCTGTTCCTCATGAACAATGATTCCAACGCGGTTATAAAACCAGATTCCAAGCTTGAACTTAAAGTGGTGGCTTTGGAAGAAAATAGTCAAATTGAAACCAGAGAAGATGTTCTGGCCGTCAGTTTGAAAGCAGAAGCCCAATCCAAAATGCAAAAAGCTTCAAAATTGTCTTTTTTACCATCGCTAAATGCTTTCGGAAATGTACAGTGGTTTGCTGACGAGATTTTCACGACAAATTCCAGAAACTTTTTTGTAGGCGCTTCTCTTAATTGGAATATTTTTGAAGGTGGCAAAAACATCGCAAAACTGCAAGAAGAGACTGCAGGCTTGGACCAATCTAAATTGGAAGCCTCCATGTATACCTCTCAATCTTATTTGGAACTGGAAAAAGCCAGGCGACAATTTCGTGAGGCAGAACAGAAGCTCAATAGAAATAGACTTTCCTTGGAACAAGCAGAAAAGGCTTACCAGATTAGAAAAGATAGATTTGATGAAGGTCTGGAAAGAACCACAGATTTACTTCAGGCTGAACAGCAACAATCTTCTATGAGACTCGCTTTTAATCAATCCATATTTGAATTTAATTACGCCCAGCTATACGTTCAATTTTTAGCAAATACCTCTACTTATGAAAACTAAACTATTACCTATATTATTTATTTCATTGCTTACGTTGAGCTTAGCCAGTTGTGGGGAAGAAACACAAAACGAAAAAACTGAACCACAAGCCGTCAATGTCAAAGTTCAAAATCCTACAACTACTTTACCTCAGCGTTTGAGCCATAAGGGGAAAATCCAGTCTTCAAAATCTATTGATATTCAATCCAGAGGGTCGAGCTATGTGGAACAAATTTTTGTAAATGTTGGAGATAAAGTCGAAAAAAATCAATTACTCGTAAAATTAAATAGTGAGGACATCGCTTCAAAACGAACTCAGCTTTTAGCTCAACTTGAGGAAGTAAATGCAAGCCTTGAAAATACTGAAAGAGACTATGAACGCTATAAAAATTTGAGAGAAAAAAATAGTGTTTCAGAAAAGGAACTTGAATCCATAAAACTGAAATTTAAATCTGTACAAAGTCAGAAAGCTGCCGTTGAAAGTCAGTTGAAAGGCATAGAATCAGAATTAAAATATTTCAACATCAAGTCACCATTTGATGGAATTATAACCTCCAAGCATTTGCAAGAAGGTGACTTGGCCAATCCACAGATGCCTATTCTTCAAATGGAAGTCAACAATGCTTTCGAATTTCACTTTTCGGTTTCAGAACGAGAAATTTCCGCTTTGAGAAAAGGACAACTTTCCACGGTTGAAATTTCAAACGATCATCAAAAAATCGATGCGCAAATTTCAGAAATAAGTTCGTCGTCACTCAATTCTGGCGGGCAATACATCATTAAAGCCAAACTTTTAAACAGCGATAATATCGATTTATTTTCAGGTCAGCAAGGCGAAATACAATTGGTAACAGATAAGTTGGACCAGGGAGTTTTTGTTCCTGAATCTGCTTTGATAAGACGCGGAGGCTTGCAAGGCCTTTATGTGGTGAGTGCAGAACAAAAAGCAATGCTAAGGTGGGTAAAAGTTGGAGCTAATAACGGAAAGCATATTGAAATATTATCTGGTATCCAGACTGATGAAAGCATTATTACCTCATCAGACTCCAAACTATACAATGGTATAAACGTAAACTACTAGATCCTATGAAAAATGGTATTGCTGGAAAACTAGCCAACGCATTCCTTACCTCCAAAATCACTATTTTATTGATGGTGGTATTTATGGGAGTAGGTATTTATGCCACTTTACTTATTCCCAGAGAAGAAGAACCACAGATAGATGTACCTATGGCCGACATATTTGTGAGCTATCCTGGTGCAAGTCCCCAAGAAATTGAGTCTAAAGTTATAATTCCCTTGGAACGTATTATTTCTAACATCGACGGGATTGAATATGTTCACACTAATTCCATGCAGGGACAGGCCATGCTCATCGCTCAATTCTATGTGGGTGAAGATATTGAAAGGTCTTATGTGAAACTCCATGATGAGATCATGCGCCATATGGATCAAATCCCAAAGGGTGTTTCACAGCCGCTCATCAAGACACGCTCTATCAATGATGTGCCGGTTGTTGGATTGACTTTGCATAGCGAAAAACATGATGATTTCCGACTTAAGCAAATTGCAGACGAATTGATCATGGAGATCGAAAAGGTTGAAAATGTAGCTTCCACTGAAGTTATCGGCGGTCGAAGCAGAGAATTAAAAATTTATTTTGATCACCAGAAAGCAGCGTCGTATAATCTGGATATTTTAAAAGTGACGCAGTCAATTCAAGCTAACAATTCAAAATTTAAAAGTGGAAACATCCAAAATCAAGATGAGAATATACTTATTACCACTGGAAAATTCATCGAAACTGAAAAAGATTTAAAGCAAATCGTTGTTGGAACTTACCAAGACCAACCGGTATATTTAGATCAAATCGCCAAAGTAGAAGATGGAGCCGAGGAGCCAAAAAATTATGTAGAATTCGGTTTTGGGGCTGGAAGTGCAGAACAGACAAAAATGCCATCCTCTTATTCTGCTGTGACTTTATCTGTCGCTAAGCGAGAAGGGTCGGATGCGATGCAGGTAGCCGACCAGATTTTAGCTCAAAAAGAGCGCTGGGAAAAGTTTATCATACCCCATGATATCGAACTTGAGGTCACAAGAAATTATGGTGAAACCGCTTCAGCTAAAGTATCAGACTTGCTGTTTAACCTTCTCAGTGCTATCATAGCAGTAACGCTAGTCGTTATGATTTCTATGGGTTGGCGTGGCGGACTTGTGGTGTTTATCTCAGTCCCTGTGACCTTCGCTTTGACTATGCTGAGCTATTACCTATTTGATTATACCTTAAATAGAATTACGCTATTTGCCCTCATTTTCATTACAGGAATTGTGGTAGATGACTCTATTATTATTACAGAAAATATGCACCGGCATTTCAAAATGAAGAAGAGGTCCCTGCGAAAAGCGGCTATTTATGCGATCAACGAAGTAGGAAATCCAACTATTTTGGCAGCCTTTATAGTTATTGCTTCAGTGCTTCCTATGGCATTTGTGAGTGGGATGATGGGACCCTACATGAGTCCAATGCCTATTGGTGCTTCTATCACAATGATTCTTTCTTTATTTATAGCCCTTACTATTGTGCCTTATTTAGCCTATCACTTTTTAAAAGGTGATGGAAAAGCAGAAAGTGATGAAGAAGATGATGAGGAAGCGATTAAAGAAGCAGATAAACTTGGTGACGAAAAATTAAAAGAAACGAGAATTTATAAACTCTACGAAAAAATTCAAAGACCACTTCTTGAGAGTTCTAAAAAGCGCTGGCTTTTTATAGGTAGTACATTTGTCATCCTTATCGCCTCGCTACTTTTATTTTTAAATGAATCTGTGTTGGTAAAAATGCTTCCGTTCGATAACAAAAATGAATTTCAGATTGTTATCGATATGCCGGAAGGGACAACTTTAGAACGCACTCAAGCTGTGACTTTAGAAATTGCAGAATACGTTAAGAGCCGTGATGAGGTTGTCAACTATCAAACTTATGTAGGAACCGCTTCTCCAATCACGTTTAATGGCTTAGTGAGACATTACGATTTGAGAAAAGACGCTCACTTAGCCGATATTCAGGTCAATATCACCAACAAAAGTGAACGCAGTGCACAGAGTCATGATATCGCCAAGTCATTCAGAAAAGATGTAAAAGCGATAGCAGATCGCTTTGGCGCAGCTATCAAAATTGTAGAAGTACCACCTGGACCTCCCGTTCTATCAACAATTGTTGCAGAAGTTTATGGACCAGATTACGAAGAACAAATCAAGATTGCCCAAAATGTAAAGAAAATTCTACAGGAAACCCAAAGTGTAGTCGATATAGACTGGCGGGTAGAAGCCGACCAGACCGAAGTTGAATTTATGGTAGACACCGAAAGAGCTAACCTCGAAGGTGTAAGCGCACAGCAAGTGGCAGAAACCATGCATCTGAGCCTTGGTAATGCATCAATCGGCATGGCGTATAGAGAAAATGAACGCGAACAAGTTAGTATCACTTATTACACTCCAAATGTGGATAAATCATCTATTGAAGATTTATTTAAGTTGAAAGTGAGATCTCAGCAAGGCCATATGGTGAATATTGGCGAACTGGTCAATCTAGTAAAGCAACCTATAGAAAAAAGCATTTACAGGAAAAACAAGCGCCGCGTAGTTTACGTTACTGCAGAGATGGCTGGAGAACTGGAAAGTCCTGTTTATGCTATTTTAGGCATGGAAGAGTATCTAAAAGATATGCACCTGCCTGAAGGTTATTCTATAGAAGAACTGTACACCGATATTCCCGTAGATACCGATGACTATTCCGTAAAATGGGATGGAGAATGGCAGATTACGCTCGAAGTGTTTAGAGATCTGGGAATTGCATTTTTAGGGGTTATTTTTATTATCTATATGTTGATTGTTGGCTGGTTTCAAAGCTTCCGTTCTCCTATTGTGATGATGATTGCTATACCGCTTTCCTTGATAGGCATTGTTCTAGCTCACTGGCTTTTCGATGCTTATTTTACAGCGACTTCATTTATAGGAATGATTGCCCTGGCGGGCATTATGGTGCGTAACTCAGTCCTACTTATCGATTTTATAGAAATCAGGCTCAATGAAGGTATTGCTTTTAAGCAAGCCATCGTTGAAGCAGGTGCTGTGAGAACCACCCCTATTTTACTCACAGCTGGGACTGTGGTCATAGGTGCTGTTGCTATCCTTTTTGATCCTATTTTTCAAGGTCTTGCTTTATCATTAATGGGGGGAACTATTGTTTCCACGTTCTTAACGCTGATTCTGGTTCCCCTCGTGTTTTATATGGTGATGAAAAAGAAGTATAACTAATTTGGCCTTCAAACGGGCTGTCCGTTATTAGTCCGCCTCACAGAGCCTAGAGTCTCTTAGATATTGAAGGAGCTTCTCACATCGCTCTACTTTGCCTAGAGGTTCTAGGCTTTTAATTTAACGGGCTATCCACACACATCCCGAACGTATTACTATGTTTTACTATAAAATCTTCTTACTTAATTTTTAGTATCTTAAAATTTTAAACTAAATCTTAATATAATTAGATAATGAAAACGTTTCTGAGTTCTATTGTTTTTTTCCTGATCGCCTCTTATCATGTCAACGCACAACTAGACGTAGCCTGGAAAGAAACACCCACATTGAGTATCTATGGTTTTGCAGACCTTTTTTATGCTTATGATTTTAATGAGCCTCAAGGTAATATCAGGCAGCCATTCCTTTTCAATCATAATAGACATAACGAGTATAATTTAAATTTAGGTCTTTTCAAATTGAACTTGGACCATCCTAGATATAGAGCTAACCTTGCTTTACAAACTGGAACTTATGCCAACGACAACTATGCTCAAGAGCCTGGAGTCTTAAAAAATATTTTTGAAGCCAACATCGGTATCGCCCTTACTGCTGATCAAAAATTATGGCTGGATGTAGGAATCCTACCTTCTCACCTGGGCTTTGAGAGCGCCATTTCTTTAGACAATTTTACCCTTACCCGATCGTTATCGGCAGAAAGTTCTCCCTATTTTCTGGCCGGAGCTAAATTAACTTACCAGCTTAGTGAGAAGCTGGAGCTTGCAGGACTTATGGTCAATGGCTGGCAACGCATTCAGCGGCTGGAAGGAAATTCACTTTCTTCGTTTGGAACACAACTCCTTTACAAAACCTCTGAAAATTTGAGTTTGAACTGGAGTACGTTTGTAGGAACAGACGATCCCGATGACACTCGACGCATGCGCTACTTCAGTAATCTTTACAGCCAATTTCAGATTTCAGAGCGCTTTCAATTTCTAGCTGGATTTGACGTTGGTGCACAGCAATCTTCTAAAGGAAGTTCGAGTTACGATCTTTGGTTTAGCCCTACGCTTATTGGTCAGTATACCATAAATGAAGCCTGGAAAACCGCCTTACGGGCAGAATATTACCAAGATGAAAAAGGGGTGATCATTTCAACTTTAACGCCTAATGGATTTAAGACAACAGGTGTTTCTGCAAATGTGGACTACTCTCCTATTCCTCATCTAGCCTGTAGACTGGAAGCCCGCTGGTTTAATAGTAAAGATGCTGTATTTGAAACTGAAAACGATAGTAAAACGTCTAACTTTTTTGTTGGAGCCTCTATTGCAATTCAATTTATGGAGGTGATTGGTCAGCGTTAATGGGTTGTTTGTTCTCAGTTTTCTGTTGACGGTGATCTGTTAGCTGAGTACTACTTCAGGATTCGGTGTTTCATATTCAACATTTTTTATCAAATAGCCCCGATAGCAATGGAAAGCCTGGAAGACGAATTGCTGAACAAAAGCTAGTTCCAAAAAGCGACCAACGGAAGCTCTTTTGGGACTTTGGTTTTGCCTGCCATTCGCTGAAGTTTTGAAATGTATAGCGGGATAAGCTCCAAAAAAAAAAGCAAGAAATGATTTCCTGCCTTTTTAATAAAACTAAAATTCAATTTATTGCGCAGTCCAGCCGCCATCAAGCGTAAAAGATGAACCAGTGATGGCGGATGAATTTTCTGCTGCCAGAAATAAAGCCAATTCTGAAATTTTTTCTTCTGGGATAAACTCTTTCACTGCTTGCTTTTTCAGCATGACCTTTTGGACAACTTCCTCTTCTGTTAATCCGTGAGCTTTACTTTGATCTTTAATTTGTCCTTCAACCAGCGGCGTTTTGACATACCCAGGACAAATGGCATTACAGGTAATATTTGACCCGGCACCTTCCAGACCAAGGACTTTTGTGAGTCCTATGATACCATGTTTTGCAGAGACGTAAGCGGATTTAAATTCTGATGCCCTTAATCCATGAACAGAAGAAATATTGATGATCCTTCCAAAATTATTTTTCTTCATACCAACCCAAACTGTTTTGGAGGTGATAAATGCTGCAGTAAGATTGATCGCAATAATAGCGTTCCATTTTTCTAAAGGAAATTCTTCTAAGGGAGATACATATTGAATTCCTGCGTTATTGATAAGTATATCTATTGTTTCAAATTTTTTGAATGTTGTTTTTATGAGTTTTTCAATTTCTTCTGGATGCATGAGGTTTGCATTGGAAAAATCTGTTTTTACATTGTATTCCTCTGCTACTTTTCTAGCTATTTCTGAGCCATTAGTTTCCAAGCCATGAAACATCACATTATATCCCTTGCTGGCGAAAGCTCGGGCAATGGTATAACCAATGCCGCTGGTGCTTCCTGTTATGAGTGCTGTTTTAGTCATTTTTCTAAAAAATTTAAAACTATACTATTAAATTGAGTAGGTTGATCCATAGTTACTCCATGTCTTGACTGGCTGACCACTTCAACTTTGGAATCTTTCATTTTTTTGGCATAGGCTTCTTTCAAGGAAACTGGGGTGTAATCCAGATCTGAAGCTATGACCAATGTGGGAACCTTTATGTCCTTAATCTTTTCACCAACTCCCCATTCCATAAGCGTTATAAATGAATTGAAATAGCTTTCTACAGGATTCATTTTTGCTCGATTGTAAAAGGCCTCCCTAAGTTCTAGTTGTTCATCTTCTGGAAACATGCTTTCTGCTATTTGTTTGGCTAGAGGCTCTATTCCAACTGTTTCTAGAATTCTGGTTCGGTCCTTTATCATTTCTTTCCCCATTTCACCTAAATCGTTGAAATCTGGAGCTGTGTTGACAACAATCAGTTTAGAAATCAATTTGGGATGCTTTACGGCCATCTCAAAAGCTATGGCACCACCCATGGAAAATCCAACAATCACACATTGTTTTATGGCTAATTCCTGAAGCAAAAGCTGATTATCTTCTGCACAAAGAGAAATACCGTATTCGCTTCTGTTTTCTGGTTTTGATGAATTCCCATGGCCCCGAAGGTCTGGTGCTATAACCCGATAATGTTTGGAAAAGATGTCAACCTGCATGTTCCAGTCAGCTTTTGTGGATCCCAGACCATGAAGGAGAAGAATTGTTTCTCCTTCCCCCTTGTCAAGGTATTCCAGTTTTATGCCGTTGCTTAGTTTTTTACTTCGGATCATAATTTGGTTTACATTTTGTTCTTTTTATTTTGACCAAACTGATACTTCAATTCTACTAGATATAATCTTCCGATAACTGGTGAGGCCACAAACTCTCTGACTTCAGAATCGAAAATGTTGGTAACAGAAGCACCAAGGCTTAAATTTTCATTAATGTTATATCCGAGGTTGATATCAAAATTTACAAAACCTCCGAGTGGACCATAGTTCCATGTTCTTCCAACTCTTGCGTTTTCAACAATTTCATTGACTCCGTCTCCATTAAGGTCTTGAGTTTCTGCAGCGACATTGATACCTGAGAAAAAATCATATTCCTGCACCCATCTACTAAAAATAGATCCGAAAAATTTATCACCAGTGTAATAATAACCCAGGTTTGCTTTATGCTTTGGCGTATTAATAGGTAAGTCTGTTTTAGTTACAACCCCATCCCTGTTGGCATCATTAGCTGAATCGTTCAGATCGAGATCGTAGTCGAAATATGAATAGTTAAAAGCCAATCTGTTTCTGTCATTTAGGTAATAATTCAATCCAAGATCTGCTCCGTAGGTGTCCACTTTTCCAAAGTTTAAGTAAGTAAGGACAAATCCACCATTGGCTCCAGGAGTAACATCATTGATCGGAGTAGCACCTCTACTTACAACAGGATTGTCAGGTTGTGCAATGTTTAATAATGGGCTAAGGAAATCCTCAGAAACATTATAATATGCGTTAGCGTCAATAAAAAGTTTATCTCCAAAAAGTTTTCCTTTATAACCAGCTTCTAATGACCGTATAGTTTCTACCTTCAATTCAGGGATTTGAGTACCATCCTGTAATGTAAAACCTTCTCCGTTACCCAATACAAGGCCTCCAAAAAGGTTTCCACTTAAATTTAATATTGAGGGCGCTGCTATGCCTTTTCCATAAGTAAGTCTAAAACTTCCAAAATCATAGTTTTTAACAAGGGCAGCTTTTGGAATAAAGTTTCCGCCATAAAGTTCGTGGTCATCATATCTTCCTACCAACAGAACATCAAGGTCGATATCTTCAAAATTATACTCTAGTTGACCGTAGAACCCTGTCTGGTCAATAATTATTACTCCATCCTGATCCAATAAATAAGTTCCTTGTGAATCTGCTCTATCCTGTTGAAATTGAGCACCCGCAACATAAAGAAGATTACCAATCTGATTGTTGTATTGTGCCTCTGCATTCAATCTTCGCGACGCATCCTTAAATACTGCACCTCTCGGAAGAGTTATGCCACCACCTGGTGCACCTTGGATAGGAAAGAAAGCTTCAGTAAAAGAACGGCTTCTAGCCTCTTGTTCACCAAAACCATTTTCGATAAAAGACACATAATTTTGTGTTCTTTGATTCATTGCATAGGTATCTTCTGTATTACTCCAGTGATGATACACATTAGCATAGACACGTGGAGAAACAAATTTCAATTGTGCGTAATCTATGCTCCAATCTTTGATCTGATTTCTACCAGCGTTGGTCACGCCAATATTATTGTTGTTACTGTGTCCATAAGAAGCAATAAGATCTGTTCTGTTATTAAATGAATAATAAGTAGAAGCCCCATATCTTGTAACTGAAAAATCTCTATCCAATTCCAATTCAGGATAGGCTGTTGTTCCAACATAAACAGAATCTACGTAATTGAATTCTTCACCTTGTTGCCTTTCTCCCCAAACTTTGAAAGCAAATTTGTCATTTACAACCTGAGCATGGCGAGCGCGCACGTTAAATTGTTTTTGGTTACCTCCCGCCAGAGCAATTGTTGTTCCTTCTGAAGATCTAGGATCTTTAGTAATAGTACTTATCAATCCATTATGAGCATTCGGTCCGTACAATGCAGCGTTTGGGCCTAAAATGATTTCATTTCTTTCGATATCATCCCTAATAATTGTAGTAAAACTTCCAAAAGGCAAGCCAGTAGCTATAAGAGAGGAAATTCTTCCGTCTTCTACCTGTAGATTTTTACTATTGAAAGCAGAATTAAAACCACGAATATTGATGCCAATTCCCTGAACTCCGGTTCTAACGTAATCCACACCCTTTTGCCTTGCAGCCAACTCTGCAGGATTTCCAGCATACCTTTCAATATCTTCAGAATTAATAATATTAACTGTAGCTGGAGCTCTCGTTACTTTTTGTGGCCTTCTGTTGGCTGAAATCACAACCTCATCGATCATTGCTGAAGACTCAGATAAACTGAAATTTTCAACAAGAGCATCATTATCATTTACGACTATATTACGGGAAATGGTTCCGTAACCAATGTAAAAAACGTCTAAGGCATATTCTCCAGCATCAATATTTTTGAGCAAATATTTACCGTTGGAATCTGTAACCGCACCTATATTGGTTCCTCTTAGCACAACGCTAGTGCCTTTAAGTGGTTCTTGAGTATTTGCATCTGTAACAGTTCCGCTTACGTTGCCTTTTTGAGCATAAGCAGCCATACTGATTAACAGACAAAGGAACATTGACATATGTATCTTCATAACATAGATTTTTAATTGTTTAAGACTAAATTAAGAATTGACTTAAGCCTGTGATGAGAAGAAAAAAAATTACTTCATGTGACTCCTGAAATAAAAAGCTGCTACATGTTAAGTACATAGGGTATTTATTGCCCTGACACCAAGTGCGACTTTATAGAGGAAAAAAGTCCTGGAAAGGTAAATGAGAGTCTTTCCAAAAAATCAGTGAAGTCCAAACGTCCCTTTTTGGAGAAATTTTTGGTTTTTTCTGAAGTTTTTATGAAATCTTTTTTCAATTTTTCTTCGGAAAAATTTCCAACCATGTAGTTGGCAAGACTATGATACCAATGAATTTTAGGAATGAAATCTTCAAGATGCATCACATCAGCTTCTCTTTCTATCAAGTTATATTTTTTGATAGTTTTCAAAACATCTGAGTATTTCTCTTTAGTGATCAGCAACATCAAATAACTAGAAAAAAAATGCCTCCAACGGTGTTCAAAGACATCCTCGTTGTTGTCATTTAGAAAGTTATTAGCAAAATTTTCAGCAGCATTAAGTCGCTTGTTCCTTACCAAGGTTCGAATATAGTGTGTTGCAAAGCCTAACTTATGGTGATGATTATGAGTCTTTTTATATAGATCAAAGTTTTCTACTATTAATTCTAAAGCTTCTTTATTTTTTTCTTTTTTCAACAAAATGGCAATTAAATTATTGAGATAGAAGAGTTTATCACTGTTCTCTTGTTTTACAGAGAGGTAAGCATAATATTCTGCCTTTTCCAAATCTTCAAGATTGGAATGAAGTATAACTCGGTTTGCGTAATAATTGAAAAGAATACGGCGGGAATACATCAACCCTTCCTGGAAGTATTTATCGACTTGGTCAAAAATCGAAGTGGCCTTTTCATATTCCTTGTAATTGAAATACAAAAACACCAGTCTAATAAAAGCATTGTATCTATTGAGTCCGTCAAGGTTTTTACTTCGCATAAATCCCAGAAGTTTTTCCTCCCAGTGCTTTGTATCATGGCTGCCGCTAGTATATTGACGTGTAAGATCTTTGGTTGCAAAAAAAAGTTGCTCTTTTACGTCCACAGCTATAAGGTAATGGTCCCGATTGTCTTTCAAAAAGGATTCTGTCAATTTGCAGTCTTTATATCGAAAACGGATCAACAGAAAATCCTGATACTCCCTTACCAACTCATAAAACTTCTGAAAAAAGAAGGAAGTATGCGTGTAGCTTGTAATCTGGTTTAATAAGTGCTGTTCCTCAAAGGGTTGTATGGTGTCGGTTAAAATCTTATTTTCTATAATCGAGAGGTAGTTGAGATGTCCGTCTACATCTTTACTTTCCAATTTTTTAGAAATCCATTTTTTTATATAAGTATATTTTCTTTTGTCAATATTTTCATCAAAATCATAAGAAACCACTAATGAGCTGGCATTGGAGCAAACCGTATTAAGAATAGATTCTTTCTCCTTATCCCTTATTTTATGATCCTTTAAAAGGTATGAAGCTTCGTGAGGAAGAATTCCTTCAGCAAAATCATTAAATATCTTCAGTTTAGATTTCATTATTAGTTTAAAAATTCCGTAATCAAAGCATTCACCTGTTTTGACTTCTCAAAGTTTACAAAATGTCCAGCTTCGTTAATCAATTCAACTTTTAGATTTCGTATATTTTCTTTAGCCGTTTTTACTAAGGAAGCAATATCTTGGGAAGGATGAAAAAATGTATTGGGTATTAAAAGATCATCTTTACCGTAAATCATCAAGACAGGAATTTCAATGTCGGACAACCTACCGATGATCGGTTCTTCCAGCATCGCATGAATATTATTCACAACGACTTCAGAATAAATTTTCATGTCATCAGCGTTCTTCATCTCAATTCGTTCACGAACCATGAATTCAGCATCTTCAGGAAATTGGTGGAAATTCATTTTAAAATTATTCCTGATTTGTTCTGGTGTGGATTTTTCAACCATCTCAGCAGTGTAAGAAGCTTTCATCAGCGCTGCTTCATTCTCTGAGAATGTTTCTATGCCAGCAGGAGCAATCAGCACAAGACTTTTGAAATTATCCTGAGCGGCCAACAGCGTGTGAACTGCGACCTGACCTCCCATAGAATGACCTACCAAAACCACATCATGAAGGTTCTTTTTTTCGATAAAGCTATTTAAAAAATCAGCATAGTCTTTCAGGGAATACGTCGTGCTGTTTTTTGTGGACTTTCCATAACCCGGAAGATCTATTGCTATACATCTGTACTCATTCTTTAGTCTTGAAATATTTTTATTCCATGACTGCAAATTGCTGGAAAGTCCGTGAATAAACAAAAGTGTGTTTTCTCCTGAACCGACATCCACAAAAGCAATTTTTTCGTTTTCTATTAAAATTTTTTCCACGTTTTCCTCATAGTTTAAAATATCACTAATCTGGTTCTGGCTTAAAGCGCTAAACCAGAACAATAATAGGCTAATACGAAAAATTCTTTTTATCATTATTCATTTTTTTAAATGCGACTTTCAATTCGTTTTTATTGATTTTTCCTAACCCTGACTTAGGTAACTTCTCCATAACTATAATCTGTTGGGGAACTTTGTAGGAAGCCAGGTTATTCTTCAGATAAGCTCTTATCTCTTTTTTCTGAAGTTTTTGATTTTGAAGCACAACAAAAGCAACTCCAGTTTCTCCCCATTTTTCATCCTCTACTCCAACGACTGCTGCCTCCATAATTCCATCTATTTGGTAAAGTGTTTTTTCAATTTCTGAAGGATGAATGTTTTCTCCACCAGAAATATAAATCTGATTTTTTCTTCCAAGAATGTACAAAAACCCATCATCATCTTTGGTGACAACATCCCCAGTGTGTAACCACTCATCTTTAATCTTTAGGAGTGTATAAGAAGTGTTGTTCCAATATCCAGGAGTTACAATTTGGCCTCTTATGCAAAGCTCACCTGCTTCGTTGTTACTCACTTTTTCATTTTCATCGTTTACAATCTTCACATCCACGTAAAAATTAGGCTTTCCTATCGAGCCTTTTTTCCACAAAGCTTCATGCCGGTGCAGAGAAGTAATGGATGGACCTGCTTCTGTAAGTCCATAACCCTGACTGATGAGAATTTCTTTTTTCGCCCAGGCATCTATTAATTGAGTCGACAAATTTTCTCCACCTACAATGAAATAATTGAGTTTTTTTGGCTTGAATGCGGTAAAGGCTTTAGAGTTTACCATCATGCGAAGCATTGTAGGCACTGCTAAAAATAAACTTATCGGTTGTTCCTGCAAATAGCTTAAAACTTTTTCAGGTTTAAATTTGCTTATAAAATCTACTCTTGCTCCTCGATGAAGCATGGGTAATAATAAAACATTCCATCCTGAAGTATGATAAGGAGGCAATGCGTTGAGAGTATGGTCTGCAGAAGTTATTTCTAGTTGAATAGCTGTATTGAGATTGTTCCAAAGCATCATCTGGTTGGTGTAAATGACTCCTTTAGGTTTTCCTGTTGACCCTGAGGTGAAGAAAATAAATATGGGCTGCTCCTTTTCTATTTTAAAATCTGGTTCAAAATCTTCTAAACTTATTGTTTGAGCTTTTTCAAAAAAACTCCCAAAAGAAATAATCTGAGTGTTAACCCTCTCTTTTAAATCAAGAATTTGTGTTTCAAATTTGACATCTTCGGCTATAATGAGAGAAGGACTCACGTCTTTTAAACAATGAAGCATTTCAGTAGATGTATACCGGTAGTTGAGAGGAACCAGAATAATACCCAAACGCTGCGCAGCGATAAAGAGCATTAGGTATTGCGGAGAGTGTTCTGCTATCACCGCCAATCGGTCTCCTTTTTTGAGCTGAAATCTATTAAGAAGATAACTGCCAATCTTCAATGAATTCTTATGGAGTTGCAGGTATGAAAAAGACTGTTTGGTATCCAGACTAAACACCGCCTTTTTATGCGGCGTGTACGATGACCATTTCGATATCCAGTCCAGGTAATTCATGCTTTCTTTTTACTCAATAAATATAGAAAATTAGCCACAATAAAAGATATTACAATGGCAATAGCCGCGGAGACTCCCGGATTATTTACGGGCTCTTGCATGTACTCTGTGATTCTACCGTAATAAATTATAAAATGAAGTGCTACAGCAGAAAAACTGGCGATAAAAACGGCTGTTTTTTTTACTTTTTTAAAATATATTCCAAAAAGTACAGGCACAAAAGCAGCAGCGAAATAGGCGTAAACTCCATTTTGAGCAAAAATGGCAACGCTTACATTTGGATTAACTATCTGATCGTAGCTTAATAAAAAGCTCGCTATAGCTAATGCGACAATCACCATCTTATTTAATGCCACGCCACTTATATTTTTTACAGCAGGAAAAAGTGGTGTGATAAGATCTGTACTTATTGTGGTAGAAAGTGATTGAATTAAATTTTCTAATGTTGAGAGTCCTGCTGAAATCAAACCCGCCACGATAATGACACCAGCACCCGCAGTGAAGGTTTTTACGACATAAGCAGAAACCAGTTCATCCATTTGAAGCGGAACACCATTCAACGTGAGATCTGGAAATAGTATTCTGGCGTACAACCCAACAATAACAACCATAAAGAAAAGAATCATGCATATAATGGCGATCACAAGATATTGATTCACCGACTTCTCACTCTTGAGAAAAAGAGTTTTAGTAATGATGTGAGGCTGACAAACAATGGCAATACCAATTACAATCTGACAGAAAATAATCTCAAAATAATCTCTGAAGAGAAAACTTTTTTCATTTGTAGTCTTGACCAGATTCGGATCAATACTTTTTAATGTAGCCACAAATCCATCAAAGCCTTCGTTGAAGTAGTCTGCACCTGAAGCAAGAAGCATCACAGCAACTATAAACATAAGAATTGCCTGAATAGAATTGGTGTATACCATAGAATTGGCGCCACCAAACATCATATACCCAAATACAAATACAACCAGTCCCATAAGTACCCAGAAGGGTTCCAAATTAAGTGATTTGGAAATAATCTGAGTGAGTCCGACACAAATGAGAACAATAAAAGTAATAAGCAAAAGAGAAAGAATTGCAAAAAATACAGTCATGGCTTTACTATCGTAACGTTTACCAATCCATTGTGCCATGGTAACGGCCTTAACTGTCGATCCATATTTTTGAAAGGCTTTCGTAAAAAAGATGAGTGATGCAAAAATGGCAATCGGCATAACGAATCCAAAAGATATAATTCCTGAAAATCCATAAAGCGCAATAAATCCAGGATTAATAATAAACGTTGCAGCACTAGTCATGGAGGCTGCCAGAGACAAACCAACTGCCCAGGCAGGAAATCCTTTACTGCCTATTGCAAAGTCATTGATGTCCTTTGTTTTTATCATTCCTCTAACCACGAAGAAAATGATAACTATTGCATATATAACAAGTAAAATAGTGACGTAGGTGGACCAAGTATCGCTAGCAAACATATGAAGTATAAATTTCAAATGTGAAATTAGAGTTAAAAAACTGATTCCACATCCTCACTTAATGAATATCAAAGTGTGACCTATTAAAATTTATACTTAAATATATATTCAACTTCAATAATAACGGGTAAATATATAAGTGCGACTTCATTATGAGATACATCGTAAGTACTATAAAAAAACATACATCAGAAAATCCTCAAATGAAACGATCTAATTTAAGAATTAGGAGAAATCAGTTGTTTTAAAACGGACTCTACTCCAAAATCATCATTAGTTGAAGTGTGGTAATTGGCTACATTTTTCACGTTGGGATGTGCATTGGACATTGCGTAGCTAAACTGAGCTAATTTCAACATTTCAATATCATTGTTATAATCACCAAAGACCATAGTTTCTTCGGGAGTAATGTTGAGATGCTTTTGAATTTGCTTCAAAGCATAAGATTTATTTGTCTCTTTATGTGAGATATCCACCCAATTTTGACTAGAAACAGTAACTTGAAATCGATCTGTTATATCTATAACTTTGGGGTATATATATTTCTCTGAGGACTTAAAATGGAACACTGCAATTTTTACAAAATCATCATCTTCTACTTGCGTCAAATCTTTTACATGGCTCACCTCCGAATAATAATTACGAAGTGTAGTAATAAATTCTGAATCATTGGATTCGATATAAGCTGTTTTTCTTCCACATAAAACGATGTAAGAATCGTCTACTTTTCTTAAATGTGTAATACATTCTAAAATTTCATCGCGATTCAGCTTCAGTAAGACTTTGGTTTCCTTGTTAAACATCATAATGGCTCCATTTTCTGCAATCACACTGATATCTTCTTTGATGGAGGACAACTTTTCTAAAATACTCTGAAACTGTCTCCCACTTGCTGCCACAAAATGAATGTCGTTTCTTTTTAATTGGTCGAACTGACTTAAAAACAATGAACTCACTTGATGTTCACTATTCAATAAGGTGCCGTCCATATCTGAAACCACGAGTTTTATTTTTGAAAAATCCATTTTTTATTTAGTATTAATAACTTTTGAAAAGTGTTTATTGAAATAAAGTTTGTTTTGCTAAGCTATTAAAAGATATATCACCCCAAAATTGATTTGACTTTTAATTCTAAAGTTTACATCAATTAATGTCAGTCTTATTCGTAGTCGGGAGTCGGGAGTCGGGAGTTGATAATCGATAATTAAAAAATTAACTTTGATATTTAATTATCAGATTTATTGAAAATTTGAAATTCCAATTTTGAAATCTCCCTAGCCCCGATAGCAATGTAAAGCCTGGAAGACGAATTGCTGTGCAAAACCCAGGTACAAAAAGCGACCAGCGGAAGCTCTTTTGGGACTTTTGGTTTTGCAAGCCGGCGAGGTCGGACTTGAAATGGATAGCGGGATAAGCTCCAAAAAAAAACAGAATCCTTTTGAGATTCTGCTTTTAAATTATTTGGTAACATAAATTATACTTCTACGCCTTTCATCATTTTGTTCCAATACAAGTATGGTAGACCATATTTCTTCAACATCCATAATCTCCAATGTTCTTTGGCTGAATTGAAGACTAACATCTGTTTTAGTTTTGGGTCTGGAGTGAAATTGCCTTCATAGTCAAATTCAGCCAGCGCCATCTTCCCATAACCAGTAACTAATGGACATGAAGAGTAGCCTTGGTAGCTTTTATTGCTAGCGGGTTTATTATTCATCATAAACATCAAGTTTTCTACAACTACGGGCACTTGTTTTCTAATGGCAGCACCAGTTTTGGCGGTTGGTAAAGCTGCGACATCTCCTAAACCAAAAATGTTTGGGTATTGATTATGTTGGAGAGAATTGATGTTCACATCCAACCAGCCCTCTTTGGTTACTAAATTAGACTCTTTAATAAATTTTGGAGCAGTTTGAGGTGGTGCTAAGTGCAACATATCAAATGGCATTTCAATAATGGCGTCGCCAGATATTTTTTCGCCAATGCTTTTGCTTTCATTTTCCACACATTGATTCTCATCGTCTCCTACATACTTGAAAGTGATAATTTTTTTATCAGCATCAATTTTGACTGGAGCATAAAAAGGTTTGAAATGCATACCATAACGATCAACCACTTTGGTAAGTGTATCCCGAATTTCTTTTACACCGAACAAAACGGAGCCAGGTGTAGCAAAAATGACTTGCGCATCAATTTTATTTTTTTTGAAATAATCTGCTGCTAGGTAAGCGATTTTCTGAGGAGCCCCACCGCACTTGATAGGTGTTGTAGGTTGGGTAAAAATGGCGTTCCCTCCTTTAAAATTTTGAAGGACTTCCCAGGTATGCTTGGAATCTGTGTAATTACTACACACCACACCTTTCCCCAGAGAGGATTCTAATCCTTCAATTAATGAAAGGTCCATGATCAAACCTGGTGCAACAACAAGATAATCATAACTGATGTCACCGCTGTTTTGGGTTTTAACTAAATTGTTGTCTGCATCAAATCCAGTGGCGTAATCTTGTATCCAATCTGCACCTTTAGGAATTAGATCTTTCATGGGTTTGGCGGTATCTTCATAATCGTAAGTTCCTGCTCCAACTAGCGTCCATGCAGGTTGATAATAATGTGTATCTGCAGGATCTATAATTCCAATCGACAGGCTTGGGTTTTTCTTTAAAAGTTGCGCTGACGTCATTATACCTGCGGTACCTCCTCCTATGATTAAAACTGAATATTTTGATTTCATGTCCTTAGTTTTGTTTAAAAATAACTAATTAACCCAACTCAGAACGTGACAAAAGTTACACAGGTTTTGATGTATGCTTAAATCTATAATTAATCAATTATAAAATCAACTGCCATTTGTATGTGTAAATCTGTGGTGGCTAGAAATGGTAATTTTGTTGTTTCATTTTTCAGCAAAATTGGTAATTCTGTACAACCTAGTATCACCGCATCTACTTCGTTTTCAAATGTAATAATAAGCTCCTTATAGAAGGTTTTAGCCTCTTCAGTAAATTTCCCCTGAGTTAATTCTTTGGAAACAAAGTGATGAGATTTTTCAATATCAGTTTCATCGGGAATCACAATTTCGAGGCGATGTTTGCTGGTTAAATAATCCTTTAAAAAGCCCTTGGTCATCGTAGGTTTATTGCCGAGTAAAAGTAACTTTTTGAAGTTGTACTTCTTAGAATCTTTAGCCACAGCATTCCCTATATGTAGAAACGGAATCCCTATTTTTGGCTGAACAAAATCCACAGCCATGTGCGGTGTGTTAGCACAAATCAAAAGAGCCTCAGCGCCTGACTGCTCCAAAGTCTTGGCGACTCTAAGGTAGGTTTGATTGATTTCATCTTCGTCCTGTCTTCTCATCACATCAATGTTGATGCTATAGAGCAGTAATTCTGGATTTTGCGAACCTCCCAGTTGGTCAGCCACCTTTGCGTTGATGTCCCGATAATATTCCAGTGTGGAGTGGTAGGATGTTCCTCCAATTAGACCAAGTAGTTTCATAAGAAATAGTTTGAATCTTTATTAGTTATGCTTTTTTGACAAATTCAGATTTTAAAGCCATGGCTCCAAAATCTTTAATTTTGCAATCGATATTGTGATCGCCATCTGTGAGACGAATATTTTTCACTTTTGTTCCTGCTTTCAATGGTTTTGAGAAGCCCTTCACTGGAAGGTCTTTTACAATAACTATGTTATCACCATCTTCAAGTACGTTCCCATTGGCATCTTTTATAAGAAGTTCGTTATTTTCTGCCTCGTTTTCTTCTGGTTTATTTTCTTCGATATTCCACTCAAAACTACATTCCGGACAGTTGTATAAACCTTGCCCTACGGAGTAACCATAAGGTGATTTACAATTTGGGCATTCTTTCATTTCTTCTGACATCATGATTTTGAAATATTATTTTAAGCTCAAAAATGCGATAAACCTTTTACTTCTTAGGCATTGATTAGTTTTTATTCTAGTCTAAAAAGAAGTCGAGTACACTGCTCTACCATGTTGAGGTTGCTCGTCCCTGTAATTGTTGATTGGCATCAGATATTTTAATAATTCTACTTGCTCAAGCGAAACTTCTATAGCTTGCTTGAACACAATCCAGGTCACTTTTTCAGAGCAAGGCGGCGTGGTGAGCGAACCCTGATACGAAAAATAGCCCCTGTTCTGTGGCAGATTTTGAGAAATATCAAAAGGGCGTTGTATCAATTTCATTTCTCCTTTTTGAATAGGAAGGTAACTTTCTAAAAGTTCAAAAGGTTTGCTGTTATTTCCTTCCTTAGCCATCACTGAAAGCACGACAAATTCTTTTGATTCATTTTGGTGAACCAAATGAATTTCCAGAGGATAGCGAACACCTTCAATAAGATGTTCTGCTGGTTCGTGAAAATGAAATTGTTTGAGATGAAAAGTATCCTCTTTATGAATCAAAAAATCACCTCTTTCAAAGTCATACTGAATGGAATGCCCATTATTGGCAACATCATGGAGTATTGTTTTTTCTGAATAATGCAAATCTATAGGCTCAAGGTCCTCTGCAACTTTATAATTTACAAGGTTAATTGGCGATTGGAAATTTCCATTACAATGGGTCTCACCTTCCAGCTCCGCCCAATGCTCCGGACCTGTTTCACCCTCATAACTCCAGTGATTTGATTTATCATTGGTTTCAACCTTTTCTTTTTTAGGTTGATCTTGACAACTTAAAACCAAAACAAGAACAGAAATAGATATAAGAAGTCTATTCATTTTTAGAAAAATTGATGCTCCACATCCCTCTAACTTCGTTCACCCCGTACCCAATAGCCTTATCTTGTGGATACAGCTCTTTGATTTTATCGTAAGTTTCTCTTTCGATTTCCTGACCTGGCGTCCCGTGGCATTTTAAACACATATCATTGGTGACTATAGGATAATAAAAATTTACATTTTCACCTTCTTCTACCACCATAGGTTCCGGTTCTTCCCCATTTTCTAATATCTGCTTGTAAAGCGAAATATATTCCAACTCTACCTCGTTGGCTTTATTTTTTGGATTTCTAAACTTATCGGAGACTCGCTTTATAATCGCGTTGTGTTTGGTTGCCATAGAATCGGTAAGTGGCATCGCCTGGACATTACAAAATGATAAGGCATGCAGGACGCCTTCTTTTTGTATAGCTCCCATCAGGTTTTTACCCAAAGTTTGCTTAGTAGATTTGGCATAAGACATACCGATTTCCGCATAGCTTTGCTCCGGTTCAGCCAAGCTCCCTACAGATTTCCCTTTTTGCTTGTATCCTTTACCATGATTCTTTTTCCAATGCTCTTGAAACCATTCCGGCTTTTCAATTTCATAATCGTACATAAATGCGGCGATAGCTTCAATATCTTTTTGCTGGTAAGGCTGGTAAGGCATCAATCCGAAACGCTTGACCGCTCCTTTTAGTTTTGCTTTTTCATGGGTGGGTTTTTCAACAAAATTCCATAAATCAGCAATAAATTCTTCTTTGGAATCCGCATCGCGGGTATATCTCGCTTTCAAAGCAATCATTGGTGGAGCAATCATGGATTTTTCAGCGGCTTTGGGACTGTGGCAGAGGTAGCATTTGTTCTGCATCAGGGTTTTACCTCTTGCTGCTATTTCTTCTGAATTTAATTCCGTTGACTTTAGTTTGATGTAATTATCATCCTCTTTTTGAGTTGACTTTTTGCAGGATGTCAGGCTCACGGCTATAACTAAAGCGATTAAGGTCCATTTCATGATATTCAAATTTAATAAAGCAATTTAGGCAGAGTCTATATATTGAATGGTAACTAAAGTTACAAGAAAGAATTTAGGTAATAGGCAACAGGCTTTTTAGAGAATTGAGAATTATGATTTTTTTATCCGTGAGTCGTGAGTCGTGAGTCGTGAGTCGTGAGTCGTGAGTCGAAAATTAAAAAAGGAATTTTGAAATTACAAGTTTGAAATACCCCAGATCCCGATAATATTGAAAAGCGGGAATAGCTCCAAACAAAAAAAGCGAAGGCTTACACCTTCGCTTTTAACAATCATTAAAACTTAAAACACTAATTAAAATTGCTTTTTGGCCAGATACCAAGTTGTTTTTTCAATAGAGTCATCTGCTACTCTTTCTTCGTAAGCCTTTAATGTTTTTGGTGGTGGCACTATTGCTTTTTCACCTTTTTTCCAGTCTAGTGGGCAAGCTGCACCATGCTCATCTGAGAATTGAAGAGCTTCCAAACATCTTAAAATTTCGTCCATGTTTCTACCAACATTTAGCGGGTAATACATGATCAATCTTATTTTTTTACTTGGATCGATAAAGAATACAGCTCTTACGGCTGCAGTTTCACTTTCGTTAGGCTGCAACATTCCGTACAGCTTGGATACCTTCATATCGATATCTGCGATAATTGGAAAGTCCATATAGACTCCCGTGTTTTGTTTTACACTGTCTACCCAACCAATGTGCGAGTGAATAGAGTCGATGCTCAATCCTAAAAGCTCAGTGTTAAGAGCTTCAAATTCTTTTTTCCTTACCGCAAAACCACTCATTTCAGTAGTACATACAGGCGTAAAATCTGCTGGGTGAGAAAACATTACCGTCCATTTGTCTGGAGCAAACTCAGACATTTTCATATTACCTGTAGTCGTTACCGCTTCAAAATCTGGAGCTTGATCTCCGATTCTTGGCATCTGAATTGGTTGTTCTGTTTTGTTTATTTCTTTTAAATCTTCCATAGTTAATTTGTTTTTTTATGATGGCACAAATATAAGTTTAAACTATAGTTTTTAAAGTAACGATAGTTACACAGAATAGTATAATGTGGAAATAATTAAAAAAAACTGATTTTATTGAAGTAGAACCTGAAACATCCTGAGTGGTCTTCAAATCAAGAATAAGGCTTAGGGAATGTTTTAAAACTTACTAAAGTAGTTGTTTGCTGAAGGCAAATCAAGCGTCTTAAACACCTTGATTAGGTTGAATAAAGAAATATTGTATACCATTACTAAGTTTAAAATTTGCTTTTTATAAAATCTTTAATTTTTAAAAACAAATCATCTACACACAGTGAATAAACTTTTCAGTAACTCCCGCAGATTTGATTTTACTTTTTGAACAAAACAATTCAGCAACGAATTACTTTTCATAAGAAACAAAAGCAAAACGTTTACCATCTGGCGACCAGGAGGGTACGTTTAGGCTTCCTTGTCCGCCGGTAAATTCGCATAAAGTAGTGATCGCTTGTGTTTTCAAATCGAAAAGTCTTAAGGCTACTCTTTTCAGTGGTGGGTGGGCATCGCCCTGATCTTTGAGATAAGATAAAAACACAAAACAAGAACCGTCTGGAGACGGGTGCGGAAACCAGTTAGAGTATGCATCTTGAGTAAGTTGTGTTTTTTCGCTACCGTCAACCTTCATCCTCCAGATCTCCATACTCCCCGATTGTATGGAGTTGTAGTAAATATAATGGCCGTCGTGTGAATAATCTGGACCATCGTCAAGCCATTCTCCATCTGTAAGTCGGCTCTCTTCACAACCAGAAATATCAATGCTATAAATATCAAACCCCTCATCACGTTTGGCTGTATAGACCAGAGTTTTCCCGTCTGGGGACCAGCCGTGCCAAAAGGAAGACTCCTTGGGCGTGATCAATTCTGGAGTGCCACCAGAGGCTGGGAGTCTATAAATTTTGGAAGTGAGCCAGTGTTCTTTATCCTTTGGTGGGACTGCATCAGCAGAGCTGATTACTATCTGTTTGCCGTCTGGTGAAATACCATGGTCATTATTCAGGTTTTTGACAAAACTTGTATCTAAATCTGTTTTTGCTTTAGTTTTCAAATTCAATTTAAAAAGTTTCCCATCACTATTCAGAAGAAGATACTCATCATCTCGACTCCAGTTGGGCGCCTCAAAATGACCGGTTTCAGTATAGATTACTTCCCTTTGGTGAGTGTCGAGATTATAAGTTTCTAATATGGATTTCATTTTAAAATAATTTAAAGGCATGTCTATATGCGAAGACTTAGAATTAGAAAGCCTTACTTCATATTAATCCTCATCTGACTTTTTCAATTGATTATACCCAGTGACTCCTGTAGCAATAGATAGAAATAACATAATGGGGACGGCGACTTTCCAAAGGGGACAAGAAAAATAGGCGCCGACCATTAGACCTAAAAATAATCCGCTTGCCCAAAATAAAACCATATGTTGCTTGATCATAAGTTTTTTTTTAAAGATATAATTTTTAAAAATTTTAAAATGGTTTTTATAAAATTTGAAAGCTTTACAGGCTTTCCTTTAAGAAGGAATGCAGTCCATCAAAACCTTAATTATAGGTATTCACTTAAGGAGTATTGATTTCTGCAAATGGTTTCTTTTGCTTAACTTTTACATCGAGTTCAAGTCCTCATTTAAATGGAAAATGTAATTGTAGAACGCGTTGCCGATTTTCTGAAGCTATATCCGCCCTTTCAGGATTTGAGTTCAGAAGATTTATACCTTTTGGCTACAAAAGTAAGAGTTCATTACATACCTAAAAGGAATTACGTGTTTAAGCAAGGAGATCCTGCACACAAGGAATTTTATGTGGTGCAGCAAGGAGCAGTTGGATTACGGTCAAAAGAGATGAGCTCATCCAACTGGATAGATATATGTGACGAAGGTGATATCCTGGGCTTACGACCATTGTTTGCAGATCAGACCTACGCTATGGAGGCCATGGCAAAAGAGGAATGCGTGTTGTATGCCATTCCTTTTGAAGCTTTTAAAGAGTTATTACTGAATAACAAAATGGTGATGGATTTTCTTCTGGAAAGCTTTGCTTCCAATACCAGGAACCCAAAAGCTTCAGAATCTAAAGGCAAACTACTCTCCAGCAATTACAATTCAAGCGAAGAGGCAAATTCAGAATTGGATTTTTTTCAACAGGCATTTTACACCAAAAATCCTATATGCCTCACTCCTACTAAAACCGTCCAGGAAGCCGCTTATATCATGAATAAGCACAAAATTAGCTCGCTCATTATTGAAGAGAATAAGCTCCCGATTGGTATCGTGACCGATAAGGATATTCGTCGTTGGGTCGCCAATGGTAGCATGAATAGTGAAGACAAATTAAGTACGATCATGTCCTCTCCTGTAAAATGCGTTCCTCCGCATGTCCATTTAGCCGATGTGCAGGGCTTGCTCTTACAGCATAAAATCGGCCATTTGTGTGTCACCAAAGACGGGTCTCAAGACTCTGAAATTGTGGGAATTTTATCTGAACATGACATTGTTACGGCGCAAGCCAATAATCCTATTGCACTTCTGAAGCAAATTGAACGGGTGAATCAAAAAGAGGATTTGACCAGAATTCGTAAATCTCTGAGTAGTCTTTTAAAGGCCTACCTCAACACGGGCTTACCGATGCCTTACGTTATGAAAGTAAGCCGATTGATCACGCAAGCTTTGATGCATCGGGTTATTGAATTAAGCCTAGAAAAAATAGGTGTTTCTCCAGTCAAATTTTCCTGGCTGGGAATTGGGAGCCAAGGCCGCGGCGAACAATTATTACTGACAGATCAGGATCATGCGCTGGTTTTTGAAGACGTTCCCGATGAAAAATTTGAAAGTACCCAGGCTTACTTTTTGAAATTGGCTGAAGAAATTAGCCGTATTTTCAATGAACTAGGCTATGAGTTTTGCCCGGCAGACATGATGGCCAGCAATCCAGAATATTGTTTGAGTCTGAGTCAATGGAAACAAAAGTTTTCAAATTGGATAGAAGAACCTTCATCTGAAAGCATCATGATGTGTAATATCTTTTTTGATTACGCCAAAGTGTATGGTGAAGATGAACTTTCGAAACAACTGAGTGAACATATTTTCAGAAAATTGAAGGGCAATCAACGTTTTTTCGCTTATTTAGGTGAAGATGCGGTGAAAAATCCACCGCCTCTAGGGTTCTTCAGACAATTTATAATTGAAGACGATGGCAGGCATAAAGATGAATTTGATGTCAAAGCCAGAGCCATACAGCCCTTGGTGGAGGCAGCAAGGGTTTTAATTTTATCTGAAGGTATAGAAGGTAAAAACAATACGATTGAACGTTTTGAAAAATTGATAGAGCTCGAACCTCAAAATGAAGACATCTACGCAGGATGTATCAAAAGCTTTCATGTCTTATCCAGGTTTAGAGCTGTCGAAGGCTTTAAACAAAATTCCTCAGGCAGGTATTTGGAACTGTCCACATTGAGCAAGAGTGACAAAATGAAGCTGAAGCGTTCTTTTAAACCCATAAAAGACATTCAACGCTTATTAAAAAACCGATTTCAACTCACTTATTTTCTCTAATGGGCTGGTTTAAAGACTTATTTAAAAAGAAAGAAGATTATCCTGAGTTTTGGCAAGCTTATGCAGCAGAATTTAAACAATCTGATCTTAGCCGAGTGATTGTTTTAGATTGCGAAACAACAGGGCTCAACCCAGTGGAAGATAAAATTCTATCAATTGGAGCAGTCGCTTTACATGATAACGTGATACATGTAGAAAATCATTTTTCTGTGTTTCTCCATCAAAAACTAAATAAACCTGAAAGTATTGCAGTCCATGGCATCGTAAAAAATAAGATGCAGCCCTTAACTTCTGAAAGCGATGCCATCAAGCAATTACTGAAATTCCTGGGCAATTCTAAAATCCTGGGGCATCACATTCAGTTTGACATTCAAATGATTAATACGGCCCTTGCAACTATGGGATTGCCTAAATTGAAAAACCAGGTAGCAGATACTAATGATTTATATTCAAAATTTAAAGGAGTTGATCAATCGATGCACAAAAGTTTAGATGAATTGTGCGATGAATTCAAGATCCCCAAGAAGGACAGGCATACTGCTCTAGGCGATGCATTTTTGACTGCGCAGGTCTATCAACGTTTAGTGATTTCAGTTTAACTTTCAAATTTAGTCTCACTTTGTAATAAAGGATTAAAATTCAAAAAAGATCATTTCTTATTACTAAGTGCCTTAAGATCGGATAGGATGTCCTGATGAATTTTTAAATCCTTGTCATCAAAAAGCACAAATCGTATGGTCTTGACCGCATTCAATTCGGGAATCACATCCGAAATCGTTTCAGAGGTAATTTTGGTGGCCTCTTTTGTAGGAAACCCAAAAGCAGCAGTCGATATCGCTGGAAAGGCGACGTAATTAATTTTTTTATCCTCTGCAATTTGCAAAGCCTTACGATAACAATTTGCTAAAAGCTGGTCTTCAGGTTGGTCTCTGCCGTAAACCAGGCCTAAACAATGAATGTCACAGTCGTTCGGCAATTGATGTCCTCCTGTAATTACTGCCTCACCGGGTTGTATTGGGACCAATGGTCTACATTCCTTCTCGAGACATGGACCCACCAGCTTTATATAGAGCACCTGCCACTCCACTGCTAATTATCAATTCTGCATTTGCTGCTTTAACAATAGCGAACACATCAGCTTGGGAGGCAACGTCTCCTTTTACACACTCTATTGTCATTCTTAAAATTGCTTTTTCCATACTCACCTATTCTATTTTGAAGTTTTCTTCAACTAATTTTCTTCTGAAGGCTTATCGTTTTCATAACCTATCAAAATCCCTAGGGGTTCTAATCCTGGAGTATGATCAAAAATTATTTTCATAATAGCAAACAGAGGAACAAATAACACCAAACCTGCAAATCCCCAAATCGCACCGCCCAGTACAATTGCTATAATCACAAACAGAGGACTTTGTTTGATCTCAGAACCTATAATAATCGGCTCAAGTACATAACTTTCTATCAGTTGTATCACCAGCACTATGGCTGCAAATGAAATAATCTCTGCAGAACTATCACTAAATACAACCATAAATAGTACCGGGAGTAATCCACTCACAAAAGGTCCGATGTAAGGAACAATTGTAATAAGAACGCCAAAAATGATGAGTAGTGCTGAATATTCCAAGTCATAAGCGAGGAATGTAATGGTATACATTATCGCCAAAGCTATCATCACCTGCACTCTACCCCATAAATACCTATTGGCTACAGTTTTTGATTCATTGATAATTTTTTCTGCGTTACTGTTATTATGACTAGAAGCATACTTCATGAAAAAATTGAAAAATTGATCTCGATACAAAAGGAATAAAAACACATATATCAACATGACGAGAAAATCCATCAGGATATCAACAAAATTATTGAACAAATTGGATAAATGTTTTTGTAACTCCTGGATCATCCCAAAAATTCGATCCTTAAAAACCTCTTCCTGCTGCTCCAGAGTAATGCCTGTTAACTGTACAACCTGCTCACGTAAATTATCAATAAAGCCTAATATATCTTCTTTTCTCTCTAGAAGATCACTCACGAAAATGCTGAATTGTCTAATCAATAAAAAGAAGAGTCCTCCAACTACCAAGAATAAAATAAACGTGCTGACAAAAGATGAAAGCATTCTCCCAAATTTAAATTTATTCTCAAAAACAGAGCTTATGGGGAGAACTAAAGTGGTGAAGAATATTCCAAATGTAAGTGGAATTAAAAATGAAGAGCCATAGTATAACCCTACGATTAAAAGAAAACAAAAGAATAAAACACTATTAATTTTTTGAAGTTTACTGCTTGAGGCCATTATCCAATTTTTGAATACATAAAACTAAAAAATGGCAGGCAACCCATGTTTTTAATCACATTATGACTACCTGTCATTTAAAATTTGATTTTAAAATGAATTAGTATCTATACACCGCATTTACAGTTTTATGATGCTCATCTGGCATATCCTCTTTTTCCATAATAAAAATGGTGCCTCCTTTTTCAAAAACTTTTATCGCGATAAGGTTAAGCAATGAGATGTTATTGTCTGTCAGGTCTTCTTGAATACTTGCTTCTTGGCTAGTATTGTCATAATGACCAAAGATTTCAGCTCCATTTTGCACAAATAAACTGTCAATTCTTCCTTCTATAGCAGACCTTATAATTGCATTTGTATCTGCGGAAGCCTTGCCAGTTCCAATATATTCTGAATATAGATTCAATTTATCCTCACGAGCTTTTTCAAAATGAGGCTGAAGTAGACTCCAGGCTTCTTCATGAAGTTGATCGATGTCTTTGTCCTCTGGATTTCCTGACACATGCTCATCGTGAAGGTTTTGGTATGTATTTACATCCTTGTAGATAGGAAATTGGAAATCCTGACAAGCCATTACAAATGGCGGCTTTTGGTCGTCATGAAGCATGGTCATAATACCGTCGTTCACCGCTCTAAAGTAACGTTTCATTTCATTTAATTCCTCAGCTTTTCCCTCTCCGGCTCCATGGTACATTCCAGATTTGCTGTCACCTTGTTGCCCAGACCGAAACTGAAGATTTTTCTGTTCAAAATCATACCCAACAACATCTTCTAATCTTGATGGGACATCTTCGGGAGTAATGACTTCTGTCATGGAGTAACGAGTTCCTTCATAGAATTTTACCATGTCATTTTTAAGCGATAAAAGGTAAAACAGGCCATCACCATTAAAAAGTGGCATCAGTGATTTGAGGTAAAACTCATCGGATACATAATTAAACTCTTTGAAATAAACAGGAACCGTGTAGGTTTTGAAGGTGTTTTCTGAAAGAAAAATAGCCAGTCCATCTGACTGATGTCTCCAAAATTCACTATCATTTACAAGGTCATATACAGGCTTAACTAATCCTTCAATTTCTTTATCACTTAAACCTCGCTTTTCTAACTTTGCTTTTGCATTTTTAAGCTGAGTTTTGAGTCTGATTTTATCTTGTCCATCCAAAGTTTCTGCACCAGCGCGATGAGTTGGTATATAAATAGAAACATAATTTGGACTTTGTTCGTTTGCTAATTTTAGAACTTCTTGTTTTGTTATCATTGCCATATTAGTAGGTTTTATAGTAATTAATAAAAATTGATCTTGTGATTATCGACAATTTCAAACTATGAAATACATAGTCCTTCCAATTATATTTAAGAATAATTTAAAGATAATTGAATGAATTAAGATTCTAAAATTTATGCTTATTAAATTTTTAGAGAATTCAACACAAAGTTTTACAAGTTTTTTTTGGTTTTGATTGGGGATGGGTTTGGATAGATCACTCGGAGCTAGTCTTTTGGTAATCTGATTGGGAACATGAAGGATTCTAAATAAGGGAAGCTTAGGATTATGTAAACTTCTTCAAAAATCAAAGTGTTTAAGGAAATAATTATTTTAACTAAAACACTACAATACAAAAAAAACTACATTCATGATGTAAAGGTTGATTTTACATCATCAATGTAGTTTTTGTAATAATTTCAATTATATCTTACTAGCTTGGTCTTCCTACTTCAGTAGCCTGAGAAATCTCATTTAGCTTTCCTGTGTGACAGTCATAAATATAACCATAAATAGCAATATCATTGGGAACCATTGAATTTTCCCTTATACGTTTGACGTCCTCAATAACACTTTTTTCGTTGTCGCTTATGGTTAACCAATTTATAAATCGTCCTTCATTGGTTCCGTCTTCAGCACCCGTATCATGCCAGCCGTTCTCATCAACTGTTGCTGGTTTTAGACTTTGAGAGAGTAAATCACCCATAATCTCGTTCGTAAACGTTAACATACCACAATCCGTGTGATGAATAACAAACCACTCACGAGTCCCCAGTAACTTATAGGATATAACCAATGAGCGAATTGCATCATCTGTTGCTCTTCCTCCTGCATTGCGAATTACGTGTGCATCACCTTCAGCGAGTCCAGCATATTTTGCAGGATCAAGACGTGCATCCATACATGTAAGAATAGAAAACTTTCTTCCTGGAGGCATAGGAATATTTGCTTTATCTCCAAAATTATTTGCATATTCCATATTAGCCTTGACGACTTCATTCACTACTTTACTCTTTGTTTCATTACTCATATCTAATATTTTTTATTTGGGGTCTAATTTATGGAACAAATCATTTCATCGACTTTAGAGCGTTAAGAAATAAGTTATTGTTCCCATTTGTTTATCTGAAAACTCTCAAGGTGATTTTAAAGTTTCAGTTGTCTATTTCAAGCTTTAGTTCAGTTGATTTTTTTGTAGCGTGCAAGTACTCGATAAATTCCATTTTTATATTGTGCCAGACACACTTCCTCATTATCAATAACTTCCTTATCGGTCACACAGTGTATTCTGCCATTTTTTCTGGTAAAGTTCCAATGGTCTGATACTCTATAACTCCCCTCGGGTTTAAAACTCCAATCGATTTGATCACTGGAATAAAACGATTCGCTGTAGGGTGATTTGGTAATCACATACCAACTTTTCATCCTTTTCTTAATTTCTTCTGGAATGTTATAGTTGTCTAAATCAATAATATTTAGATAAATTTCTCTTTTAAAAGGCATTAAGATTCAATGAATAATGAAATCGAATTATTGAAATTATTGGTTATATGTTCTTTACTGATTTTTCTGCATGCTCCTTTGATAAGAAGCTTTTTATGTAGAGGTTATAAAAATTATCTTTTGAAAACGTTGCTGGTATTTTCTTTTCATCTACGTGACCAATGATTTCGTTAAAGTCATTTGTGAGTAGTAGCAATTGATTTCCAGTTCTTAGATGATCGGCTTCATATTCAAAAGTCCACCACAGCCCCTTATCCTTATTTAAAGATTCTTTGTACGTGATTAGGTAATTTAGTAAATCATCATGGCTATAATGAAAATCATTAAAAGATCGATTTTCATCTTGAATCTTTAGTTTTACCAGCATAGTTTGAAAATTTATTTTCTGTTACAGTATAATATTGAAAATAATTGCGGTAAAGACTTATTAGGGTTTAAAAATTAAAGTACTTTTTTATAAGTTTCAACGGATAACCGATTTAGTAGCTGATATTGAATTTTTTAAAATTAATATCCGTTTGGGTTTAGAAAATCACATTTTAGTTAATAGTCAATTCGCTCTGATACTTTTAATTGTTTTTAGCTTTATTTTTGATCACAACTATGCCTATAAATTGGACTAAACGCATTAAGCCTATTTGTTTTATTTAAAAACGAAATTGATTACAATTCCGTAAATTTTAAAAGTTATTTCTTACCTCTGTAGGCTAAAGAAATCCTATTGTGCTCTATAAGCAACTGTTCGTCTCCCTTATAGCTTTTTAATAAATGAATGACGTGGTCGAATTGTTCTTCACTTATGTTTTTATAGGCTGGGGCCGGTACGACATCTTTCCATTTAGCTTGCATAGTGTTGTCCAAAGCAATACGCCAATAACAATGATTATCAAAATTCAAATGTCTGTGAATTTTTGGTAACTCATTTCCTAGACTAAAATATAATTTTCTCTTTCCTGTATCCATAGCTAATTCTTATTCTAAAAGAAGCAAAATAATTTAATGCACGGATTTAGATCATTAAACAATTGAAATTAATTTCCTCAATTTTTGATAAGACATAGACTTTCGAAAATTTCGTTTTCGTTTTCGTTTTCGTTTCAGTGAACGTTGTACATTTATCTTAAATAAAATACTTAATCGTGTAGTGTCTAAATTATTTTTAGTTTGATTCACAACTTAGTCTGTATTATTTTAAGTAATTAATCAAAAAAAAATCCAAACTCAATATTTTATTAACGTTTATTTTATATTGCTCAACTAAAAAATATTAATTAAGTTAATCTATAAAATGACTTATAAAATTTCAATCCTCCTTTTATTTTCTTTCTTTTTCACTAGTGCACAAAAAGATTTTAAATCAGGCTATTTCATTGCTGATGGAATAAAAACAGATTGTTTAATTGAAAATAAATTTTGGAATTCTAGTCCCGATGAGTTTGTTTACAAACTCGATAAAGATAGTCCTACCAAAACACGAAATAAATTCAACACCAGTGAATTTGGCTTAAATGGTTATTTTAAATTTATAAGTGCTGATTTAGATATTGATGAAAGTAAATGGGAAACTGATAATTTAGACTACAATAGAGAACCTGAGTTTGAAAAGAAAAGGGTCTTCTTAAGATTAATTATTGATAGTGAAGTCAAATTTTATAATTACACAAGAGGCAAAAATATAAAACGCTATTTCTATCAAATTGGAAATTCTGATATTGAGCAATTAGTTTACAAGAAATATTTAATAAGAGATAAAAACAAACAAATAGGAGAAAATGATGCCTATAAACAATGGTTGTTTAATAATTTAAAGTGTGAAGATCAGTCTCTAAATGATGTCGAGAAATTGAAATATAATGAAACTAGTCTTAAAAAATATTTTATAGAATATAATGAGTGTATAGGAGCAGAAATTAAGTTCATTGATAAAAAACAAAAAGTAGATTTTTTAAAATATCTTGATTTTAGTTTTTCTCTAAAAGGAGGAGTTGAATTTGGCTCAACCAAGGTTGTAAATGCGTTGAGAGAAAACCTAAACACTGATTTAGGCAGCAGTGAAGCTTTTCGTTATGGGGTGGAAGCAGAATTCTATTTGCCATTTTTGAAAAAGCAATTTTCTTTTTACTCTGATCCGAGTTATCGCTCAATTTCTATCTCACTATCTATTCCTGATGAAAGATTGACTGGAAATCTTAAGAATGTCAACTATAATTACAGCTCATTTGAAATACCACTTGGCATTAGATATTATTATTACTTCAATGAGGCTACACAACTATTTCTAAATTATGCATACGTATTTGATAATGTGGGTGATGATTCTTCTGTAGAATTCAGTAGAGCTGATGGAACAAGCCTGGGAGGTTTTAGTAATTTGAAAACAAATGAAAGTCAATATTTCGGTGTAGGTTTAAGAGCTTTCGATCGCTTTAGTGGTGAATTGAGATTCTATACCAACAAGGACATAGGACCAAATATTGAGTATTCAAATTCAATTACCCTAGTGGTTGGATATAAAGTTTTTTAGGTAGTGAATCCAGTTGCATTACACGATACAAATACAACTGAAGATTTTAAAAAGTCATGGTATCTAGAACATAAAAACACTCAAGCAAGCAACTTTTTTCTTTAAAAAAGAACCCACTTCGTGCATCCCAAAGCGTTCTGCTTTGAAAATCAAAACACCCCATTTAAAACTTCAAGCAAGCTTGGTCTTAAATTAAGAACAGACACGGTTCTCAATTAATAGTAATACGTAAGGATTCACTTCGTGCATCCCAAAGCGTTCCGCTTTGAAAATCAAAACACCTTATTTAAAATTTCAAGCAAGCTTGATTTTAAATAAGGTGTTTCTATTTATTCGTGACCGCGGAGGGATTCAAACCCCCAACCCTCAGAGCCGAAATCTGATGCGCTATTCAGTTGCGCCACGCGGCCTCAAATTCCCGCGAAAGCGGAAATATATTTACATTGCAAAATTACAATACTAATCTATCTTAAGACAAGTTCTCTTTTACAATTTTAGAAATAGTTTTGCCATCAGCTCTACCGGCAAGCTTTTGCGTAGCCAAGCCCATCACTTTTCCCATGTCTTTCATCGAGTCGGCGCCGGTTTCAGCAATAATAGCTTTTACCTCCTTCCCCACTTCCTCTTCACTCAATTGTGCTGGTAGAAATTGTTCGATGATTTTAGCCTCTTCCAATTCTGCATCAGCCAGATCTTTACGGTCCTGCTCCAGATACAAGTCAGCACTATCTTTTCTTTGTTTTACCAGTTTTTGAACCAACTTCAACTCATCCGCTTCACTCATGTCTTCCTTATTGGATGAGGCGGTTTTAGCCTTCAAAATTTCACTTTTTATAGATCTTAAAGAAGCTAAAGCAACAGAATCTTTTGCTTTCATCGCTTCTTTCATTTTAGTCATTACTTCTTGTTCCAGTGCCATTATCTATTTTTTGGCTAAGATAATTAATAATCTTTCAAAATCAATTGAAAGCCCTACTTTCAATGTAACCAAAGTTACTGCCTCAGCTTTAGTTGCGTTCTACATTTGTATTTTAAAAAAGGAAATTTACCTCATGGAAATAATAGAGATATTAGGTTTTTTTGGAGCACTCATCATAGGAATAGTTCTTGGGCTCATAGGAGGCGGAGGCTCAATTCTTACAGTTCCAGTGTTGGTGTATTTACTCATGGAAGATCCGGTCACAGCAACCGCCTATTCGCTTTTTGTCGTGGGTACAGCAAGTTTGGTGGGCGCCGTGCGCAATATGCAAAAGGGTCTGGTGGACATCAAAACAGCCACCGTATTTGCCATTCCGGCGTTTATTGCCGTTTATGCGACACGAAAATATGCAGTTCCCGCCATTCCTGACTCCCTTTTTACCGTTGCCGACTTCGAAGTGACCAAAGACGTAGGCATCATGCTGTTTTTCGCACTGATTATGCTTTTGGCCTCTTATTCCATGATCAAAAACAAAAAAGAAGAACTGAACGATATAGAAGTGGAGGTCAAATACAATTATCCTCTCATCATAGTCGAAGGAATTGTCGTTGGATTCCTTACGGGAATTGTAGGCGCAGGAGGAGGATTTCTTATCATTCCAGCTTTGGTGTTGCTTGCCAAACTCCCTATGAAAAAAGCTGTGGCGACCTCATTGCTTATTATCGCCGTCAAGTCCTTAATTGGGTTCTTGGGCGACGTCCAAAATATAGATATTGAGTGGTCCTTCCTGGGAATTTTCACCGGACTCTCCGTCGTCGGTATTTTTCTAGGCATCTGGCTCAACAAATTTATCGACGGCAAAAAGCTTAAAAAAGGCTTTGGCTGGTTCGTCCTCCTCATGGGCATCTACATTGTTTACAAAGAGTTCACCGCTTAAATCAGAATAATCTTCAGGAGCTATTCCCGCTATCCGTTTCAAGTCCAGCTGCATCTGCTGGCAAAAACTAGAAAGACTCAAAGAGCTCATAAAATCGCTTTTGGTCTTGAGTTTTTCAGCGCACCTGCACCTTGGGCTTTTCACTTCTATCGGGGCTAAGGTGGTTTTAATTTAGAATTTGAGATTTAAGATTTGTAATGTCATTCTAATTCACCTTTTAAAACCAAATTTCACGACTCAATCAAGTTATAATTTCACTCTCTCGGCGATATTCAAATTTCTCAAAGATTCATACCAAAGGGTGTTATCCACAATTTCAACTGCATTCCCTCACGGTTTTGGAGATAACTTTCATAAAACTTTTATATCATCTCTTGTCATTAATCATAAGAATACGCTAGTTTAGCTATCAAATAACTAGCGAATCTTACTAAAATCTGTTTTTATCACGTTTCTAAGATGGGATAATGATTGGTTTGGTAATCATATAACCCGTTGTGTTTCATACTAAAAAAAAATAAATGCAATATGATAACTTAACAAAAGAAGAATTACTAATTGAAATTGATAATAAGTCAAAAGCAATTATTAATATGGGAAAACAATTAAAAGCCATTACTCCCAAACTAGAAACATTTGATATTTATTTAATAGCTTCTCTTAATAGAACAGTTAACATTTCCAAAGCATATACAAGTCTAATTAGAGATAATAATTTTATCGCTGCCGCCCCATTAGTTAGAATAAATATTGACACATTATTAAGATTGTATGCATCAATTATTTCGGCATACGATAGAAATACATTTGCATCAAAAGTAATGAATGGTGAATTGATAAATAAAATGAAACTTGGGACGACTAAGCAAAAGCTGAGTGATGTAACTCTTTATACTGAAATGTCTAAAATTGAAAAAATGGAATGGGTTACTAAAATATATAAAGCAGGTAATTCATTTGTCCATTTAGAAAAATCTCATATTTTTTCATCTTTGAAAGTTATCGATAAAAAAGAAAAACTTATTAATATGTCGATAGGTTTTCACGATTCATTTATTCCTGAGAGCGAAAAAATTGGGTCAGCATATTGGATGAATAAAACCATTGACTCAATCATAGAGCAAGCACAAATTTGGATGTATGAAAAGTCTCAAAAAACAGGCTTTGACATTGAAAAATTGAACGACATATAAACTGTCTAAAAGAAAGTACGAAAACACAACACCGCATATAGCAAATGGCTAGGGTTTAGGCTAAACCGAAAATTATTGTATTTTTAAAAAAATTAGTCCTTAACTATAACGCTTGTTTGCAAATCATCGCCAAAAGCTATATGCGCGGACCGTTCTAGCCCCTTTTAAGAAAATGAAAGAAATACAGATAAAAAAATATGTTTTATACTTATTCGGCATATCAATTTTGGCCTTTATTCTAAATAAGTTGTACATCAGAAATTGGATTTTAGAAAACGATATGCCTGAATTCATTAAAATCGTAACATTCTCAATTCCAAATTTGATAGAAGCGATAATTGTAACGCTTATTTCAACAGGAATACTTTTGCAAATGCGTCAACATTTCAGTAAGAAATTCGGTTCAATGAAAATAAAACATGTCCATATACTTGCATCAAGTGTTACAACTATTTATGTTATATCTCAAGAACTGAAATTCCACAACTTAGGTGGAAATAACGTCTATGATCCTTACGACTTAATAGCCTCATTCATAGGATTGATTGGTACATTTGGACTAATACGATTATTTGGATTTGCTGACAAGACAGGAATTGATACAAGAGATTAAACGAGGAAAAATGAAAACGTGTGGCAACATCTAGTATGGACAACAGCTACTATGAGCTAAAACCAAAGTTTTGAAATATTTAGAAACGTATAAGAGAAACCGAAAATTAAGCTAGTACTATGAATCTACTAGCCAAAGTAGCGGAACATTGTGGAAAATTAGGAGTAATTGAAAAAGCTTAACTTAGAATGATTAAATAAATCTAAAACAGATAATTATGAAAACATTTAAACTGATTTTCGCTGCATTTTTAATGTGTGTTACAATAATTAGTTGTTCAACGGCAAAACAATCTTCAGACTTTAATATAGATTATAAATTAGAAAAGGTTGTCTTTGACGTTAAAGATAATAGAGTTAAACAATTATTGGAACGTCAAAAAAATAAAACTGAGTTTAAAAAGGGACAATCTCTAAAAAAATCCACTTTTACTAAAGAAAGATCAAGGATTGTAAAACTAATCCGTGAAAATCACAATTCAAATTTTTCAGTAAATAAAATTCGCTTTGAAATTGACACCACTCTAGCGGATAATAAATTTTCTGTTGTTGCAATAGTTCAAGAATGATATGGGCTAAAGCTTTTAAATAATCTCTTGGATTTCTTGGAAAAACGTTGCAAAACAACATATAAAAACAATCAATAATAAAAAATCGTGCTCGCTTGCTTAGCAGATTGTTATGCGGACAAACACGCCCACCTGCACAGTTTTTGTATAAGACGATATGCATTATTTTAAAAAATATATCGTCATAAACAGATTAACTAAAAATTAAAACCATCATTATGAAAAACCTAATCATTATTCTATTAGTCTTTGTCGCCCCCCTCATCTCTTGTAAAGAGAGTCCAGAAGAAAAAAATGTAGTTAAAAAAGAAGAAGTTATTAGACCCATAAAAAGTTATGATTATTTAATATCCGATTATAAAAATTGGTGGTCTTATCATTACAATGAAATAGCATTAACCTCTGACTTTGAAGCGCTGAATGAAGACTCCGAAAAAATATCAAAAGAAGATTTTTTAAAGAAATTAATATCTGGAGATTACATCACTATCGAGATTGATTCTGAAAAGGACTTAACCGCCTATAAGCTTTATAGGTTACCAAAAGATCTAGATAATGAAATTTCAAATGTTATGAAAAATGATGCCTACAGAGCTTTTGAGCTTTTTAAAATGGAGGGAACTAAATTTCCTGATTTTAAGGTTACTGACGTCAATGGAATAGAATACAGTAATAAAAAATTTGAAGGGAAGACGACAGTCATCAAAACATGGTTTATAAATTGTAAAGCGTGTATAGCTGAGATGCCAGAATTAAATGAATTTGTCGACATTTATAAAAATAAAGATATACAGTTTTTAAGTCTTGCAACAAATGAAAGAGAACCTCTACTGAATTTTCTGAAGAAAAATGAATTCAAATACGATGTTTTACCAAATCAAGAGCATTTAATTGAAAATAAACTTAAGCTTACTGTATATCCAACTCATTTAATAGTAAATGAAAAAGGGATAATTAAAAAGGTTTTTAAAAAAGCTTCTCAAATCATTTCCTACATTGATCAGGATAAATTGATGATTAAAGATGAGAAAACAAATTTAGCCCCACCGCCACCACCAGCTGGATAAATAGCTTTAAAATGCTAATAAGGACTTTTCTCACTATCGCTTCTTGTGGTTGGAAGATAGTCCCATGACATTTGAGGCTTCAGGTTCAGACTTCAAAAAGGCAACGGTGAAAGGTTCAAAAGAGGAAGATTTAAGTCAGCAACTAAGCAAACAAACGGATTCACTACCCAGAAATGAGCGCCTGCAAAAAGACCTGGAGTTTGTAAACAATCATCCCAATAGCCTTCATGCGGCTTATCTTCTATCTGTCTTTTCATCGACTTGGGGAAAAAAGAAATCGAAAGAGCTGTTTGACAACTTTTCAGAGAATAACAAAAACTCCGACTACGGAAAAAGCATTTCAAAATTTATCGAGCTGAATCAGAATCCTGAAATCGGAGACCAGTACATCGATTTCGAAATGCCGGATACCCGTGGCGAAATGAAACGTTTATCGGAAGTTGAAGGTGAATTGGTGCTGTTGGAATTTTGGGCTTCAAACTGTGGACCTTGCAGACAGGAAAATCCAAATTTGGTAAACACCTATAACGAATTCAAAGACAAAGGATTTGAAATTTTTGCGGTGTCTGAGGACATCCAAAAAGAGAAATGGTTAAAAGCTATTGAAGAAGATAATTTACCATGGCTACAAGTAAGTGATTTAAAAAGGAACAATACGGCATCCATGATTTATGGATTAAATGGAATTCCTGACAATTTCCTGATTGACAACGACGGGATTATCGTTGGACGAAATTTACGCGGTGAAAAGCTAAATGAAAAATTGAAAGATATTTTGAATTAGACTTAGTTTTCAACGTCAATTAAAATAAATTACTATTTTCACTTAAAATTTTCATACCCCTGACTGAAACCAATCCTTAAACCAACCTTATGAAAACCTGGAATTTTAAGATAGATGACCACCCCAAAGAGGTAAGTCAAAAACTAAAGTTGGCATTCAGACCTGTTACTGGTTTAGTGTTCAAGATGAACCAGGATAAAAATTCAATAACTTTCAAAATGCGAAGGAGAATTTTATACCCCTGGTACCTGTTTTTTCTCAATAGTATCATTGTGAAAGGAAAATTATCAAAGGCTGAGGCCCCAGACAAGGCTCAGGTAGAAATTTCCTTTAACCAGCATTTTCTATGGGTTTTAGTTATCGCTACAGATATCATTCTGGGTTTAGCACTTTTCATTGCGGTTATTTCAGGTAAAATTGAAGGTAGCTTAGCCTACGGCGTTGCAGCTCTGATTTTAGCGATTGGAATTGTAGTCTGGTTTAGAATTCAGAAGAAATATTCAAGAGATGTTCAGGATTATAAAACTTTAATTTCTGAAACTCTTGGTGTCTAGTTCTATAATTCAGTTTAAAATATGGGATCGATTTTAAGTAAAATAAAAAAATCCATTTTTTTAAAAAATTGAAATTATCCTAAATAACCAAAAGAATGAAAATCAAATCCAGAGACGTAGCCTTCTTCTTTTTAGGCGTATTCACTCTAATTACAATTAACGCTGTCTTGGATTGGGAAGGAACAAAAGAGGCTTATGATGAGGCCTATAAAAACGCACGTTTTGTTGAGTCATCAAATTAACTTAGAAACTTTCTGTAACATGAAATTTAATCTTGCTTTTTGTTTTTTCATTGTTACTTTGTTGCCACAATTGTTATTGAGTCAATCTAACTTCAGGATTGGAACCTCTGATAATGATCGTTTAGTCAAAGCATTAAATGACATTAAACAAGTTGCTGAAAACAAAGAAACCTATCTATCAGTTAGAGTATATATTTTAGATAACGGAATTGGAAGTGCAGGAAACCCAAGCTCTGAGGTTTCACATGATGTACTGGTAGCCGTTTCAGAATTTGATGACGCTCCAATGCAAAATCTATTTGAAATAGGCCCGTTTATAAATCCTAAATTCATTAAATGGGTTGAAGTAAATCAATACAACAAAAGTTTTGAAATAGAACACGGAAACTTTCATGAACGAAAAAGAATAAAGTTTAAAGCCCATATTGATGAAATAATTCAATTATAAAAAATCATCCATTTACCAATTAAATTAACTCCCCCAATCATGATCAAACTTGTCCTCATCCTCATCCTTTACTTGGTAAGTCTTTTTTCTAATGCGCAAACCGACCCAGATCAAATTCTAATCGGAGGTAATAAGCGTCCAGAAGTCCTTCTGGTAGGCACATTCCATTTTGCCTATTATGATCAGGATTTATATAAGACTGATAAAGACAAAAGGGTTGATATTTTGTCTAAAAAAAGACAAAAAGAAATTCAAGAGCTGGTAGAATATATATCTCTGTTTAAGCCAACAAAAATATTTGTTGAAGATTTTAATAAGGATAATATTCTAATGAAAAATTACAGGAATTACAAAAATGGAAATTATAAACTAACAGCTGATGAAATTGATCAACTGGCTTACAGATTGATGGATAATTTTGAACTTGACACTTTATATGGTGTAGATGAAAAAACAATCTTTCAGACATTATATAGTAAACCAGAAACTAAAAACTACGCTTCAGATTTAAGCAAAGGCTTTGATTTACAAAAAGATTTTTTAGAAAGTGACATCGGTAAAAGGTACATGAAATGGTATGAAATAGATGATAGCTTAAAATTAGAAAATTCAATGCTTGATTATTTCAAAATATTAAATTCACCAATAAGTCAGAAAAGAGGATTTTACAGCTTGTTTGCAGGGACCTTTGGATATGAAAATACAGATGGCGCTGACATATTAACTTTAAGCTTGGTAAGTCGAAATATGAGAATTTTAAATCACATTGAAAGAAATATTAATTCACCTGATGAAAGAATTTTGATTTTATTTGGCTCATCTCATACAGACTTTTTTAAATTATTTTATAATTCGTCACCTGAACATAAATTGATAGACTTTAATGAGCTATACTCTTTAGAGATGAATTAATTACATTAATAAAAAAATCATGATCAAACTTGTCCTCATCCTCATCCTTTACCTGGTAAGTCTTTTTTCTAATGCGCAAACCGACAGTGTTGAAGAGTCTGTAGATTTAAAATGGAAAATAGCAGATACATTAACGTACCATACTGTTATGAGAGATACCATTTATGGAAGCAGTAAATCACAAACTGAAACCGATTCCATCAGAAGTAATATGAACGGCTTATTACAACTCATGCAAAAACAATTTTTCAACCTGAACTATGAAACAAAACTGTTTCCAGACAAAAATGGAAACGTTGACATCGCTATGATGCTAAAAGAAAATAGAGCAGACTCTACAAAATCGATTTTCTCAGGAATTGCAAAAATGAACGGTAATGTAGCTTTAAGAGGTAAAGTTAGTCCTGAAGGAAAACTATTAAGCTATTACTACAAAAGAGCTCAAAACAATATCATTTCGATTTTATTTGAACTACCAACGGCCTCCGTAAAGGTTGGAGATGCATGGAGTTTGGATGTAAATATGATTTCGATGGACCAGAATTTCAAAGCTGACTCGACTTACAAGAACAATACAGTAAGACTTAGTGAAATAAAGATCCTGAATGGAAATAAAATTGCAGTCATAAAATACGATTTGCAAGAGTTTGTTTCTGGAGAATTTGATAATAGATTCATGTCCATGTTTTCAAAAGAATCAGCTTACAAAGAAACGTACATGAAAATATCTCACAAAGCAACTGCGGAATTTGATATCGATAAAGGATATTGGATTTTATATGACGGAGTTATGGACACAGAAACCAATTTTTCTCCACTAGGCATGAATGGAAATAAAAGAACTAAATTTAAATTAACACCTGTAAACAAGAGCTGATCAAAATTTAAAAACCCTGGTCTTTCATTTAAATTTCATAGACCTAAACGATCAATTAACATTCAATTCATCACAACCAAAAGTAATATGGTATTCAACTGTTTTAAAAGTACACTCTGTGCTGCCTTGCTGATAGTTTCAGTAAAAGCCATTGCTCAAGATTCAAAATTGAGCCTGGAAGTCAATTATCCTATAACTTTTGGTAATAGTTATATCGGCGAGGCTTACGATGGTATTGTAGATGTTGGTGCCAATTACCGACTTTCAGAATTGAATTTTGTAACTATTGGAACGTCCCTAAATGCAGGGGTTTATAAGTTACAAGACGATATCAGTCCCCAATTGATAGACGCTTACGTCTACATGATTCAACCAAGGGCTTTTGGAGAGCTAAATATTGAAACTTTGCCAAGGCTTCATCCTAAAATAGGTGCCGGTTACACTTTGGTAATTTACAATTTGATCAATTCAGAACCTTTTGCAAATTTTGACAGTAATACCGAAACAGAGGGAGCGATAAACCTTAATTTTAGTCTTGCGTTTGATATTTCTTCGAGACTATACATCCAGGCTCAGTATGATTTTATCACTTTTGATTTTGGCTTTGAAAGACCAAATCCAGATATAGACGATAATTTCAATATCTTTAAAGCAGGATTGGGTTACCGATTTTAAAAAAGAGATTGCCTTGAAACTAGTTTTTGATAAAAAATTATTACAGTTATGAAATTCAATAAAGTCAGAATGCTGGGAATAGTAATATTCATTGCTGCATTTACAGTTCATTATTTCTTTGAAAATTCTGCGATTAGTTTTTTCCTTGGAATATCAACTGCAATCGGGATTCTACTTGTAGTTTATGGGCGTTTAAATATCTTCAGAAGAAAATAAACATTTAATAATCCTGGATTTAAACGTTCAAAATCATGAAAATCAAATACAAAAAGAGTAACATTTTTAATAACCTACTACTGGCGATTTTTTGGTTTGGTATAGCCATATTTTATTGGGTTGTAAAAAGATTTGAGCCCTTAATTTTATTTCTACATTTAATTCCTATATCCAATTTTATATATCGGTATCTTTATAAGAAGGAGAACCAATACCTCACTATTGAAGATGGAGTGATACAGAAAAATAATCTCTACAGCTCAAATACTAAAATTCAAGTCAATGAGATCTCAGAAATTGAAAAAATTGGCCTTGATTATCTTCTCAAATCTGAAGACATCAACTTAAGATTCGACCCAAACTTAATTGATGAAGAATCACTCAAAGAATTGACTCAGTTTTTAGGACAACTGAATTTACCTTCAGAAAATAATCTCTACAGCAAGCTTAATACAGGATTGAAAGTTTAGAATCTATATTCATGAAAATCAAATTCAAAAAAAAAACGATTACGTTACAACCTAAACATCGGTATTTTAATGACGTGTTTAGGTTCGGCATATTTCATTTTCGATGCAAGTCCAATGATCTCCGGCTATCTATATTTGGCAGCTGGTCTGAGTATGACTTTCCAATACCTTTATGATGTAAAGCACCAGTACCTCATCATTGAGAATGGCATCATCAAAAAGAACAAACTGTATAGTTTAAAAAAAAAATCCTTATCGAGGATATTCTTGAAATAAAAGGTACCAACAAGGGATATCTTCTTAAATCTGAAAAAGTAAATCTAAAGATTAACCCTAAAGTAATTGATGAAGAGTCGATGCCAGACTTAATTCAATATCTGCAAAGCATAAATATTCCAGATGACAAAAACCTTTTCAGTAAATTTAAATTCAATTAAAAAACTTAAAACCAATTTTTATGAAAATCAAATTTCTATTTATTTTATTTCTCGGCTGTGCTTTATCACTCACAGGGCAAGCGCAATCCACAGAAAATGCCTTGTTTTGGAAAGTTAGCGGCAATGGGTTAACTGCCGACTCTTACCTCTACGGTACAATTCACCTGGCTTGCGAAGTCAAGATTTCTGACAATGTAAAGCAAGCTTTCGACTCTACGGAGCAACTCGCTTTGGAGATTAATATGGCAGACCCCAATATGATGACAGTCATGATGCAAAACATGTACATGAAAGACGGCAAAAAACTATCCGATTTTGCTAACGATGAGGAATTGAAACAGCTCGAGGCATTTTTTAAAGGTAAAGTACAAGGAATGAATTTTGGCATGATGCAAAGCATAAAACCATTCTTTTTGAGTGCTATGGCTGTAACAAGTTTTATGAGCTGCTCGACTCCACAAGGTTATGATATGTATTTTATGGAACAGGCGAAAGCAAAAGAAAAATCCATCATCGGCCTTGAAACCTTAATGGATCAAGTCAATATGATCGATAAAATACCTTATCAGGAACAAGTTGATGAACTCCTAGAGATGGCAAGTAAACCCGCAGAGGAGAATAGCCGTGTTTACCAAGAAATGCTCAGAAGATACGAGGCAAAAGACCTGGACGGACTCATGAAGTTTATGACAGAGCAAGAATCTAGCATGAACTTATACGCCGAAGACTTCCTGGATAATCGTAACAAAAAATGGATCCCAGTCATCGAAGAAAAAGCAAAGGAAACCTCAACTTTTTTTGCCTTTGGAGCCGCCCATTTGGCCGGTAACAATGGAGTGATTAATTTGCTAAGGAGAGCAGGTTATACTATAAAAGCGATGGAATAATTCCAGAATTAAAGTAATTATTTTCTTATCAGAATTAATTAAAATGATTTTGCTAAAGTTAGATTAATACTCTTCGATACATTTCTTAAAATGCGAAACTAATTTGGTACCCCAGTCTTATGAAAAGTTTCAACTGAAGGGTTTAAGTTGGCTTAAGACTGAGATGAGCAAACTTAGATTTCCAAATGCTTAACCAATATTTAAACAAATACATGTTTTTAAAATTACTTAGACCTCACAGGTTTTAGAAACCTGTGAGGTCTAAGTAATTAAGTTTTAACCTAAACAAATATTTTTTTTAATAGCATCACTTTTATATAAACTGAAATCTGGGTATCGAAATATAAATTATCTTTATGTTTAACCAATGAAAAAGGCAAAGCGCTATGTATATTTGAATTTGGTATTCGGTATCATCTGGCTTTTGGCAGGCTTTTTCAAGGTAGGCTTTAATGGTCAGGATAATTGGTTTGGCTATGTCTGGTTTGTTTTGGCAACTTTTTATCTTGGAGTTTTTATCTATCAGATTTTAAAACTCAAAAACAAAAGCTAAAAAACAAAGTCGATATAAAATGTGACTCTGTTCAGCTTAGCCTATTCTGTAATCTAAACATCAATTTTATGAAATCAAATTTAAGTGTAATTATCATTTTTATAGTTTGCAACTCACTTTGGAGTCAAACACCGAGTCAAAGCTTAGACTCTATTATACAGACCTATCAAGACCATAAAGGTTACGACCAAAAAATCTATCCCTTGGGTTTATACACAAAAGCTTATTACCAACAAGAAGCAAATTTTGCGAGTCAACTCCTTACCGATTTAGCTGAAATGGATAACAGCCAACTTTCAGAAACTGAACAGATTTCATTAGAAATGCTAAAGTTTAAGCTCAAGGAAACAGTGGACTTCTATGAGTTTGAAGCCTACTTAAATCCACTGCTGTCCGATTCTGGTTTCCATCTTAGTCTATCTTATGAAGTGAGAGACCTCAACACTTATGAGCAAGTGAAAGCTTATCTCAATAAACTCAATGCTATTCCTACTTATGTGGACCAACATTTTAAACTTCTGAGACAAGGCTTAAAAAAAGGCATCACCCAACCCCGAGTGATTTTTGAAGGCTATGAGTCGACTTACGATTCTCAAATCGTTGACCAGCCTGAAGACAGTTATTTTTACGAACCTTTTCAGAACTTACCCTCTACCCTATCAGAATCTCAAAAAGACTCTGTAATGCAAGCAGCAAGAACGGCCATAAAAGCCAACGTCATTCCACAATTTAAGCGTGTTAAAAGCTTTTTTGAAACGGAATATTTACCCACTACTAAAACCACTTTAGGAGTTTCAGAAGGACCACAAGGCGAAGCCTACTATCAAAATCGGTTAAATTACTATACAACCTTGGATTTAACTGCTGAAGACATTCATCAAATTGGTTTGGATGAAGTGGCGAGAATCAATTCAGAAATGAAAGCTATCATAGCAGAAGTCGATTTTGAGGGGAGCTTTGAAGAGTTCATCTACTTCCTTAGAACCGATGAGCAGTTTTATGCTAAAACTGGAGAAGAACTTTTAAAAGAAGCCCGTGATATAGCCAAACGTATCGATGCCAAACTCCCGGCTTATTTCAAAACTTTACCTAGGAAACCCTACGGTGTCACAAAAGTCCCCGATGCCATTGCTCCTAAATATACCACAGGCCGCTATATTGGCGCTTCCAATGACACTCAACCTGGCTATTACTGGGTCAACACCTATAACTTGCCCAACCGGCCTTTGTATGTTTTACCGTCGTTAACCGCTCACGAAGCGGTGCCTGGACATCATTTACAAAACGCTCTTAATGCAGAGCTTGGCGATAGCATTCCTGATTTTAGAAAAAACATGTATTTATCCGCCTATGGAGAAGGTTGGGGTTTGTACTCTGAGTTCCTTGCTGAAGAAATGGGGATTTATACCACCGCCTATGAGCGATTTGGAAAATTGACTTACGAACAATGGCGTGCTTGTCGTTTGGTTATAGATACGGGCATTCATGCCATGGGATGGACTCGAGAGGAAGCTGTAGACTATTTCACCAAAGAGACAGCCCTTTCGTTACACAATATCAATACCGAAGTAGATCGCTATATTTCATGGCCAGGACAAGCCGTTTCTTACAAGATTGGTGAGATCAAAATTCGCGAATTACGAGCGAAAGCTGAAAAAATGCTTGGCAGTGGCTTTGATATCCGTGAGTTTCATGAAGTTATTCTTGAACAAGGGGTTGTCACCTTACCGATTTTAGAACAACGTATTAATACATTTATTGATAAAAATAAAAGTTAGCTCAAAATCCAAGAGGTCAACCCTCCAACTTATAAAAATGATGAATTGGGCCTGAGCCTTTGCCTATTTTATAGTCACCACCCGCTTTGATAGCTTGGTAAATAAATGTTTTTGCTTTTTGAGACGCTTCTTCTAAACTAAAACCTTGAGCCAAATAACTTGCCAATGCAGAAGATAGACTACACCCTGTACCATGCGTATTTTTGGTTGTGATTCTTGGGGAACTCAATTTTGTTATCTGTTTTGTTTTAACATTGAATAAAATATCGACAGATTTATCACCTTTTAGGTGTCCAGCTTTAAGTAATACAGAGACCTTAAACTTTTCGGCCAAAGCTTTTGCATACTCTGAAAACTCCATAGAATTTTTAATATTTTCACCTAGTAGAAGCTCCATTTCGGGAACATTAGGTGTCATCACTTCTGCCTGCGGTATTATTTGATCCATCAAGGCTTGTATAGCATCTTCCTGAAGCAAACGATCACCAGAAGTTGCTACCATAACGGGATCTATAACGATATGTTTTGGTTTGTAATGTTGAAGATGTTTTGCAACCTCTTCGATCACCTCTTTAGAATGAAGCATTCCTATTTTTACGGCATCTGCTCCAATATCCTCCATCACTGCTGTAAATTGATTTGCAATCATCTGAGGAGAAACTCCTTCAATGGCGTTTACACCAAGGGTGTTCTGGGCTGTAATAGCAGTAATTACTGTTGCAGAATAAGCTCCGCAGGCTCCAGCCGACTTTATATCAGCTTGTATGCCTGCACCACCTCCAGAATCACTTCCTGCTATAATTAAAAGCTTTGGGTAAGTTTTCATTTTTAGTCATTTATTAATGATGGTTTTTTTAGCTCAAACTGGCCACTTTTCCTTGCGATACGCACTATCCCAAAACATCCATTCCAGTTGTGCAGTCTTTAGAAAAGCTTCTGTCATTTCTTCTCTTACTTTGGACGTTGTATTTTCAGCATAATACTCTGTAATTTCAATAGCACGATCTACAGAATTTGAAAAATCCTCACCTCCATAGGTATCCATCCACTTTTGGTAAGGATTATTGTTTGTGTTGGCAATTGACAGCAAATAATCCCCGACTTCTTTATAAATCCAGAAACAAGGCAAAACAGCAGATAAGCTCACTTCTATAGAATCGTACTGATAAACTTCAGTAAGAAAACCAGTATACAAGCTACAAGTTGGAGATTTCTCTGGTGGCTTAAATCCTCCCAATTGACTTATAAATTCTTTGTGCAAGGCTTTTTCAACTTCAATAGTTCCATTCGCAAAACTCATATAGTCCAACGAATGATCAGGGTCTTTTAATTGGGTAGCGATATTACCCAGTACCTTCCCGTAAATAGTTAGATAAAAGGCATCTTGATGCATATAAAAATGGAATTGTTCAGCACTTAAAGTTCCTTCACTTAACTCTTTAATGAACGCATGATTTTTAATTTGGTTCATTAATGGATGTACTAGATCAATTGTCTTAGGAAACCATTTATAATTCATAATTCAATTATTTTGATAGTGGTTAATCATATGGTATTATACGAATTAAACAAATTCAATCTTGGATTTATCTCTCAAAATCGTATCAGTAAGTTTATATATTTCATCGATAAGAAATACTCTAAAACTGCCAGGATAACACCCTCTATTGTGCTGGGCAGCATGTTCGCCAGCTATTCCCATACTCAAAAAACTCGCTATACAAGAGGCCAATAAATTATCCGTGTTGGCTCCGCAAAATCCAGCAGTAAGTGCCCCAAGCATACACCCAGAACCTGTGACTTTGGTTAGCATGTCATCGCCATTATGAACAAGTGCTGTTATTTCTCCGTCGGTTATAATATCAATTTTGCCTGAAGCTGCAACAATACATTTCCAATCTTTAGCTAGTTGTTGACAAACTTCTACACCATCCTCACCCTTATCTAAGGAATCCACTCCACGCACTTTAGTTTCTACTCCTGCCAAAGATTTGATCTCGCCAAGATTACCTTTAATAATATCTACTTTACCAAAAGATCTTAACTTATCTATAAAACCAATTCGTCTTGGGATAGCTGCACATCCTACTGGGTCCAAAATCACGGGTATGTTGAGCTCATCTGCTGCTTTAACGGCTTGTAGCATCGCTAACTCCTGCTCTTTGGTTAAGGTTCCAATATTTAGGTAAACAGCGTTGGCAAGTTTCGTAAAATCATAAGCTTCATCTGCAGATTCACACATGGCTGGTGATGCACCAATACTCAACAATATATTAGCACAATCGTTTATAGTCACATAATTGGTAATGGCCTCTACAAGAGGAGTTTTGGATTTTAAATTTGATAGTTGTTCGTAAATTTGATTTTCTAACATTGCTTTTAATTTAAAAATGCTTTTTTGAATTTATCTTCACTTAAATCTGTGACGCCGATCTCATTAAAGAACTTCAAAATAGGAAGCTCTTTTTCCGATGAAGATTCAAAATCTTTACTAAAACATTTGGCTGTAGCTTTCAAGATATCGTCCATCAATGGAGTTGATTTTTCTTTTGTATACGCATAGTAAATACCATAAGCTTCCTCTGGATTTGTTTCAATAAATTGAATAGCCTCTTGGATAGCTTCTACGAATGCATTTACTTTTTCTTTATCTTTTTGATAATACGATTTTGAAGTGAAAAGATCTAAAGCACAAAAATTAGCGAACCCGGCCGAATCGGCGTCCATATGGATGACATCCATATTTTCATGCTTAGCTTCAATACCTTCAAAATTGTAAAAATACAGCCATCCTGCATCTGCACCCTCTTTCATGTGTTTGATAAGATAAAAATCCTTAGCAACAAATTCAACCTGTGAAGGCTTGATGTTTACGCCTTGTTTAGCCGCATAGCGCTTTATAATTTCAAGTCCAATACCATTAGTTTTCTCATTAGAAACTGGAGTGGCCACTTGGATTTTCTCCCCTTTCTTTAAGGCTTCATAAGAAGTTGTTTTCATGATAACACCGCCTTTGGTTTCAAAATAAGTTCCAAGAGAAAGGAATTCTGGATGATACTGCTCAATGAGGTGTAAAGGTTCGTTGGTCGCGAATTGTATGTTTCCTTCAATGAGATCTTGAAGTCCATCGTAGTGGTCTGTTGGAACTATCAATTCAAAATCGGTAATTCCTTTTTTTTTCAAAAACCCCTTTTCTTCGGCAACGATTATTGGTAAGTGGTCCGGGTTTAAAAACCATTCGATAGCTAGTTTCATTTTATTCTGATTTTGAGATGAGTTCGTTTAATTCTGTAACCGTTTGTTTTATACTTTCAGATTCAAAAATATCACTTACCAAAGCATATAAATCTGGTTGAAAATCGACAATTTCATTGATGTTTTTACGATTGATTCCCCCTATGACACAGACAGGGACATTGAGTTCTGCTTTAGCTTTGGAAATAACTTCTTTGCTTACCACATCGGCTTTAGGCTTGGTTTTGGAGGGATAAAAAGCACCAAATGCCACATAATCGGCTCCATCTTTTACCGCTTGTTTTGCGCGTTCTATATCTCCGTAGCAGGACACTCCAATAAGCATTTTTTCTCCAACTTCTTCTCGAGTTTCCTTTACAGTTTGATCGGAGAAACCAACGTGAACTCCATCAGCACCTATTTTTTTGGCTAATTGCACTCGGTCATTTATAAAAAAAGTGGCGTTTTTTTGGTCACACAAAGCTTGCAGAGATTTAGCAATAGGCTCTAGTTCGTCATCTGTAGAAGACTTATCTCTTAGTTGTATGACTTTGGCTCCTGCCTCCAAGGCTTCTTCTACCTGTTTTACAATGGTAGATTTTGGAGTTAGTACTTCGTCTGTAACAGCATAAATTCCTTTTAATGATTTCATTTTTGTATACAATTAAAAAAACCGCTTCATGTGAATACACGAAACGGTTTATTGATTTTTCCTCAATTTTTGTTTCGTTTTCCTACGCTGATATTATTCAGTTCAGGTTCTAGGATATACTCTCAGCCTTTCAGCACTCCTAACGACACTATAAAAGTAAATAATGTAAGTTAACTTATCACCTTCAGAGGTTCTAAATCTCTGGATTTTACATTAATTTTAAGATTAAGCCTAAGCTGAATATCGTTAAGCGTAAATTATAACGGAAATAAAATCAGAAAAAACGTTCTAAACTACTTTGACAGGATTTTTGTCTTCATCTATAGCTACGAAGGTGAATTCTCCAGTCACCGCTTTTTCTCTGAATTCTGTATACATCTCTTCTACAAAAATATCTACTCTCACTTTTAGGCTTGTATTGCCAACGTAGGTTACAAGTCCTATTAGTTCAATTATTGTTCCAGCTGGTATTGGTTTTTTAAAATCAATTTTATCACTACTTACAGTTACCATACGTTGTCTGCTAAACCTAGTTGCTGTTATAAAAGCGGTCTCGTCCATGGATTGCATGGCAGTTCCTCCAAATAGGGTATCGTAATGATTTGTAGTGTTTGGAAAAACGGCTTTAAAAATGGTAGTCTTTGAATTTTCAATTCGCTCTTGAATGGTCATACTCTTAAATTAAGATGCTAAGGTAGTTTTTTTCACAAACTTAGTTTGATACCAAATTTGCATTTAACTTGTCTTAAAAAACTGAATTATTTTTACTCCCATGATTAAAAAAAGCCAAGCATTTGCGACATTATAGGTTCAATTTGGTATAATCTATAGAAGTTGGATTTACTTCATATAAAACAAAACCCCCGCATCAATAGACGCAGGGGTTACTAATAATTAGATTATAGAGTGTTATTTCTTAATAAATCTTTTAGTCATTGTATCTTTTCCTGATGTCATCATCAAGAAATAATTTCCTGAGGATAAAGAGGATACATCTATTGCAGTATTCGATCCATTGGGTGTTAAAGACATAAGTTGTTTTCCTTGTATATCAAAAACAATCACTTTATCAATGGTTAATGGAGTATTCCCAAGTTCCAGATATAAGGTCTGTTGAGCAGGATTTGGGTATAGTGCTACTTCCAGAGTCTCAAATACGTTTGAACTTAATGTACAGGTTGAGAAAGGATCTAACACTGTAATACTTACTGTTTCCTGAGTTTGGTTACCACTAGTATCAGTCACTATATATGTGACCTCTACCATTTCATTTTCAGGGTCATAATCATCACAGTTGAAATTAACTTGACTTAACTCCTGAGTTGCGATACCACAATTATCCATTGAACCTCCATCTACATCTTCTAGGGTAAGTGTTGCATTACCGTCCTCATCCAATTCTAAAACAATATTCTCATTCAATAGTATTTCTGGATTTTTATTATCTTCAACAATGATATCTTGAGTTTGAGTACTAACATTTCCAGAACTATCTTCAAATTCCCATGTAATAGTAGTGTTTTCTACAATAGGAAATTCTACTGTTGTCGTTCCTTCTATTTCCCCTGTATCACAATTATCTTCTGACGTTGGAGCAACAAGTTCTAACACTTCACATTGAGCTATAACATCTTCTAAAACTGCTTGAGTTGGCACTGGCGCTACAAAATCTCCAAAAGTGACAGTTACGGAAAGACGATCTTGGCTTTCACATTCACCTACTAAGTTAGCAGCATAAAGTGTTTCTCCATTAGAGATTGTATAGTCCGGTGCTAGAACAGTTCCATCATTTTCCTGAGCATACCAAATAACAGTTGCAGTGTCTACTTCTAATTCCTCCAACAAAGGTAGAGAGCAGAAATCTTGTTCTGCTTCGCCTACCGGCGTAAGGACATTACAAGTCCCAGCAGGTAAAAGAACTACTGAGTAATCCTCAACCTCTCCCCAATCGAAAGATTCACAAGATGATGGTAAACCATTCCACTTCATAGAGACTCGCATTCTTAAATTTTCTCCTTCTACAGCACCTTCAGGAACTGTAAAAGAACTACTTACTTCATCACTTGTAGATGGTGGAGCAGATAAGATAAGCTCACCATCATCTGTAAAATCTCCGTTTAGATTAAAATCAATCCAAACATTAATTCCTTCGTTATAAACTGTTCCTGGCCAATCGGGATTAACTGTAATTGTATACGATTCTCCTACCACAAGGTCAGTGGAAAGATTGGTAAAATCTGAGTAACCTGGTCCAGCTCCAGATTCATTATCTAAAGCATGTAATCTTACTCTGGCGATGTGCTCATCACTGGTATTTTGCCCTGAAGAATTACAATATTCTAAAACAAATTCTTCAGTTGTGAATGTTATGATTTCAGAATATTCTGACGTGGTGTTTTCAGTTAAACATTGAGTTCTGATTTGAACTTCGTAGGTAGTCAATTCTGTAAGACCCTCTAAGTTAATTGTGTTAATTTGTAAACTACTTTCAATCCATTCAGTGGTTCCTTCTTCTCTATATCTGAAATCAAACTCAGCTCCTCCAGGAGCATTATCCCAAAATAACGATGCAGATTCAGAATCTACTCCACCAACTGTAATACCAGATGGAGGAACAGCTTCACAAACAACTGGCTCTGCATTAAGACCAGTCACAATTAAAGTGAAATTCTGCTGTGCATTGTCAGATTGCCCTTATGAGTAACTGAGATCGTGTAAGTACCTGTTGCGTTTTCAATATCCACTCTTTCGAAGGGGTCCTTGGAATTGTTCGCCTTTTCATTGGTAATGACGCCGGTTAATCTCCAAGGAAGATACTCGGTTCCTGTTTGTTCTAAGGATATGTCAAGGTCATTCACCAATCGAGCTTCATCAGAATTGACTTGAGTTGTTGCTACACCAGCAGGATCTGTCCAAGAAATAGAAGCTAAAAGTGCATCAACATCATTACTTTGCACTTCTAAGGTATACGTTTGGCCAGGAAACAGAGACAATTCATTTACAACAGCACCATTATCTTTTTGACTCAAAGTTTCAGCAGCTCTTTTAGAATTCATTAATCCCCAACCAAAATTGTTATCAGGTCCCTCAATTCCAGCATCATCTGCGGTATGCAAAATAAGACCTTTAAGTGTAGCAGATCTCATATAGTTCCCGAAAAGATTATTTGCGTGTTGTTGAAGCAATAATGCACTCCCAGCAACATTAGGAGAAGCCATAGAAGTCCCTGAAATAGAGTTGTAAGCTGCATCTCCGCTAGCAAAAGTCGAAAAAACACCAGTTCCATTACCTGTTATATCTGGCTTGATTCTAAGATCGTCTGTAGGGCCTTGACTACTACCAGAATTAATGATTACCGAAATTAACTCTCCATCCTCAGAGACGTTAGCATCCTGACCATTAGCTACGACCAAGTTATTTTTTGAAGTAGAATGCCCTGTTAATTTATCAAATCTAGGATTTGCAGGATCTAAAGGGGAGCCATTCCAAGATGCATTACCATCGTTTCCCGCAGCTACAACCATTAAGTAATAAGGAGCGTTATACTGTATCACATCCCAAATTCTAGATTCACCAATGTAAGCTCCAAAATAATAGTCTGGTAAATTATCTGCTCTAAATCCGTAGGAATGGTTAGAAACCAACATACCCTGAGCGGCGGCAGCTGTTGCCTCAGCTTTGTCATTATTCCATTTATAACCTTCAACATTGCCCTTCGGAGCCATTCCCTTTGCATTTGGAACCACGCCAGAAGCCATGATAGTCCCAGTGACATGGGCCGCATGAAAATTTAAATCTAAACCTTCCGAGGCTACATCCATTAATGTAACTCTACTGCTCCCTGAGGTTTGGTATTCTTGATGAGTAACTCTAGCATGACCGCCATCCCAAACATGGGCTGTCATATCTTGCCCATCTAAGTTAAATCCAGTTGAGCCGCCAATATTTAAATGATTTGTTCTCGTTGAACGAGAAGCATCTACATTATAAGTCTGATAATAAATAGGAGTTCCATTAGCATCGAAGCGTTGAAGTTCCGCATAACTCCCATCTTTTAGAGTTAGAGAAATCTCTAAATTTCTACGTTTAGCCTGATTTAAAACCGATTGTTTTTGTGATGTAAACACATCACTAAAATCATTTGAAAGTTGATTTAGTAAGGTAGAATTGTATTTGGAAGTAATTCTTTGTTTTTGAGCTTCCGTTTGTGAAAAGGTCGTTAAGCTGATAGAAACAGTAAGACTAAACATCAAAAGCTTGAAGTAATTTGATTTTATGTTTTTTTTTGTTAAATAATTAAGGATCTAAAATTAACAAATAACACTATATTAACTAATGCAAAAACGTTAATTTTTTAAACAAAAAAGGCCAACAAAATTGTTGACCTTTTTAAAGCTGTAAAATTATTACTTTTAGTCTACATTATCATGGAGAAACGAGTTGTTGGATCTAAAGTTTAAATTGTCCTTATCACCTTCAACACTTGTTCTTGACAAACCTTTTCCTTGAGATTGATTATGATCTAGTTCGATGCCTGCGCGCTTGTAAGCGGGTTGCTTTTCAATTTCATCAATATTATTGGTGTTTCTGAATTTATAATTAAACTGCTTCATCTTAGCTTTTCGCTCCGCTGCTCGGGAAGCAAGCTCAGACAAAGGAGTGTTCATAGGATCTATTTCATCACTTGTTCCTCTTTCGGTTCTTGTAGGCTCAACGGTTCGTCTAGTAAATTTGACTTCTTCCGGTTCTTCTTCCTTAGATTTTGACTGTGGTTTTTTAGATGGTGAAGCTTGCTTTGAGTCTCCCTCATCCATAAACTCCGATAAGTCGTATTTTTTAACTTCAGAAGTTGAGAGATTTTTCATTGAATTTACTTCTTCTGGCTCGTTAACTTCAATATCCCTTACAGATCTGGAAGATGGCGATTGTTCATCTTCCTCCTCATTTTCAGAAAAATCAAAACTCAACATGCCAGATGAATTGTCTTCGTCTTTTAAAGGACTGTCTTCAATAATTTCAAAATCATCTTCATGAGCATTTACGATCTCAAAATCAACATCCAGATGATTAACATTTGGTTGATCCGTTTCGTTTGACTCATCTTTCGGCTCATCTTCAGAATCCAGGTTATGAACAACTTTAGACTGCTCCTTTGTTTCCGGAGTTTGCCTTCTGGACTGAGGCACATCTATAGAAGACTGCTTTTTGAATCTGCCAGTCGATAGATTTTGTTCGATACGCTGATCATCCTCAAGTGTATGAATAATTTTTTTGGTCTCAGTATTGACGATTTCGTCTTGTTGTTCAGTATTAAATCCCGTAGCAATAACGGTTACTGAAATTGAGTCCTCTAAGCTTTCATCATCACCAACACCCATGATGATGTTAGCACTGTTACCAGCTTCTGCCTGAATGTGGTCGTTGATTTCACCTATTTCATCTAATGTGATTTCGTCGGTTCCTGAAACGATGAGTAACAATACATTTTGAGCTCCTTTAATTTTATTGTCATTCAATAAAGGAGAATCTAATGCTTTTTCAATAGCGATTTGAGACCTATTGGTACCTGACGCTACTGCAGATCCCATGATAGCAGTTCCGCTGTTACTCAAAACTGTTTTAGCATCACGTAAGTCAATGTTTTGAGTGTAGTGATGAGTGATGACTTCAGCAATACCTCGAGAGGCAGTGGCTAAAACTTCATCAGCTTTTGAAAATCCAGACTTAAAGCCAAGATTTCCATACACTTCCCTCAATTTATTATTATTGATAACTATGAGTGAGTCCACATTGTTTCTAAGTTCTTCAACTCCCAACTGAGCCTGTTCATTTCTTGTGCGTCCTTCAAACTGAAATGGAATGGTAACGATACCAACCGTAAGTATATCCATTTCCTTTGCAAGTCTTGCAATAACTGGTGCAGCTCCTGTTCCTGTTCCACCACCCATTCCTGCGGTGATAAATACCATTTTGGTATTGGTACTCAATAAACCCTTAAGGTCTTCTCTACTTTCTTCTGCCGCTTGCTTACCAATATCTGGATTTGCACCTGCACCAAGTCCTTCTGTAAGGTCAACACCCAATTGTATTTTGGTGGGTACTGGACTGTTTTCCAACGCTTGTGCATCTGTATTACATATAACAAAGTCAACGCCCTTAATGCCTTGACTAAACATATGATTGATGGCATTGGAACCTCCACCGCCTACTCCAATGACTTTGATCACGTTGGATTGGTTTTTTGGGAGATCGAATGAAATATTTTCAAATTCTTGCTGACTCATAATTCTTTATTTTGGTTGGTATACTTCTACTCTGCGTTATCTAAAAAATCTTTTAATTTGTCAAACCATTTTTCGACGACATTTCTGCTTGGTCGAGCAGGTTGATTGGGCTGCTCTGGAATTCCTTTGTCCTGTTCTGTATCTGGAGACTCTTCTGTTACTCCGTTCACATTATATTCCATTGCTGTTTCTGCAGACTTTTCGACATTTTCAGGGTTTTCCATTTCTTCCTGCTCTAGACGTTCCGCCTTATCAAAAGCTTTGCGTTCCAATCCGTCCATCACTAAACCCACTGCTGTAGCGTAGAGCGGACTTGCAATTTCTTTGTCGGTTTCTCCAGCTAGATACTCGTTTGGATAACCAATTCTAGTATCCATACCAGTAACATATTCTACTAGCTGCTTTAAATGCTTCAATTGTGCTCCTCCACCAGTAATGACAATACCGGCGATTAACTTTTTCTTTTGTTCATCATGACCGTAGTTTTTAATTTCTAAATAAACCTGATCTATAATTTCTACTGCTCTGTAGTGAATCACTTTCGACAAATTCTTAAGTGATATTTCTTTGGGATCTCTCCCTCTTAATCCAGGAATCGAAACAATTTCATTTTCTTTATTTTCTCCAGGCCACGCTGAACCAAATTTTACTTTAAGTAATTCAGCTTGCTTTTCAATAATAGAACATCCTTCTTTAATGTCCTCCGTGATTACATTACCACCTAACGGAATTACAGCGGTGTGTCTTATAATTCCATCTTTGAAGATGGCTAAATCTGTAGTTCCACCACCTATATCAATTAAGGCTACGCCTGCTTCTTTTTCCTCTTGGCTCAATACTGAATTTGCCGATGCCAGCGGCTCTAATGTCATTCCATTGAGCTCCAAACCAGAATTCTTCACACATCTACCAATGTTTCTGATAGATGAAATCTGTCCCACAACCACATGAAAGTTGGCTTCCAGGCGTCCACCAGACATTCCCCTGGGTTCCATGATTTCAGACTGACCATCTACTTTATATTCTTGTGGCAACACATGAATAATTTCTTCTCCGGGCAGCATAACTAACTTGTGAACCTGGTTACATAAATTGTCGATATCATCATCTTCTATTACCTCCTCAACATCATTTCTTGTGATGTAGTCACTATGCTGTAAACTTCTTATATGTTGCCCTGCAATTCCTACGGTGACTCCTTTGACATCTATCCCAGAATTTGCTTCTGCTTGCTGTATAGCTTGTTGTATAGATTGTATAGTTTGAGTAATATTATTGACGACACCTCGATGTACACCCAGACTTTTGGTTCTTCCGATGCCTAAAATCTCTACTTTTCCATATTCATTTTTGCGACCAATCATGGCAACAATCTTTGTTGTTCCTATGTCTAAGCCTACTGCAATATTATCTTCTTCCATCTTTGTAGATTATTACTTTTTTGTACACACTACCTGATTACCAAATTGCAAATCTATGCGTTTATAGTCATCTAATTTCTTGTATTCCAAAGCCTTTGAATAAAAAACTTTATAGTTAGTCAACTTTTTCTCAAGATAAGAAATTTGACCAAAATTGACTAAATATTCCCTATCTCTCACCTCTAAAACAAAGTTTTTTTCCGATTTTTTTCGGATTGCAATTATATGTTTTTTTAAAAAATCATCGGACTCTATTTTCATCAAAAGTGGATAAACTTCTTTAAGCTCATCCGTATTCAATCCAGAGACCAAAGGCACTCTAGATGAGTAGTTTGCAGATAAAGGCATCGCCAAACCCTCAGCATCCAGATAGTAAAATCCTTTATCTCTAATCCTGGCAATGGGTTCTCTTTGGATAATTTTCGCTGAAAGTGTTCCATCCAGGGTATAATAAACTTCAGAGGTCTTTATCATTTCGTTATTATCTAAAATTTTTTCGAAGGTGGCCAAACGATTTTCATTGATCAATGAATCACCATTAACTTCTAAAACTTCACCTAGCAACTGTTCAACTTCAACCTCTGTTATAAAAATTTTGGAGGCATCCAATAATTCGACCTTCAGAGTTTTTACTGGTTTCAGATTTTGGCGATGGTTCGCAAACCCCACTAGGAAAAAGAGGACACCCAGGATCAAAACCAAACGTACGGTATGTAGTTTAAATGCTTTCATGTAGGTAATTTGAAATTTTAATTGCTTCTACTCCTATGTCTCCAGCGCCAAGCAGAACAATGACTTCATTTTTGGCTCTCGTTATTCTATCTTGAATATCATTTTTAGTAATCATTTTTTTTAATGGATGTTGTATTAAATTCAGAAGAAATTCTGAATTTACTCCCGCCATAGATTCCTCTCTCGCTGGATAAATGTCCAGTAAATTGACTTCATCAAATTGAGCTAAGCTTTTTGCAAAATCTTCAGCAAAATCTTTGGTTCTCGAAAATAGATGGGGCTGAAAAATGACCACAGATTTTTTCTCTGGATGCATTTCAGAAATCGCCTGATATACAGCGTCTATTTCCTTTGGGTGGTGAGCGTAATCGTCTATCGCTACCAAATTTTTAGACTTGTAGATATAATTAAAGCGTCTTTGTACACCCTCAAAACTGGCTAAGGCTTTACCAAAGGCTTCGGCAAGCTCTGGCCTGAAATCAATAGCTAAACTCAAGGCTGAAGCGGCATTGAATAAATTGTGATGTCCTGGTAAAGAAAATTTTAATTGCTCTAGCTGAATATTTCCTTTCTGAAAATCAAAAGCGTAAGCGCCATCTTCTACTGAAATATTTGTAATCTGAATATCTGTGTCTTCCTCTATTCCTATGAATTGCGCGTCAAGATCTAGGCCTGTCTTAGCATAGAGGTGTCCTTTTGGAACTAATCTTGAAAACTCCTGAAATGTATCTACTAACTTTTGAGAAGTTTTGTAAATGTCGAGATGATCGGCATCCATAGAAGTGATTACTGCTGCAGATGGATGTAATTGGAGAAAAGATCTGTCAAATTCATCTGCCTCCACAACGACAACCTCTTCGCCATCACCGATATAGTTGGTTTTATAATTTTGTAAAATTCCACCGCAAAAGGCCGTTAAGTTGATGCCACTAGCTTTAAGAATATGGACTAAAATCGCAGAAGTCGTCGTTTTACCGTGAGTCCCTGCAACGGCTAAAGTTGGTAAGTGTTTTGTAATTTCTCCTAAAACCACCGAACGCTTATACATTTCAAAATTCTGATCTTTGAAGTGCTCGAAAAACTTCGAAGTCTTTGAAATTGCAGGTGTATAAATAACAAGCGTAGTTTCTTTTGATAAATTCTGAATCTGATTACTAATAGTTTCAGAATAAACTACATTAATCCCTTCAACTGATAAAGTTTTGGTCAATTCTGACTCGGTTCTATCATAACCAAGAACCATCAAGTCTTTTTGGTTGAAATATCTAGCCAAAGCACTCATCCCGATACCGCCGATACCAATCAAGAATACATGTGTATATTGCTTTAACTCCTTCATCTCATTACTTTTTCTATGCGTTCCACTTCGTCTACTATCGCTTTTGTAGCCATTGGTTTAGCAAGTGTCAATATATTATTTGATAGTTTTTCCTGAAGTTCAGTATCATTTATCAAATCACTAAATACAAACTCAAATTTTTCATCCAAATCTGATTCTTTCAACATTATCGCTGCCTCCTTATCTTCAATAGATTTGGCATTTTTGGTTTGATGGTCTTCAGCAACATTTGGCGACGGAATGAAAATAACTGGTTTCCCAACCAAACTCAATTCACTCACTGCCCCTGCTCCAGCTCTGGAAATAATCACATCTGCAACTGCATAAGCTGAATCCATTTTGGAAATGAATTTGAGAATTTTAATAGATTTGGTTTCTAAAGATTTGTAGCTATCGTAGTACAACTTACCACATTGCCACAAGACCTGAAGATTTTGGTTTTCAAAAAATGAAAGCTTTTCAGCAATCAATTCATTGATACGCTGCGAGCCTAAGCTACCACCGACAATCAACAGTGTTTTTTTGTTGGGATCCAACTGAAAATGCTTCAGTCCAGATTCCTTTTTACTTCGCACTTCAAGTAAATCTTTACGTATTGGATTTCCTGTAAGCACTAATTTTTCTTTAGGAAAAAACTTTCCCATGCCTTCATAAGCCACACAAATAGCATTGGCATCTTTGGCTAGCCATTTATTGGTTATACCTGCGTAAGCATTTTGCTCCTGAATCAATGTTGGGATCTTTAAAATCGACGCCATTTTCAATAACGGTCCACTAGCAAAACCTCCAGTGCCAATAACCACATTGGGCTTAAATTTTTTGATCAATGTTCTTGCTTTCAACATAGAGCTGAGCAATTTGAATGGAAACAGGAGGTTGGATAAAGTCAGTTTTCTTTGAATCCCAGAGATCCACAAGCCTTCGATTTTAAAACCAGCCTCTGGAATTTTGGTCATTTCCATTTTGTCTTTTGCTCCAACAAAAAGAAATTCAGCATTTGGATTTCTTTCTTTCAATTCTTCAGCAATAGCGATAGCCGGGTAGATATGTCCACCTGTTCCTCCTCCAGAAATCATGTATCTTTTTACATTCATATCGTTTCGCTTAAGACTTCAAGTGGGTTCTCTATCGCAAGATTATCATCTCTTTCTTTCTGTTTGGCTTTAGCTGTCGCCTTTACTTCGTTGTTTGCACTTACACTGATGACGATGCCTAGTGACAGACACGTCATCCAAATAGAAGTGCCACCACTTCCTACCAAAGGCAAGGTTTGTCCAGTTACAGGCAGAAATTCAACAGCCACAGCTATGTTTACAAAAGCTTGTAGAATGATCGGAATTCCAGCAGCTACAACCAGTAATCTACCATAAGCAGTTTCAGATTTTGTAACGATAATCGCTATCCTGTATAACATAAATAAATAGGCTAAAATCACTCCGATTCCGCCAACCATTCCTAACTCTTCCACAATGATTGCATAAATAAAATCTGAAGAAGACTGAGGTAAAAAGTTGCGCTGCACACTTTTTCCTATTCCATTTCCTGTTATTCCACCGGTAGCAATTGCTATTTTGGCTTTTTCAACCTGATATTGTTCACGAGTTTGTTCATCCTGAGTAAATGATTCAACTCTACTGATCCAGGTATCTACTCTGTTGGGGAACAAATCCGGAAAGGCTTTTGCTGTAAGTCCAAATAAGACTAGACCCAGCATCCCAAAACCAACAATTGCTGCAGTGTATTTGAAAGTGTAGCCTCCAACAAATGTGAGTAACAATACTATTGAAAAGATAATAGCTGCAGTGGAAAGGTTGGCAGGAAGAATAAGTCCAACCACCAGGAATACCGGTACCCAAAGAGGTAAAATAGTTTCTTTGAACGTATAGGTCTTGTCTTTGATTTTAGATAAATAGCGTGCAACATAGATCAATAATACCACAGAAGCCAAAGTCGAGGTTTGAAATGAAAAATTGACTATAGGCACGTGTATCCATCGGCTAGCATTAGCGCCTTGCATGGTAGTTCCTTGTAGTAAAGTTACAACTAGAAGTACGATGACCACAGGAAGTAATATAATCGACAAACCCCTGAAATAGCGATACGGAATTTTATGAGTCGCGTAGAGTATAGAAAAACCTAATACGAGATGGATAAAGTGCTTGACTAAGTAAGCAAACGTACTTCCGCTTGCTCCGTTAAGATAAGCCAAGTTACTAGAGGCACTATACACAGGAATAAAAGAAAAAATAGCCAAAAGCGCAGCCACAGACCACAACATCTTGTCGCCTTTTATGCTTTTGAAAAATTGTTTGATACCTGTATCAGTTGACATTTACGTTTATTTTTTAAGACTTTGAACTGCATTTTTGAATTGTCTACCTCTGTCTTCATAGTTTTCGAATAAATCGAAACTTGCACATGCAGGAGATAAAAGAACTGCATCGTTATCTTCTGTAAGCTCGTAAGCTATAGAAACTGCATCAGCCATATTGGAAGTTTCAATAACTGTATCAACACAATTACTAAAGACCTCATAGATTTTTTGATTATCTATTCCCAAGCAAACGATAGCTTTCACTTTTTCATTCACCAGAGAAAGTAAATCTTCGTACTTATTGCCTTTATCCACTCCTCCCACAATCCAAACTGTCGGAGCATTCATACTGTCCAATGCATAAAATGTAGCATTCACATTTGTAGCTTTAGAATCGTTGATAAAAGCTACTTTATTGATTTTTCCTAATTGCTCAAGTCTGTGCTCGACACCATGAAAGCTTTCCATGCTATCACGAATCGTTTGCTTCCTTATTTTCAGCAATCTGGCTGCAGTTGAAGCTGCCATTGCATTTCTTGTATTATGATCGCCTTTTAAAGCTAAGTCTGTTACTGACATAGTAAATAGATTATGATTTAAATTGATATTAATTTTGTTGTCTTTGATGAATGCCGACAGGTCTTGAATAATTGTTGACATGGTAAAAGGAATTAATTTTGATCTAATTCGATTTTTGTCCAACCATCCTGTAATTACTTCATCGTCTTTGTTATAAATAAGGTAGTCGGCTTCAGTTTGATTTAATGTAATTCTGAATTTCGCTTCAATATATTCCTGAAAATTATTGTGGTACCTATCTAAATGATCTGGAGTAATAGTCGTTAAAATAGCAATATGAGGCCTGAAGGTCTCGATTCCATCCAGTTGAAAACTGCTCAACTCCAGGACATAGTTATGAACGCTTTTCCTCGCCACCTGTTCTGCAAAACTAAAGCCTACATTTCCAGCCATGGAAACTGATAAACCCGCATTTTTCAAAATATGAAATACCATATTTGTAACGGTTGTCTTACCATTAGACCCAGTTATTCCAATCAAATTAGCATCAGTATACCAAGAAGCAAATTCAATTTCAGAAATAACCTTAATTCCACTTTTTCTTAAATTCTGAATCAGTGGAAGATCATCAGAAATACCTGGACTCTTGACAATTACGGTAGCAGATTCTAATCTTGATAACGAGTGACCACCTTCTTCAAATTCAATTTCTTCTGAATTTAATTTAGTTTTAAACTTAGGCTTGATCTCAGAAAAATCTGACAAGAAAACTTCATAGCCTTTATCTTTTCCCAGGATTGCAGCTCCTACACCACTTTCTCCACCTCCTAAAACAACTAGCTTTTCCATTTATCTAATTTTTAGTGTGACGATGGTTATAACGGCCAGCAAAATCCCAATGATCCAAAATCTTACTACGATTTTTGACTCGTGAAAACCAAGTTTTTGATAATGATGATGCAACGGCGCCATTAGAAATACACGCTTTCCTGTTCCTGTCTTTTTTTTTGTGAATTTGAACCAACCTACCTGAAGAATGACAGATAAATTTTCGATCAGGAAAATTCCACAGAGAATTGGAATCAAAAGCTCCTTACGTGTTGCAATAGCAATCACAGCAATAATTCCACCGATAGTCAAACTACCTGTATCTCCCATAAATACTTGAGCTGGATAGGTGTTATACCATAAAAACCCAACCAAAGAACCTGCAAAAGCAGTTATAAAAATTGTCATTTCCCCAGATCTCGGAATATTCATTACATTGAGATAGTCTGAGAAGATTATATTACCAGACACCCAGGCGAAAATTCCTAAAGTGAGCACTATTATAGCAGAACTCCCCGCAGCTAGCCCATCTATACCGTCGGTAAGATTGGCTCCATTGGAAACTGCCGTCACAATAAGAATCACAATAGGTATGAATATGATCCAGGCATAAGAGGCAGCACCTTCGCCTATCCAAGAAATTGCTTTAGAATAATCCAACTCGTTATTTTTGAAAAACGGGATAGTCGTGGTCGTTGATTTTTCTTCAGGCGAGGTTTCTGAAATCACCTGAACATTATTGGTATTAGTTACTTTATTATCGGGTCTCACCGTAACATCGGGATGAAAATACATCACAGCGCCAACAAAAATCCCAAGACCTACCTGTCCAACCACTTTAAATCTACCCTTCAATCCTTCTTTATTCTTTTTGAAGGTTTTGATATAGTCATCCAAAAAACCGATGGCTCCCATCCAAATGGTAGTTACAATCAAGAGAATGACATAAATGTTATTGAGTTGAGAAAGAAGCAAAACTGGGATAAGTGTAGAAAATATAATGATAAGTCCACCCATTGTAGGTGTCCCGGCTTTTTCTTTTTGTCCTTCCAAACCTAGCTCTCTTACACTTTCACCGATTTGTTTTCTTTGAAGGAATAAAATAATACGCTTACCAAAAATAGTGGAAATCAATAGCGAAAGGATGATGGCAAAGGCCGCCCTGAAAGATATATATTGAAACAAACGCGCACCTGGGAGATCGTAGTTACTTTCCAAAAACTCGAATAAATGGTATAACATATCTTATTTATTAAATTGAGCTAGTAGTTCCTTTACGATTTTCAAATCATCAAAATCTGATCTCACTCCATGTACTTCCTGATAAGTTTCATGTCCTTTTCCAGCTATCAAAATGATATCTCCTTTGTTAGCCATACTACAAGCTGTTTTTATGGCTTGTTGCCTTGAGGTGATACTCAGAGTTTTATATACATCATGAGGTTCAACTCCTTTTTCTATATCATTTATGATATCATCCGGATCTTCAGTCCGTGGGTTATCACTCGTTAAAATGACTTTAGTACTTAAGTTTCCAGCAATTTTACCCATCAAAGGTCTCTTCGTCTTATCGCGATCACCTCCACAACCTACAACAGTGATAAGTTCTTCATTTCGAGTTCTGATATCATTGGTGGTTTGTAATACATTCTTCAGTGCATCCGGAGTGTGTGCATAATCGACAATGACGTGAATTCCTGTATCCGAAATATGATGCTGATACCTTCCATCAACCGGCTTTAGCTGACTTAGAATCTGTAAGTTCTCCAATTGCTCTACCCCAAGCAAATCTGCTGAAGCATAGACTGCCAATAAATTATAAGCATTGAAATCGCCTATAAATCTTGACCAAACTTCATTGCCATTGATATTTAATTTTAATCCTGAAAAGCTTTTTTCAAGAATTCTAACTTTATAATCTGTTAGGTTTTTCACTCCATAACCGTAAGTTTTAGCTTTAGTATTCTGAAGCATATAGTTGCCATTCTTGTCGTCGACATTTGTTAGAGCAAAAGCTTTTTTAGACAACTGATCAAAAAATCTCTTCTTGACATCTCTATATTCAGCAAAGGATTTGTGATAATCCAGGTGATCCTGGGATAAATTGGTAAAAATACCGCTGACAAAATCAAGCCCTAAAGTCCTGTGCTGAGCAATTCCATGAGAACTGACTTCCATAAAGCAAAACTCTACACCCACTTCATTCATCCTTCTCAGGTAAGAATTAATGGTCAAAGAATCTGGTGTTGTCAACTTGGTGGCAAACTCCTTATCATTTACCTTGATGGTTACCGTAGAAATCAAACCTACCTTAAAGCCAAGAGCTTTAAATAATTGAAAAAGCAGTGAGCTAACTGTCGTTTTCCCATTGGTTCCTGTAACCCCTATCAGTTTGAGATTTGAGGAAGGGTTATCGTAAAAATTTGAGGCCATAAAAGCCAAGGCCTCTCTAGTATCTTTAACCTGAATATAAGTAATTTCCAGAGCCAATTCAGAAGGAAGATCTTCACAAACTACAACTACAGCTCCTTTTGAAATCGCTGCATCAATAAACAAATGTCCATCTGCTGCTGCACCTCTTATCGCCACGAATACATCTTGAGCTGCAACCAAACGGCTGTCAAAATGAATATCGTTCACCTCTAGTGCAGTTGAGCCTTTTACAGATTCAATAGAAACTTTATATAATATGTCTTTTAAAACTTTCAACTTGATATTAGATTTACTCTTTGATTATTTGTAATTTTTGTTCCGCTTTTGATCGATTGCCTCTTTACTTTACCGTTGCCGACCAAATTCACTTTCAATCCTAAATTCTCTAAAATCGAAACAGCATCCATAGCAGGATAACCTGTAATGTCTGGCATGACTGTTTTGTATTTTTGAGAAACTTCGAAGTAATTTTCATAGGTCTCATTTACAATATTGGAATTAAAAACCTCCTTGGTAATTTCATCCTTGAGCGGTGTGTCGATATAGATTTTTTGAGCGATTTTTTCAAAAACTGGTGCTGCGACAGTACTTCCGTAATAACCTATTTTTGGATTTGGTTTGTGGATGACGACAATACAAGAATATTTTGGCTCATCTGCAGGAAAATAGCCTACGAAAGAAGAAACATATCTTCCAGATTCAATCCAATATTCAGTTTGGCAAGTTCCTGTTTTTCCCGCCATAGAAAAATTTGAATTATTGATGTTGCTTCCTGTTCCTTTTTCCACAACCCTCTTCATCAAGTCCTGAAGTTTCAAAGCCGTTTCTTTTGAACATACGCTCCCTTCAACTATTGGGTCTGAATAGGATTCAATAAGTGTATGTTTATCTCTTACCTGCTTGATGAATTTTGGCTTAATTTTCAATCCATCATTTGCAATAGCATTATAAAAAGTCAAAGTTTGTAGTGAGGTTAAGGAAACTCCATAACCAAATGACATCCAGGGCAAAGTGGTACCATACCAGTTGGAGTCCTGAGGATGAGGAATGTGAGGTTTACCTTCTCCTTTAATTCGAAGTCCTATCTTTTCATTTAATCCCATATTATAAAGACGATTGACAAATCGCTCTGGCTTGTCTTTATAATTCTCATAAATCATTTTGGCAAAAGCCGTGTTCGAAGACACCTCAAATGCCTCAGCTGCAGATATCTTTCCATACCCACCACGTTTGGAATCGTAGACTCTTCTATCGAAAAATTGAACCATGCCTTTTTCAGTATCAAACACTGTACTTGTATCTATAACTTTGTCTTCCAAAGCAGCAGCCATACTCATCAATTTGAAAGTAGAACCTGGCTCGTGTGGTTCATAAACCGCATAATTGAGTTTTTCGTAATATTTATCAGAATTTTTGATACGTCCTAAATTGGATATAGCCTTAATTTCACCTGTTTTGGTTTCCATAACCACAACACTTCCATGGTCGGCTTCAAAATGCTCTAACTGTTCTAGCAACGCATGATGAGCTACATCCTGAATATTGACGTCAATAGTAGAAATAACATCATAGCCATCTTCAGGCTCAACTTCATTGATATCACTTATCGGTTTCCACTGACCTTTAGCTATTTTTTGCTTTAATCTTCTTCCTTTTTTTCCCTTTAAAAATTCGTCAAAAGCACCTTCCAAACCTACATTTCCAAAACCAACAGTTCTTTCCCCAATTTTTCCAAGCGGGTTTTCACGAACTGTAGATTGTTCTGCTATGAACCCCCCTTTATAAGGCCCAAGATTGAAAAGCGGAAACTCTCTTATGTCAACATAATCTGAATAATCAACTTGCTTTGCAATAAGCACGTATCTATTTTTGATTTGTCTCGCTTTCTTTAGCTTCTGAAGATGATAATTTTTGGAGTTACCAAGTTTTTTTGATAATTCTGAAGCTAATGCAGAAGCATATTTCTGAAAATTACTTTCTGAAACTGTGACTGCATCAAATCGGATATCATATTTGGGCACAGAAGTCGCCAATAAGTTCATATTCGTATCGTAGAGATTACCACGATTAGGCTCTATACTGAAGTTTCTATATACTGTTTCTTGGGCTAAATTCCTGTATTTCTGACCTTCTACTACCTGAATATCGAAAAGTTTGTAGCCCATAAGCAAAAACACAACTACGAAGATTGCAGCTATGATGTAAAACCTCCTTAAAATGCTTTTGTCTGTTGTCATTTTATTTGGACTTTACTATAATTTTATAAGGCGGCTTATCCGATAAGCCTATGGAGCGTTGTTTCATTTTTTTTGCAACATTGGACTCCATTTTTTGTTGCATTACTGTTTTACGAGTATCAACAAATTCACTTCTCAATTCTTTTAATTGCTGATTGAGTTCAGCAACCTGATATACTTTTCTTTCTGCACTATGAGAACTTGCAATCATTATAATGGCCAGCAATGCGCAAAACACAATAAAAGCCCAGTTGGTAAAAGCGCCTTCGCTTACCAAAAATTTGCCTTTTAATATGTTTCTTAAGCCATTTGTCATGATTATAACTTTTCGCCAATTCTCAATTTTGCACTTCTAGATCTATTGTTTTGTCTCATTTCGGTTTGAGCTGGAGTAATTAGCTTCCCTGTTTTTTTAAAGGGAACCAGCATGTTACCATAAAAGTCTTTTTCTGGAGCTCCGGAAAATTTCCCGTCTCTTATAAATCGCTTCACAAGTCTATCTTCCAAAGAATGGTAGGAAATCAAACTCAGTCTTCCACCCTTTTTGATCAAGTCTGGAGTTTGAAGCAAAAACTCTTTAAGTGCCTCCATTTCTTGATTGACTTCTATGCGAATAGCTTGATAAACCTGAGCTAGGAACTTGTTCACTTTTGTAGGTGGAAAAAATGGAGTAAGCAAAGCATTCAATTCTGAAGTGGATTGAATAGGTTTTACCGATCTTTCTTCAACAATGGCTTTTGCAAGTTTTCTAGACATTTTGATTTCACCATACTGCCACAACAATTGAGATAATTGCTCTTCAGAATACGTATTGATTAATTCTGATGCACTAATTCCAGTCTGCTGATCCATCCTCATATCGAGTTCGGCATCAAATCGTATTGAAAACCCTCGTTCCCCTTCATCAAACTGATGAGAAGAAACACCGAAATCTCCAAGTATAGCATCTACTTCTTTGACTCCTTCCAGCTTCAAAAAACGTTTAATAAACCTGAAATTTGCTTGTATCAGCGTAAAGCGGGAATCATTGATTAAATTCTGCTGAGCATCATGATCCTGATCGAAAGCGTAAAGTTTTCCATGTTCACCAAGTCGGGATAGGATTTCTTTGGAATGTCCACCACCGCCAAAGGTCACATCCACATAAACACCATTTGGTTTTATGGACATGCCATCAATGCTTTCTTTGAGCAACACAGGAATGTGGTAAGCTTCACTCATTGGTTTCAAATCCCATAACGTCTTCAGCTAGATCTGCGAAATCCTCAGATTCACTAACGACAGATTCATATTTATCTTTATCCCATATTTCAACAATATTGATTGCAGAAGAGACGACTATTTCTTTTTCTATAGATGCAAAACTGATAAGGTCTTTAGGAATCAATAATCGCCCGTTTGCATCGACCTCAATCATTTTGACTCCTGCAGAAAATTTTCTTATAAAATCATTGTTTTTTTTATTGAATCGATTTAAGCCATTCATCTTTTCCATGAGTAAATTCCACTGACTCATAGGATACAATTCCAGACATGGCTGAAACACAGAACGTTTCAAAACAAAACCCTCTTCAAGGATAGGAAGCATCTGCTTTTTCAAGCCAGACGGTAGCATAAGTCGACCTTTTGTGTCAACTTTGCATTCGTAAGATCCTATGAGGGTGTTCATGATTAATTTGATTTCAATTTCAAATATATCGAAATTTTTACCACATTTTACCACTTTCTACCACATTGTGGATAACTTTTTCCATTAGAAGCCTTTAAGACTTGTCTAAGGCAGTAATAACCTAAGATTTGAAGTCTTTTAATATAAGCCCAATAGCTGTGGATAAAAGGATAATTCTTCAGTTCGAGAGAATTTGAAGTGCAAAACACAGAAATCTACAAACGAAATCAGTTTTAAAAGTCTTATTTACAAACATTTATATCCATAATTGACAAGTCCTAAAAACTGTAAGGTTTTCTTATTCAAATATCTTTATATTTGGATTTTGAAATTCTAAAAAACCTGATGGAAGAACATATAAAGCAAGACGGAAAGTTTAAATACTTTGAAAAAGGCGAAGGCACTCCAATTGTTATTTTACACGGACTTATGGGTGGCTTGAGCAACTTTGATGGTGTTATGTCTTATTTCCCTAAAAAAGGTTATAAAGTTGTTGTACCTGAATTGCCACTTTATGAACTACCATTGCTTAAAACCAACATCAAAAACCTTACAAAATACATCAAGGAATTCATAGACTTTAAGGCTTATGGAAAGGTGATTTTGGTTGGAAATTCCCTTGGCGGACATGTAGGACTACTCACTACAAAATTATACCCCGAAATTGTTAAAGCGCTTGTCATCACAGGAAGCTCGGGTCTTTATGAAAGTGCAATGGGAGAAAGTTATCCCAAACGTGGTGATTATGAATACATCAAAAAGAAAGCTCAGGATGTATTTTACGACCCTGAAGTCGCTACACAAGAAATTATCGACGATGTTTATAGCGTAGTGAATGATAGAAGTAAACTAATAAGAACTCTATCTATCGCCAAAAGCGCCATACGACATAATATGTCCAAAGATCTTCCAAACATGGAAACACCAACTTGTATCATTTGGGGAAGACAAGACCAAGTTACTCCTCCACAAGTTGCAAAAGACTTCGACAAATTACTTCCAGACTCTGAATTATTTTGGATTGATAAATGTGGACATGCAGCTATGATGGAACATCCAGATGAATTCAACCAAATCTTGTTTGACTGGCTTGAGAAAAGAAAATTATAAGACTTTAAGCCATGAAAATTAAAACCTCAGAGTTTGTGATGAGCAATTCGGACGTTACCAAATGTCCGAATACTCAATTACCTGAATATGCATTTATAGGTCGAAGTAATGTTGGTAAATCTTCACTAATCAACATGCTCACGGGCAGAAAGGCCTTAGCAAAAGTGTCTGGTAAGCCTGGAAAAACTCGACTGATCAACCATTTCCTAATTAATGAGAATTGGCACCTGGTAGATTTACCAGGATATGGTTACGCCAAAGTAAGCAAACAGGAGAAAAAAACGTTTCAGAAATACATTACGGCCTATTTTGAAAAAAGACAACAACTTGTTAATACTTTTATTTTAATTGACAGTAGACATGTCCCTCAACCTATCGATTTAGAATTTCTGGAGTGGATGGGTATGAACACCATTCCCTTTTCAATTGTATTTACAAAAGCTGATAAACTAAAGCCTAATGTTTTGGAAAAAAACATTGAGGACTACAAATCTAAACTTCTTGAGACCTGGGAAGAACTGCCCCCCTATTTTGTGACATCTTCAGCAAATCAAACAGGACGTGATGAAATTTTGAATTACATACAAAGCATCAACGAAACTCTGGTGTAATTACAATCTCGATTTAATCTTGTGGATCAAAATATCCACGTCTTCAATTTGATTAAGTTCATCTTTTCCAATCATCAAGCTCAGGTCATAATTATCCTGATAAAGTATTACTGGAAGATCGTACAGCTTTTCAAATTTTGATTTGAATTTTTTCTTGTATTCGTCCTTGTGAAAAAATATCATTTCGATATCGCTTTCTTTCCGAAATGTCTTCCATTTTCTGTTTTCTGAAACAATGCCGAAAGTAAGCTCACATAGCTTACACTCGTAAGTTTTTGGACTTAAAATCTTATGAACACTGTCTAGTAACGAATTATTTACTCCAGCATTGGCATTGTATACAAAAATTAAGGCCTTATTCTTTTGCATCATTTTTTGCATCTTTAATATCTAACTTTTCAGCAAAATAATCGCAAAAATCTCTCATCGTTGCGGTCATCTTTTCATCATCGGTTGCTCTCTGAAAGGTATCTGTCATGCCTACAAAAATTTGATGAAAAAACTTTTTCATCTCATCAACTGGCATCTCTTTGGTCCAAAGGTCAATACGTAAGGTTTCTTGAGCTTTGTGGTCCCAAATACTTAAGAAGGCCGCTTTAGCCTCTTCATTGTCAATACCGCCATCTTGTGCGGACCAGGTTAACTTTTCTGGAATTCTATTATCGTCTGTAACAACATTGATTTTAATTTCAGATTTTTTCTCAATCATAACTAAGGTTTATATTTTGATTTTTTAAAAATAACATCAGACTCAAGTTCTAAGAGTTCTTTTATGTTTGTATTAGGATATTTATTCATGTAAGCCCTCACAATCTGCCATCCTACATATTGACCGATTCTTGGTGAGGACTCATTGTCTAGTTCCAAATAAAATTTTGAATAAGGCGCTAGATTTATAAAACGATCTTCTAAACGATTATCTGTGGAATAAATCAAATTGCGTTCAACAAAAAAAGACCAGATTTCAGTTTCATTTTCTTCTGCCCATTTTAATTGCTCTTCAGAATAATAAATTTTTGCATGATCAGATTCAAAAGGCATTAAAAGGTCTTTTAGATAAAGAATTTTACCATGGTAAATCATATCAGACAAAAAAGTTCTGGATCGTTTAGAATTTAGTTTTTGCTTTATAAATGCTTCAGCTACATCCGAAATTAAAAATTCTTTATCCTGCTGTTGAGCAATATATTGAGCTAAACCTTCATAAAATTTATGCTCGCTCCCTAAATAATTATCAAGAGAAATTAATAAGGCATCTTCCGTTAATACTAATTTTCGTCTGTAATTCACCTCCTCTGCCAAAGTGTAAACCGTTGGAATCTTATAGTCCGAAAAATAATACTTTACATATTTAAAAAAATGCTCAATTCTTAATTTTTCTTCCTTAAAATCTGGAAATGCACTTTGAACTTCAGTATTGATTTCTTTTTGTAAACCACTTTGCATTTTAGCAACCCACAGACTGTCTGGAACTTGGTCTGGGAAAAGAGCTGGATACTTTGACTTTAATGCTGATAAATTTTCTGGTGTTGTTTCAGCGAATTTCAGGTCAAATCGTTTAACCTCTGTATTAATTGTTAAGGCTTCTGCTTCTGTATTTAGTTTTGAGTTTTTGTCACAAGCTGATAAAACAAAAAAAAGACTTAACAAAATTAAACGAATCCTCATATTTCCAGACTTGATGTTTTTCAACAAAACAGTTTACTTATATTTGAGACAAATGTAAGTATTAAAGCCTAAAAATAGCCTTATGAAAACCCAGAAAACAATAGATCATATCACAGATTGGATGAAGGATTATTTGAAGGAGAGTCAACAAAAAGGTTTTGTTATTGGAGTTTCTGGTGGAATTGATTCAGCTGTAACCTCAACACTTTGTGCTACTACTGGCAAACCTACATTATGTGTGGAATTGCCCATTCACCAACACAAATCTCAAGTATCCAGAGCCAGAAAACATATAGAACAACTGGAAAGCAGATTTGCTAATGTAAGCTCTGTAAAAGTTGATTTATCCAACACATTTGATACATTCAAAGCGAATTTACCAGAAATTGAAAGTAAAGATGTGCAGGATTTTTCACTTGCCAATTCCAGAGCGAGATTGAGAATGACTACGCTTTATTATTTTGCTGGAATCCACAGCTATTTAGTTGCTGGAACTGGAAATAAGGTTGAAGATTTTGGGGTAGGATTCTATACCAAATATGGAGATGGCGGTGTGGATTTAAGTCCCTTAGCAGACTTGATGAAAAGTGAAGTTTTCGAAATCGCAAAGGATCTAAGCGTAATTAATGAAATACAAGAAGCAGAGCCTACAGACGGACTTTTTGGTGATAGCAGAACAGATGAAGACCAAATTGGCGCTAGCTATGATGAATTGGAGTGGGCTATGGAATTTGACGGAGATCAGTCCGAAATAACAGATAGGCAACAAGAGGTATTAAAAATCTACAAGAAATTACATTCTGCGAATCAACATAAAATGCAAGCTATTCCTGTTTGCGAAATTCCAGAAGAGTTCAAAGATTAATTGAAGTCAACGTGTTAATTTTTTGCAAGACAAAAGCTACAGAGAGCACTTAAACTACAACACTCGGTTTAGTTTATTGGAAATTAAAACTTCAAGTCCATTGTATTCCATAGTTTCTCTCATCAGTTCTATATCTACATCTTCTTTCTGATCTCTAATAATTTCACTAAGCTCTTTTACCTTTTTTCTTATAAGAAAACGACGAAGATTTAGGATAGTTTCCATTACCTCTCGTGGATCCAAAACACTTTTATCGACCACAAAAATTTCTTGACGCTTCCAATCGTGAAGTTGATTCTTTTCGTACTCCATCAAAATGGAAGTGACTTCTTGAGCGAGTTCAGGCTTTAAATGATTCACAAAACTATCGATTTTTAGAATTCTATCCTTAACATAGGTTTCAATAATAAGATCGAATAATTCTTTGAAAATAGGATTTGAAAATTCAACTTCATCTTCCTGCAATTCGATAAATATTTTTTCGAAAACAACATATTCTCGTTTAACTTCTAAGTGTTTATCTTCTTCAAAATCAAAGTCAAAATCCACAAAAACAGCAGTATGCTCTCCGTATCTCAACAGCAACTGAATTAAACTTCGCTCCAAAACGTACTGCTGATCGACTTTATGAACCGGAGTTGATTCTTTAGTTTCTTTTACAACTTCAAGAGTTTTCCGTCTGTCTCCACGACCTGCTTCTCTTCTGTCTTTGGCAAGAATTTGAGCCAGTGTACTAAACAATACATCTTCTGAAACATCAAGAAGATTGGAGCAGGTTTGGATATAAATTTCCTGAGTAATCTGGTCTGGAATTTTTGAAATTGAATTCACAATATCCCTCACTACTTCGGCTTTCTTGACTGGATCTTTCTCTGCATCTTCCAGCAAAAGCGAAGCTTTAAATCTTATAAAATCCTGAGCATTTTCATCAAGGTAAAGTTGCAGATCTTCAAGTGTATTAGCTTTTGCAAAACTATCGGGGTCTTCGCCCTCAGGAAAAAGACAAACTTTCACGTTCATGCCCTGTTCCAAAATCAAATCAATTCCTCGAATGGAAGCTCTCAAACCAGCGGCATCACCATCAAATAAAACCGTTATATTGTTGGTCAACCTGCTGATGAGTCGAATTTGCTCTGGTGTTAAGGCTGTCCCTGAGGAAGCCACCACATTCTCAATCCCGGTTTGATTAAACTGAATCACATCTGTATAGCCTTCAACCAGATAGCAATTATCGGATTTAGCAATAGCCTGCTTGGCCTGATAAAGTCCGTAAAGCACTTTACTTTTGTGGTAGACTTCACTTTCAGGCGAATTGAGGTATTTGGCCTGCTTTTTATCGTTAGTCAGAATTCGTCCACCAAAACCAAGTACACGACCAGACATAGAATGAATTGGGAACATTACCCGACCCTTGAAGCGGTCGAATCGCTTTTCTCCCTTGACGATAGTAAGACCTGTTTTTTCAAGAAATTCTAATTTATAGGCTTTTTGTAAAGCTGTGTCCGTAAAGGCTTGCCACTCGTCTGGGGAATAGCCAAGATCAAATTTCTCAATGGTTTCTGAAGTAAATCCACGATTTTTAAAATAGCTCAGTCCTACCGACTTGCCTTCATCGGTATGAAGCATCTGCTTTACAAAGAAAGTTTTGGCAAATTCATTGACCAGATACATGCTCTCCCTTTCACTTGCCTTTTCCTTTTCTTCTGAAGATTGCTCCGTTTCTTCAATTTCGACATTGTAGCGTTTTGCCAAATGCTTGATGGCTTCAGGATAAGTAAAGTGTTCGTGTTCCATCAAGAAAGCAACGACATTACCCCCTTTCCCGGAACTAAAGTCTTTCCAAATTTGCTTTACTGGTGAGACCATAAAACTCGGCGAACGCTCTTCCGTAAATGGACTTAAACCTTTAAAATTACTTCCCGATTTTTTTAATTGAACATAATCTCCAATGACCTCCTCAACCCGGGAAATATCAAATACTTTATCAATGGTAGTTTTACTAATCAATGGAAATCAATTTGAAATTTAAATAAAGATAAAATAATAGTACATGATAAAAAATATTTCACTCAAGTTAAGATTAATTTTACGAGACCTCACAGGTTTTAAAACCTGTGAGGTCTGAGTGTTTATTACATTTTCAACTTTTCAGGTTTATTTTTCACGATCGATAACATAATCGATCATGAGTTGAAGAGAAGCTTTGTATTTGGATTCTGGATACTGTTGTAAAATTTCTGAAGCCTCTTTTTGAAAAGCTTTCATCTTAGTTTGAGCGTATTCCAAACCTCCTGAAGATTTCACAAAATCAATAATTTGATTAACCCGCTGTTTGTCTTTGTTATGATTTTTTACTGAATTGATGATCCAGTCTTTGTCTTTTTTGGACACCTGGTTCAATGTGTAAATAAGAGGAAGCGTCATTTTCTGTTCTTTAATATCGATTCCCGTGGGTTTACCGATTTTTTGTTCTCCGTAATCAAAAAGATCATCCTTAATCTGAAACGCCATCCCGATAAGCTCTCCAAATTTCCTCATAGATTCCACATGAGCAGAATCAGGCTTTACTGCTGCTGCGCCAAGACTGCAGCAAGCTGCGATAAGTGTAGCCGTTTTTTGACGAATAATTTCATAATAAATATCTTCTGTAATATCCAGTCTACGGGCTTTTTCTATTTGGAGCAATTCTCCTTCACTCATTTCGCGAACCGCCACAGATATAATTTTCAACAAGTCAAAATCATTATTATCTATAGATAACAGTAAGCCTTTAGATAACAGGAAATCACCCACTAATACGGCGATTTTATTTTTCCATAAGGCATTGATGGAAAAAAAACCACGACGCTGATTGCTATCATCCACAATATCGTCGTGAACCAAAGTTGCTGTGTGAATTAACTCTATAACTGAAGCTCCTCGATAAGTTCTATCGTTCACTTCACCATCAGAGACCATTTTGGCTACCAAAAACACGAACATAGGTCGCATCTGCTTGCCTTTTCTGTTGACGATAAAGTGTGTTATTTTGTTGAGAAGTGCAACCCGAGAAGACATAAAAAGAGAGAACTTTTTTTCAAAAAGTTCCATCTCATGAGCTATAGGTTCTTTTATTTGAGAGACTGTTTTCAAGACTCGCAAATATAGAGTTTATAATATTAAGAAAATCTGAAAATTAGGGTTAAACCTTCATTTTATTAGCCAACTGTCCACAGGCTGCATCTATATCTTTTCCACGGGAATGTCTTAAGGTAACCGTGATGTGATTGGCTTCCAGAGCATTCATATATTTGGCAACAGCTACATCTGTACCTTGTTGAAACTGGCCGTCATCAATGGGATTATATTCAATAATATTCACCTTACAGGGAATAGCTTTGCAGAATTCTACCAAAGCGCGAATATCTTCTTCTCGATCATTGATGCCGTTCCATACAATGTACTCGTAAGTAACAGATTTACCTGTTTTCTCGTACCAATACACCAAAGATTCCCTCAAATCGGCTAATGGAAACTTAGCATTGAAAGGCATAATTTGAGTTCTTATTTCATCAATGGCAGAGTGTAATGAAACCGCGAGGTGAAATTTAACCTCATCATCTGCTAGTTTTTTAATCATTTTTGGGACGCCAGACGTTGATAAAGTAATTCGTCTTGGAGACATGCCTAAACCTTCTGGGGAAGTTATTTTTTCAATAGATTTCAATACATTATTATAATTCATCAAAGGTTCGCCCATTCCCATATATACAATATTGGAAAGCGGAATGCCATTGTAAAGTTTGCTTTCTTTATCAATCGCCACCACCTGATCAAAAATTTCATCAGCATTGAGGTTTCGAAGCCGTTTCAATTTTGCAGTTGCGCAAAATTTACAATCTAAACTGCAGCCTACTTGTGAAGAAACACAAGCTGTTGTTCTGGACATGGTTGGAATCAATACCGACTCCACTGTAAATCCATCGTGAAGTTTGACCGCATTTTTGATAGTGCCATCCTTGCTTCGCTGCATTTGATCGACTTCAATATTGTTGATAACGAAATTATCCATCAGCATTTGCCTGGTCTCTTTGGACAAATTGGTCATGTCTTCAAAGTTATAGGTCGCTTTATTCCACAACCAATCATAAACCTGAGAACCTCTAAAGGACTTATCCCCATGAGAGACAAAGAAGTCTTGCAATTCTTTTTTACTAAGTGCGCGTATGTCTTTCTTTGAATTTTTCACACTGCGAAATTAAGTAAAAAAGAAGGGAATCTTCTAAAAAGTATGTTATACCAATTTAAGTATTTGAAGGACAAGAATGCATCTATTATTTATAATTTTAATCAAAGCAATTTAAGAAAACGCTAAAGTCGCTAATTCCTAAATTGACAATAACCAATGCTTTGCATAACTCTCCCTTTTTTCTTTGCGTATTTTGTGTGAACCTTCTGGTTTATGATAAAAATTGATTAATTGTAAGAGAATATTAGATTAACGCAAACCCTTCAGACTTACCTTTCAACCCAGCTATTATGGGTTTATTTGAACTTCATAATTGAAGCTAACTTTATCTCAGCTTCAAATGTATCCAGACTCAAATTCAAAAGAAGTGAAAAACAGTAATGATTGCCTTTACTCGCTTTTATAATTTCTAATGATACTTTGTAAACAAATCTGAAGCTTTATTGTAGGCCGATTCAAAGCTGGTCATGCGAATCGAATTTTCGATGTTTTTAGAATTGAAGTAAGACAACATCTTTTCGGTTTGCATATTTCCGGTTAAGTCATCTTTAGCCATGGGGCAGCCTCCAAAACCTTGAATCGCCCCATCAAATCTTCGGCAACCTCCCAGAGTGGCGGCATGGACTTTTTCATACCAGGCATCTGGAGTGGTGTGCAGATGAGCTCCAAATTCCATATCGGGATATTTAGGAATCAGCGTTGAAAATAAGTCTTCAATAACATCTGGTGTTGAACTTCCAACTGTATCCGATAAGGAAAGAATTTTCACTCCCAAGTCAGCTAACTTTTCTGTCCACTCTCCCACTATATCCGTGCTCCAGGGATCACCGTAAGGGTTTCCAAATCCCATGGATAAATAAGCAACAACTGATTTATCTGATGCATGTGCTATTTCTAAAATTGATTTCAACACCTCAACAGATTCGGAAATCGTTTTGTGTGTATTCCGCATTTGAAAATTTTCAGAAATCGAAAATGGATAACCCAAGTAATTAATCTCAGGAAACTTTGAAGCATCCTCTGCTCCTCTTCTATTGGCAACGATCGCCAGTAATTTACTTTGTGTTTGTGACAAATCCAACATAGATAAGACATCTGCAGTATCCTGCATTTGCGGAATCGCTTTAGGCGAAACAAAACTGCCAAAATCTATAGTGTCAAAGCCGCATTTAAGTAAGGATTGGATGTATCTGACTTTTTCATCTGTAGGGATAAAAGGCTTGATGCCTTGCATGGCATCTCTGGGACATTCAATAAGTTTCACTGATTTCATGGGCCCAAATATACAGTTTTAAGGCATTTTGAAAAGTGAATTCAACTTAAAGTAGGATCAGAATTGCAATCCCAACGAATGTGATGACTTGAAACCACTTTAGGAATGAATAAGAAGTTGAAGATTTAAATAGAATTTTGGAAAGTTGATCTGAAAGTACAGCCACAAAACTAAAAATCACAAAAGCCTGCAACATAAATAAACCGCCTAAAACATAAAATTGCATCATCAAATCCTTTTCAGTATCCCACAAAAACCCTGGAAAAAATGCAAGGAAAAAAATGGTGACTTTTGGATTTAAGATATTCATGATAAAGCCTGTTTTAAAATCAGAAAAAGCTGATTTTTTAGAAACCACAGTCTTATCCTGAAAAAAATTTTGAGGCGGAGACGAATAGACCTTATAGGCTAGATAGAGTAAGTAAAGAGCTCCAGCAATCTTTATACTCCAAAAAAGAGGTTCAGAATTTCTGATGATCAGAGAAACTCCAAAAGCTACTAAAGAGGTGTGAATTATAATTCCTGAAACCAAGCCCAAGGCAATAATTATCCCTTTTTTGTAGCCACCGACAAGGCTCTGAGAAAGTACATAAATAATATCTGGCCCTGGCGAAAGCGTTAATAATATTGAGGCAATAAGAAATGGGATGAGTTGCTCCAACATAAGATTCAGGAAATTTTATCCAAAATAGCTTGATTAATCGCTTTGACAAGTCCAGGACCTTCGTAAACAAACCCGGTATAAAGTTGCACCAGACTTGCTCCCGCATCTAGTTTTTCCAAAGCATCTTCAGGCGTCATGATCCCCCCAACACCAATAATTGGAAACGCCTTATGACTTTTTTCAGACAAAAATCGAATCACATCTGTGGAAGATTTGTTTAAAGGTTTTCCACTCAAACCACCCATTTCATCTTTGGATTCTGACACTAAACCTTCTCTGGAAATCGTCGTATTGGTGGCAATTACCCCAGCAATTTTGGTAGTTTCAACAATTTCAATAATATCCAGAAGCTGAGATTCAGTCAGATCTGGAGCGATTTTCAGCAAAATGGGTTTTGGGTGAGGCTTCTTTTGGTTTTTTTGCTCCAAGTGATTTAGAAGCTGAGTTAAGGGTTCTTTGTCTTGTAACGCTCTTAAGTTAGGCGTGTTTGGTGAACTCACATTGACTACAAAATAATCTACATAATCAAACAAGGCTTCAAAACTGAAGTCGTAATCATCGACAGCATCTTCGTTGGGAGTGACTTTATTTTTACCAATATTTCCACCAATCAGAACATCTGTATTTTTTCTTAACCGCTTGACGGCTTCACCGACACCCTCATTATTGAAACCCATTCGATTGATAATAGCTGAGTCTTCCTGCAATCTAAACAAGCGCTTCTTTGGATTTCCAGGTTGGGCTTTGGGAGTTACAGTTCCTATTTCAATAAAACCAAAACCTAGATTTGATAATTCCTTGTACAATTCTGCATTCTTATCAAACCCAGCGGCAAGGCCTACTGGGTTTTTAAACTTAAGTCCAAAAACTTCTCGTTCTAAGCGTTTGTCTTCAAGTGAAAACATTTTTTTTAGAACAGAGGGAATACCAGGGAGTTGATGAGCAAACTTAATAGATTTGAAACTAAAATGATGTACTTTTTCAGGATCAAATCGAAATAAAATTGGTCTTAAAATCTGTTTATACATCTTTCCCTAAGTTTGATTACAAAAATATAGTAAATCTCTCTAAGACAATCGATTTGTAGGAGGTTTAATAACTTCAAATTCATATTTTTGAATAAAATAAAAATAGCATGATTAATTCACAAAGGCTTTTAGAAAGATTCCTTACTTATATCAAAATAGACTCTCAAAGTGACCCCAGTAGCAACGCTACTCCAAGTACTGAAAAACAGTGGGACATCGCCGACCTACTCAAGAAAGAATTGGAAAACATTGGCCTGGAAGAGGTTAGTATAGATGACAAAGCCTACATCATGGCAACGCTTCCCTCCAACGTGGAATACGATGTTGACACTATTGGATTTGTATCACACTTTGACACTTCTCCAGATTTTAAAGCTTCAGACATTAATCCTCAAATCCATGAAAACTATGATGGAGGTGACATCGTATTAAATTCTGAACAGAATATCGTTTTATCTTCCAGCTATTTTAAAGAATTAAAGGATTACAAAGGACAGACCTTGATCACCACCGATGGAACAACTCTACTGAGTGCAGATGATAAAGCAGGAGTCACAGAAATCATTTCTGCGATGGAATATTTGGTCGATCATCCAGAGATTAAGCACGGTAAAATAAGAGTTGGATTTACACCCGATGAAGAAATAGGCCGAGGGGCACATCATTTTGATGTCGACAAGTTTGGGGCAAAGTATGCCTACACCATGGATGGCAGCCAAATTGGAGAATTAGAATACGAAAATTTCAATGCTGCTTCAGCGGTCATAAAATTTAAAGGTACGAGTGTTCATCCTGGATATGCCAAAAACAAAATGGTTAATTCTATCTATATGGCTCAAAGATTTATTGACGTTCTGCCCAAAGATGAAGTTCCTGAACGTACGGAAGACTACGAAGGCTTTTTCCACCTCTCCAAAATATCCGGAGACATCGAACTTACAGAGCTCAAATACATCATAAGGGATCACGACAAAGATAAGTTTGAAGCCAGAAAACAATTGATGCAGGATATAGTTTCAAAAATGAATACCAGCATAGAAGAAGCTGACATCAGTATAGAGCTGAAGGACCAATATTTCAATATGAGAGAGAAAGTTGAGCCTATAAAATACATTGTAGACATTGCCGAAGAGGCCATGAAACAAATTGATATCACACCAATTTTAAAACCTATAAGAGGAGGAACAGATGGAGCTCAGTTAAGCTACAAAGGCTTACCATGTCCGAACATCTTTGCTGGAGGTCACAATTTCCACGGAAAATTTGAGTATGTTCCGCTAGAAAGTATGGTAAAAGCTACCGAAGTTATTGTCAAAATCGCAGAACTTACAGCCAGAAAATAAATTCAAAAACGCTGATCTCATTTTGAGTATCTTAGCTTAAATATTTAAAATAACATGAAATTTTTCAAATATCTTTTTTTCCTTATTGTACTCGTATTTGTAGTTGGTTCACTCTACGTTGCCACCATATCACTTCCCGAAGAAAAAACCATAACTGTTGAAAATTCGCTGCCAGCAGAGTTATTGAAAGAAAGAATTCAGGATTTATCAACCTACAAAAATTGGTTTAGTTTTCCTCAAAAAGCAACTTCAGAGCCAAGGCTTGGAAATGCAGAAAATTTTGAAAACACTACACTTTCGTGGCAAAATGAAACTTTTGAATCCATTAATTTTCAGAATAAATCATTCTCTCAGGACTCAATTCAACAACGACTCGTATTAAAAACCTGGTTAAGTTCTTCTGAATTTGATATAAGTTGGAAATTTGGGTCTTCAGATAACCAGAACTCCAAGATTACAGTTCACTTAAAATCGGATGCTGGCTTTTGGCAAAAAACTGAATATGTTTTTACAAATAAAACGCATTTAGAAATTACTGAAGCTGCCGTAAAAGAAAGTCTAAAAACACTTGAGCAACAAATCACTAAAGAGATCTCTGTTTATGATATCTCACCAGTGGGCAAAGTAGAAACTGGCGGATTTTACCTCCTCCACGCAACTTCTGCTTCAAGACTTGATTTTGAAAATATTTTGAAAAAATCCAATCCTACGTTCAAAAGTATTGAAAATTTCATGCAAGAACAGGGAGTTGGTGTTTTTAAAGGTCGATTAATCCTTTTTGAAAACTTATATGAAGAAACTGAAAACGTCATATTTTCTGCCGGAGTAGGAACAGAAAATCGGGTAGTCATTCCAGATTATTTTGAAGTTTTATCCAAGCCGATAACCAGAAGCATGTATTTTAAAACTCAACTTACTGGAGATTATTTTAATCTTAAAGAACTTTTATCTATAGCTGAAGCTATCATCGAAAAAAGAGATTTAATTATTAACGGATCTTTAAAACCTTACCTTGAGTTTGCAATTGACGGAAACGATACTGTAAACCCAGCAGAATGGATTACCAATTTTTACATCCCTATAATTGAAAATTAATGAAGTCTGCATTGCTGGTTTTCTTAGGTGGTGGTTTGGGCAGTCTTGTCCGGTATTGGGTATCTCTAATTTTTAAATATCAGGTGGACACAAAACTTGATATATACGGAACTTTAACCGTAAATGTATTGGGCAGTCTACTCATAGGCATCTTAATGGGCTGGTTTTTGAAATCTGAAACCTCGCACACAAACTTACAACTACTGCTTGTTGTAGGCTTTTGTGGTGGATTTACCACGTTTTCAACATTCTCCTCAGAGAATATGAATTTGCTCAAAAACAACTTATACACAGAGTTTCTTCTTTATGGATTAGGAAGTCTGTTGATTGGGATATTGGCTGTGTTTATTGGTGTTTTGATTATAAAAAAAGGGTTTTGATGATAAACATCTAAGTTTAATATCCTTTCTCAACATCAACTTCATTCATCAAGGTTTCGCCATTTTGCATCTTTTCATAATTTTCCAACAGCTGCTTGGCTACCGATTCTGGATCTGTCATACTCGCTATATGCGGTGTAATTTGAATTTTAGGATGATTCCAAAATGGATGAATTTCTGGTAGTGGCTCCTCCTGAAAAACATCCAAACTTGCCCCTTTGATAATACCTCTGTCTATTGCTGAAATAAGATCTGCTTCTACCAAATGTTCTCCGCGAGCGACATTTATCAAATATGCATCTTCCTTTAATTTATTAAATAGCTGCAAATCTAAAATTCCTTTAGTCTTTGAAGTCACTGGAAGCAAACACACCAAAATTTGAGTTTTGTTTAGAAAAGCGTCTAGCTCATCTGCACCATAAACCTGAACTCCATCTACAATTTTAGAAGAATTCGCGTAACCATAAACCTCAAATCCATTTGCCTTCAAAACTTTTCCGGCTTCCTGACCTAACACACCATAACCCATGATGCCGACACTCGTTTTTTTAGGTGTTTGATAGGATTTCGGTTTCCACTGTTTTTCAGATTGATCCTGGAGGTGAATAAATAAATTCCTGGAAACAGCCAGGCACTGTAAAAGAACAAACTCACTCATATCTTTTGTCAACTGGTCATCGACGATTCTTGTCACTTTCACATCTTCAGGAAGATTATCATCTTTCAAGATATGATTTACACCGGCCCCCATGGATGCGATTACCTTTAGGTTTGGAAAATCTTTGTAAAGTCCTTCAGGGTGCTTCCATGAAATAGCAAACTCAACATCGTCAGGCCTTTCCACATCTGGATATATTTGAATATCCAGGGACACATTTTTTTCTTTAAGTGTTTTAGCCCACTTACCGGGATCTCTGGTGGTGCTGACCAATAGTATTGACATAATTTATTTTTTAATCAAATTTATATTTTTTATCCATTGCATAACGCAAAAGTTCACCCTTGCCGTAAAGACCGAGCTTATGAGACATATTTCTTCTATGAGTATCTATTGTTGAAACAGCAGACTGCCTTACCTCTGCAATTTCCTGAGAAGTTTTGCCTTCCGCAATAAGATCAAGAATTTCTTTTTCAGTTTGAGATAACTTTGATTTTTCTGATTTCTCTCTTTTATTAAAAAGCTCTGAAATACCTTCTAAATGGTCGTCAAAATAATCGTTGCCTTCATAGACTTCTCGTAAAGCGATAACTAATTCATCCATTGGAGAGGTTTTTAAAACATAGCCGTTCACTTTAGCATCAATCATTTTTCTCACCGCATCGATCTGATCAAACATCGAGAGTACAATTATCTTGATATCACTATGTTCAGCTCTTAAGACTCTGGTGAGGGAAACACCATCCATTTTTGGCATCTTTATATCTATAATCGCTATGTCAACAGGTGTATTTTTTAGTTTTTTCAAAAAATCCCTGCCATTATTGGTGAAAAATTTCAGGTCAATATTTTTATCATTTTCCAAACGTAAACAAATACCATCTATAAGCGTTTGGTGATCATCTGCAATTGCTACTTTTATCATAATGGTATATCTATAAGTATAGTGGTTCCTCGTCCTTCTTTAGAATCAATAGAAAAATTACCGTTCAATAATTGCACGCGCTCCTTTATGCTCTGTAATCCAAAAGAATCATTATTACTGATTTTATTTTTATCAAATCCAACACCATCATCTTCAATGATAATATTAAGAAGAGAGTCTATTTTTGTAATAGAAATGGAAGCTGTTTTTGCTTTAGAATGCTTGACCACATTTGCCATGCTTTCTTGAACAATCCTAAACACATTAAGCTCAAGCTTTTCATTGAGCTCCACTTCTTCTTCTATAAATGAATTAAAATCCACTTGAGTCTTACTAAAGGAACTTACGTTTTTACTTAGCTTTTGAAGAGCTGGAAATAATCCATTATCATTCATCAAGCCACTATGTTTGAGATGAGCTAAGGATCGGATATCATGATAAGTTTCTTCAAGCAACTCGTGAGTTTTTTCAAAAACTTGAGAAGATGAATCCTGGATTTCAAATTCATTTTTGAAATGATCAAAATAGGACTTTATAGCCATAAAATTTGAGCCTATATTATCGTGAAGTTCACTTGCAATTCTCATTCTCTCTTTTTCCTGACCAACTACCAAGGCATCCAAAGCTTTTAACTGCTGTTTTTTCAGCTTTTCTTCAATTTTTTTGATTTCCAAAGCCTTGTCTTTTTGGATAATCTCTTCTTTACGCCTGGCATTCTTATAGACAGAAAAAGATAAAAATATAAGTAATACCAAAGCCCCAAGAGAACCAAGGATTAAAGCTTCATTTCTTTGATTTTCCTTTTCTAAAATTAAATTCTCCTTTTCTTTTTTCTCAGCTTCAAAACGGGTAAGGTTTATATTTTGCTTTTGGATATTCAAGCTATCTCTGTATTGAACTGACTTATTGAGATAAAAATAAGCGGAGTCCAGTTGATTTATCTCCTTATAATCTTCTGCGAGCTTTTGATTGATATAGGCTGTAAGCTCAAAATCATAATTAAAATTTCTATAGTCATTGGCCTTCTTGGTCCAAAATATAGCCTTTTCGTAATCCTCAGTGTAGCGGCTCAAATCTCCTAAGCTAAAATAACCTAAGGCTACTTTATGAGGAAGACCCAGTTCTTTATTTATTTCGATTGCTTTATTATAATAATACGAAGCCGAATCTTTATCTATAATAACATCTGTATAATAAAAGGCATGAAACGTGTGCACCACACCTAATTTATAAGAGCTAAAATCATGTTCCAGGTAATCATAAGCATTTTGGATATGATCAAGAAACTTGGCTGTGGTATCATTTTCTTGCTCAAGACTTTCAAAAGCTAATTCTAATTCTAGGTCAACAAGTTGTAGTGTATCTTTTGTTGTCACTGCCAACTCTTGAAATGCTTTGAGATAATCTACAGGATTTTGATAAATATCTGGATTTGCAATGGCATAAAACAGATCAAGATTGATGGAATTGTAATTGACTAGGTCATCAATTTCCTTATAATATTTCTGAGCAATCAAGTAATTATCCGCAGCAAGGTCAAAATTGCTGTTCAAATCGTAGGATTCTGCCAGATTATGATAGTAATAAGCTTTTTGTTTGGTACTTAATCGGGTAGTATCAAGATTAAATAAAACCTCAAAAGACTGTTCCAGTTGTTTGAAGGTATTGTAATATTTAGATTGAGCTAATTTTAAGTTAGTAGCATCTACTTCAGAAGATTCAAAGAGGAGGATCTCCAGTTTATCGTATTTGTTGTATCTGAATAATTGATCAATTTCATCTGTTTGAGCATATGAAGAAAAGTTGAAAAACAAAATAAAAAAAACGATGTTCCTGAATAAGATCATTAACTCACTTTAGTAGAATTGAAGCTTAAAGTTAAAATTATTTTTAACTTTTTAAGAGCCCCCCATCATATTTCTTATGAGATCCAGCAAAGATTCCTCTCTCCAGTAGAATCTTAAAAAAACTAACGAAATGATGAAAATAAAGAAACCCAGTAAAACAAATAATGTCCCCTTGTAATATCTACTGTGCATGCCTTTGTCTTTAATGTAAGAATAAATCAATATTGATACAAAAGCCACAACAAAAAAAATGATAAAGGCAATACGTCCAGGAGTAAACATAAATGTTTTATTTTACGCAAAAATACTTCTTATTCTTATGAAAAAACCGATAGACCAAGTAAAAAAATTCCATAAAGCTTTCGGATTGGACATTTCCGAAACACAACAAGCCAACTTAGAACTTGAGAAAAATTTGTTGCGTTATAAACTCATGAGGGAAGAAAACGAAGAATATCTGGATGCTGCAATGCAAGGTGATCTTACAGAAGTTGCTGATGCTCTTGGTGACATGCTATATATTCTTTGTGGGACCATTCTATCTCATGGCATGCAGCATAAAATTGAAGAGGTCTTTGATGAAATTCACCGTAGCAATATGAGTAAGCTAGGTGAGGACGGAAAACCGATCTATAGAGAGGATGGAAAAGTCCTGAAAGGCCCGAATTATTTTAGGCCCGATATCAAAAAGATAATTGGAGATAGTGAGTGGTAAGTCAAAATAAGAAATTTACTCCATCATTATTTTTTGATATGAGGAGTAAAAGTTCCCCTCCTTGGGAGGGGTTAGGGGAAGAAATTAAAACAACCCATTAATTTCTCCATCGATTTTATTTAAGATCACTCCAAGGTCTTCGGGTTTATCTACAAAATCTAACTCATCTACATCGATGATTAGCAATTTACCCTTATCATAAGTTTGAATCCAGGCTTCGTAGCGCTCATTGAGTTTATTGAGATAATCTATAGATATGGAATTTTCATATTCTCTTCCTCGTTTTTGAATTTGCTTGACCAGGTTTGGCACACTACTTCTAAGATAAATCAACAGATCTGGAGATTCTGTTACAGACTCCATGAGGTTAAACAGAGAGGAATAATTTTCATAATCTCTGTTGGACATTAAGCCCATAGCGTGAAGATTGGGGGCAAAAATAAATGCATCTTCATAAATAGTTCTATCCTGAATGATGTCAATATTACTCTCACGGATTTGTAAAATTTGTCTAAAACGGCTGTTCAAAAAATAAATCTGCAAGTTGAATGACCAACGCTTCATGTCTTCGTAAAAATCCTCTAGAAAAGGATTTTCAATGACGTCTTCGTATTCTGCTTTCCAATTGTAATGTTTTGCGATAAATCTTGTGAGCGTAGTTTTTCCAGCTCCTATATTCCCAGCGATTGCAACGTGCATAAAATCAGTTATTTACTATGTTTATTCTGTACGTGTAGAGTACTTTATCGCTGTAAATATAGATGTTTTCATCATTGAAATAAAATTGATTGAAGGTAATTTCTGGTTTTTTAAAGATGATTTTATCATCTGTGTCTTTACCAAAAATTTCGAGGTGAATTTCGGTTTGAACCATGACCTGGTTTTTGAAGATATTGAAGGAAACAGCGTTTTCATAATTGAATTGGTCGATCAAGCTCCCATTGATATTGAGCTTTGAGAAACCGTTAGGATGGAGTAACCATGAAAAATTATAGTTACTTTTCATTTCAAGGACTTCTTTATTGATGGGTAAGGACGAACTTCTAGTTCGAAGCTCTTGATAATCAAAAAGTTCGAGCTGTTGAAGATCAGCATTGAATATCCAAAGTAAATTATCTTTGGAAATACCAGCAAAATCAACAGTTTTAAAATCTGATATAAAATTGAAATTTATTCGCTCAACTTCATTTAATCGGTTGTCCAAAATCACTAGGGTATTTGCTTCTTTGTAAAACAAAAGGATTTTGAGCGGATTCAATAAGTCAACACTTTCCAGTTCGCCTAATTGCAAATCTTGAAATTGAAATTGTTTTTGATTTTCAGTTTTGTAAAACACATTATTCTTTGAAAAATATAAACGTTGATAAGTATCAACTCCCCAAAACTGATCCGCGTCAACAGGTAATCTATCTACCATCTTTAAGCTAACTGGCTGAGCACTTAAAGCTAACGCAAACAAATTCAGAAATAAAAAAAAAGAGAAACGTTTCATTAAAATAGAATGTTTTGAAATATACCAAATTAACTGTTATGGCTCAAATGCCGGACCATAAACAATCAATGCCGTCTGTGATCATATGGAAGACAAGTCCGATGAATGCAAGTTTTAACCACTTGTTTTTGAATATAAACATTCCTGCCACATAAATGATAATGGCAATTTCGGAATGAAATGTATGAAATCCTACGCTACAGCGGTTTGGATCAAAAATGGGTGTTGCCCACAAGTGATCAATATCTACGAGCATTGTTGAAAGTAATATCAGGAAACCTTTCAAGACTTGCCTGGAACTGTAAATCCATGCTATAGCAATTATGACTACAAAATGATTGAGATAATGAACTAAAAATTGCCACATTCTATTTTTCTATATCTTGCAAAATACAGTTAAACACCTCTTAAACACAAGCCGTTTTACTAAATATGTAGTGTTTTAAGCATTCAAAACCTTATTTTTGCTTAAAATTTTACCAATGAGTGATAAACTAATTGCCCCTTCCCTACTCGCTGCAGATTTTGCCAATTTGCAACGCGATATAGAACTTATAAATGAAAGTGAAGCAGATTGGTTTCATATAGACATTATGGATGGCGTTTTTGTTCCTAATATTTCATTTGGAATGCCTGTTCTAAAGGCGATAACAAAACATACCAAAAAATTTGTAGATGTACATTTGATGATTGTAGATCCAGATCGGTATATCAAAGATTTTGCAGATTTAGGTTCCAATATGCTTACAGTGCATTATGAGGCTTGTACACATTTACATAGAAGTCTTCAGTCCATTAAACAACACGGAATGCAAGCTGGTGTAGCTTTAAATCCGCATACCAATGTCGAATTGCTAAGAGACTGCATTTCCGATATTGATATGGTTTGTCTGATGAGTGTGAATCCAGGTTTTGGCGGTCAGCACTTTATAGAACGAACATATGATAAAGTAAAACAGCTAAAAGCTTTGATTGAAGATGAAGGCGCTTCCACTAAAATTGAAATAGATGGCGGTGTAACCAATAAGAATGCGGAAGAGCTTGTAAATATAGGAGCTGATGTTTTGGTTGCGGGTAGTTACGTATTCAAATCTGATAATCCAAAACAAACAATTCACGATTTGAAAAATTTGATAAATAAATAACATGGTATATGATGTTCTAATAGTTGGTGGTGGCCCAATAGGCATTGCTTGCGCACTTGAAGCAAAAAAGAAAAATCTTTCTTATGTCATTATTGAAAAAGGCGCGCTGGTAAATTCACTGTACAACTATCCAGATAAAATGACTTTCTTTTCTACGTCAGAAAAGTTGGAACTAGACGGTATTCCATTTGTAAGCACAAACTCCAAGCCTTCAAAACAAGAAGCTTTGGAATATTACAGGAGAATTGTTGAATCCAAGCAAGTCCACATTCAGCTGTTTGAAGAAGTCAAAAATGTTTATAACGAAGATCATGTGTTTACAACCACCACTTCAAAAAGTAAATATCAGTCCAAAAATGTTATCATAGCGACAGGCTTCTATGACATTCCAAATCACTTGAATATTGCTGGTGAAGAATTGGATAAAGTCACTCATTATTACAGAGATCCACATTACTATGCTACTCAAAAAGTTGTGGTTGTTGGCGCTAGTAATTCGTCTGTAGATGCAGCTTTGGAAACATACAGGAAGGGAGCTGAAGTCACTATGATAGTAAGAGGAAAGCAGATTGGAGAACGTGTAAAATACTGGGTCAGACCAGATGTCATAAACAGAATTAAAGAAGGAAGTATTATAGCTTATTTTAATTCTGAATTGACAGAAGTTGGTGAGGATTATGTGAAATTTAAAGATGAAGAGGGTAAAATCCAAACACTGGAAAATGATTTCGTTTTAGCATTAACTGGTTACAGACCTAATTTTGAATTTTTAAAAAAACTTGGAATTAAACTCAGTGAGGATCAACTTTCTATTCCTAAATACGATGAGCAAACCATGCAAACCAATATTGATGGGATTTACCTGGCTGGAGTCATCTGCGGCGGAATGGAAACTCACAAGTGGTTCATCGAGAATTCAAGGATTCATGCCAAAATGATTATTGCGGATATTATATCTTAAATAACTATTGTGTGGGATTGTGATAAAACAATTTAACTATATTTAAACATGTCAAAACACAAGCTTTCAAAATTTTATTCTTCTGTAAACTCGTTTTTTCTTTCTGAAGCGCTGAAAGAAAAACTTGAAAAAGTAATAGTTGTTGCTGCTATTATCAGTTTTGCAATTCACCTGGGGATTATTGGCTTGATTGATTTTAACTTGTTGGACATTGGCGAATATGACGGCAATTTCATCATTAGCCCTATTTCAGCTATCTACACGCCCTTTTCGATCATTCTTATTTACGAGGTTTATCTCTTGGTTTTTTATTTACCAAAATCAATTACAATCTACATTGGCAAACAGTATGAGATCATCACCTTGATTTTAATAAGAAAAATATTTTATGATTTATCTAATTTAGAATTTTCTTCAAGCTGGTTCTCCATTGAAGGAGATATACAGTTTACTATTGATATTGTTGCTACTTTAGTCCTATTCTATCTGATATACACCTTTTACAAGTTAAACTCTAAAAACAAGGTGGAAAAAGAAAAGATCACTTCTAAAACAAAATCTCACATCAAGGTAAAAAATATATTCGCTACCATTTTAGTGCCTACTATTGTCATGCTCGCGCTTTTTTCCTTTGGAAGTTGGTTTTATGAAACTATTTCAGGTACAGAATATTCTTCCGTGTCTATCAAATCGGTTAATACTATATTTTTTGATGATTTCTTTACAATATTGATTTTAATTGATGTGTTGCTGCTTCTATTCTCATTTTTACAAACTGAAGAATTTAGCCGTGTCATAAGGAATTCCGGTTTTGTCATCTCAACCATACTCATCAAACTATCTTTCTCCGCAGACAATATCATCAACACTATTCTTATCGTTGTGGCTGTCAGCTTTGGAGTTATTATTCTTCACATTTACAACAAGTACTTTAAACTGAATCAAACGCTGCAAGCATAATATTTGCTTTTGAAAGGATTATAGCTTATATTATAGAAAACATTTCAAAAATGTATGATTTTATAATAATAGGTGCTGCACAGGCTGGACTTTCCATGGCTTATGAACTTGAGCAAAAAGGTAAAAACTATATAGTCCTTGATAAAGAAGACGAGGTAGGAGCTTCTTGGCTTAAGCGGTGGGATTCCTTAACACTATTTACCCCATCGGAATTTAATAATCTGAAGGGCATGGATTTTCCTAAACCAAAAGGTCACTATCCAAATAAATATGAAGTCGCCAATTACTTCAAAGCTTACGTTGATAAATTTAAAATTCCTATTCACTTCAATACTTTAGTTACAGAAGTTCAGGACAAAACCGATTATTTCATCATCAAACATGAAGGTGGGTTTTATGAAACGGAGCAAGTCATCATTGCTACTGGTCCCTTTCATATCCCATACACTCCCCCGTTTCACAGCAAAATAGATTCATCGATTTTTCAGATTCACAGCGACTATTACAAGAATCCTAGTCAGTTGCAGGAGGGTAAAGCCATGGTGGTTGGTGCCGGAGATTCTGGATACCAAATTTTGGACGAAATTTCAGATACCAATCGTGAGGTTTATTTCTCTGGAGAAACCGATGTAAAAACTTTACCCCAGGAATTTTTAGGAAAGACCTTGTGGTGGTGGTTTACAAAAACTGGCTATCTCAGCTTTGGGAAAGATTCCTGGCTTGGTAAAAAAATAAGTGAAGCCAAACAACCGGTTATAGGTGTAGATGTAAAGGGTATTCTGAACAAAGAAAATGTTATACCTGTTGGAAAAACGGTAGATGCCAAACAAAAGACAATAATCACAGAAGAGGCAAAACTAGCCGACATTAAGAATATTATATGGGCGACAGGGTATCGACCAAAATTTGATTGGATAGAAGGCCTGGAACTCGATAAGAGCGGCTATCCAGTTCATCACAGAGGCGTAAGTAATGTGGACGGTCTTTATTTTATCGGACTTCCATGGCTTCATACTCGAGCCTCAGCCACTCTCGGCGGAATAAAAAAAGATGCAGATTATCTGGCTGATTATATCGAGAATAAAACTTCGAGCCAAAAACCTATTTCAGTCTAAAACACAAAAAAACCCTCGATACATCGAGGGTTTCTATATTCTATAAAGTTGTAAGTGTTAAGCTAAAACTTCTTGAACTTTATCTGCAGCTTCTTTAAATTGAACTGCTGTCTTCACGTTAATTCCTGCTTCTTTGATCAATTCTACCGCTTTTTCAGCATTGGTTCCTTGAAGTCTTACTATGATTGGGACAGTAATCTGATCTCCCATATTTTTGTAAGCTTCTATGATACCTTCTGCAACACGGTCACATCTTACAATTCCTCCAAAAATGTTGATCAGGATAGCTTCAACCTTTTCATCTTTTAAGATTAATTTAAAAGCTTGTTCCACACGCTTAGCATCTGCCGTACCACCAACGTCTAGGAAGTTTGCAGGTTCTCCACCAGCAAATTTGATTAAGTCCATTGTAGCCATGGCAAGTCCAGCACCGTTGACCATACAGCCTACATTTCCGTCAAGGTTGACATAACTCAAGCCAGCATCTCTTGCTTCCACTTCTGTAGGATCTTCTTCACGCGTATCGCGCATGCTTTGGTAGTCTTTATGTCTAAATAAAGCTGAATCGTCTAAAGTTACCTTAGCATCGACGGCTAAAATTTTATCGTCGCTTGTTTTTAGAACAGGATTGATCTCAAATAAAGAAGAATCTGATCCGTCGTAAGCATTGTAAAGTGCAGTGACAAACTTTGTCATTTCTTTAAAAGCTTTTCCTTCAAGACCAAAGTTAAACGCAATTTTACGCGCTTGGAAAGGCATTATTCCTGTAGCAGGATCAATTTCTTCCGTAAATATTCTTTCAGGAGTTTTTTCTGCAACACTTTCGATGTCCACACCCCCTTCTGGAGAATACATAATCATATTCCTTCCAGTTGCTCTGTTTAGCAAAACAGACATGTAATATTCATCTGGTTCATTATCACCTGGATAGTAAACATCTTCGGTTATAAGAATTTGGTGCACTTCCTTACCCTCTTTACTTGTTTGAGGTGTAACCAAATGCATTCCTAATATTTCGTCTGCAATTTGTTCTACTTCCTTAAGGTTTTTAGCAAGTTTGACGCCACCACCTTTACCACGACCACCGGCATGAACCTGGGCTTTGATTACGTGCCATCCAGTTCCGGTTTCTTCAGTCAATTTTTTTGCAGCTTCAACAGCTTCTTTAGGAGTTTTAGCTAGGATACCTTTTTGGATGCCTACGCCAAAGCTACTTAATATTTCTTTGCCTTGATATTCATGTAAATTCATAATCAGGTTTTATAGTATAAATTGGTTGACAAAAGTAATAATTAAAAGTTTGGCTACAATAATTTAAAAGGGTTTCTTAGCAACATGACTAAAAGCCTATCTCATACCTAGAATTGACTGTTAATGAATTCTGAATCTCACAAAAAAGCTTTAATCGAACTTGCCAATGCTAAAATGCACTTTGGTAAATACAAGGGCTATTATCTTTCTGATATTCCAGAATATTATTTAATATGGTTTAAACGAAAGGGATTTCCAGAAAATAAACTTGGTCAACAAATGCAAGAAGTATTGGAACTGAAAGAGAATGGTTTGGAAGACATCCTGAGAAGGATAAGAAGAAGCTAAGGATTTTTAAACTAATTCTAAGTTTAAGCAAAAATTAAATGATATTTTTGCATCCCGTATAGACACAAAACTCTCAACACAAATGGCCGATACAAAGTATATTTTTGTAACAGGCGGTGTTTCTTCGTCTTTAGGGAAAGGAATAATCGCAGCTTCATTAGCAAAACTTCTACAAGCAAGAGGTTATAAGTTAACCATTCAAAAGCTTGATCCGTATATCAATATAGATCCTGGTACGCTCAATCCTTATGAACATGGAGAGTGTTTTGTAACTGAAGATGGTGCAGAAACAGACTTGGATCTTGGTCACTACGAGCGATTTTTGAATGTAAATACCTCTCAGGCCAATAATGTAACGACTGGTAAGATTTATCAAAACGTTATTGATAAAGAAAGAAGAGGAGACTTCCTCGGAAAAACAGTACAGGTTGTTCCTCACATTACCAACGAAATAAAAGAGCGCATACAAATTCTCGGGCAAGATAATAAGTATGACATCGTCATTACTGAAATTGGAGGAACTGTAGGTGATATTGAATCATTACCTTATATAGAAGCTGTAAGGCAGCTCAAGTGGGAACTTGGTGAGCACAATGCTTTAGTGATTCATTTGACATTGATCCCGTATCTTTCTGCTGCAAAAGAGCTAAAAACAAAACCTACTCAACATAGTGTAAAAACGCTCATGGAAAGTGGAATTTCTCCAGAGATATTGGTGTGCAGAACGGAACATGAAATCAATGATGACATCAGAAACAAACTGGCACTTTTCTGTAATGTCAAAAAAGAGGCTGTCATCCAATCTATTGATGCAGCGTCTATATATGAAGTTCCTGGGCTTATGGCAGAGGAAGGATTGGATACCATTACCCTAAAAAAATTAAACCTTAAAGATGATGTAGTTCCGGATTTGGAAAAATGGAACTTCTTTGTTGACAAATTAAAAAATGCAACTGAAGAAATTTCAATAGGTTTAGTTGGTAAGTATGTTGATCTTCAAGATTCTTACAAATCAATTTTGGAATCGTTTATTCATGCTGGAGCTTATAACGACGTCAAAGTAAATGTAGTTTGGATCAACTCTGAAGAAACAGAACACAACGAAGCTATTTTTAAAAATTTGGATGGACTCCTGGTAGCTCCTGGTTTTGGAGAGCGAGGTATTGAAGGTAAAATAGCAGCTGTAGAATTTGCAAGGACTCACAAAGTTCCATTTTTAGGAATTTGCCTTGGTCTGCAAATGGCAGTTATAGAATTTTCTCGAAATGTTTTAATGTTAGCAGAAGCAAATTCAGAAGAAATGGACCCTAACACTCTACATCCTGTCATTGGCCTCATGAAAGATCAAAAAGACTTAAAACAGATGGGAGGTACGATGAGATTGGGAGCCTGGGATTGCGAACTCCAGCCCAATTCTAAGTTGGCTAAAATCTATGGAAAAACAAGCATTTCGGAAAGACACCGACATAGATATGAAGTGAATAATAAGTATGTAGAAGACTTAGAAAAAAATGGTATGCTTTGCACAGGTAGAAATCCTCAAACAGGACTTGTAGAAACTATTGAGCTGAAAGACCATCCATGGTTTATAGGGGTGCAATATCACCCTGAATATAAAAGCACAGTAGCTACACCACATCCGCTATTCTTGAGCTTTATTGAAGCGGCCAAAAAGTTTCATAAATAGTTGAAACATGATCGTTTCTCTAAATTAACCCACAATAACCTCACTTAAATAAAATTAAATGTTGATTTTTGCACGTATTTTGAAAAATCAAGTTTCACAATAGTTATAGTCAATGGAAGAAAAAAAGACGTTTGATAAGAACTCTATTATAGGATTTACACTAGTTGCACTTATCCTGATCTGGATGATGTATATGAATCCAACCGAAGATATAGTTCCTGAGGAAACTAAAACAGAACAAGTTGAATCTACACCCCAAGAAAAACCTTCTCTCGATAAGGTTAAAAACACACCAGAAATCGCCCAAGGATCTAATTCCAGCCTTCAGGACTCCGTAAAAAACGAGCTTGCGAGGAGAGAATATGGAGCATTTGCTTACTCAGCCATCAAGGATTTCGCCATAGAGGATGCTACTACAAATATTGAAAATGAAGTAATTGAACTTGAGGTCAGCAATAAAGGAGGGCAAATTGTTGAAGCCAAAATGAAGCAACATGACACTTATAAAGGCGAACCTATTTTCTTAATTAAAGATGGTAATGCCAGTTTTAATATTTCCTTTGAAGCCAGTGATGGCAGAACTTACAATACCAGAGATCTTTATTTTGAACCAAGCCTAAGTTCAGAAAATGGAAACCAAACTTTAAGCATGAAAGCTAAAGTTTCTGAAGTTGAATTTCTTGAGTTCTTTTATGAGTTAAAGCCTGACGACTATATGATGAATTTCAGGATTCGTTCTCAGGGCTTAAGTAATATCATTTCTTCAGAAACAGCTGATCTAAAGTGGGAAGTAAAAGCGCTGCGGAAGGCCAAAAGTATTTCTTATGAAAATAGATACACTGAAATCGTTTATCTATACGAAAACGACAAAGATGATTATACAGGGCAAGGTGACGAAGCAGTTGAGGAAGATGAGCAAATAGAATGGGTAGCCTTTAAACAACACTTTTTTACTTCAGTCTTACTTACAGATACTCCTTTTTCTAGTGGAAAAATGACGTCAAGAAATTTGGTTCAGGATGAACAAGTAGATACGTTATACACCAAGAATTTTCTTGCAGAAGTCCCATTAAAATTAAATAATGGTGAATTTTCAGAAAGTATGAATTGGTATCATGGACCTTCTGATTTCAAAATTTTAAGCGATTACGAGAGGAGTTTAGATGAAATAGTGCCACTCGGCTGGGGACTTTTTGGGTGGATAAACAGGTATATTTTTATACCCTTCTTTACATTTTTAAGCAGTTCGCTGCCAAGTTATGGATTAGCAATTATTGTCATGACTATTGTTGTGAGAATTGTGCTCTCTCCTATTACGTATAAATCCTATTTATCTCAGGCCAAAATGAAGGTTTTGAAGCCAGAGATCAATGAGATCAATGAGAAGTACAAAGACAATGCGATGAAAAAGCAGCAGGAAACTATGAAGCTGTACAGTAAAACAGGTGTAAGTCCGCTGGCAGGCTGTATTCCAGCACTTCTACAGATCCCTGTGTTTTATGCGCTTTTCCAATTCTTCCCGAGTGCTTTCGATTTAAGACAGAAAGGATTTTTATGGGCAGACGATTTATCGAGTTATGATGTTATATTTGAATGGGACACGTATATTCCACTAGTGTCATGGGCATATGGAAACCACGTGAGTTTGTTCCCAATTCTTGCTTCGGTAGCGATATTCTTTTATACTCAAATGACTGCTGGACAAAACATGCAGCAAAGCTCACAACCAGGAATGCCAAACATGAAAGTAATCATGTATTTTGCTCCTTTCGTCATGCTTATTTTCTTCAATAATTACGCAAGTGGATTATCGCTATATTATTTCATATCTAATTTAATTACAATTGGTATCATGCTTGTCATTAAGCACGTGATCATAGATGATAAAAAGATTCTGGCGAAGATTGAGGAGAAAAAGAAAAAACCTAAGAAGAAGAAAGGTAAGCTGGGCAGAAAGTTTCAAGAAATTATGGAACAAGCAGCAGAGCAACAGAAAAAGAAACAAAATGAGAAAGAAGATAATAGTAAAGGCGGCAACAAAAAAATTGATAAGAAATAATTAGTCGATTTTACAGAATTAAAAAAGGAGTCCAAATTGGACTCCTTTTTTGTTGGTGCTAATTAATTATTTTTATTCTCAAATTGTAATGTCACCTCTCATACCGCTATGTATAGTGCAAATGTAATCTGCAATTTCTGCAGTTAATTCTGCAGTGAGTGTAAAATCAAACTGTGAACTATTGGTTATAAAATTGACATCAGCATCATTTTCAAAAGAACCGTCGATATTTTGGCTGAGCAAAGCATCGCCATTAGCATCTCTTAATTCAAAAGGGTGAGCGCTTGCTCCTATTACAGATAATGTATAACGAGTACCGACTGTTAAATTCCACGTGCTATTTTAGTGTCTAAAGGAGTTACATCCTCCCCACCAGTAATTTGACTTACAAAATAAGCAGAAGCTCCACTATTTTCAACCGTCATTGCAACTGTATTCCCTTCCATAGGAGGCTCAATACCTAAGTTTGGAGAGACCACCATGTTGACAGCGTGAATAACACCATTACCAGCTTGAACATCGGTCACTATAATTTCAATTTCTCGACCATCCTGATCGGTGATGGTGGTTCCGTTAAGCTCAAAAGTTTCGCCCAAAGTTGTAACTGCTCCTGTCGGAAGATTGGAAGATGTAATGTTAGCTTCACCTATCACATGGGTATTTAAAACTGAAGTTAGAGTTGTTCCATCAATTTCTGCTAAGCTGTCAAAACCAAGCTCAGCAAGTAAACCTGTGAATGCATCGTTGGTTGGAGCGAACACTGTAAAAGGTGCAGGATTTTCATACGAACTTAATATACCAACGAAATCGGGTTGATCATCTCTTGTCAATGCCTGGACTAAAGTTTCAAAAGTTGGATCGGCTGTTGCAAAAGTAGTCACATCTGGAATTGTAATAAACTCGTTTACAATGTGCACAACACCATTGGATGCAATGTTATCGGCTCCAGTGACTGTCGAAGTTCCGTTTAAAGTAATATCGGATCCAACATTGACATAAAGACTTAGGTTGTTTTCCTCACCTGAAACCTGTTCGGTTGCTAAAGTATTTAGGTAAGTTGTTGATAATTCAGAAGATTCTGCAGAACCTTCTAAAACATGGTTCAAAAGGATATTGGTGACTTGTTCACTCGTAAGACCTGAGGTGTCAACAGCCTCAAAGGCATTGTCAGTAGGTGCAAAAATCGTAAAAGTACCTTCATTGAGCACTTGCTCTAAACCATTAGAAACCAGTAAATCCTCCAAAATCGTGTGATCCAGACTATTTGCGATAATTTCAAAAGTAGTTGGATTATTGTTGATCGGCTCACCAGCACCGTAACCGTCTTCATCGCTACTACAAGAACTTACGCCAATAATTAATGACACCATTAGAACTAAATTTTTTACTCCATTTTTCATTTTCATAAAATTTATTTTAAAATATAACAACTCCCCTATTCACCTTTGTTTAAATATGTTAAAGATTATTAAACAAAATAGAAATGCTCATCATGACAACTCTACTTTAATCAAACTCTATCCAAGTTTTCGTATTTTTGTATTTCAATATTACAAAAATGAAAAGAGTTGTTGTAGGACTAAGTGGTGGTGTGGATTCTAGTGTGACTGCCTATTTATGCAAGGAACAGGGATATGAAGTGATAGGCCTTTTTATGAAGAACTGGCACGATGACTCTGTTACCATAAGCGATGAATGTCCTTGGCTGGAAGATAGTAATGATGCTATGTTAGTAGCAGAAAAATTGGGTATACCTTTCCAAACGGTTGATCTGAGCAAGCAATATAAAGAACGTATTGTAGATTACATGTTTGCTGAATATGAAAAAGGCAGAACCCCAAACCCGGATGTACTTTGCAATAGAGAAATCAAGTTTGATGTCTTTATGGATATTGCTACTTCACTAGGTGCTGACTACGTGGCAACAGGTCATTACTGCAGAAAAGACAGTATTGAAAAGGACGGTAAAACTATATACAGATTGTTAGCGGGTAAGGACCAAAACAAAGATCAATCTTATTTTTTATGTCAGGTTTCTCAACAACAATTGGAAAAAACTCTTTTCCCTGTTGGTGAGCTTCAAAAATCTGAAGTGAGACAAATTGCAAAAGAACAGGATTTGATTACTGCCGACAAAAAGGATTCGCAGGGACTTTGTTTTATAGGTAAAGTAAAGCTTCCAGATTTTCTTCAGCAAAAACTCCAGCCCAAAAAGGGTCGAGTTATTGAAATTGATTCCTCACATGAAATTTTCTCAAATATTGGTGAAGTAAAGGCAAATTCAGAATTGATAACTCAGCTGAAAAAAGATAGTAAAAAACTGGATTTAAAACCAGAATTCGGGAAAGTTCTTGGCTCTCATGATGGTGCACATTTTTTCACCAAAGGACAAAGAAAAGGACTGGCCATCGGCGGAACTAAAGAGCCTCTTTTTGTCATTGACACAGATGTTGAAAACAACATTTTATATACTGGTCAAGGGAAAAATCATCCCGGACTTCATAAAAAAGGCCTGTGGGTTGACAATTCTGAAGTGCATTGGATACGACCTGACCTGAGCTTAAGTGAAGGGGAAACTATGGATGTGAAAGCTAGAATACGATACAGACAGACCTTAGAAAAAGCTAAACTATACCAAATGGCAAATGAACTTTATGTCATTTTCGAAAATGAACAAACAGCCATTTCCGAAGGTCAATTTGTAGCCTGGTATCAGGAAGATGAACTCATCGGTTCAGGTGTAATCGCATAATAATATTTGATGAAAACAAACAGAATTACAGAGTTATTCGGTATAAAATATCCTATCATCCAGGCAGGAATGATTTGGGCTAGCGGATGGAAACTAGCAAGTGAAGTTAGCGAAGCCGGCGGGCTTGGTATTATTGGTGCTGGTTCTATGTATCCAGATGTTTTACGTGAGCACATTCAAAAATGCAAAAAAACAACTTCAAAACCATTTGCAGTAAATGTTCCTATGCTCTATCCAGATTTGGATAAAATCATGGAAATCATCATTGAGGAAAAAGTACCGATTGTGTTTACCTCTGCTGGAAATCCCAAAACCTGGACACCTCATCTCAAATCCCACGATATAAAAGTGGTTCATGTGGTAAGTAGTGTAAAATTTGCTTTGAAATCTCAGGAAGCTGGAGTAGATGCAATTGTTGCGGAAGGATTTGAAGCTGGTGGACACAACGGTCGCGAAGAAACTACCACATTCACACTTATCCCGATGGTCAAGAAGGAGCTGTCCATCCCTCTTATAGCTGCTGGCGGCATTGCCTCGGGTTCTGGAATTCTTGCCGCTATGATTCTTGGAGCAGATGCTGCACAGATAGGGACTCGTTTTGTGGCTTGTGAAGAGGCTTCCTCGCATATAAATTTTAAGAAAGAAGTCATCAAAGCTCAGGAAGGTGATACCAGACTTACTTTGAAGGAGTTGGCTCCAGTACGGATGCTGAAAAACAAATTCTACCAAGACATTGAAAAATTGTACTCCACTTCACCTACTAAAGGAGATCTTCAGGATTTGCTGGGTAGAGCAAGAGCCAAAAAAGGAATGTTTGAAGGCGACCTTGAAGAAGGCGAATTAGAAATAGGTCAGATCTCTGGATTGATAAATGAAATCCTACCCGCTAAAAAAATTGTAGAGAATCTTATTGCTGAATTTGAAGCTGCAAAAATTGAAGCCTGTGCCATTGAATTTTAAATCTATTCAAGGCTTAGTTTGCATCCAGAGTTAGAAAATCTACTAAATTTAATGACTTTATCTCAAGACCTTTCTGATATTGTAGAAGATAAATAGCATCGTTTTCATATCCTTTTGTAAATTCCTTTTTTCTGTAACTAAATTTATTCTCAGCGTACTCCGTAAAGCCTTTTATTTCTGTAGAAGCTTGAAGAGTTTTGGCATAAGACAACCTCAAAAGTAAATCCATCATAACGTCATAACCTCTTATCACGTACTTATTGGGATAGACTCCATGTTTTTCAAGAAAGCTGTTATTATGCTTTTGGTCACCTGTAATGAGTTGTGTTTTGGAAATAGAAGGAAATGTGAACTTGAGGTCGCTCAGATAATAATTTGAAATCTCATCATCGTAAAAGGCTCCTCTTTTAGAGGTGAATAATCTAATGTCAAAACCATCTCTTTGAAAAGATTTTAAAAACGAAACAGTAGATTCTGCAATTCCTATATTTTGTGCTTCTAAAATGAACCAATTGGTGCCAAGAGAATCTAAATGTGGACGCAAGTCAGATTTTTTTAAGTAACCATTACTTCCCTCTTGACTAGCAATATTAATATCTGGAAAGGTGTAAGTGTATTTTCTTTGCACTGGTTTTGAAATACTATCTGAAAGAATAACTAAATTTTCATCAGTATGAATCTTTTGCAAATAAGTAATAAGCACTTCTTGCATCTCCTCATCTTTGGGCAAAGTGTTGAAAAGATTTTCAAATTCAAAATTTGGGTTGACAAGTGGTGAAATAACGGGCACACTATCTCGCTCAAGATAATTTGCAACAACTTTGAGACTTGGATCTAAAAGTGGTCCAACTACAGCTTGGTAATTTTTAAAATTTTCATTCAGCAGTTGATTCACATGATACGGATCATTTCTAGTATCGTATACATCTAGGTTCACAGTGATACCTTTAGCTTGAGCAGAATCAATTGCCATCTGAATTCCTTCATAAAAGTCAAGAGAAATTCTAAGCAAGCCACTATTCTTGATTAAAGATTTCGTTGTAATTGTATCTATTTCTGTGCGTTCCAAATTTAGTGGGAGCATCACAGCAATTTTTTTTGTATCGAAATATTTAAGCTTGTCTTCCAAAGTAAAAGCTTCATATTTTGAATAATCTATTTCTTCTGCTTGTGGAATTTTCAAAACAAGTCCTTCACTTATTCCCTCAAATTTTAAGGAAGGATTCGATTGGATCAACTGTTGTTCTGTAACATCATAATTTTCAGAAATAGATTCAATTGAATTTTTAGAATCTATTTTGAGGAAAGCATAGTTTTGATTTTTCGGAATTCGGGAAGTTGATGTCGTATCAACTGGCCGCTTAATTTTTAAAAATTGACCGGGTTGTATCTCTTTTTCATTTATCCCTGAATTTAAATCCTCCAGTTCTTTAATTGTCAGCCCATATTTTTTTGAAATCCCGTATTTAGTTTCCTTTGGTAGCACCAGGTGCATCAAAGTACTAAACTCTGAGTTTTTTATACTTTGATTGATATCCAAGTCTTTATCCTTAAGCTCATAAGTTGGTATTCTTATAACATCATTGTAATCCAGTTCTCGTTCATTAAGAAAAGGATTGTACTTTCTAAGGTCTTTTACCTTGAGGTTATAAGATTTAGAAATACTGTAAAGAGTTTCTTTGGGACTTACTTCATAAGCTATAAGCTGAATTCTTGGATTCAGCTCAAAATTAGGTTGCGAGGGAACTACCAAAAGCTCACCAGATACATCTCTGATATTTTTTACGTTGGGGTTTAATCTCTTTAAAGTAGTAATATCTACTTGAAATCTGGAAGCAACATCCTCCAAACTCTCATTTGTCCCTGCTTGGTAGCTTTTAAGGTCTTGAGCACTGAGACTAAAAACAAAGAGTAGTAAAACTGTACTTAAAAAAAACTTTTTCATTATTCCCATTCTATTGTTGCTGGTGGCTTAGAGCTGATATCATATACTACTCTATTAACGCCTTTAACTCGATTTATTATTTGATTAGAGACTTTTTGTAAAAACTTATGTGGCAAGTCCACCCAATCTGCCGTCATACCATCCGTAGATTCTACAGCTCTTAAAGCTACAACTTTTTCATAAGTTCGCTCATCTCCCATGACACCGACGGAATCTACAGGAAGAAGTATAGCTCCAGCCTGCCATACTTTATCATATAGGTGCCATTCTCTCAAGGCATCTATGAATATCGCATCTACTTCTTGTAAAACCCTCACTTTTTCTAAAGTAATATCACCAAGGATTCTAATGGCTAAGCCTGGACCTGGAAATGGATGTCTACCAAGAAGTTTTTGATCAATCCCCATCTCAGCGCCTACTCGCCTCACCTCATCTTTGAAAAGCATCCTTAAAGGCTCTACAACTTTTAGTTTCATGAAATCTGGTAAGCCACCAACATTGTGGTGAGATTTTATGGTAGCAGAAGGACCGTTAACAGAGATGGATTCAATAACATCTGGATAAATGGTACCTTGAGCTAGGAAGGTGGCATCTTCTACCAAAGAAGACTCATCATCAAACACTTCAATAAAAGAGTTACCGATTACTTTACGTTTTTTCTCAGGGTCCGAAATACCTTTTAAAGCATCCATAAACCGATCTGTAGCATCAACACCTTTCACGTTGAGCCCCATATCTTTGTATTGATCCAGAACAGAATCAAATTCATTTTTCCTCAACAAACCGTTGTTGACGAAAATACAGTGAAGGTTTTTTCCAATAGCTTTATGAAGAAGAGTCGCTGCAACCGTGGAATCAACTCCGCCACTAAGACCTAAAATCACTTTATCTGTTCCAATTTTTTCCTTCAATTCTGAAACCGTCATATCTACAAAAGCTGACGGCGTCCAGGATTGAGGTACTTTTGCAATCTTAACAAGGAAATTTTCCAGCAATTGTGCACCGTCAGTTGAATGATAAACTTCAGGATGGAACTGAATTCCATAGGTGTCTTCACCTTCAATTTTATAAGCCGCATTTAAAACATCAGCAGTGCTGGCAATTCTTGTAAAATGTTCTGGAAGATCTTTGATGCTGTCACTATGAGACATCCAGACCTGTGATTGTTCCAAAATATTTTCAAAGAACAGTTCACCGTCTTTTATAAATGAAAGATTTGCTCTACCAAATTCACGTGTGTTTGAGCTATCCACTTTCCCACCGTAATTGTGAGCCATAAACTGAGCTCCGAAACAAACTCCTAAAAGAGGAATTTTACCTTTAATCTTACTAAGATCTGGTTTTGGAGCTTCTGGATTTCTGCAGGAGAATGGACTTCCTGAGAGAATTGCTGCTTTGAAAACAGATAAATCTTCTGGTATTTTATTGAAGGGATGGATTTCACAGTAAATATTTAGTTCACGAACTCGTCTGGCGATGAGTTGCGTGTACTGTGATCCAAAATCGAGAATAAGAACATTTTTTTGCATGAGCAAAAGTATAAATTTGCGATAAAACAGGCTTCTGTTTAGCCCCTCTTTTTTTATTTTTAAACAAAAATGCTCGATCAAATTTTAAAAGATTTAAAAAACGAAGTAAAGTTCGGTTACCTTAAAAAAAAACACGCTTTCCGCTACCCGAGTCTAGCAAGTATTGAAGATAACGTTCCTGTTCAAAGAACTGTTGTATTAAGAGACACAACAGCAGACTTTGATTTGATTATGTATACAGATGAGAGAAGCGATAAAATAAGTCATTTCGAAAACAATCCAAATTGCAGTCTTTTATTTTACAACCACAAAAAACTACTTCAAGTCAAAGTTGAGGGAAAAATAGAAATGATAAAATCTGGTGAAGAATACGATTACCACTGGAGCAGGGTTCAAGGCCACTCTCAAAAAGACTTTATCACCAAAAATCCACCTGGAACGCCAATTGATAATCCGGATCATGTAGACTACAACGAGGATGAGCACCACTTTTGCCTTCTGAAACTGGTGCCCGAACACATGGAATATCTTGAACTCAAAAGACCAAACCACATTAGAGCCCGATTTGACGGGTCTAACAATTGGAAAGGTCAATTTCTCAATCCATAAAAAAAGCGACCCGAGGGTCGCTTTTAAATTCCAACATTAAAATTAATAGTCTTATTCATTAGCACCTATGTCGCCTTGGGCTACAATGGTTGCTAATTCTGCTGCGCTTAGGTGAACATTAACGTAACCGTTAACTTCTAAAACATCAGCATATCCGAATTCTGTATCATCATCTAAAGCTGCAACGTTAGACATACTCATACCTGTTGTTCCATTTACAGGAGTAAAGGTATAAATAATGCCACCACCTTCAGATGCTGAATTAGCGTGAATGTGTGCTGGGTGCTCGCCACCATCTGGAGTTCCTACCAGACTAATTGTGGCTAAAGCTTCACCATTCAAACGTTCTTCAAAAAGAACAGTTCCATTAATTCCTGTAACATCCTTTTCTTCTAAAACATAACTTTTAAATTCACCAGTCAATTCGTTTTGACCAATATCACCCTGAGCTACAATAGTTCCTAAATCACCTGCACTTAAATGTACATTTACATAGCCGTCAACATCTAAAACATCAGCATAACTAAATTCTGTATCATCATCTAAAGCAGCTACATTGGATTGACTCATTCCTGTTGTTCCGTTTACTGGATTAAAAGTATAAAGTATACCTCCACCCTCTACTGCGGTGTTCATATGAATATGAGCTGGGTGCTCACCGCCATCAGGAGTTCCTTCCAGACTAATTGTAGCTAAAGCTTCACCGTTCAAACGTTCCTCGAAAAGGACAGAACCACTTATACCTGCTACTGCTCTTTCTTCAAGTTCATAGCTTTTAGATTCACCAGTCAATTCATTTTGACCGATATCTCCTTGAGCCACAATAGTTCCTAAATCATCAGCACTTAAATGTATATTTACATAACCATCTACTTCTAAAACATCAGCATACACAAAAGCAGTTCCATCATCCAAAGTTGCTACATTGGATTGACTCATTCCTGTAGTTCCATTTACTGGATTAAAACTATAAAGTATACTTCCACCTTCTACTGCAGTATTCATATGAATGTGAGCTGGATGCTGACCTCCGTCTGGAGTTCCATCTAGACTTATTGTAGCAAGTGCTTCACCGCTCAATCGTTCTTCAAAAAGCACAGAACCACTTATTCCAGGTACTGCTCTTTCTTCAAGATCATAACTTTTAAACTCACCTGTCAATTCATTTTGACCGATATCACTCTGAGCTACAATGGTTCCTAAATCATCTGCACTTAAATGTACATTGACATAACCGTCTACCTCTAATATGTCAGCATAAACAAACTCAGAACCACCATCCAAAGTTGCTACATTGGATTGACTCATTCCTGTTGTTCCATTAACTGGATTAAAAGTATAGAGTATAGCTCCACCTTCAACAGCTGAATTCATATGAATATGGGCTGGATGCATTCCTCCGTCTGGCGTTCCATCTAGACTTATTGTAGCAAGTGCTTCACCGCTCAATCGTTCTTCAAAAAGGACAGAACCACTTATTCCAGGTACTGCTCTTTCTTCAAGATCATAACTTTTGGATTCACCAGTCAATTCATTTTGACCAATATCACCCTGTGCTACAATTGTACCTAAATCATTAGCACTTAAATGTACGTTGATATAAGCATCAAGTTCAGAAATATCTTCATAACTTAAAGGCGTACCATCATCCAACGATGTAAATGTTGTTATACTCAAACCAGTTTCTCCGTCAACAGGCTCCAGGGATACAATTATGCTTCCACCCTCTACAGCAGAATTCATGTGAATATGAGCTGGGTGCATATTTCCAGCCGAAGTACCTTCAACTTCAAGAATAAGTTGGACAGAGCCATCAGCTTGCTCATTGAAAACTGCATCACCACGGACACCAGATTCTGATCTTTCATCCAGATCATATCTAATGTTATCTAAGACAGGATCTGTAACAGGGTTTAAACTATCATCATTGTCACATGACACTACTAGTAAACCTAGAATGAATAATAGTGTAAAATTTTTAATTCTTTTCATAAGTATGTATTTATTTGTTTAACATAGATACGGAAAGAAGAAAGCTACGGTTTGAAAATTTATGTTATAAAAGTTTATTATTAACATTTATTAACTAAAGTAGCTATGCTTTAAGGTATATTTAAGTATTTATGCGTTTGAAGAGAAATACGCCATTTAGGATATTTCATCACATATTCAACAATTTGAGGCGTCATTTTTTCTCTAACACTCCACTCAGGCTGTAAGAATAATTCACAATCTTCTGAAACCTGTGCTGCTTGTTCTTCAGCGAATTTAAAATCACTTTTATTGTAGATAATTACTTTGAGTTCGTCCACTCGTGGATAAATCCCAGGTTTTGGCAGTTTTATTTTTTTTGGTGATAAACAAATCCAATCCCAAACGCCAGTCATATCATAAGCTCCGGAGGTTTCTATATGAATGTTCAATCCATTAGCTTTTAAACCTTCCGTAAGTAGAGACATGTCCCAGGTCAAGGGCTCACCACCTGTAATAACAATCGTATTGCTATATTTTTTAGCATTTTCTATGATAGAACCAATTTGGGTAGGTGGATGTTTTTCTGGATCCCAGCTTTCTTTTACATCGCACCAGTGGCAACCTACATCACATCCTCCAATCCTAATAAAATAGGCTGCTGTTCCTGTATGATATCCCTCGCCCTGTATAGTGTAAAATTCTTCCATAAGGGGAAGCATTACACCTTTATGTACAAGTTTTTCTATATTTTCATTTTGCATATTGCAAAGATACTGAAAGCATAATTTGATTTAAAACATAATTCTAAACTTATATAGCAGAAAGCATGCTTTCATGTTAGCGACTTTATTTATTTTTGAAAAAAATTATCATGAAGCTTATACCTGTTACTTCCATTTTCTTGTTGATCCTCTCAACAAGCTGTAATACTTCAGATTCTGAAACGATCATTGCAAAAAATAAGCTGGGCCTTCTATCTCCTTCAACCAAAGTAAACGAGGTCAGTACGATTTTGGTTAACGATTCTATTGCTGAATTTGATTTGGAATCAAAATTCAATAAAGTCAGTGAAATAGAAGTATTTAATAAAGAGGGAAACATATCCTTAGTGATTGAACCAAATTATCAAAACGACTCTTTAGTTACGATTAATGAAGTTCAAATTCTAGATCCGAAATACAGAACCAAAAAAGGCTTAAGTATTGATAGTAATTTCAAAACGATCTACGAAAATTATAAAATTGATAATATCCAAAATAGTATCAATAGTGTCATATTAAGTATAAATGAAATAGGCGCTTACATTGTAATTGATAAAAAACATTTGCCGAGCAAGCTAAAGTTTGACTCAGAAATTAAAATTGAGGCTAATCAAATTCCAGACGAGGCTCCTTTTAAATATTTCTGGATAAGGTTTGAAGAGCCAAACTTGTAGTGCCTTTTATTCCTATTATCCTGTAATTTCTTTTTAATATGAAAGCTTCAAAAAAAATCGTTAATAAGTACTTACCGAAAATTATAGGCTTGAGGTTGAATTCACTTTTCAGGATAAATCCTGAAAAAGCTGTTTTAAAGGCTTATAAATTATTCTCTTCTCCAAGAAAAGGAAAAGTGAAGCCTGAGCAAGAGACTTTTCTGAACAAAGCTAAAACAACATCTATTGAATTAGAATCCAATAAAGTTCAGATTTATCACTGGAAAGGGGAAGGTAAAACAGTGGTTTTAATTCACGGCTGGGACAGTAATTCTTATAGGTGGAAGGACTTGATCCAGCGCTTGCAAAAAGAAAGTTACAACATCATTGCCTTCGATGGTCCTGCTCATGGATATTCTGATGGAAAAGTTTTAAGTGTTCCAATGTATTCCAGATGTCTTGACCGCCTATTGAAGTTATATCGACCAGAGTTTATTATAGGCCATAGCGTTGGAGCCATGACGATAGTTTACAACCAATATCTAAAGCAAAGTCCTTTTCTGGAAAAGATGGTTTTACTGGGAGCCCCCTCAGAAATGACAGAAATAATGAGTGATTACAAGCGAATACTTCGATTGAATGACAAATTCATGCTTGCACTAGATGATTTTTTTAAAAAGAAATTTGATTATCACTTTGATGAGTTTTCAATCGCTGACTTTTCGAAGAACATTGAAAAGGAAGCCTTGATCATTCATGATGAATATGACAAGGTTGCTCCAGTTTCAGCAGCTAAGGCGATACATGAAAACCTAAAACATTCTGTACTTAAAATAACAGAAGGCGCTGGTCATTCTCTAAATAAAGTGAGTATTCATGAAGAAATTTTAAAGTTCTTAAAGCAATAGAAATGAGTGAAAACGGGATTCGCATAAATAAGTACTTAAGTCAGGCTGGATTTTGCTCCAGAAGAGAAGCCGATAAACTTCTTGAACAAGGCAGAGTCACCATCAATGGAAACTATATTGAAATGGGTACTAAGGTAAGTCCTGGCGATCAGGTCTTTGTTGATGGGAATCTGGTGAAATTTGAAACTGAAGAAAAAGTTTATTTGGCAGTCAATAAGCCAAAGGGCGTTGTTTGTACTACAAACTCTAAGGTTGAAAAGAACAATATTGTCGATTTTGTCAATTATCCAACTCGACTTTTTCCAATAGGACGTTTAGATAAAATGAGTGAAGGCCTTATACTTATGACAAACGATGGTGAAATTGTCAACCAAATCCTCAGAGCCCGACATTACCACGACAAAGAATATCTAGTAACTGTAGATAAGCAGATTACAGATGAGTTTATTACCAAAATGAGAAATGGAGTTCCAATCCTGGACACGATTTCCAGAAAGTGTGAGGTTGAAAAATTAGGTGACCGAAGCTTCAAAATAATTTTGACACAAGGCCTAAACCGCCAAATACGCAGAATGTGTGAAGCTTTAGATTATAGAGTAAGAACATTGAAACGCACTAGAATAAAAAATATTAATTTAGACGTGGATAAAGGGAAGTACAGACATCTTACAATAGACGAAGTGAAAGATCTTTATAAAAATAACAACTCATAAAATACATAGATATGTCCTCACTAAACCCGTTTCACTTAGCAGTTCCAGTTAATAATCTAGAAAAAGCCAGGGCGTTTTATACAAATACGTTAAACTTCAAAGAAGGGCGTAGCGACACTCATTGGGTTGATTACGATTTTTTCGGACATCAATTTGTGATTCATGAAGACAAAAACCATCAGCCAAACCCAGACGCTTTTAGTCTTGTTGACGGCCATGAAGTACCTGTACCACACTTCGGAGTTGTGCTAGAATGGGAAGCTTTTCACGAATTCGCTGATCGGTTAAAACAAAATAAGATTGAATTTGTAATCAAACCTTACATCAGGTTTGAAGGAAAACCAGGAGAACAAGCAACTATGTTCTTTAAAGATCCCAGTGGCAATGCCCTTGAGTTCAAAAGCTTTAAAGATACGAGCCAAATTTTTGCTAAGTAAAAATGGAAAAACTTACGCCAAGACTAGTAAGGCAACTCTTTATCCTCTTGATTATTGTATCCTTGGGATGGCTTATTTTTAGTGAAATTCTGCCCTACATCTCCGGAGTTTTAGGAGCAATCACTTTTTATGTATTACTGAAAGGCTTAATGCAGAAAATGCTAAAAAAGGGCTGGAATGCTACATTAAGCGTAAGTGTTTTGATGCTAGGCTCATTTATTTTGATTTTAGTCCCTGTGCTCAGTATCATTCTTATGCTCTCTTCAAAAGTGAGCAAAGCCATAAAGAATTCTGAAAAAGTGGTAGAAGCGGCAAAAGCGCAGCTTGTCCAACTTGAAGAAATTAGCGGTTATAAAATCAGCGATAAAATAGATAGCTCAGCGGTAACAGATTGGCTTTCCAGTAATCTTCAAGGTCTTGCTGGAGGCACCTTTGAAATTTTTATTGCCGTAAGTATAATGTACTTCCTTTTGTATTACATGCTTCTGAATGAAAAAAAACTAACCATCTCTATGGAAACTTATATTCCCATAGATGTAGAAAACCTGAAGCTAATAGGCTCCGAATCTGCGAAAAAAGTGAAAGCCAATGCTATTGGTATTCCTATGGTAGCCCTGTTTCAAGGAATAATTTCATTGATCGGTTATTGGATATTTGGAGTTCCAGAAGCTATGTTTTGGTTTGTAATTACAACCATTGGCTCCATGATTCCATTTATAGGAACTGCGATAGGATTTATACCTGTCACCTTGTTGATGTATTATCAAGGTGATACCTTTGGAGCTATAGGTGTATTGGCTTATGGACTAATTGTAGTGGGGTCTTCAGATAATATTGTAAGACTTCTCGTTCTTAAGAAAATGGCAAATGAACACCCTCTTATTACCTTAATTGGAGTTATTATTGGAGTTCCATTATTTGGATTTATAGGTCTTATTTTTGGACCATTGTTATTATCCTTATTTTTATTGGTAGTTATGATTTATAAAAAAGAATATGGAGAGTTTGAATCTGAAGCTGAAAAAAAATTAAATGAAAGTATTAGGGAAGAAAACACAGAATAAAGTTGATGAAAACTTTGTAAAGGATGGCATCAAATCTGTTTCAGAAACTGATTTTGATGTTGTACTCGACAAAAAAGATCAACTATTTGCAAAAATAAATCATCCGGATTGGAAGAAATATAAGGATAAGATTATTCTGATGTTTCAATTTTTAAAAGATGTCAAGCAGAAGAATTACCCTGAAACACCCTGGAAAACTCTGGCAGCGATGATTTTTACTGCTCTTTATATTATCAATCCACTAGATCTTATTCCAGATTTTATCCCTTTTGTGGGTTACCTGGATGATTTGACTGTTTTTGGTTTTGTAATTAGACTCGTTGACAAAGATTTAACCAGTTACCAAGAGTGGAAAATAGAACAAGAATCTACTGAGGAACAATAGATTCTTGCAAACATTAAATTGTGAAAAATTTCTTTTACTGAAGATTTTTCATCATTTGCATCATCTTCTTTCCACCACCACCTTGCATCATTTTCATCATCTTGCTCATTTGGGTAAATTGCTTCAAAAGTTGATTGACTTCCTGGACTGTTGTACCAGAACCTTTACTTATTCTTTTTTTACGGCTAGCATTAATGCTGGTAGGATTTTTCCTTTCTAGCGGAGTCATAGAATGAATCATGGCTTCTATGTGCTTGAAGGCATCATCATCAATATCCATGTTTTTCATCATTTTTCCAGCACCAGGAATCATACCCATCAAATCTTTCATGCTACCCATTTTTTTGACTTGCTGAATTTGTTTCAGAAAATCATCAAAACCGAATTTATCTTTAGCAATCTTCTTCTGAATCTTTCTGGCTTCCTCTTCATCATATTGCTCCTGAGCTCTTTCAACAAGAGACACAACATCACCCATACCCAGAATACGATCTGCCATCCTTGAAGGATAGAACACATCAATAGCATCCATTTTTTCACCGGTACCTATGAACTTAATAGGTTTATTGACTACAGATTTAATAGAAATAGCAGCACCACCCCTGGTATCACCATCAAGTTTGGTCAAAATAACACCATCAAAGTCAAGGACATTGTTAAAGGCTTTTGCAGTATTCACTGCATCCTGACCTGTCATGGCATCTACAACAAACAAAGTTTCCTGTGGCTGAACAGCTTTGTAGATGTCGGATATTTCGTTCATCATCACTTCATCAACAGCCAAGCGACCAGCCGTATCCAAAATCACAACATTATGCCCGTTTTGCTTGGCGTGAGCTATAGCAGCTTCTGCAATTGCAACTGGGTTCTTCTCTTCTTTGTTAGAAAACACCTCGACCCCTATTTGCTCACCAACCACATGCAATTGATCTATTGCAGCTGGTCTGTATACATCACAGGCAACAAGTAAAGGCTTTTTGGTTTTTTTAGTTTTAAGAAAATTAGCAAGCTTACCAGAAAAAGTGGTTTTACCAGACCCCTGAAGACCTGACATTAAGATAACACTTGGATTTCCAGACAGGTCAATACCTTCTGCATCACCACCCATCATCTCGGTTAATTCGTCCTTGACGATCTTAACCATAAGCTGATTAGGCTTAAGACTTTTAAGTACGTTTTGACCTAAAGCCTTTTCTTTAACTATGTTGGTAAATTCTTTGGCAGTTTTAAAGTTGACGTCGGCATCCACAAGTGCTCTTCGCACTTCTTTAAGTGTCTCTGCTACATTTACCTCTGTTATCTGACCGTGCCCCTTTAAAACATGAAAGGCCTTATCTAACTTATCACTTAAACTATCGAACATAATTTCTTCTGAATTTCAGCAAAAATAAGAATTTGAAATCTATTTTTGAATGTTTTGTAATCTAAAAAAACCACTTCAATAAAGTGGCTTTTTGTTTAGGTTAAGCGTTGTTACTATAAACTAAAGTTGTGAGTAACCGTATCGCTTTCTTTATATCTAGCAATAGCTTTATCCACTAGTTCTTGGGCTTCTTTTTCATCTCCCCAGTTCCCAATGATAACTTCTTTGTTCTCCAAGTCTTTATAAGTTCTGAAGAAATGCTCAATTTCCTTAATAGTATGAGGATTCAAATCTGAAAATTTATGAACCTCGTCTCCCATTGGATCTGCAACAGGCACGCATATAATTTTTTCATCAGGTCCTTTTTCATCAGACATGTTCAAAACGCCCACAGGTCTTACTTTGGCAACACACCCAGGAACTACTGGGTTTGTGAACAATACTAAAACATCTATAGGATCATTATCCAGCGCCAAGGTTTCTGGTACAAAACCATAATCTGCTGGGTACATCATAGATGTATGTAACATTCTATCAAAACGAATCTGCTTTAAATCGAAATCGTACTCATATTTATTTCTACTTCCTCTTGGAATTTCTATCAACACATCAAATGTCATAATCACTTTTTTATATAAAATTTAAGGAGGGCAAAAATAGGAAAAACTTTGACTATTCTAACAACAAAAAACAAATAAAAACCTGATGCTGAAGTCTTTCTTCATCAGGCTTTACTCAGGAAAATGGATTGATGTTTAAATCTTCAATTTTACTGCTTTATTTTTATCATCAAATTGAAAGCTTACTTCTTCCCAGATTGGAGCAGCCATAGGGTTTGGAGTTCCAGACATTGCCCATGGCTCCGTTGGCATTCCGTTGCTCTGTGCATCCATTGTTCCGTTGCCATTCAGATCCTGAAAAACAGAAACAGCATAAACTCCGTGATCCAAATCTTTAAACTCAATCTTATGAGATGAGTTTTTTACATCAATACTTTTACTAAAAATTGGTTTCTTGAGAAAATTTTCTTTCTCGAAAACTCCGATATACAGAGTTCCAGATACATTTTCAATGTTTTCAAACTCTACGATGAGTGTTGTTTTTTCTTGAGCAGTTAGATTTTGATAACTAAACATTACAAGCATTAGAGCTAATCTTACTAAATTTTTCATGACTTTTAGGTTTTAAGTTCAATCCAAAAGTAAAGTGGAAGTCTAGTTTTATTCTGAAGTTTTTGATGAGTCGTAGAATGTTTAAGATGAACGGTAACAAATTCAGAAGAAAGTGAAAAACACAATCAAGTTTTAAAATTGAATTGAAATAAAGGCATTTGGCGTCAGCTCCAGGCTTTGGATTCTTACATTTTCCACAGAGGAATTGGAGTCGTTGAGCCTGAAGAATTGTTGCGTAAGGTTATTGCTGTTGAACAGGTTCAAAATGCTAAACCCAGTTCTGATCGAAGACTTCGAAAGCTGAAATTGATAAGTAGCCGTAAAATTGATTTGAAGGTAATCTTCAAGATTACTCTCGTTAGGGCTTAAAAAGTTTAGTCTTGGGTTGGTTTCTGGAGTTAAAATAGGATTTTGAAAATCTATCTCTGTAGTGGGTCTTCCAGCAAAATAACGACCTCCGAGTGATAACTTCAATTGATCTGTAGTAAAACTCACGCCAAAAGCTGAGCTCTGGGTAATTTCAAAATTATTGGCGAATTGCTGAGGCGAAAAGTTATTGAAATCATAGGTGTTTTCCATCACAGAAAAGTTTACCCAAAAGTTGAAATCATGGATGCGTTTTTGAACTAACACTTCAAAGCCTGTCACTTCATAATCTCCGCTGATTTGTAAAAATTCCAACTGATTTTGGAATCCCTGACTACCAGATGAAATGCTTTCGACTATTTTGTGATATAGGCTACCCTGAAACAACCAGCCTTTTTTATTAAAATTGAAACCAACCTCGATTTGCTTGTTGTTGATAATTGGGAAATTTTCTTCATCGGCAAGTATCCAGCGCCTTTTCTCTACTCCAAGAAAATCCTGTTGCTGATCGATGACTTGCGTAAGTGTCTGATTTTTGATCTCTCCAAGCAGATTCCATCGCCAATAGCGATTAGCCTGATAACTAAAATTGAATCTTGGCTCCCACCTTACATCATCAAAACCAGTGTAATAATTGGCTCTTACTCCTACGCGAGTCATTACCTTTTCGTCTTTGGAAATGTAGGTCAACTCACCAACCCCAGAATGTGTTCTGAGCACTTCTTTCGCTCTTAGGATGACCTCTGGAGAAGTAACTGCACTGTTGTTTGTAACTCCAACTTCGCTAAATTGATATCCACTATTTAAAGTAAAATGTTCTGAAAATCGGTAAGAATCCCTAAGACTAAATTTAAGATCAACCACTTGGTTGGTTTGCAACAATTCCTGATTAGACAGGACGGATTGATTGAAAGCTTCGAGTTCGTAAAACGAGGCATTAAAAGCAATGGAACTGGAGTGCTTATCACTCCAATCCGTTTTATAAGTCAGGTTGGCTAGAAAATTTCCTTGTTTAAAATCGTTTCGCTTTTGCTCTTGGGTAGTTTCTAAAACTTCATCGAAGGTGAGTTCATTTTGGATGGCCAGAACATCAAAATTTAATTTATCTCCAGAGTCAAATTCATAATCGTACTGGAGTGATACATCAAAAAACTGCAATTCTTGATGTGTTGTGGTCCTGTTGTTATCGCCCTGTAGAAGATCCTGAATTTCGGTATTCTGGAAAACTTTATCTGTAAATCCATTGTAGGTTGGAGATTCCCAGACATCTGTCAAGGATCGTCTTAAAGCCACCTGTAGATTGGATTTTCTATTTAGCTCCAGCAAAGCATAAGCGTTGGCGCTTAAAAAATCCAGCTGTAAGTTACGATCAAATTCTTGTGAGTGTTCTCGCGAAGAAATATCAATGACGGAAGAAACTCCCTCATTGTAAAAGGCTGAACTTCCATTTTTGATGACTTTTATTTTATGGTTGATCAACGGGTTTATCGCCGATATCATACCAAAGAAATGACCAGTTTGGTACATTCTTGAGCCATTCCATAATACCAGGTTTTGATCATGAGTTCCACCGCGGACATTTATTTGAGCGATAGTTTCATCCATATTTACAATTCCTGAAACATATTGCAGACTATGCAAAACATCGGCATTGATAAGCCCCGGAAGAACCCCAAATTCCTGAGGTATTATTTTCAAACTATTGTCAGGATTGAGAGAAATCCCTTTCGTGAGGTATTCCCTGATCAGTACCTCATCGAGTTCGATTTCTGGAAATAAATAGAACGTTTTGCAGGAGTCTATATTTTGAATTGAAGAATTTACCCCAGTATCGTAATAGTTGGGATGAGCAAACTGAAGTTTAATAGCATTTATAGATTCATCGATAAAGATTCTACCCATTGGGTTGGAATAGCCTAAAGTTTGATTATCATAGATAACTTCAACACCAGGTATCGATTTTCTCGTTCTGGCATTATAAAAACTAAGGCAGTGAACTGTTTTATTGTAATTGACAGAAATGCTACTTTCTGAAATATAGGTGAATTTTAATGGGAATTGATTACTTATAAAACCTAAAGCTTCTGCAAGAGAATTAGTTCTTGGAGGTCTTATCACTTCAGTATTTACTAAATCATCGTATAAATAGTTAAAGCTTACCGCATATTCATCTTCAAATTCACTGAGCAATACAACAAGCTCAATCTTTTCTTGAGATTGAGCTTCCATATTGTAGCTAATTAAAATCAGAATAACTACAAAAAAAGAGTTGAGTCTAAATTTATTCTTGATCATCATCAACAAAAATAAATTTATTTTCGTTGATGACTGAGAAATTCATTTGATAAGTTTTACTCAAAATGTCCAAAGCAAGAGACAAACTATCTGAGGGCAATGTACCTGAAAATCTTTTGTCTTCAGTAACTTGAGTTATATCTACTTCAATTTGATAATCTTGCGCAAGCTGCTGCATGACTTCCGAGAGACTTACACCTTTAAATTGATGAGTTTTGGAAACCCATTCTGGTTTTTCATTGTAAATATTACTCTGCTCTAATTTTTTTCCATTTTGATAGGTAATGAACTGACCTTTCTTAAGTATGTTTTCTTCATTTTTAAAAATCACTTTAACAGAACCTTCGTAGCAAACTACTTTAAAAATCGAATCTATTGATTTTACATCAAAGCGAGTTCCTAAAACTTTTACTTTTCCAGAATTGGTCTTCACAGTAAATGTTTCTCCTTTAGCAACTTCGAAGTAGGCTTGTCCGTTGAGTTTTGTTGTTCTGTCAAAATTCCAGAACCAATTATTAAACTGGAACTTACTGTTTTGAGCTAAAATAACTTTTGAATCATCTGGTAATAAGACCGTTTCTTGAGAATTGATCTGTGAAGTAAAATCTTTCACAGATAATATAAAGATAAGCGAAGAAATCCCTAAAATGATTAAAATAGAAGCGGCAATAGACCAATTGAATTTTTTCTTTTTAGTTGTTCTTGTACTTTTTAAATTTTCAAGAACTTTATCTTTATTGAAATCTGGCTTTTCTAACCAGCCTGAATAATATTTAATCTTTTTAAGGGTGTCAAACCCACTCACATCTTCTATGGACTGATCGTCTATTTTGTTATCAAGCCAGTCGGCTAAATTGTATTTTTTTTTCATCGGATTTGATTCTATAACTATAACACTTCAATTGCTTCCTACCCTACTTAAAAGCTTCTATTTTTTCTCTGAGCCTTTCTAGAGCCTTTTGCATTCTCTTCTCCACAGCTTTCACACTTATATTTAAGATTTCTGCAATTTCCTTGTAAGATTTTTCATCGATACGGTGAAGTAAAAAGGCCGTTCGTTGTTTTTCCGATAGGTCTTGAATGGCCTTCTCTAGTTTAACTTTAAACTCCTCCTCCTCCATTTTATAGTCTGGACTTTGTTTATCCTCTGTATGCTGAGGAACAGTCTTAGCATACTTCAAAACAACTTTTTTATGCTTATATCTGTTTAAAGACAAATTATTGGCAACAGTGTATAGATAAGATTTAGCTTTTGCAAAGGGTACTTTTTTACAATTTTCCCATAACTTAATAAAAGCCTCTTGCACAGATTCTTCAGCTATTTCTTGGTTGCCAAATTTGTAATAAAAATAATTATTTATGACCTCTGAATAAGTGTTGTAAACACGTTCATATACTTTTTCATCGCAGACATTATCGACTAGATTTTTTTCCATGGGCTAAATATGCAATACTCTGTACAGTAATAAAACAATTTAATATAATTTTACCCTACCACATACTTAGGGTAAAATGAATCATATTTGTTATATATGAAAGGGTTTTTATAAATTTACAAACAATGAAGCAACTTTATTTCATTTTGATTATAGTTCTACTTGCTAGTTGCCAGGATGAAGAATTTTTTGAACAAGTTGAAGACACTACAAGTTTATCCAGCCAAAGTGAGCTGAGTAATCTTATCTCAAGACTTACGCAAAACCCTACAGCTTTTGATGATTTTATAGACAATACAAATAGTCTTAGACTTGAGTTCCCTTTTGAAGTGATTTTGAATTCTGAAACCACATTTATTATTACTGAATTTGACGATTACCGAATTTTGATTGACGAGCTAACCGACATTCCAAATGACTATGAAATTGATATCACGTTCCCTGTTGATATTTCTTTACCAAATTACGAATTGATCTCAGTTGAAAACCAAGCTGAATTTGAAACTGTAAATGCAGGTGTAGAAGGAAGCACTGAAATTAATTGCCTGGAATATAATTACCCTCTTAATATTAATATTTTTGATGCCAATAATGGATTTACCAACAGTAGAGCCGTTCAAAACCGAGCTCAGCTTTATAACTTAACACAAAGTTTAAAACTAAATAATAGTTTTTATCAAATCATTTATCCCATTAATATTTTCATTGAGGGGCAAAACGAATCTATAACCTCCAATCTAGAGCTCAACGCTGCAATTCAAAATCTTGATTCAGAGTGTTTTAATCCAAGTATTTTTGATGATAATGACTCTTCAAGATTACAACAATTTATTACTTTCATAACCTCAGGGGAGTTCAGAATTATAACTTACATCAATGATGATGCAGAAGATCAAACACTAGTTTATGAAGACTATAGATTCACATTCAATACTGATAATACTATTTTCGTAGAAAATTTAGCTTCTGGTGATACGTTTACAGGGGATTGGCTGGCTGAAATTGATGACGATGAGCTGGTGTTTGAAATCGATATTGAAGAAAGTGATGTGTTGGAGGAACTAGACGAAGATTGGTTTGTTGAAGCTTTTGCTAATCCAAGCAAAATTGAATTAATAGATGAAGACGATGATTCTGGAGAACAGAGTTTATTAACTTTCGAGAAAATCTAAATGACATAATATGGATGAAAACCAAAAGCCTTCACAACAAGATTTAAAGAAAAAGCTTAATATTTTGAGTATAATTTTTTACATCATTTTTTTCATTTGGGTAGTCTTTTTAGGTCTTATCATTTTCAAACTTATTAACGGAGAGGAAACCTCTTCACTTTTCATTGGAACCATTCCTATTATTGCCGTTCTTATCATTTTAAGCCAGATTAAATCTAAAATTAGAAAGGAGATAAAATCCTAAAAAAGATTTGAAGAGAGAGGAAAAAAATGTCTTAGCGTATTTAAAATCGATAGAGTATACAGATTTCATCTATGAGCCAAGCGGAAACAGAACACCAGATTTTTCTATTGATAATGACATAGCTGTTGAAGTTCGCAGACTCAATCAATTTCACCACAAAAAAACCATTAGAAAAAGTGCATTTTAACTTGGTAGCTCATTTTAGTAGGTCATATTGGTTATGGTTTGGAAGAAAAGGAGTTGGAACAATTGAGGTTAAAAATAGATTTTGATGTAATCTTCGATAAAGTCTTTATCCTATCAAGTTTCAACAATACCCTAGGAGACGAATTATAAAACTGTTCCTATAAAGTTTCCTTTAGTTACAATAGGTAGCAACAATAAGCCTTGATAAGATTAGCTGGGTTCAAATCAAAACCTTCAGTTTTAACACAAGCCCAAACCCCTGTTTTAAGTTTGCAAGATCTTAAAGAAAGCTTCTACATTAAATAAATGGGAGCAAATTCAGAAAAAGCTAATATTAGCCAACAAAAAAATCCCTGCTACTTGCGTAACAGGGATTCTAAATTTAAAACCAAACATTAATTAATCATCTAAAAGATCTACATATTGCTTAATGGCATTTTTGATTCTATTCGCCAACTGTCTGTTTCCATCTTCATCTTCAGGACTTATTTCTATAGTACCGTTTTCATTGCCATCTGTTGCATTAGAAAGATCTACATGATTGAATACTGAAACGAGATCGAATTCAAATACTATTGAATTACTATTATCTTCTGTGATCACAAGATTTTGTCCTGCATCCTCATAATCTACTTCGAAATCTTCTTCCAGAGTATGGAAAAATTCAAATGGTGTTCCTGAAATTGTTCCTCTGATTAAGATAGACTTCTGGTAAAGGTCGCTTGTAGAATTATTACTCCTTTCCATCTCAAATTCGACTTCTTCATACTCTCCCACTGGAATATCTACTTGCACTACAGTCACTTCGCCAGAGTTCAAACTAAGCTCAAATGGACCGTTCAATTCAAATTCATCTTCAGAATCAAACCGATCATCATCGTCATCGTTATCATTTATTTCACATCCGTCATCATCGGGATCGATAGCATAAACGCTGAAGTCTTCTGTAAAATAAATTTCGGTTCCGCTTTGTAATTCGATCTCATATCTGTAGGGATCATCGTCCTCGTCATCATCTTCTAACTCTCCTTTACAGAAAGGATCGTTTGCATAATTTTCATCTAAATAAGCAACGATCTCATCTGGTAATTCTTCAAAGTTGATATTATCGTCATCATCATCTGAGCTTCCGGATCCATTTTCTGGAATTCCGAATCCGTCTGCAAATTCGAACTCAATGTTTTTGATGTTGATAAGAAATTCTGAAACTTCTACGTCAGATGCTGATTTTGCCCCACTTGCTGTATTAGCATTAGTAGTTGCCATAGCTCTGATTTCGAGATTTGATTTTGGAACATTGGCCAGGTTTGGGTCTGTACTTGAGTCGTCTGAAGAACAAGAAAATAGAAGTGCTAATCCTAAAATTCCTGGTATCGTTTTTAAGGTTTTCATTGTGTTTTTGTTTTATAGTTCACTTATAGAACAACACTAAAGAGAGCAACCCTAACTCCGAATTATTTTATTTGAAAATTTTTTAGAAACTGAATCCAAAACCTCCTGTGACCCCAAATTTTCGGGCTCCAGGAATATCGTTATAATTTCCTCTGAAGTGAAAATCTATCCTGAGAATTCTGAATATATTATCCACTCCGATACTATATGACCAATAAGGCTCCTGGTCTGGAGCTCTCAATACCGAATTTGTGAAAGAAGCGTTCAGCAATTGATTTTCTTCTGAAATACTTCCAGAAACTGCTCTTACAGAAATAATCTCTCTCAAATCCAATTCTCTTAAAAAGGGAATTCTTGAGAAAAATCTTCCATTAAAATTATGCTCAAAATTCACGCTGGCATAAGTATCTGTAACAAAATCATAAAAATCCAAAAGAGGGAATGTTCCTTGTATGGAAAATAAAGTCTGATTTCCAGGAACGATATCCAGCAGACTTAATGGTACTTGCCCAAAGGTTTTACCTACTTCAATATTTGAGACAAATTTACCGAATCCACCTATTTGTATAGGCTGTCTGTAATAGAATTGGATTTTTTCATAATCAAAGTCTGAAGTGGTTATATTTCCAAGACCTTTAGTATAATTGAGTAGAAATTCTGGATAATCATCATCGTTTACTATGACGCGCTCCACACCATACCCTGTAGTTTTACGGCCTGGCGAAAATTGAGCAACAGTAGAAATTTCAACTTGTTCTGTTACACCTTTAGTTTCTGTACGTTCTGGATTTGAGAAATAATCAAGACTAAATTGATCTGAAGCAGATTCTAGACGCTTAAAGTTACTTTCAAATCTCATGTTGAAATTCTTAAACGCCTCAAAGCTTAATGATAAACTAGTCAGATTAATATTGGTAAGACTCGTATTGGAACCAACTGTAAGTACAGATGAAGATGCCAGATTTCTTCCCAATACATCTGTAGTGTTTGTAAGACTAGCTCCTAATTGTTCAACATCTCTGCGATTTCCTCCACTAATAATAAGCCTCATCTTTGGGTCTATCAGCCATTTTCCGGAAAGGCCATATTTAAACTTATCATCTCCAAAACCATAAGCCAAAAAACCCTGTAGTCTCCATTTATCGTTTTGAGAAAAATAAGTCCTTCCTCCAACTCTTAAACGAATTCCCTCTACTTCATTATATCCAAACGTAGAAAATACCGGTCCAAAATCCCAACCTTTTTGTTCCCAATAGCCAGTTGCCAATATAGTACCTACATTATAAAGCCTCTTAAAAGCATCGACTGTTTGCAACGTATCAAGCATATTGTATACTTGACGTTCATCTTTATTCAGTTCCTCTTGTCTGTTTTGAGCCCAAAATTTATCATCTCTGTTATAAGCTTGTTCATTAAAAACTTCTGGTTGATACTTGTAAAATGCATTTCCCTTAGGATTATCAAAAGTATAATTATCATAAAGCGTAGTCCGTTTGCCATAGACACCTCGCGATTCTTCTTTTTTGTTTATGGAAAAATCAGTCATAAACAAATCTTTGGTAATTAAAAAAACTGAGTCGTTAAGGACATCGAATTCTTGCTCTATATACACATCTTTCACCCAATTAATATTTGCTCCTTTGGACATGGAAAGATTAATTTTCTTAATAGCCCAGGTCGTATCATTTACCCAGAAATCTCCCTTAAAATTCAATTCCCCCTTACGTCTTGGGTAGAATACAATATTGTAACACCACTTATCTTCAATAAAGGTGCTATCGGTTAAAACGTAATTATAATTATCAACTCCAGTTGTTGACAAAGGACTTACGAAGCTTTTACTGAAAAATTTCAGGTAATTATCATAAATATTATAATCTGCATAGAGATCTTTTATAAATGCAATAAGGTTTTGGTTGTTACTAAAGCCAGAGTTTTTGTTACCCAATAGGATTTCCTTTTCAGCATCAAGGACATTGCTACCATATACTTTGGAGGCAGCTTCGTTAAGAAAAATTGGCAGATATGTTTTACCAGTAACATTGTTGGTATCCAAATCGTCAAAAATGAATTCCATTCCATTAAAAATCCTTGAATTTATAAGTGAACTGTCTATTGTATTAAGATCGAATTCAAGTTTTTCGTATTTATCATACTGGTATTGATCAAACTTTTTAATTCCGTTTTCGCGTTTATTTTTCCAAATCTTCTCAAGAATATCTATTGCTGGATTATTTTTTTTTGAAGTTTTTCCTGAATAAACTATAACTTCGCTTAGTTCTGAAGAATTCTCTTCAAGTTTAACTTCTATATTATAAGTGATTTTTTTCTCCAGAGGTAATTTTAAATTATTAAAGCCCATGAAAGAAAACTCCAACACTGAATAGGATTTATTAGACTCAAGGTAAAATTTTCCATTTTCATCAGAAATAGTCCCTTCAGATGAGTTTGAAAAAAACACATTGACGTAAGGTATTGGATTTCCAAACGTGTCTTTGACGTAACCACTCACTTTAGTTTGAGCAAATGATGACAGTGTCAAAAAAAGAAATAATAAGGACAGGATGTTTTTCATTAAATAAAAAAAAGCTTCAAATGTAATTTTGTACAAATGAAGCTAGTTATTTGAGTTGATTAAAATTAAATATATAATACTTTCTTAACCGCTTTTACAACATCTTTGCTGTTCGGCAGCCATTCTTCCAAAAGCACCGGAGAATATGGAGCTGGAGTATCCGCTGTATTTAATTTAATAATAGGTGCGTCAAGGTAATCAAAAGCTTCATTTTGAATTTTGTAAGTGATATCTGTGGATATATTTCCAAAAGGCCATGATTCTTCAAGTATCACAAGTCTATTTGTTTTCTTTACAGATTTCAAAATAGCATCATAATCTAAAGGTCTGACCGTTCTTAAATCTATAATTTCGCAAGAGACATCTTCTTTTTCAAGTTCTTCAGCCGCTTTATAGGCTTCCTTTATAATTTTTCCAAAAGACACGATCGTAACATCCGTTCCTTCTCTTTTTACGTCTGCAACACCCAACGGAATAGTGTATTCTTCTTCAGGCACTTCTCCTTTATCGCCGTACATTTGCTCGCTTTCCATAAAAATGACAGGATCATTATCACGTATAGCTGACTTCAGTAAACCTTTGGCATCGTAAGGATTTGATGGAATGACAACTTTAAGGCCTGGAGTATTAGCAAACCAGCTTTCAAAAGCCTGAGAATGTGTTGCTCCCAACTGACCAGCAGAACCTGTTGGACCTCTAAAGACAATAGGAATATTAAATTGACCGCCAGACATTTGTCGCATCTTAGCAGCGTTATTTATAATTTGATCAATACCAACTAAAGAAAAATTAAAAGTCATGAATTCAATGATGGGACGGTTACCATTCATGGCAGATCCAATCCCTATTCCAGTAAAACCTAGCTCGGAAATTGGCGTATCAATAACTCTTTTCTCTCCAAACTCGTCCAACATTCCTTTGGATGCTTTGTATGCCCCATTGTATTCTGCAACCTCTTCTCCCATCAAGTAGATAGTTTCATCAGCACGCATTTCTTCACTCATTGCTTCTACAATAGCTTCTCTAAATTGAATTGTCCTCATTTAAATGTATTTACCTTTATTAAAAAGAAAAAACAAAAATAGTAATTCAAATTTCTATATACCATAAGAATCTTATAAAAATTTTATTATGCATGCATAGTATTTTTGAAAGGAAACTACTATATTTGTATCATTCAAGAAAAAATTCAAAATCATGAAAATATTAGTATGTATTAGTCACGTTCCTGATACGACTTCGAAGATCAATTTTACAGAAAACGATACAAAATTTGATACTACCGGAGTTCAATATGTTATTAATCCTAATGACGAATTTGGGTTAACCAGAGCAATGTGGTTTAAAGAAAAACAAGGAGCCTCCGTAGATGTGGTGACAGTTGGAGGAAAAGACACTGAACCTACAATAAGAAAAGCTCTTGCTATTGGAGCAGATACTGCTCATAGAATTGATACTGAACCACTTGATGGTTTTCAAGTAGCAAAAGAACTGGCGAAAGTTGCAAAAGATGGTGAATACGATCTTATAATTGCTGGTAGAGAATCAATTGATTATAATGGAGGAATGGTACCAGGAATGCTTGCTAAGCTTATTGGAGCTAATTTCATCAATACTTGTGTTAGTCTCGAAATCGATGGAGAAACAGCAACAGCTGTAAGAGAAATTGATGGTGGTAAAGAAACTTTAAAATCTTCATTACCTTTAGTCATCGGTGGTCAGAAAGGCCTTGTTGAAGAAAGCGATCTCAAAATACCTAATATGAGAGGAATAATGATGGCTAGAAAAAAACCGTTGAATGTTGTCGAACCCCTTTCTGCAGAGACACAAACTGAAGCTAAAAGCTTCAGAAAACCCGAACCTAAAGGTGAAGTAACACTTGTAGATGCAGATAATTTAGATAAATTGATAGACTTGCTTCACAATGAAGCAAAAGCTATATAACTTTTTAAAATAAAGATTATGTCAGTTTTAGTATATACAGAATCAGAGAATGGCAAGCTTAAGAAAGCAGCTTATGAAGTTGCTTCGTTTGCCAAAGGAATTGCAGATTTAATGGGAACAAGCGTAACCGCAGTTACTATTAATGCTGAAAATGTCGACGAACTCAAAACTTATGGAGTTGAAAAGGTTTTGAAAGTGTCTCATGACAAGTTATCAAAATTTAATGCTGATGCTTACGCAGAAGTAATTACTCAAGCTTCTAAAAAAGAGGAAGCGAAAGTTGTAGTGGTTAGTCAAAGTACTAATGCTAAATATTTAGCTCCACTACTTTCAGTAAATCTTGATGCTGGTTATGCCTCCAATGTAGTTGCTTTACCAAAACTTGAAGACGGATTTGTGGTAGAAAGAACAGCTTTTACCAACAAAGCATTTAATATGACTTCAATTTCTACAGATGTAAAAGTTTTAGGATTGTCCAATAATGCTTTTGGTCTTAAAGAAAATGAGGTATCCCTTTCAGAAGAAGAATTTTCACCAGAATTAACTGATGATAATTTTAAAATAAACGTGGAATCTGTCGATAAAAACAAAGATAAAGTAAGCATTGCCGATGCTGAGGTAGTAGTTTCTGCCGGTCGTGGTATGAAAGGTCCTGAAAACTGGGGAATGATTGAAGAGCTTGCAGACGTTCTTGGTGCTGCAACGGCTTGTTCAAAACCTGTAAGTGACATGGGATGGAGATCTCATGGAGAACACGTGGGACAAACTGGAAAACCAGTAGCTTCCAATTTATATATTGCTATTGGTATATCTGGTGCTATCCAACACCTGGCTGGTATTAGTGCTTCCAAAAATAAAGTGGTCATTAATACAGATCCAGAAGCGCCTTTCTTTAAAGCAGCAGATTATGGAATTGTAGGTGATGCTTTTGAAGTCGTTCCTCAACTGATTGAAAAACTGAAGGAATTTAAGGCGAATAACTCATAATTTTTATAAATTGTGCCCCTCTAAGGGCGGTCTAATTTTTAAGCAGCTCTTAAATTTTAGACCGCTTTTTTATTCAATAAAATGTAGTATGAGCTTAGCTAGACTTAGCATAAAAGGAATTTCTTACAGCCAGACCCAAAATGGGGCTTATGCCCTGCTACTTAGTGATATGGACAGTGACAGACAGTTGCCAATTGTTATTGGGGCTTTCGAAGCACAGTCTATCGCTATAGCCTTAGAGAAAGAGATTAAACCTCCCCGACCACTTACTCATGATTTATTCAAGACTTTTTCAGACAGATTCCAAATTTCAATAAAACAAGTCATCATACACAAACTTGTTGATGGTATTTTTTATTCAAGTCTTATTTGCGAAAGAGATGGCATTGAAGAAACTATAGATGCTAGAACAAGTGATGCCATTGCTTTAGCTTTGAGATTTGATGCTCCTATTTTTACTTACAAGAATATTTTGGACAAGGCAGGAATTTTTCTGAGCGATAAGAATCAGGATGCTGATATTTACAGCTCAGAAAATCTTGAAAAAACTGAAGACATAAAAGATGAAAGAAAATCTTCTTTCAAAAATGAGTTCAGTCAAATGACTACAAAAAAACTGAATGAGCTTTTAGATAAAGCTGTAAATGACGAAGATTATGAAAGAGCCGCAAAGATTCGTGATGAAATTTCTAAACGAAGCTAAAGTATGAAAATCTTTACCTGGGCACTTTTGTTGTGTCTTCCCACTCTACTTTTTTCTCAATCGTTTCAAGGTGACTGGAAAATAAAATTAGAACAAAATCAAGATTCAGCTACATATTTTGAGGATCAGCAGATTATAAGTTTTAAGGATTCACTTTTTAGTATTAAGCATGACCAAAAAGAGCTTATCTATGAAGGTGATTACAAGCTAAGCGATGATACACTTGAGCTAGTTCCAAACTTAAGAGCTTTAGAAAAAACAAAGTTTGCAGTTCAATTCAATTCTGACTCCTTAATCACCTTATCTTCAAGTACATTTCACCTGCAACTTAAAAAACAAAAGTCCAAAAATTTTGTTGGCTCTAATAAAGAATTAGAGTCTAAAGTCATTGTAGCTAATCAAAATTTTAGCTTCAATAGTTTATGGAGAGGTGTCTTAGGAATGCTCAGTCTTCTTTTGATAGCCTTTGTACTTAGTAAAAATAAAAAAGCCATAAACTGGAGAACAGTAGGTTTTGGCTTGCTAGCTCAACTAATTTTAGCCATCGGGGTTTTAAAAGTTCCCTTTGTTCAATCCGCTTTTGAATTTGTTGGAAATATTTTCGTGAAGATTTTAGATTTCACCTCGGCAGGCTCTGAATTTCTTCTCGGTGACCTGATGGATACGAGTACTTACGGGTATATTTTTGTTTTTCAGATTCTCCCGACTATCATTTTCTTTTCAGCCTTGACTTCTATTTTGTTCTACCTGGGGATCATTCAAAAAGTAGTACGTGCTTTGGCTTGGATACTTTCCAAATTATTAGGAATATCCGGTGCTGAGAGTTTGAGTGTGGCTGGAAATATATTTCTGGGTCAAACTGAAGCCCCGCTTATGATAAAAGCTTATCTGGAACGTATGACACGTTCAGAAATACTTTTGGTTATGATTGGTGGCATGGCTACAGTCGCTGGTGGGGTTTTGGCAGCCTACATTGGTTTTCTTGGAGGAGACGACCCTATTATGAGACTAGCATTTGCAAAACATCTTTTAGCAGCTTCGGTAATGGCAGCTCCAGGTGCAATTGTAATTTCTAAAATTTTATATCCACAACAACAAAAAGTCAATACGAACGTAGAGGTATCTTCAGAAAAAATTGGATCGAACATCCTTGATGCCATTGCCAATGGAACTACTGAAGGCCTGAAACTAGCTGCCAATGTTGCTGCAATGCTTCTTGTTTTTGTTGCTTTAATTGCTTTTATCAATTACGGATTTGAAAAAATAGGAGAATTTACAAATCTTAATGCTTTAGTAGCTGAAAATACTCCTTACAATAAGTTTTCTCTTGAGGCCATTTTGGGAATTATTTTCGCTCCCCTAATGTGGCTCATCGGTGTAGCCAAAGAAGATGTCATGTTAATGGGACAACTCCTTGGTATTAAATTAGTTGCGATCGAATTTGTAGGATACATTCAGCTTGCTGAACTCAAAAACACGGCAAACGTACTTAGTTTGAATTTTGAAAAGTCAGTTATCATGGCAACTTACATGCTATGTGGATTTGCAAACTTTGCTTCTATTGGTATTCAAATTGGTGGTATTGGTTCTCTGGCACCAGGTCAAAGAAAAACACTTTCAGAATTTGGAATAAGAGCTTTGATAGGAGGAACACTTGCTTCGCTCATGTCTGCGACCATTGCTGGGATGATTCTTGGTTAGACACTACTTTAGAATTTTAATTACAAATGAATCAAATTGATAAATTCTATTTGAAATTCCTCAAGTCTAGTCAATAAAATTTCTATTTTTAAACCAAACTCTAGTTTCATGAAACAGTACCACGATTTAATTTCACATATACTCGAAAATGGTGTCCAGAAAGGTGACAGAACTGGAACTGGAACCAAGAGTGTGTTTGGTTATCAAATGAGATTTGACCTTAATGAAGGTTTTCCGCTTGTCACGACTAAAAAAGTTCATCTCAAATCCATCATTTATGAATTACTCTGGTTTCTGAAAGGAGATACTAATATTTCATATTTAAAGGAAAATGGAGTTAAGATTTGGAATGAATGGGCTAACGAAAATGGAGACTTGGGTCCTGTTTACGGTCACCAATGGAGAAATTGGAATTCCGAAGACATCGACCAAATTTCAGAATTGATACACACCTTAAAAACAAATCCAAATAGCCGAAGAATGATGGTTTCTGCATGGAATCCAAGTGTAATGCCAGATACCTCCGAGTCTTTTGAAACCAATGTAGCTAATGGGAAAGCAGCGCTACCACCATGTCATGCTTTTTTTCAATTTTATGTTGCCGGCGGGAAATTGTCCTGCCAGCTCTACCAAAGAAGTGCCGATGTATTTTTAGGTGTTCCTTTTAATATTGCTTCTTATGCTTTATTCACAATGATGGTTGCTCAGGTTTGCGATTTGGAATTAGGAGATTTTATACACACTTTCGGAGATGCTCACATCTACAACAATCACTTCGAACAAGTTGAGCTCCAACTTTCAAGAGAATTTAGACCGTTACCAACTATGAAACTCAATCCTAAAGTCAAATCTATTTTCGATTTTAAATTTAGTGATTTTACGCTGGAAAACTATGATCCTCACCCCCACATCAAGGGTAAAGTCGCTATTTAGTGCAAGGTAAATTATTCAAAAGTAATTTACCTAACCAAGGCTTTTTTAGTAAATTCAAAAAAAACTGATTTATGATTCAGAAATTTATAGAAACAAGAGCTTTTTCTAAACTGCTTTGCGAACCCCTTCAAACAGAAGACTTTGTTATACAACCTGTTGAGTTTGTATCACCCACAAAATGGCATTTAGCCCATACGAGTTGGTTCTTTGAAGTATTCATTTTAACCAAACACAAAAAAGACTACCAGCTTTACAATAAAGACTTTCCCTTTTTATTTAATAGCTACTATGAGACGAAAGGCGAAAGAGTGATGAGGGCCAATAGAGGCAACATGTCCAGACCAACGGTCGGTGATATTTTCCAATACCGAACTCATGTTACTAAAGCTATGAAGGAACTACTTGAAACGTCAAAAGACAAAGAGCTTTTAGATTTAGTTCACATTGGTATTCACCATGAAAAACAACATCAAGAATTGCTGTTAATGGATATCAAATACTGCTTTGGTCATAATCCACTATTTCCGGTATATAATCCAGATTTTGATGAGAAAACTAATGAAGATTTTGAACAAAAGTGGTTTAGGGTTAAGGAAGGACTTTACAAAATTGGACACGATACCAACGAATTTAGTTATGATAATGAATCTGGAGCACACAAAGTGTTTTTAGAAAATTTTGAAATCAGCAATCGGCTGGTCACTAATGGAGAGTTTTTAGAGTTTATAGAAAACGATGGTTATAAAGATCCTTTGCTTTGGCATGCTGATGCCTGGGATTGGATACAAAACGAAAAGATTGAACATCCTTTATATTGGCAAAAAACCAAAGAAGGCTGGGAAGAATATCATTTAACCGGTCTCGAATACTTAGACCCAAGTCATGTTTTAAGCCATATTTCTTATTATGAAGCCTTTGCATTTGCCCAGTGGAAAGGTTGCAGACTTCCAACTGAGTCTGAATGGGAAATAGCACAAGAACAATTTTCCTGGGGAAAACGCTGGGAATGGACAGAAAGTGCTTATTTACCATACCCTAACTATCAAAAAGCTTCAGGAGCACTTGGTGAATACAATGGTAAATTTATGGTCAATCAGAAAGTACTTCGAGGAGGTTCAGCCTTGACCTCAAACAAGCATACAAGAAAAACATACAGAAATTTTTTCCATCCTCACATGAGGTGGCAACAGAGTGGCTTAAGGTTAGCAAAATAAATCGACAAAAAACTTCATGGAACCAACAGCAAAACCAACAACTTATACTGCATTTGAAAAGGATGTCATATCTGGACTTACTAAATATCCAAAGCGACTCTCCTCAAAATTTATATATGATGAAAAAGGAGATAAATTATTCCAGGACATCATGGCTATGCCAGAATATTATTTGACTGAATGTGAATATAGCATCCTTCAAAATCAATCGCCTACAATAGCAGAAAAATTCAATCTCAATGAAGGTTTTGATCTCATAGAACTTGGGGCAGGCGATGGAAAAAAGACAAAATTGCTTCTGAAGCATTTATCAGAGATCGAGGCAAATTTCAGGTATTTGCCAGTAGATATAAGTCAAAACGTTTTGAATGAACTTGGAAACGATTTGGAACAAGAGCTTCCCAAAGTGGATTTTGAACTTTTACAAGGAAGCTACTTTGAAGTTTTGAATCAGCTTTCCAGTTACAATCAAAGACAAAAGATAATTCTTGTTTTAGGCTCTAATATTGGTAATTTAATGCACAGCGATGCGATAGACTTTCTAAAAAAGATACAGGAAAATATGTCTCCTGAAGATCTCCTTTTTATGGGGTTTGATCAAAAAAAGCATCCTCAGGTTGTTATTGACGCCTATGATGATCCAAATGGTATAACTGAGGCGTTTAATAAAAACTTACTCGCAAGAATCAACACAGAATTGGATGGTAATTTTGATCTTGATGAGTTCTTGCACTGGGAAACCTACGATCCTGAAACAGGAACTGCCAAAAGTTTTTTGGTAAGTAAAAAGGCTCAAAACGTAAGAATCGCAAAACTCAATTTAGATATTGACTTCAAAACCTGGGAAACCATTCATACTGAAATTTCTCAGAAATATGACGATGATACAGTAGAATGGCTGGCCTCGAAAGCAAACCTAAGTATCGATAGGGTTTTTGAGAGTGAAACTAAATATTATAAAAACTACACATTCAAAAAAATAATATCTTGATATCGACCTAAGTCAAGTTTTAAAATTCTTGAATTGCGTCTAGTAAGTTTTGTAAATCATCTTCAGTATTGAAATATTGAAAACCTACTCGTATTCTACCTCCCCGGAAGGCAGAAAGTATTCCTCGCTCTTTTAGAAGATCGATATGATGTTCCTCTCCTCTGAGGCTAAAGATGTTCTGTATAGAATCCTCTTCTATTACATTTTTATCTAATAGGTTTAGCTTCAAAAATTCTGACTTTGCCCTTTTGGAAAGTTCTTTAATTTTCGGTTCAATATACTTGAGACCAATAGTTTTATAATGAAATTCCAAAGCAAACTTAAGCCTTGCTACAGCTAAAATATCATAATGACCAGGTTCTAAGAATCCAGTTGGCCGAGGATGTCCACTTGGTTTTTCTTGAAGTGAATTACTTCCAATCGAAGTGAAATGATATTTCTCTACAAAACTAGACTTCATAAGGAAAAAAGCATTTCCTAAACCTGCATTGAGCCATTTGTAACCACTGGTTCCAAATACATCAAATGGAGAATCTTCAAAATCAAAAGCTTCGGTCCCACAGTATTGAGTGGCATCTACTATAAAACTAGTATCCGGGAAATCTTGCTTTAGATGTTTTAAGAATTCCAAGTCAAGCTGAAATCCACTTATAAATTGTGTAATACTGAATATGAAAAAATCTGGTTTTAGCTTCAGAAAATTTTGTCGAAGCTCTTCGCATATATTTAGATCAATATCTACTTCATGAACTTCAAATTTTCTTGATTTCACCGGCATATTTACGGAAGAATAATCTTGGGCCAACAATAGAACTTTAGATTTCTCAGGAAGATCATTCAAAATAAGGTTTAATCCGGTGGAGAAATTATTTAAAATTCCTATTTCATCAATCTTTGCATTATAAATTTCAGAAATAATTGTTTTTGTTTGTTCTACTAGACTGTTTTCATTTTCATCTGTAAAAAGACTTCCTCGCAACCTGTAGTCATCTTCGAGTACTCTTATTTTGGATTGAACAGAAGAGGACAAAACGCCTGTGAAGGGTGTATTTAAATAGGTGTAACTTGTAATTAAAGGGAATTCTTTTTTTAGGCTTGTCATAGATAAGTCAATAAAAGTATTAGTAAATTTGTGCTCTAATATACTTAAAATGGATTCAAAAAAGAAAATAGACCCCGAAATCAGAGCGCTTTATGAAAATGCTCATCAACGCGTCAAACAAAAGAAAAGGTTAATGACGCACCTGGTATTTTTTATAGCAGGTTCTGTCATTTTCATTGTTTTGAATGTTGTTATAGGTTACCAATCTGAATTCAAACCTCTTGGCATGAATTGGTTTGTAACTGCTATTCTGATTTGGCTTTTTTTCTTTCTTGTTCACGTCATCAATGTGTTTGTAGTGAATAATCTGATGGGAAAAGAATGGGAGGAAAAACAAATGAATAAGTTGGTCGAGAAACAACTGGAGAGACTGCGCGAGCTTCAGAAAAAAGTTGATAAGAAACACCCTATAGATACAGGTTCGACTGAAATCCAAAAAAATAATGATTTATGAAGGTAACCATTATTGCAGCTGCAGCAGAAAACAATGCCTTAGGCAGAAACAATGATCTTATTTGGCACCTGCCAGATGATTTTAAACGCTTCAAAGCAATTACTTCTCATCATCATATCATTATGGGGCGTAAAACGTTTGAGTCATTCCCTAAGTTACTTCCAAACAGAAAGCACATTATCATCACCAGACAAAAAGATTACGAAAAGGAAGGAGCAATAGTGGTTCACAACTTGGAAGACGCACTAAAGAATTGCTCTGGTGAAGATGAAGTATTTATCATTGGTGGTGGTGAAATTTATAAGCAAGCCTTGCCTTATGCGGATAAAATCGAACTTACCAGGGTACACGATACCTTTGAAGCAGATGCTTTTTTCCCAGAAATAGAGGAATCAGTTTGGGAACTTAAAAGTTCTGAATACCACGAAAAAGATGAAAGGCATAAAATTGACTTCACTTACTTAACCTACTCCAAAACCTCCTAAACCACATCTAAAAAATAAACTTTTCGAAATTAAATATTAAAAGTCGCCTTGTAATTGTTAAGCAGTTACTATGTGACCGTTTAGAGTTAAATAATAAATTAGTTTTGAAAGACATTTTTTATTATGAAAAAAACTTATATCCTAATTCTTATCAGTCTTATTTTTTTGGGCAATACTATGAAAGCTCAAGAAGAAAATTCAGAAAAGGAAACATTCGGATTTCTCAAGGATTATGTCAATAGGATAGTCAACGACACAGTATCTCAAGAAAAATCACAATTCTTTTTTTACCCTGTTATAGGGTATAGACCAGAAACTGGGATTGAATTTGGTGTTGCTCCTTTATATGTCTATTACGCTAAAGAAGATACCAGCAATCGCTTGAGCGAGATCAATGCTTATGGATTTATGACCTTAAAGTCTCAATACGGTTTGCGCGTAGATCACGCAATTTACTCAGACAAAGATAAGTGGTTTTTTCTTGGAGATTTAAATTTTGAACAGTTTCCCTTGAAGTATTACGGAATTGGAAATGATGTTCCGGAGGATAATATCGCACTTGTAGATGCTACTCAGATAAGAATAAGAGAAAGAGTACTTAGAAGACTAGCAGAAAACTTTTATTTAGGTCTGGAGACTGATTTTGTAAGCTTGAGAAATGTCTCTTTTGAAGATCCTGACAGCAATCAAAATGTGGATTTCCCACTCCCATTTGGTGCAGAAGGAACCACAAACTTAGGGCTTGGTTTAGGGTTAGTATTTGATCAGCGCCGAAATGTTTTGAATGAAAGAGATGCCTTTTTCAGTGAAGTTGCCTTTTTAGATTATAACACGTTTTGGAAAAGTGACGTCGAATTTAGTAGCGTTATTTCAGATACTCGCTTTTTCAAATCTTTCAATAAAAGAAATGTATTAGCCATGCAACTTATGGGTGAATTTAATTTTGGTGGCGATATCCCTTTCAATCAACTTTCCCAAATGGGTGGAGAAAACATTATGAGAGGTTACTTCCGAGGTAGATTTCGTGATGAGAATCAGATTGCTGCACAGGTAGAATACAGGATGTTACCTTTGGATTTAGGCTTTTCAAAACGTCTTGGAGCAACAGTATTTGCTGGGGTTGGCGATGTATTTTCAGAATGGAACGAACTCGAAATGAAAGAAGTTAAATGGGCTGCTGGTGTAGGCGCTAGATTTTTACTTTTTCAACAAAAAGACGTGTATCTTAGGTTCGATTATGCTATAACTCCAGATGAAAATGGATTTTATATAGGTGTAGGAGAGGCCTTTTAAAAACTTCTCCTACTTATAATTATTCCTATGCCTCAATCCAGTCAATAATTTCTTTATCTAAAGGTGAAGTTTGAGGGGAGATAACTTTTTCAAGTTCTCCTTTTTCGTTCAAAAGATATTTTTGAAAATTCCATTCTACCTGACTATCCACTTTTTGATTCCAAGATTTATCCGTCAAAAACTGAAACACATCGTGTTTATCTTCTCCTTTGACTTTGATTTTACCCATCATCTGGAAAGAAACCCCATAATTTTCTACACAAAACCTTGATATGTCATCATTACTTCCAGGTTCTTGTGCCATAAAATCATTGCTTGGAAACCCTATAATCTTGAAGTTAGAATCTTTATAAGTATCATAAAGCTTCTGCAGATCCTCATATTGAGGGGTCAGACCGCATTTGGAAGCAGTATTTACAATTATAACTTTGTTTCCTTTTAAGGTTGAGAAATCAAAAGTTTTTCCTTTTATATCTGTAGCGACGAGCTGATGTATACTATTACTCATATTATTTTTGATCAAATTTAAAATAATCTACTCACCTCCTCTAAGTCTTTACTTTAATTTATCAATTGTCTTTCTTACGGTTTTACTATTCCAGTTGGCAGCACCAGTCTTTTTCATCACGATTTCACCTCGGCCATTGATGAGAAAAGTAGTTGGCAAACTCGAACTTGTTAGCAAATCTGGTGGACTTGAAAGAAAATAGTACACAGGAAGGTTATAGCCTTCTTTGTCCAGAAAAGCCTCAACTGTTTTAGGTTTTTCTGAAGTGATAAAGTAAAAATCAACCTCATCCTTATAATCTGAATACAGCTCTTGAAGGTCTGGTATTTCTGCTATGCATGGCGCGCACCACGTTGCCCAGTAATTAACTAAAACTGGCTTTCCTTCAGATTGCGTAAAATTTACAGTTTGATTGTTTTCATTTTTGAAATACCACTCATAATCTTTTAAGGTTTCACGGTCTGATTGACTAATTTCAGAAGGGCTGAAGGCTATAATCCTATTTAGAAAAACCTGAATTGGCTGACGTGTCTGAGGAATGATGATCAACACAATGAATACTCCAAATAGAAGGTTACTCCAGTGTTTCTGTATAAGGCTCTTTTCTTTTTTTTCTTTATTTGACATGATTTGATGTAGTATTGGAATAAAAAAAGCCATCCACATGAGGCGGATGGCTTCTTGATAATTATTATTAAAAAATGATTTTAAGCCTTATTCTGTTTCTTAATCATATTAAGAGCTGAACCCTCTTTAAACCATCCAATCTGAGTAGCATTATACGTATGATTTGCTTTGAAAGTGTCTTTCGACCCATCGGCATGAACAACTTCAATAGTTAAAGGTTTGCCTTCTGCAAAGTCCTTAAGATCTACAAAGTTAAACGTATCATCTTCTTGAATCAAGTCGTAGTCACTTTCGTTCTCAAAAGTAATTCCTAGCATTCCTTGCTTTTTCAAATTCGTCTCATGAATTCTTGCAAAAGATTTCACCAAAACGACTCTTACACCAAGATGTCTTGGCTCCATAGCAGCGTGTTCACGTGAAGACCCTTCACCATAGTTATGGTCTCCCACAACTACCGTTGGTATGCCTTCAGCTTTATAAGCTCTTTGTGTTTTGGGAACAGCATCATGTTTTCCATCCAACTGACTTTTTACAAAGTTAGTCTTCATATTAAAAGCATTCACTGCACCAATCAAACAATTTTCTGAGATATTATCTAGGTGCCCTCTATACTTCAACCAAGGACCAGCCATAGAAATATGGTCTGTTGTACACTTACCATGAGCTTTTATTAGCAATTTGGCTCCTGTAAGATTTTTACCATCCCAAGGATCGAATGGCTCTAAAAGTTGAATTCTATTAGAATCAGGATTTACTTTTATATTAATAGAGCTTCCATCTTCTTTTGGAGCTAGAAAACCATTGTCTTCTACATCAAATCCTAGTTCAGGTAATTCAATACCTTTTGGAGCGTCTAGCCTTACTTCTTCTCCATCCTCATTAATAAGAGTATCGTTCATTGGATCAAAGTCTAGACGACCTGCAATTGCTATTGCGGCGACCATCTCTGGCGAACCAACAAAGGCATGCGTATTTGGGTTTCCATCGGCACGCTTGGAAAAGTTTCTATTAAAAGAGTGAACAATTGTATTTTTTTCTTCACCTTTTCTATCGCTTCTATCCCATTGTCCAATACAAGGTCCACAAGCATTTGTGAATATAGTTGCACCTAAGTTTTCAAAAACTTTCAATAAACCATCACGCTCTGCTGTAAAACGAATTTGCTCAGAACCTGGATTGATACCGAAATCTGATTTTGGAATTAACTTCTTGTCAACTGCTTGTTGAGCAATGGATGCGGCTCTTGTTAAATCTTCGTAAGAAGAGTTGGTACAAGATCCTATAAGCCCCCAATCAACTTTAATTGGCCAACCATTTTTCTTAGCTTTTTCTCCTAATTCACCGACTGGTGTAGCTAAATCTGGAGTAAAAGGACCGTTAAGGTGAGGTCTTAATGTATTCAAATCGATTTCAATCACCTGATCAAAATACTGATCTGGATTGTCATAGACTTCTTGATCACCAGTAAGGTGTTCTCTTATTTTATTGGCTTCATCTGCAATTTCATTTCTATCTGTCGCTCTGAGGAAACGCTCCATGGAATCATCATAACCAAAAGTAGAAGTTGTTGCTCCAATTTCGGCACCCATATTGCAGATTGTTCCTTTACCTGTACAAGATAAATTTTTGGCACCTTCTCCGAAATATTCAACAATACATCCTGTTCCACCTTTTACAGTAAGAATTTCGGCAACTTTCAAGATCACATCTTTAGCAGCCGTCCACCCCTGTGGAGCACCGGTTAACTTTACACCAATAAGTTTAGGGAATTTAAGCTCCCATGGCATACCAGCCATTACATCTACTGCATCTGCACCACCTACTCCAATAGCAACCATCCCCAATCCACCAGCGTTAACGGTGTGAGAATCGGTACCAATCATCATACCTCCTGGGAATGCATAATTTTCTAATACAACCTGGTGAATAATTCCAGCTCCGGGTTTCCAAAATCCTATACCGTATTTACTAGATACAGATTCTAAAAAGTCAAAAACTTCATTACTGGTTTCATTTGCTCTTTGAAGATCTTTAGCAGCTCCTTGTTTAGCTTGAATCAAGTGATCGCAATGAACAGTAGTAGGTACCGCAACGTTTTCTTTTCCTGCCTGCATAAATTGCAACAAAGCCATTTGAGCTGTCGCATCTTGACAAGCGATACGGTCTGGGGCAAAATCTACGTAATCTTTACCTCTGGTAAGTTTCTGGTTAGGTTTGTTTTCCCATAGGTGGGAATAAAGAATTTTTTCTGAAAGTGTAAGTGGTTTGCCAACGACTTCACGAGCTTTTTCAACTCTTTCCGACATCTGGCTATACACTTCTTTTATCATATTGATATCAAAAGCCATAGTATATAAATTTTAGATTGCAAAAATAACGTTTTTGGATGAATTTAGAAAATCTGTAAGATTAAAGCAAAATCCCTGACAATATTTCACACTAACCGCAATTTTAATACATATAATTATCATATTTGCATTTTTTATAAAACAAAAATGATAAATTGATAAAAATGTAAATGAAAATTACGAATTATAGTCTCTTCGAAGTATAATTTAGACTGAGTATCAATAATATTTATAACAGTTTGTTGACCACTTCCTCTATGGAAATATTTTCAGCTTCAGCCTTATAGTTACGCACTACCCTGTGCCTCAAAATTGCTAAGGCTACCGCCTTTACATCTTCAATATCTGGAGAATATTTACCTCGAGTAGCAGCATGAGTTTTGGCTGCCAAAACAAGATTTTGCGAAGCTCTGGGTCCTGCTCCCCAATCGACATAAGTGTTTATGAAATCTGAACTTTTTTCAGTATTCGGCCTGGTTTTACTTACTAGGTTAACTGCGTATTCTATAACATTGTCTGCTATCGGCATTTTTCTAATCAACTTCTGAAGTTGAATAATTTCTGAAGCATTAAAGAGAGCTTTAACTTTGACTTCTTTATTCTGTGTGGTAGCTTTCACTACATCAACTTCTTCCTGAAAACTAGGATACTTTAAGTTGACTTCAAACATGAATCGGTCTAGCTGAGCTTCGGGAAGCGGATAAGTTCCCTCCTGCTCGATAGGATTCTGCGTAGCAAGAACAAAATATGGATTTGACAACAAATAGTTTTTACCTCCCACTGTGACTGCTTTCTCCTGCATCGCTTCCAAAAGTGCAGCTTGAGTTTTTGGAGGAGTTCTATTTATTTCATCTGCTAATAAAATATTTGTAAACACAGGTCCCTTCAAAAATTTAAAAGATCTTTTCTCATCAAGAATTTCAGAACCTATGATATCACTTGGCATTAGGTCTGGTGTAAATTGAACTCTGCTAAAATCCAACCCAAGAGCCTGAGATATGGTATTTACCATTAAAGTTTTAGCCAATCCGGGAACTCCTACTAGAAGAGAATGACCTCCAGAAAATATAGATAAAAGAATAGTATCTACAACCTTATCCTGACCCACTATAACTTTAGCGATCTCAGATTTTAAGATTTCATACTTCTTTACAAAATCATCTAAATCGGCAACGTCTGGCATACTATTTTTTTATCCAAGATTTGGAAAACTCACAAGCCTTATAATCTCCATTTACTTTAATGTAAGTGTCTTTTACTTTCTCCCCTTTCCAGGCGTTTATTTCTTTAAGTTTTTTCTGCTGTAGGGCCAATTCACGAATACGTGTATAGTCTTCACTAAATTCAGCAATATGTTCCGGTATTTTCTTGGTCACGGTGATAAGTTTGAAAAACACCTTTGCTGTTCTTGGTTCTGAATCCTTTATTACAAGAGAAACCTCATTTTCCTTAAGATCTACTACCTGATCGTAAATTGCAGGGTCTACTTTAGTCAACTCAAATCTTCTATCGCCGGTGGCATTATTGATAAGCTGACCTCCACTTTCTCTGGTTTCTTTTTCATCTGAAACTTCTCTAGCAGCGTCTCTAAAACTTACAGAACCATCAACGATTAATTCTCTTACTTTTTCAATTTCCTCTTTTGCTTTCTCTATGGCTTCAGAGCTGATTTCAGGATAAAGCAATATGTGTCTTACATCCACCTGCTGACCTCTAATTCTGTCAACTGTCAAAATGTGCCATCCAAATTCAGTTTCAAAAGGCTTGCTGATCTCTCCTTCTTGCAAACTAAAAGCAGCATCTTTAAATTCTTTTACATAGTTATCATCTCTAGTAAGTGTAATCTTTCCACCCGAACTTTTAGAACCTCTATCCTCGGAATATAAAACGGCTTTTGTAGCAAAGCTTCCTCCAGATAAGACATCGTCTCTAAAAGAATTCAGTTTATCGATAACTGCTTGTCGCTCTTTTTCTCCAACTTCTGGTCGTACAATAATTTGAGCTAGCTCTACCTCATCATTGATCAAAGGGATTTCATCTTCTGGAATAGCTTCGAAAAAATCTCTGGTTTCTTCCGGAGTGATCTCGACTTCATCCACAATAGCCCCTTGCATTTCCTCTGCCAGCATTCTTTGTGTATTGATCTCATTGAGTTGACCTCTCAGCTCAGTTTCATCCTCGAGTTTATAAAACTCAAGAAGTCTTTCCATACTTCCCACCTGACTAACAAATTGGCTGATTTGTTGATCTGTAAAACTCTCTACTCTCGCTGGGTTAAAAGGTAAACTATCCTGTTTCGCATGGTGAGCAAATAACTTATTCTCCATTATGGTTTCTGCAACATCGCAATAGGAGATTTCACCGATCTGTTGATTTTTCATATCCAGATAAGCTTTGGAAATATCGCTTTCTAGTACGAGGTAATCTCCAACAACTGCGGCAACACCATCAATTTTTATTCTTCCGTCCTTAGTAACCTTGGTTGCTTCTAGTACTTCAGGAGCAACATCAGAATTTTTGAGTAGGTTGTCTTTTTCATCAACAGTTACCTGAGCAGAAGAAGTCAAGGTAATAAGCATAATTACAACTATTGTAATTACATTAATAGACTTCAAATTCATTATTTTTTGTAGCATCTTTTGTAATCTCTTTTTCAATTTTCTTAGCAATATTTATTTTTTTCCTATTGAGTAATATTTGCTCAATCGTAGGTCTTATATATCCAATTGGCGCTTCCTCATTTCGTTTTAAAATTGATTTAATAAAAATATAATATAGATCATTTTCATTTTCAATCTCAATAAAATATCCCGATTTAAAGAGCTCAGTCTTATCTAGTTGTAAACCTTTACTTTCCTTGAACTCTTTTACAACTTCAGAATACCTAACCCATATAGAGTCATTAAGCGATAAGGATTTGAATTCCAAAGATTTCTCTTGCAATGATAGCATATCTTCAGGATTAAAACGTTGAAACTGACGTTTTATGTCTTTCAAAGCCTTCATTTTTTTATCTAATTGCAAATAACGCAATTGGACCAACTCTTCATTGAGCTTGAAATTAGATTTGTTGTTTTTGTAGTATTCATCCACATCAGATGAATCAATAACATCTTTTAATTCCCTTTCTATAAGAGCATCTTTATAAGCTTTTTTAAACAGCTGCTCCTCATATTTTTTAGCCAACTCTCTAAAATCAATTTGTTTTTCTTCTGGCAAATTCAGCTTGGCCCTATCCAACAAAAGTTTATCTGTTGCCCAATTCTGAATATAAGTTTTTGCTGCGATTGTACTATCCTGTTCAGACAAGTCCTTTGAAATATGTTGGTTGAGCTCATCAAATTCTAGGTAATGGGTGTTCACCCGTGCGACGTAATCTGAATTTTCTTTTTCTGAAAAAAGAGAACAAGCCCCTAAGGTAAAGGAAAATAAAATCAATAGTATTAACTGTTTATTTCTCAAGTTCTTCTTTTAATTGTTTTAAAACGTCATTATTAATTTCGACATCATAATCAGCTCTCAATTCTGAAACTACATCTTCTTCTTTTTGATTCTGAAGATGACTTATGATTTTACCATTTACTTCTTTAAATTCTGGGATTTTTGAAATTTCAACTTCCTTTACATCCATTATCATAAACTGGTCCAAGTGCTTATATATTTTACTTAATCCCTCTTTAAATTTAAATTTTTTCGGAAGTTTGTCTGAATCTTCAGCAAGAGTCACTTCTTCAATAATTATATTTTCCGGTAAATTAATAGCCAAAGTGTCTGTCTTGCTTCTCTTTTTCAATTCTGATCTAAGAGTTTTCAGTGATTTTTTGTCTTTAGAAGTGTAAAGCTGTCCTTGCACTTTAGAAGGAATGACAAACTCTTTTTTGTGATTTTCATAATACTTCTTTTGTGCTAAAGAATCTTTTGAGACTGGCTCCCAGATTTTAGCTGACATATAATCAAAAATCAAAATACCGTTTTTGTATTCATCAATTTTCTCCCCGAACTCTTTATCGATTTCTGGTAATTTGGTCTTGTGATAGTTGAGAAGTTCACTGTACACAAGATCATCAACAGCGGTTTCGAGGACAACCTCATTAGCTGGTAATTTGGATAAGCTGCGTTGCTGTCTTTCCAGATATTCCCCGAAGGTTTTATAATCTACTTGATGGTCTTCTACACGAAAAATGAATTGAGACGTAGACGTTTCATCAGGCTCATAATTCCATTTTCCTTTAGAAAAACTTTCATCCATTAAACCCAAAAAGTGATTTTTAGCTTTTTCGCTAATTTCCACCTCGTACAATTTCTCTAAATCTTCTTTGATTTTGGAAACTAATACTTTTGAACGCGAAGAACTTTTAAGTCTTCTCTTATAATCATCCTTCACCTCATCGTAAGGCTCTAAAGGAATAGTTTCAATTAATTTGACAATATGCCAGCCAAATCTTGTCTTGAAAGGCTCGGTATAATCGCCTTCATTTTCAAGTTCGTAGGATTCGTTTTCATAAACTTTTGAATTTAATCCTCCCAGACTAAAAGGCGAAACATAACCTCCATTACTTGCTGTATTGGGATCCTGACTGTATTTGATCGCCAGCTCGTGAAAGTCTTCACTTTCTTGTAAACGCTTGTATATCTTTTGAATTCTTACCTCTGGATCCTGAAGGGAATCGCTTGGAAGCAACATGATATGAGCCGTTTTTAACTGACCTTTGGATGGACGCTCACCAGTCTTTTTGATAATATGGTAGCCAAAATCTGTTTTCACAGGGTCGGAGACTTCTCCAACTTCTAGGTTGTAAGCTGTATTTTCAAACTCGTAAACCATCTTGAAAGTATTGAACCAGTTAAGATCACCTCCATTGGCTTTCACCGAAGGATCATCAGAAAACTGTTTGGCTAAACTTTCGAAATCTTCACCATTTTCAATACGCTTTTTTAGCATCAAAGCTTTTTGATAAACAGCAGTTGTATCGGCTTCAGTATTTGGAAGGTTTAATAAAATATGGCTGGCTCTCACTTCAGTTTTGGTTCTGTCATAAGTTTCTTTCACCATGGCTTCGGTCACTTCACCATTGGATATGTAATTATCAGCTATTTGTTTATAATACCTACCGAACTCTTTTTGGAAAGAAGGAAGGGTGTCTAGTCCAAGGTGATAAGCAGACTTAAGCTTTAAGTGGAAATTTATGAATCGATCGAGGTGTTGTTCAATAGATTCGTTCGATGAGGAAATGAGATCAGCATTTTTTTGAAAAGAATTCACAAATTCTTCAACTCTGTGTTCGTCATCATTAATTTTAAAGAGAACTTCATTTTTAATTTGAGCATTGGAAACAAAACATATGAGACATATGCAAATACTAAAAAGTGATTTCATTTTTAAAATTTTGGAAGCAAAAGTAAGAAAAATGCCAATGCACACAATGTTTAAGTTTTTTTAAAAAATGCCGTTTACAGCCTCAACTTTAGAAAGATAAAAGTAAACTTGCCTTATGAAATATATTACTGAAGTTATTATTGATAAACCCAGACAAGAGATTATCGATGCTTTTGAAAATCCCGATTTGCTTCCACATTGGCAGCGTGGCTTGAAACGAAGTCGTGTAATTAGCGGAGAAAATGGAGAAGTTGGCACTAAGAGGAAACTTTACATCACCATGGAAGGACAATCTATAAAAATGACGGAGACCATATTAAAAAAAGACTTACCAAACGAATGGCATGGGCGATACACTTCTAAAGGAATGGAGAGCACTCAAAAAAATTACTTTGAAGCGATAAATGAAAATCAAACCAAATGGACGTCTTACAGTGAATTCAAATTCTCAGGGTTTATGGTATTAGTTAGTAAATTGCTTCCGGACATATTCAAAAAAAGATCAAAAGTCGTTCAGCAAGATTTCAAAGCGTTCATAGAAGAAGGTAAGAGTGTGAAAACAAATTAGGTAAGGTTTGTTTTCATATTTATATTGACTTTATTTGTAAAAAAAAAAAAAATGAAACACATAATTTGCATCGCCTTATTAGCGCTTAGTTTTACCTCTTTTTCCCAAACCAAAGTGGGTACAGTCAATAACGAATACATCCTTTCCCAGATGCCAGAGATCAAAGATGTAGAAGAAAAATTAAAAGTCTACAGCGCCAAACTAGACAGTACCATTCAAGAAAAGTATGTTGCTTACCGTGAAGTTTTGGACGATTACAATGAGAAGGAAAAAGAAGGCATGAACGATGTGATGAAAAAAATAAAGCAAAAAGAAATTGTTGATCTAGAAGAAGATCTCAAAAAGCTTCAGCAAAATTCATCGCAAATGCTACAACTGCAACAAGATGAATATTTGAGACCGCTTTACAACAAAATTGGTACTGCTATCGAAGAAATCGTCAAAGAAGAAGGTTTCACTCAAATTTTTGATGAAAACAACAGTATCATTTATATAGATCCTGAATTTGATATTACTCTTAAGGTTATTGACAAACTTGGTATCGAAATTAAAGAAGAATCAGCAGATGTGATTCCAGAGGGAAATTCTGGTAATTAGATTCTAACTCATCTTAAAAACAAAAAGCTCGAAATTTACATTTCGAGCTTTTTTAATAGATATATATTCTGAAAATCTATCTGCTGTAGTTTGGTGCTTCTTTGGTAATAGAGACACTATGAGGATGACTTTCCATAACTCCGGAGGCTGTGATTTGCACAAATTCTCCGTTTTCCTTCAAGGTTTGAATATCTTTTGCACCACAATAGCCCATACCAGCTCTTAAGCCACCGATAAATTGAACCATGCTTTCTACCAATTCACCTTTGTAAGGCACCCGTCCCACAATGCCTTCAGGAACTAGCTTTTTGATATCATCTTCTACATCCTGGAAGTATCTGTCCTTAGAACCTTTATCCATAGCTTCTATAGAACCCATCCCTCTGTAAGATTTAAACTTTCGTCCTTCATAAATGATAGTTTCTCCTGGAGATTCTTTAGTTCCCGCAAGTAACGACCCTAGCATCACACAATCTGCTCCTCCTGCAATCGCTTTAGGAATATCTCCCGTATAGCGAATACCTCCATCGGCAATCACTGGAACTCCAGAGCCTTTAATAGCTTCTGATACTTCCATAACTGCAGATAATTGAGGAAATCCAACTCCTGCAACAATTCGAGTGGTACAGATAGAACCTGGTCCAACCCCAACTTTTACGGCATCAGCTCCAGCCTCAACCAAATATTTTGCTGCTTCGCCAGTAGCTATATTTCCTACGACTACATCCAATTTCGGGAATTCTTTTTTGATAACCTTTAGTACATCAACAACACCTTTAGTATGTCCATGAGCAGTATCGATAACTACAGCATCTACGCCTGCTTTTACTAAAGCAGCGGCACGCTCTACGATATCGTTGGTCACTCCCAATGCAGCAGCCACTCTCAATCTACCATATTCATCCTTATTGGCTGAAGGCTTCTGGGTCAGTTTTGTGATGTCTCTAAATGTGATGAGACCGACAAGCTTATTATGCTCGTCAACAACTGGAAGCTTTTCAATTTTGTGCCTTTGTAAAACGACCTCAGCTTCTTTAAGCGAAGTCCCCTTACTTACAGTCACCAAATTTTTGGTAGTCATGACCTCTTTAATTGGTCGGTCGTTTTTAACTTCAAATCGCAAGTCCCGGTTGGTGACAATACCAATCAAGCGGTTAGCATCGTCTACAATAGGAATCCCTCCAATACTGTGCTCTCTCATGCTATCATTCGCATCCTTAACTGTAGCGGTGATGGGTAAAGTGACAGGATCTATGATCATCCCACTTTCTGCTCGCTTGACACGTCGCACTTTTAAGGCCTGCTCTTCAATAGTCATGTTTTTATGAAGAACCCCTATACCTCCTTCCTGAGCAATCGCAATGGCCATTCTAGATTCTGTTACCGTATCCATGGCTGCAGAAACAATAGGAACATTAAGAGTAATATTTTTGGTGAATTTGCTTTGAATGCTGACTGTTCTGGGAAGAACATCTGAATAAGCTGGAACTAAAAGAACATCGTCGTAAGTAAGACCTAGTCCTTTGACTTTTGAATTTGTCATTGCAATTAGATTTAATTGCGTGCAAATATACATCAATTGTGGTTAAGCGGCTGAAACTTTAAGGTTTAGTTTAGAAGATGAGAAATTGAATAGCAATTTTAATAAATGGTCGTAATCCTCATCGAAGACTTTAAAATTTTTAGCATTAAAAATTGTTGAATGTAAGATCGTTTGGTCTAGGAAAACTCAACATAAAAGAAAACAACTGCTGACTTAAATCATTACACCTTAAGAATCAGCTCATTATTTTTATTTATTAAAAACATTAAAACTTACATCAGCTTTCAATTTCATTATTTATGGAAGATAGACAAACAGTTTCGTTCAACATTAGTTTTCTGAAAGAGAGTGCCATCAATTTGGCCAAAACCCATAAGGTTTCATCTACTTACCGTAATCCGAAACCTATTAAGCCAATTCTTCAAGATTCAAAACAGATTCTTAACGAAACTTATCGAACACTTTCAAAAAGATTAAAATCTGAAAAAGAAATTTCATCAGCGTCAAAATGGCTATTGGATAATTTTTATATTATTCAGGAACAGATTGTTGAAATTTCTGTTGATTTTCCAAGAGCATATCAAAGATCTATTCCCATATTATTAGAAGGTGAGTATAAAGGCTATCCCAGGATTTATGAAGTAGTACGCAACATACTTATTCATACTGATAATGTTTTAGATAGTGAAGTCTTGTTGGAATATATCCGGTCATATCAGGAAGAAGAGACGCTCAAGTTGGGAGAACTTTGGGCCATTCCCATTATGATTCGTTTGTTTTTGATACAAATCCTGTCAGAAAAAGCCTCACAGATTTTGCAACAAAAAAGGATATCAAATGAAGTTGATGATTTTATAAAAGAAATTGAAAATAAAAACTTGCAGGAACCAGGAGTATTTTCTCATGCTATATCAAATTGGGTGAGAGCTCGATCAGGAAAACTAGGTCTATTATACCTTATAGAGTTATTCAATAATCTTTTTTCTGCTGACCTACTTCAAGAAGAGCAAAAACGTTGGTTCAATTACCGTATAAGTAAATATGATGTAAACCTAGAAGATGCGATTAATTTAGAAGCAAAAAAACAATCAAGGCTTCAATTAAATATTCAACATGCAGTGGTCTCTTTAAGAGAAATAACTGAAACTGATTGGTCTGGTTTTGTAGAGGATTGTTCTGTCATAGACCGTATCTTAATGATGGATCCTGCCAGGCAATATTCAGCAATGGATTTTTCAACAAGAGATAGATACCGACAGGGCATTGAGAAATTAAGCAGACGGTCAAATCTTTCCGAAACCGAGGTTTCATATTCTGCTCTGCATTTAGCAAAAGAATACGCTAATAACAATACTGACGTTAATGATGATTTGCTACAGGATGATGTAAAGCAGCATATAGGCTACTATATAGTTGGAAATGGATATGAGGAAATGACTAAGAAAGTCAATTATTCATTTCCGCTTAAAGAAAGATTTATAAGGCTATTTGAAAAAAACTTCTCTTTATACTTGATAGTACTTTTATGTTTCACCGTAGTATTTGTGTGGGTTTTGTTAGAAATGACAGGAGCAATGAACTCCTCAATAAAGGTTATAGCAATTGTAATTCTGGTGGCTTTTTTTCCAGCTCTTGATTTTTCAATAACACTTATAAACAGGTTTTTTAATATTTTACTGTCTCCCCGCGTGCTTCCCAAAATGAATTACAAAAAGAGAATACCTGCAACATCAAGGACACTTGTAGTTATTCCAACTATGATAACCTCTAAGGATGATGTTCTCCGTCAAATTGAAAAATTAGAAATACATTCTTTAGCAAATCCAGATTTTTCACTTCAGTTCGCTTTGCTTTCAGATTTTGAAGATGCAAATAAAAAAATCTTAGAAGGTGAAAATGAAATATTAAAAACAGCTGAAAATGCCATTAATGATTTAAATAAAAGGTATGCGTCAGAGTATGGAAATCGATTTTTCATACTACACCGAGCACGCTTATGGAATAAATTGGAAAATGTTTGGATGGGATGGGAAAGAAAACGAGGAAAACTGGAAGAATTGAATTCATTGATTTGCAATCCAAACTCAAAAACATCCTACACAATAATATCAAGTGATTTTTTAAATTCATTGAAATCAAATCCCGTTCAATTTGTGATCACACTTGATGCAGATACAAAATTGCCCCCTGATTCAGCAAAAAAACTGATAAGTACAATTGCTCATCCACTTAACAGGGCATGGTATGATCCTAAAAAGAATAGAATTACCAGAGGCTATTCAATTATACAACCTCGCATTTCTTTCTCCCCGGAATCTGCTAGACGTACATGGTTTTCAAAAATATTCTCAGGAAATGTAGGTATAGACCCTTATTCTGCTGCTATATCAGATATTTATCAAGACCTGCTAGGTGAAGCAATTTTCACTGGCAAAGGAATTTATGATGTCAAAGTTTTTAATCAAGTATTATGTAAAAAATTTCCTGAAAATAGGATTCTGTCTCATGACCTGCTTGAAAGTAATTACTTAAGGGCAGGTCTAGCCACCGATATTGAATTATTTGACGATTACCCAAGCACTTATAGCAGTTATACTAAGAGGGCTCATCGTTGGGCTAGAGGAGATTGGCAGATTGCTGCATGGCTTTTTTCAAAAGTTCCTGGTCAAGATGGGAAAAATCGAAACCCATTAAATCTTCTATCAAAATGGAAAATATTTGATAACCTTCGTAGGTCGTTGAATTTTTTGTTTTTAACAATTTTCTTTGTAGCTGGATTATTCTTATTGCCAGGATCATGGTGGATTTGGATTGGGGCGACTTTGGGAATCTTGGCGTTTCAGATATACGTGAACCTATCGAGCGACCTGCTAAACCGTCCGGCGAGAGTAGGATGGCAACTTTATATGGAGAAAGTAATCGATAATCTCAAAATAAATTCAGTTCAGACCATTTCAACAGTCATAATTTTTCCTCATCAGGCATTCAACCAACTAGATGCTGTTCTAAAATCCTTATTCCGACTATTTATATCAAAAAAAGGGTTGCTTGAATGGGAAACCGCCTCATATTCTGAAGGAGAAAGCCCTAATTCATTAAACTCCTATTTTCGATTAATGTTGATTTCTGTACTATTGGGTGTTTTCATATTTGTAACTGCTATTGTTATTGCTCCATCCTACCTCTGGTTTGTTACCCCGATTTTTGTGTTATGGGCTGGATCACCATTTTATGTTTGGTATATCAGCCAACCTATAAAAAAACGTGTTACGGTAGTTAGTGACAAAGACCGGCAAAGACTTCGTATGTATGCCCGACGTACTTGGTTTTATTTTGAACGTTTTGTTAATGAGGAACATAACTGGCTTCCTCCAGATAATTATCAGGAAGATCCACCTCTACCAGTCGTAGAAAAAACCTCTCCTACCAATATGGGATTAGGACTTGTATCCAATCAGGCAGCATATAACATGGGGTATATAACTATAGGCAAATTATTAGAACGACAACAAAAATCTCTACATGCCATAAATGAACTCGAAAAGTATAAAGGTCACTTTTTTAACTGGTATGAAACCAGGCTTGGTGAAGTTTTAGACCCCAGATATATCTCAACTGTAGATTCTGGAAACCTGGCTGCAAGTTTAATTGTTATAAAAGAAGCAATTAAGGAAGTGATGAGCACCAGAGGGATCAACAAAAACTTCATGACGGGGTTAAAGGATTCTCTTCTCACAATAAGAGAAATTTTTGAAGAATTGAATTCTAAGAACCTTCTTCCTGAAAATTCTTTAAATCAGGTTTTTCATTTCACCACTTTGATGCTTGAGAAACTAGATACTGAAGAAAAATTAAATCACCACATTAGCCTTGATCTACTTAGGGTTTTAAAGGAAAACGCTGTTGGTTTAAGTGCAGTAAATCTTCTTTCCACCAAAGATTCGATGGATGACAGAAAGATCGAGAACTTATTGTTTTGGATTGAAAGCCCATTAAAGTTAATTGAAGAGGCAATAGATGAATACAAATGTCTACTACTACCAGATGAAATTGATGTTCATGCCTATTCACCTCATGAGTTAGGTATTTTACTTAAGAATAATAATAACGACTGTTTTCAACTTCTGGAAAATTGGCAAAATCAAGCGAATCATATTATATCACTTTCAGAAAAAATAATTAATGATATGGATTTTTCTTTTCTGTATCTCAAAAAAAGAGGACTGTTTAGTATTGGTTATAATCTAGACACAGCTCAACTAGACAAAGGCGCCTATGATCTCTTGGCTAGCGAAGCAAGAATTGCCTCTTATATTGCTATTTCAAAAGGAGATGTTCCTGTGGAGCACTGGTTTCGATTAAGCAGAAGACTAACTAAAATTAATCGTGAAGAAATTTTGCTTTCCTGGGGTGGAAGCATGTTTGAATACTTAATGCCATTACTTTTTATGCGTTCGTTTCAAGATACTATATTAAGTCACACTTATAAAAATGTAATTAATTGGCAAAAAGTATATGGCAACAAGCGGGATCTTCCGTGGGGTTTTTCTGAGAGTGCTTATTATTTTCTCAATATCGATATGCAATACCAATATCGCTCATTTGGAGTGCCTGGGCTTGGATTAAAACGTGGCTTGGCTGATGAGTATGTTGTTGCACCCTATGCTTCATTGCTTGCCCTAATGGTAGATTCTGAAGTTTCAATTCAAAACTTGAAAAGAATTGAAAAATCAGGCGGTTTAGGACTCTTGGGGTTCTACGATGCCATTGATTACACCCCCTCACACATGTTAAATGAAGAGCAATTTAAAATAGTAAAAATATTCATGGTCCATCATCATGGCATGAGTTTGATAGCACTTGATAATTTTCTCAATAACTGGACGATCAATAACAATTTCCATTCTGACTCGTCAGTAAAAAGTTTAGAACTCATTTTACAAGAAAGAATACCGAGAGGAGTCCCTATCAAAGAACCACACCCTATTGATGCTGAACTCGAACCGCGTATAAAATCATCTACGAGTAATATAGTAGAGCATTATGGAATAAATGAACTCGATATGAGTCCACCAAGATTACATACACTCTCAGATGGAAATTTCTCAGCGATGATAACTCATGCTGGTACTGGTTTTTCAGTTTCAAACGGTATCAGGACAAACTCGTGGAAACCAGACCCTACTATAGACCCTCTAGGATTTTTCTTTTACATCAAAGATACAGAGGATGGAAAGTTTTGGTCTGCAATGCACCAACCAGTCAAACGAAAACCAGATAGATATGATACTTGGTTTCATAATGGTAAAGTTGAATGTTCCAGGGTCGACGACTGGATTGAAACCACTACTGAAATTTGTGTTTCTGTCGATCACCAAATTGAACTCAGAAGACTAACTCTAACCAACTATTCTGATCGCGAACGTATTCTTGAGATATCTAGTTATGCTGAAGTTGTGCTAAATAGGATGGTTGATCATAATGCGCACCCCGCATTCTCTAAACTATTTGTAGAAACGGACTATTTACCAATGCACCATTCTATTTTAGCTAAAAGAAGGCCACGTAGTAAGGAGGAAAAACCAATTTGGCTCGTTCATACTATTGCTTGTAATGAACATGACAAACCTAATTCGCTGGAATTTGAGACAGAAAGATCAAATTTTATCGGTAAAGGTAGAACTTTAAGTAATCCAATGGCAATGGATGACGGAAACCGTTTTAAAGGTTCCCAAGGAAATGTATCAGATCCGATCGTTAGCTTTCGAAAAAAAATTAAGCTTAATGCTGGACAAAAAATCAAAATTTCATTTGGCCTTGGCTTTGCTAGATCAAGGGATGAAGCAATACAAATGGCTGATATTTATGACAGTCAACAAGCTATCAATAGGGCTTTTGATCTTGCTGCCGTGCATGGCCCAGCGCAGTTAAACCATATTGCAATAAATAGCAGACAAGCGCATTACTTCCACAAATTATCTTCTTATATTTATTATGCAAACCCTTTGTACAGGACAAATAAATACCTGCTTCAACTCAATCAGAAAAAACAACATGATCTTTGGCCATATGGAATATCTGGGGATTTCCCATTGGTTATATTCCGCATCAATGATACCAAACAACTTAAACATGTAAAAACTTTATTCAAGGCACATGCTTTCTGGAGAATGCGGGGTATTGAATCTGAACTACTTATTATAAATGAACATGCCCCTGGATATATAGATGAAGTACAAGATGCAATTCAGTTAGCGATTGAGTCTTCACATGAGCGGGATATTTTCAATAAAAGAGGAGGTGTGTTTACCTGTAAGGGTGATAAAATCAAGGAGGAAGATTTCGCACTCTTATTCAGTGTAGCTCACGCTGTTTTTGAAAAAAACTTACCTGATTTCTCAAAAACAAAAGAATCTGCAGAAACCAATTCATGGTATATCGAAGGAGAAAAAACAGTGTATTCTCCCCTAAAAGAATTTGGGATTATAACAGATAATTTATTTAAAGAAAAACAGCATAAACTAAAATTCTTTAATGGATATGGTGGATTTTCTGAAGATGGAAAAGAATATCATATCCTGATTAAAAAAGATCCAGACACTGGCTTTCATATTTTTCCTCCCGCACCATGGATTAATGTAATTGCAAACACCCAATTTGGTTTTACAATTTCTGAGCGTGGCGCTGGTTATACCTGGAGTGAAAACAGCCGGGAAAATAAACTAACATCATGGTCTAATGACCCTATTACAGATTTGCACTCTGAAGCTTTTTACATTAGGGATGAAAAAACAAAGGAATACTGGTCACCTACACCTGGACCTGTTGTTGGTTCAGGATTTTACTATGTTACACACGGATTTGGTTACACAAGCTTTCATCTTACTTCTAATAATCTAGATCAAAAACTCATACAATTCGTTCCTGAAAATGAAACCGTAAAAATTTCTAAACTCATTTTGAAAAACACAGGAAGTGAAATACAAAAACTTTCTGTATTCAGGTATTTAGAGAGGGTTTTAGGTGTTGAAAGAACAAGCGCTTCCAGGTTTGTTATTCAAGAAGCTTCAGATGATGGAAAGACTATTTATGCGAGAAACAATTACAATAATGAATTTGCAGGGAGAACCGTATTTACTTCGGTCATTAATTCTTTACAAGATTCTAGTTTTCGTTTCACCACAGACCGTCAGCAGTTTATTGGAAGAAATTGCTCTTTGGACAAACCAGTTGCAATCACTTCAAAAGAATTTCTTGAAAACACAATTCAGACAGGAGGCGATTCTTGTTCAGCAATTCAAACTATTTTTGAGTTAGCACCTGGTGAAGAAGTTACTCTCATCTTTCTGGAAGGAGAAACCCAAACAAGAAATGAAGCAGATTTAATCATACAGTATTATTCGGACATTACACAGGCAGACACAGAGCTTCAAAATATCAAGAGTTTTTGGAGGAAATTGCTTTCAAAAATTCAAGTCACAACTCCTGATAAATCCTTGGATGTGATGATGAATGGGTGGTTGATGTATCAAACCATATCCAGCCGTATTTGGGCACGTACCGCTTTTTATCAGGCTGGAGGAGCATTTGGCTTTAGAGATCAATTGCAGGATGCTGCTGCCGCAATATATGTAGACCCCAAATTATGCCGTAAACAAATTTTGCTGCATGCCAGACATCAATTTAAAGAAGGGGATGTACTGCATTGGTGGCACCCTCCAACAGGGAGAGGAATTCGTTCCAAAATTACAGATGACCGTCTCTGGCTGCCTTATGCGGTAGAGTTTTATTTAAAATCTACAAATGATGAATCTATCCTGAAAGAGGAATTAACCTATATTTTTGCACGAGATCTTAAGCCTTCTGAACATGAAGCCTACCTGCATCCAAAAACGCTCCATGATAAAGGTACACTTTATGAACACTGCTGTAAGGCCATTGATATTTCACTTCAATTTGGTATTCATGATCTACCTCTGATAGGAGGAGGAGATTGGAATGACGGTATGAACCGAGTGGGTGAAGAAGGAAGAGGAGAAAGTGTATGGCTTGGATTTTTTATCTATTATATTTTAATACGGTTTGAAAAAGTTTGCCGGATAATGAATGATATTTATAAGGCAAATGAATACAAAACTGTAGCAGCAAATCTTAAGGAAAAACTCAATACAAAAGGCTGGGACGGAGAATGGTATCTAAGGGCATTTTATGACGATGGGACACCACTTGGTTCTTCAGAAAATAATGAATGTAGAATAGATGCTATATCACAAGCTTGGTCTATTTTTTCAGAAGTTGCTTCTGAAGAACGAAGCAAACAAGCATTGACGGCTGTAGAAGAAAATCTAGTCTCTGAAGATGACAAGTTAATTCGTTTACTCACACCTCCATTTAATAAAACTGATAAAGATCCAGGTTACATTAAAGGCTATATTCCTGGAGTTAGGGAGAATGGTGGTCAATATACACATGCTGCCCTATGGACAGTCAAAGCATTTGCAGAAATGGGTTTTGGAGAAAAGGCTGTTCACTATTTGAATATGATAAATCCCATAAATCATGCACTAAACCAGGAATCAGCAGATAAGTATAAAGTAGAACCTTTTGTTGTAGCAGCAGATATTTACGGTGAAGCCCCACTTACAGGAAAAGGTGGCTGGACTTGGTATACTGGTTCTGCTGGATGGATGTACAGAGTTGCACTAGAATCTGTCTTAGGTTTGCAATTAAATGGCGACTCCATTTTATTGAAACCTTCCATTTCTAAAAGTTGGAAAGAGTATAGTATTGATATGGTTTTAGATAACGACAAAACCATTTATTCTATTACTATAGAAAATCCTGAAGGACTTCAGTCGGGTATACTTGTGGGAAGGATTGATGGAGAAAATGTAACTTTTAAAAGTTTACCTGCAATAATCCCAATAAAAAAAGACAAGCAAAGACATGAAATTATGTTAACAATTAAAAAAGCATAATTCAAAATAATCATATATTTTTTTAATCATTTTAAACATAATCGATTAATTATTGTTTGTAAAATAAGTTGTATTCAACACTAGATTCTATAACTAATAAGAGTAATAATACCAAAGATAAATTACATTTTTCGTATCTCTTACGGTGTGATTTATTAAACTCAACTAACTCCTAATCAGATGTCAAAAAATAGAAGCGGAAGTCCTCTCAAAGATGCTTATCGCAAAGAATGGAAAGAAATTGCAGAGTATCTTTCTATCAACCTTGAAGAAGGTCTTTCTAGTGAAGAGGCAAAGAAAAAACTCAAAGAGCACGGACCTAATAAACTCAAAGAACAAGAAAAACGTTCTATTTGGGAAATCATTATTTCTCAAATCAATAATCCAGTTATTTATTTGCTTACAGTTGCTTCTGTAGTTGCTTTTATTTTTGGAGATACACCTGAAGCAATTACTATCCTCATAGTACTCCTCTTAAACACAATTATAGGGTTTTGGATGGAGTTTCAGGCTCAAAAGTCGATGGAAGCCATTAAAGAAATGGATAAAATTCGAGCTCATGTAATTAGAGAAGGTAAAAAAAAACAAATTGATGCAGAAGAAGTTGTTCCTGGTGATATACTTATCGTAGAATCTGGTGATTTTGTCTCAGCAGATGCTCGCATAATTGAAGCTACTGAATTACAAGTGGATGAATCTACCCTCACAGGTGAGTCGGTTCCTGTAAGCAAAAATGATAAGATTTTAAAAGAAGATCTGCAGGTAGCAGACCGAATAAATATTCTTCATAAAGGAACAGCAGTAACTGGAGGAAAAGCCAAAGCTATAGTGACTAAAACTGGGATGAATACAGAAGTCGGCAATATTTCTGCTTTGGTTCAAGATCAAAACGAAAAAGAAACCCCGCTCAATCAGAAACTCAACAAATTAACCCGCAGCCTCATTTGGGTTATTTTAGGTATGGCCGCTGCTTTTTTTATGTTGGGGTGGATTGCAGGAAAAGAGATCTATCAGCTCGTCCAAACTGCTATCGCTTGGTCTATTGCTGCAATTCCTGAAGGCCTACCTATTGTGGCGAGTATTGCTCTAGCAAGGGGTATGTTCCGATTATCCAAAAAAAATGTGCTCATAAAGCAACTTGGAGCTGTAGAAACACTTGGCGAAACCACAGTTATTTTTACTGATAAGACAGGAACCTTAACCGAAAATAAACTTACGGTTAATACCTGTCAATTCCCCAAGCAAGATATTACCAAAGTGGAATGGGAAAAAGGGAATCAACCTAAACTTAACGGGGCCAAAGACATAACTAAGAATAAAAACTTGAGGCAGATCCTTAAAATTTCTGTATTAGCTAATGATGCCTCTTTAGGTGATGATGAATATAATTCCTCTAAAAAAGAGAAAGGCAATCCAAAAGGAAAAATTGAAAAATCTAAGGCTAGCGGAGATCCTTTAGAAATTGCTTTACTACAGTTTGTGGAAGGGTTTGATTCAGATTTTTATCAGAAAATGAAAAAGCTTAATCGAGAGCTTCATAATCCATTCGATTCAGAATCGATGATGATGGGAGCCGTTCATAAAACTGAAGAAGGTTTTTACATTTCTGGGAAGGGTTCAACAGAAGCAATTCTTAAACGATCCAAACGTATTCTGATAAATGGAGAAATAAAAAACATTACAGAAGATGATAAAAAGGAATGGGAAGATAAAAATAATGCTCTTGCAGAAGATGGTTTACGAGTGCTTTCCTTTGCTTTCAAGAATACCGATTCCCTACCAGAAGGAAAAGAGGAAGAAGATTTCTTACGAGATCTAGTTTTTGTTGGTCTAATTGGATTTTTAGATCCTCCACGAAAAGAAGTAGCAGATTCTATAGAAACAGCAAAAAAAGCAGGGATAAAAGTAGTTATGGTCACTGGTGACCACCCTGGTACTGCCTATAATGTGGCTAAACAGACTCATCTATGTGCAGAAGAAGCGGTAAAGGATAAGGTTGTTCTCCATGGGAAGAATCTGCAAGTAGAATTAAATAAAAAAGGTAATAAAAAAATTAAAGACACGCTTGTCTTCTCAAGGGTAGACCCAGGACAGAAACTCAGTTTGATAAAATACTATCAAAAAGAAGGAGAAATTGTAGGCATGACAGGGGATGGGGTAAATGACGCTCCAGCTCTTAAAAAAGCTGACATAGGAATTGCCATGGGGAGAAGAGGTACTCAGGTAGCTCAGGAAGTTTCTGATGTGGTTCTGCAGGACGATGCTTTCAGTTCTATTGTGGAAGCCATCAGAGAAGGTCGTATCATCTTCGGTAACATTCGCAAATTTGTAGTATACCAATTATCCTATCATCTTGCTGAGATCTTTATTATTGGTTTGATGAGTTTTACACTTTTTATACTGCCTATTTTACCATTGCAACTTCTGTTATTGAATTTGCTTTCAGATGTATTTCCTGCACTTGCTCTAGGAATTGGAAAAGGAACTTCTAAAGTCATGCAAATGCCTCCCAAGGATCCTAAAGAACCTATTCTTGCCAAAAAAAATTGGAGGCAGATTATAGTTTATGGAGTCATCATTGCTATTCCAATAAGTGGTGCTTACCTCTATTCCTATTTTGTCTGGGGAGAATCTGAAGCTATAAATAACAATGTTGCTTTTTTTAGCCTTGCTTTTTGTCAGTTTATCCATGTTTTTAATATGCGTGGAGCCAATGAAAATTTCTTAAACAACCAAGTGACTCGTAACAAATGGGTGTGGATGGCTATTGCATTCTGTTTTGCGGCTGTGATGACAACTTATTTTGTTCCAGCGCTGGCTTCTATTTTTTCTTTTCAGCAACTCGAATCGAAAATCTGGATACTCATCGCCATTGCAAGTATCACACCTGCTGTGATTATACAAAGTATGAAAGCGATTTGGAAGAAATTTTAAAATTCAGGTAAATAATCTTGACATTTGTGTAATATTAGCTCAAATCAATTCAGCTAATTTCTCTTTGGACGGAGTGATTTATAAAAAAGAGTTGTTAACGTATCACCTATCAATTCATGTTTTAATTAACTTCATGATCATCACTTTATGGATTCCTTGTCTATGCGATAAAAAGATCTTTAACTTGGCCTAAACTATAACATTTCATTTTTATATTGTATGAGTTCAACCCTTAACTAAAGATATAAAAAGTATCCAAAGAGTAACATAAAAGTTAGGATTTATCATAAAACTTAGCCTGTGAATCACAGCAGTTAAGTTACCCAATAAAAAGCCTGCCCCTGATGATGTCAAAAGGGGGCAGGCTTTTTATTATAATATACTGAATCACTACTTTATAGGGATAAGCGATTCGCAAAAATTATGCTTCGCTTAGCGCTTGCAGAATTTGGCTCTCTGCTTACATATTTCGTCTGTACTGTCCTCCGACTTCAAACAAGGCTTCGGTGATTTGACCTAAAGAGCAGTATTTGGTCGCTTCCATCAGTTCTTCGAAGATGTTTTCGTTGTTGATGGCTGCTTCCTGTATGCGTTTTAGGTTGTTGTCGGCTCTGTTTTCATAGACTTTATGGAGTTTTTCCAGAGTATTGATTTGGTATTCCTTCTCCTCCTCGGTCGCGCGGATGACTTCTCTAGGCTTGACCGTTGGCGATCCTTTGGAACTTAAAAAGGTGTTGACGCCAATGATTGGGAATTCCCCTGTGTGTTTTAAGGTTTCGTAATGCAGACTTTCCTCCTGGATCTTGCTGCGCTGGTACATAGTTTCCATAGCGCCCAGCACGCCACCGCGCTCAGTAAGACGGTCGAACTCGAGTAAAACCGCTTCCTCCACCAAGTCAGTTAATTCTTCAATAATGAAGGACCCTTGAATTGGATTTTCGTTTTTGGCCAGTCCTAATTCCTTGTTGATGATCAACTGAATGGCCATCGCACGACGCACAGATTCTTCGGTTGGTGTTGTAATCGCCTCATCGTAAGCATTGGTATGTAGCGAGTTACAGTTATCGTAAATCGCATACAGCGCCTGCAGCGTGGTACGGATATCGTTAAAGTCAATTTCCTGGGCGTGCAGCGAACGTCCTGAAGTCTGGATGTGGTATTTCAACATCTGCGCTCTGGAGTTGGCGCCGTACTTATTCCGCATAGCTTTGGACCAGATTCGTCTCGCGACTCTTCCAATCACCGCATATTCAGGATCTACACCATTGGAGAAAAAGAAACTCAAGTTAGGACCAAATTTATTAATGTCCATGCCTCGGCTTAGGTAATATTCCACATAAGTAAAGCCGTTGGAAAGCGTTAATGCCAATTGAGTAATAGGATTGGCACCTGCTTCTGCAATGTGGTAACCTGAAATCGACACCGAATAAAAGTTTCTGATTTCCTTCTCAATAAAGTATTCCTGCACGTCACCCATCAATCGGATAGCGAATTCGGTAGAGAAAATACAGGTGTTTTGTGCCTGATCTTCTTTAAGAATATCCGCCTGAACAGTTCCTCTGACGACAGCGATCGTGTCTTGTTTTATTTTATTGTAAACGTCTTCCGGCAAAACCATATCGCCGGTGACACCTAGCAACATCAAGCCAAGGCCATTGTTTCCTTCCGGAAGTTCACCTTGATAGACAGGGCGTTCTGTTCCGTTTTTCTGATAAATGTCTTTGATTTTTGCTTCCACTTCTTTTTCAAGTCCGTGCTCTGCAATGTATTTTTCACACTGCTGATCGATAGCTGCATTCATAAAGAAACCAAGCAACATTGGTGCAGGACCGTTGATAGTCATACTCACCGAAGTCATAGCATCGGCCAAATCGAATCCTGAATACAACTTTTTGGCATCATCCAAACAACAAATGGAAACACCAGCATTACCAATTTTACCATAAATATCTGGTCGATGGTCCGGATCGTTTCCGTAAAGCGTCACCGAGTCAAAAGCGGTTGACAAACGTTTGGCGGGTAAACCTGCACTTACGTAATGAAATCTGCGGTTGGTTCGCTCTGGTCCACCTTCTCCAGCAAACATTCGGGTAGGGTCTTCACCCGTTCTTTTGAACGGATACAATCCCGCTGTATAAGGAAATTCTCCCGGTACATTTTCCTGTAACAACCACTTAAGCAAATCTCCCCAGGCTTTATATTTAGGCAAAGCTACTTTTGGGATTTTGGTATGTGATAGCGAATCGGTATGCGTGTCAATTTTGATTTCTTTGTCTCTTACTTTGAAGGTATAGACCTCATCGGTGTACTTCTGAACCACATTATCCCAGTCCAGAATTTTCTCCCAGTTATAAGGATCAAAGTCCATCTTAACACGGTCAAATTCCTTTTTGAGCAAGTCGACTAAAGTTTCATTTTCTGAAGTGGTCACTTCTTCCAACTGAGATTCTTCTATACCGTTTTTGTCTAATTCAAGTTTAGAATCAGTAGCACTTTCAAGGGTTTTGAAAATACCATAAAGCTTTTGAGCCACTTCTACCTGAGAGTTAGCTTTCTGATCGTAAGACCTGTTGCTCTCTGAAATTTCTGAAAGGTAGCGAGTCCTTGCTGGTGGAATGACAAATATTTTTTCTGACATTTCATCAGAAATCTGATAATCGCTTTTTAAAGTCGTAGCTGTTTTTTCTGACAATTGATCCATAATTCTCTTATAGAGAATATTCATACCTGGATCATTAAATTGTGAAGCTATCGTACCATAAACTGGTAAAGTGTCTGGCTTTGCGTCCCACAAATTGTGATTGCGCTGGTATTGTTTTTTGACGTCACGAAGTGCATCTTTAGCACCGCGCTTATCAAATTTATTGATAGCAACCAAGTCAGCGAAATCAAGCATATCGATTTTCTCCAACTGCGTAGCTGCACCAAATTCTGGTGTCATGACATAAAGCGACACATCCGAATGATCAAGGATTTCTGTATCACTTTGTCCAATTCCTGAGGTTTCTAAAATGATTAAATCATAGTTGGCCGCTTTCAAGACTTCTACCGCCTCTTGCACATATTTAGACAAAGCTAAATTGGATTGTCTAGTTGCCAATGATCGCATATAGACTCTTGGAGAATTGATGGCGTTCATACGAATCCTGTCTCCAAGCAGTGCGCCTCCGGTTTTACGCTTGGAAGGATCCACAGAAATAATTCCGATTTGTTTGTCTTCAAAATCGACTAAAAAGCGACGAACCAATTCGTCCACCAAAGAAGATTTTCCGGACCCCCCAGTTCCTGTAATTCCAAGGACGGGAACTTTATTTTTATTGTTTTTCTGAATAGATTCAAAAACCTCTAAAAATTCATCGTGTCTGTTTTCAGCTAAAGAAATTAATCTAGCAATAGTATTGACGTCCTTATGGTCTAAATTTTCTTTAGTCTGTTTTGGAGCTTTAAGCTCGGGTGTTTTAAAATCAGCTTGCTTTACCAGGTCGTTGATCATGCCCTGCAATCCCATTTCACGTCCATCATCTGGTGAATATATTCTGGTAATTCCATGCTTCATCAACTCCTCGATTTCTTCAGTAAGGATGACTCCACCTCCACCGCCGAAGATTTTGATGTGTCCGGCTCCTTTCTCCTGAAGCAAATCGTACATGTATTTAAAATACTCATTGTGCCCGCCTTGGTAAGATGTCAAAGCAATAGCGTTCACATCCTCTTGTATAGCGGTATTAACGACTTCTTCTACACTTCTGTCATGACCTAAGTGAATCACTTCTACACCGGTAGATTGGATGATACGACGCATCACGTTGATGGACGCATCGTGGCCATCAAATAAAGAGGCTGCGGTGACTATTCGAATTTGATTTTTGGGAGTATATGGCTTTTGTTGCTGCATTATAAAATTGAATTATAAATAGTTTTTGTGGGGTGAAATTACGAAATATTCAATTTAAACTCATTGATTTAAGCTTCTAATAACGAAAAAATAGAGTGTTATCTTCAAAAGGCTCTATCTTTACGATGGATCCAAAATTCATTCCTATGAAACGGTTTTTATTACTTGTGCTAGTTTCTATTTCATTGAGTTCCTGCGCAGAACTTGAACAGATTTCCCGAGAGATTGCAAATTCTGCCGCGGTGACTGATCAACAAATAGCCAATGGCTTACAACAAGCTTTATCAAAGGGAGTAAATGAGCAGGTATCCAAATTGGCTGAGGAAAATGGATTTTATACTAATGATTTGGTAAGGATCAAACTTCCGGAGGAATTGTCTGGTGTAGAAAGCACCATGAGAAGCTTAGGCCTGGGCAATTTGGCTGACGAAGGCATTAAAGCACTTAATACGACTGCTCAACAGGCCGTAAAAGAAGCTACTCCCATTTTTCTATCAGCAATACGTGAGATGACATTTGAAGAAGCCAGAACTATTTTGCTTGGAGAAAAAACAGCAGCAACAGCTTATTTAAGAGATAAGACTCAAACAGAATTGTATCAAAGATTTGAGCCCATCGTACGAGATAATTTTCAGAAAGTAGGTGCTGATCAAATATGGGAAAATGTGATTCAGAAATACAATCAAGTCCCTTTTACCTCTAGCGTAAATCCAAATCTCACAGATTACGTCACCAACGAGGCCTTAAAAGGAGTTTACAAAATGATTGAATTGGAAGAACAACAAATCAGAAATGACGTTAAGGAGAGATCTACAAATCTTTTAAGACAAGTGTTTGCGCTTCAGGATTAAGTCGCTTGCAAACGCATAGGAGTATTATTCTCAAGACTTTGAATAAAACCTATCACTTTGGAGTTAAAAACTTTTGGCTGTTCAACATTAACTACGTGTCCACAATTTTTAATGACAAATAATTTAGCTTCTTTATGAGTTTCAGAAATTTTTCTAACTGCAGGCAGGAACAAATAATCTTGTTCACCCATCATATAGAGCGAAGGAATATTGATCGCTTTTTGCCTGAAAAACTTGAGCAAAGGATTGATTTCTGAGGTTAGCTTAAACCATCTGATGAACTCTTTCTGATATAATTTTTTAGCCTCGTTCACAAAGAGATTTCTTGATTTCTTATGATTTCTTCTCGGCATTATTATGAAAGCAAATAATTTGTAAAGAATCATATAAGGCACAACCGATTTGAAAATTACTCCCACATTCATCAAAAACCTGGACCTCACGTTCATTTTCATAATAGCTCCACCCATAATCATACTTGACACACGATTTGGAAAGTTTTCTGCTAAATTCCTTATTAAAATGGTACCCAGAGAGATGCCTATAAAATGTGATTTCTCAATATTATTTATGTCTAAGACTTCAACTATGTCACCAGTAATGGCATCAAACGTGTAATTTTCGTCCAAAGAGTCCTGCAGTTTTGGATTAGAATTACCGTGACCTCTAAGGTCTAATAGTAAAACATTAAATTGAGATTTAAAGGCTCTAAGTTGTTTGAACCAAATAGAAGAACTTCCACCAGCACCATGCACAAAAGTAACCCACTCTGGGGAGTTTTCGTGACGATAAACTGAATGGTGTATCAAAGCTTTCTTTTTGTAAATATACACAGGATTATCATTAAAACTAAAATGTCCTTGAATACTAGTAAAATTTTATAAGTTGTCTCTTAGTTTTAAGAAATAGTCAAAGGCTTGTAACAGCCTGGATCCGTACCAACTAAAGTATTCACCATCTACAATTTTAATTTTTTCCGATGGAATTTTGAATTCTGACTTATGTTGATCTTTAAATGGAAATGGCTCAGAAGACAAGAAAACATAATCTACCACTTCTAGATCATTAATATCTACCTCAGGATATCTTGGAAGATCTTTATGTACATTTTCAAAATTATTGAGTTCCAACATATAATTGATAAACGTTGAGAAACCAACGACCATCCAGGGATCTCTCCAAATGAAGTAAGCTACTTTGAGCTTTGGTTGGTCTTCAATTTTTCTACGGAATTTGATAAAGTTAGTTTTAATGTTGTCAACAAGTTGCTTAGAGCTTTCCGGTATCTTAAAGATTTCGTCAATATCTCTTATCAACTGAAGCAGGTCTTCAATCTTATTAATATCACTCACATAAACTGAATAATTTTCTGAAAGTTTCTCAATGTCTTCTAACTCATTTTCTTCTTTGTTGGCTAAAATAAAATCTGGCTGTAAACTTTTGATTTTGTCAATCTTTACAGTTTTAGTCCCCCCAATGACTTCAGCCGTAGATCTTATATCTTCAGGATGAACACAAAATTTGGTCACTCCTACCAGTTTATCCTTCAGTCCTAAATCTACAAGCATTTCAGTAAGACTAGGAACCAAACATACAATTCGGTTTGGAATAGAAGTTATGTGAAATGTCCGCTCTAGTTGATCTTTCATAAGTCCTTATAGATGATATCCATTTGCTCTAAAATAAAAAACCCTGAATTAAATTCAAGGTTTTGTTGTGGATTTCGAAAAAATTTACGCTGAAGGCGCCCATGATGCGCAAAGCATTCCTGGAGCGGCTTTACTTGGGTGAGCACAAGAGTCTGTTTCATGTTTTTTACAATTGGAACAGCTTCTTTCGTTTTTCAACTCTGTCTTCATATTAAATAAGTCACAGGTATATTTTTGAGATACCAAGACTTCGTGTTTACTGCAAAAAGTCTTTTCAATTAAGCTGGTGCAGTTGCTACAGTTATTTGCGAATCTTATGGCCATAATGTTTATTTTCTAAGTTATTATCACTTTTCTTTCTAATGTATGTATAAAATACATTAGAACTGTTAAATATCATTCAAACCCTTACAATGCGTTATTAGACTGATTAAAAATAAAAAAACACCTGTTAATTAAAACAGGTGTTTTTTTTAATTGCGATAAAAATTAGAATTTATTTTACTTGGTCGACTACGGCTTTAAAAGCTTCAGGATTGTTCATAGCTAAGTCCGCAAGAACTTTTCTATTCAATTCTATATTGTTAGCTTTTACCTTTCCCATGAATTGAGAATAAGATAAACCGTGAAGTCTTGCAGCAGCATTAATTCTTATGATCCAAAGTGATCTAAAATTTCTCTTCTTGGTTTTACGGTCTCTATAAGCATATAACATTGCTTTTTCGACTGCGTTTTTAGCTACTGTCCAAACGTTTTTACGACGTCCGTAGTAACCTTTTGCTTGCTTCATTATTTTTTTACGTCTGGCTCTGGAAGCGACAGAATTTGTTGATCTTGGCATATTTTAAAGTTTTTTGTAGTAGGCAGTTTAATAAACGTTTTGTGAGCCTAACTCCATGGATTAATAATTAACCTTGTTTGCTTATTTTAAGCGTAATTGAGTTTTGATGCTATGCACGTCGGCTTTATCTACTAAACCGCTGTGAGTTAACTTCAATTTTCTCTTTTTTGACTTTTTAGTCAAAATGTGACTTTTGAATGCATGTTTACGTTTTATTTTACCTGTACCGGTAAGTTTAAAACGCTTTTTAGCACTCGACTTTGTTTTCATCTTAGGCATCTGGAATATATATTAGGGATTATCGCAATTATTTTTTGGCAACTGGAGCAAGAATCATAATCATTCTTTTACCCTCCAATTTTGGCATTTGCTCAACCTTAGCAAGATCTTCTAGATCCTGAGCAAGTCTTAAAAGCAAGATTTGACCTTTGTCTTTAAAGACTATCGAACGACCTTTAAAAAACACAAAGGCTTTTAATTTAGCTCCGTCTTTAAGGAACTTCTCTGCGTTTTTCTTTTTGAATTCATAATCGTGATCGTCTGTATTAGGACCGAAGCGAATTTCTTTTACAACGACTTGAGTAGTTTTCTGCTTGAGCTGTTTTTCTCTCTTTTTTTGTTCATACAAGAACTTCTTGTAATCCATAACTTTACAAACAGGAGGGTCTGCTTTTGGAGATATCTCAACTAGATCCAACTCCTGTTCTTCGGCCATGGCCAAAGCTTCTTTGAGCGAATAGATATCTACTTTTACATTTTCACCAACAACTCGAACTTTTGGAGCTCTTATCTTGTCATTGATTTTATGAGGATTTTCTTTTATCTGCCTCGGTGCCTGTCTTGATTTTTTTCTACGTATTGCTATGGCTAAATATTTTTTTAATTAAACTTCGAATTTATAAATTTCTTTATCTGTTTCAGTTTCTAAAATTTTGGCGAAACTTTCAACTGGCATTTCACCTAAATCATCTCCCCCATGTCTTCTAACAGAAACCGTTTCGTTTTCTACTTCAGCTTCCCCTATTATTAACATGTAAGGAATCTTGTTCATCTCGGCTTCACGAATTTTTTTACCCATGGTTTCGCCTCGATTATCTATTGTAGCGCGAATTTCGTGTTTTTTAAGTAAACTTAAAACTTTTTTAGAATAATTTTCATATTTCTCGCTGATTGATAGGATAGTAGCCTGTTCTGGCATTAACCATAATGGGAAATTTCCACCAGTGTGTTCCAGCAGGATAGCTATAAAACGTTCTAAACTTCCGAAAGGAGCTCTGTGTATCATTACTGGGCGGTGCATTTCATTGTCACTCCCTTTATATTCTAACTCAAACCGTTCTGGCAAATTATAATCTACCTGAATAGTTCCAAGTTGCCACTGTCTGCCTAAAGCATCTTTTACCATAAAGTCCAATTTTGGGCCATAAAAAGCGGCTTCTCCAGTTTCGACTTTATAATTAAGACCTTTTTCTTCTGCCGCATTTAAGATGGCAGCTTCGGCTTTTGTCCAGTTTTCATCAGATCCTATATATTTAGAGGGATTTTCTGGATCTCTTAAAGAGACCTGAGCTGTAAAGTTTTCAAATCCTAAAGAATTGAAGACATAAAGTACAAGATCGATTACCTTCTTAAATTCTTCATCCAATTGCTCTGGAGTACAAAAGATATGCGCATCATCCTGTGTAAATCCTCTTACCCTGGTAAGACCATGAAGCTCTCCGCTTTGCTCATAGCGGTAAACCGTCCCAAACTCTGCATAACGCTGTGGTAAATCTCTATAACTCCAAGCCTGTGAGTTGAAAATCTCACAATGGTGAGGACAGTTCATCGGCTTTAAAAGGTATTCTTCACCATCCTGAGGAGTTTTGATAGGTTGAAAACTATCTTCTCCGTATTTCTGATAATGACCAGAAGTCATGTATAATTCTTTCTGACCAATATGTGGAGATATGACCTGCTGGTAACCAGCATTTTCTTGTGCATCTTTCAAAAACTTTTCAAGCCTGTCTCTTAAAGCTGCGCCTTTAGGTAACCATAACGGCAAACCTTGTCCAACTTTTTGAGAAAAGGTGAATAGTTTTAACTCTCTGCCTAATTTTCTATGATCGCGTTTTTTGGCTTCTTCAAGTAGCTCTAAATATTCTTTAAGTTCTTTTTGCTTAGGAAAAGAGATTCCATAAATCCTGGTTAACTGCGGATTATTTTCATCACCTCTCCAGTAGGCTCCAGCGATATTCATCAACTTTATAGCCTTTACAAAACCGGTGTTAGGGATGTGTCCACCTCGACATAAATCTGTAAAATCGTCATGATCACAAAACGTGATTTCTCCGTCTTCAAGATTTTCTATTAACTCTACTTTGTAGGGATTATTTCTAGTTTTGTAATAGTCTAAAGCATCAGCTTTTGAAACTTCACGCATTTCAAAATCATGCTTCCCTCTTGCAAGCTCAAGCATCTTGGCTTCAATTTTAGGAAAATCATTTTCAGAAATGGATTGACCTTTAAGATCCACATCGTAATAAAAACCGTTATCAATTGAAGGACCTATCGTCAGGTTGATTCCTGGATACAACTTCAGTAAAGCTTGTGCTAAAATGTGTGATGATGAATGCCAGAAAGCTTGCTTACCATCATCGTCATTGAAGGTTAAAAGCACCAAATTACCATCTTGATTGAGTGGCGTGGTGGTTTCTACAATTACATCATTGAATTTTGCAGAAATCACATTTCTAGCTAAGCCCGAGCTTATGCTTAAAGCTACTTGAAGAGGAGTTGTTCCTTCCTCATATTGCTTTACACTCCCATCTGGTAAGGTAATATTGATCATTAGTTTTAATTTTGAACAAAGATACTATGTTAATATTTCTTTGCAACATGAAATCTTGTTTGTTTGACCTCACATTGATGCTGAAACAATTTGTTTTAAAAGAAAAAAGCCACTTTAGATAAGTGGCTTTTTTCCAAAATATTTAAATGATTTTATTTAATCATCTTAAAACTTCTTTCTACAAAATTAGTGAGTTCCTCACCTTTAAGAAGGTTCTGAGAAAGCAAGGCCAAATCCAAAGATTGCTTGATTAAGCCTTCTTTTTTAGAATCCTCTTTAGCTTTCAAGATTTTTGAAATTAGTGGATTATTGGTATTCACCACCAAGTTATACATTTCTGGCATATTTCCCATACCAAACATTCCACCACCACCTGTTTGCTGCATCTCCTTCATACGACGCATAAATTCTGGCTGTGTAATCATCACAGGTGCCGTATCAGAATCTAAAGCTTCAAGCTGGACTGTGTATTTTTCTTTAGGTACTACAGTTTCAAAACTTGTTTTTACAGTTTCTTTTTCATCATCTGAAAGCTTAGAAACTTGTTCTGTTTCCTTCTTTATCAAATTATCAACGTGGTCACTGTCCACTCTTACAAAAGAAACTTTTTGCTCGTTCTCTTGTTCGAGCTTTTGGATCAAGTGTGAAACTATAGGAGAATTTAAAAGCAATACTTTATAACCCTTAGCTTCTGCCCTTTTGATGTAACTGTGCTGTTCGTCTTTATTTGAAGCATAAAGCACAATTAGCTTTCCTTCTTTATCAGTTTGTAATTCGGTGATATTATTTTTTAACTCTTCAAATGTGAAATATTCATCAGAAGTCGTTGGATATAGGGCGAATTTTTGAGCTTTTTCAAAGAATTTGTCTTCAGACAACATTCCATATTCTATCACAACTTTGATATCATTCCATTTCTTTTCGAAATCCTCTCTGTTGTTTGCGAATAATGAATTCAATTTGTCTGCTACTTTCCTAGTTATGTAACTGGATATTTTCTTTACCGCACCATCTGCTTGCAGGTAAGATCTTGAAACATTCAAAGGGATGTCTGGAGAATCAATAACACCTTTCAGCATAGTTAAGAATTCCGGAACAATACCTTCCACATTATCTGTTACAAAAACTTGATTTTGATAAAGCTGAATTTTATCTTTCTGTATAGACAAGTCATTTGTCAATTTTGGAAAATAAAGTATTCCTGTAAGATTAAATGGATAATCTACGTTAAGGTGAATATGGAATAAAGGCTCTTCGAATTGAGTTGGATATAATTCTCTGTAAAATGAGTTGTAATCATCTTCTTCAAGTTCGGCAGGCTGCTTAGTCCATGCAGGATCTGGATTATTTATAATATTGTCAACTGTTACCTTTTTTGGCTCCTCATCTTCTTTAGCATCTTCAGGCTTTGGAAGTTCTTTTTCTTTAGTTCCAAACTTGATAGGAATAGGCATAAACTTGTTATACTTCACTAAAAGTTCATTTATCCTATGCTCTTCAAGAAATTCCTTTTCATCATCATTGATGTGAAGAATAATTTCAGTTCCACGGTCTGTTTTATCAGATTCTTCTAAAGTAAACTGAGTAGTCCCTTCACAGGTCCATTTTGCTGCTGGTTCATCTTTCCAGGATTTAGTTTTGATCTCAACTTTATTGGCAACCATAAAAGCTGAATAAAAACCAAGGCCAAAGTGGCCAATGATACCCGTCTCTTTTGAATCTGAGTCTTTATATTTTTCCAAAAATTCTTCAGCACCAGAAAAAGCGACTTCATTGATGTATTTTTCAACTTCCTCTTTTGTCATACCAACACCTTCATCTACAATATGAAGAGTCTGATTGTCTTTATCAATTTTTATTTCAATTTTAGGTTTACCTATATCGATTTTAGCTTCACCTATTCTTACCAAATGATTCATTTTGAGCGTTGCATCCGTTGCATTGGATATCAATTCTCTTAAAAATATTTCGTGATCGCTGTAAAGAAATTTTTTGATGAGTGGAAAGATGTTTTCCACTGAAACATTAATATTACCTGTAGCCATAATTAAAATTTGTTTACAACATTAATATCAAAGGAAATACCGCGAATCAGATTCTGACAAACTGACAGAGCAAAGCACATTTAACAAAAGATTTCGTTTAAAGTTGAAGTTTGAAGATTAAACAATAATTATATTTGTGTATAAACTTTATATTATGGCAACTAAACCTAAAACCCAAAAAAAATTATCCAAAATAGATATCATCACATTCTATATGGATGATGTCTTGCTACATGAACATGTACCTAAATCGGTTTATAAATTTGCTAAGGATCATAAATTTGAGGAGAAGGATTTTTATAAATATTTCGGAAATTTTGACGCTTTAAGAGAAGGCATTTGGGAAACTTTTTTCCAGAATGCGCACTCATTGATGTCCAATAATGAAGAAGTTGTTAATTATGGCAGTAGAGAAAAAATGCTCACCTTCTTCTATACTTTTTTTGAAATTCTAACCGCTAATAGAAGTTATGTTCTTTATGTATTAAATGAACATGACGACCAGATGAAAAATATGAAGCAGCTTAAAGGGCTTCGTAAACATATTAAGTCTTTTGCCAAAGAATTGATTGAAGATGATAATGACGAAAAGGCTTATTCGTTTTTGAAGAGAAATGAAAATATTTATTCTGAAGGTGCCTGGATACAATTTTTGTTTTTACTTAAATTCTGGAAAGATGACTCGTCACCAGATTTTGAAAAAACAGATATAGCCATCGAAAAATCGGTCAACACCATCTTTGATGTTTTTGACAACACACCCCTAGAGAAGGTTTTCGATTTTGGAAAATTTCTCTACAAAGAAACAATGAAATAATACATGAAGACAATTGATAAAATTCCAACTGGAAAATTTAGTAGAACCTCAAAATTGATTGGGACAGGTACTAAAGTTGGTGCTAATTACTTAAAATACTATTCGAAAAAAGCCTTTAATCCTGAGTTAACCAGAGATAGCTTAGATGAAGAAAATGCTTCGGATATTTATGATGGGCTCAAAAACCTTAAGGGCAGTGCGTTAAAGGTTGCGCAAATGCTTTCCATGGAGAAAAGCTTACTACCAAATGCTTACGTAGAAAAGTTTAGTTTGGCTCAATTTAGTGTTCCACCATTATCGGCTCCATTAGTTAGAAAAACTTTTAAAAAATATAATGGAAAATATCCTGAAGAAATTTTTGACAAGTTCACATCAGAATCTGTTAATGCTGCAAGCATAGGACAAGTTCACAGAGCAGAGAAAAACGGTAATAAATACGCAATCAAGATACAGTATCCTGGTGTTGCGGATAGTATAAGTTCAGATTTGGCTATGGTAAAGCCGGTAGCTACCCGAATGTTTAATTTGAAGGGAAAAGATTCTGAAAAATACTTCAAGGAGATTGAAGATAAACTAGTAGAAGAAACAGATTACATACTCGAGGTTGAGCAAAGCAAGCGCATTTCAGAAGCTTGTAGCATGATTCCAAATCTGAAATTTCCCAAATATTACGAAAACCTATCCAGTGAGAGAATCATCACGATGGACTGGATGGAAGGTAAGCATTTAAGCGAGTTTGTGAAGCAAGATTTTTCTGAAGAAGTTGGAAATGAAATTGGACAAACTCTTTGGAATTTTTATATGTTCCAATTCCACAAGCTAAAAGAAGTACATGCCGATCCACATCCTGGTAATTTCTTAATTGATGAGGATTATAATCTTATTGCTATTGATTTTGGTTGCATTAAAAATATACCGGATCAATTTTATACACCTTATTTTGAATTAGCAGTTCCTAAAAATATAAATGACCCTGACTTTTTTCTGCAGAAATTGAAAGAATTAGAAATCATAAGGCCAGATGATACTGAAAAGGAAATAAAATATTTCTCAGCGCTGTTTCATGAAATGTTGAGTTTATTTACAAGTCCTTTTCACCAAGAAACATTTGATTTTGGAAGCGAAGAATTTTGGAATCAAATTTCTGGATTGAGTGAAAAGTACAGCAGTGATAAAGAATTAAGAAAAATGAATGGTAACCGAGGAAGTCAACATTTCCTTTATATTAATAGAACATTCTTTGGGCTTTTTAATCTGCTTCATGATTTAAAAGCTAAAGTTGACATCAACGATTACAAAAAATATATGTAAGATATTTAAGGTTATTGGTTAGGTTGGTTGGAAAACGCTCTTTGAAATTAAGTAAAAGGGCGTTTTCTTTGCATTAAAGATTACGAAATAAGCGATTATATGTATCTTACATTGCTAAATAATTAAAAATATGTACCAATCCAAAATAATAGGTTTAGGAAAGTATGTTCCTGAAAATATAGTAACGAATGATGATTTGAGTAAACTCATGGACACTTCAGATGAGTGGATTCAAGAAAGAACAGGAATACAGGAAAGAAGACACATTAAAAAAGGAGATGGGAATTCTACAGCTGTGATGGGCTTAAAAGCAGCTAAACAGGCTATTGAAAGAGCAGAAATCAATAAAGATGATATCGAGCTTATTGTATTTGCTACATTAAGTCCAGACTACTATTTCCCAGGATGTGGAGTTCAAATTCAAGAGAAACTAGGCATCAAAACTTGTCCGGCATTGGATGTAAGAAATCAGTGTAGCGGTTTTGTTTATGGAATTTCTGTTGCAGATCAATTTATCAAAACAGGAATGTATAAAAATGTTTTAGTCATAGGAAGTGAAAATCACAGTGGAGGTTTGGACATGACCAATCGAAGCAGACATGTCTCTGTCATATTTGGTGATGGTGCCGGAGCTGCAGTTTTAACAAGGAGCGATGATGAATCTGGGATTCTTTCCACACATTTACATTCTCAAGGAGAATACATAGATGAACTTTCTCTGAGAGGACCTTCAACAGAAAAATGGGTGCCAGAAATCATAGCTGAAAATCCACAAGAAGACATTCCTTACTATCCGAAGATGAATGGACAGCTTGTATTCAAGAATGCAGTTGTAAGATTTTCAGAAGTCATTAATGAAGGTTTAGACTTCAACAATTTGAAAAAAGAGGATATTGACATGTTTATCCCTCATCAAGCTAACCTAAGAATTTCTCAGTTTATTCAAAAGAAATTAGGCTTGGAGGATAGCCAAGTTCATAATAACATTCAAAAATACGGCAACACTACCGCAGCTTCTATTCCAATAGCGCTGACAGAAGCTTGGGAAGAAGGAAAAATCAAGAAAGGCGACTTGGTGGTTCTTGCTGCTTTTGGTAGCGGTTTCACTTGGGGAAGCGTCATCATACGTTGGTAGAATATCAATAAAAGCATTTGTTTAGACCAAAAAAAGTCCTGTGAATTTCATTCACAGGACTTTTTTTAAATCTATCGGTTGATGATTACATCTTAAGCTTATCTTTTTGTTCTACGTCTTCCGGCTTTTTATCCGTCAAATCGATTCCTTTCTTCTTTACAGAATCAAACATAACGGGTGTAGCAATAAATACAGAAGAATAAGTACCCACGACAACACCAATGATAAGAGCAAACATAAATCCTCTTATGCTATCACCTCCAAAGATGAATATAGCTATCAATACAACAAGAGTTGTCAAAGACGTATTGATGGTTCTACTTATGGTTGAACTTACTGCGAGGTTGATCAGTTTACCCATTTTCCAGGTTGGGTGTTCGTTGAAGAATTCACGAATTCTATCAAAGACAACAACCGTATCGTTTAAGGAGTAACCAATCACAGTAAGTATTGCTGCGATAAAAGCTTGATCAATCTCCAAACTAAATGGTAATACATCATATAGAAGAGAAAATAAACCCAAAACTATGATAACATCATGAATAACTGCAGCGACTGCACCTAAGGAAAATTGCCATCTTCTAAATCTTATGAGGATATATAAAAACACAACAATAAGTGATCCTATAATAGCGTAATAAGAAGCAGTTTTAATATCATCTGCAATAGTTGGACCTACTTTCATTGAAGACATTATGCCGAATTTTTCATTCAGACTGTTGTTATCGCCAATTTTGAATTCATCTAATGTAATTCCACTAGGTAAGTATTCCTTTAAGCCGTTGAATAAAATATTTTGAATCTCATCATCAATGCCAGTTCCTTCTTCTTCAATTTTGAAGTTTGTAGTAATTTTTAATTGGCTAGAGGCCCCATATGTTTTTGCCTCAACGCTTTGAAGTTCTCCAATTAAATTAGATTCAATTTCTGAAGGGTTAACCGGCTGATCAAATCTTACTGTATAGGTTCTACCACCAATAAAATCAACACCTTCATTAAGACCTTTCGTAACTAATGATCCAACACTTATCAAAATAGCAATCGCTGAAATAATGTAAGCTACTTTTCTCTTTTTCAAGAAATTCAAGTCAACATTCTGGAACCAGTTTTTAGTTATGTTAGTAGAGAAAGGTAAAGATTTTCCTTTTTTCCCTCCTCCTGCGATAAATAAACGAGTTAAGAATATAGCACAGAATAGAGAAGTAACAATACCTATAAGAAGCGTAGTTGCGAAACCTTTAATCGGTCCTGTACCAAACGTAAGCAATATTATACCCGTAAGGCCTGTTGTAATGTTAGCATCAAGTATAGAAGATAAAGCACTTTTAAAACCATCATTAATGGACTCTGCCTGTGTTTTACCCTTCGCTATCTCTTCTCTAATTCTTTCAAAAATAAGAACATTCGCATCTACAGACATACCTATGGTAAGTACAATACCAGCGATACCAGGCAATGTAAGAACAGCTCCAAGACCTGATAACACACCAAATATAAATAGTATGTTTACTACTAAAGCGATGTCTGCATACAAACCAGCTTTGCCATAGTAGAATATCATATATAATAACACAAATATCAAAGCGATAATAAACGAAAGTATACCACTGTCAATGGCTTCTTGCCCTAAAGAAGGTCCTACAATTTCGCTTTGGACAATATCTGCAGAAGCAGGTAATTTACCAGCTCTTAAAACATTCGCTAAATCTTGTGCTTCTTCAATAGTAAATTGTCCAGTGATTTCACTTCTTCCTCCGGAAATTGCACCACTAGAAACGCCAGGAGCAGAATAAACAGTGTTATCCAATACAATAGCGATTTGTGTGCCTTGAGCTGAAGCCTTGCCTGTCATATCTTCCCAAATTTTGGCTCCACGACCATCCATTTGCATACTAACAGCAACTCTACCTACCTGATCATAAGTTTGTTGAGCATCAGTAACAACTTCACCGCTCAAAGGAGGATCATCGTTGCTATTACCTTTCAATGCGTATAATTCAATGACTTCAGAGTCCTTAGGTGGCTTTCCCCATGCAAATTCCGCATACTTTTTATCTGAAGGTAATTGTGATTTTACCTGAGGCATAGATAAGTATGAATTTACTTTAGCTGTATCTTTAATAGCGAAATATGCAATGATTGGACCTTGTGGCTGACCTGCAGACTGAACTAAACTAAGAAGCGGATTTGATTTTGTAAAATCTTCATCAGTATCGTCTTCTGTAGAAAGTAAACTTTCTAAATCATCTTCCTCTGTAGCTTCTTGATCTTCTTGTGGAGTTTGCGCTTTATCTTCTTCAGACTTAGCGTCTTCTTCTTTCATGTTCTCAGCAACAATTGCATCTGCAGTTACCAAAAAGTCAGAAAGTTCATTGGCTTTATACACTTCCCAAAATTCAAGCTGAGCTGTACTTTGTAGAAGATTTTGAATTCGGCTTATATCCTTTGCCCCAGGCAATTCAATAAGTATTCTTCCAGATTCTCCTAAACGTTGAATGTTTGGTTGTGTTACTCCAAATTTGTCGATACGCTCTCTTAAAACCTCAAATGCTGAAGTTACGCTTTCGTCAATTTTTCTATTGATGATTGGCCTAACCTGACTGTTAGTCATATCGAAGCTAATCTCATCTGCAAGGGCTTTGGTTCCAAAAATATCTGGTGAAGCCAGCTTTGCGCCCTCTAAATTATCAAAAGCTTCGAAAAACAATTCTAAATAGCTGTCTTGACTATTTTTCCGAGCTTCCTGAGCATCTTTCAAAGCTTGATTGAAAGCAGGGTCTTTTGAATCATTAGCAAGACCTTTTAATAGATCCTGAACAGATATTTGAAGTATCACATTAATACCACCTTTTAAATCCAAGCCCTTGTTAAGCTCTTTATCTTTGGAGGTATTGTAAGTAATACCAGCAAAAATTGACTCATTCCCAATAGAGTCAAGATATTTTTCTGCGACAACTGCTCTCTTTTCTGTGAAGTTTTCTTCACCTTCAGAAATTTGCCTTTCTGCAAAAGCTTCTGCTTTTTCTTCAACATTGTTAGCTATAAACGTAAATGACAACTGGTAAATACTTACCAAACCAAATAAGATAGCAAATAGCTTAATGAGTCCTTTATTCTGCATTTTTAAATTATTAGTGCTGTTATAAAATCAGGCAAATATAGGTTTTCGATATAGAAATGGCAATTTTTTTATTAAAGATAATTTTAACTTTTGAAAGCCTATTTTACCCCTTAAAAAGGTACTTGTGATTCAAAAAAACAGACCCGACAAATGTCGGGTCTGGAGTATTTATAAAAGTTTGAAACTATTCCAAAAGACCATTTGTCTTTCTTACTGCTTCAGCGCTTTCTTTCAGTTTTGCTTTTTCCTCATCGTTAAGATCGATTTCTACAATCTTTTCGATGCCATTTTTACCGATTATGACTGGAACTCCAATACATAAATCGTTAAGTCCGTATTCACCCTCTAGAAGTGTTGAACATGGGAACATTTTTTTCTGATCACAAGCTATGGATTGAACTAAAGAAGAAACCGCAGCTCCTGGTGCATACCAAGCGCTTGTTCCAAGTAATTTGGTTAAAGTTGCACCACCTACCTTAGTGTCTTCTGACACTTGAGAAAGTCTTTCTTTAGAAAGGAATTCTGTAACTCTCACACTGTTACGTGTTGCTAAACGAGTTAAAGGTAACATTCCTGTATCACTATGACCACCGATAACCATACCATCAACATCGGATGCTGGACATTCTAAAGCTTCACTTAATCTATATTTGAATCTAGCACTATCTAAAGCACCACCCATTCCAATAATTCTGTTTTTAGGCAAGTTCAATTCTTTGTGAGCTAGATACGTCATTGTATCCATTGGATTACTCACAACGATTATGGTTACATCTGGAGAGTGCTTTACCAATTGTGATGCTACATCTTTTACAATACCAGCGTTAATTCCAATAAGTTCTTCTCTTGTCATTCCTGGCTTCCTTGGAATGCCAGAAGTAATTACTGCAACTTGAGAATCTTTTGTCTTAGAATAGTCTCCTGTTGTTCCTGTAATTGTTGTATCAAAACCGTTGAGTGTTGCTGTTTGCATCAAGTCCATCGCTTTTCCTTCAGCATACCCTTCTTTAATATCCACAAGAACTACTTCTGAAGCAAAATCTTTAATCGCGATATACTCTGCACAACTAGCGCCTACTGCACCAGCACCTACTACTGTAATTTTCATCTTTAATTTATTTTTATAATTAGTAATTAAATTCCAAAATTGATTCCAACATTCAACGTATTGAATTCCTGAAAACTATAATCTATATTCAACCTAAAAAAAGCTAAGCTCAGCTTAGTTCCTATCGTTGCTCTAAATCCATTTACTGAAGAGTCTAAGCGCAACGGATCTACTACAGTTTGACCTTGCACTTCATCAACTCCGGCTTCTATATTATATTCTCCTCTTAATCGTGTATCTGAAGAACCAGACACAGCACCCAAACTCCCATAAAAATTGATAATAGGAAGCTTTGTAGACACCAGCATGGCATAATGCCAGGAGTTTATATCTGTAGTTATCCTTTGATTGGTGGCTGATATCAAACTAGATTGTTCTGTAAATCTATACTCGCCCTCAAACTTATTGTAACCTATAAAGCCAGAAATCGCAATTGGCAAAACTTTAAAACCTGGAATCCAATCTGTAAATTCATGCTGAAGTCCTGCCCCATAGAATTGTGAAGACACATCCTTAGTTTCTATTTCTGGAAGGAATCTCAATTTGAGTTCTGTGCTAAAAGGCAAACCGAGACTTCCTTGCAAAATAATATTGGGCAAATATTCTACATTTTCTGAAGCCAAACCTTGCGGTAAAGTTATTGAGCCTAATTCCTGACCTCTTTCAACAATATTCATGATAACTTCTGGTGAATTCTGTCCAAAAACAGTTCCTACTTGTTGTGTAACAGGACCAGATTCAAAACTCAGGAAGTTATAATCGTTTTCATTTAATGCAAAAGAAGTGTTCTTGTTGCCAATCTGTGAAACACCACCAATAATAGAAATTTCAAATCCGCCAAGATTTTTAACTTTGGCTGTGTTATACCAACCATTGGCCAAACCAAAGATGATAGCATCTGATCCTGGACTTGTGTAAGCGTTTGCAAATCTATTCGCATCTTCAAAACCTGATGAAAGTAAGTTTCTGATTCCATTTTGTGAATAAGAATTCACAGACAAAACCGATAAAAGAATTAAACAAATAAGCTTTAAGCTTTTCATCCCTTTATATTAAGCATCAATATTTGCGTAAACAGCATTTTGTTCAATGAATTCTCTTCGTGGTGGTACTTCATCTCCCATCAACATAGAAAAAATTCTATCTGCTTCTGCCATATCATCAATAGTGACACGTCTCAAGATTCTATTCTCAGGATTCATAGTCGTATCCCAAAGTTGCTCAGCATTCATTTCGCCAAGACCTTTGTAACGCTGAATGCTTACTCCTCCTTTATATTCGTTAGCAATTTCATTTCTTTCTTTCTCAGACCATGCATAGCGCTTTTTACTTCCTTTCTTAATCAAATAAAGAGGAGGTGTAGCGATGTAGATATGACTCGCTTCAATCAGCTCTTTCATGTACCTAAAGAAAAACGTAAGTATTAACGTTGCAATGTGACTACCATCGACGTCGGCATCACACATAATGATAACTTTATGGTATCGTAATTTTGAAAGGTTTAGAGCTTTTGTATCTTCTTCGGTTCCAATCGTTACCCCAAGTGCAGTATATATGTTTTTGATCTCTTCATTTTCAAATACTCTGTGCTGCATTGCTTTCTCAACATTCAGAATTTTACCTCTTAAAGGCAAAATGGCCTGAAAATTACGATCTCTACCTTGCTTAGCAGTTCCACCCGCAGAATCTCCCTCAACAAGGAAAACTTCACATGCATTTGGATCCGTTTCAGAGCAATCAGAAAGTTTACCTGGCAAACCTCCACCGCTCATCACGGTTTTACGCTGAACCATCTCACGCGCCTTTTTAGCGGCATGTCTGGCTTGAGCAGCTAGAATCACCTTTTGAACTATGGTTTTAGCATCATTTGGATTTTCTTCCAGGTAAATTTCAAGCATCTCTGTAACTGCCTGAGATACTGCTGAAGTGACCTCGCGGTTACCTAATTTGGTTTTGGTTTGTCCTTCAAATTGTGGCTCCGATACTTTTACAGAAACAATAGCTGTAAGTCCTTCTCTAAAATCATCTCCGGTAATTTCGAATTTCAATTTGTCGAGCATCCCTGAATTATCGGCATATTTTTTTAAAGTAGCCGTTAAACCTCTTCGGAATCCAGACAAATGAGTACCACCTTCGTGAGTATTTATATTATTAACGTAAGAATGCAAATTCTCACCATAAGAGTCATTGTATATCATCGCTACTTCTACCGGGATATCATTCTTTTCGCCTTCCATAGAAATAACATCCGTTATAATTGGATCACGATTGGCGTCTATAAAACGTATAAACTCCTTCAATCCTTCTTCAGAATAGAATTCATCCGAACGGTACTCGCCTTTCTCGTTCTTTTGACGTTTGTCAATAAGAGAAATTCTAATACCCTTATTTAAAAAGGCCAACTCTCTCAAACGCTTGGCTAATGTTTCATATTTAAACTCTACTGATTCTTTGAAAATCTCATAATCGGGTTTGAAAGTAATTTCAGTTCCTTTCATCTCTGTATCACCTGTAGATTTTACAGGATAATCTACTTTACCACGCGTGTATTCTTGTTCCCAGATTCTACCATCTTTAAAAACACGTGCATGAAGTTTTACGGAAAGTGCATTTACCACAGAAACTCCAACTCCGTGGAGACCTCCCGATACTTTATAAGAATCTTTATCAAATTTACCACCAGCACCAATTTTGGTCATGACTACTTCCAGTGCCGAAACACCTTCTTTCTTGTGCATGTCTATAGGAATCCCACGACCATTATCCATAGTCGTTACAGAACCATCTTCATTTATGATCAAGTCAATCTTATCACAATAGCCTCCCATAGCCTCATCGATAGAGTTGTCTACCACCTCATAAACCAAGTGATGAAGACCTCGCTCTCCTACATCTCCTATATACATGGATGGACGCAATCTTACGTGCTCCATTCCCTCTAAAGCCTGAATACTATCAGCCGAATAATTGTGTTTTTTGACTTCTTCGCTCATAATTTATTATTAGATTAACAACAAACAAATATAGTAAATCGGAAGTGTTTTTTGAAGTTTTTAACGCTATTAAATCGATTATGTCGGAGTTAAAATGGTTAACGGTGCTTATTCTTAGAAATTGCAAAATCAGCCTGAAAAGCTACTTCTGTAACACAATAAATATTACTTTAACAAGAATTAAACTCATAAAGAGAAAACTTAAATTTAATCTTGTTTAAAATTTTAAACTTATGAAATTATTTAACGCATTTCTTATTTTAAGCCTAGTTACATTAACTACTACAGCGCAAGAATTTAAGGATCTGGACAAAAGTCCCATGGATGCAGTAATCACCAGAAATCAAGACAATTCTCCACTGGCAAGAATTATTTATAGCAGGCCTAAAAAGAACAACCGCGAGATTTTTGGTCAATTAGTTCCCTACAATAAGGTCTGGAGAACTGGAGCTAACGAGGCTACCGAAATTACATTTTATGAAGATGTCCTTTTTAACGGTGTTGAGATTGAACCAGGCACTTATTCATTATATACCATCCCAGATAAAGACAAATGGACTATAATTGTGAACGAACAAATTAATGTTTGGGGTGCTTATAGTTATGATGAATCTTTAGACCTTTTAAGAACAAGTGTGCCTACAAGAAATACTGCTGCACCGGTAGAAGATTTTTCAATCACCTTCAAACCTGCTGCAGATGGCTCTGACCTATTAATGGGCTGGGATGACACCTTCATAGAAGTCCCTATCCGAAAAGCTGAATAATAATTCAGATCAATTCCAAAAAAATCCCATTCTTTTGATCAAAAGAATGGGATTTTTTTTCTCACTAGTATTACAAACCTTTAAATTTAATTCAGGTGATTTTCTGCTGAATCTGTTCTTAAAAACTTTTAATCTTTCTAAACAAAAAACTGGATCATCAAGTTAACTTAGAACCTCAAGCAATGTATCTAAAAGCATTAAAAGCAACGGAATCAAATTCAGAATAAATCCAGCTCTTAAGCAAAACTATTTCATAGATTCTAAAATCTCTTTCACGTCTTTTTCGGTAGTATCTGGATTGATAAAACAAAACCTCGCGCAGGTAAGTTCTCCTTCCTGTGAATTCCATTTGGTAGGAGTGACCAAAGCAAATCCACTATCGTGATTGGTGTACGTCCACTCCTTGTAATCTTCTGCAGTCCAGCCGATTCTTGAAAATAATACGCAAGAAAGCCCTGGCTCTCTAATTAATTCTACATGTGGCAATTGTTCGATTTGCTTAGCCGCATTATTAGCCAATTCCAAACCTCTTTCGATAGCCGTGGTGTAGCGATCTGTCCCGTGCATAGCAAGAGAATACCATAAAGGCAAGCCTCGAAGTCTTCTGGTTAGTTGAATTTGATAGTCTGATGGATTGAAACCTTGAGCTCCTTTGTCCTTAAAAATATCTAAGTAAGCGCCTTTTTGAGAATGAGCATTTTTGGCCAAATCCATGTTCTTATAAATGATAGCTCCACAATCGTAAGGAGAAAACATCCATTTATGCGGATCAATAGTAACACTATCAGCCCTTTCAATACCATTGAAAAGGTGTCTTACAGAGGGCGCAGCTAAAGCTGCCCCTCCATAGGCAGCATCGACATGAAACCAAAGTTGTTCTTTTTCTGTTACCTCTGCTACTCCGTCCAAATCATCAATGATTCCTGCATTAGTAGTGCCACCGGTGGCAACAACTGCAAACAGGCGCTTTCTATCAAAATCTGATAAACTTTTGATCTCTTTTTCCAGACATTTTTTTGTGAGTTTATGCTCTTCGTTATCGTCTACAGTTATAATATCTGCATCGATCACCTGAGCCATAGCTTTTACGGAGGAATGCGCTCCACTGGAAGTAATGATTAAACCTTTCAGCTTTTTATTATCATCATTTATGGATCTCCAATACTCTCTCGCAGCGACAATTGCAGAAAGGTTGGCTGCTGTTCCACCACTAGTAAAGACTCCAAAGGTTCCTTCTGGCATTCCTGTGAGAGAAACCAGCCATTCCATAGCTCTGTTTTCGCAAAAAATTCCCCCGCCACCAGTCATCCAGTAAGCCCCGTGAATACTCGCCGCCGAAGTGACAAGATCAAATAAAACTGCTGCTCGTGTTGGCGCAGCAGGTACAAAAGCGAGATGTCTGGGATGATCTACAGGAACCGATGCTTTTACCAGGATATCTCTAAATAACTGAAAAGCTTTCTCTCCTCCTATTCCTTCTTTCGTCACCGTATCCCCAACAAGTTCCAGTAATTCATGTTCTTGTTTTGGTTTTCCTAATTCTGGTGATGTATTTGATATTCTATTGATCGCATATTTCATGATATCGAGTGTCATCTCGACAGTCTCCATATCAACAGCGTGCATGCTTTTCATAGCTTATGATTTTGTATTGTAAATAGTTAATTCCAGACAGAGAAATTCAAATTGGAAAGGATCTAGTTCTTCTATTAATTTTGGAATGAGTTTTTCTCCATAATCCACATAAATTTCGCTGAAATTAAAAGTTCGTTCTTGTAAAGATTGGTTGGGAAACAAGTAGCGTTGTAGCTCCAAAACACGCTCATTTTCATCTTTCAGTTTTCGTTTTTGAGCTTTTAGCAGTCTTTTTTCTAGATGATCGAGCCCATTTTTTTGCTTTTTCTCTTGCGCAGCTACCGCTCCATAAAAGGATTGTTCTGTTTTTTCAGCAAGCTCGTATAAATCCGCAAACTGTTTTTCTAAAACCTTTTTCTGACTTTCAAAATCGATGTCAATTGAAGAATTTCTCTTGGTTTGCTTGGCTTCTAAAGCATCAGTAGACAAGAATAAATCTTTGATTTCAGTATCTAATTTTCTCAGCTTTTTTGCTGTTTTGTCAGAATATAATAAGACTGAATTTCTCAACATCAGTATTGGGAAAGTGACGGATTCTGCTTCGTATAAGGATTTTAATTCCAGCCAATATGCCAATTCTCCACCTCCACCGATGTAGGCCAAGTTTGGAAGAATCACTTCTTGATAGAGTGGTCTCATGACAACATTTGGCGAAAATCGCTCAGGATATTCATCTACCAAATCTAAAATTTCTTGTTCTGAAAAGCTTACTTCCGAATCGATGACGAGATACCTGTCATCCTGTTTTACGATTCTTTCCCTTATGCCTTCATACATATAGAATAAGTTGATTTCTCTGGGATTGACCTGAACATTATAACCAAGATCAGATAATTTATCAGCTTGCTTTTTAGTTTGCCGAAAGGCAGTATGATATTGCAAATCATTTTTGATATGCTTTGAAAACATGGTTTTTAATCTCGCATCATCTGCGTCTAAAACGACAAGACCATACTCTCCAAAAAGCTCATTGGCCAAAAACTGAGTAGCACTGGCTAAAGTCTCATGTTCGAGATAAGCCACTTTGAAAAGTCCCTTAAGATATTCTGCGTTATCACTTTTCCCGAATTCTTTTTCAATGGTTTTAGACAACTTCTCCAATCCTGAAGTGGACAAATGACCTACTGCTCCTTCTGTATCCTTTTCCCATTCCAACTTATTTTGCTTGAAATTGAAAAAATTGATTTCATCAAAATCATGATCTTCTGAGGCCATCCAGTAAATAGGAACAAAATTGGCGTCAGGATAGTTCTCTTTAAGCTGTTTAGCCAGATTGATTGTTGAAACAATCTTATACAAGAAATAAAGCGGTCCGGTAAACAAGTTGAGCTGATGACCAGTTGTAACTGTATAAGTAGTATGCTCTAGAAGTAAATCAATATGTTGTTGTGTTTCTTGTGAAGTTGATAACAACTTATACTGATTTGTGAGCACTTCAATTAAGCCCTTTCGATTATCTTGATTGTAAGATTTGCTCTTCTCTTCTATTTGCGCTTCAAAATTATCAATAGAAGGAAATCTATTATAAAATGGCTTTAAATCTTTCTTTTCCTCGATGTAGTCTGAAATCAAATCAGTAAAAAAACCTGTGGATCGAAAAGGTAAACAGTCAGCCATGTTTTAAGAATTTAGAGTAATCGCAAATATAGAGGAGGCATTTTAAAAAGCTTTAAAAGATAAGTTAATTCAAAATTGCATCTACAGAGACTGGTTCTCCATACAAATCAAAATCTCCTGCATCGGTGATTTTGATCTCAGCAAATTCTCCAGTTTTCAAATAATGAGTTTGAGCATCGATCAAAACTTCATTATCCACATCAGGGGAGTCAAATTCAGTTCTTCCAACAAAGTATCCACCTTCTTTTCTGTCAATGACACATCTAAATGTTTCTCCGATTTTCTGCTGATTCAGTTCCCAGGAAATCTGAGATTGAATTTCCATAATTTCGTTGGCACGCTGAATTTTGACATCTTCAGGAACGTTATCTTCAAGGTTATAAGCATGTGTATTTTCTTCGTGAGAATAGGTAAAACAACCCAGCCTTTCAAATCTCATTTCACTCACCCAATCCTTCAATTCCTGAAAATCTTCTTCAGTTTCACCAGGATAACCAACAATCAATGTGGTTCTGATAGCCATATTTGGCACTTCCTTTCTGAATTTGTAAAGTAAATCTGTAGTTTTTTTGTGTGTGGTTCCTCTTCGCATGGATTTCAACAAATGATCTGAAATATGCTGAAGCGGGATATCTATATAATTACAAACTTTTGGTTCTTCTCTTATTACATCAAGGACATCGGTTGGAAAACCTGTAGGAAACGCATAATGCAAACGGATCCATTCGATACCTTCTACCTTAACAAGTTCTTTCAGTAGTTCTGCCAGGTTTCTTTTCTTGTATAAATCTAAACCGTAATACGTCAAGTCTTGGGCGATCAAGATCAATTCTTTCACACCTTGCTTTGCGAGATTTTTAGCTTCAGTCACCAAATCTTCAATCGGCGTAGATTTATGACCGCCTCTCATTAGCGGAATAGCACAAAACGAACAAGGCCTGTCACAACCTTCAGCTATTTTCAGGAAGGCATAATTCTTTGGGGTCGTTGTCAAACGTTCACCGATCAATTCGTGCTTATAATCTGCGCCAAGAGCTTTTAGCAAAGCTGGAAGTTCTGTAGTCCCAAAGTATTGATCAACGTTGGGAATTTCTTTCTGCAAATCTGGCTTGTAGCGTTCAGATAAACATCCTGTCACAAAAACCTTTTCAACTTCGCCACTTTCTTTCTTTTGAACGTAGTCTAAAATCGTGTTGACAGATTCTTCTTTGGCATTATCAATAAAACCACAGGTATTGATCACCACAACATCCCCTTCAGTTTCGTGTGCAACATCTTTACCGCTAGCTTTAAGCTGACCCATTAAAACTTCAGAATCGTAAATATTTTTACTGCAACCTAAAGTAACAACGTTGATTTTATTTTTTTTGATTGACTTTGTTCTCATGTATTTTTAAAATTGAATTGCAAAGATACGATCTCTGAAATTGACTGAAGATGAAGTTGCCTTAAAGCTTATCTAAAAGACTAGATATAAATAATTTAGATTAGGCCATAGTGTTGTGAACCCAAAGTATTAAATCCTGCTCGTAGTATCGCATTGAAGATATGACAACAATACTTCCAATAGCGTAGACCCAGTTTGTAGAGTTAGTTTTGAGAAAATAAAATCCCAGAAGTCCCAAAAGTACAATTGGTGATGCTACCAGCAAGTTTGAAGCAATCCAACCTCCCTGAAAGATTGCTGAAAGTTTTAGGACTAAAAAGAATGCTGAATAAATCACAATGATTTTGGTTATGATGAGTTTATTCTTTGCTGCTGAAATCGGCTTTGGTCTTTGCTCAGTCATTTATTATTTATTTGAAAAAAATGAATCGACAAATTCATACTTATTAAAAATTTGAAGATCATCTACACCTTCACCTACTCCAATATATTTGACAGGAATTTTGAACTGATCACTGATTCCTATGACAACTCCACCTTTTGCAGTCCCATCTAGTTTTGTAATGGCAAGCGCTGTCACTTCGGTAGCCGCTGTAAATTGCTTGGCTTGTTCAAAAGCATTTTGACCAGTAGACCCGTCTAAAACTAAAAGCACCTCATCTGGAACATTAGGAGTAACTTTTTGCATCACGCGTTTTATTTTGGTCAATTCATTCATCAAGTTTACTTTATTATGCAAACGCCCTGCAGTATCTAAAATAACCACATCCGCATCTTGTTTTACAGCACTTTGTACTGTATCAAAAGCAACTGAGGCAGGATCACTTCCCATTTTCTGCTTTACAATCGGAACACCAACGCGGTCCGCCCAAATCTGTAATTGATCAACAGCAGCAGCTCTAAAGGTATCACCTGCTCCAAGAATTACCTTTTTCCCTTTCAGTTTGTATTGCTTTGCAAGCTTGCCAATGGTCGTCGTTTTTCCAACACCATTTACACCTACAACCATAATCACATAAGGCTTTTTACCTTCCGGCAATTCTAAGCTTTCGAGTTCTCCGTTTTCGGATTCGCTCAATAAGCCTGCAATTTCTTCTCTTAATATAAGATTGAGTTCGTCTGTACCCAGATATTTATCCTTTGCTACCCTCGCTTCTATTCTGTCTATTATTTTGATGGTTGTGGTCACACCAACATCACTGGAAACAAGAATTTCTTCAAGATCGTCTAAAACACTTTCGTCTACTTTTGATTTACCGGCAACCGCTTTACTAAGTTTGCCAAAAAAGTCAGATTTAGATTTTTCCAAACCTTCATCTAACTTTTCCTTTTTCTCTTTTGAGAATATTTTTTTGAAAAAACTCATTATTTATGGATATCAAGATTAAGACTTAATTAATAACAAATATAGACAAAACAAAAAAGCCCTCGCATGGTTAGCGACGGCTTCATATATAATAAAGTCCTAAATTTAGTTGCTCTTCAGAAAATCATTGACTTCCTCTGGATTCATTATTTTTTCTACAAATACATAAGCTCCAGACTTTGGTGATTTCACCATTTTGATAGCTTTTGTAAGTCTTTTAGTTCCCGTTTGTACTGTACCAACTGATTTCTTTGCCATAACTTATTTAATTTCTTTGTGAACGGTCATTTTCTTCATGATAGGATTGAACTTTTTAAGCTCAAGTCTATCTGGAGTATTTCTTTTGTTCTTTGTTGTAATATATCTTGAAGTCCCAGGAAGTCCAGAATCTTTATGCTCTGTACATTCCATTATAACTTGAACTCTATTGCCTTTCTTTGCCATAATCTTAATGCTTTATAATCTCTTATTTAGTCAAGAATCCTTTAGCACGAGCTTCTTTCAAAACAGCGTGAATTCCTTTTTTATTGATGGTTTTTAAGATTGAAGTGGATACTTTAAGGGATATCCATTTATCTTCTTCAGGGATGTAAAATCTCTTCTTAACCAAGTTAACGCTAAATTTGCGTCTAGTTCTATTTAATGCGTGGGAAACGTTATTTCCTGACAATGCTCTTTTTCCAGTAAGCTCACAAACTCTTGACATTATATATACTTTTAGATGTTATTAAAAACAGGATGCAAATTAACGACTTTTTTCTGAATTAGAAAAAATAAATTTTACTGATTTTCAATTTTTCGAAATGACCTCATAAATCAACTCTAGGGCTTTGTTTACGGCCTTCTGTGTCACACGCTCGCGATGTTTACCAAATTGAAATTCATGAACTTGTGTCTCTTCCGGCGTGGAAATAGCTATAAAAACGGTTCCAATTTCTGCATCGCTATCACCTTTAGTAGGGCCGGCATTTCCAGTTGTCGCTATAGCAAAATCCGAGTTAAACATCGCTTTAGCTTTAATAGCCATTGCTTCTGTAATTTCAGAACTTACGACAGAATATTTCTCAATTAGCTCTTTAGGAATCTTTAAAACGTCATTTTTTGCCGACGTGGCGTAGCTCACAACAGAACCTTTAAAATATGAAGAGGCACCTGGGATTTCAGTAAATTTTGCTGCCAATCTTCCCCCTGTACAACTTTCAGCTGTAACCAAAGTTTGACCTTTAACTATAAAAGCTTCAGCTATTCTCTCCTCAAGAGTTTGCTCATCTTCGTAGCCTTTTATAATATCTCCTATGATCCTATTTAAGCTTTCTATCGCATTTTTGAGACCGGACTTCAGTTCTGCTTCATCTTCTCCTCGAGCACTCAACCTCAGCCGAACTCTCCCTAAGCTTGGCAGATAGGCGAGCTTGATATAAGGTGGTAATTGATTTTCCCAATCTTCAATTCGCTCTGCAATGGCACTTTCACCCAAACCATAAGTCAAAACTGTTTTATGAATGATATAAGGCGTTTTAAATCGATCTTGCAATCTCGGCATCGCCTGCTCTGTCAAAATGGATTTCATTTCATAAGGAACACCGGGCATAGATATATAAACCACTCCGTTTTTTTCAAACCACATTCCTGGCGCAGTGCCATACTCATTATGAAGCGTAATCGCTTGGGAAGGTATCCATGCCTGAGAGCGGTTCGCTTCAAGGATTGGGGTGTTGACGTATTTTTTGAAAATATTTTCTACATGATCCAACACCTTTTGGTCCAACACCAACTCATCATTGAAGTACTCACAAAAAGCATGTTTGGTAATATCATCTTTAGTCGGGCCAAGACCTCCTGTTATGATGATAATATTAGATCGCTTTGAGGCTTCTTCAAACGCGTTCAAGATATGAGTCTTTTCGTCTTCAATTGAAGAAATTTGATACACGTCTATCCCTATTTTGTTGAGTTGTTTGGCAATGAAAGCTGAATTGGTATCGATAATTTGACCAATGAGAATCTCATCCCCTATTGTTATAATTTCTGCTTGCATAAGTTATTTGACTTGTATTAAAAAACACGGCGAATTTTCTATAAAGCCTTCCAGAACATCGCCCTCAGAAACCTTGCCTACTCCAGCCGGTGTCCCTGTGAAAATAATATCACCAATCTTCAACGTAAAGTATTGAGACACATAAGCGATGAGTTCATCGATTTTCCAAAGCATTTCTGAAGTAGATCCTGACTGAACAACTTCTTTATTCTTCTCTAATCTGAAAGATATTGTGTTGACATCTTGAAAATTGGATTTGGGAAACCAAGATTCTCCAATAACAGCAGCTCCGTCAAAACCTTTAGCTTTCTCCCACGGCAGCCCTTTGTCTTTTAATTGATTTTGAACATCTCTTGCCGTAAAATCAATCCCTAAGCCAATGTCGTCATAATATTTATGAGCAAATTTGGACTGAATGTGTTTTCCAACTTTTTTGATTTTGACCAAAATCTCCACTTCATGGTGCACATCATTTGAAAATGACGGTAAAATAAAAGGATTGTTCTTCAACAAAATCGAAGAATCTGGTTTCATAAACACGACGGGGTGATCTGGCTTTTCGCTATTCAATTCAGAAATATGTTTAGCATAATTCCTACCAATACAAATCAATTTCATGACGGTATAATTTATTTAGTCGCTAATTTTCTCAACTTGATCGCTGTCAGCACTTTTTTTGTATAAAGCGGGAAATCTGAATTTTGGATCCAGCCAAAATAGCCTGGTTCCTTTTCGAGCACATCCTCTACTTTTTTACCTCTATGCTTTCCAAAGCCGAAAACTTCCTCATCTTTTTTATTCAAAACAATAAAGCCTGCCAAATCAGCAAACTTCTTGTGAGCGCTGTAGGTCGACAGCCATTTGGTATCATTTTCTAAATCTGGATAGCGATCGAGCTGAGATTTCAAAACTTCGTAAGTGGCATTAGTATCGGCTTCGGCGCTGTGTGCATCGGTAAGATCTTTATCACAATAAAACTTATAAGCTGCCTCCAAAGTTCTTTTTTCTTTCTTATGAAAAATAGTTTGTACGTCGACTGCATTAACCTTTTTTAAATCAAAATCGATTCCAACGCGCAGCATTTCTTCTGCTAACAATGGAATATCAAAACGGTTACTATTGTAACCAGCCAAATCACATCCTTTAATCATCTGGTTGATTTTAGGCGCTAGCTCGTCAAACTTAGGCTCGTTTGCTACATCCTCATCGCTAATCCCGTGAATGGCTGTTGTTTCCTTAGGAATTGGTATTCCTGGATTCACTTTCCAGGTGTAACTCTCTTTATTATTATTTTCAAAAACTTTTAGAATTGAGATTTCGACAATTCTGTCTTTTGAAATATTTGTACCTGTCGTTTCAAGATCAAAAAAACAGATAGGACGCGTCAACTTTAATTCCATTGTAGATATTTTATGCAAAGTTAGTATTTGAAACCAAAGAAATCCTGAATTAACTAAAATTTGAAATAATTGACTTAAGCTAGACAATGTGTATGTGTCTTGAAATTTCGAAAAAAAAAGATTAAATTACGTTCAAATCAATCCAATAATAGATGCCTTTAAAATTTGTATCCTATATAAGTTCCCAATCTCGTGTAATGACAAAGCAAAGTATTGAGGATTTCTTATTTCAGGTCAGAGATAAAAATAAACACTTAGCAATAACTGGTATTCTTTTACTAATCCAGGGAAAATTTGTTCAATACATAGAAGGTCCAGCTGAAGAAATTGATAAAGTATATGAATCTATAAGTAAGGACAAAAGGCACACTGAAATGATTATGCTGGATTCCGGGAGCTTAACAGAGCGTCAATTTAAAGACTGGTCTATGGCCTACAAGGAAGTGGATGATAAACAGATCAAAGAAATTGTAGGAAAAGAAGATCTTCACCTGGAAGATGTTTTCCTGAATGATAAAGACATTAAAAATCATCCTGTATTGACTGTATTGTACGATTTTGTAAAAACACTTTCAAGCTAAAAAACCTCCGGAAAATTCATTCCCGAAGGTTTTATAATATTATTCAGAATTTTAAATAAGGCCTCAACTAATCAACTCGAGACGTTTTTATTTTGAATTACTCTTTTCGTAAGATAACCGCTTCAGCTTTTTCTGAAATGGCTTTAGCATTCAAACCATACTTATCAAGAAGCATAAGTGGCTCTCCGCTTTCACCAAATGTGTCTTCTGTAGCTACAAATTCCTGTGGCGCTGGATGATTAAGCGCCAAAGTTCTGGCTACACTTTCACCAAGCCCTCCAAGCATATTATGCTCTTCTGCAGTCACAACACATTTTGTCTTTCTTACTGATTTTAGAATAGCAGTTTCATCAAGTGGTTTTATAGTGTGTATATTGATAACTTCTGCAGAAATGCCTTTTTCATCCAATTCCTTAGCAGCTTCTAAGGCTTCCCATACCAAATGTCCGGTTGCAATAATCGTTACATCGTTGCCTTCAGTAAGCGTTACTGCTTTTCCGATTTTAAAAGTTTGATCTACTGGTGTAAAATTGGCCACTTTAGGCCTTCCGAATCTTAAGTAAACTGGTCCATCATATTCAGCAATGGCTATTGTAGCTGCTTTCGTTTGATTGTAATCGCAGGTATTAATAACTGTCATCCCCGGAAGCATTTTCATCAAGCCCAAATCTTCTAAAATTTGGTGAGTTGCTCCATCTTCACCTAATGTTAAGCCGGCGTGAGAAGCGCAAATTTTTACATTTTTTCCTGAGTAAGCAACAGATTGTCTAATTTGATCATAAACTCTACCCGTAGAAAAATTGGCAAAAGTACCTGTAAAAGGTATTTTTCCACCAATGGTCATTCCTGCGGCAATTCCAATCATATTGGCTTCAGCAATCCCTATTTGAAAAAATCGGTCGGGGTGATTGTTTTTGAATTCGTCCATTTTGAGAGATCCTGTCAAATCTGCACAAAGTGCAACTACATCTGGATTAGATTTACCAAGCTCTGCCAAGCCAGCCCCAAATCCAGAACGTGTATCTATATTTCCTGTGTTCTTATATGTTTTCATACGCCTCCCCTAGCCCCTCCTAAGGAGGGAAATTCCGGGGTTATTTTTTAATTAATATTTTGCTTTTTATAATCTTCATGTGAAGAATGTTTTATCGAATATAGAAACCCTACCCTTTGAAAAGGTTAGGTGGGGATACTAGTAATCTCCAAGTGTCTCCGGGTTTTGTGATAAGGCAACTTCAAGTTGCTCATCATTCGGAGCTTTTCCATGCCAAGCATGAGTTCCCATCATGAAATCAACACCGTTTCCCATTTCAGTTTCCATCAAAATCACAACAGGTTGTTTTTTGCCAGTCAGGGCTTTAGCTTCCGCAAGTGTTTTCTTAATAGCTTCGATATCGTTTCCTTCTTTTAGCTCTAAAACTTTCCAGTCGAAAGCCTCAAACTTTTTCTTAAGATCTCCAAGTGGCAAAACATCATCTGTCGCCCCATCGATTTGTTTTTTATTGTAGTCTATCGTAGCGATAAGATTATCAACTCCTTTAGAACCCGCGTATAGAATCGCCTCCCAGTTTTGACCTTCTTGTAATTCACCATCGCCATGAAGGCTATAAATAAGATGTGAATCTTTATTCATTTTTTTGGTAAGGGCAGCTCCAATTGCAACAGACATTCCTTGACCTAGTGAACCCGAGGCAATTCTTACTCCTGGAAGACCTTCATGAGTTGTGGGATGACCTTGAAGTCTTGAGTCAATTTTTCTAAAGGTTTTGAGTTCTTCTACCGGAAAAAATCCTGATCTTGATAAAACACTGTAAAATACTGGTGAGATATGACCATTGGATAGAAAGAACAAGTCTTCATTTTTTCCATCCATATCAAAGTCACTGGAATACTCCATAACTTCCTGATAAAGAATTGAAAAAAATTCTGCGCATCCTAACGAGCCTCCAGGGTGGCCAGAATTGACTTGATGAACCTGACGAAGAATGTCTCTTCTGACTTGTGTAACAAAATCTTGCAAATGTTGTGTTGTTGACATGAGATATTTAAGAATTTTAAGTTGCTCAAAAGTAAGGATTTATTATAAAATACCGGTCTGTAGATTTATCAATCCGAATATACCTCAGCTGAATTAAAAGTTTGATAGAGTTGAGTATATTTGCTGGCTATTAGAATACATATGAAATTCGAATTACTAAGTAAAGATCCAAATTCTAAAGCAAGAGCAGGAAAAATTACAACAGAGCATGGCGTTATAGAAACGCCTATTTTTATGCCTGTTGGCACCATTGCTACTGTAAAAGGTGTTCACCAAAGAGAACTTAAAGAGGAGATAAATCCCGACATTATTCTGGGAAACACCTATCACCTTTATTTACGTCCAGGAACTGGCATCTTGAGAAAGGCTGGTGGACTTCATAAATTTATGAATTGGGATAGAAATATTTTAACCGATAGCGGTGGTTATCAGGTTTATTCACTTTCTGCCAATAGAAAAATTAATGAACAAGGCGTAAAATTTAAATCCCACATAGACGGCTCTACTCATCTTTTTACTCCTGAAAGCGCAGTTGATATTCAGCGAGAAATTGGAGCCGATATCATTATGGCTTTTGACGAATGCACGCCTTATCCTTGTGAGTATAATTACGCGAAGCGTTCCATGCACATGACTCATCGCTGGCTCGACCGTTGCATGACTTACATGAAAAAAACCTCACCACTATATGGTCATGACCAGACTTTATTTCCAATTGTACAGGGGAGTACTTATAAAGACTTGAGGAAACAATCTGCAGAATATATCGCTAATGTTGGTGCGGAAGGAAATGCGATTGGAGGTCTATCTGTTGGAGAGCCTGATGACGAAATGTATGCCATGACAGAAGTCGTTACCGATATTTTACCAGAGGACAAACCGAGATACCTTATGGGGGTGGGAACACCTTCCAATTTATTAGAAAATATCGCTTTAGGGGTTGACATGTTTGATTGTGTAATGCCCACAAGAAATGCAAGAAATGGTATGTTGTTTACATCTGAAGGTACCATCAACATCAAAAATAAAAAATGGGAGGATGACTTTTCAGCCATTGACCCCGCAGGCTACACCTGGGTAGATACTGAATATACTAAAGCTTACTTAAAACACTTATTTTCCGTAAAAGAATTATTGGGAAAACAAATTGCTACCATTCACAACTTAGGGTTTTACCTTTGGTTAGTGAGAGAAGCTAGAAGACAAATACAAGCTGGTACATTCAGAGCTTGGAAAGATGTTACGGTGAAAAAACTATCGGTAAGACTATAATTTTAGATTTTGAAAATAATTGACTGGTACATATTAAAGAGATACTTAGCCACTTTTGTTGCGCTCTTACTCATGTTTATTCCCATAGGGATAATCGTCAATTTATCAGAAAAGATTGATGAAATTACTGAAAATGAAGTCCCCTTAGAAGAGGTCTTGGTGTTTTATGGAAATTTCACCATCTACTTTGCCAACTTGCTGTTTCCTATTTTTCTGTTTCTTTCTATCATCTGGTTTACTTCCAAATTGGCCAACAATACCGAAATTATAGCCATATTGAGTTCAGGGATTTCCTTTTGGCGATTTTTGAGACCTTATATCATAGGAGCAACATTGGTCTGTGGAATTGCTCTGATATTTACAATGTACCTGGTTCCAAATGCCAGTCAGGGTTTTAATGAATTCAAATACCAATATTTCAAAAGAGGGAAGCAATCGCAGGAAACACAAAATGTTTACAGGCAAGTGAACGATGAAGAGTTCATTTTTGCGACAAATTTTCAGCCTAGCACCAGAACAGCTAGAAATTTCACTTTGGAACATTTTGAAAATAACGAAATGAAATTCAAAATTTCAGCCTCCAGATTAAAGTTTAATCCTGAAGATTCGATATATACGCTTAGCAATTTTGAAAAGCGGATCATTAAAGATAGAGAAGATGTCATTTTGAGAAAATCTTCTATCGATACCGTTCTCCCTTTTGAATTTGACGAGCTTACTCCGGTAGAGTATATCGCAGAAACTTTAGATTATAGAGAACTGAAAGAATTTATAGAAATAGAGAAAAGAAGAGGTTCTGCAAATATAAGCAGCTATCAGATTGTGGCCTATAAACGCTGGAGTGTTCCTGTCTCTGCGTTTATCCTAACTATTATTGCTGTATCTGTATCAGCAATGAAAAGGCGTGGTGGCATGGGCGCTAACCTTGCGATTGGAATCGTAATTGCTTTTGGATACATATTCTTGGATAAAGTATTTGGTACTATTGCTGAAAAGTCGACATTTTCTCCACTCCTGGCGGTCTGGCTTTCAAATATTTTATTTGGAATTCTTGCCATTTACCTTCTTATCAAATCAAAACGCTAATCAGTAAATTTGAGATAAACAGATATATCTTTATATATTTGTCAATTAGATTTTAAAGAAATACACTGTATTCATGGAATATTTAGATTTTGAATTACCTATAAAAGCCCTTCAGGAGCAATACGAAAAAGCTTGTGAAATCGGAGAAGATAGTGAAGTAGACGTCACCGAGACCTGCAAGCAGATAAAGTTCAAACTAGACAACAAGAAAAAGGAAATTTACTCCAATCTTAATGCATGGCAGAGAGTTCAACTTTCCAGACATCCAAGTAGACCATACACTTTAGATTACATCAATGCAATTTGCGGTAACACATTTATGGAATTGCATGGAGATAGAACTTTTGGAGATGATAAAGCGATGATTGGTGGTCTAGGAAAGATCAACGAGCAAAGCTTCATGTTCATAGGACAACAAAAAGGCTACAATACAAAAACACGACAGTACAGAAACTTTGGTATGGCCAATCCAGAAGGCTACAGAAAAGCTCTGCGCCTGATGAAAAAAGCTGAAAAATTTAACCTACCTATCGTAACTCTGGTAGATACTCCAGGAGCTTTCCCTGGACTTGAAGCTGAAGAAAGAGGTCAAGGTGAAGCTATTGCAAGAAACATCATGGAGATGAGCCAGCTTAAAGTTCCTATTATTGTGATTATTATTGGCGAGGGAGCCAGCGGTGGTGCTTTGGGTATTGCAGTTGGTGACACCATCATGATGCTTGAAAACACATGGTATTCTGTTATATCTCCTGAATCTTGTTCTTCTATCCTGTGGAGAAGCTGGGAACACAAACAAACAGCTGCGGAGGCTTTAAAATTAACAGCCACCGACATGAAAAAGCTTAAAATTATTGATAAAATCGTCAGAGAACCTCTTGGTGGTGCTCATAGCAATAGGGAGAAAACTTTTGAAATTGTAACGAACTCTATATTGAGTGAATTTGATGAATTGAAAAAGTTATCCCCAGAAGATTTGATTGAAAAAAGGATGCAAAAATTCATCGACATTGGAGTTTATTCTGAATAGACCCTACAGAGCATAATCTTACACAAAAATCCAGATAAATATTATCTGGATTTTTTTAGTTTTCCACAATTATTTGCAGTTATACACAATGCATTGTGGAAAAGGTAGAGTGTTAAGCTGAATTATTTTCCCCAAACTTCATAACCTTTTATTTACATTCGTAACATGGAAAACGCAACTCAATCATCGTATCAAACCAAGCCGAAAGGTGATGTTATAAGTCTTCAAAAAGGAAAAATACCACCTCAAGCTATTGATCTTGAAGAAGTTATATTGGGAGCGATGATGATTGACAAAAAAGGAGTTGATGAAGTCATTGACATTCTCCATCCTGATGTTTTCTACAAAGAAGCGCATAAAAATATATATGAGGCTATTATTGTACTTTTTGAAAAAGGAGATCCTATTGACTTATTAACCGTTTCCACAGAATTAAAGAAGTTAAAAAAGCTACAAGCCTCTGGAGGGGAATATTATCTGATACAATTGACTCAAAAAGTTTCTTCTTCTGCCCATATTGAATATCATTCTCGTATTGTTCTCCAAAAATATATTCAGAGGTGTTTGATAAAGATTTCCAATGAAATTATAGAAGAATCCTACGACGAAGGAACTGATGTTTTCGATCTTCTAGACCATGCTGAATCCAAACTTTATGAAGTTACCCAAGGGAATATAAAGCGATCTTCAGAAACTGCACAAAACTTGGTGATGCAAGCCAAAAAACGAATTGAAGAAATTTCTAACAAAGAAGGATTAAGTGGAGTTCCTTCCGGATTTACAGACTTAGATAAGTTGACTTCTGGATGGCAACCCAGTGACCTGGTTATTATTGCCGCGCGTCCTGGTATGGGTAAAACAGCCCTTACCCTTACGATGGCTAGGAATATCGCAGTAGGTCAAAATATACCTGTGGCGTTTTTCTCGCTTGAAATGTCTTCTGTACAATTAATCACCAGACTTATTTCTTCTGAAACTGGATTAAGTTCAGAGAAACTGAGAACCGGAAACCTCGAGCCTCACGAATGGGAACAGTTGAACGTGAAAGTAAAATCACTCGAACAAGCGCCCTTGTTTATAGATGATACACCTTCGCTATCTATTTTCGATTTACGTGCAAAAGCAAGAAGGCTTTCCTCTCAACACGGCATCAAACTTATCGTTGTGGATTATTTGCAATTGATGACCGGTGGTGGATCTCAAAAAGGAGGAAACAGAGAACAAGAAATCTCTACGATATCCAGAAACCTGAAGGCTTTGGCGAAGGAATTGAGTATACCAGTTCTTGCACTTTCTCAGCTTTCCAGAGCTGTAGAAACCAGAGGAGGTACCAAGAGACCTTTATTAAGTGACCTTAGAGAATCAGGAGCCATCGAGCAAGATGCAGATATTGTTTCTTTTATTTACAGACCAGAATATTACGATATTGATGAGTGGGACGATGATACACAATCGCCTACACAAGGTCAAGCTGAATTTATTATTGCAAAGCACAGGAATGGTGGCTTGGACAACATACGGTTGAAATTTATTGGTCATCTTGGTAAGTTTGAAAATATGGATAATTTTGATTCACCTTTTGAAATCAATTCGAGCATGAATTCTGGCAAAGCTGAATCTCCTTCATTCCCGAGTGCTGAAGATGTTTTTGGGTCCACACCTCCAAACCAAAACTTCGGAAATGAAAATGACGATGAAGTACCCTTTTAGAAAGAAAAAATGAGAGTTTTAATTTTTATAGTGATGTTATTGATAGGTTGGAACGGTCATTCCAACTTCATTTTGATTCCTATGGATTTTGAAACGCAAGACAATCATCTTAAAGCCTATGGAATCTCCTACTGGCTTTTAGAAAAAAATCAAAAAGTGCAGTGGCTTCTTAATTATAGAGGCGGTTCTTTTCTCTCACCTTTTTCTGAAGAACTCAAAAGAGAATGTACCATAAGAGGTGTCTCTTTTGAAGTAATTTCAGATACAAAATCAGAAGAAATTTTAAGAACGATAAGCAGTCCGTCTCAAAATATGGAAGCAGTGCTACTTGAAAAGGCTCCGAAGATTGCCGTTTATTCTCCACAGGGAAATGCGCCCTGGGATGATGCAGTGACCATGGTTTTGGAATTTGCTGAAATTCCTTACAAAACAATTTATGATAAGGAAGTTCTAAATGATGAATTACTTCTATACGACTGGCTTCATTTGCATCACGAAGATTTTACAGGTCAGTATGGAAAGTTTTATAGAGCCTACCGATCTGCTCCCTGGTATATCGAAGAGAAGAAAGAAGCAGAAGCATTAGCTAAATCCCTTGGATACGATAAAGTTTCTGAAGAGAAACTTGCTGTAACTAAAAAAATAAATGAATATGTGATTGGCGGTGGGTTCATGTTTGCAATGTGTAGCGCCACAGATTCATTTGATATTGCCCTATCGGCAGACGAAGTCGATATTTGCGAACCTATGTTTGATGGAGATGCTTCTGAAGCAGGATATCAAAACAAAATAGATTACTCTAAAACTTTTGCGTTTACCGATTATATTCTGGAAAGGAATCCAATGGTTTATGAATATTCTTCTATTGACATGACAGAGAAAAGGAATATTCCTAAATCTAAAGATTACTTCACCCTGATGGATTACTCTGCGAAGTGGGACCCTATTCCTACAATGCTGTGTCAGAATCACACCGCAGTTGTAAAAGGTTTTATGGGACAAACTACAGCTTTTAATCCTACTCAGATCAAATCTAATGTCCTGATTATGGGGAAAAATAAGCTTAACGATGAAGCTCGATATATCCACGGTATAAAAGGAAAAGGTTTTTTTACGTTCTATGGAGGACACGATCCTGAAGACTATCAACATCGGGTTGGTGATCCTAAAACAGAATTGGAATTGCATCCAAAATCACCAGGCTACAGGCTTATTCTCAATAATATCTTGTTTCCTGCCGCTGAGAAGAAAAAACAAAAAACTTAAATTTTTACTTAAAGATTTTTTTCTTTCTGAGTTCAAAGTTTTGACCTAGGTACACTTTTCTTACCATTTCATCATTTGCCAGATCCTCAGGAATTCCATGTTTTAGAATACCACCTTCAAACATGAGATAAGTTCTGTCTGTAATCGCTAGTGTTTCTTGTACGTTGTGGTCTGTGATCAAAATACCAATGTTTTTGTCCTTCAGCTGAGCTACAATTTTTTGTATATCCTCAACTGCGACAGGATCCACTCCAGCAAATGGTTCATCCAGCAAAATAAATTTTGGATCTGTAGCAAGTGCTCGGGCAATCTCAGTACGACGTCTTTCACCACCAGAAAGTAAATCGCCACGGTTGGTCCTGATATGGTTTAAACCGAATTCACTAATAAGGGATTCCATTTTTTCCTCGCGTTGCTTTTTGTTCAGGTCAGTCAATTCCAGGACGCTCATGATATTATCCTCAATACTCAGTTTTCTGAAAATAGAAGCTTCCTGAGCTAAATAACCGATGCCATTTTGAGCCCTTTTATACATGGGATATTTGGTAATATTGGTATCATCCAAATAAATATTCCCCCCGTTTGGCTTTATCAACCCAACAATCATATAAAAAGAAGTAGTCTTCCCTGCTCCATTAGGACCGAGAAGACCAACAATTTCACCCTGAGTAACCTCAACGCTTATGCCTTTGACAACTTTTACACCTTTATATGATTTAATAAGATTATCTGCTCTTAAGGTTGCTCGATTTGAACTCATAACTTGATTTTTCTGGAAGATTTTATACCAAAGATAATCATCTCAACAACACCTATAAGCATAATAGAATAAGCTAAAAGTTCTATACTTTCTTCAGAAGCATCCTTTACAGGCCTCATGAAGTCTCTCAATTCTACGATCTTCTCGCCGTTTTCTGAAATCACGTATTTGTCATGTGTATCTCTTAACAAATCGATCCATATTAACTTTCGCCCATAGAGTCGTGAAAAGACATGAAGTATAACAAGACCTGAAAAGAAAAAGGCAAATCCATAAGTTTTAGAAATAGAGGCAATTTCCAAAATCAGTTTTTTCCAATTCCTGATAACCATAATCAGAACAACTATAACTATAACAAGCGAAATTACTTGCCAGGCTTTATCAAAAAGCTGAGTGTTCAGCCAAAAATCAAACTCTCTTACAAAATGAACTCCCAGAAATCCAGAAAGTGTTAAGTTAAAAATTTTAAAGTTTTTAGCTTTTGAAGAAAATCTAATAAGTAATAATGCGCTGATCAGTAATAATACTTCCTGAGTAATTTCAATTAAAGAATCTTCTTTCACTTCACCTACAGCAAAATCAAATTGTATGGACAAAGACATCAAAAACATAAGACCTGCGTAAGCAAAAAGTCTAGCAATAAGTGGATATAGGGCTTTCATAGATTAAATTTATTCTGTTTTACCAAATTTATTTTCCAAAGCTTCCCAATATTCAAAAGCTCTTCTCAAATGAGGTATGACTATAGTGCCACCTACAAGTGTTCCAATACTCAAAGCTTCCACAACTTGCGCTCTTTCAAGACCTTCTTTATAGGAAGATTCTAAATGATATTTTACACAATCATCACATCTTAAGACCAATGAAGAGACTAAACCTAAAAGTTCTTTGGTTTTCACATCCAAAGCACCCTCAGTAAAGGAATTGGTGTCCAGATTAAAAATCCGCTTCAAGACTTTATTGTTTTCTTCTAAAATCTTACCGTTCATCCTAGCTCTATACGCCTCGAATTCGTCAACTAAATCAATCATAATTATTTATTTGTTTTTTGCTTTTCTTGTTTACGTTGTTTTCTTAATACTAGTTTTGAGATTAAAATACTGATTTCATACAAAATCAAGACTGGGATAGCAACAATTACCTGACTTGCGATATCTGGCGGAGTAATCAATGCTGAAATAATCAATATAAAAACCAATGAATACTTTCTGTTTTTCTTCAAAAATTCTGGCGTGACTAAACCTACCTTAGTAAGGAAGTAGATAATCACTGGTAACTCAAATATAAGTCCGCTTGCCAATACAGAGGCTCTTACAAGTCCTATATAACTACTCAGGTCAAAGTCATTGAACACAACCTCACTCACGGTATAGCTACCCAGAAAATTTATGGATAACGGAGTGATGACATAATATCCAAATAATACGCCCAGTAGAAATAAAAATGAAGTCACAAAAATAAAACCTCTACCAGATTTTTTTTCTGAAGACTCTAGTCCAGGAGCAATAAAAGCCCAAAACTGATAGATGACGTAAGGAAATGATATGATAAAACCAGCTGTTATAGATGTCCAGATGTGAGCGCTAAACTGTCCCGCCATGGTTCTACTTTGAATTCTAAACGGAAGATCGTCAAAACAGAAACTTTCCTGAAGATTAAGATATTCTGAAATAGTACAAAGTAAACTATAGGTATAAAAATCTGCGTTTTTTGGACCAAAGATGATCACATCAAAAATGAAAGATTTCATTGCAAAAGCTATTGCACCAGCAACTAATATTGCCAATACAGCCTTCAATAAATGCCATCTCAATTCTTCAAGATGATCCAAAAAAGACATATTGTTTGGATCTTTTCTTGTCTTCGATTTTTTTGCCATATTAGATAATGCCTTCTTTTACGAGATTATGAAGATGAACAATTCCGGCATATTCTCCAGAATTTACAGCTATAAGTTGAGTGATGTCATTATTTTCTAAAAGCTCCAAAGCATCTATTGCCATTGCAGAATTTTTAATGGTTTTAGGGTTTTTAGACATGATATCCTTAGCCTTGAGTTTGGTAAAATCTTCTGTGGAACTTAACATTCTTCTCAAATCACCATCGGTTATAATTCCTACAACTTTTCCGTTTTCCAAAACTGCAGTCACTCCCAGCATGTTTTTAGAAATTTCAACTATCACATCTTTTGTGGTCGTTTCTGGAGACACCTGAGGTTTCATATTTTGTGAAGTAATATCACTCACTCTTAAGTAAAGAGTTTTACCTAATGATCCTCCAGGATGAAATCTTGCAAAGTCATCACTGGAAAATCCTCTCAACTTAAGTAAACACACAGCTAAAGCATCTCCGAGTACAAGCTGAGCAGTAGTACTGGTGGTTGGTGCAAGATTATTTGGACAAGCCTCTTTATCTACATAAGAATTTAAAACGAAGTCTGCTTGCTTTCCTAAAAAAGAATCTTTATTTCCAGTAATCGCTATGAGTGTGTTTTTGAAATTTTTAATGAGAGGTGCCAATACTTTGATTTCAGGAGTGTTTCCACTTTTTGAAATACAAATAACTATATCATCTCTTAGAATAGTCCCAAGATCTCCATGTATCGCATCCGCAGCGTGCATGAAAACAGCCGGTGTACCCGTAGAATTGAGCGTAGCTACAATTTTGGTAGCTATAATTGCACTTTTGCCGATACCCGTTAAAATGACACGGCCTTTAGAATTGTAAATAGCATTTACAGCATCAGAAAAAGATTTATCAATTAAATTTTCAAGATTTTCAATAGCTTTGGACTCTATGTGAATAATTTCCTTGGCATAAGACTGTATTGCTACATCTTTCATAAATTACTATGTTTAACAATTGTGCGCTCTTAAAGAATGCGTATATTTAATTTCACAAAGGTAAATAAAACATAATAGTAACTATTCAATTGGAACAAATCAATTTACATCAAGAATTAAAGAAATACTTTGGTTTTAACGAGTTCAAAGGACTTCAAGAAAGCGTTATAAAGAGCATCATTGCCAATGAAGATACATTTGTAATAATGCCTACTGGAGGTGGTAAGTCTCTGTGTTATCAACTACCAGCCTTGATAAAGGACGGAACTGCAATTGTGGTTTCTCCTCTTATTGCTCTCATGAAAAATCAAGTGGATGCCATAAGAAACATTTCAGAACACGAAGGTGTTGCTCATGTTTTAAACTCATCGCTCAACAAAACGCAAGTCAAACAAGTAAAAGAGGACATTTCCAACGGTATTACAAAATTACTTTATGTTGCGCCAGAGTCTCTTACAAAAGCAGAATACATAGATTTTCTAAAGGAAGAAAAGATTTCATTTTTAGCCATTGATGAAGCGCACTGCATTTCAGAATGGGGTCATGATTTTAGACCAGAATACAGAAATCTTAAAAATATAATTGAACGGATAGGGAGCGACATCCCCATTATTGGGCTTACTGCAACAGCTACTCCAAAAGTTCAGGAGGACATTCTTAAAAACTTGAGAATTCCAAATGCCAACGCCTTCAAAGCTTCTTTTAACAGGCCAAACCTTTATTACGAGATTCGACCTAAGACAGATGAAGTAGATTCTGACATCATCAAATTTGTAAAAAAGAATTCCGGCAAAAGTGGTATCATATATTGTTTAAGCAGAAAACGTGTAGAACAACTCTCTCAAACGCTTCAGGTTAATGGTATACAAGCCGTTCCTTATCATGCTGGATTGGATGCAAAAACAAGAAGTAAACATCAGGATATGTTTCTTATGGAAGATATCGATGTTGTAGTGGCGACCATTGCTTTTGGTATGGGCATTGACAAACCAGATGTACGTTTTGTTATACACAACGATATTCCTAAAAGTATTGAAAGCTACTACCAAGAAACAGGAAGAGCCGGCAGAGATGGTGGAGAAGGCCATTGTATCGCTTACTATAATCATAAAGACATTGAGAAGCTGGAAAAATTCATGAGTGGTAAACCCATTGCTGAACAAGAAATTGGCCACGCCCTACTACAAGATGTGGTTGCTTTTGCTGAAAGTTCCATATCTCGGAGGAAATACATTCTGCACTATTTTGGAGAAGAATTTGACAATGAAACTGGTGAAGGCGGTGACATGGACGATAATGTGCGGTACCCAAAAACCAAGAAAGAGGCCAAAGAGGATGTCAAGCTTATTTTGAAAACAGTAAAAGAAACAGGGCAACTTTTTAAATCTAAGGAAATTGTTCATACCCTTTCTGGTAAAACTAATGTTCTTATAAAGTCCAATAAGGCAGATACTCTAGAAATTTTTGGAGTAGGAAAAGATAAACCAGCTAGTTATTGGACAGCCTTACTCAGACAAGTAATTATATCTGGATTTCTTAAGAAAGAATTGGTATCCTATGGTGTTGTAAAATTACGGCCTGAAGGAGAAGAATTTCTGAAAAATCCTACTTCTTTCATGATGACAGAAGACAATGATTTCAGCCAGGTTACTAGTAGTACATCTTCACAACCTACAGGAGGAACTGATGAGAAGTTGCTCAAAATGCTGAAGGATTTACGTAAGAAGATTGCTAAACGTAAAGAAGTTCCACCTTTCGTCGTCTTTCAAGATCCTTCTCTTGAAGATATGGCTTTAAAATACCCTATAAGTAAGGAGGAACTTGTCAATATTCATGGTGTTGGTGAAGGAAAAGCTAAAAAATTTGGAGGTGAATTTATAAATCTTATTCAAAACTACGTAGAAGAGAATGATATTTTAAGACCAGATGATCTGGTAGTTAAAAGCACAGGTGCCAATAGTGCAAATAAGCTTTATATTATCCAGAATATAGATAGAAAACTTCCACTCACAGATATTGCTCAGGGTAAAGGATTTGAGATGAAAGATTTTATCAAGGAGATGGAAGCCATTGTCTTTAGTGGCACCAAACTCAATATCGATTACTGGCTGGACGATCTTTTGGACGAAGATCAACAAGAAGAGATTCATGAGTATTTCCTGGAAGCAGATTCAGATAGTATCAATGAAGCTATAGATGAATTTGACGGTGATTATGATGAAGAAGAATTGAGGCTATATAGAATCAAATTCATAAGCGAAGAAGCAAATTAAAGTTAATCCCATTTCAAATATTACAAAAAACCCCAACTTGAATAAGTTGGGGTTTTTTGTAATATTATTTAGTCTATGCTAGTCAACTTTAGGTATAAAAACCTCTGCAAGCATACATCTTGCACTGCCTCCTCCATGAGTTTCTATGGTTGATAAATCACTACTTAAGATTTTAGAATATTTCTCTATAGCTTGAATTTGCTTATCAGTAAGTGAATTATAAGCTGCTTGACTCATTACTGTATATTTAGCCTCTTTACCCTGGACCTGCAGCATATTTCCAGCAAAATTATTCATTTGCTCTTCAGAAATTGTAATGATCTCTTTACCATCCTGAGTAAGGCTGTCAGCCACAAGTTTTCTCTCTTTTTTATCATCGATAGTATCCAGGCAAATCACGGCAAACTCTTGGGCTACGCACATCATCACATTGGTATGATAAATTAACAAACGCTCTCCCTCATGTGTTTGGTGGGCTTTAAAAATTATAGGTGTATATTCAAAATCTTCACAGAATTCAATAACTAAATCTTCATCAGCTCTTGGTGACAGAGCGCAGTAAGCTTTTCTATTTTCTCTATCCAAAATTAAGCTTCCTGTACCCTCTAGAAATACATTTTCCATTTCAGCAGAGGTGTAGTCTACAAAATTTCTGATGAGATGGCCTTCTGCTTCAATTCTTTCAAAAACATCTTCACGTCTTTCCTTACGTCTATTCTTGGCAAACATTGGATATAAAGCCACATCTCCATTTTCATGGAAAGACACCCAATTGTTTGGAAATATTGAATCTGGCGTATCCTGGCTTGCAATATCATCGATCACAATAATATTCACGCCAACTGCTTTTAGTTTATCCACAAAGGCATCAAATTCATCTTGTGCTTTTTTATTGACAGTCGCTTTGAGATCGCTTGTAGATTTCTGAAAGTAATTATTGACAGCTGTTTCTTCATTCATTCTGAAGATTACTGGCCGAATCATTACTAAAGTATCTGTAATTTGTTTCATTATTCTCTTATTAATGGTAAAGTCGAGCATCTTAAAAGGCCCTCTTGTTTGGCAATTTCTCTATAATTCACAGTTTCAACTAGAATCTCTTTAGATCTTAGCCATTCATTTAAACGCGTAAAATATTCATCGGAAATCACTACAGTTTCTGATATAGAAAAAATATTGCTATTCATATCATACATCTCTTGAGCATTGATTTCAAAAACATTTTCTTTTCCGTAAAGGTCGATCAACCACTGGTACTCTTCCTCTTCCAGAAACCCGTTTTTATGAATAATTGCATAGTTATTTCCTACTGGCTGAAAACAGCAGTCTAAATGTAATGCATTGGCTTTGGGATCTGTGTTAGACTTTCTTAGGTTAAAGGATTTTACTTTTTTATCCGGAAACAATTTCTGCAATTCTTCAACCGCCTCAACGTTTGTTCTCGCTGTTATGTAGTCTGAATAATCCTCTCCTCTGTAAGTCCCTACTAATATGCTATCGCCGTGTGGCATTACATCACCACCTTCAATATGGCAGTGTTCAGGAAGTCTTATCTTTTTATCAGAATCGATTTTATCCAAGATATGTTCTATAGCCTTGATTTCTTTTTCTCTATCTGGGAGAATATTGGCGAATATAAATTTATCTTCTATGACAAAACCAATATCTCTGGAAAAGATTTGATTGTAATCATTTAAGATATCTGGCCTTAGAACTTCAACATCATGTTTTTTGAGAATATCGGCTACAGACTCTATTTCTTTTATCATATCTTCTTCTTCCGGGTAGGTCCCTTCTTTGATATGTTTTATGGATTTAGGGTCGTAAGCATCCTCCAACTTTGGTTGATCGCCAATGGAATTGGCAACACCCAGAATCACAGTTTTTAACCTTGAGGTCTCATTAGAAATATGTAGTTTCAATGTAGTTTATTTTTTGTGCAAATATACTCACTTAGAAATAAATCCTTGAACTATTGTTAAAAATCAAACTCTAAAATTGAGTAAAATATTAGGATCTGGACAGTTCTTTTTATAGAATTCTAGATCTTCCTGGGAAGAAACCCCTGGATAATCGCCGTAATAATCACCGATATCCATTATAATTTGAAAATGCAAGTGCGGAGCATAATTCCCATTGACTTCATTACTTCCAAGAAAAGCGATTGGTTCGTCTATGGTGACTTCCTCTCCTACATGATGTATTTCCAAAGATTCTCTTGATAAATGACCGTAAAGCGAATAAAACTTTTGGTCTTTTAAATGATGTTCCAGAATTATCGTAGGCCCATAATCTCCAAAATTCAAATTATCCTTTTGACTATGAATTTTTCCAGGTAATGGAGTGAAAACTGGTGTTCCTGCTTCTACCCACACATCTATACCAAGATGAACATTTCGTTTATGGGAATGAGAGTTGTCACCAAAATATGAGCTTCTGTCATATAAACTTCTCTTTTCCAAATACCCACCATAGGCGGCTTTCGCATTTTGATTTTTTAAATAATCTTTCAAATAAGCCTGGAGAGCAAATTCAGCTGATAAATCAATTTTAAGCTCTGAAGTTTTTGTATCTGAAAGGTCGAGTGAAACGTAATTAGATTCAGAAAAAGAGGGACCTAAAATAGAAAAGAATGTGTTGTTAATATGGTCTTTTATCAAATTCAGCATAATGTGAAACCTTATGTATTAAACTAACAAAACCCCAATAAAATTGGGGTTTTAATATTATTCAAAAATAGATAATTTTTACTCGTCTCTTAAGACATTAAGTGTAACATCCATATTATCTCGTGTTGCTCGGGAAAATGGACATACTTCATGAGCCTCATTAACCAAGGTCTCTGCCGTCTTAATATCATCCACACCTGGCAAGTAAGAATCTAATACCGCTGAGAGGAGAAGACCTCCTTCGTCTTCTTTATTGATACTGATATGAGCCGTAACGCTAAAATCTCCTAAATCGACTTTGTGTTTTTCGGCAACCAGGCTCAAAGCACTTCCAAAACATGCGGAGTAGGCTGATCCAAAAAGTTGCTCAGGATTGACTCCCTCACCACCATCACCACCAAGACCTTTTGGCATGCTCAACGGCATATCTATAGGACCATCTTCAGTTTTTACATGGCCTTTACGACCTCCAGTTGCTGTAGCTTTCGCAGTATAAAGTGTTTTCATGAGTTTAAATTTTAATTTAATCGAATATACTAACTACACGACCTTAGTGAAAAAATGAATTCATAAATTTGTACTAAATGTAAATTATGTCTCTGTCCAAAAATAAAAAATCTGCGCTTCAGGAAACCAAAAGTGATCCGAGTTTAAATTTGAGTCAAACCTCAGCTGAGCGCATTAAAAATTTAAGACGACAATCTAGAGATATCAAAAAATTGACTGAAGGCATTTTAAGTGGAAATAAGACAGATTTAAGTCAGGCAATTACACTTATCGAGAGCCAAAGTCAACGCCATACCGTAGACATAAAAACTATAATATCTACTTGTTTACCTCATTCCAATAACTCACTGAGAATAGGTATCACTGGGGTGCCAGGAGTAGGAAAAAGCACATTTATAGAGCAGCTAGGTTTATTGCTGGTCAACAAAGGTCATAAAGTGGCTGTCTTGGCTGTAGATCCGTCTAGTTCGGTCACGAGAGGGAGTATTCTTGGAGATAAAACCCGGATGGAAAAATTGGTTCAGCATCCCATGGCTTATATAAGACCTACAGCCTCGGGTGAATCTTTAGGCGGAGTAGCTAGAAAAACCCGTGAAAGCATTTTGCTTTGCGAAGCCGCTGGGTATGACATACTTCTTATAGAGACAGTAGGAGTTGGACAGAGTGAAACTGCAGTGCATAGCATGACAGATTTCTTCTTATTATTAAAACTCGCTGGTGCTGGTGATGAATTACAAGGCATCAAACGCGGCATCATAGAAATGGCAGATGCCATTGTCATCAATAAAGCAGATGGAGATAATATAAAAGCAGCCAAAAAGGCTAAAGTTGAATTCAATAGAGCTTTACATATGTACCCTTCAAAGTCCAATGGTTGGGAACCTAAAGTAAAACTAGCCAGTGCCTTGCAAAATGAAGGAATTGACAAGGTTTGGAGAATGCTTGCTGACTATTTTGAAAAGGCTAAAAAAAATGGATATTTTGAAGAAAAACGAGCTCATCAAAATAAATTCTGGCTCACCCAAACCATAGAGGATACTCTCAAAAAAGAGTTCTATCAGAACGAAATCATCAAGAATGAATTTCCAGAAGTTCTAAAGAAAATTCATAATCAGGACTTAAGCCCTTTTGAAGCAGCTGAGTATCTTTTGAAAAAAGCAAAAATTCAGGAATAAGCTATTGAACTGTATCAAATCTTGATTTTAAATAGCTATGTAATTTTAAAAATAAATACCCTGTTAGAATACCAAGCGAAGCACCAGTTATAATATCTCCCGGATAGTGTACACCCACATAAATTCGGCTGTAGGTAACCATAAAAGCCCAGAAAAATAACCAATAAAAAGCATATTTATAATAGGGCCTTAGAAGATTTGAAACTAAAGTTGCCACAGCAAAAGAACTGATAGCATGCCCAGAAAAATATCCGAATTTGCCGCAGCGTTTCGCTAAAAATCGACCATATTCAATAAAAGGTTCGTTACATGGCCTCAGCCTTTCAAAAGTGTCCTTAAAGAAATTTGCCAATTGGTCTGTGAAAGTTATCATCAATCCCACTACAAGGACAGTGATTAGCAAGCCTTTTAATTTTATTTTTCGATAAATCAGGATCAAAAGAATCCCATATAGTGGATATGAAGTTTCCTTTTCTGTCAATAATACCCAAAACCAATCCCATTCTTTAACCCCAAGGTTATTGAGAAAAAGGAATAATTCTCTGTCTAAAGTCTGAAGTTGTTCTATCATAAACTATTCTATTGGTAACGATCCACTTCTCTATCGTAAAACTCTGAAGCTTCTTTGATTAAATTATTGGTCTCCTCTACCATTTCTTCCTCGTTTTCAACATCAAATTCCTCAAGCCATTCAATTTCATCTGTCTTAAGATCTATGATAAATCTTGGAAACTCTGTATGAATTATGAATATAGACTCAGGAAAATCGGTATTGTCACCCAATATAAATCTTGGTAATTTCATGATTGTAATAATTTAGTTTCGCCAAAAGTATGAATTTGTTTCTTGGAGAGCATATTAAATCTGATATACAACATAATAGCAGAAGCAGTAAGACCAGAAAGCAATCCAAGCCAAATACCAATGCTTCCCAACACCTCCTCTTTTCCAGTAAAATAAGATACTGGAAGGCCAATAAGCCAATAGGCGATAAAACAAAGCAAGGTTGGAATTTTTACATCTTGCAACCCTCGTAATGCTCCTAGAATTGCAACTTGCAGACCGTCGCTTAATTGAAAAAGTGCTGCTACAATAAGTAACTGGGAGGCAAGTAAAATGACTTCAGTGTCATCTATATATAGTGTAGGCAGAAATCCTTTCAAAAGGATAAAACCAATAGCAAAAACACCTTCGATAAGAAAAACCTGTAGGAAAATAGAAAACGCTACATCTCTTAGGGTTTTAAATTGGCGTTTACCTTTTTGATTGGCTACTCTTATCGTTGCAGTTACGCCAAGCCCTACAGCAATCATGAAGGTCATAGAGGCCAGGTTAAGAGCTATCTGATTTGCAGCCTGAGGTTTGGTCCCTAAAGTTCCAGCCAGAAGTACAGTTGCCGTAAAAATTCCTCCTTCAAAAAGCATTTGCAAGGCCGTAGGAAAACCAAGATTGATTAATCTTTTAAAAATGGCCCTATCCAGAGATTTTTTCATTAAAACAAAATAAGGCTTCAGTTTAGGTCTCCTGCTTAAGATAAGATATAGTAAAATCAGCATAAAAACTCTTGAAATCAATGTACCGATCGCAGCTCCTTCCAACTCCAGGCGTGGGAAAAACCATACTCCATAAATCAGTAAGTAATTGAATATTACATTCACAATATTAGCCAAAATCGTGGCATACATGGCATATTTGGTCATCGAAAGCCCGTCTGCAAATTGCTTAAATCCTTGAAAAATCATAAGTGGAATGAGTGAGAACGCCACAATATCTAAATAAGGTAAAGCGAGCTCAACAACATCTTTTGGCTGATCCAGATGATGTAATATAGGCTTTGCTAGCAATAACAATAAAAACAAAACAATACCATTGACTGTACACATGACCAGGCCATGTTGAAAAAAAACACGCCCTTTGGTTGTATCCCCTTCTCCATCTGCTTCGGCAATAAGTGGAGTAATAGCGAAGCTGAATCCAATACCTAGAAAAAGTGCGAAAAATATAAGTGTATTCCCTAATGAAACAGCAGCTAGGGGCGCAGCTCCAAGTTTTCCAATCATTAAGTTGTCAACAAACCCAACAAGGACATGTCCGAGTTGACCTAGCATTATCGGAAATGCCAGACTGAAATTTTTTGAAAACTCCCTGGTGTAAATAGATAAATTCAAAAGTCTTTTTATTTTTCGAAAGGCAAAAGTACACTTTGAGAATAGAATATATAATCTAGTCTCATTATTTAATCAGTTAAAGTCTTTGAATATAGATTATGCCCCAAAAAGCTGAATTTACTTTATATTTGAAAATTAATTCTGAAAATAAAGAAACTTGAAAAAAGATTTTGACAAGGAAGAAGTCATCAAACATGTAGCTACTTTACTGCAAGAGATTCCCACATCAATGGAAATCGTAAAAGACGACTCCAAAAAAGAACAACGTTTTCTTTATTTAGCAAAACATATGGTCGAAAAGGCCATTAAGAAAGACGCACTTCTCGTCTCTGACGATGGAAGAGGGATTGCTATTTTCTTCAGAATGGACGGAGAAAGTGATGGCTTCTGGACTGAACTGATCAGTGATCTCAAGCTAGCCATAAATGTTACTGGTATCACTAAAGGACTGAAAGCTTTAAAATCTCAGAAATTTGTTCGTCAACAGCGTCCCAATGATGGTGAGTTTTTATATTGTTGGTTTTGGGGAATTCTACCCGATGCTAGGGGAAATACAAGTGACAAAACGCCCTATAAAATGAAAGACGAAATGTTTCGCATTTCCAAGGCTTTACAATTACCAATTTATGCGGAAACCCGTATTAGAAAAGTAAACGTTGCTTACAGAAGGTATGGTTTTGAATTACTTAAGGAATGGAAACATCCTAGTGGTGACAAAATGTATTTTTTAAAATATACCCCACCACAACTGGATTCTAACTAGTTTTAAGCTGCACGAATTTTTTCACGTCTTCTTCGGTAATCTGCTGATCCCCAAGAATAATTAAGCGTTCCACGACATTACGCAACTCCCTTATATTCCCTGTCCAGTTCAGCTTTTCTAAAAGTATAACTGCTTTCGCTTCAAAAACTTTTGGCTTTGTGCCTTGTTCTTTAGCTATTTTTTCTGTGAAGTGGTGAATGAGTTCAGGAATATCTGCCCGTCTATCTTTAAGCGCAGGCACATGAATAATGATCACGGCTAGTCTATGGTATAGGTCTTCTCTGAATCTCTTCTCATTTATTTCCTCCTTTAAGTTCTTGTTGGTTGCTGCAATTACTCTCACATCAACTTTTATATCCTTATCACTGCCTACACGTTGAACTCTGTTTTCTTGCAAGGCTCTCAAGACTTTTGCTTGGGCTGACAAACTCATATCGCCAATCTCATCGAGGAAAATCGTACCTCCATTAGCAGCTTCAAATTTTCCAGCCCTGTCTTTATTGGCAGAAGTAAATGCGCCTTTCACATGTCCAAACAATTCACTCTCAATTAATTCTGAAGGAATTGCAGCACAGTTCACCTCTATAAAAGGCCCTTTATTTCTGTTGCTTTTTTCATGCAGCCAGTGAGCAACAAGCTCTTTACCCGTACCGTTTTCGCCAGTGATTAAAACCCTAGCTTCAGTTGGAGCAACTTTATCGATCATTGATTTAATTTGATCAAGCTCCTCTGACTTACCTACCATTTCAAATTGCTTGGAAACTTTCTTTTTCAATTGCTTGTTTTCTTGAGCAAGCAGAGTATGATCGAGGGCAATTCTCACTGTATTAAGCAATCGGTTTAAATCTGGAGGCTTCGAAATGTAGTCAAAAGCACCCATCCTCATAGTTTCAACAGCGGTTTCTAGATCTCCGTGTCCCGATATCATTATTACAGGAAGTTCAGGTTGAAGTTTTTGACAAGCAGATAAAACTTCCATTCCATCCATCTTTGGCATTTTAATATCGCATAAAACCAAGTCGTAAGATTTTTTTTTGACCAGTTCTATACCTATTAGACCGTCCTCAGCCTCATCAATATTATAATTTTTCTCTTCCTCTAAAAGAATTTTTTTCAATACTCTTCTTATCGCATCCTCGTCTTCAATAATGAGTAATCTTGGCATAATGATTTTAATTTACAGAATTAAATATAAGTTTTATCTGAAGTTTAGAGTGACAACCTTAATATTTTTTAGAATATTTTAAAAGCTAAGTGGTTTTAAAAACAAAACCCACCCTGCGCAATGAAGGGTGGGAAAAAAATTGCTATGAAAAAGAAAAAACACCGCTAAATTTAGCGGTGTTCAAATATATATAATATTCTGTTAACAGCTTAAGAAAACATATCTTTTACTTTTTCAAAGAAAGATTTATCAGATTTGCTTGGATTAGGTTCAAAATTGGAATCTCCAAGATTTGTTTCAAAGAATTCTTTTTGTTCCTTGGATAAATCCTGTGGAGTCCACAAGTTGATATGTACAAGCAGGTCTCCTATTCCATAGCCATTCAGGTTTGGTAAACCCTTATTTCTTAATCTTAGAATTTTTCCACTTTGAGCGCCAGGCTCTACTTTTATTCTCACTTTACCCCCTACGGTTTGTATTTCTTTACTAGCTCCTAAAGCCGCTTCAGGGAAACTGATGAATAAATCATAGTGTAAGTTTTCACCGTCGCGCTGAAGATTTTCATGATTTTTTACTTCAATAAGTACAATCAAGTCTCCGGGAACTCCGTCTCCGACTGGTTCGTTACCTTTATTTCCAACTTTTAGTTGCATTCCGTCTTCAACCCCAGCTGGAATCTTGATGGAAACTGTTTCCTCTGTCATTTTAAGGCCGTGTGCATCGGTACCTTGCCCTTTTTTGTCTATAATTTGTCCGGAACCACCACATGCTGGACATGATGAAGCGGTCTGCATCCTTCCCAGAATGGTATTGGTGACCCTAGTAACCTGACCTGAACCTTTACAGGTTGTACAGGTTTTAAAAGTTGTATCTGATGGTTTTTTCTTTCTTGAAACTTTTACCTTTTTCTCTACACCTTTGGCAACCTCTTCTAAAGTGAGACTAACGCGGATTCTTAAATTTCCACCTTTAGCTCTCTGACGTCCACCGCCAAATCCGCCACCAAATCCAGAGAAACCTTGGCTTCTTCCGCCAAAACCACCTCCAAATATGTCACCGAACTGACTGAAGATATCGTCCATATCCATACCTCCGCCACCAAAGCCTTGAGAACCGTCAAAAGCACTATGACCAAACTGATCGTATTTCTGTCGTTTCTCTTCATTTCCTAGGACCTCATAAGCTTCTGCAGCTTTCTTAAATTTATTTTCAGCTTCAGCATCATCAGGATTCTTGTCGGGATGATACTTTACTGCCATCTTTCTATAGCCCTTTTTTATTTCGGCTTGAGAAGCACCCTTTGCTAAGCCTAATATGTCGTAATAATCTTCTTTCATAATTTATTATTTTCCAGTCACTACTTTAGGATAACGTATGATTTTATCACCAAGAGTGTATCCTTTTTCTACAACATCCACAATTTTTCCTTTCATATCGTCACTTGGAGCAGCAATCTGTGTAATCGCTTCGTGCAGTTCTGAATCGAAGACATCTCCAGCTTTCACAGACATAACTTCCAATCCTTTATTATGAAGAGTTTCTCTCAATTTGTTGCTTATGAGCTCAAGTCCTTCGACCAAAGATTGGTCACTAGATTTTTTAACTTCGAGCATCGCCCTGTCAAAATCATCCAATACAGGAAGCATAGACTGCATTACGTCTTGACTTGCTGTTTTAAATAATTCTATGCGTTCTTTAGAAGTTCTGCGTTTGTAATTTTCAAACTCTGCAAATAGTCTTAAATATTTGTCATCTTTTGCATCAAGCTCCTGTTGTAATTGTTCTTCTTTAGATAATTCTTCCTCAGGAATAGAGTTATCAACCTCCTCAGCTTCATTGTTTTCAACTGTCGAAGCATCTTCTCTTTGAAGTTCTTGAGCATCGTTTTGCTTTTCTTTACTTTCCATTTCTACTGGATCTTTATCGTCTGATTTTATATTTTCTTTACTCATTACTTACTAATTTATTCAAATTAGGCAAATGTACTGCCAATAACAGTTTAGTGCCACAATGACAGATACAAATAATGGAATGTTTTTGGTTATGTTGTCTGGAACTTAAATAAACATAAGATGAAAAAAAGAGTAATTAATTCAATGTTAGTTTTATCATTGATCACCACTGCCTTAAGCTGTAAGAGTGACAAAAAAACTGAAACATCTGATGCTAAAGATGCTAAGGAAACTACCGAAATGGCAGACACTTACAATGTAAACGTAGAACAATCTAAAATTAATTGGGTTGGATCTAAACCAGCTGGAGAACATAACGGTATAGTTCCATTGTCTGAAGGAAGTTTAATGGTATTTGATGAGCAGGTCATTGGTGGTGAAGTCACAATAGATATGATAAGTATCGAAGTTCAGGACTTGGAAGGCCAAGATAAAACAGATCTTGAAAACCACTTAATGGGATATTCAAATGGAAAAGAAGATCACTTCTTTAATGCTACTAAATACCCTGAAGCTAAATTTAAAATTACTGGCTTTGAAACCGTAAAAGATCAGGCCATGTTATCTGGTAATCTAACTTTAAAAGAAACTACAAAAAACATAACTTTCCCGGTAAATGTTTCGATGAATGGTGCTGATGAGTCTTTATTGTTAACATCAGAAAAAATCATTTTAGATAGAACTGAATGGGGAATAAAATTTATGTCAAAATCATTTGTTGAAAATCTTGGAGATAATTTCGTGAGTGATCAAATGAAAATATCTTTTGATTTGAAAGCGTTTAAAGCTGAGTAACATTTAATTCAAATCTTACCAAAATGAAAAATCCCTCAAAACTGAATTTGAGGGATTTTCTTTTTTTATAACCTAAAAGAGATTTAAGCTTCTCCTGTAGGTCCAAAGTTCATAGGAACATTAGGTTTATCTTGTTCTTTAATTTTACCTTGACTTTTTTCAAAACGATTAATATTATCGCTCAAAGCTCTCAACAAACGCTTTGCATGTTGAGGAGTAAGTATAATTCTAGATCTCACTTTATTCTTAGGAGAACCAGGCATTATATTCACAAAGTCCAAAACAAACTCAGTTTGTGAATGATTAATGATAGCCAGATTACTGTAAATTCCTTGGGCCACATCATCATCAATTTGAATGTTTAGCTTTTTTTGCTTTTTATCGTCTTGATCACTCATGCTTAATTAAAGTTTACATTCACTTCTTGTTTCTTCTCCATCATTGTGGCCAACTCTTCCTTGGAACCTACAATAATATCGTCAAATTCTCTAAGTCCAGTACCTGCAGGAATTCTATGTCCTACAATTACATTTTCTTTCAAGCCTTCCAAGTAATCCACTTTACCGCTTACCGCAGCTTCATTTAGTACTTTGGTAGTTTCCTGGAAAGAAGCAGCAGAAATAAATGACTTAGTCTGTAAGGATGCTCTTGTAATTCCTTGAAGAATTGGTGAAGCAGTAGCGGATTCGGCATCTCGTGCTGTCACTAGCTGTTTATCTTCACGTTTCAAGATTGAATTCTCGTCTCTTAAATCACGTAAAGTGACAATTTGACCAGGTTTCAAAGTTGTACTATCTCCAGCATCTTCAACAATTTTCTTTCCAAAAATATTATCATTTTCTTCAATGAAATCCTCTTTGTGCACTAATTGATTTTCTAAGAAAATAGTATCACCAGAATCCTGGATTCTTACTTTTCTCATCATTTGTCTCACAACAACTTCAAAGTGCTTATCGTTAATTTGTACACCTTGCAATCTATATACTTCCTGAACTTCGTTCACTAAGTATTGCTGAACTGCACTAGGACCTTTGATATTTAAAATATCTTCAGGAGTAACAGAACCGTCAGACAGTGGCATACCAGCTTTGACATAATCGTTTTCCTGTACCAAAATCTGGTTGGAAAGTTTGACCAAGTACTTCTTGACCTCACCTAGTTTAGATTCGATGATGATCTCACGGTTACCTCTTTTGATCTTTCCGAAAGAAACAACACCATCAATTTCACTCACTACAGCAGGATTTGAAGGATTTCTCGCTTCAAACAATTCTGTAAGACGAGGAAGACCACCAGTAATATCACCAGCTTTGGATGATTTTCTAGGAATTTTAACCAAAATCTTTCCGATTTTAATTTCCTCATTATCATCTACCATCAAGTGAGCTCCAACTGGTAAGTTGTAAGATCTCAAGATTTCATCATCACTCTTGATATGGAGTGTTGGTATCTTTCGCTTATTCTTGGATTCTATAATTACTTTTTCCTGGAAGCCAGTTTGCTCATCACTTTCAACCTCGTAAGTCTGTCCTTGAGTAATGTTCTCAAATTCAATTTTACCAGAGAATTCAGAAATAATCACACCATTATATGGATCCCATTTACAAATGACATCGCCCTTTTTAACTTTGTCACCAGGGTTGATTAATAATTCAGAACCATATGGAATAACATTCGTACTCAGTGCAATTCCAGACTTCTTATCTATAACTTTAACTTCTGAAGTTCTTGAAATAACAATGTCAACTTTGTTTCCATCACTATTTTTACCTTCAACAGTTTTAAGATCTTCAATCTCTGCAACACCGTCAAATTTAGCTTCGAGTTTGTTTTCTTCTGAAATGTTTCCTGCAATACCTCCAACGTGGAAAGTTCTTAAGGTCAACTGCGTACCTGGCTCACCAATAGACTGAGCAGCAACTACACCAACAGCTTCACCTCTTTGTACAGTTTTATTGGTAGATAAATTTCTTCCATAACATTTCACACAAATACCTTGTTTTGCTTCACAAGTTAATGGAGAACGCACTTCCACCGAATTTAATGCAGAAGCTTCTATTTTATCTGCAGCATCTTCAAGTATTTCTTCACCTGCTGTAGCCAAAAGTTCTTGCGAAATAGGGTCTACAATATCATTTAAAGCAGTTCTACCTACTATTCGCTCACCTAGACTTTCTACAACTTCATCATTTTTCTTCAATGCTGAAACTTCAATACCTCTTAGAGTACCACAATCTTCTTCTCTTACGATCACATCCTGAGATACGTCCACCAATCTACGAGTTAGGTAACCCGCATCGGCAGTTTTTAATGCTGTATCGGCAAGACCTTTACGAGCACCGTGAGTAGAGATAAAGTATTCTAAAATTGAAAGACCTTCTTTAAAATTAGATAAAATAGGGTTTTCGATAATTTCACCACCTGCAGAAGTCGATTTTTTAGGCTTAGCCATCAATCCACGCATACCGGTCAACTGGCGAATTTGTTCTTTAGAACCCCTTGCACCAGAATCAAGCATCATGTACACCGAGTTGAAACCTTGCTTGTCTTCACGAATTCGCTTCATGGCGAGTTCAGTTAAGTTAGCATTGGTTGCAGTCCAGATATCAATAACCTGATTATAACGTTCGTTGTTGGTAATAAGACCCATATTATAGTTACCTATAACTCCTTCAACCTGCTCATTTGCATCATCAATCATAGATTGCTTTTCCGCAGGGATAATAATATCACCAAGAGAGAATGATAACCCACCTCTAAAGGCGAAGTTGTAACCCAAACTCTTAATTTCATCGAGGAACTCAGCCGTTTCAGGGACGGACGTTTTCTTAAGTACTCTTGCGATTACATCACGAAGAGCTTTCTTTGTCATAACATCGTTTATGAAGCCAACATTATCTGGAATAGATTCGTTGAATAGCACACGTCCAACAGTTGTTTCAATATTTTTCTTAACAACCTCACCATTTTCATCAATATCATTAGTTCTGATCGTGATCAAAGCATTTAAGTCAACTTGCTTTTCATTGTAAGCTATGTTAACTTCTTCTGGTGAATAAAACTTCAGACCTTCTCCCTTCACTTTGTGCTCTGGAGTAGATGATCTTGGTTTTGTCATGTAATACAGTCCAAGAACCATATCCTGTGAAGGTACTGTAATTGGAGATCCATTAGCTGGATTCAAAATACTGTGCGATGCCAGCATTAAGAGTTGTGCTTCCAAAATTGCTTCTGGTCCCAATGGAAGGTGAACCGCCATCTGGTCACCGTCAAAATCGGCGTTGAACGCAGTACATACCAATGGGTGTAACTGTATCGCTTTTCCTTCGATTAATTTCGGTTGGAAAGCTTGTATACCAAGTCTGTGAAGGGTTGGAGCACGGTTAAGCAACACAGGATGTCCTTTTAACACGTTTTCCAAGATATCCCAAACTACAGGCTCTTTTTTGTCTATTATTTTCTTAGCAGATTTTACAGTTTTTACAATTCCTCTTTCGATCAGCTTTCTGATCACAAAAGGCTTGTAAAGTTCTGCTGCCATGTCTTTTGGCAATCCACATTCAAACATTTTCATTTCTGGTCCAACGACGATGACAGAACGGGCAGAATAATCCACACGCTTACCAAGGAGGTTTTGTCTGAAACGTCCTTGTTTTCCTTTTAAAGAATCAGAAAGTGATTTTAATGGTCTGTTAGAATCTGTTTTAACTGCAGAAGATTTTCTGGTGTTGTCAAATAGAGAATCTACAGACTCTTGAAGCATACGCTTCTCATTTCGAAGGATGACTTCAGGAGCTTTTATTTCCATCAATCGTTTTAAACGATTGTTTCTGATAATTACTCGTCTATAAAGATCATTCAAATCTGAAGTTGCAAAACGACCACCATCAAGAGGCACAAGAGGTCTTAATTCTGGAGGAGTTACCGGGATCACTTTCATGATCATCCACTCAGGATTATTTTCTCTATTGTTTTTAGAATCTCTAAGCGCTTCAACAACTTGAAGACGTTTTAAAGCTTCTGTTTTTCTTTGCTTAGACGTTTCATTGTTTGCTTTGTGTCTTAAATCATAAGAAAGCTCGTCTAAATCCAGACGTTTTAGAATTTCTAAAAGACATTCAGCTCCCATCTTCGCTAGGAACTTATTTGGGTCATCATCGTCCAAGTATTGGTTTTCCTGTGGAAGTTCTTCTAAAATATTTAAATATTCTTCCTCGGTTAAGAAATCCATCTTTTTCAGTGGCTCACCTTCTTCATTCTTCGCATTACCTGGCTGGATCACGACATATCTTTCGTAATAGATAATCATGTCCAGTTTTTTGGAAGGAATCCCAAGAAGGTATCCGATTTTGTTTGGTAAAGATCTGAAGTACCAGATATGCGCCACAGGAACTACTAAGTTGATGTGTCCAACGCGGTCTCTTCTTACTTTTTTCTCAGTAACTTCTACTCCACAACGGTCACAAACGATTCCTTTGTAACGTATTCTCTTATATTTTCCACAAGCACATTCATAATCTTTGACCGGGCCAAAAATCCTTTCACAAAACAATCCATCTCTTTCTGGCTTGTGTGTTCTGTAATTAATAGTTTCAGGTTTTAAAACTTCGCCTCTGGATTCAGCTAGAATCTTTTCTGGAGAAGATAAACCTATAGAGATTTTATTAAATCTCTTTTGTGTATTCTTATCATTATTTCTTGTCATAATACAAGTGCTAAAGAATTATTGTAATAAATGTGATAACATCTCCTGCCCGAAGGCAGGATTGCTATTACTCTTCTAATCTGATATCTAATCCAAGACCTTTCAATTCATGCATCAACACGTTGAAGGATTCTGGCAATCCTGGTTCCGGCATTGGCTCACCTTTTACGATTGCTTCGTAAGTTTTGGCTCTACCGATGACATCATCAGATTTTACAGTTAAGATCTCTCTCAATGTAGCAGACGCACCATAAGCTTCAAGTGCCCAAACTTCCATCTCACCAAAACGTTGACCACCAAATTGTGCTTTACCACCAAGTGGTTGTTGAGTGATCAATGAGTAAGGTCCGATAGATCTAGCGTGCATCTTATCTTCAATCATATGTCCTAGTTTCAACATATAAATGACACCTACTGTAGCAGGTTGGTCAAAACGTTCACCAGTACCACCATCATAAAGGTATGTATGTCCAAATCTTGGGATTCCTGCCTCATCGGTGAGTTCATTAATTTGATCTAAAGTCGCACCATCAAAAATTGGTGTTGCGAACTTTCTACCTAATTTCTGACCTGCCCAACCAAGAACAGTTTCATAAATCTGACCAATATTCATACGAGATGGTACACCAAGTGGATTCAATACGATATCGACTGGAGTTCCATCATCTAGGAATGGCATGTCTTCTTCTCTTACAATCTTAGCAACAATACCTTTGTTACCGTGACGACCTGCCATCTTATCTCCTACTTTCAACTTACGTTTCTTAGCAACATAAATTTTAGCAAGTTTTAAAATACCAGATGGTAATTCATCACCAACTGTAATTGTAAATTTCTCTCTTCTTAGGTTACCCTGAAGATCGTTTTGTTTGATCTTATAATTGTGTAAAAGATCTGCAACTAAAGCATTTGTTTCTTTATCTGTAGTCCAGGTCCCTTTGGTTAAGTGACTAAAGTCTTCTACAGAATTCAACATCTTAAGAGTGTACTTCTTACCTTTTGGTAACGTATCTTCACCCAGATCATTTTGAACACCTTGTGCGGTCTTACCACCTACGATACCAAATAATTTTTCAATTAATCGGTTTCTAAGTTCTTCAAATTTGACTTGGTACTTCGCTTCAAGAGCATCAATCTCTTGCTTGTCCTGAGCTCTCTTTCGCTTATCTTTTACTGCTCTGGTAAACAATTTCTTGTCTATTACAACACCGTTAAGCGATGGAGAGGCTTTTAAAGAAGCATCTTTTACATCACCAGCTTTGTCACCAAAGATAGCTCTCAATAATTTTTCTTCTGGTGTAGGATCACTTTCACCTTTTGGAGTAATCTTACCAATAAGAATATCTCCAGGTTTAATCTCTGCACCGATTCTGATCATACCATGCTCATCCAAGTCTTTCGTCGCTTCTTCTGAAACGTTTGGAATATCACTGGTTAATTCTTCGTTACCAAGTTTTGTATCTCTTACTTCTAAAGAATACTCATCGATATGAACTGAAGTCAAAAGGTCATCCTTAACCACACGTTCTGATATCACGATCGCATCCTCAAAGTTGTAACCTTTCCATGGCATAAATGCCACTTTCATGTTTCTACCCAAGGCTAATTCTCCATTATCGGTTGCATAACCTTCACAAAGAACTTGACCTTTAGTCACTCTATCTCCAACTCTAACAATAGGTTTTAAGTTGATAGTAGACCCCTGATTTGTTTTTCTGAATTTGATCAAGTCATAAGTCTTATCATCATCGTCAAAACTTACTAATTGCTCATTTTCAGTTCTATCGTAAGAAATGATAATTTTTCTTGCATCGACATAATCAACAGTTCCTTCACCTTCTGCGTTAATTAAAACTCTTGAATCCTGAGCAACACGTCTTTCCAATCCAGTTCCAACAATAGGAGCATCAACTCTCAATAGAGGTAGAGCCTGACGCATCATATTAGATCCCATCAAGGCCCGGTTAGCATCATCATGTTCTAAGAAAGGAATCAATGAAGCTGAGATTGACGAAATCTGGTTTGGAGCAACATCAATATAATCCACTTCTTTAGGATCTACAACTGGGAAGTCACCTTCCATACGAGCAATTACTCGTTCTGAAGTCATAGTTCCATCTTCAGCAACAGGGATATTAGCCTGTGCAATCAATTTATTTTCTTCTTCTTCAGCAGAAAGGTAAAGTGGCTCTGATTTGAAATCAATCTTACCGTTCTCTACTTTACGGTATGGTGTTTCAATGAATCCCATGCTGTTCACTTTTCCGTAAACAGACATAGAAGAAATCAAACCAATGTTTGGTCCTTCTGGAGTCTCAATAGGGCAAAGTCTTCCGTAGTGAGTATAGTGAACATCACGAACTTCAAAACCAGCTCTTTCTCTGGATAAACCACCAGGTCCTAATGCTGAAAGTCTTCTTTTGTTGGTTAACTCTGCTAATGGATTAGTTTGATCCATGAACTGAGACAACTGGTTTGTACCAAAGAAAGAATTAATCACTGAAGACAAAGTCTTCGCATTAATCAAATCAATTGGAGTAAAGACCTCGTTATCTCTAACGTTCATTCTCTCCCTAATGGTTCTTGCCATTCTAGCAAGACCAACACCAAATTGCTGAGAAAGTTGCTCACCTACTGTTCTTACACGACGGTTAGAAAGGTGGTCAATATCATCAACTTCTGCTTTTGAGTTAACTAACTCAATAAGGTACTTAATGATTGTTATGATATCAAGCTTAGTAAGAACCTTGCTGTCCATACTAATATCAAGATTCAATTTTTTATTCATTCTGTAACGACCAACTTCTCCTAAATTGTAACGTTGATCTGAAAAGAATAATTTATCAATAATGCCACGAGCAGTCTCTTCGTCAGGCGGCTCAGCATTACGTAATTGTCTGTAAATATGCTCTACTGCCTCTTTTTCAGAATTAGTAGGATCTTTTTGCAAAGTGTTATATATGATAGCATAGTCACCAGTCAAATTTTCTTCTTTATGAAGAAGAATAGTTTTTGAGCCAGTTTCTAAAATCTCTTCAATATGGTCTTTCTCTAAAGTGGTATCACGGTCAAGTACGATTTCATTTCTTTCGATAGAAACCACTTCACCTGTATCTTCATCAACAAAATCTTCATACCAAGTATTCAATACTCTGGCAGCTAATTTTCTACCAAGGTATTTTTTCAAACCAGTTTTAGAAACTTTCACCTCTTCAGCAAGGTCAAAAATCTCCAAGATATCTTTGTCTCTTTCAAAGCCAATAGCTCTGAAAAGTGTTGTAACAGGTAATTTCTTTTTTCGATCTATGTATGCGTACATCACAGAGTTGATATCCGTAGCAAATTCAATCCAAGATCCTTTAAAAGGAATTACTCTAGCAGAGTAAAGTTTGGTTCCATTGGCGTGAAAAGACTGACCAAAGAACACACCTGGGGATCTGTGTAACTGGGAAACTACGACTCGCTCTGCTCCGTTGATCACAAAAGTTCCACTTGGAGTCATGTAAGGAATAGTACCTAAGTAGACATCCTGCACGATCGTCTCAAAATCTTCATGTTCGGGATCGGTACAGTAAAGTTTTAATCTGGCCTTAAGAGGCACACTGTAAGTAAGCCCTCTCTCGATACACTCTTGAATGGAGTACCTGGGAGGATCTACAAAATAATCTAAAAATTCAAGTACAAATTGATTTCTCGTATCTGTAATTGGGAAATTTTCTTGGAAGGTATTATATAATCCTTCGTTGGATCTTTCTTCTGGCTTAGTTTCAAGCTGGAAAAAGTCTTGGAAAGACTTGACCTGAATATCCAAAAAATCTGGATAATCTGGCTTGTTTTGTACGGAAGAAAAACTAATTCGTTCATTATGCATTGCTAACATCTAAGAAAGATTTTAATGCTTTGAATTCAATGAAAATTCATCAGCAATATTAACTTGTAAAAAAGTAAAATAAACACGTCGCGTATAGATACGCAAAATGGTTTAGACCTACAAGACTATATCTTGTGGTCTAAACCTAGTAATATAAGTGGAGGTGAGCTTATTTAAGCTCAACTTCAGCACCTGCTTCTTCTAATTGCGCTTTAAGAGCTTCTGCCTCATCTTTAGTGACACCTTCCTTAACTGGAGCTGGTGCACCATCAACTAATGCTTTAGCGTCTTTAAGACCTAAACCTGTCAATTCTTTAACAAGCTTAACAACTGCTAGTTTAGAACCACCTGGAGCTTTTAGAATTACATCGAATTCTGACTGCTCTTCAGCTTCTTCAGCAGCAGCACCGCCACCACCAGCAACAGCAACAGCTGCAGCTGCAGGCTCTATACCGTATTCTTCTTTTAAAATATCAGCCAACTCATTTACTTCTTTAACAGTAAGGTTAACTAATTGTTCTGCGAAATCTTTTAATTCTGCCATTTTCTATCGTTTTAGTGTAATTTATTATTTAGTAATTAGTGCGTGTTTATTCTTCTCTTTGAGAAAGTGTTTTAAGTATTCCAGAAAGTTTACCTCCACCAGACTTAAGCGCTGAAACAACGTTTTTGGCTGGAGATTGTAACAATCCAATGATGTCTCCGATAACTTCTTCTTTAGATTTAATATCAACTAAAGCATCTAAGTATTCGTCTCCAACATAGACAGATTCTGCAACATAAGCCCCTTTCAAAATAGGCTTTTCATTTTTCTTTCTAAAGTTTTTAATAACCTTAGCTGGAGCGTTTCCAGTTTCGGAAAGCATTATGGAAGTATTCCCTTTCAAAATACTTGTTAAGTCTCCAAATTCTTTATCTGTACTTTCCATAGCTTTAGCTAGGAGAGTATTTTTAACTACCATCAACTTAACGTCTGCTTTATAGCAGGCACGTCTTAAGTCCGATGTTAAAGATGCGTTCAATCCTGAAATATCTGCTAAATATACATTTGATGAATCCGCTAACTTAGTAGTTAAATCTTTTATTACTATAGATTTCTCTTCTCTTGTCATAACTTAAAATTATTGCTCGGTAAATCGTTTAGTATCGATTTCAATACTTGGACTCATTGTGGAAGCGATGTGAATACTTTTGATGTATGTACCTTTCACTACCTGAGGCTTAAGCTTGACGAGCGTCGTTAGTAATTCTCTTGCATTTCCAGCAATTTTTTCTGCATCGAAGGATACTTTACCTACAGCAGCGTGAACGATACCAGTTTTATCAACTTTAAAGTCAATTTTACCAGCTTTAACGTCAGAAACTGCTTTAGCGATATCCATAGTTACTGTACCAGTTTTAGGATTAGGCATAAGTCCTCGTGGACCTAAAACTCTACCTAACGGGCCTAATTTACCCATCACACTTGGCATAGTTACAATGACGTCTACATCTGTCCATCCACCTTTAATTTTTTCAAGGTACTCATCAAGACCAACGTAATCTGCACCAGCTTCTTCAGCTTCTTTAGCCTTATCCGGTGTTACAAGAGCTAAGACTTTTACGTCTTTTCCTGTTCCGTGAGGTAAAGTTACTACTCCACGAACCATTTGGTTAGCTTTTCTAGGATCAACGTTGAGTCTTACAGCTAGATCAACTGACTCGTCGAAATTAGCGTAAGCTACATCTTTCAATAAAGCGGAGGCATCAGCTACTGAATAAGTTTTCGACTTATCCACTTTACCAACTGCTTCTTTTTGCTTTTTAGTTATTTTTGCCATGTTAATTTCGTTTTGTTAAAATGGTGCATTACCTTTTACAGTTATACCCATCGATCTTGCTGTACCGGCTACCATTTTCATTGCAGATTCGGTTGTAAATGCATTTAAATCCTGCATTTTATCTTCAGCGATTGCTTTTATTTGATCCCAAGTTACAGAACCTACTTTTTTAGAATTAGGTTCACCAGAGCCTTTCTTTAGTTTTGATGCTTCCATCAATTGTACTGCTGCAGGTGGAGTCTTGATAATAAAATCAAACGACTTATCTTTATAAACTGTTATCTCAACAGGTAAGATTTTACCACTCTTATCTTGGGTTCTACCATTGAATTGCTTACAAAATTCCATGATATTTACCCCAGCAGCACCCAAAGCAGGTCCAACCGGTGGGGATGGGTTCGCTGCACCACCTCTAACCTGGAGTTTTACTACTTTACTTACTTCTTTTGCCATTTTTCAAAATTTAGTTGAATTGTTTTCAGTGGGAAGCATTATATTTAAAAACAATTCTATATTATATGTAACATTTAAACTTTTTCTACTTGCATATAGCTAAGCTCAACTGGTGTTTTACGACCAAAAATCTTAACCATAACTTGCAACTTTCTTTTATCTTCATTAATTTTTTCAATAGTTCCTGTGAAACTATTGAAAGGGCCATCCACAACTTTGACTGATTCCCCTATATTAAATGGTATAGCAACATTTTCTGTCTGAACAGAAAGTTCATCGACTTTACCTAGCATTCTATTTACTTCTGATTTACGCATAGGAACTGGTTCACCTCTTTTGGTTTCACCAAGAAAACCTATAACTCCATTCACACCTTTTATAATATGACCAACTTCGCCTTCAAGGTTAGCATTAACCATGATATAACCTGGAAAATAGACTTTTTCCTTTGTTATCTTTTTACCATTACGGATTTGAACAACGTTTTCTTTAGGTACCAAGATATCATCAACATAATCACTAAGACCTTGATGAGCAATTTCTTTTTCTATATAATCCTTTATTTTGCTTTCAGAACCACTTATAGCTCTTACAACGTACCATTTTTTTAAACCAGTCTCTGACATGTATTATGATTTAACCCAATTAAAATATTGCTTTACAGCAGCACTAAACACTTCATCAACTCCCCAGATAGCAAGCGAAAAAAGTATAGAAAATACAGCAACAATTACCATGAGTTTTTGTCCCTCAGCCCAGGTTGGCCAAGTCACATGATTTCTTAATTCGTTGTAAGACTCGCTTACATAATTTTTGATATCTGACATCTTTTTAAGATTTGCACGGATTGAGATTCTCCCTTCGACTCTGTTTCCACTTCGCTCAGGATGAACTTCTCACCACAGGCTTAATATTTCAATTTGCACGGATTGAGAGGCTTCCTTCGCGCTTCGCTCAGGATAAACTTCTCGCCACAGGCTTTCTATTTCAATTCGCACGGGTTGAGAGGCTCGAACTCCCGACACCTGGTTTTGGAGACCAGTGCTCTACCAACTGAGCTAAACCCGTAAATATTTCATTTTTTAAAGCGTGCAAAGAAACGAATTTAATCACACATAAAAAAGGAAATTTAAAAAGTTAAGGTATTCACTTAAAGCGAACACCTTAACTACTATAATGAAACTTTATCCTAAATTATTCTAAGATTTCAGTAACCTGTCCAGCACCAACTGTACGACCTCCTTCACGTATTGCGAATCTCAAACCAATATTTAATGCAATTGGTTGAATCAATTCTACAGTAATTGTTAAGTTGTCACCTGGCATAACCATTTCAACTCCATCAGGAAGGTTGATTGTACCCGTAACATCTGTGGTTCTTACATAGAACTGAGGTCTATAATTGTTATGGAATGGAGTGTGACGTCCACCTTCTTCTTTTTTCAAGATATAAACTTCAGCTTTGAATTTCCCGTGTGGCTTAATAGAACCAGGCTTAGCGATAACCATACCTCTAGAGATTTGGCTTTTCTCAATACCTCTTAACAAGATACCAACGTTATCACCAGCTTCTCCTCTATCAAGAATTTTACGGAACATTTCGACACCTGTAACAGTTGATTTCATGTTCACAGCTCCCATACCATTGATTTCAACAGCATCACCTGTATTTGCAACACCAGTTTCGATACGACCTGTAGCAACAGTTCCACGACCAGTAATTGAGAATACATCTTCAACAGGCATTAAGAAAGGCTTTTCAACATCTCTTTCTGGAAGCTCAATGTACTCATCAACTGCTTCCATCAAATCAAGAACAGTTTTTGCCCACTTCTCATCTCCTTCCAATGCACCAAGTGCAGATCCAGAAATAACAGGAGCATTATCTCCATCATATTCGTAGAAAGAAAGCAAATCTCTTACTTCCATTTCAACTAATTCTAAAAGCTCCTCATCATCAACAAGGTCAACTTTATTTAAGAAAGTGACAATTCTAGGAATACCAACCTGACGTCCTAATAGAATATGCTCACGAGTTTGTGGCATTGGACCATCAGTTGCAGCAACAACAAGAATAGCACCATCCATTTGGGCAGCACCAGTTACCATGTTCTTTACATAATCGGCGTGACCTGGACAGTCAACATGCGCATAGTGACGATTTGCAGTTTGATATTCAACGTGAGAAGAGTTAATAGTAATACCACGCTCTTTTTCCTCAGGTGCATTATCAATTTGATCAAAAGCACTAGCTTCAGAATATCCAGCATCTGCCATTACTTTTGTAATCGCAGCTGTAAGTGTAGTTTTTCCGTGATCGACGTGTCCAATAGTACCTATGTTTAGGTGTGGTTTGGATCGATCAAAATTTTCCTTTGCCATAGTAGTAAATTATTTAATCTTAGTTATATATTAGTGTTAATGTTTATAACAACATAAAAAGCCAACAAAACCAGGTTTTGAGACTTTAAAATTGAGCCAACGACGAGAATTGAACTCGTGACCTTTTCCTTACCAAGGAAACGCTCTACCCCTGAGCTACGTCGGCAAGCAGATATTGCATTATTTAAAAATAGAGCGGAAGACCGGGTTCGAACCGGCGACATTCAGCTTGGAAGGCTGACGCTCTACCAACTGAGCTACTTCCGCTTATTTAATCAATATGTCAATGCAAAGTCTGGTGTTAACCGACTTGGTTGTGGGGAGAGCAGGATTCGAACCTGCGAAGGTGAAACCAACAGATTTACAGTCTGTCCTCGTTGGCCGCTTGAGTATCTCCCCAAAAATCTGATAATAGAGCCGATAGAGGGACTCGAACCCACGACCTGCTGATTACAAATCAGCTGCTCTAGCCAGCTGAGCTACATCGGCTTATCAGTATGTCAAACGCTACTTTTCGTAACGGGTTGCAAATATAAAACGAATATTGGTATCTGAAAATTATTTGCCTCTTTTTTTTAAAAAAAATTGCATTTTCATTTCATTCTAGCCTATTCTTCCTCTTTACCTCTGGATCTGGGGTGAGCCGCTGCATGTGCTTTGCTCAATTCCTTCAAATTTGAATGCGTATACACTTCTGTAGATGCTAAACTACTGTGTCCCAACAGTTCTTTAATCGCAGTGATTTCCGCACCCTTTTCCAAAAGATGAGACGCAAAAGCATGTCTAAGCAAATGCGGGCTGAGCTTTTGCTTTGTAGATACCTTTTTAAAATAAGAGGTTACAATTCTGTAAACAAAATTGGGATAAATGGGTTTCCCCTTATTGGTGATAAATAAATCATCGCTATTGATAGCCATCAACCCTCTTACCTGAAGATAATAATCGATAAGAGCCATAGTTGTTTTCATCAATGGAACTATTCTTTCTTTTTTTCTTTTACCAAGTACTTTCAACTGACTTTGGCTAAAATTTACACTGGAAATTTTCAAGTCGATCAATTCCTGTCTTCGCATTCCAGTGGAATACAAAAGATCAATCATAAGATGATCCCTAAGTCCTTCAAAAGTTGAATCATCAAAATAAGTTGAAATGTCCTCAAGTTCTTTGAGTGAAAAGGCTTCCTGCTCGCGTTTGGGAAGCTTTAAAGATTTGTGCTTTAGCATTGGATTCACTTCAATCGCTTTAATTTTCATTAAAAAATTAAAAAAAGTTTTTAGCGATGATAGCTTCCTGTTGATTGTTTTATGAGTCAGATCTTTATCGACAAAACTCACGATCCAGCGTCTTATCATGGGATAATTGGTCTCAGCTAAATCTTCAGTCTCATAATTTTCAAAAACAAAAGATTGAAATTGCTTCAAATCTGAGGCATAAGAAGTCAATGTATGCTGAGCATAATTTTTCTCAAACTGAAGATAGTCTATAAAGGCCTGAATGTGTTCCATAAAAAAACCATGTACTTTAAGAAGCACATGGTTACAAATTTATCAATTAAAAGCAATTAGGTTGCTGGCTTATAGTCTTTATTGTCAATCACCATTTTGGCGATAATTTCTTTCAAGATCTCAGAAGTTCCACCTCCAATAGGTCCTAGTCGACTATCACGGAACATTCTCGCCAATGGATAATCTTCTACATAGCCATAACCCCCTAGCATTTGTAAGCAATCGTAGATCACCTCATCTGCAATTTTGGTGGAAAGCAATTTGGACATGGTAGCCTCTTTAACGACATATTCGCCTTCATCCAGACGTTTAGCAGTTGTATAATTAAACGCTTTAGCCATTTCCACTTCACTACTTCTCTCCGCGATTTTATGTCTTAAGGCTTGAAATTTGTCTATAGTCTGACCAAAAGCTTCACGCTCGGACATATACTGTATAGCATAATCTAAAGCATATTCTGCTCTGGCATGTGCATTCACCCCCATGATCAAACGCTCTAAGGCAAAGTGCTGCATGATGTAAGGAAAACCTTGGTTACGCTCTCCCATCAAATGAGACTTTGGTATCTCGACATTATCGAAAGCCAACTCTGCTGTGTCAGAAGCTCTCCAGCCTAGCTTGTTAAGTTTAGTTGCAGAAATTCCTGGAGTATCTCTATCTACTAAGAAAATACTCATGCCTTTTCCACCTTTTTCCGGAGCGGTTTTGGCAGCAACAATCAAATAATCTGAATATACACCATTGGTGATAAAAGTCTTAGACCCGTTGATCACAAAAGAATCGTCTTTTTCTACTGCTGTTGTTTTCATGCCAGCAACATCAGACCCTCCAAATGGTTCTGTGATACACAAACAACCTATCATATCTCCATTGATAGAGGCTGTGAGGTATTTTTCTTTGATTTCTTCGCTACCTTCTTTATTCACGTGGGTCATTGCTAAGTAAGCATGAGCCCAGATAGCTGCAGCAAATCCACCTGAATTTATTTTTTGTAATTCTTCTAAAAGTATAATTGTGTAGAATAGATCTAAATCTAAACCTCCGTATTTTTCTGGGTAAGCCAGGCCAAAATAACCCATTTCGCCAAACTTCTTCCATATAAAACGCTCTATCGTTCCTTCTTCTTCCCACTTATCCAGATGAGGAACTACTTCCTTCTGAAGAAATTCCTGTAAACTTTTTCTGAACATCTCATGTTCTTCACTAAAATACATATGATTCATATCTTGATATCTAATTTTTGAATATTATTCTTTAATTTCCAAATATAATTGAATTCTATCTAATTTGTAGTTAGGAAAATCTTCAATTTTTGACAATTCTTCAAAATCATCAACACCTTCTCTTAATTTGATAAAATTGACGATGACTCTAGCCTGCTCATAATCAAAATAGGGCAACTCAGATAATTCCAAAACACTTATGTGATTAATATCTTTTTTTTGAACTTTAACCGGGCTTTTAAGCGCAATTCTCTCTTTGAGGTTTTCAATGACCTCGTATTTTAGTCCGTAGACATCCTTCAACTGAAGGATATCCACAAATCCTCCCAACTTATCTCTGTAAGTGATGATTCGCCTTGACAAGGCCTCACCAATTCCCGATACTTCCATCAAATCAGATGCTGTGACTGTATTGAGGTCTTTCTTTTCAGCGTAAGTCAACGAATTGATAGTTTTGGAATTAGACTTCCTTTGTCCTGACTCAACGACCCACTCGGGAAATTTAAAATATGGGCCATACTCTTTCATCCATGCATCAGTGACCTGAGTGACCTTTTGAAAGTCAGCTTTAGAGTTGATCCACTGACCTTCAGCCCTGTAATCTAATAATCTGTCAATTTGATCGATCGTCATCTCTAAAGTATAGCCTTTATAATCTGTTATAAAATTAGGATTAAAAGGATAAATGACTTTCTGAGACTCAAGGCTTTGTTTAATTTTTAACGAATCTACAAGGCATTGAATAGAATCTTCTACTTTCGTTAACTCATTAATTCCTTGAGACTTGAGAGATGGATTAAAAGCCCAATAGTTAATACCTACTCCTACGATCAAAATAAGGCAAAACAAAAAAATTCCGTTTCGATCACCCTTGGAGTAGCCGAAACGGAATTTATTAGTCGTATTCATCAGTATCTATTATTTCTTCAACACTTCTTTTTTGAAGATTTCGCCAGACTTTAATTTTGACATGTATTCTTTAAGGTCATTTCTTACCTCTCCAGACATGATGTAAAGACCTATGATGTTAGGGAATGACATTGCTAGAATCATCATATCTGAAAAATCTAGCACAGCACCTAAACTTACAGAAGCTCCAAGAACTACAAAAAATAGGAAAATAACTTTATAAATAATTTCAGAACGATTACTTCTTCCAAAAATATAAGTCCAGGCTCTCATTCCATAGTAAGACCAGGAAATCATTGTTGAAAATGCAAATAAGAATACCGCTGCAGAAAGAACATAAGGAAACCAGGAGATCACACTACCGAAAGCTTCTGTAGTTAGCTGAACTCCAGAAACACCTTCAACTTCATGCATTCCTGTAAAAATAAGAACCAAAGCCGTAAGTGTACAAACGACTACAGTATCTATAAAAGGTTCTAGTAAAGCTACAAAACCTTCAGAAGGCGGGTGATTCGTTTTGGCTGCCGAGTGAGCGATAGCTGCAGAACCAACACCTGCTTCATTAGAAAAAGCAGCACGCTGGAAACCTACAACAAGAACTCCTATAAAACCACCTTTGAGGGCGGTTGGAGTAAAGGCACCACTTAATATGGCATCAAAAGCTGGTCCTATATTATCGATGTTTATTCCTATAACAACCAGAGCTCCTAAAATATAAACACCTGCCATTACTGGCACTATTTTACCCGTTACTTTAGCGATACTATTGATTCCTCCTATAATAACAACTCCAACTAAAATCGCAAGAAAAACACCAAAAAAGAATCCACTTTCACTATCTAAAAAAGGAATCTGATTGGATAAAATTTCAAAAGATTGGTTGGCCTGGAACATATTACCTCCACCAAATGAGGCACCGATGGCAAGAACGGCAAATAAACCTGCCAGAACTTTTCCAAGCTTACCTAGGTTTCTTTTTTCAAGTCCATACCTCAGATAATTCATAGGGCCTCCAAAAATTCGACCTTGCTTGTTGATAAATCTATATTTTACTCCTAGGGTACATTCCACAAACTTGGAAGACATCCCTAATAGACCCGCCAAAATCATCCAAAATGTTGCTCCTGCACCACCTAAAGAAACAGCGATGGCAACACCAGCAATGTTACCTAAACCTACAGTAGCAGACACAGCCGTTGCAAGAGCCTGAAAGTGAGTAATACTTCCTGGAGCATTAGGCTCATCGTATTGACCTTTAGCAAGCTGAATGGCGTGTTTAAAACCACGAATATTGATAAAGCCCATTCTGAACGTAAAGAATGCCGCTCCGAGAATTAACCAAATCACAATAAAAGGAATTCCTTTTTCAAGTGGCGTGCCATTAGGATTGGTTAGCGCAATAGGGTCATCGTAAATAATTGAACCGAATTTATGAGCGTTTTGAGCAATAACATCTTCCTGGTTTTCCGGATTATAAATATATTCACCCTGAGGGGTTATAAATTCAATCTTACCATTTGCTTCTGCCTGTACGGTCTGTGTCTGTCCATCTATGTCAATAATGGCCACATCCTGACCTTTATCAACGTGCTCGTTTTCTGTAACCAACCATTCTTTGAGTAAGAATTTACGCGAAGTGTTTGGTTCCCAGGATGGAGAGAATAAGAGCTTTTGGTCAGTATAAACTACAGGATCATAAATGCCTATAGCAGCAAACGGATCCCAGAACAATACACTTCCCATGGCATCAACCACAGGCTGGAAAGTTCCATTAAAATTTTCTACAATAGAAACCGCTTCTATTTGGTATGACTTTTCTACAGAAGCGCCACTAGCGTCGGATACTTTTACAGTGTAAGATATCCCTTCTGTAAGATCACTGGCTTTACTAGAACTGAGAGGTACATCATCTTTTGACCACTGATACTTATATGGAGGTGTACCTCCGGTTACAGTCAGTTCAATCTGTCCATTGTTGATTTTATCTGATGGATTAATTTTAATTCCTTCAACTTGCAGATCCTGTGCAGAGGTAAACGAAATAGTAAACAAGAGAAAAGCAATCAGCGTGATATTTCTTAACATAAGGCTATTTGTGATTTGATATTTCAAAATGAGACGTTAACTTAAATTCAATTAAGTTTAAAAATATCCCGCAAGATGCAAAAAATATGGTTTCCATTCAAACGCTAAGTCTTAAAATCTTTAAGACTTTAGCATCTGTTTCAGGAAATAGGTCAATTGGGTTTAATAGCACGCATCATATGGCGTTTTCCAGGCGGCCCTTCAATAACATCCACCTCAAAACCAATAGACTGCAGAGCTCTTCTCGCAGTTCCTTTTACGCAGTAGGTAACAAACACACCACCCGGCTTCAGTGCCTCATAGAAACCTTCAAATATGCTTCTTTCCCAGAGCTCCGGCTGAACTCTCGGCCCGAACGCATCATAAAACACCACATCTGCAGTATTTTTTAGCTTGATTTCAGAGAAATATGCTTGTTGCTTTTTGACTTTAAAGGTGTTTGTAATTTGCTCAAATTCTTCCCAATGAGCTTGGTGAAATTTTTCATAAATGTCTTCTGAAGTTATGTCTTCTAAAACCTTATGATATTGCAAAGCCTGTATTTCTTCATCGGAAATCGGATAGGCTTCTAAGCCTAGGTAGTCTATTTTAATGTTTTTTGCAACTGACCAAAGCGCTGTCAACAAAGCATTTAAGCCAGTACCAAAACCGGCTTCTATAACGTAAATAGATTCAGTTGATGGATATAAAGACAAAAAATAATCTAATCCTGCGTTGATGTAAACATGCATGGACTCTTGAATCGCTCCGTGAATAGAATGATAATGCTCGTCCCAATCTTCTATACGTATGGTCTTGGACCCATCACTGGTGGTGACTATATTTCGTTTCATAGAGAAGAATTAAAGATCAAATACGGAGGTGCGCTTGGTATACACCAAATCCTTAAGCTTCAGCCAGAAAGCAAGGGTCAGGTAAAGGCCAAACCCAAAACCAAATGTGGCAAAGGAAACGTAAATAAAAAATATCCGAACAGACTTTGCTTTCATTCCCAAGGTATCTGCCAATCGCGAGCTCACGTAAAATCCGTGTTTTTCGAAAAAGGTTCTAAGGTTGTATATGAAATTTTTCATGAGTGTATTAATTCTAACCCAACTTGACATTTTAAACAACGATTCACATCACAATACTGTGTCTTTAACTGGATCAACGCCTGACTTTCCAAAGCTGACTTGACTACCTTAGATTTTAATTCTTCGAAGCCTTTAGTGATGCCATTGGCTTCTGGTTTCAGACTGGTAATCAAAGGATAAATACTCTCTTCAAAATCCAACTGACCTTTATAGGATTGATAAGCGAATTTCAGTGGCAGAAGCGTATTAATGATGATCAAATCCTTAAAGGAAGTACTCAGTTTTTTGACTTTAGACTTACTTTCTTTTCCAAAGGTATAATGAGTTTTCCAATAGTCGGAAGTTTGAGCTTCTAAATTTTTGTAAATGTCTTTTGGAGTTTTACACTGAATCAGCTCAGAAAATAAATTAGGACGTTGAGCATACAACTTACAAAACTGAGATAACCTGATGCTCGGAAAATTGTCTGGACGAAGCCTAAAGTACTTCACCTGACTTGTTTCCGGCGCATTCAACTGAAATTTTTGCTTCAGAAAATCGAATTCCTGCTGAAGCTGTTTAGGGTAAGCTTCCTCACTTTCAGGCGGTAACATCCCGCATAAACCGAAGCATAAGGCTTCCAGCTGAAGCGGATTCTGGAAGCATTTCTGAAAAACTTTAAAATCTGCTGAGGAGCTCATCTGCAGAAAAGCCTCTCCGTTGACGTTAAGTCCGAAAGCTTTGGCCATCAATTTAAAGCCAACCTCATCCCAGTTGTTATTGGAAACTTTCAATAAATTCAGAATTAATTGATTTTTTTCTTCCAAACGTTCTACATACAAGCGTTCGAGCCAGCTATTCAGCTTAAATTCGTCGACGTCATGGAAATGCTTCTCACAGTTGATCCACTTCTGCGAGGTCTTGTCAAACAAATCCTTATACGCCTGAATCTGATGTTTGGTAACGATATGCTTCAATTCTAAACAGGGAATTTCAGAGTTGTCTTTTCTGAAAATGCTCACGTCATCTTCCCAAACCACATGCAAAATCACATTATCGTAGGCCGGATCGATTTCATGATGATGCGCATACCAATCTGAGGATTTTAGGTGAATCTCAAGATTACCCACCCAATGCTGACCTGCAATGATCACTTCAGCTTTAAAGAAATCAGGACCCGATTCAGTTTCATTGTGTAGGCCCGTATTCAACACCTGAAGTGCTTCCCCAGTAGTAGTTTTCAGCTGATTCAAATTCAGCTTTTTGTATTTCCACAAACTATGAAGAAAGGCTTCCTGCATTTTATAAGTTATTAAGTTGGTCGACTACTCGGTCTTTAAAACTGTCGACCCAAACCCGATACTGCTCACCACTTGGATGTAAAAAATCCTCTGCAAGCATATCTTGATTTTTGTGCAAGGGTTTACTGAGTTTTTGCAAAGGATAAAAAGCCACAGCATAGCGTTGGCTCATTTTCTGGATGTACCTGTTGTATCGTTTTAATCGGGAGGATACTCTTCTCAGCTTTTCATCCTGAGCAAATTTTGACAAGCTATAATCTGGAATCCCAACGATAAATACTCCCTTTTCATCGTGAGCACTCAGCGAAATCGCAGTCTGCAAGAGCACTTCAAATTCTTTTTTAAATTGTTTAAAAGGCTTTTTCTGATATTGATTGTTGACACCAATCAAAAGGGAAACCAAATCAAAAGAATTGGGCTTATAATTTTCAGTAGCTATAGAGTCCAGAAGCTCATCAGTGCGCCAGCCGGTGACAGCAATGATTTCTGTATCTTCTACTTTAAATGATTTTGTGTTCAAATGCGAGGTCAGTTGGAAAGGCCAGGAGTTCTCCTCAGGCACCTGTTCTCCAATGGTATAAGAATCTCCTAAGGCAAGATATTTAATAGGCTCCTGACTGAAAGACTTCGACATGACTGATAAACTAATGAGTACTATAATTTTTTTCATGACTGGACTTACCTTCAAAAATAAAAAAGTTTTTGATACCAAATAGGCTATAATAAATCTGCAATAGCTGGTTTTAGCTGAGCGTGCTCAAACTGAAATCCGGTTGACAAAATTTTCTTTGAGCTGACCAATTGACTTCCTAGAACAATCGTTGACATTTCACCCAGCATAAGTTTGAGAACAAATGAAGGTACGTTAGGGAGAATTAGCGGCTTCCCTAAACACTGAGCAATACATTCTGTCAGTTCCTTATTATTTACTGGATTTGGAGACACGGCATTAAAAACACCTTCCAAACGGTTCTTCATCACATGATGAAAGAGTCTGGCTAAATCTGAAATGTGTATCCAGGACTGCCACTGCTTCCCGCTTCCTAAGGGTGCCCCAATATACTTTTCTATAGGGGCCTTGATTTTTTCGAGGGCTCCACCTTCGTCTGACAATACCACGCCTATTCTGATTTTGGTCACCTCAAGCCCTAGCTCTCCAACTTCATCTGCGGCGGCCTCCCACTTTTCGACTACATCAGCCAGAAAGTTATCTCCCTTTTTAAAATCGTCTTCCTCATGAAATTTGGTCAACGAATCTTCATATATTCCAATGGCGCTCGCTGAAATCAAATGCTCCACTTCATGATCATGCGTTGACAAGGCTGACTTTAAAGTCATTAAGCTATCGACTCTGCTGTTCAGTATCGCTTCCTTGTAAGAAGGTGTCCATCGCTTGGCTACACTGGCCCCTGCAAGATTAATGATGGTGTTCACTCCTTTTAAGCTAGCGGGATCCAATTCAGAAGTTGAAGGATTCCAGTAGAAACCCTGGTAATTGGTTTTCGTTTCAATTTTGGAGCGGCTGGTGGTTAAATAATTCACGTCAATTCCATTGTCATGAAAAAGCTCAACCAACTCCTGACCTACTAAGCCTGTTGCCCCTGTAATTAAAACACGCATACCTAAATTTTCGACTAAAAATAACAAGATTGATCTAGGGCAAGTCCATGTTTAGTATGGTTTTAACTAGATGAAAGTGTGTGGTGAGCCTGCCTGCGTTTCCTTGGCAAAGGCAGGTCGTGAGTAAAATTAAAAATTTTCAACTAACAACCGTCAACCGTTTACTATAACAAAAAAGCCCAATGAATTAAATCATCAGGCTCTAGTTTATTTTATTTCTTGCAACCAATCACTAGTCACCAATCACATTTTACTGACACCTGAACGTAGCTTCAATACACCTCGAAGAAAGATCGAGGCAGTCAGCCACCAATCACTAGTCACAATTCACTGAAAACGGTTAACCGTTAACCGTTAACCGTTTACTAATTAAAACGCTTTCATCGTCCATCCGTGTGGATCTTCGACTTTATTGTATTGGATATCTTGTAATGCTTTTTTGAAGAAGGTACCGTAAGGCTCGTCGACTGTTGGCAAATCGTAATACGTTCCATCGTATTCAAAACCATCAACGCTTACTACTGTAGCTGCAGTTCCTGCACCGAAAATTTCTTTAAGCTCTCCGTTTTTGGCTGCATTTACAATTTCCTTAACCGATACTTTTTCAACGACAACCTCTACCCCATTATCTTTGGCTAGTTGAATGATACTCTTACGCGTGACACCGTCCAAAATTCTGTCATTGGTTGGTGAGGTGAGTAGCTTATCCCCAACTCTAAAGAAGATGTTCATAGTTCCAGCTTCCTCCAGGTATTCGTGAGAACTGGCATCCGTCCAAATGATTTGGTCAAGCCCTTTAGCTTTAGCTAATTTGGTTGGGTAAAACTGAGCGCCGTAATTACCAGCTGCCTTAGCAAAACCAACGCCACCATCGGCTGCCCTGCTGTATTCCTGTGCAAAAATCACTTTGATGGGCTTGTTGTAGTAGGCCTGTGCTGGACAGGTGATGATCATGAATCTATAGCGATCTGACTCTGAAGCAGACACCCCATTTTCTGTAGCGATGACAAAAGGACGTAAGTAAAGTGAATTACCTTCACCTTTCTTCACCCAATCTTTATCGAGTTCCAGTAAGGTCTTTAAAGATTCAAAAAAGTAATCCTTTGGAAACTCAGGAATAGCCATACGTTTAGAGGACTTATTGATACGCTCAAAATTTTGTTCGGGTCTAAACAACCAAACCTGTTCGTTTTCATCTTTAAAGGCTTTCATCCCTTCAAAAACCGCCTGACCGTAATGAAACACTTTAGCGGAAGGCTCAAATTCCATCGGTCCGTAAGGAACAATTTTGGGCGTTTGCCATTTGCCATCGATGTAATCACAATACATCATATGATCTGCATTGACTTTTCCAAATTTAAGATTACTAAAATCTACTTGATCAATTTTAGACTGTTTAGTTTTAGTAATGTCGAGTTGTATATCGGTGTTATTCATTATAATTGGTATTTTTGCAAATGTACTAAATTTTAATAAGGTTAATTCAGGAAGATTCCTAACTTTGTTGTTATTCTTATTATAAATTTTTAATTATTATCATGAAAAAGCTGCTTTTATTACCAATATTATTGATGTTTTTGGCTTGTGGTTCAAAAGAAACTAAGCAAGAAAAAGAGACGGTGACAGATGATACATCAGAGGAAAAAGAATTGAGCATGACCACTGACTCTCAGTTTGGTGAAGCCTTTTCTTCTGCTGAAGTCAAAGCGGATAGCGAAATGCTGGCCATGTACCAGGATTTATCTCTCGGAGACACGATTCAAGTTCAATTTCAATCTGAAGTGGAAAGTGTTTGCGCGAAAAAAGGCTGTTGGATGAAATTAGACCTCCCCGAAGACATGAATGTGCATGTGACTTTTAAAGATTACGGTTTCTTTGTTCCAAAAGACAGTAAAGGCCATGAGATGGTTGTAGAAGGAAGAGCATTTATTGAAGAAACGGATGTGGAAACGCTAAAGCATTATGCCGAAGACGCTGGTAAAAGCAAAGAAGATATTGCAGCAATCACCTCCCCTAAATTGAATTATAGATTTATAGCTGAAGGCGCTAAAACGGTTAAATAGTTGATTTTTATTCCGTGCAAGGCGATAGCCGCGATACGGAATCTGTTTAGGTGGTGTACAAAGGTTGAATACTTGGTGTCGCTTCGAGTTCTTGCAATTGTCATCTCGAGGGAAACGCAGTGACGAGAGATCTCTGTCCACCATTTCACAGTCACCAGTTCACAGCCACCGGTTCACCCTTGTCATTCCGTGCAAGCGATAGCGCGATGCGGAATCTTTTTAAGTGTGTCTCATTATTTAAACTTTAGATATAATTAGTGTTTTCATTCATTTTTTCCATTGATGAAAAAACGAACCAAAAAAATCTAGGCTTATTTTTATGTCTTTGAAAACTACAAAAGCGGTTCCCCCACGCAAAGCAAACCGTTTCACTAGTGCTTTGCTCCTTTATCCTTTCTTCACCACTTTTTTGTTTTCTAACCTCCATAAAAAGTAGGCCGTTTTCTAACTATCAAGTGACCATTTTCATAAAAATTTGACTTGTCAATTTTGAAATTTTAAATATGAAATCTGTTCCTCCATTATACTACTACACCACTATACTAACCAACCACACACCACTCAAGACTCACCACTCACTACTACACCATTATACTACTACACCACTATACTAACCCACCACTCACCATTCACTATTACACCATTATACTACTACACCACTATACTAATACACCATTATACTAACCACTAATAAGCTCCCTTAGGTTTAATCGAGTTCTCGATACAATGGCTTTGGTCTATCGCCACAAATCCATCACTCGAACTGACGTTTAAATGTGGCTTCGATACAATTTTTCAAAAGAAAAATCACTCAGCCACCGGTTCACCAGTTTACCAGTCCACAGTTATCAGTTGCCAGTCAACCAGTCTACCACAGACTGACAACAGACAACAGACAACGGAGAACACACAACTCACCTCTCACAACTCACTACTACACAACTACACCACTATACTAATCCACTACTCACCACTCACCACTCACCTCTCACAACTCACGACTCACTACTTCAAACCACTGATGCTTCACCACTTCCCAATCGAAGTGCTCGACTTTTTTACGGCCTTGAAGGGAGAGCTGCTGAGCTAAACTTGGATCATCCAACAGACGGATAATCGCTTGAGTGAATTCGTCTACATGTCCAGGGGATACCAACAAAGCTTCTTTTTCATGATCTAGGAGATAAGGCAGTCCACCCACATTGGTGGAGACCACAGGTAAGCCTAAGGCCATGGCTTCGATCACGCTTACGGGAGTGTTGTCGACATTGGTAGTATTAATAAACACATCAAAGTCTTGGGCGTACTGAAGCCAGTCTTCCTTTTTCATTCCTCCAGTAAAAGTCACTGGTAATTTATGTTCTTTGGCAAAGGCTTTACACTCCTCTATGGAATCATCTTTAAAAGGGCCTACCATACTGAGCTTCACCTTTGGATAAGTGAACCGCAACTCTTTTAAAACCTGAAGCGCTAAGAGAGGATTATATAAGTGGGCAAAAGACCGAACCCATAAGAGGTGGGGTTGGAGCTCTTGGCGTTTTTTAAAGGTATACAGATCGAGCTTGATAGTATTGGGGATATAGGTAAGGTTGGTGTAGCCTGCATTTTTAAATTCGTGTAACAAATAAGCAGAGGGCGCTACATTGACTTTCGCGTTCCCAAATAGCTTTTGGCAAAGCTGAGGATCACTTTTAAGCCGTTTGGGGAGATCACCGCCATGTAAAATAGGGATATAATCTAACTTTAAAAAAAAAGCCAATCGACTACTGATATAAGCAAACCAAAAAGCGGAAGTGCTATACGTGTCTATGAGTAAAACATCAGTTTTTGAAGCTTGAATTATCACTTGACCAAGCATCACCAGCAACCTCAAGACCGGATTCGTTTGACTTGATGCTGAAACAACTTTATAGCCATCACTCTCAAACTGGCTAGACAGATACTCTATGGTTGAGGTGTTTTTCCCTTTACGGGAGAGCTTGTTGCCGAGATAAAGCAGTCGTTTTGGGTTTGGTTTTGGGTCGTTTTTGTTTCGCATAATGAACAGATAAGAGGGCAAAGCCATACATAAATCCAGGAAGTGCTACTCGCATCGCAGAATGGTTGATGGTTAAAAACCAAAAGGCAACAAAGGGCAACATCAATAAATTTCTATTTTTCGATAATAAAAAGCCAAGCGGAATCAACAAAAGAATAAGAAGGGCGAAGATCCCTAAAACACCATGCTCCGCCATCATCCTAGAGACTTCATTATGACTTGCGGCAAGTTCTCCATCTAGCTCAAATCTAAAAAACTTTCCCATCCCAACCCCTGCACCTAAAAAGGGATCTTCAAAAAAAGCCATTAGCTCTTCACTAATGATTTCTGCTCGGCCAGTGGTGATGTCTTTATCTTCTCCTCTTGCATTTTGACCAGCATAGCGGTTATAAATTAATCCTCCTGTCACCGCCATCGCAGTTCCCCAAAGCAGGAACCCTCCTACCCCAAGCCCTATTAGCTTTACTGTGGCTTTTGCTTTTTTGGCTAAAGGCGCCCAATTGATATAAAGCACCGTAAAAACAGCCATCATCACGATGGCGGTTATAAAACCACCGCGGGAAAAAGTGAGTAAACACCGATAAGTCAACAGACCTAAAAGACCTATATTAATAAAGTTTAACAAATTATTTTTATAGGGGATCAGAAACCGGATGAAGGCTAGAAACATTCCTAAGCCTAGAATCGTGGCCACTTGGTTTCCACTATATCCTCCTGAAGCTGCTTGGTTGGACTCGGTGGTAAACACGATATTCTCTAAAGCAGGCGCATATAAAATAATATACACCACCATGCTTAACACAGGAAGCATCATGACATCAACCACCTTTAACAAGGTTTTAAATTTGATTTCCCGCTGGTAACAAAAAAGGGCTGTCGCGAATAAGGACAAGGGGCCGGAAAGATTAAATAAGACCGTTTTTCGAAAGCTCTCATCAAAATAATCAAAATTGAGGTATCCAACCACGACACCAGGTAATAGCAAGAACAAAAAAGCTAGCACAGGCCAAGCTTTCAATTTAAAGCCCTCGAAAAACATCCCTAAAAGCATGAAGAAGATGACTAAATATTTGCCCAATTCCCAAAACGGCATCGCTTTAGACATTCTTAAAAAAACTTCAGCGGCTGCGATATAGGCTGCAGCACCTAAAGCATGATAGGTTTTATCGGTCCGTTTTATGATTTGAAAAACAAAATACACCACGATTGATAGTAAATAAACCTGAGCTAAAACTCGGAATTTACTTACCAAAATACCTATCCCCACGTGAAGGAGTAAGCGCTGAAGATATAAAGTGGTGTCTTTATCTAAGCCGAACATGAATGATTTTTTCGTTTATCGCTTGGGTGTAATACTCGTAAGTAAAACGCTGAGCAAAGGTATAATTTTTAAGTCTAAGGCTTTTGAGTTCCAAAGCTGTTAATTGGTATAAGCGCTGTAAACTATCCACTAACGCATCAGGAGTCAACTGATCTAATAAATAGCCATTCTCCCCATCGGTAATATAGTCTTCCAAACAAGACACTTTAGAGACGATAGGCACGCATCCATAAGCCATGGCTTCGCCCACCACTTTCGGAAATCCCTCAGATTTAGAAGGCAGTAAAAGCGCGTGAGATTCACTTAAAAGCTGATGTACTTTTGGTTTGGGTAAAAACCCATGAAATTGAATCGGTGTCTCTATCTCTGAAGCCATCTGTTCGTAGGCTTTACGATCGGGGCCATCTCCTATAAAATGTAAAATTTTAATAGGAATAGAGGTTTTCATTAGGCTTAAAGTTTCTAAAATAAGAGGTACTCCTTTATGGGCGTTTAAAGCCCCGACGAAACACAGCGTCCACCCTTCCTCTTTCGAATCTGGTTTTATAGTTAGCGCTGGCTTGGCTTCAACATAATTCTCTTTGGTAAAACAAGGGTTATCGAAAGGTAGGAATTGCGGCCTGTCTTCCCAGTTTCCGTTATAAGTCACTTGAGTCTCAGGCTCTAGGTGCTTTAGAAGCCATCGCTTTTGGAGTTGATTTCCTAAGGGCATCTGTGGATCTACCCAATTACCCGCATATTTCACCCAATACGGTTTTGCATTCACCCATTTCAAATACGGCAAAACATACAACCCCATTCCTGTTGGAGCTCGAAATTGAATGATATCTGCTCGTTTAAGGGCCTTATGGATTTGCCTTAAGTTAGATAAAGCTGACCAAGCAATACTAAGTTTCTTTACCCCTTTTCCTCCGGAAGGCATTAAAGGTATAAATTCAATTTGAGTTGTATTTGCATAGGCTAGGCTACTTGGGGGAGGATTGCCTTTATGCAAAGGAGCAATATGAATAATGCGATCGGCAATGTCCAGCAAATGATTGATCTCCATCACTGTAGAACCCCATGCCAAAAGAGTTCCTTCGGCATCCAAGTAATGTTCCGTATGAGAGATAATGCAGAGGGTCATTTTTTTATTTATCAGGCGAGACTTTGTCACTATTCGTGTATTCGTTTATTCGAGTATTCGTGTATTCGTGTATTCGTGTATTCGTGTATTCGTGTATTCGGCGAGACTTCGTCTCTAATGGTGTATTCGTTATTTCGTGTACTTGTCATATCGAGTGGTTTTTACTTTGCTTTTTTGAAGCTAAATAAAAATTGTATCGAGATACCGATTATTCTATTATACGATTATACGACTATTCGTCCTTTCGTGTATTCGGCGAGACTTCGTCTCTAATGGTATATTCGAGTATTCGTGTATTCGCCACTTTGTTTTTACTATTTTCCGATTATTCTATTATACGACTATTCGTCCTTTCGTGTATTCGTGTATTCGGCGAGACTTCGTCTCTAATGGTGTATTCGTTATTTCGTGTACCTGTCATATCGAGTGGTTTTTATTTTGCTTTTTCATAGCTAAATAAAAATTGTATCGAGATATAGTCAGTACTTTTTCCGACTATACAATTATACTACTATACGACTACACTTTTATACGACTAATAATTGTTTCGTGATTTAAATCTAATATTTGGTTTTGACATATTTTTTATAGCCTGAAAGTAATTTTCTAGTTTTCTCAAGCATTTCAAATACTTCTTCAATTGACTTGTCATCTAAATAATTCAGATTTTTTGCGATTATAATTTGGGTATCTAGTTCAGCGGCGGAACCAATAGAATAACCTACAAATTGATGTAGCTCTTTCCAACTATTTCTACCACTCCCTTCAGCAATATTAGAGGGAATTGAAACAGCAGATCTTCTAATCTGGCTCGTCAGTCCAAAGTTCTCAGATTTGGGAAAGGCTTCTGTAAGCTTATACACAAGAGTGACTAACTCCATAGATACCTTCCAAACATCTAATTCTTTATGGTTCATGTTTTATTCGTGTATTCGTGTATTCGTGTATTCGTGTATTCGTGTATTCGTGTATTCGTGTATTCGGCGAGACTTCGTCTCTAATGGTGTATTCGTTATTTCGTGTATTCGTGTATTCGTGTATTCGGCGAGACTTCGTCTCTAATGGTGTATTCGTGTATTCGTGTATTCGTGTATTCGGCGAGACTTCGTCTCTAATGGTATATTCGTTATTTCGTGTACTTGTCATATCGAGTGGTTTTTATTTTGCTTTTTTATAGCTAAATAAAAATTGTATCGAGATATATTCAGTACTTTTTCCTACTATACTACTATTCGTCCTTTCGTGTATTCGTGTATTCGGCGAGACTTCGTCTCTAATGGTGTATTCGTTATTTCGTGTACCTGTCATATCGAGTGGTTTTTACTTTGCTTATTCGAAGCTAATTAAAAATTGTATCGAGATACCGATTATACTACTATACGACTATACTACTATTCGTCCTTTCGTGTATTCGTGTATTCGTCCTTTCGTGTATTGGTATATTCGAGTATTAGTGTATTCGCCATTTTGTTTTTACTATTTTCCGATTATACGACTATACTACTATTCTATTATACGACTATTCGTTGTTTCGTGTATTGGTAAATTCGAGTATTAGTGTATTCGCCATTTTGTTTTTACTATTTTCCGATTATACAATTATACGACTATACTACTATTCGATTAGACGACTATACTATTATACGACTATTCGTTTTATCCATTCAAAATTAAAATTTATTTACAGATGTTCTTCAATCTTTTCTATATAAAGTTGACCTATTTTATCCCAAGTAAAATTTGTACTCCAAACTTTAGCTTGCTTTGCATAGGTTTCCCGCTGAGATGTAATTTTATCTACGGCCTCTAAAATGGCCTGAGGATCATGAGGATCGACCAGCTGACCTGAATAATCAGCCTTAATCGCATCTTCAATACCACAATTGACACTTCCCACCGCTGGGAGTCCTAGAGCATTGGCTTCTAAAATAGCAATCCCGAAACCTTCTACATCTCCTGTCGAGGTCTGTTCACTTAGCATCATAAAAACATCCGAAGCAAGTAATAGCTTTATTTTTTCCTCTTCTGCCAGCCTCCCATGATGGCGAATATACTCGTTGATCTTAAGCTTGCTAGCTAAGTTTTCTAAGCGTTCTTGATCTGTGGGGAGACCTACGATATGATAGATAAGATTTGGGTAAGTTTTTATAAGTAAAGGCAAAGCTTTAATCACATTATGTTGCCCTTTGCGCTGAGTAAGGTTTCCAACGGTGATTAAGTGCAGGAAGTCACTCTTTGTCTTCTCTTTATACTCAGGTTTTTTATGCACCTCATTAAGCTGAGACAAGTCAAAGCCATTTGGGATCACAGATTTTTGTTTTAGATTCAAATGAGACACGAGATTTAAGGTGAAGTTGGACACCCCAATCACATGATCGAACCGTTGCAAAGACCAATTGGTAAATCCTCTGGCTAAAGAGTTGGATAATTGAATTTCACTCCCATGAATAATCGCCACATAAGGTTTTGAATAAAATAAAGATAAGAGTCCTCCAGTCCAAAGTGAAAATTTACCAGAAACCAGAATCAAATCAGCCTGTTTAGCAGACTGAAACGCAGAAACCAGTCTTAAAAGATAAGTCCATAAAATAAAGGGATAGCGTTGAACGCGATGACTTGAAAATTTTTGAAGTTGATCAAATTCCTTTTCCTCTACTCCATCTTGAGACCGTTGATCGGCCAGCACTTTTACTTTATAGTGCAATGACAATTGCTGTGCCAAATGGTAAGCATGGTTGCCAATCCCACCAGGTTGTGGGGGAAATTCGGAGGTAATAAGTAGGATGGTTTTCAATGCGTTGTTCGTTTACTTGATGTCGTGTATTCGTTTATTCGGCGAGACTTTGTCTCTAATGGTGTATTCGTCCTTTCGTGTATTCGTGTATTCGGCGAGACTTTGTCTCTAATGGTGTATTCGTTATTTCGTGTATTCGCCACTTTGTTTTTATTATTTTTCGACTATACGACTATACTACTATCCGTCCTTTCGTGTATTCGTGTATTAGTGTATTCGCCATTTTGTTTTTACTATTTTCCGATTTTATAATTATACTACTATACGACAATTCGTTCTTTCGTGTATTGGTGTATTCGAGTATTAGTGTATTCGCCATTTTGTTTTTACTATTTTCCGATTATACGACTATTCATTGTTTCGTATATTTGGAGATTTGTTTATTCGGTTACTCAGTTATTTTTTTCCTACTATACGATTATACTACTATACGTCTAAACGACTATCCGTTCTTTCGTGTATTGGTATATTCGAGTATTAGTGTATTCGCCATTTTGTTTTTACTATTTTCCGATTATACGACTATTCATTGTTTCGTATATTTGGAGATTTGTTTATTCGGTTACTCAGTTATTTTTTTCCAACTATTCTACTATACGATTATACGACTATTCGTTCTTTCGTGTATTGATATATTCGCCATTCCTACTATACGATAATTCCATTATACGACTATACAACTACAAACCTCCGGCTATAAGACTCCCAACTACATCAACTTTTCAATTTTAGCACCTTCTTGAAGCTTTTTACTGGCTAATGACCAAGATTTATAGACCTGTAAAAAGACAAGCGGTGAAATTAAAATACTGATTAACATTCCTAGAAGCATCATATAAGAATTACGTTTATATCGATAAGGCATTATTGAACTTGGAACCGTCTTTAGCAAAGCCCACCGAGTCGCGGTATTGCCATGGTACTTTCGGAAGAAATAGACTACACTAGGTATAGGTCGCGGATCTAACCATTTTCGAGGTCGAAATGCATCCCAACTCCCCATTTCGCGTAATCCTCCTACGCTAGCTTTTACATCTATGCATGAAGCTAAAGGATTTGAAATACTTTTAATCCCTTTCAAATAAACACGCAATCCAAATTCACCATCGCCCATTCGCTGCTTTTCAAATTGACGATCAAACAAACCAACGTCTTGGAATACAGATTTGTATAAAGCTGCATTACCAGTTGCGAATTGTGATGCTAACTTAAAATAATTGCTATCCATAGGTATATTCATACCCTGTGGATAAAAAACTCCTGCTGAAACCTTAGCGTCAAAAAAATCTAAGCATTTTAAATGCTGAACAATCCAGTCATCATTTATCCTCACATCGTCTTCAGACAACAAAATTACTGACCCTTTAGCATTTTTAATTGCTGTATTTCTAGCCAACCAAAGGGCTTTTTCTTCCTGATGTATCAGCTTTAAGTCGAGTTTAAAGTCCTTATAAAAATCCTTTTGAAAAGGCTCTGACTGATCTACGACAATCACTTCAAAGTGTTTATAATCCTGTTGTTCCAAATCGAGGAGCACATCTTTTAAATAAGGATAGCGGTTTAAGGTTGGAATGACAATACTTACCAAAGGCTTGGAGGCGAGCAGGCTAGACTCATAATTGGAATAACTTGGGTAAGGAATATACTCTTGTGATAAAAATTGACGTTGAGTTTGTCGAGTTTTAAAGAAAGCACTAAGCTCCTTAATTGGATTTTTAAGGGATAGCAGACGTATTAAAAGCGTGTAAAGCACCCAAGCCTGATGAAAGTTTTTACGGATAAAGCGATATTCATCACTAAGGGGTAATTTTTCAAAATTGATGTAGGTATCTGCCTCCCCGATATAGCCCTTTTGAATCGCTTGCCAAGACAAATCATAGTTTTTTGCTAGTTGAGAGCGGTAAGAGTCATCTTTAGAAAGATGAACTAAGGCCGATTCTGGAAGTTCTTCAACTTTTGGAAACACGCTGTGTCGGTCTTTTATAAAAAGACGGAAATAATGGGTTGGCTGAAGATAGGTGAGGAATTTAAAAGGCATAAAACTAATTAATTTTTGCAGGTACACCAATTAATGATAAATTATCATTGTAAAAGCTTTTTACAACACAAGCCATCGCCGCGATTTTGATGTTATTACCTAATTGAAGTGGTCCAATAATACAGGCATTTGCTCCAATATTACAATTATTTCCAATTATTATTCCTTTAGAACCATTCTTAACTCCTATAATATTTCCACCTGTTAAGGTTAGCATCTCCCCTATTTTAGCTTTTCCTGAAATTACAATACCGGCAGATGGATGATGTATGTTTATTCCTCCTTGAATTTCGGCTTTGTGATGTATGTCACAATTGGAGATAATTTGAAGTAAATAAAAAAAGGGTGAGAATAGTATCCTTATAAATTTGTAATAACTTTTAAACATGCCATAAAAAAATCTATCTAGCCGATAAGAGAAAACTCCCCAAAATGCACGGTTAAACAACAAAACAATAAGCCTATATTTATTTCTACCCAATAGAGAATTTATGTCCTTAAATAAATATCGAAATTGTTTCAATCTCTTCTATATTTTAAAAATTTATAATCTATTAAAAGTTTAAGACTAAACTTTTTACTAGTCCCCTTCAGATCAAATTATTGGTCTTGATAGGTCGCATTGAACTTACTCAAACAAGCTTGATTAAGGTGTTTATTTAACCCAAAAGAAATCCATGTAAATTCTGGATGGTATGAAAACATCTTATTAAATAAGGTGGTTCCTGAGCGCCCTGAAACATGAATTATGGTATTCATTTTAGAATAGCATTTACAAAGGATTGAGTAGCCAAAACTCTCCCCCTCTTATTGACATGAATAGCATCATAAAACAAAGCTGTATCTTGAGCTAGTAATGTAGAATGATTGATCATGGTATAGGCTTTTGGTGTGATCTGCTGCTGATTCAACAGTGGTGATTGGTATAGAATGAGTTCTATACTATTTTCTTTACAAAGTAATTGAATTTTTTCTAGATAAGGGTTCTTAAACTGATATTCTGATCGTTTTATCGTTTTGGTCTCGAGTGAACTGCCTAAATTAGGATAAACATAATTTCCCTTCGCATCAAAGCGATTGCGATAGTTTGGCTTTGCCAGAGCAATCAATGAGGGGTAAAAAAGCTCGGTGTTATAATAGCTAAAACCATATAAGGGAACAAAAGTACTCCCGTAAACTGGAGACAAGTCATCAGTGGGTAAGCCCTTAAAATGATCTTTCACCTCTTTTTTAAATATAAAAGGCAAAAATCGATAAGCGTTATTGCCTAGTTTAGGATGAGCATTGGCAACATCCCAAGGCGTAATCGCGAGAATACATCGTTTTAACTGGCCTCCTGACTCTAGAAAATGTTTTAGCATAAGGTAGTGAGAAGGCAAAGCAGTATCATCCATGCTCAGATTCAAACCCTGCCAGTTGGTCAAACTATCGATTTGCTTGGTATCTAAAGTGGTTAGACCTGTGCTCGATCCTAACACGATATAATCCAAATCTAAGTTATCTTGGTTGATCGCAAAACTAGGTTTATAGAACGTAGATTGTCTCAAACTCCAAAAACTTCCTAAGGCAATTAGGTTAAGCAGGATAAAAACCAAGCTTCCGTAAAGAGCGATATGTTTTAAGAAGATTTTCATCAAAATTGAAAGTAAATAAAATCAGCTTGATTTTTGAACGCTCCCATCAATACGATGCAAGCGATAATAAAAGCAGCAGAAAACCTATTGAGATTAACTTCGACCAACTGTTTTCTAAAGGCTTTAAATTCAAAATAAAGCATGATTAAAACGCTAAAAAGTATCACAGCACTTAATAGAATAAATTTTGAGGACTTGATAAAATACATCAAACTCACAGATTTAAATTCTGCTATGTTATACATATACTGTAAGGCTTCAGTTAGGCTATTGGCTCTAAAAAAATCCAAGCCAAACAGACGATGGTAAAAGTAAATCCAATTTTAAGAATCTGCTGAAACTGGAGGGCATCGTTTTCCAGATATTTCCGGTTCAACTTAAAGATCAATAAAGGCAAAAAGAAAAGCGCGTGCAAGGCTCCCCAAATGATAAAGGTCCAATTGGCGCCATGCCAAAATCCACTAACTAGAAAGATAATCAACACATTTCTCACTTGAAGGGAACGTTTCACGCGGCTTCCCCCCAATGGAATATAAAGGTAATCTCTAAACCAGGTTGATAATGAAATATGCCAACGTCTCCAAAACTCAGCAATATCTCTGGAAAAATAAGGAAAGGCAAAATTGGTCATTAATTGAAATCCAAATAGTCGAGCGGTCCCGATGGCGATATCGGAATAGCCCGAAAAATCTCCATAGATCTGAAAGGCAAACAGCACCGCACCAAATCCCAATTCTGCACTCGAAAAGTTATCGGGATTATCAAAGATTTGGTTGACCAAAAAGGCGCAATTATCGGCAATCACTACTTTTTTGAATAGCCCCCAGATAATTAAATACACCCCAGATTTCGCCACTTTATAGCTAAAGCTTCTAGCTTGACTAAATTGGGGAAGGAGTCTGGTAGCTCGCTCTATGGGTCCTGCCACCAGCTGAGGAAAAAATGCGACATAGGCGGCGAAGTTCAACAAGCTATGAGTAGGTTGAAGTTCTTTTCTGTAAACATCTATAGTATAACTAAGGGTTTGGAAGGTATAAAAAGAAATCCCAACCGGTAAAATAATGGAAAGTGTACTTACTTCTAAATCTACGCCTAAGCCTCCCCAAGCCTCTACCCAAGAGTCAATAAAGAAATTGAAGTATTTAAAAACACCCAAAAAGCCTAGATTCACCAATAGACTCGTCCAAAGCAAAGACTTAGATCGTTTTTTAGAATTAGATTTTCCTAGTGCTTTACCCAAATAAAAATCGAGTAAAGTACTAAAGAGGATAAGGCTTAAAAAACGCCAATCCCACCAGGCGTAAAACACATAGCTGGCCACTAAAATTAAAGCATTTTGTGCCTTTAGCTTTGTTCTCAGCACAAACCAATATAGGGCAAAGACTATTGGTAAAAAGACAAAAAAAGTAAAGGAGTTAAAAAGCATATTAAGTCGTATAAAATTCAGAAAAAGACTTGGCTTGTTGTTCTAAGCTAAAGTCATCATGAACCCGTTGAATAGCCTTTTGACTTATTTGTTCTTTTTCGTGATTAGATCTCTGCATCACCTCTATAATCTTTTGAGCTAACAAGTGGGGTTGACCTTTAGGAGATAAGAACCCCGTTGTATTGTTTTGTATGTTTTCAGATAAAGCACCAGCATCGTAGGCTAAGCATAGCTTTCCTAAAGCCTGAGCTTCTAAAACTGCATTACAAAAGCCTTCACTTAAACTGGTCTGAACGTAAATCTCTGTTTTAGAAAGTTCTTCTAAGGTCTCGGCATGACTAAGTTTTCCTAATAAAAGGACTTGCTCTTGCAAATCTGCTTTATAAATATGATAGGCATACCTCTCGGTGTGTTTCTGATCTCCCTCACCGATGACCTTCCACTCAAAATCAATTTGCTTTGACTTTAGATGTTGAGCTGTTTCAATTAAGTCATCTATTCCTTTGATCCAATGCAACCTTGCAATCGTTAAAAGTTTAAACTTTGTACCCAAAGTATCACTAGATAATTGAATCTTTTTTATAAAATCAAAATCTATCGCAGGATAAATCACTTCACTATCGACCGACTTAGAAAGCCCCAAATCAAAAGCTTTTTCTAATAAATAATTAGAAATGCTATGTACCTTATCGACATGCATCCATAATCTTTGATAGCAATCTCTATTCTTTAAGAGGAAAACCTCTATATCATAGCCTCGAAAGCTTACCGCAAGTTTTGCTCCAATAGCTTTAGGGACAGTCTCACGGTCTATAGCCATAGTGGCAAAACCAAAGTGGATCCAATTGGCATTTAACTTTAAAAGACTCGCATTGATATAGATTTTTTCTATCAAACGCTTAAAGGACGTTCCCTCTTTTCGCTCTAGGTTGATGTATCGATTCACTTTAGTCCAATAAGCCAATAAGCCTACAAACACTAACAACATACTTAACAATTGCCTAATGGGATTTTTATACACCCTAGGATGTTGAATATGTGCGCATAAGTCAAAGGATTTATTGGTAGCTGCTGTGACCAAAACTACCTGATGCCCATTAGCCTTTAAACCTTTAATTTTCGAACGAAAAAAAGTTTCTGAATACCCAGGGGGTTGAGAAAGGACTAAAGTAATTTTCATGTAAAATAAAAAAATGAAGTTAAGAATTTAGACAATAATACTCTCTTCCTTGACCGAAAATTGAAAGTTTTCAAGGGTCTCAATATTTCAAGACTGTTGCATACAAATTCATCATATCTTTAATCATTTTCTCTTCATTATGCTGCTGTTCCACTTTTTGACGTGCTTTAATAGTGATATTTTTTATTTGCTCCGCATCTAAATTCATGAATTTGATTATTTGCATATTTAAAGCTTCTGAATCTCGAATGGGTACAATCCAACCTTCTTTGTTATGAGTAATCAACTCCTCCATACCACCACAATTGGTGGAGATAACAGGCGTACCTAAAGCCATTGACTCAACAGCAACATTGGCAATACCCTCTTCAACACTCGGCAAAAGCATAACATCGGCATGATATACTTTCTCGAACACCTCCTCTTGTGGTATTTTATAAGTTAGGCTGATATGATTTTCTAAGCCCAAATCATGTATCAAGAATAAAACTTCTTCATCCCCTTGACCACCAATAATCGTATAATGAAAATCAATACCCTTTTGCTTTAAATAGGAACAAGCTTTTATTGCTGTTGGATAATCTTTAACCCAATGAGATCTGCCTACAGAAATCATTTGTAATTTTTCTGATTTATGTTTTAAAGTTTGATTCATTTTTAAACTAGAAATTGATGTTCCTGAATAAATCACATGATTTGGTATATCTATTATTGAAATAATTTTTTGATATCTTACAGATATAGCTTTAGAAACAGAATGTAGTCCATCTAAACGGTGATAATAATTGCTTAGGATCTTAGCAAAGCTTTTACTTACAAAAGGTGTTATATTATTTTGTGAACCCCGCTGGCTCAGAATAATTTTAAAATTCAAGTTGTTAAAATAAGGTTCCAACCAGAGCAACAAGGTTGGCCATTGTACATGCACAACATCGGGCTGCAAGTTTTTAAGGACTAAGTCTAAATTCTGTTTTTGCAAGGCTTTGCGATTGCCTTGGACTAAAAATAGCATAGCCTGAAAAAAGCTTTTGGGTAGACCCCATCGAACTGCCAGCCCTAAACTTGTTTTTATAAACTTGAGTTTTGATTGATTACTGCCCAAACTTTGGTACTTAACCATAGGGATAGGATTAGAATTTATTTCATTGAAACCAATCACACTCACCTTTTGACCTTGAATAATTAAACCCATAATAAGGCGATTGATAAAGGCGGTGGTTTTAAAAGAACCGTCAAAGATGATGATATGCATGATTAAGATTTTATTTTATCCAAAAAACAATTAAATTTATTAATCATTATTTGCTCAGAATGTTCTTGCTGTATGTAAGCCAAAGCATTCTGACTCCATTCTTCATACATACCTTTATTATTCTCAACATGTGTAAGAGCTGCAACCAATTCTTTTTGAATAGAAGTTGATTGTATTAAAAATCCATTTTTATTATTCGTAATAGCCTCTTGATTACCTCCAATAGCGGTAGCTATTACAGGTTTGCCATAACTTAAAGCTTCCAATAAAAACATGCTATTTCCTTCCCTATATTTGGATAGTACAGCAGCAAAGTCAATGGCCGTATAAAATAGGTGAAGATCTGCATGCGTTACCCAGCCCATCCAATGAACCGCATTTTTTAAATATTTTGCTTCAAAATTTTTAAGCTTCTCAAAGTAGTTATGGTTGGGTGTTTTTTCATATTTGATATCCCCAGCAATTAAGATTTGATAATCCAGACCCCTATTTCTTTTTTCTTTAATTGCTTCAAAAAGTTCAAATAAAGACTTTTCCTCGCTAAACCTTCCTGCAAACCCGATAACTATTGTATCACCGGCTATATTAAATTTGGAGCGTATTTCTTTTCGTGTATTAACTAGTACCCGATTAGTTTTAGTTTGTTCTAGGGTTGAATTATATATGGTTTGCGTAGGAAAAGATATTGTTTTAAACTGCTTTAACTCTTTTATAGGTTCCTTTGTATTAGCTAAGAACCCTGAACTATGCTTAATTAAATAGTGCATATTCTCTTTCCCTATACGGCCATTAAGATCTGTACTCCTAAAAAAGTAAACATGCTTGCTATTGGGCAAAGCCTTAACTAACATTTTAAACAACTCAAAATGCATAAAAGTGATAACAAGATCAGGTTTTTCTTCCTTGGCTAAGTTGACTAAACCGGTATAATAAAGTATGCGGTCAACTTGAGTAAACCCATATCTTTTTTTCAAAATACGGTAAGGCATCTTGTTTAAGAAGTGCTCTAAGATACTTGTTTTTAAATTCACTTTGGGATGTAAAAAAATACCGGTATTAAAATCTAGCTGTGCTAAATCAAGATGATCTTTACTGATAACCCGTATTTGGTATTTATCTCTATCTATATGATTGGCTAAGGTATAGATAATCCTAGCCACACCTGGACTGTGTTTTAAAGGAGGCACCGTATGACGAGAACCAGATGCTATTAGAATTTTATTTGACAAATTGTATTGATTTTAGAGCATCCATAAAACATTCAGACATTTTTTGCACAGTGAAGCACTCTAGGTATTTATCTCTAGAGTATTTAGAATATCTGCTGTATAATTCAGGATTTAGATATAATTTTTCTATGTGAGATGCTAGTTCTTCTTGGTAATTTTCTTTTTGAATGATTAAAAATCCATTCTTGCCATTTGTTATTAATTCTGGATTCCCTCCGGAATTTGTAGCTATTAATGGTAAACCGCATGACATCCCTTCAATTAAAGATAAGGATAAGCCTTCTGAAGAAAATGAAGGATCAGTAGGTAAAACAAGTATATGGGATTTATTGTATAATTCTTTCATTGCTTTTTCTTTCAAGAAGCCAGTAAAGTTAACGGGGAAGTCGTTTTGTGCTATATAATCTAAACATTCTTTTAAATATTCATCCCCCTGTTTTAATCCTCGGATAGTACCTGTGGCACCAGCTATATTCAAACTAAGCTGGTAACCTTTATTTAAAAGGATTCCGTAAGCTTTAATTAAATATAAAACTCCTTTTTCTTTGCATATTCTTCCAGAATATAAAATTTCAAAATTGGTAAAACTATGTTTTTTGGAAAGTTGCATACTATTTACTCCATTAGGTATCGAAAAATATTGGTTAATTTTTAGTTTTTTATTAAATTTTTTATTTGCTTCTAATTTGGCAGCTTCATTTACTCCAAAAATTGCTTTTGTATTTTTAATTAGATTCTCCCATTGTTGCTCTTTTAACTTGGTATGTAAAGACGTCCCGTGATGGTAAAAAACAATTTCAACATCTGGGCAAAATAGCTTTAGCATATTTACTAATCCTGGGCTTACGTGCACAATTAATTTTTTGTGTTTATGTTTTTTAACAAATAAACAAACCATAATAAAGAAATGGAGTTGTTGATCACTCGCAGTTATAAACAATTGTTTACGCGAGGCATAAGAATATCTCAGCTTAAGCGAAAACAGAAGTAGATGACTTAATCTTGAGTATTTAACGTGATGGAATATTTTTCGATCGTAATTTTGCTTTTTAAACTTTGGGTTTGTGTTGGAAAGCACTTCAAATCGGCTGTCGTTTAATGCTTTTACGGTCTCTTCAATTACTTTAGCTGGAGCAGCTCCTTCTGGAGATGGAACAGAGTTTAGTGAACCATAGATGATTAGAATTTTATTGTGCATTTTTCAAATGTTGTTTCAATGCCGAAGCTATTTTACGGAGATATATAGAATTAATTGTTTGATTACTAATTAAGAATTCTTTACACAAAAAACCCAAAGATTTTAGAATATTTCCTTCCCTCATCACCTTCAAAGCATTTTTTTTCTTCCAGCTCTTGTGCCACAAATGGACAGCATAGGAATCGCTGGTGATATAATTAAGATATTCATTAAAAGGTTCTGATTTTGTTGGGTTAGGATAGGCATAAAAAAAGTCTTTATCAAAAACTCTCAAATTTTTATAATTTGCTTTTTTTATGGGCCCAGAGTAGCAGTACATCTCTCTATAGATTTGGGTGAATATTTTTGGAATCACAATCTGTTTATAATCTAACCTATCCGTTTTTAATTCTTTATAAAAATTTAAACAATTATGAATATAGGGATGGTACGGTATTGCACCAATAATGCCACAACTAACATAATTTTCCGATTCTAAGCCTATAAAAGCTTTATAGTGTAAGAATTGGTCCAAAGGTTTTAACAAAAGCATATCCGTATCAAGATAGATACCTCCTTCATTATACAATGCGTTAAGCCTCACATAATCAGCTACGAAGGCATACATTTTGTCTGTATAAGCTTTTTTAAGAAAAGGATGACTTAAATCTACATTGGTTTCATCCCACCGCTGTATTTCATATTCTGGCAACCATTTTTTCCAAGATTCAATACAATCCTGAACGATGCTAGGCTGCTCTTTAGGACCAAACCAACAGTAATGAATTTTTTTAGGAATCATGATAAATTTCTATAACCTGTATAGTTTTTTAAGGTTTCTTAAAGTTAATTCCCTAACAACCAAAATATTTAATTTTAATACTATAATATAGTATTGTCTAGTGTTAAGAATAGATCTATCTCTTAAATAATTCAAGTATTTGAAAAATAAGCTAAATTTTAAACCATAAAGTAAAGATTTCACTTCAGAAAGGTATTGATTTAAAATTTCTTTTTTTTCATATTCATTGAATACTTCATATTCATTGAATAATATTGTCTTCTTCACATTGATACTAGAAATTAAAGTTTTTTGATCAAAATTTCTGTAAAGTGAAGAGATTCTATCTGAGTGAAGACGAAAACTGCAAAGACTCAACTTTAAAAAACTAGATTTTGGTTTAAGCTTGAGTACTTTATAAATAAAGTCAAGATCTTGTGATTTTCGAAGGGTTTCATCAAATTTAATATCTTTTATAAAATTCTTCCCAAATAAAATCACCGGTAGATTAATTTTTATTTTTTTTAAAATAAAATCTTGTAATATTCTGTCCTCATCAATTTTATTTTGGAATCGATTAACAATTTTCTTTTGATTAAAAGTAGAAAATTCACACATTGTTATATCAGACTTTGATGTTGTAATATTATTTATTTGCATTTTTAACAAATCTGGATGCATTAAATCGTCTGAATCAAACCACTTTATATACTCTCCTTTACTCTTTTTAAACCCATAATTACGAGCACCATTACCTCCCGATAGATATTCCTTTGTGCGGTGGTAATACTTAAACCGTGTATCCTTTTTGGTATACTCTTTCATTACTGCATCGGTATTATCACTTGAGCCGTCATCCACTACAATGCATTCCCAATTTTGGTAATTCTGTGCTAAAACTGAGTCTAAAGTCTCGCCTATCATATGGGCACGGTTGTAGGTGGGGATAATGATTGAGACTATCATTTAAATTTAGCTTTAAAATAATGACTTTTGTTGAACACATAAAACGAAAAACCTAACAGAAAAAAAAATACTATTCCTTGATATCCGTAAATCTTAGTTGATTTTTTCTGTAATTTGAAATAATTTTTAAAAAAAATATCCTTATCTCTTAGAGAAAGAGTTAGAACACGATAGAAAAACATTTTTTTTCTCCGTAAAGATAACTTATCATAAATTTCATCAAAACTTAAGAAATGTGACATAAAGATTGAAAACTTCCTATTACTATTCTTTCTATATTTTTTTTGAATTGAATTTTCATGCTCCCTTCTTAGAGTTAACACTTTATCAATCACATAATAATTTCTTGAATTCATTAGAAATTTTAAAATAAAATTATACTCTTGCCCAGATTTTATTAACTCATTATATTTGATTCTAACAATTTTATTTTTGGACACAAAAATATCTGGAGTTAAAAGATTTATTTTTTGTAACAAGAAATTTTCAAAATTTATTTCAAAATTTTGAAAATTATAATACTTTTCTAAGTCTTTAGTACTGTTAAAATATTTGGTCTTACTCACCACAAAATCAACCTCATTTTCTAAAATTGCTTTCACCTTTAATTCCAGCTTCTCTGCCACCATCAAATCATCAGAGTCAAACCAATTCACATATTCCCCACGACTCATTTTAAACCCATAATTTCTAGCGCCGTTTCCGCCGGGTAAATGTTCCTTTGGACGATGATAGTACTTAAAACGTGAATCCTTTTTGGTATACTCCTCAATTAACTCATCGGTATTATCGCTAGAGCCATCATCTACTACAATGCATTCCCAATTTTGGTAAGTCTGGGCCACTACCGAGTCCAGAGTTTCACCAATCAGATGGGCGCGGTTGTAAGTGGGGATAATGATGGAGACTAAAGGCTGGTCAAACATATTTAATGAATTCGTATTGCAATGTTACGAATTTTCGGGATGAGTTATTAGTTTATCCGAGTTTTCGTGGTTGGTTTTTCGGTAATTAGTTGATAGTGGTTAGTTTGTCGTTAACAGTTTTAAATTTGTATATACCATACACTAAAACAAGTCTAAATGGTGGAACTGAAATAAACCTGCCTACCCAATTCATCCAAGCACGTTCAGATTGACAAGCCTTTTAAAAGGAGATCTGAGTATCATAGAACAGGCTGTTAACATTCAATAACCTAAGATTATATTTGAACTTAATAAGAAAATTGACTCCAACTAATTATAAAATAAATAAGAGTGTTATCCAAAAAATCAAACCTTATACTGCTTATACTGAAAGATAATTAGGTTGTTGTACTTTATTTTTTTCCACACTTTGCTCAATTTCAGGGATGATGCAATCGATGAGTCTCAAACATTTTTTAAGACCTTTTATCGATTTTTGATTCTGTCTTATTCGAGCTTTCAGTAATTGGCGTTTTATTTTTTTTCTATGATTGAGGATTCTGCTTTTATCGTAGTCATTTAGATTACCATATTTTTTTTTAAAACTACGGTCTTGTATTTTAAAATAAGCATCAGAATAAAGCTCTATTTGAGGTTTTGGCCTTTCCTCTCTGTCGTGAACCATAAATGTGTTAGGAAGGACCCCAATTTTAAAGCCATGGTACGAAACACGTTGGCAATAATTATCATCTTCTCCATAATGAAAGAATATTGGATCAAAACCACCAACGATCATCAAACAGGTTTTGCTCAACAACCATCCCGCTGCATTCACAAAAGGAACCTCATACACGTCTTGTAATTGTCGACCTAAAACATGATCTGAATAAAATGCTGGATTGGCTTCAAAACGGACGTAGTTTGAAAAGTTGCGATCCAATCGCGTCTCTTCTGCATTAGTATGTATAGCACTTAATATTCCAAACTCTGGATTTTGCTTTTGAAAACCTACCAATTGCTCTAAAGCATCACCTACTAAATAAGCATCTTGATTGAGCAAAAAAACGTGATCTGCCCCTTGGTTTAATGCATAACTTATGCCTTTATTATTAGCTTGGCCAAAGCCTAAATTCTGATTTTCTTTAAATAATTTAACTGCAGGATAGTTTTTATGTACATGCGCAACGGTTCCATCACTAGAACAATTATCTACAACCACAACTTCATATCTTGAAAAGTCTATGCTTTCTAAACATTTATAGAGCCAAGGCATAGCGTTGTAACTGACGATAATGACGTAAGTTATAGACATTTTTTAAGCAAATTTAAACCAGTTCTTTTGTCCTCAAACTTATAATCTAAAAGTTTCATATCCTTTTTAAAATAAGTCTCTACGAGTCGCTTTCTAGTGTTTGTATAAAAAATAGAATAATGATTTTTCCTGGACGAGTTCTTTTTAGCATGAATATCAAACTCTTTTGAAATCCCTAACTGGTCATTTAATTTGTTTATTTCAATTCTTATATGTTCAAACTTCCCTATAAAATCCATTTTATAATTTCCTGAAAAATCAAAAAAATCAGTTTGTTGTAATAGATGATCTCCTCTATATTCTTTTACTGAATTATCACTCAATACAGGTTTAAAAACATTTTTTTTAGTAATGTAGTCTTTAAAACTACCTTTTATATCCCTATCTTTCATGAGCCAAAAATAATCTGAAACAGCTCTATCGTATGGATTTCTAATAAAAGTAAACTTAAAATAATTATCCCAAATTTCTGGCTTTACCAGATCAAGTTCTAAGAGCTGCTGACTTGTTGCATGCTGTAAATGGATTTTTCTTTTAGGACACCATCCATAAAGCAGTTCATAATTTGGTAGTTTCCAATTTAACCTTGGAGTATCAAAATAAAAATCTCTTATGCTTGATCCAGCACATTTTGGAATATGAATAAAAATACATTTATGTTTGTGAGAAATCATATTATTTTATTGTCCAAGATTGATCAGATAAAAAGACACCAAGATTTTCTTTCGAGGGTATTTTACCTGTTTTGAATACGTCGCCTGATTCTACTACAACTTCACTAAAGGCATCCTTTTGATACAATACTTTCTTGGATTTTAAATCTAAAATTTGAATTCCAAGTTCATATAATCCGGGAGAGATGTTTAGTTTAGAAATAGAACAAACAAAACTTTGATCAAATTTTTCTAAAATTTTATTAGAATTTAGATGAAATGTATTTAGTGTGGTAATTAATTTTTCGTCTTTATCAAAAACCTGGTACCTAACATTAATTTTAGTTGATTTTGGATTTTTAACTCTTAGATTTAATTCAAAGGAGCATTTTTCACCCAACAACAAGTTTGAATTATTACCAATAAAATCAAGGACTTCAAAGTTTGATATTTCGCCCTCATCAAATTTAATTGGAAAAGTCTTAGCAGTATCATTATCTTTTTTACTCAAATAATAACTAACACAATCATCGGTTCCCCCTTCAAAAGCAATTTTCCCATTTTCCAAGACAATCCCTCGGGTACATAAACTTTTAACCGCCGCCATATTATGGCTGACAAATAATACCGTTCGCCCATCGTTTCCAGAAATATCTTTCATTTTACCAATAGCTTTCTTTTGGAATTCGGCATCGCCTACGGCGAGGACTTCGTCCACTACTAAAATATCGGGCTCAAGGTGAGCCGCTACCGCAAAAGCCAATCTCACCCGCATTCCTGAGGAATACCGCTTCACGGGGGTGTCCACGTACATAGCACAACCCGAAAACTCGATGATCTCTTCTTCCTTTTCTCTGATTTCCGCTTTGGTCATCCCTAAAATAGCCCCATTCAAGTAGATATTTTCACGACCAGTCAATTCGGGGTGAAACCCAGTGCCCACCTCCAGTAGAGACGCGATTCTTCCTTTGGTCTTGATAATTCCCGTAGTGGGGGAAGTCACTCGCGATAAGATTTTGAGCAAGGTAGATTTTCCCGCACCATTCTTACCAATAATACCTAACACATCGCCATCGTAGACATCAAAATTAATATCGCGTAAAGCCCACACATAATCGGTCTCTGCTTTTTTGCTGCGGTCGTTTTCAGCCCCTATTTTTAGGTACGGATCTTCCTTGCCCCTTAAACTCGCCCACCACCGGTTGAGGTCGTGACTCAGCGTCCCCGTTCCTACCACACCTAGGCGGTATTGTTTGGAGATGTTTTTGGCGGTTAGAATTATGTTTTTCATTTCAGTTGCCTGTTATCAGTTGTCGGTTGTCGGTTGTCGGTTATCGGTTGTCAGTTATTTGTTGGTTTTCCAATTAGATTCAACGTAGTTGGTAAATTTATAAATTTTTGCACCTAATTCATCATATTTCACGATCATTGATTCCACCTCTAGATCAGGGTAAAGTTGACTTATCATTTCCAATTGTGATTTACACTCCAACAAAGAAGCGTAAGCGTAGATCAAGAATTTTATAAAATCATTCTTATAAGCCTTACGCCCATAACCTTCTATAATATTGTCTTTAATGCTTTTTGATGAACGTCTTACCTGGCTCCCTTGTTCATATAACTCATACTTAGGTAGCTTCAAAGTCAGTTTATGAACTTCAACAGCATACTCGAATGCTAAATTATATATGTCTAAATCTTTATGAGATTTCATTATTCGGTTATCGGTTATCAGTTGTTGGTTATCAGTTGTCGGTTGTTGGTTATCGGTTATCAGTTTGGTGGCTGAGTGTTCCGACTTTTTGTGTCGGAATGTATCGAAGCCACTGTTATCGGTTGTCAGTCTTCGGTTATCTGTTTTCAGTTGTCGGTTATCTGTTATCGGTTATCTGTTATCGGTTTTCGGTTCTCAGTTGTCAGTTTGGTGGCTGTAGAGTACTAAATAGAGTTGACCTTTTAGAGTTGTTTATTTGATTCAAAGTTATTAATTATTTCCTTATTAAGTTTTTGTTCATATTCCACTGGTGTATAGTGTTTTATAGCACTATGAGGTTTTTCATGATTATACATGTATACTGCTCTATCTAAACTCATGTTTAAGCTTTGCTCTGTTACTGGATTATATCCTCTTAGATAACTATTCTTTATTGTACCGTTAATTCTCTCCGCATGAGGGTTCTCATAGACATTCACACACATACTATTTCTTAAACATCCTCTTGTCAAGCTTAAAAAGCTTTTGCTGTAATACTGTCCTCCACCATCAGAGTGTATGATAGGTTTTTCTTTTTGATCACTTGTAATCCTTTTAAGAGCCATCTTTAGAGCTGGTATGGTTGTATCTATTGTTTTGAGTGTCCTGCTAGCGCTATAACCAATTATCCTTCTGGAATATTGATCCATTATGAAGGTTAGGTAATAGAACTTACTATTCATTTCATAGTAGGTTATATCACTCACCCAGACCTGGTTTACTCCTGTCAACTCCCGATCCTTAATCAGGTTAGGGAAACGTATGACCCCACTACTATCAGTGGTTCTTCTGAAGGATTTTTGCATAGGTATTTTAAATCCATATTTACCATAAAATTCAAAGAACTTATCCCTGCCCATTGTCTCAGGTCTTACTTTCCGATAAAGTGCCTTACATCCCATATTCGGATGATCTTCTCTTACCTGCCGCAAAATCACTTTTAGATGTTCTTTCTCTTCCTCTCTTTCTATTTCTCTGTTAAGCCGTTGATGTACATTTTGCTTGGTGGTTCCCAACCAACGATAAATCTGATTCATTTTCCATTGGTGTTCTTTCCTGTTGAGCCAGAACCAGGCAAGGGTTTGGAACTGAGTTTTTTTTTGATGTCGATATCATACATCTCTTCTGCAATATCTATCATCTTATTTTTAAACTCAATCTCGATCTGCTTTTGACCAATCAAATGCTCGAGATCACGAATTTTCGCCTTTAAATCCTGTATTTTTCGGGTATCACTCATAAGTTCTACAACTTGTTTAACGCCTCGCTTGCGGTTGAGAGAATACTTATCCAACCATTTATAAATTGCCGTTTTTGACACTTCATACTCTTTGCTGACCTCCATAACTGTAGAAAGGTTCTTCTCAATTTCCTGAACCTTCTTTCGCTTAAAGCTTTCACTAAAATAACGATTTATTCGTTGAGAACTTTCTTTAGAATAATCTTCTGGTTTTACCATAATACTGAGTTGTTTAAAACTCCGTAAAACGGTCAACTTATTTCAGTACCCGACAGGCTGAGTGTTTCGACATTTCTGTCGGAATGTATCGAAGCCACTGTTATCTGTTGTCTGTTTTCAGTCATCTGTTTTCAGTTGTCGGTTATCTGTTATCGGTTTTCGGTTCTCAGTTGTCAGTTTTCAGTTGTCAGTTTGGTGGCTGAGTGTTTCGACATTTCTGTCGGAATGTATCGAAGCCACTGTCATGTGTAATCTGTTATCCGTTGTCGGTTTTCGGTTAACTGTCAACTGCTAACCGTTAACCGCGCCTCTGGCGCTACACCGTATCTATAAAACTCTTCTCCGTCCTGTTAAAAATAGCTAAGCCCATAAAAAACACCACTAAGGAAAAACCCAAAGCATAGAAAAAGCCCCACCACGTAAAAAGTCCTGTGTCTAAGGTCATATACCGGAAGCCTTCTATAATCTGGGCGATAGGGTTGTACTTAAACACCCAAAAGTATTCTGGTTTCTTTTCCAAGATCTCGGACATAGGAAAAGGAACAGCCGAGATATACATCAGCAATTGTACACCGAAGGTGATCAACACCGTGAAATCTCTGTATTTGGTGGTCAAAGAGGATAAGATCATGCCCAAACCCAAACCCGTCATTCCCATAATAAAGACATAAGCAGGGAACAGCACCAAATTGGCATTGGGGCTGATGTCTTTTCCAGAAGCCACGAAGTATATGTAAAACCCCGCAAATATAGTAAGTTGTATTCCAAACTTAAGTAAATTGGAGATAGTCACCGACATCGGCATAATGACCCTAGGAAAATACACCTTGCCGAAGATACCCGCGTTTTTTGTAAAAGTGCCCGAGGTACCCATAAGACATTCTCTGAAGTACGTCCAAGCGGTAATCCCCGCTAGGTTGAACAGAAAACTTGGTACAGTACCCGTTTGAATATTAGCCACATTATTGAACACCAATGTAAAAATAACCGAGGTAAATAGCGGCTGAATTAAAAACCAAAGCGGGCCGAGTATAGTTTGCTTATACACGGTTACTATATCCCGTTTCACAAATAAAACCAGCAAATCTCGGTACCTCCAAATTTCCTTAAAATTAAAATCTAGGAGTTTCTTCTCTGCTTTAATCTCGTATAACCAATCAGAATCTTGAGAGGAGGTCTTTGTGTTATCCATAGAATGTGGTTAGCTGTAATGTCTGTTTTCAAATCTTAAAAACCGAAAGTTATAAGTTAATTGATCTTAAATCGAAAGAGATAAAACTTTCTTTCATTAAGCTGCAAATCTACATGTTTTTAGAGAAAGTCGGTTGTCTGTTTTTGGTTTTCGGTTTTCAGTTCTCAGTATCCAGTTTTCGGTTGTCGGTTGTCGGTTTTCAGTTGTCGGTTGTCAGTTGTCGTATAGTGGTGTAGTTGTATAGTGGTGCATTGATCTTTAGTTAGATTATGAATTACTTCTTTATTCGATATTCGGTTTTCGGTATTTTTTTGTGAACTGGTGGCTGAATGATCCCGACATTTTGGTTGGGATTGTATCGAAGCCACAATGAATCCTGAGCCTGCCTGCGTTTCCTCGGCAAAGGCAGATCGGGTTTCGGTTTTCAGTTGTCGGTTCTCAGTTGTCGGTTTTCAGTTTTCAGTTCTCAGTATCCAGTTTTCGGTTATCGGTTTTCGGTTTTTAGTGACTTGTGAATAGAAACTGGTGGCTGAGTGTCCGCCTAGGAGGATGTATCGAAGCTACCCTGATTGAAGTTGTCGGTTTTCAGTTTTCTGTTGTCAGTGAATAGTGAATTGTGATTAGTGAATGGTGTAATAGTATAGTGGAGAAATGGTCGCTAAGCCCTCAAGAATGAATGAGTCGGGCAGGCTTATTGACCAACTAAAACATTAGATTTAGGTACACTTTTTAGAAACGGGCCTATCTAAAAAAACATTGAAAAACAAGGAAGCAGGGTTAGCTAGAAGATGAAAATCTGTTTAAAGAAGGCGATAGCCTGATGAGTTATTTTTCATCTGTGGTGGGGGATTCCATAGTATTTTCTTATGATTTTTTTAGTAAGCCTAGCGTTTTTTGGTTCTTTTTTGGGCAATGCAAAAAAGAATAAGAGCTTTAATCTTATCTAGATCTTAAAATTCAAACTTCTAACATTAAACTACTTCTCGATACTTTTTCCTCTCCTTCGCAGTCAAGAAAAAAACTCGAAGTGACAATAGTTTTCGGTTACCAGTTTTCAGTGAATGGTGATTAGTGACTTGTGAATAGAAACCGGTGGGTAATGTCAGGTCGAGTGGATTTTGCTTTTGAAAAAAGTAAAATTTGTATCGAGACCTTGTCCATACTCAGAACTTCAAACTACCTCTCGATACAATTTCGTTCCGTTTCACTTCTCGAAATCACTCGAGGTGACAATGGATGGCTTTTCTTGTAGTTGCATAAAAAGGTAATAATATATTGGTGGCTGAGTGCCTCGATTTTTTATCGAGGTGTATCGAAGCTACCACGATTTGTCGGTTTTTAGTGAATGGTGATTAGTGACTTGTGAATAGAAACCGGTGGGTAATGTCAGGTCGAGTGGATTTTACTTTCGAAGAAAGTAAAATTTGTATCGAGACCTTGTTTTTACTCAGAACTTCAAATTACCTCTCGATACAATTTCGTTCCGTTTCACTTCTCGAAATCACTCGAGGTGACAATGGATGGCTTTTCTTGTAGTCGCATAAAAAGGTAATGATATATTGGTGGCTGAGTGCCTCGATTTTTTATCGAGGTATATCGAAGCTACCAAGGATTATCAGTTGATGGTTTACTGTTTTCTGTTGTCAGTTGTCTGTTGTCAGTTGATAATTGAGTAAAAAACAAGTAACAGTAAACCGAAGACTGTAAACGGTGAAAAACAATTATGAATTACCACTTTTTGCTTTATTCTGTTCTTTTTATTTTTGGAGGATTTTGGCGAGTATCAAAAACATCGTTGATCTCAATTCTACTCTCAGCTTTATTCATCCAATAGATTATTTTATAGCTTTTGTAAACTAGATATCTAAATTTCTGTTTTCGATTTTTGAGTAATTCCTCAATTTGTCCAATTTCGGGGTTTTGCTCAAGATCTAGTGCTTTATTATAAATTTCATCCGTCAGATTCTTAGCCATTCGGTAGCTTACTTTTTTATGGTAATATTCGAATATTTTTTTAAGTTCACCTTCAGCGAATTCAGTCCAATAAACCTCTAACCCCATTTTTCCATTTTGGCTTTTAAATCACTTGCTTTGATCAATCTTCCATTTTTGGAATCCTCCATGGACCTGTCAATTCGTTTATTAAACTCTTCAATAGTCATAGGTTTAAGCTCCTCTTTTCCAGAATTTTTAATTTCTTTCCGTAAAACTTTCTCGAGACGATTTATAATGTCTTCATTTTGAACTTTTAGAAACTCTTGAACAAACTCTATTTTTCTATTTTGAATATCCATTTCAAACGATTTTATCAAATATACGAATTAATCGAATCTATATTTTCTTTGTTTTGCAATTTTTCATCAGCGTGTTGCCAGCTTTCAGTGATCAGTGACTGGTGACTGGTAGCAGAGCCCGCCTGAATGACTTAGTCGGGCAGGTGGTCCCAACTTTTCGTTGGGATTTTATCGAAGCTACCACGAGTTGTTGGTTTTTAGTTAATGGTGAATGAAATAATAGTATAATGGTATAGTGGTAATAAGCCAGTAGTGTCATGCTGAACTCGTTTTAGCATCTTCTCCGGTCTGAATCTAGACCCTGAAATATTCCGAGGCTTCGGGGCAGGGTTACAAAGCTGTCAGGTCGAGTGGATTTTACTTTTGCAAAAAGAAAAATTTGTATCGAGACCTTGTTCAAGCTAATTGCATCAAACTACCTCTCGATACAATTTCGTTCCGTTTCACTTCACAAAATCACTCGAGGTGACAATAGTTGACTTTTCGTGTAGTCTTATAATGAGGTAATTGGTAACTCGTGGCTAATATTAGGTCGAGTGCTGGTTTTGTGTCTTTAGACCAAAATCAGAGTATCGAGACCCTGTTCAAGCTAATTGCATCAAACTACTTCTCGATACTTTTTTCTCTTCTTCGCAGTCAAGAAAAAAACTCGAGGTGACATTAACTGTAAATTTGGTGGCTGAGTGTCCGCCTAGGCGGATGTAACGAAGCTACCTTAATTATCGATTCACGAAAAACAGTGAACTGTAAACTCATCACTAGTCACTAATCACTAATCACTAAAAACCTACTTCAGCGATTTAATAAACGGCTCAATACCATGCATACCTTCATTGGTTAATCTACGGATGAATTCAGACCCAATAATACACCCGCTGGTAAACCGACTAGCCTGCTCAAAGCTATGCGCATCCTTGATGCCAAAACCTACCATGAGCTTGTTGGTGAGCTGCATGTCTGAAATACGTTTGAAATACGACATGGCTTCCTCGCCAAACCCTTTTTCGCCTCCTGTTGTGCTGGACGAACTCACCATATACACAAAGCTGTCGCCCAGAGCATCGATGGTTTGAATACGCTCCACTGAAGTTTCCGGTGTAATCAGCGGGACAAACTTAAGTCCGTGGGTTTCAAAAAGAGCCTTATAATCGCGTTCGTAAATCGAAATCGGTAAATCGGGCATAATGATGCCGTCGATACCGATCGCTTCGCATTCCTTGCAAAAGTCTTCCACTCCAAATTGCAGCATGGCGTTGAAATAGCCCATCACAATCAGCGGGATATCCACCTCCTTACGGATGTCTTTTAGTTGCTGAAATAACTTCTGAGTGCTCATTCCATTTTTTAGGGCCTGCTCTGAGCTTTTTTGAATCACCGGTCCGTCCGCCAAAGGATCGCTGTAGGGCAAACCAATTTCAATCACGTCGGTCCCAGCTTCCGCCAGGCGTTTAATAACTTCAGAAGTATCTTCTAGCTGCGGGTAACCCGCTGTAAAATAGATAGAGATCAGTTTTTTATGTTGCGCTAAGGCTTTATTTATTCTGTTCATAGGTTGTTTAAGTTTGTTATCGCTAAGCGTTCTATTAATAGTATCAAGCCTGCATGGGTTTCTTGCAAGGCAGGATCAGATTAACTTTTATATGTTCTAATTTTTATAGGTGTTTGAATATTTGTTCGTTGTTTCATGTTCAAGCCTTTCGACCTTGGTCAAGATAAACTCAGTCGAGAACTTTAATCATCTCGACTCCGCTCGATGTTAAAACAAGGACAGAACCATCTGATGTACTAAAAACTTAATACCCAAAATACTTTCGGTATGTTTCCAAATCCTTATCCCCACGCCCGGAGCAATTGAACACCAGCACATCGTCTTCCTTAAAGTCCAGATACTTGAAAATCGCAAAGGCATGCGCCGTTTCAATCGCCGGAATGATCCCTTCCATACGGCTCAGCTCCAGACCTGCTTCCATCGCCTCCACATCGGTAATCGACACAAATTTACCTCGACCGGTTTTGAACAAATGCGCATGAAGCGGTCCAATACCCGGATAATCCAATCCTGCCGAAATCGAATACGGCTCGGTAATTTGCCCATCGGTATTTTGCATCAGCAGCGTTTTACTGCCGTGAATAATGCCTTCCCGACCCAAAATAGTAGTCGCAGCAGATTCGGTAGTTTCTACCCCTTTTCCTGAGGCTTCCACCCCAATAATCCCTACCTCTTCGTGGTCCATAAAGTCTGCAAACAATCCGGCAGCATTACTCCCTCCTCCTACACAGGCGATGACGTAATCCGGTAACTCCCGACCTTCTTTCTCCAGCATCTGAGCTTTAACTTCCTTGGAAATCACGCTCTGCAGTTCCGTCACCATATCCGGATACGGATGCGGACCAACCACCGAACCGATGATATAATGCGTGTCTTTAGGATGGTTGATCCAGTCGCGAATCGCCTCATTGGTCGCGTCTTTTAGGGTTTTACTTCCTGAAGTGGCCGGTACCACTTTGGCACCCAGCATCTTCATTCGGGCGACATTGGGGGCTTGACGCTCAATGTCTTTGGCGCCCATATACACAATACATTCCAGCCCCATCAAGGCACACACTGTAGCCGTTGCCACACCATGCTGTCCAGCACCAGTTTCGGCAATAATCCGGTGTTTACCCAAGGCTTTGGCCAAAAGAATCTGACCAACGGTGTTGTTGATTTTGTGTGCCCCGGTATGACACAAATCTTCTCGCTTGAGATAAATTTTGGTCTTGTACTTTTCACTTAAATTTTCAGCCAGATACAAAGGTGTTGGTCGTCCCACATAATCCTTCAACAGACTTTTGAATTGCTTCTGAAAGTCTTCCGTATGAATGATCTGCTTATAGTTTTGCCTTAATTCTTCCACATTGGGATACAGCAACTCCGGAATATATGCCCCGCCAAAATCACCATAAAATCCCTGCTCATCTACTTTATACTTGCTCATAAGTTCTAAGGTTTTGTAAAAATTCGTTCACTAAAGTTATATTTTTAAGCCCAGGCTCGTCTTCAAATCCGCTGTTGACGTCCACGCCTGCAATCCATCCTTTTTTAAATAATTGACTCACTTGTTCCGCATCTTCCGGACCAATGCCACCACTCAACATTACAGGCTTTGATAAATTCTGTTGCTGAAGCAGTTGCCAGTCAAATTTTTCGCCATTGCCACCTCTGTACTGGCCTTTGGTATCCAGCAAATAGCCGTTGACATAGTAACTAAAATCTTCAATACCTTCAAAATCTGAAGGAGATTTTATAGAAAATACTTTCCACAACTTCACCTCAGCGAAGCCTTCTGCAGCCAAAGCCTGATTAAGCTCTTTACAAAATTCCGGACTTTCATAACCGTGCAACTGAATCACATTCAATTGAAACTCTTTGACTTTCTTCAAAATCTTCTCGATAGTTTCGTTGACAAATACCCCAACTTTCTGAATGCGCTCAGGAAGCTCAATTGCTGTTTTTGCAAAACGTGGTGACTTTTCATAGAAAATAAACCCCATATAATCGATGTCTAATTGTGCCAAGGCTTGGATATTTTCTGGATGTTTCATTCCACAGACTTTCACTTTCATATACCTCTTATTTTAATTCAGATCCATTTTGTTTCATAAAAAACTCACCCACCAATACGCCATTGAATCCTTGCTGAATCAATTTCTGAATGGTTTCCCGGTCCTGAATGCCGCTTTCAGAAATCTTCAGCACATCTGCTGGCAAATGTGGTAACATGTCTAAACCTTGTTGGAGATCCACTTCGAAAGTCCTTAAATTACGGTTGTTGACGCCAATCAAATCAATGTATTTCGTATCTAACTTCTTGATTTCTTCAGCTTCGTGAATTTCAAATAATATTTCTAATCCTAGATCGTGAGCCAAAACCGCCAATTCTTCCAGCTTTTCAGCAGAAAGCGCGTTGGCAATCAACAAAATCGCATCCGCTCCGTAAGCTTTAGCCTCTAATACTTGGTACGCATCCACCATAAAGTCTTTACGTAAAATCGGCAGATTACAAACTGATTTTGCCAGTTGTAAATCTTCCAAACTCCCCCCAAAGTAACGCTGATTGGTCAACACCGACATCCCTGCAGCGCCCATTTTCTCATAACTTTGTGCAATATTCATCACATCCGCCTTCAGGTTAATCGCTTCCTTACTAGGCGATCGGCGCTTGAATTCGGCGATTATTCCTTCTTCGGAAGTTGCCACGGCTTGCTTTAAGCTTCGCGTTGGACTTGAAAACTCAGGGAAAGAGGTTAAGACCTCGACGGGCATCCGTTTCTTCTTAAGGTTGACGACCAGTTGCTGATAACCGATAATTTCTTCTAGAATCTGTTTCATGACTGACTTATCGTTTTAAGTTGGTTCAAAACTTCAAGTGCTTTTCCTCCTTTCAAAAGATCTTTAGCTTCTGCAAAAGCATCGGCTACGGTGATGTTTCTGGCTGTTGAAATTGCCGCTGCTGCATTGGCACAGACCACGTTGTTTTGAGCTGCGGTTCCTTTTCCATTTAAAATCTGATAAAAAATATAGGCAGCACCTTCCACCGTGTCCCCTCCATAAATTTCCTCTTTAGAAACTGGTAAAACGCCAAAATCTTCAGCAGACAAATAAATCTCCTGTGTATTGGTGACGCACTTGGTTTTAGCCGTCAGAGAGATTTCATCATACTGATTCAAATCGTGCAAAATGCAGTAAGTTTTATCGGTTTTCTGATACAAATAATGGTATTTCCTCAGCAATTCCAAGTCATACACGCCGACCAGTTGCAAATCTGGCTTAGCAGGATTCACCATTGGACCCAGCATATTGAAAAACGTTTTTAAAGCAAGGGATTTCCGAATTGGCGCCACATTTTTCATCGCCGGATGAAACAAAGGCGCGTGAAGAATAGCGATATTGGCTTTTTCCATGCTTTTGTCTAAAAAACCCTGCTCATTGGAAAATTTAATCCCCATGGCTTCCAGAACGTTAGAACTTCCACTGACTGAAGACACGCCGTAGTTTCCGTGCTTAGCGACTTTAATGCCTGAAGCAGCAACCACAAACGAAGCTGCCGTAGACACATTGAAGGTGTTTTGCCCATCGCCGCCTGTTCCACACAAATCCATGACCGTTTCGCCTTGAAAATCGACAGGAATACAGAGTTCCAAAAGTGCATCCCGAAAGCCTTCCAACTCTTCCACGCTGATGCTGCGCATCATAAATACCGTAAGAAAGGAGGCGATTTGAATCTCGCTGAACTCGCCGTTAGAGATTTGCAACAGCACGCCTTTGGCGTCTTCTTTAGAGAGCTGTTCCTGCTGTATGAGTCGGTTGAGTATATGTTTCATAAGTCTTTTGTTTGAGCAAATTAGCTTTCAATCCAGTTTTTAATCATTTGTTTGCCTTCCGGCGTTAACACCGATTCCGGATGAAATTGAACCGCTCTTACATCGTATTCTTTATGTCTTAAAGACATGATTTGCCCCTGCTCATCGACTGAGGTAGCCAAAAGACAATCTGGTAAGTGTTGATTCACCACCCACGAATGGTACCGACCGACCATCATAGTTTTTGGAAGTCCTTTGTATAAGACCTCATCGTCGACCAAAGTTTTAATTTCTGTCGCAACCCCGTGGTGAACTTTGTCCAAATTCAGCAACTCTCCACCAAAGACTTCCATGATGGCTTGCTGACCTAAACACACACCCAGCATTGGCTTTTCGTGAGCAAAAGCTTTGATGATCGCTTTTAACTGGCCAGCTTCTTCAGGGATTCCAGGACCTGGAGACAGTAAGATTTTATCGTAATGTTTTACATCTTCTACGTTCACCTCATCGTTACGTTTCACAGTAACTTCGGCGTCAAATTCTTCGAGGTAATGCACCAGATTGTAGACAAAGGAATCGTAATTATCTATGACTAATATTTTTTTCATGGCTTTTTTTATTGATCCAAAGCTTTACGTAAAGCTCCGAGTTTATTGATGACTTCTTGTAATTCGTTTTCTTCAGTGCTATCGCTTACCACACCAGCACCGGCTTGGTAATGCAATTTTAAATCCTTACTCACAAAACTTCTGATGATAATCGCCTGATTCATATTGCCTTTAAAATCGATCACGCCAATGGCACCACCGTAAGCCTCCCGACTTATGTTTTCATACTTTTCAATGAGCGACATGGCATTGTGTTTTGGTGCACCACTCAAAGTCCCTGCAGGAAAGGTATCGCCTAGCAGTTTCAAACTGTTTTCTTGTTTCACTTCAGCGGTCACTTTACTGACCAAATGAATCACATGCGAGAAATATTGCACCTCTTTATAGGTTTCGACCTTTACCTTTTTACCATTTCGGCTCAGGTCATTTCTGGCTAAATCCACCAGCATCACGTGTTCAGAATTCTCCTTTTCATCTTCAGACAACTTCAAGGCCATAGCGGCATCCTCCTGATCGTTTCCTGTCCGTTTAAACGTTCCTGCAATGGGGTGAATTTCCGCTTTGCCGTCCTGAACCACTAAATGCGCTTCAGGAGAACTCCCAAAGATTTTATAGTTTCCAAAGTCGAAATAAAACAAATAAGGACTGGGGTTGATGCTTCTCAATTTTCTGTACACATTGAATTCATCTCCCTTGAAACCTTGAGAAAAACGTCTGGACATCACCATCTGGAAGACATCGCCACGCTGGCAATGCGCTTTCGCCTTGGTGACGTATTCCATAAATTCTTCATCAGTAATAGGAGACGTTTCTCCACCATCCAATTCAAAATCATATTCAGTATAATTCTGATTTTTCATCAAAGATTTTAATTCTGAAATGCGATTGGTACCGTCGAAACTATGATCAAAAATATAAGCTTCGTCATTAAAATGATTAATGACAATTACATTCTGAAACACATTGTAAAGCATGTCTGGCAAACCCAATTGAGATCGACTTTTATCGATGGTTAATTTTTCAAAATAGCGAACGGCGTCGTAAGTCGAGAATCCAAAAAGTCCTTGAGTTAGAAATTTAAAACCTAAATCTTCGACTTCATACTCTGCTAAATACTTCTGAAGTTCGCTGGTCACATTCACCTCAGCATCGATATCGATTTGCTTATAGGTGCCGTCGGGATATTTGAGTTCGATTTGTTCGTTTTCCACTTTGAAGTGAGCAATGGGGTTGCAACAGATGTAGCTAAAGCTATTGTCGTTGGTATGGTAGTCACTGCTTTCCAACAGCAACGAATGTGGATATTTATCCCTGATTTTGAGATAGGCACTCACCGGCGTAAAGGTGTCCGCAAGCAGCTTTTGATAAGTGGTTTTTAAAGAATAACTCATGGTCTTGGTTCAGGTTTTAAAAATTAAAAAAGGCCTGTCGTGATAGACAAGCCTTTATGAAATATATGCATAGCAGGATCTAGATCACGACGTTTGACGTAATAAAGACCACCACCAAGAATTGTTTTGATTATTTAACATGTCACAAACATAGGAATAATAATCATTTATTTATAAATCTACAGATGTTAAAATTTTGTTTTGGAAAATGATGTTAGGACGCTGCTCGTATTAAGATTACAGAGCTACGCCCCTATCTAGAATTTTTACAAACAAGTTTTAAAAAAAGCTTTGATATACACATAAAATATGTAACCATAGAAAAAATGGAGGAGCGTTAGCACTGACATCTTCGTAATACATCCGCGACTGCTTGAAAAAAGGGGCGTTAGCCCTGACATCTTTATAACGTCTGAAATAACAAAAAGAGATAATCAGACCAAGCATACAGAAAAGTTAGGCGATCACATCTCAAAAATAATATCATCTCTCAGGACTAAAATGCCAGGGGGCTGCGTCTAGTCAAAAGTGATGATGAAGAATCGCTCATTTTTAATTAAGTCTTGTGGGAGATATTCTTTTGTTTTAAGTCTGAGTCATTTCATTTTTCAAGTTCGAGCACTTCGGCTATCGCTCAGGATATATTCAATCGAAAACCACTTTTGTTTCAAGTTCGAGCACTTCGGCTATCGCTCAGGATATATTCAATCGAAAATCACTTTTGTTTTGAGTTCGAAGCCTTCGACTATCGCTCAGAATAAACCCAATCGAGAACCACTTTAGTTTCAAGTTCGAGCGGAGTCGAGAACCATTTAAATAACTGAAGTCGAGAATTTTACTTTATTCCAAGTTTGAGCCCTTCGGCTATCGCTCAGCATCAACTTTATTGGGAAACAAAATAGCTTAAAATAGCTCGATACTAAAACAATTATAAAATTCTTTGATTACTTAGTTTAAGTTCGATTTCTTTTCCTGTTTCAAGTACGTGTCTTTTTGCTATCAATCTGGATAAATTCCGTCAGAAATCACTTATGTTTTGAGTTCGAAGCCTTCGGCCATCGCTCAGGATATATTCAATCGAAAACCACTTTTGTTTCAAGTTCGAGCGGAGTCGAGAACCATTTACTCCATTTGTTTAAATTTAGAATGTGAATCATTTCTACATTCAGCTAAATCTTTTGATTTTTCACTCAAACTCAAAGGCTTGTTTTACATCATTAAAAGCTTCATAAAAAACCAACTCCAAAGGTTTTCGGCTATAGGTGTAAGCATCTTTGTGTTCTTCACCAAAACAATGCTCTTGCCATCTTCTAGATATATTATTAGTCATTCCTGTGTAATAAGTATGATCAGCGCATTTGATAATATAGACAAAGAAGGTTTTCATAATTTTTGATATAGAATTTTTTTGTTCTCGACTCTACTTCGTCTTTGCTCAACACAGGCAGCTCAAACCTAAACAGATTGACAGTGTTTAAATTTAAATAAATCGAGTACTTCAACCTCGCTCAAGATCAACTCCGTCGAAAACCTTCCAGCCACCAATCACTCCCTGCCTTTGAAGGAACGCAGGCAGGCTCACTGTCGGGTACTGTCGGGTACTGAGAACCGTCAACCGTAAACTGAGAACTAAAGACTGACATTCTTCAAAACGGCCTAAAATATTATCTTTGATCCTCAACAAAAAAACTACCACATGAAAGCTTATATATTTCCGGGTCAGGGTGCCCAGTTTACAGGAATGGGTCAAGACCTTTACAACAGCTCTGAAGAAGCCAGAAACCTATTCCATAAAGCCAACGACATTCTAGGATTTGATATTTCCAAAATCATGTTTGAAGGTTCTGCTGAGGATCTCAAAGAGACTAAAGTCACTCAACCTGCTATCTTTTTACACTCCGTGATTTTAAGTAAAGTGTTGGGAGAGTCTTTTCAACCAGATATGGTGGCAGGTCATTCACTTGGTGAGTTTTCGGCCTTGGTGGCTAATGGGACTTTAGAATTTGAAGATGCACTGAAATTGGTACATAAAAGAGCTTTGGCCATGCAAAAGGCTTGTGAAATCAACCCCTCAACGATGGCTGCGGTCTTAGGGCTTGCCGATGAAGTTGTGGAAGAAGTTTGTAAATCTATAGATGGTATTGTTGTTCCTGCCAATTACAATTGTCCTGGACAACTGGTGATTTCCGGAACGCGTGAAGCGGTAGAAAAAGCCTGTGAAGCCATGAAGGAAAAAGGGGCAAAACGGGCATTACTACTTCCCGTTGGCGGGGCTTTTCACTCTCCATTGATGGAACCAGCAAAAGAAGAACTGGCAAAAGCTATTGAATCTACAAAATTCAGTACTCCAAAATGTCCAGTCTATCAAAACGTTACCACAACCGCAGTTTCTGATCCTCAGGAGATCAAAAACAATTTGATAAAACAATTAACCGCTCCAGTAAAATGGACGCAAACCATGATACAGATGCTGGCTGATGGGGCTACAGATTTTACAGAAGTAGGTCCTGGAAAAGTTCTTCAGGGCTTATTGAGAAAAGTAGATAGACACGTAAAAGCAGAAAGCATTTCTGGATTATAGCTCAAGTCGTGAGTCGTGAGTCGTGAGTCGTGAGTCGTGAGTCGTGAACTTGTCAAAATTTGCATTCAAACTAAAATTATTTGTCGTCAATAAATTTTTAATCCAAACAAAAAATGATCTCAGAGCTCCTCGGTAGATACTTAGGGGATACTAGGGAGATACTAGGGGTGTAGTAGGGAGTAAAAACTTTTTTAACTTGGTTATAAAATGCAGTAAAGGATTGACTTAAAAAAGTAGCTATATCAAAACCAATATCATTGTCATTCTGTCCCGACGATTTGGGATATTTCAGAATCTACATTAATTGATTATTAGTTTATAATTAGACCTTGAAAACAAGTTCAAGGTGACAATTTTGATATTTTGAGACAGATTCTTTGTTTGGTGTCACTACAAGAAATAACTGTAACCCGACTTCAGGTGAACGAAAACTATTATAAATAAGAGTAGACTAAATCAACTTCCCCAAACGATCCCAACTTGAAATCTAACTTATAAGCTTAAAGCTTATTTTCTATACATTCTTAGACTTACGTAAGCAAAATCAGAAATAGAGAGCAAACAAGGTTCGACAGACAGGAGACACAAATTTTAATTAAAAAATGATTTGATGAAATAAAAAAGCCGTTAAGAACTCTTGGTTTCTAACGGCTTCTGTACTGTTTTAAAGAATTTAATCTTTATAAATTTCTATTGGCCATTTATCATTGGAATAATTGATGTCCATCAAAATTTTGTTAGGGTCGATATCTATAGACTTAATGTCTTTTTCAGTTTCAAATTTATGGGTCCAGGTGTTACCTCTCTGCCAGATTTCTACAGGCAGGCTTTTCATAGCGGTTGAACCATCTTCAAAAGTGATTTGCATGTGAACCGGCATTGGAATTCCCCCTTTGTTGGAAACCGTTAAGTAATAAGCTCCATCTCGCTTTCTTAACGAATCGACAGCTAAATCGATATTTTCTGTGCCATAGAACCATGGCTCAAAAAACCAGGATAGGTTTTCGCCTGCTGCGCTTTCCATATGGTTGAAAAAATCTTTGGGCTGAGGATGTTTGAACGCCCAGGTTTCGATATACGATCTAAAGGCGTAATCGAATCGCTCTTCACCCAAAATATATTCTCTCAACATGACTAAGCCTAGTGCTGGCTTATAATACGCAATCATTCCAAGGTTTCTTAAATTTGCTACATCTGGATAGGTTGCAATGCTTTCGCGGGTATCTCCTATGAACCAACCTGTTAAATTCCTAGGCTTGTTCAAACGTGCTGGATATTCACCATCGTTGAAAGCTTGTGTACTATAAAAATTGATAAAGGTATTGAAGCCTTCGTCCATCCAGGCGTAACGTCTTTCATTGCTTCCTACAATCATTGGAAACCAGTTGTGGCCAAACTCATGATCGGTAACGCCCCAAAGACTTCCGCCTTTGCTTTTCCAGCTACAGAAATTGAGTCCTGGGTATTCCATTCCACCGATATCTGCGGCGACATTAACTGCCGATGTGTAAGGGTATTCAAACCACTTTTCTGAATAATGCTCTATAGACGCCTTACTGTATTCTGTTGATCTTGACCAGGCATCTTGCCCGTCGCTTTCGATAGGATATACAGAATGGGCTAAGCCTGTTTTTCCACTTGGAAGATTGAATTGTGCTCCATCCCAGATAAAAGCTTTGGAAGCTGCAAAAGCAAAATCTCTGGAATTTTCAATTTCGTAGTGCCAGGTTTGAGTGCCGCTTTCGTTGGCAAACATGTTGCTATTACCAATTTCTTCTGAAGAAATTAAAGTCACTGTTTCCTGACTTTCTAAAGCTTTTTTGTAACGGTCATAAACCTCAGATGACAAGACGTCTTTAGGGTTCTGAAGCTCTCCAGAACCGACCACTACAAAATTGTGAGGAACGGTGATTTCTACATCAAAATTTCCATAATCGTAGTAAAATTCTCCAGCTCCCAAATAAGGCTCAACATTCCAGCCTTCAATATCATCGAACACCGCAACTTGCGGAAACCATTGCGCCAGGGCGTAAATTTCGCCGTTTTGGGTGCTTAAACGCCCCATTCTGTCCATTCCATTCACAGGAATTTCAAACTCAAAGTTCATAGACACCTCGGCTTTTCCGCCTTCAGCTTTTAAAGGCTGATCGAAAAAGACTTGCATGCGCGTATCTGTAATCAAATGTTTGGTTGAAGTAGAACGCTTTACTTTGGCTTGTAGATTAGAAATCTTAACACCGTCTAATGGATCACCATTATAACGGTTGCCCTCTACAGGAGTGGTGAGAGTTCCTCTTGAATTTTGAGTAAATCTATTTTGCTCCAAATACATCCAGATATAGTCTAGATCCTCAGGACTATTGTTGACATACTCCATAGTGATCTGCCCCGTTATCTTATGACTTTCGGGATCAAGACTCACCTTGATGCTGTAGTCTGCCTCATTTTGAAAATATTCCGGACCAGGTTTCCCAGTTGCAGAGCGGTAAGAATTTCCAGACCTGTCCATAAATTCGTCAAATTGTGACTGATTGCTTTCCAGTTGCGCTGAAGCTGATGGGAGAGTAAGAATACTCAGTCCCAGAGCCAGAACTAGATAATTTATTTTGTTCATAAGTTTAAAATTTAAATTTTTGCTCTAAAATATGAAAATCAAGGATAAAATTCAGAAAAAAGAAAGTAATCATTCGATTTCCAGATAATTTCTCTTCACAAAATCCAAGGCTGTTTTAAGAATATGCCCCATAGTTTTACAGCGTTTGAAGCGGATGTCTCGGGTATAAGCGACGAGTTGGTTTCTCAGCGTCTTCACATTTTGATCTGAAGACACTCTGTCCTTCATCATAGAACGTATGAGCATTCTAAATCTTTTTTCTGAAGTGATTAAACGCTTAGCCACTTGAGAACGCTCTTCTTTCCTATATTGTTCTACCGAAGTGTCCTGAAGTAAATCTGAAACCATTTTGACCATAGGTCGGTTTTCTTTAAAAAAATGTGGCTGATATACTTTTAGATTGCCTTCATAGTTTTGCTGATCAAAATCTATCGCTCTGATTTTGTAATCTACATGGTCAAAATCATGAGTAGGGATTACGACGTAGTTATAAGAACGCATATCCCCTAAAAGCCTTAGGGTGCAGCGTTCGTCAAACTTGACAAATTGCTTGGCAATTTCGTTCCTGGCTCTATCAGTGCACTCGGGTAAATGCTCTTTGATGAAGACATCTCCTGGAATCCCGGCAATATGCTCTTCTATTAAGGTGTCTTTGTTGACCAAAAAATTGATTCGGTTTGGGGAAAGAATATGCTCAAAATCCAGCCCGTATATTCTGGAGGCATCTGCTTTTTTGATGTAGAAATAGGTGAAGTTATCGTTCAGTACATTTCTAACTTTAATCCGAAAGGGTTTAGAATTACCAAAAGTGCAATAGTCTATAGCATCGACATTGAGGAAATCCAGATGTTCACTACGCCCATCGGAGTGAAGGATAAGATAAACACGCTTTAAACTGTTATCGATTTCTTCCCGCTCAAAATCTGAATAGTAACATCTTACCCATAAAGTATCCTCGTCATGCCTATCATAGACCACGATAGAGCCTGAAAATCTCAATAAATCATCGTAAGAAACTGGAATCTTAGTGTTCCTGTTATAAGTCTGAAGGTATTTATTGAGCTGTTCGCTTATCGTAAACGATGGCTTTTTCCTAGACATGAGTTTCTTTTCCATGCACCCTTTTTTTTCAAAGGTAGCAAATTTGCTTGCTTAATATGTAACATCAACTCTTGCTTTCCGTCTTATAAAAAACTGAACCACTTTGAAAACTATTTTAAAACTGAAAGGCCTCACCAAAAAATTTGGAAGTTTAACCGCTGTCAATGCACTTAGCTTCAATATCCAAAAAGGTAATGTTTATGGTATTCTGGGACCCAATGGAAGTGGGAAGTCAACCACTTTGGGAATGGTTCTGAATGTCGTCAATCCCACCTCTGGTAGTTTTGAGTGGTTTGATGGCAATATGACTACGCATAATGCTTTAAAAAAAGTGGGGGCTATCATCGAAAGTCCCAATTTCTACCCCAGCATGAGTGCTGAGGACAATCTAAAGTTAGTTTGTAAGATCAAAGAAGTTGACTCTTCCAAAATAGATCATGTCCTTGACATCGTAAATCTTAAGGACCGAAAAAAAGACCATTTCAAAAGTTATTCATTGGGAATGAAACAGCGCCTGGCTATTGCTTCAGCTTTGCTCAATGATCCTGAGATCCTGATTCTTGATGAACCTACCAATGGGTTGGATCCTCAAGGCATCCATCAAATTCGAGAAATTATCAAAAGAATAGCCGCAGATGGCATGACCATTTTGCTAGCTTCTCACCTACTCGATGAGGTAGAAAAAGTTTGTTCTCATGTCATTGTCATCAGAAACGGAGTGAAATTGTATGCAGGTCCCGTGGACGAACTGAATGCTACTCATGGTTTTTTTGAATTGAAAAGTGAAGATAAGGAAGCCTTAAAGCAACTTCTGGATACTCATGAGGCTATTGAAAGTTATGATGAAGAAGAAAATGACCTGATAAAAGCCATCTTATCTCAGCCTTATGAAGCTAAAGCTCTAAACAAGGAATGTTTTGAAAACCAAATTTTACTGACTCATCTGGTAAAGCGAAAAGAAACGCTGGAAGAACAATTTTTAAAACTTACGAAAAACCAATAAGCTCTACTTATGAAAAGACTTTTTCTTATAGAATTTCACAAGCTTAAAAATAATCGGGCGGCAAAAGTACTCAGCCTCATTTATTTCATCCTGTTTAGTGCCATTGCCTTGTTTGCCTCCATTCGGTTTAATTTTGGATCGATTGACTTCCGATTGGCAGACCAGGGCATTTTCAATTTTCCGTACATCTGGCACTTCAACGCTTACATCGTTGCCTTTCTAAAGCTATTTTTAGCCGTAGTCATTGTATCCATGGTTTCCAGTGAATATACCAATCGGACTCTAAAGCAAAATTTAATCGATGGACTGAGCAAAAAGGAATTCATCTTGTCTAAATTTTATGGAGTATTGGGTTTTGCTTTGGCTTCAACACTATTACTTTTTATAGTGAGTTTGATTTTAGGACTCATTTTTTCTGATTATAATGAAGTTGGAATCATCTTCTCTGACCTTGAATATATTTTCGCCTACTTTTTGAAGCTGATTGGATTCTTTTCCATGTGTTTATTTTTTGGAATCTTATTAAGACGTTCTGCTTTTGCTTTAGGCTTTTTGTTTCTACTCTGGATTTTTGAAGGTATTGTTCAATTATTTGTGAAATTTCAGGCAGAATCCCTGGAGTTTATCGTTAACTTTTTACCGCTTCAGTCTATGGGCAATTTAATTATTGAGCCCTTTTCAAGGTTGGGAATCATAAAGTCAGCGGCTACTCAGTTAAACTCTGAATTTGAAAAATCTTATGATGTAGAATGGTCGGCGATCTTGATCGTCATGGCCTGGAGTTTTATCTTTATTTTTTCTTCCTGGAAACTTTTACAGAAGCGGGATCTTTAGATTATATTTGAGGAAAATGGATTCTTGAGAACCTTTATTTTCTTGTTAATATCTGTAATAAGCCTTTCTATTTTCGGACAGGGAGAAGCTAACAACTGGTATTTTGGAAACAATGCTGGTGTTACATTCAACACCAACCCGCCTTCAGCACTTACCGATGGAGAACTCAACACTTCAGAAGGCTGTTCTTCTATTTCAGACTCCAACGGAAATCTTTTGATGTACACCGATGGAAGAACCATCTGGGACAGAAATCATAACATTATGCCGAATGCTGATTATTTTAGTGGCTCAGGACTGAATGGTGATCCTTCAAGCACCTCTAGTGGGTTAATTGTCCCTCACCCGACTGAACCTGATTTGTATTATGTCTTTACCGTTGACGAGCCCCACCATAACAATGCTTTTGCCTATCCAATACAAGGTCCTGCAGACAGATTTAGCAATAGAATTGATACTTACGATGATGGTGGTATCATTCCTAGAGACGATGATGGATTCAACAATGGATTAAATTATTCATTGGTAGATATGAGCTTAAGAAGTGGTTTAGGCGATGTCGTACCTTCTAGTAAGAATATTCAGTTAGTCACCTACGCAGATTCTGATGAAGACAAAAAATATAAAGCTTCAGAAAAAATTACTGCAGTTAGAGGCCGTGATTGTAACTCGGTTTGGGTGATTACTCATTTTAAGGATACGTATTACTCCTTTTTGATTGATGATAATGGAATAGATGTTAACCCGGAAGTTTCTCAAGTTATCCCAAATATTCCAACCACATCCTACCGAAGAGGAGCTCTGGGCTATATGAAAGCTTCGCCTATTGGAGATAAAATTTTGACAGCTCATTACTCTAAAACATTCAACAGAGAAGATTATACGGATGGTAAAGACGGTTCTGTATATCTGTATGATTTTGACAATGCCACAGGAGTAGTTTCTAATCCTATTGAGTTGATTGGTAATGTCAACGCTTATAGTGTTGAATTTTCTCAAGATGGCACCAAAGCTTATGCTGTTGCCACCGATTTGTTTCCAAAAATTTTTCAGTGGGACTTAAATTCAACTGATATACCTGGTTCAAAAGAGACAATAACAACTTCAACTCAATTATTCAATGCTTTGCAACTTGGTCCGAATGGTAAAATATACCATTCATTAGACGGCGGTAGTTTACTAGGTGTTATCAATAATCCAAACCGAGCTGCAGAGAATGTCAATTATACGCAAGACATAAATCAAGGCGCTATTTCTCTTGCTGGGAGGGCCTCTGCTGCAGGATTACCGCCTTTCATACAATCGCTTTTCAGCAAAAGAATTCCAATTGTTGAAACTAATGGAGAAGAAGTCATAGAGCAAGTTGCTTTATGCGATATGTATACTTATGAATTAAGTTATGATGATATTCCTGGCGCCACCTATACCTGGTCTAAAGATGGCATTATTTTAAATAGTGAAACTGGTTCTGCTGTAAATATTTCAGTTGATCCAACTTCAGAATTCCCAATTAGAGAAAATTACCGCTTAGAAGTCGATTTAAATAATGGAGAATGTCCGTTGATCGGAGTGGCCCAAATCACTTTCAATCAAAGTCCAATCTATAGTGATGGCGAACTCTTAACTTGTAGAATACCGGGAGAAGATGCCCTTTATGATTTAACTGAAATTCGTTCAGTGTTAAGCGATCAAGTCAGTTTAAACCCAGACCAAATAGAAGTTGAAATTTATAAGAATTCTGCTGATGTAACTAGTGGAAATAATCCAATTCCTCTAACTTCAAATTTCACAAACATTGAAGACTTGTCTTCTCTTTACGTTAAAATCACAAGCTTTGGAGTATGTGAGGATATTAGGGAATTTGAACTTATTGCTGAAGATTTAGCCGACATCGATGAAAGTGATGAAATCCTCACCTATTGCCTGGAAGACTTCCCAGATGAAATTACACTTGATCCCTTAAGTAGCAGCCAGGATCCTTCACGCTTTGAATTTGAATGGTCTACCGGCGAAACAACTCCTACGATTTCAGTTAACTCTGGAGGTAATTATAATGTAGATGTCAACATCATAGGCACAAGTTGTACATCCCGAAAATCTTTCATCATAACTGAGTCCAACCTTGCTGACTTTGATCATCAAGTTGAAAGGCTGGGAGATGTCAGTAACTTAAAACTCCTTGTTAATCCTTCAAGCTTTGGAGATTATCAGTTTGCAATAAACAACGCATCCAGCTTCCAAGATTCCAACTTATTTGAAAATCTTAATCCTGGGGTTTATACTGTCTATGTAAGAGATAAATTGGGCTGTGGCATTTCAGAAAAAACAGTGGGTGTTCTTGGAATCATGAAGTTTTTCACGCCCAATGGTGATGGCATCAATGACCTTTGGGAAATAAGCGGATTACTGGATAATACTACGGAGGATATTTTACTTCAGGTTTATGACAGGTACGGTAAGCTTTTAAGGTCGTTTACAAATGCTGATCAAGGTTGGGATGGAACTTACAATGGTAGAGATTTACCTTCTGATGATTATTGGTATAGAATTCGCTTAACAGATGGAACAGTTGAAACCGGAAGTTTCACCTTAAAACGATAAGCAAACCATAAACACCTAACCTTATGAAACTCGTATTTAGTATCACAATCTTATTATTTATAGTCTTAAATGTACAATCTCAGCAAAAAAACTTTATCGATCAGCCTTATATCGAAGTCAAAGGAAGTGCTGACACGCTTGTCTCTCCCGACAGAATTTATTTAAATATTACCATTTCTGAAGAGGATACCAAAGGAAAATCCAGTGTTGAAGAATTGGAGCAGAAAATGATTTTAGAATTTAAAAAACTCAACATTGACATCGAAAAACAACTGTTTGTCTCCGATGCCAGCAGTAATTTCAAATCCTATTTTTTGTCCGGTCAAAAAGTTCTAAAAACTAAACAATACAATCTACTCGTATACAAAGCTTCAACGCTTGGAGATGCTGTCAAAAGCCTGCAAGACATAGGAATTGCAAATGTGAATCTAGGAAAAACTGATCACTCCAAAATGGAAGAACTTAAAACGCAAATGAAAGCTAAGGCTGTAGCAAATGCTAAACAAAATGCGAAAGCGATGACAAATGCAATTGATCAAACACTTGGCAAAGCTATTTTTATTTCCGAAACCAATTCATTTGCCTATGCTTTACAAAGCAAAGCGTCTGGAATGCAAATAAGAGAGACATCTTCGATGGATGAGGAATCATCTCCAAACTTATCGTTCGATCAATTTAAAATCAATAGCGAAGTGTTGCTCAGATTTATCCTTAATTAAGCTTCCGGCATTTATATGCATAATGCTATCGTTCAAAAGAACTATAAGATTGCTAATAATTTGTGATTTTATCTTCTATTGATAAGTAATCGCCTTGGAAACAATTCAACATGATAATCGATTTCTCTTCTGAATTCTATACGTGTGAAATTAATGCCAAAGGAAACACTTTGACTTTGGATTGACTTGTAAGCAAGGTATCTTCGCATTTAAATTCATCTGAATTAGAGTGCCCGTATCTAAAATAAATACATGAAATTCAATTTAAAGTCAGACTTTAAACCTACAGGAGACCAGCCACAAGCGATTGAAAAACTGGTGCAGGGTGTCAACAACAATGACCGCTACCAAACTCTATTGGGCGTGACGGGATCTGGTAAAACCTTTACCATGGCCAATGTGGTGGAAAGTGTTCAAAAACCAACCTTGGTTTTGGCGCATAACAAAACCCTGGCCGCACAATTGTATTCAGAATTTAAAGCCTTTTTTCCTGAAAATGCTATTGAATATTTTGTCTCATATTACGATTATTACCAACCTGAAGCTTTTATTCCGTCAAGCGGAACCTACATTGAAAAAGATTTATCCATCAATGATGAGATCGAAAAACTGAGATTGAGCACAACATCTTCTTTACTTTCAGGTCGGCGTGATGTTTTAGTTGTGGCTTCAGTAAGTTGCCTTTACGGTATAGGAAACCCAGTTGAATTTCAAAAAAATGTGATTGAGGTAGAAGTTGATCAACACATTCCAAGAACTAAATTGCTTCAGCGCTTGGTTCAAAGTTTATATTCAAGAACCGAGGTTCAGTTTAACCGCGGCAATTTCAGAATAAAAGGTGATACCTTGGATATATTTCCAGGTTATGCCGATCATGCTTATCGCATCCATTTTTTTGGAGATGACATTGAAGAAATTGAAGCATTCAATGTAGAGACCAATGAAATCATGGCCAAATATGATAAGTTAAATATTTATCCGGCCAATATTTTTGTGACCTCGCCTGATGTTTTGAATAGTGCAATTGATCAAATCGCAATTGATTTAGGCAAGCAAATCGAGTATTTCAAAGACATCGGCAAACCGCTTGAAGCTAAACGAATTGAGGAGCGTACCAATTTCGATTTGGAGATGATTAAAGAATTGGGGTATTGTTCAGGGATTGAGAATTATTCCAGATATCTTGATGGCCGACAGCCAGGTACTAGGCCTTTCTGTTTGCTTGATTATTTTCCAGATGATTATTTAATGATTGTGGATGAAAGCCACGTGACTATTCCGCAAGTAGGCGCTATGTATGGCGGTGACCGCTCTCGTAAAGAAAATCTGGTAGATTATGGTTTTAGACTGCCCGCAGCCATGGACAACCGTCCTTTACGTCTGGAAGAATATGAGGCTTTACAAAACCAAGTCGTTTATGTAAGCGCTACTCCGGCAGATTATGAATTACAAAAGTCAGATGGTGTCTATGTAGAGCAAGTGATTAGGCCAACCGGTCTTTTGGATCCTGTAATTGAAGTTCGTCCGAGTCAAAATCAAATAGATGACTTGATTGAAGAAATCAACATTCGGGTAGAAAAGGATCAGCGTATTTTGGTGACTACCCTAACAAAGCGTATGGCAGAAGAGCTGACTAAATACTTAACGCGAGTCAAAATTAGAACACGTTACATTCACAGTGATATTGACACTTTGGAACGTGTGGAAATCATGTCTGATTTACGAAAAGGAGTATTTGACGTTCTGGTTGGAGTGAATTTATTGAGAGAAGGTCTGGATTTACCTGAAGTTTCTCTAGTAGCGATTTTGGATGCCGATAAAGAAGGCTTTCTGCGAAGCAATAGAACCTTAACGCAAACCATAGGTCGTGCGGCACGTCACCTGGAAGGCAGGGCGATTTTGTATGCTGATAAGATTACAGATAGCATGCAGAAAACCATCGATCAAACCGAATACAGAAGATCCAAACAAATTGAACACAATACTAAACATAATATTACGCCACAAGCTCTTAAAAAAGCTCACAATTCTGCTTTAAGCGGCAAAAAAGAAAAACCATACGAAGTTGTTGAAACTCCAACACTGCAGGCTGCTGAAGAAGCAGCTGAGAATTATAATGAAGCAGATCTAAAGAAAAGAATGACCTTGGTAAGGAAATCCATGGAGAAAGCTGCCAAAGACCTTGACTTTATGGAAGCAGCACGTTTCAGAGACGAGTTGAAAATGCTTCAGGATAAATTAGAAAAGGAAAAAGCATCTTAATTATAATTTGAACTGGATTTTAATTCACGTTTCGAGTCCAAATAAAGCGCTCACAATCAAAAATCTTGGTTATTAATAGTTAAGAATTTGTAGTCTTCGCAAAACACTTAATGGTCTTTGCGTTGAAACTTTTAAGTGTTAGAGATTAGTAATTAAATTATTCTAATTCTTTCTATTTTAAGAATTGTGTCTTAGACATAAAATCCCAAACACATACACCTGCTGTAACTGAAATGTTTAAAGAATGCTTCGTTCCAAGTTGTGGAATTTCCAGGACAGCATCGGAAACATCTACGACTTCTTGTTGAACTCCTTTTACTTCATTACCAAAAACAAATGCATAAGTTGTATCCTTTTCAGGTTTAAATTCGTTTAAAGAAACAGAGTTTTCCGCTTGCTCAATCGACATGATTTGCACATTATTTTCTTTCAGTTTACGTATCACTTCTAGAGTACTTTCAGCATAAGACCAATCTACAGTTTGGGTAGCACCAAGAGCTGTTTTTTGAATGTCCTTATGAGGTGGAGTTGCAGTAATTCCGCAGAGATAAATTTTCTTAATTAAAAACGCATCTGCCGTTCTAAATACAGAACCGATATTATTGAGGCTTCGGATGTTATCCAAAATTAGGATCAGAGGAGTTTTTTTTGAAGTTTTAAACTCAGCATCCGTCTTTCGAATCAGTTCGCTATTTTTTAATTTTCTAGGCATAACATTTTTTAAAACAAAAAACCCTTTGATTTCTCAAAGGGTTTGGTACTCGGAGCGGGACTTGTTTTGCCCTATTTATTTAGATAACATTAAATCTAAAAAACACCCGAAACCCTTTAATAACGTCGCAAAGCCTTTATAATTAGGACTTTTGATTATTGAATTAAATTTAAACAAATCTAAACTAATCTACATTCTACGTACAGATTGCGTACAGATTTGTATATTTGCTTAATAAGTGCTAATTTAAAAACATTTGTAAGATGGCTAGAGTTTATTTTTTATATCGTTCACAGAAAGACAAAGCAGCTTTAAAAGTTAGGATTCAATTAGAAAACAACAAGCAGCAATTTGAAGCAAACACCCAAATCCACACTACAAAGATTTTTTGGAATGATACCAGAAAAAAACAACGTGGATTAAGTGGAGTTGAAAAGAATGAAATTGCCGCTATTAATAAAAAACTAGACCCGCTAGAAAACTACATTTTAGAAAAGTTTGAAATTGATAACCCAAAACCAGAGCAAAAAGAATGGCTCAAATTAACCCTAATTGATTATTACAATCCAACTGATGAAACCGATATTAAAAGAAGTGATTTGCTAACTGATAATATTCAGCATATAATCGACACGGCCAATATTAGAAAAAACGCTCAAAATAATTTAGGGCTATCCAAAAGCCGTATCAATTCTTATAAAAACCTCCTTAAAATAATTGAACGATACCAGGAAAAAAAACAGTCTTTAAGGATAAAAGATTTTAATCAAACTTTTGCTAACAACTTTTTAAAATGGCTAATTGATGATAATGGTTATGCAGATAGTTACGCGTTAAAAAAGATTGATGACTTAAAAGCCGTTTGCCGTGATGCTGAAATCGATAATATTGAAGTTAACAAACAACTAAGCAAAATCAAAGGGGGCAAAATATCTAATGAAAATATAATCTACCTAAATGAGTCTGAACTTGAAAAGATTGAAAACCTTACTTTAGAAAGTGATAAGCTAGAAAACGCCCGTAAATGGTTGTTATTAGGCTGCAATTTGGGGCAAAGAGGCTCAGACCTTTTAAGTCTTTCAGCCAGTAACATAAAAACCCGAAACGGTTTGCACGTGATCGAACTGGAGCAGCAAAAGACAAAGGCTAAAATTAGTATTCCAATTTTAGACAAAACCGCTGAAATCATTAAAAACGGTTTACCTAAAAAAATAAGTATTCAAAATTTCAATTTCTACATTAAGGAATTATGTAAAATAGCTGAATTAAACGAGCCAACCAAGGGACGTAAAGCAGCCGTTAGAAAAGAAGTTAAAAGAGTAAAGGGAGAAAAAAAGCAAGGCCACATAAGGCGCAAACTAGGCACTTATCCAAAACACGAATTAACAAGCTCGCATATTTGCCGCCGCTCTTTTGCATCAAATTTATACGGTAAAATGCCAACGTCATTAATAATGCGTATCACAGGACACAAAACCGAAAAGATGCTGCTTCAATATATCGGGAAAAGTGATTTAGATTATGCTCAACAAATTGCAGATTTTTACGAATTGCAGAAGCTTAAAGCCAAAAGAGAAACCACCCTAAAAGTCGTTAACCAATAATCCAGATTTATTATGAATAACATAACACCAGAGCAAAAAGCAAAAGCAGAACAATTTATAAAAAATAATATTGGGCTTAAATCTTATAAAAGCAATGCTTATGGAGAGCTGCAAATGTTATATGATTTTGTAAAGGATAACGATTTGAGCAAAATGAATGATGAAGAAAGAAGTGATTTTTTTATCGAAATAAGTGATTTGAAAAATAGGCTAATTGACTGGATAAAAGATACACCTCAAAAACAATATCAATTTGAAAATATCATTTTTAGAATAAAATCACTTTATGCAGCTTTTTATAATATCGAGGTTTTTACAGATATTGAAAAAAATAAAATAGAGCTTAACGATGCGTTTGATTTTGAATTAGAACCAAAAGAATTAAAAATTAATTTACTGATTGAAAATGCTGAAAGTAGAATTTTAAAGGCAATTAATGAAGTGGAAAGCAAAGCAGAAAAAACCTCAAATAAAAGCAGCAAAAAGAAACCGATACCAAAGTTTGAAGAGGTTATAAACAAAAAACTGAACTGGAATAAAAAACAAATTGAAACTCTAGAAAACGAGTTAAAAATGAATTTTGCAGATATAATAAGTAAAAGTTACAACAAAGAAGGGAGAGGTAGCAAAGAACCCTTATACTTTGCCATTTTACATTTGGGAAAAAAAGAAATTATCGATTTTGAAGCAATAGAAGCTAAGAAATTCTTGAGGTTTTTTGTGAATTTATTTTTAGGCGAAAATTATAATTGGGAAAATTTTGAGGATAGAGATTATATAGGGTTTACTCAAAAGCTTAGAGAATTTAAGAATAATAAAAATGATATAAATACCAAAAAATATAAAGAGCAAATTAAACCCGTATTTGAAAAGATTGAAGAAAAGCATATATTCATTAAAATAGCAGATATAAGCATAAATTAATAAAAAATAGCAAATATTAGATAATTGCCTTTATTTATAGTTTACTGTAAACTGAGTAAACTATAAAAGCCTTACAACCAACTAAATAGCACTAAATCGATAGTAAATTTACATTATATATTAATCAAAATATAATGTTATGAATTTATTACAAATAGAATATTCGGACGAATTAAAAAACGACATTGAAAGCCTTAAAAGCGATTTGGCTGAAATTAAACTAAACCTTCAACCTAAAGAGCCAACCAAGTATTTAGGACGCAAAGAGGTTGCCGAAATGCTCGACGTAAACATTTCAACAGTTCACAACTGGACTGCAAGGGGCATTTTAACCGCCTTACAAATTGGGGGTCGCATATACTACAGAAAAAAAAATGTAGAAGCGGCTCTAATTGAACTAAAAAAATAAGACAATGAACGACGCAATAGCTCACTGTCTTAAAAATGTTCTGTTCGACCTAGATGGCGAATATAATACTTTTATAGATTTAGAAATTAGAGACGGCAAGAAAGTTGACCCCAGTCTATTAAAAAAATTCTTACAGGCTAATGGTTTTAGAAATCTAAAGATTTACAATGTTAGTAAAGTGATTAAACTCACTCAAAATATTGTAGAAGTTTTTACGCCCCAGGAAGTCTTTAATTACTGTTTGAAATTTATTGAAAGTCATTACAGCGATTTTGAAGCTGTTTTTATTGAACAAGGGGAAAAGTATTTAATATCCAAAAAAGCTTTACTAGGAAGCCTGAAACCAATCGAATTTAAAAAATTTAAGGATGATATTCTTACTAGTAGACATTTCTTTAATAATTGCTTTGTTGAGGTTACGTCTAATGAGATTAAAACAAATTTTTATAAAGATTTACATAAGCATAAGAAATATATTTTTAAAGATGCGATAATTGACAGGCCTTTTGAAGTTAGACCAAAAGAGTTGTCAGATTTTGAAAAATTCTTAAAGCTAAGCACAAATTCAGATTTACATTTTGAAAGTGTTTGCACCTCGATAGGGTATTTGCTTCACAGCTTCAAAAACCCGGCTAATGCTAAAGCGATCATATTAAGCGATGTGCTAAGCCAAGCCACCAACGAACCAAACGGAAGGAGCGGCAAGGGGTTAATCATAAAGGCTATTGCAGAGTTTATTAACGTAATTGAGTACAACGGAAAAAACCTCGACTTGAAGCGTGATAAGTTTGTATATCAAAGCATTGACTATAATACAGATTTATTTGTTATTCAGGACGTTTCAAAATCTTTTGACTTTGAAGATTTGTTTTCGCAAATTACTGATAAGATGGACGTGCAGCGAAAACATATTAATAAGATGATTATTGACTTTGCTAGCAGCCCTAAAATTGCTTTGACGACGAACTACACTATACCCCAAAATACAGATAGCTACGCAGACCGAAAGCAATTAATATTACTCAATAATTACTTTAATGCAAACCACAAACCAGAAAACGAATTTAAGGAGCTGTTTTTTGTTCAATGGGATGAAAAGCAATTTTTAGCCTTTGATAATTTCGTGATGCGCTGCATTCAGTCTTTTTTAAAAAATGGTTTAATCAATTACGATGATCCAGAACTACAAAAGCAAAATTTGATTAATAATACCTCTAAAGTTTTCATTGATTTAATCGAAAGCCAATATTTCACTAATGAGTATTACTTATTAAAGGAACTAGCCGCACAATTAGAAATAAATTCAAATGAAAATTCTGTAAAATCAAAAATTGCTATGCAATGGCTAAACACCTATGCAAAATATAACAATTTCAATATTGAGACGAGAACATCTGCAGGCGTTGTAAAGTTTTGTTTCTTAAATAAAAGTTAAAATAATTGTAGGGCAAATTTTCAAAATTGTAGGGGAGATGTTCAATTTGTAGGGGAGATTCTTAAAAAAAGATAAATATCAAAAAATGAATATTTTACAAATAATTCAAAAAACAACAAAAAAGCCTATTTGCCCTACAATTTGTAGGGGTAGGCTAAAACTCCCCTACAACGCTAACGCCCCGTAAATACTGATGGTTGAAGCCTTTTGTAGGGCAAGTAGGGGTAATTTAATAATAAACGCATAGAGAAAGTATATATATATAGAAACAAAACATTTTGCCTTTTGCCCTACTTACCCACCAGATAACAGTAAGTAAAAAAATAAATTAACAAAAAAAAGCAGCACTTTAAAATATAACAAAGTGCCGCTAAATCCAAAAAAAACGAATATTATGAATAACCTTTTCTTAACCACAAATCAACAATCTTTTGAACGCTATCAAAACCAGATGATAGAATTTGGAGAGGTATATACTAATGCAAGCAAGGAGCTTGTTAACCTTGATGTAAAAGGCTACAAAGCTGAAAATTTAATAAACGGCGGCTTTCTTGCTTTATTTCACGACCACCACAAAAACGAACACGCTCAACAACCACAATGGGCAAATTTAGGTATTAGGTACGAAAAGTATTTAGACCTCAAAGAATTTGATACTACCAAACTGGAAGCTCTAGAAGCAGAACACGAGCGAATAATAGAGCTAAAATTTGAGCTATATGAAACCAACGATAATTTTTTCAGCTTCGCAGAAAATAGAACTAGAGATACTTCATATCAAAAGGCCTTAACCTTTGCGCCAGAAAAATTGACCTATAAAGTTTTTGACTTTTTAAGCTTTAAGGGCAATACGGCAAAAATTAATATACCTAAGAAACCGTTTGAGATTCATGCCTTGAATAAATCCCAGATCGACCTTTTGCAGGATGTCAGAAATTACGTGGATTCATGTAGAAAATTAGGGCTAAAATATAGCGACGTCCTAAAAAATGTAGAAAAGTACGTAAAATGGGAAAATGGCCGATCCACTGGATTATCTTTTGACCTTAAGCAAATTGAATTTTCCTATAACCAAATTTTAAATCAAAGATTATTATGAAGGCAAAAGTAGTAAGTGCAAAAAATGAAAGCGAGCTCGAAAATCAGCTAAATGAATTATTGTTTAGATCCTGGCAATTAACTGATACTTTGGCATTCGATAAATATGGAAAAATCTATACTATCGTAAAAAAGAATAGTTGATTTTTTAATTTGTTATACTTTTGATTAAGGCCCCGTTAAATAGAGTAGTATCTCTATTCAAACGGGGTTTTTAATTTGTTATTTATAAGTATTCTTATTATTTATAACTATTCTATATAACAAGGCTCAAATCCATGCGTAATAAGTGAAAATTGGAGTGTTTAAAGTATTGCATTTTTTAACAGAAAACCTTCAAAGTACCTAAACGATTTAAGCACCCCTAAGGCATTATTTCTTATTAAAGCATAAATTATAAGTCAGTGAGTTTAAAAGCGAACCACACCCACGCATCAAACCCAAGTAGCCAATCATTCATTAAGTTAAGTCTTAACCAACCCAACAAATAAATAGAGCGTGAAGCCCTTGCCGCTATTCATTAACTATGTATTGATTAATCGACTAAGGAAAAAAGCAAAGCTTTAAAAAAATCAATGATTATGCTAAATAATATTAATGAAACAAATCTCCAATCCCACCAACCGTAAAAACATAAGTTGCAATAAAAACCAGAAAGTTTTGAAGTTATATGTTTTGTTAGCAACAAACCAATATAGTAGAAATATTATTTGCTAAAAAAGTGCAAAATCTATTGAGTTAAATAACATTTATTTCTATTCCTTTTAATGTTCGTAATTTCGTTTCATTGTTTAACGCACAAGGAGTTTATATAGGATTTGTTGCGTGTTTTAAGAGATTAATTTACTAAATAAATAGAGAAAATCAATTAAGAAAGCTCGTAGAATCAGTTTCATGAATCCATGAGCATAGAATACTAATGTTTCAAATTGAAGTAGAAAAGAGTTTTTTTTACCTCAGTTCTTTGTTAGCATTTTTATTTTCTACTTCACATTATTTGCATCCCATAGAATTTTTATCAAAACTCCTACTACAAATATGATAATAAACCAATAAGGAAGACCAAGCCAATACATTCCCAAGGTCATTAATGCTAGAAATATTCCTAAAAATATTTTACCTCCATTAGAACTGACCATTTGTTTTGTTTGTTTATTTTTTACTTTAACAGATTCAAAATCTTTTCCGAGCTTAAATTTATTTCCGCAAGATAAACAGGATAATTCTACTTTATTACTTCCAATTGTTCCAGCAAGAATTCCAATTCCTCCAGTTAGTATTGCTCCACCAACCGCTTGTGTTCCGCTAAAACCTTTTTTTCCGCCAATAATATTGATTGATTTACACTTCGGGCATTGTATTTTATTATTGTCTGATTTTTTAATATTACCAGTTGTTGAAGTCGGAGGAACTGGACTTTTTTCACGCCAAGATGAATGACAACTTTGGCATTGTTGAGCATATTTTGTTCGTAACTCTTTGTAGCAGATTGGACAAAATCCTAATTTTAAATCACAACTAATACAAATGTTTTTTTTTGTATTTATATTGTTTTTAAAGATATTCCTCTTTGTCTTATTGCATTTTCTACAAGTTTCCTTTTTTGGAGTATATGATTTAATTGGACTATTATCTTTAACAGTTTTACTGTTATCAGTTAGATTTGATTTTGTTCCACATTTTGAACAGAATAAATCTTTTCCCAATATTTCATTACCGCATTTTGAACAATACATATTTATTTTAGTTTGATATTCTTTGTTTTTTCTAATAACCGCTAACGTATGGATAACAAAACAAATTGAGTTATCCCCATTTTATTAATAGCTAGATTCAAATCATAAATGCAACTTATACATTAAATAACAATTGATTTATTATAAATTTAAGATTTTATTCTTACAAAGAGATTAAAGACCTGATTATGTTAATTTTTTGACAGTTTTTCGATATTCAGTTTTAAGGGTTTTGATATCTATCCACCCAGCAAAAAGCCTCTACAGTTTTGTAGAGGCTTTGATAACTATAATATTTTCAATACAAAGTGTTTAGTTCACAATTAATCGCTTTACAAATTGTTGGTTATCTACTGTTGTAAACTGAACAAAATAATTACCGGCATCTACACCTGAAACGTCAAGGCCATTGTTTATTTGACTTGCTGCGAGGGTTTTTATATCTCGACCCAGTATATCAATCAACTTAATTTTAGAAAGTATCACCTGCCCATCATTTTCGATAAACACTTTTGAATTTGAGGGGTTAGGATATATTAGAATATTAAATCCAATAGCTTCTGGGTTTGTTGTGGATAAGTTACACTCTGCACCCCAATTTGGAAAAAAGTCGTTTTGTAAAGCAGAGTTAAGAGCGAAATCTTGGGGTTCATTTGGGATCTGCTCTACACACCACATTGAAATATCTTGGTTAAATACCAGAGCGTCATCAAACATTTTACCCATATTAGTTACCTTGCTTACAACCCAGGAATCTAGAGGTTGGTTAAATGATGACGCATCATTAAACATAAACTCCATATTAGAAACATTACTTACATCCCAATTGACAAGGGGTTGGTTAAATGAAGTTGCATCTTTAAACATAGCAATCATATTAGTTACTTGACTTACATCCCAGTTATCAAGAGGTTGGCTAAAAGATGATGCAGAAGAAAACATAAATCTCATATTAGTGACTTGACTTACATCCCAATTATTAAGGGGTTGGTCAAATGACTCTGCACCATAAAACATGAACCCTATAGTTGTAACATTACTTACATCCCAATTATTAAGGGGTTGGTTAAAGGAAGTTGCATCATTAAACATAAACTCCATATTAGAAACATTACTTACATTCCAATTGACAAGGGGTTGGTTAAAAGATGATGCCTCAGAAAACATAAAGTTCATATCAGTTACATTACTTACATCCCAATTATCAAGGGTTTGGTTAAAAGATGACGCATCATTAAACACACCAGCCATACCATTTACTTGGCTTACATCCCAAGAATTAAGGGGTTGGTCAAAAGATGATGCACGATAAAACATACTACGCATATTGGTAACACTACTTACATCCCAATTATCCAGAGGTTGGTTAAAAGATGAAGCGTCTTTAAACATATTCCTCATGTTTGTAACTTGGCTTACATCCCAAGAATTTAAGTCTTGGTCAAAAGATGTTGCTAATGAAAACATTTGAAACATGTTTGTAACTTGACTTACATCCCAACTATTTAAATCTTGGTTAAAAAGAGATTGAAGGACAAACATACTAGACATATCGTCAATACCACTTGTACAGGTTAAGGCAATATAGGGATCTTGTTCATCATTATCAATTAATGCATTAAGTTGTGCACGACTCCTTTTTGTAAAGGTTTTGGTTTCACCGTTAATGGTTAAGGTTCCTGTGTCTCCAAAATCAGCTCCTGGACATAGACAAGTTACCCCATTGGGGGCTAGATAAAAATCTGGGTTGTTTTGGGCGTAAAGTGTAAGTGTAAAAAGAAATGTGGTTATAAGTAATAGTTTTTTCATAATAAAGGGTTTTACTTTGTATTTGGATTCAAGTCATAAATGCATCTTTAGCATTAAATAATAATTGAACCATTACAAATATAGGATTTTCATAATTAAACCTTTTTCTAGGTCTTAGATTTAATTTTTTTTATCTGGCAATCAGTGATTTTTGTAAAGTCTGTTTTGAAAAAGTATCTATTCATTTTAATAATGAGCTTCACAATAGCGAGATGGGAAAAACAGGAAGTAAAACAAAACCTTTTTTAATGCTCAAAAAAGCGAAACAATTATTTATTAAATATTATTTGGGTTCATTATAAATAAACAGATTTTAAATTTAAAAATGAATTTACGTACAATATACGTACAAGTAGAGATGTGCTAAAAAGATAAAGCCCTGAAAATCAAATGATTAACAAGGCTTTAAGTACTCGGAGCGGGACTTGAACCCGCACGACCGCAATGGTCATTGGATTTTAAGTCCAACGTGTCTACCAATTCCACCATCCGAGCAGAAAGAGCGAAAGACGGGATTTGAACCCGCGACCCTCACCTTGGCAAGGTGATGCTCTACCCCTGAGCTACTTTCGCGTAGATTATTGCGAGTGCAAATTTAATATATTAATTGATTTGTCAAAACCTTTTCGATAAAATATGAATAAAATTACTTCTTAGGCTTTGGAGACAATAAGCGTTTGATTTCATTGAGCTTCATTAGAGCTTCTACTGGAGTCAGTGTATCGATATCAAGCCTTAAAATTTCGTCTTTAATTTGCTCAAGCAGAGGATCATCCATATTGTAAAAACTCAATTGAGGCTCAGGCTGTACTGCTTTCCTGATGGATGCAGAATCATCATCTGTATCACGTAACGACTCCAATTTTTTCAAGACAGTATTAGCCTTTTGAATAACATATTGAGGCATCCCGGCCATTTTAGCCACATGAATTCCGAAACTATGCTCACTTCCACCTGGAACCAGCTTTCTTAGAAACAATACTTTATCTTTTAACTCTTTCACGGACACGTTAAAATTCTTGATTCGCTCAAATTGTTTGGACATTTCATTAAGCTCGTGGTAATGCGTCGCAAATAAGGTTTTGGCCTTACTTGGATGTTCATGTAGAAATTCTGCAATCGCCCAAGCGATCGAAATCCCATCGTAGGTACTGGTGCCACGACCTATTTCGTCTAAAAGAACCAGACTTCTCCTGGAAAGATTATTTAAAATACTCGCAGATTCATTCATTTCTACCATAAAAGTAGATTCTCCCATAGAAATATTATCACTTGCCCCTACTCTGGTAAATATTTTATCTACCAAACCTATCTCTGCTGAAGTTGCCGGAACAAAGCTTCCCATTTGAGCCAATAGAACAATAAGTGCAGTTTGTCTTAATAGCGCGGACTTACCACTCATGTTTGGCCCCGTAATCATAATGATTTGATTGGTTTCCTGATCGAGAAACAGATCATTACTGATGTATTCCTCTTCAGCTTTTAGTTGCATTTCAATTACCGGGTGTCTCCCTTCTGTTATAGAAAGATTGTAATCTTCATTAATATTTGGTTTTGCATAGTTATGCTCTAAAGCTAATTGAGCAAAACCCGATAAACAATCTAACTGGGCAATCTGAAACGCATTTTGCTGAATTACTTTTATATAGTCTTGGGTCCAAATGACTAACTCCTGAAAAAGTTTCTGTTCTAAAGTTGATATTTTTTCTTCTGCAGATAGTATCTTTTCTTCATAGACTTTTAATTCTTCAGTGATATAACGTTCTGCATTTACCAAAGTTTGCTTTCTGGTCCAATTTGAAGGCACCTTATCTTTATGTGTATGTCTGACTTCAAAGTAATAACCGTAAACATTATTACTTCCTATTTTTAAACTAGGAATTCCGGTATTTTTAGATTCGGAGTCCAGCATTTCATTTAGATAATCATGCCCGGAAAAAGCGATCTTTCGGTATTCATCAAGTTCATCGGAATAACCAGATTTAATGGCATTTCCTTTTAAAATATTGACCGGAGGCTCTTCAGAAATTGAAGAATTAATTTTGTTTCTTAAAACTTCACAGGGATTCAGATGATCCGCAATAGTTACTAAGGATTCATAATTTGAATTGGACAGTGTTTCTTTACATCTGTCTATAATATCAAGAGATTTCCTTAATTGTAGAATTTCACGTGGATTAATCTTTTGAGTTGCGACTTTGGAGACTAGGCGCTCTAAATCATTAATCTCTTTGAGATAAGATCTTATTTCATTCTGAAGATTAGGGTTAGACTTTAAGTAACTAACTGTATCGAGACGCTGAATGATTTTGAATTGGTTTTTTAATGGGAAAGCTAACCATCGTTTCAAAAGCCTACTACCCATTGCTGAAACTGTCTTATCTATAATATCGATAAGGGACACACCTTCTGAAGAGGTAGATTGATAGAGTTCAAGATTCCTTATCGTAAACTTATCCATCCAGACATAATCTTCCTTAGGAATTCGAGATAAATTATTGATATGCTGAAGTTGTGAATGATTGGTTTCTGACAAATAATGAAGAATTGCTCCTGAAGCAATTAATCCTTCAATATAGTCCTGGATTCCAAAACCTTTGACCGAAGATGTTTTAAAATGCGAATTGATCAAATTATTTGAAAAATCAAATTTAAACACCCAATCTTCCAAATAAAAATAGGGCAATTGGCTTCCTAATTGCTCAGCTAATACTGTCTTTTGCATTTTTGAAATTAAGACTTCACTTGGGGAAAAATTCTGAATCAATTTATCCACATCTTCTAGACTACCTTCGGATACCAGAAACTCGCCGGTTGATACATCCAAAAAAGAAATCCCAAAGTTATTTTTTGAACCTAAAAAAATAGAACATAGAAAATTATTGTCATTACGCGATAACACATCATCATTAAAAGAAACACCAGGTGTGATTAATTCTGTGACTCCTCGCTTGACAATAGTTTTCGTTTGCTTGGGATCTTCCAATTGATCACAGATAGCTACTCTTAAACCAGCTTTGACAAGTTTCGGAAGATAAGTATTAAGTGAGTGATGAGGAAAACCAGCAAGTTCAGACCGTTCTCCACCATTATTCCGATTGGTGAGGATAATATTAAGGATACGGGAAGCAGCTACGGCATCTTCACCAAAAGTTTCATAAAAATCACCAACTCTAAACAATAACATAGCATCAGGATATTTGTCCTTAATGGTATTGTATTGTTTCATCAATGGGGTCGTCTTTGGAGACTTAGATTTAGCCACAAGTTTTTAAAGCTAAAATAATAAATTGGTGAAGGAAAACCAGCCTAGTTGAATAAACTCATTAAAATTAAAATGCATTTAGACCCGATAATTATTACTTGTTATAATATATAAAGCAAATCAGCAGCATGCTAGCCTTACATAAAGTAAAGCATTGACCTTTACATGTATAATGATTTGGTTTCAATTGCTTGATGAGGGTGAATAATGCCTTATTGTTTTAGGTAAAAAAATTATATAAACTAAAAAACCCTTCATTACGTAAAGTAATGAAGGGTTTAATGTAAAGGAAGGCGGCGACCTACTCTTCCACGGTATGTAGTACCATCGGCGCTAACGGGCTTAACTGCTCTGTTCGGAATGGGAAGAGGTGAGCCCCGTTGCTATAACC
>NZ_JAIQYZ010000020.1 GCF_020164495.1 Psychroflexus lacisalsi
TAATCCCCGCAGCTTATCGCAGCTTGTCACGTCCTTCGTCGCCTCTGAGAGCCTAGGCATCCCCCATACGCCCTTAATAAGCTTATCTATTCGATAATTATTTATTTTTATTTTTACTCGTCATACTCCTTTCTTAATGAAAGAAATACGCTCTTACTCTCGTATTCTTATATATTCTCAATATGTCAATGAACGTTTAAATCTCTTACCTACACCTTGTATAAGTAAAGAAACCTTTGTCATAATACTTAAACTCAATTAAATATTACCATTCTTATTATAAACCCTATATCTAAAAATTAAATTAGCTAAAATCTTACTCTTAACTTTTCTAACTCTTCTCTTGTGCCTTGAAGACTATAAAGTAGTCTCAGGCAGACTCGAACTGCCGACCTCTACATTATCAGTGTAGCGCTCTAACCAGCTGAGCTATGAGACTGGAGGCTTTATAATAATAATTAAATTGACAATTAGAAACATCAAAGCTTATCCTAATCCTTTCCGGATCAAAGCTTAATTAATTCCCTTTCTCTAAACGTCTACTACATCTTATCAGACGCAATACTCTAAAAAAGGAGGTATTCCAGCCGCACCTTCCGGTACGGCTACCTTGTTACGACTTAGCCCCAGTTACTAGTTTTACCCTAGGCGGCTCCTTGCGGCGACCGACTTCAGGTACCCCCAG
>NZ_JAIQYZ010000021.1 GCF_020164495.1 Psychroflexus lacisalsi
CCAAACTTAATTGAGGGCGACCCTTCTCCCGAAGTTACGGGCCCATTTTGCCTAGTTCCTTAGCCATGAATCTCTCGAGCACCTTAGATTTCTCATCCCAACTACCTGTGTCGGTTTACGGTACGGGTTGCTTTAATTGATTTTCTTGGAAGAACGGCCTCTAGATTATCACCGCCACCGTAGCTTTGGTGTACTATCCCACAGTTGCCCGTGGTTCAACGTACTATTCCGTCAGTACGCACTAGATTTCCTTCTCCGTCTCTTTTAATTTAAAGCAAGTAGCAGAATATTAACTGCTTGTCCATCGACTACCCCTTTCGGGTTCGCCTTAGGCCCCGACTAACCCTCAGCTGATTAGCATAGCTGAGGAATCCTTGGTCTTTCGGTGTGCGGGTTTCTCGCCCGCATTATCGTTACTTATGCCTACATTTTCTTTTCTAATCGCTCCAGCATACCTTACAGTACACCTTCTGCGCTGATTAGAATGCTCCCCTACCTCTTATAGATAAATCTATAAAAGCATAGCTTCGGTAATATGCTTATGCCCGATTATTATCCATGCCTGACCGCTCGACTAGTGAGCTGTTACGCACTCTTTAAATGAATGGCTGCTTCCAAGCCAACATCCTAGCTGTCTAAGCAGTCTGACCGCGTTTGTTCAACTT
>NZ_JAIQYZ010000022.1 GCF_020164495.1 Psychroflexus lacisalsi
TAATCCCCGCAGCTTATCGCAGCTTGTCACGTCCTTCGTCGCCTCTGAGAGCCTAGGCATCCCCCATACGCCCTTAATAAGCTTATCTATTCGATAATTATTTATTTTTATTTTTACTCGTCATACTTCTTTCTTAACGAAAGAAATACGCTCTTACTCTCGTATTCTTATATATTTTCAATATGTCAATGAACGTTGTTAATAACTGGATAAGTTATTAGTTGTGGAGAATATCGGAGTCGAACCGATGACCTCCTGCGTGCAAGGCAGGCGCTCTAGCCAGCTGAGCTAATCCCCCAAATATTAAATTGACAATTAGAAACATCAAAGCTTATCCTAATCCTTTCCGGATCAAAGCTTAATTAATTCCCTTTCTCTAAACGTCTACTACATCTTATCAGATGCAATACTCTAAAAAAGGAGGTATTCCAGCCGCACCTTCCGGTACGGCTACCTTGTTACGACTTAGCCCCAGTTACTAGTTTTACCCTAGGCGGCTCCTTGCGGCGACCGACTTCAGGTACCCCCAG
>NZ_JAIQYZ010000023.1 GCF_020164495.1 Psychroflexus lacisalsi
AACGTTTGAAAATACATTTTCACGATGCTAATCGCAAAAGACTTGAGCACTAGCGTGCCCATATCATCCTTTTTTAACTTCAGAACTACATCCGTTCCAAAAAGGCGTCTCAATTAAATGCAACGGTCTTGTGTATGAAACGTAGCGTATAAATAAACGCTAACTTTTCGGATTTAGCACGAGCCGAATTTTTAATTTTTATTTTTACTTTTTCTTTTCTAAATATAACCAAATTAAAAATTTGGCGGACTTTGTAAATATACACAAACCTCTCGGAAAGCCTATATTAGCTATGTTTTATACACGTCTTAAGTTTGATTTCTATTACATTTAGATATAAATCAGAAAGAACAAAAGAGAGGATTAAGGTTACTATACACGGTGAAGCTTAGACTTCGTCAACATTGATAATCCCCTCTCTTTTTACTAT
>NZ_JAIQYZ010000024.1 GCF_020164495.1 Psychroflexus lacisalsi
TTTTCAATTATCGCTTTAGGAGCGATGACCTTAAGTTTAAGTAGTTTTAATACATCTGACAACTCTGAAATAAGAGATTGTGCAGCTCAAGCATGGGAAGCTGGATCAGAAGCTGAAAATATGGGTGCACCACCAAGTGATGTTTACGCTCTAACAGATTTTGTTTATACAGCCTGTGAATCGGGTACCGACTATATGTTTTTACTCATGAACTTTTAATTTTATGAGATTTATTTTATTAATTTTAATTTCATTTCAATGCTTTTCACAGAAAGGCATTGAGGTGATTTACAAATACGAGTCTAATTTTAAAAAAGAAATTCCTGAACAAATTCTTTATGGTAAATTTTTAAAAGCTGCGAAGAAAATTCTTCCGAATTATGATTTTAAGTTATTAGCAGATATGAATGAATCTATCTATTATT
>NZ_JAIQYZ010000025.1 GCF_020164495.1 Psychroflexus lacisalsi
CCAAACTTAATTGAGGGCGACCCTTCTCCCGAAGTTACGGGCCCATTTTGCCTAGTTCCTTAGCCATGAATCTCTCGAGCACCTTAGATTTCTCATCCCAACTACCTGTGTCGGTTTACGGTACGGGCTGCTTTAATTGATTTTCTTGGAAGAACGGCCTCTAGATTATCACCGCCACCGTAGCTTTGGTGTACTATCTCTACCTTACAGTAGATTCAACGTGCAATTCCGTCTGCACGCACTAGATTTCCTTCTCCGTCTCGTTTAATTTAAAGCAGGTAGCAGAATATTAACTGCTTGTCCATCGACTACCCCTTTCGGGTTCGCCTTAGGCCCCGACTAACCCTCAGCTGATTAGCATAGCTGAGGAATCCTTGGTCTTTCGGTGTGCGGGTTTCTCGCCCG
>NZ_JAIQYZ010000026.1 GCF_020164495.1 Psychroflexus lacisalsi
CGGAGGAGGTATGGGTTATATTCGCCAGTTGTGTTTAGTTGCTCTCGCTATCCTTTTGGGAGTGTATGTTTCAATAGCGCTAGAGTAACGGAGTTGAGACGCTTTCCCGTTCGCCTGCCAATAAAAGACACCGGATGCGCTCATGGTATTATCTTTATGCTGGTATAAGGAGAGTACCAAGAGTCCTAGTTCTGAACTGTATATGACTGATATTGAGTTAGCTCACTTGACTTTGTCAATTTTATTCGCTAACTTCATCAAGTCTTTAGGACGTTATCAACGTTTGAAAATACATTTTCACGATGCTAATCGCAAAAGACTTGAGCACTAGCGTGCCCATATCATCCTTTTTTAACTTCAGAACTACATCCGTTCCAAAAAGGCGTCTCAATTAAATGCAAC
>NZ_JAIQYZ010000027.1 GCF_020164495.1 Psychroflexus lacisalsi
GCAATACTCTAAAAAAGGAGGTATTCCAGCCGCACCTTCCGGTACGGCTACCTTGTTACGACTTAGCCCCAGTTACTAGTTTTACCCTAGGCGGCTCCTTGCGGCGACCGACTTCAGGTACCCCCAGCTTCCATGGCTTGACGGGCGGTGTGTACAAGGCCCGGGAACGTATTCACCGCATCATGGCTGATATGCGATTACTAGCGATTCCAGCTTCACGCAGTCGAGTTGCAGACTGCGATCCGAACTGTGATAGGGTTTGTAGATTCGCTCCTGGTCACCCAGTGGCTGCTCTCTGTCCCTACCATTGTAGCACGTGTGTAGCCCAGGACGTAAGGGCCGTGATGATTTGACGTCATCCCCACCTTCCTCACAGTTTACACTGGCAGTATGGCTAGAGT
>NZ_JAIQYZ010000028.1 GCF_020164495.1 Psychroflexus lacisalsi
ATCAAGCGGTTTATCCAGATGAAACTGGCCAAGGTAAAGACAGACAAAAGTGATGCAAAGGCGATCTGTGAGTATGCTCAGAACAATGCGGTTCCCCTCTACAATGCACTTACTGAAGTACAGAGTGAATGCCTACAGCTGTTCAGACTTTTAGATACTTACTTAAAACAGCGCACCGCGGTGAAGAATAAGGTCCATGGAGAAGAAGCCCTGGGAGTTCCCTCAAAGTTCGTGTACCGCTCTTTAAAACGCCAAAGGAAGCAGTTGGATAAAGAAGTAAAAGCGATTGAGGAAAAGATCCTGTCCTTGGTCAAGGAAGATCAAGAGCAGCAGCTCACCCTCTTAACCTCAGTGCCTGGAATAGGGCAGAA
>NZ_JAIQYZ010000029.1 GCF_020164495.1 Psychroflexus lacisalsi
ACGTTTGAAAATACATTTTCACGATGCTAATCGCAAAAGACTTGAGCACTAGCGTGCCCATATCATCCTTTTTTAACTTCAGAACTACATCCGTTCCAAAAAGGCGTCTCAATTAAATGCAACGGTTTTGTGTATGATTAGTTGCGTGGTTAAGCACGAAAGTTAGCAAATAAAAACCGAATAGAAAATCCGCGAGGATTTTTGTAAGTAGGCTAAAACCAAGCAATTAATTATACACGGCTTAAGTTTGATTCTCTTTAAATTGTGATATAAATCAGAAAGAACAAAAGAGAGGATTAAGGTTACTATACACGGTGAAGCCTAGACTTCGTCAACATTGATAATTCCCTTTCTTTT
>NZ_JAIQYZ010000003.1 GCF_020164495.1 Psychroflexus lacisalsi
TTTCTCTAAGCGGATGCAAAACTAATACTTATTTTTGATTTAACAAGTGATAATTTTAAAAAAATAAAAACTTTTAATGAACGAAAACTAAATTTTTCCGGGAGGGCAAAACTACAACTTATCTTCATACCTCACAAGTAAAAATAACTTCAAATTATCCCTACTCCTGCCTTACATCTCCTCTCAGTACCTCAATTAGCGGGATGCATAACTACAACTCTTTCCCTCTTCCTACCAAACTTTTTTCAAGGTTTTTTGTCGTAAAACCCGACTTTAAATGTAACGTCTTAGAGGTCTTCATTTTAGATAAATAATTAAATTTTTAGTTCGTCAAAAAAAATAAATTTTACTATGCATGCATAATAAAATTACTTATATTTGTAGTAAGCATAAATTATGAAGGAAAAAACTATCGATTACGTTTTAAGATCTACTTGGATTGCAGTAGCTAAAATGTATAATGAAGAAGCCAATAAGAAAGGGAGTAGCATGGCAACAGGATTTGCTTTGTTAAGTATAGATCCTGAAGAAGGCACTCCTTCAACAGCTTTAGGTCCAAAGATGGGTGTTGAATCTACTAGTTTATCTAGAACGCTCAAAACCATGGAAGAAAAAGGGCTTATAAAAAGAGAAAAGAACCCAAATGATGGTAGGAGTGTATTAATTCATCTTACAGATTTTGGTGTTGAAATGAGAAAATTTTCAAAATATGTTGTCCTTTCATTTGATGAAGCCGTAAAAGAAAATATATCAAATGAAGATTTAGAGATATTTCTTAAGGTTACGGATCAGATAAATAGACTTATTTCAGAAAAAATGATATTTAAAAAAGAACAAACTAAAATTCAATAAGTAGTATGAAAAGAAGAATCAAAAAAGTTGCAGTAGTTGGTTCAGGTATTATGGGAAGTGGTATTGCTTGTCATTTTGCCAACATTGGTGTAGAAGTATTGCTTCTAGACATTGTGCCAAGAGAACTTACTAATGCTGAAGAAAAGAAAGGTCAAACTTTGAAAGATACTTCAGTGCGCAATAGGATTGTAAATGAAGCTCTCCATGCTTCATTAAAATCGAATCCCTCTCCTATTTACCATAAAGATTTCGCTAAAAGAATTGAAACAGGGAATCTTGAAGATGACATTTCAAAAGTAAAAGATGCAGATTGGATAATAGAAGTTGTAGTAGAAAGACTTGACATTAAAAAGCAGGTTTTTGAGAATTTGGAAAAACACAGAACTCCGGGCACTCTAATTTCTTCGAATACATCTGGTATTCCAATTAAATTTATGAATGAAGGAAGGTCTGATGATTTTAAAAAACACTTCTGTGGGACTCACTTCTTTAACCCACCACGTTACCTTAAATTATTAGAAATTATTCCTGGACCCAATACGTCCAATGAGGTTTTAGAATTCTTAAATGAATATGGAGAAAAGTTTTTAGGTAAAACTACAGTTGTAGCAAAAGATACTCCGGCTTTTATTGGAAACAGAATTGGTATTTTCAGCATAATGAGTTTATTCCATATGGTAAAAGATATGGATATGACTATAGAAGAAGTAGATAAATTGACTGGACCTGTCATAGGTAGGCCGAAATCTGCAACTTTTAGAACTGTTGATGTTGTTGGGCTTGACACTTTAGTGCACGTGGCCAATGGTCTTTATGATAATGTCCCAAAAGATGAAAGACATGATTTATTCAAATTACCCGACTTCATTGAACATATGATGGAAAAGAACTGGTTGGGTAGTAAATCAGGTCAAGGATTTTATAAAAAAGTAAGAAATGAAGATGGGTCTAGCGATATCAAATCTTTAGATCTGGATAGCTTAGACTACAGAGATAGAAAGTCAGCAAAATTTGATACCCTAGAAAAAACAAAATCCATAGATGTTGTTGCAGAAAGGTTTCCTGTCCTTATTGAAGGAAAGGATAAAGCAGGAGAATTTTACAGAAAAAACTTTGCTGCTTTATTTGCTTATGTTCAAAATAGAATGCCTGAAATTACAGATGCTCTCTATAAAATAGATGATGCCATGAAGGCTGGTTTTGGATGGCAGCACGGTCCATTTCAAATTTGGGATGCCATTGGACTTGACAAGGGTATACAATTGATGAAAAATGAAGGTTTCGAGATTGCTGATTGGGTGAAATCACTGTCAGAGTCGAAAGATAAATCCTTTTACCATGTGAAGTCTGGAAAAACATATTTCTATGACATTGATCAAAAGAAACACGAAAAAATTCCAGGTCAAGATGCCTTTATCATATTAGATAACATAAGAGAAAGTCACGAAGTATTTAGCAATAAAGATTTGGTTGCAGAAGATCTTGGTGATGGTATTTTGAATATTGAATTCAGAAGTAAAATGAATTCTATTGGTGGAGATGTCTTAAATGGTATCAATGCAGCAATGGATATTGCAGAAAGAGATTATGATGGAGTGGTTATTTCTAATACAGGTGATAACTTTTCTGTAGGTGCAAATATTGGAATGATTTTCATGTTTGCTGTAGAACAAGAGTATGAAGAATTAAATGCTGCGATAAAATATTTCCAAGACACGATGATGAGAATGCGATACTCCTCTATTCCAACAGTAGCCGCGCCTCATCAAATGGCCCTTGGAGGAGGATGTGAATTATCCATGCATGCTGATAAAGTTGTGGCGCATGCCGAAACTTATATTGGATTGGTTGAATTTGGAGTAGGTGTCATCCCAGGTGGTGGTGGTTCTAAAGAAATGACTAGACGGGCAGCAATGACCTTCCAAAAGGATGATGTTGAGTTGAACAGATTAAGAGAAAATTTCTTAACTATTGGTATGGCTAAAGTGGCAAAATCTGCACACGAAGCTTACGACTTAAACATTTTAGAAAGAGGAAAAGACATCGTTGTTGTGAGCAGGGATAGACAACTTGCAGTTGCTAAAGAACAAGCTAAATTAATGGCTCAAAACGGTTACACTCAACCTGTCAAAACTAATGATATCAAAGTTTTAGGCAGACAGGCACTAGGCGCTTTTCTAGTTGGTACAGATCAAATGAAAGCTGGAAAATACATAAGTGAACACGATCAAAAGATTGCTAATAAACTAGCTTACGTCATGTCCGGAGGAGATTTATCTGAGGCTAATTATGTTTCTGAGCAATACCTACTAGATCTTGAACGTGAGGCATTTCTATCGCTGTGTGGTGAAAGAAAGACGTTGGAACGCTTACAACATATGATTAAGAAAGGGAAACCGTTGAGAAATTAAGATTCAATATCGTAAGATTTAGAATTAAATAAAATTTGATAATATGAAAACAGCATATATAGTAAAAGGACATAGAACCGCAGTAGGAAAGGCTCCTAAGGGTGTGTTTCGTTTCAAAAGACCAGATGACCTGGCAGCAGAAACTATTGACTACATGATGAAGCAATTGCCTGATTTTGATAAGTCTAGAATAGATGATGTCATAGTTGGTAATGCAATGCCAGAAGCAGAACAAGGTCTTAATGTAGGAAGATTAGTCTCATTGATGGGATTAAAAACTGAAGAAGTTCCTGGAGTTACGGTTAATAGATATTGTGCCTCTGGAATTGAAACCATAGCTATGGCTTCTGCAAAAATTCAAAGTGGAATGGCAGATTGCATCATTGCTGGTGGTGCTGAAAGTATGAGTTACATTCCGATGGGTGGTTACAAACCAGTTCCTAATTATAAAGTTGCTAAGGCAGGAAATGAAAGTTACTATTGGGGAATGGGATTAACTGCGGAAGCAGTTGCAGAGAAATATAAAATCAATGCAAAAGATCAAAACGAATTTGCCTACCATTCGCACCAGAAAGCAATCAAAGCTCAAAAAGAAAACAGATTCAAAGACCAGATTGTACCGATAAACGTTGAAGATATTTTCGTAGATGCGCACGGAAAAAAACAAACCAAAAGCTATACCGTCGATCAGGATCAGGGCCCACGAGCAGATACTTCTGAAGCAGTTTTAAACAAGCTCAGACCTGTTTTTGCTGAAGGTGGAAGCGTAACAGCTGGTAATTCTTCCCAAATGAGTGATGGTGCTGCTTTTGTAATGGTAATGAGCGAAGAAATGGTGAAAGAACTTAATCTAGAACCAGTTGCAAGACTCGTTTCCTACGCTACTGTAGGTGTAGAACCAAGAATTATGGGAATTGGCCCTGTAAAAGCTATTCCAAAAGCTTTAAAACAAGCTAACTTGAAGCTGAGTGATATTGAGTTGATAGAACTCAATGAAGCGTTTGCTTCTCAATCTTTAGCCGTTGCCAGAGAATTAGACATTAATCAAGACATCTTAAATGTGAATGGTGGTGCTATTGCGCTAGGCCATCCATTAGGCTGTACTGGTGCCAAACTATCAGTTCAAATTTTTGATGAAATGAAGAAGAGACAATTAAAAAATAAATATTCCATGGTCACCATGTGCGTAGGAACAGGTCAAGGTGCTGCTGGAATTTATGAAGTATTTTAAAAAAAGAAAAATGGAAACAAAAGAAAAAATTGCTGAATTGATCCGAGGTGGTCAGTTCATTGTCAAAGAAACTAAGGCTGAAGAAATTTTCACACCCGAAGATTTCTCAGATGAACAAAAAATGATGAGAGACTCTGTTAAAGAGTTTGTAGACAGAGAAATTTGGTCTAAAAAGGAAGAGTTTGAAAAAAAGAATTACGACCTCACTGAAGAAGTGATGCGTAAAGCTGGAGAGCTTGGATTTTTAGGAGTTGCTGTTCCTGAAGAATACGATGGATTAGGAATGGATTTTGTCTCGACAATGTTGGTTTGTGACTATATCTCTGGAGCTACAGGATCTATTGCAACAGCTTTTGGTGCACACACAGGAATCGGTACTTTACCTATCACTCTTTATGGAACTGAAGAGCAAAAGAAAAAGTACATTCCGAAATTGGCGACAGGAGAATGGTTTGGTGCTTATTGTCTAACTGAACCAGGTGCAGGGTCTGATGCCAATTCAGGAAAAACTAAAGCTGTCTTATCAGAAGATGGATCTCACTATAAAATTACAGGACAGAAGATGTGGATCTCTAATGCTGGGTTCTGTGATTTATTTATTGTGTTCGCTAGAATTGAAGACGATAAAAATATTACAGGATTTATCGTAGAAAAAGATCTAGAGAATGGAATTTCTATGGGTGAAGAGGAGAAAAAATTAGGTATTCACTCCTCCTCTACCAGACAGGTATTTTTTAACGAAACAAAAGTTCCTGCAGAAAACCTATTGGGAGAAAGAAATGGTGGTTTCAAAATCGCTATGAATGCTTTGAACGTAGGTAGAATTAAATTAGCTGCTGCATGTCTTGATGCTCAACGTAGAGTTTTAGGATCTGCAGTTAGTTATGCTAATGACAGAGTTCAATTTGACACTCCAATTTCAAAGTTTGGTGCTATAAGATCCAAACTTGCTGAAATGGCAATGGCCATATATACTGATGAAGCTGCTTCTTACAGAGCTTCTAAAAATATTGAAGACAGGATCAATTTAAGAAAAGAGAGCGGAAACTCACACCAGGAAGCAGAGCTAAAAGGTGTTGAAGAATTTGCTATTGAATGTTCTATACTTAAAGTTGCAGTTTCTGAAGATATCCAGAAATGTACGGACGAAGGTATTCAAATCTACGGCGGAATGGGATTTTCTGCAGACGCTCCAATGGAGTCAGCATGGAGAGATGCCCGTATTTCTAGAATATATGAAGGTACAAACGAAATCAACAGAATGCTTTCTGTAGGAATGTTAGTCAAAAAAGCAATGAAAGGTCATGTTGATTTGCTGGGCCCAGCAAAAGCTGTTGCAGATGAGCTAACTGGTATTCCTTCTTTTGAAACACCTGATTACACACAATTACTTGCTGAAGAAAAAGCCATGTTGAAGAAACTTAAAAAAGTTTTCTTAATGGTGGCTGGAAGTGCAGCTCAGAAGTATGGTGAAGAGTTAGATCAGCACCAGCAATTGTTATTAGCTTCAGCTGATATCTTAATCGAAACTTATATGGCTGAATCTGCTATTTTAAGAGCAGAGAAAAATGCTAATCGTTTTGGAGAAGAGTCCCAAAAAGTTCAACTCGCTATGGCAAAATTAAGATTGTATAAAGCTGTAGATAAAATCAACGAAAAAGCTAAAGAAGGTATTGTTTCTTTTGCTGAAGGCGATGAGCAAAAAATGATGTTGATGGGATTGAAACGTTTTACTAAATACGAGAACTATCCCAACATTGTAGAATTAAGAAATATAATTGCAGACAAAATTGTGGAAGACAACAAGTACGCGATTTAATTTCCAATAATTCTAAATATTTAAACCCTGTTTCATTTTTGAAACAGGGTTTTATATTTAAGCTGAAATTGATACAGTTTTATAAATGTCTTTTGATACATTCCTTTAAATTCATTAACAATTTTATACATCCAAATAACCGAAAATGAAAACTTAAAGTCACCTTAAGAATACAGATGGATAAACTAAAAAATATTTAAGTTAGTATTCAATATAAAAAAACAAAAAATGAAATTATTTTACCTATTAATTTTATCAATTCTTAGTTCAGGCCTTTTGAAAGCCCAGCAACTCAACGGAGCATGGCAGAAGGTCGATAAGAATTCCAAAGATATTAAAAGCATCAAACTCTTCAGCGATAATTATTTTACGTCCTCTACCCGATTAGAATCTTCAGGGGAATTTGTATCAGCTTCTGGAGGGACCTATTCTTTATCAAAATTAGATTATATCGAAAACAACGAAATCCATTCAAATTCCAGAGCTGTTACAGGTTCTTACATCAATTATAGCTATCAAATAGAAAATGATACTTTGAAGTTGAAAGATCGGAATTCCAGAAATAAAGAAACCTGGGTCAAAATTGATTCTGCGGAAAAAGAAAAAATAACCTGCTGGAAAATTCACAAAGCTTTCAGGGATTCGAAATGGACAACGATAGAAGACAAACCAAGAAAAACGCTGAAAATGCTTACAGATAATCATTATCAAGTATTAGCACTAAACAGCCAGACTGGAGAGTTTTTTGGATCTAGTGGTGGAAAATGGACTTTTGAAAATGATAAGCATAATGAGATCATTCAGTTTTTTTCCAAAAATCCAAATATGGTTGGTGATACGCTTTCATTCAATAAAGAAATAAAAGACAGTATTTGGAGTCATAACGGAAAAAGTTCTGAAGGAGAGTATATTCAGGAACGTTGGAAAAAATTTAAATAATAAAAAAGCTCTTCATTCGAAGAGCTTTTTTATTGAACTTATTATGAATTAGTAATTCACATATTCTATAATTTCTAATCCGTAGCCTATCATTCCTACTCGTTTCTTTTGCTGAGAATTGGACATTAATTTAATTTTATGAACACCTAAGTCATGTAAAATTTGTGCTCCAATTCCAAAGTCCTTATCATCCATGACAAGTCGTGGAGCTTTAGCAATGCCATCATTCTGATTTTGCTTTAACTCTTTCAATCTCGAGATCAAATTAAGTCCTTGAACATCTTGATTTATAAAAACGATTGCTCCATTACCTTCAGTGTTCAATTGCTTAAACATATCGTCCAGTTTTTGATCAGCATTGGATGTTAATGTTCCAAGAATGTCATTATTAACCAAAGTTGAATTCATTCGGACTAAAACAGGTTCATCTGTTTTCCATGTGCCTTTTGTCAATGCAATATGCACCTGATCATTTGTGGTTTGATGATAAGCTCTTAATCTAAATTTTCCAAACCTAGTATTAAGTTCAAAATCTTCAGATTTTTCAATAAGAGAGTCGTGTTGCATCCTATAGGCCACTAGATCTTCGATAGAAACAAGTTTAAGATTATGAGCTTTAGCAACTTCTACAAGCTGTGGAAGTCTGGCCATCGTTCCATCTTCATTCATAATTTCACAAATCACTCCAGCTGGTTTTAAACCTGCTAACCTTGCAAAATCAATTGAAGCTTCTGTATGCCCTGTTCTTCTCAGTACACCACCCTCTTTGGCAATTAATGGAAATATGTGACCTGGACGATTCAAATCCTGAGGTCTTGTATCTTCTTCACAAAGTGCTTTTATAGTCTTTGCACGATCTGATGCTGAAATGCCTGTGGTTACTCCATTCCCCCTTAAATCTACAGAAACAGTAAAAGCTGTTTCCAATGGATCGGTATTATTGCCAACCATTGTTGAAAGATTTAAGTTTTTACAACGACCTTCTGTAAGTGGTGAACAGATTAAACCTCTCCCATATTTTGCCATAAAATTAATCATCTCTGGAGTCACTTTTTCTGCAGCTGCCAAAAAGTCGCCTTCATTTTCTCTGTCCTCATCATCTACAACAATAATCACTTTTCCAGCTCTTACATCATCTATAGCTTCTTGTATGGAGTCTAATTTAATTTTTCCTTCTGTCATTTTTTATTATTTCTGATATTAAAAAAATTTACTTTTATCTTTTTTACCAAATTATCAATTGGGATTGTGATAAAATCTAAATTAACGAATCCTTGATCTGTTGTGGCTCTGTAGGTTAGATAAATACTTAGTGGAAGTAATACAAAAGTTGACAGCCAAGAACCCAAAAATGCAGATATACTTCCACCTTCAGCACTATTCCCAGCAAACAAACCAATAAAATGGTAAGTTAAAAACAAGATGATTGCAACTACCATTGGTAAACCTAAACCACCCTTTCTGATGATAGCTCCTAACGGAGCTCCAACAAAAAACAATATCACGCAGGCAAATGGTAAAGCATATTTGTCATGCATTGCCATTTCAATTTTATTTAATAAAACGCTTTTCTGTTTTAGTTGATTCTTTTTTGAGCTTATTTGAGGTAGTATACTATTTACCGAGTTGGTAGCAACATTGAAAAGTTGAGTTCGTTGTCTATAATCATACTCCCAGAATAAGCTGTCAATTGATAAATTGGAATGCAACTCTATATATTTATTATTTTCAGAATCAGCTAGTTCACTTTCATTATTAGATTCTTTTTTCAAATCCTGATTTATTTTTCTTGAGTCCTTTTCAGAAGTATCTTTTTTAGCCATGTTTAAAGTTCGCAGCACTCCACTTCTTTGCTTTATTATTCTATCGTAACTTGATATTGTTTTATTAAAATCGTTTGAAAACGAATCTAATTGAATTTTAAGTTCACCCGTATTCAACATCTTGTAAGGATGCTTTAAACTTTCATCCTCCAGATCTACATCGTTAAATTCTGATAAATCCATATTTAATACATATTTATCAAACGCAGATTTCACAAAAGGAGATTTCAATTTTTGTTGATAAGTTTTGGTGGGAACTTCATCATAATAATTACCATCGTAAAGAATAAGCGAAAGTACATTGGAATTTTCGCTGGACTCTAGCTCACCATAATCGGCTTTGATTACGGTATAGTTTCCTACTCTGCTTTCCGATTTTTTATGAATTATAACATCATCTAAATTTCGACCGTTGGGGCCACTTTTTTTACTCACCTTTATATTGATATTCCCCATATCGTTAAAAGCCCCTTCTACAATTGCCATTGAGGGTTTAACTTGAGCTATATTTTTACGCATATTGAGGACTTTTCCTTCAGCGAATGGTATGACGGTATCTGCAAAATAAAAGGTAACTGCACCAAGTATCAATATAAAAACTATAAGGCTTCGCATGGCTCTCTGTAGAGAAATCCCAGCAGACTTCATCGCAGCAAATTCATATTGCTCAGCGAAGCTCCCAAATGTCATAATCGACGACAATAGAATGGTTAACGGCAAAACCATTGGGATGAGATTAGGAAGAAGAAAAAATAAAAACTTTGAAATGATCTCTAAATCAATATCCTTACCTGCAAACTCTTCTATAAACCTCCAAACCGATTGAAGTATAAAAATAAACATCAAAATTGTAAAAACTGAAATAAAGATTTTTACAAAGGAGGTTAGGATATAACGATCTAGAATTTTCAATACAAATAAATTAGTCTAATTCATTAATATAATAATCTGCATATTTCGACTTTTGAAATTGAAAATGATTAGCAGATAATGGCTCGTTTGTTTTAAATTTTGTCACTCTGAATTCTATTCTAGTATCGCTGGGTTGAACTTGGATTAAGTTGAAAATATGCTTGGTTTGTTTATCAATACCAAGTAATATTTTTTTCATTTCATTGTTAGAGTCCATAGGAATAAGTTCAACATATTGAATTTTTCTTCCTTTTACATCTTGCAGAACATCCATTTTAAAACGGTATCCCTCTTTGTAAAATGTAAGCATTTTGGAAGGGGTAATTTGTTCTGTATCTGTTTCATCATAAGAAGATATAGTGACTTCATCGTCTTCAGGAACAATGGTGTAAATTTTTTCACCATCAAATATCTGTGTAGTTCCCATCAGGTTCAATACATATTTTTCGCCCTTTATACTCACATCGCCACGAGTTTCTTGTTTCAGGTTCTGCTCAGTATTTTCTAGAGTGTAAGAAAAATCTATAACGAAATTATCGTAAGATTGGACTTTATCAAGCACATCTTTAACCAATGCTTTTGCTTCGTTATCATTTTGAGCATTTACAAAGTTGGAAGCAATAAAAAATAATGAAATAAAACTTAGAGTTTTTATCGTTTTCATGGAGTTTGGATTATAAATTTTGTTCGTTTTTTAGTAGTTCTTCGAGGGCTATAAAATCAGGAACTAAGACCTGTCTTGCTTTACTGCCTTCAAAAGGGCCAACAATACCAGCCGCTTCTAGTTGGTCTATTATTCTTCCAGCTCGATTGTAGCCTAGTTTCAATTTTCTTTGCAGAAGTGATGCAGAACCTTGCTGAGCAGTTATAATGACTTCGGCGGCATCTCTAAAAAGTTTGTCTCTGTCCTCGATGTCATTATCAACACCTATGCCAGATTCCTCTCCAGAATACTCCGGTAGCAAGTGAGCATCTGCGTATGCTTTCTGTGAGCCGATAAAATCGGTTATTTTTTCAACTTCAGGTGTGTCTACAAAGGCACATTGTAATCTTATCAAATCATTACCCTGAGTAAATAACATATCACCTCTACCTATTAATTGATCTGCACCTCCAGCATCCAAAATTGTTCTAGAGTCGATTTTAGAGGTTACCCTAAAGGCCATTCTTGCTGGAAAATTGGCCTTAATCATTCCTGTAATCACATTGACAGAAGGTCGCTGTGTCGCAATAATTAAATGTATTCCAATTGCTCTAGCAAGCTGGGCAAGCCGAGCTATAGGCGTTTCCACTTCCTTACCTGCCGTCATAATAAGATCTGCAAATTCATCAACCACTAAAACGATATATGGAAGAAATTTGTGTCCGTTTTCAGGATTTAGTTTTCTTGCCTTAAATTTTACATTATACTCTTTAATATTTCTAACCATTGCATCTTTCAATAAATCATAACGATTATCCATTTCGATGCAAAGTGAATTCAATGTATTTATGACTTTAGTATTGTCGGTAATAATTGCCTCTTCAGTATCCGGTAGTTTTGCCAAATAATGTCTTTCGATTTTATTGAACAATGTCAGTTCTACCTTTTTAGGATCGACTAAAACAAATTTTACTTCGGCAGGGTGTTTTTGGTATAAAAGGGAAGTCAATATAACATTAAGACCAACAGATTTCCCTTGTCCAGTTGCTCCTGCCATAAGCAGGTGAGGCATTTTAGCTAGATCAACGGTAAAGGTTTCATTGGATATTGTTTTACCCATTGCGATGGGAAGTTCCATTTCTGCATTCTGAAATTTATTGGAAGCGACAACAGACCTCATCGGAACTATAGAAGGATTTTGATTAGGAACCTCGATTCCTATGGTACCTTTTCCAGGAATTGGAGCTATGATTCTTATTCCTAAGGCAGACAGTGACAATGCAATATCATCCTCTAGATTTTTGATTTTAGAAATTCTTATACCTGCTTCTGGAACGATCTCATAAAGGGTCACTGTTGGACCGACAGTAGCTTTTATTTGTGCAATTTCTATCTTATAATTCTTGAGTGTATCAACAATTTTATTTTTGTTCTGTTCCAATTCTTTTTGATCGATGGTAATCCCGCGACCAGAATTGTAGTCTTTTAATAACTCAATACTCGGAAACTGGTAGTTGGCCAATTCTAAAGTAGGATCAAATTCACCAAAATCCTCAACTAATTTTTTACTTAACTGATCTGATTCTTCCTCATCTTCAACAGTTTCCACTTCCATTTCTACATCATCCTCATCTTCAGACTTAATGACAATTTTTTCTTTTGCAACAGGTTTTTCTTTAGAAGATTTTTCACTGAAAGAATTTTCTAACTGAACATCATTATCTTGATGCTTAAGTTCTGTTGGTTCTAAATCACCTGAAGTAGCCACCTCGATTTCTTCCTTAATTTTAGTTTCTTCTGAATTTGTTTTACGTTCAAATTTCATCTCAGAAACTTCATCTTTGACATTCTGTTTATGATTTGAAAAAGACTTAGACAAAGCGTCTGGAGTAATGTTTAGCCTTGATACTAGATAAATAATCAACATAAAAACGAGTACAAGGATTACACCTAATTTACCGACATAATCTTGCAGAAAATCATTTATTTCGTAGCCTACAACTCCACCCATTATAGGATTTGAAGCTGCGAAAAACCCTAGAGTCAAAGACAGCCATAAAACAATATATGATCCCCAAAACCAAAGAGATCTTAGCTTAAATAGCTTTAAATTTAAAAATAAATAAATTCCCGTTATAAAAAGCATAGCCGGAAAGCTAATTACTGCAATACCAAAACCTTTATATATAAGTGCATGACTTATATAAGCTCCAAACTTGTTGAGCCAATTGTTAGCCTGTTCACTTCTATCCATAACATTACCCATCATGGATTGGTCTGCTTGCCAATTGAAAAAGTAAGAAAGGAATGAAATAAAAAGACCTATGGCAAAAAGCATTAAGAAACTGCCAAAAATTATTTTGGTACGCTTAGATGCTTTCAAATTGAAGCTCTTCTTTTCTTGCTTTGGTTTGGTGGTATTGCTTCGCTTAGTCTTGGCCATATAGATTGTAAAGTGCGAAACAAAAATACAAATATTAACCGCTTTAGCTAATCAAATTATCGCAAGTAAATAGGGAATATAGATAATAAGTAGAACGACAAATGCAAAGATTCCGGCTACCATAACGGCTCCAGCTGCTATATCTTTAATTTTTCCAATTTTCTCATCATAATTAGGCTGAATATAATCTGCCAATTGCTCAACAGCAGAATTAATACCTTCTATACTAAGTACTAAAGCCATTACACCAAGTTGAGCAAACCACTCTGAATCTGTAATTTTAAAATAAAATCCTGCAAGAATAAAAATGAATGAAAACAATAATTGAAATTTGAAACTATCTTCCTTAAGAAAAAGGTAAGTCAATCCCTTCCAAGCATAGTCTAAAGATTTTATACGTTCTTTTATTGTTTTGAGATTGAACATGGATGAAATTTCTTTTATTGATACCATTCTCAAAATTAGTATAAAAAAAAAGAAACTGTTTTCACAGTTTCTTTTTTAAATCGAAATAAAATATTTTGTTATTTATCGATGGAGCCTAAGACTCTTTGAGCAAAAGTATTTGCAGCGTCTTTTTCTGACATGCCATCTTTCACCATTTTGTCCATTTCAATTGCTCCTGCAATGTTGGTGATAAGCTCACCGACAACGTCCATTTCTTCATCTTTTACAGATCTATGTTCTGTAAAAGATTCTAGGACTTCGATAGTATGTTCAAGTTTCTGAACATCATTATTTTTCTGAAAATGCTTAATTACTGGTAACTTCATTTACTAATTCTTTTAGAGATTCAAACTTGTTGGTTTGAACTTGATTTTTAAATTCTCCATTTTTAAATGTAGCAAAAGTTGGAAGGTTATTCACATTAGCTAACTTTCTAGATTCAGGAAATTTTTCTGCATCTACCATTAGAAATGGAATTTCTTCATGTTCACTTGCTAATTTTTTAAATTTAGGCTTCATCAGTCTACAGTTTCCACACCATGTTGCGGAAAATTGAACAATTACTGTGTCGTTACTGTTGACTGTTTCAGCTAAATTATCTTGATCTAATTCTTTAAACATAAATTTTGTTTTTTAAATTAATTCAGTGACAAACTGAAATTCTTTAGTTTTTAGATAGGTAAGAAGAAACACCTTCTCTATCAGCTTTCATGCTTTCTTTACCTTCTTCCCAGTTTGCTGGACAAACTTCACCATGTTTTTGCACATGTGTATAAGCGTCTATCATTCTAATGAATTCATTTACATTTCTTCCAAGTGGCATATGGTTCACACTTTCTTGAAATACTGTTCCTTCTTCATCGATTAAATATGTTGCTCTGTAAGCTACATTATCACCATCTACTGTTAGATGCCCATCTTCGTCATCGTAGCGCTCATTTGTAACGTCTAAAATACCAAGTCTACTACTTAAGTTTCTGTTAGAATCTGCTAGGATTGGGTAAGTTACACCTTCAATTCCTCCATTGTCTTTAGAAGTATTCAACCATGCAAAATGTACTTCTGCAGTATCACAGGAAGCACCTATTACAATTGTATTTCTTTTTTCAAATTCTGGCAGAGCTTCTTGAAATGCATGTAATTCAGTTGGACATACGTATGTAAAGTCTTTTGGGTACCAGAATAAAACAACTTTTTTATTTTCTTTTTGTGCTTTTTCTAAAATATTAATTTGAAAAGTATCACCCATTTCATCCATGGCGTTTACTTTTAAATCTGGAAATTTCTTACCTACTATTGACATATATAAGTTTTATTAATTAATAATTTCAAACGAAATTACAGATAAAGCTAAAATTGATAATACAAAATTTAACATCTATTCTTATACTTAGATAAGTTCTATTTATAGTTCTACTCTCCTGCTACACTAGAAGCAAAAGCCATCTGCAAATCTCTCTTAAGATCTTGAGTATCTTCTATGCCCACTGAAAACCTGACTAAGTTGGACTTGATGCCCTGAGATTCTCTCTCCTCTGGACTTAACAAAGAATGAGATGTTTTTTCTGGAGATAAAACCGTACTCTCTACCCCACCAAGACTTAATACATTTCTAATAAGATTCAAACCACTAAAAAATCTTGATATGTCACAATTATCACTTAAATCGAAAGAAAGCATCCCACCAAAACCAGTCATTTGAGATTTTGCCAATTCATGTTGTAAATGAGATTTTAGGCCAGGATAATATACACGATCAACATAATCTGAAGCTTCAAGATATTCAGCTAAATCTAAAGCATTATTAGATTGCTGCTTGACTCTCAAATTAAGAGTTTTCATGCTTCGCTCAAGCATCCAAACGGTTTGGTCTGCAAGACTACCACCAAAGTTTTTTGCTTTAGAAAAGACTTTTTTCATGATGTCATGAGAAGAAGCAACTGCTCCAGCAGTAATGTCGCTATGCCCGCCAAGATATTTTGTGGCGCTGTGAATTACAATATCAACGCCATGATCGATTGGAATTTGATTTATAGGACTGGCAAATGTATTGTCTGCCATGGTTAAAACATTATTCTCTTTAGCAAATTTTGTGACTGAAGCTATATCTGTGATTTCCAATAAGGGATTAGAGGGAGTTTCAATGTAAATCAATTTTGTTTCTGGTTTCAGACTGGATTTTAGTTCGGTCCAGTTATTTACATCAACGAAATCATATTCAATTCCATACTGTTCACATTCTTCGATAATAAAATTACGGGTACCTCCATAAATTTGATTTTGAAGAATAACATGATCTCCAGATTTCAAAACACTCAACATAGCTGTTGTAATAGCAGCCATACCACTACCAAATATAAGCGCTGACTCTGCATGTTCTAATTCCGCAATTTTTTCAGAAAGCATCTTTTGATTGGGGCTATTGAAATATCTTGGATAAATAGAGGTGTCTAGACCATCGTATGCATAAGCCGTAGATAAATACATCGGAGAAACTGCTCCTTTATAAACTTCATCCACAACTTCTCCGCTGTGAACACATATTGTATTGATTCCTTTTTGCATTTCTTTTTTTCTCAAATTTAATTTATTAAGACCAACTTACAGATTCTTGTAAGTATATTTTTTCGTGATAGAATTTTTCTATAATTTCAGAAACCGTAAATATTAATTCCATGGACAATTTTAAACTCAGTAATGCTTCGGATTTATCAAAATATTTGGAAATAAATGAGGACGGTGAAAAATTTGGTGAAGCTATTATTACTATCTCAGATCTCAATCAGCTTGAAAGCCTGGAATCTAAATATGTTATTTTTGGAATTCCTACAATACTTCATACTAAGTCAAGTTTTAAAGTCAATTCTGGAAATTTTGAAAGTTTGCTAAAAAAACTACTGAACACCCAAAACAATCAATTCAATAAGGCTAATGAAGTTATTGTTTTGGGAGAAATTGATATGGAACCTCTTCAAATTGATCTGAATAAACAAAAACAAAGTTTTGAATCAAATACAGAAGAAATCAACAAAATTCATGAGAAAGTAGATAATATAATTTATGAATTGGCAACCGTAATTTTTGATTCTGGTAAAGTTCCAATCATGTTGGGAGGTCATATAAATAATTCTCTAAGCATTGGAAAAGCCATAAAATCTTCAACAAAAAAATCGATTAATTTATTTGACCTGTCTCCAAATATGAATTTTGATTTTTCTACAAAACAAGAAACATTAGTCTCTGTTAATTACTTTGACAAGGACCTCATTGGAAAATATTATGCATTTGGTCTGCATAAAAACAATATTGCTCAAAAGAACTTTAATGTTATATCTGCTTCAACACAAATCGATTTTAAGTTTTATGAAGATTGCTTGCATCTTACTACTCTAGACAAATGTGTAAAATTCAAAAACTCCATTGATTTTTTGAACGGTAAATTAGGGTTTAGACTAGATCTCAAATCTATTCAGGGACTTTCTGCCAACTGCGAGCCGTCTTCAGGATTTAGCTTAAGAGACATTAGAACATTTATGAAAATAGTAAGAAAGGAGAAAATTGAATTTTTACATATCTGTGGTTTTGAAACCTGTAAAGAAGAAATTACCAGCATGATGTTAAGCTATTTAATATCAGATTTTATAAGGCATGACGACTAACTCCTAAAGTTCAATATTCAATCCGAAAAAGCTAGAACTCGCTGCTCTATTGAATTGCGCATAGGAATAACTAAACCTAAGTTTATTAAATCTTATACTTACACCACCTGTAAGGCCCGAAAATGCCCTTTGGTCTTGGATTCTTAGTTCCTCTCCTCTTCTGAAATTATAACCTATCTGTACACTAAATGCTCCATCTGGAAAAAGTTCCGCTCCAAGAATGGCATGGCGCAGAGCATTATTTAAAAAACCAGGATCATCTGGTGTAATATTCCCACTCAAATCTTCTTCATCTCTGGCAGTGTTTCTAAATGCAATGTTCCATTCTTGTAAGTTTTCTAAAGTAATATGCCAACGGATTGGTGCTTTTACCAATTTTTGAGAAACTCCTAATATCACTTCAAAAGGCATCGATTCTCTTATATCATTGAAAGGTTTAAATTGGGTCCCAATATTTCTTACAACTCCTGAAACTACTAAATCCCACTCAGAGTAGATATAACTCACACCCAAATCCAAAGCACCAGCAAAAGAAGAGTATTGTTCTAGTTTGGAAGAAATCAATTTTAAATTTGCTCCTACATAAAAATCTGATCTCTCAATTCGCCTGGCATATCCAATAGACAAGGCTGCTTCTTGACCTCCAAATTCAGCCATAGGATTTCCAGATTCATCAAATCCATCAAATCTACCGTAATCTATATAGGTTACACCCGCTTGTATCATTTGAGTTCTTCTTCCAACATCATATGCGTAAGAAGCTGTTCCATAATTTACATCTGAAAAATAATTCATATAATTTGCAGACATCTGGTTGTGCATTTCAAAATTAATAAGGGCAGGATTCGCCAGTGCATTTGCAGGATCTGAAGAATAAGATGTAATATTTTTTCCTCCGAGAGCAGAAATCTTGGGAGATACTGGTAAATTCAGAAACTGATAAGTATCCTGACCACCAATTTGGGCAAAGGAAGGCCTTGTCATTCCCAAAATTATAATCAAAAAAATAAATATGTGTTTCATGAAACCTTTATAGCAGTATGTAAGGAAACGCAGTGCAATGTAATTTATTTTGAAAAAAAATAATCATTAAAAAACCAGATGAATAAACATCTGGTTTAGTTAACCTAAAAATTAAATTAAATTAAAGGACTTTTGCATTTTTTACTTTTTGTTTCAGAAGTGCATAATCCAAGACTTCATGCATTTCACTTATGTAATTTATTGTAAGTCCTTTGAGATAATCTTCTTTGATTTCTTCAATGTCCTTTCTATTCTCTTCGCAAAGTATAATTTCTTTAATTTTAGCGCGTTTCGCTGCCAATATTTTTTCCTTTATACCTCCTACTGGTAATACTTTACCCCTTAAAGTAATTTCTCCTGTCATCGCTAGATTCTTTTTGATCTTACGTTGAGTGAATAAAGAAACCAATGATGTAAACATAGTTATACCAGCACTTGGGCCGTCTTTTGGTGTGGCGCCTTCAGGAACATGAATGTGTACATTGTAATCAGTGAAAATATCTGGGTTTAATTTGAATTTCTCAGCATTAGATTTAATGTATTCCATTGCAATGGTTGCCGACTCTTTCATCACTTTTCCAAGGTTACCAGTAATGTTCAAATTACCCTTACCTTTAGAAAGAATGGATTCAATAAATAAAATTTCGCCTCCAACACTAGTCCATGCCAGACCAGTTACAACACCAGCTACTTCATTGTTTTCGTAAGAATTTCTAGGTCTTGAGGGACCTAAGATTTTTTCTACTCTTTCATTGGTTATCTTAATTTCGTAGTCCTCTTCCATAGCAATATCTTTAGCTACGTTACGAACCACTTTTGCAATTTGCTTTTCAAGATTCCTCACTCCAGACTCTCTTGTATAACCATCAATTATTTTTTCTAATTGCTGTTTTCCAAGTTTAATGTCTTCTTTTTTGATACCATGCTCTTTTATTTGCTTAGGAAGCAAATGACGCTTTGCAATTTCAATTTTTTCTTCAACTGTATATCCATTGACATGAATGATTTCCATTCTGTCTCTTAGCGCTGGCTGGATTTGTGATAAATCGTTTGAAGTGGCTATAAACATAACCTTGGACAAATCATAACCTACTTCTAGGAAGTTATCATGAAAATCATCGTTTTGCTCTGGATCCAAAACTTCTAATAATGCTGAAGAAGGATCACCCTGATGACTACTCGCTAATTTATCTACTTCATCAAGTACAAATACAGGGTTGCTCGTACCTGCTTTTTTCAAGCTTTGTACAATTCTACCTGGCATTGCGCCTATATAAGTCTTTCTATGACCTCGTATTTCTGCTTCATCACGCAAACCTCCAAGTGAAACTCTCGCATACTTTCTACCTAAAGCTTCAGCAATAGACTTACCTAGCGACGTTTTACCAACTCCGGGAGGACCTGAGAGACAAAGAATTGGAGACTTCATGTCTTTTCTAAGTTTTAGCACTGCCAAATATTCAATAATTCTTCTCTTTACATCTTCTAGTCCGTAGTGGTCACGATCGAGTACTTTTTGCGCTCTTTTCAGGTCAAATAGATCTTCACTTGTTTTATCCCACGGCAGGTCCAAAAATAAATCCAGGTAGTTACGCTGTATGGAATACTCAGCAACCTGAGGATTCATTTTTTGTAATTTTGCCAATTCTTTCTTGAAATGAGAATCAACAGTATCTTTCCAGCTTTTTGTTTTAGCGCGTTCACGCATTTCTTCTACTTCACCTTCAGATGAAACGCCACCTAATTCTTCCTGTATGGTCTTCATTTGTTGATGAAGGAAATATTCACGCTGTTGCTGGCTCATATCGCTCTGAACCTTAGATTGAATATCATTTTTTAGTTCCAATTTCTGGAACTCAATATTCATTTGCTTTAAAGTTAAAAGAGCTCTTTCCTTAAGGTCACTGGTTTCTAAAAGGTTTTGCTTGTCCTTCACTTCTACACTCATATTAGAAGACACAAAATTGATTAAGAAAGAAGAACTTTCGATATTCTTGATAGCGAAAGAAGCTTCAGAAGGAATGTTTGGACTGTCCTTTATTATGCGAAGTGATAAATCTTTAACCGAATCGATAATGGTTCTAAATTCCTCATCATCTGGAGCCGGTTTAATTTCTTCAAATTCTTCGATTTTACATCTCAAATAAGGTTCACTCGTTAAAGGCTCTGTAATTTTAAAGCGTTTTTTACCTTGTATAATTACTGTAGTGTTTCCATCTGGCATTTTTAATACTCTCAGGATTCTTGCAACTACGCCTACTTTATGAACATCTTCAAAAGCTGGGTGTTCCTCATCATCATTCATTTGAGCTACGACGCCTATGGTTTTATTTCCATTGTTAGCATCGTTAATTAGTTTGATAGATTTATCTCTTCCAGCGGTGATTGGAATGACCACACCTGGGAACAATACAGTATTTTTTAAAGGAAGAATTGGTAAATCATCTGGTAACAGTTCACGATTTATTTCCTCTTCGTCTTCTGAAGTCATAAGAGGAATTAGTTCTGCATCCTCATCAATATTCTCGGTTGATAAATTATCTAGATTAAATAGTCCGGATTTTGCCATAATTATTTTTTTGTCAAAATGTCAGTAAACACTGACTCAACTTCTTATTTTACATTATTTTTCTTGAAATATCCTGCTATACCATTGATATCAGGATTCAATTTATATAGGGTCAATTCCTATGCCATGCAAAATTACCACTATTATGCCTTTTTGTTTTTGTATTCTATTATAATTAGTCGAAATTTACCTTTTGGTTAAACTATGAACACAAACGAACAATTCGACCTTATAATAAAGGACACAAGGGATCTTTTTGTCAAAAAGACTCAAGACTACGGTACTGCTTGGAGAATACTAAGACTTACTTCCTTAACTGATCAAATTTTCATAAAAGCAAGCAGAATAAGAAGTCTGCAAGAAAATAAAGTTCAGAAAGTAGAAGAAAACGAAGATTCTGAGTTTATTGGGATCATCAATTATTCTATTATGGCTTTAATTCAAATTGAACTGGGCATTTCTGAAAAAGCAGATCTAAGTCCAGACGAAGCCGTAATTCAATATAATCTTCAAGTTGAAAAAGCTAAAACCCTAATGATTGATAAAAATCATGATTATGGTGAGGTTTGGAGGAAGATGAGAGTGAGTTCCCTGACTGATCTTATTTTGCAAAAACTTCTACGGATAAAACAGATTGAAGATAATGCAGGACAGACTTTAGTGAGCGAAGGTATCGAAGCAGGTTATCTCGATATCATAAATTATTCAGTGTTTGCTTTAATTCATTTAAACTTCAAATCAAAATGAAATACATAGTAGGCTTTTCTAGAATTTTTGTTGGTATTTTATTCATTTTCAGTGGATTTGTAAAATTGAATGATCCCATTGGATTTTCTTACAAACTAGAAGAGTATTTCGGCAAAGGAGTTCTGAATCTGGAATTCTTGATTCCTTTCGCATTGGTTTTGGCAATATTCATTGTGATTTATGAATTGCTTTTGGGCTTAACCCTACTGATTGGTTATGCGCCTAAATTTACCAAATGGAGTCTACTTTTGATGATTGTATTTTTTACTTTCCTGACATTTTATTCGGCGTATTTCAATAAAGTCACCGATTGCGGTTGCTTTGGTGATGCCATTCCCTTGACGCCCTGGCAGTCTTTTATAAAGGACATCATACTTTTAATTCTGATTTTGATATTATTCTTTAATGAAAAGTATATCAAACCTATTTTTGCAAAACCATCTTTAAAATGGATAGTATTTGCTGCATCCATAGCCTGTCTTTATTTCGCCTACCATGTTTTAATGCATTTGCCTACGATAGATTTTCGTGCCTATAAAATTGGAACCAATATCCCTGAAGCCATGAGTTATCTAGATGATGCTCAAGAAGCAGTCTATGAATATGAATGGACCTTTGAAAACAATGACAACAAGGAAGTTTATACAACTAATGGAAGCTATCCGGATGTACCTGGTGAATTTATCAATGTTGAAACAAAAATGATAAATGAGGGATACATTCCTCCAATTCGTGATTTCTCTCTTATAAAGGGTGGCGAAGACTATATTGAAGATTTGATGCAAGAAGATCAACTGATGATCGTTGTAGCTTATAATCTTTCCAAAACTGAACATGAAGGATGGACGAAACTATCATCTGCGCTGAATAAAGCCAAAGAAAACAACTTCAAAATTATTGGTCTTACAGCTTCCGGAGAAAAATATATATTAAAAATTAAAAGCGATTATACCTTGAATTTTGATTTTTATTTCTCAGATGAAACTGCAATCAAAACTATCATAAGAGCAAATCCTGGGCTTGTCATTATTGAAAATGGTACCATTACAAATAAGTTTCATTGGAATGATGCAGATGAATTCTAAAAGATATATCCATTGCTGAAAAATTTTGTTCAAAAAACTGCTTATGCTTTACTCACCGTTTTTGGTGTAGTTACCGTGATATTTTTTCTTTTTAATGTTCTGCCTGGAGATCCTGCACAAATGATGCTTGGGCAAAATGAAACTCAAGAACAACTTCAGCAACAAAAAGAAAAATATGGTTTTGATAAAAGCATAGGTCAGCAGTACTTATACTATATTAATGATTTGCTGCCTATCTCCTGGCATAGTTCAAATGTAAAAGACTTTACTTATTTTGAAGAGAATAAATATAATGGAACGCAATTATTTTCCTTGGCTGCAGGCTCTGTTTATATAAAAACACCCTATTTAAGAACTTCATTCCAACGTCAGGATCAAAAAGTGCTTGATATTATTAAACAAACTTTACCGAACACAGCAATTTTAGCGGTCTCTTCAATTGCAATTGCGCTTATTATAGGTATTTTTTTGGGAATTATTTCTGCCCTTCAAAAGGATACCTGGATAGACAAAAGCATACAAGTCCTTAGCACCTTAGGCATGAGCTTGCCTTCTTTTTTTAGTGCTATTCTTGCAGCTTGGCTCTTTGGCTATGTTCTTAAGGAATACACAGGATTAAACATGACAGGCAATCTTTACGAATTAGACGATTTTGGTGAAGAAAAGATTTTTCATTTCAAAAACTTAATATTACCAGCCTTTGTACTAGGAATCAGGCCGCTTGCAGTTGTTGTTCAGCTTATGAGAAGTTCGCTATTAGAAGTGTTTCAGCAAGATTACATAAGAACAGCTAGAGCAAAAGGACTAAGCGCTTATTCAGTAATTATAAATCACAGCTTAAAAAACGCGTTAAATCCAGTTGTCACTGCCATATCAGGCTGGTTTGCCTCCATGCTGGCGGGAGCTGTTTTTGTTGAATATATTTTCGGATGGAATGGCATCGGAAAAGAAATAGTAGATGCTTTAAACACGCTAGATTTGCCAATTATTATGGGAGCAGTGTTAACCATAGCTATCATCTTTATCATTATTAATATCTTAGTAGATATAATTTACAAACTATTAGACCCAAGAATATAAATTAAAAATAAAAATCATGAGAACTCAAATTGTAGCAGGAAACTGGAAAATGAATTGTAACCTAGATGAAGCTCTTCATTTGCTAAACGATTTAAAGCTAAAGGATTTTTCCAAATCTAATGCTGAAGTAATCATTGCTCCACCATATACTAACTTATATCCTATACATCAAAATTTAAAAGATTCTTCAATAAAAATATCTTCTCAAAACATCAATGAAAATGAGGAAGGTGCTTTTACAGGAGAAATATCTCCAGATATGCTTAAAAGTGTGGGAGTTGAATATGTCATTATCGGCCACAGTGAGCGAAGAGCTATTTATAACGAAACTAATGATGTATTAGCTAAAAAAGTTACTGCATCCCTTAAGCATGACTTTAAAATCATGTTTTGCATAGGAGAAAAATTAGAACAAAGAAAAGCAGACAAGCATTTTGATATAGTTAAGGAGCAGTTGGAAAAAGGACTTTTTCACGTTAGTGCTTCAGACATGAAAAACGTTGTCATAGCTTACGAACCAGTTTGGGCTATTGGAACCGGAGAAACAGCATCTCCCGAACAAGCTCAGGAAATTCATGAATATATTCGAAAAGTACTGGCTGAAAAATATAGTCAGGATGTTGCAGACCAAACTTCTATTCTATACGGAGGAAGTGTAAAACCAAACAATGCTAAAGAAATTTTCGCCAAAAAAGACGTTGATGGAGGACTTATCGGTGGAGCTTCTTTGGATGCAAAAAGCTTTTCAGAAATTGTGATGTCATTCTAAAATGAAATACATAGAATATAAATTTGAGGTTCACCCCCTTCAGCCCGGCAGAGATATTCTGCTGGCTGAATTGGGTGAATTACCTTTTGAAAGTTTTGAAGATCATGAAAAAGGTCTTCTTGGGTATATTATTGAATCGGAAGATAGGAAAGATCTCCTCAATGAAGTCTCCATTCTAAAATCGGATGAATTTCAAATCGTTCATACCAAGTCGACAATAGAGCAAGTCAATTGGAATGAAGAATGGGAGAAAAATTTCCATCCTATTCATATTGACACTAGATGTACGATACGAACACCTTTCCATTCCAAAACAAAGGCTGATATCGACATCATTATAGAGCCAAAAATGTCCTTTGGAACTGGGCATCATGCAACAACCTATCAAATTTCTGAAATGCTTCTTGAAGAAGATTGCGAGAATAAAAGAGTTCTGGACATGGGATGTGGCACTGGAGTTCTAGGAATTCTTACTGACATCCGAGGAGCTACATCTGTAGATTATATTGATATTGATACCTGGTGCGTTGAAAACACTGAAGAAAATCTAGAGCGGAATTCTTGCAAAGGAAATGTCATCCTGGGAGGATCCGATAAAATTGAAAAAAATTACGATTTGATTTTGGCGAACATCAATAGAAATATTCTTTTAGAAGATATGTCAACTTACTCAGCTCATTTGGTGTCTGGTGGTGCAATTTATTTTAGCGGATTTTATGAAGAAGATCTAGAACTTATTGAAAAAGAAGCAAGTCGCAATGAATTGACATTCGTTAAACATCAAACAAAAGACAACTGGGTAGCGGTCAAATTCACAAAAAATTAAATGTTGCTTAAAGTATTCTATTTATATTTGCTCTAAAATTTAGTAATGAGCGTTAAAGAAGAAGTTTTAGAAGATGTTGATGTAAAAGAAAAACTTACAGATTCTCATGAAATTGTGGTATATAATGACGAAGTCAACACCTTTGATCATGTCATAGAAACTTTGATTAAAACCTGTGATCATGATGCCTTACAAGCAGAACAGTGCACTCTTTTAATCCATTACAAAGGAAAATGTGCCGTTAAGTCTGGAGATTTTGATGACTTAAAACCAAGATGTACAGAAATTCTTAGAGCTGGAATCAGCGCAGAAATAGTATAAAAAAGCCTCGAGATTCGAGGCTTTTTAAATTTTCAAGTAAATTGGAATAACTATCCTACTACTTTAATAATCTCTAAAGTTATGTAGTCAATTTGTTCTTTATCCAATTCAGTATGCATTGGCAAAGAAATCACTTCATCTACCAATTGATTGGTAACCACAAACTCCTTTTCATCATATCGCTCATCTTTGTAAGCTTTTTGAGAATGAAGAGGAATTGGGTAATAAACTCCATGAGGAATATTATTAGCCTTAAAATGATTTACTAATTCGTCACGCTTCCCATTCTTAATCTTGATTGTATATTGATGAAAGACATGACAATCGCATGTGTCACAAATACCTTTAGAATTATCACATTGTTTGTGAGTTATGGTCTTAGGAGTCTGTAAATTTTCAGACTTACTTAAAGCTTCGTTATAATGTCTTGCGGCATTTTGTCTTCTGGAGCTGTAATCATCCAGATGTTTTAATTTGATATCCAAAATTGCAGCCTGGACGCTGTCCAGTCTAGAGTTCACACCAACCACATCATGATGGTAACGCTCATACATTCCGTGGTTGACCACTCCCCTAATTGTGTGAGCCAAATCATCATCGTTGGTGAAAATGGCACCACCATCACCATAAGCTCCAAGATTTTTGGAAGGAAAGAATGAAGTAGCCCCAACATTTCCAATCGTTCCAGCTTTTTGCTGAGAACCATTTTTAAATGTATAATCGGCTCCAATAGCCTGCGCATTATCTTCTATCACATATAAATTATGAGCTTTGGCAATGTCCATGATCTCTTCCATCTGTGCTACATGTCCAAATAAATGAACTGGTACAATAGCTTTGGTTTTTGGTGTGATGGCTTGTTCTAATTTTTTCAAATCAATATTGAAGGTATCTTTATCTACATCAATTAACACAGGAGTTAAGTTGAGAAGTGCTATTACTTCTACCGTAGCAGCAAATGTGAAATCTACGGTGATTACTTCATCTCCTGGCTTCAATCCAAGCGCCATCATTGAAATTTGAAGAGCATCTGTACCATTAGCACAAGGGATAACATGTTTCACATCCATGTACTGCTCAAGATTCTCCTGAAATTGTTTTACAGCCGGACCATTAATGTAAGCTGTAGAATCAACAACATCTATGATGGATTTGTCTACTTCTTTTTTTATTTTTTCGTATTGACCCTTCAGATCAACCATTTGTAGTTTTTTCATAGTCTTTTTTTCTTACACAAAAATAAGAATATTAAGTATTCAAAGAGACAATTCCGTTAAAAGCTTATTTTTGAAAAAAATTTAATTTGAAGTCATTATATCAATTCATCATCCACAGTTTTCAATTTTTCTTGCCTGTTTTGAAATATTTCAATCCTAAAATGAAATCATTTGCTGAAGGAAGAATCCACTGGGAATCTGAACTAAAATCTCAAGTATCTGAAAATGAAAAAGTTATTTGGTTTCACGCAGCTTCTCTTGGTGAATATGAACAAGCTGTTCCTATTATTGATGCTCTGAAGAAAAAATACACTTCTCATAAAATAGCAGTAAGCTTTTTTTCTCCTTCTGGCTATGAGGTTAAAAAGAAAGATTCTAAATTGGATATTGTTACTTATCTACCTCTGGACACTAAGAAAAATGCAGGAAAATTTCTAAATATCCTGAAACCAGAAATCGCTTTTTTTATTAAGTATGAAGTCTGGCCCAATTTGATGGACGTGTTGGAAAAAAAACAAATTAAATCCTACCTTATTTCTGGAGTCTTCAGGAAACAACAGCTGTATTTTAAACCAATGGGGCAGTTTATGGCGAAAGCCTTGAGCAAATTTGATCATCTTTTTGTACAAAATGAAGAATCGCTAGCTCTTTTAAAAGATCACGGTTTCGAGCAGGCCAGCATTTCGGGAGATACCCGCTATGACAGAGTAATTTCTCAGTTAGCAATGAATAATCAGCTTGACTTTATGGATAAGTTTACAGCTTCAGGTGAACTTACAATGGTATTTGGAAGCACCTGGCCCGAAGATCTATCGATTACTCTGGACGCCATAAATAATGCTCCAGAACACATAAAGTTTGTTATCGCTCCTCATCAAATTAATTCGGCTCAAATTCAGAAATTGAAAAAAAGTATTACAAAAAAAGTCCTTTGTTTTTCTGAAATTGAAAATCAAAACTTGGAGGAGCTTCAGGTTTTGATAGTCGATACTATAGGCTTATTGACCAAGATTTACAGTTACGCCGATTTGGCTTATGTTGGTGGTGGCATGGGATTAAGCGGATTGCACAATGTATTGGAACCTGCTGCTTTTGGTATTCCAATAGTTATTGGCAAAAACTTTGAAAAGTTTCCTGAAGCAAAAATGCTAAGACGACTAGGCGGTTTATTTAGTGTTAGTTCAGCTAATGAATTTGTATCAATATTTGAAAAACTTATCTCTGATTCAATGTTTAGAGAGAAAAGTGGGCAGATTAGTGGTCATTTTGTGAATTCTGAAGCTGGAGCTACTCAAAAGATTTTATCAGCAATCGATTTTGAAAATGATTAAATAAAGAAATTTATTTGAAAGTCCTCAAATGCCGTTTTAGCTGAATGTACCGAATGATACCAACAGCGAGAAAAATGATACTAAACACAACAGCTACATAACCAATCACTTTGACGTCTTCAAAAATTGTGTCTTTTATGCTAACTAAGCCAACGCCGCCTAAAAGCAGATAAAGAGAAGACCGTAAATAAGACAAAAGCGTGCGCTCATTGGCGAGTTTAGTTCGCTCCATCGCTAAATGATCTCGCAGAATAATTCGGTCTTCATTAGTATAATCGTTTGTGAATTTGACTATGTTTTTGAGTTGTTTTTTCATGATTTCTTGTTAATAAAAGCTGAGCAATGCATAGATAAAAATACAAACTACTTCTGAATTTGATCCTTCCTGGATTTATAATGTCGAACTAAGCCAAAGGTAAATCCAAAGATAAAAACGACACTTAACAAAGCTAAAGCCAATGAACTGACGATAAGGATTTTTTGGACAGCTTCCAACACATTTCCTGCCTGACTAAACCTTCCTATCATCAGAAATCCTAAAGTGACTAAAAAAAGTAAAATTCCCCAAGTCAATTTATGGAAAGTTGCAGGATTGATTTTAGTTAAGTCTGAGAACATCCCTAAAACAAAAATTGCTGAGTCTACCGACGTGATTAAAAAACCAATCAGAAGCAGAATGGCCAAGATAACCGCATAAAAACCAAGAGGAAATTGTTCCAGAAGCACAAAGGTTGCAGTAAAAACATTATCGAATGCAAAACTGGAAACGACTTCAGCATTTATCAATTCAATAGCGGATGTTCCAAAACTTGTAAACCATAGAAATGATCCTAAGCTTGGAACAATGAGTACTCCTAAAATAAGTTGTCGTATGCTGCGCCCTTGGGAAATTCTAGCGATGAAAATTCCTGTAAAAGGAGCCCAAGCCAACCAAAAAGCCCAGTAATAATAAGTCCAATCTGATAGAAACTCTTCGCTAAAATCGAATTCTCCAACAGCTAAACTTAGTGGTACAAAATCCTGAAGCAGAGCTAAAACAGACTGCAAAAGATTTGATAATATTAAGCTGATGTCACTGTTAAGAATCACATAAGCAAGGAGTAGCAAAGTAAGTGTAATGTTGACGTTAGATAAACGCCTGATTCCTTTACTTAAACCTTTAATGGATGAAAAAATCGCAAATGAGAAGATCAAAACACAAAGTATGATGCTAAGATAAACGCCAAGAGAAGACTCTGTGATGAAGCTAATTCCTCCTTCTATTTGTCTTATTCCTAGAGCTACTGCGCTCACCACGCCAAAAACTGTTGTGAGGATTACGAGTAGATCTATAGATTTGGTTGTCAATGAATTGGAAAGCTTAGGAATAATGTGACTCAGCTGAATATTTTTTTTCTTGACTAATAAATACGCGATGAATAAAGCAAAAAGTCCATAAAACCCCCAGGCTGTAAATCCCCAATGATAAAAAGTCATTTCCAGTCCATGAATGTCATTAGGTCTTGAGAGTTCCATATTTGAATGTTGCATCATAAATATGGGTTCCTGAACTGCTCTCAAAATGATGCCTGCTCCCATTCCTGTAGAATACATCATGGCTAGCCAGGATAAAGTCGAATATTCTGGTGGACTGGAACCTAGATTTATTTTTCCTAAGGGAGAGATGGCGATTATTAATAAATAAAGGACTATAAGTAAGCCTAAAACCAGATATAATTTCCCAAAAAAGGTTCTTACCCAAATTGAAACCGTATTGATCACCTCAAACAAGCTTTTGGGAAAAATTAAAAATAAAAACCCAGTAAATCCAAGAATAACAAGGCTTGCAAGGATTAATTGATTTTTAGGATTTAAGGCCTTTAAAAATAAAATTTATACGGTTACTGCTTTATTAAGGTATCTTCTAAAGGGAAGCATAGCTGTATAGGTCTCAATAACTTTATCTTTAAAATCTGATGAAAGGACGTCCTTTCTATCAAATGGTTTCATAGCAGCAAAGCTTTTGAGTCTAAGTAAGTCGATATGCTTATGGTCTTGCGAAAATCCTTTTGGAGATGTTTTTAACTTGTCGTCATCCTTCATCAACCCACCAAAATGCTCTTGAAAAGTTTCAGAAGTAATAATTGCTTTGAATTCATCACCATTGTAATCAATTGCTTCCCTAATGCTTTTTAGTAGTTCAGGTTTTGGTTTGTAAAACCCACCAGCTACAAAGACTTCTTCAATTCCCAGGTGAATATAGAAGTCACCTGTTTTTGGACGTTTATCGAGACCTGCTCCAAAGTGGTCTTTGTAAGTTGGTTTGTTAGGATGATATAGCAAATTATTATTAATGCGGTTGATAGCTTTTTTACCAGATGACGAATAGTATTTCTCGTCAATTTTTGACAATTTCAAATCCAGATCTTCCAGCCATTTTACATAGTCTGCTTTTACAGATTCGTACTCTTTTCTGTTTTCATCCATCCACTCTTTGCTGTTGTTGGCGTTAAGTGTTTCCAGAAAATCAAATAAACGTTCAAAATCCATTTAGCTTGTTTTTATTGAATTGAGTTGAGTTTTAAGTTCTTCCATAGACTGCTCCAATTTTTTAAGCATACTGTTTTCAGAATTTTCATTGATTGAAAAAGTCAATTTACTGGTCACTTCCCAGATTTCCTGAACTTCAGAATCTTGTACTTCATAAGGTGGATAATAAGAATTGGTAGAAATCAATGAGATTTTATGTGAGTTAGGATGTTTATGAAGTTTTTTAACCAATACTGAATCCTGCAGCACAAATACATAGACTTTATGATTTGCCGCTTGCTGCAAACTTTCTACTGATTTTCCAAGTACCCAGTCTTCAGAATGAAAGTTGGGCTCCATACTATCACCTTCGACCTGAAATCCTCTGTAAGAGGCATTCCTAAATTGAGGGATTGGCATTTCAAAAGCTGGTAGTTGATGGTACCATTCTGCATCACCAATATTTTGAGGATAGCCAGCAGCCGCTTTTTGATTGACTAATAGCATGTTTTCTCTGGAATTACTTTCATCTACTGAAATCACTTTTGGCATAGAATTGATATGATGAACATCTAGTTTTTTCTGAAAACTTTCACCGTAAAGCCAAAGCGGATTAACTTCAAAAATTTTCAAAAGCATCATAACCACTTGGCCGGAAAGTTTAGTTTTACCTCGTTCAATATCTGAAGTAGAATTTTTAATGTTTAAAATCTCAGCAAATTCGGTTTGAGTGAAATTATTTTCTTCACGAATTTGCTTGAAACGCTGGATTTCTAATGGTAAATCTGATTTCATAGTGATTAAAGCTTTACTAGGAATAATTCCATGAAATTAAGGAAAAAATCCTAATCAATAATAATTTTTGGCGTTATTTATTTTAATAAATTTGATAACTAAGATAAACCCTATGAAAATACATGTCATCAATGGTCCTAATTTAAATATATTAGGAAAAAGAGAACCCGAAATTTATGGTAAGTCTACCTTTAAAGATTATTTCACTGAGCTTCAATTTCAATTTAAAGATGTCGAATTGTCTTACTTTCAGTCCAATATAGAAGGGGAATTAATTTCAGAATTGCAGGAAGCAGATGACAATGTAGACGGGATAATTCTTAACGCAGCTGCGTATACTCATACCTCAGTAGCCATTGGCGATGCCATCAAAGCTATTGGGACACCAGTAATAGAAGTACACATTTCCAATACTCACGCGAGAGAGGAATTCCGTAAACAATCCTACGTATCACCAAATGCTTTTGGAATCATTATTGGGTTCGGATTAAGAAGTTACGAATTGGCCATAAGAAGTTTTCTAGATTAAAATTTTCAAGAAATGATACGAATTATAACTACTCTATTTGTTCTATTTGGTATTGCTTTCGGTTATACTCAAGAAAAAAATGAAGTCGAGAAACGAGTAAAAAAAAGTGAAGTCCACGAACAAGCCAAAGAATGGTTAAATGATGCTTACGAAAATAAGCGGAAAGTTAAATGGTATTACCAAACCGATGGTAAGAAAGAAGTCTTTGAAGCTAAACTAAAACACGACAAACACCTACACAGTGTAGAATTTAGTCTTGATGGAAATGTAAGGAATATTGAAATTCTCATTGATGAAAATGAATTGGCACCAAAAGTTCGTGAAGTCATTACTAATTTTTTGGAAACCAATTATGCAAAGTTTTCAATTTCAAAAATTCAAATTCAATATACTGGAGATGGAGATGATCTTGAAGATGTGATTGATGAAGATGAGTTTGAAAACATCACCATAAAATATGAAATTGAATACTATGGAAAATCAGAAAGTGAGGATGAATTATGGGAGGCTTTATTTAATGCTGAAGGCGTTTTGATTGAAAAAAGAGTCGTCAATTTAAGGGCTACAGATAATTTAGATTATTGATATGAAGTATTTTTTTTTAGTTGCCTTTTTGTTGTTGTCTTTATCATCTAAAGCTCAAAACGATAGATTCATTTTTGGTTTTTTTCCCGAAGCTTCATTGAGTTATAAGATTTCAGAAAAATATTCTATAACCCATAAAATTGAATCTCAAAATGGATTGTTTGACTCCAACAATCTAAATGAAGAGTTTGAATATGAGCAAACCTTAACCGACTTACAAACCTTTATTGGAAGACGCCTATCGCCTTTCGTAAAAGTTGATGTTGGATATCAATACAGAATTGAAGAAGGAGAAAATACTCACAGAACTATACAACAAGTTTCGATTTTACAAAGAGAATCCTTTTATAGAATTGGTCATAGAATCCGAATCGATGAGACTTTTTTCCAAGATGCCCCACTCCTATTTAGAGCTAGATACAGGATAAAAGGACAAGTCCCACTTCAAGGCTTAAGTTTGGATCCTGGTGAAAATTACTTAACAGTCTCCAACGAACTTATTTATATGATTCAAAGCACTGAAGATGATCTGGAAAATAGACTAACAGCTGCCTTAGGATTTTATTTTGATGATAAAAACAAACTTGAAGTTGGTTTTGATTACAGAACCGACGATTATCTGGTCGACAACAGATTTAGACACCGCTTGTGGTTTAAGTTTGGATATTACAAAACTCTTTAATGCAATATGAGAATACTACACACTGCCGATTGGCATATTGGAAAACGTCTGCATAAAACAGATTTAGCCAAAGACTTTGATCTGTTTATCAATTGGCTCTGTGAGTATTTAGATAAAAATCCAGTTGATGTCTTACTGATTTCCGGTGATGTATTTGATTTTTCAAATCCTTCTAGTGAATCTAGGAATCAGTATTATAAGACATTGATCAAATTAAAAAAATTTGATCTTAAAATCATCATTACTGGCGGAAATCACGATTCTCCGAGTGTTTTGGAAGCACCAAAAGAAATATTGAATCAGCTCGATATTCATGTCATTGGCCAAATGCCAGATGAATTTAAAAATTGTTTGATTCCGATTTCTTCAGAAAATAATATCGAAATAATTATTGCAGCGATACCCTACTTAAGAAGTAGAAATCTTCAACGTCAATTTGATGCTGAAAGTCATGACAATAAACAAGAAGCGATCAAAGAAAGTATTTCCTATCACTTCCAAGAGACCGCTAGACTAGCTAAGGAAAAATATCCTGAAATTCCTATTGTGGGTATGGGTCATTTGTTTGCAACTGGAGCAAGCATCTCGGAAAGTGAACGAGATATTCAAATCGGAAATTTAGCCGGTCTTGAAGCGTCTCATTTTGGAAACAGTTACGATTATATAGCGCTGGGACATATTCATAAACCCCAGCGCATACATGCCGAAACACCAATATTCTACAGCGGATCCCCTATTGCACTTTCCTTTAGTGAACGCAAAAATGAAAAGCGTGTTTTGCTAATAGATACCCGAAAAAGTTTTGAACCAGAAAGTATTGCTATTCTAAAATTTAGAGATTTGGTTTTGATCAAAGGGACTTTGGCTGAAATAGAAGAAAAGCTTGAAGCTATTGAAAATGAATTTCAACTTAAAACCTTGATAGAGATTGAAATGCAGGAAAATGAATTTTCTGCCACGCTCAACTATGATTTAGAGCAATTAATTGAAAATTTTGATAAGCCAAATTGTGAGATCGTAAAACATAAAGTCTCCTTTAAAAATATGACTAAAGTTGAAAGAGGAGTGTCCTCAACAGAAAGTCAGGTGTCTGATTTTACGCCAAAACAAGTATTTCTGAAAAAACTGCAAGGCGTGGATGAAACCGAGCAGACAAAACTTGAGCTTATGTCTGCCTTTGAAGAAATTTTGGAAGAATTGAATCGCACCGAAGAATGAAAATAGAAAGTTTACATTTTAAAAATATCAATTCACTAAAAGGTGAACATGAAGTCAACTTTAATAAACCTCCATTAAATTCCGGTGGATTATTTGCAATCATAGGGCCAACAGGGAGTGGAAAAAGTACTTTACTTGATGCGATCTGTCTTGCGCTTTATGGAAGAACTCCAAGAATTTCCAGCGTTACCAAAAATAAGATAGAACAAGATGGCAGTATTTTGACAAAGCACCAAAAAGAAGCCTACGCAAAAGTTAAGTTCTCCTGCAACTCTGGCACCTTCATCTCTACTTGGTCTATCTCGACCAATAGAAACGGAAAGCTGAGAGATCACGATATGAATCTTTGGGATGTGCAAACTGAAAAGTACTTCAGCGAAAAGAAAACAGAGAATCAAGAAGAAGTCGAAAGGCTTGCGGGCTTGTCTTACGATCAATTTGTAAAATCGGTTCTGTTATCACAAGGCGAATTTGCTACCCTATTGAAATCTAATGAGAAGGAAAGAAGTGAACTTTTAGAAAAAATAACCAATACGTCTATTTATAGACAGATTGGTAGAAAAGTCTTCGAAAAGTATAACCAACTTAAATCAAAAATTTCAAAGCAAAAAAACCTTTTAGAAGACCTTCAAAAGAAGCTTTTAAGTGCCGAAGATCTTGAATTCAATAATCTTGAAAAAGAAAAATTAGAATCTGAAGAAAAGCATCGGGAATTTAAGATTGCTCAACAGGAAAAGGATTTGGATAAATTAAAGACGAAAGAAAAACTTGATCAGGAATTAGCAAAAGAAAGTCAGAATCTTTCAAAGTTTCAAAGTGAATTTGATGAGTTTCATGAAAAATATGCTGAACAACTTCGCAAGCATTCGAAGACCTTGGATTTTGACGAGGAGCTCAAGAATTTTAATGCTTTAGATGATAAAAAGGAGGCTCTTATTGAGTCCATAAACGATTTTAAAGAAAAGCAGTCTCGAATAAATAATGAAATTGAAACTGTAAAAAATCGGATAGAGAGTCTACTCAAAACGAAAGTTGAAGACATCAATGTTGAAATACAGTTGAACAATCTTTTAAAAGTTTATCAAACCTTAAATAATGAAAGGATACTAAAAAGAAATGATTATGCTTCCAAAAAGGAATTTCTGAATAAAGAATTGGAAATTTTGGAACTGAAATTTCAGAAACAATCGATTTTAGAATTTGAGCATCTTCTAAAAACTAAGCTCAAAACCACAAAAAACCAGATAGAAAATTTAACTATCAAATTGGAAGCTGGTCAAACTCTAGAAAAAATACTCAAAGCTAAAAATCTATTCTTAAGCCAACTGAAAGAAGCAAAATATGATGAGAAATCTATTAAGGAACTTGAAGAACGAATCTCAAAAAACCAAGTTTTTCTTCAAAATGAAAAAAAAGGGCTAAGCCAGTTTCCAGAACTTATCACTTCGAAAGAGGAGCTTCTGAATTTTCTTGATAAAGAGCTAAGGCATTTGGAAACGGAAAAAGAAAACCAAAACCTAAGGCTAAAAGTAGATGAGTTGAGAAAGCAATTGAGAAATAATGAACCTTGTCCTGTTTGTGGGTCAATTGAACATCCTTATTCAGAGCATATGCCAGGGCTTGATTCTAAACTGGATAAAAAAATCAAAGAACAAAAACTTCAGATAAAGTCAGTATCTGATGAGCTTTCAAAACTGAAGGCTGAAAAAGCCTCTAAATCAAAACGCATTGAAGACCTTGAGAATGAGTTTGAAACTTCGATGCTAGATCTAAAAAATAATAAAAAGTTTTTTGCTGAAAGTTATGCTAGCATTCTTTCAGAATTGGATGGAAAATCCCTAGAAGAGTTTGAAGTTTCAGTTCAAAAATTGATTGAGAGTCTGGAAAAACTAAAGCAACTGCAAACTGATCAAAAAGCACTTGAGAATTCATTATCAATTCTAGAAGAATTGAATGAAATAAGAAAAAAGGGAAGTCAATTGAAAGCTGAAATGATAGAGCTATATGACGGCGATGATTTAGAAGAATTAATTTCTGATTTAAAATCTACTTGGATGAAATTAAAGTCTGGTCTAGAACACACTTCCCAATCACTCCTCAAAGAAAAAGAAAATGCAAAGAAAGTTCAAGATGAGATGCTTCAGCTTCAGGCGGACTTAAATCCAAAAATAAAAACTAGCGAATTTTCAAATATTACTGAAGCTAATTCATCCCGAATGAAGTCGGCAGACTACCAGGCATTAAGCCAACGGCTAAACGAATTAAATGAACGCGTACAAATTCAGAAGGAAAAAATAAAAGGTTTGAAGATTCAAATTGACAATTTAAACTTTGAATTTTTCACCGATAAAAACGAAGCGGAAAAGTCAATAAAAGAGTTAAAAGAATCCTTGCAGGAGACTAGATACAAGCTAGAGGAAATCAAAAGAAAACTCAAGAACAACCGAGAGCTTCTGGAAGAATTGAAAAAAATTGAAAAAGAAATTTCCGAAGAATTAAAAGCCAACAAAAAGTGGGAGATTTTGAATAAACTGATTGGTGATGCAACGGGAACTGAGTTCAATAAATTTGCTCAGGAATTAAGTTTACAACGCTTAATTCATCTAGGGAACAAACGTTTGAAGCATTTGAACGAGCGTTACGAGTTAGATCGCTATCTACCTAATGAAGACAAGGATCAACTTTACGTCATTGATAACCATATGGGAGGTTTGCGCAGGTCGGTTAAAACTCTGTCTGGTGGTGAAACCTTTTTGATGAGTTTGGCACTTGCTCTTGGGTTGTCAGATTTGGCCTCTAGAAATGTAGAAATCAATAGTTTATTCATCGATGAAGGATTTGGAACTCTGGATCCTGAAACCCTTGATATTACCTTGGATACGCTAGAACGACTGCAGGCAGAGAGCAATAAGACCATCGGCATCATTAGTCATGTTAGCACTCTTAAAGAAAGAATTCAAACTCAAATTGTTTTAGACAGAAATGCTCAGGGGTATAGTCAACTTGAAGTTGTTGGCTAAAATTTAACTGAAAGAACTAAAACTAATTTGACAAGTATTCACTCTTATAACTTATCAAATTCATAATAAAGATAATTTTTAATGAGTATTTATTTATAAAAATGAATAATTCCTGTTTTTATTTATGAAAAATGCAATTGGTCACTAAATTTAAAGCTAAAATACTCGTTTGAATTTACTATATTCGCAAGAGTCCTAAAATCGATATAATGCAAGATAAAGTTCAAAAAAAAGAAGATCTTTCTTTTGATGAGTTCAAAAAGCAAGTGCTTGAAGATTATAAAATAGCCGTTACTAGTAGAGAATGTAGTCTGCTAGGACGACGTGAAGTATTAACGGGAAAAGCAAAGTTTGGAATATTTGGTGATGGTAAGGAAGTGCCGCAATTGGCGTGGGCCAAATCTTTCAGGAATGGTGATTTCCGCTCTGGTTACTACAGAGACCAAACCTTTATGATGGCTATCGGTAAACTTACTATCGAACAATTTTTTGCTGGATTATATGCCAACACAAATTTGGAAGATGAACCTATGTCTGGAGGTCGACAAATGGGTGGACACTTTATGACACATAGTTTAAATGAAGATGGAAGTTGGAAAAACCTAACGGAACAAAAAAATTCCAGTGCAGACATCTCTCCTACTGCTGGTCAGATGCCTCGATTACTTGGCCTTGCTCAAGCTTCAAAAATTTATAGAAATGTCGATGGAATAGATTCTGAAAAGTTCTCTAAAAATGGAAATGAAATAGCTTGGGGTACAATAGGAAATGCAAGTACAAGTGAAGGTTTATTTTGGGAAACATTCAATGCTGCTGGTGTCATGCAGGTTCCAATGGTCATCAATATATGGGATGATGATTATGGAATTTCTGTACATGCCAGACACCAAACGACCAAAGAAAATATTTCTGAGGTCTTAAAAGGCTTTCAAAAAGAAAACGATACCAATGGATATGAGATTCTAGTTGTAAAAGCTTGGGATTATCCTGCACTTATCGAAACTTATGAGAAAGCTGAGAAAATTGCTAGAGAAAAGCACATTCCAGTGATGATTCATGTTGTTGAAGTTACACAGCCACAAGGTCATTCTACATCTGGTTCTCATGAACGTTATAAAAGTGAAGATAGATTGCAATGGGAAAAAGAGCATGATTGCAATAAAAAAATGAGAGATTGGATGATCTCGAATGGTTTTTCCACAGATGAAGAGCTTACTGAGTTAGAAAAAAGCATTAAAAAAGAAGTACGAGATGGAAAGAAAGCAGCCTGGTTAGCGTTTGGAAAAACTGCAAAGTCTGAAAATAAAACAGTAATAAAATTAATTACTGAATTAGCAAATTCATCTGAAAATAAAAATTTCATTTTATCATTGGTGAAGGAGCTTAAAGATAATGATGAGCCAATTAAATCTGTTATTCTAGCAACATCAAGAAAAGCTTTGCGATATGTCAGAGGCGAACAATCTGATGCTAAAACGAATCTAATTCAATGGATTAAGGATTTTAGTCAACGCACGCAACCAGATTATAGCAGCCATTTATGGAGTGAATATGATGGTAAGGCGACAAATATTGAAGCAATTGAACCAACATACGATGATGATGCAGAAGTTGTTGATGCCAGAGTGATTCTAAGAGACAATTTTGATAAGATATTTGAAACTCGTCCAGAAACTTTAATTTTTGGTGAAGACGCTGGAGAAATTGGAGATGTAAATCAAGGTCTTGAAGGTCTTCAAGAAAAATATGGTAAACTGAGAGTTGCTGATACTGGAATTCGTGAAGCTACAATCCTCGGCCAAGGTATAGGCATGTCGTTAAGAGGTCTTAGGCCAATTGCTGAGATACAATATTTAGATTATTTGCTTTATGCTTTACAAATAATGAGTGATGATCTAGCCACAACTGCTTACCGAACAAAAGGAAAACAAAAATCACCACTGATAGTAAGAACCCGCGGTCATAGACTTGAAGGAATATGGCATTCTGGTTCACCAATGGGTGGGATTTTAAATTTAATACGAGGTGTTAATATTTTGGTTCCCAGAAACATGACCAAAGCCGCTGGTTTTTATAACACAATGCTAGATAGTGATGAACCGGCTTTGATTGTAGAGTGTCTAAATGGTTACAGATTGAAAGAGAAAAAACCTAGTAACCTTGGAGAATTCAAAACACCTGTTGGTAAAGTTGAAACGATAAAAGAAGGTAAAGACCTTACTATTGTCTCTTACGGTTCTACATTAAGAATTATAGAACAAGCAGCAAAAGATCTAGAAGAAGTGGGTATTGATGTAGAGATCATTGATTGTCAATCATTACTTCCATTTGACATTGAACATGACATTGTAAAAAGTCTGGAAAAAACAAATCGATTACTTGTTGTGGACGAAGATGTTCCCGGAGGAGCTTCGGCATTTATATTGCAAAATATCTTAGATGAACAAGATGGTTACAAATTTCTAGATAGTAAACCACAGACCTTAACGGCTAAAGCTCACCGACCAGCCTACGGTACTGACGGTGATTATTTTTCTAAACCTTCAGCAGAAGATGTTTTTGAAAAGGTTTATAGTATTTTACGAGAATTCAAACCTGAAGATTATCCAGAATTAATGTAGAATTCATGGTTGATTTTTAAAAAAAGAGAAACCTTAGCCCTTCAATTGCTAAGGTTTTTTTATGTTTTATATAACGATTATGAAACCATGCTAAATCTTTAATAACGTTAAATTTGTTAATTAATATTTAAGCGATTGATTATGAAAAGAGGACCATTGTTATCTTGGGATATTTACTCCGAATATTTTTTTAAACTCATAAAAAAGCTAAAGAAAAATCAAGAAGTAGAAAAATTGAGCATATTCCAATCAAAATTCAATTGGGATTTTCAAATTGAAGAAACTCTATTCAAAAATGAATATAAAGCGATAGTTGTCACAGACAAAAACCAAAAAATAATTTGGGTTAACGAAGGTTTTAAAGATATGACTGGTTATAGTTTATCTTTTATGAAAGATAAAAGCCCCAAAATACTTCAAGGTGAGAAAACTTCAAAAGAAGCTTTACAATTCATTAGATCACACATAAAAGAAGGTGCTATATGCGAGACTTCTATGGTAAATTATAAAAAAGACGGTAGTGAATACATGTGTGAAATCAAAATTTTTCCAATTCATAATGAAAATAATAAAGTAGAGCACTATCTAGCTTTAGAGAATGAATCTTTCCTTAATTAATCTAACCTTTAGTTACGGTTTAGATCCAATCCTTATCAATCGATTCGACTTTGAAAATTAAGTAATTAAGTAAGTTAGTTGCTTCATTCTCTTCAAGGTACTCTATTGTTGTTGTCCCTGAAGCCGTTTCTAGTATCAAATCAGCATGGCCATTGTTTTGTTGAAATATATTTCTGCTTAATCTAAAAGATTGAAGTTTATGTATTTCAACAATTTTAAATTTTGTGTCCAAAGAGCCCTTTCGTATTGAAATGAAATTAGAATTGAATCCTACATTGCTCTTCTTGACTTTTAGATAAGAAAGCCATATTAATATTGCGAAAATTACAATCAAAACTATTCCACTAAGCCAATTGAAGTAAAAGAAATAAGCAACTGCAGATAGTCCAATTATAACGATCAGGTTTTTATAAAAATACCTGATGAATAATCTATTTTGAGACTTTGCAAATTGGAAGTCTTGCTCATAAAGCTCTAATTCAAATAAAGACTTAAATAAAATCGTCAAATTGGATTTAGATAAGCCAACTAGATTAATTTTTTGTTTTTCGGTCACCTGATTGGATGCAGCCTGACTGACATGAACACTATTTATTTTAAACAAATTCTTCAAAGGGTTTGTTCGAATTTCGAAAATTTGAGTCTTCGATTTTTTAATAACCTTATTTACTTTTTTCAAAAGACCATGCTCAACCTCGAAGTTTTTTTGACTTTTAATGATTTTGAGGTTGTAGTACTTAAGTACGGTGGTAAAAATTGTAATCAAGAATCCAATTATTAGAATCCCACATATTAAGAAAGTAATGAAAGTAATTGTTTCTGGAATCCTGTTTTTGAAATCTTTCTCCAAATTGAGGTCATAAATATTGGTAAGAAAGTCCATCACAAAATTATACAGATAAGCAAAGAAAGCTAGCAACAAACCAACTCCTTTAAACAAATTGGAGCTTACTCCTACCTTAATGAGCGTAGTAAAATCCAATTGGAATAATATCGATGGTTCTTTAGATTCGAGTTTGGCCTGATTTATTGAAGATGCAGATGAAACTTCTTCATTTTCGCCTGCAGCTTCCTCATTAGCTTCGACTTTTTGTTTTTCCTCTATAAGCCTTGCTTTTAATGCATTGGCAAAATCTTTGTTAAGAGCTTTAATATTAATTTCAGCTAGACCTTCTCCAGCGGTTTCAATTTCGAAGCCAACCACATTCAATACTTGTTGAAAAATATTTTGCTGAAGATTGATATTTTGAATTCTCTCAAAAGGAATTTCAATGTGACTCAGTTTAATAACACCTTTATCCAAATGAAAAGCATCTTCTTGAATGGAAAATTTAAATTTTTTGTAGGACAAATATGAAAATACAAACTGAAGTATGACTAGTACAGCGAGGCCAATGTAAATGTACGTTCCATAATTTTCAAAAAAATTGTTTTTAAAAAATGGAATTGCTATGAGGTAGATGTTCTGTCGAACACGTTTAACCAAATCTGTAAAAAAAATAAGAAAAATCCCATTAAAGGACTGTAACCTAGGTATTGAAAAATCAATTTGCGTCATCCTCCACGGTGGTTTTATCAAGAACCTTAGCCTTAAGCTTTTGAGCGGTGTACTTATCAAGGCCATCAATTATAAGATCACCAGAAGACGCTCCTGCGGTGTAAAGTCTCAACGAGTATAAAGAGAATAATCTTGATAATGGACCTTGTTTTATTTCTACGTGCTGGATTCTCTTATAAGGAACTACTGTTTCCGTAAAATAGAAAAATCCCGATTGATAAATCATATCATACTGTCTAACTCCAAATTTCTTGAGAGGAAATCCTTTTTCAATCTCTGTGGCCCTCAAAAGAAAAAAAAGACTCAATATGCCAATAGCTACGAAAGAAATCCATGAAGGGAACTTATCAAAGAAGAAACCCGAAATTGATAAAGCGTACAAAACGATAAAAATCGAAGCTTCATTGAGCCATATGAGTTTTTTGTATCGACTCTGAATAGGCTCAAGATCAACAGATTTAAAATCTGGAAGATCTGAAAATGGTATTTCTAGGTTTTCAAATTTCATATTAATAGTTGGATTCTACGCGCTCACCGTCTTTATATTTGCCTACAAAAGCATCTTTAAAGTTGAGCTGCTTTAAAACGTTTCGCAGTTTTAATGCTTCTGCTTCAGTTTCAAATACTCCTAAGGTGTAAAGATTAAAGTCTTTGAAATTCGCATTATGTACTACACTATAATTTTCTGAAGAAAGTTTGGTATTGAATTTCTTAAACGCACCTAATTGAACTGCATAAAATTCTTTTAATTCTAATGGATTGGTATAGTTAAAATCTTGAGATTCTAACTCCATGACTTTATTTTCATAATTTTTCAAAACTGACTTTTTTATCACCACTTCGTCATCGGAGATTATTACTCCTTCATTGATTTCCAATAGATTTGGCTGAAATAGTACTGTAAAAAGAAGAGCTAAAAATAAAATACCCAAAATTACAGTTGAAGCCACAAAGCCTTTTTTTTGTGATTTAACGTTTTGTTTTTCTTTATAAAGCTGACGAATTTCTAAGTTTTTTTCTTCGATCTTGGCTTTAGCTTCAGTTTCTTTATTTACGATGTCTTGAAGTTCTTTTTCAGTAAGGATTGGCATAGTTTTTCGAATTATTGATTATCAGTGATTAAAGTTTAATTTAGGAAATCCATTTAATATTTTTAAAGTCAGGTTTTCTTTTTTCTAGAAATGCGTTCCTTCCTTCTTTTGCTTCGTCTGTCATATAGGCTAATCGAGTAGCTTCACCAGCAAAAACCTGTTGCCCTACCATTCCATCATCAGTAGCGTTAAAGGCGAACTTTAGCATTTTGATAGAAGTTGGTGATTTTTCTAATATTTCCTGCGCCCACTCATAAGCTGTATCTTCTAATTCATCATGAGGAATAACTGCATTTACCATTCCCATTTCAAAAGCCTCTTGTGCGCTATAATTTCTACCCAAAAAGAAGATTTCTCTAGCCTTTTTCTGACCCACCATTTTTGCTAAATAAGCAGAGCCATAGCCCCCGTCAAAACTAGTCACATCTGCATCTGTTTGCTTAAAAATAGCGTGTTCTTTACTTGCCAGAGTAAGATCGCACACAACATGCAAAGAATGTCCGCCACCAACAGCCCATCCTGGGACAACAGCAATGACAACTTTAGGCATAAATCTTATCAGCCTTTGTACTTCCAGTATATTTAACCTTGGAGTTCCATCGTCATCAACATAACCTTGGTGACCTCTTGCATTTTGATCTCCACCACTGCAAAATGCATATTTACCATCTTTAGGAGAAGGACCTTCTCCAGAAAATAAAACTACTCCAATGTTTGGATCTTCTCTCGCATCCAGAAATGCTTCAAAAAGTTCGCCTACTGTTTTTGGACGAAATGCATTTCTGACTTCAGGCCTGTTGAAAGCTATTCTTGCAACTCCGCCGCTTTTCTTATAAGTAATATCAGTATATTCTTTAACCGTTTTCCAGTTCATCTGTAGTTTTTATTTAGTTTGAAAGTATTTTTTTATTTTCTGAATAGTAATCCAATTCTTTAAAGACAAATTTATCCTTTTCTTCTTTATAAACCGAGCATTCATCAATTGGTCCTACGTATAAATGTAAACTCATTGATCTGCCATCATCCAGGTTGTGTAAAGAATGATAACCAAGATCATCATTCATATAAGATAGTCTATCTTGGGTCATTTTCACGTCAGCAATCAACTCAAGTTCTCCATCTTTATCTACATACCTTTTCTCTCTCAATTTTCCTTTTGCAAGATAAACCCAACATTCTTCGCCATTATGGCAATGTATAGGTGTTTCCTGGCCTTCCTCCCAACATAAAAGCAACAATTCATAATCGTTGGTTCTATGCACACAATTTCTCGTATAGTTATCATTTGACCAAAAAGCGAAAGGAAGCAGTTCTTCGTTAGGAATTGATAAATTTTTTGCTAAATCAAAATAATCCTGTCCTTCACAATTTGGCAAAACTTCTAAAAGTTTCTTTAAAGATGTTATGTTTTCTGAAGAGTCCATGCTTTTTAATTATTTTTATCTAATTACAATATTATTCGAATATTAGTAAATATAAATTTCAAATAAGGCTTATGCAAGCAGACCTTGAACTATTTCAGAAAATTTCAGATAAACTTTTAGCTCACGAGAAAAAAAATGGTGTCGTAAAACCCATCAAAGCTGAAAAGTTGCTCGATATATTGAATCTTGATCTTAGCCATGAGGGCATAAATCAGAATGCATTAGAATCATTACTCGAAGAAGTTGTTTTAAGTACTCCAAGAACATCTACCAAATTATTTTTTAATCAACTCTTCGGTGGAAGAAATAATAAAGGGACGCTTGGAGAATTACTTGCTGTAATGTTAAATAATAGTATGTACACCTATAAAGTTGGTGGACCACAAGTAGGCATTGAAAAAGTTATAATTTCAAAGGTTTGCGAGATGCTCAACTTTGGAGAAAACGCAGACGGTACATTTCCACCCGGCGGTTCTATGAGCAATTTCATGGCAATGCTTATGGCTAGGGATGCATACAATAGAGATATAAAATTTGAAGGTGTTTCTGAAAAAATGGTGATTTACACATCTTCTGCCTCTCATTACTCCATAACTAAAAATGCCATGTTTGGAGGAATAGGTATAAATCAAATAAGAAGTGTAAAAGTTGACGAGTTTGGTAAAATGATACCTGAAGCTCTTCAAGAGCAAATTGAATCTGATATAAATGAAGGCCTGAAACCCTTCTTTGTAAATGCTACAGCTGGAACAACAGTATTGGGTGCGTTTGACGATATAAACGCCATTCATGACATTACCAAAAATTATGAGAACTTATGGCTACATGTGGACGGTGCTTATTGTGGTTCTGTCATTTTCAGCAAATCCTACAAGCATCTGGTTGACGGCGTTGAAAAAGCGGATTCATTCAGCTTTAACGCTCATAAGATGCTGAATGTGCCCTTAAGTTGTTCAATCTTGATTACAAAAGAAAAGCACAACCTCAAACATAGTTTCGCCTGCGAGGCAGATTACTTATATCAAACTGATGGTGATGAGTATAACTTGGGTAAAACCTCTTTACAATGCGGAAGAAGAAATGATGCGCTGAAGTTTTGGACTCTGTGGAAATCTGTAGGAACAAAAGGTCTTGAAAGTATGATAGATCAGCAATTCAACTTAGCTGATACAGCTCGTAATTATGTTGTAAATCACCCCGATTATAAGTTATATTCTTATCGAGATTCAATCTCAGTCTGCTTCAATTATAAAAATATTGATCCAAAAGATTTATGCAATTCCTTATACGAAGACGGCAAGCTTATGGTTGGTTATGGAGAATTTCAAGGAGAAGTATTTGTAAGATTAGTCACCATCAACTCAAACAATGAGACGGACGATATCATGAACTTTTTCAAAGTCCTTGAAACTTATGTTGAAGAAAAAGAATCTAAACTTATTTCAGTTTAATCTGTTCCATCATTTTTTCTACGATCTTGTAAGTAGCAGGACAAATTTCAACATTCTTTAAAGTAAGATTTGAAATCTGTTGAAATTTTTTACGATCAGTGTGTGGAAATTCTGCACAGGCTTTTGGCCTTACCTTATAGATAGAACAATAATTATCTGATCCTAAAAATGAACAGGGAACAGTTTGTAACACGTAATCATTCTCATCATCAATTCTAAGATAAGTATCAATAAATGCGGAAGGCTTCATCCTAAAATGTTTTGAAATCCTTTCTATGTCTTTATTTGTAAACAACGGTCCTGTAGTTTTACAGCAATTGGCACAGGTCAAGCAATCTATTTCTTCAAAAGTTTCATCGTGCAATTCCTGCATGGTCTGGTCTAGGTGCTTTGGAGGTCGCTTTTTCAATCGTTTGAAGAAATCCTTATGAATTTTATGTTTATCTTTGGCAAGGTTTGGTAATTCATTCAGAAATTCTTCCATACTGCAAATATAAAATCAACAATTTGAATCCTAAGTCTTCTTCCAAAGATATATTTGGTTTAGCTTTAGAAAGCTTTTATACACGTCAAGATAAAACTCCCATCAAAGTTCATAATGAAGACTTCTATGATGATGAAATTCCTGTTGAATATCTTTTTAGAAGTTACCAAGAAATGCCTAAACTAGAGCAAATAGCTCTTGATTTGTGTGAAGGCAAAATCTTAGACGTTGGCTGTTGTGCTGGAAGTCATAGTCTGGAGCTAAAAGCAAGAGGACTTGAGGTTTTGCCTATCGATATTTCGCCAATTAGTATAAAAGTTTGCTATAAAAGAGGATTGAAAAAAGCTAAGTGCTTAGATTTTTTTGAATTAAATAACGAAAAGTTTGACACCATATTATTATTGATGAATGGTATTGGTATTGCAAAATCCATAGATAATCTAAATTTCTTTTTTGAGAATTTAAAAAGCTTAATGCATCCAAATAGCCAGGTTTTACTCGACTCCTCTGATTTAATATTTTTACATGAAAATGAGTTAACTGAAACAGATAATTATTATGGTCAAATGACCTATAAAATCAGTTACAAGAAGTCGATATCAGATTCTTTTCAATGGTTATATCTTGATTTTAACCTATTAAATAAAAAAGCCTCCAAAAGAGGCTTTTTGTGTGAACTCGTGTTTGAAGATGAGCATTTTGGGTTTTTAGCAAAGCTAAAACTTAATTAGACTGATAAACTTTTTCTCCGTCAATGTAAGTGAATAATACTTTAGTTTCAGGAATTTCTGCTTCCTCAATTTCCATAGGATCTTGATCTAAAATAACAAAATCGGCAAATTTTCCAGCTTCTATACTTCCCTTTTCATTTTCTTCAAAATTGGAATAAGCCGCCCAGATCGTCATTCCTTTTAATGTTTCGTTTCTAGATAATTTCTCATCAGCATTGAAACCGTCTTTAGGATAATTATTAAGATCTTTTCTGGCAACTGAAGCATAAAAAGTTAAGAATGGATTCACTTTTTCGATCGGAAAATCGGTACCTAAAGCAACAATCCCTGCATTCTTTAGCAACGTTTTATAAGCATAAGCATGTTTTACTCTTTCAGCTCCCAGCCTATCCTCTGCCCAATACATATCACTTGTTGCATGAGTAGGTTGCACTGAAGGTAAAATATTTTCACCGTCAAAATATCTAAAATCAGAATTATCCATGACCTGAGCGTGCTCTACCCTCCAACGCCTGTTTGAATCATCTTTTAATAACTTATCGTAAGTTTTTAGAACAACATAATTAGCGGAATCACCAATCGCATGAGTATTCATCTGGAATTCAGTATCATGAAGACGCTCAGCTAGAACTTGAAAGTCCTCTAAATCTATAATCATACTTCCAAAATGGTTTTCTAAGTCTGAATATGGCTTCTTCAGTGCCGCACCTCTAGATCCTAAAGCTCCATCTGCATAAACTTTTACGGATCTTACATTCAGTCTGTCTGTTTTTAGAATACCAGACTCTAGGAATTCTGCTATGTTTTCTTCATTATTACTCAGCATTGCGTAAATTCTCATCTTAAGATCACCGTTTTGTTGTAACTCGTCTATAAGATGAATGACATCGGAGTTAAGACCTGCATCAACAAGGCTAGTCAATCCTAAAGAGATTGCTATTTCTTCTGCAGATTGTAAGGCTTTGGTTTGTGCATTTTTATCAATTTTAGGAAAAGTTGCCCTCACACTGGCCATTGGATTATCAATCAAAATACCCGTGAGCTTTCCGTTTTTCTTTTGTATTTCTCCTCCAAAAATTTCAGTGGATTCATCTATTCCTGCAATGTCTAATGCGGATTGATTAACAATCATCGCATGTCCATCTATTCTCGTCAGAGCTACGGGGACGTCTGGAAATAAAAGATCTAAGGTATCTTTAGTTGGAAATTCTTTAGTCTCCCAATCGTTTTGATCCCATCCTCTTCCTATTATATATTTAGTTTCAGGGTATTTTTGCTGAAACTCCTGAAGCCTTACGATGACATCGGCATAGCTTTCTGTTCCGTCCAGGTCAACCCTGCTTAATTTTAAGCCCAAATTGTAAAGATGTGCATGCGCGTCTATCAATCCAGGCAAAATGGTTTTACCATCAGCATCAATGATTTCATCAGCAGAATATTTTGAAAGTAAATTTGAGCTTTCGCCAGTTTCAATGATTTTTCCATCAGAAATGACAAAAGATTCTACGATAGAAAATTCATTGTCTACAGTGTAAACTTTTGCGTTTGTAACAATTAAATCTGCATCGGTTTTATTGGTACACGCAGAAAATGTAAATGCCAATAGTACAAGATAAATAAAAGAGTATTTCATTAGAATATGTTTAATATAGATTGATATATTTCTTCTCGTATTGAAGAATTTCCACTTGCTGCAAGAATAATCGAAACTAAAAGACCGATCATAGCAAACCCAAAATCTTTAGCAATCATGCGTGTTGCCTTTTTCTTATGTTTATTTCCTTTTTTCTTACGAGATATACTTATGGCGATTTCTCTTCCTCCAATAATACCTAGGAAAACCCAAGTGGTACTCATTGGAACCGTAGAAATAAAAAGTTTATAGATAAGTAAGATCACGTAGGATAAATCGATAAGTGTTGCTGCGCGAATATCGGATACCCGCGTCTTTTCACTCACAACACCTTGAATCTTGTCTCCTCTCAAATAAAACAAGAGCCCTAAGCCAAAAAAGATGGTAAGCGCAAAAATGGAAAATTGACCAAAAGTTTGTTCTCTAGGCAAATAAACAGCAATATTGGCTCCGTCCTGCATCACCCAGGTAGCCCATAGTGTACCACTAACTAACCACTGAACTGCAACCCAGGAATTGCTATGTTTCCTACTTTTGAAATACTTTCTTATTGTGTTATAAGACAAGTACCAAACTAAAAAGGAAACTACAAAAGCAAGTAAATAACCTGACCAGCTTTTTAAAACAACTGAAGTAATTCCAGAAGTATCAGCACTAAATACACTTAATAAAAGAAATGTAGTGGATACAGGCATTTTTAGCCTTGTCAAGATCAACAAAACCAGAGGTGCAATGACTTGAAAAAATGTAAATTTATCTGGGTGTGGGTAGTCTGTAGAACCGTCAGGATTGGTAAGGCGTTGATAAGTAACATCTCCGTCAAAATGAAAAAAGCTCCAAGAAACGGTCAATAAAAATATACCTCCAATAAAAAGCCAGAGGATCCACCATTTCTTGGCTTTATTACTCTCAATGAAAGTCCCTAAAGATTGTATACTATCATTCGCAACTGCTGCATAAGCTGCAAAAAAGAAGCCAATCCACATAGCTAGATCGGCATTGGTTGTTGCAGTCGCAGCTAAAATTAAACCAACGACAACTACGATTAAAAACGTCTTTTCTTCTGAAAAAAAATCAAGTAGATTTAAGTACGGACGATCCCGGTCGTAACGCTTGAATTTATTAGCCATTAAAAGGTGGTATTTTATATCACATGTTTGGCAAATCTACTCAAATTAAGTTTTCTAATGTTTCTTTTTCGTTAAGAAAATTAAGGGTTTATTACCAATCAAATTGATATATCAAACCTCCCAAAACTTGGAATCCCTGAACTTCGAAATTCTGCCAGCGGTTGTAGGAGTTATTCAATAAATTATTTGCATTTATAAATGCTGATAATCTATTATTGAATTTGTACTCAACAGAGGCATTTAAGTCTATAAAACCATCGACGGTGTTTACAGATGATTCATTAATGTCTAAAGCACCAGATGGAAAAGTCGTAAAATCTGCTACAAAATCTTTTCTTTCTCCTATGTAAAACAATGAAGCAGAAAAGTTCCAGTTTTTTGTAAAGTTATAATTAGCATATGATTTTAATTCGAATTCAGGTAAGTTCCACGCTTCCTGACCTTCTTCAGTAGAGAAATTTGAATACTTTCCATTGAATCCTATTGTGAAATCACTATCAATCTGGTAAGATAAATCTGCTGAAAGAGAAAAAATATCAATATCACTATAAATTACATTGAAAGAATTCTGATAGTCAAAATTTCTTCGAGTAAGGTTTCTTGATAAAAACTCATTGCTAGGATTTGATATAAAAAAAGCATGATTGGATGTGCTTGAGTAGTTTGCCTGAGTTGAAAATGATAGATTATCCAGCAGTTTTGCAGAAAAACCTGCAAAGGCATTGTATTGCTGGTCACTTGGTAGTATGGTAAGGAATGGAGACACAAATGGATTTAGTGAGCTAAAGTTCTCATAGGTGTTTTGCTGTAGACCTCCACTCACCCCAAGACTCACCTCTACAGTCTGTTGGTTTAATAAGAATTCGGCTTTTACATCAGGATAAAAGAAGACTTCACTGGAACTTTCTTCAGAGTCATTAAAAAAAACAGCTTTGGCTCCAAGTTTTACGTTCACGTTATCGTAACTCAACTCTACAAATGGATTGACGTCTGCCTGTAGCTGCTGATAATCATTTTCGAAAGGACGTATGGTAGTGGTTTCAAAACCTCCGCTTAAAAAACTAAAATCTCCCTGGATAGATAATTTTTGAGTTCTTAAAGGTATTTCAACCAGTGGCTTAATTCTTAAAAGCTGTTCTGAGTTGCTATAATCGTCTGAAAAGTTTTGAACTCTGATTTCAGCTTCTTTCAGGACATTGTCGTAAAAGCGAATTCCTCCGAAAGCCTCAAATTTGGTATAGGTCTGTTTTGAATCAATAGCGCTGATTTGCTCTTCTGATAAATTGCTGAACATAGGCGCTAAACCATAATAGTTTACTTCTCTATGATTAAAATCAATACCTGTGTTCCAATCAAAATAGCGATCTTTAGAATTAAGATTTAAACCTAATGAGGTATTAGAAAAATCATCATCCAAAACCACATCATCAATGCCTCCCTGAGATGAAAGGTGAGAAAATTCTACATTTAGGTTACGATCAGGATTTATATCAAAATTGCTATAAAAATCAGCTAGTATCGTAGCAAAATTTCCAGCTCCAAATCTTGCATAATTTTCATAAAGTTTATCTGGCGGAGACATTCTCACGCCCGAAGCAGTGCCTTTTGCTGGAGTAAATGTTGAAGCAACAGGGACATTTATAAAGGTATAGGAGACTGGCTTCCTTGTTTGTTTTATAGTATCTTTTTCACTCGGTTTTTGTTTGATTTTAAAAGCATCGTTAACCGTAGGTGAGTACTGTTTAATAATAATAAGTTTATCGGTGCTGATCGTATCTCTTTGTGCGGTAGCATTAAAACTTATGCAAATGCCAAACAAAAAAAGAATAAAATACTTTAAATTTTGATTCATTATAATTACAATTTGTCGATACAAATAACGGTATCTTTATAACATTAATAACTGTTTAGGAATGAATTTTATTTCATTATCTAATTAAAATTAATAAACATGAGCATCATGGAGAATGATATAAAAGAATTACTTAAATCTCAAGACCAATTTTTGAAGACTGCATCCAAAACTTCAGTTGAAAATCGCATTTCAATATTGAAAAAATTGAAAGCTTGTATTAAAGCTTACGAACAAGACATAGTTGATGCGATTTATAAAGATTTTCAAAAGCCGGAGTTCGAAGTTTTAACAACTGAGCTATTCGTAGTTTATAAAGAATTAAACCTATTCATAAAGAATTTAAAAAAATGGTCTAAGCCAAAATCAGTTTCATCTGCCTGGCTCAACTTCCCTTCATCAGATAAAATCCACTATGTTCCATGGGGTAAGGTATTGGTCATAGCCCCATGGAATTATCCCTTTCAGCTAGCTATCACCCCTGCGATTGGCGCCATAGCTTGTGGGAATACAGTTGTTTTAAAACCCTCCGAACACGCACCTCACACGGCAGATATTCTTAAGAAAATCTTTAATGAAGTCTTTGATGAACAACAAGGAAAAGTTATAACTGGTGCTGTTGACACTGCAAAAATATTACTAGAACAGAAATGGGATTATGTCTTTTTTACAGGCAGTGTACCCGTGGGAAGAATTGTTTCGGAGCAGATTGCAAAATATATGACGCCACATACCTTGGAACTTGGTGGTAAGAATCCTTGTATAGTAGATTCTACAGCAAAAATTGACATTGCTGCCAGAAGAATATGCTGGGGTAAATTTCTGAACGCTGGCCAGACTTGTATTGCACCAGACTATCTTATGGTTGATTCAAAAATTAGAGACGAATTTCAGGAAAAACTTATTTCAACGCTCAAGGAGTTCTACTCTGAAAATTCATATCGCGATTACACCCGGTTAATTCATGACGCTCATTTCGAAAAACTTACAGGATTTCTGAAAAATCTAAATATTATTTATGGAGGGGAATACGATGCCAAAACCAATTTTCTTGCACCTACTTTGGTGGATTCTCCAAACTTATCATCACCGCTTATGGAAGAGGAGATCTTTGGTCCTATTTTGCCTATCTACTCCTATTCCTCATTTGATGAACTTGAAGAGATGATCACCTCTTTTGAAAAACCCTTATCTCTCTACGTATTTAGTGAAAGCAAAGATTTTGCCGAGCAAGTCAACGAAACATTTGAATTTGGAGGAGGAGTAATAAACGACACGATTGTGCATTTTGTCAACGACAAGCTACCTTTTGGAGGTGTTGGAGATAGCGGCGTAGGAAACTATCATGGTAGAGCATCTTTCGATACTTTTACAAGAAGAAAACCAATAGTATATCGTAAAACCTGGTTGGATATTCCGATTAAATATCCTCCATATACTCGAGTGGATACCTTTAAATCTTTTCTAAATTTATTTCGATAAGATTAAACTTGAATTTTGATTTTGCTCTTTTCTGAGAAAGTAAGTTGATGGCTTTTTCCGAGAACTGAAGAATACGTGGATAACCTCCTGTGACTTGAGCATCTCTCATAAGTGCGATCATTTTCCCCTCTGGTGTATATTGAACGGTTCCTGGCAAAACAGGTCCTGTTGTGATCTCTTCCAATTCATTGTCAAGGCGTTCCTGAATTTCGTAAGCCATGCGATTCTGTGAAGTTGAAAGTGAAAATTCAGCGTTATTTAATTGATATTGAAGAGTTTGACTAAGTTTTTGGAATTCAGGACCCTTAAAAACGTCCAAAACTGAAGTTTTGTAATATTCCAGATTCAGTATTGGACAATCAGCCCCACTTACTCCCTCATAGGATACATAGATAATTTTATCACTCTTTTTAAGTTGATGCTGAGTTAAAGCCTTATAAAAACTTTGACTCCCCAAAAAAGCACCAGACTGGAAACCGTCTTTAACAGCGATATACCCCCAGTTTCCTTCAATTAATTGCTTAATCAATATCTGATCTCCGCTCTTAATTTTTATAATAGAATTAGATTCAATTTGTTCATCATTCAAAAGGATTTCTCCATCTAAAACTGCAATGCAAATAAATGTTGGGGAATCGAATTCGAGCTTAAGTCCTTGTTGATAAAACTCTATACAAGCAGAATTCTCTTTATTGCCCAAAACATGGTTGGCAAACCTGTAAAGGTTAAAATCCATCGCTCCGGAAATAGGGATTCCCTGTGGCATTCCTTCGGTGCGCCCCTCATCTTGAATCGTTGCATAAAGTCCAGTTTGCTTTACATTTATGCTCATACTACCATTTATTATAATTGAATTGAGATTGAATATCTTCAAATTCATCTTTTGTAATAGGTTCAAATTGAATCTTATCGCCAGCCTGTAAATAACAATAACGAGTAGGATTTTCTGAATCAAATAACTGAATTGGACTCCTACCAATAATTTGCCAACCCCCAGGAGAATCTAGTGAATAAATTCCAGTTTGCTGATCGGCAATTCCAACAGATCCACTAGGAATTTGCCGTCTTGGTTGTGATTTTCTTCGATGAAAAAGCGATGAATCAAGACCTCCCAAATATGGAAAGCCAGGTAGAAAACCAATGAAGTAAACTGTGTAAACAGCCTCTGAATGATTCTTAATAATTTCATCAACCGATAAGCTTAAATCTTCTGAAAGTAATTCCAAATCCCAGCCATAATCATGGTCATAACATACCGGTATTTTCTTGATTGGGGAATCCAATATATTGACTATTTTCGAGTCATAAATCTGCTCTAAAAGGTCTTTTTTTGCTTCATAGAAATTATTTATAGTATGTTTGTAAATAATTAATAATGAGTTATATGAATTGATTACCTGAAGTATTAATTCATGTTTATCTGTCAGTAATTTATTTTTAAGATAAAGGAGATGATTTAAAAGATTTTCATTGATTTCTTCGTCAAATTCTACAAGAATTGATCTCTCATTAATTTGAAAAATTCTAAATTTATGACTCATAATCCTCTCCTATTTTAATTCCATTTTCAATGAGTTTAGCTCTTAAAACTTGGAGGATTTTTAGGGCATTAGCTGTATCGCTATGAACACAAATGGTATCAAATTCTTGATTAATTATTTCTCCAGAAAGAGACAAAACTTCATGATTATTGATCATCGATAGTACTCTTTCAAAAATCAAATCTGGATCGTTTAATACTGCTCCATTTTCTTTTCTTGAAACTAAACTTAAGTCATTTTGATAAGATCGGTCTGCAAAACCTTCCATCCACAAAGTAATAGATTTTGGAATTTTGTAAGAAAAATTTACATTAGGTGGTGTAAATAAAATCATCTCTGAATTTCTTTCTATAACTACATTGAAAATTAAATCAGCGATTTTTTGACTTTTACGCATATCGTTATAAAGTGCTCCATGAGGCTTGATGTGATGAAGCTTCACTCCATAGCCTTTGCAGGATTTTTCTATTATATCTATCTGCTGATGCAAGTGTTCTTTCAATTCATCAAGAGATAAATCCATTGACTTCCTTCCAAAGTTATCAAAATCTGGATATGAGGGATGAGCGCCAACATTAACATGATGTGTTTTAGCTAAGCTAACGGCTAGATCTACAGAATTTCTATCACCAAAATGTCCACCACAGGCGATATTACAAGATGAAATAAGAGGCATGATGTCAGCATCAAAATTCCCGCCTTCCCCAAGATCACAATTGATATCAATAGTTTTATTCATATCGAAATATATGCAATGATGAGAACTTTGGAAACTTTATAAGCTTAATCTTTAGTAAAATCAACCCAACCAACCCTCACGATCAAGACTTCTGTACTGAATAGCTTCAGAAATGTGAGCGCCTTTGATCTCTGCTGAAGCTTCAAGATCGGCTATAGTTCTAGATACCTTCAAAATTCGATCATAAGCTCTGGCAGACAAATTAAGCCGTTCCATAGCTGTTTTCAATAAGGTTTTGGAGGATTCCTCGAGTTTACAAAATTGCTTGATATGCTTTACGTTCATCTGGGCATTGTAATGTACGTTTTCGAATGCTTTGAAGCGCTCAGTTTGAAATTCCCTGGCTTTGGTGACGCGTTCTCTTATCTGTATACTGCTTTCCCCTTTTCGCTCATCACTTAATTTATCAAAAGGAACAGGAGTGACTTCTATATGAATATCAATTCTATCGAGCAAGGGTCCACTGATTTTTCCTAAATAGCGCTGCATTTCGGCTGGTGAAGAAGTTACAGGGGCATCAGGATCATTAAAGTAGCCACTTGGGCTAGGATTCATACTTGCCACCAACATAAAGCTGGATGGATAAGTCACTGTAAATTTCGCTCTTGAAATAGTAACTTCCCGATCTTCAAGTGGTTGCCGCATCACTTCAAGAACTGTTCGTTTAAACTCTGGTAATTCATCCAAAAATAAAATACCATTATGGGCTAGTGAAATTTCACCCGGCTGAGGATAAGCACCACCGCCGACTAAGGCTACATCTGAAATTGTATGATGTGGACTTCTAAACGGACGCTCGGCCATCAAACCAACATTTTCTTTTACTCTTCCAACTACCGAATGTATTTTCGTAGTCTCTAAAGCCTCTTGCAGACTCATAGGTGGTAAAATACTTGGCAAACGTTTGGCTAACATAGTTTTTCCAGACCCTGGAGGACCAACCATAATGATATTATGTCCACCAGCGGCTGCAATTTCCATACAGCGCTTGATAGATTCCTGACCTTTCACATCAGCAAAATCAAACTCTGGGTGTGCAAGGTTGTTGTAAAATATTTCTCTTGTATTGATTTTGGTAGCCTCCAGAGGCTCATCCTTATCAAAAAAATTGATGACTTCACTAATGCTTTCAACTCCATAAACTTCGAGATTATCGACAATAGCCGCTTCTTTTGCATTTTGTTTAGGCAAAATAAATCCTTTGAATCCTTCTTGCCTGGCTTTTATAGCAATTGGTAAAGCTCCTCTGATGGGCTGTAAACTTCCATCGAGAGACAATTCACCCATAATGATGTATTTATCAATATCATCAGATTTGATCTGATTGGAAGCTGAAAGAATGCCAAGTGCAAGAGTTAAATCGTAAGCAGAGCCTTCCTTACGCATATCTGCCGGAGCCATATTGACTATGATTTTCTTTCCTGGAAATTTAAATCCATTGTTTTTTAAAGCTGCCTGAATTCTAAAACTACTTTCTCGAATCGCATTGTCTGGCAAGCCTACAAGGTGATAGCCTATGCCTTTTTCCATATTGATTTCGACAGTAATAATTTCAGCATCAACTCCGAAGACGGAACTTCCAAAAACTTTGACAAGCATAATAAATTGATTAGCGGTTAGTTAATCTAAAAATATGCTTTTTTCCATAAAGTTTATAAAAATCAAAACTTTATTAAAATATTTAAATGGTAAAAAACAAAAACCCCGAATTCATTTCGGGGTTTGATGATGATGAATAATGAAATATACGTTAAGACTTGAAATGTTTCAACAATTCTAACGTGGAAGCATCGTGCTGATTTTCAATACTTGACGATTGAATATCCTGTAATGTGCCCTTAGCCAATTGTTTACCAAGTTCCACTCCCCACTGGTCATAACTGAATATGTTCCAAATCACACCTTGGACAAAAATTTTATGCTCATACATGGCTACCAATTTTCCCAAAGATTTTGGAGTTAGTTCATCTATTAAAATTGAAGTCGTAGGTCTATTTCCTTCGAAAACTTTAAAAGGCAGTAACTTTTGAATTTCTTCAACACCCAAACCTTGGCTTTCAGGTTCAGCATGAACTTCGACTTTAGATTTACCCTTCATTAAAGCTTCAGTTTGAGCAAAATAATTAGCCATCAAGATGTCGTGATGGTTTAAATTACCGTGCAGTGATTTTTTATAACCAATAAAATCAGAAGGAATTAATTTTGTTCCCTGGTGAATTAATTGAAAAAAAGCATGTTGTGAATTGGTTCCTGGCTCACCCCAAACAATAGTTCCCGTCTGGTAATTCACCTTCACTCCTGCTCTATCTACACTTTTCCCATTGCTTTCCATGGAAGCTTGCTGCAGATAAGGTGCCAATTTTTGAAGATATTGCGTGTAAGGAATAATTGCTTCGCTTTCAGCATTCATAAAGTTATTATACCATATACCAAGTAAAGCAAGGATAACAGGCATGTTTTCTTTGAAGTCTGAAGTTTTGAAGTGCATGTCCATGTCTTCTGCTCCATCCAGTAAGTCCTGGAAGTTTTTTGAGCCGACACTCACAGCAATAGAAAGTCCAGCGGCACTCCACAAAGAAAAACGACCTCCAACCCAGTCATACATTGGAAAAATATTTTCTTTATCAATACCGAAGTCTTCTACTGCTTGTATGTTGGTAGACACAGCAACAAAATTATGCTTCACATCTGCTTTAGTTGCAGATTTCAAAAACCAATCCCTTACGGTAGTAGCATTTGTAAGAGTTTCCTGAGTTTTAAATGATTTAGAAACGATGAGAAATAAGGTAGTTTCAGGATTGAGATTTTTTAAAGTCTCTAAAACATGATCTCCATCTACATTTGAAATAAAATGTGGACTAATCCCTTCCTGGTAATAAGCTAAAGCATCAATAATCATTTGTGGGCCTAAGTCAGAACCGCCAATACCAATATTTACAACATCTGTAAACCTTTTGCCTGTATATGATTTTCGATTTCCAGAATTAACTTGATCGGCAAAGGTTTTTATTTTATTCAAAACAGCTTGAACATCTTTAAAAACATCTTTATCATCAACTTTAGCTGAATTGTTTTCTGAAGTTCGTAATGCGGTGTGCAGTACTGCTCTACCTTCAGTTTCATTGATTTTATCACCTTCAAAGTAAGCCTTTATAGCATTTTTTAAATCAGCTTCTTCAGCAAGATTCAATAATTGATTAAAAACATCTTTATCAATTAAATTTTTAGAAAAATCAATCAGAAAATCATCATTATGTATTGAAAATTCATCAAAACGTTTAGAATTTGATGCAAATAACTTTCCTAAATCATATTTTTTTCCAGAAAGTAATTCGAGTTCCTTCCAGGATTTATAATTGATTGGAGATTGAGTTTGTAAGGGCATTTATTTTACTTTTAAAACGTTGTTTTTATAATGGTCTATGAGACCATCTATAGGTCTTCTTATCACATTTCCAATGTCTAAGTGATAGCGCTTAGCTACATCTCTAATGATGTCTTCAGAAAAGAAAGCTATAGATCCTATGAAATGAATAGGAACGCCTTGAGCTTGTTTAAAACACATCACTCGCCGTTCAATAAACTTTTCAATTCCTTCGTATATCAACTTATAGAAATAACCATTTCTTTCTTCGGAAGTGAAAATAAATTCAGCGAAGGAAGCTAGATAAGTGTTTGGATTGTCTTCTTTGTAGACGTTTCTTTTAATTGTATCTGCGTCTAAATCATAGCGCTTTTCAAACTCGCGACTCATGTGATCTCCCATAAATTTATAGTAGTAATCACGAATAAGACGTTTACCAAAATAATTTCCACTCGCTTCATCCATTAGTACATATCCAAGAGATTCTATCTCCATGTGGACATTTTTACCATCGAAAAAACAAGAATTGGAACCAGTTCCCAAAATACACACAATGCCAGGTTCTGTAGTTGCGGCTAGAGCTGCAGCGACCATATCCTCATCAACATTTATCTCTGCTTCCTCAAAAAAGTCTTGCAAAATGTCTGTAAGATTTTTTGCTGGAGTCGGTGTTCCACATCCTGCACCATAAAAATCAACTCTGGAAACTTTAGGAATCATTTCCTTTAGTTCGTCATTTTCTTCCAGGCGAGCTTTTAAACTTTCTGGTTTAAAGACGGCTGGGTTCAAACCTTTGGTTCGTGTTCTAGATTCTACATCACCTCTATCGTTTAATAGGATCCAGTCACATTTTGTTGAGCCACCATCTGCTATAAGTATCATGAAATTAAGTTTAGGTTAAAATAAAAAAAGCTTATTTCCAATTAAGAAATAAGCTTTTTTTTGAAGTTGATAATTACAATTTAGCAACGTGTAAGGCTAAATCTACCATTTTAGCAGAATAACCATATTCATTATCATACCAAGATATTAACTTAAAGAAGTTATCATTTAAAGCAATACCAGCATTGGCATCAAAATTTGAAGTTGCTGTTTCTGATACAAAATCTTGAGAAACCACTTCATCTTCATAATACCCTAAAACACCCTTCATAGGTCCATCAGCGGCGGCCTTCATTGCTGCTTTTACTTCTTCATAAGTTGCTGATTTTTCAGTTCTTACTGTTAAATCCACTACAGATACATCTGCAGTTGGAACACGAAAAGCCATACCAGTTAACTTACCTTCTACTTCTTTTATTACTTTACCTACTGCAACAGCGGCACCTGTACTGGCAGGAATAATATTATTAATTGCACTTCTACCTAATCTGTAAGCTTTAGCTGATGGTGAATCTACAGTAAATTGTGTTGAAGTTGCAGCGTGAATTGTAGTCATCAAACCTTCTACAATACCGAAGTTATCATTGATTACTTTGGTTATTGGAGCAAGACAGTTAGTTGTACAAGAAGCGTTAGAAACAATTGTATCTTCTGCTTTTGCATCATTTTCATTTACTCCCATCACAAACATTGGTGCTGTTTTGGAAGGTGCAGAAATCACAACTTTTTTAGCGCCTGCTTCTAAGTGAGCAGAAGCGTTGTCTTTTTCTTTAAAGATACCTGTACATTCTAAAATAACCTCAGCGCCTACTGCATCCCATTTCAGTTGTTTTGGATCTCTTTCAGCTGTAATTCTGATTGATTTTCCGTCAACAACAAGATTTCCATCTTTTACATCTACAGATTTGTTGAATCTTCCGTGAACTGAATCATATTTAAGCATATAAGCTAGATGATCTACATCGAGTAAATCATTAATTCCTACAATTTCTACATCTTTATTTTCCATTGCTATTCTAAAAGCAATTCTACCAATACGGCCAAAGCCGTTAATTCCTATTTTTGTCATAATTATTGAATTTTAATTTATTTATAATTAAGTGGATACAATATCCGCAACTCTTAAAAGATCGGTATCCAATATTTTTTTGATGTTTATAGCAGTTTCAAATGGTACATAAACAATTTTCTTATGTTCTATGCCAACCATTATATTCGACTGGCCTTCCAGTAACGCATCGACAGCTCCAACTCCAAGGCGACTTGCTAGAACTCTATCAAAACAACTTGGAGATCCTCCACGTTGAATATGCCCTAGTACTGTAACTTTAACTTCATAACCTAAAAGACTGGATTCTATAGATTCTGCTACCTCAGCTATATTCTTTCCAATTTGATCGCCTTCAGAAACCACAACAATACTGGAAGTTTTTCCAGTTTTTCTACTTTTATCAAGAGATTCTATAAGTCTATCAATACCTAGATTTTCTTCAGGGATAAGTATTTCTTCTGCTCCTGCCCCAATACCGCTATTTAAAGCAATATCTCCAGCATCTCTTCCCATAACTTCTACCAAAAATAATCGGTCGTGAGAACTTGCGGTGTCTCTTATTTTATCAATAGCTTCAACTACTGTATTAAGAGCGGTATCGTAACCAATTGTATAATCAGTTCCATTGATATCATTATCGATAGTCCCAGGAATTCCAATGATTGGCATATCAAATTCTTTGCTGAATATTGAAGCACCTGTAAAAGTTCCATCACCGCCTATAACTACTAAAGCATCAATATTACGAGATTTAAGATTTTTGAAAGCTTTTTGACGGCCTTCCTTAGTCATAAAATCTTTTGACCGAGCGGATTTTAAAAATGTTCCACCTCGATTAATTGTGTTTTTTACATCCCGAGCACCGAGTTCGATAAATTCATTTTCTATGAGACCCTGAAACCCTCTGTATATACCATCACATTTTAGACCAGAGTAAGCTGCATTTCTTACTACAGCGCGTATAGCTGCATTCATACCCGGAGAATCTCCTCCAGAGGTTAAAACTGCGATTTTATTTATTTTTTCCATTAATTTCAAATATAGTCTAAATATAAGATTCTTTATAAACAACTTATTGACTCAAACGATTTCGATACCTGAACATTATCAAAAATTTATAAAATTTTTACAAAATTACCTGTCTGACAAAATTTTGTATTCCCAAGGCTCGAAATTGTGAAGTTGATCTGTTTTTAGTTCAATATCGTCAGAAGTCATCATATCTTGAAATTTACCCGAAATTGAAAATTTAAAATCTTGTGGATCTTCAGAGAAATTTGCCACATAAATTAGCTTTTTACCTTCTTTTTCCCTTTCAAATGCAATAATATTTTCATCATTTGTAGTTGTAATTCTTTCATAAGAAGCGGCCTCCTTTCCACCATTTAAAGGCTTTAGTTGATTTTTCAATTCTCCAAGTTTTACGTGTACATTCCAAAATTCTCCTTTAGATTTTGGAATAGAGTCTTTTTCAAAAAACTTGAGTCTTTTATCCATCCCATATTCCTGTCCGCTGTAGATCAATGGCATGCCAGGTAAAGCGTAAGTAAAAGCTAGCATGGCTTCAGATGCGGAACCCATACGCTCATCAAAGGTTCCATTCCAAGAATTTTCGTCATGATTGGTGATGAAATTCATTAAATAATCATCTTCTTGATAAGTTGTATCAATCTTAGTCATATAGTCATCCCAGTCTTTTACAGACATTTCACCTTGGGCAATTTCATTCATAATATGATGACCTTCCCAGTTGTAACCCATATCAAAGGCTTGATAAAACAAATCTTTATCTTCGCTTTCCGCCAACATAAAGACTGGCTTTTCCTTTTTCAGCTCAGGAACAACAAAATTCCAAAAATCTGTCGTAACGTTTCCAGCCACATCACAACGGAAACCGTCAATGTTTTTCTCTTTTACCCAATAAACCATCTCGTCTTTCATGGCTGTCCATAAAGAATCATTTTCATAATTGAGATGAGCCACATCAGTCCAACCCCAGGTTTCTCCAGTATCTGGATTGATAGGATCTGTAACTTCACCATCTTTATTTTTATGATAGTATTCCGGATGTTCTTCAATCCATTTATGATCCCAGCCTGTATGATTTGCTACCCAATCTAAAATCACGTACATGCCATTATCGTGAGCAGTTTCCACCAGATTTTCAAAATCTTCCATAGACCCAAATTCAGGATTGATGGCTGTATAATCTGAAATCGCATAATAACTTCCCAAATACTTTTCCTTTTCTTTAGGATCTTCAATATCTTCAATAGATAAATCTGGAGTGGCTTTTCTATTTTTCATCGAAATGGGATAAATCGGCATCAACCAAATGACCTTCACACCCAGCTCCTTTAATTGAGGAATATCTTTTGTGAATTCTGAAAACGTTCCTTCAGGTGAATATTGACGAATATTCGCTTCATAAATTACTGATGATTCCAATATTTCATTTGAAATCGGTTCGAAAGATGCTGTTTCTTCCTCTTGTTTTTTGACATCTTTTTCTTGCTTACAAGCTACAAAAAGCAGCATAAGGCTTAAAGTAATTGAAAGTATTTTGACATGTTTCATAATCTTTTTTTAAGTAATATTTATTCTGAATTTACTAGTCAGTAAAACAATTGATCTTACTGTAATTTCGTAGAACATTAGTTAGAACTAAATATTGAAAACCCTGATGGAACTCTGATGTCTTTATCAAAACTGAGTTCTGAATTTTCTAAAACACTTCTGAATTTGATTTTCGATAAATTCAACTCTTCAAACCTTGAAGTTTTTATTTGTTTTTCTTCGGAATTAGTATTAAGAAAAGTGACTACAATTTCGTCCTCATGAATTCTGAAAACAGGATAAATTCCATCAAATGGAACAAAATGAACCATTTCTCCTTCTAGAATTGCTTTAGAATTTTTTCTGAAGTTCAATAAGGTTTTCAAAAAATTCTGAAATTGTTTTTTCTCGGTATCCAAATTTTCACCAGTAAAAGCGTTGATTGGATCGCCTTCCCAGCCTCCAGGGAAATCGGTCCTGATCAATCCATGATCACCTCGCTTGTCTGAATTATCCATCAAGATTTCCGTTCCATAGTAAATTTGAGGAGTTCTTGGCAAAGTAAAGATCAAGCCCAAAGCCATTTTGGTTTTTTCAATATCCTCATTAAGCTGAGTGAAAATCCTATCCATATCATGATTATCTGGAAAAATCATGATGTCCTTAGGTTCTGGATAAGTGAAATCGTTAGCCAATCCTTCATAGATTTTCACTAATCCATTTCCCCAGCCTTCATTGCCTTCATTCAAAGCCTGGACAATTTTCATTTGCATGGGGAAGTCCATGACTGACCTTAAATTAGACTCATAACCGTCTTTATTCTGAGCTCCGTCTTGCCAGTAACTCACAAGTACTTGGTCGGTCGTCCACTCCTCGCCTACTATATTAAAATTGGGATATTCACTCATAATCGCTCCAGCCCAGTCAGACATGAAATCTTTATCAGGATAAGGATAAGTATCCTGGCGGATACCGTGCAATTGCAAAGTTTCTACCCACCAAATGCTATTCTGAATAATGTACTGCGCCAGAAATGAATTCTTTTGGTTTAAGTCTGGCATTGTAGTCACAAACCAACCCTGATTATTCAATTTTGTGTCTATATCCGAAGCGTAAGGATCTTGATTGGTAGACCGTTTATGGTTGGAAGTCGGTATCTCTTCTTCAGATTCATATTTTTTCTGAAAATTTAACCAATTTTCAAAAGGTAAGTCATCCATCCACCAGTGACCACTTCCACAATGGTTGGCCACCATATCCATGATCAATCCTATCCCTTTTTCTGAAGCTTTTTGAGAAAGCGCTTTATATAGTTCCAAATCTCCAAATCTTGGGTCAACTTCATAAAAATCAGTAATCGCATAACCATGATAAGACGAATTTTCCATATCGTTCGTCAACAACGGACTCGACCAAATACTGGTAAAACCCATCTCTGAAATGTAATCCAAATGGTCAATAATACCTTGGATGTCTCCTCCATGACGAGCATAGCCACTACTTCGGTCCACTTTAGTTTCTCTTAAACTTTTAACTACATCGTTACTGGGGTCACCATTAGCAAAACGATCTGGCGTAATTAAGTAAACTACATCAGTATGATCAAAACCAACAAAATCCTCTGCCGATTGTTCTCTAGATTTTAATTCGAAGTCAAAACTCAAGTTTTTAGTTCCTTTTTTTTTGAATTTAATCTCAAATATGCCCGTCTCAGCAACTTCGGAAATTTTTAAATCAATAAACAAATAATTCGGGCTGTCGGCTTTATGGATTTCAGTGATTTCAACACCCTTGTATTTTAACTGAGGTTCGTAAGTTGAAATACCATTGGCATGTACTAAAAGTTGAATCTCATTCATTTGCATGCCAACCCACCAATTTGGAGGTTCAACGCGGATATCCTGAGCATTTAAATCAACTGAAAACAGATTCAGAAGGAAGAAACATCCAAAAATTAATTTTAAAAAAGTAGATTGAGTTTTCAGTTTCATAGCTTTTATTTTTCAATAATACTTATTGCAAAACCACCACCTGAAGCAGACTTCAATTTCAAAGTCGACCTGCTGGTCACCTTTTTGGTTGAAATCTCGTAAGCTTGCGGATTGGTTTTGTAATGCGCATCTTTTGCATCAGCATAAATGGTAGCTTCATAGGTTTTTCCTTTTTCAAGAAAATCTAATTCCACCTGAGTTTTTCTAGGTGTTGTGCCGTTTACATTACCAATAAACCAGCTTGATTCGTCTTTGGCTTTTCTTGCTACCGTAAGGTATTCTCCTGGTTCTGCTTCCAAATAGTGACTTTCGTCCCAATCTATGGCGACATCTTTGATAAATTGAAAAGCATCCATAAACTGCTCATAATGTTCAGGTAAATCTGCTGCCATCTGTAATGGGCTATACATCGTAACGTATAAAGCCAATTGATTGGCAATAGTAGAATTGACATGAGAATTGTTATCCGGATTCAATTTGCTGATGTCCATTTCAAAAATTCCCGGGGTGTAATCCATCGGCCCACCAATTAATCTTGTGAAAGGCAAAATGGTGACATGATTTGGTTTTGAACCGCCAAAGACCTGAAACTCTGTTCCTCTAGCTGACTCATTTCCTATCAAATTCGGGTAAGTTCTACGAAGTCCTGTTGGTCTCACAGCTTCATGAGCGTTAACCATTATTTTGTAATCTGCTGCTTTTTTTACGGCATATAAATAGTGATTAATGGCCCATTGTCCATAGTGACGCTCTCCTCTCGGAATAATATCACCAACATACCCACTTTTTACAGAGGTATAGCCGCATTTGTTCATAAACTGATACGCTGTATCTAGATGACGCTCATAATTTCTGATGGCACCAGAAGTCTCGTGGTGCATCATCATTTCAATGTTTTTGGATCTTGCGTAATCATGGATTTCTTCAACATCAAAATCTGGATAAGGCGTAACAAAATCAAAAACAAAATCTTTAGAATTGCCAAACCAATCTTCCCAGCCTTCATTCCACCCTTCTACTAGCAAGGCATCAAAACCATGTTTGGAAGCAAAGTCAATGTATTTTTTGACATGTTCTGTATTTGCAGCATGTTTTCCGTTAGGAGTAGTTTTAGAATAGTCCGTCTCTCCCAGTTTCACAGACGGGAGGTCATCGGTATAATTCCAGGTGCTCTTACCTGTTATCATTTCCCACCAAACGCCCATATATTTAATGGGTTTTATCCAAGACGTATCCTCTAAAGTATTGGGCTCGTTGAGATTTAAGGTCATATTGGAAGCCAAAATATCTGTGGCGTCATCGCTAACCATAACCGTTCTCCAAGGTGAAACTGCAGGGGCTTGTAAATAGCCTTTGTTACCAACCGCATCTGGCGTTAACCAAGATTTGAAAGTCAAACTCGATTCGTCTAAGTTTAGATTCATTAATGAATACTCTTTTAAAGCCGCTTCATGAAGATTAATATAGATCCCGTCTTCAGATTTCATCATTAATGAGGTTTGAACTCCAGTTTTTGCAAACTGCTCTTGGGATGCATTTCCTGTCAATGCATCATCAAATAATCCGCTAATTTCTGAAAGTTTTGAAGTGGTATAATCATATTCCTGAGAATCATAATCTCCAGGAATCCAATACGCAGTATGATCGCCAGTCATCCCAAATTCAGTATGCTCTTCTTTGATCACGAAATACACCAAGTTTTCCTGCTGTGGAAACTCATATCGGAAACCTAAACCTTCATCAAACAGACGAAAACGGATGATGATGTGGCGGTTCATTTCGGGTTGTTCCAAAGTAAAAGCTACTTCGTTATAATGATTTATGATTTCAGATTGTTCGCCCCAGACTGGCTCCCAGACTTCATTAAAACTTGTTTCTGAAACCTCTTTGACTTCAAAACCATTCATTAATGAAGTCTCATCATCGACCAACTCTAAACCAAGTTGACTTTCTTTAATGACTTCTTTTCCTTTATAGTGAAGTGAATAAAAAGGTGTTCCCACCTCATTCAATTTGAAATTAAGCTCATGTTCAGAATTTGGTGACTTCAGCGTTTGTCCGTAACTCAGTATTGATGACATTATTACTCCCAATACTATTAATCGTTTTTTCATTTTAATGATATCTATTGCCAATAATTGGCTGGTTGAATAATTTATTTGACTCCAAACTATAGTAAGTCTGTGATCGTTTTTTAAGATTTAACTTCAATTACTTTACCATCAACAACAATTTGAAGTTCGCCTTCATTTTCTAAAGAAAAGTGGGTTTCTTCGTGATTGATTTCAACTTTCAAAATGTGATTTCTAAAATTCACTTTGAAAAAATAGGATGTCCATCCCTTAGGTATTTTAGGAGCAAAATGCAATTGATCTTTTTTAACACGCATTCCTCCAAAGCCTTCTACAATACTCATCCAGGTTCCCGCCATACTAGTGATATGACAACCTTCTTTCACTTCCTTATTATAGTCATCCAGATCTAGCCTAGATGTTCTTAAGTAAAACTCATAAGCTTGATCCATTCTATCTAGTAAAGCTGCCTGAATACTGTGAACACATGGCGAAAGTGAAGATTCGTGAACGGTAAAAGGCTCGTAAAAATCAAAATGCTTCTCGATATCTTCTTTTTTGAAGTGATGCTCAAAAAAGTAAAACCCTTGTAGCGTATCAGCTTGCTTGATGTAGGGAGAGCGTAAAATTCTGTCCCAGGACCAGTGTTGATTGATTGGACGAAGTTTTTGATCCAAATCATCCACTTTCACCATTTCTTTATCCAAGAAACCATCTTGCTGAAGGTAAATACCATGCTCTTCAGAATAAGGAAAATACATATTGTGAGCTACTTTCAACATAGCGTCTACTTCAGTATTTGTAAGTCTAGTTTTTTGAATAATTCGGGCATAATCGTCTCCGAATTCTTTTTCAACTTTTCTTAAATTTTCAACAGCATATTCAATACACCATTTCGCTATGTAATTGGTATAAAAATTATTGTTGACATTGTTTTCATACTCATTTGGTCCCGTAACTCCAAGAATAACATATTTATCTTTTTGTGTTGAGAACGTAGCCCGTTGATGCCAGAATCTGGCGATCGCAATCAAAACCTCCAAGCCCATTTCTGGGATATACGAATAATCTCCAGTAAAGCGATGATAATTGAAGATTGCATAAGCAATGGCACCGTTTCTGTGTATTTCTTCGAAGGTGATTTCCCATTCGTTGTGAGATTCTTCACCATTCATGGTTACCATGGGATATAAAGCCGCTCCTCCAGAAAATCCAAGTTTTTCAGCATTTTCAATGGCTTTATCAAGATGATTATACCTGTATTTTAAGAGATTTCTAGCCACAGTTTGGTCTTTGGTCGCCATGTAAAAGGGGATACAATAAGCTTCCGTATCCCAATAGGTACTTCCTCCGTATTTTTCACCAGTAAATCCTTTTGGGCCGATATTCAATCGGTGATCTGTTCCTGTGTAGGTTTGATTCAATTGAAAGATATTGAACCGAATACCTTGTTGCGCTTTGATATCACCTTCAATAGTGATATCGCTCATGCTCCAAATGTCGCTCCAGGCTTGCTTTTGATTTTCTAAAAGACTTTCAAACCCTACTGAAGTTGCCTTTTTTAAGACTGATTTTGCTGCAGAAACCAATTCAGATTTATCGTGATTTAATGAAGTCGTGTAACCTGCGTATTTCTGAAGGCTAAGTGTATTTCCTTTAGCAACATGTTCTTTATAAGAAATGGAAACTTCCATCTCCTTTTCTAAAGATTTACCTTTGGTTTCGGAGGTTTTACCATTCAAAAACAAATGAGATTCCATGTAAGTACACACATGGTAAGAGGTTTTCAAAGTGTGACATTCTATAAAACCTTGATTAGCATTTAGTTCTTTGTTAGTGGTTTTCCAGAACTGATCATCCCAATTGGTATCTTGATTGGTAATTCCTGAATCTAAATAAGGTTGAAACGTAATTGTAGCATCAGAATTAATGGGTGTAACTGCATAGTCTATTATACCTAATTCTTCATGCTCCAGACTCAAAAACCGCTTCACATTTACCTTTATAGTAACATCGTTTTGGAGAGTAGCCTCGAAGCTTCTGCTGAGCCAACCTTCTTTCATATTGAGTTCACGCTTGAAATTCTTGACTGCTTTACAGCTAAATAAATCAAGCATCTCATCATTAATGACCACGTTGATACCAATCCAGTTTGGAGCATTCAATACTTTAGCAAAATATTCTGGATAGCCATTTTTCCACCATCCGACTCTGGTTTTATCTGGATAAAACACGCCACCGATATAGCTTCCCTGAAAGCTAGGTCCTGTGTAGGTTTCTTCAAAATTGGCTCGCTGTCCCATGGAACCGTTTCCAATACTGAATAAACTTTCTGAAGATTGAACGCGTTCCACATCAAAGCCGTCTTCTATAATTGACCAGGAATTTGGTGTGATATAATCTTGATTCATTGTTGTAATTTTTTATTTCTTAAAATTGATAAGAGTTTGTAAGACGTCTTCACTGATTTCTGAAAAACTTTTAAAGTTAAAATCGGCTTCGCTGAGAACTAATTCATCCCCAATACCAACACTTGTCATCTGTGCGTTATTTGCTGCTTTGATTCCTGCTTGAGAGTCTTCAAAAACAATAGATTGCTTAGGCTCAACACCCAAAAGCTCACAACCTTTCAGAAATACTTCAGGATCTGGTTTAGCTTTCGAAACTTCATTGCCATCTACAATATATTCGAAGTAAGAATTGAGTTTTACTTTAGTCAAAATACGTCTCGCGTTTTTACTAGCTGAACCTAATGCAATGGGGTAATCATTTTCCTTTAAATAGGTAAGAGTTTCCAAAACTCCTGGTAAGATATCGTCTGTAGACATAGCATCTACAAAAGACAAATATTCTTCATTTTTCATAGCCATCAGACTGTTGAATTTTTCTTCTGAAATGGTTTTATTCCCCCATTTTAATATTTTCTCCAGTGATTTTACTCTGGAAACTCCCTTCAATTGTTCGTTTTCTTCTTCAGAAAAAGAAATATCTAAAGATTCGGCAAGGTTTTTCCAGGCCAAAAAATGGAATTTTGCGGTATCGACAATGACTCCATCGAGATCGAATATGAATGCCTTTTTAAATTTCAATTTCATTATTTTCTAAATTTTTATCGTCTTCATCTTTTACTTTTACTACTAAAATTGCAGCCAATAGTAAGCTCACACCAGCTGTAACCAACGCAAAAATGGCCTGATCTCCGTAAAGATATTTCACCAAGGGACCACCGATCAATGCATTGATAATTTGAGGTATAACTATAAAGAAGTTGAATATTCCCATATACACTCCCATTTTCTTTGGATTGATAGCTCCTGCCAGAATAGCATAAGGCATAGCCAATATACTGGCCCAGGCAAAGCCTATCCCAACCATAGACAGAATAAGCCAATCTTGATTTGGCATAAAATAAATGGAAACTAAACTCACTCCTCCAATCCCTAATGCAAAGGCGTGTGTGCGTTTTCTACCTATGTAGTTAGCTATTTTCGGTAATGACAATGCTACTAAAACAGATACAAAATTGTAAATACCAAATAGTACCCCTACCCAATCACCGGCTTCGTTGTAGGCGATGCTACTGGAGTCTGAGGGTGGCAAATTATAAAAGTGCTGAGCAATTGCTGGAGTAGTGAATACCCACATTCCAAACAAACCAAACCATGAAAAAAACTGAACCCAGCTTAGCTGTTTCATAGTTTCTGGCATTTTAGCAAAATCAGAGAATATGTCTATCAGTTTTGATTCTTTCTCTTCAATTTCAATTTGATCAATTTTCTGGGATTTTGCAGCTTCAATAGCCTTCATCTCTTCAGGAGAATACTCTTCTGTCGTAAAAACAGTAACTAAGATAGATCCAATAAGAATGATAGCACCTATAATAAAAGAATACACCAAATGGTCTGGAACAGAACCTTCCGGCGCTTTATTGGAAACTTCTAGAAAGTTACTTAAAATAAAGGGTAAAAAAGAACCTATTACAGCACCAATCCCAATGATAACCGTTTGAATACTGAAACCCAGTGTTCTTTGCTCTGAAGGAAGATTGTCTGCAACTAAAGCTCGAAAGGGCTCCATAGCTATATTGAATGATGCATCCATAATCATCAACATTCCTGCTCCTACCCACAGTGCTGGTAAGAAAGCAATAAAAATATCGGCTTGAGGCATTAATATCAAACCGATTGAAGCCAAAAGGGCACCTATCAAAAAATAAGGACGTCGGCGACCCAACTTTGTCCAGGTTTTATCACTGTAATGACCTACAATAGGTTGCACAATAAGCCCCATGAGTGGAGCAATAATCCAAAACCAAGAGAGTTGATGAACATCCGCACCAAAATTTTGCAGAATTCGGCTGGCATTTGCATTTTGTAAGGCAAAACCCATTTGTATACCAAGAAATCCGAAACTCAAGTTCCAAATTTCGAGAATGCCTAATTTTCTTTTTTGCATATCGTTCTATTGAAAATTAAAACGATAAACTTTATATGTGTAACAAAGCCTATCTAGTGGAAGTAAAAATATAGCCTTGTTTGATGCAAATATATTTAAATTTTTAAGTTTTACAATTTTGTAGTCTCTCTCTCAATGATATCCGTTTTTACAATACTTGTTTTGAAAGGTTCTTCCTCATCGTTGGTATTTTCCAACCTTTCTATCAGCAGTTTTGCAGATTCCATTCCCATTTCAAAGCCATGCTGACTTATGGTAGTGAGTGGAGGAAAAGCATGCTTTGATAAAACACCGTCAGTAAATCCTATGATTTGAAGATCTTCAGGTATTTTCAATCCTTTTTGACGAGCAACTTTCATAGCTGTGATTGCATAGAGCTCGTTAACCGCAAAAAGACCATCAATAGTATTGTTTTTAAAGTAGGAGTAAATTTGCTCCTCCAGAAACTCTAAATTATCGTCAGAATTAAATTTATCGTCAATTTTAAGTATTAAATCTTCATTAAGGTCAATCTTGTTGATTTTGAGAGCTTTTAGATACCCCTGTGTTCTCAGTTTTCCAACACTTACGTAATCCTTTGTACTTATAATTCCAATTCGTTTACAACCGCTATCTATTAATTTCTGAACAGCTTTTTTGGAAGTTTTAGCATCATCAACAATTACCTTATCACATTCTATCTCATCAATAACCCTATCAAACATCACAATAGGAATACCCTGATCAATAGTTTCAGATAGGTGATGATAATCTTTTACAGATAAAGTTTCTTTGGCAACAGAAATTATAAATCCGTCTATACTCCCGTTGGCCAGCATTTCAAGGTTGATGACTTCTTTTCTAAAGGATTCATTGGATAAACCCACGATAACATTATAACCTTTGTCGTTGGCATGCTGTTCTATACCAGATATGACGGTAGTGAAAAAGTGATGCACTATCTCGGGGATAATAACCCCAAGTGTCTTTGTTTTCTTATTCTTGAGGCTGAGTGCAATATTATTAGGTCTATAATTATAAAGCTTTGCGAAAGCTTTCACTTTTTGCTTAGTTTCTTCTCCTATTTCCTTACTGTCTCTCAAAGCTTTTGAAACTGTTGAGACAGAGACATCTAGTTCTTTAGCAATGACTTTAAGTGTCGGTTTCTGTTTCATTATCTAAATCCAAAATATTTTACTTCTCAAATTAAGCAATAATTATAGAATTAGCTGTTTTAATTCATAAAAATAAAAAGTTATCAACACGAAAACGTTGTAGCTGAGAATCGTTTAAGGCTGTTGAGATTTGTTTATATAATTTTAACATCGGAAGTAAAAATATAACTCATTAATAACACAAAACAAGATTTTATGCGAACAATTAAACTTTTAGGTCTGTTGCTTATGCTTTTGCCTATTAGTATTTTTGCCCAATCCACCGTGAGTGGAACTGTAGTTGATGATATTGGTATGCCAGTACCAGGAGTAAACATTGCAGTAAAAAATACTACAAAAGGAACAACAACCGATTTTGACGGAAATTACTCAATCGTTTTAGAAAGTGGTGAGACCTTGGCATTTAGCTATGTAGGCTATAGAACACAGGAAGTTACTTTCGATGGTAATACTACAACAATCGACATCTCTTTGGTTGAAGATGCTCAGTCTTTGAATGAGGTTGTGGTAGTTGGTTACGGTGACCAAACTGTAAAATCCATATCTGGCTCTGTGGCATCGGTTACTGAGAAAGACTTCAATAAGGGGAATATTGTAACTTCAGAAAGTCTTATTCAAGGGCGAGTCCCTGGATTATCTGTTACTAAAGGTGGTGGTCCTGGTTCTGGGTCTGAAATCCGTATTCGTGGTGGATCTTCTTTATTTGCAAATAATAGCCCTTTAATTGTACTAGATGGTCTTCCTCTAGATAATAACCAAGCAGATGGAACCCGTTCAGTTTTATCAAGTATTAACCCAAACGATATTGAATCCTTTTCAGTATTAAAAGATGCTTCAGCCGCTGCAATTTATGGTATACGAGGTTCTAATGGTGTTATCATTATTAATACCAAAAAGGGAAGAGGAAAATTAAGCGTCAATTTGGATGTCCAGCAGAATGTAACAACTATAGATAACACCATAGATGTTCTAAATGCAGGTCAATTTCGAAATTTAGTCCGAGAAAATTTTCCAGATCGTCTGGCTGAGCTTGGAAATGCAAACACCAATTGGCAAGATGAGATCTACAGAAATGCAAAATCTTCTGACATTAACTTAAGCGCTCGTGGTGCTTTGTTTGGAGAAATCCCAGCAAGATTATCGCTTAACCGTTCAGATCAGCAAGGATTGAGGAGAACATCAAAATTTGATAGAACTACTGCCTCTCTATCCTTAAATCCCAGATTGTTTGAAGATCATTTAAAAATTGGACTGAACGCTAATTACAGTAATGAAGATAACCGTTTTGCTGATGGTGTAGAAGGAAGTGCTATAGCTTTTGACCCTACTCAACCAGTGAGAAGTCATGGATCACCTTATGGAGGATTTTTTGAGTTTCAGGACAATGATAGCTCTGCTGCTTCCAATGTTCCAAGAAATCCTGTTGCTCAACTTTTACAAACGAATAATGTAAGTAACGCAGATCGTTTTTTTGGTAACTTGAATTTAGATTATAAATTTCATTTTTTACCAGAATTAAGGTTAGTGACCAATTTAGGCTACGACCGTACGGAAAGTGGAGGTTCATTTTCTAGACCAAAAGAAAGTGCACTTGGTGTAAACGCAGAACAAGGAGAATTTATAGGAAATGAATCCAGATATTCCAATAAAAGAACAAATACTTCTGCTGATGCCTACTTAGTATACGAAAATAAGCTTGGAGATTTTGGTATAAAAGCCACTGCAGGTTATTCTTACCAGAAGTTTGAAAACGAACAATTTACGACCAATGAATTATTGGATCCAAACGCTCAAGAGCCTAGGACAACAATTGCTGATGACGTCGTCTTAATTGGATATTTTGGAAGGATTAACTTAGATTATAAAGAAAAATATTTTATCAATGGTTCTCTTCGTAGAGATGGAGTTTCAAAATTTGCTCCAGAAAATCGATTTGAATATTTCCCTTCTGTTTCTGGTGCATGGCAAATCAGTGAAGAAGATTTCTTAAAAGACAGTTCTGTCATAAGTAATTTGAAAGTAAGAGCTGGATGGGGTAAGCTTGGTCAACAGGATGTTCCATCGACATCGGATTATTTAAGACGTTATCAAACTGGTCTTTCCAATCAGCAGTACAGATTTGGAAGTCCAATCACACCATTCCAACCTCTTTACACCAATCCAAACATAAGCTGGGAAATTTTAACTGAAATAAACTTAGGAGTTGATTTCGCCTTTTTTAACGATAGATTTTCGGGTTCTGTAGATGTGTTTCAAAGAACTGCGGACGACTTACTATCCCCTGCTCCAGTTGCCGACGGTGCGAATTTTTCAAACCAAGGTTTCCAAAATATAGGTCAATTTGACACAAAAGGTATTGAAGTCAATTTAGATTATAATATTCTAAGACAAGATGACCTCAATTGGAATGTCAACTACAACTTTACAGCGATAGATCGTGAAATTACACGTTTAGCTTTTGGTCAGGATATTTTAGCTGGAGGAATTGCCGGTGGAACTGGTAATAATATTCAGGTATTGAGAGAAGGCACATGGCCTAACTCATTTTTTACTTACGCGCAGCTCTACGACCAAGCAGGACAACCTATAGAGGGTGCCTACGCAGATATAAATGGTGATGGAATTGTTAACGAAGAAGATCGGTACATTTCTGGAAACGGACAAGCTGATGTATTGATGGGTTTTCAGTCCAACTTGACCTACAAAAACTTTGATTTCAATTTTAATTTGAGAGCAAGTTTTGGAAATGAAATTTACAATAATGTGAACTCCTCCAGAGCTCAACTTGGTAATTTAGATTTGGTATCGCCAAATAACTTACCTACACAGGTGCTTGAAACAGGTTTTGCTAGAACTCCAGACGTTATTCTATCAGATTTTTATCTCGAAGACGCTTCATTCCTAAGAATGGATAATATTACATTGGGATATACTTTAAGAGACTTTGACAGAAGTTCTACAAGCCTACGCTTCTGGATGGGACTTCAAAATGCATTTGTCATTACCAACTATTCTGGCGTTGACCCTGAACTTGGTATTGGTGGAATTGATAACACAATATATCCACGTGGAAGAACTTTTTTACTTGGCGTTAATTACAATTTTTAAATCAATACACTATGAAAATTAAACACTATATATTACTCACATTCATTGGTTCATTGATGTTTACATCATGTGAATCTGATCTTGATGTTGAGTTACGAGATCCAAACATTACTTTGGCAGATGAAATTTTCACTTCTGAAGAAGCTTATAGACAAGCTCTATCTGGAGTTTACGCCAATCTTTCTTTGACCTCACTTACAGGACCTGGTGATTCTAACATTGCCGGATTGGACCCTGGAACTGGTCAATACATGAGAGGTTTATTCAATTTACAAAACTTATCTACAGACGAAACCATTTTCACATTTGAAAATGATCCCGGTATCAGAGGTGTACAGAGAAATTCTGTGTCTTCAGAAAATGTTTTACTAAGAGGCGTTTTTTCTAGAGCTATGTTTTCTGTAGCTCTATCCAATGAGTTTTTAAGACAATCTACAGATCAGTTGCTTCAATCGAGAGGAATACCTACTGGAGAGTTTGCAAAATTTAGAGCCGAAGCTAAAGTTTTAAAAGCTTTATCTTATTACCACTTAATGGATTTATTTGGTAAAGCTCCATATTATGATGAAACCATGGAAGTTGGCTTCACTCAAGGTGAAGAACTCTCGAGAACAGAGTTATTTGATTTAGTTGAAGGTTTGCTTTTGGAAGCCAGAGAAAACCTTCCTGTGGGAAACACTTCAGATTATGGTAGAATTGACCAAGGGGTTGCAGATATGATTTTAGCAAAAATCTATTTGAATTCTGAAGTTTATACTGGAGCTCCTAGATATACAGAAGCACTAAATAAATGCGAGGATATCATCAACGCTGGCTATAGCTTGGTAAGTGATTATCAATTTAATTTCTTGGCAGATAACAATACCAACGGTGCTCAAAATGAGATTATTTTTCCAATTGCAAATGATGGTCAAACGACTCAAAACTTTGGAGGAACAACCATTATCATTCAAGGTCAGGTTGGTGCTCAGGAACAAAACGGCGAAAGCCTTGGAGTAAATCCAGGTGGATTCGGAGGGTTGTTTAGGCTAAGACCGCAATTTGCGCAAAAATTTACCCAAAACTCCTTATTTGTAAATGATGGAAGAAATTTAATTATTTCAGAAAATAGACCTATTGAACTTGAAGTCACAGATCCAAATACTGGTTTTATTACTACCAAATATTCTAACAGAACGTCTTCAGGAGGCTTTGGAGCAGACAGGACGTTTACGGATACCGACTTTCCAATGTTTAGATTGGCAGATGTTTATTTAATGTACGCAGAAGCTCACCTTAGAGGTGGTGGTGGAGATGCAGGTACAGCTCTAAACTACGTTAATGCTCTAAGAGAAAGAGCTTTTGGAGATAATTCTGGAAATATTAACTCTGCACAACTTTCTCTAGATTTTTTAATCGATGAGAGAGCTCGAGAATTATATTGGGAAAATCACAGAAGGCAAGACCTAATTCGCTTTGGATTGTTCACAGGAAACCAATACATATGGGCTTTCAAAGGAGGCCCAGAAACTGGAACCTCAATAGACGGTTTTAGAGCGCTTTATCCAATACCGGCAGCGAGTTTAGCTACCAATCAAAATTTAACACAAAACCCAGGTTATTAATATTAAATACTATACTTATGAACAAGAACATTTTAAAACTAACAATGGTGTTTTTTGCAATTTTCGCATTCAATGCTTGTAGTGATGATGATGAAATCACCTTTACAGCGCAAACACCTCCAGATCAAATTTCGTTTACCAACGAGTTTTTGAGTGAATATCTATTAAGCAGTCAGACTGCGAGCAATAACGCAGAACGTTTCACATGGGAAGCTCCCGATTTTGGAGTACCTACACCAATTACCTACCAACTAGAAGGTTCTACAGATTTTGAATTTACAGAGCCAGTAAATTTAGTTGAAACTTCAAATCAACAAGCCTCTGTTTCTGTTGGTCAACTTTTAAATCTTGCTGAATCAGCTGGACTAGATAACGATCCAGAAACAGATAACCCTGACTCAGGTGATTTATTCTTCAGAGTAAGAGCGCTTATCGGTACAGAAAACGCTGAAAATTCTCCTGAAACAATTTCAGAAATTACAACACTTACGGTGTCTATTCTAGCTGCTGGAGGTGAAGAGCCTTTACCTGTGCTTCCTAATTTATATTTGGTAGGAAATGCAACAGCCGCAAACTGGGATAATAACAACAATAATTTCCCAATGGTGAGAAATCCAGAAAATGAAAACGTTTTCACATATACAGGAAAGTTTTTAGGTGGGGATACCAACGAATTTAAGCTTCTTGAAAATAGAGGTTCTTGGCAACCACAATGGGGATTGCAAGATGGAAATCTTGATTCTAGCGAAGACCTAGGAAATGACCCAGGTTCTTTTGTAATCTCTGAGGGAGAAGGTTATTATACTTTAGAAGTTGATACTGAAAACAAAACATCAACCTTAGTTAGTTTTGAAGAAGCTGGTTCTGAAACCTACACTACAATTGGTATCATTGGATTTGGAACTACAGGTAATGATGATGGATGGAGTCAGGATATTGATATGACTCAATCTAGCTTTGACCCACACATCTGGTACATTTCAGAAATTGAACTTTTTGATGGAGAAGTAAAATTCAGAGCAGAAAATGATTGGGGAACAAACTGGGGTTCAGGTACTGAATTCTCAGGGTCTGCTAGTATTGATGGTCCAAATATTCCAACTAGAGCAGCAACCTATGAAGTGTGGTTTAATGACTTGACTGGTAACTATAATCTTATCCCTATACAAGATTAATATATCAATTTTAAAGGCTATCTCAAAAGGATAGCCTTTTTTTATATCCAAGAACTATGAAACAATTACTACTCATAGCAGCTTTTCTATTGACAATAGTTTCAGTTGCTCAACAACAAAATGGAGTATTTACCGTCTCCCCTTCTACTTTTGATCAAGACGAAGAAATCACCATCACCGTATCTGGTATAGACACTAGTTTATGGGGTGTTAATGATGTGTATTTCTGGGCCTGGTATCAAAATTCATCTGACCAGGAAACGGATTCACCAACCAATGGTGAATGGACCAATTCTAACGAAGCTCAAAAGATGACCAACAATGGTGATGGTAGCTTTTCTTTTACCTTTACCCCTACTCAATTATACAATTCAACTGATATTGTTGAAATAGGAATGCTGGCCAAAGCAAAAGATGGAACTGGTGATAAGAAAACTCAGGACAATCGTTTTCCTGTAGGTAGTTTTCAAGTCATTTTAGACAGCCCCGTAGAAACCACAACGATTTTAAATTCTGGAGATCAATTCTCTATGCAAGCTACTGCTAGTTTAGACGCGAATTTTGTATTAACTCAAAACGGCAACGTGATTGATACCCAAAACGGAATTACTTCCTACATAAATGACTTAAGCATTACACAGGATTCAAATTTCGTTTTGACTGCTACAGACCCTGTTTCTCAGGAAGCATTTGAATTCAACTTTAATGCTGTTTTAACCCCTGATGTTACTATTGCTCCAGTTCCAACTGGTGCTGAAAATGGAATCAATTACGATAGTAGTAATCCCAATGAGATTACTCTCGTCTTATTTGCTCCTGAAAAAGATTTCGTCCACCTCATTGGTAATTTTAATACTAACGACTGGACCATAGATAATACCTATCTAATGAATTTTGATGATACAACAAATCAACATTGGATTACTCTTAATAATTTTGATGTACCAAATGATGATTTCTTGTTTCAATATAGTATTGAAGCTAATCTAGTTGTAGCAGACCCCTATTCTGAATTAGTCCTAGATCCTTTTAATGATCAATTCATAGAAGAATCCACATTTGCTAACATTCCAAATTATCCTCAGGATCAGACAACGGAATTGGTCTCTTGGGTTAAAACGAATCAAGCTGGTTACGACTGGCAAGTCGATGATTTTGAAAAACCAGCACAAGAAGATTTGGTGATTTATGAGATGCTCATTAGAGATTTTGATGTAGAACACAGTTTCCAGTCTGTTATCAATAGATTGGATTATCTTGAGGAATTAGGCATCAACGCTATCGAATTGATGCCCGTCAATGAATTTGATGGTAACATCAACTGGGGCTACAGTCCTGCTCTTCATATGGCTCTGGATAAGTATTACGGCTCTCCAGAAGATTTTAAAGATTTTGTTGATGCCTGTCACCAAAGAGGAATAGCCGTAATTCTAGATGTCGTGTTCAACCATGCTACAGGACAACATCCTTACTACAGGATGTATAATGATTGTGGGGGTTGTTATGGAGGTCAAGCGACTGCCAATAATCCGATTTTTAATCAAAACGATCCAAATACTGAGTTTCAGTTTTTTAATGATATTAATCACGAATCATTAGCGACACAGGACTACATGGATTATATCAACAAATTTTGGATAGAAGAATATAAAATTGATGGATATCGGTTCGACTTCACCAAAGGCTTTACCAATACTATTGGTGATGGTGGTGGTTTTGATCAATCCAGAATTGATCTTTTAGAGAGAATGTATGACGATATCCGCAGTTATGATCAAGAGGCTTATGTCATTTTAGAACATTTTGCTCCAAATTCTGAAGAAACAAATTTAATAAACCACAGAGCTACAGGAAATGCAAACGAACCTGGTATGATGATTTGGGGAAATGTCAATTTCAACTACAACCAAGCAACTATGGGTTATGATGATTCCAACTTCAACCGAGTATCCGCTCAGTCCAGAGACTGGTCTACACCATCCTTAGTAGGTTATATGGAAAGTCACGATGAAGAAAGACTGATGTTTAAAAACCTAGAATTTGGTAATGGTAGCGGTGCTTACGATGTAACAGAATTAGAAACTGCATTAGATCGATTGGAATTGGCAGGCGCTTTTTATTTTACGATTCCAGGTCCAAAAATGATCTGGCAATTTGGTGAATTGGGCTATGAGTTCAGTATTAATTACTGTGAAGATGGAACGATAGATAATGATTGCAGAACAGGTCCTAAGCCTATTCGATGGGATTACCTCAATGAATCCAATCGAACTGATGTTTATAATTTCTGGTCAAAGTTGATCGCTTTAAAGCTAAACGAACCCATTTTTACTACTGAAAATTACACCTTAGAAGTAGCCGATGATTTTGAAAAGAAAATCTATCTGGTAGATGATAATGCAACGGGAAATGAACCAAAATACGTGATCGTTGTAGGTAACTTTGGTGTCACATCTTTAACGACCCAACCTTTCTTCCAGGAAACTGGAACTTGGTATGATGTGGTCACCGAAACTACAATAGACGTGACAGATACAGCCATGAATGTTACTTTGGCCCCAGGTGAATTCAAAGTCTATTTTGATAATGAACCCACTTTAAGCACCAGCGAAGTATCAGCACTCGATTACAAAGTCTATCCCAACCCAGCAAAATCTTACTTTTCTATTTCCAATAAAGTGGACACTGTTCAAGTATTTGATCTGAATGGAAGATTAATCAAAGAATATACGGGAAGATTTGAGGCTAACCATCGCTTTAATTCAGAAAACCTCGACACTGGTTTATATCTGGTGAGGTACACCAGTCAGCAACAAACTCAAACTCAAAAATTACTCATCCATTAGTTTCATTTGTTTTAGTTGACCAAAAAGACCTTGAGTGAAAACTCGAGGTCTTTTATTTTAAATAGATGGTCAGTAGAGTATCCTCTTTAATTTCAGTTCAGAAGATAGACCTACTTATTCCCTTGAAATTGTAATAGCAGTATTTCAACTTAATATTTAATTATACTTGACCTCAAAAAAAACCCCGAGCCTAAGCTCAGGGTTGTCTTATTGTGCAGTTGAAATAAATTAGTTCACCACTGGAAGTACGATTTTAGAATCACCGTATATGGTATGTGTATGTGTTTCGAAATCTTCTGCTTTAGCTTCGAAAATATTATCTACATACTTCTGAGGGTTCCTATCGATGTATGGAAACATAGTACTTTGCACCTGGATCTGTAACTTATGTCCTTTTTTAAACGTGTGATTCACATCTTGTAAAGCAAACTCAACACTTGTTTTTTGATTGGGTACAAAAGGTTTTGGTTCAGAAAAGCTTTCTCTATAGCGCCCTCTAAAGACCTCACTTCTTACCATCATATGGTAATTACTCATTTTAAGATGATCTTGCATTTCTTCAGAATCTTTAGCATCTGCAGGATAAACATCTATAATTTTTACAATCCAGTCTGATGCTGTACCGGTGGTAGCCACTTCCAAATCGGCTAAGACCTCCCCAGATAATTTCATATCTTCTACCAGGGCTTCGGTTTCATAAACCATTACATCCGGACGTCGAGCAGCAAATCGCTGATCATCGGTCATAAATTTTCTCGGTGTAAACGTCACTTTAATGTCCTCTGTGAAAGGAACTGGCTTAGTGATGTCACTAACGAATTTATTTTCAAAATCAGAATCCGCTTCCATACTCAGGCTTTGGTTCTCACCCAGGAAAAAGTTGGTCGCCGTCGCATTTTCTGGTGGCCACATGTCGTACTCATCCCATTTCATCGCTCCGGTATCATAAACGGTCGCTTCGGCAGCTTCAAATTCTCCTTCTCCTTTTAAGAAATGATTAAAAAATTTAGTCTCGTAATTTACTTGAAAATTTTCAGACAAGTTATCACCAAAGTACACATTACCCACCGCCTGTCTTTCTTTCAATCTGGCCCAGTCGCCGTGACTCCAAGGCCCAAATACCATAGCATTAAAGTTATCACTATTATTTTCCAGACTTTTATAAATTTCAAACGGACCGTAAAGATCTTCCGCATCAAACAATCCACCTACAGTTAAAACAGCTGGCTTTACATCTTTCATGTGCTGGACTAAGCCGCGTTCCTGCCAAAATTCATCGTAATCAGGATGATCTTTTAGCTGTTGCCAAAACACATTGTCTTCGCCGTAATATTGATCTAAATTCGACAACGGCCCTATATCTAGAAAGAATTGATAAGCATCCTTAGTGCCAACGTCTGGAATCTGATACCAGGAGTCTGTCGTAGGTCCTTCCTTATCGTAGCCAAACACGGCGGTCGCTACCCAGTAACTTAATAAGTAAGCTCCGTTGTGATGGAAATCGTCAAAATAAAAGTCACCGATAGGCGCCTGAGGAGAGGCTGCTTTTAAGGCTGGATGGTCAGACAGCACCGACATGGCCGCATAGTGTCCAGGATAAGAAATACCCCAAGTACCTACGTTTCCATTATTGTTTTCAACATTTTTGATAAGCCAATCTATCGTGTCGTAAGTATCAGAAGCTTCATCGGTTTGCTTGCGTTTTTTCTTAGGAATATACCCACGCATATTATCGTAAGTGCCTTCACTCATCCAGCGACCTCGTACATCTTGATAAACGATAATATTACCTTGCTCCATCATAAATTTATTAGGACCTATTTGTCGTCTATATTGGTCTTCACCATAAGGTCTAGAGCTGTAAGGCGTTCGCTGCATAAGAATAGGATAGTCCTTGGAGGTATCTTTAGGTGTATAGATAGTCGTGTGCAGCTTCACACCATCACGCATTTCGATATTGACTTCCTGCTTGTTGTAATTGGCTTTTACATCATATTGAGCCATCACATTAGTGAGAGTGAATAGCAGAAATACAATGAAACCTAACTTTAAATGTCTCATAGAGTTTTTGTTGATTTATTCTTGGACATAAAAATACGGTTTTAGTTTAAAACCTAGTATAAAATCTATATCTGACTTTTCTATGCTGAATTTGATAGCGTTGGATTGTTGCCTTTAGATACATTTTTTGAAGCGTCTTCGATAGCTTTAATATCCAGTTGAGTTAGATGATCTACTGAAGTCGGCGTAAAGTAAAAAGGCAATTATGAAAGTAAAAAAAACTAATTCAATCCAATTGATACATAACACCAAAAACAGGAAAATCAATAAAATTTGTAAACGGATTACTTATTCCAAACCCGCTTCTATCTTCAAAATTAAAGTCATCTGTATAGAAATAAAGTAAATTTTGAAATTTAAGGTAGACCCACCACTTTTGTTTTAGCTTCATATTAAAACCCAGGTCCAAATAATTATGAGTATAGGTGCTTGATGCTACAACATTGGAATTAAGAAAATTCTGATTTATCCCAGCCTGAGCAAACACAGAAAACAGGGCGTTGAGTGGAACATGATACCTTAAGTAAGGACCAAGCTGATAATTGGTAAATGAGTTATCAGTACCTCTTGGTTCTGTATCGTAAGTTAAGAAGCCTGTTCCTAAATTAAAACCAGCCAGTAGGTTTGGGGAAAGACTGTAATTTAAACCAATGCCAACCTCTGCTTTAAAGGCATTCTCAAAAGTAGCCTCCTGCTCTAAACTTAATGAATTATCTGCAAGGGCTAGATCTGCCCAGGAAAAAGATAACCCTGACTGTACTTCAACTAAAAAAATTTTATTTCCAAAAACACCAGGGCTTTGAGCTTGAAGTGAAGAAAAAGTAATTGTGAACAGAACTAAGGTGAATAAGCTTAAGGAAACAGAAGAAGAATAAGCACTTATCATAGAATATCTAGCTGAAAATGAATAAATTTTAGTTTATGATAAATATAACAAATATAATTCTTATGCTTATAAGTTATTTCTAAAATGTACTATTTGAGAATTTTGGATTTAAAAGTCTAAACTCATAACTATACTAACTTATATAATTCCAGATCGTTTTATCCTTAAATAGTACTCTATAGGTCAGGTTAATCATCTGGTGCTCCTCCATCTGTAAGTTAGGATCGGCATTAATGACATGATGAGCGTAACTTCTGGCGGTTTTCAAGATTTGATTGTCTTTTACCAGGTCAGCAATTTTAAGATCCAACACACCGCTTTGCTGAGTACCCATCAAATTACCAGGGCCTCTCAATTTTAAATCCACCTCGGCAATTTCAAAACCATCGTTGGTCGCGGTCATGGTTTCCATTCGGGTTTTCCCATCTGAGCTTAATTTTTTACCAGTGATCAATACACAATAACTTTGCTCCGCTCCTCTCCCCACTCTACCCCTCAATTGATGCAATTGAGATAAGCCAAAGCGCTCCGCACTTTCAATGATCATCAAACTCGCATTAGGCACATTTACTCCTACTTCTATAACTGTGGTTGCCACCATGATCTGCGTTTTACCTTTTACAAATCGATCCATCTCGTAAGCCTTATCTTCAGGTTTCATCTTGCCGTGAACAATAGAAATTTGATAGGTGGGTTTGGGGAATTCTCGCTCAATACTCGCATAGCCGTCCATCAGGTCTTTATAATCGAAATTAGCAGATTCTTCTATCAAGGGATAAACCACGTAGACCTGCCGTCCTTTATCCACTTCATCTTTGATGAATTTAAACACCTTTAGCCTATTACTGTCATAGCGGTGTACTGTTTTGATGGCTTTCCGCCCTGGTGGTAACTCATCAATGACAGAAACATCCAGATCACCATAAAGACTCATAGCCAGTGTTCTGGGAATAGGTGTGGCCGTCATTACTAGTACGTGAGGTGGAAGTGAGTTTTTCTTCCAAAGTTTAGCTCTTTGAGCCACACCAAAGCGGTGTTGTTCATCGATAACTGCCAATCCTAAATTTTTAAATTGAACGGTGTCTTCAATCAAAGCATGCGTCCCTATCAAAATGTGGAGCTCTCCATTTCGAAGTCGCTCATGCAGGATTTTTCTATCTTTCTTTTTGGTTGATCCGGTTAATAATTCTACCTCAACGCCTATAGGTTCGCAGAGTTCTGATAAACCTTCATAATGCTGAGTAGCCAGGATCTCGGTTGGTGCCATTAGGCAGGCCTGAAAACCATTGTCTATAGCCATAAGCATCGTCATTAAAGCAACGATGGTTTTCCCAGAGCCTACATCGCCTTGCAGTAGGCGGTTCATCTGGGCATTGCTGCCTAAATCTTTACGGATTTCTTTCAGTACCCGTTTTTGAGCACCAGTGAGTTCAAAAGGTAAAACGCTGTTATAAAAAGAATTAAAATAGTCTCCAACCTGCTTAAAGGTGAAGCCCTTAATTTTTATTTTATGAATTGCATTTTTCCGTAATAGCTGGAGTTGAATATAAAAAAACTCTTCAAACTTCAATCTAAATTGGGCTTTTCCCAAAAGTTCAGCCGACTGTGGAAAATGTACATTTTGCATAGCTTCTGTTTTGGACAGTAATTTCAAGTCGGACATTACATTGTTGGGTAAGGTCTCCTGAAAGGTTTTGGACTGCTCCAATAAGCTTAGCATTAAAGTACTGATCACACGGTTGGAGATTCCGCGTTTGCTTAATTTCTCTGTAGAAGGGTAAACAGGCTGAAGCTTGATCTGAGCTTTCGTTTTAGCCTTTTCCAATTCTTCAATCTCTGGATGGGGCATAGAAAAACTACCATTGAAATAGTTGAGCTTACCAAAAATGACATAGGGCGCATTGATCTTCAGATTCTCGAGTATCCATTTGTGCCCGCGAAACCAAACCAACTCCATAGCCCCGGTATCGTCTTCAAATTCTGCAACCAAACGTTTACCTCGCTTCATAGGAACCGTGTGTACATTGGTAATTTTACCTAAGATTTGTACTTCAGCAGAAGAATCCTGCAATTCTGATATTTTATAAAATCTGGACTTATCGATATACCGAAAAGGAAAAAATTGAAGCAAGTCCTGAAACTTATGAATACCCAGTTCCGTTTTTAGCAAATCTGCCCGGCCTGGCCCTACGCCTTTAAGATATTCTATTGGGGTGAGTAAGGTTTTAGTATCCATAAAACGAAAATACTATAATTCCTCAAACGCCACCTTTAAAGCCAAAAAAAGCTACTCAAAATGAGTAGCTTTTTTTTATAATTTTCAAAAATTTAATTTCTAAATAAGGAACTGAAATTTAATCCTGATACTTATTAGAATAACGATCGTACAGTTCAGTTTGGTGAGTTTCTAAACTTACATCACGACCTTGAATATAGACTTTACTAAGGATATTGCCTTTCATATCCAACGCATCCCCTTCACTGATAAATAAAGTAGCCTCTTTTCCTGCTTCCAAAGAGCCAATACGGTCTTCCATACCAAGAATTTTAGCTGTATTTAATGTAATCATTTGAACGGCCATTTCCTTGTCAACACCAAATGCAGCTGCAGTACCAGCATAAAATGGAAGGTTTCTGGAATTCATACGTTCCATTCGTCCGCTACCTTCAAGTGCTACGAGTACTCCCGCATCGCTCAATAATTTTGGTAATTTATAAGGCAAGTCGTAGTCGTCATCTTCAAAATTTGGATTAAGGTGCGTGCGCTGTACCAAAACTGAAACGTTATTTGCAGCTAAGTCTTTGGCTACTTTGTGGGCGTGATACCCGCCAACAATCGTCACTCGATCAAGATTCATTTTGGTTTTAAAGCTAATAACATCTCTTATTTCCTTTTCACCTTCTACGTGAATGAAGAGCGCTTTAGAACCATCAAATAATCCAGCCATAGCTTCAAATTCCAAATCGGTGTCTTTAGACCCAGGTACATAAGCGTTTGCATTATTAAAATACGCTATAACCTCATCAATTTCACTAGTATAATCTTTATTTTTTTCCCATACTCTATCAGCATCACTCCAGTTTCCACTTCTGCTGAATCCTCGAGGCCAGTTCATGTGGATAGCGTCATTCTCCTTGATAACAGCGTCTTCCCAGTTCCAGGCATCAAACTGAACTACAGAAGAAGTTCCAGAAATACGGCCTCCCTGAGGCGTAATCTGTCCCATCAACACCCCATTAGGGCGCATGCTTTCAACTATCTTACTTTCCGCATTATAAGCGATTAGACTTCTGACGTGAGGAAGCATCTTACCTAATTCATCTTCATCATCTGTTGCGGCTACAGCATCAATTTCAACCAAACCTAAAGTGGCATTGGGAGCAATAAAGCCCGGATAAACGTGCTTTCCATTTGCATCGATTTCCTGGCCTTTTGCCTGTGATTTGTCTGTGCCCACGTAAGTGATTTTTCCATCTTCAAAAACAACTACGGAATTTTCAATTACCTCAGTATTCCCTATGTGAGCTGTTGCTCCAACAATTGAAATAGGCTGAGATTGTTTTGGAGCCGGGGTTTGTTGCGCCTGGCCTGTAAAAACCATAGCGATTGCAAGAATACAACCCGTTAGTATATGTTTATAATTCATCTTATTCGTGTATATGGTTAATATCATCTAAACTATCGCAGTGAAGGTATTCCTTCTCTTTCTTCTTGATTGGCTGTGTTTTTAGACCTTTGTTTTTAGCTTTCATCATTTTATTGATTAAAACTTGTCTTTCATTTTGAACCTGGGCTCTCATGGCTTTGTCCTTTTCAATATCGAAGTAAACCACCCCTTCTATGATTGTTTTTTCAGGTTTGGCGTAGATAGATAGTGGATCTGTATTCCAAAGAACGACATCAGCATCTTTCCCTTCTTTAATACTCCCTACTCTATCGTCGATATGCAGCAATTTAGCAGGATTTAAGGTGACAAATTTCCAGGCATCATCAGCGGACACTCCCCCATATTTCATGGATTTAGCCGCTTCCTGGTTAAGACGTCTTATCATTTCACCATCATCACTATTGATAGCTACCGTTACTCCTTGATTATGCATAATTGCTGCATTAAAAGGAATGGCATCATTGACCTCATATTTATAAGCCCACCAGTCACTGAAGGTCGAACCACCTGCACCATGCTCTTTCATAATGTCAGCTACTTTGTAACCTTCCAAAATGTGAGTGAACGTATTCACAGTAAAATCAAATTCTTCAGCGACTTTCATCAGCATGTTAATCTCACTTTGCACGTAAGAGTGACAGCTGATGTAGCGTTCACCATTAAGTATTTCCAATAAAGTTTCCATTTCATCATCATAACGAAAAGGCTCACCAGAGGCTTTTTTCTCACCGTAAGCTTTGGCCTGAGTGAAGTAATCTCTAAAGACTTGTTCAACACCCATTCTGGTTTGTGGAAATCTAGAATTCCCTCCCCAGTTGGATTGTTTTACATTTTCACCTAAAGCGAATTTTATGTGCTTTGGTGTATTGTCATATATCAGATTTTCAGCACTTTCTCCCCACTTCAGTTTTAAAACAGCCGATCTTCCGCCGATAGGATTTGCAGAACCGTGTAACAGTTGAATACTCGTTACACCACCAGCCAATGATCTGTAAATACTAATGTCATCTGGATCTACTGCATCTTCCATGGTCACTTCAGCAGAGGAATTATGTCCTCCTTCATTGATAGAAGTTCCTGCAATATGAGAATGCTCATCGATGATACCAGCTGTTAAATACTTGCCAGATCCGTCGATAACTTCAGCTCTCCTGTCACTTAAATCTTTTCCAATTTTATCAATCTTTCCATCTTTAAGTAAAACATCTGTATTTTTTAAAGTTCCTTCAGCTTCTCCAGTAATAACCGTTGCATTTTTAATCAAAATACGTTCTGGCTGAGACTGTGCAGAAGTTCTTCCGTAAGCTGAGTTGGGATAAGTCATGGAAAGCATTTCCATAGATTTTTCATCCTCCTCTTTTTCTTCTTCGTCTTTATCTGAAGAACTGCCTGCTTCCTTTTTGGTAGATTTAAAAGTGGATGTATTTCCGTCTCCTAATATGACTTTTCCACCAAAACCAGTTTGAAAGGGTTCAATTTTAGAAGTTAAAACCGCATAGTCTTCTTTAGATGAATCAGCATTGCTTACTATTAAAGTCATCCAATCGTCTTCGTAAGTTAATTTGCTTCCAAGCTTCAAGGTATCTTGTTTAACTTCAGCTGAAAATTTACCTGACTTGTTCTTGATAATGAGTTCATGGTTCTTTCCGTTTAATACTAAATCGTAAGTTCCTGATATATCGATGACATCTAAAGCTTCTAAACGATGACGATGACCTTGCACCCAGTTTTCATAGATTTTAAATTCATCCTCAAAAAGCTCATCAGAGGTGATAATGAAATTTGCAAGCTTGCCTTTTTCTAAAGTTCCTAAAAGATCTGAGGCTCCAATGGCTTTAGCGGGTTGAGTTGTAATTCCTGCAAATGCCGTTTTTTTATCCAAACCACTTTCTACAGCTTTCTTCAAATTTTTCAATAATTCATCTGGAGATTTCAAACCTTTCGAAGTAAAAGAGATATCAACTCCATTTTCTGCAAGAATTTTAGCATTTGCCGGAGCATACTGCCAGTGTTTCATTTCTCCCAGTGTCAAGTATTCTCTTAAAAAAGGATCTTCAACATCGTAGGCCTCTGGAAATTTTAAGGGCAATACGAAGTGAGCATTTATCCCTTTAAGATCTTCAATTCTTTTGTACTCGTCTCCTGAACCGATAATAGTATATTGAACACCAAATTGGTCTCCAATTTTATCTGCCCTAAAAGCATCCAGGTAATCATCTACAGAAAATAATTGTGGAAGATTCTTTTTGGCGAGATAAGCTTCTATAGCAAGATCTTTATCTTCTATAATTCCGTTTTGATAGGCTTTTGCATCATGGTAAAATTGTCTCAACAAAGCGGTGTAACCCATGATAGAACTTGGATAAGCTTGTCTTGATTGCTTGCTTTTACTGAACTCATAGTAAAAACCAGATTCATTTTTTAATAGATTTTCATTGAAATTATCTGTTTCTACTAAAGCAAACAAAGCTCCGTTTCCGCGTATAAATCCATCTGCGATATGGGTGTTAACAGCTCCAAAACCTGCTTTACGCATGGCTGTAGCTTTCTTTTTATCGAATTCAAAATGCGACTTTGCAGATTGCTCTGGTCTAACATGATCGTTCCAGTAATAACCTTTTCTATTAGGATTGTATTGTGGCTGGGAAGATCTAGCTGCAGTTGCAATATCCTTGATTCCAAAATCTGAATACACTTCTACAAATGAAGGGTAAACGTGCTTGCCTTTTGCATCTACAACAACTGTGTTTTTTGGAAGCTTTACATTTTTACCAACTTCTACAATCTTTCCATCTTTAAATAGTAAGGTCGCATTTTCAATCGTTTGAGTTGGGGATACGTGAATTATCGCAGATTTTACTGCAGTGTAGTTACTAGTCCTGGTTTTGACTCCTTTGTTTTCAGGAAAGTAATCCTGAGCAAAAAGACCAAAACTCAACAAGCAAAATAAAAGTAAGACTTTTTGTTTCATTGAAATTTGATTTAGAGATTAATAGTTTGTTTTTGTTGGTAGTAGTTAACAAGCAAAGCCACAACGTAGTTGTAGCTATCGATACCTTGGGGCTGGTTGTTGACTTTTAAATAATTTCCGTACACAGTTTCCATAACTAATTCTACTGGACCTGAGTATGCCTGCCAAAATTCTTGAACTTCTTTATAATTTTCCAGAACTCCTGGATGAAGCTCTGCGATAAGAGCTTCTGATAAAAGAGGATCTTTTTTGTACATATCATTGAGACTATACTTTAAAGAAAAAGTTAAACCTGAGTAGCGCAAAAATTCATTCTCATCTTCCATTGTGATGATGGAAGCGATAAAATTAGCTTCGTTTTCTTTTGAAAAACCCAACTGATGTCCTATTTCATGAGCTATTGTAGTAGGCAATTTATACTTTGGTATTTTATAGTTGTATTGCCCTTCATTGGTGAAGGGATTGACGTATCCACTAAAACCAGCATAAGAAAGCGGCAATGAAAAAAGCGATTTTTTTACATTTTCAACACGAAAGGGTATTTTTATATCATCATTTGCAGAATTTTTATAAGCTTCAAATACCAATTTTTGAAGCTGAGTTTGTTTAAAATCATACTCTACCCTCAAGCTATCATTATTGACCAATTGTGAATGTAAGGTGTTGATTTTTTGAATTAAATCGCAGGCAAACTCATGTAATTCTTCCTTGGTATACTCAGTTGAAATCCCTAAGGACAAATGAAGAGGAGGCCTGTAGTAATTGAACCCCCAAAACAGGTGAAATAAAAAATAAACCAGAGAGATAAATGCCAGTGCTTCTAAAAGCCGTGAACGTATACTTCTGAACCTGCTCGTCCAAGAAGCACTGACGGATCTGTTTCTGAATAAATTTAAGATCCAAAATAAAATGACGAGAACTAGAGCGGCATAAAACAAGTCTCCGAGTGAAAATGGAATCCAAGAGGTTAGGTAATGTTGAAGCTGAGAAATAAATAAGAATAAGCCTTCGCTGTAATACGTTTCAACCCAAAACGGATGTTGTTTTAAGATGTAAATCAAAAGCAACTGCAGGGGAAAAAATAAGGCAAGGCATTTTAAGGTGATTTTTTTCAATTGCAATATAGAATTAGCGGAGTTGATTTCTACTTGTCCTCTCCTGAACTTAAATTCAAACTTAACCAATTTATAAAAATACTCACATATTTATCGTAATTTTGAAGGCGTCAAAACACAACTCAAATCCACTAAGAAATGATCATTTTCTTCAAAACTGAATCGACGCACTACTTCGCAGTTTCCATCGACAAAAGACCAGATTACGAAACTATAAAAAAATTCAAATGGGTTTTTGGCGATGCTCAGTTCATCGACGAAAAGCAAATTGATGGTCAGTTTGTTGGCCCCAGACAGGTCATGATTACCCCTTGGAATACCAATGCTGTAGAAATTACCCAAAATATGGGAATAGAAGGTGTTCAAAGAATCGAAGAGTTTGTTGAGACCACTTCAGAAAAAAAAGATTTTGACAAGATGCTTTTTCAAAGCTACAACGGTTTAGATCAGGATATTTTTACCATCGACATTCAACCTGAGCCTGTTCTAGACATTGAAAATATTTCAGAATACAACCAAAAAGAAGGTCTTGCCCTTAATGAAGAAGAGGTCGGTTACCTGGAAGCTCTATCACAGAAACTCAATCGAAAATTAACCGATGCTGAAGTCTTTGGGTTTTCACAAGTCAATTCAGAACACTGCCGACATAAAATCTTCAATGGTACTTTTGTTATTGATGGTGAAGAGCAAAAAGAATCGCTCTTTAAAATGATCAGAAAAACATCAGAAACTCATCCTAACGGAATTGTTTCAGCTTATAAAGACAATGTTGCTTTTGTAAAAGGGCCGCAAGTGGAGCAGTTTGCTCCCACCCGACCTGAAGTAGCGTCGGAATTTAAAAACACGCCTTTCGAATCTGTCATTTCATTGAAGGCAGAAACACATAACTTCCCAACAACCGTAGAACCCTTTAATGGTGCTGCTACGGGAAGCGGTGGTGAGATAAGAGACCGTCTTGCTGGCGGTAAGGGCTCGTTACCATTGGCTGGGTCTGCAGTTTACATGACTTCTTATCCCAGACTTACCGAAAATAAACCTTGGGAAAACGCCATTACAGCTAGAAACTGGCTATATCAAAGTCCACTGGACATTTTAATAAAAGCATCTAATGGCGCTTCAGATTTTGGAAATAAATTTGGTCAACCACTCATCAATGGTTCGCTTTTCACTTTTGAACATGATGAGCATGATAGGGTGTTAGCGTATGATAAGGTCATTATGCTCGCTGGTGGCGTTGGTTACGGCAAAGCCAACCAGGCTATAAAAGAACTTCCAAAAAAAGATGATGATATCGTTATTCTTGGAGGTGATAACTATAGAATTGGTATGGGAGGAGCTGCAGTATCCTCTGCAGATACGGGAGAATTTGAAAGTGGCATAGAACTCAATGCCGTCCAAAGATCCAACCCGGAAATGCAAAAAAGAGCTGCCAATGCTATTCGGGCCATGGTAGAGCTTGATGAAAACCCTATTCGTTCCATACACGATCACGGCGCTGGCGGACACCTTAACTGCTTAAGCGAGCTAGTAGAAGATACAGGAGGTCACATCGATATCGATAAGCTTCCTGTAGGAGATTCCACCTTGTCTGCCAAAGAAATTATTGGTAACGAATCTCAGGAACGCATGGGTCTTGTGATAGGAAAAAAAGAATCTGAATTTTTAGAAAAAGTAGCATTAAGAGAGCGTTCTCCAATGTATCGCGTTGGAACTGTGACCGATGATCATCAATTTATTTTTAAAAACTCAAAAACTCAGGAGACACCTTTGGATCTTAAGCTAGAGGATATGTTTGGGAGCTCACCTAAAACTATCATGAAGGACCAAAGAGTAGAAAGAACTTACTCTCAACCTGACTTTAAATCAGAAAAAATATACGATTACGTCGAACAATTGCTTCAACTGGAAGCTATTGCTTGCAAAGACTGGCTGGTGAATAAAGTGGACAGATGTGTATCTGGACGTGTTGCCGTACAGCAAACCCTTGGACCATTGCAGCTACCGCTAAACAATTGTGGTGTGGTTGCTTTAGATTATAAAGGAAAAGAGGGGGTCGCCAATTCAATTGGCCACTCACCTATTTCGGGACTTATTGATCCTGTTGCAGGCGCTAAGAATTCAATAGCAGAAGCCTTAACCAACATTATCTGGGCACCTTTAGAAGACAACTTAACTTCAGTGTCCTTATCTGCCAATTGGATGTGGCCCTGTAACAATCCTGGTGAAGATTCCAGACTTTATGATGCAGTAAAGGCTGTTTCAGAATTTGCTATCAACCTGGGAATTAACGTCCCAACAGGAAAAGATTCTTTATCGATGAAGCAACGTTATAAAGACCAGGACGTTCTTTCTCCGGGTACGGTCATTATTTCTGCTGCTGGACATTGCAACGAGATCACAAATGTTGTTAAGCCTATGTTTCAAAAGGAAGCAGGTTCCATTTATTATTTAGATTTTTCCCAACATAACTTAGAACTTGGAGGATCCGCTTTTTATCAATTATTGAATAAGGTCGGAAATAAAGCCCCAACTATCAGTGATGATCCTAAATTTAAAAAGAAATTTAATGCCATTCAACAGCTCATCAAACAACATAAAATAGCAAGCGGTCACGATATTTCTTCCGGAGGTTTAATTACAACACTGCTAGAACTGTGTTTTGCTGATAACAATTTAGGTGCAGAATTAAATTTCGAAGCTTTTGCAGAAAAAGACATTTTCAAACTCTTATTTGCTGAAAATTCAGGGATTGTTTTCCAAGCAGAAGGAGACTTAACCTCAGAATTTAAAGAACTTGACATTTCTCCAATATATCTTGGAGAGGTCAATTCTACAGGTAAATTATCGATTGCTCATGAGAAGAAAAAGCTCAATTTTGATGTAGACACCTACAGAAACTTTTGGTTACAAACTTCTTATGAATTTGATAAACACCAAAGTGGTGAAAAAAAAGCAAAAGAACGTCATGAGAATTTTAAATACAATGCCTTAAAATTCAATTTCCCATCGCATTTTGATGGAAAATTAAAGTCAGTTGAAGGAAAACGGATCAAAGGCGCTATCATAAGAGAAAAGGGATCAAACTCCGAACGTGAAATGGCTAAAGCCATGCATCTTGCTGGATTTGATGTGAAAGACATACATATGACAGACCTCATGTCTGGAGCAGAAAACCTTGAAGACGTTCAATTTATTGCTGCAGTTGGAGGCTTCTCCAATTCTGATGTTTTGGGAAGTGCCAAAGGCTGGGCTGGAGCTTTCAAGTATAATGAAAATGCCAATCTGGCTTTGCGTAATTTCTTCAACAGAGAAGATACATTATCACTTGGCGTTTGTAATGGTTGTCAGCTTTTTGTTGAACTGGGTCTTATCACTCCAGATCATGAGGAGAAACCGAAAATGCTACACAACGATTCAGGAAAATTTGAATGTAGGTTTACTGCAGTTACTATTTCTGAAAGCAATAGTGTGATGTTGAAAAGTTTGGAGGGCTCAACATTAGGAATCTGGGCAGCTCACGGAGAAGGTAAGTTTCATTTACCACTAAATGAAAACCAATATTCTATACCTGCAAAATACTTTAGGGAAGAATTTCCATGTAATCCAAATGGCTCAGATTATAATGCGGCTATGCTTTGTGATGAAAGTGGAAGACACCTGGTGATGATGCCTCACTTGGAGCGCTCAACTTTTTCCTGGAACTGGGCTCATTACCCTAAAGACCGTAAAGCAGATAAAGTTTCTCCCTGGATTGAAGCTTTTCAAAATGCAAAACAATGGCTAGAAAACGCTTAAACTATGCTCACTAAAGAACAGCTCATTAAAAAATTAGAATTAGAAAAACATCCTGAAGGAGGCTTTTTTAAAGAAACGTACAGGAGTAAAATTTCAATTTCTGGATCAAGTTTGCCTTTAGAATTTGATTCTGATAGAAATGTAAGCACTTGCATTTATTTTATGCTGGCTTCAGATGAATTTTCAGCTTTTCATAAGGTCAATCAAGACGAAGCCTGGCATTTTTATCTGGGTGATTCTATTTTACTGCATATGATTTCTCCTGAAGGCGAGTATTCTCAAGTGAGCATCGGAAACGACTTTGGTCAAAATGAAACTCCTCAGTTTGTAGTTCCCGCTCAGCATTGGTTTGCAGCAGAAATAAAAACTGAAGATAGCTTTGCTTTAGTAGGTTGTACAGTGGCTCCTGGATTTGATTTTGATGACTTCGAACTAGCAGAACCCAAAGAACTTCAGCAGATATTCCCTCAACACAAAGAGATCATTCAAAGGCTCACCCGATAATTTTTACATTGATTTGAAAACAAAGACTTGTGCTATTTGTAATAACGACTTTGAAATCTTGTATAGAATTCAAATCAAAAAAGGAAAAGCATGGGTATTCGCTTGTAAAACATGTGTTGAAAAATATCAAAAAGAACCGCAGTATAAATACGGAGGGACTTGGAAAGGCAAAAGACACTAGCGTATTCTAAATTTTAAAATAATTCTGTAACAGCTAAAGCCTTTCAGTTTTTTAATTTGTACTTTAATCGTTCAATTTAATAAAAATCATGATACAACTGGATCTTTTTCACTTTGAAACAGGTTAACAAAAATGAGAATTGATAAAATTATGAATCGAATTTTCAGAAAAATATCGACTTATAAATATGATCAATTTGTTGCTTTTTCTTCGCGTTTAAATCCTTTCTTGGCAGATGAAATCATTGAAGATGTAAAAAAAGAAGCTTAATAAAATCCAGAATTACATTTTTGGATTTTATCTTTTCACAAATAGAAACCCAAATATGAAAAAAATATTGCTCCTCATTTGGATTCCATTTTTAAATTATAGTCAAGACAAACCTATTGTAGATATAGGCGGAGCTTTACGTTATAATTATTTGTTCAGTTCCTGGAATTCTGACCAAAAAGATATTGGAGGTGACTTTGTCTATGATATTTTTCGAGTGAATGCTGAAGCAAGGTACAAAGGTGTGTATCTCAATGTTGAGTACCGAGAATATTCTACTGCCTTTGGGGGAGGTTTTTTGAAACGAGGTTGGATGGGATATACGCTAAGCGAACAAGAAGATATTCAAATTGGCTTAACTCAAGTTCCCTTTGGGATTCAGACTTATAACTCTAATAATTGGTTTTTTAATTTGACCTATTATGTAGGTCTAGAAGACGACCATGATATGGGAATTAAATATATGAATAAAGGAGATAAATTTGAATATCAGCTAGCTTTTTTCAAAAACTCTGAGTTGTTCGATTTGGGGGGCTCCAATGAAGTAAGCCCCAATCGATATGCGTACGATATTGTAGGTAAAAATAAGGAGATCAATCAATTTAACGGAAAGTTTATTTACAAGACTGGTGAGGAGTTCAAGCATCGCATTGGCCTTTCTGCTCAATATGGTGGTTTGTATAACATCGATACTAAAAAAACTGGAGACCATCATGCTCTAGGGCTCCACCATGAGCTATTTTACAAACGCTGGAATTTAAAGACCGAGTTACTTACAGTACGTCACAATCCCATCAATGCTGATGGACAAAGTAGAGACATTGTTCGCATGGGGGCTTATGGATTTCCTTATGATATAGCTTCAGATTTTGAAATGTATACCGCTGCCATTTCTTATGACCTCCCCGTGGATATTGGCCCCATAAGTCACCTTAAATTTTACAACGACTTTGGGTACATGGATAAGCGTGCTCAAGGTTTCAAAAACTCAGCTATGAATGTCACTGGCATGCTCATAACCGCTGGAGATGTGTATATTTATATAGATTATGCTGCAGGATATAACCATTCTTGGTTTGGTGGTGATTTTACAAACGAATTGGGACAAGGAAAACCAAACTTAGGCTGGGAAGCCAGATTCAATATAAATTTTGGTTATTACTTTTTAACGGATACCAAATCTAGATAATTTATAAAATAAGGAACCTCCAGGGCAAGCTGATGAGGTTTGAATTAGGAAAACCATTTTAAAAATTCGAGGAAAGCCTTCGAATAATTAAACCCTCAAAAGGGATTAAAATAAAATTTATGTCAGAAAAAGTTACTAGAAGTGATGAAAAGAAATCCATCTTTGGACTCGAGGTCAACGGTCCCGTCTTTTTTTCTTCCATAATTTTGATCACCATAGGAATTGCTCTAACTCTAATTTATAAGGAATCAGCTGAAGAGTTTTTTAGCACTGTCCAAAACCAAGTGGCAGAGTATGGTGGCTGGTTATTTGTATTTAGCGTAAATTTTTTCTTAATCTTTGTTGTTTACCTAGCCTTTAGCAAGTTTGGTAAAATAAGACTTGGAGGAAAGGACGCTGAGCCAGAGTTTAAGACCATATCTTGGTTCTCAATGCTGTTTAGCGCTGGTATGGGAATAGGCCTTTTATTTTGGAGTGTTGCCGAACCTGTAACTCATTTTGGCGCACCTCCTAATGCTGATGCAGATACGATTGCTGCAGCCAAGGAAGCCATGAATTTTAGTTTTCTACACTGGGGTTTTCACCCTTGGGCTATTTATGCTTTAGTGGGTTTAGCCTTAGCTTTTTTCACCTATTCTAGAGGTTTACCTCTAACGATAAGAAGTGTTTTTTATCCTTTTTTGGGCGATAAAATCTATGGAGTTATAGGAGATATTATTGATATTTTTGCAGTTTTAGCCACTTTATTTGGTCTGGCGACTTCACTTGGGTTTGGAGTACAACAAGTAGCTGCAGGCTTAGAACAGGTCTTCGGATTAAGTAGTGGAACTACTACCCAAGTATTGCTTATTGCAGGTATTACCTTAGTAGCAACAATTTCGGTGGTTCTTGGAGTCGACAAAGGGGTAAAGGTGTTAAGTGAGTGGAACATCAGGATAGCCGTTTTACTGTTGGCTTTAGTTTTGATCTTAGGCCCTACCATTTTTATTTTTGAAAGTTATTTAGAAAATTTAGGAAATTATTTTAGTAGTGTAGTTGAAATTTCACTTTGGAATGAAAGTTTTACGGGAGGAGATTGGCAAAATAATTGGACAATTTTTTATTGGGGTTGGTGGATATCATGGTCTCCTTTTGTTGGAACCTTTATTGCCAGAATTTCCAAAGGGAGAACGATTAAAGAATTTATCCTTGGAGTTTTGATAGTTCCTAGCTTAATTACATTTTTTTGGATTACAGCTTTTGGAAATTCTGCATTAGATATAATTATGAATGGTAACGATGCAATTTCCACAGCGGTTGACAACGATGTAGCCACTGCCTTATTCGTCTTTTTTGAGGACTTCCCCTTTACCATAGCTCTTAATGTAGTTGCCATTCTTTTGATTATTGGCTTTTTCATAACCTCTTCAGATTCAGGATCTCTAGTTATAGATAGTCTTACCACTGGTGGTAAAATTGACGCTCCTGTGGGACAACGAATCTTTTGGGCGATTACCGAAGGAGCTGTTGCAGCGGTCCTACTTATAGGTGGTGGACTTGGAGCACTTCAAACTGCAGCAATTGCTTCTGGTTTGCCTTTTGCCATCATCCTCCTTGTCATGTGCTATTCCTTGTACAAGGGATTGAAGGATGAGGTCAAAAAACACGAACGCTACAAAGAGGATGTTCAGAAAGAAGATTACGAAGAAATTGTAAGAAAGATTATCAAAAAACGCAATAAAAATGAATCATCATGAGAACATTAAATAAAGTGTTAGTCGGTTTAGACTTATCCGATATTGATCAACAATTAATCACCTACAGTTCTTTTTTTACTGAATTAACCGACGTCAAAAAAGTTTATTTTGTTCATAATATTAAGCGATACGAAATATCTGAAGTCCTTGAAAAAGAAATCGAAAATGTAGATCTAGAAAGCATTATTACCGATGAACTTAAGGACATGATACAAGCAAACTTTACTGCAAAAGTAGAGTGGGAAGTATTGATTTCTGATGATCCCTACACAGAATCCTTAATGAGTTATATCGTGAATAAATACAGTATCGACTTGCTTATTTTAGGCAATAAAAACAATCAAAACGGCTCCGGCAGTCTCGGGTTTAAACTACTAAGAACCATAAAATGTCAATTTTTATGGGTTCCCTCCACTATGAAAACAAAATTGGAAAAAGTGTGGATTGGTACTGATTTTTCTGGTGCTTCAAAAAAATGCTTTTCATTTGCTGAGTATATTCAATCCAAACAGAATTTTAATTTGGAGGCCGTCCATGTATATAGTTTGCCTATTCATTTTTCTCCCTACGTCTCAAACTCTAAAATAGAGCCTAAACTGAGTCGCTACGTAGACAAAAAGTTCGATCAATTTCTCAATAAAATGAATTACTCTGGGGAAGTCAAACAATATAAAATATTGGGGCGAGAAGCCAATATTGCTTCCAAATTAAAAAATGAAGCTTATAAAAATGATGTTGATTTGTTGATGGTCGCCGACAAAGGCTCCAATACTTTTTCTAAGCTCACCTTAGGTACGGTTACGGAAGATTTATTCAATAGAGATCTTCAAATTCCTTTACTTATTGTAAAAGATTATATTGGCAATTAAAAAATAATGAATACATCCCTAGCAAAATCATTTAGCTTCTTAAGCTGCTTATATGTTTTAAACCTTTCCATAGCTTGCCAAACTTCAACTACTCAGGGACCTAAGCTTGAGAAGCCAACAAACCAGGCAGATTCTGCAATGGTGGTTTCTGCTCGAGAAGAAGCCTCAAAAATAGGCCTTCAAATTCTTCAAAACGGTGGAAATGCCTTCGATGCGATGATCGCTACGGAAATGGCTCTGGCTGTTTGTTATCCTTTTGCTGGTAATCTGGGCGGAGGTGGTTTTATGGTTTATCGAACCAATGATGGAAAAACTGGCTCTCTTGATTACCGAGAAAAAGCCCCGCTTTCTGCAAGTAAAACCATGTATCTTGATGAAAATGGCGATCCCGATTCAGAATTGAGCAGAGTTGGAAGTTTGGCTATTGGTATACCCGGTACTGTTGCCGGCATGTTTAAGGTTAACGAGAAATTTGGAACTTTACCCATGTCAGAATTACTTCAGCCTAGTATTGATTTAGCTAATAACGGTTTTGAAGTGACATCAGGTCAGGCTGATATGCTTAACCGATTACAAACTACCTTTTTGGAAGTCAATAAAGATTCGATTCTATATTCAAGAAAATTTAGTTCTGGTGACACAGTAAGGAATTTAGCTCTTGCTAAAACTTTGGAAAGAATCTCCCAAAATGGAATTTCCGAATTTTACGGAGGACAAACAGGAAATGTCTTAGTCGATTTCATTTCTAAACACGGAGGAATAATTGGTACTGAAGACTTAACTAAATATGAAGCCGTCTGGAGAACTCCAGTAAAGATTGCTTACAAAGAATTGAATGTGATTTCTATGCCACCGCCGTCCAGCGGAGGAATTGTTTTGGGTCAAATTCTGAAAATGATAGAAAGCTATGATTTGAATGCTTTAGATCATAATTCTTCAAAATACATTCAGTTATTGGTAGAAGCTGAGCGGAGAGCTTACGCCGACAGAAGCTTTTATCTTGGAGATCCAGATTTTGTTTCTATACCTCAGGACAGCCTTTTGAGTGAGGAGTATTTAAAACAACGCATGCAGGATTTTAGTTTTGAAACGGCAACACATTCAGAAGAAATAGAACACGGGGAAATTATTGGGATTGAAAGCGATGAAACCACCCACTACTCTATCGTAGATCAGTATGGCAATGCCATAGCCGCTACGACAACCTTGAATGGTGCCTATGGGTCAAAATTATTTGTCAATGAACTCGGCATTTTTTTGAATAATGAGATGGATGACTTTAGTGCAAAACCAGGTGTCCCTAATATGTTTGGACTTATTGGTGCAGAAGCCAATTCCATAGCACCAGAAAAACGCATGTTAAGTTCAATGACTCCTACCATTGTTGAAAAAAATGGAGAATTTTGGATGAGTGTGGGAACTCCCGGAGGGTCAACAATCATCACCTCAGTGCTTCAGACTATACTCAATGTCTATGAATTTGACATGTCCATGCAGGAAGCTGTAAATGCGCCTAGATTCCACCATCAATGGTTGCCAGACGAAATTGTATTTGAAACCAAAGGTTTTGAATCTGCTCTTTTGGATTCTTTGAAAATAAAAAAATATAAAGTCATTCAGCAAGAATCGAAAATTCTTGGAAAAGTGGACGCCATATTGAAATTACCAAACGGCAAATTGGAGGGAGGAGCAGATTACAGAGGTGATGATACCGCTGTTGGATTTTAGAAAAAACCTAGATTACTGATTTACAAATATTTATATTCATAAATTGATAATCAGATAATTTTTTGATGCTTTAGAAAGCATTTTAATAGAATTTAAAAGAAAATTTTTCTATTTTTCACTATTCATAAAACATAAAAATATGTCATCACTTAAACGTTTATTTGATTTTCCATATTATCAACTAAAACAATACAATCTTGAGGATGCTTTAGTTACTAAATATAACGGTGTCTGGAAGTCTACTTCATCTAAAGAATATATAGAACAGATCAATAAAATAAGTAGAGGGCTTTTAAGATTGGGAGTAAAACCAAATGATAAGATTGCCCTTATTTCTTCTAATAATAGAACTGAATGGAACATTATGGATATTGGAATAATGCAGCTTGGAGCTCAAGATGTACCAATTTATCCTACTATATCTGAAGAAGATTACGCTTATGTCCTCAACCACAGTGAGTCTAGATTTTGTTTTGTCTCAGACAAAGAGGTCTATGATAAGGTAATGGCCATAAAAAGTGAAGTTGAATCTCTCAAAGAAGTTTATACTTTCGATCAAATTGAAGGAGCTAAAAATTGGGATGAAGTTCTAGATTTGGGAAGTGATGACAGTAATCAAAGCGAAGTACAATCCTTGATGGATCAAGTGACCGAAAACGATCTAGCCACATTGATTTATACTTCTGGAACTACAGGAAGACCTAAAGGAGTTATGTTATCTCACAAGAACATTGCGAGTAACGCTATACATAGTTCTACCCGTTTACCATTGGACAAAGGAAATGCGAAAGCTCTCAGTTTTTTACCTGTTTGCCACGTTTATGAGCGCATGCTACAATATATGTATCAATTTAGCGGTGTAAGCATATATTTTGCTGAATCTATTGAAACCATCAGCGATAATCTCAAAGAAGTGAAACCAGAAGTCATGTCTGCTGTACCAAGACTTCTTGAAAAAGTTTACGATAAGATCATCGCTAAAGGTACCGACCTTACTGGTATAAAGAAAAAATTATTCTTTTGGGCTGTAGAACTAGGATTGAAATTTGAACCTTATGAGCAAAATGGCTGGTGGTACGAAACCCAATTGAAGTTAGCTAGAAAATTGATTTTTGTTAAATGGCAAGAGGCCTTAGGTGGAAACCTGAAAGTAATTGCTTCTGGTAGTGCTGCTTTACAGCCAAGACTTGCAAGGGTTTTTAATGCCGCAGATATACGAGTAATGGAAGGTTATGGCCTTACTGAAACTTCTCCAGTAGTATCGGTAAACGATATGCGTGATGGTGGTTTCAAAATTGGAACCGTTGGTAAGCCAATACCAGAGACTGAAGTGAAAATTGCTGGAGATGGTGAAATCTTAGTCAAAGGTCCTCAAGTGATGATGGGCTATTATAAAGACCAGCAAAAAACAGACGAAGTCTTAATAGACAATTATTTCCATACTGGTGACATCGGTGAAGTTTGTAAAGACGGCTTCCTGAAAATAACAGACCGTAAAAAGGAAATGTTCAAAACCTCTGGTGGTAAATATGTGGCTCCACAAATTATTGAAAACGTGATGAAACAATCTCGTTTTATAGAGCAAATCATGGTGGTGGGTGAAGGACAAAAGATGCCAGCAGCCTTAATTCAGCTTAATGAAGAGTTTGTAAAAGAATGGGGAGAACGCAAAGACTTAAAGTTGGGAAACTCTCTTGCAGAGATGGTTAAAAGCCAGGAATTGATCGATAGAGTTCAGGAAGAAATAGATTTTTTTAATCAGAAATTCGGGAATTGGGAGAAAATCAAAAGATTTGAATTGACCCCAGATGTTTGGAGTATCGAAGAAGAACATCTTACTCCTACAATGAAATTGAAAAGAAGAGTTATAAAAGAAAAGTATATGGATCTATACAATAAGATTTACTCCAACTCATAAGTTGGAATTTGATAAAAGGGAGTCTAATTTAGGCTCCTTTTTTATTTTGTAAACATCTGTATTCAGAAAATTAAAGTTTCTTTGTTCTATGAATCCATCAGCATCAGGTTGGTTGTTAAAGTGCCTACATAAGGTAAGTGAAAGTGATTTACTATCACTGGATGAAGAACAGTTTTACAATTTATTGAGATCTACAGGTTTTGTATATGGATCCAGTAAGAACTCTTTAATTCCACTTACTAAAAATCTTAAATACACTCAACAGGAATTATCAAAAATCAATTTGCTTGTAGCACTTATGTACATCGACCATAAGATGTGCGAAGACCAACCCACAAGTGAAATCATTCCGAGGTTGATTATGTTTTATGAGTCAATACACTCTAGAAAAGATTATTTCAATTCAATTTTTAAATTCAAGACAAAAAGTGAACAAAAACTAGAACAGTTAATTCATAAGCGAGTTCAGACCAATGAAGGTTTAATACAAAAAAACTTTAGCCATATTGTCACTAATGCATTATTATTTTCGGATGTTCTTGCTTACAAAAGAACACTTTCAAACTCTGTAAATCCAAGTGAATATGCTAAAACCCTTGAAGGACTGATCATGAAGACTGTTTATGAAGCTTTAAATCAAAAATCTTCAAAGACCTCTTACGATTCGCTTATTTTAAAACTTTTAAAAAGTTCGCTGCGCTATAATTTTAAAATTTCAGATGATCCGTCACTGCCTGATACAGTCAATTATTCTGAATCTCTTGATCATTTAGGAAATATGTATGTTTTTGATCTTGCGTGTATGGCTGTCTACAGTGATGAAGAAATAGAAATAAACGAATTGAAATTCATGAACCTATTAGGGACTGAATTGCAACTATCAAAATCAAACATCAATACCAGTATTGAGTTTCTATTTGAATTTGTGACTCTCAACAGGGAAAACATAGCTTATTTCCACTTTAGTAATCCGCTTAATCACTTTTATAAAAAGAATCAAAGGGCTGTGAAATTGTTACTGACTCGCAACAAGAGTAGACTTTACAAAGAAATTATCCAAAGTAAAGAACTTGTTTATCTGATTTCGCAATCTACCCACAGAGAATTAAACCCTGATGAAAAACTAAAGGTAAAACATCAATTATATGATATTTTCAAAAGCATTCCATCCCTGGCTATATTCGTATTACCAGGCGGAAGTGTTCTTTTGCCAATCATTATAAAATTCATTCCCCAATTACTTCCCTCAGCTTTCAATGAAAATTATGAAAAGGATGAATAGCGTTTAGAAAAGATATTGGGTCAAAACAATTACAAGTATTTTTACGAGTACAATCATTAGAGCTTTATTTTAAAACGGATTATTTTTGATTGATGGATCCACCAGATTTAGATTTATTCAATTCGAGACGTCCAGAGGGCTTTGTATAATAATTTATAGTTCCACCACTACTAGATCCAGCTTTTAGATTTTCAATAGGATACACAGAAATGGAAGATCCGGAAGACGCTTCAGTAATCACGTCTTTAGCCATGAATCCCTTTGCGTTTACAGTAGACCCGCTCGAAGTCTCAATTTTCAATTGTTCTGTTTCTCCTTTCAATACCACTTCTGCCCCTGAGGAAGATTCAACTCTTGTTGAAATCGCTTCAGCATCTACAAAAACAATTGAGCCACTCGAACTTTCAATTGCCAAATCATCACTTGCTAAAGCTAAAGTAAGCTCTGCACCACTTGAAGTCTCCGCATCCAAAGACTCTACTTTTAGATTTAAATTAACTTCGCTACCACTGGAAAGGTCCAAAGAAAGATTGCCAAAGCCTAAACGTTCCAGAGAAGTAACTTCAGTTCCACTAGAGGCCCTAATGGACTCAATGTCTTCAGTAAAATATAAGGTAATCTGTTTTGCATCTGCCGTAGAAATCTGCTTTGAAGCACTTACCTTGAGTTTACCATTTTGATTTTCATATTCAAAAACTTCAAGCAAATTTTCATTGGCTTCAACAACCATATAATTGGATGAAGCAGGCTGGAGAATCACTTGCCAACCTCTTTTAAGTTCCAAATTTTCAAAGCTTTCAAGTGCAAACTGTTCTGTGATTATTTCGCCTTCTCCTTTTATTTTTTCATTGTTGATCACACTTTCAATTGAAAATGAACAGCCAACAAAGAGAAGACATAAACTTAATACTGAGGAAATTGTAATGGTTTTCATAAAACTTAGTTTTGAGTTGAAATAGAGTCAATTTTAATTATGCTATCCAGAGGCTTCCAGGTATTGTCTTTATAACCTAGATAGGTATTATAATCTGAATACTTGAAGTTTCTCAATCTATTAAAATCTTTAAGGTTCTTGTCTAAATAAACAATTTGATCATCTGGAATATAGACCGTCACTTCTACTTTCATTTTTTGATTTAAAAATTCTGTGGAAGTGAGGAAGTAATTATTTAATTCCAGTGTGGAATTTTCAATTTTGAAATCGTAATTTATTAATGCAGACCTTTCCCGGGCTGTATCCTTACTCGATGCATAAGTGTTTTTGGTGACTCTGATTTTTAATTCATCATCATTAGAGGTTCTGAAATTGATATATACATTAGGGCTGTAGAGTTTAGAAATATTGTCTTCGTCTTCAACAATTTTTTGCATACTGCTTCGCTTCAGATCTTCTGAAAACAATAAGTTTTGATTCATTTTGATTTTAATTGTATCGTTCTCAGATAAACTATAAGACTTAACATCAATCACATCGGCGTCATAACTCACTTCCAACTGTTTTTTTATGCTTAAAGTTGTAATGACTATCACACAAAGTATCCAGATTCCAATTAAAGTAATATGACTTATTCTACCTATTGATTTTAAGTTTGAAATAAGTAGTTTTAGACTTAAAATAAGTAGATAGAAAAACGGAATAGCTGCCGCGAGAAAAAATAAAGCAACCTGAATCCAATATGGAATACCTAGCGGAAAAAAATCTGTTCTGGTAAAATCTCCCAATTCAAAAAGAGAAATGGTACCGAAACTGAATAGGAAAATGAGCAATCCTACTAAGACTAAACTTGAAATAATTAACAGGATAACACCAAGAAATTTAGAAATAAAAACACCGAGAGCTCTAAGTATCTCGCCAAGTCCGTCAAAAAACTTTGCGATCCCAGACTTGGTTTGTTGTTCGTATTTCTCGTAATCTAACCCACCAACTTTATCTGCAAATTTTGAATAGCTTTCCTTGACTTTACGCTCGATATTTGACAGATTCACAGGTTCGCCTTGCATGTCAAGTTTTTGTGCAGTTGTGCGTGCAGGCGGAATAATCGCCCAAAGGATCGCATAAATAATCACTGTGGCTCCGAATGAAGAAATAGCAGAAATGATCCAAATAAATCTTATGAGCAGTAAGTTGAGGCCTAGATAATGATTCAAGCCAGCCGAAACTCCGCCAACGTAGTTTCTGTCTATATCTCTATAAAGCTTTCTTGCAGATCTAGGTCTGGAAAAAGTAGATGAAGAATCTTCTTCATCGTCGATTTTGTAAGCCTCTGGTTCACCCATGATAGATATCATTTTATCTACTTGAATCATAGTAATAACTTGATTATGGTGTGCCATGGACTCAGTAAAAAGCTCGGCTATCCTTGCTTCAATATCTTGAAGAATTTCATCCCGGCTTTCCTCATTGGCAAGATAACTTTCTATAGTCTTGAGGTATTTATCAAGTTTCATAAACGCATCTTCATCGATGTGAAAAAACACGTTTGCAAGGTTAATGTTGATCGTTTTGTTCATCGTTAGTTTATTTTTTTGAAGTAATTTTTGTCACTGCATAACTTAATTCTGTCCACGTATCTGAAAGCTCGTTCAAAAAATCTTTCCCCTCTTCTGTAAGGCCGTAATATTTTCTTGGAGGTCCGCCTGTCGATTCCTCCCAGCGGTAAGTCAAAAGTTTTGCATTTTTCAAGCGTGTGAGCAAAGGATAAATAGTTCCTTCAACCACAAGCAATTTTGCAGACTTTAAAGTCTCAAGGATTTCAGCAACATAAGCATCATTATGACTAAGCACAGATAAAATGCAGTATTCCAGAACTCCTTTACGCATTTGGGCTTTGGTATTTTCAATTTTCATAGTCTCCTTTTGAAATAATATTATACAAAGATATGTTTTTTAAACACTACTTTGCAATGCATAGTAATATAAATTAATATTTTATTAACATATTAAAAATTAATCTGAAGGACTAAAACTAACTTAAGACTAGTAATAATAGAGGCTTTGAGCTTTTTAAAAAATAAACAGAGTAAATCAAATTAAGATTCAAAAATGAGTCTGAGATAAAATAAATGACTACATTGAAATTTATAATCAAGTTTAAAATGAAACTCACACCTTCTAAAATCAATTTATTTTTATTCACAAAATTACCATCTGCCTGGCTTTGCGGGGTAAGATTAAAAATAATAAATGAAAAGATTTGTATAACCACGGTCACTCACAAATGGATCAATCAAAACCCATTTCAAAGCATGTATTTTGCAGTACAGGCAATGGCTGCAGAATTAAGTACTGGTGCCATTGTCATGAAAGAAATAAACGACAGTGGAGAAAAAATATCAATGCTAGTTCAAGAAAATTCATCATCATTTCATAAGAAAGCAAAAGGTAAAATCACCTTTACCTGTGAAGATGTCGATTTGGTAAAAGAAAATATCAAAAATTGTCTTTCAAATCCTGAAGGCCAGAAATTTTGGATGACTTCAATCGCAAAAAACGATAAAGATGAAAAAGTTTCAATATTTAAGTTTCAGTGGACAGTAAGAAAAAAATAAATTAATGACAGCTATTGATTTATTTAATGATAAAAATCATAATTCATAAGGCTTAAAATTATTATATTCACAAAAACTTTTGAATGACATACTTTTACTTAATTTTTAAAATTTTGAATCATGCCTAGAGCGATGTTTGAATACACTAAAGAAATTTTGAAAAAAGTAAGTTTTGATGCCAACTTATTTTGCAAAGAATTAAAGAAAGCAACGGAACGCTTACTTCCTTACGAACTTGATGAACTAAAAGATTTTATCTTGAGTCTGATGCAGAAGAATCCATCCTTAAAACAATGTATGGTTTACCTCGATTAAACTCTAAACAGAAATTAAAATTAAATCCATTATTTCCTCTATGAAATAGTGGATTTTTCATTTATACGTACCTTTACTAAAAAAGAAAGATGTCAAAAATTATTGCTTTTACAGGATCAAATTCAGAAACATCCATCAATGATAAATTACTAAAATATGCTTTGGATTGTTTTAAAAACAGGCAAGCAAATTATATAGATCTTAAACCTTTAAACGTTCCCATATATTCTGAATCCTTAGAAAAAACCAAAGGTATTCCCGAGGATATTAAAACATTGAAGTCAAAAATAGAAGATGCCAACGCACTCATCGTTGCTGTAAATGAACACAATGGTACGATGTCAGCATTTTTTAAAAATATCACAGACTGGCTGTCAAGAACAGATAGTGGTTATTTGAAGGGCAAGTCTATCTTACTCTTGTCAACCTCCCCTGGTCAAGGTGGTGCTCAATCAAGCCTTGAATACACTACCAACAATTTTCATAAATTTGGAGGCCAAGTTATACATCAATTTAGCTTACCCCTTTTCAATAAAAACTTTGGGGAGAATGGGTTGACTCCAAAATATAAAGCACACTTAGAATCTTTGATTACAAATTTTGAAAACGATTTATAATTAAATTGAGAACTAAGAAATTATTTCAGGAATCGTCGGGAGGCGAAAATTTTGGGGATAAACTTTTAGCCTGGGCTAAAAAAAAGGAAGAGGTTATATTTTTGAACTCCAATAAAAGCATGGGGTTATATCAGGAATACAAAGCTGTTATTGCTATTGATGCTTTTACTGCCATCAAATCTGATGATCTTTATGCGTTTGAAAAGCTAAATGAATACCAAACCAAAACTAAAGATTGGTTGTTTGGATACCTTAGCTACGATTTGAAAAATGATATTGAATCTATCTCTTCCAAGAACGAAGATCATCTTTCGTTTCCTGAGCTATATTTTATCCAACCCAAAAAAATCTGGCTCCTTAAGGAAAATTCTATCGAAGCGCATTACCTTAAAATGGTTGAGGATGAGATTGAAGAGGATTTTAATTCAATATTGAAAACCGAAATTTCCTATCCCAAATCTCAGTTACTTGATTTTTCTCCAAAATGGCAGAAGAAGGAATATGTCTCTAAAGCCAAAGACATATTAAATCATATTCAACGAGGGGATATTTATGAAGTCAATTTTTGCCAGGAATTCTTCAGAAAAGATACTGAAATAGACCCTTACGCAACATTCAGAAATTTAAATACTATATCGAAAGCGCCTTTTTCATCATTTTTGAAATTGGAGAATTTTTATGCGCTTTGTGCAAGTCCGGAGCGATTTCTAAAAAAAGAAGGTAATAAATTAATATCTCAACCCATAAAAGGAACTGCAAAACGCAGTAAGAACAAAATAGAAGATGAACAGCTAAAGTTTGATTTAAAAAACGATCCTAAGGAAGTATCAGAAAATATAATGATCGTAGATTTAGTCAGAAATGATTTGTCAAAGACAGCCACAAAAAGCTCAGTAAAGGTCGAAGAACTTTGCGAAATTTACTCTTTTGAGCAAGTCCACCAAATGATATCAACCATTACTTCCCAAGTTAAACAAAACTATTCTGTTGTAGAAATACTTGAGTCTTTATTTCCAATGGGTAGCATGACTGGTGCTCCCAAGCTTTCTGCTATGGAAATTGCAGAAACGTATGAGTCGACAAAAAGAGGCCTTTATAGTGGTGCAATCGGTTACATTACTCCAGATAATAATTTTGATTTTAATGTTGTTATCCGCTCATTACTTTACAATTCTGAAATCAAGTACCTTTCTTATATGGTTGGGAGTGCCCTTACATCACTTTCAGATCCTGAACAGGAATATGAAGAATGTTTGGTAAAAGGAAGAGCTTTACAATATGTTGTTAATGCCACAGAAGTTACAAAGGATTCAACCCATAAAGCATAATTTTGCTTCTTTTATACTATGCAGGACCATTTTCAAAAACATATCGAAGAAAAGTTTCCCGAATTGCTCCAGCAAAAATTCATTATTGCGATAAGTGGTGGAATTGATTCTGTAGTCTTAGCTCACTTATGTCACAGCTTAAATCTAAATTTTTCTCTAGCGCATTGTAATTTTAAATTAAGGGAAGAAGAAAGTGATAAAGACGCTCAATTTATTAAAGGCTTGGCTAATTCTTTAAAATGCCAGTTTTTCATTAAAGAATTTGACACTAAGGAAACAGCAAAGACAAATAAAAATTCGATACAAATCACTGCCAGAAACTTACGTTACAATTGGTTTTATGAGTTAGTAAAGAGTACAAATCATCACTATTTGGTAACTGCTCATCATCTTAATGACAGTCTTGAGACTTTCATTATCAACTTAAGCCGTTCTACTGGAATTAAAGGTCTTTCTGGAATTCCAGGTAAAAATGATTTTATAAGAAGGCCTCTTCTGACTTTTACAAGAAATGAAATCGAAAGCTTTGCTCTTGAAAAGAAAATTGAGTGGACAGAAGACCAAAGCAATAAATCAACCAAGTATCTCAGAAACAAAATCCGACATCAAGTGGTGCCGACTTTAATGGACTTGACTCCGAATTTCTTAAAGAATTTTAAATCTAGTCTAATAAAAATACAGGAAGCCGAACTACTGATTGAAGATTATACCCATTTACTTTTCAAAGAAATAGTCAATAAAAAACAGAATAGCTATGAAATCAGTATTGAAAAGCTAAATAGTTTTTCCAATCAAAAAGCCGTCTTATATCAATTATTGGAAGGCTTTGGCTTTACTGAATGGGACGATGTTTATCATTTGAAAGATGCACAAACCGGTAAAAAGGTTTATTCATCAACGCACCAATTGATTAAAGATCGAGAGAATTTAATTTTGAAAACTTTAGAGTCATCAGCATTTGAAACCTTAAAAATCAAAAAAGATGAAAAAAATATAGATGTTGAGAATTTAAAACTTAAAGTAGAAGAAGTAAGTCAGCTAGGGAAATTTGATTCGCAAATTGCTTATGTAGATAAGTCAAAACTTAAGTTTCCCTTAAGTCTAAGATCTATACAAAATGGTGATTACTTTTACCCGTTCGGAATGGAGGGCAAAAAGAAACTGAGTGATTTTTTAAAAGATGAAAGAATAAGTTCACATCTTAAATCCTCTCAACTTGTGCTTTGTAACGGAAATGAGGATATCATCTGGGTTCTGAATTTAAGAACAGATGATCGATACAAAGTAAATGAATCAACTGAGGACATCCTCAAAATTGAAATTATAAATGATTAAATCTTATCTTTTAGTATTTTTTTCGCTAGTCATATCAACTCAAAGCTGGTCTCAGTTTGGTTTTGCAGAACAGGATAACTCTGTCAATCCATCAAGCTGGCAGGCTTCAGTAGAAAAAAAATCTGATAATATTTTTACTATTCTTATTACGGCTCAGGTGGATGAAGGCTGGCACTTGCCCTCTCAAACCGAACTTAAGGAAGATGAGAATGGTCCGATTCCTACAGAGTTCATTTTTGAATATAATACAGAAGTTTTAGAGAAAATAGGCACGACTAAAGAGCCTAGAGGCATCACCAAATTTGATGAAATCTTCAAAACAGATTTGACCTATTTTGAAAATCAAGTCACCTTTCAACAAGATTTTAGAGTTAAAACAAAGCAAGGATCTCTAGATCTTGAGATTTTATTCATGATTTGTAATGATGAAATGTGCTTGCCTCAGGATCAAAAGCGGTTTAACTTTGAAGTAGACAATTTTGATCTGGTTGTGGCCGAAACTAAAACTATCGAAATAAAAAGCAAGGATAAAACCCTGACGGAAGCCTTAAAACTGGACCTCAAAGGTGAAAGTGAGTTCCAAATAAATTCAGACGATGAGCAGGACAGCAACTTTACCATATTTCTTTTAGGCTTTGTAGGAGGGATTATTGCACTTTTAACGCCTTGTGTCTTTCCTATGATTCCTTTGACGGTTTCGTTTTTTACAAAAGGAGCAAAAACTAAAAAACTTGGACTCATTAATGCCCTAATGTATGGTGTTTTCATTTTCCTTATTTATTTATTACTCAGCGTCCCATTTCATTTGCTGGACTCTGTAAATCCTGAAATTTTAAACAGCATCTCAACAAATCCAACCCTGAATGTTATTTTCTTTGTCATTTTTATAGTGTTTGCTTTTTCTTTTTTCGGTTATTATGAAATTACCTTACCAAATTCCTGGAGTAGCCGACTTGACCAGAAAGCGACAAGTGTAGGCGGAGTTATCGGAATCTTTTTTATGGCCGTCACGCTGGCTTTGGTTTCCTTTTCATGTACTGGTCCTATTTTGGGATCCTTACTCGGTGGCTCACTTACTGCTGATGGTGGGGCGACCATGTTAACTTTTGGTATGGGTGGATTTGGCCTTGCTTTAGCTTTGCCTTTTGCTCTGTTTGCTTTATTTCCTAACTGGCTAAATTCTTTACCAAAAAGCGGAGGATGGCTTAATACCGTAAAGGTGGTGCTAGGATTTTTGGAATTGGGACTTGCTTTTAAGTTTTTATCAAACGCAGATTTAGTTGAACATTGGGGTATACTGAAAAGAGAAGTATTTATCGGGATCTGGATCGTGATAGGTATTGCTATGGTTTTATACCTCTTCGGAAAACTAAAATTCCCGCACGATGGACCGAAACAAAGATTGAGTAAGGGGCGAATTTTTGTGGGAGTAGTTACTCTGGCTTTTGTCATATATCTAATACCTGGATTGACGAACAGTTCTAATGCAAATCTGAAATTTTTAAGCGGCTTTCCTCCTCCTCTATTTTACAGTGTTTATGATAAGGAAACAGAAGGTCCCCTTGGGCTGAAAGCTTATAAAGATTTTGATAAAGGCTTAGTCGCTGCAAAAGCCCAAAACAAACCCATTTTGTTAGATTTTACCGGTTGGGCTTGTGTGAATTGTAGAAAAATGGAAGAGCAAGTCTGGAGTGTTCCTGAAGTTTTTGAAACTATCAAAAATGATTATATCCTCGTCTCTCTCTACGTAGACGACAAGGCTAAATTGGATGAAGACAGTCGATTTAATTACGAAAGAAATAACGGTTCAGTAAAGAAAATTAGAACAATTGGTGATAAATGGGCCACGTTCCAAACACTAAACTTTAGAAATAACTCACAACCCTATTACGTATTACTTTCACCTGAGCTTGAAATTTTAAATGAAACCATAGGTTACGAGCCTTCTTCAAAAGCCTATTTTGATTGGCTAAAAGTAGGATTGGAAAACTTTGAAAGCAAAAAAGGTAAAACTGAATAGTTTTACTTTTTTTGTTGAAATTCATTTTAATTTTATAAAGCCACTTCAAGTTGGTTTCTCAAAATATCTTCAAAAGTTTCCCTCTGTCTAATTAGGTGAGCTTCTCCTTTGTGCCAAAGCACTTCTGGAGGTCTGAATCTTGAGTTGTAGTTGCTTGCCATGGAGTAACAATAAGCTCCGGCATTTTTGAAAGCTAAGATATCGCCTTCACTGATTTCTGAGATCATTTTATTGTTAGCAAACGTATCTGTTTCGCAGATATATCCAACAACTGAATAAAATCTTTTGTTTCTTTTTGGATGGGAAATATTCATGATTTCATGATTGGATCCATAGAACATCGGACGAATCAAATGATTAAAACCAGAATCAATTTGAGCAAATACTGTAGAAGTTGTCTGCTTTACAACATTCACTTTAGCTAAAAAGAAACCCGCTTCACTAACCAGAAACTTGCCAGGCTCAAAAGCTAATGTCAATTCCTTTCCATAAGATTTACAAAATTCATTAAAACGTTTGGTAAGTTTTGTACCTAGTTCCTCAACGTTAGTTTCGATATCACCTTCATGATAAGGCACTTTAAAGCCACTTCCAAAATCTAAAAATTCAAGATTTTCGAATTGAGCTGCAACATCAAATAGAATTTCTGCTGCATGAAGGAATACACCTATATCAAGTATATCACTTCCTGTGTGCATGTGTATCCCATTAATAGTCATACCTGTATTTTCTACAATTCTGAGCACATGAGGCATTTGGTGAATAGAAATCCCAAATTTGGAATCAATATGACCTACAGAAATATTGGTATTTCCACCAGCCATGACGTGTGGATTAATACGTATACAAACAGGTACTTTTGGATGTTTTGCACCAAATTGCTCTAATATTAAAAGGTTATCAATATTAATTTGGACGCCCAGTTTGACGGCCTCTTCCAGTTCTTCCATGGAAACGCCGTTGGGTGTGAAAATGATTTTAGCAGGATCAAATCCTGCTTTAATTCCTAACTTGACTTCTTGAATAGATACAGTATCCAATGCACTTCCCAACTGATTAAATAATCGAAGAACGCTTAAATTCGAAAGAGCCTTTACTGCATAATGAAGACGCAAATGTTTGACTCTTTTAAAAGCTCCTGTAAGACGTTTATATTGGTGAGTGATTTTCTCTGAATCATAAACATAGATGGGACTGCCAAATTCTTGAGTAACTTTTAAAAGATCTGCGTGTGTCATTGGTTTTTAAATTTAAAATAAAATGAGTAAAGGATTAAAATTTTAATCCGGCGAAAATAGTAAACATAAGCGAATTAAGAATTACGCTATTATCTTAGATTTCAAATTGCACTTAGACAATTTATAACGTTTTTGTTGTTTAAGTCTAGAAGTGAAAGATTTCTTCAACTTAGTTTTGTAGGAATTAAAAAGAAACCCGCAAAATTTAGCGGGGGATAATTGTTGTATGATAAATTGTATAATAATCATATATAAAATTTAGGCGTTATAATATTTACTTCTCCAAATAGCTGTGTTAAAGTTCTTACCCTTTGCAAATCCATAATAAAGAGCAATACCTGCAATCCACTTGAACATAAATATAAGGAGGAGAAAGTACTCTGTTCCACTATTATCTTCACTCATAAAAAAACCAGATGGAACTAGTGAAGTGCAAATTATGGCCGATAACAAAACAAAGAACATAAAGTTTTCGAAGGTTTTAAAAGGCCACATCATCAATCTACGAAATGGGCTCAAATCATTTCCCCATTTGTGGATTAAGTAATAATAATCATTACCTATCGGAGCAAAAAGCAAAGGATCATCTGCATTTTCCAACTTGAATAATTTGGAGGGTGCCATAATTTTAAAACCTTTCAGGCTAGTATCATGCTCTTCTTCCAAAGTTTTTATTTTTGAGATTGCTTCATAAGGTAATTTACCTTTAAAATATTTAGAATCTAAAAATCTCAATCTATAATTGACACAAATTTGTTCAATCTGATCAATGTGATAAATTTCACTTGATTCTAATTTATCAAAAATAAAATTGTTACTGCCTGCTGAATTTCCTGAAACTACTTTGTCTAAAATTTCATCATTTCTATCGTCAACATCTTTAAGAACCTGTTGAACTTGCTTCAAGATATCTTCGTTGGAAGTAGTCTTGAATTTTGCCTTGTTCAACTGTGTTTTAAGGTTTGTTCTTGGAAACATCATATATCTTTTTCAACATTCGGTATAAATGTAATAAGTAAGTTAAGTTCATTCAATTACTCTCTTGAAATTTAACACCTATTAAGCATTTATTCAATAAGATTAAACAAACTATTTTAATCTGATGAAATTATAGACTGCACGCCCCTCCGCTACAAGGTCTTGCTCAGGATCATCTTCCAAATAACATTTCATAGTCGCAACAAAAATTCGTGAGCCTAGCCGCAGTGTTCTACCTTCTACTATTATTGGTTTTGCATGGGCTGGTGACAGGAAATCAACCCGTATATCTATGGTTGCCATTTTATCTTTAATGGAGCTTAAGTGGGTACCTCCTACTATTCCGCCAACAGAATCCATAACCGTAGTAATGATGCCTCCATGCCATCTATTCGAACGAATGTCTCCAACCACTTCTGGTCTGAAAGGGACTTTGACCTTGACAAAATCCTTCTCGATATGAAGTAGTTTTAATCCCAAAAACTTGTGGATAGGTATAACTTCTTCTATCATTTTCTTTACAAAATCATCATTCAAATCCATCACAAATAATTTTTAAAACAGAAATCCCCAAGCTTAGTTATGCTTAGGGATTAAATATAAAGTTTAAATGACTTATCTTAAGGAGGCATTGAATTTAATTTCAAATTGATTTTGCAATTTTTTCATCACTTTATCCACTTGTTTATCTGTAAGTGTTTTCTTCTCATCCATAAATTTAAACCGAAGCGCATAACTTTTTTTCTTTTCTGGCAATTTTTCTCCTTCGTAAACATCAAATAAATCAACGCCTTTCAGGATTTTTTTATCGGTCATGAAAGCCAGTTCTTTCAGTTCATCAAAGTTTACAGATTGATCCAACAACAAAGCAAAATCCCTTTGAGTGGAGGGAAACTTAGGGATTTCTTTAATTTTAAGCTGTTTTTTTTCTAAAACCTCTAAAACATTACTCCAGTTGATATCTGCAAAAAGCACTTCTTGTTCTATGTCAAAATGCTTGAGAACATCAGTTTTCACTCTACCAAAGTCAATTATTTTTTTTGAATTTAATTTACCAGTAAGCCCCTCAGAAATTGATTTTGATTCAACCGATTGAAAGTCTAAGTTTGATAATCCGAGCTTCTCAAAAATTTTGTTCACATATCCTTTTAGTGTAAAGAAATTGGTTCTTTCTTGTGACATAGTCCAGGACTCTTTGGTTTTTGGACCTGTAATAAATAAAGATAAATGTTTAGTTTCAAAATATTCTCCTTCTATGTTTTTGTAAGTTTTTCCAAACTCAAAAAACTTTAAATCGTTTTTCTTTCTATTGATATTGTAACTCACAGATTCTAATCCTGAAAATAACATGGACTGTCTCATGACACCCAGATCGTTGCTGAGCGCATTGAGAATGTTCACATTATGTTCCTCATTCAAGTCTTCTAGCAGTTCAACGTAAGCTTTGATTGTCAAAGAATTTGACATGATTTCGTAAAATCCTTGAGAAACTAATTGTTCTGCTAGTTTATTCTGAACTTTATAATCGTCATAAATAGATGAATTCGCTACCGAAACATTGAACTTGCTGTCGGATTCAATATTGTTATAACCATATACTCTTAAAATCTCTTCAATGACATCGACTTCACGTTGAACATCAACTCTATAAGCAGGAATAGTTAATCCTAAACCACTTTCAGACACATTATTAACTTTTATATCTAGTGAGGTCAAGATGGTTTTGATCACTCCTGTGTCAATTTCCTGACCGATCAACTGGTTGATTTTATCGAAGGTTAAAAACACCTGAAAATCTTCTATCTTTTTAGGATAAAAATCGTCTATATCGCTAGATACGACACCTCCAGCTATTTCCTGAATAAGGATAACTGCTCTTTTAAGAGCGAGCTCAGTAATATTTGGATCTATTCCCCTTTCATATCGGAAAGAAGCATCAGTGTTTAATCCATGACGTTTTGCAGTTTTTCTGATACTTACAGGATTGAAGTAAGCGCTTTCCAGAAATATATCGGTTGTACTCCCTGTAACGGCAGATTCACTTCCTCCAAAAATCCCAGCCATACAAAGTGGTTTTTCAGAATCGCAGATCATTAGGTCATCTTCGTGAAGTTTTCTTTCAACTCCATCTAAAGTGATAAACTTTGTTCCCGATTTTAAGGTTTTCACTTCTATTTTATTGTTTTTGAATTTATCCAAATCAAAAGCATGCAATGGCTGACCAAGCTCATGTAAGACATAGTTGGTAGCATCAACGATATTGTTCTTGGGATTTATTCCAATAGCTTTAAGTCTGTTTTTTAACCAGTCTGGCGAGTCTTTAACCTCCAAACCAGAAATACTTACTCCACAGTATCTAGGTGCTAACTCAGGCTTTTCGACAGAAATTGACACCCTCATACTTCTATTATCAACATGAAAGCTACTCACAGAAGGAGTATCAATCGGAATATTGATTTCATTTTGTATTAATCCTGCTCTCAAATCTCTGGCGACTCCCCAGTGACTCATTGCATCTGCCCGGTTAGGTGTAAGTCCTATTTCAAATACCTGATCTTTTTCAACTGAAAATACTTGATTAAGAGGAGTCCCTGGTATAAGATTTTCACCCAAAACCATGATTCCATCATGGCTTTTCCCCAGACCAATCTCATCTTCGGCACAGATCATACCTTCGCTAACTTCTCCTCTAATTTTTCCTTTTTTAATAGGCCATGGCTGCCCTTTCTCATCATAAAGCATCGTACCAATTGTAGCCACCGGAACATTTTGTCCTACTGCAACATTAGGGGCTCCACAAACGATAGAAAGTAATTGGTCCTGACCTACATTTACTTTGGTAAGATTTAAACGATCTGCATTGGGATGTGGCTCGCAAGATTCGACGTATCCAACAACAACACCTTCAAGACCTCCTTTTATAGATACAAAATCTGCAATGCCTTCAACTTCTAGTCCTAAATCAGTGAGTAAAACTTCGGTTTCTTGCGCAGTCCATTTTGTTTTTAGAAATTGCTTCAACCAGTTATAAGAAATCTTCATAATATTTATCTATAGAAGGCGCAAATATAACAAACCCACTTAGCTCTTAAAATTTTTATTCCTCTAAAATTATAGTAAATTACCCGCAAAAATATAATTATATGAAAACTATACTTACAATTGCCTTCTTAACTATGACTAATGTTTTTTATGGTCAGGTAGATACTAGAATTTATGATATCGTTGATAAGGTATCTGCAGAAAAACTTGAATACTATATTCAAAATCTGGTTGATTTTGGAACTAGAAATACCTTTAGTGAAACTGAAAGTGATACACGAGGAATTGGGGCTGCTCGACGCTGGATCAAGGGCGAATTTGAAACTATCTCTTCTTCCTGTAATGATTGCCTGGATGTTTTTTTTCAAGGAGAAACTGTCACACCAGAAGATGGAAATAGAATACCAAAAGCTGCAGAAGTTCTGAATGTTGTTGCGGTACAGAAAGGAAAAAAATATCCAAATTCTTATGTCATTATGAGTGGAGATATAGATTCCAGAGCTTCAGATACTCAGGATTTCACAACAGATGCACCGGGAGCCAACGATAATGCGACAGGAATGGCAGGTGCTATGGAAGCTGCCAGAGTTCTTTCTCAATATGAATTTGATCATAGTATTGTTTATGTAGGATTGAGCGGTGAAGAACAAGGCTTATATGGTGGTCAATTTTTAGCTAAATATGCCAAGGAGAACGATTGGAACATCATTGGCATTATCAATAACGACATGATCGGAAATATTGAAGGGGTCGACGGTGTAATAGATAATAGAACCTTTAGAATTTTCAGTGAAGCTCATAATCCTACAGAAACTGACAGAGAGCGACAAATGAAGCGTTTTTACGGAGGTGAAGTGGATGGCGCTTCTAGACAATTGGCGAGATATGTTTACGAGACCACTAAGACCTACATGCCAGAGATGAATCCTATGATGATATATCGTTTGGACCGTTTTGGCCGAGGAGGACACCACAAGCCCTTCAATGATTTGGGTTTTCCTGGCATCAGAATCATGGAAGCTCACGAAAATTACACTCAGCAGCACCAAGACGTGAGAGTTGAAGATGGAGTTGCTTACGGTGACGTCATAGAACATGTTAATTTTAACTATGTTAAAAAATTGACGGCTGTCAATGCTATTAACATGGCAAATTTAGCCTGGGCTCCTCCTGCACCAACTGAAGTTGAGATTGGGGGAATTGTAGAACCTTCAGTAAGGTTAAAATGGAAACAACAAAATCCGGAAGATGTTAAAGGTTATAAGGTGTATTGGAGATCTACAACTTCTCCAACCTGGGACCATTTCAGATATGTGGAGAACACAAATGAAATCACACTGGAAGGCATCGTTATAGATAATTTTTTCTTCGGAATTTCTTCAGTTGGAAAAAACGGTCACGAGAGTGTAGTTGTATTTCCTTCAGGAATATTGAGGTAGAACTATTTAAATAAACTAAAAAAGGTCTTATCCAAATGGATAAGACCTTTTTTTTGGGTGGAAGATGGGGCTCGAACCCACGACCCCTGGTACCACAAACCAGTGCTCTAACCAGCTGAGCTACATCCACCAGTTGTCCTTTAAGACTTTGCAAATTTAATATAATATTACATTCTACAAAACGATTTTGATAAATAAGAAAAAAAATAAAAAATGAGATTCATAACCTGTTCAACTTCTTAGCTTTACAAAGCTATAAATCTCATCTCTTAAGTATCACTAATAACTATTTATTTTTCATCTAAAAAAGGCTGAACTTTCTCTTTAATTTCTTCTACAATACTAGGATCTAGCAAAGTAGATACATCACCAATTTGATAGCCTTCATTTGAGGATATTTTTCTCATAATTCTACGCATTATTTTTCCACTTCGTGTTTTTGGCAAACCTGATACAAAGTGAATACGATCCAACTTGGCAATAGGTCCAATTTTACTCGCAATCAATTGGTTGATCTCTTTACTCAGGTTTTCTTTAACTCTAGATTCACCTTCGTTTTTCAGAATTACAAAGCCGGCAAGCGCATTTCCTTTTACATTATGAGGGAAACCTATGATTGCAGATTCTGCCACGGCTGGGTGTTCATTTATGGCATCTTCAATTGGTGCCGTTCCAAGATTATGACCAGAAACAATAATGACATCATCTACTCTACCCGTTATTCTGTAGTAACCCACCTCATCTCTTAAAGCACCATCACCAGTAAAGTACACGTTTTCGAACGCTGAATAATATGTCTCTTTGTACCGTTTATGATTTCCATAAACCGTCCTGGCCATACTCGGCCATGGGTGTTTGATACAAAGTTTTCCTGAAACTGAATTGCCCTCAATTTCATTTCCTTTATCATCCATCAAAGAAGGCTGAATTCCAGGTAATGGAAGTGTTGCATAAGTAGGTTTTGTAGGCGTTACAAACGGAATGGGAGAAATCATGATTCCACCAGTTTCCGTTTGCCACCAAGTATCTACAATAGGGCATTTTTTCTTTCCAATATTTTCGTTATACCAGTTCCAGGCTTCTTCATTAATGGGTTCTCCAACACTTCCAAGAACTTTCAAGGAAGATAAATCGTACTTGTTGACGAACTCTATATCCTGTTTAGCCAAAGCCCTAATCGCAGTTGGTGCTGTATAAAATTGATTTACTTTATACTTTTCAACAATATCCCAAAATCTTCCAAAATCTGGGTAAGAGGGAACACCTTCAAACATCAATGTGGTAGCACCATTCAAAAGTGGTCCGTAGACAATGTAAGAATGTCCGGTAATCCAGCCAATATCAGCAGTACACCAATACACGTCATTCTCCTGATATTGAAATACATTTTTAAATGAGAATGCGGTATACACCATATAGCCAGCGGTAGTATGCACCATACCCTTTGGTGTTCCCGTGGAACCAGAAGTGTACAGAATGAAAAGCATATCTTCAGCGTCCATGATTTCGGCTTCGCATTTATCGTCGACTTGTTTTAATTCTTCATGTAGCCATACATCACGACCTTTTACCATCTCAATTTTTGAAAAGGTTCGTTTAGCCACCAAAACACATTCTACTGAAGGTGTATTTTCTAGAGCTTCATTCACAATACCTTTTAAATCAATGCTTTTGGCACCTCTATAAGATCCGTCCGAAGTAATGACCATTTTACAATCAGAATCGTTAATTCTTGAAGACAGGGCTGAAGCAGAAAATCCTGCAAAAACTACAGAATGTACAGCTCCTATTCTTGCACAAGCTAAAGTAGCAATGGCCAATTCTGGAATCATTGGAAGGTAAATACAAACCCGATCTCCTTTTTGGATTCCATTTTTCTTCAAAACATTCGCCATTTTGTTGACGCGTTTTGATAAGTCGTTATAACTTATATGTAGCGCTTTTTCCTGAGGATTATTAGGTTCCCAAATAATAGCAGTCTTGTTCCCTCTGGTTTTCAGATGCCTGTCTACAGCATTTTCAGTGATATTAAGCTGAGCGCCTTCAAACCAGCTAACCTCAGCTTTTTCAGGGTCCCATTTCAAAACTGAATTCCATTTTCGCTTCCACTCAAAATTACGTTCTGCGATGGTAGCCCAGAAATTCTCTGGATCATTTTGAGAAATTCTGTAGACATCCATATACTTGGCAAGCGAATCAATGTTATAATAACTCTTGGTCAGTGCTTTTAAAGACTGAGTCACTTGATCTTTGTTTTTACTAAAAGCTCCGATTCTCTCATGACTAAAGGTTTCAATAATCTCACTAATGACCATGGGGTCTTCAATAGTGGAAGGAAGTTTATAAGGCTGTCCTGCAACCAGTTTCCTTAAAGTCCTTCTTAAAGTTTTACCACTTCTAGTTTTAGGTAGACGTTTAACAATGACCACATTTTTTAAAGCCGCAATAGCTCCGATTTTATCTCTTACCAACTGAATTATTTCAGTCTGCATTTTATAAGATTCGTAGCCTTCTTCACCTGTTTTTGGGACAACAATAGCTAATGGAATTTCTCCTTTCAGCTCGTCCTGCAATCCAACTACGGCGCATTCTGCAACGGATGGATGTTGAGAAACTACCTCCTCCAGAGCAGCTGTAGAAAGCCGATGACCGGAAACATTAATGACGTCATCTATTCTACCGGTGATATAGACATACCCCTCTTCGTCAATATAGCCACCATCGCCGGAAAAGTAGAACCCTGGAAATTTACTTAAGTATCCGTTTTTATAGCGCTCGTGGTTATTCCATAGCGTTTGCATAAAACCTGGAGGAAGCGGCAACCTTGAGCAAATATAACCTTCAGTATTTGCTGGCAACATTTCACCATCTTCAGAAAGAATTGCCAGATCGTATCCAGGAACAGCCTTTCCTGCAGAACCAGGTTTAACCGGCTGAGGATCTAGTCCCATATAATTGGCTACAATAGACCAACCCGATTCGGTCTGCCACCAATGGTCGATGACAGGGATTTTTAAGTGATCTTCGGCCCATTTTAATGTCGTTTCATCACAACGCTCACCGGCCAGAAACTGATATTTCAAAGAAGAGATATCATGTTTTTTTATGAATTCACCATTGGGGTCTTCCTTTTTGATGGCTCTGAAGGCCGTTGGAGCAGTGAACATCACATTCACTTTATGATCTTCTATAACTCTCCAGAAAGCTCCCGCATCTGGAGTTTTGATAGGCTTTCCTTCATAAATTATGGTGGTATTCCGATGAATCATAGGAGCGTAAACGATATAGCTATGGCCAACTACCCAACCAACATCAGATGCTGCCCAGAATACATCTCCGGGTTGTGTTCCGTAGATATTCTTCATGGAATATTTCAGTCCGACAGCATATCCCCCTGTATCTCTTACCACTCCTTTAGGTGACCCTGTGGTACCGGAAGTATAAAGTATATAGGAAGGATCTTTAGATTTTAAAGCGATTGCTTCTGCTGGTTTGGCTTTTTCCAGCAATTCTGAATAATCGATATCATAGGATTTCTCCTCAAATTCTACCCCAAGCTTTCTATTGAAAACTACAACTTTTTCAACCTTATGTTTAGCTTTTTCAATAGCCTCGTCCACCATGGGTTTGTAAGCTATAAGCCGATCGACTTCAATTCCTGAGGTTGCTGTAATAATTACTTTTGGTTTGGCATCGTCTATTCTCATGGCCAATTCATCTGGAGCAAAACCTCCAAAAACTACTGAATGAATAGCGCCGATCCTCGCACAAGCCAACATGCTGAACACAGAATGAGAAATCATAGGCATATAAATAATGACCCGATCCCCTTTTTCTACACCCAACTCTTTAAGGCCTCCAGCTAGTTTGGAAACCTTTTCCAAAACCTCATTATAGGTATATTTCACTTGCTTTTGCCTCACAGCTGAATCATAAACAAGAGCTAGTTCATCTCCGTATCCATCCTCAATGTGTTTGTCTAAACACAAATAGCTCAAATTGGTTTCACCATCAGGAAACCAGTGATAAATACCTTCAGATGTTTGCTCCAAAGCTTTGGTCGGTGCTTTGAACCATTTGATTGCTTTTGACTCTTCCATCCAGAATTCCTCTGGCTTCTCAATACTTTTTTGATAAACTTCTTTATAATTCATAACCGTGGATTTTAATTTTTTGGGGTTAGTAACTCGTTTACTGTACTTAAAATTTTTTTCATTGAAAATGGCTTTTTTATATACTCCTTCGCACCAAGATTAAGCCCTTTTTGCACATCACTTTGCTTGTGCTTGGCACTTATGATTATGGTTTGAGTAGTATCTTTTAGGGTATCATGACTTTTCAAAAATTCTAAAACTTCATAACCATCAACTTTTGGCATCATAATGTCCAGGACTACTAAATCTGGTTTGAGCTTTTCTGCGAGATCAATCGCTTCTTCGCCATCTCTGGCAATATAGATGTCATAATTATTTTTTCTTAAACTGTACTCCAGGGCCATAATAATATTAGGCTCATCATCTACGAGTAAAATCTTTTTCATGGTCTACATTTTGGTAAATTCACAATAAGTTCTGCACCAGTTTCAACATTTGGATTTGCATAAATCACTCCTCTATGCATTTCTACAATTTGTTTACAAATCGCCAGTCCAAAACCACTGCCTTGAAGTTTTTTGAAGGTTTGGTTCTTGGATTGATAGAATTTTTTAAAAATCAAGTGGAGGTCCTCTTCCGGAATTCCTTTTCCATTGTCTTTAAGTTTGAAAATAACTTCTTCTGAATTTGCTTCAAGAAACACTTCTATTTTGCCGTTGTCTTCTGGAACAAATTTTAATGAGTTTGAGAATAAATTTGTGAAAACTTGAAGCATTTTGCTATAATCAAATTCAATCATGATAGAAGATGAAGAGTGAAAACCCACCTCAATACTCTTTCTCTCGGCTATGCTACTTATGCCGTTGATTGCATCCTCAATACATCCGTTTAAGCTTTGAAGCTGAAGATTTAATTCATCTCTTCCTGAAGCCATTTTCTCCAAGTCTAAAATATCGTTGATTAGGATAGTCAATCGTTCTGTGTCCTGAATAATATTATTTAAAAATTTATGCTGAAGTTCTTCCGGCATATCATTGCCATCCGATAAGACCTCAGAACTTGCTTTGATCGACGTTATTGGAGTCTTAAGCTCATGAGCAACAGTATCCAGAAAATCATCTTTCAATTGATCTTGAATTCTCAACTCTTCATTGGCAGATTTTAGTTCTGAAGTGAGTTTAATCAACTTTTGAGATTGTTCTTCCAGCGACTTGTTGACGGAAATAGTTTCTTTATTTTCTTCCAAAATCTTAAGAACTTCAACAAGAGATACCGGTTTTTCTTTTGCGACATTGGAAATTAAAATTTTTGCTGAAGCACTTCCCACGGCTCCTGTAAGCAAGCGTTCGGAAAAATTGATGAATCGGGCATCTGCCAATTTTTCTTCCGAATTGACGGCATATCGTTTTCTGAAAACTCTCAAAGCCTTGTCTGCTTTAGCTTGGCCTAAAAAACGAACCAGTATATTCTGAATATCCTTAACGTAAGCCTCACCTTTCCAGACGTATGCATTTTCTTTCAGTTCAACTACTTTTTCACTGTTTACGAACATTTCACCATAATTGCGCTCCCGGTAATTTCCTTTTTTAATGACCGATAGAATCAAATAAGCACCCGTATTAACCAATAAACTCCAGTATAACGCATGATTAACAGGATTTAAAAGGTCAATTCCAAAAAGTGCATAAGGCTTCAGTGATTCTATTCCCAAAAATCCTTCATCCACAAATTGATGATAACCTGTAACATATTCAGTAATAAAAGGAAGAAGATAGGTGAATATGATAAGGATCAATCCAAGAATAATTCCCACTTTAGAACCTAAAGCCGAGCCTCTATTCCAAAACATACCTATAAAAAAACTGGGAGCCAACTGCACGATAATCAAAAAGGAAATAAGCCCAATAGAGAACAATGAAACCTTGGGATCGAAAAGCGCATAAAGTAAATAAGCAAGGATAATAGAACTGAAAACACAAAGTCGTCTTATGTTTTTAATGGTCTTTTCGTTTTTGAACGATTTGCTTCGGGTTAAGTTTTTTATAAATCCATAAGGAATGATAAGGTTATTGCTCAACATGGTAGACAGAGCTACTGTGGAAACAACGACCATGGAAATCACTGCTGAAAGACCTCCTAGAAACACTAAGATAGCTAACCAATGGTCTCCGAAATGCAACGGAATAAGAAGTGTGAAGTAATCGGCATTGGCTTGTTCTCCCAAAACCAGTAATCCTCCCCAGGCAATGAAAATGACAAATACATTGAATAAAAAAAGGTAAAACGGAAACAACCAGATCGAAGTTTTAAGCTGTTTCCTGTTGGTAAATTCGACCACAGAAGTTTGAAACTGACGCGGCAGCAAGAAAATAGCTAAAAAAGAAAGGACAATGCTGAAATACCAATTGATACCACCACTCAAACCGTTAATGGTGCTCAACTGATTCAAATCTAAACCAAGACTTGCTTTTTGGTATATATCTGTAGTCCCATCAAACACATAGTAAGTGACGTAAACACCAACAATAAGAAAAAAAGTCAATTTCAAAACAGATTCAAACGCTACTGAAAACATGACACCCGTTCTATTTTTGGAAGCATCCAAAGCTAAAGTTCCAAAGAATGACGCGAAAATGGCCAGAATTAAAGCAATATAAAAGGTAGAATCCGTCATCACCGACGACCCTTCAATTCCAAGTGTAGAAGTAGAAACAATCTCAAAAGTTTCAGAAATCGCTTTGAGCTGGAGGGAGATATAAGGAATAATACTCGCTGCACAAACCAAAGTAACCAAAGCTCCAAGCGATCTACTGTTCCCATATCTAAGCGAAATAAAATCAGCAATACTGGAAATGTTATACACTTTGGAAAGTTGAATGATTTTCTTCAGTAAAACAATCCATAAAGGAGCAGCAATGATAGGTCCAAGATAAATGGTAAGGAACTCAACTCCAGATTTTGCAGCCATGCCCACACTACCATAATAAGTCCAAGCCGAGCAGTATACGGCCAGGGAAAGCGCATAAACGATGGGGTGTGACACCAGTTTTGAACCTTTATTTTTTTCAGCAAAAAGAGCAATGAGAAATAGTATTCCCAAATAAACAAAAATGAGTGCTATGAGAGCGGTTTTACTCATTGATCTGTATATTTTTTTAAAATGAAAAAAGAAATAAAAATACTAGCCAACCATATGGTGAAAACACAGAAATAAAACAAAGGGAAACCCAATACTGAAGTCAGCCGGTTAAAAGCAAACACTAAAGGAATATTGAAAAGTAAAATCAAGCCGAAGCTTAAAAAAACAAGTTTTTGTTGATGTCTTTTTTTCATTCGTATAAAAATAAATTTTTAATTTAAATAAAATTCTCAAGAGCATGCATGGCTAATCACAGACTCTTGAGAATAAATATATACTATTAATGTCCTGAAGCTTCTTTTGCTCCACTAGGAATTCTCACGTTTTCTACCATCTCCTGAACATCTGCCGGAGGTGGTGCAGTAAACTTGCTGATGACAATAGATACTATAAAGTTGAAAATCATAGCCACCGTACCAAAGCCCTCTGGTGAAATTCCAAACCACCAATCTTCTTTAGTACCACCTCCAAAGAAATCAAATTTAAATTTCAACATATAAAATAACATGAGTGAAATTCCAACGATCATACCGGCAACTGCACCTTCTTTATTCATACGCTTATAAAAAATGCCCAAGATAATAGCAGGAAAGAAAGATGCAGCAGCCAGACCAAATGCGAGCGCTACAACGGCAGCAACAAATCCTGGGGGATTAATTCCAAAATATCCTGCAATCACAACAGCTCCTGTTGCAGAAAGACGAGCAGCAATTAATTCTCCTTTTTCAGATATTTTGGGGTATACCATTTTTTTAATTAAATCGTGAGATACAGAAGATGAAATTACCAACAAAAGACCTGCAGCAGTGGACAATGCAGCCGCAAGACAGCCTGCAGCAACCAAGGCAAAAACCCAGTTGGGAAGATCTGCAATCTCTGGATTGGCCATCACCATAATATCATTATCGACATATAACTCATTTTTATTTTCTGAAGGATTTGTAACTAAACGTTGTCCGCTTTCTCCTCTTTTAGAATCTTGAAATGCAGGTATTCCTGTTAAAGCATCTCCTCCTTCTTTGGCTTTGCCTAAATATTGAATCTTTCCATCAGCATTTTTATCTGTCCAAGCCAATAAACCTAAATCCTCCCAGGTCGTAAACCATTCAGGCATTTCAGCATAATCCTTTTGATTGACAGTTTCAATTAAATTCAATTTACCAAAAGAAGCAACCGCTGGAGCTGTGATGTAAAGAATACCAATAAATAACAAGGCATATCCAGCAGACTTTCGCGCGTCCTTCACTCTTTTAACAGTAAAGAATCTCACAATAACATGAGGTAATCCAGCTGTTCCTACCATCAATGCAAGAGTGATTGCTAAAACATCAATCATGCTTTTTGATCCTTCGGTATATTCATTAAAACCCAATTCCTTGCTTAAACCATCTAATTTGTCCAGCATATAGGTGTCGGGTTGACTTGCGAGTGTATCACCCATACCAAACATTGGAATAGGATTTCCTGTAGCTTGGAAAGAAATGAAAATTGCAGGAACTAGAAAAGCAAAAATCAGCACACAATATTGTGCAACTTGGGTATAAGTGATTCCTTTCATTCCGCCTAGAACTGCGTAAAATAAAACTATTACCATACCGATGATTACACCGGTTTCAATCTCAACTTCTAGAAATCTTGAAAAGACAACTCCAACACCTCGCATTTGACCAGCAATGTAAGTGAAGGAAACGATTAGGGCACAGAATACGGCCACAAAGCGAGCAGTCTTGGAATAATACCGGTCTCCAATAAAATCTGGAACAGTAAATTTTCCAAATTTCCTTAAGTAAGGCGCAAGTAACAAAGCTAATAATACAAAACCGCCTGTCCAGCCCATCAAGAATACTGAACCGTCGTAGCCCATGAACGAAATAATACCTGCCATGGATATAAATGAAGCTGCAGACATCCAGTCGGCTGCCGTTGCCATACCGTTGGCTAAGGGAGACACGCCGCCACCTGCAACATAAAATTCTTTTGTTGAACCGGCCCGGCTCCAAATCGCTATTCCAATGTAAATAGCGAACGAAACGCCGACGAAAATATAAGTTAGTGTTTGAGCATCCATAGTTTTTTATTTATCGAATCCGTATTTTTTATCTAATTTGTTCATTAACCTCACGTAGACGAAAATCAAAATGATGAATACGTAGATGGAGCCTTGTTGTGCAAACCAAAAGCCTAGTTTAAAGCCACCAATTTGAAACTGGTCTAACCAGTCTTTAAAAAGTATGCCTGCTCCATAGGATACAATAAACCATATGGGGAGAAGAATAGCAAGATACTTCAGGTTCTCTTTCCAGTAGGCGGTAGCGTGTTTCTGTTTTTTGTTGTTTGTTTCCATAATTATAAGTATATCATTGCTTGAAGATTTATTCTATTAAAAGTTTGATTTAAGAATCTTTCGTTTTGAAATTCTAGTGTAAGTTTTGAATTATGGCCGTTTAAAAATGCGTTGATTCCCAACCCAAAAATTGTTCTATCCTGATTTGAAGCATCTATGAAAGTGTGATTATAGGATGTGTAAGGCTGAAATCTTACCGGCTTAGAGCCGGGTAACAAATAACCAACATGACCGTAAAGCATATCCCCAGAAGCGTAAGGACCAAAAAGATAGTTTGTACCATAATCATTGGATTGGTAAATAGCGTAGCCAGTTATTGCTGAACCATTATTACCCACGGGAGCATCGTAAAATGCATCTACGGCAAAAAGATTGACATTCTCGCCAACAGGTTGATCGCTCTGAAGCATTACAGCTCCATTAGGATGATGAAAAAAACCAGCACCCACATTAAAAATACGCTGTGTACCCATGTAGGTGCCTACTTTGTAAGGAAGAAAATTACTTTCTAAGTTAAAGAAGTTGTATGCAAAATATCCAGTATACGTTTTTCCAGCCTCAGCTGTTCCAAGTAGATTGGCTCCCTGATATGAAGCGCTAATGTCTGATAGTGGTCTTGAATCAAGACCATTGACAATTGCCTCATTAACAGCTACATTATATTGAAGTTTACCAAAGTTACCCTTGGCAAACACACCTATATGCCTTGCAAATTGATCTGTTAAGCCCAAAGTTGCCCAGGATGCCCTATTATTGTCCAAGGTCATCAAGTTAAGGGTTCCTTGGGAATTTGATCTTGACAATCCATTCCAATAATGAAGGCCTCCTCCTATTACGTGTTGTTCTGAAACGTTATATTGAGCCCAAGCATCATGCATAAACGCCTGAGGAGTTCCTTCAGAACCAACAGGCTCCATGTTCGAGGAGTTCAAGCTATTGATTCCTATATGAGTTAAAACCAAAAAATCCTTAGTAATTTGTCCATAAACAAGAAGTCTTGCGCGTCTCAATTGAAAAGAAATAGCAGCCTGATCCTCTGCACGTGAATCTGAGTAATTGGCTTGAGTCTGGACCCAGGTTAAAATCCTTACGTATTTATTGTCGTTGTCATCAAATTTTATTTTGAAACCACCTTTGTAATAGGGTGAACCCTGAGAAATAGCATTATGACTAAATAAAGCAGCAAACACTAATAAAAATGCAATATTATATTTCATTACCTAACAAGTTTTCAATTTATTATAGCATTCTTTGCTAATAACTTGTTACGAACTTCAAATAATTTGTTTGTTAAATAAAATTAAATATATATTTAAGTTAATCTATATATTTATTCTTTAAACCGCTCCCATTTAATCATCATAAACTTATCCCCAAGTTCGGTTACAATCATACCAGAACCTTTGGTGTTTTCTGAAGAAGAAAAGAATTGCTCAAGCTCAGTCTGGTTTAATATCTTATAAGTAGGATGAAACCCTGTATTTTGAACTTTATGAATATTGTATTTTCTCACCCAATTCATTACACTAACGTGAGAGACTCCCAAAATTCTTTCAATTTCACGATAAGTCAACCCTTCTAAATAAAGCTGAAGAGCCTTAGTGACATAGTATTGATCAATTTTTTTTCCTAATTTATTAACAGTGAAAAAGTAATTACAAGACTTGCATTTATAGCGTTGACGACTATTTATAACACCGCTTTTTACGATTTTATCAGATTGACATTGAGGACAAAAATTCATATATATTAAATTTGCATAAATATATTAATTTAGCAACATAATTTTTCACTCCCAGTTGAATAATTTATGGTTTAGATTTTTTCATCAAAAAACCCTGTCTCGATGTTTCGGGACAGGGTAATGTTTCTAAATTCTATTTAATATTTTATTAAACTAAATCAAAAATAGAGTCAACAGCCGGGTAGCGCTCAACAGTATAACCCTCTGCATGCTCGGTGCCAATAATCCGGCCAAGGTTTCTGGCTCGGTAAGTGATGCTGTCAAAAAAGTTTGAACTAGAGATAGGAGTTTGAGGTTCTTTACTTTTGGTATCGTGAAACTGAGTTTTATAAGCTTTTACACATTTTAATTTCTTCTCCATAAAACCAGAAATGTCTACGACTATATCAGGCTCTATGTCATACCATTGTATGTAGTGATAAATATGTTTCGGTCTCCATTCCTTTTGAGAATTACCTTCGTAAATAGTTTCTATTTTTTTCAAACCACTTAAAAAGCAAGCATCGCTTACCAATTGACTTCCTTTGCCATGATCGATATGCCTATCATGTATCGCATTACATAAAATAACATCAGGTCTGTATTTTCTTAGTATTTTAATAATTTCTAGTTGATGAGCTGTGTTGTTAGTGAAAAACCCATCGCTAAACTCGAGATTTTTTCTCATACTTACTCCAAGAATTTCAGCAGCATTTTTAGCTTCTTCATCGCGAGTTTCGGCTGTTCCCCGGGTCCCTAATTCACCGCGAGTTAAATCCAGAATCCCCACTTTTTTTCCTTTACTGATTTCTTTCGCTAAAGTCCCCGAGCAACTTAATTCTACATCATCTGGGTGGGCTCCAATAGCCAATATATCTAATTTCATACTGTATTATTTTTGAGTCAGTTGTCTTATTTTAATATTAAATGCAGCGAAGAATAAGGTTACAAACGGACTTAGGTAATTAAAAATCGCGTAAAAGAAATAATCCACTACTGGCACTCCCAAAACGCCACTGTGGTAAGCACCACAAGTATTCCATGGAATAAGCACGGATGTGACTGTACCCGAGTCTTCAAGGGTTCTGCTCAAGTTTTCTGGTGCCAGGCCTTTTTTCTCGTAAGCTTTAGCAAACATTTTCCCTGGCACTACAATCGCGAGATATTGATCTGATGCTGTAAGGTTTAATGCTAAACAGCTCGTCACTGTACTAAAGAAAAGCCCGAAGGTAGACGTAAATAAATTCAACAACGCTTCACTTATTCTTTCCAGAGCTCCGATAGCATCCATAATACCTCCAAAAACCATAGCACAGATAATCAACCAAATTGTTCCTAACATACCATACATTCCTCCTGCTGAAAATAGGCCTTGTAAAACTAAATTGTCGGTAGGAATTGTGATATTTACAGTAATAGCGTCAATTATACCACGGTAAGCGGTTTCAAAAGTTAACACCTCTCCTCCTCCAATCATTTTGACCAAATCTGGCTGAAAGATTAAAGCGGCCAAAGCCGCTAGAAGGGTACCTAAAAGTAACGCAATAAGTGGAGGTGTTTTTTTAATAATCAAAGCAATAACCAAAACTGGAACGACAAATAACCAACCTGAGACATTAAAAGAAGATTCTATGCTATTCAAAATCTCTGTGGGATTGGTTTGACCTGTCGTGTCTAGATTCAAACCAATAATGATAAACACAACCAAAGTAATTATAATGGTAGGAACTGTAGTAATCGTCATGTACCGAATATGAGTAAACAAATCTGTTCCTGCCATAGCTGGCGCTAAATTTGTAGTATCGCTCATCGGAGACAATTTATCCCCAAAATAACCTCCAGATAAAACAGCACCTGCCGTCATTGCTACAGAAACACCGAGGGCTTCCGCAATACCTATTAAAGCAATGCCAACAGTGGCAGAAGTCGTCCAACTACTGCCTGTTGCAACAGAAATGACAGAACAAATGATAACACAAGCAGCCAGAAATATGGTGGGATTCAAGATTTGAAGTCCATAATAAATCATGGTCGGTATGATACCACTCAGGAGCCATGTTCCAGCTAAAGCACCTACCATCAATAGAATTAAGATGGGCTCGGTTGTGGACTTGATATTTTTGGCCACATCTTCGATCATGGCTTCAAACTTTGCGCCTTTTGAAGCCCCAACAATCGCCGCAACTGCTGCTCCCAGCAATAGAATAAATTGATTGGATCCTGCAAGTGCATCATCACCATAAATAAATACGTTGTATGCTAACATGGCAATGAGAGCAAGAACCGGGATTAAAGCTTGCCAAATACTGAGTCTTATTTTGGTGTTGGATGTGTCTTCTTCAGGTGCAGTTGAGGGTTCACTCATGTCAAAGGTTTAAAATCGACGTAATGTTACAATTTTGTGGCTTATTTCACAAAACAAACCTTTAGTTTATTCTTCAATCAATGTTTGGCTAATATTCTTTGTTCAAACAAAATGTTGAAAAAACCTTGGATTCATGCAAGTAATGATATTTAGATTATACATAAGAATTTAACAAGGATTTCAAGGGATTCAATTGTCCTTTGTGATAGAAGGTGTAAATTTGTAATACTCATTTTTAGAAACCAAAATTCATTTTATGAACTCATATGATGTAGCCATAATTGGCTCTGGACCCGGAGGATATGTAGCAGCCATCCGTTGCGCACAACTAGGTCTAAAAACAGTAATTATTGAAAAGTACGCCACCAAAGGTGGAACCTGCCTTAATGTGGGTTGCATCCCTTCCAAAGCATTACTGGATTCTTCCCATCACTACGAAGACGCTATAAAAAATTTTGAAGAACACGGTATAGATATTTCTGGAGAAGTAAAAGTCAACCTGGAAAATATGATGAAACGCAAGTCTGGAGTTGTTGACCAAACAACGAAAGGAATTGATTTCCTCATGGATAAAAACAATATTGAATCATTACAGGGTGTTGGATCTTTCAAAGACAAAACCCATATCATCGTTACCGATAGTGATGGTAAGGAAACAGAAATTGAAGCCAAAAACACAATTATAGCGACTGGAAGTAAGCCTTCTAGTTTACCATTTATAGACATCGATAAAGAACGCATCATCACTTCTACCGAAGCACTTTCTCTCAAAGAAATTCCAAAACACCTGATCATGATAGGTGGTGGAGTTATTGGCCTTGAACTTGGTCAAGTTTATAAAAGATTGGGCGCAGAAGTGACTGTGATAGAATATATGGACCGCATAATTCCTGGTATGGACAAAGACCAAAGCAAGGAATTGATGAAAGCCATGAAAAAGCAGAAAGCTAAATTCATGCTATCTCACAAGGTAAAATCTGTGGAGCGCAAAGGCGACGAAATCATAGTGAAAGCTGATGATAAAAACGGTAAAGAAGTAGAATTCAAAGGCGATTATTGCCTGGTTTCTGTAGGTCGCCGACCTTTCACAGATGGTTTAAATGCCGATAAAGCTGGAGTGGAGATCAATGATAAAGGCAAAGTCGTAGTCAATAAAAAGCTTCAAACTTCTACAGAAAACATCTACGCCATCGGTGATGTCGTGGAAGGCTTAATGTTGGCTCACAAAGCTGAAGAAGAAGGAACTTTTGTTGCTGAAGTGATTGCAGGACAAAAACCACACATTGATTATAACTTGATTCCTAACGTGGTCTACACTTGGCCAGAAGTTGCTTCAGTTGGAAAGAATGAAGATCAGCTAAAAGATGAAAACATCGAATTCAACACTGGTAAATTTCCCATGCGAGCTTTGGGACGTTCCAGAGCCAGTGGAGATGTTGACGGATTTGTGAAAATCTTTTCAGACAAGAAAACTGACGAAGTTCTGGGCGTACACATGGTAGGTGCTCGAGTCGCCGACCTTATCGCAGAAGCGGTGACGGCTATGGAATTCCGTGCTAGCGCTGAGGATATCGCAAGAATGAGCCACGCTCACCCTACTTATGCAGAGGCTGTGAAAGAGGCTGCTCTTGCTGCCACTGGGGACAGAGCTTTACATATATAAAGTTAAGTTTTAAATTTAATTCAAGCCGATATAGTGATGTATCGGCTTTTTTTATTTTGATTTTGAGCACGTTAACTTTTGTTATCTAGATATTCAACTTAAGCTAAAAAGTTAACTTAAAGCCACGTCCAAAGATTTAGAAGGATTAAAAAGTTTAAGTTTAAACTCTATTAATTTTGTTAACCTGAAGCATCCAAAAAATGAAAATAGCAGGAATAGACTCTTGTCCACTAGGTTGGATTGTAGTTTTACATGACACCAATGGATTTTCCTATAAAGCGGTGTCATCTATCGAGGAGTTGATAGAATTTCACACTGACCTACAACGAATTTTCATCGACATTCCCATTGGTTTGTCTTCTGAAAAGTTTACAAGAACCATCGAGTCTAAGTTGAGGAAGGAACTCGGTAAAAGGTCTTCTACTATTTTTACACCAGCTTGCAGAAAAGCTGTGTATGCTAAGAATTATGATGAAGCCAGAGAAATTAATAAAGAAATTCTCGGAAAAAGCATTTCCATACAGAGCTACAATATTTCCAAAAAAATCAAAGAAGTAGATCAATTCATGGAAATTAAAGCTACAGAATTAGAAATCTATGAAAGCCATCCTGAAATCTGCTTTAAGTATTTAAATAATTCAGAGATCATTCAGACTAAAAAGTCCACTAAAGAAGGGTTTCAAGAACGTTTTCAATTGCTTCAGAAGCATTATCCTCAGCTCAAATCAGTTTATCATAACATTACAGAAACGTATTCAAAATCAAAAGTAAAACAAGACGACATATTGGATGCCATGGTGCTTTGTGTGTCCAATTTAAATTCTAAAGAAAAGCTTAGGTATTTACAAGATGAAAATGATTTAGATGAAAAGGGAATTCTTGTGAAGATAACATATTAGAAATATGATATTAAAAGTGAAATTTTCAAATCTTCAAATCAAAAAAATCCTCAAATCAAAGATCTACCTCCCGGCAATGATATCTTGAAAAATAGGCTTAAAACCACTTAAAAAGAATTCGATTGCAATGACCATGATGATAAGTCCCATCAATCTCATCAACACATTATTACCAGTTGGACCAAGGATTTTTATGATTTTTCCCGCACTCAGAAGAATAGCTAATGTCAATACCATTACCAAAACGATTGCACCTATCAAAACTGCTTGCATCTCTACAGATCCAGCATCTTCCATCAAGACAATAGCATTGGTAATAGCGCCTGGACCACAAATCATAGGAATAGCAAGTGGCGTTATAGAAATATCATTGACGTAAGTTTTAATTTCAGACTCCTGCACTTTCACTTTGCCAAGTCTGGCTTGTAACATGTCCATACCCATTAAGAAAAAGATAATTCCACCTACTACACGAAAGCTATTCACAGATATCCCAAAAAACTTAAATAAGATCTGACCCGTAAAAGCGAAAAGAATAATAGTGACAAAGGAAGCAAGAATCGCTTTTTTAGCGGTAGCTTTTCTGCTCTCCTTATCCAAATCGGAGGTCATCGTCATGAAAATTGGCATAACACCAAGTGGATTGATGATGGTGAAAAAGGTGGTGAAAGATAAAACACCAAAAGCGATTAACTCTGTCATTTATAATGGATTATAAAATTCTAAAATTCTGCAAAAGTATTTTGAATTTTCCGATTGACAATACTTACTAGTAAAAATATTAACTAATATTTTCTGAGTCAAATTTGGATAAATTTCAAGACTAAAAAGTTAAAGAAATATCTATCTTATTATTCAAAAAATGGATTACGAAAACGTTTGAGTTTTATATTTTTGCGAAAAATTTTAAAATTCAATTTTATAATGAATCCATCACAAGTTTATGAAAAGGAACTTTCCTTTCAAGCTGATAGGCGTCGCGCTTCAGTAAAGTTTATCAGTATTGTTAACGACCTATGGTATGAAAAATCCATCGAACTCGTTTTATTCAGAAATTCTCTCATCAATAAAAATGTTGGTGAAATTCTAAAACTTCATGAGTATGCTGGAAAATTTGTAGATAAACCCATTTCTATTTTTGATTCAACAGAAATTGCTGAGGGCATCAAAAATCTAAATTTACCTCCATCTAAGTTAGATATTGGCAAACTCACCTATGAATACCTTCAAAATGGGAATAAGGATCAAAATATAACGAGTTTCTTATCCAACAAATTGAAAGATTCGGAGAATTTCAATTCTATTACCCCAAAAGATGTCGTACTCTATGGATTTGGTAGAATTGGTCGTCTTATCGCAAGAGAATTGATGGCCAAGACTGGAAAAGGAAATCAATTACGACTCAGAGCTATAGTGACTAGAGGTGAAATCAATCGGGAAATTCTTGAAAAAAGAGCTTCTTTGCTTAAAAACGATTCGATCCACGCCGATTTTAATGGAACTGTACAAATTGATGTTGAAAATTCAGCTTTGATCATCAATGATACTACCGTTAAAATGATTTCTGCCAATCAACCGGAAGACATTGACTATACGATTTATGGCATCAATAAGGCATTGATCATTGACAATACTGGTGCCTTCAGAGATAAAGAGGCTCTAAACAGACATCTACAATCTAAAGGAGCAGAAAAAGTTTTATTGACAGCACCAGGAAAGGGCATACCAAATATTGTACACGGTGTTAACCATAAAGATTTTGACATTCAAAAGAATTCCATATTCTCAGCAGCTTCTTGTACCACAAATGCAATCACACCAATCCTGAAAGCTATAGAAGATAATTATGGCTTAGAACATGGACATCTGGAAACTATACATGCTTATACCAATGATCAAAATTTGGTAGATAATATGCATAGCAAATACAGGAGAGGACGAGCCGCAGCCCTCAATATGGTCATCACGGAAACTGGTGCAGGAAAGGCAGTCGCAAAAGCTCTACCCCAACTTGAAGGCAAATTGACTTCCAACGCCATTCGTGTTCCTGTACCTAATGGATCCTTAGCTATTCTCAATTTGAATCTAAAAACAAAAACTACCAAAGAAGAATTAAACATTAGAATTAAGGAAGCAGCCTTAAACGGCGAATTGGTTGAGCAAATTAAATATTCTATAGATAATGAGTTAGTTTCTTCTGATATTGTGGGTGTTTCTGCCCCAGCAATTTTTGACAGTCATGCTACAATTGCAGATGAAAATACAAACTCAGTAGTCCTTTATATATGGTATGATAATGAATTTGGTTACAGCCATCAAGTGATACGACTTGCGAAATATATTTCCAATGTAAGACGATTCACTTATTATTAGATAAATAAAATCCCTAAGAAATTAGGGATTTTATTTTTAAGAAATGAATGGTATTAAAAGCATTTTAAATACTTTTGCGCTAAATACTTGACGCATGAAATCTTTCCACTTTATTATTTTCGCTTTACTTTTTTCTTTTTCAGGCTTTTCTCAAGAGCCTTCCAGCGAAGATCAGGTAGAAAAACAGCCTTCATCTGTAGACAATTTAAAAACTGTAGTTGATGAGTCAAACAACTATCAACAATATAAAGTAGTTGAAAAAGTAAAAATCAATTCTGCGATCAATAAAGTTTTTTCAGAATTTGATGCTCTCACAACTGAAATTTCAAGCTTAAATGACAGCATTGTAAATAAAGATCAACAAATAAAGTCGCTGAAAAAACAGGCTTCCAACTTGCAAACAGAACTCACAAATCTTCAGAATGAAAAAGATGAGATTCAATTCTTAGGTATAGCGTTTACAAAATCTGGATATAATACTCTCGTTTGGTCTATTATAGGAGTTTTAGTCATTCTCCTACTATTCTTTATCTTTAGATTTAATAGAAGTAACCTTCTCACAAATGAGGCCAAACAAAACTTGAAAAACCTTGATGCTGACTACGAAAACTACAAACGTATAGCTTTAGAGAAACAACAAAAATTGGGCAGACAACTTCAAGACGAAAAAAATAAAAATCAAAAACTGAATAAGGGCAACAAAAAATAATGTCTAGGTCAGAAAAGTTCTATGAATTTTTAACCGAGGATACTGATGCTAGGGTTTGTAAATCTATACCTGATGATCAATGTACTCACCTGCCGAAAAACTTCACATTAAACGTATTTAATGGTAGCCTTACCAAACTAGCTGAAAAATTGATAAGTCCTGGGCTGACATTACCCTGGATTTTGAGTTTTATTGGTGCACCTATTTTTTTTATTGGTATGCTTGTTCCTATAAAAGATATTGGTTCTCTTTTGCCTCAATTGTTTGTAAGCGGACAAATAAGAAAAAAAGAAAAAAGAAAACCTTATTGGGTTGGAGCTGGATTAGTTCAAGGGGCCTCTTTGCTTATTTCAGCTGTTATTCTCGCTTTCATAGAAAATCAAATTTTTATTAGTTACGCTTTAGTCTTTTTGTTGCTCATCTTTAGTATTGCCTCTGGCGTAGGATCGATAAGCTTTAAAGATGTGACTGGCAAAACAGTACCCAAAGGAGAAAGAGGTCAAATGCTTAGTTATAGATCCACCTTTGGCGGAGCTCTAGCGCTTATTGCGGGAGGTTCTTTAGTGTTTTTTTTGAAGGGGGAAGATAGCAAATGGCTGTACGTTGGTTTATTTACATTAGCCTCTTTACTTTGGATCGCAGCATCAGTTATGTTTTCTTTCATTCAAGAAATGCCTGGTTCTACCGAAGGAGGAAGAACTCCTTTAGAAGAAATAAAAACTGGAGCATCTTTATTGAGAAAAGAGAAATCCTATAGAAATTTTATAATCACAAGAGCTTTGTTAATGGCAATACCACTGCTCGATCCATTTTTTATTTTAGTCGCAAAAGAAATTAGTAACACTAGCTGGAACTATTTAGGGTTGATCATTGTTATTGGTAGCCTTGCACAGATAGTTAGCAGTCCAATCTGGGGAAGATTGGCAGACAAATCTAGTCTTCAGTTGATGAGAATTTCCGCTAGCTTATCCATACTAAGTATTTTATATGCTTTGGTTTTTATTTACTTTAAAACCGATGCACTCAATTTTTATTATTTCATGCCTGTATTTTTTATTAATGGCATAGCCTATTCTGGAGCGAGATTAAGCAGAAAAACGTATATAATTGATTACGCTCCTGAAGAAGAAAGACCAACATATGTATCTGTCGCCAATACATTGATTGGATTGTTTACTATTGTCGCAGCTTCATTCGGGCTTATTGCGGAGTATTTTGGACTAACTTACCAATTCTGGTTTTTCCTATTACTTTTGGTTGCTTGTATCATATTAAGTTTCACCCTCAAAAAAGTTTAAATAATGCGAATTGATATCATCACAGTGGTTCCTGACTTGCTAAAAAGTCCTTTTGAAGCATCAATCCTTAAAAGAGCCATTGAAAAAAATCTAGTCGAAATTCATTTGCATAACTTAAGAGATTATACAACATTAAGTTATAAACAAATTGACGATTACCAATATGGTGGAGGTGCTGGTATGGTAATGATGATTGAACCTATTGATAAATGCATTTCTAAACTAAAATCTGAAAGATCTTACGATGAAGTCATTTATTTAACTCCAGACGGAGATGTTCTCAACCAATCTATGGCTAATTCATTATCGTTAAAAGGAAACTTGATCATGCTTTGCGGACACTATAAAGGCGTAGACCAAAGAGTACGGGACCTATTTGTTACCAGAGAAATTTCTATTGGTGATTACGTCTTGTCAGGAGGAGAATTGGCAGCGGCAGTTTTATGCGATTCAATTATTAGATTAATTCCTGGTGTTCTCGGTAACGAAACATCTGCTCTTACAGATGCTTTTCAGGACGATTTACTCTCGCCACCAATATATACAAGACCCTCAAACTATAAAGGTCACATGGTACCAGAAGTGTTACTAAGTGGTCATCAAAAAAAGATTGATAACTGGAGGGATGATAAAGCATTACAAAGAACAAAGGACCGAAGACCAGATTTATTGGAAGAATAAAATTTAACACTTGCAATTTTAGAATTTTTGTCTATTTTTGCAATCTCTAAATTAACCTCTGACGAGATGCGTGAATGTTGGTTTGGGTAACAGAAAAACTAAAAAAAATGGATTTAGTAAAATTTGTTCAAGACGAATTTGTAGAGAAGAAAGATTTTCCAAAATTTTCTTCTGGTGATACCATCACTGTTTATTACGAAATTAGAGAAGGCCAAAAAACACGTACACAGTTCTTTAAAGGTGTTGTGATTCAGATCAAAGGTTCTGGTTCTTCAAAAACTTTTACCATTCGCAAAATGAGTGGTACTGTAGGTGTAGAGAAAATATTTCCTATCAACATGCCTGCTATTCAGAAAATTGAAATTAATAAAAGAGGTAGCGTTAGACGTGCTCGTATTTATTACTTCAGAAACCTTACTGGTAAAAAAGCAAGAATTAAAGAAAAAAGAACTAACTAGTTTTGATTTCCGAAATTATAAGAACCTTCTCTCATTTATGACAGAAGGTTTTTTTGTTTTAACAGGGTTATAACCCCCACAGCAAGGTTTTTATAACCTTAATCTTTATATTTGAAAGGTTCAATTATTTATAATTAATTCTAAAAACAAATAAAACTCATGGCAGATCATAGTACCAAGATCATTTACACAAAAACAGATGAAGCTCCTGCATTGGCTACATATTCTTTCTTACCTATTGTAAGAAGGTTCACCGAAAGCGCAGGAATAAAAATTACATCAAAAGATATCTCATTGGCAGCAAGAATACTTGCAAATTTTAATGATTACCTCACAGATGATCAAAAAGTTAAAGATAACTTGGCTTACTTAGGTGAATTAGCTAAAACTCCAGAAGCAAATATCATCAAGTTACCAAACATAAGCGCTTCTGTTCCTCAATTGACTGCTGCAATAAAGGAACTACAGGATAAAGGATACAAAATACCCGATTATCCTGAAGACCCCAAAAACAGCGATGAAGAGCAAGTCAAAAAAAGATACGCTAAAGTATTGGGCAGTGCTGTGAATCCAGTATTGAGAGAAGGTAACTCCGACCGTAGAGTTGCTCAACCGGTAAAAGAATATGCTCAGGCGCATCCACACAAATTGGAGGAATTTAGTAAAGATTCAAAATCTCACGTGTCTGCTATGTCTGAAGGGGACTTCTATGGAAGTGAAAAATCTGTGGTTTTGGAACAAGAAGATGATGTCAAAATAGTGCATTTTGATACGGATGGAAATAGCATTACTCTTAAGGAATCAACCCCCTTGGAAGAGAGCGAAGTTATTGATGCTTCTGTGATGAATGCTAAGTCCCTAAGAAAGTTTCTAGCCCAAGAAATTGAAGATGCTAAAGAAAAGAATGTTCTTTTCTCTATACACTTGAAGGCAACAATGATGAAGGTCTCTGATCCCGTTATCTTTGGTCATGCCGTTACTGTATTTTTTGAAGAAGTCTTCAAAAAATATGAAGCCGAATTTAAAAAAATAGGTGTCGATCCAACTAATGGTCTTGGAGATGTTTATAATAAAATATCTGAACTTCCTGAAGAAAAATCCAAAGCCATCATTAAGGATCTTGACGCTATTTATGAGCAGAAAGCAGACTTAGCAATGGTAGATTCTTCTAGAGGAATCACCAACCTACACGTTCCTAGCGATATCATTATAGATGCTTCTATGCCGGCAGCCATGAAATCTGGCGGACAAATGTGGAACAAAAATGATGAAACCCAAGATATGAAGGCTGTTATTCCAGACAGAAGTTATGCTGGAATTTATCAACAAGTCATTGAATTCTGTCAAAAACATGGAGCTTTTGATGTAACTACTATGGGAAATGTTTCCAACGTAGGTTTGATGGCTAAGAAAGCGGAAGAATATGGTTCTCATGACAAAACTTTCATTATACCTAAAGAAGGACGAGTGGATGTGTTGGACAAAGCAGGACATGCCTTAATGTCTCATGAAGTCGAAGAGGGAGACATTTGGAGAATGTGCCAAACCAAAGATTTACCAATAAAAGACTGGGTAGGACTTGCAGTAAAAAGAGCCAAAAACACCGGTCAACCCGCAATCTTCTGGTTAGATTCCAACAGAGAGCATGACTCAAATCTTATCAAGAAAGTCAACACCTATTTAAAGGAATACGATCTTGAAGGACTAGACATACAAATCATGAGTCCAAAAGATGCTATGCAGTACACTCTTGAAAGAGTTAAGGCTGGCAAAGATACCATCTCTGTTACTGGTAATGTATTGAGAGATTATTTAACCGACCTCTTCCCTATTTTGGAATTGGGCACAAGTGCCAAAATGCTTTCTATTGTTCCTCTACTTGCTGGTGGTGGATTATATGAAACTGGTGCCGGCGGTTCTGCTCCAAAACACGTACAACAATTTGTGAAAGAAGGCCATTTAAGATGGGATTCTTTGGGTGAATTTCTCGCATTAGCTGTGTCTATAGAAGACATTGCAGAAAAAACTAATAATGAGAAAGCTAAAGTAATTGCCAAAACTTTGAATGCGGCTAATAGTCGATATTTGAAGAACGACAAGTCTCCTTCCAGAAAGGTTAATGAAATTGATAACCGAGGTACTCACTTTTATTTGGCACTATACTGGGCAAAAGCTCTTGCAGAGCAGAATGAAAATACTGATCTAAAATCTGAGTTTGAAAAGGTAGCGAGCTATCTTGAAGAAAATGAAGCTAAAATCAATGAAGAGTTGCTTAAAACTCAAGGTGAACCTCAAGACATGAATGGATATTTCTTTCCAGATGAAGATATTGTGACTGAAAAAATGCGCCCTAGTTCTACTTTAAATTCAATTGTAGACGAAAGATAAGCTGTACATTTTTTTAAAAGACAGAAAGCCTTGAGAATGATCTCAAGGCTTTTTTTTACGTCAAAACTAAGGTACTGAAGTAAAGCCATAAAAAAAGCCTTCTCAGTGGAAGGCTTTCAATATAATATAGCGTTTTGCTTATTTTTCTTCTTTTTTGAATTTCTTGTATTTGTTTTTAAACTTATCAATACGTCCAGCACTATCAACAAGTTTAGTTTTTCCAGTATAAAAAGGATGAGATGTTCTTGAGATCTCAAGTTTTATTAAAGGATATTCAGTTCCATCAACTTCGATGGTTTCTTTAGTTTGAGCTGTAGATTTAGTTAAAAATACATCATCGTTAGACATATCTTTGAATGCTATTAATCTATAATTTTCTGGATGTATTTCTTTTTTCATCGTAACGTCTTTACTAATTTATTTCAGGTTGCAAATTTAATCAAAAGATTATATTACACAAACAAAAAAATGAATTATTGATACAATATTTCAAAGTTTCAGGATATTTGATTTTTCATGAAATTTTGAAAAGCTTCAGGTTGATTCATTATTTGAGTTTCGATTGGTAAATAATATAAGTTTTTCAGTTCAAACTTGGATTTCAATCGCATAAAGTCTTTTTGTGAAGTCAATATTTTTGATTGTTTTTTTAGGAGCTCTAGATCATTTTCTGTGAACTCATAATGATCTGAAAACTGAATATGTTCAAAAGTTTTACCAATAGACTTTAGATGACTCACTAGTGGTTTAGGATTTGCAATGCCGGTGACCAATGTAAAATCATCAAAGTTTGCTATCTCTACACTTTCAGTTCTGCTGGTGGCACATTCAGAATAAACAATCGTAGAGAAAAACAATTTTTGATATGATTTTAGCTTTAAGTGTCTAAATATTTTTTCCTGTTCATCAAATGAAAGTTTACCTGGGCATTTAGTCACGATTATAAGTTCTGCCCTTTTTGCTCCAGTTTGAAATTCTCTTAAATTTCCTGTTGGTAATATAAAATCCTGAGTATAAAGATCCCCATAAGTCGTTAAAAGTATAGATAGACTTGGCTTTACTTTCCTATGTTGAAATGCGTCATCGAGCAAGATGACATCTAACTGAGGATATTTGTCAAGTAGCTCTGAAATTCCCCGTTGTCGATTCTCATCCACAGCTACGGTTATTTCAGGAAAATTGGTTTTGAATTGAAGGGGCTCATCTCCTACCTCTGAAGTGGTGTGTGAGAGTTCAACTTCTAAAAATCCACTGGTCACCCGCTTATAACCTCTACTCAAAGTGGCTAAGTTGTAATTATCTTTAAGAAATCTGATCAGCAATTCTATCATTGGTGATTTTCCTGTACCTCCAGTATTCAAGTTACCGACACAAATAATGGGAATTGGATATGATTTAGATTTTAGGATATCTACATTGTAGAGAAAATTTCGAATAGCCATGACACAGCCATAAAGGACTGAAAAAGGAAAGAGTAAATATCTTAGGTATTTCATGACTGCAAAATTATAATTTTTAAATTTAGAGTTTAAAATACACAACTGATGATTGTAAAAGATATAATAGAAATTATCGAGGAACTTGCTCCTTCTTATTATGCTGAAGATTTTGATAATACCGGATTACTTGTTGGAGAACAGGACATGAAAGTGACTGGAGCGCTAATAACACTGGATACATTAGAATCAGTAATTGATGAAGCAATAAAAAATAATTGCAATTTGATCATAAGCTTCCACCCCATCATTTTTTCAGGATTAAAAAAACTGAATAATAAGACATATGTAGAACGTGTCATTCATAAAGCCATCAAACATGATGTCGCTATCTATGCTATGCATACAGCTCTAGATAATGTGTCTAAAGGAGTGAATGGGATGATTTGCGAAAAACTAGGATTAAAGAATACATCGGTTCTTATTCCTAAGTCAAAAACTATTAAGAAACTAACGGCCTATGTGCCTAAGGCAAATGCTAAAGCCGTAAGAGATTCACTTTTTAATGCTGGAGGAGGTAGCATTGGTAATTATGACTTGTGCAGTTTCAATATTGAGGGCATTGGCACCTTCAACGGGAATGAGAATTCCAATCCAACTATCGGAAAGCCTGGAAAGACTCAGTTTGAAGAAGAAATTCAAATCAATATGACTTTTTCCTCACACTTGCAGTCAAAAATTCTTAAAGCTCTTTTCGAAAACCATCCATATGAAGAAGTTGCTTATGAAATTGAAACTTTAGAAAATAATGATCAGGATCGCGGAATAGGAATGGTCGGAGAATTTGAAAAAGCCCTCGATCCTTCTGAAGCTTTTGCACATATAAAATCTGTTTTTAAAACAGGAGTCATAAGGCATTCTCAATTTAACAAAAAAATTATTAAGAGAGTTGCAGTATTAGGAGGTAGTGGTGCATTTGCTATAGAACGCGCTAAAGCGGCAAAAGCTGATCTTTATATAACAGCAGATTTAAAATATCATGACTTCTATAAGGCTGAAAATGAGATCCTCTTGGCTGATATTGGACATTATGAAAGCGAGCAGTATACAAAAGATTTAATACATGCTTATCTTACGAAAAAAATCCCTAATTTTGCACTCGTTTTATCTAATATTAATACCAATCCAATTCAATACTATTGATTATGGCAAAGAAAAAAGAGGTTACAGTAGAGCAGAAGTTAAGAGCTCTATACGATTTACAACTAATAGACTCACGTATTGACGAAATAAGAAATATGCGAGGTGAACTACCTCTTGAAGTTGAAGATTTGGAAGATGAAGTCGCAGGTCTTACCAAAAGAATTGAAAAACTTGATACTGATCTGAAGGTAACAGAGGAGAAGATAAAGGAGAAAAAACAATTCATAGTGGATGCAGAAGCTATGATCAAGAAGTATAAAGGCCAGCAAGATAATGTTAGAAATAACAGAGAGTTTGATGCTTTAACTAAAGAGATCGAATTCCAGGAGTTGGAAATCGAATTGGCTCAAAAACACATCAGAGAATATAGTGCACAAATTGAGCACAAATCAACAGTCATAGAAGAAACAAAAGAGAAGTTAGCTGAAAGACAAAATCACCTAGACCATAAGAAATCTGAGCTTGACAATATCTTAAACGAAACTCAAAAAGAGGAGACTTCTCTTACTGAAAAGTCTGACAAATTCAAGAAAGATATTGAGGAACGTTTAGTTAAAGCTTATACTAGAATTCGTAAGAATGTAAAAAACGGAATGGCTGTCGTAACAATTGAGCGTGGCGCTTCAGGTGGTTCATTCTTTACAATACCTCCTCAAGTTCAAGTAGAAATTGCTGCTAGACGTAAAGTCATTATCGATGAACATAGTGGTAGAATACTAGTTGACCAAGAACTTGCTAGAGAAGAAGAAGAAAAAATGGAGAAAATGTTTAAAAAACTTTCTTAACCTCCATTATCACATAATATATACTAAAAGCTCGGACGAAACTCCGAGTTTTTTTGTGTTTAATACATTAATATCTCAGATCAAGATGAATAAATTTAACGTCACATTAATTGATGTCACCCAATTTAACTCCTAATTTTACAGCAAAAAACATGAAATCATTTTTTAGTTTAATTTTCCTTTCCATTTTCTTTGTAAGTTGTAGCAAAGCTCAAAATTCCGCAACTCCGAGTGAGAAGGCTTCATCAAGTTTTGATGATAAAATTTATGAAAGAGCTTACTTTGCTAGCGGCTGCTTTTGGTGTGTAGAAACTATCTACGAAAGCGTAAAAGGTGTTGAAGAAGTTTTTTCTGGCTATTCGGGAGGTCATACAAAGAATCCAACCTATGAGTCAAGCAATACTGGCAGAACCGGTCACGCTGAAGCTGTTGAGGTTATTTATGACCCAGAGGTGGTAACTTTTGAAACTCTTGTGGATGTGTATTTCGGTTCACAAAATGTCATTCAGCAAAATGGACAGGGTCCAGATATTGGTTCTCAGTACCGCTCTATCATTTTTTACCAGAATGAAGATGAGAACAAAATAATTGATTATAAGATAGATGAATTATCAAAAGAATATGAAAAGCCAATAGCAGCAGAAATTAAAGAATTTGATAAATTCTGGATGGCAGAAGAATACCACCAAGACTATAAGGTCAATAATCCAAATAATCCTTACATTAGAAATGTCTCGACTCCTAGATTTACCAGATTCAAAGTAAGATTTCCAAAATTACTGAAATCAAAATCTGATAAATAATCTGATTAGTAAAATTAAAAAAGCCACTCTCGAGTGGCTTTTTTAATTTTTGTTTATATGGATATAGTATTATAAATCTATTTCAAGAAGTCAAGCAATAGAGAATTAAACTCCTTATGATGAGTAGTAACTAAACCGTGCGGTGCATCCTTAATGACCTCTAATTTAGGATTTGATATTAATTCCTTTGCCCTCTTTGCTGAAAATTCCAAAGGAACTATTTGGTCTCCATCTCCATGGACAATCAATGTCGGGATATCAAATTTTTCACAATCCTTTCTAAAATCTGTTTTTCCAAAACTATCCACACAGTCTAAAGTTGCTTTTCTGGAACCTTGCATAGCGAGATTCCAAGTAAATTCAAGCATTGCTTCACTTATTCTCTCACTTTTGAATGTATCATAGTTATAAAAGTTTTTACAAAATTCTTTAAAAAACTGAGGTCTGTCCTTAGATATGCCCTCTTTCATTCCATCGAATACAAATGCATCAACGGCATCATTGTCATCTGTCTTCATCATAAAAGGTGTCACGGCAGAAACGAGAACAGCTTTATCGATTAAAGAAGTTCCATAGTTTCCAATAAATCTGGCCACTTCTCCTCCACCCATTGAGAATCCAACAAGAATAACATTTTCAAGTTTTAATGTCTCAATAAGGTCTTTAAGATCTCTTGCAAGAGTATCATAATCGTATCCGTTCCAAGGCTTTGAGCTTTCACCAAATCCTCTACGGTCGTAAGAAATGACTCTATAGCCATTAGTTACCAAACTATCAATTTGGTATTCCCACATGGCACGATTTAAAGGCCATCCGTGAATTAATATAACAGGTTGACCACTTCCATAATCATTATAGGCTAGTTTTATGGCTTTTGATTTTTCTAGTGAAGATGTATTTAATTCGCTCATAAGTGTTTTCTTTCTAAGGTAAAACAAATCATAAATGTTGAAATTGAATTAAATAAAATTTAACCTTAAACTATATCCTACAAAAAAACCCTGCTTTTAGAAGCAGGGTTTTAATTTTTGAAATAAACTAAAAATTATTTATTTTCCATTTTATCCTTAAGTGCCTGCAATTCTGCATTGGCATCTCCGAAAGTAGTTTTCTTAGATTCGTCTTCAGACTTCTTAGCAGCCTTCTTAACAATCTGAGCTTCCTCTTCTCTGTGGATAGATGTATGTGAAGCGACAACACGCTTGAACTCTTTGTTGAATTCAATAATGATAAATTCTGCTGCTTCGCCTTTAGTAAGTTTTGTACCATCTTCTTTTTCAAGATAACGTTGAGGAACAAAAGCTGTAACATCTTCATTGAACTCAACAGTAGCACCTTTATCAACTATCTCAGTGATAGATGCAGCATGCTTAGTAGCCACTGCAAATTCATCAGAATATTTATCCCATGGATTTGTTTCAGTTTGCTTGTGTCCGAGGCTCAATTTGCGTCCTTCAACATCAAGTTCTAATACAACTACGTCAAGTTTATCTCCAACTTTACAGAATTCTGATGGATGCTTTATTTTCTTAGTCCAAGACAAATCAGAAATATAAATTAAACCATCAATTCCTTCTTCTAGTTCTACAAACACTCCGAAGTTTGTAAAGTTTCTTACTTCACCAACATGCTTAGATCCAACAGGATATTTGTTTGTAATATCAGTCCAAGGATCTGGAGTCAATTGCTTGATACCAAGAGACATTTTTCTATCTTCTCTATCGAGAGTAAGAATTTTAGCTTCTATCTTATCACCAACGTTTACAAAATCTTGTGCAGATCTCAGGTGAGTACTCCATGACATCTCAGAAACGTGGATCAACCCTTCAACACCTTCTTCTACTTCAATGAATGCACCGTAGTCTGCGATAACTGTAACTGTTCCGTTAACAACATCACCAACTTTTAGGCCTTCATCTAAAGCATCCCAAGGATGTTTATGTAATTGTTTTAAACCAAGTTGAATTCTTGTTTTATCTTCATCGAAATCAAGAATAACAACATTCAATTTTTGATCTAATTCTACAACTTCATTTGGATGGTTAATTCTTGACCAAGAAAGGTCAGTAATGTGAACCAATCCATCAACTCCACCAAGGTCTACAAATACTCCGTAAGAAGTAATGTTTTTCACAATACCCTCAAGTACTTGTCCTTTTTCTAGCTGACCAATGATTTCTTTTTTCTGTTCTTCGATATCCGCTTCGATAAGCGCTTTGTGAGAAACAACAACATTTTTGAATTCGTGGTTGATTTTCACAACTTTGAATTCCATGTTTTTTCCTACGTAAGCGTCATAATCACGAATAGGCTTCACATCGATTTGAGAACCTGGCAAGAAAGCTTCGATGCCAAAAACATCTACGATCATTCCACCTTTTGTTCTACATTTTACAGAACCGTTTACGATTGTTCCGTCCTCTTGAGCTTTATTAACACGCTCCCAAGCACGAATAACTCTCGCTTTTCTATGTGAAAGAATAAGTTGACCTTCAGCATCTTCTTTGATGTCGATGAGAACATCTACCTTATCTCCTACTTTTAGATCTGGATTGTAACGAAATTCATTTAATGATATTACACCTTCACTTTTCGCATTGATGTCGATAATCGCATCTTGATCTGTAAGGTGAACTACTGTTCCATCTACAACTTCGTTATGAAGTGTATCTACGAAATTTTCCTCAACTAATTTTTCGAATTGCTCTAACTGTGCATCATCAACTTCATCAATACCTTCTTCGTATTTGTGCCAGTTGAAATCTTCTAGAAATTGTTTTGGATTTTCTTGTTGTTCAGAAGGAGCAACTTTAGGGGTTGACTCTTCAGAACTTGCAACAGATTGTTGCTCTTTGGTTGTTTTGTCTTCAGCCATATGCTGATTTAAAATTTGTATTCTGTTCATCCAAGAAACTCAAGCAAAACTTACAGAAGAGATTAAATTATTTAAAATCAACCTTTTAAACGTTTCTTGTATTGCATTCAAAAGGATTGCAAAAATACAACTATTTATTGAAAATCAAAACCTTAGTTAAAAATTTTAAAGGCTATTCCTCAACCTCAACTTCTTCTACTCTAACTGCTTCTTTTTTAGGCTTCACCCCACCACCAATATTTCTAGCTATATAGTAGGTCACCTGTGCACCAAATAAGAAAATCACCACAGAGTAATAGATCCAAATTAAGAGTATAACAAGAGAACCTGCAGCTCCATAAGTAGAACTCAAGTCATTGGTCCCCATATAAAACCCGATAAGAAATTTTCCTACAATAAATAATAAGGCAGTGACTATAGCTCCAGCCCATGTGTCTTTCCATCGCACCTTTGCGTCTGGAAGTATTTTATACATCAGTGCAAAAATGACGATAAGAATAAGTTGTGAAATTATTATTTGAGCAATTGATATTAATTCCAAATTGATATCTGGTAATAGGTCGTCCAATTTGCCAAAAGAATAGGACACAATAGCATCCAGGATTAAGGAAACAATAAGGATAAATCCAATAACCAACACGACTGAAAAACTCAAGAGTCTGTCAAAAGCTAGTTTAACGTAACCTCTGTTGGGGATAGGTTTGATGTGCCAAATGTGATTAATACCCCTTTGTAAGCTCACAAAAACGGTAGTTGCAGAAAAAATAAGAATTGAAATACCAATAGTGGCAGATATTGCGCTGTCGGCATTGAAGGCAAAGTTTTCCAGAATACTTTCTAAAGTTTGCCTCGATTCTTCTCCAGCTAAACTTGTTATCTGACTGAAAAGCTCTTCTCTTATTTCGGATCGTTCATAAAGACTAGCTCCAACATTTAATATAATAATTAATAAAGCAGGAAGGCTAAAGATGGTGTAAAATGCAGTTCCTGCTGCAAAACTCATAGAATCATTGGAAGTGAAATCTTTGATAGAATCTACCAATATTTTCACATACTTAAACTCTAAAACTTTTTTTGTTCTTCTTTTTATTTCTGAAAACATGCTTGCAAAAGTAAAGGTGAACATTGCAACTTAAGCTAACATTAATAAAATTTATTAGTTTTAACTTGATTAAATAAAATTATCCAGGTTTTATGAGGTAATACTGAAGTGCTGTCAAGACTTTTCGGTAAGTCCAATGCACAAGTTTATCCTCTTCAACCATAGGCAAGCATTGTTTTTTTGAATAAAACTTGAATTTCATCAAAAAAATCTCAATAATTTCTAATCTCGGCGATAACTTGATGTCTTTTCAAATATTTCTTCCAAAATAGATTTATCTTTTTTTGTCAAGCTTAGGCCTCGGCGTTTCATCACAAGCTCTGCGACCTCAAATACTTTATTCAATTTGTAAGTAATCACACCTTGACTTCCTCCCCAGCTGAAACTCGGTACAAAGTTACGTGGAAATCCAGATCCAAAAATATTGGCGCTAACACCAACGATAGTTCCGGTGTTGAACATCATATTAATACTACATTTGGAATGATCTCCCATAATTAAACCACAAAATTGAAGCCCTGTGTCTTTAAATCTTCCGGAATCGTAATCCCAGAGTTTGACATTAGCATAGTTATTTTTGAGATTGGAGGTGTTGGTATCTGCTCCGATATTGCACCACTCCCCGATTACAGAATTACCCATAAAACCGTCATGCCCTTTGTTGGAATAGCCTAAAATCATTGAATTACTCACTTCTCCACCCACTTTGGAATGTGGACCGATTGTCGTTCCTGTATAAATTTTAGTCCCCATCTTCACTGTAGAATGATCACAGAGCGCAAAAGGTCCTCTTATGGCCGAGTTTTCCATCACTTCAGCACCTTTACCTATATATATTGGGCCGTCAGTTGCATTAAGTGTCCCATTATAAAGTTTTGCTCCTTCTTCTATAAAAATAAAATCAGAATTAAAACAAGTTACCGTTTCTGGAATAGGCTGAGATGTTCTTCCACTGGTTAGTAACTTGAAATCACCCTCAATCGCCTTATGATTTTTTGAAAACAAGTCGGTCACATTTTCTATATAATCCAGTTCTATATTTAGTTGAGAATTTTTTGGTGTTTGTAAATCAAGACTTTGATTTAGAGATAATCGATAAGCCAAAACAATTTCTCCGTGCTTCAGGACTTCATCTTTATTTAAATTTTTCACCTGTTCAAAAAAGTCTTCAGAAGCTAAATATCTGGCATTGATATAAAGATTGTCTCCTTCAACGTGTTCGGGATATTTTTGTGTGAGATATGTTTCAGTTTTGTAAGAAACGTCGGCTTTAGAAATATGCTCCCATTTTTCTTTCAGAGTTAAAATCCCTAATCGTAGCTCCGCAATAGGTCTCGTATAAGTTAAGGGAAGAAACTGTGAACGTAAATGGTCGTCAAATAGAATAATATTCATGGCAAAGCTAGTTTTAGTTTCGGGTTATGAAATCGTTTGAGCGTGAACTTAAAATTAAGTAATTTAGCAATTCAAATAAAACTAAAATTATGTCTGTAGCCAAGAAGCAATACAAAAGAATTACGGTTAAGTCTCTTATTGAGATGAAAGCAAATTCTGAAAAAATATCTATGCTGACTTCCTACGACTTCACCATGGCTCAAATTGTTGACCATGCTGGAATAGATGTGATTTTGGTTGGTGATTCTGCTTCCAACGTTATGGCTGGTCATGAAACTACACTTCCTATTACACTAGACCAAATGATTTATCATGCTTCTGGTGTAATACGTGCAGTCAAAAGAGCTTTGGTTGTGGTTGACTTACCTTTTGGAAGTTACCAAAGTGACCCGAAAGAAGCTTTGCGTTCTTCAATCCGCATTATGAAAGAAAGTGGAGCTCATGCAGTAAAACTTGAGGGAGGAAGTGAAATAAAAGATTCTATAAAACGTATTTTAAAAGCTGGAGTCCCTGTGATGGGTCATCTTGGATTGACTCCACAATCCATCTACAAATTTGGGACTTACACGGTGAGAGCCAAAGAAGAATATGAAGCACAAAAGCTTAAAGAAGATGCATTAATGCTGGAACGCATTGGGTGTTTTGCGATTGTTCTTGAAAAAGTTCCTGCCAAACTTGCCGAGGAAGTTGCAAAAAGTGTTCAGGTTCCTGTAATTGGTATTGGTGCCGGTGCGGGAGTTGACGGCCAAGTACTGGTACTTCACGATATGTTGGGAATGAACAAAGAATTTAGCCCTAAATTCTTAAGACGATATGCTGATTTAGAATCGGTTATGACAAAGGCGATACAGCATTATAACGAAGATGTGAAAGCTCAAAAATTTCCGAATGAAGAAGAGCAATATTAGACCCGCCTGAATGAATTAGTCGGGCAAACCCACTTCAATAAGCTATTCTCGCAAATACGACTAAATAACTGGGCTGGGCTGGACTGAATGAGTGAATTAATCAGAAAATCCAGCCTGAATGAATTAGTCGAGTAGATTCAGTATTATTTTTTAAAAAGGATAACCAATAGCAAAATTGAGCACTGGGTTTGCAGAATCAAAATTCCATGACGATGTTGGTTCTTTAATAGGAGTAGCTAAATCTAACCTGATGACAAATCCTTGAATATCTACACGCAAGCCAAAACCTGCGCCAGCACCAAGCTCATTTAAGAAATTTGAAGAAAATTTACCACCTGGTGTTGCTTCGTTATCATTAACAAGCCACACATTTCCTGCGTCTGCGAAAAATGCTCCATTGAGATATTCTGTAATAGGAAATCTGTATTCAAGATTCGCTTCTAATTTGATATCGCCGGATTGATCAAAAAATGAATTGCTACTATCTTCTGGAGAAAAAGTTCCTGGGCCTAATGAACGTATTCTGAATGCACGCACACTGTATGGTCCACCTGAGAAAAATTGCTTTACAAAAGGTAAAGACTCGGTCGTACCCATTGGCTGACCCATGCCCGCAAAAATTCTTCCAATCAGCTTTTGTCTTTTTTCATCTAATTTTAGGTGATAACGTATATCTAAATCAGCCTTAAAATAATGAGCATACTCAAGTCCTATAAATTCATTTTGTCCAGCATCGTTCTGTGAACCCAGTAAATTCAAACCATTACCAGCCATATCGTAATTAAACCCAAAATAAAAACCCTGGCTTGTCGATTGGTCCTTAATTTCATTGTAAGTGAAATTATAAGTGAGACCAGCTATAAATTGCTGTTCAAAACTTCGTCTTAAAAAAGGATTATTATCAAGAATTTGATCAAAATCTTCTGAAGTATTACCCAAATTCACATATTCTAGATTGATTGGTCTCAACTGATGGGAGACATAACTATTGCCTTCCCACAGGTAACCAAAGGAAGATGAAATAGAGTTTAAGGTGTAAAGTCTGGTTCTGCTTAAATAGTCTAGACCGAGGCTTACCTTAGTTTTTGGAATCGCATATGCAAAGTTTTCATTGAGATCTATTGGAAAAATTAATCGTGGTAATAAAATCGAAGCATTCAATCCTACCTGGATACTACTCAACCCCTGATCTCCAGTTTTTCCAAAAAATTGTTGTTCATAACCTCCACTGAGAGAAAGTCTAAACAATTCCCCTCCTTTGAATAAATTCCTCTTAGAGTAAACCGCACTCAAATTTGGACCAGCAAAATTATTTGATTTGGTCACACCCTGAAGCTCTAGCCTTAAGGAACGCTTATTCATAGGAGACAAGAAAATATCTGCCTTAAGATTTCTTTCACCATCAGTGTTTGTAAGCGTGTCGATTTCCTGATAATCGATATTTACAAACTTATAGGTGTTTAGGGATGATAAACGTCTACTTGTATATCTTGATAGTTTAGGATTATAAGTTTCTCCTGGTTCGATGAGAACATAAGGCTTTAAGTATTTTGGTTTTATAAATTCTGAATTTTGTACAAAGTTGAAACCCTGGTAATTGATTGTATCTTTAGCTTCTTCTTTATTTTCTAAAGTCCTATTAGGGTGAATGTTAACCTCATCAATCACATAAGAAACCAGAGACTTTTCTGGCACTTGAGTTTTCAATCTCAAATATAAATTAAAACGCCTGTCATCATAAGCATTTGTATCTGCTTCAAAAATTAAAAAATCCGAGTTGAAGTTATAGTAACCGCGATCCTTCAGATAATTATCGATTCGCTCACGTTCAGAAATAAGTTCATCAAAATTGAAAAGACTTTTTTCTTTTATTTCGGTAAACTCCAGCGATGACTGTATATCCTTATAAATCTGAAGAGAGTCTTCAAAAGTTTTATTGAGCTGGTAAGATTCAAGGCTATAAGGTTCTGGTAAGTTGATTGAGTATTGCACCGATGTAGAGACATCGGCCGAGTCAATTTCTACTATGGAAGATATACCACCGCCAAAGTAACCGCTATTTTGTAGTCTGTTTTTCAAAATTTTTTCAACCTCGGAAACATTGATATCCTCAAAATAATAGGGATCTTCTCCAACTTGCTTATTCAAAAATTTATTAATGAAACCTGGTCTTTCTCTATTTGACTTATAATTGAAGTATAATCCAGGACGCATTCCAAGAAACTTCGTATTCTTATTTCTAGAAATGGCAGAATTGAGCTTGGACCTCAGTTTATCAATTTCTTTTCCCTTTTTGTTTTCAAATTTAATTTCTGACCCGGTGTACAAGGTTTTATCTTCTGGAATATATTCTTGAACACTACAAGAAGACAACACAAGAAATGCAGTAATGGCAAACAAAAAGTATTTTAAAAAACTACTCATCCTTTTTAGTTTCCTGTTCTGTTTTATTTTCAAATTTTGATTCAGCATTGACCTCTTCTTCTTTTAAAGATTCTCTATAAGCTTTATCCCAAAGTACTTTGAATTTATTGAATTCCCGGGTAAAAATAAGTGCAATACCACTAACGAAAACCTGACCATCAATAACATTCTCATATTCACTTTTTCTAAATCCTCTCAATTTCCATCTCCCATCTTCGGTAAGTAGATATTCTACACTTACATTTCCTACAAGTGCCTGGCTTTCTCCAGCCCGCTGCTGACCCTGGACATTCATTGAGCTTCCTGCTTCCACAACAAGTCTATCGTCCATTAATTTCTTTTGTGCTGTCACATCTACATCTGTTCTATTTTGAGAAGTATTTCCCTGATAATCTGTATAACTATTCACGTCAAAATTGAGTGAGATTCCAGTATTCCCTGTCAACTTATCTGAAAAGGTATTCAATTGATCCGATAAGGCCTGGTTAATGTTGTCTCTAGCCATTGTCGCCGGACCACCTTGGCTTCCGTCGCTACCAGATTCAGGATAAAAGCGGTTCAATACTAGCAATGAAAACACTTGTTTGTTTAACTGATCTTCTTGCTGGTTAACCTGAGAAATTTTTGAATAGACGGATCCATTGATAGCTCCTTGCCTATCTTCTGGCATATCCAGTTGAAAATTGAGTTCTGGTGACATCAATTGTCCTTCAACCCCTAGATAAACTAAAAATGGTAATTGTTGTTTATATCTATTTTGTGTAATAGAATTTTCTCCAGCTGTTTGAGAAGCCATTAAGGAACTTGCAGAAGTTTCTACTTTATAAATTGCTCTCAAATCCAATTCTGCGTTATATGGGTCTCCACTCCATGTCACCGAACTTGATGGAGCAATATCGAACTTTCTCTTTACAATATTATAGAGGTTTAATTCTACACTACCGTTTGAAACTTCATACTTTCCAGCAAGATTCATTTTACCAGTTCTTGAAATCGAAAACTTAAAATCTCCGCCTCCTTGTATGCTTACATTATCGTTGGTCCTTTTATTCAAGATGACTTTAACTCTAGATTTATCTTGAATGTTAATATTACTATTCAAGTCGATTCCAGTCAAAACTGCCTCAAAATCTTCATCTTCTTTTTGAGTGAGTATGTCGTCTGGATTTTGCTTATTTACAAACACAACGACACCGTCTCTTTCTTTAATACTAGCTTGAGATTCTGGGATTATGTAAGTAAGAGTTGTTGCATCTTTTATGGAAAGGTCAAGATTTACCTTAGGAAAATCTAAGTCACCTTTTAATTTTGCTGAAGCATCAAAAACTAACTTACCGAAGTATAAATCATTATTTTCTGCTGTTGTGTTTAATAGTCGAAAGTCTTTTGCATCAAAGGACAAATTAAATTTAGGATTAGTGAGTTCTTTAGTAGAGATGGACCCATTAACCGATAGTTTATTTCCATCATTATCTACAACTGAAAATTCTTTTAAACTAATTTTATCCTTAGAAAATTCAATTCGTTCATCTTTCAGGTTGTAAAGCGTATTTAATAGCTTTAAATTGAATTGAACATCGTTAAAAGTCAAGTCGCCTTTGTAATCTAAATCATCCAGAGGTCCACTGATTTCGAAATCACCTTTTAAATATCCATTTGTTTTTTTGATGAAATCTTGTGCAAAACTTTCTATGGTTTCCATTTCAAGCTTATTCAACCCTATTGTGAAATCGATGCTAGTTTCTGTTGAACTTGCACGGTAATTACCAACCACATCGAGGTCTATTCCAGCATCTTTCAAGCTAAGTTTTAAGTCGTAATCTTCATCAGATTTTGCTTCTGCTGTCAATGATAAATTCCCTAAAGGGACTTCAGTGACTCGCAAATCTTCAATATTGAGATTGGAAACCAATCCATTGGAAACAAAAGGTTCTATCAAAACTAAGTTACCGCTCAATTTTCCTCCAGCCAGTTTTTCATCTGGATTAAAATAACTAGTGAAATTGGAAAGTCTAAAGTTATCGATAACTATTCCCAGATGTCTTTTTTCAAAATCTAACTCGTCTGTTAACTCTATGGTTTGAGAATTACTATTTAATTTAAAATTATTGACATCAATTCTATCGCTTTGGTAAACGATCTCATTATCATCTGGTATTGACCACTCAGAAGCGTTCAAAATCAATTGATCTGGAGAAACAGTTATCCTGTAAAGGCCATTTTCCTCAAATTTCACTGTAATCAAAGAGCTAAAAAAGTCCTTTTCATCCTTGGAAGCATCCAGGTTCAAACTCAGTAAATCATCTTCAAACTTACCTTGCAATAGGGTTTCGGCTACATCCAAAGGACCGGAATTTATATTATCGAATCCAAAGCTAAAATTCGCAGAATTTCCGTTGGAATCCAGATCGAGTGCTAAACCCAAAATCTCATTGTTCTGATAATTTAGATAAGGAAGCTTAAGGCTTGATGCAAGTTTATTTTTTTCTCCTTCAAACTGGATAAAAGCTTTAAGTGTATCCATTTGTTGGATCCCATCCACAAATACGTCAGACAGAATCGGAGAATTAGCAAAATCTAGTTTTAAGTCCAAGTTGACCTTAGAGCTTGGAATTTTGCCCTGAAGCGTGTCTTTAGAATAGGTTTTAAAGTGATTTTGTATAGCATTGGACATCCCTTGAATATTTGAATTTGAAGTTAAATTGGCATTCAAAAACTTACTAGTAATTTCTGCAATGGTTTGAGTGGAATCTACTTTGGAGGAAAAATCAAAACCACCTAAATAATAAGGGCGATCATCATAAACTACCAAGCCGTCATTTAGCTGGGCATCGAGTTTAAATTTCTCCAAATTTCCTTCGAATTGAATCTTAGCGAGCACTTTTGCTCTCAAATCTTTGGAGGAAAGTCCAAGTGCCTTAGTATTTATACCCTCTAAATTAAAATTCAGATCAACTATACTTGATATAGAATCCAATTCTAAAGCTGAAGCAAAATCAAACTGAAGATTTTCATCACTGTAATCAAATTCTATATCTCCACTACCATGTTCTAAATTTCCATTGATTTCCAGACCAGAAAACACATAATCATCCAGTCTGATGCTGTCAATTTTAGAAGATAGCTGAGCAGTAAGATCGTAGATGGACTTACCATTACCTTTGGAAGAAAGTTGCATGCTCAATTCTCCAAGGTTTTCATTTTTGAGAATATCGCCAACTTTTATGGATTTTAGATCCACACTTACATCATAATCAAAAGCAGTGGTTGAGTTTAGATATCCATTTAGTTGGATAGTTCCAAATGAACTTTTCAGCTTGCTTTTCGTTGAGAAATCATTCCTATCTTTTTTGAAATTTCCAGAAAGAACGACATTTTCAGGAAATGAAATTCCTAAATCTTCTGCTGAAATAAATTTAGATAAATCTTTACGACTGGATCTTGCTTTAAGGCCATTCAAATCAAAACCTAAAGCCTCAACATCACTAAGTTGAGTTAGGTTTCCTTTAAATTCAATTTTAGTATGTTCTCCCCAATCAAGAATGAATTCTGGAACATTAAGTTTTTCCAGATCACCATCAGCCTGAAATTTTCCTTCAAATGTGTGTTGTGCCAGGTTTTGAATCTGATTATTTTTCTTTAATTCAGAAGAAAAAATATAAGCATCTTTTACATCAACTTTTATGCTGCTGACATCTAGATTTATAACTGACTTTTTCGGAGAATTAATCAGACGATCAAGATTGCTGTAATTCAATTTCAGGTTAGCATAGAGCAAACTATTATTCAATTTGAATCTTAAGTTTTGTAGAGTAGTTTCTTCTGAATTTAATTTTGCATCTACTTTTAACTCCTGCAAGGAAAGTCCGCTTTCCTCCTCAAATCGTAGGTCGTCGAGATCAAATCTCAAACTTTCATCTTTGGATACTTGTAAATTATTTAGCTTAAAGTAGAGTGACTGGAATGCAAGAGCCTCAGGAGAAAAAATATTTTTTAATGGTCTTTTACCATTTTGATAGAATTCAATGTTCTGGTTCTGAATATCAATTTCGTTTATATTCACAGCCCACTGAGGCCAGATAAACGATTTTGGTTCTGTACTTTCTTTAAGATTTTCATCTGTATTTTGATTAGAATCCATCTCCAACTTCACGCGGCTATCTTTCCAGACCAGCTGATCTAAATTCAAAACTTGATTCTCCAGATTCAAGTCCAGTTCAGACAAATTTAAATCGTTGAAATATGTTTCAGATGTTATACTTTGAGGTCGAGAATTATAATTGATTTTAACATTACTTATGCTCAAATCATCCACTAGAATCCATGGTAACTTCGTTGTATCTTCTTCTTCTGAAGGTGGTGCTTCTTTATTTTGATTAAACGTAACAGAAGTGTTTTTCAAATTAACTTCAGCTATATGGAATTTCATATTTTGAAGATCAATCTCTTCACTTTCCACTTCTAAATTGCCTAAAACAAGTTCTGTATTAATTCCAGTCACCTCGTCTTGGTAGGACAAATCAAATTCTGAAAATGAAATTCGACCAATTGATATCTGATAAGAATCTGTTTGACTACTCTCTGTATTAACATCTTCTGTGCTTTCTTCAGAAGAGGCAAACGCATCAATTATGTATTGAAAATTAAAACCTTTGAGGGTGTCTTTCCGATGGACGTAAGCTTTTAGTCCACGCCAGTCAACCAAGTCTATTTTTATTTCATCGCCAAAAAGAAGAGGTCGAAAAGGAACATTGGCTTCTAAATATTTTGAATACACCAAAGTATCTTCTGAAGTGTCTTCCAGATAAAGGTCTTCTAATGTCAGATTCCCTGAAAAAGTAAGGTAAAGCTTTCCAACTGTGAATTCGGTATCGATCTTTTCACTCACATAGTCAGTTACCTTTCCTACGATGATATTTTGTCCCCAAGGGCTTCTTACAAATAGGATAAGTAGGATAAAAAGGGTGAAAACTATAAATAAGAATCTAAGAGTAAATAGAAGAATTTTCTTGACAGTAGATCGAGATGTGGGTTGCTTGTTTGTCACTAAAATTAAATAAAGGTCAAATTTATAACAACAAAGCTAGTCCAGATGATTTAAGGTGTTTAATTTTAAGAAAATGAGTTTTCGTTTAGATGAATGATGGCAAATTCCAAAGAAAAATAAAGCAAGAGTTAGCGAAAACGATTAAGGATTATTGGATTGGTTTTGTATTTTAGCGACTCAACCTATAGAACTTAATTCATGGACATAAAATTCAATAAAAACGAAGATCACAATAAACTTCTGGTTTCAGACTTAAGAAGCAGATTTGCGAAAGTAAGTCTTGGTGGTGGCGAGAAAAAAATAGAAAAGCACCATGGTAAAGGTAAAATGACAGCCCGTGAGCGGATAGATTTCCTACTGGATGATGCCAATAATGCTATTGAGATTGGAGCTTTTGCAGGCGACGGAATGTATGAAGAGCATGGTGGTTGCCCTGGAGGAGGTGTTGTAGTGAAAATTGGAAAAGTCTCTGGAAAGAAAGTTATAGTTGTCGCCAATGACGCTACAGTAAAAGCTGGCGCCTGGTTTCCTATTACAGGAAAAAAGAATTTGAGAGCTCAGGAGATTTCAATTGAAAATAGATTACCGATTATCTATTTGGTCGATAGTGCTGGCGTTTATCTTCCTATGCAGGATGAAATTTTTCCAGATAAAGAACATTTCGGGAGAATATTCAGAAACAATGCCGTCATGAGCAGTATGGGCATCACACAAATTTCTGCTGTGATGGGAAGCTGTGTTGCTGGAGGAGCTTACTTGCCTATTATGAGTGATGAAGCGATGATAGTTGACAAAACGGGAAGTATTTTTCTTGCCGGTAGCTATTTGGTAAAAGCTGCTATTGGTGAAAGTGTAGATAATGAAACCCTTGGTGGTGCGACAACGCATTGCGAAATAAGTGGTGTTACAGACTATAAGGCTACAGATGATAAAGATGCTTTGACCAAAATCAAAAATATAGTTGATAAAATTGGCGATTTTGACAAAGCAGGATTTAATCGTAAAAAACCTAAAAAACCTAAACTCGATCCAAAAGAGATTTATGGATTACTTCCGGCGAAACGAAGTGACCAATACGATATGATGCCTATTATTGAGCGTCTTGTGGATGACTCTGAATTTGATGAATATAAAAAAGGCTTCGGCCAGACCATTATCACTGGTTACGCACGAATTGATGGATGGGCCGTCGGTATTGTGGCCAATCAGAGAAAGATTGTAAAAACCAAAAAAGGTGAAATGCAGTTTGGTGGTGTTATTTACAGTGACTCTGCCGACAAAGCCACTCGATTTATCGCCAACTGTAATCAGAAAAAAATTCCGTTGGTTTTTATTCAAGATGTCACAGGATTTATGGTAGGTAGCAAGAGTGAGCATGGAGGAATTATAAAAGACGGTGCTAAAATGGTAAACGCTGTGAGTAATTCTGTCGTTCCTAAATTTACGGTGATTATTGGTAATTCCTACGGTGCTGGAAATTATGCCATGTGTGGTAAAGCTTATGATCCGAGATTGATTTTTGCCTGGCCGAGTGCTGAACTTGCTGTGATGAGTGGGAACTCAGCAGCCAAAGTCTTGCTTTCTATTGAAACTTCACGACTAAAAGCAAAAGGTGAAAAAATCACTGAAGAGAAACAAAAAGAACTTTACGATAAAATAAAGAATAATTACGACGAGCAAACCAGTCCTTATTATGCTGCTGCAAGATTATGGACAGATGCCGTCATTGAACCACTAGACACTAGAAAATGGATTTCTAATGGTATAGAAGTTGCAAACCATGCTCCTATCACCAAAGACTTTAATTTGGGAGTGATTCAAACCTAAAATTTTTTAATTTATAAAATTGGAAACCCTGCGAAATCAAATTTCTCAGGGTTTTTTTATTAAATACAGCTCAAAATCCTTAATTGCCAAAAAGCTGATTATACTCAGTAAACCAATCAATTAATATCTAAAGCTCTTATTTCTTGTTAGGAATATTGTAATTTAGATACTTAAATAAAATTATATAATAGTGTGGTTCATTAAAAACGCAATAACCCGAAAAAATTTGATGGCTTTAACGGGCCTTTTCCTATGTTTTTTTTTAATTATTCATTTGCTCGGGAATTTACAACTCTTAATGCCTCCAAATGAAGCACGATTGCAGTATAATTTATACAGCGATTTCCTGTCAAATAATATTCTGGTAAAACTGATTTCTTATGTATTATATGCCAGTATTCTGGTCCATACCATAGATTCCATTTACTTAAGCATCAAAGCAAAGAAAGCCTCTGGCTCTTCGTATGTTGTAGATAAACGAAATCGAGCCAGCAAATGGTATTCAAGGCAAATGATGCTACTCGGTACTCTTATATTTGCCTTTTTGGTCATTCACTTCAAAGATTTTTGGTTCATCTACAAATTTGGTACACTTCCAATGGATTCTGCTGGAAATAAGGACCTTTACGGATTGGTAGTGGCTTCCTTTCAGGATTTGTGGTACGTTATTTTGTATGCTATCTCCATTTTAGTTTTGGGTTTTCATTTATTACATGGTTTTTTTAGCGCATTTAGAACCATTGGTTTGTATAATCCTAAATACAATCGCATTGTCAAATTGATAGGTGTGATTTTCGCTGTCTCGATGACCATAGGTTACTTCGTCATTCCTTTTTATATTTATTTAAACGTTTAAGTTATGGCTAAAAAAATTTATGCTAACATTCCTGAAGGAGATTTGAAAGACAAATGGAGTAATTATAAAGCACATGCAAAACTTGTAAGTCCAAACAATCGAAAAAAACTTGATATCATAGTAGTTGGAACTGGATTGGCAGGTGCTTCGGCAGCAGCATCTTTAGCTGAAATGGGCTATAAAATCAAGAGTTTTTGTTTCCAAGATTCGCCTCGGCGTGCACATTCTGTTGCTGCTCAAGGTGGCGTCAATGCCATGAAAAACTATCAAAACGATGGTGATAGTGTATACCGTATGTTTTATGATACACTTAAAGGAGGAGATTTCAGATCACGTGAAGCTAACACCTATCGCTTGGCAGAATGTTCAGCTAGCTTAATTGATCAAGCAGTTGCTCAAGGAGTACCTTTCGGCCGGGAATACAGCGGTTATCTGCGGAACAGATCCTTTGGTGGTGTGCAGGTTTCAAGAACCTTTTATTCTCGTGGACAAACCGGACAGCAGTTGCTTTTAGGTTCATACCAAGCCTTAATGAGACAAAAAGAACAGGGAAATGTTCAACTTTTTGCTCGCCATGAGATGTTGGATCTTGTCCTTATTGATGGAAAGGCAAAAGGAATTATTGCCAGGAATTTGGATACAGGAAAAATTGAACGCCACGGCGCACATGCGGTTATTTTGGCCACAGGTGGATTTGGTAAAATTTATTATTTATCTACTCTAGCGATGGGCTGTAACGCATCGGCTCTTTGGCGAGCGCATAAAAAAGGAGCATTGATGGCAAATCCTAGCTGGACTCAAGTTCACCCTACTAGTTTACCACAAAGTGGTCCATACCAATCCAAGTTAACCTTAATGTCGGAATCTTTACGAAATGACGGTAGAATTTGGGTTCCACAATTAAAAAATGAGCAAAGATCAGCAGTTGAGATTCCAGAAGAAGAACGCGATTATTACCTTGAACGAAAATATCCGTCCTTCGGAAATTTAGCGCCAAGAGATATTGCTTCCCGAGCAGCAAAAGAACAAATTGATAAAGAAAAGGGAGTAGGAGCTTTAAAGAATGCTGTTTATCTAGACTTTTCTCATGCCATCAAAGAATACGGACAGGAATTAATTGCTGAGCGTTATGGAAATTTATTCAATATGTATCAGAAAATCACAGGAATTGACGCTTACAAGGAGCCTATGAAAATATCACCCTCTGCGCACTTTTCAATGGGTGGGTTGTGGGTTGATTACGATTTGATGACTACTATTCCCGGACTTTTTGCCATTGGAGAGGCAAATTTTTCTGATCATGGGGCAAACAGACTTGGAGCCAATTCCTTACTTCAGGCCTGTGTGGATGGTTATTATATAACCCCTTACACAATACAAAATTATTTAGCCGATCAAATTCAGGTTGAAAAAACAGATACAAATCATCCAGCTTTTGCTACAGCAGAAAAACAAGTTCAAGAGCAATTGAATCGGTTTATAAATCAAAAAGGCACTAGAACAGCAGAAGAGTTTCATCGTGAATTAGGTAAAATCCTATACGATAAATGTGGCTTATCTCGATCTGAAGAAGGTCTGAAAAGTGCCATTTCTCAAATTCATAACCTCAGAGAGGAATACAAGAAAAATCTACTCGTCCCTGGTGATGCAGAAGATATTAATAGCGAACTGGAAAAAGCAGGAAGAGTCAGTGACTATATGGAGCTTTCTGAACTCATGTGTATCGATGCTCTCAATCGAAATGAATCCTGCGGAGCTCATTTTAGGGAAGAATATCAAACAGAAGATGGTGAAGCCCAACGAGATGATGAGGAGTTTGCTTACAGTGCTGCCTGGGAATGGAATGGAGAGGCGTCCTCTCCTATTTTGAATAAAGAGCCACTTGAGTTTGAATATGTTCAGCCTACTCAAAGGAGTTACAAATAAAATTGCAATGAAAATAGATCTAAAAGTCTGGCGACAGAAAAATCAAAATACTAAAGGCCATTTAGAATCTTATGTTCTGGAAGAAGTTGATGCAGAAATGTCTTTCCTTGAAATGTTGGATATGCTTAACTTAAAACTGGCCAAACAAGGAGAACGTCCAGTTGAATTTGATCATGATTGTCGCGAAGGCATTTGCGGACAATGTGGAGTAATGATAAATGGAATTGCACATGGACCCATTAAAAACACAACCACCTGTCAATTGCACATGCGTTATTTTAAAGATGGCGATACTATTTATGTTGAACCCTTTAAAGCAAAAGCTTTTCCTGTTATTCGTGATTTGAAGGTTGATCGCTCCGCATTAGACGATATCATTGCCGCGGGTGGATATATATCAGTAAACACTGGACAAGCTCCAGAAGCTAATAGTATTTTGATTTCTCACGAAGAGGCGGAATCAGCATTTGACTCTGCGGCCTGCATTGGTTGCGGAGCTTGCGTGGCCACTTGCAAAAATGCGAGTGCTGCTCTTTTTGCCTCATCAAAAATCAGTCAATTGGCAAAACTACCTCAAGGAAAAAAGGAGAGTAGCAAACGAGCGGTCGATATGGTGAACCGCATGGAAGATTTGGGTTTTGGTCACTGTACAAATACTGAAGCCTGTCAAGTCGAATGTCCACAAGATATTTCAGTATTGAATATTGCACAAATGAATTACGAGTACAATAAAGCAAAGCTAAAAAAGTAGTTTTAGTACAACTTTCAAAATAAAACTTTATAGAGTTGTAGATTTGAATTCAATTTATAAAATTTAAAAACTTCAATTATAAAGCGAAATTGATAAGTCTAAAAAACTATTTATTTTTAAAATAAACCCCTAATTCATGCGCTCTACTCCTGAAAACCTTCAGATTATTTTTGAAGATAATCATCTTATCGTTATCAATAAACGCTCAGGTGACATTGTCCAAGGCGACAAAACTGGCGATCTGCCCTTAAGTGAAGTCATCAAGCTATACCTCAAAGAAAAATACAACAAACCAGGTGATGCTTATTTAGGAGTCGTACATCGATTGGACAGACCCACAAGTGGCGTGATTGTTTTCTCCAAAACTTCCAAAGCTCTGTCTAGATTAAATAAAGCCTTTGCTGATAGAGATACTAAAAAAACGTATTGGGCAGTCGTCAAAAACAAGCCAAAAAATGATTCTGCAAGACTTGTTCATTACCTAAAGCGCAATCCAAAACAAAACAAATCCTACGCACACATCAAGCCGGTTCCTGAGTCTAAAGAAGCTATACTTTCCTACCAGCTTATTAAATCTTTGGATAACTACCACCTCTTGGAGGTTGCTTTAGAAACTGGAAGGCATCATCAAATCAGAAGTCAACTCTCCGCAATCGGTTGCCCGATAAAAGGTGATCTCAAATATGGATTCGACAGAAGTAATAAAGATGGAAGCATTCATCTTCATGCTCGAAAACTTACCATAATTCATCCTGTACGAAAAGAAAAAATCACTTTTGAAGCCGCTCCTCCAGAAGATGTAATATGGAACACATGTTTGTCTTGATTAGCATTTGAAAAGTTATATTTGAAAAAAATAAAAGATGATCAAAACTATAGCCGTAGCCATGGGCGGTTATTCTAGCGAAGCAGATATTTCACTCCAAAGCGGAGAAGTTGTCTATAAACACTTGTCTACAAATCCAAAATATAGAGTTTATAAAGCTCATATTTTAAAGAAAAGCTGGTTTGTTAAATTGGATTCTGGAGAAGAATTTCCAATCGATAAATCCAATTTTTCTGTAACTATAAATGCTAAAATCATTTATTTTGATTGTGTTTTCAACACAATTCATGGAACACCTGGAGAAGATGGACTGTTTCAAGGCTATTTACAAACCTTGAAAATTCCACAAACTGCCTGTGATTATTATCAAGCTGCACTTACATTCAACAAAAGAGATTGTATTTCTGTACTCAAGTCGCATGGTATACAAACCGCCAAAAATGTTTACGTAAATAAAGGTGATGATATCGACCCACAAGCTGTTATTGATCATGTTGGTTTACCTTGTTTTGTAAAAGCCAACAGAGCTGGAAGCAGCTATGGAATTTCAAAAGTGAAAAAGAAAGAAGACATCTTAACAGCCCTAGAACATTCTTTTAAAGAAGATGATGAAGTTATCATTGAATCATTTCTGGATGGCAGAGAGGTAAGTGTAGGTGTTATTAATATTGATGGGAAAATTCAAGCATTGCCAGTCACGGAAATTATTTCTGAAAATGAATTCTTTGACTTTGAAGCTAAATATCTTGGAAAATCCAAAGAGATAACTCCAGCCAACCTTGATGATCAGCAGACCAATAAAGTTAAGGAATTAGCGGTCAAAATTTTTAAATCCCTAAAGTTAAAAGGCTTAACGAGATCAGAATTTATTTTTCACAACAATCAACCTCATTTTTTGGAGTGTAATGCTTGCCCTGGTCTTACCGAAGCCAGCATTCTTCCACAGCAAGCTAAAGCTGCAGGAATTTCACTCCAAGATTTATTTACCAATGCTGTAGAGGTTGCTCTTCAGAACTTTGAGCACTAATTCAGTTTTAAGTATCTTAGAAGAAATTTTAAATTTATGAAAAGAGCTGTTTTTCCTGGATCTTTTGATCCTATTACAATTGGACATTATGATATTATCATGAGAGGACTCACTCTTTTTGATGAAATTATTCTAGCCATTGGAGTAAATTCAGAAAAAAAATATATGTTCACTTTGGAAGAAAGAAAGTTGTTTATGGAGGAAACGTTTAAGGATGAACCAAAAATAAAAGTAGATACATATCAAGGCTTAACCGTTAACTATTGTAAAGAAAATAATGCGGACTTTATTCTCAGAGGTCTAAGAAATCCAGCAGATTTTGAATTTGAAAAAGCAATCGCTCATACCAATAGAAAGTTAGAAAAAATTGAAACTGTCTTTTTACTCACTTCCAGTGGCAAAAGCTATATCTCCTCCTCTATTGTAAGAGATGTCATTCGACATAATGGAGATTATTCTACTTTGGTGCCAGATGCTGTTTTTGTAAAATCTTAAACTCATGAAGAACATACTAGCTTATTTTATCATTTTTGTAATCCCCATTTTGGGATTTACCCAAACATCAAAAACTTTAGAGGATTTTGGTCCTGTTTACGAAATTGAAGAACCCGATTTTAAAGTTGATTTAAATCAGGAATTAAAAGCAGTTTTTGATATTGCTAAAATTTCTTACTCCAAAGACCAGCCAAATCGAATGTTTCAAACTTTAGCAAGATATATAAGAATACATTCTGCTCCAGAGCTAGAAAATAATTCTGTAAAAGCCTTTATGGTTTTGCACGGTTCGGCTATTTATGATCTCCTTGCCCATAAAGAATATGCTAAATATCATAATCAAGAAGGATTGAAAAATCCGAACTTAGAACTTCTAAGCCTTTTATCTGAAAATAATGTAGAAATGGTTTTATGCGGACAGACTTCAAAACATAGAAAAATTTCAAAATCTATGATGCATCCCGACGTTAAAATTGCTTTATCTGCAATGACGGCGTTAATCGAGCTTCAAAACAAGGGCTATAAACTTATTAACTTTTAAACACATCTCATGAAAACAATTATGATCAGCTTAAGCCTATTGTTTTGCTTAGGCCTATTTGCTCAAATGGATTCTAAATTACTTAAAGATGTTGAAGACATTGAAAAACAAGTAATTGAATGGAGGCACGACTTCCATCAACACCCCGAACTCTCCAACAGAGAATTCGAAACTGCAGAAAAAATAGCTAAACATTTAGAAAGCTTAGGTTTTGAAGTAAAAACTGGAGTAGCACATACCGGAGTCGTTGCGACACTCAAAGGAGATCGACCAGGAAAAACTGTAGCTCTAAGAGCAGATATTGATGCGCTGCCGGTGACAGAACGTAACGATTTACCTTTCAAAAGTGAGGTAGTTACAACCTTTCTAGGAACTGAGACTGGAGTAATGCATGCTTGCGGTCACGATACGCATACTGCTATTTTAATGGGTGTAGCTGAAGTATTGACCAAAAATAAGCACTTATTAAATGGAAATGTCAAGTTCATATTCCAACCTGCTGAAGAAGGTCCTCCTCCAGGTGAAAGAGGTGGAGCAAGCTTGATGATAGAGGAAGGCGTCTTAGAAAATCCAGATGTGGATGCAATTTTCGGATTACACATCAATTCATCAACTCCTGTTGGAACTATTCGATATAAACCGGGAGGAACAATGGCAGCTGTTGAACGTTTTGTCATTACAGTTAAAGGAAAAGGTTCACACGGTTCTGCACCTTGGACAGGGGTAGATCCCATTTTGATTTCAGCAAAAATAATTGACGGTTTGCAGACGATTATAAGTCGGGAAGCAAAGTTAGTCGACGAACCCGCTGTCATTACCGTTGGAAAAATAACTTCAGGAACGCGATTTAATGTGATTCCTGAGTCTGCGGAGATGATTGGAACGGTGAGAACTTTGGATCCTGATATGCGTGAAATGATTATCAGACGAATGAAAGAGATGGCTCCTGCTCTTGCAAAAGCTTATGGAGGAGATGCCGAAGTTGAATTTCAGAATAATACTGCTATTACCTACAATGACTTAGAGTTGACTGCAGATATGCTTCCTACACTTCAGAGTTTGGCTGGAGAAGACAAAGTTGAGTTGGTAAAAGCTACGACGGGTGGAGAAGATTTTTCATTTTTTCAAGAAAAAGTCCCAGGATTTTACTTTTTTCTTGGCGGAATGACACCAGGAAACACGACACCTTACCCCCATCATACAGCAGATTTTATGATTGATGATGACGGGATGCTTTTAGGTGTGAAGTCCTTATCCCAATTGGCTATTGATTATCTCAATAAGTAGGAAGACTAAAGGGTAGAAAATTATATTAAAGCAGTTTAAAATTTAATGCGTTTTTATCTTTTTACAAGACCTCACAGGTTTTTAAAACCTGTGAGGTCTTTCTATTTTTAAATGTTTGTAATTTCCTGATCGGACACAATTAATTTTTAAAATGTATAATTTAAAGCAAAGCTTCCAAAGTAATTTCTAGGTTCACCGGGGTAGAAATACCTGGGTTCACTACCTCCAAATCCAACGGCATTGGTAACAATACTCGATGCGTATTTTTCATTGAAAGCATTATTGACTCCAACATTAACTCTAGCTGAAATGGATTTGTACAATGGAAACCTATATTCTGCTTTCAGATTTGAAAACGCATAAGAATCAGCAAATACCGAATTTGCATCGTTTACTGGAATTTCTGAAACTGCGTTCGTTTGAAAATAAAAATAAAACCTATCCCCGATCTGTGCATCAAGACCAAAACTGAATTGCTGTGACGGAACTCCAGTTAAGTCGTTTCCTGAAAACGATTCACCTTGGTCAACAAATTCATCAAATTCATAGAAATTGAAACTTCCGTTGACATAAGGTTGCATTTTTAGCCATGAGTTATAATTCAAATTTGATTTGAAAGAAAATTCAATTCCAGGATGGGAGGTTGAACCGGCATTGATGCCCACAAATCGATCTTCTGCCACTCGTCTGGCAACCAATAAATTTTCAACATCCATATAATATGCGCTTAATTCTGTAAGTAATTTATCGTCAAACCATTTGGCTTTATAGCCAATCTCATAATTCCAGCCTTTTTCTGGTTCAAGTTCTGTATTAAAAACACCTTCTTCGGTAAGGCTTTGTTCTACTGTCGGGACTGAAAAACCTTTACTTATGGAAGCTGAAACTTTTTGATTTTCATCAAGAGAATAAGTTCCAACTGCATTCGGCAGCCAAACCTGGTCATAATCGTATTCTCCTGTTTGGGAATTTTCCGGATTAGAAAACACATCCTCAATTTCATAAGTGGTTTTATTCGTTGCGAGACCAAGCTTTAAATCAAATTTTCTTGAAAATAAAATATTTAGAGTTGCAAATCCTTCAATATATTGTCGGGTTTGAGACAAATCTGAAAGTACATCACCTTCCAAAGCTCCTTGTCCGTTATTATCGCGATATTGATTTTCTAATGTAGAAACCTCAAAATCATCTCTTAAAAATTCACCTCCAATATTAAGTCTTGATGTAAGTCCAAATAATTGCAAATCAATTTCCGTAGTATGTCTTAATCCAATACCTATATTTTTTTCGTCTAAAATATCAAATGGTCTTGGCTCATAGGCGTCTCTAATGTTAGTGAAAACAGCTGTGTTTTGTTGGATAGTAGAGGTTAACTGATTAGAATAATTAATCCCGAAAATTCCTCTTGTGTAGGATTCATAACCTCTGGCTTCACCCCAAGTGAAGGCAGCTCTTGTTGGATTTTCCTCCAGGTCTGTTCTACTAAGCGAACTTGGTATAAATCCTTTAAGCTGAACTACTTGCCCAACTAGCTGTAATTTAGAAGATTCTGATAAATCCCACTCTGAGTTTAAAAAGTAAGATTCGCGCTGATAATTAGAATTATCTCTAAAACCTCCAGAACTTAGATTGTTATAAGTCAGGTTCACTTTTTTGTTACCCTCCGAAAAATTCAAAGAATAATTTTGTTTCAAAAGGTCAAAACTACCAAACAGCAACTCAGATTCGGCATAGTTTTTATCTCTCAATACAGATTTCAATTGAATGACTCCGCCAAGACCAGCACCAAACTGAGTAGCTTGAGGACCTTTGATCACCTTTACTTCAGAAATAGTGGTAAGGTCTATATCATGTAAAATAGAAGTTCCATTGGCTGTACTTAGGGGAATATTATTATAGTAAAGTTTTAGCCGGTTGGTCTCAAATTGCGCCCTTGCTCCTATTCCTCTTATATTAATTTTGGTGGTATTGACACCTCCTTGTTGCATATAAACTCCAGGGATTTTATTCAGTATTGGCGCAATAGTGGTTTGATTGGATTGCAGTAATTCCTCTTGTTTTAAAAAAGAAATATTAGATTCCGTTTGGAATGCCTTTTCAATTTCTAGCGAGGTTTTAAGGTTTACTTCTTTTAATGTAGTGGTGTCTTTTTGGGTTTGAGAAAAAATTATTCCCGAAATCAAAAAGATAATGAGGCTAAACTGTTTCAAGTGCTTATTTTTAGAGTTCAAAAGTAACCGAATAATCAAAGGATTATTTTAAAAAAATACTAATGTTAAAATACTGGTTCATACTTCCTGTTTCAATTCTCATCATTGCTTGCGAGTCGTCTTCAAAACAAGAATCTTCTAAAGAAACTTCAGAAGAATTCAAAATTGCATTTGAACGCTCCAATGGAGACTCCACATCGACTTATCAAGAAGTCATTAAGTTTTATAAGTTTTTAGCAGACAAAGATGACAGGATCACACTTGAAGAAGTATATGAAACTGATATTGGGGAACCATTGCACTTGGTGAAATTTACTCCTTCTGAACTTGAAGAAAAGCCTTTGAGGATATTGGTCAACAATGGAATTCATCCAGGAGAATCCGATGGTGTTGATGCGACCATGCTTCTCTTTAAAGACTTGTCAAATAACGTTTGGTCCTTGCCAACAGATATTGAATTGTTTGCCATACCCATTTATAATGTTGGTGGCGCTTTGAATAGAAACTCAACTTCGAGGACCAATCAAAATGGTCCTGAAGCTTACGGTTTCCGAGGAAATGCAAGAAATTTTGACTTAAACAGAGACTTTATAAAGTCTGATACCAAGAACAGTAAAGCCTTTTACAGTATCTATCATCAGGTAAATCCGGATGTATTTGTAGATACTCACGTGAGTAATGGTGCAGATTATCAATACACACTCACGCACCTGTTTACTCAGCATAATAAGCTTGGCGGAGAAATGGGCAAGCATCTGGAGAACAATTTTATCCCAGCAGTTGAAGATCAATTGAGTGAGAAAGACTGGGAAATCACTCCTTATGTAAATGTCAACAATGAAAGTCCAAAAAATGGATTTACTCAATTCAACGATTCTCCAAGATATTCTTCTGGCTTTACGACTTTATGGAATTCTTTAGGCCTAATGATAGAAACTCACATGCTAAAACCCTATAAGCAAAGAGTAGATGGGACTTTTGAAATGCTTAAAACACTGGTGAAGGTTTCTCACGAACAGAAAATAAATATCCAAAAAGCTAGAGAGCAAAACTTTCAGATGTATTCTAATACTGATTTTTATCCTCTCAACTTTAGGGTGGATACATCAGACTACAGATGCTTTAATTTTCTTGGTTACGAGCTTGAAAATTTAACCAGCGAAATCACGAATTTACCGAGAATCAAATTCAGAAAAGATCAACCCTTTGAAGAGGAAGTGAAATATTATAACCAATTTAAATCCACAGATTCAGTAAGTATACCGAGGGCGTATATCATCCCAAAACAATGGTCCAAAGTTGTGGATCTGATGAAATGGAATAACATTACTTATACTCGGTTTGGAAATGATACTGTGATTGAAGTTGAGGAATATAAAATCAAGGATTTCAAAACTAGAACATCTGCCTACGATGGTCATTATTTGCATTATGACACTAAAGTTACCGCCAGAAAAGTAAAACAAACTTATTCTCAGGGGGATGTTTTGGTGGAAGTCGATCAGCCTGGTATGCGCTATCTTTTGGAAACCTTGGAGCCTATTGCCGTAGATTCATTTTTTAATTGGAATTTCTTCGATAGCATTTTACAGCAAAAGGAAAACTTTTCGCCTTATGTATTTGAAGATTTAGCTTTGGAAATTTTTAAAAAAAATCCTGACTTAAAGACTGAATTTGAAGAGAAACAAAAAAATGATCCTGAATTCAGAAAAAGCTGGTATGCCCAATTAGACTGGATTCATAAGAATTCAAAATACTATGAAGAAGCTCATCTAACTTACCCTATCGTTAGGGTGCTGAACTAGGTATTCCTTAGGAAATAAAAGTTTAATGTTTGCGTAGGATTTTTGAAGGGCTTTTTGAGTCTGCTCAAAGTTTTTCCATTTTGCCTTTTTTATACCTTCAGAAAGTTCTGGAACTAGTTCGCCTCTATAATCTGTACTCATTTGGTACCAGTGAGTAACTTTGAGCTTGTATTTATTATTTCTGTTGATGATATGATAAGTGGTCTGTAGAAACGATTCTATAGCCAGGCCTTCTACATTAGTTTCTTCTTCAACTTCTCGAAGTGCCGTTTGCTCAATGTCTTCTCCTTTTTCAGTTTTACCTTTTGGAAGATCCCATTTTTTATTACGATAAATAAATAGGATTTCCTTGTTTGAATTATAGACTAAACCGCCTCCAGCTACAATGACCTTAAGTTTCCTTTTTAGATGTTTTAAAAGCTTATGTTCTTTTTTGTGATATAGGTTAAGGTAAAGAAGTTCTCCTGATTCTATTTTGCGAATAAGTTGCTTTATTTTTGCCTTTTTAATTGGAATATTAGTGTAATTTGAGCCTATATTTTCTTGAGTTGACAATATTATTGGCACATCATTCACGAAAACTTTATACATTTGTAACTATGATTTTAGATGAAAATACTGCCCACAAAACTGCAGAGCTATTGCTGCAAATTAACGCAATAAAATTAAATCCACAAGAGCCTTTCACCTGGGCAAGTGGTATAAAATCTCCAATTTATTGTGACAATAGAATAATTTTGTCCTACCCTAGCATCAGGAACTATATCGTTTCTGAATTAGCAAAACCTATCGAAACTCTTTTTGGCAAACCAGATGCAATAGCTGGGGTTGCTACAGGAGCGATTGGCATAGGTGCTATTATTGCAGACTACTTGGGTTTACCTTTTGTGTACGTAAGGCCCGAGCCTAAAAAACACGGACGTCAAAATCAAATTGAGGGCAAGCTAAATCCTCATGCCAATGTAGTAGTGATAGAAGATCTTATAAGCACTGGAAAAAGCAGTATGAATGCTATTAAAGCTTTGAAAGCTGAAGGGAAAGCCAATATAAAGGGTATGATGGCAATTTTCACTTATGGCTTTGAAGAGTCTGAGGCTTTGTTTAAAAACGAATATCTGGATGTTTATACCCTTGGCAACTATGAAATTCTTTTAGAAAAAGCTTATAAAACCAATTACCTCAATAAAACTGAACTTGAATTATTAAAAACCTGGCGTAAAGATCCTGCCAACTGGAAATATTAATTATGTACATAGAAAGCGAGAAAAAAAACGTTGCTAAGAGCCAAAAAGAAACTTTTGAATTTTTAAAAAAAGTTGAAAATTTCGAAAAATTAATGCCGGAAAGCATTGAAAAATTCGAATTACTTTCAGAGGAAAGCTTCCTTTTTCAACTCAAAGGAATGCCAGCAATCAAATTGAAACTTGACAACACTGAAGCCAACCACCTTGTAGTTTTGGCTGCGGCAAGTGATAAACTTCCTTTTACACTAAGAGGTGAGATTGAAGAAAAAGGAGAGAACGCATCTGAAGTACAACTTATTTTTGAAGGGGAATTCAATAGTATGATGGCAATGATGATAAAGAATCCTATCAAAAAATTTATCACTACACTCAGTGAAAATCTTGAAACCATTTAAAAATAGTTTCAACAAGGCTAAATACATTAAAAGGTGATTAATTAATATTAATTGCCTTTTCTACTTATATATAACTGTTTGTTTTAATAAATATCTTAAATTTAAGATTCTATACTATTTTCATGGATAAGAAAAAGCTGGATTCAGTAGATCGATATAGAATTTTAGATTCTGGTCAAGACAGGGGTTTTGATAGATTGGTCGAAATGGCCGCCAAGGTTTGCGATTGCTCCCATGCTACATTGAGCACAATTAACAAAAAAAGATTCTGGATAAAATCAAGCTATAATTTTGATTTAGACGATATATCAGAAGAGGATTCTATGTGTCAAATCACTATTGAAAGTCCAAATGAACTTCAAGTAATTAGTGATATATCAAAACTAGATGCAAAGGATAAAAAAGTTAAGTATCTACAAACTAATAATATTAATTTTTATGCAGGTAAATCTATTGTAGATCCTGAAGGCATAGTCATTGGTACTTTGTGCGTATTAGATCCTGAACCAAGAAAACTTAGTCAAACTCAAAAAAATATTCTTAAAGATCTTTCTGATGAAGCGATGGATAAAATCATTTCTCACAAAGAGAAACTGGAACTTGAAGAGCTTAACAAAAGCATCTCGGACGGTAAAGGCAGATTTCAAACACTATTAAACAATACAGGAGATTTAGTTTTTCTTCTTGATTCAGATCTCAATTTCATCGAATTCTATCGAGACGAAGAAAATTTACTGGTTGAAAAGGAAGATCTTATTGGAAAGCATATTGATGAAATAACATCTATTAATAAAATAGCGTCTAAAATAAAAATGGCTGTTAAAGCCAGTACACTCTACAACTCTAGCATACCAATAGAATACGATCTTACTACTGATGGCGTTCAAAGATGGTTTAACATGAATGTGAATGTGATAAAAAGAGAAAATCGCAATAATGAAATTCTATGTGATGTCCGGGAAGTGAGTGATCGAAAGAAAACTGAAAAAAAACTAAAGCTAATCAACAACTTATTCAAAGAAGCTGAGAGTTTAGCTAGAGTCGGTGGATGGAGGTATGATGTGAAAAAGGGAGAATTATTCTGGACTCCTATCCTGAAAAAAATTGCTGAAATAGATAGTAACATTCAGCCGAGTCTTGAAGAGGCTAAAGTTTTTTTTAAAGATGGTAAAAGTATAGAATTGATCACCGAAAAGGTTTTGGAAAGTATTCACTTCAATACATCGTACACTGGTGAATTTGAAATCTTAACAGCCAAAAAAAGACCACTTTGGGCTCTTATCAATATAAAACCTGAAATTATAGACGGAGAGTGCGTGAGTGTTTATGGCTCTTTTCAAGACATCACAGAATCAAAAAAAAATAAAGAGAAACTCAAACAAGAAAGAGAAAGACTCAATAATATAATCAACGCCACCAATCTTGGTACTTGGGAATGGAATGTACAAACAGGAGAAGCTAAATTCAATAACCGATTTGTAGAAATGTTGGGATATTCTACACATGATATACCATTAAATAACTCTATATCGGCCTGGAACGATAGAACTCACCCCGAAGATCTTAAGAATAGCAATTTAGCTCTGGAAGACCATTTCCAAGGAAATACAGATTTTTACAAGTTTGAATTAAGACTTAAACATAAAGAAGGCCATTGGGTTTGGATACTCGACAAAGGAAAAGTTATCTCCTGGACAGAAGATGGTCAACCAGAATGGATGTTTGGAACTCATCAGGATATTTCTGACAAGAAAATGCTGGAAAAAGATCTCAAACAAAATGTTCTGCAATTCAAAAATATCTTTGAACTCTCCCCTGTCGGTATTGTTATTACTGAATTTACATCGGGTAAGTTTCTTGATATTAACAAAGCCATGCAGGACATGGTTGGATATACTGAGGACGAAATTCTTGGAATGAGCATTTGGACAATAACTCCCGAGAAGACAATCACATCCAAGGATAGCAAGTCCATAGAAAATCTAAAGAATTTAAATAGAATAGGACCTATTGAGAAAGTCCTGAAGACCAAGTCTGGTGACTTGATCACTGTCGTCATTAACGGCCTTATTCACTTTGATAAAAAAGGAAATAGAATTGTCATCTCTACATTACAAGATGTTACAGAACAGAAAAAAATAGAGAAAAGATTGAAAAATTCTGAAACTGAAGCCATCAAAGCAAGTCAGGCTAAGTCAGAATTTGTGGCAAATATGAGTCATGAGATAAGGACACCGCTCAATGGTGTCATTGGATTCTCTGATTTGCTGATGAAAACTCCGCTTAATGATGTTCAACATCAATACATGAAGACAGTTTTCCAATCTGCCAATATTCTATTAGACTTGATTAATGATGTTTTAGATTTTTCTAAAATTGAATCTGGAAAATTACAACTAGATACCGATAAAACGAATTTATTAAAGATTGCAGAGGAGGTTGTAGATCTTATAAAATATGAAGCACACAAAAAAGGCCTGGAATTAATTCTCGTAGTTGATGACAAAGTACCAGATTATGTATGGGTTGATGGAGTGAGGTTTAAACAAATTCTAATCAATCTATTGAACAATGCCATAAAATTTACAAAAGAAGGTTCTGTGAAATTCAAGATATCTTGTAAAAACAATGTAGATGATCTTGCAAATCTTGTGTTTTCGGTCGAAGATACTGGAGTTGGAATAGCCAAAGAAAATCAGAAGAAAATTTTTAATGCATTTATACAAGAAGACACTTCTATAACCAAAAAATATGGTGGTACTGGATTAGGTTTAGCTATTTCAGATAAGATCTTAAACTTGATGGATAGCAAGCTAAGATTGAAAAGTGAAATTGGGCAAGGGAGTAATTTCTATTTCGAGATTTCTTTACGTTCAGAAAAGAATCCAAAAACACAAACTCAAACTATTGAAGACGTAAGAGATATTTTGGTAGTCTCTTCGTTTTCAGAACATTTTGGGACCATCAGAAGCCATTATGGTGGTTACAACCTGAAGCTTCACTACGCAAATGACCTTGAAACTGCATCAAAAAGACTTGTAGAACTATCCCCTCAAGTTATTTTTGTAAACCAAGAAGATTCTCTTGAGCTCTCTTGTAGTTTAACTTCAAGATTAAAAACGAACACCAAGTCTAAAAATGTACGTTTCATACTACTTAAAAAATCAAATGCAAATGATAGAGCTGAAGAGATAAAATTGAAAAGATGCTTTGAACATTTAATAGTTAAGCCAATAAAGAAAATCGATTTATTGAGAGTTATGACCAATGAAGATAAACCGCAAAGCGATTTATACTCGGATAGTAAAAAAATAAAAACTATTGAAGAAACTGAAGGATTGAAATTTCTTATCGCAGAAGACAACCTTATCAACATGGAGTTGATTAAGTCCTACTTAACAAATATTTATTCCAAGGTGAATATATATGAAGCGGAAGATGGCCTTAAAGCCCTCAAGTTATTTAAAAAACACACCCCGGACATTGTTTTTTCCGACATTCAAATGCCTAACATGAATGGTTATGAACTAGCAGAAGCCATCAGGAAAGAGAAGAAGGGAAGAACAACTCCTATAATTGCCATTACAGCTGGAACCGTAGTAGGAACAAAGGAAAAATGTATTGAAGCTGGAATGAACGATTATATTTCAAAACCCATCTTGCAGGAGTCTTTAAGAAATGTAATCTTAAAATATAGCCCTGATAAAAATCAACTTGTTGAAAGTTCATACTTTGATGACAAAACAAGTGCAGATGAAAGTAAGGATGAAATTTTCAATAAAAATCAAGTTATGGCAATGATAGGCCATAATGAAAAGTTTTTTGATGAGCTTATTAATCTCGCCAATGAATCTCTAGTTGAAGCTTTGGAAAATTTAAGAGAAATCGAAAACGAAGATCAGCTTAAAAAGCTTGCACATAAAGTAAAAGGCACTGCACTGAATCTCGGAGCCAATTCTTTATCTGATTCTGCATTACGTATAGAAAAGTCCAAAATCAAAACTAAAAAAGATCTTGTGACTTATAATAAGGAATTAGACCTTGAGATTAACAAATTAATAGAAGCGCTTCCTGAGCTCAGCAGTAAGTAATCATAAGCTACATTTTCCCAAAACTAAACATTTGTAAATATTGAGCCAATGCTGGTAAAATAGATATAAAACTTATTGATAATGCCTTTCATTAATTATGTTTGTAAAAAAAATAATACATGGAGAAGGTAAAATTGAGTTTAGAAGATGTTGCAAATTTAGATTTTACAACCATTATTTGGATTGCTGCGCCTGTAATGTTTTCATTGGTTGCTCTAGAATCCTATTTTAGTTATAAACAGAATAAAAAACTTTACGAAGGAAAAGATTTTTTAGCCTCAACTTTTATTGGAGTGGTTAACATTCTTCTTAATGGTGTGATGAAGTTGGGAGTTTTTGCTTTCTTTTTGTTTTTCTACAACATCACTCCTTTTTACATTCCTATGACCTGGTGGTCGTTTATACTTTGCTTTATTGCGCTAGATTTTGTAAGATACTGGTCGCACAGAATAGCTCATGAGCAACGTTTTTGGTGGTCTACGCATGTTGTTCATCACAATTCAGAATATTACAACCTCTCAACTTCTTTCAGATTATCATGGACGCAGAATTTGAAAATCATATTCTTTCTTCCAGTGATTTTAATGGGATTCCATCCTTTTGTATTTTTAGTTATTCACCAATTAGAAGTTCTTTATCAATTTTGGATCCATACAGAATACATCAAAAAATTACCTAAACCAATTGAATATATTTTTACTACACCTTCTCACCACAGGGTTCATCATTCCAAAAACGAAAAGTATCTCGATAAAAATTACGGATCTACTCTTATTATTTGGGACAGGATTTTCGGAACTTTTGAGGAGGAAGTCGAGAAACCAGTTTATGGCATAACTAAACCAATAGACACTTACAATCCTTTTATGTTAGTATTTCACGAATGGATTGCGCTTTTCAAGGACATGACCAAGGCAAAATCTGCAAAACACGCATTTCAGATGGCTTTTGGAAGTCCTGTAGATTATCACAAGACTGAAATGAAGAAAATGAAAGTAAAACAGGCCGGATTAAAAAATAAGTGATTCAATAAAAATTAAATCTATAGAGTTGTATAGAGTTTTCTGTTAAATTTACAGCAAACTCTATTCACATGAAATTCAATCTTACTTTTCTACTAGTTTTTTGCTTTTTTGGAATTAATCAGGCTCAAAACTCAATTTTATCGCCAGATGAATATTTGGGATATAAAATTGGTACAGAATTTACTCGTCATCATGAGGTTCTTAACTATTTCAATCACTTATCAGAAAGTAGCCCAAACCTAAATTTTTCTTCTTATGGTAAAACCAACGAACGTAGAATATTAAGCTATGCAGTAGTTTCTTCAGAAGAAAATTTGAAAAATCTAGAGAATTTAAGAACCAATCACCTTAAACAAACGGGAATAATTGATGGTGATGCCTCTTCAAATATCGCTGTAGTTTGGTTAAGTTATAATGTTCACGGTAACGAAGCTTCCAGTACCGAAGCAGCTATGGTCACTGCTTATGAGCTTATCACTAAACGTAAAGGTATACTAAAGAATACAGTCGTCATAATAGATCCCAGCATAAATCCGGATGGACGTGATCGCTACGTCAACTGGTACAATCAAGTCAAAGCGTCACCCTATTCGTCATTTCAAGATGCTGTAGAACACAATGAGCCATGGCCTGGAGGAAGACCAAATCATTACCTTTTTGACCTCAATCGTGACTGGATGTGGGCAACACAAGTAGAGACTCAACAGCGTCTAAAACTCTACAATCAATGGATGCCTCACGTGCATGTAGATTTTCATGAGCAGGGCATCAACTCCCCTTACTACTTTGCGCCAGCAGCCGAACCTTTTCATGAAGTAATCACCGATTTTCAAAAAGAATTCCAAACTAAAATCGGGAAAAACAATGCAGAGGCTTTCGACGAAAATGCCTGGTCTTACTTCACCCGAGAACGATTCGACCTATTCTATCCCAGTTATGGCGACACCTATCCAACCTACAACGGCGCCATTGGCATGACCTACGAGCAAGCAGGAAACGGCAGAGCTGGACTTGGCATCAACACCGACGAAGATTATGAACTCACCCTCTTAGATCGGGTAAAACACCATGTGATAAGCGGACTTTCTACGGTTGAAATTTCTTCGGAAAATGCCACAGAATTAAATTCGGAGTTTAAGAAATACTTCAAACATTCTCCTGACTTTGATTATTACGTCCTGGCTGGGGATGAACAAAAACTGAAGATTTTAGCTGAACTTTTTGATCGGCATGAGTATAGATACACTTTTGCGACAGATAAGTCTTTGAAAGGCAAAAACATGTATAGCAATGCCAAAATGAACTTTGAATCTGAAAATGCTCTAGTTTTACCTGCCAATCAGCCAAAGGCTAAAATGCTTAAAGTTTTATTTGAGGCAGATCCAGAATTAAGCACTCCCCTCACCTATGACATCACCTCCTGGAATTTGGGCCTCGCCCACGGAGTTGATGTGTATACCGTAAGTGGAAAAGTCGATTCAAAACAAGAGAAAAAAGCTTCTCAAGACCTGAAGGTTAATGAGGATACCGTTGGTTATATCGCTCCGTGGAAGAGTATGACTAATGCAAAATTTCTCGCTAAGCTTTTAGAACATGGTATCGATGTGCGAGCTACTACAAAACCTTTCAAAATTGAGGGTAAGTCATACGGCCGTGGAAGTTTAATCATCACAAAAACCAACAATCAACAGCCAGAATTTGATTCCCTGATGGTGGAGACTGCCAATGAATTAAAAATAGATTTAAAATCAACTACTACTGGTTTTTCAGATTCTGGAACTGATTTTGGATCACCAGATGTTAAGAAAATTCATCCTCAGCGCATCGCCGTTTTGAGAGGAAAAGGAACTTCATCGCTGAGCTACGGTTCACTGTGGTATTTCTTTGAGCAGGAATTGAATTATCCCATCATTTCTATTTCTACAGACGATTTCAAAAAAGTAGATTTCAAAGATTATGATGTGCTGGTGCTTCCCAACGGAAACTATGTTTCAGTGTTAGATAAAAAAGATCTGGAAACTATATCCACCTGGATGAAAAGTGGAGGAAAAGTGATAGCTATAGGCAGTGCGCTTTCCACTTTTGAAGGCAAAAAAGATTTTGGCTTAGAAAAAGTGAAAGTAGAAAAAGACACAACTGAAATGAATCTCATTCCTTACGCGAAGCGAGAAGAAGAACGCACCAAGGATAATATTACAGGAGCTATTTTTAAAACTAAAGTGGACAACACCCATCCCCTTGGCTTTGGTTATGACGAGAATTATCAATCTCTGAAAACAAGTTCTACAGCCTATCAATATCTCAAAAAAGGTTTTAATGTAGCTTACTTTGATGATTCCTCTAAGCGTTTAAGTGGCTTTGTAGGAGAAAAAGCTTCAGAAAAAATATCGAAATCTCTGGTTTTTGGTGAACAACGTATGGGAAGAGGCAGTATAATCTACATGGTAGATGATGTGATGTTCCGTTCCTTCTGGGAAAATGGAAAACTATTTTTCGTCAACGCTTTATTTATGGTTAATAATCAAAGTCAGAAGTTTAAGTAAATTTGATAAACAAAAAACAACAAAGCCCACAATTGATAGTTGTGGGCTTTGTTGTCTTAAATAACTCGACTAATTCGAAATAATCGTACTATAATCCAAATTAACAGAAATCTTTGAGTGGACGTTTTAGTCGCTGAGTTGTTATAAATCACATTATCAAAGCTTTTTGCTATTTTAAAATTCAAATCTATTTATACCAATAGACTTATACATTAAAGAAGTCCGAAGTAATACAAGCATTGATTTTCAAGCTTGAATAGATTTACCTCACAGGTTTTCAAACTTGTGAGGTCTCATAATTGAAATATTTAACTTAAATAAAAATACTTAATGTTATGTTCAGAAGTCAATACGGATGAAATCCACTAGCGTTAAAAATTTTATCATTTATTTTAAAGTCTTGCTTGATTGAGTCCTGTAATTTAGCTCAAAAAATAATGAAAGCAGTTTTACATACAGCCAATAGCCGAGGCCACGCCAACCATGGCTGGTTAGATTCTCATCATAGTTTTAGTTTTGCAGGGTATTTTAACCCTGAACGTATGAATTTTGGAGTTCTGCGGGTGTTAAATGATGATATCGTTGCGCCTAGCATGGGTTTTGGGACGCATGGACATCAAAACATGGAAATCGTTTCTATTCCGTTGGAGGGAGATCTCAAACACAAAGATGATACTGGAAGGGAAACTATTATAAAAGCTGGCGACATCCAAGTGATGAGTGCAGGGACAGGAATTCAACACAGCGAGTTTAATTACAGTGATAAACATTCCGTCAATTTTCTTCAAATCTGGATCGTTCCAAATCAACAGAACGTCACTCCGAGATATGATCAAATCTCTATTGACACTTCAAGCATTAAAAATAAATTTCAACAGATTTTATCCCCAAATAAAGATGATGATGGCATTTGGATTTATCAAGATGCTTGGTTTCATATAGGTGAATTTGATACACATACCGCAGAAACTTATCAATTGAAAAACAAAGAAAATGGTGTTTATCTTTTCTTATTGGAGGGCGAAGTTGAGATAGGTGAATTTAAGTTGTCAAAACGTGATGCAATAGGAATTACTGAAACTGATAAAATCAAAATAAACATCAAAGCCAATTCAAAGCTTCTTATTATTGAAGTACCTTATTATATTTAAATATTTAATAGTATTTAACTTAATTAAAATATGATTTAAAGGCATTTTAAATAAAAAGAGCTCTTGAAGCTATATTTTTGTAAAAAAAATAAATAAACATATCATGCAAAATATATTAGTTATAGGCGCCAATGGTTCCACAGGTAGAATCATATCAAAAATATTGAGAGATTCCACAGACTTTAAACCGTTCGCTATGATCAGAAAAGAGGTTCAAAAACCTTTTTTTGAAAACCGGGGAATTGAGACAAGAATCGGAGATCTAGAACAAGATTTTTCTGATGCTTTTAAAGGAATGGACAAAGTTATTTTTGCTGCTGGCGCTGGTGGAGGAGCAAGCGAAGAAAAAACAACTGCTGTGGACCAAAAAGGAGCGATTAGAGCTGTAGAACTTGCTAAGGCTCACAAATTACAGAAATTTGTTATGCTTAGTTCAATGGGAACTGATGCACCAAGTAAAGTTGAAGGTTTAGAGACTTATTTAAAATCTAAGAAAGCAGCAGACGATTTCTTAAGAGAATCTAATATGGTTTACACTATTGTTCAGCCTGGCGGACTTACAAATGAAAAAGGCACTGAAAAGGTAGAAGTTGCCAAAAAACTGAAGAAAATGGGTCAAATTTCTAGAGAAGATGTTGCTCAAGCTTTAGTGTATGCTTTAGAACTTGAACGAATAAAAAATACTTCTTTTGAAATGATTTCTGGTAAAAATGATCTCAAAACAGAAATGAAAAATTATAAATAAAGTTTTATCCAATTTAATATTTAAACCCTGATTAAGTTCAGGGTTTTTATTGTTTTGAAAATCAAATGTTATGAAAGAGTTTTGGAATGAAAGGTTTGGAATGGAGGAATTTGTATATGGCATTGAGCCAAATTCATTTTTAAAGTTCGAACTAGCTAAAATAAATGAAAAAGGAAGTGCTCTTTTGCCTCTGGAAGGTGAAGGAAGAAATGCTTGTTATTTAGCTGAAAAAGACTGGCAAGTAGATGCTTTTGACTTTTCTGAAGCTGGAAAAGAAAAGGCATTAAAACTATGTAAATCAAAGCAGGTTTCAATTACTTATGATTTAAGTAAAATAGAAGATTATAAGTTTGAAGATGGAAAATATGATCTTATCGTATTAATTTACGCGCATCTGAATCCGGAGATGAGAATAAAACTTCATAAAAATGCTATCAAGTCTTTGAAGTCTGGAGGAAAAATCATTTTAGAAGCTTTTCATCCTCAACAGTTGGAAGGACAATATAAGTCAGGTGGTCCCAAGAATAAAGAATTACTGTACGACTTAGCATCTATTAAAAATGATTTTAATGAGTTGACTGAAAGCCATGGAGAAGAACTAGAAATCGACTTAACTGAAGGCAATTTTCACAAAGGAAAAGCTTATGTCACAAGATTCACAGGCGTTAAATAATTATCTAATAATTAATATCTGCACCACTTACAACATATATGATTAAATTTACATTTTAAAGAATTAAAATTTATGGCAAAAATCTATTTACTAGTTGTAGCAATTTTTATATCATTCAATTTATCTAGTCAAACTAAAGATTTGCCAAAGTTCGATTTTGAAAATTATAATTTCTCAAAAGCTATTGTGGTCGAAGTAAAAGGTAAAGGTAAAGTTCAGCTTGAAGATGATTTGAGAAGTTGGATAAACAGTTATTTCAATGAGTCTACACTTCTAGATTCCAAGTTTTCTGAAGATTCATTTTTAATTTCAGGGAAATCATTAAGATTCTTGAAAATAAAAAATTTACCAACGGACTTGAAGTATGATATCAAAATTTCTCTTAGAGATCAAAAATACAGATTTGAAGTAAGAGCATTGTATTATAAATATTACACGGAATATAGGATTATAAGTGATGTAGATCTGATCAAAGATGATGTCATCAAAAAAGATTTATTAGAAAGTCGCTCGATAATTACTGCTTTTATAAATAATTTGAATTCAAACCTCTTCCGTTACATCACCAAAGAAAACAACGAGTGGTAATTGACTTCTGACTATAATATTCTTACAAAATCCTTTATTTTTTTATTTCAATGTGTTATAATTGCTTTTTTTATTTTTAATTTGCTTTTTTAACATTTGATTTAATCATTTGATCTTCAATTAATTAAAGTCTATTTTAAACCAATTTAATTATTCATACTTATTAATTTCATTAATATTGCTTTAATATATTAATTATTGTTTCTATTATTGTAGTTTAAGTTCTACACGTCATTTGCGGGTTTTAAGTAAACCTTAAAAATTCATCCCTCGTAGATAACTTGTGAAAACTGCAGCTAATGAAAACAAAACTACTCACTCTATTTCTTATTGGATGTTCTTTATTGATTGGATTAGCTGTTTTCACTACATCTAATTCTATATCCGAAATCAATAATGATATCGCTTTTGCTGATTCTGGCATTAGTGAAAAAAAGTTTACACAACCTGCAAAGAATAAAAAAGCTGTCACATCTTTTTTTGAAATTTTTACAGATCAGACTTCATCTACCTTTAATACTCCAGACTTAGAAATTAAAAACACTCTAGGTTTAGGAGGATATGACCGTGTAATACAAAACGGAACTACTACTTTTTTAAGATGTAGTAATGATTTATCAAACAATGGAACATTTCAATTTGAAGATCCGGATGAATCCTCTTATCCAGCTGGCACATCATTTCTTTTAGATTGGGGCGATGGAAGCACTAGTAATCAAGTTGAAGATCATACTTACAGCTCTGGTTTATTCACTCTCACTTATTCTGTTATTTTTCCAAATGGAACAACCAACACAAGTGATTTCAAGGTATTTGTTGGAACTGGTCCCCCGACTATTTCGGTAAGTCTTAGCAGTGAAGAAAATTGTTTTCCAGATCCTTATACTTTTACTGTAACAACTGGAAACAATGTTCCCGGCACTACTTATACAATTGAAATAAGTGATGGTTCTGCTCCGATAATACTTAACTCTGATAACTATCCTATTGGCGTACCAATTTCGGAAACGTTTACCCATACATTCGCAAAGACTTCTTGTAATGTCACTTCTGGAGTGGGTTTAAATACATTTACAGATTCATTTGCGATTACAGTTAATGCTACCAATCCTTGTAATCTAAAAGGGAATGCCACAGCTACTGGTCCAATTCGTGTGTCAGAACCTACTCAAGCTGATTTCAATGTTCCGGCTGATATAGCTTGTGTAAATTCGTTAGTAACTTTTACCGACACATCCGTCGGTGGAACAAATACTACTCAAAATGGGTGTAGCGGTGATTATGGCAGATACTGGGAAATTACACCTGCTGCAGGTACCAATATTGCCGGAGGCCAATTGGGTAGTGATAATGGAAATGCCACCGACTGGTTTTCCTGGACCAACGGTTCAGAAGATTTAGGTGTCATTTTCGATACTCCTGGGTATTATGATATCACATTAGTAACAAGAAATAATTGTGGTGAAAGCAGAATTACAAAAGAAATATGCATCATACCAGAAGTTATTGCGGAATTTACTTTAAATGAAACTGAAGCTTGTTTCGAAGAAAATCTTATTGTAACTACAGACAACACTTCACAAGCCGATGGTTGTGATATAACTAAAAAATATGAGTGGACTGTTACAGCTACAAATCCGGATTGCCCTGCAGAGACTCCAAGCTGGAGTTTTGCCAATGGGACTGGACCAGGAGATGAAGAACCTGAATTTCAATTTGATGCTCCTGGAATTTACACCATCAGACTTGAGTTATTTATTGAAGATATTCTGCCTGGAGAAGAATGTAAAGAGGATGTCTATGAAGAAATAGTCACCATTAAAGATAGACCTAAAGCTGAAGTTCCTGATTTAATCGTTTGTCAGGATGAATTTTTTACAATTGACCCGACGGTTTACGATTGTTATACTACCGTTGGAACTACTTATTCATGGGATTTTTCATCGTCTTCAGCAGCATCCATTGCAGGTTCAAATGACCCTAATCCATCTATTTCGTACGATACTCCAGGAATTTATAATTACACCCTTACTGTAACAAACGATTGTGGACCAACTACAAAAACAGGAACTATTGAGGTCCTTCCTCCAGTATATATTGAAGCTAATGGCCCCACTGAGGTCTGTGTGGATGGAGAAATTTTATTGAATGGGACCATATCTGGAGGAACAGGGATTGGGAATTGGACAGCAGGTGTGGCTGGGGGAACTTTCAGTCCAGATGCAAGTGCTTTAGATCCAACCTATACTCCGCCAACTGGCTATGTGGGTGATATTACGTTTACACTGACTCCTGATAATTCTGGAACGCTTTGTTCTGAACCTATCGATACTCATACCGTTACCATTTCACCAGGTCCTGAAGTAGATGCTGGAAGTTATGAGCCTATTTGTGTGAATAGCAGTATTAACCTCAATGGGAGTTTTGGAGGAACAGCGTCTAACATCACATGGACATCATCTGTAGGCGGTACATTTACAGATCCAACAAATCCAAATACGGAATTCACACCCCCAGTTGGTTTTACTGGAACAATTACACTTATCATTACTACAGATGATCCTTTAGGCTCATGCGAAGCTAATTCGGATACTGTGGATCTGGAAGTATTACCATTAGGGGAAGTTGATCCTCTTCCAGATTTAGAGTTTTGTAATACTGAAGAAGTTTCTGAAATTATTTTTAGTTCGCCTAATACTTCTAATACGACTAATTTTGAATGGGAGATTGACACCAATATTGGATTAACCCCACTTTCAGGAACTGGTAATCTACCGAGTTTTACAGCAGAAAATTTAACTGAATTTCCAATAATTGCTACAGTCACAGTCACACCATTTGTTAATTCTGGTAGCACAAGTTGTGAAGGAGTCTCAGAGACATTCACCATCACAATTAATCCTGCTCCTATCATTATTGATACAACGATAGATTTGTGTAATGGAAATGTTTTTGATTACACGCCAACCTCGGGTGGCGGAAACTTTGTACCAGCCGGAACGACATATATTTGGAATAATCCTGTGAGCAATCCTCCTGGAGCTATAGTAGGTGGTTTTGCAGAAACAACACCTCAAACAAGTATAGCTCAACCTATAGAAAATTTAACAACCAATGCTGCATCTTTAGTTTACACCGTCACCCCAATACTTGATGGTTGTGAGGGTAAACCCTTCACATTGACTGTCAATTTTGATGATGAGCCTGTCATTCAAGACATCACTCTTGAAGTTTGCAGTGATGAAAGTTTATCAATTGTTCCAGATGAAAATTTTTCTGGAAATCAAATTCCGCTAGGAACTACTTATAAATGGGACCTCCCAGTTGTGAATCCTGCAGGATCAATTACAGGAGCGACTGCAGAATCTATACCTACCACTTCTATTGATCAACAACTAACAAACATTTCCAGTGAAACGGCTACGGTCACCTACACAATAACACCAGATGTGGACGGATGCGAAGGAGAACCATTCACACTTACTTTGGTTGTAAAGCCAGAACCTTTTGTAGGAGATAACTCAATAAATATATGTAGTGGTGAGAATTTTAATATTACTCCAGAAGATATTCTACCAAACCGAGTGCCTGCAGGAACTCTATATACCTGGGACGTACCCACAGTATCCATACCAGGAACAATTTCTGGAATAACAGATGGGACACCACCACAATCTGAAGTTTCTCAAACGCTCGTAAGCAACAGCAGCGAAGAGGTAGTTGTTACTTATGAGGTTACACCAGAACATGACGGGTGTTTTGGAGAGCCGTTTTTAATAGAAGTTACTGTTGAACCTAAACCATTTATTGAAGATATTACTGAAAACATTTGTACTGGAGGAACCTTTTCGGTTTTACCGGATAATTCTGGTAGTAATACCGTACCTGTAAATACTACCTATACCTGGACAGAACCTGTAAGTGTTCCTGCAGGAGCAATTACTGGTGGTGCTGCAAAGACAACTCCACAAACGGAAATCAGTCAGAATGTTACAAATACATCAGAAAATATTGCAACCCTAACTTATACAGTGACTCCTCGATCTGGAAATTGTGTTGGAGATCCTTTTACAGTGGAAGTTATTGTTGAAAGCTCTGGTCTTATTCAGGAAGAACCACAATCTTTTCAAACGATTTGTGAAGGTGGACAGATATCACCTTTAGGCGTAAGTTTAGAAAGTGGCGAATCCACCTCAACAACTTACCAGTGGTTTAGAAATACAACACCAACAAATGCCGGGGGAACAGAAATTCCTGGAGCTACAGATGCTACTTACCTACCACCCGCTTTTGATATTCCAGGTACTTATTTCTTTTACGTAGTCGTAAGTCCGGAAGGAGATCAATGTGGAGATGTGATTAGTCAGGTTTCTGAAGTTGAGGTTATAGAAGATCCTGTTATCGATGTTCAACCACTGGATAATCAAGAACTGTGTCTTGATGCACCTGCAAACGAATTAAACGTTGAAGTTTCTGGTGGGGTTGGACAATTCAATTATCAATGGTATGTAAATACTACAGCAGACGCGACAACTGGTACTGAAATTCCTGATGAAACTAATTCTAGCTTCACCCCTCCAACGGATCAGGAAGGAATATTATTTTATTATGTTGTTATTTCTCAAGAGGCCGCAGGATGTGAAACTGTAAGTGTTCCAGCAAGAATAAGAGTTGAACCACAACCAGTAATCAATCAGCAACCACAGTCGGAAGAATTATGTCTGAATGCAACACCGAATTTATTATCGGTTAATTTAAACTTTAGCCTTGGAACACCGACTTATCAATGGTTTGAAAACGATGAAAGTAGTAACACTGGTGGTACAGCTATCACTGGCGCCAACCAACCTACATTTCTACCTCCAACTGATGTAGCTGGTGAGCAATTCTATTATGCAGTGGTAAGTTTTGATAATTCAAGCTGTGGACCAGTGGTTTCTGACCCTGCAACTTTGACGGTAGTTCCTTTTGCTGAAATAAATCCAGTTGAAGATATTGAGGTGTGTAGAGGAGATGAAATTAGTGGAATTAATTTTTCAACAACTGCTCCTACAATGGTTACATCTTATGAATGGACAAACTCAAATCCTGAAATAGGACTTGCAGCTAATGGAGCTGGAAATATACCAGTCTTCACTGCAACGAATACAACTGGTGTAACACAAACGGCTGTCATTACTGTAACGTCCGAAAGTAGTTTTAGTGGAGATCCTTGTGGACAAAGCACAATTGAATTTACTATAACGGTCTCTTCTGAGGTGATTGACAATGCTGTGATTTCAGATTATAACGGAAACCAAACCAGTTGTGCAGATGCCAACGATGGAAGTATTCAAATAAGTCCTGAAGGTGGAATTCCAATATCAAATACACAGTCTTACATATTTAACTGGAGTGGTCCAGACGGTTTCAGTTCCAATCAAGAAGATATTTTCAATTTAAAGCAAGGAATTTATACCCTTGAAATCACTGATGGATTTGGATGTGTGAATGAATTCAACTATGCAATCGAAGCACCTGATGAACTTATCGTCACGGAAGATGCCGTACTAAACATCCAATGCCATGGAGAATTTACCGGTAAAATTCTTATTTCCTTATCCGGAGGTACTGGAAGCTACTCTTACTCCTGGCTAAAAGACGGGATGCTGGTTGCTACAACACAAGATTTAGAAAATATCGGCGCCGGTTACTATACAGTCATTGCAACAGATCAAAATAATTGTTCAATAACGGAAGGCTTTGAGATAACTGAACCAGACCCCATAAGCATTGAAGTACTCGAAAAGACAGCTATAGTCTGTACAGATGAAATTAGTATTCCAAAAAACGAAACTTCCAAAGCTGTTGGAGATGAATTTAATGGATTCATCAATATTTCTGTAGAAGGAGGAACACCATTGCAAACGGGGCCAAACGAATTTACTTATCAATACGAATGGAAGAATGCTGTAAATCAAGTCATTTCAACAGAAAAGAATCTTACAGGTGTTGGTCCTGGCTCCTACAGTGTTGATGTATATGATAACCTTACTTGTATAGCTTCAAAAGATGTAGAATTGATCATGCCAGACCCCATCAAAATTGAGGTTAGCTCGCAAGATGAGACTTGTGCCTTTGGTGAAGATGGACAAATTTCACTAAACATTGAAGGAGGGACTGCTCCTTACAATGTAGAGTGGAGCAATGGAGCAACCGGCAAAGAATTGAGTCAGTTGCCACCAGGGGCTTATACTGCAAATGTTACCGATAAATACAATTGTGAAATATCAATTGATGTTGAAATAGAAGGTGTTGATGCTTTAGCAATGAACCATACGTTCGAAAACATAAGTTGTTTTGGGGCCGAGGACGGTTTTGTGGATGTAGTAATTGAAGGTGGTCGTTTACTTCCAAATGGCTCTTACGATTATCAATGGTCGGGTCCAAATGGATTCACCAGTTCAGAGCCTAGCCTTAGCAATCTTGACGAGGGTGTTTATTCTCTTGTAGTCACAGATGCAAGTAATTGCACTGTTAATCTAGATGTAGAGATTAACGAGCCAACTCAGTTGCAAGTTAATTTTCAAACTACTCAAGCTAATTGTTTTGGAATTGATGACGGAACTATAACCTTATTTATTGAAGGCGGAATCCCTCCTTACACCTCCAATTTCGGTTCTGTCGGTTCTGATAATTCAACTTTTCTATTTGATCAACTTGCTCCTGGCACCTATGATATTGAAGTTATGGATGATAATGGGTGCATGGAGATTTTGGAAATTGAAATAGAACAGGATTTTATCAATGAAATAGACCCTCCAACTGGAGAAGCCTACCAAGAGTTTTGTATTGAAGACCAACCCAGTTTAAGTGATCTTAATGTCTCTGGCATGGATATCAAATGGTACTTATCACCAGCAGATGAAATAGCCCTCGCGCCAGATTACCTTATTGCTGAGAGCACAATATTGTATGCCAGAAACTTTGATGCCGACCTCAATTGTTTAAGCAGTAATGTCCTCGAAGTTGAGGTTAACATCATTGAAGGCATTATAGATGTCAACAATTTTATCACCGTCAATGGAAATGGTTTAAATGAAAAACTAAATGTTATCAACATTGAATCCTTTCCTGAAAATGAAATGAAAATCTACAACCGCTATGGCAAATTAGTATGGGAAACAACTAGCTATAATAATACTGACAATACATTTAGAGGAGCCTCAAATGTGGGAGGGACAATAAGTCAAGCAAACTTTTTACCCACTGGAACTTATTTCTACATATTGAATTACAAGTCACCGTGTAAGAATGACACCAAGAAAGGTTTTGTACAAATAGATAATAATAACAGATGATGAACTTTCTAAAAAACATAACACTCCTGCTTTGTGTGAGTCTTGGTTTTTTTGCCAAAGCTCAAACAGACGTAAAATTATCAAATTTTGTATTCGCACCTCTAATTTATAATCCTGCCTATGCGGGAAGTTCTGATGGGTATAGCGCTACAGGATTTTACACCTCGCAGTGGGTTGGTTTCGATGGGGCTCCAGAAACACTAATTTTGACAGGCCACGATAGAATAGGACTCACAAACCTTGGAGCTGGATTTGATATTATGAGTGACAAAATTGGAGCGAGTACAGAAAATAGAGTGGTTGGAAATATAGCTTATCACTTAAGACTCTCTCAAAACTGGCTATTATCTGCAGGAATAAAACTTGGAGTAAATAATTATGCCATAGATTACTCATTACTATCCATCGAAGATCCAAGTGAGTTTGGTAATCCATTTGGCGATTTGTCGAGAACTAGTTTAATTTTTGGAACAGGAATTTTTTTACACAGAGAAAACTTTTTTGTAGGTGTATCCATTCCGAATTTTTTAACGACCAGCTATATAGATGAATTTAGAAACACATTAGCGAACACAACACCAAATTATTACTTAACTACTGGTTACAGATTTGAACTAGAACGTGAAGTCTATCTGCAACCAACTGTCCTTGCTAGAGTTGCTAACGGTGCTCCCTACAGTGCCCTGGTTTCTTTTAACCTGGACTGGAAAGATAAAATTTACGCGAGTGCCAACTATGAGCATAATGTAACAGCTGGAGCGTTTATTGGTTTAAGGATAACCGACCAGATCATGGCGGGATATTCTTATGATACTTCTATCACAACTTTTGCTCGATACAATGGTGGAATCCATTCGTTTATGATCAATTTCAGGGCAAAGGAGCGTTTCAGAAGAGACCGTTGTGGTTGTTTCACTTACTAGACACTAGACTGAATAAAAGTTTTGTTGGTGTCATCTTTATAAGAATCTCCATATGATTTTCTATAGAGGTTTTAATGAAATCACTTATTGGGTTAGCTTTGCAAAATCAAAGACTCATAACTTAGAATGGAAGTTTTACAGACCCAAAAAGAAGAATTCTGGAATACGCTTACCCATGGAATTGGATTGTTATTGGCTTGTATTGGTACTAGTATATTATTTTTTACCATCGATTTTAATGATAACTACCTTACACTAGGGATTGTTCTTTATGCTTTGTCTTTGGTTTTACTTTATGCCGCATCTACAAGTTATCATTACGTTCCAGAAGGTAGATTAAAACGAAGATTGAGAGTTCTGGATCACATTAGCATTTACTTCCTTATTGCTGGAACCTACAGTCCCGTAGTGCTTACGCTTTTGAAAAATAGCCATGGAGATTTGCTTTTTTATGCCGTATGGGGTATTGCGGTTTCAGGCACAATTCTAAAACTTTTTTTTACGGGAAAATTTGAAAAAATATCGCTCCTACTCTATCTTCTTATGGGCTGGCTTATCATTTTTGATGGTTTTTCTGTAGTTGAAAATTTCTCATTACTTGAGCTTTCAATGCTTGTCCTTGGGGGCTTTTTTTATACCATAGGTATTTATTTTTATGTCAAAAATTCAATTTTATATAACCATGTTATCTGGCATGTTTTTGTGATGCTGGGCAGTTTTAGCCATTTCCTAATGATATATTTTTCAGTACTTTGATCATAAAAATTACTAATGAGTTTAGACTAAACTGTTCCACCTCTTTCGTCTATCTATGGCAAATTCAGAAGAAAAAATCAGAGATATTAGGAAAAAATCAACCTAGGTTAAATTTGTCTTAGAGTTTCTAATTTTATAGGCAAGAGGACCACAATCCAAAGCTAAACTATTCTTTATTTCTTACATTTGTATAAAATTGTAAACTATGGAGACTGCAGTATTAGAGAAAGATAAAACGACTACCGAAAATAAAACCACAACCAGAACTGGAAAACCAAAATGGTTGCGTGTAAAATTGCCTACGGGTAAGAAATATAGAAACTTAAGAAAGCTTGTAGATAAGTATGATCTGCATACTATATGCACCTCTGGAAGCTGTCCAAACATGGGAGAATGCTGGGGAGAAGGTACAGCGACTTTTATGATTTTGGGAAATGTGTGTACACGTTCTTGTGGATTTTGTGGAGTAAAAACCGGCAGACCAGAAGATGTTGAATGGGATGAGCCAGAAAAAGTAGCGAGATCTATAAAGATCATGGGGGTGAAGCATGCTGTAGTGACTTCTGTAGACAGAGATGACCTTAAAGATATGGGATCTATAATTTGGGCTGAAACAGTTAATGCCATAAGGAGGATGAATCCTACTACTACTCTAGAAACTCTTATTCCTGATTTTCAAGGAAATACCAGAAACATTGATAGAATTATTGAAGTAGCCCCTGAAGTTGTTTCTCATAACATTGAAACAGTAAGACGTTTGACTAGAGAAGTAAGAATTCAAGCTAAATACGATAAAAGTCTGGAGGTTTTAAGATATCTTAAAGCTCAGGGCATCAAAAGAACTAAATCTGGAATCATGCTTGGACTTGGTGAAAAAGAGGAAGAAGTGATTCAAACTCTAAAGGATTTGAGAAGCGTTGATGTAGATGTAGTAACTATAGGTCAATACTTACAACCAAGTAAACAACATTTGCCAGTACAAGAATTTATTACTCCAGAACAATTTAAAAAATATGAAACCATCGGAAAAGAATTAGGTTTCAGACACGTAGAGAGTTCAGCACTTGTGAGATCTTCTTACAAAGCTCACAAACATCTTGAATAAGAATGAGTAAAAAAATAAGAGTAGGAATTAATGGCTTTGGTCGTATCGGTCGAAGCCTTTTTCGTTTGTTATATCAGCACCCACAAATTGAAATCGTTGCTATCAACGATTTATCGGATGCAAGAACATTATCGCATTTATTAAAGTACGATAGCGTTCACGGTCAATTTCCTTTTGAAGTCAGTTTTAATGACGAAGGCATTCTGGTGGAAGGGAAAATATTTCCATTAGTCAATGTTCCAAGGCTTGAGGACTTAAATTGGGGCAAATTTGATGTAGAAACACTTGTGGAATGTACAGGTCAATTTAAAACCAAGACTGAATTACAACATCATCTTGAAGCAGGAGCCAAAAAAGTGATTTTGAGTGTTCCTCCTAGTGATGATTCTGTGAAAATGGTGGTTTTGGGAGTAAATGACTGGGTTCTAGAAAAAGATGATCTTATGGTTTCCAATGCCTCCTGTACCACCAACAATGCAGCTCCAATGCTGAAAGTAATTCATGATGCTTTCGAAGTGGAACAGGCATATATCACTACGGTTCACTCCTACACTTCAGACCAAAGCTTGCATGATAAACCTCATCGGGATTTAAGACGCGCAAGAGCAGCTTCACAATCCATCATCCCAACAACGACAGGTGCTGCTAAAGCACTGACGAAAATTTTTCCAGACTTAAGTGAGGTTATTGGAGGTTGCGGAATTCGAGTTCCTGTTCCCAATGGCTCATTAACGGATATGACTTTAAATGTAAAGACTTCAACTACTATCGAAGAGGTAAATGCGCTTTTTAAGAAAGCTTCAGAAACTCATTTGAAAGGAATTTTGGAATACTCTGAGTTGCCTTTGGTCAGTATTGATATAGTAGGTAATCCTTATTCCTGTGTGTTTGATGCTGAAATGACCTCTGTCATCGGTGGAAATTTGATCAAATTGATTGGTTGGTACGACAACGAAAGAGGTTATAGCAATCGCTTGATTGATTTAATTTTGAAAATGAATTAAGCAGATTTTATTCTCTCTTTAGCCAGATTCAAAATCTTTTCAAACTGTTCTTCCTGTGATAAATTACTGTTATCAATTTTTATAGCGTCTTCCGATTGGATAAGCGGGGAGTTTTTACGATTGGAATCGATATCATCTCGGTGCTGAACGTTTTTTAAGACTTCTTCAAAATTTATATTCTCACCTTTTTCTTTCAATTCATTGTAGCGACGCTGAGCTCTAATGTCAGCACTGGCAGTCATGAAAATTTTAAGTTCTGCCTCAGGAAATACTACACTACCAATGTCTCTGCCATCCATAACGATTCCTTTTTCTTCACCAAGTTGCTTTTGAATTTGAACTAGTTTTTCTCTCACTTCATCAATTTTGGCAACAGAACTGACATTTCCTGAAACTTCCATGGCTCTAATTTGCTTCTCAACGTTTTCATCGTTTAAGATCACATCATTAGTCCCTGATTCTGGATTATATTCGAAATTAATTTCTACAGCAGATAAGTTTTCAATTAATTTGGCTTCATCAACACTCCCCTCTTGTATCCAGTTATTTCTCATCGCAAAGAGGGTAACTGCTCTATACATTGCACCAGTATCAACGTATTTATACTCAAGTTGTTTGGCAAGTCTTTTGGCAACGGTGCTTTTTCCTGTAGAAGAATGGCCGTCTATTGCAATAACGATAGGCTTCATATTAGTCTGGATATTCAATTCTGAGGTGATAAATATTATTCAATTTGGCCTTCAAAATCTTTTTAATAGATTGAATTTCTTTGAAGGTAATATTGGCATTTATAAATTGATCTTCTTGAATTTGTTTATTGATAATTTTTTCAACGAAATCATCAATTAACTGAGTATTTGGCTCTTTAAGTGACTTACTTGCAGCCTCTACAGAGTCGCACATCATCAAAATTGCCGTTTCCTTACTGAAAGGAATTGGGCCTGGATATCTGAAGTCTTTTTTATTTATATCCTCTCCCTCATCTTCTTCTTTTTGCTTCGCATAGAAATAATAAACTGTGGTAGTTCCATGATGAGTCCTTATAAAATCAATAATTCTATCTGGAAGATTTCTTCGTTTTGCAATTTCAATTCCTTCTAACCTATGATTGATGATCACTTCTGCGCTTTCTCTTGGTGATAATTCATCATGAGGAGAAACGGAAGTAGTTTGGTTTTCAGTAAAATAGATAGGGTTTTTCATTTTACCAATATCATGATATAGAGCACCAACGCGAATGAGTAACGAATTGGCCCCTATTTCATTGGCGGCAGCTTCTGCAAGGTTGGCCACATTCAAAGAATGGTGAAAAGTTCCTGGAGCTACATTAGCCAGTTCTTTTAGCAATTTGGAATTGGTATCCGAAAGTTCTAAAAGGGATAAATCTGAAATTAAACCAAAAATCTTTTCATGGGCGTAGATAAAAGGCTGAACAAAAAGAAGTCCAACTCCGCTCAATAAAAAGTAAATGAAATTATTGTAATTAATTTCAGCAATACTACCCTCTTTGATCATGTTAAAGGCGAAGTAAGCGAAAATATAAACCAACGTAATCTGAACAACAGATATAAATAAATTAGCTCTTTTATACAATTCTGAAACTGTCAAAATAGTAACTATACCAGCTATAATTTGTAAGAACATGTACTCATAGCTATCAGGTACGATAAGGCCCAGAATCAAGACAGTGATCATGTGCGTAAATAGACCGAGTCGTGCATCGAAGAAGGCCTTCAAAGTCAATGGCAGAATACACAATGGAACTACGTAAACGTAATCTGTATCCAGTCTTAGCACCAATAAAGTAAGGAAGACAAGAAACAGAATATTAAAAAATATGAAGGTAATTTTATTGTTATTGTCGTAAATATCTGGTCTGTATTGTCTTATAAACAACAGCAACATCAACAAAGAAAGTCCTACAAGACACGTATATCCAGTGATCACTACTACAAACGCAGAAGACTCTAAACTCTGTGACTCGTACTCGTATTTTAGAGAATTCAACATTCTCAACTTTTCTCCCTCTATAATTTCTCCTTTAGCAATTATTTTACTGCCCTTGGTCACCCGTCCTCTGGTATAGGAGATTTGGTCAAATTTAGATTGAATCTGCTTTTGATTAAGCTCCTCATCATACTGGACATTAACTTCTAAAACTTCAAAAAATATTTCTAAAAGCTCATTTTTTAAATTTGATAAATAATTCCCTTCAATATTAGAAATCAGATAAGGTTTCAAGTCTTGTTGGGTAAGCAGATCTTTATATAACAACTCTTCAACTTGTTTATTCTTGATAAGAAATATAATAGAATAGTTGTTTTCCTCTCCATCTTGAATTCGTATACCATTCTGATAAACCTCATCAACAGTTTTCGAAATGAATTCAGCAACTTTTTGATTGGTGTTTACGAGAGAATCCTGGGAACCATCAAGTTTTTCCTGCCAATTATTTTTTACATTTTCAGCAGTAGAAACGTCGTATTTGAAATATGGAATATGAGTTTTTCTTATTCTTGACTTCTCTGCAGCGATCTCTTCATCAGATTTTAGAATCGCAAAATCAAAAGGAGCATAAAGGTTTTCATATTGCCATGGCTTTCCTTTGATAATCTCATATTTGAATTGGCCACCTGTAGGGAAGAAATAAACAATGAGAAATACGCTTATAGCTAAAAGAAAAAACTTAAAGATGATAGATTGATTTCTGTAAAGTTTGTCTAGAAGGTTTTTCATATCTAAATGTTGTTCAAAAATATAAAATTAAATGGTGCGAGTCTCTATCAGAATTTAATAGTTTTGGTGATAATCAATTCAAGAGGCATCAAGAAGTGTGTCTTCACAAAAAATATTTAACGTGTAGTTTAAACTCATACGATTGAGTTAAAATTCTTAAATTCGCTCAAATAAAAATTTCAAATTTATGTCTAAAGATATTGTTATAGTAAGCGCTGCAAGAACACCTATTGGGAGTTTTCTTGGGAGCTTAGCTTCAATTCCTGCAACTAAGCTAGGAGAAATCGCTATAAAAGGTGCACTTTCAAAAATCAATCTAAAACCAGAGCTTGTTGATGAAGTACTTATGGGAAATGTGGTACAAGCCAATAATGGTCAGGCACCTGCAAGACAGGCAGCTATGGGAGCTGGAATTCCAGATACTGTCCCATGTACAACTATCAACAAAGTTTGTGCTAGTGGAATGAAAGCTGTATCACAAGCTGCACAGGCGATTGCTGCAGGTGATGCAGAAATTATTGTTGCCGGTGGTATGGAAAACATGAGTATGATTCCTCATTACCTTCATCTAAGAAACGGTCAAAAATTCGGACCAGCTCAAATGGTGGATGGATTACAACGCGATGGCCTTGTAGATGCATATGATAATAATGCCATGGGAACTTGTGCAGACCTTTGTGCTACAGAGCACGGAATTTCCAGAGAAGAACAGGATGAATTCGCAAAGGAATCATACAGAAGAAGTGCAGATGCATGGAAACAAGGTAAATTTGATGATGAAGTAGTTCCTGTCGAAATTCCTCAACGCCGTGGTGAACCTGTCATCATGAAGGAAGATGAAGAATTTAAAAATATTAAACTTGATAAAATAAGTAAACTAAGACCTGCTTTCAGTAAAGATGGTACGGCAACTGCAGCCAATTCTTCTACAATAAATGACGGTGCTGGAGCTGTTGTGTTAATGACTAAAGAAAAAGCTGAAGAGCTTGGACTTGAAATCTTAGCGACCATAAAAAGCTATGCAGATGCAGCTCAAGAACCTGAACGTTTTACGACTGCGCCGGCAAAAGCTTTACCTATTGCTCTTAAAAAAGCTAATCTTAAAAAAGAAGATATAGAGTATTTTGAGTTTAATGAAGCTTTCTCTGTTGTTGGAATTGCAAATACAAAACTTCTAGGTCTGGATAGTAAAAAGGTTAATATACACGGAGGCGCTGTTTCCTTAGGTCATCCCTTAGGTTGTTCTGGCGTTAGAATTCTTATCACGCTCATAAATATTATGAAGCAAAATAATGCTAAACTTGGCGCTGCAGCTATTTGTAATGGAGGTGGTGGCGCTTCTGCTATGATTTTAGAACGCTAATTTTTTAATCTGTCCAAATGCTATACGGAATTTGTCCCCTAAGTGTTGTTCCTGTGAGAGCAGAAGCAAGCGACTCTTCAGAAATGGTTACTCAGCTACTTTATGGAGATCATTTTGAAGTGATCGAAACACAACCTAAATGGATTAAAATTCGTATAGCTTTTGACGATTATGAAGGCTGGTTGGATAGAAAGCAGGCTTTTGAAATTGATCAAGAAAATTTCAAAAATCTCAATGAAAGGAATGAATATTCTACAGATTTGTTGAGTTTAATGACTACCGAGAATGGACAGTTAATGCCCGTTTGTATTGGGTCTTCAATTCACTCCTCAACACTTCTAAAACATCAGTTTGATGGAGCCATTAATAATAATTACACAAAAAACCATTTAGTTGATACTGCCATGCTTTATCTGAATTCCCCCTATTTATGGGGTGGGAAATCACCATTCGGGATAGATTGCAGTGGATTTGTACAAATGGTTTACAAAATAAGTGGTATCCAATTACACCGAGATGCTTATGAACAAGCCAAGCAAGGTCAGGCGCTTTCGTTTATCGAAGAAAGTGAACCGGGTGACCTTGCTTTTTTTGATAATGAAGAAGGGAAAATAATTCACGTGGGAATTATGATGAAGGATAATTATATTATTCACGCCCACGGACAAGTCCGAATTGATAGAATAGATCATTCTGGTATTTTCAATGTAGAAAGCGGTCGCTATTCACACAACTTGAGGGTGATCAAGAAAATTGTTTAAAACTTTGCTCCAAAACCGAAAGAAAACCAAAATCCATCCTCGCTATGGAAGAAGTTGAAAGTACCCGTAAATAAATCGGCGCCATTCACCCAAAAACCTAAACCATAATTGTTTTTCCACTGGTTTGATTCTGGAACGTTTGACCACACTCTACCAACATCAAAGCCTGTAAATACTCCAAACTGAAGCGGAATAAAATTTGTTTTGATAGAATTGAAACTATGCCGTAAATCAATATTACCCACCAGACTTTCTCTTCCTATAAATCGATCTCTTCTAAAACCTCTCAACCCATTTCTGGCTCCTAAAATTGCCCCCTGATAAAATTCATAATCATCATTAAAGATCAATTGAGAAGTAGCTTTGGTTCTTAATACCCATTTTTGGTCATTTGAAATAGCATTATAAAACTCCAAATGCGGATTCAGAAAAACAAAATGCTGATCTACGTCTGAGGTATTCATTGTAGCTCCAAGTTCAACTTTGAAATCCATACCACGTCTTGGATTAAGGTCGTCATCGAAACTGTGATACTGATAAGACGATTGGTAAGAAACAAAGTTTTTTGAATCAAAAAATGACGGATTATTGCTGAGCAATTCATCACCGACTAAGTCTATAAACCTACCTTCCGTTCTTTCTACATCATAATTTTGAAAAGAAACTTTATTTTCAAAAATACTACCATATTTTGAAGCTCTGCGAAGGCCCAATTCAAATTCGAATTTTCTAATTTTTACCCGATTAAAATTTTTGACGATATCATTATCAAAATATTCAGAATCATTTCCGAAGCCAAAAAAGTTCCTGGCAAAATTTGGACTTGTATATTCCAAAGAAGTGAAAAGATTGTGCTTGCCTAGAACGTTGGCAAACTCACCTTCGTACCCAACATCGAAGCCTCCAGTTGCAGTATAAATACCAGCTTTTATATTATGCCTGTAAGTGAAGGGGTTTAATTGAAAACCATTATATCCGAGCGAGACTTGAGCTCCAAATAATAGTCCATCATCTGGATTAAAACCCAAACGCGGTAAAAACGAACTTATCCAATTGATACTCCTGTCTTTATCGAAGGTATTGACCACATAATTATCGGTTCTAATCACTCGACCTCCTTTTTTTTCTACTATTGAATTTTCTAAAGTTTTATGATCGTAAACCCTGACTTTTTTTCCAGCTTTAAGAGCATAAGAATCATTATCATGACCACCGATGAGTCTAACTTTAATTTTCGCTGGATAATCTCCGGAAACAGTAAATGTATCTTCATCATCTAGACCATAAATCCAGATTTCTTTGGTGTATTCTTCATCAAAAACTTTATCGACAATTGTGTTTTTGCGGTCACCTTTTATATCCCGCATAATTCTCACCCTTGTTTGTCCATTTTGCTGACGATAGACGTCTATGAAATCATCTTTATCTGTAGCCGTTAAAACAGAAACTTCACTTAAAATATCATAATACTGATCAGCATAATTAACCAAATGACCCAATCTAGATTTGAAAATTGAAATGAGAGTCTTTGTTTTTTCCTTGTCGATTTCTTCTGGTAATTTAGAAAAGGCCTTTTGAATCACTTCATCAGTCAAATGCTCTTGAATATATTTAGCCTCTTTTACCCAATCCTCCTTAGCAGCATTTCTGATAATCATTCTGTCTAAACTCAGACCAGAAGTATTTAACCATTTTAGATTCTCAATGTCTCCAGTGTACGGTTGAAATTTTTTGGGAGCCGAACTTATTGTCCTCAGCACATTAAAAAATCCACCATCAAAATTGGCGAAGACCTGATCCCTATCTCGAGGAATAGGTTTAAAAATTCTATCTCCGTTTTCAAGTTCAAACTCGGACCAGCGCCATTGATCTTCATGCCTGTCCCAATCGCCTAAAAGCATATCAAACAATCGAGCCCTTAGATAGTTTGATTCATCGAGCTTATATTTTTCATCTCTTCTCAAGCGCTCTATCATGTCGGCAGTGCTTACAATATCATGATTGGGATTCCCAAAAACACCAGTACCCATCCAATGCTCTTCTGGACGTTCTTCTATCATATATAACTGGTTACCATGTACTTGGTTAAATTTCCCCAACGCCTTTTGTTTGGGAATATATACCAATCGCGGGTTAGTGTGATATACTCCAATAGCATCAGATAAATCTGGTACTGCCATGAATCCAAAAGGATGAGCAGCTGTCAAAAAATCAAGTAACGCTTCTTGAACTACAGTATCATCAAATTCATTGTATAGGTTTTTATCTGGATAGACGAACTGCTGAAGTAGTCTCACTGGATCTTTTTTCAGTTGCCTGATGTTGTATTCCCTGCCGTTTTCATCACTCAGTCTTAGAGAGTTGGTTTGCATTCCTCCGCCCATTCGCATTGGCTCCAAACCTCCGTATGCAGTATCTATCTTTAAAACAGGAACTGTAATCTGGCGAGTGTACAGGTCTCTGTAATGCTGGCCCCAGACACTTTCATAAAAACCTGTTCTATCGGTTTTCACGTCTTCATATACTGAAGTGGCAACTGTTTCTGGGAAATTTTCGGGAATACTTTCTAGGTCAAAACTCCTTTCACCTTCATAAATTTCTTTTTGAAAAATGAGTTCAGGTTTATTCTTATCTGCAGAATAAAATTGAACCCACGAAGAGTCATCTTCAAAAACATCAAACACTGCAAAACCATAGCCCGGATAAGCAAACTCTCCATCAAGCCCTAATTTGGCATAAGATTTTTTTGAACCAGATCCAGAAACGATCTGCTTGATTAGATCATGCTCTATATATTGCAAGCTATGTTCGTGTCCTGATGCAAAAACCACTCTATTCCAGCGACTGGCTATTGCTGAAATTCGTTTGACCATAGATTGGTATTGATTGTTCTGCGTATCCTGAACTGAAACTCCTCCAGAAACCCTTATTAAAGTAGCCAGAGAAGCTAAGCCAGGTAAAGGAATTTTTCGTTGGGAAGGAAACAAATGCTTAGAAAATTCATAAGTTCCTCCATGAACTCCATTGGTATAAAGCGGGTGATGTAAGGCAACAAGCGTAGTTTTATTCTGATTTTTTTTCAATTCCGTTTCAAATTCCTCATAAAATTGATCGAGGGTTTTGATTTCATTGCAATTCCTATTGATCAGAGGATTTTGATCCCAGTTGGCAATAATCCACTGGGAGTCCAAAATAATAAGATGAACATCATCTGAAATATCCACAGATGATAGTCCGCATCCAGGTGTTGGAAGCCATGCCTCATCTTGGTCTTTCAAAACTTTCTTGATTTGTTTTTCTTGATTCTCTAAAGACTGTATGCCTTCAGAATACCAATCGTGATTCCCTGGGATAAAATGAATGTCACCTTCAAAAAAAGTAAGGTTAGACGTTTGTCTGTCTATAATTTCTTTAGCTTGATTTCGGTTTTTCTCTCCTTTGCTTGGAAGACCTGCTGGGTAAATATTATCTCCGAGAATGATGACCTTATCATTTTGTGTATCTAGAGGTCCCGCAAAGGCCTTAAAAGCTAAAATACCAGGTGGTGCCTCCTCTAGTTTTTCATAACCTGTATCACCAATTAGATAGAATCGTTGAGAAAGTTTTTTGTCTGCGGGATAAGCTGTTGATTGAAATTTTTCTAAATTTTTATATTTAACTTCGTATGTTGCACATGCACTAAACATTAACCCAAATACGATGAGTACTAATTTGTTTTTCATTTAAAATAATTTAATTGGTAGTCGATAAAATTCCAGAAAATGACAGATCTCATTTCAAAAACTGAATCTTTTATACTTCAATTATTCAAAGATAAGTTATCTAATATATATGTGTATCACAATTTCAATCACACTAAAAGAGTTGTTGAAAGTGCTGAATATTTAGCTGAACAAAAAAATCTAAATGAAGAGGACAAACTCATACTTCTTCTTTCGGCTTGGTTACATGATACGGGTTATACAATTTCTGAAAATCAACATGAAGAAGAAAGTAAACGTATAGCTGTGGATTTTCTGGAAGCTAATAATGTAGCTCAGGATATTATTAAATCTGTACAAAAAACAATTGGTGCAACCAAAATTGGTGCCCAGCCATCTTCTGAAATTGAAAAAATAATTAAAGATGCGGATTGCTCCCATTTTGCTAAAGGATATTTCAAAGAAGTGAGCGAACTTTTAAGGCAAGAATTGCGTTTACGCGGACAAGACTACAATGCCGATGAGTGGACGAATTTAAATATTGAAATGCTATCCTTTAAACATCAATATTATACAGATTATGCGGTGAAAAACTGGAGTGCTGCCAAACAAGAAAACCTCATCAATCTTATTGAAGAAAAAGAAAAAACTAAAAGAAAGAAAGAGAAGGACAAACTAAAAGCTAAGTATAAGGCTCAATATAAAAATGACAATCCTGAGAGAAGTATTCAAACGCTTTTCAGAACAACCTTAAGGAATCACCTTAAACTAAGTGATATTGCAGATACAAAGGCAAACATTTTACTGTCTGTGAATGCTATCATTATATCTTTAGCATTGGCGAACATTATACCGAAGTTGGACAATCCAAGCAATCAGCATTTGATGATCCCTACTTTGATTTTGATTTGTTTTAGTGTCGCCGCCATCATACTTTCCATTTTATCAACTAGACCAAATGTCACATCGGGGGAATTCACCAAAGAACAAGTTGAAAAAAGAGATGTCAACATCTTATTTTTTGGAAACTTTCATAAAATGACTTTCGAAAATTACTTATGGGGCGTAAAAGAAATTCTTAAAGACAAAGATTATGTTTACGAAGCTTTAGTAAAAGACCTTTATCTACTTGGTAAAGTTTTAGAAAGAAAATACAGATTACTCAGAATTACTTACACTATATTTATGGCTGGTATTATCATATCTGTAGTCAGTTTTTTTATCGCTTTTTATATGATGTAACATCAACCAACTTGAATGGTTTACATCTTAATATTGAATACAGATTCGATTATTAATAATATCAAAAAAATTATAGATGTATAAATTTACTATTGCTTTTATTACACTTTTATTAAGTAGCTCTGGATATTCTCAAGCTACTATTTCTGTAGGTATAAAAGCAGGAGTAAACTTCGCTTCTGCCACTGGAGATGCTTCAGATTCTAATTCGCAAATAGGATATGACGAAGGCAGAACTGGTTTTCATGTTGGAGTTATTTCAGAATTATCAATTTCAAATAAATTTTCATTGCAAACAGAGTTATTGTACTCTCAAGTTGGAGCAAATTACTCTTATGATAACAGGCCAGCCGACGGAGCGAAAGTAGATTCTGATTTAAATTTAGATTACATCACCCTACCTATCCTTGCCAAATACTACGTTTATAAGGGCTTAAGTCTTCTAGCTGGACCACAGCTTGGCTATATTGTAAATTCAGAGATTGAAAATGAGATATTAACTTCAGGGTTTCTAGTACCAGAAACTTTAAGAAATGAAACCATAGACATAAAAGATGACATTAATAATTTTGACTTTGGATTTGCTATAGGTTCTAGTTATGAATTGAATAATGGCTTATTTATTCAAGCCAGATATGTCTTGGGATTATCTGAAATCCCTAAAAACGAAGAACAAACGATATCCACCGACCTAAAAAATGAAGTATTTCAAGTCTCACTCGGCTATAAGTTTTAATTCAAAGATTTTATTAAGCTTTCATAAGTGACTCTTTTTTCGGAGGAATCCCCTTTATGATACAAAATCCCCACGCGTATAGCTTTCAATCCAGAAACACCTTGCAAATCTTCAACATCAAGAATCTCCACCTCTTCATTGAGGTATTGTTTTCTTTGTAAATAGTTGATATATTTCAAATATTCGTATTGAGTTTCTTTTTGAGAATAGATAATTGTTAATTTACCTTTACTCGTTACTCGTTCTTCTGAGTTTTTCACAAAAGACTTGTCAATCCTTTTTTTGATGATTTCGTATCTCGCATTGTAGGAACCATCTACATCAAAATGTTTTTCATCCATTCTATAATGAATGGTTAGCGTATTATTAAAAGCTAAAATTAGTGACCTTGAACTCAATTTGAAATTTTTGGTCTCCTGAATTTCATAAAAGCGATTTTCCATTTCACACATAACTGTAATTTGCCACAATCTTAGATTTTGCAAAACAACTTCATTGAAGTTACGATCCTTCACTATGGATTGACCTATGTACATGTTATGCTCCACTCCATCTGTTTTGTAACGATCAAAATAATGCGGAAATAATTTCTGCGCTTCAACTTGTTTTAAATCTATAAAACCAGCCATGCAGGAATTTATTCTTGAAATTGTTTCATCAAATTCATCTCTGTTTTTATGAAATGTCTTGTTCCCTGGCTTGATTTTATCAAGATAATTATCGACGAGATATTCACAATTCGGTACATTGGTTTGAATATGTTTTAGAACAGGGAGTACATCATTTCTTAATAACTGTTCAACCTTTTCTTCAGTTGAAGCTGAAATCCCACTTGATAAATGAGAAAGGGAATCTGTAATTCTATAACCCAACTGTTCATAAACTGGGAGAGGTTGTGCTTCGAAAGCAGAATTTATGATATCCAAAACTTTATTGAGCTGATGTATCAAGTCGTTCTGAATAGCAGAGTTCCTTTGGGTAGATGAATCGGCGATATCTATTTGTCCAAAAAGAGGATAAACATCATGAAAATAAATTTCTTTCAATTCACTTTCTTCTGAAGTTTCATAAAATAATTTCTCGGCCTCTTCTTCAAATTTCCATTCTACACTTGGATGTATAGAGGTGTATTCACTTTGGATTATTGCTTTTATTCTGTTTTGCTTTTCTTGTTCGTAATTTTCAACAGTTTCTGCTATGTAAGGCACAATATCGTCAAGCTTCGTTGCATTGATATTATTTAGGTCATTTTTAGAAAAACTAACCAATTCAAGAATGGCTAAAAGTTTATTATTTTTACTTACCGGGGCTAGAATAACAGACTGAATTCCTTTAGATTTTAAATGATCGGCAAATTTATTACCCGGATTTTTTTCAGAATAAGAATTGACATCTGTTATACTGAAGTATTTATGTTGATCTACAATCGCTTTATATGCCCCGTGACAAAAAGCCTCCCGGCAACCGTTGTCCGAAATTGAGTCCAAAATAAAACTATCTATAAAATTAGAATGGCTAAGCTGAAATGTCTCTTTTTCATCATTGAAAAGGGCAAAGCCAAATTCGAGTTTTGGCAATCTAAAGATGGATTTTAAAATACTTGCCATTTTCAAAGTGACAGCTTTAGAATCGGATAAAATATTATTGTTGAGTAGAAGCGTTTTAATTTCCGAAATACTATTATCGGCAGTGACATCAGTGAGATTTAAAATCGCAAACCCTTTAAAAATCCAGGAGTTGGGTGGAAACTTTTCTTTCCAGAAATCAATATCATTATGTCTGTTTAGTAATTCATCAACATCTTTAGGCGTGATTTCAACTGCATTTTCTGTAGGAATTAATTCTACGAAATCCGCATTTACAAAAAGTCTGTAATTTTTCAGGTTACCATCAGCATCTGGAACATCGTAATATTCTGGTCTGAAGAAGTCAATATTGTAACTATAGTAGGTGTTTAGAATAATAATACAGGCCAGAATATAATCTTTTTCAATATTGAAGTTTCTCGGCAAAAACTCAAATCCTTCATAAGGAACCGCATTCAGTATAGACTCAAAACGTTTTGTTTTTCTGAACATTTTATTGCGAAAAGGAACAGTTGCCACTTTAATCTCATTATGAGTCAATACATCAGGAAACAAATCATCTAGCAATATTTTGATTTGTTTCTCATAAGGCTTTAGGTTCTCATAGTCTTCAATCCCGTCAAAAAGCTCAGGGTAAGACTCCGAGTAATCCAATATGCCTTGAATATATTTTTTTGAAATTGGATTGCTTTCTGTTTCTAATCGCTTTTGAAAATTGTCGCGAATTTTCTGAAAGCTCAGCTTTATCTTAAATGGGTAAATATCTTTATAACGATCCATGTCTAAATGTAATGATTACAATACTATCTATAAAATGAAGATTGAACTTTTTACTTAAGATAGATTTACCATCTCTAGCTAATTTCTTCTATAGTTATTACCCTACTCTGTTTGAGTATGCTATTTTTGCAAATAAAATTATTCAAAATGAAACTATTCTTCAGTCTCTCTTTACTTCTTCTTTTGGCAAGTTGTAATTCTTCTGGTCCAACACTTGAAGCTACTATTGACAATGTTCCCGATGGAACCGATGTTTATCTTACACACCTCGGGCCTCAGAATGTCCCTATTCCCGCAGATACTACTCAGGTACAAAACAATTCATTTGAATTCGAATTTGAGAAATCCAACCAACAAATTAATCTCATAAAAATTGAAGGTGTCGACGGTAATATCATCTTCATCAAGGATAATGAGAATATCAAAATAGAAGCAAATCGAGAAAATTTAAGAGAGTCAATAGTCACTGGTGGCAAGCATAATCAACTATTGAATGATTATCTAGATTTGATCATTAAATTTTCTGAAAGGGGCAATGAATTAAATAAAAAGCGCCAGGAAGCACTTAAAAGAGACGACGAAATTGCGGTACTCGATTTAGAATTGGATGCAGAAGAAATCAAAGAAGAGGCTAAACAATCCACCTTAGAATTTATTAAGAAGAACAATAATTCCATAGTTGGCATGATGGCTTTGTCTGATGTGATGAATTCTAAAACAGTTCCGCTTAACAATATGAGATCTTTATATGACAATTTTGAGGATGAGGTAAAAGATACGCCCCTTGGAAAAATGCTTGGACAAAATATCGCTAAGATTGGCGCTACAGATATTGGTGCTGAAGCACCAAAATTCTCCGGACCTAACCCACAAGGAAATGAACTATCACTGAAAGACGCCATGGGGAAAGTAACTCTAATAGACTTTTGGGCGTCTTGGTGCAGACCATGTAGAGTTGAAAATCCAAATATCGTAAGCATTTATAATGATTATAAAGATAAAGGGTTTACCGTTGTTGGTGTCTCCTTGGACAAACCCAATAACAAAGATTCATGGATAAAAGCCATAGAAGATGATAACCTTGAGTGGAATCACATATCCAATCTAAAATACTGGCAAGAACCTATTGCTCAAAAATATGGAGTGAAGGCTATTCCTGCAGCATTTCTAATTGATGAGAAAGGCATAATTATAGGAAAAGACTTAAGAGGTAACGACTTAAGAGAAAAAGTAGAAGAGGTTTTAGGAAACTAAATGTTCATTGTTGATTCCAAACAAAAGCAGTCAATTCTTTTAAAAGAATTGACTGCTTTTGTTTTGTAGATTTTTCTCTAATCCTCTCTAGTCTGGAGACGACATTTGTTTGTTCCCTTTAAAAGGTCTTACAATAAGCCTTGCTGCTCTGTCATAATTGATGTAGCTATAAGTCCAGTTAAAAAAGGTAACTATTCTATTTCTAAATCCTACTAAAAACCACAGGTGAACAAACATCCACATAAACCAAGCTAATGCACCTCCAAATCTGAGCTTTTTCAAATCTACAACGGCCTTATTTCTTCCTACAGTGGCCATTGTTCCCTTATCAAAATATTCAAAAGGTAAGAGTTTTTGCTTATTGATCGTTCTCAGTAAATTTTTAGCCAAATGATCTCCTTGTTGTATTGCTGGCTGAGCAACCATAGGATGTCCTTTAGGATAATCTTCACTGGTCATTAAAGCAATATCACCAATAGCAAATATATTTTCATACCCATCAATTTGATTAAAGGCATTGACATTGTAACGATTTGCCTTTTCCATCAAAGCACCTGTCTTAAGCCCTTCTATGGCTGCTCCAGTAACTCCGGCACTCCATATAAAAGTTTCTGTATTGAAGCTTAAGTCCTCATTATTTGTTTTTACAATATTATCCTCATAGGAATTCACAAAAGTATTGAGGTGAATTTCTACACCAAGTTCTTCCAGATATTTTTGAGCATTTGCAGAGGATTTATCGCTCATTGGCGGTAACACCTTATCCAAACCTTCAATTAAATGGATGTGAATTTCATTTGTATCAATATCCTGGTAGTCCATGGGAACTACATTTTTTCTCAATTCTGCTAGAGCACCACTTAATTCAACACCAGTTGGTCCCGCTCCCGCAATAACAAAGTTCAAGAGTGCTTTTCTCCTTTCAAGATCTGTTGTGATAGTTGCTTCTTCGAAATTTTCTAAAATCAAACTTCTCAGGTTGAGGGCTTGAGGCACAGTTTTCATCCAAATAGCATTTTCTTCAACGCTTTTATTTCCAAAGAAGTTTGTTTTGGACCCGGTTGCAATTACTAAATAATCGTATGTAATTTCTCCAATGTTTGTTTTTACAAGTTGCTTCCCATCATCAATATTTTCCACTTCTGCCATCCTGAAATAAGCATCCTTATTTTTTTTTAATATTTTACGGATAGGATATGCTATGGAATCTGGCTCAAGTCCAGACGTTGAAACTTGATATAATAATGGTTGGAAAGTGTGGAAGTTTCTTTTGTCCAACATGACTACTTGGAAAGGTTTCTTCTCAAGCTTCCTGGCTAAACTTACTCCTCCAAAGCCTCCACCTATGATGACAACTCTTGGTAATTTTGAAATTGGTACATTCATAAGTACCAATTTATATCTTAATTGGTTCAATTTAATGCTAGTTCTGTAACTTTTGATAATTTTAACGACATATGATTAAGACTTTGTAAGTTTTGAATAAAGAACTAGAGAAAAAATTTATTGACCTTTTAGAGGAACATCAAAACATTGCACATAAAATTTGTAGGATGTACACCTACGATGACAATGCTCACAAAGACCTTTTCCAAGAAATAACCATTCAATTATGGAAAGCTTATCCAAAATTTAGAGCAGAGTCAAAATTTAGTACTTGGATGTATCGTGTAGCTTTAAATACAGCTATAACTTTATATAGAAAGAAAAAAAGAGGAGTCCAAACCTTACCCTGGGAGAATTTTGATTTTAAAATTTCTGCTGAAGGCTATGATAGCACCTTGGATGATAATTTGAAACTGATGTACTCTGCTATAAAAGAACTTAATGATATTGATAAAGCTTTAGTCCTACTCTATCTGGAAGACAAGCCCTACACAGAGATATCCGAGACCCTTGGAATTTCTGAAGTAAATGCAAGAGTGAAAATGAATAGAGTAAAGACTAAACTTAAAAAGATTTTGAATCCTTAACTATGGATGAGTTAGACCTTATTAAAAAAGATTGGCAAAAAAGAAATGAAGATTTGCCAAAATACACTCAAGATGAACTTATGCCAATGTTGCATAAAAAGTCATCTTCCAGTGTCAAATGGATATTTATCATAAGTATCCTGGAGTTTGTGTTTTGGTTGGGTATAGATGTTTTAGTCTCCTCAAAAGAATATATGGACTCTATAGAAAATCAATCTTTTCTTTGGTTTTTGAAAATACTGACCGTTTTAAATTATGTTGTTCTATTTGGATTTATTTATTTATTCTGCAAGAACTATCTACGTATTCAAGTTACAGACTCTGCAAGGAAACTGATGAAGCAGATTATTAAAACTAGGAAATCTGTAAAGTACTATGTCCGTTATAACATCGCTCTTTTTATAATTATGTTCGTGATAGGTGGGGCTAGAGCTATAATGATGCAAACCACATTCAATACTCTAGAATTCTGGATTATATGTGGAATCATGGTTTTCATACTTCTTATCGTTGTTGGCCTATTGATTTTATTTTATCGTGTACTTTATGGCATTCTCACTAGAAGACTCTACAAAAACTACAAGATTTTAAATCAAATGGAGTTGTGATTTAAGCTCTCGGATGGAACTTTTCAAGCACAGACCTTAAATGAGTTTTATCCAAATGCATATAAATTTCTGTTGTGGTGATGCTTTCGTGACCTAACATTTGTTGGATAACCCTCAGGTTAGCTCCATTTTCCAATAAATGTGTCGCAAACGAATGCCTGAATGTGTGTGGACTAATTTTCTTCTGAATATGAGCTTCTTTAGATAATTGCTTTACGATAGTAAAAATCATAGCTCGCGTTAATTGAGCGCCTCGTCTATTTAAAAAAAGAATATCAGTGAATTCAGGTTTTACCTCCTGATGAATTCTAACTTCATCTTTATAAATAGTTATAAATTTTTGAGTGTAGGCATTAATTGGAACCAATCGTTCCTTATTCCCTTTTCCTACTACTTTAACAAAACCTGCTTCAAAATGTAGATCAGAAATTTTAAGATTTATGAGCTCGCTAACTCTTAATCCACAACCATAAAGAGTTTCGATGATGGCTTTATTACGCTGGCCTTGAGGATGCGACAAGTCTATAGCATCAATGAGTCGATCAATCTCTTCAGTTGAAAGCGTATCCGGGAGTTGTCGGCCCAAACGCGGAGATTCTATGAGTTCGAGCGGATTTGTTTTTCTGTAATCTTCAAAAATGAGATAATCAAAAAAACTCTTTAGCCCAGAAATTAATCTGGACTGAGATCGTTCATTTAGAAGTTTTGAAATTATATAAATAAAGCTCTGAATATCCTCTTCAGCTATTTCAACTGGAGAAATTTTCAAATCAAAATCGGAAAGGTAATTGGTCAATTTTAAGATGTCCAGCCGATAATTTTGAATGGTATTATCGGCCAGGCCTCTTTCTATCTTTAGGTAGTATGTAAAATCTTGAATTGCTTGCTCCCAGTTCATACAACCAAATTACATTAATTCTTGAGTAATTCAACAGCTTCAACCTAAGCTTGAAAAATAATCAAAAGGATATTTATTTGATTTTTAAAGATCAAACAACTAATTCCAATTAAGGTTTACAAGATCTGCTCAGCGTGAGCTTTGGTTTTCACTTTAGCAATAACCTCTTCTATTTTACCCTCTTCATCGATGATAAAAGTAGTTCTATGAATGCCATCGTATTCTTTACCCATAAACTTCTTCGGCCCCCAAACTCCAAATGCTTGTATGACTTCTTTGTCTTCATCGGCAAGCAATGGAAAAGGAAGCTCGTATTTAGTTTTAAAATTTTGCTGACGTTTTTTAGAATCTGCACTGACGCCAAGAATTTCATAACCTTTTTCCTGAAAAGTTTCCCAGTTATCCCTCAGGTTACAAGCTTCTGCAGTACATCCTGGTGTACTTGCTTTGGGATAAAAAAAGACGACTAATTTTTTTCCTTTATAATCTTTAAGTGTGTGGGCGTTTCCGTCTTGGTCTTTACCCTCAAAATTTGGGGCTTTATCTCCCGCTTTTAGTGTTGTCATAATTCCTATTTTTGTTTAAAAGTAAAGGAAATGAAAAAATCTGAAAAAGTAGATTTCGTTATAAATACGTTAAAGGAATTATATCCCACGATCCCGGTTCCTTTGGACCATAAAGACCCATACACCTTGCTCATTGCAGTATTGCTTTCAGCACAAAGTACAGATGTGAAAGTCAACCAAATCACCCCTTTGCTTTTTGATAGAGCGGACATTCCCTGGGAAATGGTCAAAATGAGTCCAGATGAAATTCGGGAAATCATTAAACCAGTAGGTTTATCTCCGATGAAATCCAAAGGAATTCACGGACTTTCTAAAATTCTTATTGAAAAATATAACGGTAAAGTTCCTAATGATATGGAAGCCTTGGAAGAATTTCCTGCGGTTGGACACAAAACGGCTTCAGTGGTCTTGGCTCAGGCATTCGGTGTCCCTACATTTCCTGTAGACACTCATATCCATAGGTTAATGTACCGCTGGAACTTGAGTACTGGTAAAAATGTGCAACAAACCGAAAAAGATGCCAAGCGACTTTTTCCAGAAAAAGTCTGGAACGACTTGCATTTACAAATTATTTGGTATGGTAGAGAATATTCCCCAGCCAGGGGCTGGGATTTGAATAAGGATATTATTACCAATACGATTGGTCGTAAATCTGTCATCCATAATTACCACAAAAAAAAGGCTTCCAAATCGAAATAAGAAAACCTTTTATTTTAAGAAAAACACTCAATCAATTTTGAATATTTTCAAACTGTAAATTTCTATACTGTACAACAGTCATTGCCTTAGAAAAATCCAAAATTGACTTTATGGTTTTTGCTGAGGGTCTCATTGGTTTTGAAGTTGAATTTAAAACTTCTTTAGAGTAAATTTTTGCCATATTTTTTAATTTTATATACAACAAAAACGCAACTAAAAAAGAATTATTGCATAAGCTAGTTTGTTAAAACTACCTGATGTTTTTCAATAATTTTCCTCAAATTAATAAGAGCGTATCTCATTCTGCCCAAAGCAGTATTGATGCTCACATCAGTTTTGAATGCTATTTCTTTAAAACTCATCTCTTTGAAAATTCTCATTTCTAAGACTTCAAGTTGATCTTGGGGCAGTTCTTTGATAAGAGCGTGTAAATCGACATCTATTTGATCTTTGATAATTTTACGTTCAGCGTTCATGTCACCATCTGTCATAAAATCTAGGATATCAAAGTCTCCTTTGCCCTCAAATTTTGGCATTCTATTGCTTTTTCTAAAATGATCAATAACGAGGTTGTGAGCAATTCTCATAACCCAAGGAAGAAATTTTCCCTCTTCGTTGTACTTACCACGCTTTAGAGTCCTTATAACTTTTATGAAGGTATCCTGGAAAATATCTTCCGCAAGATCTTTATCATAGACTTTGGAAAATATAAACCCGAAGATTTTTTGTTGATGTCTGTTGATTAAAATGGAAAGTGAGTTTTCATCACCTGAAATGTATTGCTTGACCAAATAAGCTTCTGAGGAGATCGAAGTTCTATTCATAAATCTTTCACTTAAGTAAAACCAACTTCAAAAATCGGCTCTTGTTATTAATTTAGTTTAAGTAAAAGTGTTGTATAGGCTTCTTTTTATTTGGCTAATATATAAATATATGTTTACACACCTCATACCGTTAATAATTTTAACATATTATGAGTCAGTGTATAAGGCTTAATTGGGGGGACAAATCTTTATATTTGTGGTATTCCTACAATATATGAAACACACAGATTTAGATAAAATTGACCCTAAAGAATATATTATAATAAAGGGTGCAAAACTTCATAATTTAAAAAATATTGATGTTGTCATTCCAAGAAATAAACTCGTAGTCATTACTGGACTTTCTGGTTCAGGAAAATCGAGTTTAGCCTTTGATACGCTATATGCTGAAGGTCAAAGACGTTATGTCGAAAGCCTTTCAGCCTACGCAAGGCAATTTTTGGGCCGTCTAGACAAGCCTAAGGTAGATTACATCAAAGGAATTGCTCCTGCTATAGCGATCGAACAAAAGGTGAATTCTACAAACCCAAGGTCAACAGTAGGAACATCAACAGAGATTTATGACTATCTGAAATTGCTCTATGCAAGAATTGGAAAAACTATTTCTCCAATTTCAGGAAAAGAAATAAAAAAGCATACGGTAACCGATGTTGTAGATTTCATAAAATCACAGGAAGAAAACAAAAAACTGCTTCTCCTCGCTCCTATAACCTTAGAAAACAAGCGTACTATTGAAGAAAAAATTAAAATTCTTCAGCAACAAGGATTTAGTAGAATCAAGGTTGATGATGAAGTTTTAAAAATAAGTGAAGCTCAGGAGCGAAAGATTCCTAAGAAAAGTCAACTTTCAATTGTTGTAGACAGGATAGTCGTAAAAGATGATGAAGACTTCTACAACCGATTAGCGGATTCTATTCAGAATGCATTTTTTGAAGGGAAAGGAGAGCTCAATATTGAAGAAGTAGCCACAAATAAAATTACCAATTTCAACAATAAATTCGAATTGGACGGTATTTTATTTACCGAGCCAAATGTGCATCTATTCAGTTTCAACAATCCGTTAGGAGCTTGCCCAAAGTGTGAAGGTTATGGAGATATTATCGACATTGATGAAGCTTTGGTTATTCCCAATACCGGATTGAGTGTTTATGAGGGAGCCATTGCTCCCTGGAGCGGCGACACCTTAGGTTGGTACAAGAAAGAATTTGTAAAAAATGCGCACAAGTTTGATTTCCCTGTACACAAACCTTATTTCGAACTAACCGATGACGAAAAAAATGTCATCTGGAACGGAAATCAATATGTCACCGGAGTTAATGAATTTTTTGAAGCTGTAAAATCAAAAGCTTATAAAATTCAGAATAGAGTTTTATTATCCAGATATCGTGGGAGAACAAGATGTCCGGAATGCAAAGGTCGCAGATTGAAAAAAGAAGCCACCTATGTGAAAATCAATGACATTGATATCACTCAGCTTGTGGATTTACCGATTGATGAAGTTAGCTCATTTTTTCAAAAATTAAAGCTGAATGAACACGATGAAAAAATCGGAAAACGATTATTGAAGGAAGTCAATAGTAGACTTAAATTCTTGATGGATGTCGGTTTAACTTACCTTACTTTAAATAGAAAATCCAATTCTCTCTCGGGCGGAGAATCACAGCGAATCAATTTGGCAACATCACTGGGCAGTAGCCTTGTGGGTTCAATGTATATTTTAGACGAACCTTCTATTGGTTTGCATTCTAAAGATAACGAAAGGCTGATTGAAGTTTTGAAAGATCTTCGTGATTTAGGAAACACAGTAATTGTAGTAGAACATGATGAAGACATCATGAAAGCTGCAGATTACATTATCGATATTGGTCCAGAAGCAGGAACTCATGGTGGAGATCTTGTAGCTGAAGGGACATATAAACAAATCCTGAAGGCAAACTCACTAACTTCAAAATACCTGAACGGTAAGATGGAAATTGAAGTTCCTAAAGAAAGAAGGACATCCAAATCCTATATTGAACTGAAAGGTGCACGCGAGAATAATTTAAAAAATGTTTCTGTAAAAGTGCCTTTAGATAGTTTCGTAGCCATCACAGGAGTTTCAGGTAGTGGAAAAAGCACTCTTGTCAAAAAGATTCTCTACCCGGCTATGATAAAGCATAATGGAGGCTATGGAACCAAAGCTGGCCAATTTGATGGCATTGAAGGGAACTTCAAGCACATCAAGCATATTGAGTATGTGGATCAAAATCCAATTGGGAGGTCTTCGAGGTCCAATCCTGTAACCTACATCAAAGCCTACGATGATATTCGAAATCTATTTGCTAAACAAAAGCTTTCTAAAATAAGAAATTTCAAGCCCAAGCATTTTAGTTTCAATGTGGAAGGGGGACGATGCGACACATGCGAAGGTGAGGGTGAAGTGACTATCGAAATGCAGTTTATGGCAGATGTTCACCTCGAATGTGAAGCTTGTAAAGGTAAACGTTTTAAGCAGCAAGTTTTGGATGTTGAATTTGAAGGCAAAAACATCGACAACATCTTATCCATGACAATAGATGATGCGATGGAGTTCTTTTCTTCCCACAACGAAACCAAGATCTCTAATAAACTTGAAGCCTTACAAAGCGTTGGTCTTGGTTATGTTACTTTAGGTCAAAGCTCTTCTACCCTATCTGGTGGTGAAGCGCAACGTATCAAGTTAGCTTCTTTTTTAACCAAAGGAAAAAACGCTGATAAAACTTTGTTCATTTTTGATGAACCCACAACCGGACTTCACTTTCACGACATCAGTAAATTATTGAAATCCTTTGAAGCTTTAATTGAGAATGGTCATAGCGTAATCGTGATTGAACACAACATCGACTTGATCAAATGTGCCGATCATGTCATCGATTTAGGTCCTGGCGGAGGAATTAATGGCGGACAGCTCATAGCTGAAGGTACTCCTGAAGAAGTAGCTAAAGTCAAAACTTCTTTTACTGGGCAGTATTTAAAAACTAAGGTATAATAGTTTAAGGATAAAAACTTTCTACCGACTCCATGTATATAGTATCATTCGTTTTGTTTCAAAACAGTTTTGATTGGTTAGTTGTGAACTCATCAGTTATAGATACTAAAGAGTTTTGTTTTTAATAACTTTAAAGTAAAGCTTTGTCAAGTCTTTAGACAAGTCTCCTTTCAAACTAATGATAAAATACAGACCGCTGATCAATATTGATTTCAGAGTGATATTAAGAAGTGGTAAATCAGTCGAAAACTCCCAAAAATAAAAGCCCATCGTTAAAGCAGTAATTACTGAAAATATATACAAACTTTTTACATTGAAGGGATGAATTCCGAAAGTGAGTCTTACAAACAAAAGCTTGAAGATATTGTAAGTCAGAAATGAGATAAACGTGGCGTAGGCGGCGCCATAAATTCCATAAATGGGAATTAACCAAAGGTTAAGCAGGAAGGCAACTCCTACAAGAACGACTCCGGCAATAAGTACAGTTTTGTAATATTTGGAATTGAAAATAATACTGTTGTTATTTCCCAAAATATTATCCGTCAGTTTTACCAGACTGATCAAAAATACAATACTCACTCCTACCCTGTATTCCTCTGGAATAATTTCATAAAGTTGGTTGACGTTGGTAATTATGAGCGTAAACACAAAACCACTGATCACAAATAATGTATTAGAACTCCTTACATAAAGATCTTTCAACAAATCGTTTTCTCCAAAATTGAGATATTTAGCCGTAATAGGATTGGTGATTTGATGCATAGCTTTAGAGGGTACGGCAATGACTGTTGCAATGTAAATGGCAATGCCATAAATAGAAACATTTTCTATCGGCATAAAATACTCTATCATCACCTTGTCCAAATCAAACAAGGCCACTGCTACCGTTCCTGCAATAAAGATAAGCAGAGAATAATTCAGTAAATCCTTCAGTCTTGGCGGGAGTTGAAAACTAAATCGCGGTCTATATAATTTTATCGCATAACCCAGCATCACCACTGTTCTTAATACAAAAACACCAATTAAAAGATAAATGAATAAGTGAACACTAATAAATTCAGCATAGAGCATAAGTAATAAGAGAGTTATAGCAAGTCTGTGAAAAACTTCCCGCATAAGAGTTCCAAAAACGCTTTTGTAGTGAACTTTTGCCCATGCAAAAAAGACTTCGAAATAGGCGGTAGTCATTGCGATGACGAAAATTCCCCAAACATAAGGTTGTACCAAGTCGTTTTCCCCTTCAAAATAACTTAAAAGAGAATCATAGAAGATATAACCAAGGATTCCGATGAACAAACCTAGTAATAGTGGGAGAAGCAAGGCGAAATTAAGGAGCTTGTCTGTATCGAGTTTGCTAGTGAAACTGGTGTAAAATTTTACGATGGTATTATGGACCCCCAGCGCCATAAATGGCCAGAATAAATTCCCCGCGGACAACAGAAAAGCGACTAATCCATAATATTCTGCAGTCAGGAATTTGGGATATAAAATCAAAACATTAAGCGCGCCAATTCCAAATCCCACATAGGTGGAAATAAGATTGTTTAAAGATTGCTTGGCGACGATTCCCATTGAATTATTCGATAAGTTGCGCTAATTTTTTGGTCAAATTTTTACGACTAAATTGTTCTATATGTTTAGTGTTGGCTTTTAATTTTCCATTTAAATAAGCCTTGAAAGACTTTTCAATGTAAGACTTTAAAGGAGCTTTCTCACTGTAGGTAAAACATTCTCCAGAACTGGTTTCTGAAATGATTTGTGCCACATCCCACCCTTCTGGACCAATGGCTAAAATAGGTCGCCTGGAAGCTAAATACTCAAATATTTTACCTGGAATAATGCCTCTGGTCTCGGGTTTATCAATTTCAATAAGAAGGAGCATTTGAGAACTTTTCTGGCTTTCCACAGCGTCTTTGTGATTCAAATACCCCACGACACTTATAAAATTCTTTAAACCAAATTCATAGGCAGAATGAAGAACGCTTTCACTGATTTTACCAATAAGTTTGAGTTCGAAAAAATCCTTAAAAACGAGGCTTTCATCTATCAATTCAGCCAAAACTTCCCAAAGTACCTTCGGATTTCTTTCATTGAGTAACGAGCCAATATGTGAGATTGTAAAGTTCTCGCTTAATTCTGCATCTACCGACATTTCCTCAAAGCCATTGGTGATGACTTCAATAGGCGTTTTGGTTTTTTGCTCAAACTCAGCCTTAGTCTGGAAACTTGTAGTAATCAATTGATCTGCGGAATTTAGTACGTCGCTTTCTAAACCGAGATGTTTTTGCTTAGACTTTTCTGTAAGTTTTAAAGCGGAATGGTAACCAATCGTCGTCCAGGGATCCCTAAAGTCTGCAATCCATTGGAGCTCTGGATGAATCTCCTTCAATCTCAAACCAATAATATGCAGGCTATGTGGCGGACCTGTAGTGATGATAGTTTCGATCTCCTGATTTTGAATATACTCTTTCAAAAATGAGACTGAAGGTTTTACCCAAAGCACTCTGGCGTCTGGAATAAAAAAATTACCTCTTACATAAAGCATCAATCGCTCTTTCCAGGATTGTTTTTTCTTGGATTTGATGATGCCACTGCTAATGGTTTTTGAATCTGATTTCGACAAAACTTCTGCAAGTGCATAAGGTTCAAAAATGGCTTTTTCGATCACTTTCACTTCGGGACTTGCATCCAGAGAAGAATCGATAATAGGGTAACTTGGATTTTGAGGTTTGTAAACGACAGGCTGAATACCAAACTTTGGCAGATATTTAGAAAATTTCAGCCAGCGCTGCACTCCAGGACCTCCGGCAGGTGGCCAGTAGTAAGTAATAATTAAAACCTTTTTCATCTTCTAAATTTGCTTTCGCTTTATGGTATAACGCAATCCTCCTAGGATGATTAATATTAATATTATAAAACTAGCTAAAGTTATTTTGCCACCATAACTCACAACTTCTGGCTCAAATGAAAATTTTACTTGATGATTACCTGCGGGTAGTTCCATTGCTCTTAAGACATAATTAGCTCTAAAATGAGTGGCCTCTTTTCCGTCAATATTGATCTTCCAGCCTTCAGGGTAATAAAGCTCAGAAAATAAAGCAAGGCTTTCATTTTCAGAATCATAAGTGTATATTAATTCATTTTCCTTGTAAGAAGTTAATTCAATTTGGTCTGAAAAACTGACATCATAGGTTTTGTCTGAATAGTCAAATTGATTGTTTTCAACAATCGCTGTTGTATTTGGATTAATCGTATCCAGTGCTAAAATCGCTTCATTGGCATTATCGACAGTGATCAATTCATTCACAAACCAGACATTGCCCAGATGGTCAGGGTTTTCCTGAGGAGTGGGTTGGCCTTCATTATCAAAGATGAAGTACTTCACATTGAGCATATTCAATATGCTTTGCTTGCCTTCGTATATATAAAAGTCGAATAACTCCTGAATTCTTCCTGGCTTTGCGGCATGGTAACCTCCAATAGAATTGTGGAAATAAGAGGCTCTTGCGGAGTTAAGTGGATTGGAGGTTAAATCATAAACTCTGAAATGGGATTTATCTTTTTGAATTTCAAGATCAGCCTGAGTGGCTTGAAAAGGGCGTTCCATCACAGAAGCCGCTACAAAATCATCTTCGTTCACGTAGCGAGTATTCACTCCAATCAAATCAACCAAGATGAAAATCCCAATAAGTCCAAGAAACAAAGGCTTTTTGAGCTTTTCTTTCAAGTATAAATAAATAGCCCCTGCTATGAGCAGCACAAACACCAAGGATCGAATGGTATCTGCATTGAACATGGCTTTTCGGTCTTCCTTAAGCGCTCGAACAAATTTAGCTCCGTAATTTTCTAAGAATACGGAATCACTCGAACCGCTAAAATCAAAAAGAACAGATTTGAGAAGCAAAAATAAAACACTTAATCCTCCTAAAACAATAGTCGATTTTTTTAATGCTTTCAGTTTCTTCTGATTTGTAATTTTATCACTTACAAGTTTTGAAAGTCCTAGTATAGCCAGAATTGGAAGGCAAAATTCGATAATGACCTGGATGGACGACACCGCTCTAAACTTATCGTAGAAAGGAATAAAGTCAACAAAAAACTTAGTCAGAAGCGAAAAATTATCACCCCAGGAAAGTAGTAAAGCCAAAATTGAACCCGCAACCAACCACCACTTTTTCTTACCTTTTGTGAGAAATAAAGCGAAGACGAAAAGAAAAATAACGCTTGCACCAATATATGCAGGAGCACCAATAAAGGTTTGATCGCCCCAATAGGTGGGTAGGTTTTTACTGAAATCTAAGGCTTGAGCTGGTGAGGCTCCCATTTGGATGAGTTCGCCATAGACTTCAGAATCCTTACCAAGCGATTCACTGCTGGAACCTCCCATAAATCTTGGGATAAACAAGTTGAAGGTTTCTAAAATACCGTAAGAATACTCGGTGATGTAATCGTAATCCAAACCAGATTTTACCTTTTCTGTTCCGTTAGATTCGATGGTAAGTCCGGTATCACCTCTGGTGCTATAGTCAGCGTATTCCTGGGTAGCGAGAAGGTTTGTAATATTAAGTAAAACCGCTAAAATAATTGCTGGTAAAAAGCTTAGAGACGCTTTCAAAAATGGCTTTAAGGTTTTTTGCTGGTAAGCATGAACTGCGTTGACAATCACAATTACAACACAGAGCAACATGAGATAGTAGGTCATCTGGAAGTGATTGGCCATCAGTTCAAAAGCAAGACCGACACAGAACAAGACATTCCCCCAAAATAGTTTCTGTCTATAAACCAGTACCATTCCAGAAACTACAATCGGAAAATACGCAATCGCATGCGCTTTGGCGTTATGGCCAACGCCAAGAATGATAATCAGGTAAGTGGAAAATCCAAAAGCCAAAGCGCCAAGAAAGGCTAATTTGTAATCGACTTTAAAGCATAAAAACAAAATATACATCCCGATAAAATATAAGAACAAATAGTCGGCGGGCCTCGGCAGGAATCTAAGCTGACGGTCTATTTCTTTGATAAAATTATAAGGGTAATTCGCTCCGAGTTGATAGGTTGGCATTCCTCCAAAAGCAGAATTGGTCCAATAAGGCTCCTCACCCTCACTAGCTCTAAAATCATTTTGAGCTTTGGCCATTCCTGTATATTGAACAATATCGCTTTGGAATATTGTTTTCCCTTTTAATACAGGGTAGAAAAAGGCCAGTGAGGCAACGATGAATAGGAACAAGACGACAACATGCTTCCAGGACTTAATAAATATGGACTTCATTGGTGAATTTTAATTTGAAAAAAGTGAAAGTTACTCAATTTCTTCATAATCTATATACTCCCCAACTTTACCATCCTTGGATTTTCTGTTGAAGGTTTTCTTAGATTTTCTGGTATCTTTCTTTGTTTCAGGTTGGTGAGGATTGAATTGATTTTCCATATTCTTTTGGACCTTTTTAAAAATATACTTCAGCAACAAAGGACCAAGATATCTTGCCAACAATTTGACGGCGAAGTAAACTAAAAGAATAATTAATAATGTCTTGAGAAATACCATAAAAACAATTTAATTTTCAAAAATACCAATACTTTATAGCAAAGCAGTATTCAGGCTAAAAAAATCGGATTTTAATTTATATTTGAATCTCAAACCTTAGTTATGAAACTCAGACTTATTGGCTTGTTTTTATTAGCAAGCTACACTATACAAGCCCAGTACACAGATATGATCAATTCCAACAGACCTGGCGAATCTTTTGGAGCTTACAGCGTAGGCACGAATGTTTTGCAGTTTGAAACCGGACTGGCTTACGGAGAAGACAATCACGTGTTTTCACTTATTCCAGACCGCTCGCAAGTCGATTACCAGTACCAGGTGAGATACGGTTTGTTTATGGAACAACTAGAACTGATTCTAGACGGAACCTTTGTCAACTCAGAAGAAACCTTATTGAGAGGTGGAAGTCAAACTACAAGTAATTTTAGCAATTTTCGTTCAAATACACTAGGTGCCAAGTATCTGATTTACGACCCATTTATCAAAAGAGAAAAAGATGGCCCTAACCTCTACAGCTGGAAGAAAAATAACCGTCCCCAATGGAGTGATTTAATTCCTGCCGTTTCAGTGTATGCCGGAGTCAACTTACTATTTGGCGAGAATCCATTCAAGTTTTCTGGCGAACCCAATGTCTCTCCTAAAGCTGCCATTATCACACAAAATAATTTCGGCGGTGGCAAATGGGTGCTGGTGTCCAACTTCATTGTCGATAAACCTACAACAGACTTTCCCACTTACGCAGGAATTTTTACACTCACGCATTCCATTTATGCCAGAACTGGAATTTTTGCTGAATTCCAAACCTATATAAGCGACTACTACAGTGATGAGATTGTGAGAGGTGGTGTTGCCTTTCTTGTGAATGAAAATTTGCAGGTGGATGTTTCTGGCTTAGTTAATTTTAAAGATTCTCCAGAGCGATGGAGAGCTGGCATCGGTGTTTCGTATAGAATAGATATGCATGATACTGATCAATACCTTTTTGAAGATGACAATGAAAGAGATCTATTTCTCGAAGAGCAGGAAAGACGCAAAAAGGAAAGACAGCGCATGAGAAGACGTGAACAAATCGATGGCAGACAACAATAAATTTGGGTGATTTATTTTTTAGAATATTCTTGAATAAATAAAAAATATTTTTCTTCTGATTTTGTCACGAAGTGGCTTAATGAAATTAGATAATCAGCTTTCTGTTTTAAGTTAGCTTAATGTAACGTCTGGGGGTGATAAGATTTCGCTGAAGGAATAATGTCATTTAAAATATTTTAAAAATCAAAAATTTAACTTTTAAAAATAACCGAAAAAGCTTAAGCCAATTCGGTTATCAGTAAAATTAAAACTTCATTTATTGCTTAGTTAGCTCCATCCAATCTCTTGGCAATATTTGTTCTGCAGGACCCGACTCACACTCTGGGTATATCTCACCTTCAACAGATAGGAATAATCTTGCCTTATTATTTGTATCAAAATAAGAGTTCATAAAAACCCAACCATTTAGACCACAAGCTACTTTTTTGTTTATATATAAAAATACATAACTACCTGTTTCTGCTACATAACCATTTTTCATAACAAAAGGACTATCATTTGGTAATGAAAGTGTGCTTTCAATTAAATTACCATTACTATCAGTAATCTTATACCACATTAAAAGTTCGTCTTTTTTAAAACCTTAAAAACTCTTAGTAAGCATCTCCATTTTAAACTCATAAGTTTTAGAATCGTATGAACCTACCCAAGTTCCTATAAACTTAGGCAAAATATCATTGACATCTTTTAAGTATGCACCGTCAGGTATTTCAGTTTCATTTTCTTTATATTCCCTATGCTCTTCTATCGGAATAATTTGAGCTTTACAGCTCATTATAGACATAGAAAATATTCCAAATATTATTATTAATTTCTTCATGTTTTTAATTTTTAAATTATTCGCAGTCTTCAGTTTGCACTTTCCCACTACTGTCCAATGTTTTTGACTTTACCTTATAATCACTACTGAAAAGTGGTTTTAAAATTTTGTAAAGTTCTATACCGTCAATATTGATATGGTCTTTTAAAAAATTTAAAAAACCTCTGACCGATTTTGAAATCAGCAGAGGTTTTAATCAAATAGAAATTAAATAAACAACGTATTATAAATGTTTACGTTAAATAATTGATTTTACAATTTAAGTTCTTTCAATATATCCTATTTTTAGAATTTCTTGAGAATTAATATCATATCTGATGTATAAATAATGAGTACAACTCTCACATGGTGCTATTAAAAACGTTTCTATTCTAGAAGAATAATTTCCAGCAGTATTTTTTTCTAGATTTAATGGCGATAAAACAGAGATATTATCTCCTACAGAAAAGTTGACACCTTTTACAGAAAGCTCGAAATTGGAATTTACAATCTCAAAGCTACCTAGAATAGGCTCACTAGTTTCTGAAATATAAGATGAAAAATTAAGGCTAAAGCCATTATAATAATATCCATATGACTTTTCTGGTTTACTAGTTATTTTTTTATCCGCAGGGGTTCCAAATAAATTAATAATATACGCTTCATTACCATTGGTAGATCTTATTTGACTTATACTATGTCCGTTGATTTGTATAGATTCAAATTCATCCTCACTCAAAACGTTTACATTTGGTTGAGCATAGATTGAAGCAGTTGTTATTAATAAAAAATATATCAGTTTCATATTATTAATTTAAAATTATTATTCACAGTTATAAGATTTACGTGATTTTCGCATTTTTTCCATTATTTAAAGTTAAAAAAATTTCAATTTAACTGATAGTCTCACCTTTTTTGGGCATTATATAGTCAATAAAAAAAGGTCTTATCCCAATGATAAGACCTTTTTAAAACGTATCAATAGCTCAATAAGAATATAACTCTATTTTTTTAATGACATTTTCTTTAGAATAATGTATAGATATAAAGTAATCCACATCAGAAAATTGTATTATTATTTCATAATTTTTTCTATTAGAATAACTTTTTGGATAGATATTTTCTAATGAATCAATTTTATCATTTATATTAATGTCATCTGACGTAAAATCATATTGACCACCTTCTATTACGAAGCTTTCGACTTTATCATCTTTTACATAAAAGGAAAGTTTATCGTAATAATAAATTTTCCCCATTGTATTTTCCATCTCAAAAAAGAAGTTTTCTTTAGAAACTGGTTCTCCAAATACATTCAACAAAGAACTAACTGGAGTTTTAAATACATTAGTGCCATTGATAGTGGCTTGACTACTATCAATATTGTTATTTTGGGCTTCACAACTAACAATAAATGAGAATTCTAAAATGGTTAGTATTAAAAATAGCTTTTTCATGATTAATTACAATTTGAAATTGGATTATGATTATTATCGTATTTTGTGTTTAAAAAATCAGAAGGGTTTATACTCTGCCAAGAAGAATTAAACACCTGTAAATGTATATGAGGTGTTACACCAGCTGAAGCAGCATTACCAGTATTACCAGCGGTACCAATTATATCCCCAGCAACAACGCTTTGCCCTTGAACTACTGAAACAGTATTTAAATGATTGTATTTCGCAAAATATGTATTACCATTTATCTGAAAAGTAATAATAACATAATTACCGTATGAATCTATTTGATACTGACCTGGACTAAAAGAATCTCTTATATTGCTTATTTTTCCTGAATACATAGCATATACATTTGTATCTAGTTCAGCTTTTATGTCCATACCATCGTGTTCTTTATCAAAAGGCGGGGAGCAATCTGTATCCCCTTGTCTTGTACATCCAAAAGTTCCTCCTTTTTTTCCTGATGCCCCTGAAGAAACAATTTCAGGATTTTTAACAGGATCACCAGGACAAGGTTTTTCAGCTTCGGGCTCAGGGGTATTGTCGGTATAACCAGGACCACTTCCACCTAAATCCCACTCATTTGATGAAGTTTCAGCAACGCCACCACCTGTGGGATACATGTGTGAAATTGATACATAAAGAGAAGGTGGTGGTGTTCTTTCAATTATGCCTAAATCAACTGAACCTAAATCGCAATAACTACATTCAGAATATGGACAGGTATCACAGTCAACAGTCGATTTTGTTATGGAATGATTTTTATTTGCATCTATATTGCTTGCTTTATAAGCATTTACATACTCTGCCACATAGAGATTATTTTCTATTTTAAAACCTTTTAAAAATTTGCCTTCTGTATCGGTAATTAATAGTTCTCCTGAGAAGCTGCTGGGCGTAGCATTTTCGAAAGGATTTAAGCTTACAACAACGCTACGGACTTCACCATCAATTTCTAGCAATGTAATCCTACTATACAAATGTTTATAAATGGTTTTAATAGGTATAACGGCCAATTCCTCGTCGGTATTGGTAAGATCTTCATAATTAATTTCGTCAGAAATTGAGGTAATGAAAGTATCCCCTGAAGATGAATTTTTCTTTTCCAGGCTCTGTCTTACAAAGCTTTTAGCATCAGTCAAGCCCACGGTTTTAAGATAACTTCTCTGATTAATTACTGTATCATCTTTTTCACAGCTGAAAATTACAGTTAAAAGTGAAAAAAGCAATAGTAGTTTTATAGGTATTGTTTTCATTCAAATATGTGTTAGTTATTATTTTTTTTAAAAATCGTTCGAAAAATAATAACTAAGGAAAGTCATATACCAGCATTAAATGCTTTAAAAGCAGGTTTCTCGGCGGTGTGTGTGTGTGTGTGTGTAGAATCACTTTATAAATTATTGACAAAGCAATACTAAAGCTTTAGGGTATAAAACAATTACGGTTCGACCGTACTTTTGGTGTGGGAAAACCGTAAGTTTTAAAAATCCGAACTTCAGCCGTATTCCACTTTTTAAAAAAAGACCTCTATTAATTATTTACATTCAACAGACAGAATTTGAAACAAACCTAAAACTATTAAACTTGATGTCTTAGAACATTAAACTAGCAGTATCAAATTCAGAATAAAAAAAGTTAATTGTTAAGATGGGTAATAAACTTTTCTGCAAAAAAAAAGCCCTGATACACTGATCAGGGCTTATATTTACAAACTTTCTAAAGATTTATTTTTCAAATTTCTCTAGCGTCTTAGTAATGATGTTTACACAATCCATCAACTGCTCTTCGGTAATGACCAAAGGCGGTGCAAAACGAATGATGTTCCCATGGGTTGGTTTTGCTAAAAGACCATTTTCCTTTAAAGCAACACAAATATCCCAAGCGGTTGAACTGTCTTCGGAATCGTTAATGACGATAGCATTCAGCAATCCTCTACCTCTTACGAGTTTCACGATGTTGTGATTTTCGATGAATTTATTCAATTCACTTCTGAATAGATCTCCAAGACGTCTGGCGTTTTGAGCAAGCTTTTCATCTTTGATAACTTCTAAAGCTTCCATCGCTACAGCGGCAGCTACTGGATTTCCTCCAAAAGTAGAACCGTGTTGCCCTGGTTGAATCACATTCATGATGTGGTCGTCTGCTAAAACTGCAGATACTGGATATGCTCCTCCAGAAAGCGCTTTACCAAGAATCAATACATCTGGTCGAGAATACGTTTCTTGACGTTCACAATGTCCCTGGCAATCACATTTACCACAAACTGCAAGCAATGCGCCTGTTCTGGCGATACCTGTTTGGATTTCATCTGCCATAAATAAAACATTATGCTCATTACATAATGATTTTACTTTTGGAATAAAATCATCTGAAGGTGTAAACACACCAGCTTCACCTTGAATTGGTTCAATAAGTGCTCCTGCAATATTTTTATTTTCCTTTAGAACTTTTTCTAAAGCTTCAGCATCGTTATAAGGTACTTTGATGAATCCTGGTGTATAAGGTCCAAAATTCTTTCTCGCTCCTTCATCGTTACTAAAAGAAATAATAGTTGTAGTCCTTCCGTGGAAATTATTTTCAAAAACAATGATTTGAGCTTCTTTCTCATGAATACCTTTATTTTCGTAAGCCCATTTTCTGCAAATTTTAATTGCAGTTTCTACGGCTTCCGCACCACTATTCATTGGTAAAAGCTTGTCGAACTTAAAATATTCAGTAGCATATTTTTCATAAACTCCTAAAACGTTGTTATGGAATGCTCTGGAAGTTAGCGATATTTTTTTGGACTGTTCATATAAAGCATCAATAATTCTAGGATGACTATGTCCTTGATTTACCGCTGAGTAGGCTGAAAGAAAATCGTAATATCTCTTTTCTTCTACATCCCATACAAATACACCTTCTCCTCTTGTAAGAACTGCAGGTAGTGGGTGATAATTATGAGCTCCATGTTGATCTTCTAAATCTATGGCTTGTTGAGATGATTTTACATCTTCTACAGTCATATGATTTTTTACCTCTTCTACTACTTTCATAATGTATTTTTTCTAATTTCTAAATAAAGATCAAATTTAACAATCTACTTTTCAATTTTTCGTAAAGAAAATCCAAAACTACAGATTAAAGCTTATTTATTTTTGATTTAAATAGTAAGCAAAAGATAACATTTATCATATTTTGAATGCTGCTAATCCTTTAAATTAGCGATTCAATTTAAGGTTATGTACCAGGATTCTAGACGCTACTCAAAAAAAATCATTGGTAAGATAAATCAGAAAATATCTGAAAAATTCAGATGGCAAAGTCGTTCCCTTCAATTTGTATTAAGTTTTCTCATAGCTTTAGGATTAACTTACCTGCTCAAAGACCAAAGCTTTACTGAAGGTCAAACTTCCGTTTTATTTATTTTACTTTTCGCTATTGGCTTATGGGTCACTGAAGCTATTCCGCCTTTTGCAGTTGGGATTCTCATTATTGGCTATCTGGTGTTTTCCATGAGTAATTTGGAAACCGAAAATGTGACCCAGTATTTACAAACCTGGTCAGATTCTGTCATCTGGTTGTTCCTGGGAGGCTTTTTCATAGCTGAAGCTATGAAAAAAACAGCGTTGGACCAAACTCTGCTTAAAATCATTGTAGGTAAACTCGGCGAAAAATCAAAATTTATACTTCTGGGCTTGATGTTAATTACCGCTTTCTTATCCATGTTAATGAGTAATACGGCGACAACGGCCATGATGATTGCCAGTATTGCGCCCATCACCAATAGCCTTGGTAAAGAGGCAACACTTACCAAAGCGCTTCTGATTGGAATTCCTACCGCTGCCGCTATTGGTGGAATGGGAACCATTATTGGTTCTGCGCCAAACGCCATTGCCGTTGGAGCACTTGAAGGAATTGGTATTCGCATTAGTTTTTTAGAATGGATGCTCATTGGCATTCCCGTAGCAATAATCCTCATATTTATATTCTGGGGTGCACTACTCAAAAAATATCAGATTAAGAGAACATCTTTGGATTTGAGCTTTTTACAAAAAACCAAACAGGAAATGGATGAAAGTATTTCCAAAACTCAAATTCGTGTAACCTTGATTATCATCCTTACAAGTTTATTATTTTGGTTGACCTCACAGTGGACTGGAATCCCTGTTTCAGCTGTATCTGGAATACCTATAGTTGGGTTTACTATGTTTGGAATTTTGGACGCGGACGATATGCGAAAACTCCCATGGGATACTTTAATGCTTGTTGCTGGCGGACTTGCTCTTGGACTTGCAGTGCAACAACAAGGTTTAACTGATTATTTTATCAGTTTCATAGATGTTCAAGACTTTAATTTTTATCTACTAGCCTTGATGTTTGCTATACTAAGTGTAATTTTTTCAAATATCATGAGTAATACAGCGACCACAACAATTATGGTACCGCTTGCAATTTCATTTACTCTAATGCTTCCTGAAGAATCACCAAAAATAATTCCGTTGGTCATCGCATTGAGTGCTTCATGTGCTTTACTATTACCCGTTTCAACACCTCCAAACGCAATTGCCTACAGTACTGGTAAAATAGATCAGGCAGACTTTAGGTATGGTGGAATTATCATTGGACTTCTAGGACCTATTTTGGTCAGCTTGTGGGTGAGTTTAGTGTATTTTTTCTAAGATAATTTTCGGATCAAAAGAAATCTAACTCAACAAAGCTGTATTTAAAACATTGCTTTATTTTTGTCGCATGGCAAGACGTAAAAACACAAGAAAAACCTTTGAAAATATAAAAGTCCTCGATGCAGGCGGAAAAGGAAAAGGAATAGGAAAAGCTACTGATGGCAGGGTTTTAATAATAGACAAGGTTGTCCCTGGAGATGTTGTAGACGTTACGACTTACAAAAAACGTAAATCTTACTACCAGGCAAAACCTCTTCGCTTTGTTGAGCTTTCTCCAAAACGAACAGAACCTGTCTGCCAACACTTTGGAGTGTGTGGTGGATGTAAGTGGCAAAATATGGCTTACGAGCATCAGCTTTTTTATAAGGAGAAAGAGGTTTTGGAGAACCTTAAACGTATTGGTAAAGTTGAAATTGCTGAAACCAAACCAATTCTCGGAAGTGAAAAAATTTATTTCTATAGAAATAAAATGGAGTTTTCCTTCAGTAATAGTAGATGGCTCACAGAATCGGAAATCGCAAGTGGTGAGGATATCCAAGATAAAAATGCACTTGGATTTCACATTCCTGGAATGTGGGATAAAATTTTAAACCTTGAAAAGTGCCATTTACAGGAGGATCCCAGCAATGACATCAGAAATAAAGTGAGAGATTTTGCTACAGAAAATAATATAGAATTCTTCAACCCCAGAGACCAAATTGGGTTACTTAGAACGTTAATGATAAGAACAAGCTCCACTGGTGAATACATGATTTTGATTCAATTCTATCAAGAACATAAGGCTAAACGTGAACTTCTTCTGGATTATATCACTGAAGAGTTTCCTGATGTTACTTCATTACAATATGTGATCAACGAAAAGGGAAATGACACTATTTATGATCAGGAAGTGATAAAATATTTTGGGCAAGACTTTATTTATGAAGAAATGGAAGGCTTAAAATTTAAGATCAACGCCAAATCCTTTTACCAGACCAATTCTCAGCAAGCCTATGAACTTTATAAGATAGCAAGAGACTTTGCCAACTTAAGTGGTGACGAGCTTGTTTACGATTTATATACAGGAACGGGTACTATTGCTCAATTTGTAGCTAAAAAGGCTAAACATGTGGTTGGTATAGAAGCCGTCCCAGAGGCCATAGAAGATGCAAAAGCAAATGCAAAATTGAACGGTATTGAAAATACGTCTTTCTTTGCTGGTGATATGAAAAAGATTTTTACTTCCGGTTTTATTTCAGAACACGGTCAACCAGATGTCATAATTACAGATCCTCCCAGAGAGGGAATGCACAAAGAAGTTGTGGAACAAATCCTAAGTGTCAAACCAAAGCGAATTGTTTATGTCAGCTGTAACTCAGCGACTCAAGCAAGAGATTTGCAACTCATGGATGCATTCTATAAAGTTGAAAAAAGCCAAGCGGTAGATATGTTTCCACAGACACATCATGTGGAGAATGTAGTTTGTTTAAGTTTAAAAGAATGAAAAACATAATTCTTAACTTTTTTCTTATAACTGCGGTAACATTTCTTTTGTTATCCTGCGAAAGGGATGATATTTGTCCTGAAGCAACACCTACCACACCAAAATTGGTAATTGAGTTTTTCGACATCAATAACACAGAGAGCCCAAAAAACGTGAGAGATTTAGCCGTTAGAACGTTTGAAAAAGACACAGCTTTACTTTTTAATTCAACGTCAACTATTTCCATTCCTTTGAAAACAGATTCTATTGAGACTAGTTATGTTTTTAATTTGAATGCATTAGCAGAGTCAGGTGGACTTAGAGATACGCTTACCTTTTCTTACGCTACAGAAGAACTTTATGTAAGTAGGGCTTGCGGATTTAAAGTGAACTTCTTTGATTTTAGAGCAAGCCTAGAAGACCAAGAAACAAGTTCAGAAGGCTGGATAAGAGATATCCAAATCATAGAAAATACAATAGAAAATGAATCTGAAACTCACCTTTTTATCTTTTACTAGTTCATTCTGCTTACTCTTTTCTTGTTATGGTATAGCGCAAGAGAACAGTGAAGTGCAGTATGAGCAAGTCAGCGATTCCATTTTTTATAAAGATAAATATGGACTTACTTTGAGCCTGGACTTAAGTAGAATTGGTCAAAGTTTCTGGGACGATAATTATCAAGGACTCGAAATTGGCGCTGACTATAGGTTTTCTGAAAACTTATATATAGCTGGTGAATTGGGAAACGAGCAAGCCACGTTTAACAATCAAAACATTCTTAATGAATCTGATGGGAGTTACATAAAAATTGGGGTCAATTATAATGTGTACGACAACTGGATTGGGATGCAAAACTTAATTTATGTTGGATTTCGATACGGTTTTGCAGCTTATTCTCAAGATTTAAAAAACTATAGAATCTATACTACAGACGATTACTTTCCTCCAGACATAAGGGATGATGGCAGGAGTTTTGGAAACCTTACTGCCAGTTGGATTGAATTTCAAGCTGGACTAAGGGTGAATATTTTCGATAATTTTTATCTGGGGGCTCACGTGCAACTCAAAAATATGATAACAACTACCGAAATTCCAAATTACGATAATCTTTACGTTCCAGGGTTCCGAAGAACCTTCGATAACTCAAGTATAGGCGCTGGATGGGGTTACTCCATAAGCTATTTGATCCCTATTTACTCCAAAATGAAAACACAAGCTGCAAATAATTAATTATTGCTTTGCTGCTTTTTTGGAACCCTCATAAATTTGGTAATTCAATAATCTGGATTCCAATTTGGCGTTGTATAATTTAATTTTTCGAGAGGGTCTTAAGCCAACATGTTTTATGGCCTCGAGATCTGCAACAATAAACCAGGCTGAAGTCCCTGGATAGTTTTGTTTTAAAGTATCTCCAATTTTAGAATAAAATTTAGGTATATCAACATCCAATCTCACCCCATACGGAGGATTGAAAACCATGTGCAAGTGACGGTCTGATGTTTTAGAAGTTTCGAAAAAATCTTGACGCTTTACCTCAATAAATTCTGAAAGATTAGCATTTTCTATGTTTTGAATTGATTTTTCTACTGCCGATGGAGCTTTATCATAACCCTTAATTTCAAAATCGAAAGATCTTACTTTTTTTAAAGCGGAGTCTTTGATGATTTCAAACAAGTTTTCATCAAAATCTTCCCACTTCTGAAAAGCAAAGTGCTCACGATTGATGTTTGGTGGGATATTACAAGCTATCATCGCTGCTTCAATAAGAAGTGTTCCACTACCACACATAGGATCGAGGAAATCGCATTGTCCTGACCAGCCAGACTTCAAAAGTAAACCCGCAGCTAAAACTTCATTAATTGGTGCGATATTGGTTGCTGTTTTATAACCTCTTTTAAAAAGAGGATCTCCGGAAGAATTCAAACTGATTTCACAATTCCCCCTATCAATGTGAACACTTACCTGGAGGTCTGGTCTATCAGTATCAATATTTGGTCTGGATTCAAATTTATCACGGAATCTATCTACGATAGCATCCTTAGTTCTGAAAACCACATATCTGGAATGCGTGAAGATTTCAGAATTCACTGTAGATTCTACTGCAAAAGTTCCATTCTTATCAATTAAATTTTCCCAGGCAAAGGCATTTATCTTTTTATAAAAATCTTCTTCGTTATAAATTTTAAAACTAAAAATAGGTTTCAAAATGCTTATTGCTGTTCTTAAACTTAGGTTTGCCTTATACATAAAACCAAGGTCTCCTACAAAAGAGACATGCCTCACTCCTTTCTGGATGTCCATAGCTCCAAGTTGTCTCAGTTCTTTTGCAAGGTCATCCTCAAATTCGTAAAGACACTTGGCAATCATTTTGAAATTATTTTCCATGAAGAAGATATTTTGGAGTGCAAAAATACACTAATTTTGCACCCTTAAATTTTTGAATCGAGATTTTTAAAATAATCAAAAGAGAATTACATCTTTAATATGAATTTACTTTTACCTATCATAGCCGTACTTATAGGATTTGGAATCTCATATTTCATTTATCAAAAATCAATTACAATCAATCTACTTCTCGCTTTTAGTGGATCGTTTTTACTATCGGTTACAGTTTTAGAATTTCTACCAGACATTTACAATTCAGGAGTTGATTCTATTGGTGTTTATGTTTTAGGAGGCATACTACTTCAAATTATGCTAGAATATTTATCAGGTGGTGCAGAGCACGGCCATTTGCATTTATCAAAAGAAAAAACGAGTTTCCCATTTGTTCTTTTCATCAGTTTGTGTATCCACGCTTTTTTGGAAGGGATTCCAATACATGAAAACGATCATTTACTTTATGCTGTGATTATTCATAAAGTACCTATTGCTATCATCATCGCTTCGTTTTTATTCAATACCAACTTATCAAAGTTTAAAATTATTATCTTCCTTTTGGTTTTTGGCATCATGACTCCTCTGGGTAGTTTTGTTCAGGCAAACACAGTTTTACTTGACGATATTGGTTTGTATTTAAACGCTATCGTTATTGGTATTTTCCTTCATGTGTCTACCACCATTTTATTTGAATCTTCCAAGGACCACAAATTCAATATCTATAAATTTGGAATTATAGTTTTGGGTATCCTATTGGCCTTGATCTTATAAATAACACTGTCGTTTTCAGTGCAAATATGTGGATTATTCTTAATTTAGCATTTTTAAAAATATTAGCAAACAAAATGTTATGAGTAAATACGATATTATAGTTTTAGGTAGTGGTCCAGGCGGTTATGTTGCAGCTATTCGAGCTTCACAACTAGGCTTTAAGACAGCGGTAATTGAAAAAGAAAGCTTAGGCGGTATTTGTCTTAACTGGGGATGTATTCCTACAAAAGCTTTATTAAAAAGCGCACAGGTTTTTGAATATTTAAATCACGCTGAAGACTATGGTCTAAGCGTTGAAAACCCAGACAAAGACTTTACAAAAGTCGTCAAACGTAGTAGAAGTATTGCTGAAGGCATGAGTAAAGGTGTTCAGTTCCTGATGAAAAAAAATAAGATTGACGTTATCATGGGACATGGAACTCTTAAAAAAGGAAAGAAAGTTTCTGTAAAGGATGATAAAGGAAAAACATCTGAATATGAAGCAGATCACGTAATTATTGCAACTGGTGCACATGCCAGAGAACTTCCAAACTTACCTTTGGATGGTAAAAAAGTGATAGAATACAGAAAAGCTATGACTCTGGAAAAACAACCAGAATCTATGATCATTGTAGGATCCGGAGCCATTGGTTGTGAGTTTGCTAGTTTTTATAACGACATGGGGACTAAAGTTACTTTGGTAGAATTCCTACCTAATATCGTTCCTTTGGAAGATGAAGAGGTTTCAAAGCAATTTGAAAGAATATATAAGAAGAAAGGTATTAAAGTAATGACCAATTCTTCAGTAGAAAGTGTTGATACATCTGGAAAGAAAGCAAAAGCCACTGTTAAAACCAAAAAGGGAGAAGAAGTGATCGAAGCGGATATTGTTCTTTCTGCTGTGGGCATCAAAACCCATATTGAAAACATCGGACTTGAAGATGTTGGCATCAAAACAGATAAAGACAAAATCACAGTTAATGACTTTTACCAAACGAATGTTCCAGGCTACTACGCTATAGGTGATGTAACTGCTGGTCCAGCTTTAGCTCACGTAGCTTCAGCTGAAGGTATTCTTTGTGTTGAAAAAATTAAGGGTGAAAAAGTTGAACCTTTAGATTATGGCAACGTACCTGGATGTACATATTCTAATCCTGAAATTGCAAGTGTTGGTATGACAGAAAAACAAGCTAAAGAAGCTGGATACGAGATCAAAGTTGGTAAGTTTCCATTTTCAGCATCTGGTAAAGCAAGTGCCTCTGGAGCTAAAGATGGTTTTGTAAAAGTTATTTTTGACGCTAAATATGGTGAATGGTTAGGTTGCCATATGATAGGTGCTGGTGTAACCGATATGATTGCTGAAGCCGTTTTGGGTAGAAAGCTTGAAACTACAGGTCATGAAGTCTTAAAAGCTATACACCCACACCCTACCATGAGTGAGGCTGTAATGGAAGCCACTGCAGATGCATACGACGAAGTAATTCACTTATAATAGTTGAGATTTAATTACATTTGAAGCTTCTGAAATCAAGATTTCAGAAGCTTTTTTTATTTCCATATGATGAGAAAACAAATCACAAGTCTTAGTAATTCACTGATCAAACATTTGCTTTTACTTCAGAAAAAGTCAAAACTTAGAAGTAGCGGAAATGAATTTGTCATTGAAGGTGTTCAGGAATTAACTTATGCCATTGAATCAAACTATAAACTAAAGCAAGTCCTGGTATGTAATGATATTTTTGAAAACACTATTGAATTAAATGACCTAGACTTTGAGGTGATTGAGATCTCTAAGGAGGTTTTTGAAAAAATTGCTTACCGTTCCTCTACAGGCGGCATTATAGCTATCGCTACAGCCAAGAGTTTAAGTGTGGATGATTTACATTTTGAAACTAAAACCCCTCTTATTTTGGTTGCTGAAGCGCCAGAAAAACCTGGAAATATTGGGGCATTACTTAGAACGTGTGATGCTGCCAATCTAGACGCTGTAATTATTGCAAGTCCCAAAACAGACCTTTACAATCCTAATATCATTAGATCAAGCGTTGGGACAGTTTTTACAAACAAAATTGCCACAGGGTCCACTTTAGAAATAATTGAGTATCTTAAAAAGAATAACATAAATATTTTTGCAGCAGCACTCCAAAATTCAAATTCTTATCTGCAAGAAGATTTTACAGAAGCCACTGCAGTAGTCGTAGGTACAGAACATGACGGTTTATCTGAAAACTGGAGATCTCAAGCCTATAAAGTAGTTAAAATCCCAATGGAAGGAAAGGTTGATTCTCTCAATGTGTCAGTTTCTGCCTCTATCCTAATTTTTGAAGCAAAACGTCAACGTCTAAATAAATAATTTTAAATTTAAATAAATACCTCCTAATGTTTAAAAAATTTCTGATTTCAATTTTCCTATCGTGCATTAGTCTAACCTATGCTCAGGATGAAATCCCGAAAGATTATTTTGAATCTCCACTGGACATACCTCTACTGCTGTCTGGAACCTTCGGTGAGTTAAGGTCAAATCACTTTCACGCTGGTTTGGATATCAAAACAAAAGGGGTGACTGGTCTTGCTGTGGCTGCATCTGCAGAAGGCTATATAGGTAGAATCAAAATTCAGCATGGAGGTTACGGAAAAGCCCTTTACATTTATCATCCCAATGGCTATCAAAGTGTTTACGCACATTTGGAAAATTTTTCAAAAGAAATAGAAGCTCTGATCAAAAAAGCTCAGTACAGGAAAGAATCTTATGAAATAGAACTATTCCCATCAGATAAAGAATTGGTAGTTTCTCAGGGTGATATAATCGGGTATAGTGGAAATTCTGGCTCTAGCGGAGGTCCTCACTTACATTTTGAAATAAGAGATTTCAATTCGAAGCCCATGAATCCTTTTATTTTTGGGTTTGAAGAAATCAAAGACTCTCGAAAACCACAAATATTTGCTTTGCACGCATATCCTTTAAACGCAAATTCACACATCAATGGTCATACTGAACGTGTTCAGCTAAAACTTATACAACGAAATGATGGAAGTTACAGAACTGAACCTATAAAAGCCTTTGGTGAAATAGGCTTTGGGATTGATGCTTATGATGTTTTAGATTTAACTTACAATAAGAATGGTGTTTATTCAGTAAAAACTTTACTCAACGGTAAGCCTGTTTTTGAAAATACGTTTGACAAATTTTCGTTTTACGAAACCCGCTACATCAATCGTTTGATTGATTTCAGTTACTATACAACAGAAAAGAGAAAAATTCACAAACTTTTTGTTGAAGAAAATAATCCGCTGAGTGTATTCAACGATGTTTTTGAAAGCGGAACTATTAGTATTCAAAAAGACAGTCTGGACCAAAATTTTGAAATTATAGTTTCAGACTTCAAAGGAAATTCTCAAAGCATTACAATTCCGCTAGAAACAGATTTCAAAGAGGATCTTCCCACTAAAGAAATTAATGAAACTGAATATTTTGTAAAAGCAAACGCAGCAACTGTTTTTGAAGAAGGAAAAATTGATATTTTTATTCCTAAAAATGCGCTTTACGATGATACGTTTTTGGATATTAATATTGAAGGTTTAAGCGTTGATTTACATAAAGAAACCACACCTCTTCATAAGTCAGTCACTATTGGATTTGACGTAAGTCAATATTCAAAAGAAGATCAGGCAAAATTATATATTGCCAAAGTTGCACCCTGGGGCAGTAAGTACTATGTAAGCACTTACAAGAAAAAAGACCGGCTAACTACCAAAACAAACCAGTTTGGGGCTTACAAGCTATTTGAAGATAACACACCTCCGACTATCAAACCAAAAAACTTTAAAGATGGTCAATGGTTGTCTAACTACAGATACCTAGAATTGGAAATTGATGACGCGGAAACAGGTATTGAAAGTTATAGAGCTACTGTTAATGGGGAATTTATATTGATGGAATATGACTATAAAACCAAAACCCTTACACATGATTTCAACGATGGCGTAGTAAGGGAAACCAGAAATAATTTAAAGGTGATTGTCACAGATAAAGTTGGAAATACTGCTATATTTGAAGCAGAATTCTCCAGAAAAAACTAACTCCATAAGCTTGAAATACTTCTGCCTTCTTTTAACCTTTTTTAGTTTGGCTGCTGCTCAATCACAAACAGCACTGGTTCAAGGAATAATATTTGATGAAGATAAAAACACAGTTGCATCTGCAAACGTAAGTACATCTTCCTCTGGTACAGTATCCAACAGCAATGGATTTTATAAATTAGAAATTCCTTCAAATCAAACCGTTGAATTAAAAATATCCTACATTGGTTTTCAACCCATCATTCTTAAAATTAAACTGAAACCTAATCAGGTGGAGGAATTTAATTTTGTTTTAAAAACCAATATTGAACAAATAGGAGAAGTTATTTTACAGAATGAAGGACGAGCTAGAATTGAAGGAGTTACAACGCTTACTCCTGAAACCGTTAGGAAAATTCCGGGTGCAAATGCTGGTGTCGAAAACCTTCTTAAAACCCTTCCTGGTGTAAATTCAAACAATGAATTGAGCACACAATATTCTGTAAGAGGAGGAAATTTTGATGAAAATCTGGTGTATGTCAATGATATTGAAATCTATAGACCTTTCTTAATCCGAAGCGGACAACAAGAAGGTCTTAGCTTTGTCAATACTGATTTAGTCAGAAATGTAGAGTTTTCTGCTGGTGGGTTTAAAGCTAGATACGGTGATAAAATGTCTTCAGTTTTGGATATTGAATACAGAAGACCTGTGAGTTTTGGAGGAAGTTTTGAAGCGAGTTTTCTAGGCGGAAGTGCTTCTGTAGAAGGGATTTCAAAAAACAAAAAACTTTCCGCCATTGTTGGTATGCGTTATCGAGACAACTCTCTATTTGTTAATTCTAAAGAAACCGAAGCCAACTTTAAACCCAGGTTCGCTGATGTTCAAACCTTTTTAACCTATCAATTCAGCCCAAAATTTGAACTGAGTTTTCTAGGAAATATTGCCATAAACACCTACAACTATGAGCCTTTTACCAGACAGACTAATTTTGGAACTATAGATGACCCTCAGGCTCTTTTAGTGTTTTATGAAGGTGAGGAAGAAGACAAATATGAAACTTACTTTGGTGCTTTGAAAGCGACCTACAAACCCAATGAAAATTATACTGGAAAATTTATAGCTTCAGCATACCATACCAAAGAGCAGGAATATTTTGATATTCTTGCCAACTATAGGTTAGGAAGTGTCAGCACTGATTTTGGCGATGGAAATCTTGGAGAAGTTGAGTTTACAGAGGGTGCAGGCTCACAATTTACGCATGCAAGAAATAATCTTGACGCTTTAATCTTTAATGCTCAACACCTGGCAAGTCATAAACTTGATGAACATCTTATAGAATATGGATCAAGATATACACATGAAGACATAAGAGATCGTCTACAAGAGTATGAAGTTATTGATTCTGCTGGCTTCAGCATACGACCTCCTCTACCCGATTTTGCAAACGACCAACCTTACAACCCATTCGATTCACCCATTGAAGCTTTTCAAAGTATCAGAGCTTTAAACTCAACTAAAATTGATAGACTCACTGCTTTTCTTCAATGGAGTTATAGAACAAGTCTTGGTGGTTCCAAACTATGGATGAATGCTGGATTAAGAACACAGGCATGGCGGATTTCTGGAGAAGAAATTGAGTCAAATACACAACAAGTCTGGAGTCCACGAGCGCAAATTTCTATAAAACCCAACTGGGAAAAAGACATGTTGTTTAGACTCTCAGGAGGGTTTTATCATCAACCACCTTTCTACAGAGAACTTAGAGATTCCACTGGTACAGTTATTCCAACCGTTAAGGCTCAGGAATCCATACACTTTGTAGCTGCTAACGATTACAGTTTCAAATTATGGAATAGGCCATTCAAACTTGTAACTGAAGGTTATTATAAAAAAATGAATGATGTTAATCCCTACACCATAGAAAATGTGAGGATACGGTACAGAGCAAGGAATGATGCAGAGGCTTATGCTTACGGACTCGATATGAGACTAAATGGCGAGTTTGTGCCTGGAACTGAAAGCTGGTTTAGTTTCGGTTATTTAAAGACTGAAGAACGCCAGGGCGGTCGCGAATTTATATCAAGGCCTACAGACCAAAGATTAAAGTTTGCCGCCCTATTTCAGGATTATGTACCTAACATTCCTAAACTGAAATTATACCTGAATCTTGTATACAATACAGGTTTGCCTGGAGGCTCTCCTCAATTTGAGGATCCCTACGATTTCCAAAGTAGACTGCCAGATTATCAACGACTTGACGTTGGTTTTTTCTATGCTTTAAAAGAACCAAATGATAATATAAAGAAAGAACACTGGTTGAATATCTTCGAAAATGTGGATATAGGGTTTGAAGTCTTCAATATGTTTGACCGATTGAATTCAATTACAAATACTTTTGTGAGAGATGCATCCTCAAGAAATCAATTTGCAATCCCAAACTTTCTAAGCCCTAGAGTTTTCAATCTAAAGTTTTCGGCTGGCTTTTGATACAGCTAAACTCTTCAAGGTAGATATAACATAGTCCAATTCTTCTTTGGTAGTAAATTTTGAAAACGAAAATCGGATTCCTGGATAGTCTAGCTTTTCACCGTAAACCTCATTTAAGACGAAAGATCCTAGCTGAGCTCCACTTTGACAAGCGCTTCCTTTGGAACATGCAATACCTTTAAGGTCCAATTGAAATAGCATCATATCAGATTCTGAAGACGATAAAGGAATGCTAACATTGACTATTGTATATGTGCTTTTATCTAAATCTCCAGAATGCCCATTGAATCTTAAGCCAGGTATTTCTTTTTTGAGGGAATCAATAAAATAAATTTTTAAGTCTTTAATGTAATCTGAATCTTCTTTCAAATTATGATAAGCCAATTCCATCGCCTTTTGTAAGCCAATAATATTATGCACACTTTCAGTTCCCGCTCGCAATTCACGTTCTTGAGACCCTCCATGGATTAAAGGCTTTAGAAAATTTCTGCTTTTTGCATATAAGAATCCAACACCCTTGGGACCATGAAACTTATGTGCGCTGACAGCAATAAAATCTACGGGTAAATCTGCAAGGTTCATTTCATAATGACCAACCGACTGTACAGTATCACTATGAAATAAAGCGCCATGCTTATGACATAATTCTCCAACCGTCTTTAGGTCAAGCATATTTCCAATTTCATTATTGATATGCATCAAAGAAACAAGGGTTTTGGGGGAATCTTCAGCCAAAAGGATTTCTAAATGACTCAAATCTACAGAACCATCTTCATCCAGATTTACAAACTGCAAATCAATTTTATTTTCAGAATCTAAAAATTCAACACAATTTAAAACTGCATGATGTTCAATCCTCGAAGAAATAATTCGTTTGACCCCAAGATCCCTCACAGCACAGGATATAGCCATATTATCTGCTTCGGTACCACCTGAGGTAAATACGATGTTTGCAGACTGAACATTTAATAGAGAAGCTATCGATTTTCTGGCAGTTTCTACAACAGCTTTAGCTTTACGCCCAAACGCATGGGTTGAAGAAGGATTCCCAAAATTGGAAATCATACTCTCGTGCATAGATGAAATTACTTCCTTATCTATTTGGGTTGTGGCTGCATTATCTAAATAAACTGTTTGCATAAAAAAATTCTTTCACAAAAATAAATCAAATTTAATTGGAATCCCTTAACTGTTTTATATTTGAAGACGAATTTAATATTATGAAAAGAATCTTTTTACTGTTCGCATGCAGTGTTTTTTTGATGGGTTGTGATGATGGAGATATCATAGTAAGCGACTTTAATTTTGATGTGGGTTCTAATTTAAATCTTTGTGAATTTCAAGGCAATCGTAAAGTTCTTCACATTGTAACTGAATCTAATGAAGCGATCTCTTTAACATTTGAGCAAAATATATTGGAAAATATTGAAGGCGTAATACGTCCAGGTACATTTTCAGTTCCAATAAATAATTCCAACCGCATTAATTATAGACGACTGGACGCTACTGTAAACAGCAGTGACTACTTCTGTCAAGAGATTCCACCAAGTAATCCCAATGTTCTTGAGGAGTTTGTGAGCACAAGTGGAGGAAGCGTTGAGTTTGAAATTATTAAAGTGTCCGGTCCGGATGTCGATACCGATGAAGATGGCATTCCTGATGTTGATGAAAGCGGACCTAATAATGACATTTTCAACTATGATACCGATGAAGATGGTATTCCAAATTTTATAGATAAAGATGACGATAATGATAATATTCTTACCATCACGGAAATAGGTGGAAGCAATGCGCTAGATATTGACTTGGATTCAGATGAAAATGGTGTACCAAATTACTTGGATCCAGATGATGATGGTGATGGTGTTATTAGTCGCTACGAAGATCTAAATGCTTTGGATAATGGAGTTCCCCCAACCCAAACAGATTTAAACCCTAGAGACGACGATACTAATGGAAATGGAATACCAAATTATTTAGATCCAACTTCTAGTGAGTCCCTTACCGTCGATTTTTTCAGAAATAATGTTTTATCAAGACGATTCAATATCACTGTGGTGTTTAACAACATAACTTTGGAAAACGTTGATTCTGAAAGAACCATTCGCCTTAATTCACAGGGTTTCGGGATTTTTCAAATTAATACCACCAATGAATCAATTGAATCTGAAAACTAATTTATGATGCTTTACAAATTTGAGTCAACATTCCATTAAAAATAAAATAGTGGAAAGGTAACATTGAATACCAGTATAATCTTCCTTTTAGTCCTTTTGGTCTAAAAGTGGCATTCTGGTGAACCACACCCTTATCGTCTATAAAGAATTCCAGCCAGGCTTCGCCTGGTACCCTCATTTCTGCAAATAATAATAATCTGCGTTCTTCTTTATCAGCCATAAGAACTCTCCAAAAATCAAGTGAATCGCCTGAGAATATCTTGTCTTTATTTGTTCGTCCTCTTCTTAAACCAACGCCTCCAGAAAGCTTATCTATATAACCTCTTATTTTCCAAAGTATATTTGCATAATACCAACCGTTTTTCCCGCCTATGGCCCAAATTTTTTCCAGTGCTTTTTGGGGATCATTTGCTTTCATAGATTGATGATCGTGCAAGCAACCATACTTAGGAACCTTGATGTATTTATTTAAATCTTTCTGTGAGTAACGGCTGCTCACTTTAGAATCTTTCCAACTTGAAATTACTTGATTTTGCTCAATTTTCACAAATGCCATTTCAATAGCTTCTTCGTAGGTGTGAGGCTCAATTCCTAAAATATCCTGTAATCTATGGTCTTTTGCAATCACATTTATTCGCATGCTATCAACCAAATTTGCTGCAAGTTTATAGGAAGTAGATGTCACAAAATATAACCAGTAAGAAGATAACTTAGGAGTCATTATTGGAACATTGATAATGGTGAGATTCAATCCCCTCACTTTGGCGTAACCCTTCATCATATCCTTGTAGGAAAGTACATTTGGTCCACCAATATCAAAAGAGTCATTGTAAGTTTCTTCCTTACCTAATACGCCTGTCAGAAATTTTAATACATCACGAATTCCAATAGGCTGGCATTTAGTATTTACCCATTTTGGAGTGATCATTAAGGGAAGTTTCTCGCATAAATCTCTTATGATTTCAAAAGAAGCACTACCAGAACCTACAATGATTCCAGCTCTTACCACAGTAAGATTATAGTCTCCTTTGTATAAAATACTTTCTACATTTTTTCTAGATTCCAGATGTTCGGAGAGATTGTCTTCATTCACTATACCACTTAAAAAGATAACCTGCTTTATACTGGTTTCTTTCATGTAAGCATTGAAATTCTCTGCTGTCGTTTGCTCCTTTTTGGAAAAATTAGAATTTGAACTCGTCATGGAATGCACCAGATAATAAGCAGCATCAATATCTTTGGGAAAAAGATTTGGCTTTATATCGTCCAATAAGTCAACTTCTATAATCTCAATTTTATTTTTGATTTCCTTGTCAACAGAAAGTCTGTCAGCGCTTCTTACTGCGCAGACAACCTCATGCCCAAGGTCCAGAAGCAGTGGCAAAACTCGCATCCCTATGTAACCATTTGCTCCTGTGAGAAGTATTTTCATAAATTAGTAATTTTCAAAATCGTTGGAGAAATTATCTGATTTGTATTTTAGGATTTTTTTCAAAAATTCATGATTTCTCTTTTCTTTAGCTTCAACTTTTATAAAATAGTTATCCATATAAATTGAATAAACCTTGGATTGCCCTTTGTATAATTTCAACTTATAGTAGGGAATAACAAGCGCGTAAGTTTCTAATAAGGATCTGAAGGTTACAATTATTCCGTTTGGTCTCATTTCTACACCACAAATATTTAAATTATTATCTAAAATTAGAAGATTGTAAATTTGAATACTTGAGGAATTTATATTTAGTTTTCCAGATCCAATACCACCTAGTTTTATTCTTTCCATGAAGGTGAATGGCTTTCCGACTTTATCTATGATTTGTTGTTTTATTTTCGGGCGGTTGTAAGAAACATTTAAAAGCATGTTTTTATTTGAAATATACTGAATTCCAAAGTCACATCTTGGAATGCCCTCTAATTTTTAGATTATCTTTGCAACTGAAACAATATTAGCATGACCCTAGAAGCAAAACTTTCTAAACAACTCACTACTTTTTTACAAGAAACTTATCAAGTTGAAATAGAATCCTTTGAATTTCAACAGACGAGAAAAGAATTTGAAGGAGATCTTACATTAGTAGTTTTTCCCCTCTTAAAATATATTAAAACTAATCCTGTCAAGCTAGGTGAACAAATTGGAGAATATCTTACAAGTTCCTCGGATGAAGTTTCAAAATACAATGTTGTAAAAGGATTTCTGAATTTATCACTGTCTGAAGATTTCTTTACAGAAATGGTAGATAACATTCGAAAGGACAAAAACTTTGGCTTTCGAGAAGTCAACAATAAAAGTGACAAGGTGATGGTAGAATATTCTTCTCCTAATACCAACAAGCCATTACACTTGGGTCACGTCAGAAATAATTTGCTGGGATATTCAGTAGCTGAAATTCAAAAAGCAGCTGGAAAACAAGTTTACAAAACCCAGATTATCAACGATCGGGGAATTCATATCTGTAAAAGCATGGTGGCCTGGCAGAAATTTGGTGATGGAGAAACTCCACAGACCTCTGGAGTTAAAGGTGATCACTTAGTTGGTAAATACTATGTCGAGTTCGATAAAGCCTATAAAGCTGAAATTGAAGAACTCGTGCAAAAGGGTAAAATCCTGGAAGAAGCTAAAAAAGAAGCTCCCATTTTTGTGGAAGCTCAAGAGATGTTGAAAAAATGGGAAGCTGGAGACCCCAAAGTAGTTGAGTTATGGAAAACCATGAACCAATGGGTGTATGATGGTTTTGAAATTACTTACAAGAATTTAGGTGTAGATTTCGATAAGAATTATTACGAAAGTGAAACTTACCTTCTTGGTAAAGATCACATTAAAGCTGGACTTGAAAGTGGTGTGTTTTTCAAAAAGGAAGATGGTAGCGTTTGGATAGATTTGTCTGAAGACGGTCTTGATGAAAAAATCGTTCTGAGATCAGATGGTACTGCGGTTTACATGACGCAGGATATTGGGACTGCCATCCAAAGAGTTGCAGATTATGACATTGATGAGATGGTCTTTACCGTAGGAAATGAACAGGATTATCATTTCAAAGTGCTATTTCTGATTTTGAAAAAGTTAGGCTTTGAGTGGGCAGACCATCTATTTCATTTAAGTTATGGTATGGTAGATTTACCAAGCGGTAAAATGAAAAGCCGTGAAGGCAATGTTGTAGATGCAGATGATTTAATTGATGAAATGATTTCAACAGCTAGAAATATTTCCCAGGATCTTGGTAAACTGGAGGGTTATGATGAAGACGAAAAAAATGAGCTTTACAGAATGATTGGTCTTGGCGCGCTTAAATACTACATATTAAAAGTTGATCCAAAAAAACGCATACTATTTGATCCTAAAGAATCTGTTGATTTTCAAGGAAACACAGGCCCTTTTATACAGTATACCTATGCGAGAATTCAATCTATATTGAGAAAAGCAAATCTGGATTCCTCTTCTTTAGATTTATCAAATTATAAGTTTGATGTCAAAGAGAAAGCGCTTATCAAGATTTTAAATCAGTTTCCAGAAATCATTCAGCAAAGTGCAGAGCAGTATAGTCCAGCACTTGTCGCCAATTATGTCTACGACTTGGTAAAAGAATTCAATTCTTTTTATCAAAACGTTTCAATATTGGGAGCCGATGAACCTCAACAAATTGAATTCCGGGTGGAATTGGCAAGATTGGTTGCAGAAGTCATAAAAAAGAGTTTTTCAGTGCTTGGAATTTCAGTTCCTCAGCGCATGTAAACTTGAAAACTAATAATCAAAAATCTCAGGGTAAGCCGACAGGTACAAATATTTTAATTTAATAAAAATTTCGACCTCGAAGATTGAGTAATCAAAACCTCAATAAAAGATTAAAAAAAAGCCTCATTTCTGAGGCTTTTTAAATTTATAAAGGAATATTTCCGTGTTTTCGTTTTGGTCGCTGTACATCCTTTTTCTCGAGCATTGCAAAAGCTTTTAATAGCTTTCTTCGTGTATTTCTGGGCATTATGACCTCATCGACAAACCCTCTTTGTGCAGCTTTAAAAGGATTAGCGAATGTCTCGGCATATTCTGCTTCTTTTTCAGATAATTTCAATTCAGAATCTTCTGCTTCTAGTATTTCTTTTCTAAAAATAATTTCTGATGCGCCCTTTGCTCCCATTACTGCGATTTCTGCTGTCGGCCATGCAAAGTTAAGGTCGGCTCCAATGTGTTTAGAATTCATAACATCGTAAGTACCACCATAGGCTTTTCTGGTAATCACAGTTACTCTTGGAACAGTTGCTTCGCTTAACGCATAAAGCAATTTGGCACCGTTTAAAATAATTCCGTTCCATTCCTGGTCTGTTCCTGGTAAGAATCCCGGCACATCGACTAGAACTAATAATGGAATATTGAAGGCATCGCAAAATCTTACAAATCTTGCTGCCTTTTTGGAAGCATCAACATCCAAAACTCCAGCCAAACTCATCGGTTGATTGGCCACTACACCTACACTTCTTCCACCAATTCTTGAAAATCCCACAATAATATTGTCTGCATAATTTTTGTGAACTTCAAAAAATGAATCTTCATCGATGATACCTTTAATCACCTCATGCATGTCATAAGGTTTGTTCGGGCTATCCGGAATAAGCGAATCCAGATTTTCTCGAACTTCATCTTTAAGATCAACAGTAAAATGCTCTGGAGTTTCAGTGTTATTCTGTGGTATATAGCTAAGTAAAACTTTGATATGTTCTAAACATTCTACATCATTGACGGAAGTAAAATGTGTCACCCCAGATTTTGTAGAATGTGTACTCGCTCCTCCAAGCTCTTCAGAAGTAACCTCTTCATTGGTAACGGTTTTCACCACATTGGGGCCAGTCACAAACATATAACTTGTGTTTTCTACCATGAAAGTGAAATCGGTCATCGCAGGTGAATAAACAGCACCACCAGCACAAGGCCCCATAATGGCAGAAATTTGTGGAATTACACCAGAAGCCTGTACATTTCTATAAAAAATATCGGCATAACCACCCAAAGAACGAACGCCTTCCTGAATTCTCGCTCCCCCAGAATCGTTTAACCCAATGATAGGTGCACCCACTTTCATAGCGTGATCCATCACTTTGCAAATTTTCTCTGCATGAGTTTCTGATAAAGCGCCACCAAACACGGTAAAATCTTGAGCATAAACATAGACTAATTTGTGGTTTACTGTGCCGTAACCCGTCACAACCCCATCGCCGTAATAGATTTGATCCTGCATGCCAAAATCTGTAGTTCTGTGCGTCACAAGCGCTCCCATTTCTTCAAAAGAACCTTCATCAAGAAGGTATTCCACGCGTTCTCTGGCGGTAAGTTTCTTTTTTTCGTGTTGCTTGTCAATTCTTTTTTGTCCTCCGCCAAGTTTGGCTTGCTCAAGTTTATCTTGAAGTATTTTTATGTTTTTACTCATTGGTTTTAGTTTCTGATGTGACTTCTGGTAAACGCAATTTTCTCTGGTCTTCTTGGTATTGTCTCATAGCCATCAATGCTGCTAAGTAAGCTTCTTCTTTTGCTTCTTCTTCAAGAATCTCTGGTGTGTAAAAATTTTTGACAAAGTGAGTATCAAAATTTCCAGATCTAAAAGCTTCATGATTAAACACAAACTTTCCGAAAGGAAGCGTTGTGGCAACACCTTTTACTTCATAAAGCTTGATAGCTTCAAGCATTATGTGCAAAGCTTCTTCTCTACTGGTTCCATAAGTTACCAACTTAGACAACATTGGGTCATAATAAATTGGAATTTCCATTCCTTCTTCAAACCCATCATCTACTCGTATACCTTTTCCGCTTGGTTTTCTGTAGCGTTCCAAAACTCCGACACTTGGTAAAAAATCATCGGTAGGATCTTCAGCATAAACTCTCAGTTCTAAAGCATGACCATTTATTTTCAAATCTTTTTGCTCAATCTGCAAAACCTCTCCTCTTGCAATGCGTATTTGTTGTTCTACTAAATCTACTCCTGAAATTAATTCGGTTACTGGATGTTCTACTTGAAGACGCGTATTCATTTCTAAGAAGTAAAAGTTCTTCTTCTCATCCATCAAGAATTCCACAGTTCCTGCACCTACATAGTCACAAGACCTTGCAACATTAATAGCCGCTTGACCCATTTTCTCACGCAACTCCGGAGTTAATATAGTAGACGGAGCTTCTTCAACTACTTTTTGATGTCTTCGTTGTACTGAACATTCACGTTCAAACAAATGCAAGACATTACCATGAGTATCTGCAAGAACTTGAATTTCGATATGTCTCGGCGACCCTACGTATTTTTCAATAAAAACAGCTCCATTTCCAAAGGCAGATTCAGCTTCACTTATGGCGCGCTTCATTTGTTCTTCAAGCTTGCCTTCTTCTTCTACGACACGCATACCCTTACCACCTCCTCCAGCAGAAGCTTTTATAAGAATAGGATATCCTATTTCCTTAGCAATAGCTTTTGCTTTTTGGGGATCTGTAATAGCTTCATCTATCCCTGGAACCATTGGTATATCATAAGATTTCACAGTTTCCTTCGCAGAAAGCTTATCACCCATAATTCGGATAGCGTGAGATTTTGGTCCTATAAACGTGAGGCCATTTTTCTCTACTTTTTCTGCAAAATCTGCATTTTCACTTAAAAACCCGTATCCAGGATGAATCCCGTCTACCTGGTGTGTTTTTGCAATTTCAATGATTTTATCTCCTAGTAAATAAGATTGGTTCGACGGTGCCGGACCCACGCAAATCGCTTCATCTGCAAATCTTACGTGTGGTGCGTTTCTATCGGCTTCAGAAAAAACCGCAACGGTTTTGATTCCCATCTTTTTGATGGTTTTCATCACTCTTAATGCTATTTCTCCTCGATTGGCAACTAATATTTTTTTCATATTAATTTTATTATTCCATTTCAATTAAAACTTCGTTTTTACCTACTGTTTTGCCTTTTTCGATATTAATAGATTTTATAATTGCATCGCGAGGTGCCATTATAGTATTTTCCATTTTCATCGCTTCCAAAACCAACAAATTATCACCCTCTTTCACCTCTTGCCCTACTTCAGCCATAACATCCAAAATCATTCCTGGCATTGGAGCTTTAATTTCATTAATGACTTGATTGGCAGACAAAGAAAGCCCCATGTCATTTATAAGGACATCGAGTTCGTTTGAAATCTGAATTTGGTAAATATTGGTATTAATTTTTACAGTGTACGTCCTGTTCAAAAAGTCAGAAGAGACAATTTTTGAGGTTACAGACTTATCGTTTACAAGTAAGTGATGTGATCCAGAAGTAGTTTTCTGAACGTCCAGGTTTTGAATTTGTTCTTGTTCAAATTCAAACTCATGTACATCATTTACTTTAGCTTTTAGCAAATGTTTCATGGTTTTATAAAGTTTGAGGGTAAATATAAAAGATTTTAAAAGCATCTCCTTTATATATTCAATCAATTACTGATATAATAGCCTCTATTTTGGTAGTTTTGTAAAAAATAATTTAAATGCTACGTACTCCACTATTATCAATATTCGCAATGTTTTTTGTTTTTTTAATTTCTTGCAAAGACAATTCTGAAAAAAAAGACATTTCAAAAATCGATGAAAATATTTCGCCTGGATTGATTTTCACCAAGACGGATGATTTGGATAGGGCTTCAAAAGATTTTAAATCCTACGTAGATACCGATAGAACATTACAAGTTTCAACAGAAATAAATCACTCACAAAATGCTGCAGATGTTGATCTAAAATTAGATTTCAATCAAGTCTACTTTATTGACAATGCCAGATACAGCGTACCCTTAATAGAAGAGAATCCTTTGATGGCCCTAGAATTTCCTATTAGAATAGGTTTTTACAGGATAAATGACAATCAATATGTAGTTGCGAGAAGTGAAGATTATTTTATGAACCGCTATAATTTAAAAGGTAGCGCAGCATTAAGAAGTATTGGAACACTTTCAGAAACTTTTTTGAAACAAAGCTCTAAAGCAGCTTTCACTCAAGACTCTCCAATTGACTCTTTGGATACCAATGGAATACGATCGGTTGAAAGTTCAAAACCTTATATTCAAACAGTTGCTTCTATAAAAGAAATGATAGAAAAGAGTGAAGATCTCACTCTTTTCGAATCCAAAGATTTTTCAAAAGACGCTGAAGAAATTGGTGCAGAATTAAAACCTCTCCATTTGTTCATATTTGGGAATCCAAAAATGGGAACAAAACTGATGCAGCAAAATCAAAACTTTTCTATTGACCTTCCTTTAAAGGTGCTTGTGGAAGAAATTGATGATGGCAAAGTTTTAGTTCATTTTCAAGATTTAACTTTTACATCTCAATTACATTTAGAAGAATTTGAGGATAATCTACCTGAAAAAATCACGAAAAAACTAGAAGAAATGCTGCTCGAATCTGTTTCTAGCGAAAGTGAAAGTAAGTAGATTTACAAACAAAACTAATAATATAGGCTATTGCGTATATTTGTCTTTTAAAAGTTCCTAATGCAACAAGAAGATCTTCCAGTAAAACCTTACGCTATAAATTATGGTGTCATATTCGGTGCATATTCGATACTCATGTTAGTATTGCTTTATGCTTTCAATTATGAGACCAATACTGTAATCTCAGTTTTGAATTTTATCATTACAGCAGCCATTGTTTGGTATGCCATCCATGTGTACAAAATTGATAATGGTGGGCAAATAGACCTGACTACAGCCATTAAAATGGGACTCGCTGTTGGAGTCATTGGAGGATTAATTTATGGCTTTTATACTTATATTCATTACGAGCTTGTTGAACCAGAGTACATTACTGAAATGAAAACAGGTATGGAAGCAGAGATGGAAGCTCAGATTGAACAACAACAAATGAGCGCCGAAGAAGCCGAAATGACAAGAAACATGTCTGGAGTTTTCGCTTCGCCTTTTGTTTTGGGAACAATTAGTTTGCTTTCAATTATTTTCAAAACTTTTCTGGTAGGACTTATTGTAGGAATGATCAAACGAAACAATTGATAGATGTATGGATTTATCGATAGTAATTCCCCTTCTCAATGAATCTGAGTCTATAAAAGAACTTCATCGCTGGATTGAAGAAGTGATGAAAAGGCATGGATTTGATTATGAAATTATCTTCATAAATGATGGAAGTACCGATGGATCCTGGGAAATTATAAAAACACTTTCTTCTGAATTTGATGGCGTAAAAGGAATTAATTTCAAGACCAACTACGGGAAATCCCAGGCACTTCATGCGGGTTTCCGTGAGACTAAAGGAGATGTTGTCATTACAATGGATGCAGACTTACAGGACAATCCAGAGGAAATTCCGGAATTATACGATCTCATTGTGAAAGAAGATTATGATCTGATTTCCGGATGGAAAAAGAAAAGATACGATTCCGTAATTTTTAAAAATCTTCCTTCTAAACTTTTCAATAAAGCTGCCCGATGGACTTCAGGTTTGAAACTGCACGATTTTAATTGCGGCCTCAAAGCCTACAAAAATGAAGTCGTTAAGCATATAGACGTGAATGGAGAAATGCACCGTTACATCCCTGTTCTTGCCAAACAAGCTGGCTTCACCAAAATTGGTGAAAAGGTAGTCAAACACCAGGCAAGGAAATACGGAAAAACAAAATTTGGAGCAGAGCGTTTTATCAATGGGTTTTTGGACCTGGTAACACTATGGTTTTTTGCAAAATTTGGTAAGCGACCAATGCATTTTTTTGGTGCCGTAGGTGTTTTGATGTTTTTCGTTGGATTTTTATCAGCCTTATGGATAGGAGCTTCCAAACTCTATAAACTTTGGAACGGTCTGCCAAATATTCTTGTAGTTGACAATCCTTGGTTTTACATAGCTTTGTCGGCTATGATAATTGGTGTCCAAATGTTTTTGGCTGGATTCATTGGTGAATTACTTCTTAAAACAAAACATCAACAAAAACGATATTTAATTTCAGAAAAAATATAAAAATTAAAATTATGAGTAATATTTTAGATAAAGCTAAAGCTTGGCTAACTGATACTTTTGATCCAGATACTGTAAATGATGTGCGCAAACTCATTGACACAGACCAGAAAGCCCTTGAAGAAAGCTTCTTTCAAAATCTAGATTTTGGAACTGGAGGAATGCGAGGAATAATGGGTGTTGGCACCAACAGAATCAATAAATATACCTTAGGAAAAAACACGCAAGGAATTTCAAATTATATGAAATCTGTGTTTCCAAACGAAGATTTAAAGGTAGTCATAGCCTACGATTGCAGACGTAATAGCAAAACATTCGCACATCAAGTTGCAAATGTATTTTCAGCAAATGGGATTCAAGTTTATATTTTTCCAGAATTAAGGCCTACCCCACTTCTATCTTATTCGGTAAGGCACCTGGGATGCCAATGTGGTATTATGCTAACTGCTAGTCATAATCCACCGGAATATAATGGTTACAAAGTCTATTGGAAAGATGGGGGACAACTAGTCCCACCAGAGGATAAAGAGATTATTTCAGAAATAAATGCGCTGGAATTTACAGACATTAATTTCAATAAAAATTCAGAGTTAATTAAAGTTTTAGATAATTCTGTAGAAAATACCTACTTAGAAGAAGCCGTAAAAAATGTTGATTTCAATTTGTCTGATGATGTAAAAAAAGCATTGAACATTACGTTTACATCGCTACACGGCACCTCGATTACTACAGTCCCAAAACTACTTGAAAAAGCTGGTTATAAAAATTTACAGCTTGTTGAGGAACAATCAGAACCTGACCCTGACTTTTCTACAGTAAAATCTCCAAATCCAGAAGAGCCTGAAGCGCTTGAAATGGCAATTGAACTTGCCAATAAGCAAAATAGCGATCTAGCTATTGGCACAGATCCAGATGGAGACAGACTAGGTATTGCTGTAAGAAATACGGAAAACGAACTCGTTTTATTAAATGGCAACCAGACTATGGTACTAATGACCTGGTATTTGCTAGATAAAATGAAACAGAATAATAGCTTAACGGATTCACACTTTATTGCTTCTACAATTGTTTCTACACCGCTTATGAGAGTGCTCACTGAAGCTTACGGAGTGAAATACATGGAAAGCCTTACGGGTTTTAAATGGATTGCAAAGTTGATAAAAGATAATCCAGAGCTTGATTACATCGGTGGTGGTGAAGAGAGTTTCGGTTATATGGTTGGCGATTTTGTAAGAGATAAAGATGCTAATACTGCGATTTTGCTAGTTTGTGAAATGGCTGCTGAATTAAAGTCTCAAGGAGCATCTGTGTATGATCAACTGATTAAAATTTATAAAGACCACGGCTTTTTTAAGGAGAATTTAGTGTCTTTAGTAAAACGAGGACTTGAAGGAGCTGAAGAAATCAAAGAAAAAATGATCCAACTCAGAAACAACCCTCCCAAAGAGATCGCAGGAGAACGAGTAGTCCTGATTGAAGATTACTCCAATTCTCAAGCAAAAAATTTGCAATCACACGAAACACACCCTATTGATATACCAAAATCAAATGTGTTGATATATTATACCGAAAATGGAACCAAAGTGGCAGCCAGGCCAAGTGGTACAGAGCCAAAAATCAAATTTTATATAAGTGTCAATTCTAATTTAAAAGACACTTCAGAGTTCAAAACCCTTGATAAAGAATTAGATTCGAAGATTGAAACTATAAAAAAGGAACTAGGGCTTACTGAGTAAAAAAGTTTATGACATATTTCAAGAAAATACTTCGCTTTGCGAAACCTTATAAGCGATATGCGGTTCTCAATATTATAGCCAACGTTTTTTATGCATTATTTAGTGCTCTTTCATTTATAGCGCTCATTCCAATGCTTGATGTACTTTTTAAAGGAAAAGATGCTAAAAAAATTACTGAACCACCTATTTATACTGGTATTGGAGAAGTTGAAAGTTATTTTAAAGATTATTTATCTTTTCAAGTGAATGAAATTGCACAGGATGATGCGTCCATAGCTTTAATTTTGGTCATCAGTTTGGTGATCATTTTATTTTTTCTAAAAAACATTTCGAACTATATCGCCATGTATTTCATCACTTTTTTAAGAAATGGAGTTCTTAAAGATTTGAGAAATGCACTTTATAAAAAAACCATAGAATTACCACTTTCTCACTATTCTGAAAAGCGAAAAGGCGATACAATTGCCAGAATTACCAGTGATGTATTGGAAATACAACATTCGTTCTTATCGATTTTAGAATTGATAGTTAGAGAACCTCTTACCATTTTATTCACCATTGGCGCTATGCTTCTGATAAGTACAGAGTTGACTATTTTTGTCTTTATCTTTATTCCCGTTTCAGGATTTATTATCTCTTTGATAGGAAAATCATTAAAGAAAAAGTCAGATAAGGTTCAGGAAGAACAAGGTCAGTTTTTATCGATTTTGGAAGAAACTTTAGGTGGACTCAAAATCATCAAGGGATTTAATGCTGAATCTATTTTTTACAAAAAATTTAAAGACTCTACTCAAAACTTCTATGATTTTTCCAATAAGCTATTGAATCGTCAAAACCTGGCTTCTCCTGCAAGTGAATTTCTGGGTATTAGCGTTATCGCTGTTTTGCTTTGGTATGGAGGACGAATGGTATTAATCGATGGAACCTTAGATGGAAGTACCTTTATTGCATATATGGGTTTAGCCTATAATATCTTAACACCGGCTAAAGGTATTTCTAAAGCGTCTTACAGCGTAAAAAAAGGAGATGCTGCTGCCGAACGTATTTTAGAAATTCTCGAAACTGAAAATATCATTCAGGATGATAAAAATGCCATAAGCAAAGAGGAATTTACTTCAGGCTTAACTTTAGAAAATATCTCTTTCAAATATGAAAAAGAATATGTCCTAAAAAACTTTAGCGCAACGGTAAAAAAAGGCAAGACCATCGCTTTGGTTGGACAATCTGGGAGTGGAAAGTCTACCATTGCAAATTTGGTAACTAGATTTTATGATCTTGAAGAAGGTGAAATCAAGATCGACGGTATTAATATCAAAAAAATAAAACAAAAGTCTTTAAGGGGTTTAATGGGGCTTGTCACTCAAGACTCCATTTTATTTAATGATACGATCAAGGAAAATCTAAAGATTGGAAAACCAAATGCTACAGATGAAGAACTGATTGATGCCTTGAAGATTGCTAACGCTTATGAATTTGTAAGTGCATTTCCAAAAGGAATCGACACCAATATTGGTGATAGCGGCGGAAAATTAAGTGGAGGGCAAAAGCAAAGGATTTCTATTGCCAGAGCCGTTTTGAAAAATCCACCTATCATGATACTAGATGAAGCCACTTCGGCTTTGGATACTGAGAGTGAGCAATTAGTTCAAAAAGCTCTGGAAAATATGATGCAAAACAGAACTTCTGTTGTCATAGCTCACCGACTTTCAACAATTAAAAACGCAGACACAATTTTAGTATTGCACCAGGGTGAAATTGTAGAACAGGGTAAACATGATGAATTGATGTCTAGTGATGGTATCTACAAGAAATTAGTAAATATGCAATCCTTCGAATAAGATCCAGTTGAAAGAAGAAGAAATCATAGAAAATTTGCAAAAAGGCATCAATACAGATGAAGCCTTTAAAGCTCTTATTTCTGAACATAAAATCAGACTATACTGGCATATTAGAACCATTGTGAAAATCCATGAAGATGCAGATGATGTTCTTCAAAATACATTTATAAAAGTATTTAAGAATATAAAGTCCTTTAAAGGAGACAGTAAGCTTTTCAGTTGGATGTATAGAATTGCCACCAATGAGTCCATCACTTTTTTGAATAAAAAGTCTAAAAAGCTAAAGCTTTCGGATCAGGAATTAAATGACTATCTTTTAGAAACATTGGAAAGCGATGTATATTTTGAAGGGAGTGAGTTTCAACTACAGCTACAAAAGGCCATTGAAGCTTTACCACAGCAACAAAAGATAGTTTTCAACATGCGTTATTTTGAAGAAATACCTTACGAAGAGATGTCGGAAATTTTAGATTCAAGTGTGGGAGCACTGAAATCTAACTACCACCATGCCAGAAAGAAAGTAGAAAAGTTTTTAAAGTCAGATTAAACTTTTAAATTGAAATTGAGTCTTATAAATAATGGTAGACAAACGATACATACAAGATAGAAAATCAGGATTTAAGGTTTCAAAAGACTATTTTGAAACCTTGGAGGATTCTTTATTGAATAAAATCAAATCTGAATCTTACACTGAAAAATCTGGTTTCAAAATTCCAAATGACTATTTCTCAGATTTTGAAGTAAATATTCCTTCAGAAGAAAAACCAACTAAGGTTATTCAACTTAAAGAATTTAGTAAGTGGATGGTTGCTGCATCAATTGTTGCAATTGCAGTCATAGGTGCTTTGTATATCGATAGAATAAGTCCGAACCAGAATATTCAATTTTCTGACCTTGATAACGATATGATTGAAAGGTATCTAGATTATCACCTTGAAACCCCAGATGAATTTATAGACTTTGAAAATACTTCTGTAAAAAAATTAGTCAACCAAAATATTTCAAAACTGGATGATCAGGAAATTATTGAGTATTTGAATGATAAAATTGAAGATCAAGATTTTGACAATGAATAAAAATTATATACTCTTACTAGTTTTCACTTTTATATGTAGTTTCTACGGAAACGCACAAAACAACGAAAGTGAAAAAATTCAGCAATTAAAAATCGCTTTTTTCACTGAGGAGTTAAATCTCACACCAAGTGAAGCCAAGAGATTTTGGCCCGTTTATTCTGAACATAATAAGCGCTACGAAGATTTAAGAAATAATGAATGGTCTGATATCAAATCCAAACTCGATAACATCAAAAATTTAAATCAAGAAGAAGCTAGCCGACTTCTAGATAATTACATGTCTTACAAAAAATCGAGAGTGGAGCTTAGAGAAGATTTTGTTGTCAATCTTAAAGAAGTGATTTCTCCAAAACAGATTATGATGCTTAAGAAAGCAGAATATGATTTCCATAAAAAACTTTTGAAACAATATCAATCTGATAAGTCTTCTAAGAACTAAAACTCTATTTTTGCAGATTAAATTATAATCATGCGCTTACACAGAAACTTAGTTTTCGCCGTTATAGATACTTTACATCTTATTTTTAACGAAGGCAAATACGCCGACAAAGAAATATCGAACACTTTAAAGAGAGATAAACGCTGGGGATCTAGAGACCGAGGCTTTATTGCAGAAACCACTTACGATATAGTTAGGTGGAAAAGGCTTTATTCTGAAATTGCCGACGTCAACGCTCCGTATTCAAGACCGAATTTATTCAGGCTCTTTACAGTTTGGGCTACGTTGAAAGGGATAGAAATTCCAGATTGGAAACAGTTTGAAGATACCCCAACAAGAAGAATCAAAGGAAGGTTTGATGAACTCTCCAAAATAACCAAATACGCTGAATCAATACCAGATTGGCTCGATGAGCTTGGCCGGAAAGAACTAGGAAAACTGTGGGAGGAAGAAATAAAAGCTCTTAACGAGCAGGCTAAAGTTATTTTAAGAACCAATACTTTAAAGACCACACCAAAAAAACTTCAACTTATCTTAGATGAAGAATTCATTCCTACTAAGACAATAAAAGGTTATCCTGAAGCCTTAGAACTTTATGAACGTGCAGATGTTTTCAAAACCGATGCTTTCAAAAAAGGGCTGTTTGAAGTACAAGATGCCTCTTCTCAAAAGGTAGCTCATGCACTTAGATTGGAGCCTGGAATGAGAGTAATAGATGCTTGTGCCGGAGCTGGAGGAAAATCTCTACATATTGCCGCTTTAATGGAAAATAAAGGGCAAATTATTGCCATGGATATTTATGCTAATAAATTGAAAGAACTTAAACGAAGGGCAAAACGAGCAGGAGCTCATAATTTGGAAACACGAGTGATAGATTCTACAAAAGTGGTAAAAAAACTTCATGAGTCTGCAGATCGGGTTCTTATAGATGCTCCTTGTACTGGACTTGGTGTTTTACGACGAAATCCAGATGCAAAATGGAAGTTGACTCCAGAATTTTTGGTAGAGATCAAGAAAAAACAGCAGGATTTGTTACAAGATTATAGTAAAATGGTAAAACCTGGTGGCATATTGGTATATGCAACCTGTTCCATATTACCTTCAGAAAACCAAATGCAAGTTCAAGATTTCCTTAATTCTGAAAATGGAAGCGGATTTCAACTCAATAAGGATGAAAAGATCCTAGCTCATAAATCTGGTTTTGATGGTTTTTATTATGCCATTCTTCAAAAATCTATTTCATAAAATTTTCGTCCTGTATTTATTTTGAGATGAAACAATACATATTTCCTTTTTTCCTTTTTGCCTTTTGTTTCAGTTATGCTCAAGCTCCGACAGGATATTACAATAGTGCAGAAGGTCTTAGTGGCTATCAATTAAAAACAGCTTTAATATCCATTATTGATGATATAGATGATGAAAATGGACAATCACATCATCAAGACCAAGGTTATAACGCATTATTTAGCGCATATGCTTCAGAAAACAGTGGAGATACCGACGATTATTTTGAAAATGATGGCACTGTACTAGACATTTATTCTGAGGTTGCTAATGGAAGTGAAGCTTATAATTATGAGCACGTCTTAAATCAATGTGGAAATTACAACAACGAAGGAGATTGCTATAACCGGGAACATTTGGTACCCCAATCTATATTTAATAGTGCGTCACCAATGAGAAATGATTATTTTCATGTTGTTCCAACTGATGGTGCAGTAAATGGAGCCCGAGGAAATTATCCTTTCGGTGAAGTCAGTAATCCTAATTACATTTCGAGTAATGGTTCAAAACGTGGTGAAAACAAATTCCCAGGATACTCAGGTACTGTATTTGAGCCCATCGATGAATTTAAAGGAGATATTGCAAGATCTGTACTTTACTTTGCAATCAGGTACGAAGATGAATTTAATAACAGTTGGAAAACAAATGAAGTCCTTGCAAATAATCCACAAGACTTTTTTGTAGACTGGTATATTGATTTACTGTTATCATGGCATGTAAGCGATCCCGTAAGTCAAAGAGAGATAGATAGAAACAATAATGGCTTTCAATATCAGGGAAACAGGAATCCGTTGATAGATCATCCGCAGTTTGCTTATGAAATCTGGGGAGATCCAGACAACCTACCTCCTACTGCCCCTCAAAATCTTCAAGCTAGCAATATAAAGGATTCAAGTATTAATATTACTTGGAACCCTTCACAAGATAATGTAGGAATAGAAAAATATATTGTAGAGTTAGACAATATCAATTTAGTTGAAGTGTCATCGCAAACATTGAATTATACTGTTCAAGAACTTTCTCCAGAAAGGCTTTATAATTTTAGAGTTTATGCTGTAGATAAAAGCGGCAATGTCTCCGATCCAAGCGAAAATCTGGAAGTTGTAACTTTATCTGAATCAAATATTTTGTTGAAGGAAGATTTTGAAAATTGCAATACAGTAGCAGGCAATTTAGTGTCTGTAAGTGAAGTAAATGATATCAACTGGAAATGTATTGATAACTATGGCGAAGATAATACCCAAGGCTATCAAATGAATGCTTATCAAAATAATGAGCAAGTCCTAAGCCGTGACTGGTTAATTACATCTGATAAAATAGACTTTGGAAATTATGAAGTAGAGAAAATTAGTTTTTGGGCGTCTGCTAGCTTTGGTAATACTAAACTTCAACTTTTATATTCTTCATCTTATGATGGAAATGGAAACCCATCTAATTTTGATTGGCAAGAAATACCAAATGTGGATATACCTCTACACCCCGATAGCAGTAATAACCTATTTGTCTACAAGGCAAATAAGATTGATATTTCAGAAATAAGTGGTGAAGTTTATATTGCTTTTAAATACGATACTGCGACTGGTGAAAATGCTACCAAATGGACAGTGGACAATTTTCTAATAGAAGGAGAACAACTTTTATCAAATTTTACTTTTAGAGACAAACTTGAAGTTCTTCTGTATCCTAACCCCTCAAAGAATGATAAAATACATTTGGACTTTAATAAAGGTGGAGTTAAAACAATAGAAGTATACGATTTGAATGGAAGGTTACTACTAAAAAGAAGAACCTATTTAAAAAACTATGCTGAAAACCTTAGTCAGTTTCAAAGTGGAAATTACTTAATGAAAATAAAGCATGAAGGAGTTTCTCAAATAAAGCGACTGGTGTTAAAATAAAAAAGGCTAGAATTAGAATTCTAGCCTTTTGAAGATAGTTGAAGAAAAATTAGTTTTTCTTCATTGGATTTTTTCCGGTTTGCTGCTTCATCATCATGGCTTGCATTTTTTGTTGCAGTTCTGGGCTTTCCTGAATTTGCGCACCAATTTTTTGAAATTGCTGCATAGTCAACCCTTTTTCTTTTACTTTGTTTTCCATTTCTTTTTGTGAAGCAGTTTGGATTTCTTGGATAACAACCATCGCTGCATCTTGTTTAGCCATCTCATCTTCAGACGCATCACTTTCCTTCTCAGGATCCATTTTTGCCTCATAGATTTCGTTGAATCGCTGTGGTGTTAAACCTTCATCTTCGATAGCAACAACCATTTTTTGTTGAATCTCCATGTTAGATTTTTGAACACTTTGGTAAGCTTCTGCGAATTTTTGCAATTCAGCATCAGTTACGGTTGTTTCAGTTTGCGCTGTAGCGGCAAAAACTGTAAAAAGGAATATGCCGGCCGTTAAAAATACTTTTTTCATTGTTTTAAATTTAATATTTGTCAATTATAAGAATTTAAATCTGACCCCAAAAAAAACCCGTCAAATTATAGATAGCTTTAACTTAATCGGTTTGATTCTTATCAAAATTTATAGTTTTAGCTTCCTCCCAGAATTTGTCCATTTCTTCCAGTGACATTTTAGATATATCTAGGTCATTTTCTTTGGCCTTCTGTTCTAAATACTGAAACCTGAAAATGAATTTTTTATTGGTACGCTCCAATGCTGTTTCTGGATCGATTTTCAAAAACCTCGCGTAATTAATCATTGAAAATAAAACATCCCCAAATTCATCTTCTATCTTATTCTGCTCATTTTTATTGACTTCTTCTTGTAGTTCTGCAAGTTCTTCCTTTACCTTTTCAAAGACCTGCTTCGGCTCTTCCCAATCAAAGCCTACACCAGCAACTTTATCTTGAATCCTACTGGCTTTAATAAGTGCTGGAAGAGATCTTGGGACACCACCAAGTACGCTTTTATTCCCTTCTTTGAGTTTAAGCTTTTCCCAGTTTTCTTTCACCTGCTTTTCATCATTGGCAACGACATCACCGTAGATATGAGGGTGTCGGTTTATAAGCTTTTCACAAAGGGAATTAATAACGTCTGCAACATCAAAATCGTTGGTTTCACTTCCAATTTTAGAGTAAAAAACGATATGTAACAATACATCTCCTAGCTCTTTTTTGATTTCATTTGAATCTTTTTCTAGGATAGCATCGCCTAATTCATAAACTTCTTCAACGGTGAGGTTTCTAAGAGAATCCATAGTTTGCTTACGATCCCACGGACATTTTTCTCTCAAATCATCCATTATATCCAGAAGTCTTTCAAAAGCTTCGAGTTGTTTCTGTCTTGTATACATCTTTTTTATTTAAAAATAAGTATTATAACTAAAAAACCCCCTAAAATTAATTAGAGGGTTTAAGTAAAGGTGATTAGCTTAATTTTCTTTTTCTTCTTCTTTTGTATCCTTTTCAGCTTTCGGATCAGAAAAATCAATGATGTTTTTTGAAATCAGTAAATTATACCATTGAATTACTTTTTTGATGTCAGATGGGTAAACCCTATCTTCATCGTAGTCAGGTAATATTTCACTGAAATAATCAGTCAACTCGTTTTTGGAAGACTTATGGTCTATTGATGGTTTTCCGTCTTCTTTATCAAATATTTTTTGAAAAACTTCTCTTAGAGGGATTTCTTCGGTATATGTATAAATAGCGATTTCACTAAGAATACTTACATTGTTTCTCATACTAACAGGAATTTTCTTACCATCGATGAACGACTCCGCAAGAAAACCACCTCTGGTTTGAGCTTTTAATTCATAAAGTCCTGGTTTCCCTGATATGGATAATACTTTATCTAATTTCATGTATTTATTTTTTTGGATGGCAAATATGCAATTTGTTCTTGTTTTGAAAAGATCTTAGCGATTTTTTTTAGCCAAGGGGTATTTCATTTTATAACCTATATCTACTTTACCTTTAGTAATATTTGTTAATCGACTTTTGATTAATCTCTTTTTTAAACTAGAAATCCTATCAGTAAATAGAATCCCCTCAATATGGTCATATTCGTGCTGAACAACTCTAGCAGGTAACCCATTTAAAGTTTCGGTTTGCCGATTTAAATCTCTATCTAGATATTCAATTTTGATTTCTGGCTTTCTGAAAATGTCTTCATGAACATCTGGAATACTTAAGCAACCTTCATTAAAATCCCATTCTATTCCGTTTTCTTCAATCAATTTCGGATTGATGAAAACTCTTTTAAAAGATTCTAACTCTTTGACCTCTTCTTCACTCAAAGATTCATCTTGAGCAAAAGGTTTTGCATCGATGACAAACAAGCGAATTGATAACCCAACCTGAGGAGCTGCGAGCCCTACTCCATTTGCATTATACATAGTTTCAAACATATTCTCAATAAGTTCATCTAGCTTAGGATAATCTTTTGAAATATCTGAAGCTTTCTTTTTTAAAACTGGAGAACCATAAGCTACAATTGGTAATATCATAATCTCAATTTTAAGTGAGAGGGATAGACCCTTTTAATTGAAGACGCAAAAATACGGGTTTTATTTCTTTTGAAATTGACAAATGCTAACTTTAAAAATCCAAATTTATTTCAAATAATTCTGAAGTAAAATTGTAGCGCTTATTTCATCCACCAAGCCTTTGTTTTGCCTTTTTTTCTTCTTAAGACCAGAGTCAATCATAGTTTGGAAAGCCATTTTTGAAGTAAAACGCTCATCCATTCTTACAATATTAATATCTGGAAATAATTTCTGAATATCTTCAATAAGAAACAAAATGTTTTTTTCCAATTGCATCGGTTTTCCATCCGTAAACTTTGGCTCTCCCACTACAAGTGTATCGATAGCCTCTGAAGGGATTATGGATTTCAGTTCATCCATCAAAACTCGAGAATCTACTGTTTTTAAACCAGATGCTATCATTTTCATCTCATCAGAAATAGCTAAACCTGTTCGTTTTATTCCAAAATCTAAAGCCAGTACTTTCGTTTTCATAAACTTAATTCTCTAGCAAATATAAGGTACTAAGAGGTATTTTGGATTTAACCATAAACCTTATCTTCGCTAAAAAAAATTTAAATGGAAGAATTAAAACAAAAAATTTTAAAAGCCTGGGACAACCGAGACTTATTAAAAGAACAAGAAACAATTGAAGCCATAAGAACTGTAGTATCAAAACTAGACAGCGGTGAATTACGTTGCGCAGAACCTACAAAAGAGGGTTGGCAAGTGAACGAATGGGTAAAAAAAGGAGTGGTTCTCTATTTTCCAATTCAAAAGATGGAAACTATGGAAGCTGGTATTTTTGAATATCACGATAAGATGCCACTCAAAAGAGGATACAAAGAAAAAGGAATCCGGGTGGTTCCCAATGCAGTGGCCAGACACGGTGCTTATATCTCGAGTGGTGTCATTATGATGCCGAGTTACGTTAATATTGGCGCATACGTTGACGAAGGAACAATGGTAGATACCTGGGCAACAGTTGGAAGTTGTGCTCAAATTGGTAAGAATGTTCACCTTTCTGGTGGAGTTGGTATTGGTGGAGTTTTAGAACCATTGCAGGCAGCACCAGTAATTATTGAAGACAACGCCTTTTTAGGATCAAGAAGCATTGTAGTGGAAGGAGTTCGTGTTGAAAAAGAAGCGGTTCTTGGCGCTAACGTGGTTTTGACAGCTTCTACCAAAATCATCGATGTTACAGGAGATGAACCCGTTGAGATGAAAGGTATTGTCCCTGCTCGTTCCGTGGTAATCCCTGGAAGCTATACCAAGAAATTTCCAGCAGGAGAATTCAATGTGCCTTGCGCCTTAATCATTGGAAAACGAAAAGAAAGCACCAACAAGAAAACATCCTTGAATGACGCACTTCGAACTTATGATGTAGCGGTGTAGTTAAATAAAATATTTAATTGATCCGAGTTTAATGAAGATACTAGTTATCCAACAAAAAATGATTGGAGACGTTCTCGTCTCCAGTCTTATTTGCGAGAATTTGAAACTGAATTACCCTGAGGCAGAGATTCACTATCTCGTCAATCGGTTTACTATTCCAGTGATTGAAAACAATCCATACATCGATAAAATCGTAATTTTTGAAGATGAATACAGGTCAAGCAAACTTGAATTTTATAGATTTTTAAAACAGATCAAAAAGACAAAATATGATGTGGTTATCGACGCGTATGGTAAGTTAGAAAGTAACTTAATCACTCTATTTTCAAAGGCTAAGACAAAAATAGGCTGGAACAAACCATTAACTAATCTTATTTATTCTTCTACAGTTAAAATTTCAAATCAGTCGGAAATCGGTTTAGGCTCAGCCATAGAAAATAGACTAAATCTAATGAGCGCATTGAAGGGTACAAAAATACTTACCCAACAACCTAAAATTCATTTAAAGCCTATTGAGCTTGATACTGCTAAAAATAAAATTCAAAAATTTCAAAAGGCTAAGCCTGTACCTTTCATTATGATTAGTGCTTTAGGAAGTAGTGAAGCGAAAACATACCCTTTGCGTTTCATGGCTGATGTTTTAGACTTTATTGCTTTGAATTCTAATGCTTTACTAATCATGAATTACATACCCTCACAATTTGAAGATATTAAAGAACTTTATTTCCTTTGTGATAAGAGTACACAAGGAAAGATTTTATTAAATTTCAAAATCGAAAGTTTAAGAGAATTTATGTCAGTTTCAAAATTTTGCAAGGCCTTAATCGGCAATGAGGGTGGAGCCATCAATATGGCTAAAGCTTTGGATGTTCCTACATTCTCAATATTTTCTCCACAAATCAATAAAGAAGGGTGGAATGGCTTTGAGGATGAAAACCTTAAACATGTATCCGTTCATGTGAAAGATTATAAACCTGATCTTTTTTTAGAAAAATCTCAAACAGATAATATGGAAATGTATGAAGAGTTTAATCCAGCTCTTTTTTTAGAAATTTTAAAAACATTTCTGATTAAGCATGCAAATTAATTCCATAAGAGGTTTTTACTTTTTTTTCTTTTCTAGTTTGCTCTCTTATTTCGTTATTAATCTTCCAGGCTTCGTCGTTTACGTAACCCCGTTCATGTTCCAGATGAACAATAATGGCTAAATAGCGAACTTTCAAAGGTTGTATTCCATTATTAACGAGTCTTTCTCCAAATTCTCTGTCTTCTCCTCCGTATTTCATTCGCTCATCAAAGCCATTTATAGCAAGAATATCTTTTTTCCAGGCTGATGCATTTCCACCGTTCCAAGTTGGTCTAGTAGGAGTTATGAAATTCATGAACAATGCAACTGATTTGCTTTTTGCCAGTTTTGTGTTTTTAAAACTTGCCTTTAAGCCTTTATTTTTAAGCCATTTTAAATCAAAACACTCCTGACTTAAAATATTATTTTTTGAAATCAATTTGGACAAGTTCTTAGACAATGGGAAATGTCCTCCAGATAAAAAATAATTTTTTGATCTAAATTTTAAATGAGTTTCTACGAAATCTTTACGAGGAATACAGTCACCATCCGTAAAAATACAATAATCAGTATTTGATGCTAAAATAGCTTTATTAAGAATTCTTGTTTTTTGAAAACCCTCGTCTTTATGCCAAACATGGATGATTGAAAGTTGAGTTTTTGCTTTTATTGAAGTTAAAATTTGATTAGTTTCTTTTGTAGATCCGTCATCTGCAATGACAATTTCAAAATCATCTTCTGTCTGCACACTATACCCCCACAAGACTTTTTCCAACCAGTCTGGAGAATTATAGGTACTTATGATAACAGATGCTTTCATAGAAATAGACTATTGTACAAAAATAATTTTTTTTAAAACTTCACAAATCAATTTACAAATTATTATATCTAAACTGAACATTATTTTACATTTGCGAATCTAACCACTATTAAAGACGCGAATCTGGCATGCCCAAAATTTCGGCACTTATTATAACTCTCGACGAAGCTAAAAATATTGCTTCTGTCATTGAGAATATTACTTTCGCTGACGAAATTATAGTTGTAGATTCCTTCTCTGAAGACAATACAGTTAAAATTGCTAAGTCTTATCCAAATGTTACGGTTTACCAAAATACCTTTATAGATTTTACTTCTCAGAGAAATTTTGCATTAGGAAAAGCCAATCATGAATGGATTTTATTTTTGGACGCCGATGAGAGAGTTACAGAACCTCTTAAAAATGAAATTTTAAATACTATAAAGAAAAAGCAAACAGCAGATGCCTACTTTTTTTATAGAAAATTCATGTTTAAAGGAAAACCTCTTCATTTTAGTGGATGGCAAACCGATAAAAACATTAGACTTTTCAAAAAAAGCAAAGCTCAGTACACTGAAGAACGTCTAGTTCACGAAGTTTTAAAAGTAAAAGGGTCTAAGTCTTCCATGAAAAGTAAACTTATTCACTATTCCTACAGTAGCTACGACTCTTACAAAAAGAAGATGGTCAATTATGCCAGATTGAAAGCGAAAGAGCTGCTTCAAAAAGGGATAAAACCCAATGCCTTTCACTTTATCATAAAACCCACTTTCAAGTTTTTTTACGATTACATCATAAGATTGGGATTTCTAGATGGTAGAAAAGGCATTATCATCTGCTATTTAAATGCTTTAAGCGTTTACAAAAGGTATCCTATACTAAAGGAAATTTCAAAAAATTGATTTTAATTTTTTCTTACGTTTCTGCTTCAAATGGAATTTTCGTTGAAACTCTGACGTGTAATCCCACATCAATTTAAAAACTTCCTCTTTTGGTTTATTTATGAGTTTGGCATATTCCTCACTCATCACCTTTACCATTTCTTTTTTAGGAGTTAATCGTCTGAAATTATACATGCGCTCTTCAAAGTTTAAGGCTCTGAATTTCATCCTATTTAAATCCACTAAGGAAAACTTGTAATCATTTTCTTCAATAAAAATCAAGGTGTTCCCTGGCGAGTGATCTTGAAATTCGACTCCTTTTTCATGGAGTTGAAAGGTAAACCGAGTGAAAGCCTTAAGTATTTCTTCATGATTAGGAAATTCAGGTTCATGAACAAGTTCTCTGTAGGTCAAGTCTGGAAGCTCATGCTCACTGATATAAAAAGACTTTCCAAAACCAACACCTTTTTTAAATTCAAAATAGGCAACTGGATCAGGTGTCCCAATCCCTTTCTCTTTCAAGATTGTAGCATATTCAAAAGAGCGCCTTGCTTTAGATTTTCTAAAATATTGGTAAGCGATTTGATTTATAAAATTTGGCTCTTTGAAGGATTTAATATTGAGTGTAAAATCTTCAAACTCTACCGTTTTAATAACATTCCTATCCCCATTTCCAAAAACAGTTCCTACAGAGTCAAAAGAATTGATGAGCTTTAGAAGAGCATCTTTAAATTGAATAAATGCTGGATTATAGTCAGAATTCATTGATATTATTTAAATTTCAAATTTAAAGCCAATGGATGTCTCAATACACATAAATCCTTATTTTTTTATCGTAAATCGCATATCATATTTCAAATACAATGAATCCGTTTCCAAAATGCAGCTTAGTCACTCCAACTTATAACTGGCCAGAAGCCTTAGAATTGCTTTTAAAAAGTGTAGAGCAACAATCTATACTCCCAGACGAAGTAATCATTGCTGACGATGGGTCTTCTTCAGAAACAAAAGAACTCATTCAAAATTTTCAAAAAACCTTTCCCGTTTCTTTGATTCATATTTGGCATGAAGATAAAGGAAATAGAAAGCCAAGAATCATGAATAAGGCTATTGCCAATGCAAGGCACGAATATATTATTGAAATCGATGGTGATATTATAATGAATAAATTTTTCATTGAGGATCACTTGCGGTTTTCTGAAGCTGGGCTTTATCTTTTTGGCTCTAGAGTCAACATCCAAAAAGAATTTTTAGGGAAGTTGTTCCAAAATCAAAAATTAGGATTCAATTTCTTTTCTAAAGGCATTCAAAAAAGAGGCAGAACCTTAAGATTCCCCTTTTTCGCAAGTCAAATAAAGCCTGTTGAAAAACGCTCTGGAAAACTGAGAGGCTGTAATATGTCCTTTTGGCGGGAAGATTTTATCAAGATAAATGGATTTAATGAAAATCTGGTAGGTTGGGGAATTGATGATTCAGAAATGATTCAAAGACTTCATAATATTGGGATGAAAGGGAAACGTTTAAAATTTGCAGGGATTGCCTATCATATTTATCACAAGGAACAATCAAAATCTCATATAGAAATTAATGAGGAAATTGAAAAGCAAACAACGGAAAAGAAGTTGATTTATGCTGAAAAGGGCGTAGATCAATTCTTATAATCATATATCAACTTATTTTGAAAAAATCCTCTAGAATGCTGAAGAGAATTTCAAATCTAACAAAAAAATTACCTGAACACCGAAAATTAAACCAATTATACAAGCACATTAATAGAATTGCTTTGGCATTCGGTCATGATACAAAAGTCGTTTCAGAAATGAAAGACGGAACACAAATGCAAGTTGATCTAAGTACTAGAACTGAAAGGCTATCTTTCTACACGGGAAAGTACGATACTTTTTTTATTTCTGCTATTAAAACACTTTTTAGAACCGAGGGATGCTTTCTAGACATTGGAGCAAAATTGGTTTTTACACAGTAGCAATTGGGAATTATTTAAAGAAAAATGAATCTAGCGGCAAAATTGTTTCTTTCGAGCCCTTTACTGGAAATTTCGAGCGCCTAAAAAGAAACTTAAAACTCAATTCGTTAGAAAATTTTTGTCTTCTCAACAATTATGGATTATCCGATAGATCTACCGAAACACAAATTACCTTAAGAGAAGATTTTAAGCATGGTTCCAATACAGGTAATGCTGCTATACAGACCAGTGAGGAAATGGATAGAGGCTTCAAGCTTTCACAAATAAAACTGAAAGTTCTTGATGAAATATGGGATAAAGAATTTTCACATTTGGGCAAAATCGATATGATCAAAATGGACATTGAGGGTCACGAAGATTTTTGTCTAAAAGGTGGCAAGCGGACCATTGAAATTCATCGACCAAGTATTTTGATGGAAGTAAACAAGCATTATTATGAAGCTCGAAATATTGAGTTAGACTCTGTATTTTTAAAATTAATTCCAGAAAATTATAGTATTTATAAGCCTGTAGATTTCAAATGGAAAAAAATTAACTCCTTAAATGAGTGTTCGAAAATTGATAATGTATTTCTGATTCCTGAGGAAAAGCTACAAAAGGAAGGATATGAGATGTTTGAAAAATAAAATTGATAACGATTTATAAATAAGCTGAATCGATACTACATTTGCATAAATTCTTTTACTTAAAGTGATATTCGCCATTTAAGTTCTGTCAATCAATCTGTTCACAGGAATTTGAAAAAAATAATTCAATTAATAAAATGAAAGATCAAAAAGAAACTATACAAGACTGCATTCAAACTCTTAAAAGAGGTGGACTTATTCTCTACCCTACTGATACGGTATGGGGAATTGGCTGCGATGCAACCAATGCAGAAGCTATTGATAAAATTTATAAATTAAAGCAGAGGTCTAATGACAAGTCATTAATATGCCTTGTTTCAGATTTCAAAATGTTAAACCAGTTTGTTGAAGAAATACCAGAAGTGGCTTATGATATCCTTAAATATGCCGATAAGCCCACTACGATTATTTATCAAAATCCAATAAGAGTAGCTACAAATCTTATTGCAGATGATGACACATTAGCCATCCGGGTTGTCAATGATATTTTTGCCAAAGAGCTGGTAAGAAAATATAAAAAACCTATAGTTTCTACTTCAGCCAATATCAGCGGACAAAAAACACCTGCTAACTTTTTTGAAATCTCAGAAGATATTTTAAAAGGCGTAGACTATGTCGTAAATTTGCACCAATCCAACAAAAATAAAAAACCATCGACTATCATCAAATTAGACCTTGATGGGAAGGTTGAAGTGATTCGCAAATAACATGTCTGATATTTATTACCAAGAAGCTTTACAACATAAAATATTCAATTTCCTTTCTGAAGCTGCCGACGAACTAGATATAGAAGCATATGCTATAGGTGGTTTCGTAAGAGACTTTTTTTTGAAAAGAGGAAAGGCTCAAGACATAGATGTAGTTGCTGTAGGTAGTGGTATAGAACTCGCCAAAAAAGTATCTGGAAAACTTCCTGGAAAACCACCCGTTAAAGTTTTCAAGACTTATGGCACGGCCATGCTAAAGGTGTTTGACCTGGAAGTTGAATTTGTTGGAGCTAGAAAAGAATCCTATGCAGAAGATAGTAGAAATCCAGAAGTTGAAGACGGCACTTTAGAGGACGACCAAAATAGAAGGGATTTTACAATTAATGCGCTAGCACTTCAGTTGAATAAAGCGCATTTCGGAAGGCTCTTAGACCCATTCAACGGTCTTGAAGATCTAAAAACACAACTGATTAAAACACCACTGGATCCGGAAGTGACTTATTCTGATGATCCTTTGAGAATGTTGAGAGCTATTCGCTTTTCTTCTCAACTCAACTTTGTAATTGAACCTCAATCTTTGAAAGCTATTCAAGAAAATGCTTCAAGGATAGACATCGTTAGCAAGGAACGCATCGTTACCGAGTTGAATAAAATTTTAGAATCAGAAAAGCCATCTATTGGTTTAAAATTACTTCATGATACCGATTTGCTTAAAAGAATACTGCCGGAGCTTACAAATCTTGAAGGTATAGATGAAATCGATGGACAAAAGCACAAAGATAATTTTTGGCACACTCTAGAAGTGGTTGATAATATTTCTAAAGAAACCAACGATCTTTGGTTACGCTGGGCTGCCCTGTTGCACGATGTAGGAAAAGCGCCTACAAAACGTTTTCACAAGAAGATCGGTTGGACATTTCATGGCCATGAATTCAAAGGTTCAAAAATGGTTTATCAAATTTTCAAACGATTGAAAATGCCTTTGAATGACAAAATGAAGTTTGTTCAAAAGCTTGTTTTGCTCAGTTCCAGACCAATTGCTATTGTTGATGAGGACGTTACAGATTCTGCAGTAAGAAGGCTTGTTCATGACACAGGTGAACACCTGGAAGACTTAATGACGCTTTGTGAGGCTGATATCACTACCAAAAATCCAAAACGCTACACAAAATACCACAACAATTTTAAACTGGTTCGGGATAGAATTCAAGAAGTTGAAGAACGAGACAAAGTTAGGAATTTCCAACCCCCTGTTTCTGGTACTGAAATTATGGAAACCTTCAACATTGAACCTTGTCAGGCTGTTGGTGACATTAAATCAAAAATAAAAGAAGCCATTCTGGATGGAATTATTCCCAATGAATATGATGCAGCTTTTGAATTCATGCTTAAAGAAGGTGAATCCTACGGCTTTAGACAGCACTCTTAATATTTATCAAAACCCTCCCAAAATAAACTTGTAAAATTTATAATGAGTAGTCCAACTAGTGGATATAAATTACCTTTGCGCAAAATCAAAAATAGTGTTTAGAAAATCTATAAAAGCTTCGATTATCATTATATATCTTGTCATAATCGCAGGAGCTGTAGTGAGAATGACTGGAAGTGGTATGGGCTGTCCAGATTGGCCAAAGTGTTTTGGATACTACATCCCTCCAACAGAAGAAAGCCAGCTAGAATGGGCTCCAGATCATGAGTATTTTAAGGGTCAGGTTATCATTGTTGACGAATCGCTAAAAATAGCTAAAGAAGCTTTTACTTCATCAGATAATTTTGAACAGACCCATTGGAATAATTATGATAAGCATGATTACGCAGAGTTTAATGCCGCTCACACCTGGATTGAATATCTTAACAGACTACTTGGCGCCCTATCCGGTATTGCAATTTTGATCATGACCATCAGTTCCTTTGGACAATGGAAGAAGAATAAGAAATTGACTTTACTTTCTATTTTATGCTTAGTCTTGTTGCTTTTCCAGGCTTGGCTTGGTGCCACAGTTGTGTATTCAGTTTTATCTCCTGTGAGAATTACAATTCACATGCTTGTAGCCTTGCTATTGGTTGCGCTTCTTATTTATATCTTAAAATTATCTTCAGAAGAAAACACGAGCTTGAAAAGCACATTCACATTCAGAAATCTTCTGGTATTTGCCACTATACTTAGCTTAATACAAGTGACAATGGGAACTCAAGTCAGACAATTTGTAGATGAACAAGTTGATTTAGTAGGATATTCCAATAAAAGTGAATGGTTAGAAAATCCAACTCTGGTTTTTTATGCACACAGGTCATTTTCCATTTTAGTTTTACTTGTCAACCTTGGGATATGGTGGTTAAATAAAAAGAGAAGTCTAGGTTTTCAACTTACAAACTGGATGATGTTCATTTTAATCATCGAGATCTTAACCGGAATTGCCATGTTTTATTTAGATTTCCCGTTCCTTACTCAACCTTTACATTTAGTATTTGCAGCTTTGCTATTTGGAATTCAATTTTATATTTTAATGCAAAGTTTTGAAGCGAAATTAATTTCGAAAACGTAAAAATTATGATTTATAAATATAGAGTTGTCTTTGATACTTTAGATGACGTAATAAGAGATATTGAAATAAGAGAGGATTCCACCCTCGAAGACCTACACAATTCAATTGCTCAGGCATTTGGATTTGATGGTACCGAAATGGCTTCTTTCTACAAAAGTGATGAAGACTGGAATCAAGGTGAAGAATACCTGCTTTTCGACATGAGTGATGGACAAGGCGATGTAAATATGATGAATGAAACCAGTTTGGATTCGGTATTCTCAAGAGAAAAGACCAAAATGATTTATGTCTATGACTTTTTCAGTATGTGGACATTTTATGTTGAATTGGCAGATATTGCTGAACCTGAAGATGGTCAAGATTACCCAAATCTTATGTTTGCTCAAGGTCAATTGCCTGAATCGCCTCCCGAAAAGAAATTTGAAGCTGAAGAATTAGACGATTTTGATGACGATAGCAATGATGACATTGAATTTGAAAATTTAGATGATTTCGATTTTGATGAAAATTGGAATTAAGCATAATACAGTATCACAAATAGGTAAACACATACTCAACATATGATAAATTTATTCAGTGCTCAAATTGAGAGCATGTCCATTCACCGCGTTGGAAACAAAAGCCGGAATGAGTCATTATTCATTTCTGAAGAAGCTCACGAGCTCTCTGATGAATTAAAGCCACTTATAAAAGAATATTTCCTGAAGTCGTTTAGAGATAAAGAAGAAAACTACTATCATTTCGTACACGACACAGATTTGGAATTTCATCAACTATATAATCTGGCAACAGATATTTTTAATAATCCGTTGGAAAGTCATGAAATTTCGAAGAAAATAACACGCTTACTTTTTGAAGAATCCAAACATCAGCATATTAAAGGTGGTGAAGTATATGTCGTTTATTTTGAAAATATGCTCATTGACAATGAGAAAGTGTCAGCTGTTGGGATTTTCAAATCTGAATTAAAACACGATTTTCTTCAGTTTGAAGAGAAACAAAACAACCTTGACCTTATTCTACAACAAGGTGTTTATCTGAATAAATTGGATAAAGGTGCTTTGATTTTTAATACTGAAAAAGAAAACGGTTACAAGATATTATCTGTTGATTCCAATAAATATGACACCAAATATTGGCTGGAGCAATTTCTTCAGGTTGACTTTTTTGAAGATGAAAACTTCTACACCAAGAAATATTTAAAATTCTGTGAGAATTTTGCAAAAGACGTTGTGCTTCCAGCTGAAGACAAACAACAGGAAGTTCTATTCATGAATAAAGCTATGAACCACTTTGCTTCCAATGACAATTTCAATGAGCAAAATTTCTTAAATGATGTACTTGAAAATCCAGCTCTAGAACCTGAATTTCAAAACTACAAGACAGAAAAGGCTCCAAAATATAAAGTAGAAGACCTCTCTGATTTTCCAATATCAAATACAGCTGTCACTGCAGCTAGAAAGAAAATTAAAAGTGTAATCAACCTGGATACTAATATTCAAATTAAAATGGACTTTGTGAGTGGTGACAGTGCAGAAAAGTTCATCGAAAAAGGATGGGATGAAGACCGACAAATGTTTTATTATCTAGTCTACTTCAATAAAGAAGAAAAAAGTTAAACTAAAATATATTTATGGTAGAAGTAAACCCTTTACAAGAAAAATTTGATCATCCCCCATTTTCTAAAATAGAAACAAAGCATTTCAAACCTGCTTTTGAAAAAAGTTTAAAAGACGCTAGAGAAGAGATTGACTTGATAGTAGCTAATTCTGAATCACCTTCTTTTAAGAATACAATTGAAGCTTTGGAGTTTTCAGGAAATCAATTGGGCAGAATTGCTAGCATTTTTTTTAATCTGAATTCTGCTGAAACAAATCCTGAAATTCAAAAATTAGCACAGGAAATATCTCCTTTATTAAGTGAATTCAATAATGACTTACTATTGAATAAAGAATTATTTGAAAAGATTAAAAAAGTTTATGATGATCGATCAAATCTTGACTTAAGTGGAGAGCAGATCATGTTACTTGAAAAGATTTATAAAAATTTTACAAGGAACGGAGCTAATTTAGATACGGAGAAGCAAGCTCGTTTAAGAGAAATTGATAAATTATTATCCCTGACTTCTTTAAAATTTGGAGAAAATGTTCTAGCTGAAACCAATAATTTTCAACTACACATTTCTAATGAAAATGAATTAGAAGGTATACCTGAAACTGTAAGAGAATCAGCCCAAGAAATTGCCAAGGAAAAAGGTAAAGAAGGTTATATTCTTACATTAGATTTCCCTACCTACATACCTGTGATGAAGTTTTCGAAAAATAGAAACCTAAGAAAACAGATGTTTTTAGGATTTGGATCTAAAGCTTTTAAGGATAATGAGTTTAACAATGAGCAAAACGTTTTGGAGATCGTGAAGCTTAGATTAGAAAGAGCTCAACTTTTAGGTTTTGAATCTCATGCTAACTTTGTTCTTGAAGAAAGGATGGCAAAAAGTATTGATAATGTAGAAACATTTCTCGATGATATACTTGACAAATCTTTACCTGTGGCTAAAAAAGAAATTGAAGAACTAAAGGCTTTTGCCTTAGAAAGTGATAATCTCAATGATTTTCAGAAGTGGGATAAAGCCTATTATACAGAGAAACTAAAGCAAAAAACATTTGATCTGGATGAAGAAACTTTAAAGCCTTATTTTGAATTAAACCAGGTAATTAAAGGAATGTTTGATATTACCTCAAAATTGTTTAATCTAAGTTTTAAAAAAGATGACACTTTAGAGGTATACCACAAAGATGTAGTTACATATAAAGTTTATGAAGAAGATAAATATTTAGCGACATTATATGCAGATTTTCATCCAAGAGCAGGAAAAAGAGATGGTGCTTGGATGACTACTTATAAAGATCAATCGAATTACGAGAAGATTGAAGAAAGACCTCAGGTGTCGATAGTTTGTAATTTTACAAAGCCTACAAAGAATAAACCCTCACTCTTAACATTCAATGAAGTAACAACTCTATTTCATGAATTTGGTCACGCGCTTCACGCGATGAACGCAAATACAATATATCCATCATTGTCTGGAGCTTCTGTATACTGGGACTTTGTAGAACTTCCAAGTCAGTTAATGGAAAATTGGTGTTATGAAGAAAAAGCATTAGAGCTTTTCGCAAAACATTATGAAACCAACGAAATTTTACCTATCGAGTATATTGAAAAAATAAAGAAATCATCCAATTTCATGGAAGGTTTACAAACTACAAGACAAATTAGTTTTGGTAAATTGGATATGGCTTGGCATACTATTCATAGCACTGAAGCAATAACAAATGTAAAAGCACACGAAGCCAAAGCATTTCAATCCACTGAACTTTTACAAGAAATAGATAATAATTGCATGAGCACAGCTTTTGGACATATTTTTCAAGGTGGATATAGTTCTGGCTATTATTCATATAAATGGGCAGAAGTTCTAGATGCTGATGCTTTTGAACTATTCAAGGAGAAAGGAATATTTGATAACTCTATATCGGAGAAGTATAAGACAAATATTTTGCAGAAGGGAGGAACAATTGAACCTATGAAACTTTACAAGAAGTTTAGAGGTAAGGAACCAGATCCTACAGCTTTGCTTAAACGAGCCGGATTAATATAAACATTTATTCAGTTATTTAAATCTAGAATCTGCATAATTAATTTCATGCAGATTTTTTTGGATATTAAATTAACAAAATCCGATCTTTCAAGATATGCAGTTAAGATGTGTTTATAAAGATAACTTTGAGCTATTTTATC
>NZ_JAIQYZ010000030.1 GCF_020164495.1 Psychroflexus lacisalsi
CTTTCGGGTTCGCCTTAGGCCCCGACTAACCCTCAGCTGATTAGCATAGCTGAGGAATCCTTGGTCTTTCGGTGTGCGGGTTTCTCGCCCGCATTATCGTTACTTATGCCTACATTTTCTTTTCTAAACGCTCCAGCATACCTTACAGTACACCTTCTGCGCTGTTTAGAATGCTCCCCTACCTCTTACAAAATTAATTGTAAAAGCATAGCTTCGGTAATATACTTATGCCCGATTATTATCCATGCCTGACCGCTCGACTAGTGAGCTGTTACGCACTCTTTAAATGAATGGCTGCTTCCAAGCCAACATCCTAGCTGTCTAAGCAGTCTGACCGCGTTTGTTCAACTT
>NZ_JAIQYZ010000031.1 GCF_020164495.1 Psychroflexus lacisalsi
CCCAATAATTATACAAATCTGTATAATTATTGAAATTATTTTGGCTTATTGAACTAAAAGTATTGATGAAAAAAATGAAAAAAAATGATATGAGTAATCTATTCATCTTTTTCAGAATTTGAAGACAATTCAAAAGCAAGTTTATTCATAACTCCAATTAATGGATAAAAGAAGAGTGTTTCACCAATATTAGTATCTTTCGTTTTATGATAAGCATTAATGCCTCTAGTAATTAAATCAGTTAAACCTTCACTCCGTAGACTTTTAAATACCGAATAGGACTTTGTA
>NZ_JAIQYZ010000032.1 GCF_020164495.1 Psychroflexus lacisalsi
TTCTAAGGTCTCAAGTATAGTTACAACGGCTGCCCCACCCTTCAAACCGAAACGAATTACTGCTTCACGGCAGAAATAGGCAGGGTGGCGGTACCCACCCGCGCGGACTCCCAAGAGGTCCTACCACCAGTAACAAATTATTAAGAAATTTAGTTAATTATTTATCATACAGATTATTTGTTGGTAACATCATATTTCAGTTGATGGGCAGTCACAGGGTAACATAGAGTGTGAAATCTCACGGATATCTTTACTGTGATGATCAAAGCTTATAATTCTTTCAGAT
>NZ_JAIQYZ010000033.1 GCF_020164495.1 Psychroflexus lacisalsi
GATGTTTGTGCCAAAGTAGACCATCGGCGTGGCCACAAGACCCAAATCGATCACATCGACGCCGCTCGCGCGCAGGCCGTCTGCCAGCGCTGCGAGCAGTTCCGGGCCAGACAAGCGGCCATCGCGACCGATGACGACGGCGGATTCGCCCTTGGCGCGTGCTGCGGAGCCAAAAGCGCGGCCGATGAGGCGTGCGGTTTCCGCATCGACGGTTTTTCCGACGATGCCGCGGATGTCGTAGGCTTTGAAGATGGTGGGGTTGATGCTGCGCATGCGTCGGTCCATA
>NZ_JAIQYZ010000034.1 GCF_020164495.1 Psychroflexus lacisalsi
ATCGGCCGCAATGGGGCGGCCAAGACCGAGGACGATTTCGAGCGCCGGCTCTACATCCTGCGCAAGTCGATCTCGCAGGCGATCTATCAGCGCCGCGACCGCGGCATGGCCGGCTACTATCCCTGCTCGTTCTCGTGCCGCACCGTGATCTACAAGGGCATGTTCCTCGCCGACCAGCTCGGCAAGTACTATCCCGACCTACACGAAGCCGATTTCGATAGCGCGCTGGCGCTGGTGCATCAGCGCTTCTCGACCAACACCTTCCCGACCTGGTCGCTGGCGCATC
>NZ_JAIQYZ010000035.1 GCF_020164495.1 Psychroflexus lacisalsi
TATCTCTCAGCCATTGGAAACCTTCTTTGGTGTTGATGTCCACCGCTTCGTTTTCAATTTTGATTCCAATCAGATTAATATGTTGATCTGTAAATTCAAAAAGAAATAACTGCTGTGGTGAAAAATGTTCTAGGTAATTTACGTTGTTAAGAACACCTTCCCATACCAAATCGCTAAAGACGTCGAGCTCATCTTCGGCCACTTTTGGCTTATTGGTTTTAATATCTTCCCACTCTTCATTTGTAATGGATTGACTTGCCAAAAAATTTATGAATTCTTTGTGCA
>NZ_JAIQYZ010000036.1 GCF_020164495.1 Psychroflexus lacisalsi
TATGAACTGAATGAATAAGCGCCCCACTTGAAATATAATCTACCTCACATTCGGCATAAAATTTTGCATTTTCAAGCGTAATGCCTCCACTCGATTCTGTGAAACATCTACCATCAATCAACTTAACAGCCTTTTTGGTGTCATCGTAATTAAAATTGTCCAGTAAAATTCTATAAACCCCATCAGACTGTAATATTTCTTCTACTTCTGAAAGTGACCTTGCTTCTACTACAATTTTGAGATCCAATTTTTTATCAGCAAGATACTTGATGGTTTTTTCTATCG
>NZ_JAIQYZ010000037.1 GCF_020164495.1 Psychroflexus lacisalsi
ACTAAGTGCACGACTGGTTCAAGCGTTGCAATGCAAGCCTGAACCCAGAAATAATCAATGGGGTGTATATTTTTCCAGCTAAGAAATCACTCACAGTGTAATAAAAGCTTCATGAATTATGTAACGAAAAATATTTTCGCATCGGTCCATACCTCAACGCTTTCATTAACCCATCGACTTAAAAAAACAACAAAATAGTAAACAAAAATAAATAAAATGAAAGATATTTTTAATCAAATGAATTGTCGTCCCCAAGGGAGTGTGCTAAAATTGGTGTGTAGTGCA
>NZ_JAIQYZ010000038.1 GCF_020164495.1 Psychroflexus lacisalsi
CCGCGCAGCCAGTGCGAATCGAAGCGAAACAATCGGGGCCAGCCGGTGAGGGATAGGGTATCGAAGCCGGACAACAGGGGTATAGCGTAATGGCGAAGGCAGCACCGGAAGGTTTGATCACCGCACTCGACATCGGCTCCTCCAAGGTGTCGGCGATGATCGCGCAGAAGGGCGATGGCGGCGAGCTGATCGTGCTCGGCACCGGCCAGCGCGAGAGCAAGGGCGTCAAACGCGGCTATATCGCCGATGCCGCCGCGACCGAAGTTGCGGTGCGCGAAGCGGTC
>NZ_JAIQYZ010000039.1 GCF_020164495.1 Psychroflexus lacisalsi
TACACCGCACTTCCCCTATATACTTGTAGATACATTTATAAGAATATAATATGCGCTATACAATCGAAAAGAAAAAAACTTTATTTTTTGAATACTTAATTTAATTTTGTTTAGACAGGTCGCTATGAATATGGACTCTATTGTAGTCTGCTCGTAATGCTCACGGTCCACACCACACATAATTTAAAATATTAATTATGTTGCATTTGAAAATAATTGCTGATCCATTTTCACTCTACAGTATATAAAATATAATATAGTCGACACTAGCAAACAAATTCATA
>NZ_JAIQYZ010000004.1 GCF_020164495.1 Psychroflexus lacisalsi
GAGTCTAATTTTAAAAAAGAAATTCCTGAACAAATTCTTTATGGTAAATTTTTAAAAGCTGCGAAGAAAATTCTTCCGAATTATGATTTTAAGTTATTAGCAGATATGAATGAATCTATCTATTATTCAAAAAAAGAATTAGATAATGATGCATACCCACAAGAATTTAAAGAAATGATTCTTAGAACAGCAAATTCTAATGGTATTTTTTATTCGGATGTATCTAATAATAAGTTTATTGAACAAAAGAATGCGTTTGGTAAACTTTATAAAATAATAAGTGATTTTGAAACTTTTGACTGGAAAATAATTAACGAATACAAGAAAATTTCAGGTTTTAAGTGTAAAAAAGCAACTTTAAATTATAATGTTGGGAACAAAAAAAATAATAATCAAAATAGAGAAATTGTAGCTTGGTTTACTCCTGAAATCAACTATCCGTTTGGGCCTATTGGCTTTAGAGGTTTACCAGGTTTAATCTTGGAACTGAATGTAAATTGGGATTATTCTTATAAATTCGAAATGTCTAAGATAGAATTTGTATATAATTTAGAAATTAATGCGCCAGTGGAAGGTGAAACTATTAAACTTCAAGATTATGAAAAATTAAATAGAAGCGCAGTAAATTAAATAGAAGCGCAGTATTTCAAAAATGAAAGTGTTCTTTTAGATTTTAAAAAAGGAAGCGCCTTTCGGGATGAAAAGCACTCCACAGATTTAAGACATGAAAATTCATATCTCGCATGCAAAGCAATAATACGGATTTTTCATGATGATGTGTGCTGCTTTTATGCTGAGAGTCGATTTATAACAATCGAATTTTTACAACATTTATTAAAAACAAATATCATGAAAAAAGTATTTTCAATTATCGCTTTAGGAACGATGACTTTAAGTTTAAGTAGTTTTACACACTCTAGGAGTCTTGAATTTAGAGACTGTGCTGCTGAAGCATGGAATGCAGGGACAGATGCTCAAAATTTAGGATTTGATGAAGGTACCGTTTATGACGTTACAGATTTTGTTTATGATGCTTGTATTAACGGAAGAGATTATTCTCTCTTAATGCTTGCTAGATAGCGTATAATGAAAATTATATTTATTTTACTTTTTTCACTTCAATGTTTTGCACAGGAAAACATTGAAGTGATTTATAAGTATCAATCGAATTTCAAGAAAGAAATTCCGGGCAATTTAATGGGAGAAATTTTGTCAAAATCTAAACGTCAGCTTCCTAAGCTTGATTTCATTTTAAAAGCTACACCTAATGAGTCATTATATAAATTAGAAGAAAAGGTATCTAATGATGGCCAATCTCAACGAATTTTAATAATGATGTTAAGTTTAGCAAATTCTAAAGGTGTGTTTTTTTCTGATGTTAAACAAAACATCTTTATAGAACAGACAAATGCTTTTGGTAAACTTTATAAAATCATTAGTGATTTTCATCAGTTACAATGGAATATTTCTAATGAAAAAAAATCAATATCTGGCTACCAATGCCGAAAGGCAACTTTAGAATTTAATGTCGGTAATGAAAATAACAAAGCTCAAAATAGAGAAATCATTGCTTGGTTTGCCACAGATTTAAATTATCCATTTGGTCCACTTGGATATCGTGGACTTCCCGGTTTGATTATTGAATTAAATGTTAACTGGGATTATGGTTATATTCTAAAAGCTGAAAAAATTAAAGTTTTGGATAATCTTTTACAAATTGAAGAGCCACAGGAAGGTGAAATAATAAGTGAAACAAATTTTAAAAAACTAAGTAGAAACTCAGAGTTCAATAATTGAAATTAATTTCAATTTATTTGAGCTTGATGAGTTAAATATTAAGATTGATTAGAAAATTTTAAGACTTTTATTCATAAGATTCTATTTGTTATCTATTTATGCCAAAACTTTTTCCTTCATTACTCATCTTTATACTATTCATAGGTGTAACATCTGCCCAATCCATCCAACTCGACGGCTTTATTACCGATAGTCTTCAAAATCCCCTAGTCAATACCAACGTGATTGCTACGCCATTACAAGAAGTTAATGCACAGATTAAATTTAGCATTAGCAGTTCCAAGGGAGAATATAGGCTTAAGCTGGAAAGCAATCTGCCCTATCTTATAAAAGTGAGGTACTTAAGGATGCGAAAAAAAGAAATCCAGTGAACATTTCAATTAAGTTCATTATTATTGCCTTTTATGGAATTATGAATAAAACTTCATAAATAGTGTGATTCGTTACGGTTAAACCGTAAATATTGCTATTAATTAAAATATTAACAATTGTATTTTTACAAAACCGTTTTTTTTTTTTTAGGTTTATAGCAAATAATAAAAACTATGATAGAGTTCTTCTAATTAGAAAAAAAAGGAAGCGCTTTTCGGGATGAAAAGCGCTCCACAGATTTAAGACATGAAAATGCATATCTCGCATGCGAAGCAATGATACGGATTTTTCATGAAGATGATTACAGCCTTTGAGCTGAGAGTCGATTTATGACAATCGAATTTTTACAACATTTATTAAAATAAATATCATGAAAAAGTTTTTTCAATTATCGCTTTAGGAGCGATGACCTTAAGTTTAAGTAGTTTTACGAATCAATCAGAAATTTTAGAATATAATTCTTGCCTAGATGAAGCAATAGCCTATGGTGAATTTATGGATGGTTATAATGGCATAACTGCTGGTGGGCATGCATTTGATTATGCTAGAACATTTTGTAATTAATGTTTAAGTTTATTTCAACCAATAAGACTGTCCTTAATGGGATGGTCTTATTTATATCACTTCAAATCTATTCACAATATGGTAATGTTACATATACTAACGAAGCTTCATTATCATTTTACTTTAAAACAATGAAAGAAAATGATCCTTCGAAGTTCCAAAAGTTTGAACAAATGGCTGAATATGAAAAAGAAATGATGGGTCAAATTGATTACATATTAAAATTTACCTATGAAAAATCTATTTTCAAGCCTTCTATTCAAGGGGATGAAAACAAACAACTGTTAAAAACGAAACAAACTGAAGGCATCTTTTATAATGGACCCCAATCGAATTATTTTTATACAAACAGACGCTTTAAAGACTATAATGTTCAATTAGATCCCATTAAATGGGAATTAACAAGTGAATCCAAAGAAATTTTAGGTTACACGTGTCATAGGGCTCTTGGAGCGAAAGTTTATAATGATTCTATAACATCAGACCAAACAATTGAAGCTTGGTATACAAGAGATATCAATGTGACTCACGGTCCTAAAGGAATAAATGGTTTGCCAGGTTTAATACTCGAAGCTCACCAAGGTGGTTATCATTTTTATGCTGAAGAAATCGATTTAGATTCAAAACAAGTTATTTCTAAACCAAAAAAAGGGGAAGAAATTAATGAAGCAGAATATTATAAATTAATGCGTAGTGCAGTTAAAAACTGATTATTATGAAAAAACTAATTCCAATTATTATTGTGTCCATTTTATGTTTTCAAATCACTTATGCTCAAAGTGGTGAGATTACCTATAAAAATGAGCCTATGCCTCCAGAAGGTCTTGAGGAAATGAAAAAGACAGACCCCCAAAAGTATAAGCGATACTCCTTTATGATTAATAAAATCAAAGCAAGGACAAAACGCTTAAGGTATACCTTGGAATTTAATAATAGTCAATCCGTATTTAATACCAATCCAAGTATGACTAAAGAAGATAATCCTATGGCAGGAATGTCTACGTCAAAAAGAGAGCATTATTATCATTTGGCTTCCAGTGAGCGTTATGTAAAAAGCGATGTTGGTGGTAAAGAAATGTTAGTAAATAAAGCACCCATTGATTGGATAATTTCTAAAGAAACTAAAGTTATAAACGGCTACTCAAGTAGAAAAGCAGAGGCAACCCAGATGTTTTATAGCGTTGACCGAGAATCTGGAAAACTAAAAACCAAAGAACAGCATATTACAGCCTGGTTCACTACTGAAATACCTTTTTCTTTTGGTCCAGAGAATTATGGCGGTCTGCCAGGATTAGTTTTGGAGTTGAGTACACAGGGCAAGAATTATACGGTTGAAAGCATAAAATTGAAGGAGAATAAAAACAAGACTATAGATTTTCCAGATCTAGATAAGGCTATATCAGAACAAGAAGCTGCCCAACAAATGAATAAAGCAATGTCCAATATGTTTGGCGGGTAAGTTGATTTAAAAAAAATAGACAATGAAGTATTTGCTGATAATTCTATTCACAAGTTTTAGTACAAAAGCTCAAACTTCTGGCTACATCGAATTTAAATCTAAAATTGTTTCTCAAGTGATTGATACAGCTAAAACCAAAAATGATAATGTTAAGCAAATGATGTTGAATACTGTTTATAAAATGAAAAAACAAATGCCTTATGCAACTTATGAGTTAATATTCAATGATAACAAATCAGTATTTAAAATAAAGAAGAAAATGTCTGTAGATAATACTATTGACTATAAAGATGTTGCAGGCTTTTCAGATGCTGACGGGGAATTTTTTACAGAGAGCACTAAAGAATTGAGACTAAGAAAAATAAAGGCATGGAATAATGACTATATAATCAGGTCTAGTTTTTCTCAATGGGAATTAAAAAACCAAGAAAAAAAGATATTAGGTTATCGATGTTTTAAAGCCGTTAGTAAAAAGGAACTGGATAATGGAGATAGTATTGAAGTTATAGCATGGTTTGCGAAAGATTTACCTTTCAATTTTGGACCAAAAGAGTTTGTTGGTCTTCCTGGACTTATTTTAGAAATTGAGGAACGTGGAATAAAATTTTATGCAACAAAAGTGAATTTAAGTAACAAAAATTATAACATTAAATTACCTGAAGTTAATAAAAGTATATCTAAAAAGGAGTTTTTAAGTCAATAGCCTTATCGATAACTTTTTTTTAAGTGAATCATTATAAAACTAACAGTTTAGTTATATTTGTTCTCAATTCAATATTATGTTTTATAAATATTTTCTTCTATCACTTCTGGTTTATAATCTTTCTATTGCTCAGCAAACTTACATTTATAAAGCTTCTGCTAATATTGATTACAAATCAATCAAAATTGGTGATGTAAAAGAATTGATGAGGAATGTTGAAAATGAACTTATAAAATTTAAATTTAAACTTATCGTAAATGGTAATGAATCTTTTTTTGAAAAATCAGAGAATCTTGTAAATGAATCAAAGAATATACAAGTTGTAAGTATTGCTAAAGCCATGAGTTATGCAAATGACAACTGGTTTTACGATTCTGAAAAATCTTATTTGCAATTGGATACTAAGTTTATGAATAAAGCTTTCTCTGTAAAATTTGATGAATTACCTAATTGGGAAATTAAAAATGAAAAGAAAACTATAGGTGGTTACGAAGTTATAAAAGCTGTAACTACACGAAAATTTATTGGGTCTAAGGGTGTAAAAGAAAAGGAAATTGAAGCTTGGTTTTGTCCAGATATTTCTATTTCACATGGGCCAATGGGTGCTGTTGGTTTACCTGGTCTGGTTATACAACTAAGACTTCAAAATACAATTTATACTTTAGAACAAATTAAAGATGAAACTATAAAAATCGAAGAGCCTAAGTCTGATGAAGCCCTTTCTTCCGAACAGTTTTATTTAGTTATCGATCGTAAAGTTGGTAACTTTAGAGAATCTATTAATAATTAATTTAAAAAAATCTTCAAGCTTTTATGACAAAATTGCTAGCGACACTTTCCATCCTCTTATTTACAATAGCCCTTTCATCTGCCCAATCCATCCAACTCGACGGCTTTATTACCGATAGTCTTCAAAATCCCCTAGTCAATACCAACGTGATCGCTACGCCATTACTAGAAACTAATGCACAGATTAAATTTAGCATTAGCAGTTCCAAAGGAGAATATAGGCTGAAGCTGGAAAGCAACCAGTCTTATCTTATAGAAGTAACGCATCTGGGGTTTAAGAAAATCATGGATACACTTCAACTTTCTCAAGACCTTACCAAGGACTATATCATGGTGGAATCTACTGAAAGTCTTGAAGAAATCCTTATTGAGCAACAAATGGCGGTGATTGTAAAAGAAGATACCATTACTTACAGGACCAACCAGTTTAAAACAGGCGAGGAAAGAAAGCTAAGAGATGTACTTAAAAAACTGCCGGGCTTGGAAGTAGATCGGGAAGGTAATGTGACTGTTAACGGTAAGGAAGTGACAAAACTTATGGTAGATGGTAAAGCCTTCTTTACGGGAGATGAAAAACTGGGGGTAAACAACATTCCCGCCGATGCCGTAGATGAGGTAGAAGCACTGGATAATTATAGCGAAGTCGCTTTTCTTAAAGGTTTGGAAGAAAGCGATAAGATGGCGTTAAACATCAAACTGAAAGATGGGAAAAAGAAATTTATCTTTGGCGATATAGAAACTGGCGCAGGAGTAGAAGATCGGTATTTGGTGCATCCTAAATTGTTTTATTACAGTCCCAAGACGGCTGTAAATGCCATTGGGGATTTTAATAACACTGGCCAAAAGTCATTTACCATTCAGGATTACTTAGATTTTGAAGGCGGTATGGCCTTAGCCTTGGAAGATCAAGGGGCCTATTCTAGATTATATTCGGATGATTTTTCACAGTTCTTAAGACAAGATGATTTCGTTTTCAATAAAAACGATTTTGGCGCGGCGAGTCTTTCTCAAGAGCTTGGAGGTAACTTCAGTTTGGATGCGTATAGCATTTTTAATAAAAGTAAACTGAGAACCCAAACGCTTGAAGATTTTACTTACCAAACGACAGAAGCTCCGGATGAATCCCGTGAGCAATCCAATCAAAATGACTTGCTTTTTAGCATTAGTAAGATCAAGTTGAGGTACGACAATAACGATGATACCGACTTGCGGGCCAACACCAATTTTAAATACAACACGGCGGAGGCGCAATCTCTTCTTAATTCTGAAGTAGGCAACACGAACCGATTTGTCAATACAAACACCCAACCCGAGAATTTTGAATTCCTCCAAACTTTTAATCTCAATAAGCAGTTTTCATATAAACATACCTTAAAGCTCGAAGCTAAAATAAAAAGTGAAGACCAAACGACAGACAGGCTTTGGGATTTCAATCAGCCCTTGTTTACTGAGTTAATTCCATTGGTAGATGAAGGAGATGAGTTCAGGTTAAATCAGCTTAACCAGAAGCAATTTACCAATTTGAGCCTTAATGCTAAGCATTATTGGGTGCTAGCCGATTTTCATCACATCTATCCTGTGGCAGGTGTGGATTACTTTACCTTCAACTTGAATACGCTGGACGAGCAAATCTTAAACGATGGTAGCACCACTAGTTTTGAGTCAGCAGGATTTAATAATCGGATGGATTTTGAGCTCTTTAATGCGTCGCTAGGGTTTCAGTATAAAACTCAAATTGGAGAATTGGTTTTAAGGCCAGGTTTGGTCGTCAAGAATTTCAACTGGAATGTATCACAGTTTGGTGATGAATTGGTCAATGACCAAACCGCTGTTTTACTTCCCGAGTTTTACGCGGAGTACGAATTCAAAACCTCTGAAAAACTAAGGTTTAATTATAACCGGTATACCAACTTTGGAAATTCTTCAAATTATGCCAACAGATTGAGCCTGCAAAGTTTTAATCAGATTAGACGAGGAAACGAGAATTTACAAAATCAAATTTACCAAACGGCGAGTTTACTTTATAGTCAGTTTAATATGTTCAAGGGTTTGTTTTATAATGCTAGATTGTCTTATACGCATCGAGAAAGCAGCATTAGAAATCAGACTCAGATTGAAGGTATCGACCAAATAAGCACCAGTATTTTTACAGATTTACCTGAAAATACCTATAACTTTAATGGAACTATCAATAAACGTATTCCTAATTATACGTTTACTCTAGGAGGCAATGCAAGCCTATCGGACTACTCCAGGATCATCAACGATGAGGTGTTGGATTATGAAAGTATTAATTTTGGCTATAATGCAAAAATAACCACACGTTATGACGATTGGCCAAATCTGGAAACGGGCGTGAGGCAAAGTTTTTCCAGACTCAACTCAGATGCCATCGACAACAAGTTTACCACTTTGTCTCCCTTTGCCTATTTGGAATATGATTGGGAAGATTTTATTTTTAAGTTCAATTACGATTACAATTATTTTGAAAATCAAACCACAGGAGACGTCAATAGATTTGAACTGGCAGATGCTTCTTTATTCTACGGAAAAGAAGATTCAGCTTTGGGGTTTGAGTTAAGCGCTACCAACTTGTTTGACATCAACTTTAAACGTCAAAACACAGTCAGTGAATTTATCGTCTCAGACCAGCGGATTTTTGTACAGCCTCGGATTGTGATGTTTAAGGTGATTTATAAGCTGTAATTGATTTAAACCCGAATTGATTTATGAATTCCACAGAACGAAATGAGATGATCTATAATTTACTTCTCAAAATATCCATATCATTCGAAATTTTAGAATCAATCACCCTGGCATAAATTTGTGTGGTTGACAATTTTGTATGGCTAAGAAGTTTAGATACCGTTTCTATGGGAACACCATTAGCTAAAGTTACTGTAGTGGCTAATGTATGTCTAGCTGCATGGAAACTTAGTTTTTTATTAATTTTTAAAATTTTGGTTATTTCTCTTAAATACTGATTTGTTTTTTGGTTAGAGTACACTGGGAGTAAAATATCATTATAACATACCTTTGGATGGTTTCTATATTTTTCAATAATACGTTCAGCTTCTTCCAACAATGGAATTCTCAGAGCAGTATTGGTCTTCATCCTTCTAGTGTGAATCCATTTTTTACCATCCATACCAATTTGAATATGTTTTTTCTTCAACTCTTTGACATCACCATAAGGTAAACCCGTATAACAACTGAATACAAAAAAGTCGCGATTGGTTTCGTGAGTCGATCTTTTAATTTCATTTCTTTAATTTTTTGTAATTGAGCTTTGGACAAATAGACCATGTCTACGTGATCAAAGCGAAGTTTAAATCTTTTGGTAGGGTTCTTTTCAATCCAATTTAAATCTTCAGCCAGACGCATCAGTTTTTTGAACCGTTCCATATGTTTCATGAAACATTATTATTAAGACTAGGCAATGCTCTCAAATAGCTTTCGAATCCTAAGGTAAATTCGTAATCAATTTGTTTAAGGTAGACATCTGAAGTATGTTGCTGAGCTTTCAAATAATCTTTCAAATAGCTTTCTGTAGTCGTATAGTTTTTCATCGTTCCATACTTTAAAACCTTGTCCATTTTCTCTTTGTGATAATTAATCAGTTAGATAAGCGTGTAATGTTTCTGGTCGCTTCCAAGAAATCTAGCTTTAATCGATTCTGTTGTGGCCAGGAGTTCTTCCTTTAGGAGAACATCATAGGCTTAGTAAAGCTGTGTCTTAGTTTCATCAATTTTTTTATTGATCTGTCGGCTCTCAGAATTGCTGCCTATAAGCTTACTAGCAGATGGATTCCACCTATCTACATGTTAAGCTAATTTCAAGGGATTTACCATTTAAGGTAATTCGGGCATAGAGGAGGGCTAATTCAGGTTTTTTTCTTTTTACGAATGATAAAAGAAATAGAAAAGGTTTGACTAGTACGCATAGCTTTTTTGTTTAAATGAAACAATTAATTAAGGCGAAAGTCAAACTACCGGTACGTTTGTGTAAAGTAACGGAGCTTTAAAAGTACAAAAAAATAACTCATGATTAACTCACAAATTCCAAGCGAACTCACGATGAACTCACGTTAAATTTGATACTGTTTGTTAAGTTTTGAGGAAAAAATAAAGGGTAACTACATGAAAATCATATAATTACCCTTTTAATTATGTTAAAACATAATCTGTTGTTGTCGGGGTGGCAGGAGCTTTTTGTAACTCACTGATCCCCATAATATTGAGACCTCGTACTTTAAATTCTGGATGTATTCACCGAATCCTTCACTACTTTAAAAAGAACAACTAAATCAATAAAATTTAATCATCTTTGATATTATCAAATATACTAAAATTATAATGTAGTAAATAAACTACACTTAGGTTTAATTTAATTTTGTGTCAAAATTTTTAATTTGGAGACTGATTTAATAAAAAAATTGGTTTGTTAGAATTCAAACTGATATTTTAAACTAACTAATTTTTATGAAATTTTATCAATCAGATTTCAACTCCATACCATTTGGTATTCTTTCAAATTTCGAGCGAGAATGCTTTGATCTAGATATAAAAGAAATTGTATATCCTTGGGATTTCGTCCATTCTCTAGGTGAACAAATAAAGGTTGACGCAAAGTTCTTAATAAATAATAGAGTTTTAAAAAAACAAAACGATAAAATACATAACGACAACATCATTGGATCAAAAGATAAAATATTATTTTTTGATGATTCGCCACTCATACATAATGGTGTTATGTTTGATACCTCTGAAGGAGAAATTGTGATAGACTCTGATGTTATTATATATCCTTTTTCATTTATAAAAGGGCCATGCTATATTGGTAAAAATACAATAATAAAAGATGCTCGTATTTACGGAGGATGTTATATTGGAAAAGTTTGTAAAATTTCTGGGGAAATGGAAAATTGTTATATTGGAAATTTCTCAAATAAAAATCATGAATCTTCTTTATTACATTCTTTTATTGGTGATTGGAATAATATTGCAGGTTATAGTAAAACTGCTGATTTAAACATTGATTATTCCAACATAAGTGTTTCTAATGGTAATTCCAATATCGATACTGGTAGAATCAAATTCGGTTGCAAAACTGATGATTTTGTTAAAATTGGTGGAGGAGTTTTGATATACCCTGGGACTATATTCGGTTTCGCATCTACGATTTTAGACTTACCTGTAGCTAAAGGCTTTTATCCTTCTTTTTATAACAAGCACTTTCAAAATAATAAACATGATTTAGATAAATTTATTCAGGAGGTAGAAATCATCATGTCAAGACGTGATAAGCAAGTTTCTTCTAGTTTAATTGAAAAATTTAATAAAATATACCTTGAATGATAAATTCGTACAGACGATATACTTTTTACGGGAAGATTATTTTTTTTATTTCTTTATTGACACCATTTAAATATTTTGTGAAATACTCATCAATCAAAAATCTTAACAAGCTTTCTCATTTCATGGCTAAATTAATTGCAATTTTAGATATTAAAAGTGCAATAGAGATAAAAAATAGAATTCATTTAGTGTTCAATAATTCTAGATGTGTAAATAAAATCTTTGAACGATATCTAACTAACCTGTATTATCATCTTTTTTTAACGATAAGAATTCCTTATATGAAAGAGCTTGAGGTAGAAAAGTTATTAATTATTGATAGTGAAAGTCAGGAATTACTCACGAAAATAAAATATTCTAACCATAAAATACTATTTGCTTCGAGTCATAATTATCAATTCATATTAATGAAGCTCTTATCAACTTGGGGTAAAACTAATAACATTAAAATTTTAACAACTTTTGCATTAAAAGAGGAAAAAATATTTTCTAATTATATATCAAAACTTAAGAAAAAGCTTTTTTACTCATATCATTATTCAGTAAACATAAGCGATAAGGATTATAAAAGCATTTTTAAAAAACATTTAGAAAATGCAAACTATACTTTAATGTTTGGTGATGTAAGATTTCAATGTAAAAAAAAGGATGTTAAATTTCAAGTTAACAATCTTACATGCTTTTCTAATTCTGGTCTTAAGAATATGATACAAATAAATCAAACTCAGCGGATTTTTTTTACTTCTTTAAATAAGGAAGGATTCAAGTTTAGGTTTGTTATCCGAGAAATTAATGATTTATCCGATTATTATGAGAACTTGAAATACAATATAAAAAAACATCCTTCAGATTGGTTATTATGGTTTCATAGCCCATTATTTAAATAAGCTATATTTATGTCCAAAGACAACGTTTACATTTTCGATTTAGACGATACTTTATTTCCAACAGCTACCATTCGTAAAGATGTTGGGTTGCCTTTATTAAATAAACTTAAAGAAATAAATTATTCAGAAAGGTACTTTGAAAAAAGTATGATAGAAGTTATTTATAATGACTGTTGGAAAAATTCATTTGTTGAATTAATAGACAAATATAATCTTCCTAATGTTTTTATTAATGGATTACATCGTGCTTATAAAGAATTGGAGGTTACTCATAAACTTAAGCTTTATAAAGACGCTGAGATAATAAAAGAATTAAATGAAGATAAATATCTTGTTACTACTGGATATGAAAAATTACAAAAAAGTAAGGTTCAATCACTTGGTATTGAATCTTATTTCAAAGAGATATTTGTAAATGACTCAATTGAAAAATTCAAACTTGGGAAGTTATTTTTTTTTAATAAAATTTTTAAAAAATATAATATAAAGCCAGATAGTTTTATCGTAATCGGAGATAATGTAAACTCTGAGATTAAAGCTGGAAACAAATTAAGTTTTACAACTGTTTTAATTGATAGAAATACTTTAGTTGAAGATAGTTTAGCAAACTTCAATATAAGTTCTTTAGAAGAGATTTTATTTTTAAATAATGCATATGAGTAGTAAGAACGAGATAGTAAATGCTATTAAAGAATGGGGTTTACAAAATTCTAACGTCAATTGTATTTTACATATAGGTTCACTAATTAATAATGATAATGATAAGTATTCAGATATTGATGTTATCGTATTCTGTAATAATGTATCAACATTTTTGTTTGAAAAAGAGTGGGTGAACGAAATTAATCCTTTTAAAATTTGTTATACCCAGATAAATTTTTCTGGAGGAATGCCTATGAAGAGAATTGTTTTTTCAAATGGCATAGAGCTTGATCTGACACCTGTAAAATATAACGAGATTTTAAAGGCTTTTATTTACTGTAAAATTTCAAAGACTTTTTTTTATAAAATTTTATCAAATAATCTTAAAGATGAAATTGAAAATAATATTCAAATTTTTAATGAGTATACTTCTAACGGAATGAAATATATTGTTGACAAAAAGAATATTTCAAGAAGTATTGAATTTATTTCTAAATCATTTCCCAAGGGTTCATTTAAGGTTACACACAGTATGTTTGAGGAAAACTACAATTATTTTTTCCATCAAATAATTAGAGAATCTATAAGAATAGTAAGGGGTGAGCTTTATGCTTCAAAAGAATGTGCAGAATACTTTTCCAAAGCAAAACTTAGAGAGCTAATAGAATGGTATATGAAATTGGAAAAAGGTATGGGATTAGATACATATCATAATGGGAAAAAATTAGAATATTGGTGTGATGAAAAAATTTTAAAAAAGATGGCAGGAATTTATGGCTATTTAGATTTTGAAAGTAGTAAAAATGCACTATTCAATACATTTAATTTATATACTGAGATTGCTACTGTAGTATCAATAAAAATAGGTTACAACATTAATTTTTATATCGAGGTTAAAGATTTTACAGAAGAACATGTGAATAGTATTTTTGGAGATATAAAAAAGTCCGACTAAACTTTCTTGATTTTAATATAATTCAAACTTCGCTCAAATTAATTCTGTCAAAAAATAAACTTAATCAATCCCTTTTAAATCTTACATTATTGAATCTAAGTTATTGTCAATTAACTTAAAAAGTTAGCAATAATAATAAGAACTACACTTAAGGCTAGTGTGATATAATCTTTATCTCCATACTTTTATTTAACATTAGAAGATACCGAAAATCCAGTAAAGAGTAGGTTTAATCACTGAGATTGAAAAAGTAATATTATCTCAGCATTTTAAAAGAAGTTTAATCGCTGTGAAAACAGCATAAAATTTAAAAATTATGAAAAAAGTAATTTTCACATTTTCAGCAGTAGCCATTGGATTCGCATCTCTTGCATTTGCTCCTGTAGAAAAAAGCAATGACATGAATACTAATTTTGTAACTAATTCTTCATCATCAGAGGGTTGCGATAATTTTAGTAGAACTTATAGAGATGCCACAGAATGTTGGACTAAATCAACATCAGATCCAGTTGAGTTGGAAACAGCTCAGCTTAATGTGCTCAATTCTTATTAATGTCCAACTTCATTAAAGCATTATTCTTGAAAATAAATTTGAGGATAATGCTTTTTATTTAAACTTACATAAATGATTCACTTTTTTAATTGTGGTTATATTTTTACGCTTATCTTATTCTCATACGCTATAAGTAATGCACAACAAATAGAAACGCCTATTGTAAAAATTACATACGCAAGTTCGCCAATAAGCCAATATAATATGTCTAAAGATGATATGATGGAATCCTCATCAAAAGCATCTGTATATAGTTTAATGCAAGGAATTACTGATTATTACAGCTTATATATCAACTTGGAAGATCGGTCTTCATTATATGTTTTGGATTCTACTGAACAGAAAAAAGTAAGAGGTTGGGAAATTTCAAGCACCACAGCTTCACCAGTAGATACAGTTCTATTTTCAATTAAAACACCGAAAGAAAAGACATTCAAGCATGAATGGATTATGAACCAAACCTTTTTTACGGAAGGCAAAGTTGGAGATTTAAAGTGGGAGCTTACCGATGAAGAAAAAAACATAAGTGGACTCAAATGTTACAGAGCCATTTCCAAAAATTATCCTATGCTTTCAGTTTGGTATACCAAGGAAATTCCTGTGTCTAATGGGCCTGGTATATATCAAGGTTTACCTGGTCTTATCGTTAGTGTAGAAGATTTTTTCCGTACGATTCAATTAATTGAAGTTGAATATATTAAAAGTGTAGAAACATTTAAAAAGTTATATAATATTAAAAAAGCATTTTTTTCTGAAAAAAAAGAAAATGGTAAAAATTTTTCCGAAGAGCCAATTTTGATTCTAAAAAAGGGTGATTTAGCAAGAAGCCTATATGAATATACTCATGGTAAGTCCTATAGAAAAAATTAGTGAGATATAATTTACATGAATATGAATATCACTATGAAAAAGAAAATTTTGATTTTATTATTCAGTGTACACTTACTGCTTATTTTTTTTCAAGCATTCTGGACGACAGTAGATATGTATTTTGATATTCATTATAATAAAAAAATTGATATCCCAATATTGAACGTTTTTAGACAAAACAACTTTACAGAACCATATTATTTGATTTCGGGTATTAATACAGGCTATGGCTTTTATGGAATAAAAACTGCTACAGAAAAATATTTGCGCTGTACATGTTATGACTCCTCCGATAAAATTTTAAATCAAGACAGATATTTTAATTTAAAAACTTCTAATGGAATTTCTCGTCTTGAAAGCTTGAATGCAAATCAATTAAAAGCTTTAAATTATAGAAAAGATTATATTAATAAACTTTTCAAATGGCAAGGAAAAGAATTTGCAAAGTCTATTCCAGGCTGTACTTCTTATAAAATTGAACTAATAACTATTGTGCCTAAGAACACTGAGGAACAGAAACTCAGAACAAAACCAGAATTATATGTTATTCAAGAAAATTTCTTTTATCTACAATAGTTTAATAATGAAATTTGAAAAAGATGGTAGTGAAAAAAAGTTTTTGATTTTTTTCAGGCTAATGGTAAGTATAATTGCTCTGATAGAGATAGCATCTTTAGCTGGTGATTTGTCCTTGCTTTTTTCTGATAATTCCACTATTGTTCCACAAGATTTAATGTATCTACAATCAGGATATTTTAAATATTTATATCCGTTTTATCAGTTTTTGGACTCTTATAATCTAACTAATTATTTCTATTCATATGCTATATTTCTTTATATACTAAGTTTGCTTTTTCTTTTAGTAGGATTATTTACACGTTATTCAGCTTTTATAGCCCTCATCCTTCAATTGATTATTTTTAAAAGTTTTTCGCCTTTTAATTAAGGGTATGATTTTTTTTTAACTATGTCCCTTTTCTATTGCTTAGTATTTCCTGTTGGAAATTATTACTCTTTAGATAAAAAGATTTTTAAAGGTAAAGCGAAAACAAATTTACGCTACAGGAAGGTTCTACAGATACATTTGTCTACCGTTTATTTTTTTTCAGGTATTGCGAAAGGTTTAGATAGCGGTTGGTGGAATGGCGATTCTCTATGGAGAGCTTTGGCTTCAGTAGATAATTCATTTTATCATATGCCTTCATTTATTTTAGTAATTATAGGTGTTGGAACTGTATTAATTGAATTTTCTTATCCTTTTTTAGTCTATAAAAAAGTAACTAGAAAATATATTCTTACATCAATTATCATTATGCATCTTTCTATCGCAGTGATGTTGGATTTATATGCATTTTCCACAATAATGATTATGTGGAATATAGCTGCTTTTGGTAATCTTGACTCATTTTCACAAAAAAAATACATAGATGTTAAAACAGTATAGTCTTATTTTTATGTTGCTAATTTTTTCTTCTCTATTTAGTCAGGAAGTTAAAATTTCGGGGCATATAAAATCTAGTAATAACCAGCCTATACCATATGTTAATGTAATAGTTAGTAAAACTGAAAATTCTCAGCCTATCACCTTTGGTTACAGTAATGAAGAGGGAGAATTTAGTGTAATGATTCCTGAAGGGCTCGAGGCTATCATGATAAATGTCTCTTCTATAGGCTTCCAGGAACAATCACTTAGATTAAATATAAAAGAAACAAAATATGTTGAAATCATCTTAGAAGACAGTGTGACGTCTTTGGATGAGATTGTTATTAAGGCTCGACCAAAAGGAGACACACTTAATCTAGGTATTCATGATATGAATCTTACAGATGACAAAACATTGAGAGACATGCTAAATAAAACAGATGGTATTATCATTAGCAGGGATGGTGGAATAATGTATAGAGGTAAACAAATAAATAAAATACTTATAAACGGAAAAGAGGTATTCCTCAGACAAAACAAAATTGCTCTTGACAATCTGGATTATAGAATAATGAAAAGTGTCCAGGTCATAGATAATTATAAAGATAGATTTGCAATAGATTTTAATCCTATTAGAGATCCTGTTATTAATGTAGAAACAAAAGATGAATTTAAAGGTATTTTAAAAGCTGAAGTAGAATTTGGTCTTGGTTATGACGATAAATATAATTTTACGGGCAAAGGATTTTTATTTTCGGACAAATTAAATGCATTTATAACATCCAATACAACAAATACTGGTGAGATTGTATTTAGTCAAAAAGACATTTCAGCACCAATTGTTGATTATTCAACGAATGCTTTAAGAAATTATTTACAGCCTTTTTTTATTGAAGATTTTCAAACTAGAAAAAATTTCGTGAGCAATACCAGTCTTACGTTAAGAAAAGAGGCAGAAAAAAATAAGAGCGGTTTGGTGCTTTATTTTGGTAATACTCAGATAGAGAGAGACGTAAGCCGCCAAACATTTTTAGGTGAAAACCTTATAGAGTCTAGTCTAACAAATAATGTACAAAATGGAAATTTTATTTCAGCTACTACAAATTTTAATGCTAAGTTATCTGAAAATTCAGTTTTTGAAAATAAATTATCTACTTTGTTGCTTTGGTATGATGACCTAACTCAAAACTTGGACACTGTTTTTTCTCCTAATCCTACAGGTTTCAATTTATTAACTGAAAATAGTCCAAAAAGCTTAGCAATATCAAATGAACTTAAAATTACAAAACTAATATCTGAAAAAAAAGCTATTGACTTCGAGCTCAATTATTATTACGAAGGTGATAAAAGAGATTTTGAAACTCAACAAAATGATATTCCCTTATCTGAGATAAAACAGGTTGAAGATTTTTCGAAAAATTATGTGGCTGCCCTAAGTAAATTTAAATACGACCTTAACCCCGTTTATCTCAATATTGGTTTAGGACTATCGCACAATCAAGAAGAAGGTGAGCTAATGTTTGAAAATGATTTTTTGACGGAAGACAATTTAACCAGAAGTATAACGACTATAGAAACTCCAATTAGTATAAGCGGTTCCTATAAGAATTTGGATTATAGCTTTTCTGGGTCTCCTGCATTGATTTATACTGATGAAAAAGGAATTCGTGAAGAAATTAAAAGTTTAAATAAATTAACCTATAATTTCGAAACTCAAAATAACTTGATCTTAAGTTGGAAACGAAATTATCGTTTCTATGATCTTAATTCGCTTTACGACACAATTGTGAGAGGATTTAATATTAGGGTCATAAACGATGGTATTAATGCTGAAGACTATACGACAACAAATTTAACCTCGTTAGAATGGAATAATAATAATGTTTCGAGAAATAAGCAGATTAACCTCAAGTATGAATTTATAAAAGATAAAAATATTTTACAATCTGTATTGGATTCTGTGTCAAGTAACATCTTTTTTTATGCTAATCAGATATTTCCAGATAGAACTACACATTTGATTGATATGAGTGGCCGAAAGGGCTTTTATTTTTCACCTTCTTATCATCTTATTTACTTTGGAGCAAGTTTTTATATAAGAAATGACGATTATCCTACCATTAGCAATCAAGAAGAAGTTGATGCTACAAGTCTTACTTTACAGCCAGCATTTAATTTAACCTTTAGACCAAGAGGATTTTTGATTAGAGAAGCTTCAAATCAATTAAAAAGGAATGACTATGCTTTTTTTATAAATGGAGAAGAAATCAATTCGCAATCCGTCTTGACGAATACTTTCACAGTGGAAGGCACAGAAAAAAAATCGACTGGGAATTTGACTTTATATATCAGTTTTACAATATTAACGGCAATAAATTTGACGTTCCAGATGTAAATTTAAGTATAAAGTATAGACAATCAGATAAGCTTTCATTTTCTTTATCTGGTCGTTCTTTATTAACGCTTTTCGATTTTAACGACTTTAATTTTGCAAATACTCAATCTAATGGAAATATTCTTACGCAAACTTTCACAAATAATAATTTAGGATATCTGTTATTTAACACTTCGTTTAATTTCTGAATTTTTTCTGATAGAATTTGGCTCATAAATATGCATAAGATATCTCTTTTGTTTCTCGATATTTTGATTATAAAAATCTATTAAACCATTATATTCTAGTAAAATAGGATACGTTTTTGATCCAAGGTATGTGACTGGTTCACCTAAAATTTTGGCATTAATTCCAATCAAATTTAGGGTTTTTAAAAGTTTAGAGTCACACTCAGCAAATGCAACGTTTTTTGGATGGTTACAAACAGAAATTATAGATAAAGTAATAAATGCTTTTAAAATTGATATATCTTGAACATTGCTTTTTATTGCAAAACGACCAATATGAAAAACACTTTTGAAATTTTTTTTGATAACATCAAAAGGATGTATATTAAACAAGTTTTGGATTGGAAGAATGTAATTTGAATCATCTTTTAATTCAAGAGTTCTTATTGAGCCTAAAAGCGAACCTTCAGAACTTCTCAAAACATAATAATTAGAGTCTTTAAATAGTATTTTTTCTTCATTGTAGATCTTTCGAACACAACTCTTAAAATCTAATTTTGGATTATCTGTTTTATAACGGCTTAAATTTTCTTTGACTACAAAGTAAATTAAACTGTTTAATTGATTAAATCTTATTTTTTCAAAAATATTACTATTGTGCTTCATATTTAAAAATATGATACATTGCACAATTAATTTTTACACCTAAGAGTAGTTTTAGTTTGTAGAATTTAAACTGCATCATTATAATGAATTATCAAATAAAACAGCTATATTTAGATAAAAAGTTTGAGTGATTTAAATCAATTTTTTTCTTTCAGAAATACAGTTAATAAACTCTCATCAAAAGATATCAAAAGCTCTAATAATTACTTAGACACAATAGATGCTTTTGCAAGACTTACTTACAAAAGCATTTATGTAATTGATTATCATGTGAAAGGATTTGAATACGTTTCTAATAATCCTTTATTTCTTTGCGGTTTGAAAGCTGATGAAGTAAAAGAAATGGGTTATGAATTTTATTTCAAATATGTCGAAAAATCCGACCTTGATCTGTTAATCAAAATAAATAAAATTGGGTTTGAGTTTTATGAAAACATTCCATTTCATAAAAGAAAGCGTTATACGATCTCATACGATTTTAAGATCGAAAACGATGAAAAAAAAAGCATATTAATAAATCAGAAATTAACACCAATTTTTTTGACTGAAACAGGTAAGATATGGAAAGCAATATGTATAATATCATTATCTGAAGAAAAAAAATCTGGTAATATAAAAGTCTACAATAAGAATGATAATGAAATTTTTAAATATGATCTTGAATCTGACATTTGGAGAAAAATTGACCCTATTAAACTTTCATCAAGAGAAAAAGAGATTCTTCAATTGGCAATAAGAGGATATACAATTAAGGAAATTTCAGAAAGTTTATTTGTGGTACCTGATACAATCAAATTCCATCGAAGAAAGCTTTTTGAGAAACTCGAAGTCTCAAATATCACAGAAGCTATTGTTTATTGTACAAACAACAATTTAATTTAAATTATAGAGGTCAGTACTTAAATTCATATCTTTAATGTGAATAAAAATAGGCATAATATGGATATTTTCAAGGGCCAGAACCTCCTAGAGTTCTCCGATCGGTTTAAAACGGATGCTGATTGCCGGCAATACTTGGCGGAGATCAAATGGAACGATGATTTTGAGTGCTGCAAATGCGGTCATGGAAAAGCGCAGGTCAGGAAAGATTTCTCGCGTACATGTAATATTTGCTCGCATCAAGAGTCGGCTACCTCCAACACACTTTTCCATAAAGACAAGTTCGGTGTCCGAAAGGCCTTTTTCATCGTTTTTGAGATGGCCACAAGTACCAAGAGCCTTTCCGCGAGCTATGTTGCGGTTCGTTTCGGTGTTACGGAAAAGACGGCCCGTCTGTTCATGCACAAGGTTCGAGAGGCAATGGAGAGTAGCGGCAACAATCCGATGGACGGCATTGTACACGTTGATGAATTCGTTCTTGGCGGTCGCGAGAAAGGAAAGATAGGGCGAAGCTATGAAACCAAGAAAAAGAAAGCTATAACTGCTGTTGAGCTGACGAAAGAAGGTAAGGTGAAAAGAATGTATGCCATGCATATCAAGGATTTTTCAGCTAGATCCCTTCAATATATTTTTATTGACCATATCAGCCGAGATGCAATGGTGACGACCGATAAATGGAGAGGTTACAGACCGATCGCAAAAGCTTACGAGATAACACAGATCGAGAGTAACGGCGGAATGAACTTTAAGGCATTACATACTATGATCCATCAAATAAAATCTTGGATAAGAACAACATATTCCTGGGTAAGCGATTTTAACATCAATAGATATTTTAACGAATTCTGTTTCAGAATCAACCGTTCACAGAGCAAATCAACCATCTTCAACAATCTAGTAACGAAAATGGTGAAAAAGGATAAAGTATATCACAAGCAAATTATATGCAGTTAACTACTGACCTCTAAAATTTATTATTATGAAATTATTAAAAAATTCCTTTTTAGGAACAGTATTTTTAGTTGCTATAAGTTCTGCTATATCTGCTGCAACTGCAAATGATGCAGAAGAGTTGAGACCAGATTGTCATGACACTTATAATTTTTGTGATTATTTTTTTCCGTCAGATTTCGGTGAATTTGATTCATGTATGACAAAACAAGGTTGTGGAGCATAACAATAATTATTAATGCAGTTGCCTTTAAGGCAACTGCTTAAATAGATCTAAATCATGAAAATTTTACTGGTATATACTCTTTATTTTTTATCAATTGCTACTTATAGTCAAAACCCCAAAGGAATAATTAATTATAAAGCTGAACTTAGTTCCGAGCAAAAAAATGAATTTATCGAAAATGCCAAAAACGATGAGAAAATGTCGATGAGTATTAAACAGCAAATCATTGATATTGCACAAAACGTAAAACCAGATTATTATGAGTTGCATTTTAAAGGAAAAGAAGCATTCTTTTTTTATGATGAATCCTTAGAAGATCCTAATAGCAGTTATCTAAATAGTAAAGCAGGACAAAATCCTTTTATCATTGACTTATCATCAAATAAAATTATTGAAGATAGTAGAAATTTTGGTTTTGTAGCTCAAGAACTTCTAGACTGGAAAACCACTGATAAAACTAAGATGATTGAGGGTTACAAGTGTTATAAAGCCACTGCTACAGAAACCCTTTATAGCAGGCAAGGACATTTTTACGATAGGGATATCGCAGCCTGGTATGCACCAGATATACCCGTAGAATTTGGGCCTAAAAATTATGTAGGTTTACCAGGCTTGGTGTTGGAAGTAGAACGTAAAGAATTTACGATTACAGCGATCAAAATCAATCTCAACCCCAATAAAGATAATTTAAAAATCAAACGTGTAGGTGAAGATGAAAAGGTGATTTCACAAAAAGAAATGAACGACAGAATCGCCGAGATGATGAAAGATTATGAAAAAAGATAAATTTTTTTAATGAAATTTCTTATTCCTCTTTTTTTTTGTCTGTTTTGTTTAGGGAGCTCGCCGTTCTACGCCCAACATCAACTCAGTGGCGTGGTGACAGACAGCGTAGGAAATCCTCTAACTTCTGCCAATCTCCTGGCCCAGCCAAAAGATTCTCTACAAAACGTCAAGTTTGCCATCACCGATGACAAAGGTCGCTACCGTCTAAATTTACAACCCATACCCTATACCGTTACTGTGAATTATCTCGGCTATGCCAAAAAAGAGTTTGAGATCAATCTCGACCAAGATCAAATCAAAAGCATCGTTTTGCAGCAAAGTACAGAGGGTCTTGAAGAAGTAGAATTAGAGATGCCTATGGTGGTCAAAAAAGATACCATCACTTACAACGTCGATCAATTAACCAGTGGGGAAGAACGCAAACTCAAGGACATTCTCAAAAAACTCCCAGGTGTGGAAGTCGATAGAAACGGTGGTATCAAGGTCAACGGTAAAAAGGTAACACACATGCTGGTGGAAAGTAAAAAGTTTTTTGGAGGAGGGACTAAGTTAGCGGTAGATAATATTCCAGCAGACGCCGTAAAGCAAGTGGAGGTTTTAGATAATTACAACGAAATTGCCATGCTCAAAGATTTCCAGGAAAGCGAAGATATGGCGGTAAATGTAAAATTGAAAGACGATAGAAAGGACTTTGTTTTTGGAGATATAGAAGGAGGATTGGGCAATGACGAATTTTATAATGCCCAAAGCAACCTGTTTTATTATAGCCCCAAAACCACGCTTAATGTTATTGCCAATACCAATAATGTGAGAGAACGGGTCTTTACTAACGACCAGTTTTTTAGCTTTCAGGAAGGCATGAATTCGATATTCGATAAAGGAAGCACTAGTTTTGAGGATTCCTATGATGACTTTTCAGATTTTTTGGAAAAAGAAGATGTGGTGGAAAGCGATCGAAAATTTGGTGCAGTCAATTTTACACAAGAAGTCAACAACAAGCTGAGTCTTTCGGGTTACGGTATTTTCTCCAAAACCAAAGAAAGCACCTTGGTAGAATCTACCAACGAGTACAATACGTTTACAGAAGATAGGTCCATCGCTACAGCAACCGATAATCAATTGGCGATGGGAAACCTTAATGCTATTTTTACGCCCAATATAAAGACCAGTGGCATTTCAGGTCTCAGTTCAAAAGTGCAGATGACCAGTACAACAACAGCATCAACTCTCAAGTAGATACTACAACCAATGCCTTTCTAAACAATCGCTTGGGGGATCAAACCTTCTTTAATCAAACAGTAGAATGGCATCGGAAAGAATCTAAAGCCCACTCATTTTCTGGTGTGGTGGATTATACCTACGATAAGCTAACCCCCAGAACCCTTTGGCAAACTGACGACGATATTTTGGCAGGGCTTATCCCAATTATAGATGAACCCAGCATAAGCATCAATCAGTTTAAACAAACCGAGAAAAACCAGATCAAGTCTATTCTTAAACATTATTGGGTGCTCGATCGTAATAATCACATTTATTCTACTATCGGTAATGTCAATTTAAATCAGACCTTTTTCACCGATGATGCACAAGAACTTGACGATGGAAGTATCAATAATTTTGGCGAAGCAGGATTCAACAATGATTTTCATTTCAGATTAAACGATGCCTTTGCCGGCCTGTTTTATAAATTCAGAACAGGGATTTTCACTTTCGATCAAGGGGCATTTGTCCATTATTATCGGTGGAATCCGAATCAGGAATCTACAGAGGTTCAAAATAGAGTGGTGGTTTTACCTAATGTTACCGCCAAAGCTGAAATTACAAGAAGCAAAACTCTACAGTTCAATTACGAGTTAAAGTCGTCCTTTTCCGATGCCTCTCAGTTTGCGAGTCGGTTTTATTTGCAGAGTTATAACAGCGTGTTCAGCGGGAACACCTCTTTAGAAAACACCCTCAAGCACGATCTCAATTTGCGCTTTACCAAATCTAAGGGTTATCGTGGTTTTGGCATTTATGCAACAGCCAATTATTCCAAACAGGTGGAGGGCATCGTCAGCAATGTCGACTACGAAGGTATCAATCAGGTGGTCACGCCTTTTTTGGTAGATAATTCCTCAGAAACCTTTGGATTAGGTGGGCGCGTAAGCAAGAAAGTCAGTCAGATTAATCTTACAACCGGTCTTCGCTACAATAATATCAGCTACTTACAATTTGTTAATGATTTAGCCGCAGAAAACAAAAATATCAACACTTCTTATAATGTTTCAGCTAAAACGCTTTACGACGATTGGCCCATTCTGGAAGTCGGCTGGAGGCAAAACTTCGGAAATTTTACTTTAAGCGAGAACACCACCAATTTTGTGACGACCGAGCCGTTTGTCAATTTGGATTACGACTTCCTAAGCGGGTTTATCATCTCAGCCGACTTTACCTCTTACACCTACGAAAACACAAGTCTAGACCAAAGCAACTCCTACGAAATCGCCAACGCCTCCTTGCTCTATCAGAAGGAAAGCAGCGCCTGGAGTTTTAAAGTGGAAGCCCAAAACTTATTCGACGTCCAGTTCAAAAATCAAAACACTTTTACCTCCTATATCATCTCAGATTCAAGAACCTTTATCTTACCTAGAATTTTGTTGTTTAGTATAGGTTATAACCTGTAATTCTTTTTAACAATTAAGAACAGATTAAAAAACCATTTACTTTTTTCATCTTAAGCATTTACCTTTTGTCTTTATAAATAAAATATAGATGTAGATCAGGATGAATAGATCAAGTTGATTTTCATTTACTTCTTCCAGTGCCATCGCATTACCTTTTGATGCAGTTTTATCTGCAAGCTTTGAAATTAAAGAGGAGCTATAAATAGAGTAGCGGTTTATGCGATCCGGTTCATTTCAAAGCTTGTTTTTTTAGCAGCAAAAGGGGAGGTGATGCAAGAAGAATTTTGAAATAGAATCCCTAAAATCCTGATCGATCAATTTTAGTTCAGGTTAAGCGGACTTGAGTTAAAAAGCTTTGGACCATATAAATGATCAATACAATATCAAAGATTTTTAGCTCGTGTCCAAGACCACTTTTAACGAACCTCTTTTGCTGAAATGAAGCTTTAGCGAAATGTAAGTAAATGTGGTGAGTGACATCTGAAAACATCAATTTCGAATAAATTTAGAAGTACCCAAAATCTCTAATCATATCCATATTATTTTAGAATTTGTCGCAAAAATCGACCTGTTTACTGGGGTTAAGAGTGCATTTGTCGCAAATTCAGAGAATTTTCAAAGGCTAATAGGATTTAAAACACTGAAAAACAAGTAATTATGAATAGGTAACATCGCGCAGCGTGTTACCCTCTTGCTATACATATTCCTTCATTTCATTTCAGAATATATATACTTTTCAACTAAGGCAGAAAAGCTATATTCTGAACATTAAATGCGTTTTTTATTAAGCGAACCTTGTCGCTTTTTTTGAGATAGGGTTCAAGAAAATCTAGTGAACCTGTTCCCTTGTAATGAAGCTTTTTGCGAAATGAAAAGGGGAGGGGTGGAACGGGTTTAAATTTAGCATGAGCCGATTAGAAATTCTATTCGGCTCATAATTCATACTATTTTAAGTTGATTAATATCAAAATTAAATACCACAGTCTCTTAAGCTAATTTCTTTTCTAACTTATCTTTCCATTTTTGCCAACTGGGCATCACTGAAGCTAAGATATTATAGAAGGCTTTATTGTGGTTTTTAACTACAATATGACACATTTCATGAATCATCACATACTCGATGCATTTTGAGGGGGCCTTGATTAATTCTGGGTTGATGCTGATTTTATCAATCGTATTGCAACTTCCCCAGCGTTTAGACATCCTCCGAATTTCTAGTTGTGGTTCTTTAAAATCATATTCTTTGAACTTAGCAAAAGCATCTTTGGCTAGTTTTTTAAACTTCTTTTCGGCGTGTTGGTAATACCAGTGTGCTAATAGATTCTTTATTTTTTCTGGGGAGTAATCTTCTTTACAGGTAACTTCTAATCGGCCAGCTTTTAGTTTGACTTCGTCTAAATCTCCTAAACGTATTTTTAAAAGATAAGATTTACCCAGGTAATAATGAGTTTCACCAGAAACGTATTCTCTTTCTGGTATTCTTGGTAAAAATTGTTCAAAGAAGAATTGTTGTTTAGTAATCCAACTGGCACGCTTGGCTACTTTCTTTTCTATGTCAGCTATAGAACTAAGCTCAGGAGCAATGATCTGTACTGAGCTATCTGGATGCACTTCAATAGCCAGCGTTTTTCTGCTTGAGCGCTTTACCTCAAAATAAATATCTTTAGTACCGTAGGTTATTTTATGCATCAGAAATTGTTTTTAGCTACCCGAAGACATTTGATTAAAATAGCATCGATTTCATCAAAACTTATTTCTATACCTAGTTGTGTTCTTTTACTGATCAGGTAATCTTCAATTTCATTTTCCATCTTGTTCTGGATGTCTACATTCTTTTTCCAATCGGTAATGATTAACCCCTCAACGATATTTTCGATTCCCAAACCAGCATCTGCGACTCTCTTTTTACTGACGGATTTGTCCAGTTTTTTATTCAATACTTCATTTAAAGCCCCAAAAAATGCACGTGCTCTTGGTCGATTTTGTAAATTTTCTGGAATGCCTTTCTGATAACCGTTTGCTAAATCAGTACGAGTGTTTTTAATAGATTCCAGGTATTCTTTTTCTGATAAGCGACCCTCTTGGAAGCTTTGGATGGTTTCTTCTATGAGTTGGGAGAATTTTTTATAGAAGGCTTCATCTTTCTCCATATTTTCAGTGATCACCTTTTTCATCTGGTGCGCAATAAAGTCCGCTTTGGAAGCGGGGGATTTGCCATAAGTTTCCAAAGCTTCTTCCACTTTTTGTTTATCGAAAATATTAACATCTTTGGTGAGTAATTCTACATGTTCTGCATCAATATAGGTGTCTAACAATTTACGAACTCTAGGTTCATATTCTTTATAAGACACTTTTTCTGCATATCTGAATTGTACCGATAAGCGCAAACTTTGAAATTTCTTGAGTTCACTTTTATAAAAACCGATTTGTTCAGTATTGAATTCAGCATAAAATTCATCTGAGGCTAGAGCTGTTTGAAGTACTCTTGCAAAAGCAGAAACCCTATCGTAAAATTCGTCTCTGAGATCTTTTTCTGAAATATGACGCTCTAAAGCCTCTAAGTCATTTTTATTGTAAACCTCTTTGAAAATATCCCAAACTTCTGAATGACGAACAGGCAGTTTTCTAATCTCTTCTTTTACATCTACCACCGTATTGGTCAAATCTTCTTCATCAAAATCTTCCAAGGCACTATATTCTGTAAGGGCTTCGTCCAGTTTACCTAAAATACCGACATAGTCAATAATGTGACCATGTTCTTTTCCTTCAAAAAGTCGATTAACACGAGCAATTGCTTGAAGTAGATTATGTGCTACTAAGGGTTTAGCTAAGTACAATACGGTGTTTCTTGGGGCATCAAAACCTGTGAGTAATTTACTAACTACAATGATGAGTTCAATTTCGTTATCTTTTTCCTTAAACTTTTCGATGACGTGGCTTTCATATGCTTCCTGGTTATTGTACCGCTGCATTAATTGTTCCCAGTATTTACGGGATTCACTTGTAGATTCTGACCAAACATCATCATTGTTTTGACGGCTATCGGGTGGTGTGAACACTACTCGGGTATTGATTTTTAAGTCCTCATTAGTTTGCGCTTCAAAATACTTTTGGTATTTGATTGCGGTATCAATTTTAGGTACGGCCAATTGAGCCTTTAGGCCAGATCCTTGCCAGTTTTTTACAAAGTGCTTAGAAATATCATAAGCGATTTCTTCAATGACATGATCGGACTCATAAATCTTCCCAATCCTGGCAAATTTTTTCTTTAAATCTTTTCTAGCGTCCTCACTAAGGGGTTCTGCTAGACGTTCGAAGCCTTTGTCGATTTGCTTTTTGTTGATGCTTAGTTTGGCAGATCTGCCTTCATAAAGAAGAGATAATACCGCACCATCTTTTACCGCTTGGTCGATGGTGTACTTATGAATAAATCCCCCAAATTTTTTAGAGGTGCTTTTTTGACTTTTCATTAAAGGAGTTCCTGTAAAACCTATATAAGAAGCATTGGGAACAATACGCTTCATATTGGCGTGGGCAGAACCATACTGACTGCGATGACTTTCATCTACTAAGACGAAAATATTTTGAGATTCGTCTTTAAAAGAAGCTCGCTTGGTCGCTATTTCAAATTTATCGATAATCGTGGTGATGATCTCATTGCCTTTATCTTTAAGCAAGTCTACCAAATCATTTCCGCTTTTAGCTTTTTTAACCTGCTTGCCACAGTTGACAAAGGTCTTATAAATCTGCTTGTCGAGACTCACCCTATCTGTAACAATGACAACCCTTGGGGATTCTATGGACGTTTCTAAGGCCAGGGCTTTGGACAACATGACCATGGTTAAGGATTTTCCACTACCTGTGGTGTGCCAGATAACACCTCCTTCACGATTGCCATTTTTGTTGTGTTGTTTTACCCGGGCAATGGTATCTTGTACAGCAAAAAATTGTTGATAGCGACAGATTTTTTTATCAGGGCCATCAAAGACGATGTATTTATAAACAATATCCAATAATCGGTTAGGCAGACACAAGGCGTATATGCTTTTATCCTGCTCTGTGATTAGGCGATCTTCAACTTTAGTATGGTTTACTTTCTTGTTTAGGAGTTTGGTGATTTCTCTTTCGTTTTCTTCTTTCCAGATCGACCAAAATTTTGCTGGCGTTCCTGTGGCTCCAAATTTGACTTCGTTGGGCTGCACCGCCAATAAAAGCTGAGCATAGTAAAACAACTTAGGAATGCCTTCTTTTTCTTTTTGATTTCGGAGGTGCTGAGAAATAGCCTCGTTTAGCGAGTCGTTTTTATCTCTGCGTTTATTTTCTATGATCACAAATGGAATACCGTTAACAAACAAAACCACATCGGGACGTCTTTTGCCTTGCATACCCTCCACTTCAAACTCTTCACAAACGTGAAAACTATTGTTTTCTGGAATTTCCCAATCGATGTATTTTATGGTGTAAGCCTTGCGGTCCCCCTGAACAGTTTCATTAAAGCTTTTACCCAGAGTCAACAAATCATAGACACGTTCATTGGTTTGCACTAAACCTTCGTTGGGCACATTTTTAAGTGCATTGATCGCGCCTTGAATGCTTCCAGTTGAAAACGGGTACCGTTCCCCTTTGTAATCAAAGCTATTGATTTTACTCAGTTGTTCAGCAAGAATTTTATCTAACACAACATTACTATACATTCCTTCACGCGCATTCATCACCTCGGTTGGTGAGAGGTATTGCCAGTTCATCTTCTGCAGGAACTGAAGTGCTGGCTTTTGTGAATCGCTGTATTCGGTGTAGTTTGGTGTCATACTTTGATTAATTTACTTTTCTCTTTTGGGGAACTATTTTAGGCTTTTGGGGAATTTCTTTAAGTGTTTTTTGATTATTCACTCTCTTTAATTCTCTCTTATCAGAAAATTGTTAAAATAATAAATGTTAATTTGTTTTAATAACATGATTTACATATTTATATTTGTAAAATCATTTCCCAAAGGGAAAAGGATCTGGTTGACCGCAATACCGTAATTTGCGGTTTTTTTATGTCTTATTTTTAAGATAGGATTCATGTTTTTTTCTGTAATAATTTTTATTGTAACTATCATCTATATAAAAACTAGTTACTATGATATAATTAGGTGTTATCTCTTCCATTATTACTAGAAAATCTTCACTCTCATACCAAAAATAATCTCTTATAGCTCCATTACCTTCAGTATGTTTGAAGCATAAGATTTCTTCATTATTTTGGTTTTGTAAAATACATTTTATCCAATGAATTCTATTAGCTCTATTTCTGTCAAAAACCCTATGTCCACTTTTGCTTTTTCGAGTAATTAAATGCACAAAAGTTTCAGGATACTCTTCAAAACCACTGACTTTAGAATTATGACTGATAACTTTTACATTGAGTCCATTTACTTTAAATGGGTTTTTTACAAAATCTTTTTCAAAGGCTTCACAGAGCTCTTCCAATTCATCATCAGTTGGCTCGATATCTAAACCTATTATATATTCATCTAGCTCATGCAACTCCATCTACTCACTCTTTTTTGGTTGATGGTCGAAGATGTTGAATTTTGTTTCCCAAGGAACTGTTCCTTCATCTAATGAAAAGCCAGAGGCATCCTCTAAATATTCGATAAACTCTAATCTGCCTGGATGATTTAATTCAGAGTTTAATCTCATTCGAGTTTTATAGGTTATTGCTCCTATAAAAAAGTCTGCCAATTGAATAAACACATTATCGTGTGATCTTATATGTTGTAAATGAGAAAAAGGCGATTCTCCATTATAATAACTTGTAAAAATCTCATGTATTTTATTCAATTTTTCTTTCCCACGTGTGTCTTTAATATCAAGATAAACCCTGTATTGTTCATCTGATGGATTTGATTTCAACAAAAAATAAATAAGCTTGTAATAAAAGTTATCGTGAGAGCCATTATTAAAATCGATATGGTTTAAACGATTTTTGTATTTCACTAAAATGCATCTGAATTCTAATGGGCTAGCAAAAAAGAAGTCAACTAAGGCTTTATAGAAGGGTAGTCTACTATTTGAAAATTTATTCCATTTTAGTTCTACTGGTGTGCGAAATTTCAATTTTAGTTGCTCAAACTGTTCTTTTAATTGTATGTATTGATCTTTAGGTACTTTAATGTATCCAATACACATCACTGGAATATTATCATGTTCTAAATGGCAACTTTCGTCTATAAAAATGTTATGCATATCAATTAAATATATTATCCAGTTTTACAAATTCTTTTTTTGAACCATCACCAAATTCCAAAATCATCTTTTTATTTGTGTACTCCCAAATTTTAAGGTTTTGATATATGGGGTTATCTTCAGTTTGTTGAATATCGAGTATGTTTATATCTGAAATTTGATTTGAATAGTTTATTATTTCTGGTACTCCCTGCCATTCATATATAATTTTAGAATCATCTTGATTTCTTCTATAAATTGTAAATAATGAAAAACCTTTGTGACTATGTTCATTATATCTTCTAACATTCAGATCCGTTATCACATTATTTTCTTCATTTCTCCAAATGCCATATAATTGTTCTAACTGTATATCCATTAATTTCTATCCTTTTACCGTAGTTGAGTCGTTGCCGTGACTATCTTTTCGCTGAATAGTTCCATCTTTCTTATGAATTACTAATTCAGTCTTTTCCTTCCTGCTTAGTTCTCTAGACCAATTTTCTGCCTCTTTTTTAGTTTCAATTTTTTTTGAAGATTTACTTGCACCAGCCTTTTTAGAACTCCAGCCACCATCTTGATTTGGAACTACATGTCTTGAATTTGATTTTTTTGCCATTGTTTTATATTAATTAGATTATAACATCAGATTTACTTTTTGCAACGCAAATTCCATTTTTTATGGCATAACATTCAGCATAATGCTTTCCATAATATTTTGTAGTTTCAATACGTACAGGCTCAGTTTCGTAACCAATTTCCCCACGTGGTTCAGGGGAATTATCATCATTTCTAATTTTCCATTTACGTGAATCGTTTCCAATATTATTTTTTATTATATCAAACTTAATACTGTTATTGTTTAAGGCGTCACCTCTTAGACTAGATACTTTTGCCGTGTATTCTCTGTAGCCAGAAACCCTTTTCACGTATCCTTCAATTTCAAATTCTAAATCAGTATTTACTAAAACAGGAATTTTAGAATCAAATAAAAACATCTCTTTGGAAAACCGTTTATAATATCCTACATTAATTAAATTATTAACATTTCCATGAAATTTTTCAAAAGCTATTAAAACAGCATCTACCGCTTGATCTATTAAACTTAATTCACTCTCGTTCAATTCTAATACATATTGATCTATATATTTATCAGAATCTGCACGATCTTTAATTTTAGGCTTACGCACATTGTCTTTTAAGTCTGTAAAACATTCAAATAAGCTATCAAAAATCGTTTGGTTGCTTTTTATTTTCAACTGTTCAGTAATCAGTTGCTCGAGATGAAATGATTTTAATTTGAAATTCTCATTTTTATCTTTACAAGCATTTTTCCAACCTTTTATAAACTTTACACTTTTTCTGAAATCACTGTTTTCTTTATTAATATTAGAAGCAATAGTTATGTAGCCTAAAGGGTCAGACTTAATCCACTTCATATTTTGATTAGTGCTCTGAAGTTTAGCATAAAAATCTTCTTTTTTCCTATGAGATCTAAACTGAATTATTTCTGGTACAAGAAAAGTATCATCATCAAACTCATTTTTACCTCTTATTTTAGCTGGCACTATATCTACAGCAAAAACTTCATCTTCACCTTTTAAAAAGATAAAAGCCAAACTATGCGTTTGAATTTTTGTTTTAATTGAATATGATGTTGGATTAGTGTAATTTTCTTCAAAAAGTTTAGCCAATTCGTTTAGAAAATCTTGAGGGTTATCGCCTTCAAATTCTTCATTATTTAACTTATAAATAATATCTAAATCGTGTAAAGGACGTATGGCTGTGTACCTAGGGAATGAGCCAATTTGTCTACATTCATTTTGACCTAATATATCTGTAAAGGAATTATAAATTGTAGATACAAAAGAAATATCCTCTTGCTTAGGCGAAAGACTTTCTTTGACATGATTCCGGAGTAATGTTTCAATCTTACTTTTTAGCATAATTAGTTGTAATCATTGATGTTAGTATATCATTTAACAATCGTCCTCTCATGTTCACAATAATTGAATTTCGTTGAGCATTAATCGCATCTAAAATCTCACTATCTATTCTTCCTCCAGAACTAGGTGCATATACTATTAGTGAATCACTATCATTTTTGAGACTGATTATATCCAAAATATAATTTTTAAATTCAGGATAATAAACAATCATCATAGAATGATCACGACCTTTTGCTAATTCCTTACTCCCTATTAAGTCTATGTTTTTTTTCTTAAATAAATTTGAGTCAATTAAAGTTGATCTAAGGGATGTAGCTTCACCTTCAGCATACAAGGCAATTTTTCTATTATAAAGGCTTTTACCCAATCTCCATAAAACAGGTATAATTCCTCTTATAGCTCCAATAAATAGCATTACTACTGTAAAGCCGCCTAAAGCTATAAATAACCATCTAATTATTGTTGGACCATATTCAAATATAAATTTCATATTTCTATCTTTTTAAAATTTTAACCCGTTTTTCTCCACTCAACAACTGCTGCATCAAGCCTTGTTTTTGTTGAATTAAAGATTTTTTATGCGTTATCAACTTTTCAATTTCTATATCAAAATTGGATAAAACCGATGCTATTTTTTGTTGTTCTGAGATTTTTGGAATCCTTATTTTAATACTTTTAATTGTTGATTGTGACAAACTAGGGACTCCAGATGCTTCATTGTATGTTTTCCAATTAATTGTATTAAAAAGATAATATAGATATTTTGGAATGCAGCTTTTGAATGAAACACAATAAAAAAGGGTATCTACAGTCCAAAATTTGCCTTTTAAATAAAATGGCTTATCAATTGTTCCTTTTCTTCCGATTCCAACACTTTCTCCATTATATAAAAATGAATCTACGTAAGTCATTATGCCTCCAGTCCCATAAACCGGGATCTCACCATTTCCTAAATGCTTATAATCTTTTCCATTTTTTATAGTGAATATATCACCCAATTTCACTTCTTCCCACTCCTCCTCAAACCCAGGAAAACGTTTTTTTCCTGTCAACAAGTCTTGCATCAAACCTTTTTTAAGTGCTTGTTTTTGGGTGATGAGTTGCTCTTGTAGGGCAATGGCTTTATCCCAAGTGCTTAGAACTTTAGCTATTTTTTGTTGCTCGGGGAGTGGGGGTAGTAGAATTTTAACCTTTTTTAAACCACTGGAATAGATGTGAACAACAGAATGACCTTGACCTAATTTAAAAAGTTGGTTTCTAACAATATCATTATTTAATAAATACCCTAAATATTGAGAGTGTTGAGAATTCTGCTTCAGTATTATAATATCTCCCCCTGCATAAGCGACTTCATTTCCTAGATAAGCTATAGATTTTCCTATATCTTCCAAAGTTTCTCCAGACCCTGCAAACAGTATATCACCATACGTGATTGGATTACTATTTTTAACTGATTCACCATTAACCTTTGTTTTTAAAGAATGTGTATAATAATTGTATGATGTATAGATCTCGGCATATCTAATGCTTGGATAACCTTCACTATCATTTTCTAAAATATCTTTTTTAGCTATTCCTTTTCCTTTAGAAAATTCTCCAAGTTCTTCTAGGTTAAAGACTTTCCACTCCTCAGGAATCCAACCCAGTTTTGTTTTTTTATAACCTTCATTTGTAGAAGTTTTGTTCTTAGTCAAAACATTACTCATACTCCTGTAGATAAAGCGGTTCGTTGGTCAGGTCGGTGACGATAGAGGATCTATAAAAGTCAAACCACTCGGTAAACATTTTCCAGCTGAGTTTGGGATAAACGCTTTCATCGGTCCACTGCCCAAAAAGCTCATTGAGAAAAATGGGTTTCCAGTACTTACGGAGTTCTTGTTTAGGATCGTTCAGAAAGAGCTCATCTTCTAGCAAATAGCTATTGTGTTCGTCTGTATCTTCTCGCGTTTGAGCTGCCAAATCTGGAGTCAGGGCATTGCTCCAGTCGTAAAACGGCTGTTTGGGCACGATAAGCAAAACACTGCGGTTAAGGGTAGGGTGGGTTATCAATGGTCTTTGTTTTTGATTTTTCGTTCCAAAGCTTTTAACTCCTCCATATCTATACGATCAGCTTCTTTAGCAGCAACCTTTTTTCTTTCGTCGTCAAAATTTTTATAGTGTTCACGTACCTTCTTTTCCATTTGCTTATGGCTAACATTTCCTGGATTATCCAGTACTTCAAAATCATTAAAAGCAATAATTTTATTAAGGTTTTCCTGCCAGTATCTCATTGTAAGATCTTGTTTGTTTTTAGCACGTAATTCTGCGGTTTCTAAAAAAATTACTACAAGTCGATTTAGACTGTCTATTTCATCTTCGGATAAGTAATTTTTAGCAATAGTGATATCTTGTTTGCGCACAACATTTCCTTTCCAAGTATTTAGGCCCATATTTAACTTATTAGCATCAGCACGCTTTACAATAAGTTCGGCCGCAGTTTGATTGGTGGTAGCATACAATAGTTTGTTTTGAGCTTCAGCAAAAAACATTTGAGTTGCTTTGTCGGTTGGATCATAGTCACTGCTTAAGCTAAAAAGATCCCTTACCTTTTGATAAAATCTTTTCTCACTAGCACGTATATCCCTTATACGCTCTAGTAGTTCATCAAAATAGTCTACACGACCGTCTGGGTTTTTAAGACGTTCGTCATCCATTACAAAACCTTTTATTATGAAATCGCTTAGATTACGAGTTGCCCATTGTCTAAATTGAATACCCCGTTTACTACGAACACGATAACCCACGGCAAGAATCATATCTAAAGCATAAAAAGTAATACTATATTCTTTCCCGTCTGAGGCAGTTGTCAAGTAATCCTTGACAACTGATTTTTCATTTAACTCACTGTCTTCAAGTATGTTTTTAATATGAAGACTTATGTTCTGTTTAGAGGTGTCAAAAAGTTCAGCCAGTTGTTGTTGATTCATCCAAACATTACCATCACGAGCAAAGAGTGCTACGGATGCTTTACCGTCTTGTGTGGTATAAATAATGATGTTATTCTGCTCTTCCATATTAATATCCCAATTCTTTTAAATGCTCTTTCATTTCTTTTCGAACTTCTACAAGTTCGGTCTCCAGTTGTTCTATTTGTTCTTGAACGGCTTCGATATCTACCGGTTCTTCCTCTTCAAAGGTGTCGACATAGCGAGGAATGTTGAGGTTATAATCATTCTCGACTATTTCGTTCGGTGTCACTACAGAACTAAATTTTTCTATAGTTTTAAAACCTTTGAACGCTTCAATAATTTCTTCAATGTCTTGAGGTCTAAGTTTGTTTTGACGTTTGCCATCTTCATAGTTTTTACTAGCATCAATAAAAACGATATTTTCGGTCGTTTTTGCTTTATTGAAAACTAGAATAGCAGCGGGAATTCCTGTTCCATAAAACAAATTGGTAGGCAAGCCTATGACAGCTTCAAGTAGATTTTCTTCAATAAGTTGACGACGAATTTTTTGTTCTGCGCTCCCGCGGAATAATACACCATGTGGTACGATCACACCTACTTTGCCACCTGGAGCTGTGGTTTCTATCATATGCTGAATAAAGGCATAATCACCCTTTGATTTGGGTGGAATACCTCTAAAAAAACGTTTAAAGCGGTCTGCTTCTGCATTTTCGTGTCCCCATTTATCTAAACTAAAAGGCGGATTAGCTACCACAATATCAAACTTCATCAAGGCATCGCCTTCAATCAATTTGGGATTATTGATGGTATCACACCATTCAATCTGAGCACCATCCATACTATGCAGAAAACAGTTCATCTTGCTTAAGGCCCAAGTGTCCCCATTGCTTTCCTGGCCATACAGTGCAAAATTATTAGTTGGCTTACCTTCATCGTCTTTGGTTTCTTCAGCCACTTTGATTAACAAAGAACCCGAACCACAAGTGGGGTCAAAGATGCGGTCACCCTCTTTTGGGGCGACCAGTTTAGCTAATAAACCAGAAACTTCTTTAGGGGTGAAAAATTCACCTCCTTTTTTACCAGCTCCAGAAGCAAATTTCTCCAAGAGGTACATGTAAGCTTCGCCCAAAATATCTTCCTTATCTTCCCAGAGTGAAGGCCTAAAATCAAGTTCAGGTTTCGCAAAATCATTGATTAAATTTTTTAAACGGCGGTTTCTATCTTTGGTTTGACCTAATTTGTCGGAGTTAAAACTGATGTTTCTAAACACGCCGTCTAGCTTTTCGATATTGCGCTCTTCAATTTGGGCGAAAATCTTATCGATTTTTTCACCTATATCGCTGTCACTACGATGTTCATAGATATAATCAAAGTTACACTTTGTAGGCAAGACAAAGCGTTCTCGTTTTAACTTACGCTGAATTAGTTCTTCATTGTCTCCGTATTGTTCCTTCAATAAATTGTAGTGATCTTTCCAGACATCACTCAGGTATTTAAGAAACATAAACACTAGAATATAATTTTTATATTCCGATGAATCAAAAGCACCTCTAAAGGTATCGCACGCATTCCAAAGTGCGTTATTAATTTGATTTTGGGAGGGTTTTATTTGGGTAGACATACTTAAAGTTGATTAAATAATTGGCTTGTGATTAATTTATCGTTGAGGTCATTGATTTTAATAGTTAACTGTTTTTCTATGACATGTAATTGAGCGACGTTGGCTATTTTATCTTGAATAGATAAAGATGGCAATTGTATAGGGATTTCTTCAATAGTCTTTCGGTTGATGTTGGTCACATAAGTTCCAGCTTCATTGGTCTTAAAATAGTTCTGTACCTCATGTTGATTGATATACCAAGATACAAATTTTGGATTAGCGATATTCTTATCTATTTTGATAACAAAAAGGGCTGAAGAGGCTATTGTAGGGATACGGTCTTTTTTTTCATATACTAGGGCGTAATTATTGGCTCCTTTTGCTATAAAAAGAACATCTCCATTGTCTAAATAGTACTTGGGTTTAATTTTAGAGGCTTCAAGCTGGAAGCAATCTTGACCGATTGAGGTATAGTCATCATTAAAATCTTTAAGTTGTATGATTCTAACACCACCATCAGGTTTGTTTGAGATCTTACCTCTAACAGAATACCCAGAAGAAAGTCCTTTATGGGTTAAAATGTGTTTCAAAAGAACAGAGTTACTTTTCATTTTAATGCATAATGTCTATGATACAAATATAGTCTATTTATTTGAATAATCATTTATTTTAATGCATAAATATTAGGATGTAATTATAATTAGATTATTTATTGTTGAAATAAGTATGTTGAAAACGAATGTTTACATTTAAAATAACCAAGGAAATCAGTTTAGTGAACTTTCGAGTTATGAGGTAATAATCACCTGATTTATCGAAATATTGCTAAAAAATGTTTTCTCTTTAATAACATCTAGAGCTTAATAGAAATGATTGTAATGTTACTTAAAGAAATTTAAATGTTTCGTTTTGTCTCCTTTTTTGATAATTCCTCTCGCTCTTTCTTATTCATTATATCTTCCAAATTAGTCATATCGCTACTGATTTTATTTTCCATCACTCGGGCATAAATTTGCGTGGTGGACAGTTTGGAATGTCCTAGAAGTTTGGATACCGTCTCTATAGGAACTCCATTAGATAAAGTCACGGTTGTTGCAAAGGTGTGCCTCGCAGAATGAAAAGTAATATGTTTTCTAATATTTGAGCCTTTCATAATTTCCTTGACGTACTTGTTTATCTTTTGATTGGAGATCACAGGGAACAAACGTTTATTTTCTAAGTCAAATCGCTTTTCCTGATATTTTTTCAAAATGTTATCGGCTTTTTGGAGTAGGGGAGCCTTTACAGATTCATTTGTTTTAGCACGTTTAGTAGATATCCAGTTTTTTCCATCCATTCCCTTTACGATATGATCCGTAGTGAGTTCTTTAAGATCTCCGTAACTAAGTCCAGTATAGCAGGCAAATAAAAACATATCTTTTACCCTTTCTAAAGATTCGCTTTTAAAATAGGTTTCCTCCAGCAGTTTCAATTCACGTTCCGATAAAAATTGTCGTTCGTTCTTTTCAAACCTCATTTTATAATTCTGAAATGGATTTTTTTCTAGCCATTCTAATTTGATAGCGAGATTAATCATTTTCTTTAAGCGTTCGAGATGCTTCATTGTCCCATTATTGGCACAGGTTTTCCTTTCCTTTTTAGCATTGTAGCTCCTCACGAACATCTCAAATTCGGTGATAAACTTATAGTTGATTTGTTTCAGGTAGATATCACTGGTTTTCTTTTTTTCCTTAAGGAACTCTTTTAAATATTTTGCGGTTGTGTGGTAATTCTTGAGGGTGCCCCACTTTAGAACACTTTTCATAGTTTCATTATGATACTCTATAATATCCGTGAGGGTCTTATGCTCTTGATCTAATCCTTGGTAGGAGGCCTTAACTTTATCAGCTGTGATTAAGTTGTCTTTATCTAGAATTTTCTTTTGAGTGTCTAGCAATTTGGAATAGACTTGGTCTAAGTAACTGTTGAGTAGTTTAATCCTTTGAGTATTTCCTCTAAGTCGGCCTTTGGAATTATCCCATTCATTCACTGAAGTTTTCCTTTTCAGGCTCATTTCGGCGATTTTCCCATTGACTGTAATTCGTGCGTAAATGGAAAGTTCTTTTTTGTTGCTGTTTAGTTTTCTGGTAAAGAAAAGCACGGAGAATGTTGTAAAATAAGGCATAGCAAGTGTCTTTAAGTTAAACAATAAGTGTTAAAGACGAAAGTAAAATCAATCTAATGATCCTTCTAAGATAGTAAAATGAGGTGTAAAAACTATTCACCGAATCATTCACTGGATAGGATGATATCAAAGCATATCAAATAATGCCATAAAAACAAAAAACACTGAAAATCAATAGATTAACAGTGTTTTTGTATCCGTATAAGTACGGTTCGTCGGGGTGGCAGGATTCGAACCTGCGACCTCCTGCTCCCAAAGCAGGACGGATATGGTTTTCTTATTCCTTCTTACTATCTGTTTATTCCCTATACATCACATTTAGAGGTATTTATAGTTTATTTGAAACTATCTGTTATTCATCATTTTCCTTTCCTATTCACAAATTATTCACAAATAATATTTTTTGAACTCTTCACTAAACTTTTAAAAAAAAGCTCCTACAACATAAAATAATAGATATGGAAAATACAGATTCGATTACACTTAGTTTAGAACTTAACAAAAATCATAAAAATAAGCGAGGACAACACAGCGTTCGACTTTTCGTTTTTAATTCAATTACAAAAGATAAATGCTATATTAAAACACCCTTCAAACTTTTAAAAGCCGACTTTGAAGGAGCGTGGCTTAAAAAAAATTCTAAGGCAAAGTTTCGAAATCTTAGAATGGAAATGCTAAAATTCCTAGATAGTGTAGATTCATGTATCTTAGAATTGGGCAGGTTTGATAAAGATGAATTTAAAAGTGTTTTCTATGGAAATGGCCCCCAAAAAAAAGACTTAAAATATTATTACGATAAGAAGATTACTGATTTTACTGAAAGTGGTGGACTTGGTACAGCTGACCAGTATCAGTGTTCCTATAAATTCATAAAGAAATACAACAATGATAAAGTCCCTGAGTTTAATCAAATTACTCCAAAATGGTTGATTAAATTTGACAAGCATTGCACCGATAAAGGTTTACTTACAACTAGCTCGATAGGCATGTATCTAAGGTGTTTAAAGTCTATTTTTAACCTAGCTATTCACGAAGGGGCCGTCTCAAATGATAAGTATCCATTTGGAAAATTCGGTTACATTATACCAAAAGGTGAAAATATTAAAAAGGCATTGATAAAAGAACAGGTTCAAAAATTATACGAGTCAAAATCTGCAACTCCATATCAAAAAATGTCGAAAGACTTTTGGTTTTTTTCTTACCTCAGCTATGGACTTAATCTTAAAGACATTCTCATGATTAAAAATAAGGATTTAGAAGAAGGGTTTTTTTATTTTGAGAGAAAGAAAACACTTCATACTGTTAAAACTAGAATTCCCATAAAAGTATATCTCACAGATTTCACTAAAGAAGTTATAAGACAATACGGTGACTACAATCCAGATAAACCACAAGATTACGTTTTCGATATTCTGAACATAGATATGAATGATATGGAAAAACGCAAAAGGAAAAAAAATTTTAATAGAAAAATTAATCAGCATTTTTTAAAGTTTGCTAATTCAATAGGTATCCAAGAAAATGTTTCTTTTTCTTGGGCAAGACATTCTTTTGCTACAATTGCTATACTTTCAGGTGTAAGGTTTGAAGTAGTAAGTAAACGACTAACACACACTTCAGTGGAAACAACTATGCTATATTTTAAAGGATTTGAGGAGGAAACGTTTCAAGAGATAAATGACAAGATTTTAGATTTTTCGAAAAAAACTGATGCTAATGAATCAAGTAATTTAACAAAACATCTTTTATAGAAGATATTAAATGTGTAATTTTTTTTGAAAACTACTAAACTTTTTCATGAATGTCCATATAAGTATTAAATAGAATGACATGGAAAATATAAGTTTTGATGAGTTACCATCCAAAATTGGTGAAATATTGGAATATGTAAAAAGCTTAGAGGAAAAGATAGATAATCTTGAAATAAATGGAAAAAGTAAATTAAAGTACACGCTCAGTGAAGCAGCAGACTTTTTAAACTTGAAGCAAAAAACCCTTTATAATTTAATACACAACAATGAAATCGCATATTGTAAGCCTTCTAAAAAAATATATTTTTTACATGAAGACCTAATGGCTTATCTCAAAAATTCAAGGTGTCAGAGCAGATATTAAAATTAGAAATTATGTTGGGTTGTAGTTTTGTATTTCTAATAAAAAAAGTCGGTGCCTATTGCCCTTTCATAACGAATTTGATTACAAATTAGCCTAAATTACTTTAGGCTTTACCGCCTATAAAATATAATGCCTTTACAAAATCAGACCAGTATTTAAGTTGAAAATTTATTAACTTTAAAAACAGTCAAAAATAATTCACTAATGCCTGAAAATAGTAAACCACTAAAAAAGAGGATAGAATATCGTGGTAAGATTCTCCGTGTTTCTAGAACAGGAGGGGTTTCAGCTACTAAAACATTATCAAGAGATGGTTATGGAGCTACCATAAATACTAATCATGGTGTCAGGCTTCATAAAAAACTGTTTAGAGGAGCTAGAATGGGACTTCAACGCGGGAACTTTCAATTTATAGGTCGATATGAAAGTGGTCCTTTCAACTTTAATGTTTCAAAAAGTGGTGTGAGTACTTCCATAAAAAATAAAAGAGGCTCTTATAATCTATTTAAACCCAATTACTCGAGTTTTAAATTAGCAGGTGTACAGTTAAGAGGTAAAAATGCAGCTACGCTTCAATTAATCTTTTTAGCCTTAAGTCTTTTCGTGAATATTTTTAAATTTTTATGGCGTATTTCGATGGCTGTATTGTGGTTTATGTTCTTAGCTATAAAATGGCTTGTAGATTTTTTAATTGGATTTTACAGAGGGTACACCTCTAATAATCCCACGCCCTAAAATTTGTTTTATGTAGAAAAAGTAGAACCTACTTGACTACCCTCGAAGGCAGGGAAGGTGTAATTACCAGGGGAGATCCATATAAACACGGGATGGTATAATAGAGAAGTCTGCTGAGGTCATAGTACCTACAGGAAACGAGTTTTATAAAACTGGACAGGTCTCACAAGTAGGGGAGGACGGAACGTGATCCTTCCAGAAATTAGGATGGGAGCAATAGTTTTTGCTATTGGGTGACCGATTCCCTAGAAAACAGGTAGCCTGTTCAAAAAGTATGGAATCGTTTCAATTGGTGTAAAGAGCGATTGAAAAGATGGATTGCGAACCGCCGTATACGAGACCTGTATTTACGATGGTGTGAGAAGCGAAGTGACGACTTTTAAGTCGTCACCCGTCTACTCGATTGGCAACAGTTATTTTTTATTTTGTCCAAGGTTCTTTATTAGTAACATCCGTTATTTCTTTTCCATCGTAAAGGCTTATTCCTTATAACCCTGTAGATAGATTCATATTTATGTTAAGTATTTACATTATTTTTTCTAATTATTGCCAACGTTTTGCAGCTACAAGAAGTTGGCGATTTCGAAGCACTAAACTGTCTGCTACCACAAAACTTGATACGAAGCATAAAGCCTCATTTAAGCACTGAACCGCCAATTTCTTGTAGGTGCTGTTATATGTTGCCCCTTCTTTTATTCGTGTCCTGTTAAGACGTCTTTAATTTTCTAAAACTGCAAAATATAAAGTTCTGAATAGTGTCGAGCGGTGTCTTGTGGTCAACCGTTATACATTTAATTTTTTCAAAAAATCTTGTCAGTCGGTCGGTCATTGTTGTTTCGGAATATTGTTTTATTTCAATTCCGCTGCATTTTTTTGGTCCTTGTTCAGAGAATGTCCCGATAACTAAAACACCTGTCTGCTGAATACTTTTCTGCACTGTGTCGAGGTAGTTTTCAATTTCTTGCTCTTGTGTCAAAAAGTGAAATGCTGCTCTGTCGTGCCAAAAGTCGTATTTTTCTGTCGGTCTAAAAGTTGCTGCGTCTGCAACTATCCATTTTATTTTATCTGCTCGGTCGCCAAGTCGTTGCTTTGCTTTGTCAAGTGCTGTCGCTGAAATGTCGAGAACGGTAATGTCTTGATAACCCAAGTCGAGCAAGTTGTCAACTAAAAAACTGTCGCCACCTCCAATGTCAATTATTTTTGCAGTGGTCGGAATATTGAACTGTTTTAAGAAAATTAAAGACGTCTCTGGTGTCGGTTGAAACCAACTTACATCTTTAAGTTCTTTTGTCTGGTAGATTGTCTCCCAGTGTTTTTTTCTGTCGAAATTTTCCATTTTATTTCTGTCTGTTTATTTATGGTCTGTCGTCAAACAGGGTTGCGTATAACGTGATGTGGTCGAGTAGACCAAGGGATTTCACCCCAAGCCTCTCACAGAACCGTGCTTGAAAGTCTCCCCTCACAAAGCTCTTCTAATAGTATTTACAAATATAAGCTCATCCTTTATCAAGTTGGCAAATTGTAAATTAAAATTAGCCCATCCCTTTGCTCCAGTTCCATTACACAACCTTCAATACTACTACGAATGTACAACTTCGGTATTCTATCTCTCGATTGTTTTTGTTTTTAACCGCAAAGCATTGCCTATCACTGAAACCGAACTAAAGCTCATCGCCAGAGCTGCAATCATAGGTGATAGCAGAATCCCAAAAACTGGAAATAAACCCCCTGCGGCAATGGGTATACCTATCGTGTTATAGATGAGTGCAAAAAACAGGTTTTGTTTGATGTTTTTCATGACGACGTGACTCAAATTTTTTGCTTTCACAATCCCGTGGAGATCGCCTTTGACTAATGTAATCATGGCACTTTCAATAGCCACATCGGTTCCTGTTCCCATCGCAATACCAACATCACTTTTAGCCAATGCTGGAGCATCATTTATACCATCACCTGCCATAGCAACTACTTTGCCTTGTTCCTGTAATTTTGTTACTTCTTTGAGTTTGTCTTCGGGTAACATACTGGCTTTAAAGTCAGCAAGGCTAAGTTCTAAGGCTACTGCTTGAGCAGTATCGTGATTATCTCCCGTCAACATAATTACGGCAATACCCTTGGCTTGAAGCTCTTTTATAGCCTTAGCACTGGTATCCTTGATTTTATCACCGATAACTACATAACCTACTACTTTTTCATCTACTGCTAAATACGATACTGTTTTCCCTTGTTTTTGATAAGTTTTGGCCTCTTCTTGCATCTGTGAGTCAATTTCAACATTAGCATAAGCCATCATTTTAGGATTTCCCAAAGCAACTTTTTTGTCATTTATAGTAGCTTGTACCCCTTTGCCTGTGACTGCACTAAATCCATCTGACTTTATCATTTGAGCATTTTGCTCTTTACCATATTTCACAGTTGCCTCTGCTAAGGGGTGTTCGCTATTACTGTTTAATGACACGATGTATTGCAGCACTTTACTTTCATTAAAACCTTCCTTGCTAGTGGGCTGACTATCATTAAATGAACCTATTTTTTCTACAGTTGGTTTCCCTTCCGTAATGGTTCCCGTTTTATCGATGATGAGTGTATCTACAGTGTCCAATTTCTCGAGGGCTTCGGCATTTTTTATCAATACACCGTTTTGTGCACCTTTACCTACACCAACCATTATTGACATAGGTGTTGCCAATCCCAAAGCACAAGGACAAGCAATAATAAGTACTGCAATGGCATTGACTAACGCATAAACATAAGCTGGTTCAGGACCCCAAATTGCCCAAACGGCAAACGTAATTAATGAAATGCCAACGACCACAGGTACAAAATAGCCTGAAACCGTATCTGCCAGTTTCTGGATTGGCGCTCTACTGCGGCTCGCGTCATTGACCATGTGTATAATTTGAGAAAGCAAGGTGTCGCTACCTACTTTTTGGGCTTTCATCAAAAAGGATTGGTTACCGTTGATGGTACCGCTACTTACGTTGTCATCTTTAATTTTATCAACAGGAATAGGCTCTCCAGAAATCATTGATTCATCTACTGTCGTTTTTCCTTCAGTGATAATACCATCTACAGGAATTTTGTCGCCTGGTTTAACTCTTAGAATATCTCCTTTTTCAATTTTATCAATGGAAACTTCTTCTTCATTTCCATCAACCACACGTACCGCTTTATTAGGTGCAAGCTTTAATAATTCCTTGACTGCGGAATTGGTTTTACTATGCGCACGAGCTTCGAGGACTTGACCCATTAAAACAAGCGTAAGTATTACGGTTGCAGCTTCAAAATAAACGTGTACTGCGCCAGATTCCGTTTTAAATTGTTCAGGGAAAAAATCGGGAAACAACATCCCAAAAACACTAAACAACCACGCTACACCTGCACCAATCCCGATAAGGGTGAACATATTGAGATTCCACGTTTTTATACTTTTATAGGCTCGCTCAAAGAACATCCAAGTAGCATAAAACACAACAGGAATTGATAATGCAAACTGAGCCCAGTTCCACCATTTTTGTTCCATCAAATCGTATAATGGATTGTTAGGAATCATCTCGCTCATCGCCATCAAGAAAATGGGAAGTGTGAAACCAACCGCTATCCGAAATTTCTTTAATAGTCTTTTATAGGTCTTTTCTTCGGCAGAAATATCTGGTTGCAACGGTACCAAGTCCATTCCGCAAATAGGGCAAGCTCCAGGTTCGTCTTTCACGATTTCGGGATGCATTGGGCAGGTCCATTGCTCAGAGGTTACTGCCGATAAATTTTGCTCTTCTACCAAATCCATTCCGCAGACAGGACAATCGCCAGGTTTGTTGTAGGTTTTGTCGCCTTCGCAGTGCATGGGACAGTAAAAGGAGCCTCCTATCCCTTGAAAGGGGCTTTTCTCACTCTTATTTTTCGAAGTCTTTGGGCTCCTCTCCTTCGGGGAGGTTGGGAGGGGATTTTTGTGAATACTATAGCTACCGCCATCTTCCTGCAGTGCTTTTTGAAACGTCTCGATAGGAATGTGTGATTCCATTTCAATTGTGGCTTCTTCTTGTTCTAAATTAACCGTAGCGTTTGAAACTCCTTCTACTTTAGAGAGCGTTTCTTCTACGTGATTTCTGCATCCATTGCAGGTCATTCCGTGAATATGATAGGTGTGTTTCATTTTAATGTGATCTGAATTTTAAGTTCATTTCTAAGGACGGACCTTCTGCATAGACTCCGTAAGCATCTACTAGAAGTCCTTTTACCCATGAGTTGATGAAATAGCATAGAGGCTGCTATTATCGCCAGGATTGCTCATCCCTTCAAAACAGAATACTTTATTGATTTTGAAATCTTCGGGATGCCATTGAACTTTTGGGGAATCGCATTCCACAAAATGCGCCATCAAGTTTAAATCATAGGTATAGCCATTTGCCTTTAAATCGTTTATAGCTTCCGAAAGGGTATCGTAGTTTTCCATATTAAAGATGAACAGTCATCACTGGTTTTTTTGAATGATTTGTTATGCTTTCAGCAATACTATTTGAAAATATACTTGATAATCCCTTTCTACTATGGGTGTACATTACTATTAAGTCCACTTCATTAGATTCTTCAAACTTTTCAATGCCACTTAGTACGCTAGATTCGTTGTATACGTGAATCGCATAGTCTTCTGGTTTTGAGAAGTCCTTTAAAAAGTCCCTGATGGGTTGAAGCCCATTTTCAACACTATTAACATCCGATGTGGTGTTGATGTTTAGTAAATGGATTTTTGCATGGCATTTTTCAGCCATTTTTTTTACTTCTTCGAAAACACTGGAAATGTCTTCTTTAAAATCAGATACGAACACAATATTTTTGAATGGAAATGTTACTGTGTCTTCCTTTACAACTAAAATAGGCACTCGTGCTGATCGTATGATTTTTTGGGCACTGCTTCCTAACAATTGTTCTAAAAACCCTTTTTGCAAGCCTTTGCTTCCTGTAATAATGAAATCATGATGAAAATTATCTGAATGTGATAAAATTGCTTTATCATTTGAAACAAATTCTAAAAACGTTCTGGATGTCAAACCTTTGTGCTCCGCCTCTTTGTCCAAAGCCCTTAATTTGCTTTTAGCAATCCCTATTTCCTCAAGAGTATCAGGATAGTTATGCTCCTGGGTCTTATCGAGTTTTACCCAATTTACAGGTGTATTAAGCTGATGTAAAAAATGGATTTCTGAATTAAAAAGTATTGCCATTTCAATAGCTAATTTTGCTGCTTTCTCACAATTATCTGAAAAATCTGTGGGCACTAATATGTTTTTCATTGTCTGTAGTTTTTGATTAATTTAGTTTGCTTCAGCTTTCAATTTTTTCATATACTCAATGATCTCGGTTTGCTGTGCTTTAGACAATACAGCATCACTGTGAATTAGGGTATAGCTACTCAACGGCATCTCATCGCTTTCAATTTGCTTGATAATAGAACGGAGTTTACTAGCTTTTCTTCGCCTAGACAAGGAATCCCATTCGTTAAAATTAAGCTCGCTTTTTCCTTCTTTAACATGATCTTCCAAATACCAAGCAGCTGGTTGAATCTTATTATACCAAGGATACTTCGTATTATTACTGTGGCAATCATAGCAAGATTCCTTTAGTTGATTCTGAATAGAAGTTGGTACTTGGTTGACCAACATAAAATCAGTTTGAGGTATTAAATCACTTTCATTGCGGTCGGTAGGAAAAAATTGAATCCCCACAAACGCAATCAAAGCAATCCAAGCTATAACCTTGAAAATCTTCACTTAGTTGATCTCTCGTTGTAGTTTACCGCAGTTAAGCATTTGGCTACCGTAGTAAGGATTTTTAATATCTTTTTCCATACTTAACCAAACACTACCACCATCGTACATTGGGCAAAATTGCTCGTATAACTTCTTGTTTGTTCCTGTAATAGCGACCATATCTGTAATGTCTTTGCTTAAGATTTTAAAATGTTCTCGCTGGTGAGCTATATCACTTTCTGAAATGTGCTCCGCGTGTTCTGTGGCATCTACAATAATATCCTTCAATTTTGTTTGCTCAGTATTAGAATGACTTGACACATCAAAAGATTTTAGAGATTGTGTCAATGCCATTCCTAAGTCTTTAGCTTTTGCGTTATCATCGCCTACCAAAGCATTTTTCAGGTTGAAGTAGTCTTTTAAAATAACTTCAGCCTTTGAATCCTGACTGTCATTTATTGCCATAGCATTCTTGTCTACATCGTGGTGCCCATCGCTGTTGTCGTGATTCATTTCTGAATGATCTCCATCGACACTCATTTCAGAATGGTCACCATCTGCTTTATTTTGTTCTTTTTTGTTATCGTTACAAGACACTGCTGTTAAGGTTATAAATGCTATCGCAACTACACCTAATGTTGATCTTAATTTACTCATTGCTTTAAATTTAAGTTTATAATTATTAATTTTTAGGGTGACCTTACAGTCTTTCAATTACTTTTTCCAGCATTGCAGTTATTTCGTTGGCAATGTCATTCAATTTTTCATTATTTACAGCTTGCATAGACGCCATCGGGTTGACCGCAGCTACTTCAATCACGTCCGTTTCAATTTCCTGTACAATGACATTACAGGGCAACATCGTGCCTATTTTATCTTCTGCCTGCAACGCTTTATAGGCAAAAGGCGGATTGCAGGCACCAAGAATTTTGTACTGCTTGAAATCCACATCAAGTTTCTTTTTCATGGTTTCTTTTATATCGATTTCTGTGAGTATGCCAAACCCTTCCACTTTCAATCCTTTCTTGACTTTATCGATAACCTCTAGAAAAGTACCTTCGATTGTTTTATTAAAATAATACTTCATTGTTTTTTAATTTTTAGTGTTCAACGCTTGTTTTTGTTCTTCATACTCTTCTTTGGATATTTCACCCTTAGCGAGCCGCTTGTCCAGAATATCCATAGGATTTTCTCTCTTCACGGTATTTTGTCTATTTTTTCCATTATATAGAAAAAGACCCAAAACAAGTAAAACAGGTATCAATATCCACCACCACATCATCATAATTGTATAGTTTTTATAGTTAACTGGTTATTTATTATTATCAAGCCCAATCTTTAAGGCAATAATTTATTATCCCTTATTTTTCATTTTCCCTTTCATTTCAGGATTTTTATCCATCATTTTCTGCATCATTTCTTTCATCATCTCAGGGTTTTGATCCATCATTTGCATCATCTTTGCTTTCATATCTTCTTTCATCTTTCCGTTAGAATGAATTTTATCCATCAACATTTTACGACCCTTTTCGCTCTCCATCATTTTATCCAACATTTTGGAATGCTTCTTTTGCATCATTTCTGGATTATTCTCCATCATCTTCTGCATATGGGATTGCATTTTTTCTTTCATTTCGGGATTTTTGCCCATCATCATTTTCATATTTTCAGATTCCATCTGTTCCATGTGGCCTTTCATCAATATCATTTTGGCTTCTTCATTTTTTCGAGCCTCACTGATGAAGTTGGTCAATTGAACGGGGTTTGAAATGATTTCCTGGTAGACAGCTTGCCTGTTTTCTTCTACACTTAAAGTCTCGGTAGCATTGAAAGTAGACTTGCAGCTGGCCAATGTTCCAACTAATCCAATTGCTATTAAAATGTTTACTGTTGTTGTTCTTAGATTTTTCATTTTTTGTTGTTTTAAATTATTTATTCTGAATCTTATTTGTATTATTCTTTTTCAAAAACCATCTTTCTCCTAAAAAGATAAGGGTCATAGCCACTAATGCCACGATGATGACTATTATATCAGAGCTTGCTTTTATCCATAAAAAGGCACTTAAGACTACAGCATCTAAAAGTATCGCCGTTATAATTATGGCTGAATTAGCCTTCACTTCTTTTCTTAAGTTACGCAATATTCCCCATTGGATGCCGATGTCCATCACCAGATAAAATATAGCCCCTAAAGATGCGATTCGACTTAGATCAAAAAATATCGTTAGGACTATGGCAATTACAGCAACATACACCAGCATGTGTTTCTGAACATTCCCTGGCATACCAAAATGTTTATGAGGAATAAGCTTCATATCCGTTAACATTGCGGTCATTCTTGATACGGCAAATATGCTGGCTATAATTCCCGAGATGGTCGCCACTATGGCTATACCTACGGTAAACCATAATCCGTATTTACCAAAAGCTGGCTTCGAGGCCTCGGCCAATGAGTAATCCTTTGCTGCTACAATTTCTGATATTGTTAGGTTTGAAGACACTGCAAATGCCACTAATAGATATATTACTGTACATACTAAAAGTGAAATAATAATAGCTCGGCCAACATTCTTTTTTGGGTTTACAATTTCTCCACCGCTATTTGTGATCGTCGTAAATCCCTTATATGCCAAAATAGATAAAGCCAATGCACCTAAGTAATCTGTAGTAGGATAATCTGTTGAATTATTCAATGAAATTGCATCTTGAAAAGAGAATCCAACCGCCCAAAGCGCCCCTATGGCAAAAATAGCAATACCTCCAACCTTAATGATAGCCATAATCAATGACGACTTTCCAATAATATTGTTTCCTGAAATATTAATCAGAAAGGCGCCAACAATAAGGAGTACACCTAATATCGGCACCCAAACACTATTGTCGCCTACATTAAAAAGCTGCAGCGTATAAGAACCAAAAGTACGGGCCACCAGACTCTCATTTATGATCATTGAGAATGCCATTAAAAGTGCACCCGATGCTGCAACAGTTCCTTTGCCATAAGCTTTAACCAAATACATTGCAATACCACCAGCGGATGGAAATGCATTTGACAATTTGATATAGCCATAAGCACTAAATCCTGAAATTATAGCTCCAACAATGAAGGCAAAGGGAAATAAATTACCAGATAGTTCAGCCACCTGACCCAATAGGGCAAAAATTCCCGCACCAATCATGACACCAGTCCCTAGGGCTATAGCTCCAATGAGTGATAAACTGTTTTTTTTATAGGTATTATCCATAGTTAAAATCTTAATGAAAGGCCACCACCCGCACCAAAGCGGTTATCGTAGTTTCCCATCAATGAAAAGTTTCGACTTAACACGTACTCTAAACCAACCTTCCAGACGGTTTCTTCTTCAAAGTCGGTGCCGTCTTCAAAATCATTTACCCAGCCAAAATCCATCTGATATTCATATTCCCCAAAAACGGCCACCCTTCTAAAAATCATTGTGGCGGTTGACAGTGAAATTGTAGGTCTCAATTTATTGTCTATTCGCAAATCAGAATCAACAAGAAGTGGAAGCAAGTAGCGCACACCTATCACACCTGTGGTTCCAATCTCATCTAGACTATCTTCCATCTCATTCTCCATATTCACACCACCAAATACACGGAAATAACTGTTTAGCCAGCGTTCATAGGTGAATTCTGCTTCCAAATTTTCATTCCAGCCGTATTCGCCGCGCAAAATGAATTGATTCCTTATGTTTGTTGCCGTGTAGAATAACTCTGTCATGTGGCTTGCTGCTGTTACTTCTCCCCAAGTAAACATGTGATCCGCTTCATTAGTTAGGTTTTTTAAAGGATAATCTTTTAAACGCTCATCCCTTGGTGTATCATAGCTAAAAACCCTGGCCATACCACTACCAAGATGGTACAATACATGGCAATGAAAGAACCAATCTCCTTGTTCACTCGCATCAAATTCTATCACAACCTTCTGCATTGGTGCTACGTTGACAGTATGCTTCAATGGAGAGTATTCACCATTCTCATTCAATACTCTAAAGAAATGTCCATGAAGATGCATAGGATGGTGCATCATTGTTAAATTGTTTAAAGTGATACGAACCACTTCGCCTTGTTTGATCTTAATTTTATCTGTTTCTGAAAGTGGCACACCGTTGATACTCCAGACGTATCGATTCATATTACCTGTAAGATTGAAAAGCATTTCTTTAACAGGTTTATCACTTTCAAACTCTGTAGGTTCTGGCGAGCGCAGATAATTGTAATTGAATTCTGGATTACCACCTGTTTTCATATTGTCGCCTATCACTTTATCTTTTGGTATGATGTAGCCCATCTTCATGTCTTTCTTCTCCCCATTTTTCATAGACTTATCGCCCATTTTCATATCCATTTGATCCTGATTCATGTTCATGGGATCAGTCTTTTTTGACACATCACCCGCTTTCATATCATCATTCATGCTCATCCTATCCATCTTCATTGCATATTTTTTCATATACTTAATGGAATCAGTCTTAGAAGGATTGAATTTTGCTGCAGGTGCACCCATTTTCATGTCCATAGCCATCATGCGTTTCATGCTCTCAATTAAATCTGGCTCTGGAACTACTGGTGCTTTCAGCATATCACCATCTCCCAAATAAGCAGAGGCTTGTCCTGAACCATCTTGAGAAGTCGCTCGTATTTCTAGTTTAGCATTATCGGGAATGGTAACAATAAAATCGTAGGTTTCGGCAACACCTATAAGCGTTTTATTCTTTTGGATGGGCACAACATTTAATCCATCTGAAGCCACTAAAATTGGGTCGTTACCGCCAAAAGTCAACCAGAAATAGGTTGCTGCAGAGGCGTTGACAAAACGGACTCTTACCTTATCCCCTGGTTCAAAATCATTATAGTCTTGAGTAGATTGGCCATTAACAAAAAACTTGTCATAATAATTATCAAGAATAGCCATATCTGGCATACGTTGCCACATCATTTTTAATTTGGCACCCACTGCATCTTTCTTTATTATTTTGTCCCAACTTTGTATTTGACCTTTTTTAATCAGATACCATTCGTTACCTCTTTTTAGATTTTTAAGCTGTGATTTTGGATTTTCATCCATCCAGTCTGAAAGCACTAAAACCAAGTCCTTATCGTATTCTAAATTGGTTTCTTTTGGGTTTATCTGAATACTACCATACACACCACGTTGTTCTTGTAATCCCGTATGCGAATGGTACCAATAGGTTCCAGACTGTTTCAAAGCAAACTTGTATTGTAGAGTTTCGCCTGGTTTGATGGGGGGCGTGGTTAGGTAAGGCACACCGTCGTAGAAATTAGGCAGAATAAGCCCGTGCCAGTGAACTGATGTTTCTACATCCATCTTATTGGTGACATTGATAATCGCAAACTCCCCTTCATTGAATTCCAGATTAGGACCAGGAATACCTCCATTCACAGTCATTGCTTTTATATCCTTTCCAGTGAAGTTTACCGTTTTGTAATCTATGGTTAGGTCATAAACGCGTTCTGGCCAGTTGTCCACATTCTCTTCAGATTTATTTGCCGTCAATTGTGCATTTGCCCCTAAGGAAATACAGAACAAGAGCAGCACTAATAGTCTCATTATCATCTATTTATTTTTTTTCTGTAGTTTGTACAAAAATAAGACTGATTTTCAGAGCGTTGTGTCATAATTCTGGTTTATATCTATACAATTTGGTCTAATGGGTTTCTGACCTTTCTTTGTTCAGCTTTGTATTGAGAAAGACTTAATCCTGTTTCGACTTTAAATTGCCTACTTAAATGATTGATATGACTATACCCCAATAGTTGACTGATCTCCGTAAAGTTTTCTTCCTGTGTCTGGATCAGTTCCTTTACTTTCTCAATCTTTAGCTTTATGAAGTACTTCTCAACAGTCACACCTTCAGTTGATGAGAATACCTTACTCAATCTTGAGTAGTCTTGATGCACCTTTTGTGAGAGATGTGTTGATAATTTCTCGTTCAAATCAAGAGGTAGATTAGATAATATTTTAATGAGTTGAATCTTCACCTGTTCAGTCAATTTATCTTCAACAGAATTAATGAGTTCAAAACCGTTGATTTGGAGAATTACTTTCAATTTATCAATTTGTTTTTCATTTTTAAAGTCTAGTTGTACACGGCCAAGAACAATTTCTTGCAACTCTATTTCTTGAGCTTCAATTTCATTCTTGAGCACCTTGATACATCGATCGCATACCATATTTTTAATATAGAAATCCTTTACCATCGTTATTTATTTATATAGTTAATACTGCAAAGTTGCAAGTCATATCTTTTTTGAAATTTTATTTGGTTCATCTGAAATATTGAATATCAAAAAAACCTTATCATAATTGACAATAGAAACCTGCTTTAGTACTCATTCTTTTAAGTTTTAAAGCTGTTCGATTAAATAGTAGCCATTTTGGTTTCTGAGCTTTTACTATTTAGAATTAATAACTCTCATTTTTTTAGATTTTCTTTAAATACTGCTTTCAAACAGGTCGCGGTTTCTACTTTAAATTTTTAACAGGGAGTTAGACTCCAGTAGATATTACGATGAAATTTATAAATTGAAAGTTCTATGAACTAATCAAAATATATAGATTTTGAAAAGGAGTTATTTGTTAATTCCTTTTCATTTTATAAATTGAAAGTTCTTGTAAAAGCTAAATAATACTACTTTTCTGGTTCTACTGAAAAGGACAGACCTATGGCTGTCAAAATAGGTTTTAGCTTATATTTGGAGGGAGCCAAATGGAAATATAGACTGCTTTTGGAATAAGCTGGACGTATGCCCAATTATTGTCTAAAAGTTTGAAATTATTATTCAATTTTGATTGATAATTGTTTTTAAAAATGGGAGTGTTCACAGATACTGGACAATGACAAGAATTGTTATTACAAAAACCATCACAACTTTCATCCCCACTATCGCAACAAGATTTTTTTTCTGAATGATCATCTTGTTTCGAACAAGAAGTACTAACCACTTCAGCTTTATCAGAAGAATTTTCGCAGGCTAAGATAGTACTTGTTGGAATAACCAAAAATATCAAAAACAGAAATAATATGTGAGTTATGTTTTTCATTTGATACTTCCACAAATATAACATAAAAATCAAACTTTAATTTGGTATTTAATTTCAAATATTTTTTTCAGAATTTTGAAAAGCATAAGCCAAAAAAGAGGGCTGTTGCTAGACTTTCAACAGCCCTTTTAAATCTTATATCATTGGTTAGTAAAACTACTGTTTTCTAATAACCAATTGATAAACACAAGGAATAACCACCAAATTTAAAACCGTAGCTGATAGCAATCCACCTAAAATAACTACAGCCATCGGGCTTTGAATTTCACTTCCTGGTTCTCCGCCTTTTAATGCTAAAGGTATTAGTGCTAAACCAGTTGTAAATGCTGTCATTAGGATAGGATTTAATCTATCTAATGCTCCAATTTTAATTAATTGAAAGCCTTTCATCCCTTCTTTTCTCAAATCCTCGTATCGAGAAACTAATAGTATTCCATTACGAGTGGCAATCCCAAACAAACTAATAAAACCAATAGTAGCTGCGATACTGATGATACCTGTTGTAAAATACACAATCAAAATTCCACCAATTAATGCCAAAGGCAGGTTTATCAGTACGACAAAAGCCAATTTAACATCCTTAAACTCATAATATAGCAACAGAAAAATGATAGCGATAGCAACGATTGCAGTTATAGATAATAATTGTGATGCTTTAGCTTCACTCTCAAACTGTCCGCCGTATTGCACCCTATACCCTTCAGGCAATGAAATGTTTTGGTTTACGGTTTCTTTTATTTCTTCTACAGCACCGCGTAAATCCCTTCCTTGGACATTTGCAGCGACTACGATTTTACGTTGAACGTCTTCACGGCTAATCTTACTAGGACTACTTACCGACTGGACAGTCGCTAACTCTCCCAAAGTGGTTTGACCATCATTTGGTAAACTAATTAAGGTATTTCCAATGGCCTCTATATCATCCCTAAAGGATTTCTGGTAACGAACCACCACATCAAAATATTTCTGTCCTTCATAAATCTCTCCTGCTTCTTCCCCAGCATAGGCAATATCAACTTGTTCCATTAAATTACCTACCGTCATTCCGTAACCCGAAAGGATTTGGCGCTTAGGCTGAATGCGAATCTGTGGCACTTCAATTTGCTGGTCAACAGCAACATCTGCCAATCCATCGATATCTTTAATATTCTGTTCGACACTTTTACCTAACTCATATAACCGCTGCAAGTCTGGACCAAAAATCTTGATTGCAATATTAGCTCGAGTTCCCGAAAGCATATGGTCTATACGGTGAGCAATAGGTTGCCCTAAAGTGATATTAACACCTGGTGCGATGCTTAATTTATTTCGAACTTCTTCAAAAAATTCTTCTTTGGTCTTGTCTTCGAGAACAAAAGGCACATCAATTTCCGAAGCATTTACGCCTTGCGCATGTTCGTCTAATTCAGCTCTTCCTTGTCTTCGAGTAACAACTTCAACTTCGGGTAAATCCAACAAAATGGTCTCTATCAAATTTCCTGTTTTGTTGCTTTCTTCCAAAGACATCCCTGGGGGTCCAACGACACTAATCACCAAGGAACCTTCATTAAATTCTGGTAGAAAACTTCTTCCCAGTTGTGTGACTAGGACAAGACTTAAAAGAAATGCGATGACAGTTACACCAATAATGGTTTTAGGAATTTTTGTAGCTTGTCCCAATAGGTTTCCATAATGTTTCTGTAACCAACGTTCCACACGGGTACCATCTGCTTGCTTTTTTAAAAGCTTTTCGTTATTTAATAAATAGGAGCACAAAATTGGTGTGACGGTTACTGCAACAACTAGTGATGTTAAAACAGACGTTACAAAGGCTATACCCAAGGGTTGCAACAAGCGTCCTTCCATTCCGCTTAAAAAGAAAAGGGGAATAAAAGACACAATAATAATTAAGGTTGCAATGATGATAGAACTTCTTATTTCTACAGATGCTTCACGAACAACTGTAAGGGTTGATTCACGTTCTGCTTTTGGCTTTCTTATGTTTTCACGCAAGCGTTTATATACATTTTCCACATCTATAATTGCATCGTCTACCAAGGCACCAATGGCAATTGCCATACCACCCAAACTCATTGTATTGATAGTGTAACCCAACCATTTTAAAATGATAATAGATACCAATAATGAAATAGGAATTGCTAACAAGGATATTAAGGTTGTTCTCCAATTCATCAAAAAGATGAAAAGGATAATCATTACAAAGAATGCGCCTTCCAATAAAGTTTGATTCAGATTGCTAATGGAGGCATCAATAAAATCAGATTGCCTAAAGATTTGACTTTTGATGTTGACCCCTTTTGGTAAGGTTTTTTGTAAATCGGCAATGGCTTCGTCAAGTCGGTCTGTCAACTCCAAGGTGTTGACATCGGGTTGCTTTGAAATGGTTAAAATCACTGCTGGTTTTGCATTTAAAGAACCATCGCCAATTTTATCGGCAGCACCAATTTGAACCGTTGCCACATCTCTTATTTTAATGGTTTGACCGTTAATTTCCTTTAAAACAGCTTCTTGCAAATCTTCTAACACGTAAGCTCTACCACTACCTTTTATTATGTATTGATTGCCATATTGATTGATAATTCCTCCAGGCGCATTGGTATTAGCTTCCTTAACATGTTCTACCAATTCGGAAAGACTCACATCATAATGTTTCATCTTTTCAGGATTGGCAAATACTTGATATTGCTTATAATCGCCTCCTATGACCACCACATTTGCAATACCACCAATTGCTTTTATACGCGGTCGTATAGTCCAATCAGAAAGGGTTCTTAATTCCATTGGTGACAAACTATCTGAGGTTACACCCAGAAGCATTATTTCCCCCATAATGGATGAAATAGGTGCCATAGTTGGCGCACCAATACCTTCAGGTAAGTTTTCACGAACCATAGGGATGCGTTCACTTACGATTTGGCGGGCCTTATATATATCGGTTCCCCATTCAAATTCTATCCAAACAATTGATATTCCTGCTGCAGAAGAGGAACGGATCCTTCGTACATCGGGCGAGCCGTTTAAGGCTGTTTCCAATTGGTAGGTAACTAATTTCTCTACTTCTTCAGATTCCATTCCGTGCGCTTCAGTAAGTATGGTCACCGTTGGTGCCGTAAGGTCTGGGAATACATCTACATTCATTGTTCGAGCGTAGTAAATACCCAATACACTTAAAGCAACCGCACCCAATAGAATGAATAATCTATTCTGAAGTGAAAATGATAATATTTTATTTAACATCTAATTTAATTTTTAATGCTGAATTTTTAATGTTGAATTCATAATTCAACATTTCATTAATGATCGTGACCATGTGCAGGAGTTGAACCCGACATTGAAGCCATTTTAACTTGGTATGCTCCTGTAGTAATGACCGTTTCACCTACTTTCAAGCCTTGTAGTATTTCAACATTCTCTCCGTTTCGCTCGCCAATCTTTATAGGTCGTCTTTCAAAACTTTCGCCAGAAAGCTGAACGATGACTGAATAACTTCCGTAGTCTTCCAATAAGGCATTCACAGGAATCATTGTGTTTTCATTAGCGGTGCCCATCGTAATTTGTACTGAGGTCAAACTACCGTCAGGCATATCCACACTTGCATTTACTTGGGCAAAAACTGAAATCAGAGGATTATCTCGCTCTACATCTTTACTGATAGAAAGAATATCCCCCTCGCTATCACTTACACTCTTCCATTGTCCGTCTTTAGTTTGATACCAAATACCTTTCACATTCTCCATCGAAAGCCCATAATTTGGAGCTAGTTGTGTTTTTAGTATTTTAGATTGGTGTGAGCCAATAGATATTAATGCTACGCCTTGGTCTACATAATCCCCATTAGAAACTGAAATAGACTTGATGAAACCATCAAATGGTGCTCGAATTTGTTTGCTTCCATCTGAAACTCCCAATGCTAAAGATTGATAGATAGATTTGGCTTTACTAAAATTACTCTCCACAATTTCGAAATCTGACTTTGGAATAATTTTAGAATTGTACAATTCTTTTTTACGCTCGTATTCAGATTTGGCTTGTTCAAAATTGGCACGTGCATTTTCAATTTCTGTATTCAAATTATTAGATGCCAAGCCTTGACTATTCAAGCTCATCAATAATTGACCTTGTTTTACTACAGTTCCTTCTGTAAGAATATTCATTTTAAAATCAACCACACCATTAGATTTTGCGGCCAACGATTTCACAGAGTTTGGGGATGGCATCCATACACCAGAAGTATTGATGACATTGTAAATTTCACCCGAAACTACAGGTGAAGTTTGAAAATCGATTTTCCAAGCCTGTTCTTTTAAAAACGAAATGCTCTCATCTTCTTCGGCAATCCCTAAAGTCTTTAAAGCATCATCAAAATTTGCATAAACAGTTACATCATCAATCGTAATTCTATCAGAATATTCAGGTGTTTTCAATTCAAATACAAGTTGGTAATTTCCAGCTTCTTTCGGTTGAATCGTAGGCGAAAATATGCCTGGTGATGATGGAGCATCAACAGTATTCCTCAATCCTTTATTGCCCTTAATTAAACTAACTGTAACCGAACCTTCACGGACAGGTTGATGCTTGTTTAAAACAGTGAAGTGAGCTGCAAATCTGCTTGGATTACCAACAATTAACGCAGGAAATTCTACAAATAATTCTGTTTTATCTGTCCAAATGGTATGGTCCAATCTTGGCATTTCTTCTCCAGCATGACTACCATCGGCATTGTGAGCGTGTGCATCATCTGCCTTGTTGTTACAAGACATTGCCATAAGGGCGAGCACTATTAGTATATATTTCATATTTTATTTTTTAGTGGTCTTGATGTTCTGAACCATTACCGTGAGTGTGTGTTTCCTTATTCATTTCCATAGAATTTGTATCTACCTCAAATTCTTTATGCTCGTCTGTTTCTTCATGCCTGTGATTCTCGTCAGTTCCATGTTCGTGACCGTGTTCTTCTGTGTTTGTTTCCATAGAATCTTTGCCTACTTGAAATTCTTCTTGTTCTACCTTTTCATCTTGCATATGTCCACCATCTGCATTGTGTTCGTGGCCATGGTCATCACTACTTTCGGTTTTAGTATCTCTACAAGAGCTTACCAAAAAAGTTGATGCGATTGCGGTTACGAATATTATTTTTGAAATTTTCATAAGTGTGTGTTTTAAAATTTATAATTGATGTTTTAATAATTGTGCTTGAAGCAGTTGTAGTTCCTTTTCCATTTGCAGCATTTTATCTGATGCATTTCGGTAGAACTGAAGCTCTACATAATAATCCATAAAAGAATATTCACCCAATTGATAGGCTTTAAATAACAATTGCTCACTATTTAAATTATCCATTGTGATTTGATACTCATTGTATTTTCGGAGTATCAACTCATATCTTTCGAAGGTTTCCTGAAATTGTGTGTTAAGAGAATTGGTAATAACCTCAGTAGTGGATTGCAGATATTCATAATTTGCCTCGGCAGCTTTTACTTTGTTCTTGCTATTCCATAGGGGGATCGAAATACTTCCATAAAAACCAGAATAATTGCTTTCGTTTACACCTTGGTAATTATAGCCAAGCGCTAAATTTGGCAATCCTTTATTTTCCTCCAGTTTTATTTTTTGAAGTGAAGCTGCTTCGTTTAGCTTCAATTCTTGCAATGCAGGTTCCTTGGATAATTTTTCTTGCCAAAGATTCTCTACTGTACCTATTTTAATAGGCGAAATAATTTTTGGTGATATACTATCTAAAGGTTTCCCACCATTCAAGGTTTTAAGTTTCGACAGTTGGATTTGTATGTCGCTTTCTATCTTTTGTACCACAAATTGTTCTTGAATCCAAGCAATTTTAGCCTTGTTCAAATCTAAAAGTCCAACTTGCTCTTTGTCAAAAAGCTTTTGAATTTGATCAAAAACTTGCTTGCTTTGGGCTCTCCTTTTGGTTTCTATAACTTTCTGTTTTTGTAGGAAAGCGATTTCTATAAGAACATTTTTCGCCTTCAATAAGACCTCTTGTCTTCGCTTTAAATAAGCTGATACTAATTGTTTTGATTTAGAGTCGTTCCATTTACCACGCGCGGCATATACTGTTGGAAATTCAAAAGATTGAGACACCTGATATTCGGTATAATTTCCTGTAGCGTTATCACCAAAAGGCAGATAAAATCCTGAAATTTGGGGATCTGGTAAATTATTTGTGCTCTTATTTTTGAGTTCTTGACTCTCAATAAAAGCTTGATAGCCCTTTAACTCTTTATTATTTTGTTCTATTTCATCAAGTGATTCCTCTATGGTTATAGTTTGTGAGAAACCATTAATAAAGAATAGGCACCCGCAAATTGCGAATACGATATGTTTATTCATTGTTTGAAATTTTAGGTTTAATCTTAATTGATAAGGTGGAATACTGTCTTTAGAGAAGTACCCTTAAACGATTAACCTAAAGATGGTGGACCTCGCGAATTGAGGGATGAGAGATATTGCTCAAAATAAATATGAGGTGGATGGTAATCCATAACATTTTCCGCTTCATTATAGTTTATAGAAATGCTATAATGATAATCCGAGGCAGGCGAGCTTATATCTTTTTTAAGATTGAAGTGTTTGACACCAATTTTATTGGTCACCAAAATATCATTAGAAGCCACAGAGTGTGCATGGCTTACTAAAAACAAATCTAAAAGCCCTTTATTTGAACTTTCTTTTTCTGGGACATTTTGATTGTGGCTATGACTCTCACTATGTGCAATAGCTTTATGCGAATGCTGAACTTCATCCTGGTGATGCCAATGAGGTACTACCTGATGCAAAAAAAATAGGCTAAATATGCCTAAAAAGAAAAGAGCCTTTATGTGATTGTTTTTTTGCATTAAATGCAAATGTAGTATTTTATAATTGGTTTATAGATTTCATTTTTTTTAAAGAAATAATTTCTCAGTAAAAGTCGAAAACGGGTCTCTGTTTATTGTTGATTGATGTTTTGCACTAGGAGATAATAAATATATCCTTTGTGAACAAAATAAGAAAAAGAAGCTAGCCTTAATCGCCGTAGACAATAAGCTGCTCAATCAATGTTTTGCTATCGCAAAATCAGGTTTGATCTACAATGAAAGTTATGCTTCTGTATTGTCTAAATAAATAGAGAAAAATCAAATAAAAAAGCTCAAAGAATCAGTTTTATGAATCCATGAGGCTAGACTACTAGTGTTTCAAATTAAAGTAGAAAAGAGTTGTTTTTTACCTCAGTTTTTTTTTTGGCGTGTCGTTATTTTTTAATTTCAGAAGATTTAAAATTCAACTACATTTCGTTAGTTTGAAATTATTCACAATATTTTTTTATAAAGTCATAAGCTTCATCATTACCTAATTTAGCGGCCTTATTCCAATCATTACAAGCTTCCTTTATATTTCCTAACTTTTGTCTAGCTAGACCTCTGTTATAAAAAGAATGTGGGTCTTTAGAGTTTATTCCAATAGCCTTATCAAAGTCTTCTATCGCACCTTTAATATCTCCCAAAGTACTCTTAGCATAACCTCTGTATTTATATACCCTTGAATCTTGAGAGTCGAGTTCAATTGCTTTATTGTAATCTAGAATTGCATCATTTAAATAACCTAATTGCTTTTTTGCCCAACCTCTATTAAAGTATCCTCTTTTATCTTCTGGATTAATTTCAATAATCTCATTAAAGTCTTCAATTGCTGATTTGTACTGTTTTAAATACTGCTTTGAAGTCCCTCTTAAATCATAAAGCGTTGGATTTTTTGGCTCTAATTTTATTGCCATTGTAAAGTCCTCAATAGCTCCCTCATAATTTTTTAATCTATTTTTGAATTTTACAAATTAAAGTTGCAGTTATAATTAAAAATATGACTTAGAATTTATCAAAAACCAAAATATGACTTGACAAATCAATTAAATAAATTAGAAATTAAAATCTTTATATTTGAAATCTGGTTAGTAAAATGTAAAATAAATTCATGATAAATAGGTTTTATTCACAAAATATTCACAAAAAAAAGGGGAGCTACAGAATATATATCTGTAACTCCCTCATTTTCAAGTCGGGGTGGCAGGATTACCTCCTGAAAGTCGGTGATCCTGAAAATGAGGTTGTTGCTCATTAAAAGCCAAAACACCTATAGCGTTTATAAGGTATTTTTGTGTTCTCTTCGTTTTTGAAGCAAGCTTCAGCCTCTAGAAAACAAAAAAGCCTTACACTTTCGTGTAAGGCTTTTGATGGTCGGGGTGGCTGCTCCGAAGCATCGGAGGAACCTTTGACCTCTTATTTTGAGAATTTTAAACAAAAAAAAGCCACTTAGTAAACTAAGTGACTTTTCAAGTCGGGGTGGCAGGATTACCTCCCAAAAGTCGGTGATCCTGAAAATGAGGTTGTTGCTCATTAAAAGCCTAAACGCCTATAGCGTTTATAAGGCTTTTTTGTGTTCTCTTCGGTTTTGAAGCAAGCTTTAACCTCTAGAAAACAAAAAAGCCTTACACTTTCGTGTAAGGCTTTTGATGGTCGGGGTGGCAGGATTCGAACCTGCGACCTCCTGCTCCCAAAGCAGGCGCGATGACCGGGCTACGCTACACCCCGAGTGTAGATTTTGTTTGAGTTTAGATGGATCTCGCTTCATCTAAAATATATCAGCGGAGAGACAGGGACTCGAACCCTGGCGACACTTACGCGTCGACAGATTAGCAATCTGCTCCATTACCACTCTGGCACCTCTCCAATGTTTATAAGAACATGCGCTTTTTGCGGTTGCAAATATAACTGCAATTTTGATTTTGACAAAGCGAATTGAGATTATTTTCTAGTTTCTTTTTAACTCATTGGAGTCTGCTCTTCTAGAACAACAATAAGTTCATTCGCCTCTTTCTTTCCGCTCTCTCTCCATACCATTTCACCCAAATTATAGAGCATATAGGTAGGAAGGTTCTTTACTTTTAAGGCTTCAACGAGCTGAGGATTTTTTTCAGCATCAATTTTAATAATCTTTAACCTATCTCCTAAAGCAGCACTCACGTCTTTCAACCGATCGTGGATACCTTCACAGTCTTCGCTCCAATCTGCAAAAAAATTGAGCAGGATAGGTTTTTTCTCATCGATAAGCTCACCAAACTTTGTCATCGAATTCTAATTTTGATTAAATTTAGTTCAAAATACTTCAGCTTCCAAATCTTTTAGGATGAGGTATTTACAGGGTCTGGTGATTTTTTAAATCTCAATTTAGCTCTTAGGACCAAATAAAACATCACAGGAACTATAATTAAGGTTAAGAAGGTTGCGAAAATCAATCCAAAAATCACTGTCCATGCCAAGGGTCCCCAAAAAATCACGTTATCTCCACCCACATAAACATTTGGTGCGTAATCTACAAAGAGTCCAAAGAAATCGATGTTCAAACCTACCGCTAGCGGGATTAATCCAAGTACTGTGGTGATCGCTGTAAGCAATACAGGTCTAAGTCTAGATTTCCCTCCAGCAACAATTTCTTCAAAATACTGCTGTCTGGTAAGCATCTCTTCATCCTCTAAGTCTAACTTTTCTTTTCGTCGGTCGATAAGGATTTGAGTATAATCCACCAGGACAATCGCATTGTTAACAACAATACCCGCCAGTGAAATAATTCCCATCATGGTCATGATAATCACGAAGTCCATTTGGAATATGCCAAGTCCAAAGAAAACCCCACCTAAACTCAAGATCACCGCCATCAAAATGATAATTGGCTTAGAAATAGAGTTGAATTGTGCTACGAGAATAAGCAGAATCCCTCCTACGGCAAGCAGAAGTGCTTTAAGAAGAAAATCTAAGTTTTCTTCTTGTTTTTCCTGTTCTCCAGTAAATTTATAAGTCATACTTTCTTTCAAGTCAAAATACTGAAGCTCGCTTTCTATTTGCTGAACAATTTCATTGCCGTTATAGCCGCCGAGGACGTTAGAGTAAAGGGTAATGACTCTCTTTAAATCTTTCCGTTTGATAGAGGAGAAGGTCGATGTCTGGGTCTTATCTATTAAAGTAGAGATAGGCGTTTGTATAATCTCGCCTTTATTGTTTCTGAAGGTCACTGGCTGGTTAAAAATCGTGTTTTCATCGTACCGGGTTTCTTCATTAAATCTTACATTGATCTGGTAGTCGTCATCCTCATCCTTGTAAGTGGACGCTTCTTCTCCAAAGACAGATCGTCTTATGACTTGACCCACCTGAGCGGTAGATATGCCAAGTTTACCAGCTTTTGCTTTATCGACTCTAATGTCCATTTCAGGTTTGGATTTATTGATGTCGATTTTTAATTCTTCAATCCCATCGATTCCAGCATCGTCGATAAATTCCCTCATGCGCTCTGCTTCAGATAACATCTGATCGTAATTCTCACCCTTCAACTCAATATTGATAGGATATCCTGAAGGAGGTCCTGCGGCGTCTTTTTCAACAACAATGGATACTCCTGGGAAACCTCTTACAGACTCTCTTACTTCGTCTAGAACTTTGCTACTTCTTACGCCTCTTCGGAGTTTAAACTGTCGCATAGATAGCGTGACTTTTCCGCGATGAGGCATTTCGTTGGCTTGCCCAGCATCTGTATTAGGGTTTCCAGAGCCTTTACCGACTTGCGATATAGCAGACTCGACCATAAAGTTATAGCCGTTTTCATCTTCGTATTTTTTTAAGGTCTCAAAAATACGTTCCTCTACCTTCTTGGTCAGTTTGTTGGTCTTATGAATGTCTGTCCCTTCAGGATATTCAATATAAGCCATAATTTGATTGGGCTGATTTTCGGGAAAGAACAAAACCTCTGGCTGAATAATGCCAATAAATACAAAAGAGGAAAATAAAATACCTAAAGTTCCAAAAAAGAAGAGATAGGCTCTCTTTTTATAAATCGCAAACTTGAGGAATTTCTCGTAGAAGTTTTCCAATTTCTTTAAAGATCGGAACTGAAAGAAATAAATTGCTTTCACTAAAAATAACTTATAAATCCAAAGTAAAATAGAGGCTAATATGGCAAGATTTCCCAAACCGCGTAAGCCTCCAATATCTAAAATAAACCCTAAACTCAAGGAAATAATACCTATTCCAAGGAGGATAAGACTCCACCGAATGGTTTGTTTATTTTTTAATTTCTTTTCCTCAACTTTCATGAATTTTGAGGTTAACATCGCGTTGATGATCAGCGCCACAAACAGTGACGAGCTTAGGACTACCGAAAGGGTAATGGGAAAGTAGATCATAAATTTACCGATGGTTCCCGGCCATAATCCCAAGGGGAAAAAAGCGGCAAGCGTCGTTGCCGTAGAAGCGATGATTGGCCATGCAATTTCTCCAATTCCTTGTTTTGCTGCGGCGGTTCTACTCATGCCTTGGTCCATGAGTGAGTACACATTTTCTACAACCACTATACCATTATCCACCAGCATACCTAGCCCCATAACCAAACCAAATAGCACCATTGTGTTGAGCGTAAACCCAAGTCCCGATAAAATGATAAGCGCTAATAGCATAGACATTGGGATAGCTACCCCTACAAAAAGTGCATTTCTAAAGCCTAAAAAGAACATCAAAACGATAATAACCAAGAGTACACCAAAGATGATGTTATTCACTAGGTCGTTCACTTGGTTTTCAGTCTTTATAGATTGGTCGTTGGATAGGCTGATGTTTAAAGCTTCTGGGAAATAGTTTTCTCTTTCATCATCGACGATGGTTTTAATTTTTTCTACCGCCTCAATCATATTTTTACCAGCTCTTTTCTTCACATCGAGCATGACTACTGCCTCACCGTAATTTCTAGCAAAGGTTGTAGGATCCTTGGTGTGGAAATTCACTTTAGCAACATCCCTTAAATAAACTTCACCTCCATCATCTTTCACCACGATGTCGTAAAGCTCATCTGGAGACTCAATCTCTCCTAAAATCCTGATGTTCTTTTCAAATCCGTTGGATATGATATTACCTCCAGAGATGGTTTTGTTTTCATTACGAATAGAAGTGATAATATCGGTAAAGCTCACCTCCATGGCGGCCATTTTGTAAATGTCTACCGCAACTTCTACTTCTTTTTCATCTACACCTCGAACCGTAGCCTCTTTAATTTCAGGTAGCAACTCTATCTTATCTTGAAGGTATTCTGCAAAATCTTTTAATTTCTGGATATTATAATTCCCCGTAAAGCTAATATTCAGTATAGGAATCATCTCAGATATATTAAGGTCGAACACGTTGGGCTCTACCTTTGCACCATTGTCTAGAGTTGGCCAAGTGGTTTCAGACTTAACTTGGTCTACCTTGTCTTTGATGAGTTGCTTGGCGTTTTGTACTTCTACATCTTCTTCAAACTCGACAATCACCATAGAGTAATCCTGCAAAGTAGAAGAGGTAATTTCTCGAACGCCCTTCACATCCTTAAACACTTCCTCTAATGGTTCCGTGATAAATTTTTCAACATCTTCTACAGAGGTGCCAGGCTCTATAGAACTCACGTATATCTTGGTTTCAACAATCTCTGGGAAATCCTCCCTTGGCATTCCGTAGTAAGCCATTATTCCTCCAATGAGTATAATAAGGCTTATCACATATACGGTCATCTTATTATCTATTGCCCAAGACGATAAGGCAAATTCTTTATAAGTGTTCTTTTTGGCCATTACTTACTTTTTTTGAAAGTTCAACACTCTTACTTTATCATCTTTTTTGATTGTTCTGGCACCTTCAGTGACCACAACATCTGTAGCTTTTAGGCCTTCTAAAACTTCTATTTCCCCTTGATAACTTTTGCCGAGTTTCAACTCACGGAAATTAGCAATACCAATACTATCGTTTTCCATCTGAAGAGAAAACGTAAAGGATTGTCCCGATGCATTCTCTTGCAAAATATTTTCTGGGATAACGATAGCTTGTTTGGAAGTGTAGTCATTTAGTTTTAAAGTAGCAATTAAGTTGGGCTTTACAAAGTCTATACTGTCTGGAATAGAGACTCGCACTCTAAAGTTTCTATTGCTTTCTGAAATATTACTAGAGACTTGAGAAACCTTCCCGATAAAGCTTTTTCCAATAGCACTTAGGGTCACAATAGCTTCGGAGCCTTCGTTGATATTACCAACATAATTTTCTGGAACATTTGCACTAACGTACATCTCTCCTAAATTCAAAATTCTAAAGATTGGCGTTTGACCAGGGGAAACCACTTGGCCTTGATCTGTGATCACTTCATCTATTTTCCCAGAAAAAGGAGCGTAAATTACAGATTTGTTGAGTTGGCTTCGCATTTGGTCAACGGCATTATCAATTTGCTCAAAGGCCGTTTTAGCTTCAAGATATTGTATTTCTGAACCTATATTCTCATCCCAAAGTCGCCCTTGTCTTTCGAATATCGTTTTGGCAAGCTCTCGCTGTGCCTTCATTTCCTCTAGTTGGCTCGATTGTCCTCCATCATCAATTTTGGCTAATTTTTGCCCTTTCTTAACCTGGTCACCCTCTTTGACGTAGATATCTTTTAATACACCTGAAAACTGAGGGTAGATCATGATATTTTGATCTGTAGTGACATCGCCTTGGACAGTGACATAGTGATTAAAATCTTTTGGAACTAGACTTAAAGCTTCCACTAAGGCATACTTTGAAGTATCTTCAAAATCAGCCAATTTTTTATCTAAGGTTTTAATCTGGCTATTGAGTTTCCTCATCGAGGTATTCAATTCCTCACGTTTTTGATTCAGTTCTGCTTTAGATCCATTTTCGACAATATCTTCAATAGATTTTTCTTTGGGACCACAAGACACAATAATAACAAGGGAAAGTAGAGTGAGGTAAGATATATATTTCATGGGTTTAGTTTTCAAAATTTGTAAATGGAGTATTGATGATCTTTTCGATTTCTGCTTTGGAATTGATAATATCTAGCATAGATTGTAGCAATTCGTTTTGTGCAGTGTAGAGTTGTAACTGAGCTTGTCTAAGTTCAAAACTCGTACCGACACCTTCTTTAAATTTGATTTGGTTTTTGCGCTCAATGCGTTCTGCAAGTTTCAGGTTGTCTTTCGATAATTCATAATTGTCTACGGCAAATTCAAAATTGCTTTTTGCATTATTCAATTGAAGGTTAATTTGGTTGATGGCTTCCACCTTTTGGGTTTCTGCTTTTTCCATTTCAATTTTAGCTTTTTGAGTTCGAGCACTTCGTTGAAGAGAACTGAAAAGGGGAACATTCAGGCTTACCCCAATCGTGGAGAATTCAAACCATTCTGCCCGTGAACTAAAGAATTCAAAATTCTCTCCAAAACTGGTTTGTCCATAGTTGGCAAACGCAGATAGGCTTGGCAAAGCTTTGCTTTTTTCTAGTTTCATTTCCAACTCTCGTTGCTTTACCAGATTGTCTGCAATCTTAAATTGGATGGTATTTTCGACTTGAAGATCTTCCGTTATAAGTTCTGCTTCCAAAGCATCTCTATTGGCTAAGTTTTCTAGATCTTCCAGTAATTCGACTTCAGTAGAAATAGGTAAACCCAGCACCATATTGAGACTTTCTTTGGAAATATCTTCCATACGCTTGGCATTATTGAGCTGACTTTGTAATTGCTGGTAAGTAATCTGAAGTTGCTCTACATCTTCTTCTTCGGCAAGGCCATTTTCAAAAGTGATTCGCGTTTCTCTTAGATTTTCTTTTGCAGTCTCTAGGTTGCTCTCTACAATAACAATAGAGTTTTGAGTTAGTAAAACATTACCATAGGCACTCACCACATCTTTTCTTACTTCTAGCTTAGTGCGCGTTTCATTATTGTCTGAATACTCTAAGAAGGTTTTAGCAGCTTGAAGAGCAACGATGTAAGAGCCGTCAAAAATAATTTGGTTAAGAGTCACCGAGGCATTCATGTTTTGTCTAGGTGAAAACTCTACTGGAATAAAAGTTCCTGGCTCGCCATCGACAAGTTCTGCTGGCAGTGGCGTTTGCCTTATGATAGGGTTATATTCATAAGTCAAACCACCATCGATTTGAGGTAAACCATCGGCAGTGGTTTCCCACTTCTGTTTTAGGGCAATAGCCACATCGCGTCTGGCGTTGATGGTAGCATAGCTACTATCTATGGCAAAATCTATAGCTTCTTGTAAGGTGAATCTATAGCTCTTCGGCTCATTTTGGTCCTGAGCATATACACTCATACTCATTATGGCAATGAGACTGAAAATTAACTTTTTCATTCTAGTTGTTGTTTTTCTAGTTCTATTAAGCGTTGCTTTCCTTTGGTATCTACAATACTCCTTAGATGGTATTTTAAAAATTCTTCGTAAAGTTCTTTAGGTGTAAGTTGGCTGTCCTTAAAGAGCTCTTCATCTTTAAGATTTAACATGCCTGAGATGTAGATCTTGCAGGTGAAAACCTTGTGTAAATCTTTTCTATAATAATCATCTTTTACACCACGATCTATATTTTTGCTGATGGATTCTTCCATTTTGCAAACTTGAGATTGTCGCATTTTATCGTAAATCCTTGGATAATACTTTTGAAACTGAAATTGAGGCGAGGATTTTTCATTCTTAAGCCTTTTCATCACTACTCTTTTAATCTCGAACATTTCCTCAATAGGATCTAGCTGCTGAATCTGGACTTCGTCTATTTCCTTGTGAATGCGATCTCGAATGTAATAGGCGACTTGCTCGACTAAGTCCGACTTGTTTTTGAAATAACCGTAAAGGGTTTTTTTGGACACACCAAGCTCCTGAGCCAGATGGTCCATGGTGACGCTCTTGAAACCGAATTCCAAAAACAAATCTCCAGCCTTATGTAAAATATCTTCTTTCATTTCAGGCTGCAAATCTAAACACGGAAACTTTTTATACAAGAAAAGTTTCCAAAGTTTCACTTTAGTTTAACTTTGAAAGACGGCAGAAAAAACAAATCCAGCTTAAAAAAGCTGGACGATAATAAATTACTATTATATTTCTTATTTATTTCCCTGAAAAATGTTTCTCCCTTTTTAAATCAGTAATTCTTCTGGACATCAAAGGTTTGAACTCAGCATATTCGTAATCACCAAATTGATCTTCATATTGATCATAAAAGGACAGTTTTTTGTCGACATCCTCATAAAGCCGATCTGCTGTCAAAGCCATTTCTACATAAGCACGCTCAAACATAGGAGCTTCTTCGATCACAAGCCCAAACACTTTTATAGCTGCTTTCAATTTTCCGTTTTCCTTCATAGCGATTGCTTTGGTAAAACGTTCGCCGCTAAGACTTACATCTTTGTATAGAATGGCCAGTTGGGCATTATATTCCGATTCTTTGAAGTTTTCTTTTTTAGCGTAAAGCAGAGCTAGCTGCAAATGATATTTACTGCTTCTTTGCTCAATTTTTAATAGTTGTTCGTATTTCTGAATTGCCTTATCGAGTTGATTGGTGCCGTTGTAACCAATCGCCATTTTTTGTAAAACAAACTTAGGTGGAGATGTTAATTTTTCAAGACTTTCAAATTGCTCTAAAGCGAGTTTGAATTTCTTTTGAGCATAATAAATCTGACCTAAAAGCCCAATTATTCTTTTGTTTTTAGGATTGAATTGAAGTGCGTCCAGATTAATAGTTTCTGCCTTTTCATAACTCTTTATTCTGAAATAAAACTTAGAAAGTTCATAGGCAGCTCCTTGATGAGATGGGTCTTGTTCTAAAGCCTTTTCAAAACTAATCTCCTCAGATTTATTTTTCAGTTCGGCTTTGGCTAAGCCAAGTTGGTATAAGAATTCCGGATTGGTGGGGTAGTTGTAACTCAAAAGCGTTAGTAAGCTATCAGCTTCTTTGTATTGAGTATTCGACTTTAAGAGTTTGGCGTAAGTAAATTGATCGACAGGTTGATCTTTTTTATCAATAAGCGCATCATGATAACTATCAATTGCTTTTTTATTGAAGTTTTTGGATTGGAGGCTTTTGGCTTCCAGAATTTTATTTTTGAAACTAGAGGGCGGATAAGTTTCAAAATACATTAAAACCTTAGAGTATTCTCCAACAGCATATAGACTGTCGAGGTTTTGCCCATAAATATATTGTGCACCTACAAACAGGTGCACAATAACTAGGATGAAATGTAACTTATTTTGACTATTCATTGATTTGGAAAGTAATGGGTAAAGAATAAAGTACCCCCACTTTTTTACCTTTTTGTTCACCTGGTTTCATTTTTGGGAGTTCATTAATCACGCGCTCTCCCTCAGCCTGGAGGTCAGGATGGGGTGCTCTGGCTTGCACATTCACGACATCGCCGTTTTTATCGATTTTAAACTGGACATAAACTCTGTTTGTGCCTTTTAGCCCTAAGTTTTCTGCCAGGTTAACATCAAAATTTTCATTGATAAACTGACTGATTTTTTTGCTCATACATTCTTTACGCTCTTCATTCGTGGCTAAACCTTTACAGCCTGGAAATACAGGAACTTCTTCAATGACAGCAAAAGGTACACTGCCTGTAGTTTCTTCCTCTCTTACTTCAGTAATTTCAGTTTTAGGATTGTTTCTTTCCTGCAAGTACTCTTCATAAGTTTGAGTTTTGAACTTTCTAAATACTTCTGTATCTGTCATGATCATTTTAGTTTTACCAGAATCCCCTTCATCCATTTTTTCACCTATATAGATCATTATTGAATTTCTTCTGTAAAAATCCTCTTTTGAGTTGATCTTCCTGTAAGTTGTGATTTTAAATTTGTTTGGCATATCTTCAGAGAACATACCATATTCAGCAACTGCTTCTTCCAGCTCTTTCATGTATTGAGTGCGTAACTTTTCAGCTTCTGCTTGTTCCGAGAGTTCCTGGATTTCTTCCTGCGAATCTTCTTTACAGGCCGTATAGGTTAGCATCAAGCCAAGCAATGGCAAAATCAGCAGATATTTTAATAAATTTTGTGGGTGGGAATTTCTTTTTTGTAACATCATAAGTCTTTGTTTTAATTGTGAATGGTTAAAAAATGAATGTGAGAATTTTAAATTTTCAGTACCAAAGGCCTGGTTCAGTAAGCTTTGGGCATAATCGCGTTTGTTTAGGTTTTTTGCGGCAACCTGGTCGGCCTGCAGTTCGTGCACCAACATGAGTTCTTTTTTGAGCCAGTGGTGGGCTGGACTTATCCAAAAGATTAGTCGAAATAGTTCAACTATCATAAGGTCTAGTCCGTGAAAGGCTTTAGCGTGTTCTAGCTCATGGGGCATGATTTTTTGACGTTGCTCGTTTGAGATCTGGTCTCCAATAAACACAGATCGCCAATAGGTAAAAGCATTTTCAGAGCCGCTTAATCGATAACATTTCACATGGTCGATCATGCAATCGAAGCTTGCGTTTTGGGTTAGCTGTTTCAGTTTCCAGTAGCCTATACTGAATTTAATAGCGAAAAAACCTATACCTAAAAGATATATAAGCTTAAGCATTGTAGTCAGACTCCAGGAAAACGTCTGGGTTTCTATGTTGCTCGCTGAAGAGGTTAAGTTCACTTCCTTACCCATAATAAAATAAGACTGAAACTGTTGGGCGACTTGGCTTGTGCTTTCTTCTGTACCGAAGCTAAACGCCAGGAAACCAAAGTCGAGGAGTGGAATCACAAACGAAAATACCGCTGTGGCCAGTAAGTACAACCGATTATGTTTGTAAAACGTCTCTTTTTTAAAGAGCAGGTAAAGCCCCAAAAAGCAAGTTTGAAAAAGGATAATATCGACAAGATACCACCACATTAATCTTGGGTTTTGTCAAGTTCTTTTAAGATGCTTTCCAAATCTTTGGCGCTCATGTTTTTTTCTTTGACGAAAAAAGAAACCATGTTTTTAAACGATCCTTCAAAATAAGAATTGACCATTTTCTTCATCGATGCTTTCTGGTAGGTCTCCTTATCGACCAAAGGATGGTATTTAAAACCTCTTCCGGCTCTTTCATGCCCTACAAAGCCTTTGTCTTCCAGAATTCTTACAATAGTAGAGGTAGTGTTGTAGGCTGGCTTAGGCTCTGGCATGTCTTCAATAATCTCTGCAACTCTGGCTTGTCCTTTTTGCCATAACAGCTGCATTACTTCTTCTTCTGCTCTTGTTAATTGTCTCATGATCTTATGTATTTACCACGAATGTAAACTATTATATTAGTTTAACTATCAGAATAGTTGTTAAAGTTTTGGCTTCATTCTTTACTATTTTTTGTAAAACTCTATTAGAGTGAAATAGATGTCAGGGCGCTGCCCCTCAGTTTTATCGAAGTTTTTTAATTACTAAGATTACAAGGCTCTGCCTATTTGTTTCTTTTCCAAGTTGTTTTATTACGAAGATGTCAGGGGGTTGCCCCTGATTGACATTTAGAAAGAGAAGTTTTTTACCGCGACGAGCAATCTCATTGTTATTTCGGCTACAAGAGAAATCTTATGAGCGCTTGGAAAGGTTGAGATTCGAAAGTCTCCGAAATGGCTCCTTCTGAATGACAGAGTGGTTGTCATTCCGACGATAGGAGAAATCTTTCATGTTTCTCATTGTTAGACTTGATGCAAAGGCAGGGAATCTTTTGGTTTTTCGATAGGAGAGATCCTTCACTGCGTAGACTGCGTTCAGGATGACAGATTGATCAATTTTAAATTACGAAATAAAAATTTTGAATTGTAAGAAGCTTACCTCTCAAAAACTAATTAATTCAAAAACTGAGTTGCCTAATTCTTAAAACCTAAAATCTAACAGTGAGGAGAAAAAATCTTTAATACCTAAACTTTGTTCCTCCCAAAGGCTGTTTACTCAGGGCGCTACCCCTTATTTTAGATATCAAACAAAAAAGGTTCCAGCCAGTAATTTTCATAAATTATTACGATGTGAAATATAAGGGGCGTTAGCCCAGGCATGTTCGTAATTCCGTGCAAAATGAAAACAAAAAGGGGCTTTAGCCCTGACATCTTCCTATTTAAATACATAAATTTGATCAAAAAAAAATATGTCTACCATATATCAAGTCGATGCGTTTACCGATCAGATGTTTAAAGGGAACCCAGCAGGGGTGATGCTTTTAAAAAATGAATTTCTGGAGGAGGACCTAATGCAAAACATAGTTAAGGAAATGAATGTGTCTGAAGTTGCCTTTGTTGTGCCTAAAGAAAATTTTTTCAATATTCGATTTTTCACTCCTAAGGCCGAAGTTCCACTTTGTGGCCATGCGACCTTGTCGGCAGCACATATTTTGTATGAACTAAATGTGGTTTCAAAAACAGAGTCGATCATTTTTAAGGCCCCTAAAGATCAATTGGAAATTAGTCTTACCACCGATGGTTATCTAATGAAATTTCCAGAATATACTTTGAATCCCATTTCAACTTCCAACTGGGCTGAAGTTTTAGACCTTAACATCAAACAAGCTTTTGAAGTGACCAATGACTGGACCATGCTGGTTTTAGAAACTGAAGATGAACTTCAAGATTTTGCTCCCAATGCAAGTCAATTGCAAAGTTTAGGTCTTGGGCAAAGTATTTTTACTGCTATATCAGCTTTAGAAGAAAGAGATATTGTTTGCAGGTGTTTTGTCCCCAACCTTAACATTTTGGAAGATCCGATGACAGGTTCTGCACATTGTGCACTCGGCGTGTATTGGTCTAAAATTTTGAGTAAAAACGAATTGAAATCAGAACAAATTTCGGAGCGGAAGGGTCAGCTCAAGGTAGAGATGAAAAATGACAGCGTTTATATATTAGGTCAAGCCAAAACGGTGTTTAAAGCTGAGTTTTATTTGTAAATTTTGAGATATAATTTTCAATAAATAAATTCCTGGATTAATCCACTACAGTAACAGAGGACATAAAATTAATCTTCTAGTATATATAAACTTCTCTATTTTCAATTTTGATTTGACCTTCAGATAGTTAAGCTTAAGTCTATTTTCTTAAAGTGAAGCGGTCTAATATTTTTTACCGGGCATTACCGATTCTATTTATAAACCGACCGCCAATACACTTTCTGATAGCTACGTTCCACAACCCTGTGTATGAGGCGATCCAGGAAATCATCATGAGCCATTAATCGCTGTATTTCATTTTCATGGATATCGATTCTGTAAAGCAAGTGAATAAAACTTGAAGTCTTTTGGTGAATCAAATCAGAAAAAATAGGGTTAAGACCCCGCCATAATTCGTCAGGTGTAATATTGGTTTGCAATTCAATTTCTGTCAGTCCTACCAGAGCCAGGTCTTTATTTAGTTGTAGAATTAACTGTTTCCAGGCTTCAGCATTTTTTTCTGGCGCACTGATGATCTCGGAAAGCTTTTGAGGAAGACTCATTTACACCTCCCGATTCATGAGATTTGTCCCAAAAGCCTTTAGAAATGCTTTTCCTTTTTCAGACACTTCCATCTGTTCCAGATGTTCAAACGCCTCCTCGGTATAGGCTTTTATCCTTTCAGTAGTTGAAGCTTTGGCACCAGAATCCTCAAAAATTTGTTTGGCAGTTTCAATTTTACTGGAAGGATCTTCAGGTGAAATGGTGTACAAATGTCTCAGTTGATCGGCACTGCTGGAATCTGCTAGTTCGAGTGCTTTTAGGTACAAGTAAGTTTTTTTATTCTCAATAATGTCACCACCAATTTGTTTCCCGAAAACAGCCTGATCTCCAAACGTATCTAAATAATCATCCTGAATCTGAAAGGCGATCCCAAGCATTCTGCCAAACTCATAAATTTTGTCTTGCACTACTTCAGAAGCATCACTGACGATAGCCCCCATCTTTAGAGCTGCTCCTACCAAGACGGCGGTTTTAAATTCGATCATCTTTAGATATTCATCGATGGTCACGTCTTCACGTTCTTCAAAATCAACATCGTATTGTTGGCCTTCGCAGACTTCAATAGCAGTTTTAGTGAAAAGTTTGGCTAAAGGTTTAAAATGTTCTGCCGGATAATTTTCAAACAATTGATAGGCATTGATCAGCATCGCATCTCCAGATAAAATACCGGTATTGATGTTCCACTTTTCATGCACGGTTTCCTTACCTCTTCGCAAGGGCGCATCGTCCATAATATCATCATGAACCAATGAGAAATTATGGAAAATTTCTATCGCTAGGGCAGCATCCATAGCTTTTTCTCGGCCTCCGCCAAAGATATCTGCACTCATCAACACCAGAACAGGCCTTAGGCGCTTACCTCCAAGTTGAAGAATATACTCAATAGGCTCGTAAAGGTTTCTTGGCTCTTTTTGTGGGAGTCGAGAGTCCATATAAGACAAGAAAGTGGTTTTGTAAGCTTCTAAATCCAGCATCAATTTTTTTGCTAAAATAAATCATTCAGAAGAACTACCTTCTTATTTTGAGAATTGTTACGTCTGGATGCTAAGATTTTGTTTAAGATATTTCTCTTGAAGACTGCACATTTATAAAATTAATTCAAAGAAGCCCTGTTTTAGATAGAAATCGTAATTTTGTAAATACACATTACAAGATGTAATTTCAATATGGACAAATATTCATTTTTAAATGCGATGCACCCATCGCAATTAGCCGACCTCTATAATCAATACTTACAAAATCCCGATGCCACTGAACCAAGTATGCGAGCCTTTTTTCAAGGCTTTGATTTTGGTATGGAATCTGGCGGATTCGAAGATGAGTCTTCCGAGAATTCCACAACTACAGTAAAGTTAAAAGATGCTGAAACCAAAGAAACTCAGCAGGTTCAAGTCCCGGAAAATGTCCAGAAGGAATTTCAGGTCGTCAATTTGATTGACGGCTACAGACATCGAGGTCATTTATTTACAAAAACAAACCCAGTAAGAGAACGCAGGAAGTATTCACCAAGACTAGATGTTGAAAACTTCGGTTTGTCAAAATCAGATTTAGATCTGGAATTTGAAGCTGGAGAAATCATTGGTATTGGTAAAGCAACATTAAGACAAATCATAGATTTTCTTGAAAATGTCTTTTGTGATTCAATTGGTGTAGAATACGCTTACATCAGGAATCCTGAAGTCATTAAATGGATACAAGAACACATTTATAAAAATCAAAATAAGACCAACTTTTCTGAACCTCAAAAGAAAAATATATTACGCCGCTTGAATGAAGCTGTCATTTTTGAAAGTTTTCTTCATAAAAGTTATGTTGGTCAAAAACGTTTTTCACTTGAAGGTAACGAATCTTTAATTCCCGCTTTGGATACTCTGATCGAAGGTGCAGCAGATATGGGTGTGAAAGAATTTGTGATGGGAATGGCTCATCGTGGCCGACTCAATACTTTGGTAAATATCTTCGGTAAAAGTGCTAAGGATATTTTCAACGAGTTTGAGGGTAAAGATTATGACGTAGATGGATTTGATGGTGATGTAAAATACCACTTGGGCTGGACGTCTGTCCGTAAAACCGACTCTAATAAAGAAATTAATTTAAACATAGCCCCTAATCCTTCGCATTTGGAAACCGTAGGTTCTGTAGTGCAAGGTATTGCTAGGGCAAAACAGGATGATCATCACCTTGGTGAAGAACAAAATGTTCTACCAATCGTGGTTCATGGTGATGCTGCCATAGCTGGACAGGGAATTGCTTACGAGATTGTGCAAATGGCACAGCTAGATGGATATAAGACGGGCGGAACCATTCATATTGTTGTCAATAATCAAATCGGTTTTACTACCAATTATATAGATGGGAGATCATCAATCTATTGTACAGATGTTGCTAAGGTGACTTTGTCTCCAGTATTACATGTGAATGCAGACGATGTTGAAGCGGTAGTTCATGCAATGAATTTTGCATTGCAATACAGAATGGAATTTGGAAGAGATGTGTTTATTGACCTGTTGGGTTATAGAAAGTATGGCCACAACGAAGGTGATGAACCAAAATTTACACAGCCAAAACTGTACAAAGCGATCTCAGAACATAAAAATCCAAGGGATATTTATGGTGATAAATTGATGGAAGAGGGTGTTATTGATAAAGAATATCTGGATCAATTAGAGGAAAAAGTTAAGTCTAAACTTAACGAAGAATACGAAGTTTCGAAAAAAGAAGAAAAATCTGTGGTTTCCAAAATCCTACAGGAAGAGTGGGAAGGCTATGAGCCTGCCAACAAGCAAAAAATGCTTGAGCCAGTAGATACTAAGTTTGACCTGGAGAGACTTTCGGAATTGGCAGAAGCCATCACGACATTGCCTGAGGATAAAAATTTTATGAGGAAGATAAAAAAACTCATAAAAGCACGTCATACCATGTACTTCGAGAAGAACGAACTGGACTGGGCGATGGGTGAAATTTTAGCTTATGCCACTTTACTTGATGAAGGTCACGACGTGCGAATTTCAGGACAGGACGTGGAGCGAGGAACTTTTTCTCACAGACATGCTGTTATCAAGACAGAAAACAGTGAAGAAGAATACGTGCCTCACAACAATATAAAAGATGATCAAGGTCATTTCTATATATACAATTCCTTACTTTCAGAATATGCAGTCGTTGGTTTTGACTATGGTTACGCGATGGCAAGTCCTTCAACTTTGACCATCTGGGAAGCTCAATTTGGAGACTTCAGCAATGGGGCTCAAATTATGATTGACCAGTACATATCATCGGCAGAAGATAAATGGAAAACACAGAATGGTCTTGTTTTGCTATTACCTCACGGGTATGAAGGTCAGGGTTCCGAGCATTCTTCAGGAAGAATGGAAAGATACCTTCAGTTATGTGCCAAAGACAATATGTTTGTTGCCAACTGTACCAGCCCAGCCAACTACTTCCACCTGTTGAGAAGACAGCTTAAAACAGATTATAGAAAACCTCTTGTCGTTTTCACACCTAAAAGTTTGTTGAGACATGCTGAGGTGATTTCGCCAAAAGAGGATCTGGCTGAAGGAAGCTTCCAAACGGTTATTGACGATCCAAAAGCCAAAGTAAAAGACATTAAAACCTTAGTATTCTGCTCAGGTAAGTTCTATTTTGATCTAAAGAAAAGAAGAGAAGAAGAGGGGAGAAAGGATGTTGCTCTAGTGAGAATTGAGCAATTGTTTCCGGTTCCAGAAGAAGAAATAGATAAAGTAATCAAGAGATATAAGAATGCTGAGGACATCGTTTGGGCTCAGGAAGAACCAAGAAATATGGGTGCTTATACACACTTATTGCTCCAATATCATAAGACCAAAGACTTTAGAGTGTGTAGCAGACGTTTTTACGGCTCTCCTGCTGCAGGTAGTCAGGCAAGATTTAAGAAAAGACACGAAGGAGTTATCGATTATGTATTCGACCCTTCAAAAGATAACAACATAAGAGATTATAAAAGTAAAAATTAAGATAAGAAACACATAATATTATGGCTTTAGAAATGAAAGTCCCTTCACCGGGAGAGTCAATTAGCGAAGTTGAAATCGCAGAATGGTTAGTTAAAGACGGAGACTACGTAGAAAAAGATCAGGCAGTCGCTGAAGTTGATAGTGATAAAGCAACCTTAGAACTGCCAGCTGAAGCTTCAGGCATCATTACGCTCAAAGCTGAGGAAGGCGACGTCGTCCAGGTGGGCGAGGTGGTTTGCTTAATTGACACAGATGCTGAAAAGCCATCTGGCGGTAAGGATAAAGAAGATAAATCTGAATCTAAAGAATCTTCAGACGATAAAAAATCTGAGGACAAAAAAGAGGAAAAGAAAAAAGAAGATAAATCTTCTTCTAAAGATAAAGAAGAAAAATCCTCTTCAGATTCTAAAGAAACTTATGCTACGGGAAGCCCATCTCCAGCGGCTAAGAAAACTTTGGACGAGAAAAATATCGATTCTAAAGACGTTAAAGGAACTGGCAGAGACGGTAGAATTACCAAAGAAGATGCGGTGAATGCAGAATCTAAACCATCTATGGGTTCTCCAGGTAAAGGCAAACGCAGCGAGTCTCGAAGCAAAATGTCAATGCTGAGACGTAAAGTTGCCGAACGTTTGGTAAGTGTCAAAAATGAAACAGCGATGTTGACGACTTTCAATGAAGTTGACATGAAGCCTATTTTTGATCTGAGAGCAGATTATAAAGAGAAATTCAAAGAAACCCACGGCGTGAGTCTTGGATTTATGTCCTTCTTTACGTTGGCAGTAGTTCGTGCATTGGACAAATTCCCAGCGGTCAACTCTATGATCGACGGTAAGGAAATGATCACTTACGATCATAAAGACATCAGTATTGCGGTTTCAGGGCCTAAAGGCTTGATGGTTCCGGTGATGCGTAATGCCGAAAACTTAGGCTTTAGAGGAGTTGAGCAGGAAGTGAAACGTTTGGCTTTAAGGGCTAGAGACGGAAAAATCACTGTAGATGAAATGACAGGCGGAACCTTCACCATTTCCAACGGAGGTGTATTTGGTTCTATGCTATCGACCCCAATTATCAACCCACCACAAAGTGGAATTTTGGGCATGCATAATATCCTCGAGCGTCCAGTTGCGATCGACGGCAAAGTAGAAATCCGCCCAATGATGTACGTGGCCTTATCTTACGACCACAGAATCATCGACGGCAAAGAATCTGTTGGATTTTTGGTAGCGATCAAAGAAGCGCTGGAAGATCCAAAAGAACTCTTGATGGATGGTAACATAGAAAAAGCCCTAGAGCTTTAAGCTAGAAATCATCATAATTATAGCAACCCTGAAGTTTTCATAGCTTCAGGGTTTTTTGTTTTATAATGATTTTGCTTTAGTTAGCTTTCAAGGGTTTTGATACATTTCTTAAAGGTTTTGAGTCGGCTTGGAGATCCAGCTTGGTGAGGATGATAAACTGAAGGGGTTACGTTGGATTAGATTAATTTAATTTATTTTGTAACTGTTTGATGTAAAAGTGTAAATTTGTGAGACTGAGACTTTGATCTTAGAAAATAGATAGAATTATTAAATTCAAATGAATAAATTTTTTCTCTTAGTCTTAACTTTCTGGTTTAGCATTATTTTCTCCCAAGAGAGTCCAGTCGACCGCTATATCTCAAAAATTGAGAATATCGATCATAATGATTGTGTAAAATCAATGCTTATTGAAGACACGAAATACGATAATAATGAAGAGAGGAAAGATCATTTATCTGAAAAATTTGAAGTGAAATTTGATAAAAATAGTAATATTTTAAAGCATATAGTCTACAGTAAGGTTTTAAATAAACCCTTTAAAATAACTACTTATGATGATCAAAATAGAATTTTAAAAGTTGAGATTTATAAAGGGAATGGGAATGGAGAAGCTTTAATTCAATATTTCAGAGATGGTTTAAAAAAACCTGATTCAATTAAGATTTTTTCTTTAGATATGGTGGAAAGAAGAAAGTATATCAACTACTTTAAAAATAAATTAGTTATAAGACGTGATCTTATTGAAAATGACATATTAAGATTTTATAGACTATATAAATACGATTCGAAAAACCATTTAACGAAAGAACTTAATATTAATACCGAAAACGGGTTCGGCGTTAAAAATAAATTGGGTGGTAACACAACCATAAAGTTGAATTCAAACGATTCAACTTTATATAATACTAAGATTATTGGTGATACAATTATCAAGAAAAGAGAAACGTATGAAGGCCTATTAGTAACTGATAAAACTTATAAAGATGAAAATCTAGAATTTAAAATTCAGGAACAAACTTCTAGGCAAAGTGGACTCACGTTTCAAACAAGGGCCCATTATAAATGGAAAGATTCTATCAAAATAGAACATAAATATTATAAAGACGATAACGCTATAAAAAGTTATTTTCAAACCTACATTTATGAAGATAAAATAGTTTCCAAATGGGTAGATTCAAGAATGATGAAAAATGGAGAATCAGAAAAAAGCGACGTCATCTATATTAAAACAATTTATGACAAAAATGAGAATTGGATTAATAAAACATATTTCAGGAATGACCTGATAAAAAGAAAAATTGGAAGAAAAATCGAGTATTATTGTCAAGACTCTTATTGATTCAAATCGGTGTATTACCATTTAATAAACCTGTAAAATAGAGCACGAACTTAACGAACCTAAACTAAGAGAATGCAATGAATCCATAAAAACAACCCCTTCTAATTCAGAATTACCATCGCCACCTCTGACAACAGCTCCCGATTCAGAAAATACTGAAGAAGAGTTTTAGTAATGCGATGTGATCAAGTTTAAACCTATGGCCCACGGAAGTTTATCACATTTTAAAGCAACCTTAGCAAGAAAACAAGAACGCAATCAAAAACGGCAAGCGAGGTCTGATAGAAAAGCAAATTATAAGAGTTCAAATTCTAAAACTAAATTGAAGGAACCTGAGCTATCTGTGTCTGAGCTCAATAAAGTAAAAGCAGATATCAGAGCAAAACTAAAATCAGAGAGCAAAAAACGTCTTATTAAAGTGTTTATCATTATGCTTTTACTTACTTCACTTTTATTGTCCTTAGCTTTCTTTTTCGGTTAGAACAGATTTTATAAATTAACTATTAACACAACTATTTTAAAAACAGTACAAATGGAACAAGTAACTCCTGCCGTCTCCAAAGGCGATCAACCCGAAAAGGATAAGGATGCGAAAAAGTCCAAAATTATAAGTGCCCTGGCGATTGGATTTCTTGCAGGCGTTGTGATGTTTGGACTCATTTCAGTGATCTATTCAGAAAACTATGTGGTAATTCTACCTCTGCTTTTCCCCATTTTTTTTATTTATAAAATTTTGGACAAGTCGAAAAAGAAGACCTCTAATTAACTCAGATAGGCTGATTTACTTCAAATACAAATAATCCGTCTTATAATCAATCACAGCTTTGCCTTTTTTGAGAATATCAGCACCGATGATGCCATGAACCAATTCTGCATCATGGTCGCTTAAGGCTTTGTTGACGTGCGACAAGTCAAATAAAATCAAATCCACTTTCTTTTTGGTCCATTTTCCAATGCTCACTTTGTTGTTGGTTGAGGCCTTGGTGAGCATATTGGTGGCGCCAGCGCCGGCCGCTTTGATATTGCTGTCTTCAGAAAACAAATTGAAATGTTCTGCATAGGTAAAATCGATGCACGAACTCGAGGCGCCAGTATCTATTAGAAAACTGCCTTCCACACCATTAATAATCACTTTACACTCAAAATGATTGGTTTCGGTGCTATTCATTTTAAGGGCTTTGTAGTTTTTTTCTTTCAGAAAAGATTTTAAAGAAGACATTTATTGATTTTTCGGCAAATATAAAGTTTCGTTTTAAATAAATTTGCTCCATGATAATAACAGATACTCACACCCATTTATATTCTGAAGCTTTTAACGAAGATAGAGCGGAAGTCATACAGAGAGCGATCGATAACAACGTTAAGCGTTTTTTTATCCCTGCGATAGATTCAGAAACCACACAAGCTATGTACGATCTGGAAAAGCAATTTCCAGAACACATATTTTTAATGATGGGATTGCATCCTACTTCAATTTCAGAAACAGTGGAGCAAGAGCTTCAGCATATCGAGGAGCAACTTCAGAAGAGAAGTTTTTACGCTATTGGAGAAATCGGCATTGATTTATACTGGGATAAAAGTTTTTTTGAAGCTCAGCGTAAAGCCTTCAAAAGGCAGATCCAGCTGGCAAAAAAATACAAACTTCCAATTGTGATTCACTGTCGGGAAGCTTTTGATGAGGTATTTGAGGTTTTGGAAGAAGAAAAAGGAGATGACTTGTATGGGATTTTCCATTGTTTTACCGGGACCAAAGCGCAAGCAGAACAAGCTATAAGTTATAATATGAAATTGGGAATAGGAGGTGTGGTGACCTTCAAGAATGGAAAGATTGATCAATTCATTAACGAAATAGACTTAAAGCATATCGTTTTGGAAACCGATGCGCCTTATCTTGCACCAAAACCTTACAGAGGAAAGCGCAATGAAAGTGCTCACGTTTTAAAAGTTGCCGAAAAACTTTCAGACTTATATAATGTAAGTTTGGAAAAAATAACAGAGCAAACTACACAAAATTCTAAAGACGTCTTCGGAATTTAATACAGTTCACTTTATGTCAAAAATTCTATTAGTATATACGGGGGGTACCATAGGGATGATCAAAAATCCAGAAACCGGTGCGCTTACTGCATTCAATTTTGACGAATTACTATCTAACATTCCTGAACTTAAACTCTTGGAGCACGAGATCAGTACTGTAAGCTTTGAAAAGCCAGTTGATTCCTCGGATATGGACACAACCGATTATGTGAAACTCGCAAACCTCATTGAAGAAAATTTTGAGGACTATGATGGTTTTGTTGTACTTCATGGTAGCGATACAATGTCTTACACTGCTTCTGTGATTTCTTTTATGTTTGAAAACCTAAAAAAACCAATCATTTTCACGGGGTCTCAACTGCCGATTGGAGATCTAAGGACAGACGCCAAAGAAAACCTGATTACCAGCATTCAACTTGCCGGCCTCAAAGAGCAAGGCAAAACTGTGATAAAAGAAGTTGGGCTTTATTTTGAGTATAAGCTTTATAGGGCCAATAGAACTACAAAGGTAAATGCCGAGCATTTTGAAGCCTTTGAATCTGCAAATTTTCCACCAATTGCGGAGTCTGGTGTAAACCTGAAAATCAATTACGAGAAGCTGTTGAAGCCAAATATGAGGAAGAAAATGGTTATTCATAAATCATTAAACGATAATATTTTAATCCTGAAGCTTTTTCCTGGTATAAATTACGATACACTGCATCATATTTTTAACACACCTCATGTAGAAGGAATCATATTGGAAACTTTTGGCAGTGGTAATGCAAAAACAGATAAATGGTTTGTAGATCTTTTGAAAGATCTTGTTGGTAGAGGTGTTTACGTGGTAAATGTCACTCAATGTGTTGGTGGAGGCGTATTAATGGGAAAGTACGCTGCGAGTGAAGGCTTAAAAAGGCTTGGTATAATAAGTGGTGGAGACATAACGACAGAGGCGGCTGTAGGAAAAATGATGTATCTTTTGAACAAAAATCTTGGTCCAAAAGTATTTAAAACTATATTTGAAACCTCTTTACGAGGTGAAATGAATTAAAAATTAACGTTCAATTCCTGCTATAAAAGTATTTTTTTTTATTTATTTGCTAAGTATTAGTTAACGTTCATTAATATAAAGAGAGGTGACCGAGCGGTCGAAGGTGTACGCCTGGAAAGCGTATGTTCCGATTGTATCGGAACCGAGGGTTCGAATCCCTTCCTCTCTGCTTTTTCAAACTAAAAATCATTAAACACTAATTATTAATTCTAAGACAGACAACAATGAAAAGATTATTTTCAATTTTAACTATTTTAGCCATCATGGCGGTTGGTAACACAACTTTAACAGCAGCAAATTCTTCTGACATTTTTACTGAAGCAGCTGTGAATTTTGTACAAGATGATGTAGATGCGTCTGGTGAAGAAGCCGAAGAAAGTGTAGGTTTTCACCAAGAATTAAAAAAGCGTTTCATTGAAGGTGGACCTGGATTTATGGGTATCGTTCTTCTATGTTTAATTCTTGGGCTTGCAATTGCTTTTGAAAGAATTATTTACTTAAACTTAGCGACAACCAACTCAAAGAAACTTGCTGAAAGTGTTGAAGAAGCAATGAAGAGTGGTGGTGCAGAAGCTGCAAAGGAAGTTTGTAGAAATACAAGTGGACCAGTAGCCTCTATCTATTATCAGGGTATTGATAGAATGGATGAAGGTATTGAAGCTTCAGAAAAGGCTGTAGTGGCTTACGGTGGTGTTCAAATGGGACAACTGGAAAAAAATGTTTCTTGGGTGTCTTTATTTATAGCACTTGCTCCTATGCTTGGTTTCATGGGTACTGTTATAGGTATGATTCAAGCCTTCGATAAGATTGAAGCAGCTGGTGATATGCAGCCATCTTTGGTAGCTGGAGGTATTAAAGTAGCCTTATTAACAACTGTATTTGGTTTGATAGTAGCTATTATACTTCAGGTTTTTTATAATTATATCATCGCTAAGATTGATAGTATTGTAAATGATATGGAAGATGCTTCGATTACTCTTATCGACATCTTAGTTGCACACAAAAACAAATAATCAATATGAATAAGATATTTAATATTATAAAAATTGTTTTCGGTGTTGTAGGAGCTATTCTCTTTGTGAGAATCCTGAATGCTGGGGATGATGCGATAGAAGCTGATGCAGCGATGCAAACAAGCGTGCTAGCTCCGTTTATGTATGTTTCCTACGTGATATTGGCAATTACTATTCTTGCGGTTTTGATTTTTTCAATCAAAGCCCTTTTTACAGGTAATGTAAAGAAAACGCTTATATCCTTAGGGGGTTTTATTTTAGTCATTGTAATTTCATACGCAGTGTCTAGTGGAACAGAAACAGCTTTAAGGGATGGTGACATGCTATCTGCTAACGGTTCCAGATTGGTCAGTACAGGATTGACAGCTTTCTATATATTAGCAGCTTTAGCGGTATTAGCAATGCTATTATCGAGTGTTAGAAAAATTATAACTAAATAATTATGGCAAAAAGATCAGCACCAGAGGTAAATGCTGGATCCATGGCGGATATAGCTTTCCTTTTGCTTATCTTTTTCTTGGTGACTACTACCATTGAAACAGATAGCGGAATTACAAGGAAGTTACCTCCAATTGACGATTCAGAAGAAGAGCCACCAATTTTGAAAGAACGTAATATTTTTATTGTTCTTGTGAATTCTAACGGTGACTTGTTTGTTGAAGATGAGAAAATGGAATTTAGAGATTTGAGACAGTCAGCTATAGACTTTTTAGATAATGGTGGAGGTACTGGCGACGAAGCATGCGATTATTGCCAAGGAGCTAAGGACCCAAAATCCTCTGATAATCCTATAAAAGCTGTTATTTCTTTGCAGAATGATAGAAAGACCCAATATGGTAGATACATAGCTGTTCAAAATGAGCTAGTGGCTGCCTATAACGAATTGAGAAATAGAGAAGCGAATAGACTTTATGATACTGATTTTGTAGATATGGAAGCTGCCTTTAATGACTCTGAATGGCGAGGTGATAAAGAAAAGCTTAAAGAGAGAATTGGTATCATAAAAGAAATGTATCCACAGAAATTATCTGAAGCGGAACCTAAAAAATAAAACTGAAAACTTATGTCAAAATTTAAAAAGAAAGATGATGGTGGGACTCCTGCGATTTCTACCGCATCCTTACCAGATATTGTTTTTATGCTTTTGTTCTTTTTTATGGTTGTTACCGTAATGAGAGATACTTCACTTAAGGTTCAAAATATTCTTCCTTTTGCTGACCAAGTTGAAAAGTTAGATAAGAAAAATTTAATTATGTATATCTATGCTGGGAAACCATCACCTAGATATCAGGAAACTTTTGGTACAGAAGCTAGAATACAATTGAACGATAAGTACGCAAGTGTGAATGACGTTCAGCAATTTATTAAAGAAGAACGCCTGTCTAAACGTGAAGAGTTGCAGGATAAATTGACGACTGCCCTAAAAGTTGATAAAGAAACTAACATGGGTCTTGTATCCGATATCAAGCAAGAATTGCGTAAAGCTGAGGCATTAAAAATTAATTATACAACTAAGGAAGGGGCAGCAGAGCTCAATCTTGAGTAGGTTGTCTGACATTATAATGTTTAAAAGGCACTCTTTCTAAGAGTGCCTTTTTTATTTGCTTCAACCTGTTTAACTTTCCCTACTTTTAATATGAGATGAAAATTATTTACTTAAGTGTCTTTTTGCTTTATTTCTGTGCCATTGAGGCACAAGATCTCTCTTGGCTTAAACAGAACGAATCTGATTCTCTCTACAGAGAAGATCAATTCTACGTTGGGTTTAGTTTTAATTTTTTAACTGATCTTCCTGAAAATGTAGAACAATCTGGATTCTCAGGAGGCCTTATATTTGGTTTTATCCGTGACATGCCTATTAATAAAAGAAGGAATCTCTCTCTTGGTGTAGGTTTAGGTTTAAATCTCAATACCTTCGGACAAACCTTAAAAATATCCAGAGACACGGATCAGGATAATTTTTCTGTATTGGATCCTGAGGTGAATTACGATACCAATCGTTTTACTACTAACCTTGTCGAAATACCCTTAGAGTTGAGATGGAGAACTTCTGATGTTGACAAACTGTCTTTTTGGAGAGTATACTTAGGAGTGACTTTTGGGTATGTCATAAGTTCTAAGTCCATTTTCCGCAGTCCTGAAGAAAGCTATGAATTCAGTTCTATAGATGGTCTAAATGATTTCAGAACAAACTTGAAACTCACCTTTGGTTATGGGGCAGTCAATTTTTTTGTAGATGCAAGTCTAAATCCATTGTTTGAAGAATCACAGATGGAAGTTACAGGTGAAGACGTTGGAATAAAACCTATAAAGGTAGGACTGGTCTTTTTCTTCTTGTAGACCTAAACCCAATAACTAAAGAAATATAATTGAGGTAAAACTCCTCCTACAATACCTAATACAACTTCAGGAAAGGTATGTGCTCTTTCAAAAAGTCGTGATGCGCTTACAAGTCCAAGAAAAATAATGAATAGGCTAATTGAAAATATCATGGGTTCCTGAAAAGATAAGCTTAGACCAATGATAAAACAAACAAGTCCACTTATTCCCAAAGCATGTAAACTTATTTTCACCCTAAACATACTGAAAAGTAGCGATATAATGCCAGAAAAGAGTATCCCAGAAAAGAAATAAAATAGCGTTCGGTAATTGTAGACGTCCAGTATGTTGTTGAGTAAAATAAGAACTAATAATATAAAAAACATTATAAAAAAACGTCTTTCCTTAACATCAGAGAGAGTGTAGTTCTTGATCAGTCTCAAGTTTTTTGCAATAAATAAAAATACTATAGGCAAGAAGATGGTGAGGATAATCACTGCCACAAGTTTGGCAGTTATAATTTGCTGGTCCAAGTAATTTGGGATGGCATAAAAATAAAATAAACAACCTATTACAGGCATCCATAATGGATGTCCTAAGATAGAGAGAAGCTTTGAGCCTCTTTCTATCAACCTCATATTTCTTTTCTCAATCTTGCGACAGGCACATCCAATTGTTCTCGGTATTTTGCTATTGTCCTTCTCGCGATTGGATAGCCCTTTTCTTTAAGTATTTGAGCTAATTTAGCATCAGTATGTGGTTTTTTCTTGTTTTCAGACTCAATCGTCATTTCCAGAATCTTTTTGATTTCTCTTGTCGACACATCCTCGCCTTCCTCATTCTTCATCGATTCTGAAAAGAAACTTTTAATGAGAAATGTACCGTAAGGTGTTTCAACATACTTACTATTAGCTACTCTGGACACAGTACTGATGTCCATATCTATTTTTTCAGCAATATCTTTTAGTATCATAGGCTTTAGAGACCTTTCATCTCCCGAAAGGAAGTATTCTTCCTGATGCATCATAATAGAATACATCGTAGAGTATAGGGTTTCCTGCCTTTGTTTAATGGCATCAATAAACCACTTTGCAGAATCTAATTTTTGTTTGATAAAGAAAACAGCCTCCTTTTGCTCTTTTGTCTTAGTTTTAGCTTCTTTATAGCCTTTCAGCATATTGGAATAATCTCTGGAAATATGCATTTCTGGTGCATTTCTACCATTTAAAGTCAATTCTAATTCGCCATTTTTAATATGAATTGCAAAATCAGGAATAACATGTTCGACTGATTTGCTATTTCCAGAATACGACGCACCAGGTTTTGGATTAAGGTGCTCTATTTCTTCAACTGCTTTTTTCAGTTTTTCTTCTGTAATGTTGAATTTCTGAATAAGTTTATCGTAATGTTTTTTACTGAATTTATCAAAAGCCTCGTCTATAATTTTGTAGGCTAAATCTACACTCTCCGTCTTGTCCTTCCTTTGTAATTGTATAAGTAAGCACTCTCGAAGATCCCGAGCACCGACTCCAGCTGGATCTAAAGATTGTACAATTTTTAATGTTTTCTCGACAGTTTGTTCTTCTGTGTATATATTTTGAGTAAAAGCTAAATCATCAACAATATCTACCAAAGATCGTCGTATGTATCCACTATCATCTACGCTACCTACCAGAAAAAATGCAATTTCTTCTTGATCGCCTTTAAATGAAAACGTTTGTAACTGAGTTTTTAGATATTGTGAAAATGAAGTTCCAGAGGCATAGGGCACTTGTTTGTCTTCATCGTCTGCACTGTAATTGTTGGCTTTTAGCTTGTAATTTGGGATTTCGTCATCGCTTAAATAATCATCAACATCAAATTCAGTTTCAATAACATCACGTTCATCTACATCTGTTTCATTTTTGAATTCGTCTTCAAATTCATCTTTCTCTTTTTCAGCATCAAGAGCTGGATTTTCTTCATATTCCTGCTTTACCCTTTGTTCAAAAGCTAAAGTAGGAAGCTGTATCAACTTCATCAACTGTATTTGTTGCGGTGATAACTTCTGGGATAATTTAAGGTTAAGCCTTTGTTTTAGCATGGTTCTGAGTCAATGGTTTATGCTGAATTTTATTTTAGATCAACTAATTCAACATTAATCAAATCTAAAATTTTACTTCAAGCCATCAATAAATTTAACGAATTTATGTGGTAACTCAGTTTCAATAAATAATCTTTTTTGAGTTTTGGGATGAACAAATCTCAGGGAGCTAGCGTGCAGCAGAAGACTATTGTTTTTATTTTTCTCTCCATAAATAGCATCTCCCACGATAGGATTTCCTTGTGAAGAAAGATGAATCCTGAGCTGATGTGTTCTTCCTGTTTCAGGCCATAAATCTACTAAGCTAAAGATTTTATGCTCTTTTTGAAATGCCTTTCTAACCTGAAATTTTGTCAAGCTCCTTTTTCCGTCAATATCTGTATTGATTTCGCCTTGCTCATGATCAAAACCTCCAGAAACTACAGCTGAATATTTTTTCTGAATTTTATGATGTTCAAAAAGAACCGATAAAAGTGATTTTACCGATTGTGTTTTAGCAATCAATAGAATGCCAGAGGTAGGATTGTCCAATCTGTGAACCGGTTGCGGAAATGGAAGCTTATCTTTTTCCGGACTTTCCTTTAGATTGAATGGCAAAGCATTCTCAATGGTCTTGAAATAGTTTCCATTGGTTGGATATCCGGCAGGTTTATGAATGACAGCCAAAAAATTATCTTCATATAGAATGTCAATTTTTAGATTAAAAACTTTTTTATTACCCTGAGTTTCTTCAGCAAAAAGTTTTATAACCTGCCCATTCTCAACCCAATTTGAAGTGTTGGCTATATTTCCATCAATTGTGATAAGCTCTTTTTTAAGAGTCTTTTTCAAAGCACTTTTAGTCTGGATAGACTGAAAAATGTCTATGCCGTACTCTTGTAAGCGAGTTTTTTCTTTTAAGTTTCCAACTACATGAGTTTCAATGCAGGTTTTTGGTTTAAAATTCTGCATTTTGAGGCGTTCTTGGATAAGGAATTACGTCCCTTATGTTTGACATTCCTGTTGCAAAAAGCACCAGACGTTCAAAGCCAAGACCAAAGCCAGAATGTTTACATGTTCCAAGCTTTCTGGTTTCCAGGTACCACCATAGCTCCTTTTCGTCTACACCACCTTCTTTCATTTTGGAAAGTAGGACATCATAACGCTCTTCCCTCTGAGAACCCCCTGCTATTTCTCCAATCCCTGGGAAAAGAACATCCATGGCTCTTACTGTTTTTTCATCATCGTTGAGGCGCATGTAGAATGCTTTTATATCGGCAGGATAATCATAAAGAACTACAGGACAACCAAAGTGTTTTTCAACCAAATACCGCTCGTGTTCACTTTGTAAGTCAGCGCCCCATTCTTCAATGATGTAGTTGAATTTCTTTTTCTTGTTTGGTTTTGAATTTTTCAAGATCTCAATGGCTTCTGTATAAGAGACTCTTTTGAAATTGTTTTTTAATACAAAATCAATTTTCTCTCTCAGTGGCATTGGTGATCTATCCTTTTCTGGTTTAGACTTCTCTTCTTGTAGAAGTCTATTTTCTAAAAATTCTAAATCAGCTTGACAATGTTTTGAAATGTAATTTAAAACATACTGAATAAAATCTTCAGCTAAATCGATATTCCCTTCCAAATCGCAAAATGCCATCTCTGGTTCTATCATCCAGAATTCAGCTAGATGTCTGGAAGTGTTGGAGTTTTCTGCTCTGAAGGTTGGTCCAAACGTGTAAACCTTTCCTAGGCCAAGGGCATAAGTTTCGGCTTCAAGCTGTCCACTAACCGTCAGGTTGGTTTCCTTTCCGAAAAAATCTTTAGAGAAATCAATTTCACCCGCATCATTTTTTGGAATGTCCTTCATATTTAAACTTGTCACTTTAAACATTTCTCCAGCGCCTTCAGCATCACTTCCTGTTACAATCGGAGTGTTGACGTAGTAGAATCCGTTATCATTAAAATATTGATGAACTGCAAAAGCGAGTTTTGATCTCACCCTCATCACAGCTCCAAAAGTGTTGGTTCTTACTCTGAGGTGAGCTTGTTCTCTGAGTTTTTCCAGAGAGTGTTTTTTTGGCTGAAGTATCGTTTTCTTAACATCTTCAGGATCGGCTTTTCCTAAAATTTCAATTGATTTGACATCAAGTTCAACTCGTTGACCCTTTCCTTCGCTTTCCTTTAAAGTTCCGATGACCGATACTGATGCTCCAGTAGTTATGCTTTTCAAAACTTCCTCGTCAGTATTTTCAAAATCCACAATGCATTGCAAATTATCCAGGCAGGATCCATCATTCAAAGCGATAAAGCGATTACTTCTAAACGCTCTCACCCAACCGTTTACTTTATATTCTTGTAAAATATGATCACTTTCCAGAAGCTCAACTACGTTTTTTATCAGCATTATCAATTGTTTTAGTAAGTAGCAAAGGTAATTTTTTCCTTAAGGCTTTACAATAGCTTTTGAAAAATACAACCTCATTTTATTTAGGTTCGTTGAGTGAATTTTAAATATTTCTATATTATTCCAGATTTAAGTAAAAAGCTTCTTATTTTTGTTTAAAATTAATCTAAATAGATGATGACTGTAGCTAATTTAAAGAAGGGACAGAAAGCTATCATAGGAGAAATGACCTCTCAGGATATTCCTCTCAAGCTTTTAGAAATGGGGTGTTTGCCAGGAAATCATGTTGAACTGATACAGATAGCTCCATTTAGAGATCCACTTTATCTCAACATCAATGATACTTACTTATCAATTAGAAAAGAGACTGCCAAGCTCATCAACGTAGAACTTATTGAGGATGAGTAAACAAATAAATGTGGCTTTAGTTGGCAATCCGAATACAGGCAAAACTTCAGTCTTCAATAACCTTACAGGACTAAATCAGAAGGTTGGTAATTATCCAGGAATCACTGTAGAAAAGAAAGAAGCTATAGTTAAGCTTTCAAGAAACCTTAAGGCCCATATTCTGGACTTACCTGGGACCTACAGTCTCAATGCGACTTCGATGGATGAAAATGTGGTTGTCGAATTGCTGTTGAATAAAAATGACAAAGACTATCCAGATGTTGTGGTCGTGGTTAGCGATATTGAAAATCTCAAAAGGAATCTTCTTTTGTTTACTCAAATAAAAGACCTTGGATTGCCAACCATCCTAGCAATAAACATGGCTGATCGTATGGATAGGAAAGGAATTGAACTTGATATTGAACTCCTAGAAAAGCGGTTGAATACTAATGTAAATCTAATAAGTGCAAAGAAAAATAAGGGATTTGAGGGTTTAAAACAATCCATCATTGATTATAATAAAATTTCTTTGAAACCTTGTTTGGATGCTTCAGCAATAGATAAAGATTATTTTGATTCCTTAAAAAAGGCGTATCCTAACCAAGATCTTTATAAATTATGGTTGGTAATCACTCAAGATGTTAACTTCGGTAAAACCAACAGGAAAAGAATTCCTTCTGAAAGCGGATTTAAACCAAAATCAGATTCAGAAATAAAACGACTTCAGCAAAAGGAAACCATTAAAAGGTATCAATTTATCAATAATACCCTGAAGGAAACCCTAACAAAGGATCTGGCTTTAGCAAAAGGACTCAGAGCTACAATTGATCGATTGCTGATCCATAAAGTCTGGGGCTATGTCATCTTTTTAGCAATTTTATTCTTGATTTTCCAGGCGATTTATGACTGGTCCACTTATCCAATGGATTTTATTGATGAGAGCTTTCTCTTTTTGAGCGAGTTTGTAAAACAAAGTTTGCCAGCAGGAATGCTGACCAACCTTATTTCTGAAGGTATTATTCCCGGTATAGGAGGGATTGTAATTTTTGTCCCTCAAATTGCCTTTTTGTTCCTATTCATATCTATTTTGGAAGAGACTGGATATATGAGCCGAGTCGTTTTTCTTATGGATAGAATAATGCGCAAATTTGGAATGAGTGGTAAAAGTGTTGTGCCTCTGGTTTCTGGAACGGCATGCGCTATTCCCGCTGTGATGGCTGCAAGGAATATTGAAAGTTGGAAAGAGAGACTGGTCACAATTTTGGTCGTTCCTTTTACCACCTGTTCTGCCAGGCTTCCAGTGTATTTAATCATTATCAGTCTGGTAATTCCAGACGAGCGCTGGCTTGGAATTTTTAATTATCAGGCTGTAACGTTGATGCTGCTTTATTTACTGGGATTCGTGACAGCAGTTGCTTCAGGCTGGTTAGCGAGCAAGATGCTTAAGATTGACTTCAAATCTTATTTTGTGGTAGAAATGCCGAATTATAAACTTCCGATTTTTAAAAATGTGGCCCTTACAGTAGTAGAAAAAACAAAATCTTTTGTGTTTGGAGCTGGGAAAATAATTTTAGCTATTTCTATTATTCTTTGGGTTTTGGCGAGTTATGGCCCAACAGATAAATTCGAAAATGCGGAGGAAATCGTATCCTCTACCATTGACCATTCGGAAATGACAGCAGAAGAGCTTGAAACAGAAATTTCCTCTTACAAGTTAAAGAATTCTTACATTGGATATGCCGGTAGAGCAATAGAACCCGCTGTAACTCCTCTTGGCTACGATTGGAAAATAGGTATAGCCATTATAAGTTCATTTGCAGCTCGGGAAGTTTTCGTAGGTACTTTGGCAACTATTTACAGTGTTGGGAGTGAAGATGAACAAACCATAAAAAGCAGAATGGCTGCTGAAACTAACCCAGTCCTTGGAGGACCTTTATTTACTTTTGCAAGTGGAATTAGCTTGTTGTTGTTTTACGCCTTTGCCATGCAGTGTATGAGTACTTTGGCAATAGTGAAGAGAGAGACGGGAACTTGGAAATGGCCTATGATTCAATTATTTGGTATGTCCGGTTTCGCTTATGTAGTTGCTTTAATTGCTTTTCAAATTTTAAAATAAAACTATGTTACAGGAGATATTTGTACTTATTATATTTTTATTGGCGGTGAGTTATCTGGTAAAGAAATTCTTCTTCAAGTCAAAAAACAAGAGCGCAGCCTGTGGCTCTGGCCAATGTGGGTGTGATTAGTTTGATTTGAATTTGTGTATATTTTCTGGAGTAATACAATAGTCAAGTGCTACGTCATGGTCAGAAACTTCTATGTTTTCTTCTTCAGGTTCAAAAAAAGACAAGCCAATTTTTAAAGTTTCAGGTCGGCAGTCCACGAGGAATTTATCATAAAAGCCTTTACCGTATCCAATTCGGTTGCCTTGTTTGTCGTAAGCTAATAAGGGTAAAAATATGACATCAATTTGATTGGGTTCAATTTTGATTCCCTTTACAGGTTCAGGAATATCCCATTTACTCAGTTTTAGTTTTGTAGTGTCTGTGAGCAGAAAATGCTCGAGAGTTTTTCCATTTACTTTAGGTACAACTGCATTGGCATCTTTGCCAAATATGATTTGTAATAGGTATTCCGTATTTATTTCTTTTTGATTAGAAATGCTTAAAAATAAATGGTAAAATTCAAAATCCCAAATATCCAGCTGTAAAGCCTGGTTTGCTATCTTAAGGCTCATATCATCCATTTCAGAAATAGAGAGTTCTTTCCTGAAGATGATATACTTTTTTCTTAAGTCCTCTTTATTCATTTGTGCTTTCCTTGGAAATGTGGAAAATAGCGTCTCCCTGGTAAACGATAGGGGATTGGTTAGCATTGATAATGTAACCGTTATTACTGGCTTTCACTTTATGTCTAAAGCTTCCATAGGGGTCTGTTATTGTAGCAATAAACTCACCTTTTTCAACGAGTTTACCTATTGGAATCTTTATATGAAGCAATCCACTGTATTTTGCTCTCATCCAGTAAGTGCTCGATATAAATTTGGTGTTTTCCTCAGGGTCTTCGATCTCAAAATTTGATTTAAGCATATCAAAATACTTCATGATGCGTTTCAACCCATCAACTCCGTGTTTTGAAATTTCCTTATTGTTATCCTTGGATTTACCACCTTCAAACAATAAGACTGTTTTTCCATGTTTCACACAAGTCATCCTATACGAATTTTTGATTGTTGAGGAGTAAACAGTAAATGGTGCATTGAAAACTCTAGCTAACTCTTCGCCTCTTTCATCTGTTTTATCAATTCGAATTTGCGCAGCGTTAAACCGGCTAGCACCACCAGTATGGAAATCAAAACAATAGTCGGCAGCAGGTAATATTTCAGAAGCAAATTGGTAAGCAAATCTACTGGCCAAGGCGCCTGTTTTAGATCCAGGGAACATTCTGTTAAGATCTCTCCCATCTGGGAATTCACGGGTCATGTTGAGAAATCCAAATACGTTTAAGACTGGGACGCAAATAACAGTTCCTCTTGTGGGCTTATTGATTCCTTTCGAAATAAACTGCCTTACGGTTTCCACTCCATTGACTTCATCTCCATGGATACCTGCTGTTATGAGCAGAACAGGCCCAGGTTTTTTGGCTCGCTGTATAATAACAGGAACTTCAACAGAAGTAGTCGTGTAGAGCTTGGCTGTATTAAAATTTATTCTTGCTTTTTCACCAGGAAAGACTTTTCTGTCCAAGATGTGAAGGACATTTTTAGAATCTATATGGGGCATTATACATTTTTTTCTATGTATTGAATAATACTTCTTGCAATGTCTTTGCCAGTAGCTTTTTCAATACCCTCAAGGCCTGGAGAAGAGTTAACTTCCAAAATTAATGGACCTCTAGAACTTTGTAAAAGGTCAACTCCAGCAACACCAAGTCGCATAGCCTTTGCTGCTTTTATAGCAGCTATCTCTTCTTCATCTGAAAGTTCAATCACTTCTGCCGATCCACCTTGATGTAAATTCGAACGAAATTCCCCTTCTTTTCCTTGTCTCTTCATCGCTCCAACTACATGGCCATCAACTACAAAAACACGTATATCCGCACCTTTAGCTTCTTTGATAAATTCCTGAACAATGACTCTTGCCTGCAATCCATTAAAGGCTTCAATAACCGATTTTGCAGCATTTTTTGTTTCTGCCAATACAACACCAAGTCCCTGAGTTCCTTCCAAAAGCTTAATGACTAAAGGAGTTCCTCCAACTTGTTGTATAACACCATTTACATCTCTGGAATAGTTGGTAAACACTGTTTTTGGTAAACCAATTTTAGCTCTGGAAAGCACTTGCAAGCTTCTTAATTTATCTCTACTTCTTACCAAAGCTTCAGAGTCGATAGTACTAAATGCACCCATCATTTCAAACTGTCTAACCACCGCAGTACCGTAAAAGGTTACAGAAGCACCAATACGAGGAATAATGGCATCTGTGTCTAAAATATATTCACCTTTATAATATATGTTGGGGTTACGCTTTTCAATCACCAAGTCACATTTAAGTGGATCAATGACTTGCACATCATGTTTCCTTTTCTTTGCAGCTTCAACTAGGCGTTTTGTAGAATAGAGATTTGGATTTCTCGATAAAATTTTAATGTTCATGGTAATGGGTGTTATGAGATAGATTTTGTAATTCTGGGTCTACTATAAATTTTTTATTTAAAAATTTACGGCCTAGAAGAACCGGGTGTTTCATTTCTTTTCTATTGCTCAAAGAAAGTGAAATTTTATAAACTTTACCAAAAATTTCAATGTTAGACTTTATTTCATATCTACTTTGGGCAATACCGTTGCTACTCTTTACTCTTATCTTGTTGTAAGTTTTGAAAACAAAGGGTTTATGATCGTATTCTGGATGTTCTTGATCTAGAAAAATGCAATGTAAACCATCTTCTTTTTCTTCAATATTTTCGCAGTGAATAGATGATGTATAAGCGCCTGTGTCAATTTTGATGGAAATGTCTTTCAGATTTAACTCAGGAAAGTTAGCCTTATCCAGTCTGCCGATAATTTTTTTCTTCATATTTATGCAAATTACAAAAATGAATGTATCCAGAATTTTCTCGCGAAATTAATATTATATTTATCATTATAAATAATTAAAAAATGTCCAAAGAAGATTTTTACGAAAACATAAGGAACTCTACGAAATTAAACCATTTTGCAAATCTAGTTAACCTTGCAGCTATCGATGGTGACATCAAACCCATAGAAGAAAAACTCTTAAAGCGTTTTTCAAAGAAATTTGATGTTTCCAAAGAAGATTACGAACGGATATTAGAAAATCCGGCTTCATTTCCTGTTCATGCTATCAATTCTAAACACCAACGCCTGGAATTCCTATTCGACCTTCTCCGCATTATCTACGTTGATAATGTAATGGATGAAGCTGAAGAATTTCTGATTTCTAAGTATGCAGTAGGGCTTGGTTATTCCGATGAACAAGCAGAGGCTATTTTAGAAAAGTCTAAGAAATTATTTTCAAATAATTTCTCGTTTGATCTCTATCTCCACTTCATAGAGTCTCAAGATTACTAAAACTTTAAATTTATTGAGTTGGATGAGCCGCTTTCATGAAGGATTCGGCTTGTTCAACCATTTTTTTGCTCCCACAGAAGAAAGGTACACGTTCATGTAGCTCTGTTGGTTTGATGTCTAGAATTCTCTGGAACCCATCAGATGCTTTCCCGTTTGCCTGCTCTGCAATAAAGGCGATAGGATTGCATTCATAAAGTAACCTCAATTTCCCTTTCTCCGCACTTGAACTTTTCGGATACATATAAATTCCCCCTTTGATCATGTTTCTATGAAAGTCGGATACCAAAGAACCGATATATCGGGATGTGTAAGGATCTTCGTCACGCTGATTTTGACAGTACTTGATATAGTCTTTAACTCCCTGTGGAAAGTGAATATAATTCCCTTCATTGATGGAGTATATTCTTCCATCATCAGGAAATTTCATATCTGGATGTGATAAATAATAGGTTCCTATCGCTGGGTTAAGCGTAAAACCGTTTACTCCATGGCCGGTTGTATATACCAGCATTGTCGAGGTTCCATAAATAATATATCCTGCTGCCACTTGCTGGTTGCCAGGTTGTAAAAAATCTTCCATTTCTACAGGCTGACCTACAGGTGTAACCCTACGATAAATAGAAAAAATGGTTCCTACAGAAACGTTAACATCTATATTTGAACTCCCGTCCAGAGGGTCCATCAAGACGACATATTTGTTCTTGTGATCTTTGTTGTTTCCCTGTATAGTGATGTAATTATCATTTTCTTCTGAAGCTATTCCGCATACAATTTCTCTATTGATGAGGGTTTGTATAAAGGTTTCGTTCGCATAAACATCCAGCTTTTTTTGATCCTCTCCCTGAACGTTTTTACCACCGTAATCTCCTACTATATCTACAAGTCCAGCCTTGTTGACTTCGTGGTTGACCACTTTTGCGGCAAGTCTTATGGAGTTAATGAGTCTGGAAAGTTCGCCAGAGGTATATTTAAAGGATTTTTGATTTTCAATAATAAACTCACCTAGAGTTTGATTGGTATTTTTCATAACGAAAACGTTGTAGTTTTCGCAAAAATAGAAAAAATCGCAAAGTGGTTATCAAATACCTTCATTATTATTACTACTTGACTATTTTTACTCCAAAATACTGAGTTATGGATTTTAAAATCAGATTTGCCACACCAGAGGACTTGGAAGATATGCTAGAGCTCATCCAGGAACTAGCAGTTTATGAAAATGAACCCGACGCCGTACAAGTTACTCTGGATGATTTGTACCGTTATGGATTTGGTGAGGAAGCCATTTATAAATGTTTCGTTGCAGAAGTAGATTCCAAAGTCATGGGAATGGCTTTATTTTATTCAAGATTTTCTACCTGGAAGGGAGAAACAGTGCATTTGGAAGACCTCATCGTTACAAAACCTATGCGTGGTAAATCATTGGGTAAAGCTTTATTCGAATCTGTAATTATGTATGCTAAAACCCGAAAAATTAAGCGAGTGGAATGGGTAGTCCTAGACTGGAATACCAATGCAATCGACTTTTACGAAAAGTATGGAGCCACAGTGTTTAAGGAGTGGAGAACAGTTCAGTTAGGAGAAGATCAAATCAATAATTTAAATTAATTAGTGTAAAAATGCAAGTATATAAGTTTGGTGGCGCCTCTGTGAAAGATGCCAAAGGAGTGAGAAATGTCGCTAAAGTTCTGGAAACTACAGATCCAAAACAAAAGGTTGTAGTTATTTCAGCAATGGGAAAAACTACAAATAAGTTAGAGGATATTATTTCCCTTTATTTTGAAAAAAGCAAAGAATTATCTGAAGCGATATCATCTTTAAAACAGGATCACTACGACATTTTAGACGAGCTTTTTGATAATTCTTCTCATCCAGCTTATACTAAGACTAATTATTTTTTTGATGAGCTTTCAATTTTTTTCGATAGAAATAAATCGCCAAACTATGATTTTGTCTACGATCAAGTGGTTGGTTTTGGAGAATTGATAAGTACAAGTATTGTAAGTTATTACCTGAAATCTGTAGGCATAGAAAACGTCTGGCACGATTGCAGAAATCTTATTGATACCGACAGTATCTATAGGGATGCAGACGTTAACTGGGAAAATACCCAGCAAAAAATACTGAATCATATAAACGAAGACGAATTAAGCATAACCCAAGGGTTTATAGGTTCCGATTCCAATAATTTTACAACCACTTTAGGTCGTGAAGGATCCGATTATACAGCAGGAATTCTCGCTTACTGTCTCAATGCTGAGAATGTGACCATTTGGAAAGATGTCCCTGGGGTTCTTAACGGAGATCCAAATGTTTTTGATGACACCAGTCTTTTAGAGCAAATATCTTACGAAGAGGCGATTGAACTAGCTTTTTACGGAGCTTCTGTAATTCACCCTAAAACTTTGCAGCCTTTACAACAAAAGGAAATACCGCTCTTTGTAAAGTCTTTTTATAATCCTAAAGACCAGGGTACTAAAGTTGGCAAGGGCAAATTGCTCAACCCTCTACTACCATGCTATATCGTTAAAAAAGATTTAGTATTTCTATCGTTATCAACTTTAGACTTTTCATTCTTTGTGGAAGAAAACATCAGTGAAGTCTTTGCCTTATTTCATAAACATCAAATTAAGGTAGATTTGATTCAAAATTCCGCAATTAGTTTTTCAGTGTGTGTGGATAATAAATTCAAAAACGTAGATAAACTGATTGAAATACTTAAAGCTAAATTCAAAGTAGATCATCAAAAGGGAGTATCCCTTTTTACAATAAGACATTATGATGATGTGGCGATACAGCGCATCGAAAAAGACAAGACTGTTTTATTAAAACAACTGCATAAAGAAACCATACAATTTGTGACGGCCTAGTGGATTCTCTTACGCAAATAGTTCTTGGTGCGGCAGTAGGGGAAGTTGTTCTTGGGCGAAAAGTAGGTAACAAAGCTATGGTTTATGGTGCTATTGCTGGCACCATACCGGACTTAGATGTTTTTGTAGGAAATTTTTACGATACAGTCACTGCCTTAGAAATTCATAGAGGATTCTCTCATTCATTAGTCTTTTCACTTTTAGCTGCACCAATTTTTGGATTTATTATCTCCAAAATCCATGAACAAGCCACCTGGAAAGATTGGTCCTTACTCATGTTTTGGAGTTTGTTCACCCATCCGCTATTGGATTGTTTCACCACCTGGGGTACACAATTATTCTGGCCTTTGGATCTTAGAATTGCATTCAAGTCAGTCTTTGTGATTGATCCCCTATATACCCTTCCATTTTTAGTGTGTCTTATTGCCGCCTCTCGATTGAATAGAGCTTCAGTAAAGCGAATGAAGCTTAACAGATTGGGTTTAATTTTAAGTACAAGTTATTTGCTGATAACTTTAGTAATGAAGGGAGTAACGTTTTCAAAATTTGAGGAGTCTCTGCGAGATCAAAATATTTCATATTCCGAAATTGAAACTAAGCCAACGCCGTTCAATACTTTACTTTGGTCTGCCAACGTAAAAACTGAAGACAACTTTCTTATAGGTGAGTATTCTATTTTTGATACAAAACCTGTTGAGTTTAGAGCTTATCCTAAACATCATGAGAAGATTGATCACCTGCGTGAATATGAAAACTTGGAAAGGCTAATCAATGTAACTCAGGGATGGTATACTATTTCTGAAATTGAAGGCGAGTTATTTCTGAATGATCTCCGGTTTGGATTATTGAGTCTAAATCCAAAATCTAAACGATTTGCGTTTACCTATAAATTAGAAGAAGAAAATGGAGCTCAGTTAAACATTATAGAGGAACCCAAAACCAGGGGGGATGCTAAGAAACTTTTCTCTGAGTTATGGACTAGATTAAAAGGCAACTAATCTTCACTAAGTTCAATGATATTTACTTTTTCTTCATTGAGGATTCTCCTTTTTAGAACATAAGAATTGTCATTATAATTAGTGTAAACATTGTCTTTATTTAAAGTATCACTTTTATATATATAAATATAAGACTGTGCTGGATCTTCATCGAGCATAGATAAATGTATGATCTTAGATTCCTTTTTCACAAACGGCAAATACCCGGGGAGTTTTTCGTTTCTGATGCGTTGGTCCATAGTCATATTTAATGCCACGGATTCCACAAATCTTAAGTCATTTTCTCTGTAAAACCTGTCTTTGGGACTTAAAGTGTTCCAGTAGGAAATAAGTGAATTGTATTGATCCAATACATTTTGATTGATGTCAATTCCGTCATAATTAGTTATAATTTTGCGTTGAAGATTGATGATCTGGATAGGTGTAGACCTGATCTGGTATTTGATATTTTCTATGCTATTCTCTGACACAGAAGGGTTTACAATTAGAGTAATGCTGGGAATATCATTTTGATTGAGATTGGATTCATTGTAAAGCTGACTTACTTTTTTGAGCGTAGAGTTTAAGGATATGGTGTCTAAGTCAATGACAACAAAACTATCATTGAGTATCTCGACAATAGCTATGGTTTCAATTTTATTGTTATCTTGAGCTGTCGAATTGAAAGTGACATTTAACAATAAAAAGAGGAGTATATAATATTTCATAATTAACTTTTAAACAAAAATAACTATTTTCAATTTAAACCGTTCTTATGTGTGTAAGTCGTAAATACATAAAATTGTATTGTTTAGTTGCTTTAATTTGAATATTTTTTCAGAAAAATAGAGTTGCTAAATTTGAATAACTTAAATTTGCTAATTAATTGAACTCTACCAGAGTGCATTTATGAGAATAAAAAAACCAATCTTATCTATATTTTTTTTCCTGTTGGGCTTAGCTACTACATTTGCTCAAGGTGGAGGCCCTCCAAGTCCACCTGATTTTGAAGGTGATATACCTGTCCCAATAGACGATCATGTTTGGGTTTTGATTGTAGTAGCAATCGTAGTTGGTGTTTTCATTCTCAAATTTCAGAAAACTCAAACTTCCAAGTAGTTCGTTTTGTTTCTTTTTCTAAAGTCAAAAACTATTATTCCAATAACTACTACATATTCGATAGCTATCAATAGGTAATTTTCTTCCACTCCATAACCATTGTAAGCTGAGTAACTTAAAAACACCAGCCAACTCCAGACTAGCATATATTTATATGTTGTAAAAATGCTTAAAAACAAGGGCAACATCAGATACCAGGGATGTACAGTGGTTGATAGTAAATAATATGCTGTTGCCGCAAAAAGCATATAAGTCATCAATGTTTGGAAATCAATTCTCCTATGTCTAAAGCTGAGAAAAAGGATACTTAGTAAAGTCACTATAGTCAGTGAGATTCCAATAATTTCAATTTGATTATACCCTGTCCACCAATAGCCAATTTCTCGAAGCACATAATAGATGCTTGCATTAAACTCAAAAGAAGTAAAGTATAAGCTCAAAGTCTTAGAACTCTTAGAGAGAATTTCAGGATTCCAGAAAAAACTATAAGATATGATAAGGCCCAACATCAGTAGGGCTATATATTTCAGGTAATTCAAAATTTGGTCCCGATTCAAAACCTTCAATTTCTTATTGAAATAAGGTAAAACCAGCGGAAGAAACATTAGTGGAAGCATTTTAGAAGCGACGGCACCTGCAAGTCCTAGAGCCGATAAATACACTTTTGAAGTGTATAGATAGTATAAACTTAAAGCCAGAAAAAATAACATCACCACTTCAAAATGCAAATTGAATGTGGATTCTAAAATCACTAGGGGATTTAGGATAAAAAACAAAATCTGGGATTTTGGCAGCTTTAAATGCGATAAAATTTTAAGTCCAAACCAAACGATGCCGATTTCTGCTGCGATATTAAAAAGTCTTAGGACAATAATGTTCAGAATAAGACTAGACTGTCCAATAGCATAACTTAAAGTGTAAATCAATTGTGCAACAGGCGGATAAGTAGAGTAATTTGAAGCGTTTAGATCTCCCATTCTATCATAAAGCAGGCCTTGAAAGTCTTCCATCTCGATCGTATGGCTTTCAACAAGTTCCTTAGGCAGATGCAAATAAGGATTGATACCTTGGTTGTAGAGCATTCCATCCCAAACAAACCGATAAAAATCCTGAGATAATTCTGGGATTGAGAATAGGAAAATGAACTTTAATAGAAAACTCAATAAAATCAGATAGCTAAGTCTTATACCACTTTTATAGAGATAGAAGGAGAGACCAAAAGCTGCCGTATATAAAGAAAAAAGTAACCAAAATTGAGACCTTTCCAATTCGTAACCCAGCCAGTAATAAATGAAACAAAGCGAGATGATGCTTAAAACCTTTGTCCATGTATTTAGTGCCTCAGCTCTCATTAAGCATTTGAGAAAATCGTTTTGAAGGATATAAATCCAAAACCAAACACAAGCATCAAGTGAAAAATCACTAAGCCGAAATCTTGTGTGATGTAGGCGCTATAAAGTCCGTAAATGAAATAACCAAATAACAAAACTTCAATACCGTTGAGTATCGAAAGTTTTTTATTGATGTAGGTTTTGCCCTTCCAGGTATCGGTATCCGAAGAAATATCAAATTTTGGAGTACGGATAAAGGCTGATTTTTTATTGAAGTGTCCTTCCAGAATGGCTAATGTATTATGAACAGATAATCCCATCGCGATAGAAAAAAAGGTAATAAATAAACCTGTAAATTTCAAAAGGGATAATGAATTTCGGTTATGAATCTCTTTATAACTCGTCCAATAACCATAAATGAAAAAGACAGTACTGATTCCCATAGCTGCCAAAATATAAAAAATGCTATCCCAAGAACCTTGCTGGAATTTGATATACAAAATAGGAATACTGAGGATCGCGACAAGCAAAATCAGTAAAAACATACTTGAGTTGAGCAAATGAAAACAGCTGTGAAGTTTGGACATAAAACTTAAGTCTTTACTTTGAACAACAGATTTGAAGTTTTTTCTGAAATTTTCTGCGGCTCCTTTATTCCAGCGAAATTGTTGTGACCTTGCCGCGCTCAAAACTACGGGAAGCTCTGCGGGAGTTACTACATCTTTAAGATAGGTGAATTTCCAGCCTTTAAGCTGAGCCCTATAGCTCAAGTCCAGATCTTCAGTTAAAGTGTCACCTTGCCAATTTCCAGCATCTTCAATGCAAGATTTTCTCCAAACTCCGGCAGTTCCGTTGAAGTTAATAAAATGACCTCCAAACGATCGTCCTACTTGTTCAATAAGAAAATGAAAATCCAATGCGAACGCCTGGATTTTGGTGAGAATGCTATAGTTTCTATTAACGTGCCCCCAGCGCGTTTGCACAACGCCTACATTTTCCTTGTTAAAGTGTGGTATCGTCAATTTTAACCAATCTGGTTGAGGTAAAAAGTCTGCATCAAAGATCGCTATAAAATCACCCTCCGCTATTTTCAGACCTTCTTTGAGAGCCCCAGCTTTAAAGTTTTTACGATCAGTTCTATGAATGTATTTGGCATTGACTCCCTTTTCTATCAGCTCTTGAGTGAGTTGTTCAGTGTAAGTTTTAGAAGAATCTGTAGAGTCATCAAGAACTTGAATTTCTAATTTTGATGAGGGATAATCTAGTTTTGATATGTTTTCAAGTAAACGTTTTACTACATATTTTTCGTTGTAAAGGGGAAGTTGAACTGTCACTTTTGGCCAGTGAGTTGGATTAGCAACAGGTTTTACTTTTTGTTTTTTCGTTTTCTTATAGTTAAGAACAAGCTGAAGCTGTAACAAGCTGTAGATGAGAATCACCAGGAGTGCAAAACTGTAAAGTCCAACGATGATGTAATCTAAAATCATTTGAAAGTGTATTTAAAAATCCAGCCTAGTATTTTTACCCCAGCCATAACAGCTCCTTTTATGGTTCCAGAAACTTTGGATGTTCCAATCCTGTTTCTATAATTCATTTTAACCTCGGTGTAGCTTAAATTTTGTTTCAAAGCTTTCAATTGCATTTCTACGGTCCAGCCGTAGGTTTTATCTTCCATGTTCAAATCTAAAAGCTTTTCATATTTAATAGCCCTAAAAGGTCCCAGATCTGTAAATTTCGAATTAAAAAATAAGCGCATCAAACTTGTAGCTAACCAATTTCCGAAAATTTGAGGAAATGTCATAGAGCCAGGTTCTCGTTTAGACTTTACTCTGGCACCAATCACAAGGTCTATATCATCTTCAGTAATTGGTTTCAAAAGCTTATCCATTTCATCGGGATAATCGCTGTAGTCTCCATCGAGAAAAACTACTATATCGGTAATGTCTTCCAAGTTTTGCAAATAAGAAAGTCCATTTAAGCAGGCATATCCATAACCCATATTGGGCTCGTAGAGAATAGTTGCCCCAGCTTCCTTCGCATTTTTAGACGTCTGGTCTGTTGAGTTATTATCCACTACAATAACTTCAGAAATATGCGAAGGAATATCGTTGACGACCTTCGCTATAGAGCTTTCTTCATTATAGGCAGGGATGATGACACGGACTTTATTCATAGGTCGCGAAAATACATTTTTAAAGGTTAGTCGTTTTACATTCAGCTTTATTTCATGAGTAATTAAACCTTAATTAACTTATTTTCGTAAATATCTATAAGCGAGTTTTTTATAAAATTGTAGATAAAACTAGATTTGCATAATAAATTTAAAGAGGTAGATTTAGAAAAAATTTCGAATGCAACCAGATGAGCTTATTTTACAGTTAAAGCAAAAGAATGAAGTCGCTTTTTCCCAGATTTACGATATGTATTCTGAAAATATTTTTGGAATTATAAATACTATAGTCAAAGATGCAGAGATAGCAGAGGAGGTGCTGCAGGATGTATTTATCAAAGTATGGGACAAGTCTGACTCCTATTCTAGTGAGAAAGGTCGCTTTTTTACTTGGCTTCTGAATATTTCCAGAAACGCTGCTATAGATAAAGTAAGATCTAAAGCTTATAAGAACAAACGTAAAAATTCAGATTTTGATGATTTTTCGTTTTTCATAAAGGACGACATGGATCTTGACAGCATAAGCGATGGGTATGGAATCAAAAAATTTGTGGATAAGTTGAAGCCTATGTGTGTGAAGTTGATCGACTTGTTATTCTTCAAAGGGTATACCCAAAAAGAAGCTTCAGAAACTTTGGAAATCCCCTTAGGAACTGTAAAATCCAGGAATAGAACTTGCTTAAATTCATTAAGAGATACATTACAATAATTATGACTACAAAAGAATATATAGAATCCGGATTACTTGAGCTTTACGTTTACGGAACGCTTTCTGGAAAAGAGCAAGCCCAAGTTGCCAGGGATGTTGCTCAAGATTCGGAATTGCAAGCTGAGGTAAAAGCCATTGAAAAAACTTTGTTAGAACTTTCTAAGGCAACATCTTCTGGTGTTAATCCTTCTGTTAAGAAAGAGATTTTTAGAATTGTTACAGAAAAATCTACAGTGCTAAAACCTAAGGTGAAAATAATAACGTCCAATTATTCATACTTTGGCTGGGCTGCTGCCATACTACTTTTAGGTGGTATTTTATGGATGATGAAATTAAATCAAGATCTCGAAGAACAGATCAATCTTGTTAATGAACAACTAGAAACCAAAGAGATTCAGGTAGCAAATTCCAATCAAAACGTGCAAAAACTCGAGGACTTGCTTATACAAATGGCTCAGCCTGGGACTCGTAAATTCATACTTCCAGGCAACGAACTCAACGCACCCAATTCCTCTGTAGCCGCATTTTATGATAAAGACACAGGTGAATTAATTCTAGACATTAGTCGTTTGCCAGATGCGCCGGAAGGAATGGTTTATCAAGCGTGGTCACTGAAGTTTGAACCACTTACTCCTAATAGTATTGGACTTTTGGCTGCATTAAATTCTCCTGGAAACAAAATTTTCAGACTGGGTGATATACCGGAATCTGAAGGTTTTGGAATCACTTTAGAGCCAGCAGGCGGAAGCGAGCAACCCAATCTAAATCAACTTTTTGCCTTAGGAACAGTTTCATCTTAATTCAGCCTCCAAATTTCAAAATTGAGAGCGGCTGCAAATATAATCCAGAGAATATAAGGAATAAGCAAGTAGGCAGCAGTATTGCTTACAATCTTAAACCACTTGAAGGTGATTAAAACCAGGACGATGAGTGCTACAATGATAAAAAGAGCTACGAGTGGTGACTGGTACCCAAAGAAGGTTACAGACCAAGAGGCATTCAAAACGAGCTGAAAACCAAAATGATACAATGCGGACTTTACCCAAAGATGATGAAAACCTTTGCTCCATACCAGTCCGGCTGCAACACCCATCAAGACATAAAGCAAGGTCCAAACTGGAGCAAAAAGCCAACTTGGCGGATTAAAAAAAGGCTTTTCCAAAGTTGTGAACCAAGTGTTAACGCTGGTTTGTGTGGCAATTGAGCCTAAAAAGCCTATGCCCAAACAGACTACAACTCCAATTAATATCTTAACTACTGTATTTATTTTCATGAGTGTCTTTCTAATAAGCAAAATATTAATATTTTTCAAGATCTACAACCTATTCCAGAACATCTCGCTTACTTATATTTGTCTCAAACATCAAAAAAATGAACACTAAAGACTTTACTTATAAAACATCACAACTTTTACCAGACTTAGGTTCGTATACAGCTGAAGCACCTAGCAATATTGCACTTGTGAAATACTGGGGAAAATATGGTGAGCAACTTCCCAAAAATACATCCATAAGTTATACACTCGACAATTGTAAAACCAAAACTGAAGTTGTTTTAAAGAAACGAATTGAGGCAGATGATCAGTTTCATTTTGAAGTGTATTTGGATGGTGATTTAAAACCTGCTTTCAAATCCAAAATTGAAACTTTTTTAAAGCGCATAGAAACCTATACGCCTTTTTTGAAATCTTTTGAATTTGAGATTCACACAAAAAATACGTTTCCCCACAGTAGCGGAATAGCTTCATCTGCTAGCGGTATGGCTGCTCTTTCAAAATGCTTTATGGCTATGGAAAATTCAGTAAAACCTGAACTGACAGATGAATTTCTGGCACAGAAAACATCATTTTTGGCAAGATTAGGATCTGGTAGTGCCTGCAGAAGCACAGGTGCTAAATTGGTCGTTTGGGGTAAGCACGAAGACATAGAAGGCAGCTCCAGCTTTTTTGGAATTGATTATCCGCATGAAGTCCATCCAAATTTCAGAGCGTTTCAAGACTCAATTTTACTCATAGATGAAGGCCAAAAACAAGTGAGCAGTAGTATAGGTCATGATTTGATGCACGGACATCCTTTTGCAGAGCAACGTTTTCAACAAGCAGATGATAATATTTCAAAATTGAAATCTATTTTATCCTCAGGTAATTTTGATGAGTTTTTTGCTTTGGTAGAATCTGAGGCTTTGTCACTTCACGCGATGATGATGACAAGTTCTCCATATTTCATCCTAATGAAACCTAATACTTTAGAAGTAATCAATAAAATCTGGGAACTTAGAAGATCTGAAGAGGTCCAGATCGGTTTTACGCTCGACGCCGGAGCCAATGTTCATTTGCTCTACCCGAATACTTCTTCTGCCAGGGTCAGAAAATTTATTACCGAAGATTTAATCCAATTTTGCCAGGGAGACAAAGTAATTCATGATCAAATTCAGTTTTAACTTTGTTTATAATATTTGAATTAAAGTTCAACAAAATAAATTAAATTTGTAGATATTATTTTTTTGAAGAGATATTTTTTCTTAATTGCCATTATTTATCTCTTAATAATCATTAATATTTGCAGAACAGATTGATTTTATCCTAAAGAGACACCTATGAAAGGACCCTTATTTTATTCCAAGATCTTATTATTTGGAGAATATGGTATTATTAAAGATTCCAAAGGACTTTCTATCCCCTACAACTTCTACAACGGAGCTTTAAAGGTTGACGAGAATCCAGATGAAAAGGCTATTAAGTCCAATAAAGAATTAAAGCGATTTTCTTCTTACCTGGAGGGACTGAACACAGAAAAAAGTACACCAGTTCGTTTTGATTTAGATTCATTAAATGAGGATCTGGACAAAGGAATGTATTTCGATAGCAGTATTCCTCAAGGTTATGGCGTAGGAAGTAGTGGAGCTCTGGTAGCCGCTATTTATGATAAATATGCGTTTGATAAAATCACAATTCTTGAAAATTTATCTAAGGACAAACTTTTGAAGCTCAAAACTATTTTTTCCAAAATGGAATCTTTTTTTCATGGAAAATCTTCAGGCTTAGATCCGCTTAATAGCTATCTAAGCTTACCCATACTTATCAATTCAAAAGACAATATTGAACCCGCAGGAATTCCTTCACAAGCTCAAAACGGTAATGGTGCTGTCTTTCTTCTGGACAGTGGCATCGTGGGAGAAACGGCTCCAATGGTTCAGATTTTTATGGACAATATGAAGCAGGAGGGTTTCAGAAATATCATGAAAGATAAATTCGTAAAACATACAGATGCCTGTGTAGATAACTTCCTGGAAGGTGATTTCAAATCGCTTTTTGGAAATATAAAGCATCTCTCCAATGTTGTTTTAGATAATTTCAAACCTATGATTCCTAAGCAGTTCCACGAGTTGTGGAAAAAAGGTATCGAAACCAACGATTACTACCTCAAGCTTTGTGGCTCTGGAGGTGGCGGCTATATTTTAGGTTTTACTCAGGATTTTGAAAAAGCCAAAAAAGCCCTGAAAGATCACAAATTGGAAGTGGTTTATACGTTTTAAAATCTATTGATTCATGTCTCGAGAGAACAAACGCCTTTGGCTCAAATTTTTGAGTTTGTTCTCCGTCATTCGCGGTTATAATATTCTTATTATTGTTATAGCTCAGTACTTGGCTTCCATATTTATTATGGCACATCACATCCCCATTAAGCAAGTTGTGCTGGATGTCAATCTTTTTTTAATCGTTGTATCAACAGCATTAGCCATCGCTTCCGGATACTTAATCAATAATTTTTACGATTCCGAAAAAGACCTGATCAACAGGCCCCAAAAAACCTTACTCGACAACTACGTCAGCCAGAAAACCAAACTAGGTGTATATTTTACACTCAACTTTCTCAGCGTCATCATCGCTAGCTACGTAAGTTTTAAAGCCGTTTTATTTTACTCCATTTACATTTTCATCTTATGGCTGTATTCTCATAAGCTCAAACGCTATCCTTTTTTAGGAACACTCACTGCCGGAGTGGTAGCTATATTGCCATTTTTCATCATTTTCGTCTATTATCGGAATTTTGAAGAAGTGATTATCGTACATGCGGTTTTTCTCTTTTTCATCATTCTTATCAGAGAACTCGTGAAAGACCTGGAAAATCTAAAAGGTGATTTCACATTAGATTACTCCACAATTCCGGTGAAATATAATGTGAAATTTACAAAGCGACTCATTTCTATATTGGTGATTTCCACCATCATTCCAGCGCTTATACTCGTGCTTTATTTCGATTCAGGTTACATGGATTATTACTTCCTCTTATGCGTGGTGTTACTCATCATATTTCTATTTCAGCTCTGGCGGTCGGAGCAGAAAATCCACTATCTGGTTTTACACAATCTTCTTAAATTTGTCATTGTTCTCGGCGTTTTCAGTATCATGCTTATTGATATCGAAGAGGTTTTAAAAAGAATCTTCTAGAGGTTTTATTTTGAATTTGTATCCGTTGGCCTCAAGCTTTACGATATACAGCTTAAGATAGGAAGCTAACTTAGAATATCCGTCCTGAGTGTAAAGAACCGATTTAGGTGAACGTTGTCCACTAGTGATAATTTGAATACTGAAGTCTTATCGATATTGGACCATTACTATTTTTATAATTTTCAACTCCAGTCAAAGACCTCACAGGTTTTTGAAACCCGTGAGGTCTCATCGCTTGCTAACAAAAATAATATTTTTCATAGCCTGAGAACACCCAACTTCAGATGAACGGTCTCTTCTGGAATAAAATTGAGAACTGAAGATTTATCGACAACGGACCATTACTAAAAGTTAGCTTGATTTTTATAACTTTCCAACTCAAGTCAAAGACCTCACAGGTTTTCGAAACCTGTGAGGTCTCATCTCTTGCTAACAAAAACAATAATTGCTTTAGCCTAAGAACACTCGTCTTTAGTTGTTCGTTATTCTTTAGTAATAAACGTATAAATTAAAGTCTTATCGACATCGGGCGTTCACATTTAAACTCACTACGTCATGAAAGTTTATTGTCGAAAAATATGGAGTCTAGCAGTGGTAAATTCCGAAGAAAATTTACTTCTCTTCAGGCAGATACTCCAACCTTAAGATATCGATATCCTCGATGAGTTTTTCTATCTCTTCAGGGTTGGTGCCGTCGTAGAATCCGCGGATGCGCTTTTCTTTATCCACCAATACAAAATTTTCTGTATGAACGAGGTCGTAGGGTCCGCCATCACCTTCGGTTTTGGAAGCCAGATATTCTTTTCTCGCCAGATTGTAGATTTGTTTTTTGTCACCGGTCACCAGATTCCATTTGCTGTCGATAACTCCTTTTTCTTTTGCATATTTTTTGAGCTGAGGAACGTCATCAATTTCTGGCGTTACAGAGTGAGAAAGTAATTTGATGTCATCGTCATTTTTGAACTCTTTTTGAAGAGTTTGCATGCTTTTGGCCATGTCAATACAAATGCTCTGGCAAGTGGTAAAAAAGAAATCGGCGACATAGATTTTGTCTTTATAATCCTTCTGTGTAATCGTATCACCATTTTGATTCACCAGCTTAAAATCTTTGACTTTATGATACTTGCGAATGTACTGGACCGTCGTATCCACAAGATCTGCAGTAACCATGCTTGGCTGAAAAACAGGAAGCTTGGGAGTGGGTTTTAACTGGTTGTAAATGAACGCAATGATGATTGCTGAAAGGATGAGCATCACCACAAAGAAAAACTTGTATCTAGCAAAAAACTTGAGCATAGTTGTGTAATATTTTGCAAAAATAACTCGAATGCATGTCCTGTAATGTCTCATTGGTTACAATTATTTGTTAACTATGCGGCGTAGAGGTTCAAAAATTTTTTATGCACCGATAAAAGATTACTTTTGCGACTGAAAATTTCTGATTAATGGATCCATTTTTTATCAAAGCAGTTCAACTCCTTTTGAGTTTATCTATACTAATTGTATTACATGAGTTAGGTCATTTTATACCGGCTAAACTCTTTAACACCCGAGTAGAGAAATTCTATTTGTTTTTTGATGTCAAGTTTTCGCTTTTCAAAAAGAAAATTGGCGATACGGTTTATGGTATTGGCTGGTTACCACTTGGTGGTTATGTGAAAATTTCCGGGATGATAGATGAGAGTATGGACAAGGAGCAAATGGCAAAACCACCTGAGCCCTGGGAATTTCGTAGTAAGCCAGCCTGGCAACGACTCATCATTATGTTGGGCGGTGTGACCGTGAACATTGTATTGGGATTCCTGATTTATATGATGGTTCTTTTTGTTTATGGTGAAAACTATTTGTCTCCAAAAGTTTTTGATAACGGTCTTGAAAGCACCGAAATCATGAAAGACTACGGGTTTATGGATGGTGACAAAATTTTAAGCGTTGATGGAGAACCTCTACAAAGCCAGATCGACATTAATAAATATTTATTGCTTAGGGATATAAGCACCGTAGAAGTGGAGCATCCAACTGGTAGCTCAGAAACTTTATCGATTCCGGAAGATATCGGTCAGCAGTTATTTCAATCTGGTAGTTTTCAGCCTTTTTCACCGATTAAGAAACCCATGATCGATAGCGTATTGGCAGATTCTCCAGCAGATAAGGCCGGGCTTAAAAAAGGAGACATGATTACGTCCGTTAATGGTGAAAAGATCAATTACTGGCATGAGTTCAGAAAAAAAATACAAGACAATAAAGGTGTGCCCGTTGAGGTAACTTATACGAGTGCGCCTCAGGAAAATCCTGGACTGGATAGAGAATTGGCAGCAGAGGGGTTAGGTAAAGTAAATGTGACTGCCGATGAAGATGGTCTTATAGGGGTCATTACTTCAGCTGTAAGCGCGGATGATATCTTAACTAAGTCCTACAGCTTTGGTGAAAGTATAGGTGCTGGATTTGATTTTGCTTATTGGACGCTTCATGATTACGTCGCACAATTCAAATACGTGTTTACTAAGAAAGGAGCTACACAAGTGGGAGGCTTTGGAGCCATAGGAAGTTTGTTTCCCGATGCCTGGGACTGGAAAGCCTTTTGGACCACCACAGCGTTTATCTCAATTATCCTTGCATTCATGAATATCTTACCTATCCCTGCGTTGGATGGAGGACATGTTATGTTCCTGCTCTATGAGATGATCTCAGGGCGTAAGCCTAACGAAAAGGTGATGGAATATGCCCAAATGGTTGGTTTCTTCATACTTATAGCTTTGGTATTGTTTGCCAATGGAAATGACGTCTACCGCTGGCTGACAGGAGGCTAAATTTTTAAATATTTTTTTTGAAAAAACGTTTTGTGAAACTAAATATTGGTTTATATTTGCAACCGCAAAACACGATAGTTCATTACATCATATAAATTCCCCCTTAGCTCAGTTGGTTAGAGCATCTGACTGTTAATCAGAGGGTCCAAAGTTCGAGTCTTTGAGGGGGAGCAAAGTAAGCCTGATATGAAAATATCGGGTTTTTTTGTTTTTAAAGAATAATGTTTCAATGACTTATAGTGTCTACATCCTGAACTCTGAAAAGCTTGATAGGTTCTATATTGGATTTACGTCAAACTTGGAAAAACGACTGGAGTTTCATCTTAATGCGGAATCTCACAAGTTCACTTCTAAGGCGAAGGATTGGGAGATCTATTTAAAGATTGAATGCAAATCTAAGGAACAAGCTTTAGCCATTGAGAAACACATCAAAAAGATGAAAAGTAAAGTATATATCCAGAATCTAAAAAAATATTCTGAGATGAAAATTAAATTGCTAGATAAATATAGCTAGGGTTCGCCCCGATAGGTATCGGGGTTGAGGAGGAGCAAGTAAGCCTGATATGAAAATATCGGGTTTTTTTGTTTTTAAATTTTTCCTTCCTTAAGTATTGAACTTACTGGTGTTCTACGAGATTTAAGTCAAAGTCAACTTTTTCCTAATAAAAATTAGGGTACCTATTTTAGATCTAAAAAGGTCGAGAAAAAGGTAACAAGGTTTTTTGAAAAAGGTAACACATACTGAACTGTATATCAATTAATTAAAATTGATATGAAAACAAACAGCTTAAAAATTAGATTTATACTCTATAAATCTAGGATGACAACTAACGGTAGAGCTCCAATCCATTGTAGGATCACTTACAATAAAATAAGAAAGAGTTTTGCTACAGGATTATCTGTAAATCAGAAAGATTGGAATTCAAAAACACAATGCTCAAATCAAGACGAAATTATCAATCAAAGACTCAAAATTGTTCATCATAAATTAGAGGAGATTGAATTGTATTTGAATTTCAAAAAAGATGAATATGAGGTTGAGGCTATCTTGGCCTTATATTTCAATAAACCCATTGAAGAAAAAGGTGAATCTGTAATTTCCTTTTATAATAAATTCTTGAACAGGCAAAAGGATCTAATCGGTAAGGATATAAAGCAAATTACTTGGAATAAGTATCTCTACATTTATAATCATCTTGATGAATTTTTAAAATCAAAATCACTGGTTAAGCTTGAATTAAAAAAACTCAAACTAAACTTACTTTATGATTTCGAATATTTTCTAAAAGCCAAAAAAGGGAATAAGCAAATCACAGTCAATAAGACTTTGCAGAGATTTAAGAAAGTTATAAAACAAGCTCAAATAGAAGGGCTTATTGACAGAGATCCATTTTTAGGCTATAAGGTGAAAAAGATAAATAAGCAAATTGTTTATTTAAAGCATTCTGAGTTAAAGAAACTAGAAGAACATAAGTTTGGGAATTACAGGCTTGAAAAAGTTAGAGATTGCTTTGTTCTATGCTGTTATACTGGTTTAGCTTATAATGAAATGTCTAGATTAAAATCTAAGCATCTCCAAACTAATGGGGGTGTGAATTGGATAATAATAGACCGTACTAAAACTGAAAAGACCCTAGAAATACCACTTTTGAAAAAAGCTGAAAATCTGATTTCCAAATATACTTTTGATAAGGTTTTAGAATTACCAGTTGTTTCGAACCAGAGATTTAATTCTTATTTGAAAGAAATAGCTGAAATAGTTGGGATAGAAAAGAATCTGACTCATCATGTAGCCAGAAAAACATTTGCTACTACAGTCTTGCTAGAAAATAATATTCCAATAGAAATTGTAAGCCATGTACTTGGACATAGTAGTATAAAAGTAACACAGGATCATTACGGTAAAATCTTAAGTAGTAGCGTAGCAAAGGAGTTTAAGTCTCTAAACTCGGGATTGCTGATTTTCTTATAATTATCATCTATTAAATTAAGCATCAGTGTTTTACGCATAAAAATACACGTTTTTTTCTTGCGTAATTGCATGGTTTTTCGTATCTTTTACTAATAAACCTATGCAGTTATGATAAAATATACGCCTTCTAATCAGTTAAGTTTATCCGAGTTTTCACATCCCTTCGAACAAGAATTGTTATCTGATAATCGCTGGGTAAAATTATCACAACTCATCCCTTGGGATGCTTTGGCAAAGGTATATTCCAATAAACTCAATGCACGTAGTGGTAGAGAGAGTATTGATGTCCGCATGGTTATAGGTGCAATTATTGTAAAGCATAAGATAGGGCTAAACGATAGAGAGACCGTTACGATGATTAGCGAAAACATCTACTTGCAATATTTCTGTGGATTAAAGTGTTTTCAAACCAAACCCCCTTTTCATCCCACTGTACTTGTAGCTATTCGTAAACGAATGGGGGCAGTAAATTTTGACTCTTGGAATACTCTAATCATTGAAAAGGCAGATAGCTTGAAGCCAAAAAGGGCAAGGAATATTCAAAAGAACACCGAGGAAGATGCCCCTAAACAATGTACCTCTGGTAGTAAACACAAAGGCAAACTAAAGATTGATGCTAGTGTGGCTGATCAAAGAATAGTGTTCCCTACCGATGCTGGTCTGCTTAATACAGCACGCAAAGAAAGTGAGCGAATTATAGATTTGCTCTACGAGCAAACCCAAGGAGTTAATAAACCTCGGGATTACCGTCGAGTAGCAAGAACAGAATATCTTGTATTTTCTAAAAAACGCAGAAAGACAACCAAACAAATAAACAAGTTCATTCGAAAACAACTAGGATATACTAGGCGTAACCTATCTTATATTGAAAAACTGTTAGACCAAATAGAAGATCAAAAAAAGGATGAACACTTGCCTGGCATGTTTACAGATCTTAGCACTGCTTATCCCTGTAAATTCCCTCTACCAAAACGGGACCAAAAGATTTACTGGGTGCTTCAACTCATCTATGAACAACAATACTATATGTATCACGAAAAAGTTAATAGTGTAAAAAATAGAATAGTCAATATTTATCAACCTTACGTTCGTCCTATCCCAAGAGGAAAGGATAAAGCATCAACAGAATTTGGAGCAAAGATTAGTGCTAGTGAGATAGATGGAATGAGTAGAGTAGAACATATAAGTTGGGATCAATTTAATGAATCTAAAGATTTAGTATTACAAGTAGAATCCTACAGAACCACCTTTGGTCACTACCCAGAATTACTACTGGCAGACCAAATATACCTCAACAGAGAGAACAGAAAATGGCTCAAAGAAAAAGGGATTAGAATTGTAGGAAAACCATTAGGGAGACCGCCAAAACAAGAGCTTTCTGCCTATCAAAGGCGAAAACTCAAAAAAGAGCGAAACCAAAGAAACCTAATAGAAGGAAAGTTTGGACAAGCAAAAAACGCATACGGACTTAGCAAAATAAAAGCCAAAAGAAAAGACACATCAGAAAGCTGGATTAGTGCCATTTTCTTCATAATGAACTTAATAAACTTATCAAAAATAGCAGATAAATATGCTATTTTTTGTGCCTTATTTAAAAATTGGATATATGCTAAGCTAAATCCCAAAATAAAAGGGTGTTTCTATAATACTGATGTCACTAAACTCTTTTTTATTCAAAATTACACACCTCTTGAACTAAAATAAGCTTGAGTAAATCAGCAAGCCCTAAACTCGAAACTTTAATTTTTTTTGGAAAATTTTCAGATGTTTCTTTCATGGAGTTAAGCGCTACATAATTAAGGATCAACCCCACTCTTTTTTTACTCTGGGATAGCCCCGTACACATTTAATCTTAAAATTATTATTATGGTAACTATTATTGATTTTAAAGCCAGTGCAAACAAAGAAACTGGTGAAGAATTCTATTCATTGATTGTTCAAGGAGGAGTTGAATCTGTAAAGAGCAGAGAGACTGGGCGTAATTACTTAACAGCTAGGAAAGCTTACGTCACTTCCACATTTAATGAAGTAACCTGCAAGGGTTTAATTGGCTCTCAAATACCTGGGCAAGTTGTAAAGGTAGATTCTGAACCATACAGTTATAAAATTCCTAACACTGAGGAAACAGTAACTCTTACTCATCAGTATCGCTATATGGATGATGAAGAAGCAACGGTCAAACAAAACGTTGTAGAATCTGAAATGGTTAACTAACCTTTTCAAACGTGTCAACTATGAGTCTCCTATGGGGGCTCATTTTTATTTATAGCCTACTATACTTGAAAATAGTAGGCTTTATACTTTTTAAAATTAGAAACTATACTTATGAAATTAGAAATAGCAAAAAAAGAAGCTCTTAAACTTAGAATAGGTTTAAGCGGAGCAAGTGGTTTTGGTAAAACTTATAGTGCATTATTGTTAGCCTATGGTATAACTCAAAATTGGTCCAAAATTGCGGTTATAGATACTGAAAATAACAGTGCAAGTCTGTATTCAAATTTAGGGGAATACAAGACTATAAATTTAAAACCTCCTTATGCACCAGAACGCTTTATAGAAGCCATAGAGCTATGTGAGACTAGCGGAATTGAAGTCGTCATTATAGATAGTATTTCTCATGAATGGAATGGGAAAGGCGGTTGTCTTGAAATACATGAGCAATTAGGAGGAAGGTTCCAAGATTGGGCAAAAATAACACCTCGCCATGGTTCCTTTATAGATGCCATACTCAGTTCTGAATGTCATGTAATTACAACTACACGTCGTAAAACTGATTATTCTTTGGATGTAGTTGGTAACGGAAAGACTAAAGTCATAAAACATGGAACCAAAGAAATTACGCGTGATGGTTTTGAATATGAGCTTACAGTGAATTTTGAACTTATTAATGATAAGCATTTAGCAAAAGCTTCTAAAGACAGGACTTCATTATTTATAGATAAGCCAGAGTTTATTGTAAACACTCATACAGGAAGAAAACTATTAGAATGGTGTACAGAGTCAAATGAGGATAGGCTTAGAGGCGTTTCAAATGAAATAGAGAGATGTGAAACTGTTGATGGCTTAAAACACATATATCAAAAGAACATAGACCTAAAAAGTGAAATCGTGCCAAAGCTTCAAATTAAAAAGCAAGAAATAGAAAGCTTAAAAAATCAAATTGTAGAATCTAAAAACATCGACTAATTATGGAACAAGTTATAGAAAGTCAGCATATTATTAATGAAAATGAATTGGTTGAACCTGACCTAAAGGCTAATAATTTTATAGGAGGAAAGACAGAAGAGGTTACTTTAGAACATTTAAAACAAGACTGTATTATTCCTGTATTTTCAAAAGATAATGAATCTACAATTTCTCATTATCAGTTTGTAAGTGAAATTCAAGACCTTATAGAGACGGCCATTCCTTCTATAAAATTAACCAAGCCTCTTATAAAAGTATCTCACACAATCAAAGGGAGAACACCAAGTGCAATAGGAAAACCTGCTAAAGATTTAGAAGATGATGAGAAAACTATCTATTATGAAAGATGTGCTTTTATATTTCAGGCTATCGGTAGAAGTGAAATCGTAAATGGAGACAAACTTAACCTTACTATAGGAGGAGTAAGAGCTTATAATCAAGAGAACTTGTACAGCACAAAGTCACTTGAAAAGTTTAAAGTGTTTATTGGCTATCAAAATATGATTTGTACTAATCTGTGTATTTCTACAGATGGCTTTGCTAGTGAAATTAAAGTAGGCTCTGTCCATGATCTTAAAGAGCATGTTCTAGATTTAGTTCAAAACTTTGATGCAAGTAGACTCTTAGGAATGATGGAACGGATGAGTAAATTTAAATTAAATGAGCAAGAGTTTGCCCACTTCATTGGAAAACTTAGAATTTATAATCATCTAGATAAAACTGCTAAAGCGAAATTGCCAAAAGTCTTAATTACAGACAGTCAAATTAACCATGTGGTAAGATCTTATATAAAAGACTCTCATTTTGGTAAAGATGAAAATGGAGAGATAAGTTTATGGCAGTTATATAATTTGCTTACAGACGCTAATAAAGCTTCCTATATTGATAATAACCTAGAGCGTAATGTAAATGCATACGAACTAATGAATGAGCTTGGAGATTCTTTACTTTATGAAGATCCTAATTGGTTTGTGCACCAATTTATATAGCTATTTTCTATGAAATCTAAATATTTCAATTCTATTTTAAAGTATTGCTCACCTAAAGTTTTATACATCATAAATGCTCACAGAAGATTGGATAAAAGGATTTGTCCGTTTGAAGTTAGAGCTAGATCAGATGTTGGAGACCTTAGGCGAGGAGATATCATGTCAGTTGAAAGTATAAAAGTAACACAAGACTTAGTTACAGTGTTTATTGTAAACCGTAAGGCCTACTATTACTATCATTTTGATATTCTTTAAATAGCTATATAATAAGTGTTATACTGTATTTTGAATTAAAAACTTTTGAGACGGCTTCACTTCCAAAAAAAGCCACTGAAAACGATTGATCAATTAAGCCATCTTTAAAATTACAACTTTTAGAGATGGCTTTTATCAATGTTTTAGGCACTCGTAAAAAATCTATACGAAAAATAAATGACAATATGCTTGCATATTATGTTAAAATTTCGTACATTTGTGTTAAATGAATGATTTAGTTTACAGAAGAGAGATGATGTTGAATGAAAAAACTAATTTTACCATAGGCAAAGCGCCTAATCTTTCCCCTACTATATCCTTTACCCATTCGATTATAAAAAAATTAAACCAGACAGGTAGAGACTGGTAATTTATATAAGATTAGTCTGAAATCTAGTCTTACACTTAATTAAAAAAATAAATGAAAGAAAGATTAAATGAAAAAAAAAGATTAAATGAACTTGAACGTCAACCAATCCAATCCAATCAATCACCATCAACTATTAATTCATCTCTAACTATCAACTATGTTACTGATGCTTCAGAGTTAGAAAAAACTAATGAAACCCCTAATTTCATTAGCAATTCAACAACTATTGATAGATTTGAAGAGGTTGATAACAATGTCACTTTACCGATATTTTTTGGTGAGTGTAAAATAATACAAATACCTAAAGGTATAAGAAGGCGTATTAAAAGGTTACCTAAAGGAATATTAAAAAAGATTGACTTTAATACAGATATGGCAGTTGAGAAGTGTTTTATTATGATTTCGAACTTGACTTATACTGTATTTGAAGATGAGAATTATTGGAAAGGATTGTCTTCAGAAATTTTAAAACATCAGTTCAAAAAAGGGTCTGATAATACATTTGTTTATAAAAAAATTATTGAGGCTTTAAAATATGAGACTAATAATACTGATCCAATTATAGACTGTAAAAAAAATAGTAACAACACAGAAACCTATCGTGAGAATTATTATGCAAAGCAATATAGGCTTAATAGTAGTTCGAAAAATATAGCTCTAGAATCATATCAGATTAAATTTGAAGACAACATAATTATTAAGGAAGATCATTGTTTGGAACAATTCAATAATGCAAGTTCTAATGTAATAGGACGAAACCTAATTAATGTTTATGGCCAAATAACTTTACCATCTAGGGATGTAATCTTAAATCATGCAAAAAAACTTGTCAAAGAAAATCACAAAAATAAAAAGGGTAAGAAATTAACTTTTCTAAATAAGAAATCGAAATCTTATTATTCAAGTTCAAAACCAAGGTCCTTTGTAGAATATAATATCAAATTATATGATTCTTTGGTAGGTAGTAATTATATGATTCCGAAAATTGGTGATTTTAAATCAGGTAATCGTGTAGTTGATAGTTTCAATTTAATGCCTTCTTGGATAAGATCATTGATTAAAATAAATAATGAAGAAATTATTGAGCTTGATTTTAAAGCTTTACATCCGAATATAGCATTTTCTATTTATGGTGAACCAGAACACCAAATAACTCACGAATATGTTGCTAAAGCCTTAAGCAAACCTTTGTATGAGATAAAAATTGAACATTTGTCTTTTTTTAATAAGAGAGTAGAAGATATGAAAAAAAGCATCCTCTATGATTTTTATTACGAAAGAGAAAAAGTAATGTTAGAAAATCTAATTCGAGAGAAAGAAAAATATAATTACAAGAAAACATCTCAACAATTATTTAAAAAAGAGGTAATTATAATGAGTGATATAATTTATGAATTAAACAGATTTGGTATTTATGTATTATATGTCTATGATGCATTGTATTGTAGACAAACTCATGAGGGAATAGTAACTGAAATAATGAATAGAGTAATTAAAAAACATGGCGTTTTTACCAGTATTGGATAATAAATAAATTTAATAGAATGATGACAGAAGCAGAAGAGAGAAAAAAATTTATAATCTACAAATCAACAAACCAGACAACTAATCAAGTATATGTTGGTTCTACGACGTATTCACTTCAACAGAGAAGGTTAGATCACCAAGAAAGAGCTAATAGAACAGAAGAAGGAAAGTTTTATGAAGCTATATCCACCTATGGATCCAATAATTTTAGTTGGGAAACCATAGATACTACTGAGAACACAGATGAATTAGCCTTAAAAGAGCAATATTATATTGCTGAATATGATTCTTACAATTCTGGCTATAATTCAGATTGTGGTGGTGGATTTAAGAAAACAGTATTCCAATACTGCAAGGAAACAGGAAAACAAACCGCTAGGTTTGAATCTTTAGAAGAAGCTGCAAAGTCAGTTAACACTTCTAGATCTAACATAAGCTCAGCATGTTTAGGAGGCTCTAAATCAGCAAAAGGGTTTAGTTGGTCATACAAAGACCTTGATAGTTTTAAAACTGCTGATAAGCGCTTAAAATACGTTAAGCAGTTAGATGTAGATGAGGTCATTATCAAAGAATATAAGTCTATAGCTGAAGCTTCCAGACAAACAGGAATAAGCAAATCATGTATTGCAAAGACTGTAAGGGGAGAGAGGCAATATGCAGGAGGATTCTTGTGGATGAAATAAAGGCTACAATGCCTTATAAAAATAAAACCAGTTCATTTATTTGGGCTGGTTTTTTTTAAAACTAATAACAATTGATCATTAAGTATTTATATTTAAGGTTACAATATTTATTTTACTGTATACATTAAATGTGAAAACTAAAGGATTGGTTAAAGTAAATATAAGAAGAGAGGATTTTTGTTAGAAGACATAAAAACAGAGATTAGTTTGAGCTAAGTGTTGAAGACAGCTTTTCTGTTTTTAATGACAGTATTTTGGTGAAACCCAGTGATTTTGGCAATTTCTACATTCTTGTAGCCTTTCTCCAGTAATTCAATAGCTTTCTTATTCTTTGTTTTAGTCAAAAATTCAATAGGGTTTTCTTTAGTCCGTATACTGCGGCCCTTATATACTCCCCTAGCTTTTGAGATAGCAATTCCTTCTAGCTGTCTTTCTCGGATTTGGTTTCCCTCCATTTCTCCAATAAGACAATAAAAAAATCACTAAATTTATACTATTAATAAAACGGAGATAACACAACTTGTTGTGTTATCCATACGTTGTAGTGCATTAGAGAAAATGAAATGGGTATATTTGATTTTTTATTTGGAAAAGAATCTTTATTAGCTTTGCAATTGAGGATATTCTATATCGGGATTATTTAGTTGAACAAGCTAGAAAGAAAAACTCACCTTTTGATTTCATAGATATGTCAGCTAAGAAAGCTTGGAAGCAAAATGAATGGAAAAAAAGATGTAGAACAAAAATTAAGGGTTGTGATGGTGTGATTGCATTAATAAGCAAAAGAACACATTTGGCAAGCGGTGCAAAATGGGAAATGAAATGTGCATTAGAAGAAAAAGCACCAACTGTTGGTATGCAAATAAAATGGAACGATAAAGGTGCAAAACCGAAAGAACTGAAAAATAAAAAAGTAATCCAATGGACTTGGAATAACATCTCTGAATTCATTACTAAAATTTAAATTATATGGCAACAACACAAAATTTATTTATTAGCCATTCTTGGCAGTATTCGGACGCATATGATAAACTATGCAACCTTTTGGACAACCGCAGTTATTTCGATTATAAGAATTTTTCTGTTCCAAAAGACGACCCAATTCACACTAACGGCACTGACAAACAACTTCTTGAAGCTATTACTAATAAAATGAGGCTAAGTCACGTAATTTTAATTATGGCAGGGAAGTATTCAACTTATAGCAAGTGGATTAACAAAGAAATTATAGTTGGAAATGAAGGGTTTACGAACCCTAAACCAATCATTGGCATTAAACCTTGGAGAAGCACTGTAGTATCAAGTGTCGTAAGGGACAATGCGGCAGAAATGGTTAATTGGAATACACATTCCATAGTTGAAGCAATAAGAAGACATTCAAACGCTTAAATCAATGAGAAAAGCACTAATTGTAGGTATAGACCACTATTCAAATGTTTCTGAGCTTTTTGGATGTGTTACAGATGCTTATTCACTAAAATCTGTTTTAGAAAGACATAGTGATGGAACTATTAATTTTGCGTCTAAACTTGAAGTGGCGACTAATGATAAATCTGCCATAACGAGAAAAGAACTCAAAGAACTTTGCATAGAATTATTCAAAGATGATTCTGATGTTGCCTTATTCTATTTTTCGGGACACGGTTATGTCGAGAACACAGGTGGGTATTTAATAACTAGTGAATGTTCTGATGGCGATGATGGTTTTCCAATGACAGAGTTGTTACAAATCGCAAATGAATCAAAAGCTAGAAATAAAATAATAATTCTAGATTGTTGTCATTCAGGATTTGTAGGTAAAGCAGGTGGCTCTGATATAAGTGCTACTCTAAGTGAAGGAATGACAATATTGACTGCATCTAGTGAAACTCAATATGCAGTAGAAGAAAATGGTTCAGGTGTCTTTACGAGTCTTTTAGTTGACGCACTTAGCGGAGGAGCATCTAATTTAGTCGGAGAAATTACACCAGGCAGTGTTTATGCTCATATTGACCAATCATTAGGCCCTTGGGAACAAAGACCTATTTTTAAAACAAACGTTAGGAGTTTTACAAGTCTCAGAAAAGTTCAGCCGCCAATTTCTCTCTCTGATTTAAAACTAATTATTGAACTCTTCCCAAATAGGGAAGATGTTTTTAAGCTAAATCCAACATTCGAGCCAGAATATAATGGTCATATTGAGGAGAATACTGAAAAATTTGCAATCCTTCAGAAATATAATAGAATTAACTTGGTTATCCCTGTAGATGAAGAGCATATGTATTTTGCAGCAATGAACTCAAAAGGTTGTAAAATGACAATACTTGGAGAACATTATTGGAACTTGATAAAGAAGGACAAACTATAAAAACGCACTACAACAAAATGTATAGTTAATGGCGGTTTTATTCTAAATATCAGCATTTTAGCCTAGAATAAAGCACCTGTTAAGCTGGAATTTAAGTGCCTCGAAATCCGCCACTAACCATACACAAACGTTGGGCTTCATTCAAAAAAGAGCCAACCGCACAAATAGCACATTTGGTTTTTGCCGACACGAAAGCCAACGCAGAAAAAAACCAAAAGAGCTATTTTTTGCCAACGCTAACCGAGAATAATGAGAATTGAAATATGACAATAGAAAAATACATTGATAATATAAATCAACGCTACACACTCGGTAACGCTACAGAACATACTTTTAGAGGAGACCTTCAACAACTTATAGAAAGTTTAGCCATGGACGTGCGAGCTACCAATGAGCCTAAACGGCAGGAGTGTGGTGCTCCAGATTACATCTTAACTAAAAAAGATATCCCTGTTGGTTTTATTGAAGCTAAAAACATAGGAGATAAAGATTTAGAAGGTAAAAAAAAAACAGGCAATAAGGAACAGTTTGATAGATACAAAGCTTCTTTAAATAATCTGATGTTTACAGATTATCTAAACTTTCACCTATACAACGAAGGGGAATTAGTAACTAAAATAGCTATTGCTGAAATTTCAGGTGATAATATTATAGCTAAGCCTGAAAATTTTGAGCCTTTTGAAAATCTTTTAAAAGACTTTACAACTCATGTAGGGCAAACCATCAAAAGCTCTAAAAAATTAGCAGAAATGATGGCGGGCAAAGCACGCCTATTATCTGATATTATTGGCAAAGCTCTTGTAAGTGACGAGGTTAATCATCAAAACAGTACACTTAAAGACCAAATGTTGGCTTTTAAAGAAATTTTGATTCACGACATTACGCCTAAAACTTTTGCAGATGTTTATGCCCAAACTATTGCTTATGGTATGTTTGCAGCACGATTAAATGACCCTACTTTAGAAACATTCAGCAGACAAGAAGCAGCTGAACTTATTCCAAAATCGAATCCTTTTTTACGAAAACTCTTTGGGTACATTGCAGGACCAGATATAGACGACCGTATAAAATGGGTAGTAGATAGTTTGACCGATATTTTCTTAGCGTGTAACGTAGAAGTAATTCTAAAAAATTACGGAAAGACTACAAAAATGGAAGACCCAATCATCCATTTTTATGAAACTTTTCTGACTGAATATGACCCTAAATTGCGTAAATCCCGTGGCGTTTGGTACACTCCTGCCCCAGTTGTAAATTTTATTGTTCGTGCAGTAGATGATATTTTAAAAACAGAATTTGATTTACAACAAGGTTTAGCAGACACTTCTAAAACAAAAATTAAAGTAAACACACAAACTCCTGACAAGCGTTCTGTGACAGGATACAAGCAAATAGAACAACAAGTTCACAAAGTACAAATTCTTGACCCAGCTACAGGAACAGGAACTTTTTTAGCGGAAGTCATCAAACACGTCAACAAAAAATTTAAAGGACAAGAAGGGATTTGGAGTAGTTATGTTGAAAATAATTTACTCCCACGTTTAAATGGTTTTGAATTACTAATGGCAAGTTATGCAATGGCACATTTACAAATAGATTTATTACTAAAAAAAACAGGTTTTAAAGCTACCAAAGGGCAACGGACAAGAGTTTACCTAACCAATAGTTTAGAAGAATACCATCCAGATACAGGAACATTATTTGCCAACTGGTTAAGTAGTGAGGCAAATGAAGCCAACCACATAAAACGAGATACTCCTGTAATGTGTGTGATTGGAAACCCGCCATACAGCGGCATTTCTTCCAATAATGGCAAATGGATTAGTGATTTGATTGAAGATTATAAATATGTTGATGGCGTACATTTTAATGAGCGTAAACATTGGTTAAATGATGATTATGTAAAATTTTTACGCTACGGACAGCATTTTATTGAAAAAAATGGAAGCGGAATTTTAGCATTTATTAATCCTCACGGATTTTTAGACAACCCCACTTTTAGAGGTATGCGTTGGAATTTGCTTAAAACATATGATAAAATCTACACAATAGATTTACATGGGAATAGTAAAAAGAAAGAGGTCAGCCCTGATGGTTCTGCTGACCAAAATGTGTTTGATATAATGCAAGGAGTTGCTATCACTATTTTTGTTAAAACAGGGAATAAAAAGGCAAAAGACTTGGGAAGAGTATTTCATTTCGATTTGTTTGGAAAAAGGGAACTTAAATATGACTTTTTAATTAACAACTCGCTTAAAAAGATAGACTTTAAAGAACTTCACCCAGAAAAACCATACTATTTCTTCGTTCAAAAAGACAACGAAGGCATCAAAGAATATAATAAAGGGTTAAGTGTTACTCAAATTTTCAATCAAAAAACAGTAGGGTTCGTTTCTGCAAATGATGGTTTAAATATTTCATTTTCAAAAAAAGACCAAAAAGAAAAGATAGAAGATTTGTTTGAAATGGAAGAGTCTAATTGGAGAGAAAAATATAAAAGGAAAAAAGATTCCAGAGATTGGACATATTTAACAGCCAAGGAAGATGCGAGTCTTAATTATCAAGAGGACAAACTATTGGAGGTCTCATATAGACCTTTTGATAATAGATATACAGTTTATACAGGCAACTCTAAAGGTTTGTATTCAAGTCCCCAAAGAAAAGTCATGCAAAATTTTCTGCATGACAATAATGTTGGTTTGGTAATAGCAAGACAATCATCGGATGAGTATTGGTGCAATGTTCAAGTCACAAATAAGATGATAGATAATCGTTATCATTTTAGTTATAAAGGAACGGCCTCTCAATTTCCTCTTTACATTTATCCCGAAACCCGAGGTCAGAAAACTATTGAAAAAACTACAGAAAGAACACCAAATCTGAAAGCAGAAATAGTTAAGCAAATTGCAGAGCATTTAAGGTTGACTTTTACCAACGAAAAAGAAACCACCGAAAAAACCTTTGCACCCATTGATATTTTAGATTATATCTATGCCGTTTTACACAGCCCAACATACAGAGAAAAATACAAAGAGTTTTTAAAAATAGATTTCCCTAGAGTCCCTTATCCAAAAAGTCAAAATATCTTTTGGGAATTGGTAAAATTAGGTGGAGAAATACGCCAAATACATTTAATGGAATCGCCAAAAGTGGAGGATTTCATTACACGTTATCCAGAAGGTGGAGATAATACGATTACTACGAAAATTGGTAAAAAGGATTGGGAGTTATTTGATAAAGAAAACCAGTTGGGTAGAATATGGATAAATGAAGAACAGTATTTTGACAATATTCCGCTAACTGCTTGGGAATTTTATATTGGCGGCTATCAGCCCGCTCAAAAATGGTTGAAAGACCGCAAAGAAAGAACCTTAGAATTTGATGATATTTTGCACTATCAAAAAATCATAGTGGCACTTTCAGAAACGGATAGGGTGATGAAAGAAATTGATAAAATTGAGATTGAGTAAATACTAAGCCAAATGGATTTTAATAATTTATGTGAATATTACGAATACCTTGAAAACGATACTAATTTTCAGTATTTAGATTTAAACACGTATAAATACATTACCGTTTTACGAGATAAAACAGCAGACGAAAACACTAAGCAATTGTGTTCTTATGAATTATTTTTTGCTGACTTCTCAATAGAGAAAGGCGTGCACATTCCAAAATTTCAAAGTGGAGGAAATGCATATCCAACATTAGAATTATTTAACGATTTTGAATACATAAAAGAGAGGGCAAAAGAAGTAATAAATCCAAAGTATAAAGCAAAATACAATCATTTGCTTTGGCTAAGTTCAGCTAAACATATTGATTTTGCCAAAGAAGCAATTGAAAGTTATCTATTGCTATTGCAAAATTCTTCGTTTTTAATTGATGATAATTTGCAATGCTTTTCTTTCGTGAAATATTTCAAAAACCTTTTTGTGTTGTGCCAAACTATAAATCACAAAAAAGATGAAACTCTAAACTATTTAGTTTCGCTTTTGGAAAGTGATAAAATAAACGATTTCACTAAGTATTCATTGATGGATTTTGTCGTTGAGAATAGTAAAAAAATAGATTCTTCGATTACAAAAACCTTTTACGATTATTCAAAAAATAAAATTGACCATTTATCCGAAAGGGTATTAGAAAGTTATTTAAACCTGCTTGTCATTCTAAGTCAAAAGCTAAACAAACCAACAAACGAATTTCACGAAAAATCAGGTGATTATCATATTGCACAACTCAAAACCGAAAAAAATCATGGTTTTATTGCTCATCATTATTATACAAAGGCATTAGAAGAATATAAAAAGGCTAAAAATGAAGGGAAAATTGAGACAACAGCAGTTTTACTTGAGCAAGCGAAAAAGACTATTGACCTTAAAAAAGTTTCTTTTGAAGTTAAAGACGAAAAAATAAATAAAGCCTTAAATCAATTATGGGATTTTACAAAGAAAAAAATCGACTATCTTATTGAAAATGGAAATGATAAAGATATATACGAGTATTTAATTTTAGAAAATTTATTTCCTAAAGCTGCCACCTTAAACGAAGAAATTAAGCCAGTTATGCTCGATTTCGTTTCTACAATGACATTTGACATTAATAAAAACGTCAGCAAAAACAAATCAGGTGTTATCAATCCCTACTCAATACATATTAACAACTTTTCTATCAATCACATTTGGCTTGTTGTTACAAAAGGAATTAAAAGCTGTAATATTTCCTATGAAAGCTTAATTGATTATTTAAAAATCGATTCTTGGTATGGACAAGATTTTACTTATTTAGATACAAACAACGAAACCCAAGGTTTTAATTGGATTGAATTACTTTCTCCTTCACTACAAAGTTTTTTCGTTCAAACAGAAATTGATATAAAAACAAACAGTCATAACCCAAAACGCTACATTTTGGCAATAGACAGTTTGGTGTTGAAATTTGAGGGTCTATTGCGTGAGTTCTCAAGAATGATTGGTGCCCAGACAATAGAAATTAAAGAAAACGGTACAGAAGAAAGGATTGGTTTCGACAAATTATTGGATAACGAAAAGCTAAAAGCATTAATTCCAGAAGACGATATTGCGTTTTTTAAATTCTTGTTCACTTCAAGCGGAATGAACTTAAGAAATAATGTTGCACATTGCTTTTTTACAACTAAAAATTACACATCAGCAGTTATGCTTTTACTAATTGTTGCATTACTAAGACTTGGAAATTATAAACTTGAAACGAAAGAAAAAGAACTTTAAATGAAAAGCCAACGCATAAAGTCATACACATTTACAAGTCGCTCGAAAAGCCAACCGCCAGAGCCAAAACTTGTCAATAAGCATGTCTTCGCCAACGCTGTCGAAAAGAAAGCACAGGCATACAACAAAGAACTGAGTTAAAAAACAACTTTTCTACTTTAATTTGAAACACTATTAGTCTAGGCTTAGAGATTTACATTTGTGATTCTTTGAGTTTTTTGTTGTTTATCCTTTAAGCGTTTATGAAAAAATGTATTCCTAAAATAGAAACTTTCAACTTCATAACCAATGTCGTTTTAGAACCATTGGAGGCCATTAAATAGCTATTGATTTACCTATTAGTAGCTATAAAACAGCACTTTAATATTTGTTTGGAGGTTATTCTTTAATCTTTTATAATAGAGTGTACTCTTAAAATAGAATTTCCCAACTTAAAAACCAGCAGCTTTAAGAATAGCCGTTGGTTAAAACAATTTAGTTTTTGAGATTAATGCAAAGTCTGTTGGTTAATATATATGAGAGTGTTAGTTTTAATCAAAATTAAAAATATCCTACTAAAAGATACATAACTTATAATGAAGTAAAGATTTGAAAAGAGTTTATACGGATGTTATCTGCAAGCAAATCAAAATATTCCTAAATAAGTTAAATACATATAAACCTAAATGACATGAAAAAAAAAATAATTCTAATTGCAATCGGTATTTTTACAATGACTAGTAGCTATTCTCAGGTTTTTTCAGATTTGCCGTTCAATATTAAAATTGGGGAAACAGGTCATGAAGAAATAGAAAATCATGGTGTTTGCGAGAAAAGAATAAAAGTAAGTGCCTACTCCTTTAGATGTGAGGAATATGAAATAGCGGGTAAATTCAGGGTTTTCATGTCTCAAAATGAGGTTGTTAATAAGATTAAATTTAGCAATTATCATAATCATAGACTACCAAGAAAGTGGAGTGAATTAGGGTTATCTCTAGGATCTGGCTATCAAGGTTCCGATGGTTTATTTACTCAGACAACAAATGGGACTCAGAAGGAGGAAGTATTAAGAATTTTAAAATTACAAGGCATTTCGGGTATCAGAGAAATAAAATCTTCAGATTATAAAGATATTTTGTTCGAGCTGGGAAATTATGAATATCAATTTAGAGTTCATTATGGTAAAGGACTTTGGTCTATAAATATTAGTGAATTTTATTAAATAATTTTGATAGTCAGTTTCTTATCCTAAACACCTTTAAAGAAAATTGTAATAAATAGTGAACAGCTAACAAAGGACTGAGGTAAAAAACAACTCTTTTCTACTTTAATTTTGAGACACTATTATTCTAGACTTAGAGGTTCACATTTGTGATTCTTTGAGTTTTTTTGTTGTGTTTTCTTTCTACCTATCTAGACAAAACAGATGCTTTTAACTTCATAACCAACGTGGAACCAACGGGTTTTTGCAATCCATTGGTATTCTAATCCAAGATAATTGTAAAGCCATTGGAGGCCTTTGATTTGCCTATTAGTGTCTATAAACAGCATATTTATAAACGTTGCTAGGTTATTGTTTAAACATCTATAAAGAGTTTACTTTAAAATGTGATTGATTTAGTCAAAGAACAATAAAAACGACATTTTTTTGGTTAAAATTTTAAGACCATAAAAAATTCACTAGGTTTATATAAATAACATACGGATAACACAACTTGTTGTGCTATCCGTATGTTGCCTACAATTGCAGAATGCACTCTGACGGAATAAACCAGATTAAAAAAAATACAACTATGACAGCTTACGAAATCCTTGATAATGGTGGACCCGGATTCCCAGGTGAAACAGCCCGAGTTATGACAAGAAATTATATCGAATTTAAATCTCCATTTAAATCCAGTAATTCAGTAATTAGGAAAATTTTGAATGATAGAGATGTTGTATACAAACAAATAGGAATGGATGTATTAAATTCTGTGTTAATAGAAAAAATTATACAAAAAGCCAATGGCGAAATACTTTTTGCTGCATTTGTAGAAATGGCAATTACTAATAAAACAACAAATAATGTTAACGCAGTGATGGAAAACTTTGACATATTAGTAGAAGTTATGTTAGATAATTATAACAGATTAGTACCTGCTAATAAAGGAATTTATGACTTTACTAGTTTTAAAAATAGGTTAATGTTATTTATGAAAAGTGAACTAATTTAGCAATTCAAAATATGTACAATTATAGTGAGACTAAAGAAGGCATAATCAAAGATTATTTCAGAGAAAATGGCGAAGCAAAAGCACGTAAAATAATAACAAAAATCAATAATTCTAAACATACCGGAAGCTTCATGTACCAGAGTAGAAGCAGAAGAATGACTCCCACAGCAAACGATTTGGGTTCTACAGTTTTAAGTAATGTTTCGTTAAGTTTTGCGAGACCATCAACTGTGAAATTTGCATGCTTGATTTTATTAGATAAATGGAATAATGAAATTAATAATGACCTATACCTTGCTTCTGAAGAACGACTAATAAGTATAATAAGGTCTGTTTATCAAAATATTCATTAACTAGCTATTATCTACAAACTGTATGTCAATTGATTTAAATTAAAGTGCAATTTTTATATTAAGTGTTAGTCTCTCTTAAAACAGAACTGAACGTTGGACGAAAAGCGGGCGATACAAAAACAACTGTAGGCAATAAAATATATAATTTATTGCTTGTTCTCGCCTACTTAAGAAAATCCTTGCAGATTTTCTTGGTCTGTAATTATTTACTAAGTTAGTTGCTTAAATACGCAACAAACCATATACGTTATGGGCAATTAACAAACATCCAAAGTCGGAACAAACTGAAAAAGACTCAAAACAAAAGTAGGTGTAAAAAAAATTCATAAAAATGAAAAAAATATTATTAGTAATGGTAATGGCACTTGGAACAACTTTTTTAATGTCATTTACAAATGTAGAAAGTAAAATAATAGAACACGAAGTTACTTTAGAATCTAAATTTGATGAAGGATTTAAAGATGGTTATTGCGAAGGTTGGAAAGATGTAAAAGGAAAATATGCTTATTGTCCATACCCACCATATCCACCTTACCCAGAATATCCACAAAGTTCAGACTCTTACAGAGATGGTTATAATACAGGTTTTAAAGCAGGAATGAAAGCTGCAAGAAAAGATTAATTTTATTATCTGACTTCTTATAAAATAAGGAGTCAGGTATTTATATTGTCTAAAAAAATACAATATTCCAACTTGTCTTAAACCTAATCGAAATTATGGAAGGAAGTTTAAAAGAAAAAATAACTAAAATACATTCTTTACTATCTAATGAACAGAAGGAAAAAGATATTATTGAATTGGAAAATAATTCTCAAAATCTTTATAAAAATATTAAAAAAATTTAAATAAATTATTTATGAAAAAATTAATCTTTATAACGCTTTTTCTTATTTGCAATATTGGCTTTTCTCAATATGATATAAAGACAGTAAATAGACCAGATGGAGTAACTATGAAATATTTTAGTCCAGCTCCTGTCGTCATTGCTGATTCACACGAAGCTGGATTGTCATTATATAAAAATGTTAAGACCAAGCAATATTTTTTAACAACAACTGTCTTGTTCAAAAAACAATCTCCATCAAAATTATCAGGAAATTTAGCTATTCAGACAGTCGGAACTGAAGGCTTATCTCTTTCACCTGTTTGGCATAAGTTGATAAATATGAATGGCCAAAACGTAGCAACATCAATGTATTTATTAACAGATAAAGATATAGACCAGCTTAAAATTAACGAAATAAAATTAATTAGTTTTAATGCATATGACCAACCTGTTGGTTTAAATCTTACAAAAAATAAAGATTTATTAATTATTGAGTTGTCTAAATTATCACGGCTGTAATTACGAAAATATGATAAATTATAATTGAAAAGATAATTACAAATACGCACCTGTCTTTATTTAAACGTTGTGCATAATGAAAAAAAACTAAACGCCAAAACCAATATGATACAAAGAGTTGCAATGTGGGCTGATATTAAATTGGAGTTTGACAACGAATTAACCATTTCCGAGTTGATAAAACTATACACTTCTATATTTTCGGGAAAAGATATTGACCAAGAATATCTTTTAATAGCCCAACCACTCGTAATCGATTCCGATTTACTAAAAAGGATTGTAGGCGAAATGGAAAATTTCGCCAATATAAGACCGATGACTTTTAGATATGGAAACACATCCGAAACAACAATTGTTAATTATCAAAGCGAGATAAAAAAAGAGTTTAAAGAATACTCAAAAGAAATTGGAATGGATATTTCAAAAATGCGAGAAATCCATTTTGTTAAACTGTTCCATTTATCATTCTTGTGCTTGGCTGGAAAAGCAACGGACGATGAAAATCTTAAAGAAAAGATATATCGTAAATTAAACCGTGCAAAAAGCACTATGCACGATAACTAAGCATATGGCGTGCTGATAGGCCCGCACTTCGACAAGCTATTAGATTTGTTGTTTATATTGAAGAATCGATAATTAGTAGAATATCTGAACAACCAAGAGAAGATTGGTGAACTAGTTCGACGGTTGACTTTATAGAGTCATACTGAGCAATAGTCCTCTCTTCTCTAAGGTTCAAGTATCATTTAGAATGTTAAGCACCAAGGCTTATTAATAGCGTTAATACCAAACCTTGTGGTCGTTTCAGAACAATTCTACATAACATCAAATTTATGAAAAATACATAAAAAATCTTAAGCTTTGTTGTCTTGAAGAAAGCTATGATTCCAGCTATATAAATATAATTGATTTTGATAAGGAAGAGTTAGATTATAGAAACTCTAATATTGATCTTACAAAATTATCAAAAACAGAAGCTCCACTAATTAAGCTATTTAAAATAGGGAATATCAAACTACTTATTCATCTATTATACTCAAACTATCTAAAGTATAGTGTGAATGAGATTGATAAGGGGCAGACGCTATTTATTTGTCTTACAAGATATTATCTATCACAAGATAATCAAGATCTAAAAGAAAATTATCTAGACTTTGAAAATCAAATACTTCTTTTATATAGAAGGGGTTAGTCCTCTAAAACAGAAGATAAAGCATTCATTAAATCTCAAGATTATAAGTCAGATTCAAGACGATTGAAATATCTGTTGCTTGCCTCGTATTCTTTAAAGTTAGATGACTTTACTTTAATCCAAGTCCTGTTTTGTCATATGAATTTAATAACCTGCTTAGCATGCCTAAAAAATGATTTAAACATTGGTTTTTATAAGTCTATTGACATCGAAATAACTGAGTTGACAAGGTATAGAAGTAATTATCAAAATGATATTATTAATTATAACAGGAATAGCAACAACGCACAATATAAAGTTTTAGAAAATAAACTTTTTAAGATGATGTTGAATAAGCATGAAGTGATTACAGATATTGGTTTGAAGGAGGAGCTTGAGAAGTTGACTTAAATTGTTTAATTTTATAAGTATCATATAACTAATCAGCATCGCGAACTACAAATCAGCTAGGTCATTACACTCTCTATATAAATCAGACCAATATTAAAGTTGAAAATTTATTAGCTTTAAAAAAGTAGCTAGGAACAATTTATTAATGTTAGGAAAAAAGGATACAGAATGCAATCTAATTCCTATTGCAGGGCATGGGAAACAAACTAAACAATGCTATGTTAGAAAACAAGATAACCAAAGATCATCCATTGGTAATTCCTGAGGGATTTAAAGCAGACAAGTCAGCTTATGATTCAATCGTCACAGACTTCAACGAGGAGTTAGACATCGTAATGAAGAAAATTAAGTATGTTAATGGCGATGCAGTCAAGTGGTGTACTAGAATTGTTATGGAAGCAGAAATTACTAAAGGCTTAAAGAAAGGTATTCGTTTTGATATTGATATCGATGAAGAGTACTATTTCATTCAATGCAAAGAGGTTGAAGGTAATGGTAATAGTTTGAGAGCCTTTATAGGTTCTGTTTATATTCAAGGCATTATAGATAATGGGGAGGATCCTTATGAAGTTTTTGGTAAAGGTAAAACAATCCAAAACGAATCATTTTATGAAGAGGTTGATGGTAAAATCTTACCTAGAAATCAAGCCTCTCGATTACAGCTAGTAGGTGTTAAAATTACTAAGGCTTTGCCATTAGTTGTTCCAGAAGGTTTTGTTACTGATAAGTTAGCTTATGACTTAATTGTTACAGAGTATGACGATGATACAGGCATCACCATGAAGAAAATCAGGTATGCATTGTATAGTGGTACAGGAGATGACAAGAAAGAGCTGAAGTATAAGTGGTGTGTTAGACTCGTCCAAGATGCAGTCATTACTAAAGGCTTAGCTAAAGCTACTAGTAAGAAGACTGTCGAAGACTATCACTTCTTCGAGTGTAAAGAGATTGACGGTAATGCTTCAAGTATGAACTTATTAGTAAGTAGTAATTATATTCAAGGCATTATAGATAAAGGGCAAGATCCTTATGAAATATTTGCTAAAGGTGAGGAGGTTTATAGCGAAAGCTTTTATGTTGAAGTAAATGGTAAGTTCTATCCTGTAACCATATTAGGTTTTGAAATTACTGATGAAACGATTGTAAATGTACTTGATTACTTAGAGCCTGAGCCAGTAGAATATCACACTTATGAATCATTTCCACCTTCCATTAAAATAGAAGAGATTAGAAACAAAACACATTTTAATAATGACAAAAAAAATATTTACGAAACAGATGATGATTTAGACAATTTGGAAAATAAATCAAGGAATTCAACCAATTTCGAAGACAAAGAAAATAATGACCCTAAAAATAATAAATTTTTAATTATTGTCTTGTTGATAATTTCTTTTGTGTTTGTTACCAATCAAATAATAGGACCATTAGGTGCTTTAATTGGAGACATGGCCGTTCCTATAGGATTATTTGCAGTTGTGGTTGTAGCAGGATTTTTATATAAAGTATTTACAGGTTTTGACGGTTAAGAAAAAATAAAAGAACAAGATAAAATGGACGCAGATTTTTTAGAAGAATATGATGAGAAAGATGAAGACACCTTTTATTATGATAAAAAACCTAAAAATACAACAATAGATGAGTATGGATTATCTTATAAATTCTATTGTAGGTGATGAAAATGAAAGAGTTAGAAGTCTTAATAAAAATGATTGCTACATCTTATATACTTTATTAAAGTCTTATTTAGAGGATAATGGCATATACCTTGAATAAAACAATGACAATAATGATGCTTATGCTTGGGAACATCTCTTTATTAGAAAAGTAGAAAAACAAGATTAGATTGAATACATTTTGGACGTGTAAATTAAAGTCTTTGTTTATAAAATCAATACTTTGAGTTTAATCATATGCTAGCTGTAAATAGCAGTCCGTACAAAACTCAAAGTAAACCCATGACATTGTGGGCAAAAGTTAGAATTAAAATTAAGTTTTAGATCAAAATTATCGTGAGTACGCCCAATATAACCTTTGTGCTTTAAAGTATCATCTGTATAGAAGTCGTAATAGTCATGTAAACTTTTATCTTTATGATTAACTATTTTAAATTCACCTGTAGTTTTTTCAATAGCGGGTGCAAGACAATTATATTTAAAGTTCATCATGCCTCCACCATAAGATACTTGTGCATTAAAATCACAATCTTTGCATTCAGCTTTAAGTGATTGTCCCATTTATAAAAATTAATTTTAGAATACTTATTAAGTAATATTAGCTAATTTTACTTAAATAAAAAGATGATTTAGAATTTAAATAATAACCCAAAAGGTATACAATTCGGTAACACAAAAAGTCAGACAGGCTTAACTCTCTTAAAATCAATGTGTAATAGTCCAAAGTTCGAGTCTTTGAGGGGGAGCAAAGTAAGCCTGATATGAAAATATCGGGTTTTTTTGTTTTGTTCAATAGATGGATGCTATGCAATATTTGGTTTATATCTTATTTTCAGCTAAACTCAATAGATTCTATACTGGCTTTACCACGAACATATTCCAACGTTTGGAATTCCATAAAAATGCGAAATCAAATAAGTTCACTTCTAATGCTAAGGACTGGAAATTGTACTTAGAAATTGAATGTAACACTAAGGAACAAGCTTTGGCTGTAGAACAGCACATCAAAAGGATGAAAAGCTAAGTTTATATTCAAAATTTAAAGTCGTATCCCGAAATGAGATCTAAGCTGTTAGCAAAATATCGCCAAAGTTCGCCCCGATAGCTATCGGGGTTGAGGGGGAGCAAATTGAGTCTAGCAGGAAACTGTTGGACTTTTTTGTTTTATATAATTTACTTCTTAAGCCCTGAATTCATTGGTACTTACAGAGATTCAAGCTAAAGTTAACTTTTTCCTTTAAAAAATCAAGGTACCCATTTTAGACCTAAAAAGGTGTAGAAAAAGGTAGCAAGGGTTTTTAAAAAAGGTAGCATGTACTGTGTTGTATATCAATTAATTAAAATTGATATGAAAATAAAAAGCTTACAAATCTCGTAGAACCATTCAAGGTAAAGTTCCAATTTTTCTAGGCTCACTTATAACAAAATTGAAAAAAGTTTTGCAATTGGTATTTATGCCAAAGAGAAAAAAACGGAAATCAAAACTCAGTAGTCTTGACAAAATGAAATCATCTAGTTTTTAATCCAGATATCAATCTTATTCATTTTGAAAAATCAAATTTATAGCAACTTAAAGTAATTATACTTGGAAATCAGTGAACTATATGATTAATATTTGTTATTTTTATATTTTAATTGCCTTAAAATATATAGCTAACTCGATTAAATATGATAAAATTTTTACTCTCTACATTAAGTGTATTTCCAAAATGGCTCTTTATAGGCGCTTTACTTTTAGTTGTTACTTTCAATGTAAATGCACAGACAATTACACCGCAAGACGGTGATTACAGGTCAATTGGTGGGACAGTAACAAATCCAAATCCATGGTTAGATGCAGACACATGGGAAAAGTATAATGGTAGTGGCTGGATTGATGCAAATGATTTTCCGTTATCAGGTGCTTTCAATGGCACAGTTTTTATCCAATCAGGAACTTTTGTAGAATATAACGTGGACGGCATGACTAATGGATTTAATTTGACAGGAGCAATTGTAATAGACGGTAATTTCCTCGTTGATATTCCATCAAATTCTAATACCAATTTTGCTGGAGACATTAACGTGTTCGAACTCAATGACGGCGGAGTTTTTAGAACTACTTTTGGAAATAATCCTAAGCTTGAAGTTAGAATACAAGAGCTTTTTAGAATAAATGGAGGTGAATTACGGTATCAGAATGGTGGTAATAATTCTGCTCTTTTTATAGAATGCAAGGGAGATGTGGAAGTCAACGGCGGATTAGTTATTGATGATAAAGGTAATGGTTTAAACACTTCAGGCTTGTATATGAGCGGGGATGGAACTTCAGCTAGTCCGCAACATTTAAAAATTATTTCAAATGTATCTCCGCTTGCCAGAGAACGTTTTTTTGCAACTACAAGTACTTATATTGTAGAAGAATATGCAGGTAGTATTGAGCAAAATACAGTTTATGGTGATATAACAGGTGAAGATATTAGGACTGATTACATTGGATTGGAAGGTAAGGGTGATATTCTTACAATAAATAACTCTAGTGTCACTGGAGTAAACTTAAATAGAAATAAAACAGTATCAGATACACTTAAACTTTTCAACGGTACTCTAAATTACAATACAAACGATCTAAACATTGCTACAGATGCTACGATAGAACGAACGGGTGGAAATTTGAATACACCTCCTACTTCCTTCGGCACGAGCCTCAACTTGCTTTACAGTGACCATACCAGTCCAGTGACTATGGCGAATGAAGTGCCGACTGCAGATATTATTGAGAATTTAACTATAAATACTACAAATAGTGTCCTTGCTAACACTGACTTAAAGATTAATAGTACTATTGACCTTACTAATGGTATCCTTCAATTAAATATTCAAAAACTTAGTGTTGGTGAAAATATTATCAGATCTAGTGGTAATATTGATGCTACAGATGCGGTAGTCGAATTTACTTCAAGCACCAATCAATCTCTTGCGATTTCTTCTTTTATTGATAATACAATAAAGCATATCATCAATTCTGGCAGTGGAGGCCCTAACCTTTCAAGTGAACTTAAAGTATCAGATTTACTTGAAGTCAATGCTGGTGATTTTAAATCGAATGGGCATCTTGTCATGTTGGCTAGTCCAACAAACACATCTCAAGTTGGACCTGTCGATGGCAGCATAACTGGAGAAGTAACTGTTGAGCAATATTACCCAGCAAGGAGAGCATTTAGATTGATTTCTCCTTCAGTCACTACTTCTGCTTCTATAAACGCCAACTGGCAGGAAGGAGCCAGCGATTACCTGGATAATCCAGAAGAAGGATATGGAACTCATATTACAGGTTCCACGACTGGAGCTAATGGTTTTGATGAAACTCCTTCAGGAAATCCTTCGCTGTTTACGTTTGATAATATCAATAGAGGATGGATAGCTGTAGCTGGAACAGAATCCCAAACCTTAACAGCTGGCTCTCCTTACCGATTGATGATAAGAGGTGACAGAAGTATAGATGTAACGTCTAATGATGCTACACCAACTAATACTCGCTTGAGAACCACTGGTGCTTTAAACATAGGAAGTCAATCGCAATTAAATATATCACCAATTTCAGGAGATTTAAGCTTTATTGCAAATCCATACCACGCTCAAGTCGATATGAGCTCTGTGCTAACGAATTCCACAAATCTTTCAACTACTGAATATTACATTTGGGATCCAACACTAGGCGGCAACGATGGTAGAGGAGCTTATGTAACGATTGATCCTGCTACCGGAGACAATGCTCTTAGTCCCAATACGGTTGACCCGGGAGGTAATTTTTCAGATGCAAATCAATTCTTACAACCTATGCAAGCAGCTTTTGTAAGAACAGGGAATGCAGTTGATGCCCCATCAATTAATTTTGAGGAATCTGATAAAAACGTAAGCCCAGCTCAGACAGAAACAAAATCATTCTCTCAAAAAGAATATATCAATGTGATGTTATTTGATGCCGATTCTTATGCTGAAGGGAGTTCACCATCAGATGGACTTCGCATCAATTTTAATGATTCTTACAGTGTTACTGCTAAAGATGATTCTCCAAAGCTTGGAAATTTGGACGAAAACTTAGCCAGAATCGAAGGCAATGACTATGCATCGATAGAACGAAGACCTTATCCATCGGATGAAGAAAGGCTTGAGTTATTTGTCAATCAGTATAGAAATGAATCTTATGTTCTGAAATTTGAACTAACTGATAATTTAAACACTAAAGTCTTTATTGAAGACAAGTATTTAAATCAAACTAAAGAAATCACTGTATCTGATAATACATATGCTTTTGAAATAGACGAATCCATTTCAGAGTCTAAAGCTTCAGATCGATTTAGCATTGTGTTGAATCCAGTGAGTCTTTCAACTGTTGATGAGAGTTTTGCTGACATCAACCTGTACCCCAATCCGACGAAGGACAATTTCAGAATAAACGGTCCAGATTTAGCTCAAGGAGCACAGGTAGAAATTTATAATTTACTTGGTCAGCAAGTTTATAAAAGGGATTTTAAAGGTCAGTCTACGATAGAGATTAATGGCTTTAATTTTAATACAGGAATTTATCTAATCAAAATAGAAACACATAAAGGGAAAACAACTCTCAAATTGGTTAAAAAGTAAATATATGCAATTCAATTTTTCACGCTTTATAGCTTTAGTGTTAGTCATAATACTTTTATTAATACCCAGACTTAATTATGCCCAATTCGGGGATATTGGATTCGAACCTGACGTCAATGATGAACCAACAGCTCCAATTAATGGATTTATTGCCTTAGGTTTTTTGATTGGAGGATATTTGGGAATTAGAACTCTAAGAAAGTAATGTAGACAGTAGTCATCTTAAAGACTTTTTTAAAGACAGAGCAATAGATAGATATGATTTTGGTCATGAGGTAAAAGAAGAGATAAGATCTTTCGGCTCAAAACCTGATAAGGGTACCAGTGTAAAAGGGGATGCTCATCGGGTTTGGATGAATTTAAAATCTACTTTTGCAAGCAATAGCGATCAAGCGATTTTAGAAGAAGCTATTAGAGGTGAGAAAAAAGCTTTGGAAGATTACAATGAGATCCTAAAAGAAGCTGATCTTCCAGCTTTCACAAAAGCAGTATTAGAAAACCACAGAGAAAAGGTTCAATCAGCATTGGATCATGTGAAAACCATGAAATAATATGTTTAAAAACTTTTATATTTATAACTCCAAAAGACTACTTTATAGTAGTCTTTTTTATGTCATAATGAATTAACCTGACTTAGGGCTTAAACTTGTAGACCGTAATAATTTTAGACTGAATATTTTCCCTATTTTTATTGAAAACAAAATCACATGAAATCGATATTTACATTTAGTCTTCTACTCTTCAGTTTTTTGCTCTCAGCACAGCAAACTTATATTCACTGCGGAAAATTAGTTGATGTAGAAAAAGGAAAAGTAGTTTCAGAAAAAACAATCATCGTTGAAGATGATTTAATAAAAGACATAAAAAATGGATTTGTTGAAGTTCCGGAAGGTTCAGAACTAATCGATTTAAGTTCTTCAACGGTTCTTCCTGGATTATTTGATATGCACGTGCATCTCGAGTCTGAAACATCAAAAGACAATTACATAAAGCCGTTCAAGTTGAACGAGGCAGATGTTGCCTATGAAGCCCAGGTTCACGCTAAAACTACTTTGATGGCAGGCTTCACTTCGGTAAGAGATCTTGGAGGAAGTGGTGTGAATACAAGTTTAAGGGATGCCGTTAATAAAGGATTTGTGGTAGGACCAACCATCTATTCTGCTGGTAAATCCATAGCGACTACCGGAGGTCATGCCGATCCTACCAACGGTTACAAAGCTACCTTAATGGGAAGTCCTGGTCCATACGATGGTGTTATCAACGGAACTTCAGAAGCTCGGGAAGCTGTAAGGCAGAGATATAAAAACGGTTCTGACGTGATCAAAATCACTGCAACTGGAGGTGTTTTGAGTGTCGCCAAAAGTGGTTCTAATCCACAGTTCTTTGAAGATGAAATCAAAGCTATTGTAGAAACAGCAAATGATTATGGGATGCTAACTGCTGCTCACGCTCATGGCGACGAAGGAATGCAGAGAGCTATTAAAGCCGGGATAAAAACTATAGAACACGGAACATTGATGTCTGAAGAAACTATGGAGCTGATGAAGGAATATGACACTTATCTAGTTCCTACAATCACAGCAGGTAAAAGTGTTGCTGAAATGGCTGAAATCGAAGGTTATTACCCAGATCTCGTTACTCCTAAAGCTAAAGCAATAGGTCCAAAACTTCAAGATACGTTTGAAAAGGCCTATAAAAAAGGAGTAAAAATCGCTTTTGGTACTGATGCAGGAGTGTTCAAACATGGATTAAACGCTAAGGAATTTGGATATATGGTTGAGGTGGGTATGCCAGCTATGGAAGCTATACAGTCGGCTACACTTGTATCTGCAAAATTACTTAAGGTAGATAAGTACTATGGATCTATTGAAAAAGGTAAAATGGCTGATATTATTGCAGTAAAAGCTAATCCTTTAGAGGATATCTCTACGATGACAGAAGTTATATTTGTGATGAAACACGGAAAAGTAGTAAAGCTATAAACGTCTTGCTTTCCTAGCATTTATAATGCTTTACTTTTAATTTCTTCTCGAGGGTTTAAATCTCCAAGGTTTGCCTTGAGGATTTTAATTAGCTGCTATTTTTTTGTTGTTTTACAACTTCCATAAAAAGTTGAATGTTATTAAAATTAACTATTATTTAATTTCGAACTAATTCTACATGATGTCGAGAAACAGGAGTCTATTTTTGTACGAAATATCCTATTATGAACAAAATTACTTCCGTCTTTATATGCTTATTTATTTCATTATCACAACTCATTTTTTCACAAAATGGACCAGGTGGTGTGGATGACGATACTTCCAACAGATTTTGGTTTATTGCTGAGCAACTAAATCAAAGCAATGGCTCAGCAGTTCCTTTATGGTCAAATCTTGGCGGGAATGCTAACGACGCTACTTCGTTCAACAACGATCCAACTTATGTCACAAACTCATTGAATGGCTATGCTGCCATACAATTCGGTATTGGAGCAAATGCTGGATTAACAATTCCTGATAATACAGACTTGAATGACGGAGGACCTTGGTCGGAGCGCTCGTTTTCAATAGTTGTTGAAACTGGAGCTAATGTGACGACAAGACAAATGATTTACGAAGAAGGTGGAGAAGCAAGAGGGCTTAATATGTATATATTTAATGGAAACTTATACTATGGAGCATGGAATTTAAATGAAGATGATGGAGCTGGTGAAGCTTCACCCTGGGGATTTACTTCTTCCCAAACTCCGATAAGCGCAAACACAAGCTACGTTATTTCTTTTATCTACAATGGAAATGATACGTCTACAGGCTCAATTGATTGTTATTTGAATGGAAATCTTGTAGGAACTATCCCTACTATTGGATTTTTATATGCTCATAATCAAGCTGGCATTGGGAATGTAGCCGACAACGACTCTCATGTTGAAACCGGAGTGGTAAATTCTAATCTTCCTTTTGATGGTTCTGTTGCAGAATTCGTTATGTATAACTTCAGTTTAAATACAAGTCAGCGTATTTCGTTAGAAAACTACCTTTCTTCTAAGTATGATATTGGTATTTCTCCAGATGATATTTATGATCAAGATACAGCCTTAAATGGTGAGTATGATTTTAATTTGGTGAGTGTCAACAGGCAAAGTTCAACAGACGAACACGTAATAACCAGTCGAGGTACGGGTTTAATCTCTTTAAACACATCTGCACCACTCACTGATGGCGATTATTTCAGTTTAGGAAGTGATCTTAAAGATCAAACTCTACTAGGACCTGTAGTATGTAATCCTATATCAAGGTTGCAAACTTCTTGGCGAGTAGATAAAGTGGGAAGTGTTACACCTGATATTGATTTTGATCTCTCACCAGCTAATATAAATGTTACTGACGTAAGCGAAATAACAATTTTAATAGACGATAATCCTAGCTTTTCAACACCGATTTCTCTAAATGCTTCAACAGTAAGCCCTACGACTGCTACTTTTTCTGGATTAACTATAAATGATGGGGATTATGTAACGTTTGAAGTATCTGTAAACCGAAGTATTTTAAATACGAGAGCTGGTCTTAATTTACCCCAAGAATTAAGATTTGCTTTTGAAGCTAATACTATTGATCAAGCTGATGGTACTGATGTTGCTACTTGGATCAATGAAGGTGAAAACCTAAACGATGCTAGTACACAAACGAATTCGCCAAGTCTTCTAATGGATGTTGGTAATGGACAAGATTTTGTTCAGTTTTCTAGTGCCAATAATGAGAGCCTAGAGATTCCTAACAATTCAGATATTAATGTTGGTGGCGAACCTTATATAGAACGCACCTATTCTCTAGTTTTTCAAACTGGGACAAATGTTAATCCCAGACAAGTTATTTACGAAGAAGGAGGTACCACTAGAGGTGTAGTCATTTATATCTTAAACGGAGAGCTATATTTTGGAGCTTATAATGAATCTAATGATGGGGCAGGCTCCCCTTGGACATTTAGGTCAGTCATGACAAATGTTACTCCAAACACGACCTATGTTATGACCAATGTATTTAGCGGTAACGATTCATCTACAGGGGTAATACAAACTTACCTTAATGGAAGTTTGGTGGGAACGACAACTGGAGTGGGGTATCTCTATGATCATGGTGCAAACATCAGTATTGGACAGAATGGCGATGGAAATATAAATGAAAGTGGGAATGGTGCTGCTGGAAGTTATTTTAATGGACTATTAGGTGAATTTTTAATTTACGATAATGCTTTAAATACTAATCAAATAGATATTCTCAACAATTTCTTATTAGCAAAATATGGAGTTACTCCAACAGGGAATGATATATATGCATACGACACTAATGGAGGAGGAGATTTTGACTTTAATCTATTAGGGGTAAGACAAACTTCAGCATCTAGACTAGATGAAACAACATACTCAACCGGTATTATTAAATTTAAGAATCCAAGTTCAATGACGCTTGGTGATGCATTGATAGCTGCTAGCGATACAGAAGAGCAAACCACATTGAATACGTCTACTGTAGATTGTTCAAACACTTTAGCGGATGATTTAAGATTAACTGCAACATGGAGAATAAACGTCTCTGGAACCCCTGGAACTATAGATATTGAATTAGATTTTGATAAAATTGATATTGAAGTAAATTCAGCTTCAGAATTGGATTTACTTATTGATGATAATCCAAACTTCACAAGTCCAACTAGGATAAGTGCTTCTGAATTTTGCTCGACTGCTCTTTATCAAAATGTAAACTTCACCAATGGGGAATATTTTACATTTGAGCGAACTGGAATTCAACCTGTCTTATGGGATGGGTCAAATTATAGTAATGGTTCAGGACCTTTAAACGAGCCTACAGTTACAGACCAATATAAGAAATTAGTGATCGACGGAGCTGGAGCTATTTTAAGTGAAGATGCTGCTTGTACATGTCTTAGTGTTACAGCGCCAAGCAGTTTAAATACCAGTGGCTTTAATCTAAATATCACTGGCGATGTAAACAATGCTGGCATTTTAAGTGGCGATGGCGAAGTGGTCTTAAATGGAGCTTCGGCACAGAGTATTTCTGGTGGCGGTTCTTTTGAGAATTTGAGATTAGATAATTCAACAAGTGTAGATTTTACAGACCCAGCAGATTTGTTTGGAGTAGTCTACGTAGATCAAGGCACCTTAAACACGAATGGCAATCTTTCTTTACGATGTAATTTTGGAACACCAGGAAAGACGGCTCAGGTGGGTCCTGTTGGAGGAACAATTGTGGGCGATGTTACTGTAGAACAATGCTATCCCGCTCGACGAGCTTTTAGATTCTTATCTCCATCGGTAACCACGGCAACCGATATTAGAGCAAATTGGCAAGAAGGTGCAGCTAACTATACCGATAATCCAAGTCCAGGCTTTGGCACTCATATCACAGGGGTAGAGCCAGGTTCTGCTAATGCAACTGTAGGCCAAGATGGAAATAATGGGTTTGATTATAGTCCATCGGGGAATGCATCGATGTTTACTTATGATAATGTAGGGAGAAGCTGGAACAGTATCTCTGGCACCAATGTTCCTTTAACTGCTGGTATTGCTTACCGTTTATTGGTAAGAGGCGACCGAGGGATAGATATTGCTAGTAATGCTTCAGTCCCAACCGATACCAGGTTACGCGCTACAGGAGAATTAGCTATAGGGACAAGTACACAGTCGAGCCTTGGCTTAAACAATGTCAATTTCGTTGGTAATCCTTATCAGGCTCAAGTAAATATGATTGACCTTATAGCAGGTTCAACAAATATATCCCCAACACAATATTACGTCTGGGATCCCACTCTTGGCGGTGCACCAACCCCGGGTTCGCCAGGAGGCAGGGGAGCCTATGTTACTGTTGATCTTCCAGCAGGCACCAATTCTACTAGCTCATTAGCCAATGAATTTTTACAACCTATGCAAGCCGCTTTTGTAACCACTACAGGGACAGCTTCTGTAACTTTTGAAGAGTCTTATAAGGCGGTTGGTGAGATCCAAACGGATGTTAAATCTAATAGTGTTCAAGAGTATATCAATATTCAACTGTTCAACGCTAACTCATTTGCTGAAGGAGAGACACCATCGGATGGATTGAGAATTAACTTTGATAAATCCTTTAGTGTTACAACAACAGACGACTCTTCTAAACTTAGTAATCTGGATGAAAACTTAGCTCGATTGGCAGAGAATACTGCTATAGCGATTGAGCGTAGACCACTTCCAGAGGCTACAGAAGAATTGCCTTTGTTTATCAATCAATATAGACGGGAGAGTTATGTGATGAAGTTTGATGTGACCGATAACTTAAATACGCAAATTTTTGTCAAAGACAACTATTTAGATACTCTCTCTGAAATCACATCTTCAGACAACACCTTTAGTTTTACAATAGATTCTTCTATTCCAGAATCAGTGGCTTCAGATCGCTTTAGCTTAGTGTTTGAACCAGTGAGCTTATCGACAGGAGATGAAAATTTAGTAAACCTAAGTTTGTATCCTAACCCAACCAAGGGAAACTTTAGCATAAGTGGAATAGACTTTGCTAAAGATGCTCAAGTGGAGATCTACACTATGATAGGTCAACAAGTGTACACTTCAAAATTAAATGGCCAATCTAGTATAGAGATCAAAGATTTTAATGCTTCAACAGGGGTTTACCTTGTGAAGCTAAAAACCAAACAAGGCACAAAAACATTTAAACTCATAAAAGACTAAAATCATGAAAATAAACAAATCACAGTATCTAGCCCTAGTATTGGTTATAGCCTTTATCCTAATTTCGGCAACCAGTTATGCCCAGTTTGGAGATATTGGCTTTCCAGATGATGTCGATGATGAACCAGCTGCACCCATAAGTGGTCTTATCGCTTTAGGTCTAGCAGTAGGAGGTTGCTTAGGAATAAGACAGACGAGAAAACAAGACTAGCGAATAAATTAATGATAATAGTACAAAAGAGAAAAACCATCTGAGGAATCAGATGGTTTTTGGGTTAATTATCTTTATTCTTTTTTCGGTCTCTTACTATTTTAGCGTACATCACCACAATGTAAATCATGATAAGAACGATGCCTAGATAAACCCAATTCTCTTGGATGAATTCTGAAAATTCAAAAGCTCTATAGGATTCATTATTATGGGGTTTGGGAAGTTCACTTTGCATAAATTACGATTTTATTCAAAATTATAAACCTTTTATAAAACTACCGAAGGAATCACCAAAATTTAACTGAGTGTCGACCTGGTTTCTGTCTAGTTTTTTATGAACAGATAAGCCCCAAAGGATAAATTCCATCCAAAAGTACTTTTCACCTTTATCATAATTGGAGACATATTCATTTAGCATTTCTTCTAAAGGCTTGATTTTATTGAGAGCTGATTCATATTCTGCATTAGAGTCATCTTCAAAAAACTGAACATCGTCATTCTTCATAAACCAATTCATAACTTTATCATACGATTGGTCCTCATCTTGTTTTTCTAGTTTTTTGATTTCAGGAAAATACTTAGGATATAGATTTAAAATTGCAGCTTCTATAAGTTGTTGAGCAACAAATTCAGCGCCTTCTTCTTCTCCTTCGTAAACCAATTCAACCTTACCAGTGATAGCCGGTATAATACCATTAAAATCACTTAATCTGAGGCACGTTTTATGATCTCCATTTACAAGAGCTCTCCGTTCTGCAGTACTCATTAAGTTTTCGAAAGCAGTAATACTTAGTCTTGCACTCACACCACTTTTAGAATCTACATAATGACTTTGTCTTGCTTCAATAGAAATTTGTTCTAGTAAGGTTCTTGCTAAATCTGGAACAATAATATTTTCTTTTTTGAAGTCAGACAGTTGAGCTTCCTGTTTGGTGATTTGCTTAGCAATCTCAATATCTTTAGGATAGTGTGTCAAAATTTGAGAGCCTATTCTATCTTTTAAAGGAGTAACAATGCTTCCTCGGTTGGTATAATCTTCTGGATTTGCGGTAAAGACAAATTGAAGATCCAATGCTAATCTTAAGTTGAAACCTCTTATTTGAACATCTCCTTCTTGAAGAATATTGAATAGAGCGACTTGAATTCTAGCTTGTAAATCTGGTAGCTCGTTGATAACGAAAATGCAACGATTGGCTCTAGGGATCATTCCATAATGAATTACTCTTTGGTCGGCATAGCTCAACTTTAAGTTAGCCGCTTTTATAGGATCGATGTCTCCAATCAAGTCCGCAACAGTCACATCTGGAGTAGCTAGTTTTTCTGCAAAACGCTCACTCCTGTGCAACCAAGAAATAGGTGTATCATCTCCTTTTTCTTCAATAAGTTCTCTGGCATATAAGGAAATAGGGTGGAAAGGATCATCGTTGATTTCAGACCCTTCGACTACTGGGATGTATTCATCCAGTAGATTTAAGAGTTGCCTTGCTATCCTTGTTTTGGCTTGGCCTCTTAAGCCCAGTAAATTGATATTATGCTTGGATAAAATAGCCTGTTCTAGCTGGGGAATGACGGTGTGTTCATAACCAAAAATACCCTCAAATGAAGATTTATCCTTTTTTAAATTATGAATGAGATTATCCCTCAACTCATCTTTTATAGATCTTGATATATAAGAATTGGATTTTAAATCACCAAGTGTCTTTAGTGCAGTCAATTGCATATTATATTTTTTTTCGTTTGTTATTTTCGTAATCTTCAAAAATCATCTCTCCTAAGCCCTTTAGCCCAGAGAAGTATGCTCTACCTTGGTTGGACTTGGTAAATTCCCTTACAAATTTTTGCAAATAGGGATCAGAAGCAATCATAAAGGTGGTAATAGGTATCCTCAATTTTCTGGCTTGTGCAGCCATGTTGTAGCACTTTTTAGTGATGACATCATCTAGACTCGCACTATTTTTATAGTAGCTCCCATCTGAAAGTTTTAAGCAACTTGGTTTACCATCGGTGATCATAAAGATTTGCTTATTTGCATTTCTCTTTCTGCTTAAAATTTTCATGGCTAGTTGAAGTCCAGCCACAGTATTGGTATGATAAGGACCCACCTGTAAATAAGGTAAGTCTCCAATTTTTACAGGCCATGCATCGTTTCCAAAGACAATGATGTCTAAAGTATCTTTAGCATATTTTGTAGTAATCATTTCTGCCAAAGCCATTGCCACTTTCTTGGCCGGCGTTATTCTATCTTCACCATACAAGATCATACTATGACTAATGTCTATCATGAGCACGGTGCTCATCTGTGTTTGGTGATGAGTATCGTTGACCACCAAATCATTTTCAGACATTTTAAACTCATCGATGCCGTGATTAACCTGAGCATTTTTGAAGCTTTCGGTCATGGAGACTTGATCAAAACCGTCTCCAAACTGAAAATCTCTTAAATCGCCTGTTTTTTCGGTGCCAAGTCCAGTATGTTTGGTTTTATGTTTACCTGAGCCACTTCTTTTCAGTTTACCAAAAATTTGTTCCAAAGCGTGTTTTCTAATCGCCTGCTCTGTTTTATTGGTAATCTTGACCCCAGAATTCCCGTCAGGTTTTATCTCTTCACGGATGTATCCTTTGCTTTTAAGGTCCTCGATAAAATCATCAATAGTGTAATCTTCATTAGTGATTTCGTAAGCTTTATCGAGTTCTCTTAACCAGTCTATAGCTTCATCAAAATCTCCTGAAGTATGCGTTATTAATTCCATGAAAATATCCAGAAGCTTATCGAATAAACTTGTGGTCTCTTCATAAGTTTTAAAGACTATTCCTTTTCTATAATTTGCCATACCTTAAAAGTAGTAGAAATAAGAGGAGGTAAGGAATAAGTTTGTGTTAAACTGTTTTTAAAACTAAACTAGTTTTTTCTACGTTTTATCGAGGTACTTATTTCGGAATTTAATCACTAGAGCTAAGCTTCTAATGAGCATCCAAACAAAGAAGGCAATCCAAATCGCGTAGAGCTTGAGTCCCAGATAATCAAAAATTAACAGAGTTGGCCAAAACCCGAGGAATGTCGCGACGAGTAGGACGTTTCTGAGGTATTTCGCCTCTCCTAGACCTTTAAAAATCCCATCAAACATAAATGCAATGGAGTTGATAGGTTGCATCAACAATACAAGCCAGAAAACGGAAGAAAATAGCAGTAAGACTTGTTCATCTTTATTGAAGATAAGACCTATTTCATCATAAAATAGCGCACAGATTCCCATTAATATTAGTGCTATGATCACTGCATATTTACTGATGTCCTTGCTCAAGTCCCAGAGTTTAGTATAGGCTTTTGCCCCTAGAAGTTTACCTCCAATGGCATTTCCGGCATTGGCATAACCATCAATAAAGAACGAGAAAAACAACCAAATGTTCATCAAAATACTCTGTGCAGCAATATAATTTTTACCATAATCTGTAGCATAAGAGTTTGCTAGGTAAATGGCGATATTGAGTGCAAGCGTTCTCAAAAATAAATTGGAGGCCATTGAGATAAGAGGCTTCAAATTTGGGTTGAGATTCAAGCTAAGTTTAAGGTGAAATGGAGTCTTTTTAATAAAAAAATACAGAGCCATAGCTAGCATTACCCCTTGTGCAATGATACTTGCAATCGCCGCCCCTTCAAGATGCATGGCAGGTATAAATCCTTCAATTCCATACACCAAAAGAAAATCCAGACCTATATTCACAGCACCACCAACGAGGCTGCATTTCATTGCCCACAATGTATTTTGCAACCCTCGGAAAACTCCAAATATGGCAAAAGTGACGAGTGTAAAGGGGTAGCCTAAAGCTCTTATCCTGTAGTAACTTTTTGTATAGTCAAGAATCAATCCTTCAGCATTGTAGGCGCTGAAAATCAATTCAGCAAAAAATGCGGTGATGAAATAAATAAGTAAACTCAGTAAAAAGTTCAGTAATATGGTTTGAGGGACCAGGGTTTTGACAGCATGTAACCTGTTTGAGCCTAAATGTTGTGAGACTAAAGCTGAAATGGCAGTTTTCGTTTGAGCTAGAATCCAAATGATTGCCGATAGAAAGGAACCAACGATGCCTGCTGCGGCCAAAGCTTCAACAGCATTCTCCTCAACATTGCCAATTATAGCAATATCACTTAATGATATGAGTGGTTCTGCAATTCCAGCTATGATTGCAGGAATTGCAATAGTATTTATCTCTTTAAAAGATACTTTGGGAGTTTTTATTTGAGTATTAGAGGACATCCATGATACTTTCCAATTTCATTCCTCTTGACCCTTTAACTAATATTGGTGAAGAAATTCTAGAGATGTCTTCTTCAATGTATTTTTGAAGGTCACTTGTCGTTTTAAAACCAATCACATTCTCAAATTCTGAAGATACCTTATGAAATCGTTCACCACAGACCAGAATATTTTCAAACCCCAGATACTGGCAAGTGTCTAATATATGAAAGTGCTCTTTGACCGAATCTTCACCAATTTCAAACATATCGCCCAATATCACAGTCTTATGATCTCCTTTCATTTGTTTAAAACTTTCCAAAACAGCTTTCATGCTTGTAGGATTTGCGTTATAAGCATCGAGTAAGATATGTTTGCCGTTTTTTTCGATGATTTGAGACCTCATTTCTTCCGGCACAAAGTTTTCAATTGCCTGCTTTATGTTTTCCTTATCAACACCAAAGTATCGTCCAATACCAATTGATGCAGATACATTCTTAAAATTATAACTTCCTACCAATTTGGTTTCTATAATTAAATTGGAATATTCAACTGTCACAAATGGTTGCGTTTCCATTAGAACAACCTGACAATCGGAAAGAGATTTTTCGCCAATGCTATAGTTTTTATGTTGTATTGCTTTTTCTACTTGAATTTCGTCATCTCTATTAAAGAAAATGAGTCCATCGTTTTCAATTAGGTAATCGTACAATTCAGATTTCCCTTTTATCACACCCTCTATGCCCCCAAAACCTTCCAAATGGGCTTTGCCAAAATTGGTTATATAACCGTAATTAGGTTCTGCAATATTACATAAGGATTCAATTTCTTTTTGGTGGTTTGCACCCATTTCTACAATACCAAAATCCAATTCGGCCGTAAAGGATAACAAGGTGAGAGGAACACCAATATGATTATTAAGATTTCCTTCAGTAGCTTTTACTTTAAATTCTTTTGATAGGACTTCTAAAACTAGCTTTTTGGTAGTGGTTTTCCCGTTACTTCCGGTAATCGCCAGTATTGGTATATCGATTTGTTTTCTATGGAAATTTGCCAATTCTTGTAGAGTCAGCAAAACATCTTCAACGATGACTTTGGAATCATCTTTCTGATTTTTATCATCAACTACTGCAAGTAGTGCTCCTCTTTCTAATGCTTGATCGGCGTATTCATTTCCATCGAAGTTTTCACCTTTTAAAGCAAAATAAATTGAATTTTTCTTAAGTTTTCTAGTGTCAGTACAAATCCCGCTGCTTTCTAGAAATTTTGAATACAGATCTGATATATTTTTCATGATTGGGTATAAAAAAAGCTCTAATACAAAATTAGAGCTTTTTTAAAAGAGTTAGTCGGTTATAATTTAATTTCTTGTTCTTCTGCCCTTGTTGGATTTTGAGCCAACCTTTGACATTGCATTTCTAAAACCAATATCATCTGTTGCCATATCCTGTGGAAAATATCTCCTTTGAGCCGGATCCATCCAATATGCCCTATCTCTCCAGGATCCACCCTTATATACTCTCACGTTATCATCGATAAGCGTTGTTCTATCAGATGAACCATCATAACGTCTGTTTATTTCACCATCCTTAAGTGTTACCTTATTGTTTGGAGAATTATACATCTCTTTGACATCTTCATCAGATGAACGCTTCTCATAGTCTCTAGAAGAGGACTTGTCTCCATCTCTGAAATTGACATTATCACTTTTTGAAAATTGAGTTCTCAAGTAAGTTTCCTGATCTCCGATTTTTACCTGAGCAATTTCGCCTGGTGTATTTCTTGCCACAATTCTACCATTGCTTAAGGTGTCATAAATAACCTCATCTGCAGTAAGCACTTTTACTTTACCATCTTCAGTAATCGCATTTTTAGTATAGACATTACCTCTAAAGTAGTTGAAGTCATTGTATTCATTATCAACTCTTGGTCTGTAAACATCTGCTACCCATTCTGAAACGTTTCCTGCCATGTCATATAAACCATAATCATTCGGTTCATATGATTTTACTTCAGCAGTAATATCTGCTCCGTCATCACTCCAGCCAGCTATACCACCATAATCACCCTGACCTTGCTTGAAGTTAGCGCGTTGATCGCCAATAGTTTTTCTGTCACCAGATCTTGTATATTGTCCATCCCAAGGGTATTTTTTTCTACCTCTGTAAGAATTATAATCCCTTAGAGAGCTTTGACCTAATGCAGCATATTCCCATTCAGCTTCAGTAGGAAGTCTATAAGCAGGAAGTAATTCTCCGTCCTTTCTCTGTACGTAAACGTTTGTGCTGTCTGGATTATTTCTTAATTTTCTATCAGTTTCTCTTCCACCTCTAGTGATTGAATCATTCCCTCCGTAGACTTGACTTGGTGCGTTAAGATATGTTTCTGTACTAAAAATATTATCAGCACTGCTATTTTTATAGGCATCTCTCGATGTGTACCCTTTATCTGATAGACGTTTTTCGTTAACACGGTCTGTTCTCCATTGGCTAAATTCAGTAGCTTGTATCCAATTCACTCCAACTACAGGATAATTGTGAAAAGCAGGATGTCTCAAATAGTTATTTACCATGTTTTCATTAAATCCTAACGGATTTCTCCAAACCAAAGTGTCTGGCAATGCTCCAGTATAAATGTTTTTATAACGTTCTTCAATTGGGGGGAATACTTGCTTTAACCAATCCAAATATTCTAAATACATTACATTGGTCACTTCTGTTTCGTCTATGTAGAAAGATTGGATGTGCTGTTGAGTTGGTGTATTATTCCAATCGTGCATAGGATCATCTTGAACTCTACCCATTGTGAATGTTCCACCTTCCACAAAAAGCAATCCTGGACCAGGTTCCTGACCTTCGTAGTCAGTTTTGTAGCTTACGCCTCCATCTCTACCGCTTAAATCCCAACCGGTAGCTCTTGAGTTACTTTTGTAGTCCCTCGAGTTATTACAGCTTGTCATAGCAATAGCTAAGGATGCAAGCATACATGATTTAACGAAGTTTTTCATAATCATAATTTCGATTTTAATCCAAAATTTGTTCGCAATATAATGATTAACGCTGTATTAACAAGAATATTTTCAATTCCGAAAATTTATTTTCCTGACTTGATTTAATTCTATATTTAATATACTATCATTGTTTAGTCAACGTTATAGTTTGTATTCAATTGTATTTAAATGAGAATTCTATTATTACTAATATTTATATTCATTTACGTAATTAGTCCTGCACAGGTTGGTAAAGTTAATATAAATTGGGGTAATGACAATAATATTGCTAAAAAAAACACTAGTGAAATTGATTTCAATCAACTGGATATATCTTATTTTAATTATTATCCAAATGAGGCTTTTTTAGAATATACATATTTTATTGATGCCAACTCCAACTCCTTAAGTCTCACAAATATAATTACAGAAGCTGTTTCTGAAGATATTCAAGAGGACATCAAGAATATCCCAAATCAAGTAGAGTATTCTTTTTCCAGGGTTGCAGGAACTCAAGGTCAAAAAGCTCTACTTCGACTCAATCCTTTTTTTTTCAACAATAATAGAATAGAAAAGATTATTTCCTTTGATGTAGTCTCCGATCAAAATTCTCAAGCCTCTTTTAAACCAAGCTCTAATTCTAATAAAAATACTACTGCAATAACCAATTCAATTTTTGCATCGGGTGAAATCAAAAAATTCTATGTTGAAGAAACCGGAATTCATCGCCTGGATTTTGCATTCTTGAGAACTCTGGGTATTAATGCGTCATCCATCCCAACAAGTAATTTGAAAATATTTGGTCATGGCGGCGGGATGCTTCCTCTGGTAAATCAAGACAATCAATATTATGATCCGCCCGAGTTATCCATTCAGGTTTTTGATGGGGGTGATGGCACTTTTGACTCAGGAGATTACGCATTGTTTTACGCGACCAATACAGAGGGCTGGAGTGAAGAAAATGAAACCAATTTAAACCTCTATACAGACAGGTCTTACTATTATTTGTCCGTGGATTCTGGGGGAGGCAAAAGAATGCTTGTATTGAACCAACCTGCGGGTAATCCCTCAACTACTATAAATGAGTTTGATGATTATCAATTCTTTGAGGTTGATGAAACCAGTTTGTCTTTGGTCGGCAGACGTTGGTTTGGTGATCGATTCGATATTGAGACCGAAAGAACCTATGAATTCAGTTTTCCAAATTTAGTTCAAAATCAACCAGTTCAATTAGATGTCAGAGTTGGAGCAATTTCACCTCTTAGAAGTTCTTTTGACATTTCTGTAAATGGTAATTTAGTCAACAATATTCTTATTCTTGAAACAGCCGCAAATTTGCCTTCAAGAGGAAATAGTCGTCAATTTCAGGTTCCTTTAAATTCAGATGAGATCGCTGTGACAATGACCTACAACAAAAATGGAAATCCTGGAGCAACTGGTTTTCTTGACTTTGTTTCAGTTGAGGCTAGGCGAGAATTGATAGCGAATGAAGAGCAATTTCAGTTTAAAAATAATGACGTAGCGACTTTATCTGGAATTGGTGAATATGTTATTCAAAATGCATCGGAAATAACTCAAATCTGGGAAATTACAGATCCTATCAATCCAGCTTTTGTGTCAAACCAAGATCAAACATCTGTTTTTTCTTTCAAAAGCACGTTAGGTTCTGAAAGAGAATTTCAGGCAATCACTTCTTCATTTCTACAACCCCAAGTTGAATTAGGCAACACTTCAGTGACCAATCAAAATATCAAGGGAACTATTTTGAGAAACAGACAAGGTCAATTTCAGGATTTAGACTATTTGATTATTACTCAATCTAGTTTTCTTTCGGCGGCAAATCGACTGGCTCAATATAGAAGAGATAATGATGGACTCGTTGTAAAAACCTTAGCTGTTGAAGATATATACGAGGAGTTTAATTCTGGAAAACAAGATATTGGCGCTATAAGAAACTTGGTTAAATATATATATGACAATGCTGAAGAAAGCAGGATTGAATTTCTGGGCATTATCGGCGATGCTTCTGTAGATTATAAAAACAGATTGCAAGGGAATACCAATATTGTCCCGACATTCCAAAGTTTAGGAAGTTTTTCTACAACTGTCTCCTCTTTTATGTCGGATGATTTTTACACAATGATGGATCCAGATGAAGGGGATATCAGCAGGGGAGGACTTATGGATCTAGCTGTTGGAAGAATATTGGCTGATTCTCCGCAGCGAGCAAATGAAATGGTAGACAAAATCATATCCTCAGAACAGAAAGAATCGTATGCGCAATGGAGGAATAATTTTGTACTAATCTCAGATGATGCCAACACGGCCAGTGATTTTAGAAATCAGGAAAGACTAGATGAATTAGGAGATGAGATTTCGGAGCAGAAACCGACTGTCAACGTCAAGAAAATCCATTCAGATGCTTTTCAGCAGATTACAAGTGCTGGAGGTGATCGTTATCCTGACGTGAATAATGCTATTTCGGATGCCATAGAATTAGGGGCTTCAGTTGTTAATTATTTTGGACATGGAGGTGAAGATGGACTTGCACAGGAACGAATTGTCACTCAAACCAATGTTCAAAGTTGGAGAAATCCAGATAGATATACCTGTTTTGTGACGGTTACCTGTGAATTCACAAAATTTGATAATCCTTTGAGAATGACAGGTGGGGAGCTTACCTTTTGGAATGAAAATGGTGGAGCGTCTTCATTGGTCACAACTACAAGAGCTATAACGGTGACTGCTGGCGTTAACTTTAACCAGGCATTCGCTCCCTTTCTTTTTGATTTTGTAAATAATGATGAGACCATTGCTCAATCTGTAGCAAGAGCTAAACAAGAACTTTCTGGAAATGGAAAACGGATTGTCTTTTTTATAGGAGACCCCGTCATGAGGTTACCATTACCAAAATCAAGAATTGAATTAACAACCATAAATGAAACCCCGATCAGTCAATTTTCAGACACCTTACAGGCGCTTGGTAAATATAAATTTGAAGGACAAATTGTGGATAGTAATAACCAAAGTCTTCAAGATTTCAACGGAAATCTATCAGTCACGATTTTTGATAAAATAATAGATAGGAAAACACTTGGGAATGATGGTACCAGGATAAATGGGGGAGTAGCGATTTTAGACTTTACTACTTTAGGAGAAAATTTATTTAAAGGTCAGGCAAGTGTAGAAAATGGAAAATTTGATTTTGAATTTGTTCTACCTAAAGATACTCGTCTTCCTGTGGATTTTGGGAGGGTGAGTTTCTATTCGTCGAGCCTCTCAGGCTTCGAAGAATATAGTGGTTTTAACACATCAATACTTGTTGGTGGTCTAAATGAAGATGCGCCCGAAGATAATGAAGGCCCGCTCATAAATCTATACATGAATGATGAGAATTTTGTGAGCGGTGGGATCACAGACAACCAGCCTTATATTTTAGCTTTACTCGAAGACGAAAACGGAATCAATACTGCTGGAGGTATAGGTCATGATATTATAGCAATACTGGACGGTGATGAGGCTAATCCGATTATTTTAAATGAATACTACGAAGCCAACAAAGATGATTTTAGAAGAGGTGAAGTATTTTACAGACTTAGAGATCTCGAAGAAGGTGAACATACATTAAGCATTAAAGCATGGGATGTTTATAATAATTCGCAAACACAGGATATCAGTTTTATTGTTGCCGGTGATGATGAACTCAAAATAACCAGAGTTCTTAATTATCCCAACCCGTTCATTGATTACACCGAGTTTTGGTTTAATCATAACCGTCCTTTTGAACCTTTGGAAGTTATGATTCAGGTGTTTACGGTCTCCGGTAAATTGGTTTGGACCAAAAATCAAATTGCCAACACAAATGGGTTTTTATTTAGAGAAATGAGTTGGGATGGAAGGGATGATTTTGGAAATAAAATTGGAAAAGGTGTTTATGTATACAAGCTTACTGTAAAATCTACGTTAACTAACCAAAAAGCCGAGAAATATGAAAAGCTCGTCATTTTATAAATTACATATATTTGCTAATTCAAATTTGAATATGAAACCATACCTATTAATTCTTCTACTTAGTTTACTGTGTTCTAAAAATTCGTTCTCTCAGGACAATCGTCGTGTTATTACCACAGGTATCCCTTTCTTATTGATAGCTGCAGACGCAAGATCTTCAGGTTTGGGAGATCAGGGCGTAGCTACGAGAGTAGATGCCTTTTCTCAACAATGGAATCCGGCTAAGTATGCTTTTTCTAAAACTAAATCTGGAATAGGTTTATCATATACTCCTTATTTAAGAGAACTTGTAAACGATATTAATATAGGTAACCTTGCTTATTTCAACAGAATTGATGAACGAAGTGCTTTTGCTGCTAGCATCCGTTATTTTGCACTTGGTGAAGTAGAGCTTAGATCAACAGCTCAGCAGGTGCCAAGAATTGCCAGTCCAAATGAATTTGCTATCGATTTGAGTTATTCCCTGCGTTTAAGCGAGGTATTTTCAATGGCTGTCACAGGACGGTATATTAATTCTAACCTGAGAATTCCTACCGGTATTGCAGATGCTTCCGCAGCAAGTAGTTTTGGTGCAGATATTTCTATGTTTTACAGAAGTGAAGAGAAATTTTATAAAGATTTTAATGGTCGCTGGAGAGGTGGATTATCTATAAGCAACATAGGGCCTAAAATAAAATATGATGACGTAGGGCAGGAAAACTTCTTGCCTACCAACTTTAGAGCCGGAGCAGGTTTTGACTTTATTTTAGATGCTTCCAACACCATAGGTGTGCATTTAGAAGTCAATAAATTATTAGTTCCAACACCACCAGCATTTGATACAGATGGTAGTGGAAACTTAACTCCAGAGGGACAGCAGGCGTTTTTAGACTATACAAGAGAAAATGAATTTGGTGCGATTTTCTCCTCTTGGGGAGATGCTCCAGATGGTATTTCTGAAGAACTCAAAGAGATTACCTGGGCTCTTGGTGCAGAATACTGGTTCGAGGACAGCTTTGCATTGAGGTTAGGGTACTTTAATGAGTCTCAGGATAAAGGATTTAGGAAGTTTGTCACTATGGGAGCAGGGTTTAAATATTCCACCATAAATATTGATGCTTCCTATTTGTTTTCAACTTCAACGGTTCAAAATCCTTTAGAAGGAACTTTGAGGTTTGGCGTAACCTTTAATATTGGTGATAAAGCTTATATTGAATATTAACTCTATATTTGTGATAAATCTCAAAGAAAGTATCAATTTTATTGATGCTTTTTTTGGCTCTAAGAAAATCAGTTCATGATACAAAAGCAGATAAACACTACAATAGAAATTTATGATTCTGTAACAGAGCTTCCAGATGACATTCAAAAATTAATGAAAAGGGCCGTGGATGCCAGAGAGTCTGCTTACGCTCCTTATTCAAAATTTATGGTAGGGGCCGCGATTATTTTAGATAATGGAGAAGTTGTGAAAGGAAGTAATCAAGAGAATGCATCATATCCCTCTGGCTTGTGTGCAGAACGTACCGCTATTTATGCAGCGGGAGCAAATTATCCAAACCAGAAAATTAAGGCTATGGCAATAACCGCAACATCAGTAAAACATGATGTGCTGGAGCCAATAGCTCCATGTGGCGCATGTCGACAAGCGATAGCAGAATATGAGCAAAAACAAGATGAACCTATTGAGATTTACTTCACAGGTACAAAAGGTAAAGTTATTCATGTCAAGGCTTTACTGGATATTTTACCATTGGCTTTCGATAATAAATTTCTTTAGAGTTAATACTCACTAAAGTATTTTCAATTCCTACATAAAGTATTACTTTTGTAATTCTATTTTTATAAAGAAGAGCAATAAAATTAAGCTGTACATGAAAAAAATAACGAAAAAAACCTATTTGAAGTGGTATGAAGATATGCTGTTTTGGAGAAAGTTTGAGGATAAGTTGGCTCAAGTATATATTCAACAAAAAGTAAGGGGTTTCCTTCATTTGTATAATGGACAAGAGGCGATTTTAGCAGGAGCTTTGCATGTGATGGATTTGGAAAAAGATAAGATGATTACTGCTTATAGAAATCACGTACAGCCTATAGGAATGGGTGTAGACCCTAAGCGAGTAATGGCTGAACTTTACGGAAAAAAGACGGGGACGTCCCAAGGTCTAGGTGGTTCGATGCATATTTTTTCAAAAGAACATAGGTTTTTTGGAGGCCATGGTATTGTTGGGGGACAGATTCCTCTAGGTGCAGGTTTAGCATTTGCAGATAAATATTTCAATAACAACGCGGTGACCTTATGTTTTTTAGGTGATGGTGCTGCAAGACAAGGTTCACTCCATGAAACTTTAAACATGGCAGTAAATTGGAACTTACCAGTTGTGTTCTGTGTGGAAAATAATGGGTATGCCATGGGGACTTCTGTAAAAAGAACCTCCAGTCACGAAGACATTTGGAGACTTGGCCTTGGTTATGAAATGCCTTGTGGTCCTGTTGATGCTATGAATCCTACCAAAGTTGCGGAGGCATTAGACGAAGCTATTACTAGAGCAAGAGCAGGTAAGGGCCCTACGTTTTTAGATCTTAAAACTTACAGATATAGAGGACACTCTATGAGTGACGCGCAAAAATATAGAACCAAAGATGAGGTTGAAGAATATCAAAAAATAGATCCAATTTCTCAGGTTAAGAAAATATTGCTAGATAAAAAATACGCTACAGAAGACGATATCAAGAAAATTGATAAGAGCATTAAAGAAAAAGTCGCCGAGTGCGAAAAGTTTGCTGATGAGTCAGATTTTCCAGATAAAAACGTCATGTATGACGTTGTGTATGAACAAGAAGATTATCCTTTCATTCCCCACAAATTATAAATAGATGGCTGAAGTAGTAAATATGCCAAGATTGAGCGATACCATGGAAGAAGGTGTCGTTGCAAAATGGTTAAAGCAAAAAGGAGACAAGGTAGAAGAAGGTGATATTTTAGCTGAAATTGAGACTGATAAAGCTACCATGGAATTTGAATCATTCCACGATGGTGTTTTATTACACATAGGTGTAGAAGAAGGTGAAGGTGCTCCTGTAGATACACTTCTAGCTATTATTGGTGAAGAAGGTGAGGATATTGAAGATTTAATCAAAGGAGCTAAAGATAATAATACTTCTAAAGAAAGTGAAGATGAGAAGTCTGAATCTAAAGATGATAAAAAGTCTAAGGAAGAGGATGGAAAAGTCGAAGGCGAGTCTGATGGAGAAAAATCTGATGAAGACGCAGAAAGTGGAGATGGAATTCCTGATGATGTTGAGGTAGTTACTATGCCGCGTTTGAGCGATACTATGGAAGAAGGAACCGTAGCGACTTGGTTAAAATCTGTTGGTGATGATGTAGAGGAAGGTGAAATTCTAGCTGAAATCGAAACTGATAAAGCGACAATGGAATTTGAGTCTTTCTATTCTGGAAAGTTGCTTTACATAGGTATCGACGAAGGCGATTCTGCTCCAGTAGATGATGTATTAGCAATTATTGGACCTGAAGGAACAGATGTAGATAAAGTATTAGCATCTTTAAAGTCAGGAGGTAAGTCTTCTTCAAAAGATTCAGAGAAAAAATCAAAAGAGAAATCTTCAAAAGACGATAAGTCTGAAGAAACTAAATCTCAAGACTCTGCAAATGAATCAAGCACTCAAGACCTTTCTGGCGATGAAGATGCAGATAATACTGACGCAGATGGAAGAATACTAGCCTCTCCATTGGCTAAGAAAATTGCTGAAGATAAAGGCATAGATTTAAGAAAAGTAAGTGGATCTGGAGATAATGGTCGCATCGTCAAAAAAGACGTTGAAGATTACAAGCCATCTGAAAAACCTGCTGAAGAGAAAACTGCTGAAACTAAAAAAGAGCAGCCTAAGAAGGAAGAGGCAGCTCCTCAGCCTGTAGCAGAAATTTATACGCCGGCTGGTGAAGAATCATTTGAAGATGTTAAGAACTCTCAAATGAGAAAAACTATCGCTAAGCGTTTACTGGAATCCAAAAATTCTGCTCCTCACTACTACCTCAATATTGAAGTAGATATGGAGAATGCAATGGCATCAAGATCTCACATCAATGAAATGCCAGACGTAAAGGTTTCTTTTAACGATCTAGTGATCAAAGCCTCTGCAATGGCACTAAGAAAGCATCCGCAAGTCAATTCATCTTGGGATGGTGATGCAACTAAAATTGCAAAACATATCCATGTAGGCGTAGCTGTTGCAGTGGATGAAGGTCTGTTGGTTCCAGTTCTGGAGTTTGCAGATCAGCAAAGCTTAACTCAAATAGGTAGTAATGTAAAGAATTTGGCTGGCAAAGCTAAAAACAAAAAACTACAGCCTAACGAAATGGAAGGAAGCACATTTACAGTATCTAATCTTGGAATGTTCGGAATTACTGAATTCACAAGTATCATCAATCAACCAAATTCCGCAATACTTTCTGTAGGAACTATAGTTGAAAAGCCTGTGGTCAAAAACGGTGAAATTGTTGTAGGTCATACAATGACACTTACTTTAGCTTGTGATCATAGAACTGTAGATGGAGCAACTGGAGCTAAGTTTTTACAGACCTTGAAAACTTATTTGGAAAATCCAGTGACTATGCTTGCATAAACTCACTTACAATAAATAAATCAACTGCCTTTTTAGACTATTAAGATGTCTGTAAAGGCAGTTTTTTATATATTCACTTTATGAAAAAAATTATTTTAACCCTTTGTATAGGTTCACTTTTAGCCCTCTCCTGTAAGAATTCACCTCAAGGAGAAAAAAAAGAAATATCCAACACATCAGAAAAGACACAATTTGATTATTCTGCAACCTCTGCTTTAAAATATTTATCTTCAGATGAATTAAGTGGACGCGATACTGGTTCAGAAGGAATTGAAAAAGCTGCACTTTACATTGAAAATGCATTCAAAAATTTTAATGTCAATCCTTATTTTGAAACCTATAGAGATTCTTTTGACCTTAAAGGTGTTGATGGTTATAATGTGGTAGGAGTTATTAAATCAAAAGAACAATCTGACCTGAAACCACTTGTTATTGGTGCTCACTTCGATCACATAGGACATATCGAAGCGATAGACCAAGATAGCATAGCGAATGGAGCCAATGATAATGCTTCTGGGACAGTTGCTGTTTTGGAACTGGCCAAATTTTTAGCAGATAAGGAATTAAAGAGAGATGTCATATTTGCTCTGTTTTCTGCTGAGGAAAAAGGTTTAGTAGGATCAAAACATTTGGCGAACAAAATGAAAGATATGGAGGTTGAGCCTTACGTAGTATTTAATATTGAGATGCTTGGTGTTCAAATGGAAGGTAAAGATTACCGCGCTTACATTACAGGTTATGAAATGTCAAACCTTGCTGAGGTCTTTAATGAATTTTATAATAGTGAAGAGCAATTTTTAGGATTTTTACCTGAAGCTGCTCAGTATGGACTTTTTAAAAGAAGTGATAATTATCCATTTTTTGAGGTCTTTGGCGTGCCTTCTCATACCATTTGTACATTCGATTTCACAAACTATGAATACTACCATCATGTCAACGATGAATTTGAGGAACTAGATGTCGAAGCTTACCTTAACTTAATTGATGACTTAAAGCCTGGTGTTTTACAACTTATTAATTCAACTGAAACTACAGTAAATCTTAACTAATGTCAAAAACTATTGTTATCACTGGTACAAGTCGAGGTATCGGATTTGAGCTGGTAAAACTTTTTGCGTCTGAAGGACATACAGTTTTCGCATTGTCAAGAAATGACAAGCCAGTGAAGAGTTTAAACTTAGATAATGTATATACTTTTTCCTGTGACTTAAATAATTCTTCTGATGTTGCTGAGGTCACTGAAAATATTAAATCGAAAGTAAAATCTGTTGATGTTCTTATCAACAACGCTGGTCAATTTTTGAAGCAAGAATTTAAGGACACAAACATGCAGGATGTAAAGAGCGTTTATGAAACTAATGTATTTGCGGTCTTTGATTTGACACACAAGCTGATGCCATTGATGAAGGAATCAACACATGTAGTTACCATCAGTAGCATGGGTGGAGTGCAGGGCAGCATGAAATTTCCAGGTTTAGCAGCTTATAGTTCAAGTAAAGCAGCTGTAATTACATTAACTGAATTACTTGCTGAAGAATATAAAGAAAATGGACCTTCTTTTAATGTTTTGGCACTCGGCGCCGTACAAACCGAAATGCTTGAAGAAGCTTTTCCAGGTTTGGAAGCACCCAATTCAGCTTTGGAAATGGCTCAATATATCAAGGATTTTTCTGTCAACGGGCAGAAATTTTATAATGGTAAGCTATTGCAGGTCTCCAGTTCAACTCCATAAATCTTAATGAAAGACACTCTTCATAAATATTTGCCCGAGCGTGCGGTTATTCCTATCATGGGAATGATCAAAGCTTATCAAGTTCAACTGAAGATTGTAAACCAAAGACAAAGCAAACATGGAGATTATAGGTTGAAACCAGATGGTTTCCATCAAATAACGGTTAATTCTAATTTAAATAAATATAGATTTTTATTGACAACTGTTCATGAAGTGGCGCACTTATTGGCTTTTAAGACATACGGGTTTTCAATTCTTCCTCATGGTGCAGAATGGAAACATACTTTTCAAAAACTGATGTTGCCTTTCTTGAATCCAGAAATATTTCCGAACGATTTGCTGCCAGAGCTGGCCAGACATTTTAAAAATCCAACGGCAAGCAGTGATACGGATGCAATATTATCGGTCGCTTTAAAGCATTACGATGGACCTAATGAGAAAAACTTTATATTTGAAATTCCCTTTGGTAGTATTTTTCAGATCCCAAATGGTAGAAAATTCAAGAAAGGGAGACGAATTCGTAAAAGGTACGAGTGTCAGGAAGTAAGTTCTGGAAAAATCTACGTTTTTCAACCTAATGCAGAGGTTGATCTTTTAAAATAAATGATATGAACAAGAAGGATAATTATGCTGTGATTATGGCAGGGGGAGTTGGCTCAAGGTTTTGGCCTGTCAGTAAAACTTCCTATCCTAAGCAGTTTCATGATATGCTGGGGACAGGGAAATCTCTGCTTCAGCAAACCTTTCTAAGACTCAGTAAAATAGTTCCTTCTACTCAAATTCTGATTTTAACAAATTCAGAATACGTTGATTTAGTCAATAAACAATTACCCGAAATTGATATGGATCAAGTCATCGCTGAACCTGCTATGCGAAACACAGCTCCTTGTATTTTGCTTTCGGCATTAAAAATTTATAAGGAAAATCCTAAGGCCAGAATGATTGTCGCCCCAAGCGATCACTGGATTGAAGATGAAGAGGCCTTTACAAAAGATGTGAACCAAGCATTTGAAGCCTGTTCCAGCGAAGATTTGTTAATGACTCTGGGAGTCAAACCTACATTCCCAAATACAGGTTATGGTTACATCAAATTTAAAAATGAAGATTCTGCGAACGTGAAAATGGTTGAAACTTTTACAGAAAAACCAGACTATCCCACGGCAAAATCTTTTCTAAAATCAGGTAATTATTTATGGAATGCTGGAATTTTTATCTGGAAATCCTCCTACATCATAGACCAATACCAGGCTTATTTACCAGAGATGTTTTCAATCTTTGAAAAATCTTTGTTTAAATTAAACACTAAGGCTGAACATTCATTCCTAGAAGAATATTATTCAGGCTTTGAAAACATATCTATCGATTATGGTATATTGGAAAAGGCTACAAATGTGGGTGTCATCGAGGCTTCCTTTGATTGGAGTGATCTTGGAACCTGGGGCTCTTTGCATAATCAACTTCCCAAAGACGAAAATGAAAATGTAAGTATCAATGCTCAATCAATTTTTATAGAGACCACGAACACTATTTTAAGGACTTCGAAAGATAAAGTTACAGTTGTTAAAGGGCTGGATAATTATATAATAGTAGAAAATGAAGATTCACTTGTAATACTTCCAAAACAAGATGAACAAGAAATAAAAACAATACGTAACTTGGTGATGGATAAATTTGGTAAACATTACGGCTAACAGATGACTGAAAATACTACCAATCCTTCTGACAATGATTCAAACTCTGAATCCTCAAAACAGGTAAAAACAAGCCTTAAGCATTCTTTTTCAAATATAAAAGAATTTCTTTACGAGCTTTTGGATATCACACACGATACCGATAGAGAAGCTACAACGGAAGCTATCATAAAGGATATCCCTTTCAAAGGTCACAATGCTTGGATTTTAATCTTTTCAATAATTGTGGCTTCCGTTGGGCTCAATGTAAGTAGTACAGCAGTTGTTATAGGCGCCATGCTTATATCACCACTTATGGGACCGATAGTCGGGCTTGGCTTTTCTGTAGCCATCAATGATGTGGATGCTTTGAGAAGATCATTGATCAACCTTGGTGTAATGGTTGGACTTAGTTTGGTGACTGCATTTCTATATTTTCAATTGTCTCCACTCACTCAGCTTACACCAGAACTCGAAGCAAGGACTTATCCGACCATACTTGATGTTTTAGTCGCTATTTTTGGTGGCTTAGCGCTCATTATTGCTAAAGCCAAAAAAGGAACAATTATCACTGTAATTTCTGGTGTAGCTATCGCTACAGCTTTAATGCCTCCATTGTGTACTGCTGGCTACGGCTTAGCTGTTTGGGATATGAGCATTTTTGGTGGAGCCATGTATTTGTTCACCATCAATACCATATTTATAGCTTTATCCACTTTTGTGGTTTCCAAGTTTTTGAGATTTCCATTAGTGAAATATGCAAATTCTTTGAGACGAAGAAGGATTGCTCAAATCGCTTCTTCCATTGCTATAATTGTAATGATCCCAAGTGTATATTTGTTTTATAATTTACTGAAGGAGTCTTACTTTATTAATGATGCTAATAGGTTTGTGCAGGAAGAGTTAATGAATTATAAACAATCTTTTCTTCAAAAGAATTCTACTGTAATTACTTATGATTCCGGTCTTTCTCCGACAATTGATGTTTCTTTTTTAGGTAAAGAAATACCAAAAGAAGTGATCACGCTTTGGAAGGATAAGATGAACAACTATGAATACTTGGAAGATACTGAGCTAAGGGTTCTTCAGAATGAAAATTCTGAAAATTTCAATCAATTGCAGTTTATGTCTGAGCTGAAAAAGCGGGATTCTCTTGAGCTTGCTGAGTCTAAAGCTGAAATTGAAAATTTACAATACGAGTTGAGATCCATGCAGAAAAATAATAGAATCGTAAGGTTTGATCGTTTAGCTCAAGAGATTCAGTTGAATTACGAAAAAGTGGCTGAAGTGAGTTTTGCTGATGTCATAAAATCCAACTTTGAAAACCTGGACACGATACCAACATTTAGTATAAAGTGGAAGCCTGAAATAAATTCAGAAGAAAAGCAAAAGAAACTTAAACAACTTGAAGATTGGTTATCCTACAAGCTTAATTTAGATGATATAAGTGTCCTGTCTATAAATTAAAGACCTCTTCTTTGTGTAATTCTTACTTTTTGAAATAGATTGGAGGCGTATACAAAGTCTGTAAGTTTTTTATTATCCGTCTTGTATATATTATCTTTATTGCCTTCCCATGCTTTTATACCATTCTCAAGATAAATTATATTTTCACCAATTTCGAATACAGAGTTCATATCGTGAGTATTGATAACAGTTGTGATGTCATATTCATGAGTGATTTCCTGGATAAGGTTATCAATAACAGAAGCTGTTCTGGGATCCAGCCCAGAATTTGGTTCATCGCAAAAAAGAAAATTGGGTCTATTGACAATTGCTCTGGCAATCGATACTCTTTTCTGCATACCTCCACTTATTTCGGAAGGAAGTTTATCATGAATATCTCCGAGATTTACCCTGTCTAGAACTTCGTCCACACGTTTTTCTCTGTCCTTCCTGCTCATTTTTGTCAGCATTTTTAGAGGGAAAACTACGTTTTCTCCAACTGTCATAGAGTCAAACAAAGCTCCACCTTGGAAGACCATACCCATTTGAGTGCTAATTTCTCTTTTTTCTTCCTTGCTAAAACTTTTATAAGCTTTGCCGTTGTACTCTATAACTCCAGAATTTGGCTTAATTAGCCCTAGTAAGCATTTTAAAAACACAGTCTTTCCAGAACCAGACTGACCGATTATTAAATTGGTTTTTCCTTTTTCAAATTCAGCATTCACCCCTTTTAATACGTCTAGGTCTCCAAAGGATTTGCATAAATCTTTAACTTTAATCATATTAACTGAATAATAATTGAGTGATGAAATAATTCATAAAAATGATAATAACGCTGGTCCATACAAAAGAGGTTGTTGCTGCGTGACCTACTTCCAGAGAACCACCCCTCATGTAGTATCCATGAAATGATGGAACGGTAGCCAGAATGAAAGCAAATATGAAACTTTTAAGGAATGCATAGAACACCTGGAAAGGAATAAAATCCTCCTGTAAACCAGTTAAAAACTCTTCAGCGCTCAGAAAACCTCCATAAACTCCTGCGAAGTAAGCGCCAATAATCCCGACAAACATTGAAATGCCGATGACGAAAGGGAACATGCACATGGCAACAATCTTTGGGAAAACGAGATAGTTCAAAGAATTTATTCCCATCACTTCCAAAGCATCAATTTGTTCCGAAACCCGCATAGTTCCAATACTTGAAGTGATATAAGAACCTACTTTACCTGCCATAATTATAGCAACAAAAGTAGGGGCAAACTCCAATATGATAGATTGCCTAGCTGCAAAACCAATTAGTGATTTTGGGACAAATGGATTCGAAAAATTTAAAGCAGTCTGTATGGCAATCACTGCGCCAATAAAGAAGGAAATAAAGACTACAATACCCAGTGAACTAACGATAAGGTCATCAAGTTCTTGCAGAATAAGTCTTCTCAATTCTGAAGTTTTGGTCATCCTCTTGAACGTTTCATAGATCATGATGAAGTATTGACCAATACTCTTTATATAATTTATTAGCATTTGCTTTAAGCCTTTTTGAAATTTTGATAAAAATAGAATAAAAACTTGAAGATATGATTTAACCCAAGCATAAACTTGAAACTAACATAACACCTTATCTTTGTAAAAAATTATAAATTATATGAAATTCAAAATCATTATTCTGTTCCTATTGTTAGCGCAAGTTCAAGGGTTTGCACAAGACAACAAAAATTCTACAAAACTTGTGGTTGGAGTAGTTGTTGACCAGATGAGGTACGATTATTTAACAAAATTTGAAAAACATTATTCAGAAGATGGATTTAAACGTCTGCAGAGAGAAGGTTTCGAAATGAAAAATTTTCATTTTGATTATGTTCCTACCTATACCGGACCCGGTCATGCTTCTATTTTTACAGGGACAAGCCCAATGAATCACGGGATAGTTGCCAATAATTGGTATAATAAAATTGATAAAACAAGAGTTTATTGCGCGTCAGATCCTAATGCTTCAGGAATTGGTATAGATCCAGACGATAGAGATGGTAAGATGTCACCCAATAGAATGTTGACAACAAGTTTTGCAGATCAAAACCGTCTACATACCCAATTTAAAGGCAAAACAATAGGGGTGTCCATAAAAGATAGAGGCGCTATTTTGCCTGCCGGACATACAGCTAATGCAGCGTATTGGTTTGTTGGAGGTGATTTAGGCCATTTTATCAGCTCAGATTTTTATATGGATAAGCTGCCAAATTGGGTTGATGAATTCAATTCTTCTGATGTTGCTAAAAGTTACCTTAAAGAATGGGATACATATAATGATATAGCTACTTATATAGAAAGTGGATCAGATCTGAATAATTACGAAAATGGTTTCAAGGCTAAAGATGAGGCTACTTTTCCTTACGATCTTAAAAAATTAGCCAAGGATAATGATGATTATAGCATTATAAGGCCAACTCCATTCGGAAATGATTTGCTCTTAGACTTTGCCAAAGAAGCCATCATCAATGAAGAATTAGGTCAGGATGAGTTTACTGATGTTTTTACTTTGAGTTTCTCAAGCACTGATTATGTGGGTCATAATTTTGGTGTCAATTCTAAAGAAATCCAAGATACTTATATTCGTTTAGATCAAAACCTAGCAGAACTTTTGAAATTCCTTGACGAAAAAGTAGGTAAAGGAAATTACACATTGTTCTTAACCGCAGATCACGGTGCAGTTCATGTTCCACAGTTTTTAAAAGATGAAAAAATTCCTGCGGGTTATTTTGAGTTTGGAGAAATGCGTGATGCTCTCGAGAGTCACTTAAGCTCAAATTTTGGATTGGATAATGTTATTGAAAGCATTTATAACAATCAAATATTTTTGAATTATTCTAAGTTTAAAACCTATGCTGAATTTGTCACTGCTCAAAATGAGGTGAAACACTTTCTGATTCAATACAAAAATATAGACAAAGTTTATACAAGAGAAACTTTAGAAAATAGTGATTTCAGTGGAAATTCTGCAGAGTTAATCGCGAAGGGGTTCCATCAGAAAAGAAGTGGAGATGTAGTTTTCGCTTTAGATCCTTCCTATATTTCTTATTCTAAAAAAGGATCAACTCATGGTAGTGGAAACAGTTACGACACACAAGCACCTTTGTTGATGTATGGAAATGGAATCAAATCCGGTAAAACCTACAACCGATACTATATTCCGGATATCGCACCAACAATTTCTGCCTTACTTGGAATAGAATTACCCAATGGGGCTACAGGTTCTGTAATTACTGAAGTTTTAGATTAAGCGTTCTTTAATCTTCCTCCATCTATAGTTTCTAATAAAAACACCTTCTTCGGAACTTACCAGGAAGGTGTTTTTTTTTGAATTACTTTCTAGATAGGATTTTATTGATTTTAGAAAAAAAGAAAAATCCGATTTGTTTTTCGCCATTTTCAAGCAAGTCAAAAAAGCTAAAGGCCAACTATATCTCATTCTGAATAAAGAAATACCAAATAATTTGGGCAAATCTTTTTTGTAATGTTGGCCGGTTGGTTTAAGGTGATTGACGAGCAAGCCTGGATTGGTCTCGACCTTCCAACCGTAAAATCTAGCCTTCATTTCATCGATAGTGTCCCAACCCATCGCCGGAATTAAACCATCTATTTGTTTAAAACATGCTTTGCGATAGGACTTTAGCGCCCCACGCAAATGATCAGAATTAGTAAGTTGCTCAATTTTCCAATCTTCATTTTTTTCTACTGTGCAAAAGCCACCATACATGCCTAGTTTTAGATTTTTTTGAAAGGCTCTGGTTAATACTTTAAGGTAATCTTTTGGAAAAATCAAGTCTGCATCAAATTTGCAGATTATATCATAATCAACATTCAGATGTCTTAGGCCAAAATTGAAGGCGTCTATAATTTTACTTCCAGGACTATGCTTTAAGCTTTCGTCCCTTTTGACATAGCTGAAATTGGTGTGATCTTTAGAAAGGCGTTCAAGTATTTCTGAAGTCTTGTCGGTTGAGCCATCGTCAACGACAAGGATTTGTTTTGGTGAGTGTGTTTGGTTCAAAAGAGAATCAAGGCACTCTTCTATAAACTCCTCTTCATTATAAGCAGGTATGATGATCGCGATATCCAAATTTTACGGTTTTCTTTTACAGAAGACAAGATAATACCTTGGCGTAAAATATCTCAAAATGGGTCTAATCCCTATTTTTTTTATGGGATGCGTGAAGCTTTTAGAATCTATAATTTCCCAACCTGCTTTATCAAGTAACCACTCAAATTGCCATTGCTCAAACTCATGGTAATGCCTATCCCAAGGATCTGTTTTGCTTTGGTAAGCTTTCGCAAACCAGAGTTTTAGAGGAACACTGGTAAACAGATACTCACTTTTGAGGCTTTTTAATACTTCTAGAGGTGATAATAAATGCTCAAAAATTTCAAATGCTGTCGTGATTTCAGCTGAAGAAGATTTTAGCTGACTTTGATCAACATCCAGATCCTGACCTTTAGTATTTTCAACATCATATCCTTTCGAAGTCAGTATTTCAGAAAAAGGATTAGGAACACCCAAATCTAAAACTGTTGATGGAGGTGAGGCATGTTTTTTTAAAAACTCTAAAGTTATTCGAAATCGCTTTTCAGGATAGGTGTTTTCGTACATCAATAGCCTAGATTTCGTAGACTATCGCGTTGATGTTCATTCCTGCACCAACACTCGTAAACATAACGGTATCTCCAGGCTTTAAACTATCATGTTCAAATTCTCCTTTCAAAAACATGTCATAAAGCGTGGGGATAGTGGCGACACTACTATTGCCAAGCTTATCGATACTCATTGGCATGATATCTTTAGGTGTTTCTCTATCAAAGAGTTTATAGAACCTTTGGATGATGGCTTCGTCCATTTTTTCGTTGGCTTGATGAATGAAAATTTTCTTCAAATCATCAATAGATTTTCCGCTTTCCTCCAGGCAGGACTTCATAGCTTCCGGGACCTTTGACAAAGCAAAGTTATAGATCTTTCGACCATACATTTTAATATAAGCTCTATCGTCTTCTCTATCTGGAGAGAAGGATTTATCAAAATAAATATAGTTTGCTTCGGTCTTGGCGTAAGTTGCCGTCTTGTGAGCCAAAATACCACCACTACCTTCTTTTTGTTCAAAAATGGTAGCACCAGCACCATCTGCATAGATCATACTGTCTCTGTCATTGGGATCTACAACTCTAGAAAGTGTTTCAGCCCCAATAATTAAACAGCGTTTTGCCATGCCTGCTTTCATGAATGCATAGGAATGAATACAACCTTCTATCCATCCCGGACAACCAAACAAAAGGTCATAAGCGACGCAGTTTGGATTATTGATTTGTAACTTTTCTTTTACCCTCGAAGCCAAACTAGGAACAGTATCCGCTTGTTGTTTATTATGAGCTACATCCCCAAAGTTATGTGCTACAATAATATAGTCTAAAGTTTCGGGGTCGATATCTGCATCTTTGATGGCTGTTTCTGCCGCAAACGTAGCAATATCAGAAGTTTTTAATTTTTCGTCTACATACCTTCTTTCTTCAATACCTGTGATGGCTTTAAATTTTTTGATGATCACCTCAGGCTCAGCATCAAAAGCAGTCTCATCTTGGTTGAAGAATTTATTTTTTAAAAAATCCTCATTTTTCTTAATCAATTCTGGAATATAACTCCCTACACCAACGATTTTTATAGCATTCATGTTCAATATAAATTTTTTGCAAGGTACATTTAATGTGATTAAATTGTAAAGTAAGAGTCAAAATTAATTGTTTTTAAATGCTTTCAAAATTTTTTCTGAATTTGATTTAGGCAACCTGAAGCTTGTTGTCACATTTTTAGAGAGGAAGTTATCTTTATAATTCTTTAGAATATTATGACGCTCTTTATAGACTCTAAAGTACATCAGGTAAAAACCAATGACTGAAATCGTTGCAAAAGCTGATAAAATAGCCATCGACCAGAATTCGGTTTCAGCCAGTCTTCCAACGTGAGGAGCAATTATTAGTGGCGTATAAGATATTGGGAAGATGATAGAATTACCTGAAGCCAAAAGCTGATGCACATAATAAAAGTTATCATTTTCTTTTAAAGCTTTCATTTCACGATGGAACTTTCTAAAAAAAACAATCATGGCTATAATAACCAATACTAAAAAGCCTCCAGCCAAAATAAAAGGCGAATTCATAAGTGACATTAATATAGTATGTATTACAGCAAAGCTTAAAATTAATAAAAGCCAAAATTTCGGTGTTGAGGCTTCATCTTTTAATATTTTGAGAATTACTTTTTTGTAGAAGTATTTATCTATTTTTTTCATGTAAACTTCTGATATATCAGAAAAACCGATTACACCGTATTCTTTATAAGCTTCTTTAAGCGCTTCGTCAAATGTAAGTTCCTCATCTTCTCGCATTCTTGTAACAATGTCTTCTTCAAGATCCCTTGCTATAAGAAGTCTTAAATCATGGAAATCGACATAATGAGATTTGATGAAATCTAAAAGTTTTCCTTTCTCAGTTTCAGATAATGTCATAATCTTCTAAGAGTTGGTTTGATATAAAAATAGCCTCAAATTAAATAACTTGAGGCTATAATTTATAAAAAATAATTAAGCTATCTAAATATAAGCTTCAATTGGTGCACAGGTACAAGTTAGATTTCTGTCCCCATAGGCTTCATCGACTCTTCTTGTCGATGGCCAGAATTTATTTTCTGCTACAAAGGGAAGTGGGAAGGCAGCAGTTTGTCTGCTGTAGTCAAATTCCCAGTTCTCAGCTGTCAGCATAGCAATAGTATGAGGCGCGTTTTTGAGCACATTGTTAGGATTATCCTTATCGCATGTTTCAACTTCTTGTTTTATTGAAATCATAGCTTCACAAAATCTGTCAAGTTCAGCCTTGCTTTCGCTTTCTGTAGGTTCAATCATCATTGTTCCTGCAACAGGGAAAGATACAGTAGGTGAGTGGAACCCATAATCAATAAGCCTTTTGGCAATATCTTTTACTTCTATTCCATACTCTTTAAAATCTCTGCAATCTATAATCATTTCGTGAGCAGCTCTACCTTTTTCTCCAGAGTATAAGGTTTTGTAATGACCTTTCAATTTAGCCTGAATATAATTTGCATTAAGAATAGCATACTCGGTGGATTCTCTCAGCCCTTCTTCACCAAGCATTCTAATGTATGCGTAAGAAATTAAGCAAACAAATGCAGATCCAAAAGGTGCGGCAGATATGGAAGAAATTGCCTCTGTTCCGCCAGTTTCAATTAATGGGTTATTTGGTAAAAATGGAGCTAATTGTTTTGCTACACAAATAGGGCCAACGCCTGGCCCACCACCTCCGTGAGGAATAGCAAAGGTTTTGTGTAAGTTCAAATGACAAACATCTGCACCAATTCTGCCTGGGCTGGTCAATCCAACTTGAGCATTCATATTAGCACCGTCCATGTAGACTTGTCCGCCGTGTTCGTGAATCAAAGCCGTAATTTTTCTGATGTCAGACTCAAACACTCCGTGAGTAGAGGGATAAGTGACCATCAATGCAGCTAAATTATCGCTGTGTTTTTCAGCCTTAGCTGTTAAATCGTCAATGTCGATATTCCCTTTGTCTGTTGCTTTAATCACGACAACTTTCATTCCAGCCATTACTGCACTTGCGGGGTTCGTTCCGTGCGCAGACGATGGGACCAAGCAAATATTTCTATGAGAATCATTTCTGGATTTATGATACGCGCGTATCACCATCAAACCGGCATATTCTCCTTGAGCTCCAGAATTTGGTTGCAAGGAAGTGGCAGCAAATCCAGTGATTTCAGTCAAATAATCTTCTAACTTTGAAAGTATTTCGTGGTATCCTGCAGCTTGATTCTTTGGCACGAAAGGGTGAATATTTCCCCATTGTGGATTGGAAAGCGGCAGCATTTCTGAAGCAGCATTTAGTTTCATGGTGCAAGATCCTAAAGAAATCATGGAATGATTTAATGCCAAATCTTTCCTTTCTAATCTTTTGATGTAACGCATCAATTCAGTTTCCGAGTGATAGCTGTTGAAAACATCATGAGTTAAAAACTCACTTTCTCTCTTCAATTCGCTTACATCAATAATGCTGTCTGATAAATCTTTGATAGCTTCTTTGTCCTTTTCTGAAGCCTCTTCAAAAATGTCTAAAATCTCATTCAAATCCTGGATAGATGTTGTTTCATTGATAGAAATACATACACTTTCAGCATCAGGATAATAGAAATTCACTTCTTTTCGTTCAGCAATGTCTTTAATCTTTTTGGCATCCGCTTTTATGAAAATGGTATCAAAGTATAATTTATTGACCTGATAAAATCCTAGTTTTTCTAATCCTTCACTTAAGCTTACAGTGTTCTTGTGGATTTTATTGGCGATAAACTTTAGACCTTTTGGTCCGTGATAGACAGCGTACATCCCAGCCATTACCGCAAGTAAAACTTGAGCTGTGCAGATATTGGAAGTCGCTTTGTCTCTTTTTATATGTTGTTCTCTCGTTTGAAGAGCCATTCTCAGTGAGGTATTGTCATCCATGTCTTTGGTGACGCCTATGATCCTTCCTGGAATATTTCTTTTGTATTCTTTTTTGGTTGCAAAATAGGCTGCATGTGGCCCGCCGTAACCTAATGGGATTCCAAAACGCTGTGTAGTTCCCACTACAACATCTACTCCCCAATCTCCTGGAGCTTCCAGAAGAGTTAAGCTCAGTAAATCTGCTGCAACAGCAACTTTTATGTTGTTTGCTTGAGCTTTTTTAGTGAATTCGTGGTAATCGTGAATCTCTCCATGTTTACCGGAATATTGTATCAATGCTCCAAAATAACTTTCATCAAAATCAAATTTTTCGGGATTGCCTACAACCAATTCAATCTCCAAAGGCTCAGATCTCGTTTTTAACAATGCTAAAGTTTGTGGCAACACATTCTCTCCAACAAAAAACTTGACAATGTTATTTTTCTTTTGCTCACGTGAACGCACCGCAAATAATAAAGTCATAGCTTCAGCAGCAGATGTGGCTTCGTCTAGTAATGAGGCATTAGCCAATTCCATACCTGTTAAATCAGAAACCATGGTTTGGAAATTTAATAAAGCCTCAAGTCTGCCTTGAGCGATTTCAGCCTGATAAGGAGTATAAGCAGTATACCAGCCTGGATTTTCAAATACATTTCTTTGAATAACCGCTGGAAGAATTGCTTGGTGGTAGCCTAATCCAATGTAGGATTTGTATACCTTGTTTTGACTGGCTAAACCCTGTACGTGGTTTGAGAATTCAAACTCAGTTAATGGCTCTGGCAAATTCAATTTCCTTTCCAACTTAATATCATTCGGTATGGTCTCATAGATAAGTTCACCTACGGACTCTGCGCCTACCTCGTTAAGCATCTCTTTTATACTCTCACCTCTAGGACCTATGTGTCTTGATGAAAATGATTCTGTATTCATTGAAAGATTTTTAAAATTTGCACACAAAAATACATTATTTATAATGAAACAATAGTTTAAGACGTGTTCACTATAGTTAACTTTTCAATAAAAATATATTCTGTAAAAACTCTACTTTTGTCGATGTGATTTTTTTATCAAAACTCTTAAGGCTTTATATCAACTCAAGCATTCACGTTGCGTTTGCAGTTCTTGCCTTCACTTGCATCACATATTTGGATTTTGATTTAAACCTTCAATACCATGTACTTTCCTTTGTTTTCTTTTCAACGATTACAGCCTACACATTCGTGAAGTACATTCCTTTACTTGTAAGTCCAGATTATAAAATAAGTATTAGCCTAAAACTTATATATGCTTTAGCTCTTTTTTCTATTATTCCTGTCATCTATTTTTTATTGTATTTTGATATTTATGATATCTTATTTATTATTGGGTTAATCACGCTTACATTATTATATGTACTTCCATTTTTACCTAGAGCAAAAAACCTGAGAGACGTAAGTGGTTTAAAAATATTTATAATTGCAATAGTTTGGTCAGGTACTACAGTTGTTTTACCATTGATTTCTTCTGAAATTGCATTGAGTTCGTTTTCTACTGAAGAAATACTCTATATATGTAGTAGATTCTTGATTGTTGTAGCGCTTATCATTCCTTTTGAAATAAGAGATTTACGATTAGATCAAATATATTTAAAAACCTTACCACAGGTTTTAGGAGTATCCAGATCTAAAATCCTTGCATTAAGTTTCCTTTTGCTTTCGATGTTTCTATCAAGTTATTTGATGTTGGATACATACATATATATATTGATGCATTTTATCATAATAATACTTGTGTTGAAGGCGAATCGTCAAAATTCGTTCTATTACACCTCGTTTTGGGTAGAAGTGGTGCCTGTATTGTGGTTTCTTTTAAAATATTTTATAGGTTAAGAAGTGGTATTTCAGTCGGTTAGGATTGCAACCATAAAATCTTTCAAAAAAACCTTTAAAAAAGTTTGGTAGGAAGAGGGAAAGAGTTGTAGTTTTGCACCCCGCTAATTGAGGTACTGAGAGGAGATGTAAGGCAGGAGTAGGGATAATTTGAAGTTATTTTTACTTGTGAGGTATGAAGATAAGTTGTAGTTTTGCCCTCCCGGAAAAATTTAGTTTTCGTTCAT
>NZ_JAIQYZ010000040.1 GCF_020164495.1 Psychroflexus lacisalsi
CTCGACAGGTCGCTCAGCAGATAGAGGCCGGCCCCGCCGACATCCTCGATCGTGACGTTGCGCTTGAGCGGCGAATTGAGCTCATTCCATTTCAGGATCAGGCGGAAATCGCCGATCCCCGAGGCCGCCAGCGTCTTGATCGGCCCGGCCGAGATCGCGTTGACGCGGATATTGTCGCGCCCCAGATCGACCGCGAGATATTGCACGCTCGTCTCCAGCGCCGCCTTGGCCACGCCCATCACATTGTAATGCGGTATGACCTTTTCCGCGCCATAATAGCTGAG
>NZ_JAIQYZ010000041.1 GCF_020164495.1 Psychroflexus lacisalsi
CCTGCCGGAAAATGCTGCCGGGCATGATGCCGATCTTGCACTCGCCAGGCGTCAGCACGCCCGGGCAGTTCGGGCCGATCAGCCGCGACTTGGAGCCCGACAGCGCGCGCTTGACCTTGACCATGTCGAGCACGGGAATGCCCTCGGTGATCGTCACGATCAGCGGAACCTGCGCATCGATCGCTTCGAGGATCGAGTCGGCCGCGAAGGGCGGCGGAACGTAGATTACCGATGCGGTCGCGCCGGTCTTGGCGACCGCCTCGGCCACGGTGTCATACACCGG
>NZ_JAIQYZ010000042.1 GCF_020164495.1 Psychroflexus lacisalsi
CACTCTGTACTTCAGTAAGTGCATTGTAGAGGGGAACCGCATTGTTCTGAGCATACTCACAGATCGCCTTTGCATCACTTTTGTCTGTCTTTACCTTGGCCAGTTTCATCTGGATAAACCGCTTGATTGACAAAGGATTGATAACTGATACTGCTACTGCATTTTTGTAAAGAAACTGTGCGAGTCGGTAATGATAGTAACCTGTTGCCTCCATGGCTACTAATGAGTTCTCTGGTAATCCTTTAAGGAACTTTTTAAACCCAGACTCATCATTGTAAAA
>NZ_JAIQYZ010000043.1 GCF_020164495.1 Psychroflexus lacisalsi
CTTGTTTCTGATTGTAATTACCGATGGCTTCTCTAAATTTGAAAAGGCCTCGCAGCTTTGCAGCTATGTGGGAATAACTCCCACTACAAGAGAGTCTGGTAGCAGCGTAAGAGGTAGGGCGAGGATCAGCAAGGTGGGAAACAGGAAACTGCGAAATCTACTGTTCTTGTGCGCCTTTAATGCCTGTAAGCACAACAAGGCTTGTAGAGAAATCTATGAGCGTATAGTAAACAAGGGAAAGAGCAAGAAGTTAGCACTGATTGC
>NZ_JAIQYZ010000044.1 GCF_020164495.1 Psychroflexus lacisalsi
AACACCTTTTTCTTCGGACAAATTGCAAGGTGCTGCATGGTTGTCGTCAGCTCGTGCCGTGAGGTGTCAGGTTAAGTCCTATAACGAGCGCAACCCCTTTGGTTAGTTACCAGCATGTAATGATGGGAACTCTAGCCATACTGCCAGTGTAAACTGTGAGGAAGGTGGGGATGACGTCAAATCATCACGGCCCTTACGTCCTGGGCTACACACGTGCTACAATGGTAGGGACAGAGAGCAGCCACTGGGTGACCA
>NZ_JAIQYZ010000045.1 GCF_020164495.1 Psychroflexus lacisalsi
TCGCCCTACCTCTTACGCTGCTACCAGACTCTCTTGTAGTGGGAGTTATTCCCACATAGCTGCAAAGCTGCGAGGCCTTTTCAAATTTAGAGAAGCCATCGGTAATTACAATCAGAAACAAGGCCGTCTTCTGCCCTATTCCAGGCACTGAGGTTAAGAGGGTGAGCTGCTGCTCTTGATCTTCCTTGACCAAGGACAGGATCTTTTCCTCAATCGCTTTTACTTCTTTATCCAACTGCTTCCTTTGGCGTTTTA
>NZ_JAIQYZ010000046.1 GCF_020164495.1 Psychroflexus lacisalsi
TTGAAACTTTTGACTGGAAAATAATTAACGAATACAAGAAAATTTCAGGTTTTAAGTGTAAAAAAGCAACTTTAAATTATAATGTTGGGAACAAAAAAAATAATAATCAAAATAGAGAAATTGTAGCTTGGTTTACTCCTGAAATCAACTATCCGTTTGGGCCTATTGGCTTTAGAGGTTTACCAGGTTTAATCTTGGAACTGAATGTAAATTGGGATTATTCTTATAAATTCGAAATGTCTAAGATAGAATTTG
>NZ_JAIQYZ010000047.1 GCF_020164495.1 Psychroflexus lacisalsi
CGCATTCTTTTGTTCAATAAACTTATTATTAGATACATCCGAATAAAAAATACCATTAGAATTTGCTGTTCTAAGAATCATTTCTTTAAATTCTTGTGGGTATGCATCATTATCTAATTCTTTTTTTGAATAATAGATAGATTCATTCATATCTGCTAATAACTTAAAATCATAATTCGGAAGAATTTTCTTCGCAGCTTTTAAAAATTTACCATAAAGAATTTGTTCAGGAATTTCTTTTTTAAAATTAGACTC
>NZ_JAIQYZ010000048.1 GCF_020164495.1 Psychroflexus lacisalsi
TGGTCACCCAGTGGCTGCTCTCTGTCCCTACCATTGTAGCACGTGTGTAGCCCAGGACGTAAGGGCCGTGATGATTTGACGTCATCCCCACCTTCCTCACAGTTTACACTGGCAGTATGGCTAGAGTCCCCATCATTACATGCTGGTAACTAACCAAAGGGGTTGCGCTCGTTATAGGACTTAACCTGACACCTCACGGCACGAGCTGACGACAACCATGCAGCACCTTGCAATTTGTCCGAAGAAAAAGGTGTT
>NZ_JAIQYZ010000049.1 GCF_020164495.1 Psychroflexus lacisalsi
TCAACGTTTGAAAATACATTTTCACGATGCTAATCGCAAAAGACTTGAGCACTAGCGTGCCCATATCATCCTTTTTTAACTTCAGAACTACATCCGTTCCAAAAAGGCGTCTCAATTAAATGCAACGTAAAGCGGATATGACCCGTACCGAGTCAAGACCTTAATGTAAAACTACTACAATTCTTCCAATTGTAATAGTTTATTAAAACATGACGGAGGAGGTATGGGTTATATTCGCCAGTTGTGTTTA
>NZ_JAIQYZ010000005.1 GCF_020164495.1 Psychroflexus lacisalsi
AAGGCTACCATAAACATCAAATACATCTTTACTAATGTCAACTCCATAAGTTTCTCTATATTTATTCATAAGAACTGATTTATGAAAGAGCATACTACCTTACTCACAACAACTTAAAAACGAGATCCAAAGTCTCACAGAACTGAACGTGGTTGAGATAGTAAAAAGAGAGGGGATTATCAATGTTGACGAAGTCTAAGCTTCACCGTGTATAGTAACCTTAATCCTCTCTTTTGTTCTTTCTGATTTATATCTAAATGTAATAGAAATCAAACTTAAGCCGTATATAGCTCATAGCTAATTAGTTGATTAACCGTAGTTAAAGTGTATTTGGAAAGTCGCCAAATTTTTAAATTTGACGATTTCCAACAAAAAAGATAAATAGTAAAATTTAAAAATCTGGCTTGTGTTTAATCCGAAAATAATCGCTAATTTACACGCTACGAGCCATATACAATACCGTTGCCAGTAATTTGAAAAATGACAGTACTTAAAGCAATCTTACTGACTTTATTTTTGATTTTAGTTTTTGCTCTAACCCAAGTTGGATTTGGATTGTTAGTATATAAAACTGAACTAATACCTGAAAGCTACCAAACACATTACGGAATTACAATCGGGTTATCATTCATTATTGGATATTTGGTAACATTCAAAATTTTCTGGAAATCCAATTTCGGTATTAAGAAATCGCTGAAATTAAAAAAAATTGATTTTAGGTTAATACCCTATTTAATTTTAATAGTTGTCGGACTTCAATTATTGGATAGACCTTTTTGGGATTTAGAAAGAATATGGAATTTTCTAAATTACTCTGAATTCCAAACTGACATTAGCTCATTTAGTGGATTTAGACCAGCACTTTTATATAATACCATATCGATTTTAATAATCGCACCAATTTTTGAAGAGTTGTTTTTTAGAAAATTTCTATTGCAAAATTTATTAAAGAAAAACAGCAAAATAATCGGAATATTAATTTCGAGTTTGTGCTTTGCTATTATACACATTGAAACACTATTGAATTTAGTACCAACTTTCATTTTTGGAATAATTAGCGGACTAATATTTATTAAAACCAAAAGAATAATTTATTCTATAATTTTGCACTTTTTGGTTAATTTAATGGTTCAAACATTATATGTGTTTGACTTTACTTTTGACAGATGGTTGTTAACTTTAGATTTTAATTTTATATATTGGGTAATGTTTTTAATCGGAATTGGAATAACATACTTTGCGACAAAAAAACTACTGGCAACAACGTATATAACTCATAGCTAGTCAGTTGCCTAATCGAAGTTAAGGCATATTTGCGAGTCCGCCAAATTTTTAAATTTGGCTTATTAGTAAAAAAAGATAATAAGAAAAATTTAAAAATTCGGCTCGTGCTTCATCCGAAAATAATTGTTTAATTTGCACGCTACGAGCCATATACAGAGACGTTGTAATTTAGGGCTCAGAAAAAATTAATTGAAAATAATGAATTATAGAAAAATATTTCAAGTTATAAGTTATCTACAATATCCATTTATTTTGCTCGCACTATATTTCGCGGCTAAACCCTATTTCAATGGGTTTGATTATTTAGTTAAAAATCCTGACATTGTTTTTTACAATTACAATTATGTTTTGATCTTTATCGGACTTGGTTTTAGTTTTTCTACACTTCAGGACACAACCAAAACACAAAATAATTTTTCGAAAAAAATATGGGAAAATCCGAAAAAAGGAAAGTTATTTATTGGAATATTATCATTTTTCACCTTCATAATTCTGACCTTTGGAATCTTTGGATATTTTATTACAAACAATGAAAATATCCAACAATTATCATTCGGAACAATAATATTAGGAATTGGATTTATCGGATTTTTAAAGACTGGTTTAGATGTATTTGAAAATCATAGATTAGAAAAAAAAAACTAAACAAAATAACGTATAACCGAGACCTTTTAAGTGAAAGCAAATTATTAAAATTTAAAAAAAGTATATAAAATGAGTAAAAGAAAAATTGGTTTAGTCATTATGATACTTGCAATTTTCATAATAGGAATAGGAATTGGTTTAAAACTCAACAACTCTGAATTGAATACTAATTTGTTTTTAATTGTGGGTTTAATTCTTAATGGTATTGGACTATTGATTTTAGTTACAGCCAAGAAAAAAACGGATAAGCAAATTGAAAATTAATTTCTGAATGTAATATGTTTATGATAGCAAATTTAATTTGCTGATTTTACTCAGATATATAAAAAATTTATTTTAATACATACTTAGAATATCGCCCCAAAATACAACATCGGTTAAGCGCAAATAGCGGGCTTAGTCGAAAAAGTGTATTTTAGATACTTATCAAAAAACAACTAAGCCGACAAGAACGTGTCCCTACTCCACGCTACTTGCCTTAACCAAGACCGTTGCATTTAATTGAGACGCCTTTTTGGAGCGGATGTAGTTCTGAAGTTTAAAATGGATGATATGGGCACGCTAGTGCTCAAGTCTTTTGCGATTAGCATCGTGAAAATGTATTTTCAAACGTTGATAACGTCCTAAAGACTTAATGAAGTTAGCGAATAAAATTGACAAAGTCAAGTGAGCTAACTCAATATCAGTCATATACAGTTCAGAACTAGGGCTCTTGGTACTCTCCTTATACCAGCATAAAGATAATACCAAGAGCGCATCCTGTGTCTTTTATTGGCAGGCGAACGGGAAAGCGTCTCAACTCCGTTACTCTAGCGCTATTGAAACATACACTCTCAAAAGGATAGCGAGAGCAACTAAACACAACTGGCGAATATAACCCATACCTCCTCCGTCATGTTTTAATAAACTATTACAATTGGAAGAATTGTAGTAGTTTTACATTAAGGTCTTGACTCGGTACGGGTCATATCCGCTTTACGTTACCCAACATTTGAATAAAAAACCGGAATTTAATGAAAAAAACAATCGGAATTGGAGTTTTATTTCTGTCAATTATTTCTTGCGGATATTTATTCCAACTTGAAAACGATGAAAAATTGGCGAAAAAAATTGAAACAGAACTGAACTCTGAAAATGGAGCGGTTGATTTTGCGAAAATGACCGATTTTGATTGGGACAGCTTAATAATTCTTGGACCTTATACTACGATAGAAAATGTCGAAGATGAATTTAACTTAAATCTTGCAAATATCAGACAGAACGGAATTCACTATTCTGATTATTATGATTTAATCGTTTTCTTAAAAGACAAAAAATCGGTCAAAATTATTGAGCTTAATAGAGCATTAAGTTCACAACGGAGAATTATTAAAAAAGAGGAAAGTAAATTTAAAACTGGAGAAGACGGAATAATAAAACTGACCGAATAAAAACGTTGGGTAACACCATATATAAGCTATGGCTTGGTCTGTCCTCACTTGGAAAATCCTGCGGATTTCCCAAAGTTAGTTTATATTTGGAGAGGTTCGTGCCAAAACACGCCACAGCTCATATACAAATCCGTTACCACACATATGAGAAAAACGATATTACTTTTAATAATTGCAATTATCTTTACGAATTGTGCTAAATCTCAATCTGAATTGAGCTTTTTGGCGAATGAATTATGTAATTCTTTCGAGGAATCTGATTTAAAAAAATCTAATAAGAAGCTTTTTAAACTCATTCAGAATAAATCGAATGAAATCTATAATAAGTATCCGAAAAAATTAGATTCTCTAACAGAAGAACTGAAAAAAAAATATCCTGACAAAAATCAACAAGAAATAGCTTTAACGGTTGGTAACGAAATTTCTTTGTTTGCAATTGAAAAGTGCCCGATTTTTCAAAAGATAACCCAAAAAATAGCAGTTCCCGAACCTAATAAAAACAAAAAATCAATAACAAATGTTACGGATGAATTATGTGAACTACTGAATAATAGTTCGGACAAAAACACTTCTGCTCTAAATAAAATTGTGGATGACAAACTGTTTGACCTTGTATTTCAGAATAAGGAACTGATTGAGAAAGAATATGGAAACTTTGGTAGTTCGGAATATAAAACTGACTTAAACGCAAATCTTATGAAAAATTGTGATATCTACTATAAATTGATAATGGGGGAAAATTAATAAAATACGTGTGGTAACAAAGAACTGAAGTGAAAACAACTCTTTTCTTATTTAATTTGAGACAAAAAAATATTTCAGGCTCACAAATTCCTAACATAGATTCTTTGAACTTTTTTCCTCAAGTTCGTCCCCTTTTGCCATCTTTAATCCCAACGTAGCTAACGATAGACAATTCAGTTGGCAACAAGCTGAACCCAAGATTCTGTATTCAATAACCCAAAGCAACCTTTTGGTATACATCTCATCTTAAAATAAAAATCGTTACGAAGTTTTTCAATTTAAATAAGGCATATATATTATTCATTGTTATTGTAACAAGTAGTTGTAGTAAAAATAGCGATGATATAATCATTGAACCAGCAGGTTCAGCAGAGTATTTTATAAATAATGAAACAAATAAAGATATTCTTATAATTTACCAAAAATCAGAAGAACTAGGATTCGAAATAGACACAACCGATGTTATAGAAAAAAACACTTCTTTCAAAATTTTTGAAGATGGAATAATTGGAGTCAATCCAGTCCCTAAAAATTCATTTAGTGAAATTAAATTTTATGAATTACCTGATTTGATTACTCCTTTTTCAATGTTATCACCAGTTGAAAATGAAGATTGGACGGTCATCAATCAAGATTTAGGAAGTTCAGGGTATGGATTAACAACTTATGAAATTAAATTGACTGATTAAAGGTTAATATAACATAAAAGCCAGTTACCAACAGTGTATAATCGCAATCATGGCAGATTCGACTACGCCCGAATCCACTCGGAATTGCTAACTTCATTGCAAAACCGAAAATTAACGCATATTAATCCGTAACTGACGGTGATATGAGACCGTTGGCAACAATTAGAAAACACAATGAAAATATTAGATATTAATATTATGAGTCTATTTACAAGATTATTAAGTATGATGCTTTTAATTATCTTGACTAATTCTTGTAAGGGACGAGAAACAGAGAATATAGACAATAAAAAAGTTAATTCGAGTCAACCAAGTATAGAGAAACATAAACCTTTCATTTACACAAACTCAAAACAACATTCTACTTTAAATGGGATCGTTAGGGAATTTGTATGGCAAATTTATCAAGATAGAAAAGGAAATTATTGGTTTGGAACTAACCACGATGGTATTCTCGTCTATGATAATAATTCAATTATTCAATATACTTCAAAAGATGGAATAGGTGGAAATGCAGTAAGAGCTATAACCGAGGACAAAATTGGGAATATTTGGTTTGGCACATCAAATGGTTTAACGAAATACAATGGAAAAGAATTTACTAACTACACAATAGATGACGGACTAATTGACAATGAAGTTTGGGCAATTGAAGTTGACAATACGGGAACAATTTGGATTGGCACAGTTGGAGGTGTAAGTAAATTTGACGGAAATAATTTTGAGACTCTCGAAGTTCCAAAACCTAATGTTCCTAACGCCAAACCTATGCTATCTAAAAATAGAGTCAATGATATTTTAATTGATAAAAATGGACATTTTTGGTTTGTTAACGATAGCTACGGCATCACAAAATTCAATGGTAGTCAATATGAATTTTTCACAACTGAAAATGGGCTGACCGACAATAATGTGGCTGACCTTTTTGAAGATAGTCAAGGAAATATTTGGATAGGAACTTATTATGGAGGTGTAAGTAAATTTGATAGCAAGACTTTTACAAACTTCACAAAAGAAGGAATAATTAAGGGAATAGAGACCTATAATTTTTGTGAAGACAAAACAGGTAATATTTGGTTTTCCGCAGAAAATTATGGTGTATATAGTTATAACGGAAAAGATTTTACCCAATTCACAATGAAAGACGGACTAGCCACAAATACAATTCAAACAATTTATGAAGACAAAAAGGGGCAAATGTGGTTTAGCACTTGGGAAGGAATAAGCCTTTATGATGGAAAAGAAATAACCAATGTCGCTGAAAAAGAACCTTGGACAAAATAAAATAATTGTTGCCAACATTCAACCCTGTAAAAACGATCGTTTTGATTTTCAATAAGACTCAAAATTTATTTTCGTTTAGATTTCGTTTAATTTTTGATTAAACTTGATATTTCTTTGGGCAAATATTCTATTTCTGATGAAAAAATATCTCCTAAAAACCTTAGACAAAACATCTTGTTAAGACGTCTAGCTTTAGCCCATTAAATCTTTATTTTCGCCATTCAAAAGTTACAGAAATGAAAGATAATAAAGTGCTGAATTACGTTGAAGATGTGTTAGAGAACACGCCGTTGGATTGGTTAAAATTAACAACCCACCGTCTAGATATTTATGAGGAGAGTTTAGCTAAAACTCAATTTATAGATCGGTTTGAAGAACTCTACAAAGCCAATAATTCTTCTTTATCTGCACTTAGTGAATTGCCCACCGCTTTTGATTATATAAGGCTGGGACACCCGCTTTCTTCTGTTTTGGAATGGGCTATTGCGCATTTACATCATCTCCAACCCGCACAGGTTATCAGTTTTTCATCTCAAACTATGCCGGTTTTAGCAGTGTTAAGGAAGAATTTATTTGATCATAAGAAAACTCAAATCGCTTACACTGGAGAACTTCCTGATCATTTTGATTTTGACGCGCTAAAACGAGTTTACGGATACAATTTCGAATTAAAACAAGTTGAAAGTGCGGATCAAATTCCAGACTTCAACGGGAGTACTATTTTCATTTCAGAAGAAGATAAAATCGGAGAAGCTGCGTTGAACTCGTCGATTGATTTTTTTCTCACTATGCATGCCGATTTAGGAAGCATAATTGTAGTCAACAGTGAGTATAGCGACAGTTATATTTCAGAAATTCTACATGTCCGTCGTAGAGAATCCATTGCGATGACTCCTGCAGATTCATTTTCTGCTTTACAGCGATTGATTGGAAAATCCCCATCTGTTCATGTCCACAGAGATGTGGAGAAAAATAAAGCAAGTGTGGTTAAATCTGTTCAAAAAATTACGGCTGCCCAATCGAATGTGCTACTTGGCTCCTGTGGGCTATCAGTACAATATGCCATCATGATGGGGCTCATTGATGATGCCATGCAAAAGCATCCTGGAAAAGCGATAAAAATTATAGTTCCGCCAAATTGTTACGGGGGAACAAACGATCAGGCCAGGCGTGTGGTTGCTGCGATTGACAATGTGGATATTTTAGATTTACCAGTGGATCGAGATAATGATATGGTCCAAAGTACAGATCAGGTTTTGAATGAAGTTGCTAGTGAAGATGCTGTCCCTCTTATTATTGCTGAAATTCCTACCAACCCAAGAGTCGAAGTTCCAAACTTAGAAAAACTAAGAGACGCTTTAAATAAAATACGCAAAACACCATCTGTCGAGTTAGCTATTGATCCGATTTTTATTTTAGATCAAACCTTTTGCCCAAACGTGCAATTCTTAAGTAAAGAGGGGATCTTCTCATCGATCCGAACTATTTCTTACGTAAGTGGATCAAAATTTCCTAGTGGAGGTAAATGCACTGCAGGGTATTGCGTTGCCAACGAAAAAGCTGAAAACCTAATGCCTTCGATTAAGAAGCATTTTAAAATTTGTGATAATGAAGCTACTGATTTGCAAGTTGAAATACTTTCAGAGCAATTACCATCCATGAACCAAAGAATCATCGATGCTTACACAAACACTCGTGAATTTGTTGATTTTATAGAAAAGGAATTACCCGAAGCTAAAATCAATTTTGTTCCTGAAGACGTTGTTCAGCAAGGATTTACGCCTTCCGTTTTTTCACTGGATCTTCCAACCAAAGGAAATACAGATGAAGAAAAGGAAACTTATAAAAGGGCTTTAAATAAGAAGTTAATCAACATGATGATAAGTAGAATACCCGATGAAAGCAAACACTGTGTAAGTTACGGGCAGCTAAAGGGTTGCTATTGGACCATACCAGCCACATCTACGCAAGGCACCACCAAAGAAAAAGATAAAGATTACATTGCCCGTGTATCTGTATCGCCAAATCTTAATCTTGAGTTACATAAAAAGGTGTTTTTAGACTTCATCGAAGAAATTGAGTCGTAATTTGATACAAAAACAATTAAATCCATGAGGCTATAATCTAAGTTTAATTCTTACTTTTCAATCCTTTGTTTGTCTTTGAATTGCAAAGCGAGGTCCTGAATGAAAAATTGAAGTTGAGTGTTATTATTGGTTTCAATAGCTTTTTTAATCTCAGCATTATCGACAAGAACATAGATAAATCTGTTGAATTCTTCTTTTGAAATATTTAGTGTAGTTTTTATAAAATCGGATTGATTGTCAATAATAAAATCAAAGTAATCTTCATCTTGATCAAATTTTACCAGCTTCTTAAGCTTATCGGTTCTCCCCGATATTTTATTGAGAATCGGGTCCAGAGGTAAGGAACCTCCTAAGATTGCCAAAAGGTGAATGGGTTTGAAATCTCCGGCTGTTTGAAGCCGCCTTTCATTGGGTGTGAGTTCCACCGCTTTATGATCTACGATACGTAAGCTTACTGCGTTAATATTTGGAAATGCATTTACAGTAACCTCATCCAGAGTATTTACTTTGTCTGAAACTTGAATATTTAAAACTTCTAAAGCAAGAATTACATCAGTTAATTTTTCGTTGAAACTACTGAAGGCTATATGAGAAAAATTTAAAGTATCGCCAGCAGATCCCTTGATCTTAAATTCGCCGTTGTCGTTTGATTCTGAAAATTCGCCAGTTGATATATTTGTAATGATAACATCTTGAACCGGTAAGTGTTCATTCTGAATTTTGCCTAATATCTGCAATTGCTGTTGGTTTTGTGATATTAATACCACAGGAAACAAGAAAAAAATTAAGCCTAACAGCTTCATATTATTCTGAATATTCATTGAATTTAGACTTAGTAGCTTTAAATAAAGTAAGCTTTAACTTTTTTATATCACCAAAGCAATTCATTGAATTAGATTTATTTTATTTGTTGTAATCTTTGAATTTTAATCTATGCGCCTCAAATTTTTATCCATTACATTAATGTGTATTTCGCTATTAAGTATTCAGTGTAAAAAAGCATCAACTAATAAGGAAACTCCTCAGATAAAGTTTGCAAGCTTTAATGTGAGCATGGAGTCCGAGAATTATCTGGGAAGAGGTGCTGAAGGAGTTTCCGCTCAAGTCTTGATAGACAGTCTCGCTTCAGGTAAGAGCAAACACATAATGAGTATTGCAAGCATCATACAAGAAGTAAGGCCTGATGTAATTCTCCTCAACGAGTTTGATTATATTGAAAACCCAGAAGAAGGGGTTGAGCAATTTATTGAAGCTTATTTGAAAGTGGATCAAGAAAACACCAAAGCCATCGACTATCCTTACTATTACTACTCAACTTCCAATACTGGTGTCGAAACTTCTTTCGATCTTAACAGGGATGGAGAATTTGAAGGCAATAGAAACGATGCTTTTGGTTACGGAAGATATCCGGGTCACTATGGCATGGTGTTGCTCTCAAGATATCCTATTGACACGGCGAATGTCAGAACTTTTCAAAAATTCAAATGGAAAGACATGCCAGATTTTCTTGAAACCAAAAGTAAAAATGGCGAAGATTTCTATAGTCCGGAAGCCTGGGAAGAATTCAGATTATCATCAAAGTCTCATTGGGATGTGCCTATTCAATTTGAAAATAAAGTCATCCATGTTTTAGCAAGTCATCCTACCCCTCCTGGCTTTGACGGTGAAGAAGACAGAAATGGTAAACGGAATCATGATGAAATCAGATTTTGGGGAGATTATGTGGATGAACATAAAGGTTCCTACATGTATGACGATAAAGATAAAAAAGGTGGACTTGGTGATGCCTCTTTTGTGATCATGGGAGATTTAAATGCTTCGCCAGATGAAGGAAGCGCCATCAATGACGGCATAAAAAGTTTGCTGAATCATCCAAAAGTGAATAACCAATTCACACCCTCAAGCAAAGGCGGAAAACTACATAGTCCGGACAATGCATTTGGAAAATTTCATACAGTCCTTTGGAGGTTGAGAGCAGATTATGTCCTGCCTTCTTCGGATCTTAAAGTACTGGATCATGGACTTTTTTGGCCTATTGAAGGCGAGCCCTTGCACGAACTAATGGCAGACAGAGAAGCTAGCTCAGACCATAGATTAGTTTGGGTTGAAATTGGAATCTAACTTTAGGTTCTTTATGAGTAACTTAAACTTACAACATTTTGCTTATAATATTATCAGGATATTAAGAAGTCAAAATAACCATTGGCTAATTATTACGATACTTAACAGACAAAAATTAGAACTATAATGTTTTGTCTAATGAAAATTTTTAAACACACTCAAAAAATTCTAAAGCATTGAATCTGCACCAAAGCTTTTGAATTTATATTTTCTGCAGAAAATATTTATAAAGTTTTGATAACAAAATATTTATAAATTAAATAAAATAATTTACTTATTTAACTTAATCAGAATCTAGGAGAATTTTTTCATATTTAAAAGTCCATAATCGTTACAACAAAACTACAAAAATTAAATATTTCATAATTTATTTCTATATTTAGCTATTATTAACAAATAAATTTTGTGTTATGAAATTAAAACTACTTTTTATCAGCTTTTTGTTATTTTCAGTAACTGCAAATAGCCAATTGCTGCAAAAGAATATTGAATTTGCTCAAGCACATTTGATTAATGCCAATTTAGCTCAGGTTAACGATGGAACCAATGATGTTGTTATTGCAAGTAATTTACTAAGCACTGCTTCTCCAGAACCAATGCTAAAGCGCTTGCAGGATGATGGAACTATTGTGTGGGCAAAAACCTACGACGACCAGACTCTGGCAAATGCCAGAATATTTGACATCACCAATTATTTTGATCTTATTTTTATGACTGGCTCTGTTGATGTGAACGGAGTAAAAAAAGTATTTGTTGCCAGAATAGAAGCTACAACTGGTGATCTTTTGGATGACAGATATTACGATATTATTAATACCAATTTTAATTCTACAGGTTTAAAAGTTATTGTTTCCGAGTCTGATGCCACAGGAGATGGAAACCCTAATCCAGGTCTTTTGATAACCGGTTTTTTAGGGAATTGTGCAAATGCTGACCCAAGTTGTAACTTTAACGAAGGCTTTGCTCTAAGAACAGATCTAAATTTAAATCATTTTTGGGTTACAGAAGTCGAATCTTCTGTTTCAGGATCACTTGACTATGATTTTGTAAACGGAGTAGTTGAAACCAGCGATGGGTTTGTACTTACGGGAAGCGCTACTGGACAAGGTAACACAAGTATACAGGCTGGAGCTTTAGCTCACAAAATAGATTTTGAAGGAAATCAAGTCTGGGACAGTAGTTACATTTTCGGAAATTCTAGAGACGTCAGTGTCGATGCATATTACGATTCAACTAATGATGAAATTTTTATGCTTAACAACTATTCAAATCAACACGGTTTTGGAGTTACAGTATTAGATAATGCAAATGGCACTATAAATGCTTCGAAATCGTGGTATGTTAACGAAGTCAATTTTACACTAGATTTCTATGGATTTTCACTTAGGGAATCTTTAGCCTCTGCAAACAATTTGATAATCTACGGATATCGAAGAGAATATTTCGATGGTGCAAACACAAATCAAACTAATATTATAATACACGAATTTGAAAAATCAACTGGTAATCAAGTAGGCACAAGTTATCAGTATTTACTGCCTTACCAAGAGCCAACAGGGGATGACTACGGCTTTTGGGATTCTCAACTACCTTTGATCTATTATCCAGATATGGCTTTATATGATACTAGTGTTACAACCCCCATTCATTATGCTGTAGGATACCGTAATGGAGACTCTGCTACTGGTGGATTTTCAAATATCGAGTTTATGAATGTGGATGCTCAAAAGATGAATGCTTGTGATCATATGAGCTTAAATTTCACAGCAAATGCATTGGGAACTGTCAATACAATAACAAATGTTTCATCTGCTTTAGTTTCTGTTGTTGAAAGTGCAATGGCTATAAACGGAACAGCAATTACTTTGACAGAAGATTCTTGTAGCAACCCATTATCAATTCAAAGTCAGAAACAATTCAATATAAAACTCTATCCGAATCCAGCTTCAGACTACGTTTTCTTAAATGAAGATATTGATATCAAGAAAATTCGCATTATGGACATTACAGGTAAAAAGGTATTTGAAACTAATTCTTATTTAAAAGATGGAGGAATTTTTATAGGTGACTTAAGTAAAGGTATTTATTTCATAAATATTGAAACACGTGATAATGTTTCAGGCAATTTGAAGCTGATCAAAAATTAATTTAGCTTATTTATTATCGTTTATTTTAAAAGCTGGTTTTAAATTTTAACTAGAAAAGAAAAGCATTTTGGAATTATAAAATTGATGAATGATTTTCAATATTTCTGCTAGCAAAAAAAGACACCTCAAAAATTAGGAGGTGTCTTAAAGCTAATAAAAATAAACTCTATTTTAGTAGAGGAAGTTTAAAGCTGTAATGTCATTGGAATTAAATTCTCCGTCTTCATTATTGCTGAAACAAGCCAGCATGATGGAAGTTGAGTCGTAACCACTTGGAGTTCCAGGAATATAATTGGCGCCAACACCAGCAGTTCCTTCATTGGTGTTCTGACCACAGCTTTGTCTACTGAAATAATCTGTATGTCTAAAACCAACGGAATGTCCTATTTCATGAGTGATCACATGCTCAATCACATTGGTATTGTAATTACTCAAACCGTAAATTTGAACAAATTTGAAAGGACGGCCGCCACTAGGAAACCCTGCTGAACCTCCTGCACCATTGGGGTTGTTTATGGTGTTGTTATACACGACCATGTCTTTATTGCCAAAGTTGGTACCGAACGTCAAATTAAAATTTATGTTCAGATTCAATCGGTTATAATTCGCCACTGCCCAGCTCAAAGCTGTTCTTTCCGAAGAAGTTAAAGCCTGACTACCACCTGTATAGCCAATGACATTAATCGTTCTTGGACTTACCAGGGCGTTGGTGCTGTATTGCTTTTGGTGGATATTTTCATAACCGTCAAAATCCAGTTGATCTAGATCTTCAGGAAACATAACAATATCTCCTTCCACGCGAATCACCTCTCTTTTCTCCCCGCCAGGTAGCACCATTTCTTCAAGCTGTGCACCCAAAGGACTCAAATGGTTCTTGGAAATTAAATCCAATGTTTTCTGATCAAGATTGGTGGGCGTTTCAGAAGTATTAACTCCTAAAACGATACGGTCTGAAGTATCTATTTCGTTAGTATCAGCAACTTCGTCTGTCACAGTGTTCTCATTTTCACATGATGTAATAAATAATAATCCCAAAAATGCCGGAACTATAAAGTGTTTAGTAATTGTCATAAAATTTAGATTTAAGGTTAGTAATACTTGCGCAAGTATTCATTAATTTTGCTCTAATTTCATTTTAAATGATCAATTAAGACAATTAATTTTGATAATTTTAGTTTTATTTAACATTTATTTAAGTTTATTCAAGGTGTTTGTATTATTAAATCTCATGGAGATAAAACTTACTTAGACAAGTATGAAAAAATCAGTAAAAATCTTGTCAGTAACCCTGTTTTTAGTTGTAGCCACAGAAGCTTCATCACAAATCACAGCCTCTTTCTAAGCCAATAGTAACTCGTCAAAATTTGCGGTAGGCTAAAATATCAATGAACACTTTTGGGCAGACCTTTGAGTGTATTCCGATACCAGTTTGGATAACATTACACCAGAAATAGTTATCAATCACAACATCGAAAAAAAGCTAATGACGATGTTTACTTTGGCGCAGGCGCTATTCTGAATAACATTAATGCGGTTGTCGTTCCTGTAGGTATTGGCATCAAACCCTTCGAAAGTCTCAGGAATCTATCCTTTAATATTGAATTTAACCCAATCTATGAATTTGACCTTGATGATGTGTTTATAAGAGGATTTATAGGCATACGTTATATCTGAAACTAGGATCTGATAACTCAATTTTAATATATTTACAGTTCAAAAACTAACTAAAAAACTATTAACTATGAAAAAAACACTTTTAGTACTGCTGATCTGTCTTGGAAACTACAGCATCAGTTTAGCACAGGATAGTGCATTTATGGAAGATGCCTTGAAACTTACAAGATTGTCTAATGATGCAGTTGAAGCTTCTTTCGGTCAATTATACGCCATGATTCCAGCAGAAAAACTGGAAGACTTTAAAGAAGAATTAAAACCTGTTCTGGATAATTATTATACCAAAATGGCAAAAGTATCTATGGAGTTTTACAGCCATGAGGACGTAAAACAGCTCTTGGACTTTTACGAATCAGACCTTGGTCAAAAAATGTTGGATGCACAGGCTAAACTGACAGTGAGGAGTATGGAAATGGCTCAACCGCTTAGTATGGAGCTGATGCCAATCGTTCAAAAATATACTAACTAATTTTTTCAGCAGTAAATTTTAAAACACCAGAGCAAAATCTGGTGTTTTTTTTTGAAATATATTCCCCCTGAATCTTGACTTAAGCTTATAAAGCTATGTGTTATGAAAAAAACTTATTAAGTCCTCCTTCCCTATTTTATCTATTTCAACTTCAGTTTACAGCCAATTCAAAGAAAACAATAGAAAGCTTACTTTTTTCGGGCTTCCTTTGATAGGGTCTTCAAATGCATTTGGATCTGGTATCGATGGATTTGCAAAACGCCTTCCGTCGGCTATTTCATTTCAGAACGCACTTCCATCGATATCAATTTTAGTTTTGCAACACCCAATGATTTAACTCTGAATGATGTCAATTCTTATGCTTTTATTCCAACGATTAGAAATAATTTTTTCAATAAAAAAAACTTAGACTATTTGGAGAAATCGGTTACAGACTTGAAACTATAAAATACAATGCAGATAATAGCCTATAGTGATCTGCAAGTCATAGAAATTTGAGTGGAAGTATTTCAATCCTCAATATTGGCATTGGTTTCAACTACTTCTTCAATGAGGCAATCGGGTTGGAAGTTCTGCTTCCTTATCTCTGTACTACCAATATCACTTAAGAATCTATAAACGTACTTTATTCAGGAATTGGACCAACATTAGGAGTGATTTTCGTGATCAATTAGCTGTAAGACATATGTATACGAGGTTACTCCTCTTCTGAATTTGCCTTAAGACAGTTTAGAGTGAAGATGACTTTTTTGGACGCTATTTAAAGCCTTAAAAATATTAACTTTAGATTCTAATTTTAAATTTAAACGCATGTCAACACAACTCAAACTATCATTTCTGCTGATGGCTTTCCTTTTCATAGGAATCTCCTGTCAGAAACCCACCAAAAAAGAAGATGTCAATGAAAAATTGACCTCCTGGCTAGATGAAAAACACGAAGAATCCCTTCAGAAAAGCCCTCTAAGATTAATGGCTTTAGGAAGAAAAGACCGTTATGACGACATTGACGACATGAGTCTTCAAGCTTTGGAAGATGAAGCAAAGTGGATGCAGGAAAGTGTAAATGAACTTGAAGCAGAATTCAACTACGATGAGCTTGATCAACAAGGCAAACTATCTTACGATTTGTGGATGTATCAAAATGACATGAAACAAAAAGAGGTGAAATATGCTCCTATGGAATATGTCTTTGACCAAATGACGTCTATTCATACCCGCCTTCCCAATATGTTGATCAACTTTCATAAAGTAGACAGCCTTCAAGACATGAAGGCTTACATCAGCCGAGTGGAAAAAATGGGGAGAGCTTCAGAACAATTATTGACAAGAGCAAAATCCCAAGCCGAGAATAATATTCTACCTCCACGATTTGCTTTAGAAATTGTTCAAAAACAATCTAGGTCTCTCATAGAAGGACACCCATTTGATGATAGTGAAAAAGCTTCAGCCATCTTTCAAGACATGACCAAAAAAATAGAAGCATTAGTTGAAGACGAATTAGTTTCAGAAGAAAAGGCTGAAGAACTCAAAGAATCTTCAAGACAAAGCTTACTAAAAGTCTTCAAGCCTGCTTACGAAAATCTAATCGCCTGGACCGAAAAAGAACTTCCCAATACAGAGGAAAAACCATCAGGAGTAAGTCGTCATGAGAATGGTGCAGAGTATTATGATTATAAATTAAGTGCTTCCACCACTACCAACCTCACCGCCGATGAAATTCATAATATCGGTCTCGAAGAAGTGAAACGCATCCAGGAAGAGATGAAAGCTATCAAAGCCGAAGTGGGTTTTGATGGCGATCTGCAAGCATTTTTCAAATTTATAAATGAAGATGAACAGTTTTATTTTCCCAATACAGACGAGGGTCGTCAGGCTTATCTCGATCTAGCTACCAAATACATTGACGAAATCACCGAAAAACTTCCGGACTATTTTGGCATCTTACCAAAAGCGGATTTAGAGGTAAAACGTGTAGAAGCCTTTAGAGAGCAAGATGGCGCACCTCAGCATTATATGGCAGGAACTCCAGATGGATCCAGACCGGGGACCTATTATGTCCACCTGTCCGACATGACTTCCATGCCAAAATCAACTTTGGAAGGTGTAGCTTATCACGAGGGAAACCCTGGTCATCACATGCAGATTTCTATCGCTCAGGAACTAGAAGATATCCCAAAATTTAGAACGCAAGGCGGCTACAATGCTTATGTAGAAGGCTGGGCACTGTACTCTGAAAAACTCGCCAAAGAAATGGGACAATACGAAAATCCTTATTACGATTTTGGACGTTTAGTCAACGAAATCTGGAGAGCAATTCGTCTTGTCGTTGACACAGGATTACACTCCAAAGGATGGACCGAAGCAAACGCTATAAAATATTTTAGTGAAAATTCATCCGTTTCCAAAGGGGCTATCCAGGCAGAAGTGAGACGCTACATGGTCATTCCTGGTCAAGCCACTGGCTATAAAATTGGTATGCTCAAGATTGGTGAACTAAGACAAAAAGCAGAACAGGAACTCGGTGAAAATTTCAACATCAAAGAATTTCATGACTTAATTCTTGGTAGTGGAGCTTTACCATTAAATTATCTGGAACAGCAAGTGGATTCCTGGATAGAGCAAAATAAAGGAAACGCTTAAAATCTTGTTTTGAAAATTGAAAACGTAAAAGCGCAACTTATCGAGTTGCGCTTTTTTTATACTTCAGAAGCAGATTTACGCTTTAGCTTGATCACGGTAATTTCTGGCCATATACCTACCCTTCCAGGATATGCCAAATACCCAAAACCACGGTTCACATTGATGAAACGCTTTGCATTTTTGTATAAACCAGCCCATTGGTCATAACGGTATTGTACCGGACTCCACTTGAACCAGCCTGGGATTTCAATCCCAAATTGCATCCCATGCGTGTGTCCACTTAAAGTCAGTTGAACATCTTTTTCATGCGTTTTGATCACCTCATCCCAATGAGAAGGATCATGACTCATCAGGATTTTAAAATCCTTGGGGTCTACACCATCAGCAGCTTTATCAAAATCACCGGCTCTTTTAAAACCTCCCTTCCCCCAATTTTCAACACCTATTAATTTGAGTTTACTTTCTCCACGCTTTATTTCTCTATTTTCATTTCTTAACAAATCCCAGCCCATCTCAGCATGAATATTCAAGAGAGCTTCAAAATTTTCCTGTTTCTTATCTTTACTATCAAAATCATAATAATCCCCATAATCATGATTCCCCAAAATGGAGAACACGCCGTCTTTAGCCTTCAACTTCTTAAAAACCGAAGTCCAGGGTGTCATTTCATCCGCCAAATTATTGACCAAATCTCCCGTAAACAAAATCGCATCTGAGTTTTGCTCATTCACTAGATTTATCGCATATTCTATTTTTTTAGTATTATCGAAACTCCCGCTATGGATATCGCTTAGTTGCGTAATTTGGTAACCATCAAAAGCTTCAGGAAGGTTGTCGAATTCCAGTTCGTAAGACAAAACTTTAAAATTATACTTTCCTTTATACATCCCGTATAGCAGGGACAGGAAAGGAATCGCGCCCAAACCAAGCGCGATAGTACTGATGAATTTCCGCCGTGAAGGCAAATGATCAGGGGAAGAGGTGGACAATTTCCGGTAAATAAAAATAGAGCCCCTTACTATATCTTCACCAAACATCCACAAAATCACGCTCAGCTTAAGTGCCATAATACTCAGAAAAAAACCAATCATATAGGCGCGAAACCCTGTCAAAGATCCGTGAGGACTTGGCTGGTAGAAAGAGTAAAACAGCAATCCCAAAACAACTACCGTTACCCCCACATATACAGAAAGGCTCCACCAAAATTTGAAAAGCGTCCTAAACGCCTGGAAAGCATAGACTTCCAATGCCAACAAAATGACAATTGTAATGATCCACCGCATCTTTTTTTGTGCAAATATATCTCTGACAAAAGCTTAAGCACCTGATTTATATAAAGTTTTAGAAGATTTTATTCTGAATTTAATCCTGCTAGATTTCAAGTGTTGAAGACCACTAAAACTTAGTCTAAACTTAATGCAGGTATCTGCCTCCGTTTTCCACTGAAGGAGACAATGAAGATTCGTGATTTAAATAAAAATGAATCCCTTGTGTCCTCTGTGGCTCTATGGTAAAATCACACTAGTTTTTCCTCCTAACAAATTCAAAATAAACCATCCCTTAAGATGTCAGGGCTACGCCCCTAATCTTTAAAGAATCAGTTCAATAAAAATAAGCTAATGAGCCAGTGTGCAGAACCATTGAATCTTTATGATTAAAAGTATCGTATAATCAAAGGGGCAGAGCCCCAAAATCTTCGTAATAAAAAGACATACAATATAATAGAAGGGGCAGAGCCCTGAAATAATTCACCGCAAAGACACAAATCCCACTTGTAATAAATTTTATTATTCCTTTTTAGAGTGCAACTTGTTCAAGTTAGAGCGGAGTCGAGAACCAGATTTATTTTAGCTTTAGTTAATCCTAAGCACCTGTCGAAGGACACAAAGGAAATCAAAGGGGGCACAGCGCCCCGAAATCTTCGTAAACAAACCTCAACTTCCATTTGGGCTAAGCCATAATTTCAGTTAAATTTACATTCAACAAAACAGACTTATGGCTTCCAAAAAACGACTTTTCTTAGTAGACGCATACGCAATGATATTCCGCGGGTATTACGCCCTCATCAAAAATCCAAGAATCAATTCCAAAGGCCAGGATACCTCAGCCATCATGGGATTTATGAATTCATTGTTTGATGTCATCAAACGTGAAAACCCAGACCATCTGGCGGTTTGTTTCGATAAAGACGGCAGCAAGGAACGCAAGGAAATGTATGAGGAGTATAAAGCCAATAGAGACGAAACGCCCACAGTCATCAAAGAATCTATTCCTATTATTCAGAACATTCTTCACGCTATGGAAATTCCAGTCGTTGAGATTTCCGGTATGGAAGCCGATGATATTATAGGAACTCTAGCTAAACAAGCAGAGAAGCAAAACTATGAAGTTCATATGGTAACCCCGGATAAAGACTTTGCACAGTTAGTGTCAGAAAATATATTTATGCAACGCCCTGCACGAATGGGTAACGGTGTTGAGAAATGGGGTATTCCCGAAGTTCAAAAGAAGTTTGGAGTGGAACGCCCCGAACAGGTTATTGACTTTTTAGGAATGATGGGAGATTCAGCCGATAATATCCCTGGGCTTCCTGGAGTTGGCGAAAAAACGGCTAAAAAATTCCTGCAACAATTTGGATCCATGGAAGCCCTCTTGGACAATACCGGCCAGCTGAAGGGTAAAATGAAAGAGAAAGTCGAAGACAACGCAGAGCTAGGTCGCTTGTCTAAAAAGCTAGCTACCATCTTTACCGATTGTGATGTCACCTTCGATGAAGAGAAATATGAGGTCTCCCCTCCTGATGTGGAGAAAGTGCTGGAGATTTTCAAAGACCTAGAGTTCCGAAGGTTGACTGAGCAGTTCGTCAAAATGTACAACAAAGGCGAAGCTGCTACAGAAGAACCTTCTTCCAAAACGGCTTCTTCCAAAACCGCAGGTGCTGGTCAGTTCTCCTTGTTTGGCAACGACACCGATGCTTCCAATGTTGATCCTTCCGATTTTGACGGTTATAAAACTTTAAAAAATACCGATCACCATTACCAATATGTAAAAGGAAACATGTCTGTAAAGTTATTTATGGACAAACTCATGAAACAAACTTCGGTGTGTTTTGATACTGAAACTACCAGCCTGAAAACACTGGATGCAGAATTGGTGGGAATAGCATTTTCCTGGGAAGCACACAAAGGCTATTATGTCGCTTTCCCCGAAGATCCAGAGAAAGCTCAGGAGTTGGTTGAAGTCCTTAGACCTTTCTTTGAATCTGAGGAGATCGAAAAAATTGGTCAGAATTTAAAGTATGATATCAAAGTCTTAGCTAATTATAAGTTGAAAGTCAAAGGACCTCTGTTTGATACCATGCTGGCGCATTACATCATCAATCCAGACATGCGTCACAATATGAATATTCTGGCGGAAACTTACCTCAACTACTCCCCACAACCTATTGAAGATCTCATTGGCAAAGGAAAAAACCAAAAGTCGATGCGAAGCGTTGATCTCGAAGACCAAACCCAATATGCGGTAGAAGATGCCGATATCACCTTTCAGCTGAAAACCTTTTTTGACAAAGAATTGAAAGAAGCCTCCAATGAGCCGTTATTCAAAGACATGGAAATTCCATTACTTCGTGTATTGGCTGCCATGGAACTAGAAGGCATCAATCTGGATAAATCGGCTTTAGAAAACATTTCAGAAAAGCTGAATGAAGATATCGAGCGCCTGGAAAAATCAGTCTATGAGGAAGCAGAGGAAGAATTCAATATCGGGTCTCCAAAACAATTAGGAGAAATTTTATTTGGAAAATTGGAAATTGCAAAAAAGCCCAAGAAAACCAAGTCTGGACAATATTCCACCGCAGAAGATGTCTTGTCTGACTATAAGAAAGACCATAAAATCGTAAGAGAAGTACTGGAGTGGAGACAGCTCTCTAAATTAAAGAGCACCTATGTGGATGCTTTGCCAAAGCAAATTCATCCAAGAACCAAACGGGTTCATACCGAATTTATGCAAACCGTTGCGGCTACTGGTCGCCTAAGCTCCAATAATCCCAACCTGCAAAATATCCCCATACGAACCGAGCGCGGACGTGAAGTAAGAAAGGCGTTTGTGCCTAAGGACGAAAATTATGTCCTTCTTGCTGCCGATTACTCCCAGATAGAGCTTAGAATTATCGCGTCTTTAAGTCAGGAAGAAACCATGATCAATGCCTTTAAAAATGGAGAAGACATTCACGCTTCTACCGCAGCTAAAGTGTTTGATGTAGATATCAAAGACGTGACACGGGAACAACGAAGCAACGCCAAAACCGTTAATTTTGGGATCATCTATGGTGTTTCTGCGTTTGGCTTGAGCAATCAAACCGACTTGAATAGGACAGAATCCAAAGAGCTGATAGAAACCTACTACAAAACCTATCCAAAACTCAGGGATTATATCGACGATCAGGTAGAATTTGCAAAGGAACATGGCTACGTAAAAACAGTAATGGGCAGACGTCGATACCTTAAAGACATCAATGCCAAAAATAATGTAGTACGCAGTGCAGCCGAACGAAATGCGGTAAATGCTCCCGTACAGGGAAGTGCTGCCGACATCATTAAGGTCGCCATGATTAATATTTATGAGGCCATGGAAGAGAAAAACTATAAGTCCAAAATGCTCCTTCAGGTGCATGATGAATTGATTTTTGATGCACACAAAGACGAACTGGAAGAGCTAAAAGCTTTGGTAAACGACAAAATGGAACACGCTTTTAAACTTGATGTTCCACTAGATGTCGATATGGGAACAGGCCAAAACTGGCTGGAGGCGCATTAAAATATTAAAGCCTTGTCATTTTAAATTTATAGATATAAAAACAAAACTCCCGAAATATCGGGAGTTTTGTTTTTAGAATAAGGTTCATCGTTAACCCACAATATTCACAATCTTACCGGGAACGATGATTACCTTTTTAGGGGTTCTGCCATCCAGTTGTTTTTGGGTGCGTTCATCTGCCATGACGATCTCTTCTAATTTGTCTTTGCTCAAATCTAAGGACAGGTCCATGGTAAACCTCATCTTCCCATTAAAAGATATGGGATAGGTTTTGGAATCCTCCTTGAGGTACTTTTCATCAAAAAGAGGATACTGTACTTCAGAAATACTTCCGGAATGTCCTAAGCGCTCCCACAATTCTTCAGCGATATGCGGCGCGTAGGGAGAAATTAATACGGCTAATGGTTCCAAGATTTCTCTTGAATTACACTTTTGCTGAGACAACTCATTCACGCAAATCATAAAAGTGGATACCGAAGTATTAAAGCTAAAGTCTTCGATATCCTGAGTTACCTTTTTGATCGTTTTATGTAGAGTTTTTAAGGCCTCTTTGGATGCTGGTTCTTCAGAAACTGAAAACTGATCTCCATCGTGGTATAATTTCCAAAGTTTTTTCAGGAAGTTATGCACTCCAGAAAGCCCGGCAGTATTCCAAGGCTTGGCCTGTTCCAGTGGACCCAGGAACATTTCATAAAGCCTTAAGCTGTCGGCTCCATATTCCTCACACACATCATCCGGATTGACCACGTTGAATTTGGACTTGGACATTTTTTCGACTTCGCGACCCACGGTAAATTTCCCCAACTCATTAGTGATAAAGTGGGCATCTTTAAATTTTGGTTTTATGTTTTTTAAACTTTCTATATCTAACTGATTAGAAGCATTGACTACTGAAACATCAACATGCAACGGTGAAAAATGAGAAGATTGAGTTTTAGATGACTTCAATTGAACGCCATCCAATATCTTGTAGATTTGATTAGCAACAGATTCGCTATAATTGATCAACATTTCTTCATTACGTATGGATTCGTCAATAATAGATTTAGAAACAAATACTGTTTTAAAATTCTCACCTTCTACATTATAATTCCACCTATAAACAAAAGCACTCTCCCCTAAAATCATCCCCTGGTTGATCAATTTTTTAAAAGGTTCATTCACAGGTAGGACTCCTTTGTCGTTCAGGAATTTGGTCCAGAACCGCGAGTATAGCAAGTGACCAGTCGCGTGTTCGCTACCTCCGATATATAAGTCAACGCTGTTCCAATACTCCAAAGCTTTTTCTGAAGCAATATGTTGGTCGCGGTTGTTTTGTTCTTCCATATAGCGAAACAAATACCAGGAGCTTCCCGCCCAGCCTGGCATGGTGTTAAGTTCTAATGGGAAAACAGTTTTGTGGTCGGTCTTGTCATTAGAAACTACCTTATTACTTTTAGTATCCCAAGCCCAGTCGTTAGCTCTTCCTAATGGTGGAGCACCATCTTCAGTAGGTAAGTATTTTTCCACTTCTGGTAATTCTAAGGGAAGGTGTTTTTCATCGATCATTTTAGGAAGTCCGTTGACGTAATACACAGGAAACGGTTCGCCCCAATAGCGTTGTCTGGAAAAGACGGCGTCTCTTAATCTGTAGTTGACTTTCTTCTCCCCTTGCCCTAGTTTTTGCAAAGCCTCGATAGCTTTAGGAATAGCTTCCAAAACACCTAAGCCATTCAGGAAGTCAGAGTTAGCGATTTTAGTCGCATTGGTCTTGTCGGCGTAGGCTTCTTGAGAAATATCAATGCCATCAAACACGTTTGGAATTGAGATGCCAAAGTGATTGGCAAAATCGTGATCTCGTTGATCACCACAAGGGACGGCCATGACAGCTCCAGTTCCATAACCCGCCAAGACATAATCGCCAATCCAAATCGGTAGTGGCTCTTTAGTCAATGGATGCTCAGCATAAGCTCCTGTGAATGCACCGGTGATAGTTTTGACATCGGCCATACGTTCGCGTTCGCTTCGCTTGGCCGCTGCTTTTATATAAACTTCTACTTCTTCTTTCTGCTCGGGAGTCGTGATTTGAGTCACCAAATCGTGTTCTGGCGCCAGTACCATAAAGGAAACACCGTAAATGGTGTCGGGTCTTGTAGTGAAAGCTTCAATTAAAGATTTTGAATTCTTAATATTGAATTTAAGCTGTGCTCCTACCGATTTTCCGATCCAGTTTTTCTGAGTTTCTTTAAGGCTTTCGCTCCAATCTAAATTATCTAATCCTGAAAGCAGACGTTCAGCAAAAGCTGAAATACGCATGCTCCACTGTTTCATTTTTTTGCGGGTCACAGGATGGCCGCCACGTTCTGAAACTCCGTTCACAATTTCATCATTAGCCAACACAGTCCCTAGTGCCGGACACCAGTTCACTTCGGTTTCGGCGAGGTAAGTGAGTCGGTAGTTGAGTAAAATTTCTTCTTTTTGTTCTTCTGAAAACGCTGACCATTCGCTAGCAGAAAAAGCAGGCGTATCTTCATCACAAACGGCATCGATTTTTGAATTGCCTTGGTTTTCAAAAATGGAAATTAATTCTGAAATGGCTTTGGATTTCTGTACATCAGCGTCATACCAACTTTCAAACAACTGAATAAAAATCCATTGTGTCCATTTGTAATACTTAGGATCGCTAGTGCGCACTTCCCGACTCCAATCGAATGAAAATCCGATTTTATCGAGTTGCTCACGATAGCGTTTAATATTGGTTTCAGTGGTTTTAGCGGGATGCTGACCAGTTTGAATCGCATACTGCTCGGCTGGCAAACCAAAAGAATCGTAACCCTGCGGATGCAAAACGTTGAAACCTTTATGACGCTTGAATCTCGCGTAGATATCACTGGCAATATAACCGAGTGGATGCCCAACGTGGAGTCCCGCACCAGATGGATAAGGAAACATGTCCAACACATAAAACGGCGGCTTTGGCTCTCCTTCAAAATCTTGTGGTTGCTTAGCCCTAAAGGTTTGATGCTCTGCCCAATACTTCTGCCATTTCTGCTCTATTGCTTTATAATCGTACGCCATAATAAGTCTGCTTATTTACAAGTCGCAAAACTAATATATATGACATTAACTCCTAGCCGAGAGAGGAATTTAAATTGCTGATGTGGTGACTTTTGATTGGTGGTAGGAAAAATTGATTCAGCTCATTAGTCATGTGTCTTGAGTCAAATGTGCTTACCTAAATATCGTTGACTGTTTTAATGTATGATTCGACATTAAGTTTACATTATTCGGCATTTTAAGGTTATAGCTGAAGAAATGCAATTTCATTCTGATTAGAATTTAAGGTGAATGTAACGGTATTTGATATTAATTTATACTTTTAGCTTCAAATCTATATGAAATGAAATTTATCCTCAATTTTTTTAAAGTCGTTGTTGTGTTTTTAATTTTACTCGTTGCGGTCCTATACATCACAGACACCGATTATCTGATTAAAGCCGTACGTACCATTTATTTGCAAGGGCATACGACGGCATTTTTAGATGATTATAAACGTTTTGATAATCAAGTTATCGATGCTGGAACTCCTCAGGACTGGCCAAAACATAAAGACTATAATTCTGTAAGTGAAACGAAAGCTCTTCAAGAAGCTAATCAAGATTGGGGAACAGTAGCTTATGTGATCATTAAAAACGACAGTATTTATTTTGAGAACTACTATGATGGTTATGATACCGATTCAAAATCTAACTCATTTTCTATGGCTAAAAGTTATGTGTCTGGATTATTGGGTAAAGCTATCATGCAAGGCCACATCAAAAGTTTAGATCAACCCGTTTGCGATTTTTTACCAGCTTTTTGTGAGGGTAAAGCTGCAAAAATGACGGTTGGTGATTTATCAAGTATGGCATCGGGTACCAATTGGGACGAAGCTTATTATTCGCCATTGTCCATCACCACACGTGCTTATTTTGACGATGATTTACGAAAAGTGATTAATGGATTGGAAGTTGTAAATTCTCCAGGGCAAGCCTACAAATATGCCAGTGGTGATACGCAAATGTTGGCCATGGTCATTGAAAAAGCAACAGGTAAAAAAATGTACGATTATCTCACCGAGAGTTTCTGGAAACCCTTAGGATCGGAAAATCCAGCTTTATGGCAGGTAGACAGTGACGAAGAGGATTTAGTAAAAGCTTATTGCTGTATAGCAAGTAATGCCAAAGATTTTGCGCGATATGGAAAGTTGTATAAAGACCATGGAAAATGGAATGGAAAACAAATTCTGGATTCTGCTTTTGTCTCTAAATCCTTAACACCGCGTTTTCCTTCTAGTCCAGAATATGGCTATGGGTGGTGGCTGAAAAACCAAAATGGTAAAGATTATTTTATGATGCGTGGCCACCTTGGCCAATACGTTATTGTGCAACCAGATGACAACCTAATTATAGTTCGATTAGGACATCAAAAATCACCTGATGCTGGTGTTGGAGCTTATACAGAGGATATTTCCTTATATATTGATGAAGCCTATAAAATGATGAATCAGGAGAAAAGTTAATGGAAAGATTCAATTTCAAAATTGAAAATTAGAATCTATAGCCGATGTAGACATCCCCAGTGGCTAGAAATTCATTTGGGCTTTCCCCAAGTAAATTTCTTCCTACGCCCAATTTGAGTTGAAATACAAATCCATTTGAATTTATCCACTTAGATCCAACAGCAAAACCTGGAGCTACTTCAAAAAAAGTATCGTCTTCTCTAACGAAATCACCCTGTTGATTATAATTAAAACTGTCGTCTTCTCCAATGTGGAAATAAGAAAAAGCTTCTACAAAAAAACCACGACCCTTAAATTCAGGATTTTTCCCAAAATAAAAGCGATAATAAGGAATAAGGCCAAATTTTTCATAGTCGATATTATCGTCGAAATTCACCATAAGAGAAACCCCATAACCTGAGGTTTGCGAGTTGACATATTCATAACTTACGTCCAAAAACCCACTAGCAAGTAGCTTAATTGCCCCTAATCTGAGTTCGTGTACTTTTTCGTAGTTGTTTTTTGAGATGGAATCTACAGTTTCAGGCATTTCTTTTTCCTGAGCAAAAGAAAAAAAGACGCTAATAAGTAATAAAACAAAAGTGATTATTGATTTCATGAAGTTGATTTTGGATAGTTAATGCGAATATATAACAAAACAAGACTCGATATTTTTAATTTTCGATTCTAAGCCCTGGCATTACGAGTTTCTCCCGCGCTCCCGATAGGAGTGAAAACCCCGCAAAGGCTGAGCGCTCTAGGTCGAGCTTGTAGCGATTGACCAACGGAAAAGACGCTACGGGCTCTAGACCTAGAAGTGAAGCCTGCGGAGTTGAAGCGGATAGCGGGAAATAGCGGCCATGAAATTAATTTGGTGCAGCGTCGTTATAATGCTATAGTTTTATATTTTTACCAAAATTTATTGAGTGGCTTCTTCTTTTGAAAAATACCAAAAACGACGATTAATTACCTCCTACTTTTCGGTGGTGATCAGTATCGCATTAGTGCTGTTTTTGGTGGGTTTGCTTGCACTTTTGGTGCTGAATACCAAAAAAGTTGCCGACCACTTTAAGGAACAAATCGCCTTATCCATCTACCTCAAGGACACGGCAAAAGAGGTCGAAATTGATCAATTACAGAAGTCTTTAGCGATGGCAGAATACACCAAAAATATAGATTTTGTATCCAAAGAGGAGGCGGCGAAAGCCTACAGCAAGGAAATTGGAGAGGATTTTATGGAGTTTTTGGGATATAATCCCTTGCAAAATTCTGTGGACGTGTATTTTAATGCAGATTATGTTTCTGAAACCAAAATTGCTGAAATTTCCAGAGACCTAAGTGAAAAGGAATTTGTAGATGAAATCATTTACGACAAACCCCTGATTGCCTTACTAAACGACAATATCAAGCGATTGAGCTTTTGGATCCTGGCGGTCAGTGGATTGCTAACGTTCATCGCGGTGTTGCTCATCAACAGCTCAATACGACTTTCGGTTTATGCCAAGCGGTTTACCATCAAAACCATGCAAATGGTGGGGGCGACCAAGCGTTTTATCCGTAAACCATTCATATTAAAAAGCTTGAAATTGGGAATTATTGGATCGACCATTTCTTTGATTGGGATGGGTGTGGTCTTATATTACCTGGACCAAAGTTTTCCTGAGCTCAACCTGATCAGTGATGAAATCTTGCTAGCTGCTATTTTTGCTGGAGTGCTTGTTTTGGGAATTTTGATTTCCTGGCTCAGTACTTTTTTTGCCACACAGCGCTTTTTAAATTTAAAAACTGACGAATTGTACTACTAATCATATGGGAGAAAGTAAACGAAAGAAAGAGGCCAAAGCCAACGAAAAATTCATTTTTGAAAGGGATAATTATAAGTTCATGATCATTGGACTTGCTGTGATTGCTCTTGGATTTATTTTGATGGCTGGCGGTGGCAGCGATGATCCTAATGTTTTTAACCCAGAAATCTTTAGTTGGAGACGTATTCGGCTGGCACCTACTGTAGTTTTGATTGGTTTTGCGATTGAGATCTATGCTATTTTACTGAAGCCAAAGTCAGCTAAGTAATGGATGTATGGGACGCAAGTATCCTTGGCATTATCCAGGGTCTGACTGAATTTTTACCTGTTTCGTCAAGCGGACACTTAGAATTAGGTAAAGCTATTTTAGGAGATGACAGTCTGCCAAAAGAATCCTTATTACTGACCGTAATTCTTCATTTTGCAACAGCTTTGAGCACGATTGTGATTTTCAGAAAAGACATTGCTAAAATCTTAAAAGGTTTATTTTCCTTTAAATGGAACGAAGAAACCAAATTTTCACTTAAAATCATCATTTCGATGATTCCTGCCGCTTTGGTGGGCTACTTTTTTGAATCTGAAATGGAAGTCCTTTTTGGAGATAATATCATTCTTGTAGGGTTTATGCTTATTTTTACTTCACTTCTACTCTGGCTTACCGATAAAGCCAAGGCTACTCAGAAACCTGTTTCTTATACCAATTCTTTTGTAATTGGTGTTGCTCAGGCTATCGCCATCTTACCTGGTATTTCCAGAAGTGGCGCCACCATAGCGACTTCCGTTATTTTAGGAAATGATAAATCCAAGGCGGCGCGCTTTTCGTTCTTAATGGTCGTTCCTTTGATTTTTGGAAAAATAGCCAAAGATATTGCTGGCGGTGAAATCTCAACTGACAATGCTAACCTGCTCATCTATGTCGTAGGGTTTATTACTGCATTTGTTTCAGGCTTATTTGCCTGTACGTGGATGATTTCGATTGTAAAGCGGAGCAAACTAAAGTACTTTGCGATTTACTGTTTTTTTGTTGGGGTGGGATCTATCATTTTTACTCAAATAAATGGATAAATTGACACTCGAACATATCAAAGAAGGACAAGTCTTACTATTTGATAAGCCACTGCACTGGACCTCATTTCAAGTTGTAAACAAAGTAAGGTGGCTCATCAAGCAAAAATTTGGATTGAGGAAAATCAAAGTTGGTCATGCCGGCACTTTAGATCCTTTGGCAACTGGACTTGTGATTTTATGCACAGGAAAAGCAACCAAAACCATTGAATCTTTAATGGGACAAACCAAAGTGTATACCGGAGAATTAACCCTTGGCGCCACTACTCCCTCTTATGATCTTGAAACTGAAATCGATAAAACCTTCGAGACTTCTCACATTACTCAGGAACTTATTGATGAAGCTTTGATAGCATTTCAAGGAGACATCATGCAAAAGCCTCCTGTGTTTTCAGCTTTGAAAAAAGAAGGCAAACGGCTTTATGAATATGCCAGGAGAGGTGAAGAAGTAGAAATCCCCAAACGTCAAGTCCATATTGATCATTTTAAAATCACAGAAAACCTTTTACCAAAACTCAACTTTGAAGTCCAATGCAGCAAAGGCACTTACATTCGTAGTTTGGCCTTTGACTTTGGAAAAGCATTAAATTCTGGTGCTTACTTATCTGAACTTCGACGCCCCCAAATTGGGGATTACAATGTTGAAGATGCCCTTTCTATTGAAGACTTCGAAAAGTTGCTGAATGATTAATTTGATTGGACCAAGCTGTAGACTAAATCTTCAGCAATATTTTTGCCTTTGTCTTGGTTGTACCATTTCTGAAGTATGATTTTAAATTCATCTCTCAATTTTCCAAATTCAGCTTTTTCTTTAGCAACTAAATCTGCAGCTTCTTTTGGCCGTGGGCCCCAAGTGAATAAAATATTATTTTCTTCAAGATTAAAAGAAATCAATTTTGGGATTGACTTGCCACCGTTTGTCAGAAATTCATTCATCAACTCATCGTTATCATCTCTTAAGATCAATTTGAAATCGATCAGCGGATTCAGATCAGCTATCTTTTTCATGATAGGAATTACGGGGGCTGCGTCTCCACACCACCCTTCAGTAATCATCAACAAGGTTTGTTTTTGACTGACTCCTTTTATCTTTTGAATTTGATTCTCTGTCAATTCTGAAGTTTTTTCCCAACGTTTCATTCTATTAAAACCAAGTTTGGAGTAATTCAAATAGGCTTCATTTTGTGTATATCCCGTGGATTTACCTTCTTTCAAGAGATTTTCTACAAGTTGCTTATATTCTGAATAAGAAAGCGTTTTATCTAAATGCTTTTTTATAATTTCAATTTTATCTTGTTGAGACATAATCAGTATTTTTAGAATTTAGTCGAAATTAATTTGAATAATTATAATGGCAAAAGTAAGGTGTGACTGGTGCAATAACTCTGAAATCTATGTGAAATATCACGATGAAGAATGGGGTGAACCAGTTTACGAAGATCAAGAGTTTTTTGAGATGCTAGTACTGGAAAGTTTCCAGGCGGGTCTGAATTGGTTAACGATTTTAAAAAAGAGAGAACACTTTAGAGAAGCTTTTGATGACTTTGATTACAAGCTAATCGCTCAGTATTCTGATGCTAAAGTCAAGGAGTTACTCAGTAATGAAGGCATCATTAGGCATCGGGGAAAAATTGAGGCAACGATTAATAATGCAAAGGCCTTTATGTCAATTCAAAAGGAGTTTAATTCATTTTCAAATTACATCTGGAGCTATGTGGATCACCAGCCAATTTTGAATCATTTTTTAACTTTGAATGAAGTTCCAGCTCAAACAGATTTGAGTCAGAAAATTTCGAAAGACTTGAGAAAACGAGGCTTTAAATTTCTGGGACCAACTACGGTTTATGCCTTTATGCAAGCTACAGGTATGGTTAACGATCATCTGACCTATTGTTTTAAACATAAAAAAAGTGCCTGATTTCTCAGGCACTTTATATAATCTAAGGTGAATACTATTTAATTACTCACCACTTCAGTTTTTCCGTTATTGGTCACTTTTACTCCGGCGATTCTACTGTTCTTATAGTTTACTTCAGTTTTCTCGCCATTATTCCAGAATATCCATTTTCCAACTTTCATTCCTTTGCTATAATTAGCTTCTGTAATTGTGTTACCATCTCGATCGAAAGATTTCCATTCACCGTGAAGTTTATCATTTTTGATAAATCCCATTTGGTGTACTTCACCGCTTTCATAATATATAGTCACTTTTTCTAAATCTCCTTGTTTCTCTGTTTTCACCAGGTTATTTTCAGTCTGAGCAAAAAGTGTAAAACTCATTAAAAATACCATTAAAAGGGTGCTAAATGCTTTCATATCTTTTTTTGTTTAGTTCAAATATACAGATATTTTACGTTTAAAATACATTGAGTTAACGTTAAATTTACATAGTAGCGCTTAATACCTGTATAATCTGACTTTTACTTAAAGATATTAAGTATTATTATTGATAAGACTTTGATCAAAAATTTCTTTTACATCTCATCGATAAGACCGCTAACTTCTTATTTTTGCAAATTGTTTCATAAATCAGTTGGCATGTATAGAGATCACAATAACAGCGAGTTAAATATCTCATCTTTAAATAAGAGGGTGACTTTGTCTGGCTGGGTACAGAAAATAAGAAATAAAGGATTTATCATTTGGGTAGATCTTAGAGATCGTTACGGTATAACTCAACTAGTATTTGATTCTGAGCGTACTTCCAAAGAAATTATGGAGCAGGCTAGAGAATTGGGACGAGAATTTGTGATCCAAGTCGAGGGACAGGTTTTGGAAAGAGAATCCAAAAATGAAAAAATTACAACAGGCGATATTGAAGTTTTAGTAGAAAAACTAACTGTTTTAAACGTTTCTGAAACTCCCCCCTTTACCATCGAAGATAAGACTGACGGTGGTGAAGACTTAAGAATGAAATATCGCTACTTAGACATCAGAAGGAACCCAGTTAAAGACAAACTGATTTTCAGAAGCAAAGTCTCAATGGCAGTGAGAAACTACCTTTCTCAGCAAGATTTTGTAGAAGTAGAAACTCCTTACCTCATCAAATCCACTCCGGAAGGTGCTAGAGATTTTGTTGTCCCTAGCCGAATGAATGCTGGACAGTTTTACGCTTTACCGCAGTCTCCACAGACTTTTAAACAATTGCTTATGATTGGTGGGCTAGATAAGTATTTTCAGATTGTAAAATGTTTTAGGGATGAAGATTTGAGAGCAGACAGACAGCCAGAATTTACACAGATCGACTGTGAAATGACTTTTGTTGAACAAGAAGATATCTTAAATACTTTTGAAGGTTTGACCAAGCATTTGCTCAAAGAAATCAATGGCGTAGAGGTTAAAGAATTTCCTCGTATGACTTATGATGAAGCGATGCAAACCTACGGAAATGATAAACCAGACATCCGCTTTGGGATGAAGTTTGGCGAATTGAATGCCGTCGCTCAACACAAAGAATTTAAAGTTTTTAATGAAGCAGAGTTGGTCGTAGGTATCGCCATTCCTGGTGCAGCATCTTATTCCAGAAAAGAAATCGATAAACTCATAGACTGGGTTAAGCGCCCGCAAGTTGGTGCTAAGGGCATGGTTTACGTAAAATATAATGAAGATGGAAGTCTAAAATCTTCTGTGGATAAATTTTATAACGAAACAGATTTAAAAGCCTGGGCAGAGCAAACCGATGCGAAGCCAGGTGATTTAATATGTGTTTTGTCTGGTGACGCCAATAAAACTCGTGCACAATTAAGTGCGTTGCGAATGGAAATGGGCAATCGACTTGGATTGAGGAAACCAGATGAATTTGCACCCTTATGGATTATAGATTTCCCTCTTTTGGAATGGGATGAAGAGACTCAGCGTTATCATGCAATGCACCACCCGTTTACCTCTCCAAAAGTTGGACAGATTCCATTATTAGCGACAGACCCAGGAGCTGTAAAGGCAAACGCCTATGATTTAGTCTTAAATGGAAATGAAATTGGCGGCGGCTCCATCAGAATTCATGATCAAAAAACACAATCCTTGATGTTTGATTATCTTGGGTTTACAAAAGAAGAGGCAGAAGCTCAGTTTGGGTTCTTGATGAAAGCCTTTACCTTTGGTGCTCCTCCTCACGGCGGTATTGCCTTTGGCTTGGACAGACTCGTCGCCATTCTTGGAGGTCAGGAAAGCATAAGAGACTTCATAGCCTTTCCAAAGAATAATTCTGGAAGAGATATTATGATTGATGCACCAGCACCCATAGATGAAGAGCAACTCAAAGAACTTGATTTGAAGTTGAGAAGCTAATCATCTTTACAGAATTACCAGAAGTAAATTTTGCTTTTTTACATAAAAGTTTTCTTCATGATACTTTAAAATATGAGTCGTAAAAAGTTGAATATTACATCTTTAGGAAATAAGACCATGAATTGGTTAGGAAATTTTCTGACCAAACAACAGATACTTATTCTGCTTAGTGCTTTTGTGGGATTAGTATCAGGGCTAGTAGCCGTGACTCTAAAAAACTTAACCTATCTCATTCAATCTTTGCTGGGAGGTGGCTACATATCCAATTATCATAATGCATATTATTTTGTTTTCCCTTTGATAGGTTTAACCTTGGTCTATCTGCTCTCAAAATTTATTTTAAAAAAGGATATAGGTCAGGGAATATCCACAACATTATATTCCATTTCCAGGAGAAAAGGATTCATGCAGAAGTTTCAGAACTATGCCTCAATGATTGCTGCCCCAATCACTTTGGGGTTTGGCGGCTCTGCGGGTCTTGAAGCGCCAACAGTAGTGTCGAGTGCAGCTTTGAGTACCAGTTTTTCGAAATACCTTAACTTAACACAAGCTTCAAGAACCTTGCTTATAGGCTGTGCAGCAGCAGGTGCCATGTCCTCAATTTTTCAAGCACCTATAGCTGCCATCATTTTTGCCATTGAGATTTTTAGTTTAGACCTCACTTTAATTTCTATGATACCATTGCTTGTAGCTTCTGTGTCCTCTATCTTAACGTCTTATTTTTTCTTTGGATCGGACATTATACTCCACACTCAGTTAGAAAAAGCATTTAGTATTGGTGACGTACCCTTTTACTTAGCTTTAGGAGTTTTTACGGCTCTTGCTTCTATCATATTTACTAAAGTATATATGTATACTTTTAAAAAATTCAATACTATTGATCATAAAATCAACCGCATTTTGATCGGAGGTATCATTTTAAGTGCTATCCTGTTTTTCATTCCTCAAATTTATGGTGAAGGCTATGCGACTGTGAATGAACTTTTGGCTGGAAATCATGACTTGATAACCAATAACCGATTTTTAAAAGGTTGGGATATGACGTGGATGGTCATTGTTTTTTTGCTTTTACTCGTCATATTTAAAATGATAGCTACGTCCGTAACCATTGCCGCCGGTGGTATTGGAGGTATTTTTGCGCCAGTTTTATTTATAGGAAGTATGATAGGCCACAGTTACGCTTTAGTGATTAATGCGTTAGGAATTACTAAAGCACCTTTATCTGTGAGTCAATTTACACTAGTAGGCATGGCAGGTTTGATGGCAGGCGTTATGCATGCGCCTCTCACCGCTATTTTCCTTATTGCTGAAATCACAAGTGGATATAGCTTATTTATCCCATTGATGATTACCGCAGCCATTTCATATGTCATCACCAGTCAATTTCAACCTAACTCAGTGTATACTTTGGAATTGGCAGAACGAGGAGATTTGGTTACTCATAATAAAGACCAAGCAGTGCTTACTCTTATGGATATTGAACAAGTCGTAGAAAACAATTTTGAAATACTTACAGACAACATGAATCTTGGTCAAATCGTTAATGAAGGCGTGGTCAAGTCCAATAGGAATATTTTCCCGGTGGTAGACAAAAACAATATCTTTAAGGGAATTATACTTCTTGATGATATAAGAACCATCATGTTTGATAAATCTTTGTATGAGGAAATGACAGTTACTTCCCTAATGCAAAGAGCACCCGATGTTATAGATTTGAAAGAATGCAGAATGAATCATATCATGAAGAAGTTTCAGGATACAGATGCCTGGAATTTACCCGTGGTAAGAGATGGGAAATATGTCGGTTTTATATCTAAATCCAAATTACTGACAGCCTACAGACAAAAATTAATTGAAGTCACCGTTTAGAATTAAACTATGAGAGCATTAATAAAATTAGTTTTTATATTGATAGCAGCGGGCTTTGCCCTGGGTGCGTATTTTAAAATTTATGATGAAGAATTGATTGGTGAACGAATTATTGGCATATGCGTTTTAGCAAGCGCTTTTGTGTTGATGCCCTTATTTTTGGCCCACCGATGGAAAGGTAAACGTCTTCAGGATTATACACTTACCAAAGAAAATATTGAAAGAATGAACAAAAAGGATACTGATAGAGATCTAGAAAAGGGTAATGAATCTAATAATGATAAAGACTGAAAACATTACTTTATTGAAAATGATTTATTTAAAGTAAAATTTTTCGATAAATGTGATGTAGACCATTAATTTTAATTACTTTTGTATTATATTATTAATTATTATTTATTATTATGCAAGGTAAAGTAAAATTTTTCAATGAGTCTAAAGGTTATGGATTCATTACAAACGACGAGACAGGAGAAGATATTTTTGTACACGTCACAGGACTTAACGGAGAATCTCTAAACGAAGGAGACGAAGTTGAGTACACAGAAGAAGAAGGAAGAAAAGGAATGAACGCTACAGATGTACGTTTGATCTAATCATATAAACATTTTTTTTTCAAAGCCTTAAAACGCCACTCTTTCGAGTGGCGTTTTTATTTTAAGAACTTACCTAAATTTAAGGCCTTTAGCTTAAATCACTTTCAAAACAATAGTTTCTTCATTTACCCCTATTTAAGGTCAGCTTACCAACCAGTAAATTATAAATAGAGAATAAGAATCATGCGATTCATCAGTATTCTGGTCTCATTAATGGTTTGAACATTAGAGATAAAAACCAATATCAGTTATAAGCTTATTTGAAATACTCTATGAAATTATTTTTAGTCTGTCACTAATAATGACTAAGAGGAATAAAAAAAGTCACATAGCTCTACAAGTTAAGATTACTGATAAAATAACTTCTAGTTGCAACAAAAAAACTCCTTTAAGTTAATAAAGGAGTGATATCAAAATAAAAAGTAAAATAAAATTACTCTACTACTTCAGCGTCTTCAGTATTATCAATTAGGACTTGGCCTCTGTAAAACATTTTACCTTCATGCCAATGTGCTCTATGAAATAAGTGAGCTTCGCCAGTGGTTGTATCTGTAGCGATTTGAGGCATCTTAGCTTTGATGTGCCCTCTTCTCTTATCTCTTCTTGTCTTCGATATTTTTCTCTTTGGATGTGCCATTGCTCAAGTATATATTTATTCGTTTAGTAATTCCTTTAATTTATCCCATCGAGGATCTATATCCTCTTCTTTATCTTCTTTTTGATTTAATTTTGGCTTTAACTCTTCTAATTTTTCAAGAATGTCTGATTGAATTGTTCCATCTTCTACACCAGGGTGTATTCTTTTGGCTGGTAAGCCTAAAACAATCCCTTCATAAATGTACTGTTGTACGCCTACCTCATGCTCCCCATGCGGGAGAATTAATAATTCCTCATTATCATCGTTGTATTCATCTCCAAACTTCACAACTAAAGACAGATGATTATCTATTTCTTGGTCGTAAGGTTCAAGAGTAACATCACAATTTACATTAACGTAGCCTGAGAAATCGAATTCCAACTCCAGCATATTTGCTTTTTTGGTAAATTCCAAATCTACATCAACGTCAGAACTATTAAATTCCTGAAAATCAAAAAGATCAAAGAACGCATTATCAATCTTAAAATCAAATCTGTGCTGCCCCTCCTTCAACCCTACAAAGGGTATAGCATAAGCTTTAAACTTCCTCATACAACATCAGTTTTGGGTTTGCAAATATATTAAAAATTAATAATAATCCTTATAAAGATTTGATAATGATTTATAAAGGATTTTTAGTTAACTCCAAATATTCCATTCGATACTTGAAAATTGAAATCGACATAAAGATAGCCTGTGAAAAAGAACTACATTTTGCAATGCCTTTACCGGCAATATCAAAGGCTGTACCGTGATCTGGAGAAGTCCTGATGCGATTAAGTCCCGCAGTAAAGTTAACTCCATTTCCAAAGGATAAGGTTTTGAAAGGAATCAATCCCTGGTCGTGATAGGCTGCTATAATGGCATCAAAGTTTGCATTGTTTTTAGAGCCAAAAAAACTATCTGCTGCGTAAGGTCCAAAAACAAATTTCCCATTTTCAACAAATTTCTTTATCGCTGGTTTTATAACTTCATCATCTTCTTTACCTATAACACCTCCATCGCCTGAGTGTGGATTTATTCCTAAAACTGCAATTTTTGGTTCTCGTACGTTGAAGTCTTTTTTGAGAGATTCGTGAATGGCATTCACTTTTTTATCTATCAGCTCTTCGGTGATCTTTGAGGAGACATCCTTCACAGGAACGTGATCTGTTAATAAACCTACTTTAATGTTGTCAGAAACCATAAACATTAGACTATCCCCTTTCAGTTCCTGAGCTAGAAAATCTGTATGTCCTGGAAAATTAAAATCCCCTGACTGTATGCTATTCTTATTAATAGGAGCTGTAACGAGCGTATCAATATCTTTTTTTGCTAAAGCTTGGGTCGCAGCCCTTAGAGATTTAATTGCATATCCACCAATGGTTTTGTCCTCTTCACCAAAGTTGACTTTTACGTTTTCTTTCCAAACATTCACAACATTAATTTTGCCTTCTACAGCATCTTCAGCTTTGGATATTCCGTGAAATTGTAGCTTGATTTTAAAATGATTTCCGAAAAAAGACATCATCTTAGAGTTTGCAAAAATCACAGGCGTAAAAAGCTCAAGAACACGGCTATCTTGTAAGGATTTAAGAATAATTTCTGGACCAATACCGTTCATATCTCCAATACTTATACCTACTCTTATATTTGACTTCGCTTTCATAAAATTCGTCTATTTTTGCAGTAAACAAAGGTAACGAAATAATCTACAATTATGTTTACAGGTATTATTGAGGAGGTAGGAACGATCTCAAAAATTGAGTCGTCTGGAGGGAATATTGATTTTACAATAAAGGCCAATCTAGCCGATGAATTAAAGATTGATCAAAGCGTAGCTCACAATGGAGTTTGCCTGACTGTTGTTGATATCACAAATGATACTTATAAAGTAACAGCGATAGGTGAAACTTTAAATAAAACCAACCTTAAGCAGCTTAAGGAAGGGCATCAAATCAATCTCGAAAGAGGAATGAAAATGAATGCACATCTGGATGGGCATATTGTTCAGGGCCATGTAGACCAGGTCGCTATCTGTGAGCGTGCAGAAACTAAAGATGGAAGCTGGGAATTTACATTTTCCTATGATCCCAAGCTTATGAATGTCACTATAGAGAAAGGTTCTATCACCATTAACGGGGTTAGCCTTACGGTCGTCAATTCAAAATTGAATGAATTTAGCGTTGCTATCATTCCTTACACCTACGAAAATACTAGTTTCAAAACCTTACAAAAAGGCGATATTGTAAATCTAGAATTTGATGTTATAGGAAAATATGTAAAGCGATTGATGGAGATGCAATCTAACTAAACAACTATTCTACTTCTACATCGTTAACTAGAATATTGAATAAGCTTGCTTTAGATTTAAGTAGTTGTTCAAAGACTTTAATCTCTTTCAACCTAGAATCTATCAAACTTACTTCTCTAGCGTTGACTAGAAAAACTGAGCTTTCGCCAAAGCTAAATTTTCTCTCTTCAGCTCTTAGTAAACTTGAATAATCTTTTACGATGGATTGGAAAGTGTTGAGTTGAATGATAAAAGACAATATTTCGCTTCTGGATGCTTGAATTTTATTCTGAAGTTGAAGCGACTCAAAATCTAGATCCAGTTGGGCTTCATTGACTTTAATTTTAGCAAGCTTTAGATTTCCTCGCTCTTTTCTAAGAAACAATGGAAGTTTGAAAAACAAGCCGGCTTTGTAATCGTTTGGATTGAAATTCAAATTGTTAACTTGACTGACCCGTTCGTTTACAAAGTTGTACTCCAGATCCAACTGTGGTTTTAACATTTCAGCTTTAAGCTGCTGATTCACTTCCAATTTATCAATTTTGTAGTCTAAAGCTCTAATCTTGGGATGATCTGCTAATACAAAATTCTCTAGTTGCAGTAAATTAGTTCCCAAAACAGGGTCCAAAGAATTTTCGCCTAGCTCTTCTGGCAAAACAAAGGGCCCGAGCTCAAGCGGAATATTATCTTCGAACCAAAGAAAATTGGAAAGATGAAGTCGACTTTTAATCAATTTTAAATTCGATTGCTCCAACCTCAATTCCCGGTCTTGGACTACTATGCCTGCCTCTAGAGTATCAATAGTAGGCATATTTCCAGCTAAAGCACTTTTTTTGATTCCATCAAACCTAATTTCTGCACGTTCGAGAAAATCTTGAAAAAGGTTGACTTCACGATTGGCTAAATACCAATCGAGATAGGCCAAAACGGCATCAGACAATAACTGGTTAAGACGAATATCACGCTGAGCCTGGCTTAAATCCTGCATGATTTTGGCTTGTTTTAAATCTGCCATTCTTTGGTTGATAAACAAACCTTGACCAATAGGAACCGAAACTCCTGCACTATAAAGGCCATCATCTGGAACGCTATTCTGTGGATTTAAAAATTCACCTTGGTTTTGTTCAAACCCAGCCTTGACTTCTATGCCATACCAAGTTGGTATTTTGAAGGTAGAATTTAGAATATCGTAATACCCTTTACTATCAAATTCTTTGTTTTTCCAATCCACCATCACCTGAGGATCGAAAGCTCCTCGAGATTTTAGCAAAGTTGCTTGGGCAGTTGAAATTTCAAAATTAGCAAGTTTTGCAACCGGATGGTATTCTTTTACATACGCCAAAAACTCATTTAAACTGAGAACATTTTCATCTACAACAGGATTTGTCTCACCCTGTGCATACAAACTGAAATGAAAAATTAAGCTTAGAACAAGTAAATAAACTCTACACATTTATTTTCCAGTATTTTGATTTTTATTGGAACTCATATTGGAATCTTGCGGGGTGTAATAATCTGGAGGAAAGCCATTGATTTTCCTCCATAGCTCATACCATACAGGGACGTCATTGAGTAAAGCCATAGTCTTTGCACCAGAACCAGCACGGATAACTTCTGGCCAGGATTGTTCGTCAGGATCTTCTTCTATCAATACTCTGAATTTTCCTTTTGCTGGATTCATAGTTCTTTCTACCGCAACTATTCTTCCTCCATAGGTGCCATAAGACAAATTGGGCCATCCGGAGAAAAATATAGCTGGCCAGCCATCAAATATTATTCTTATAGGCTCACCAGGATGTAACAACGGTAAATCTATTGGATCCACGTAGGTTTCTACCGCTAGGTCAATGTCCAAGGGCATAATACTTACAATCTGTGTCCCAGCTTTGAAAGTCTCTCCAATACCACTTTGCAAGGCTCTATTTACAAAACCATCTTGTGGCGCTGTAATGTATCGCATTCCCGATCTTACACTGAAATTGGAGAAGTCGTTTTCCAGCTTAGTTCGTTGAGCTTCGGTATCATATTGACCCGAAAGTGCTGAAAACTTATCACTTTCTGCTTTTGAAATCTTCTCCTGGTAACTGGCTTTAATGCTCGAAATTTCAATTTGGGCATTGATCACTTCATTTTTACTGGATAGCAAGCGATTTTTACGACCCAAAACGTTTGCTAAACTATTTTGTAGCTGAAGCCTCTTAGCTTCAAGGTCTGTTTTGGCTAGCAAGCCTTCCGCTTCAAGGTTTTCTGTCCGTTCAAACTGTATTTCTGCAATTGTTACCAAAGTTTGAGCAGCTTCCAGTTCTATACTATCACTTTCTACCTTTAAGTTAGCTTGTATAAGTTTGTTTAAAGCCTGTTCAAGTTTTAGTTTTCTTTCTTCTTTTAACGATTCAATCTGAATATTCAAAGATTTCACCTTTTCAACGTAGGAATCCAGAGAGTAGTTCTTGGCCTTGATCTGAGATTCAGCACGAGATAATAAATTTGGATCGAAGAACTTATCTGTAACTTCAGATATGTATAAAATAGTGTCTCCTTTTCTCACAATTTGCCCTTCTTTTACATACCATTTTTCTATTCTGCCTGCTATTGCAGATTCTATAGATTGGGATCTTTGGCCTGGGCTTAATGCTGTGACATAACCTCTACCTTGAACAATCTGGGTCCACGGTAAAAAAAGTATTGCCAAAAGAACAACCCCAAAGATCGTCATGATCTTATTGAAGGTAAGGAAGCGATCCTTATGAAATGTGAATTCCATTGATTTATACTTGGATAAATCAACCTTTTCGTTCAGTTTAAGTTTTGATATATCAAGCATATTATTCTTTTATTGTCATTTTACCATTATCCATATAAAGGAAACGATTACATTTCTTTTTCCAAATTTCTTTAGTACTTATAACTACTAAAGCCCAAGGTCGGTCTGGTTCTGTAAGAAAATCAATAATTACTTTGGACTCGTCGTCCAGTAAATCCTCTGTGGGGTCTTTTAGAACCAGTAACTTCGGCTTTGAGGCAACTGCTCTGGCAATCATTATTTTTTTATTAACCGTATAAGGGAGTTGTCTTCCTTCAGAATAAATAATTGTTTCCAAACCTTTATCCTGAGATTTGACATAATCGCTAAGCTGTAATTTTTTCACCAATAATTGCACATAATTCATAGATATATCTGGATTATTGAGTGTTATATTTTCAAGTATTGTTCCTTCAAAAGTCCTATTGCTTGGAAAAAAGTGCCCTGCAAAATCTCTAAAATAAGTAAGGTCAACATTTTTCAAATTAAAATCATTTACAAAAATATTACCGTCTATATTATCAATAAGCCCCACCAAAACCCTCAGAAGTGATGACTTACCAGAACCAGGCGTCCCGTTTACAAGTATTAAGTCTTCCCGGGTTATTTTGATATTTATATTGTTAAGTATGTTCTCTTTACCCAGGGTAAGGTTTATATTTTTGTATTCGAAAATAAAATCTTGCGTTTTATCGAAGGGCTTATTACCTCCTTGGCGCTCTATTGAAATATCTGTAACCCTTCCAAGTTTTTCTAAACCTGCAAGTAAAGCATAAAGATCTTCGAGACCCTTTATCAATTTTTCTACAGAATTAATCATCAAAACAATAATAATTTCTGCAGCTACAAATTGTCCAATATTCATCTGTTGATTGATGACTAAAAGCCCGCCAACGATAAGGAGTGCAGCGGCTACAATCACCTTAAAAGCTATCATTTTGAAAAACTGAAACCTTAACACCCGGAAATGTTTTTCTCTGGCGTTCAAATATTTAAGGCTTGTCTCATCGTTTCTTTGTGAGGCATAAGAAAAACTTTCTGAAACCTTAAACCCTTCAATACTTCTGGCAACTTCTTGGATCCAGTGCGCTGTTTTATACTTAAAACTCGACTCCATCAATGATTCTTTTACGCCTTCTTTCAGAGATAATTTAAAGATTAGATAAAAAAGCAGAATCAATAAAAAACCAAAAAAGACAAAGAAAGGATGATAGAGAGAAAGCAAGACCAATCCAAAAAAGATTTGAATGAAGGCACTGGAAAATTCGATAAGCAGTTTGGGTAATGATTTTTGAATGGTCATCACATCAAAAAAACGATTGGCTAATTCTGGAGGATATTCATTTTGCAAGGCAGAGTATTCCATCTTTGGAAATCTGTAAATAAGCTCAAAAGAAGATCTAGCAAAAATTCTCTGTTGTAAATCTTCACCGATTCTTAGCTGCATATATCTAAGCACTCCGGCAAAAGCAACACTGAATAATACAACACCAGTAAGCAGAATCACCGATGCATTAAAGCTGCCACCCACAATTATATTTACAATTGCCTGTATGCCAAGCGGTAAACCAAGCTCTACAAGACCAGCAAAAACGGCATAAAATAAAATTTTAAAAACGGATTTTCTTTCAAGACTTAACAGTCTCCCTAACCTAATCCATGGGGTTTTAGTATCTATGGCCATATATTAAGACATTAATGTTTTGGTCAGTAAATCTTTATAGAATAAATATAGATTATCTTTTGAATGACAGTCGGTTAAGTTATGAAAATGTTCTGATAAGAAGTATTGATTCAACGAACCTTCTGTAATGACAGAAGCCAAACTTTTGCAAAAGGAATAATCTGAATTGACCTCGACAATCATCTCAGACAATCGTGAAACTAATCTTTTGTAAATGCTGAAACATCCAGCTTCATTTTCTTCATCCACAAATTTGTGGTGATAAGCCTTTACGAATTCTGAATTGAGAATGTGTCTCAACTTTTGTCCTTCAATTTCAAAAGAAGTGCATTTTGTTTGCGGCGTACTAAATAAAGTTTCTACGGCTTTTAGTAATTTTTCTAAGCCGTCAGACACGTTATTAGTCTGTACTACCATCTGAAATTCCATAATCCCCCAATAAAGGGACGAAATGTATAAAAGAAGGCGATGCTTGTTTTCAAAATATCTGTAAATCGAGCTTTCAGTAGAACCAATTTCCTTTGCTAATTTTTTGAAATTAAACTCTTCAATTCCATGAGCATCAATAAGATCGATGCTCGATTTTACAATATTGATACCCAATAGAGAACTCTCAGGATCCTTTAGATATAGAGATGAATTGATATCCACTCTAAGATTAGATAGTAAATTATGCATAAATCAAAATTGAAATCGCAAATATAATAGTAATACTATCATTTAATACTACCTCAAAACCTTAAATATTTCTTTAGACTATTTAATTAAATGTTAATTTTGTTAAAGTATCTAATTTTACATGAACCTTAGAATGTTATAAATTAGCTCTTATTTAATATAAAATGAAAATCAGATTAAGATTAAAGTCAAGGCCTAAACGCTTTCCACACAGAACAGAAAAATGTTTAAACTGTGAGAAAAAACTGGATATTTCCGATCAATTTTGCTCGTACTGTGGTCAAAAAAACTCCTCTAAAGCCTTAAATCTTAAAGAACTTTTGATGGAATTCTTCTCGGGACTAATTTCTTACGATTCACGTTTTAGAAAAACCATCAGTGCATTGATTTTTAGACCCGGAAAATTAAGTAGAGAATATATCATTGGAAAGCGTATAGGCTACGTCAATCCTTTTAGATTCTTTATAAGCATAGCGATCGTTTTCTTTCTTGTTGTAAGCTGGATCAATCGTGATGAACTTAAAGAGGCAAAAGTCTTAACTGTCGAAGAAAGTGAACAAAACTCAGATATATTCAAAAGTGGATTGTGGTTTGACGAAAACTCAGGAGCCTCAAAAATTACAGATTATATAAAAGAACATCCAAATGCTAAATATTCTGAAGCGATGAAATCTTTAGCACTGGAAGAAACTCTGGTGAACAGATTAAAATTTGACTTCATATTTGGTTACAATAGACTTGTAGACAATCCTGCAGGATTTATCAACTTTCTTCTCCCAAAGTTACCGTTCTTTCTTTTCTTCTTCATCCCAATCTACACACTTTCAAGCACCTTAATTTATTTCAGAAGAAAAATTCCCTATACACATCATCTTATTTTCAATTACAACCAACAGGCTGTTTTTTTAATTCTGTTATTTCTAGCCTTTATAATTGACTTCATCCCTGTCAAAATTTGGCTATTAGTTTATGTGTTCTACCTGTATAAATCCATGAGAAAATTTTATTCACAAGGAAGATTTAAAACTATTTTCAAGCAAATCATAATAATGAGTTTCTATTTAATAAGTAGTATTTTGGTCTTAACCAGCTTATCATTTTTGAGCATTATCTTTTTTTGAACCTGACAAAGACATCATATAGAAAACTTCTCGCCTGATTTCCAAAGCACGTTCCAGGTATTTTACATCCTTTAGCTGGGTAGTATCAAACAATTTTGGATCTTCATAAGGTGTAGCAAATCTGGATAAAGCTTCAGGGATAAACGGGCAATTTTCGTCTACATGAGAAGAGGTCATGATCGCCAAAAAATCTTTATTTGGGTTCTCAGAATCATCATAAACTTTAGAAAAACAAGTTGTAGATTTTTGTTTTCCAAACTTTACGTCATGTTTGGGATTCGCTTCAGATGTAGTTGTACTTACTTCAAATCCCATCGATTTTAATGCAGTTACCGAATTGGGATGAAGTGCAGTCACTTCGGTCCCACCAGAAAACGCTTCAATTTTTGAGGAAAGTCCATAAAATTCTGCAGCAACATTGACCCAAACCTGCCCAAAATGACTGCGCCTGGAATTGTGAGTACAGATATAGATGAGTTTAGCTTTCCTTCTAGAGTCAATTTCAGAAGCTATCATTGCAGCTATACTTTTCAAAATTTCCTTTCTTTCTTTTGAAATTAAATCGCATTCACTTTCAAATATTCTACAAAGCTTTTCAATTTTTGGAAACATGAATTATGATGTTTGGTGGTGAATACAATTAAAGATCAATATCTCCATTTATTAGCAATTGCCACTAAAGACAACATCACTGGCACTTCGATAAGAATACCAACCACCGTTGCCAATGACGCGCCGGAATTTAATCCGAATAACGAAATCGCTACGGCAACCGCCAGTTCAAAAAAGTTACTGGCACCAATCATGGCCGATGGAGCACAAACATTATGTTTCAGTTTTAAATATTGACCGATAAACCAGGTAACAAAAAAGATAAAATAAGTTTGTATCGTCAGCGGTACTGCAATCAATAAAATATCAAAAGGGTTATTGATGATTTTATCACCCTGAAATGCAAATAAAAGCACCAAGGTGGTAATCAGGGCAATCATTGAAACTGGTTTCAGTTTGGCCAAGAATACAGAATTGAACCATTTCAAACCGTGTTTTTTAATCAAATATTTATTGGAGACGTAGCCGGCTGTCAGAGGAATTACCACGAAAATCAGCACTGAATAAATCAAAGTGTCATATGGGATTTCAATATCTGTAACGCCCAGAAGCAATCTTACTATAGGAATAAACAACACAAGCAATATTAAGTCGTTCAAAGACACCTGAACGAGTGTGTAGTTTGCATCACCTTTAGTCAGGTAAGACCACACAAATACCATCGCTGTACAAGGCGCTGCTCCAAGAATAATTGCACCGGCAATATATTGCTGAGCATCTTCGGGATTGAGATAAGCGCTAAAAATCTGGTCTAAGAATAACCAGGCAAAAAAGGCCATGGTAAATGGCTTTATCAGCCAATTGATCACTAAAGTTAAACCCAACCCTTTGCTATTTTTGGTCACATCTTTTATCGACGAAAAATCGATCTGTACCATCATAGGGTAGATCATCATCCAAACCAAAATTGCGACAGGAATGTTGACTTTTGCCACTTCCAACTGACTTAAAAACTCGATTGAGTCTCCAAATAATCTACCGATTGCAATTCCTACTATTATGGCAATAGCGACCCAAAGTGTCAGATACCTTTCAAACTTTCCCATGACTTAAACTTCTATCTTTTCAATATGGAATTAGCAACAGCCAGAGTTTGGAGCACATGCTGAACTTGGCTCTTCAATTTGCGGCTCCGGAACCCCACATTTATCTTTGGCTAAACAATCGGTGAGTGTACTTGCCAATTGAAACTTACCATCACTAAAATCTAAATGGTACTTACCAATAGTATCGCCTTGATATTCTACCTCAACCTCCAACCTATCGTCTATAAACAATTTCTTTTCTGACAGCTGAATGATGTTTTTAAGTTTCTTTGGTTGCAATCTGTGATCAACGTCATCGGCATTCCACAACTGGAAATTCACTACTTTCTCATGCCTCATCGTACCTCCACAGTCAATAAAATCTTTTGTCACCTGACCTACTTCTGTCACATGAAAGTGAGCTGGTACAATGTTCCCATTTGGTAATTGAAATTGTAAGGAATCCACTTCTGCTAAATGTTCTTTTACTTGTTTAAGTGTCATAATTATACTTTTAAATAATGCTTTATTTTTCTTTGCGTTCTTCGCATATTGACTTTGCGTTTCTTTGCGTGAAATTTTAGGAATAATGATTTAAAATACTAACAACAATCTTTTGGGTTAGGATAGCGATCGAAAAGCTCGTTAAAAATCATTTTCATCTCGTACCATTTTTCTTCATTGATGCAGTAGCAAACCGAAGTGCCTTCTATGTTCCCTTTAATGATGTCTACGTTTTTCAACTCCTTCAAATGCTGGCTGATGGTCGATTGAGCTAAACCCAATTCTTCTACTAAATCTCCGCAGATGCAAGAATTAGATTTCAATAAAAATTCTAGAATTGCTAAGCGGGCGGGGTGCCCGAAGACCTTAGCTACCTGTGCGAATCCATTTTGTTTTTCAGTAAAGAGGTCTGATCTAGTAACTCCCATATCGTAATATTTATATATTGCAATATTACGATTAATAAGTAAATTTTTAAAAATTGAGCAATTTATTTTCAACTTCTTCAATAGTTAAAAGTCCTAAGGCTGTACATTTGAATTTTTGAAATTAGACTCCTTATGGTTGGACGCTACGTCTGTTTATTACTTTACTTTTTTATAAGTTTTGGTTGGGCTCAACAAAAAAAACAATATTCGATTTTGAGACAAGAGGCATCTGCAGAAATTGATGGTGTTTTAAGTGATGAGGTTTGGCAGAACCTTGATGTCGCTTCAGATTTCATGCAATTCACGCCTAATCTAAACCTTGCAGCAACACCAGATCGCAAGACGGAAGTAAAGCTGTATTATAATAATGAAGGTGTTTTTGTTTCGGCAAAGCTGTATGACGACCCAGCTAAAATCATGAGTCAAAATACCATCCGGGATGAGTTTGGACAAACCGATTATTTCACGCTGGTTTTAAACCCCAACAATGATGCGCAAAACGATACCCAGTTTATAGTTTTCAGCTCAGGAACTCAAGCCGACGCCTTGTCTTCACCAAGTATAGGTCAGGATTTTGGATGGAATGCCGTTTGGGAAAGTGCTGTAAAGAAAACGTCTTTTGGCTGGCAATTGGAAATGAAAATTCCCTATAGAACACTTAGATTTCCAAAGACAGATATTCAAACCTGGGGTGTTCAATTCCGAAGATATTTTAGAAGAGAACGCTCTGAATATGCCTGGAATCCTATCGATAGAACCAAGGGTTATGAAGGTCTTTATCATGGAAAATTGCTGGGTATAAAAGACTTAGCACCGCCATTGCGATTGAATTTGTATCCCTTCACAACAGGTATCGTCAACACCGTTGGTGATAAAACTTCTACAGATTTCAAACTGGGTATGGATCTTAAGTATGGTATTACAGATAACCTCACTTTAGATGCTACGCTTATCCCCGATTTTAGTCAAGCCAGATTTGATGACGTGGTACTGAATCTTGGCCCTTTCGAACAAACTTTCGCCGAGCAGCGTCAATTTTTTACCGAGGGAATTGATCTTTTTACCAAAGGAAATCTGTTCTTTTCCAGACGAGTGGGGAGTGCTCCAACAGGAAGTGCAGAGTTAAACGAAAATGAAACTTTAATAGACCGTCCAAGTGAGGTAAGCCTCATCAATGCCTTAAAAATGTCTGGTAGATTAAAAAGTGGTCTTGGAGTTGGCGTCTTTAATGCCGTAACAGAATCTACTAAAGCAACAGTTCTGGGCACCTTTGGAAACAGGGAGAGGCAAGTTGAGGTAGAACCCCTTTCCAACTATAATATACTGGTCGTTGACCAGCAGTTTAATAGAAATTCTTCAGTGAGTTTAATCAACACCAATGTGACCCGTTCTGGTAGTTTTAGAGATGCGAAAGTGACCGGAGCTTTGTTTAACCTTATCAATAACAGCAATTCCTATAGTCTGGCTGGGGAGTTTAAGATGAGTCACATTAACGAAGCAGCAGAGAATACAACAGGCTTTAGTTCAGCGCTAGAAGTAGCCAAAATTAGTAATCAATACCAGTTTGCTTTAGGCCATACTTATGCGGATGAAAAATATGATATCAATGACCTTGGTCTACTGCTGAGAAACAACTTTAATAATTTCTCTGCCAATGCTTCCTATAGGATATTTGAACCTACTGATAATTTTCAAAGTTATAACATCAGCTTTTCTTCACAATATAAACAATTAGCTTCACCAAATACTTATACGGGCTTAGAACTAGAAGCCAGTTTAAGGATTAATTCTCTAAAGCTCGATACCTATGGTTTTGATATAGCTATGGAGCCTGGTAGACAATTCGATTACTTTGAGCCAAGAGTCGATGGTCGATTTTTCATTTACGAGAACTTCACCAGCTTTGGAGGTTTTCTGTCTTCAAATTACAACAGGACATTTGCTATTGACATCAGAAGTAATGTAAATACTTTTTTTGAAAGCGGAAGAGAGTCTTATGCATATAATGTGAATATTGAACCCAGAGTGCGGTTCAATGACTACTTTTTTATGGTTTATAGTTTTACTTTCGATAACCGCATCAACGACAGAGGATTCGCAAGTTTTCTAGAGGAAGAACCGATTTTTGGAGAACGGGACAGAGAAATTTTAACCAATAGTATTTCTGCCAATTACAATTTCAATCCTTTCCATGGCCTGAAATTACAACTGCGTCATTACTGGGATACAGTTTTATACGATGATTTTATGTATAATTTGAACCTTAATGGAAGGCTCTCTGAAAATCGAAATCTTCCAAAGGCTGATTTACCCAACAGTCCAGATATTAATTTCAGCACCTGGAATCTCGATTTGAATTACTCATGGCAATTTGCTCCGGGGAGTTTTCTGACAGCTTTATATAGAAATCAATTGTTTACAAATAATGATCAGGCGCAAAACAATTTTGAAACCACCTTCACCAATTTATTTCAACAAGATATACAGCATACGGTTTCAGTTAGATTACAATACTTCTTCGATGTAAATACGGTAAGTTCTATTTTCACTTCTGAAAAAGGCTAAATGATTTTAAATTTCATTTATTCGTGTAATCCAATAATGGTTAAAACTATTTCTTTACACATTCTTTATTTTGGAGCTCAAAATCAATCGTTTTAACGGTTTCAAATTTGTATTTAATTTTAATGTGGGCTATTTATTGGTTCCAAAAAAATCTAAAGCTTTAAGTACTCGCTGACTTCTTGGATGGTTTGCTTAGCATAACGTCCAACTCCAATAATCGTTGCTGAAGCAAAACCAGTCCAGCCTCCATAGCCTAAGAGCCACAAACCATCAGTTTCTTTGGCTTTTGTTGATTTAGTTGGTACTTTTCCTTTATTGTCTATAGAAACTAAATTGTTTAAAAATCCAGTTGAATAGCCAAAACCAGTACACCAAATGATTGTGTCAATTTCTTGATGACTGCCATCTTGCCAAATCACACCATCTTTAGTGATGGCTTGAATTTGTCCTTTGGAATGCAAAACATCTCGTTCACGCGCTTCCTTGACTGAAGGAACCATGACGATATTTCCTAGGTTATATTTGGATGCATCAAATGTTTCGCCTTTCTTTTCAGCATAATATTTGGCTGAAGCAACATCAAATAAAACTCTGCCGTCCACATCATCAGGAAGATACTCAGGTTCTTGGTGTGTGGACCAAAACGTATTTGCCACTTTAGAAACTTCGGCTAGAATTTGAGCTCCAGAATTACCCTCACCAACGATCATTACTTTTTTATTTTGAAAATCTTCTGGAGTGCAATATGCTGATGAATGTAATTGCCGTCCTTCGAATTGATCACGCCCTTTTACCTCTGGAATAAATGGGTTTTGAAACGTGCCTGTAGCAGAAATAACAGCTTTCGATTTGTAGTCCTTCTTGTTGGTTTTGATACTGAAAATACTATCGTATTTATTTACTGAAATGACTCTCACCGGCCGCTCTATAGAGAACCCATACCGGTCTTCGTATTGACAGAGATAATCAATAGTTTCCTTTCGAGTAGGGAACTCTCCTTCAGAAGCAGGCATTTGCCAACCTGGAAGTGAACTGTGTTCTGGAGGAGAAAATAAAGTGAGTGACTCCCAGGTATGTTTCCACGATGCTCCACAAGAATCCTGATCATCCAAAATGAGATAGTCTATATCTTTTCGTCTTAGAAAAAATGCACAGGCCAGGGCGCTTTGCCCTCCTCCTATAATGATGAGGTCATGTATTTTATCGTCCATACCTTAAATTTGGTCTGTAATTCTTATTTGTTTCTTACTGAAGTAGAATTTACTCTAAATCTTTCTTTAATTTATAGTCGCCTTCTATTTGGCTACGGATCAAATGACCTTCCCTATCTAAAGCCATCATTGCATTTTCCATAACTTTATAGGTGTTTGGTCTTTCTTCGCTTTCTAAAGTGATTTCACTTCCTGAAGCATTCCAGCTGAAGTTCCCCTGAGATTGATCTTCTTTTTCATCTTTACCTAAATACTTTATGGACTTTATGTACGTATTGTTGGATTTGAGTTGAATTTTGGTCTCGATACCTTCACAATCGGCGCAAGGTAAAATACCCTGATATGTTCCTTCCCAGTCTAAAGAATTTTGACTGGTATGTTCCTCTTTAAATGATTCATCTAGCACATAGATATCTAATTCTACGTTGGCTTCAGTATTATTCTTACATGAAATGAAAGCAAACAGAATTAAGCAAACGCAATACGGACGTAGCATCATTTTAGTAGGAATTTTGAGCTGAATATCTACAAAGATAAGATGAAGTGTGGCAAATTCCGAAGAAAAGCTATGCCTTAGATCGCTTCCTCGCCGGATTTTTGGTCACCATAAATACTCCTAAAAACACAAGTATGACAGAAATAATTTTAAGAAGCGTTAATTGGTCTGCACCAGAAAAAATGGCAAATGCAATAGCAATAACTGGCTGTAGATAGGTAAACACGCCTATGGTTGAAGCGGATAAATGTTTTAAGGCAAATATATTGAGAAGATAGGTCGTAAAGGTTGTCCCTACAATTACAAATCCGATGCGCCATAGAGCAGAAAACGGCATGTTGATCCAGTCTACTTCTCGAAATTCGGACCAGCCAATAGGAAGGTTGATTATGATTGCGGTTAAAAATAGCCAACGCATCAAGGTAATAGGGTGGTAAGTTTTGGTAAGTGGCTTGGCGACAATTAAAAACATACCAAAGGACAGGGCGTTGACAAATAACAGGACGTTTCCAAGAGGAATATTGGGGGCACCCACCTGTTGCTGAACACCAAAAAAAATAAGGCTAAGTCCTCCAAAAAGTCCCAGAATTGCTCCGGAGCCTTTGAGAATTGTAATTTTTTCTCGAATTAATACCGCTGAAAGTATAAAGACTAAAATTGGTGTAATAGTAACGATGACTGAGCTATTGATTGGTGTGGAAAGACTCAAACCCTTGAAGGAAAGCATCATATTGATGACCATACCGAACAAAGCACTCAGCAAAAGTCTTGGCCAATGTTCTCTTTTTATCTTTTCGTTTTTTATAAAGAGGCTTACAACCCAAAATATAATTCCTGCACCGAGTACCCGTGTAAAAACAAAGCCATAAGGCTGAACGTAATCTGGCATTAAACCCTTGGCTAAGGTATGGTTGATTCCAAAAAATGTTGTGGCAACTAGAGCGGCTAGTAAAGCTTGTACTCGCTTAGTCATTGAATAGAGACTTTAAGGCGTCTACTGTATGCTTATCATTACCTATGAATATTTTATCGTCAATGACAAAAATAGGTCTTTTTAGAAATGTATAATGTGATAGAATGTATTCCTTGATTTCTTCTTCGGAAAGATTCTCGTCTTTTAAACCTGCTTCTGTATATTTTTTAGCCCTTTTGTTAAGTAAGATCTCGTAAGATCTCGTGTTTTTGTAGAGAAATTCTAAATCTGATTCAGAAATATGTTCCTTCTTGATATCTTGGATAATAACATCTTCTGGTAAAGAAAGTTTACCTAAAATACGTTTGCAAGTATCACAGGTTGAAAGATGGAAAACTTTTTTCATTGTGTGTTTTGTTGAGATTTCTTTTTCTTGAAGGATCTATAAACCACATATAGAACTCCTCCTACGAGAATGTATGGAAACGCCATAAGATAAACTATACCATCGTTGATGGCTTCTGCCTGTCCTGTATCTTGTTCAGATTCTAATACTGCTCTGCACATAGAACACTGGGAAACGGAGTCCCAAATTGTCACAAATATTAATACCAGTGCTAAAAAATATTTATTCATCTTCATCATCTTTCAAATTTAGTAATAAGGTAGCATAAATAGATAAACAAGAACTCCTGTTATAGCAACATATAACCATATGGGAAATGTCCACCTTGCAATTTTTTTATGTTTTGTATATTCTCCTGTCAAACCTCTATACATTGTAAATAAGACAAGAGGTATAATGATGGCAGAAAGCGCGATATGTGTAATTAAAATAAAAAAGTAAATATACCTCAGGGCTCCTTCTCCACCATAAGGCACAGGTTCATTACTGATTTTTGAAATGACATAGCTTACCAAAAATAAGGCGGATAATCCAAAAGCAGTTATCATGACATTCCTATGAGCTATTTTTCTGTCTTGCTTGATAAAAGTGTATCCTAGAAGCAATAAAATTGCCGTCATACCATTGATAAGCGCATGGAAAAATGGAAATGAACCAACTTCTAAACCTAAGAGGTCATATCGGGTTGGAAGGTTCATTAATACAACAACCACAATAGGTACAATAACGGATAGCCCTATTATGATAGGAACAATAGTTTTGTCAGATCTACTTAAAGTCGCTTTCATTTTAAAAGTATTTCAATGTCTTCTATCAATATATCAATTTGTTGTGTCTCATGACTTTGACTGTCAGATTGATTTCTGGGTACCGAACCCTGGTAAAAAATAATAGGATTACCGGCCTCGTCTTTCCTACTCCGGATGTAACCCTCTTGGTCAATTAAAGCGAAAAATCCAGAATGCTCAAAACCACCCTCTGCATTTTCATCTTCTCGAGCATAAATATTGAAACCTTGGTTTGCTAATTCGTAAATTTCATCTTGGTCACCCGTAAGGAAATTCCAGTGTGGCAACTTCACCCCCAACTCATCAGCATGTTCTTTCAAAACCTCGGGAGTATCATGTTTAGGATTGATGGTGAATGATGCAATTCCAAAGTTCATATTTCCATAAAATTCATCTTGAACTTCCAGAAGATTCTCGTTCATTATGGGACAAATCGTTGGACATGTCGCGAAAAAGAATTCCACTACATAGACTTTACCGAGGTAGTCTTCATTGGTTATTGTGTCTTTGTTTTGATTTACAAACTCAAATTCTGGAACTTTTTTGCGCTCACCATTGATTTCAATATACGCTAAGCTCTCTGTGGAATTTCTTGATAACATCTCACTGACTACCCAGATTCCAAAAACTAAAATCACTAGAGATATTCCTACGTAAGAATATTTTTTCATTATTTTTTCTCTCTTTGGGCGTTATTCTTTTTCAAAGCAAATCTATATTCTGCTAAGATAATCTTTACATCATCGTTCATTTTATCGCTTACTTCTTTCAAATTACTAAGATCGTAGGCATATTTTGTTCCTTCATCTTCATCATCGCTACGCCCTCTTAATTTCATCTGCTTGTCAATGATAAAAGCATATTCACTGGAAAGTTTGTCATCTAATTTCAAATCTGAATCCAGGCTTTCAAATAATCTCTTTATCTCTTTGTCTCCAAGCACTAGAAAAAACCATTCGGAAGCATCAGATGTTTTGTTGATTTCATTTCTGAAATCTTTGATACGTTCTTCTGAATTTAATTCAGTTATGCTTACAACCTGAAAATTATCAAACTTGTGATAGCGGTCATAAATCTTCTCTTTCATATTGAAAGCGTGAACCTTTATTACATCAAAGTCTTTTCCAAAGAAAGTGAGGATAGTGATTTTGTCATCGAAAGTAATCTGCTCAGTCTCAAATTCTTTTAATTCTGAAAGGTTTTCATTGAGTACGGGAAGTCTGCCAAATGAATTTATTCCGCTAGAAAAAAACAGATAAGCAACAAGCGGCAGTACAAATAAGACAATAAGAACAATGTACTTTTTCATGTTTAAAATATATGCAAAATTAAAAAAGGCGGTTCTCTAAAAACCGCCTTTTGAAGTATTTTTAACCTTTAATCTTTAGAAATCCCAAGTGATATAACCACTTTCGTAGATCTCCTGAATATATGTACCTTCTATGAGAAGGATGGCAATTAAATAGGATATAAGAAAAACGCCTGTCCATACTACCACTCTTCGCAGACTTGCAGCTTCATGCTCCATGTGCATAAATGCCCAGACTATGTAATAGGCTTTAATTATTGTTAGTACTATAAATATCCAGTTAAGAAGTGATAATGAAACCAAATCTGTATGAACCAAAAAATCTGGTTTAAAGATACCGAGTACTACCTCTACTATCGTTAAGATAGAAAGAATGATGAATACTTGCCAAATTCGCTTTTTCGCTCCTGAGTGTTCGCCGTGAGTTGTATCGTGTGCCATTGTGATATAATTCTTTATTAAAATGTTATACTAAGTAGAAAAAGGTAAAAACAAATACCCAAACTAAATCGACAAAGTGCCAGTATAGTCCGACCTTTTCCACCATTTCATAACTTCCTCTTTTCTCATATGTTCCTACTAAAACATTAAAGAATATAATAATTAGTATAATAACTCCTGAAAGAACGTGAAAACCGTGAAAGCCGGTAATGAAGAAGAAGAAACCTCCAAACAATGGTGCACCATATTCATTTTGAGATAAATTGGCACCTTGTATAACTCCAATACCCGATGTATTTAACTTGAGCAAAGATTCCTCTCTGTTTAAAACTTCTTTTTCACCCTCGTCAGTAATTTCCATGGTTCTAACCCGAAGATCTGGATTTGCAGCAAAGCCATTTTTCACATCTTCTATAGACAAAGGATTATAAGAAGCTTCAGAATTATACCATATCCCATTTTTAGCTTCATGCTGAGTTCTATCTTTTATAGATGCGCTGGAGAATTCCTCAAGAGCTACCCGATTACCTTCAGAGTCAGCAAACTGTATAATTTTACCACTTCTGGTTTCAACTGCTCCATATTCACCTGATATAAAATTAGACCATTCCCAAGCTTGAGAACCTATGAAAATAATACCTCCAAGTATTGTCAAAGCCATATAAGTAACGACTTTATTCTTTTGCATTTGGTGACCAGCATCTACAGCAAGAACCATTGTTACAGATGAAAAAATCAAGATAAACGTCATTAAAGCCACATAATACATCGGAGCATCTACACCGTGTAAGAATGGAAAATGATTAAACACTTCATCCGCTATAGGCCATTCATTTATAAATTTAAATCTTGTAAACCCATAAGCAGCCAAAAACCCTGAAAATGTAAGAGCATCCGATGAGATAAAGAACCACATCATCAATTTTCCATAACTCGCTTTAAGTGGTTTTTCATCACCTCCTCCCCAAGTTTTTCCCTCGGTACCTGTTTTCGCAACGGTAGTAGCTTCCATAAAAATCAAATATTAATGTTCTGCAAAAATAGACAATTTTATTATTATCTAAAGAAATATAAAAACAAAAAGAGGTATAGCCAAAGCCCATCTACGAAGTGCCAGAAGGTTACTCCCAAACGCAATCCCAACATGTTTCCTTTAGAATATTTCTTTTTAAAATGATTATAAATTACAACTAAAAGTACAATGAGACCGGCAGCTACGTGGACTACGTGTGCTAGAACCAATAGATACACAAAAGACATAGTGATGCTACTTGCGCTTCCAGTAAAGTAGTAACCCGCTTCCACAATTTCATCAAACCCGATGAATTGCATCACTATAAACAAAACCCCTAAAATGAAAGTGGATACGATTGCGATATTAGCTTTATCTGTATCACCTTCAGCTGTAAATTTTTTGGTCAAATGAAATGTAATACTGCTTATAAAAATGACCAGTGTACTCCAGATAAAAACATCTGGCAACTGATAATCTGTAAGCCAATCTGGGCGGTTTTCACTTACTACATAGGCACTAGTAAGACCAGCAAACATCATTCCCATACTTATGATGCCAAACCACATCATCATCATTCTCGCCCGTTTGTGTTTCTCGTCTAAAGCCATAATCTGATATATTTATCTAAAACGTAAATAATTTGTATTAAAGTAATATAGGACACACTTGCCAACATAAGTTGTCTTGCCTGTTTAATTTCTCTGTTTTTGAAAAGTTTAATTGCATAAAACAACATCACCAAACCTAGAGCAAAAATTAAAACTGCTGAAACCACAGACAACTTTAAGTCACCCGTTACTCCAAGTACTGGAACTACAGAAACAAGAAGTGTCCAAACTGTGTATAAAATAATTTGCATGGCAGTTCCTTTGTCTCTTTTGCCTGTAGGCAACATAAAAAAACCACCTTCCTTGTAATCGTCATAAAGCCACCATCCTAGTGACCAAAAGTGAGGGAATTGCCAAAAAAACTGTATCATAAATAGCGTCCCTGCCTCTATCCCGAAAGAACCTGTTGCAGCTACCCAACCCAGCATAAAAGGAATTGCTCCTGGGAATGCTCCAGCAAATACAGAAAGCGGAGTCATCGTTTTTAAAGGTGTGTAAATACTTACATAGAGAAAAATAGAAATGGCGCCAAACATGGCTGTAATAGGATTGATTACAAAAAGCAGTAGCAATCCAATGATGGTAAGAATTGTAGCTATGGCAAATGCGGTATTCACCGACATCGTGCCGGAAGGAATGGGACGGTTTTTGGTCCTCTTCATTTTTGCGTCAAGATCCTTCTCTATGATCTGGTTGAAAGCATTGGATGCACCAACCATTGCATAACCCCCAATTGCCAATAGGATTAAATTCCAAAAACTGAATTCATCTGCGCCTAACAAGTAACCTGCTATGGAAGAAAAAACAACACTTACAGCTAGTCTAAATTTTGTAAGCTCTTTGAAGTCTTTAATCCATAAAAGTATATTTGGATATGCTAAGGAGGTTGACAATACTTGAAATTTTTGCAAAGATACGGCTAAAAAGTTTTTTTTTAGAAGCAGACGTTCGTTAATATTTACTAAGTATTGGCTTAATAATCATAATACCAATTAAAAATATCTGTCCTGAATCCTAGATTAACCCAAGTTGTATTTCTGTCAAAATTTAGGGCTGTATTTTCTGAAACATCAAATTTTCGATGAATTAAATTGAGGTAAACTTTTAAGTTAGTTGTGGGATTGACAATAAATCCAGCCTCTAGTTCGCCGTAGTAAGAATTGCCTCTGTTTCCTTGACCAATATTTATACCTTCATCAGCGATTCTTAGCCTTTCATCTCCGAGTAAATTAGTTCCATAAAAAGGATCGCTGCTTTCATTGGTTTCGAATCCACGTTCACCAAAAATGAATTTCGCATGTCCATACCATCTGTCTTTCTTATATCTGGTAATGAATAAAAGTTCTCTAAAATTTGCTCCCCACAAATGAGCCATAGACTGGTTATCGTTGGTGTAATGAAGATTCAAAGTATTGTGAGAATAAGTGTAAGGTCTTACCTGGTTATATTCTAATTGTAAGAAGAGATTATCCACCTTGAAGGCGTCAGCATATTTTAAACCCATCTGAAAGCCGAATTTATTTTTCCAGCTTTTATTACCTGCAGTCACATCATTAACCGAAAATTCATCTATAAGTAGCTGACCATAGCTATTGATTTGGTCAGTCCATTTATATTTATAACTAAGGCCAATAAGGGATTTACCAGACCTGGAACCTGTGGAGTATTCAACCATATTGTAAAACAAAATTGGGTTTACAAAATTCCAATCGAAGCCTCGATTGGGTTCATTTTCAAACAAAACAGATTCAAATAAACCAATATTAAGTCGTTTATTGACATTGTAGCTCAAATAATGAGTCGCCATATATTTGGTCAAGAAAGCACCACCATCCGTGAGTGTATTTGGATTTCTTAAAGAGGACCAGGTATTGGTATACTTAAATTTCCAAAAACTTGTATTGACTTTTACATAAGCATTGGGTGAAGCATTATCACTCATAAAAAGAGATCTGTAACCGTCACCGATAAAATTATTGCCTCTACCAAATTGTACGTCTAGAAAATCTGTAGCATTATAAGACAGATAGCCTTCAACAACGGGATAATCAAACCCGTCACGATAAGGCTCTCCAATTCCTCGACCTGGAATATTCACCTGGCCTGAGTTCCTTCTCCCTAAATCCTCCGCTAAATCATTGAAATACCCTGCAAATTTTCCCTGACTCTCATAAATCACCGTGAAAAAATTGAGCCGATCTCCTAAACCTCCTTGAAAAATACCAGCTCTAGTATTATTGTAGGTTGTAACGGACTCTTCAAAATCTCTACCTACCTGAAGATCTGCAGCAATATCAAACGTAAACCAATAATCTTCACCTTGTATTTGAACAGTATTTTCATTGAAAAATTTTCGTCCGAACCAGGTCTCCTTATCATAAAATAAAGCCCTGTTTTCTTTTTCAAAGTCGTAATAAGGTTGAACTTCTGTATACTTGTAAGGCTTTGAAGCTGTGTGCGCATTAGTTCCAATCTTATCCATCTTTGTCGTAAATCTATTATACAACTCATGAGATAAAGGAATGTTGAGACCGCTTTTGTACTGAGGATAGTTAAAGTCTTTTGTTTTTATATCATCAAATTCATTCTGGTAACTTTCTAATGGCTCTTCTTTCTGAATTGACTCTTCTTGAATAGATGATTGAAAAAGTGGGATTTGGAGTGGCATTCTAAATTGAACATAAGTTGGTGCTCCATTGTAAGTTGCGGGTCTAATTTTTGGAATACTACTGAAGACTCTTTCGAGTTCATCGTTCAATTCTTGGTATTCTGAATTCACATACAACATCTGAAATACCCCATCTCTGTCAACTTCAAAAATTACAGTCGCAATTCCATTATAATTTTCTGAAGAAATGATTTTAGGTTCATTATAATTGGAAAAAATAAAGGACTTGAGTTGATTCTTAAAACACTTTTCCTGTTCTGATTTTGAAATACTTTCACAAGAAGGAAAAGTAGGATAACTTTCAGTTTTTGAAATAAAGTTTTGACTGAAACCCGAAACAAAAGCAAGGAATAAAACTAAAGGAAGGCTTTTCATAATTTACTAGTTGGAAAGACTCTACAAATATGATTTAAAAATAGGAATAAAAAAATCCCGAATGCAATATTCGGGATTTAGGTATTATGAAATTATAAAATTTAGTCCTGGACTTGAAAAGTAATAGGAAGGGAATAAAGTACCCCTACATTTTGACCTCTTTGTTGACCAGGCTTCATTTTAGGTAACTTTTTTATAACTCTTTCGCCTTCAGATTGTAATCTTGGGTGTGGAGCTCTAGCCGCAACATTTACAATATTACCAGATTTATCAATTTTAAATTGAACGTAAACTCTATTTACACCGCTTAATCCTAGATCTGCAGCAAGACCAGTGTCAAAGTTTTTATTTACAAACTGACTTATCTTTTTACTCATGCATTGCTTACGTTCTTCATTGTTATTTAAGCCTTCACAACCTGGAAAAATTGGCACACTTTCAATAACAGCAAAAGGAACATCACCAATTTCTTCCTCTACCTCCTCTACCTCTTCAACTTCGACCACTTCATTCTGGTCAGTCTCAGTAGACTCAATAACTACTTCCTCCACTTCTTCATCATCTTCAACAACCTCAATTACTTCCGGTGCTGGTGGCGGCGGCGGTGGTGGCGGTGGTGTTTTTTGTATTTCAGTAATTGGCACATCTTCTTCATCTAACATGTCAAGATTTACAACACCAGTATCAATAGCATCTCTGTCATAGGTCTTCCATTCAATCATTATCAGTGTAATTCCTAGAACTAGTGCTAGTCCAATCTGGAAAAACAGAAGACTTTTTCTGGAAAGATCTTTCTTCGGATTCTTTTTTGGTTCCATATTATTATTTTAAATAGTTTACTAAAGTATAAAAAAAATGAAATTTACTTTCAATTTGGATTTATATTTTCAAAAATCTTTTTCTAAAAAAATGAAATGTAGAATAACTTATAATAACTCCTGAGCTGTTTGCTATGATATCATAAATATCAAAAACCCTATAATCTGTTGTTATTTCTTGTAAAATCTCAACAATAATACCAAAACTAATAATTCCTAAAGAAATCAAAACATTTTTTTTAAAAGGTTTTGATGAGTAAGGGACTATAGCTAGAAGCCAAGCAGTATTAAGAAAGAAATAAGCAATGAGATGATAAAGCTTATCTTCATATTGAACCTCAAGTTTTGGTAAGCTACTAATATCTGATAAAGACAAATAAAATATTAGAAGGGTACATAAAATTGCAAATACTAGAAGCAATTTACTATTCAATATGAGACTTATAAGTTTCTGCATCCATCAACTCTTTAATCTCGTCTTGATTTGCTATTTTCATTTTGATCATCCATCCTTTTTGGTAAGGCTCCTCATTTACCATTTCTGGCTCATCTTCTAGTTCTTCATTGAATTCTAAAATTTCGCCACTTAGAGGTAAGTAAAGATCAGAAACTGTTTTTACTGCTTCTACAGTACCAAAAACTTCATCTTTATCCAAGGTTTCTCCAACGGTTTCCACTTCTACATATACTATGTCCCCAAGTTCACTTTGAGCAAAATCAGTAATACCAATAGTTGCTGTGTCTCCGTTAATCTCGATCCATTCATGATCTTTTGTGTACTTTAAATTGTCTGGTGTGTTCATTCGTTAGTTATTTTTTTAATTTCCAAAATTATATCTCAACGTAACTCCTGTTCTAATCGTTGTTTGAGGAAATATCGTTGAGATTGCGTTTTGCGAAAATACGTGATCGTAGAAAAATAATGCAGTTAAATTCTTAGTAAATGCATAATCTGCTACAAAATTTATTGACCAGATGTCCTGTCCGGAAGTTACTCGATTACTTAACACATCTAAATTTCTAATAATAGTTTCATTTCTTCTCAAAGAAAGGTCCGCTTTTATATTCAAATCGCTACTCAACACTCTCCTATTTCCTTCAAATTGAGTTACAACTGTTAGATCTTTTATCCTGTACCCTAATCCAACAATATACTCATCTCCTTGCATTTCTGTGAGCAAATTATTATTAAAGCTTAAAGACAGAGCCCGGTCTCTTCTAACTTCAGCAATCACACTTATAGAATTTTTCATTTCAAAATCAAACTTGACTAGGGGACTGAACTCTTCTATAAGATTAACATTTGAAACAAATAACTCTGGTCTAAAGTTGCCATTTTCATCTAAATTGAAATTTCCGAAAGGGTCTCTTCCGTTGAATTCTAAGTTGGATTGGAACTGATTGATTGTATAGGTTGACCTGTAGCCATGTTGAATAGAGAAACGGTTGAAGTTTTCTCTGAACCAGGTTAATCTCATAAATCCTGTATATTTCAAATTCCAGCCTGGTATTGGTATATCTCTAAGTATTCCCAGGTCTTCACTTTCTGGACTTGATCCCGTGTATGCCGATAAAAAAGATGGTAATAATACAGCCTGACTAGTTCTACCAAACCCAACCGGAAAACCATTTTCATCTATATTATTAGGATCGTTAAGATTGATTCCTGCTTGTTCTGCCAATCTATTGGCAACTATAAATCGATTTTCTCTAAACTGTTCAAAATTCTCTGAGACATCTCTTGTACTCGTGCTGAACGACGTGCGTATCATATTGGTAGAAATCCTGAAGTTCCCAAATGTGTTCGGAATGATGGAATTATATTCCATCGTTTCAGGATCTACCCGGAAGTTCTCAGTATACGTATCAGAATACAGTCTATTGGCGATTAAGTCTACAGTAAGACCTGGCAAAAGTTTTAATCCTGCCTGGATATCCAATTGTTGATTATCTGTCCTGGTATATTGTTCATTAAAATCCTGATACATTGTAAGCCAGCCTCTTCTTGCCGCTTCTCGTCTTACATCGTTTTGGCTTCCAAAAGTAAAACCAGCAGTAGGTTTCAAAGTTCCACCAAAACCAACATCATTGGTATAGCCTGGCAAGAAAATACCCTTCGTGTCAGAATAATTAACTTGTACTCTGTCCAAAGCGGTCACAATTCCGATAAGCGTATTCACGGCTTTATCGCCAACGCTTAATTCTGTGTCAGTATTTTGTGTAGTATTATTTTGGTTTCCTCCTTGATTTTCTTCCTGCCCTTGACCAGGTTGTCTTCTTCTTACGTTTCTTTTGATCTCTGCCGGATTTTGAGCTCTTTTCTTCGTCAATCCTAAGTAAGAATAAAAACTAGACATATTCAAGTTCGAATTGATTTGATGACTTGCCGAATTTTGAACTGAGTTCCCCAGATCTGGTATTCCTTCAAGACCTCTTAAAATTTCTGAACCCTTAGTCCATAAAAAATCACCTGTATAAGAGTATTGTGTTTGAACAAATTTTAAAAAAGGAATTTTATTAAACGGTAGAGTGTAATTAAGCTGAAGTTGTTGATAATGCCTGTTCGGTATTCCTACATCAAAGAAATCATCGAAAATACCGATACTGTTATCCTGTAAATTATTTTCATCTATGTAATTCCTTACAATTCTATTGGTGGAGGCGTTAAAGTTGAAATTAAGAGCTTTGGTTAAGCTATAATCTATGGCATATTCCCAATCAAAAAAGTAGTTCCTTTGGAATAACTTCGGAGTTCCGAGGCTTCCTGGGGGCAGATTAAATTCTCTATACCTCAACTCATTGTATTGTCTATTCACATTTGCTCCAGCAGTAATACTATTGGGCAAAAGATTAACATTAAAATCTTTGAAAATTGCAAAATACGGACTTTCAAAAAGACCTATATTTTCTAAAGGTTTAACTTCCAGAGGTTGAAAGTTGAAGCCATAAGTAAGTGCAGCATCTACATTTTGATCCAGAGATTCTCTTATTTCAAAATCTCTGTAATCCGTTTGATTATAACTGGCGGATAATGTAAAATTTTCAACATCATAAGGCATTGGTGTTTTATCTTCGTTGGTTCTATCCTTCCTCAGACCAATAACACTAATTCCCTGCCTTCTGGTGTATGTTTCAGCCTGCTCTTGAAATTCAGCTCTATCATTTTCATCAGCGGTATTATCCAAGAGGGTTTCAAGTTCGAGGTCACCAAATACAGGATCAAATTGTGGAGTAATAAGTTCTTCTCCTCTATTGTAGTTTAATGGAATTTTTACTCCCCACTTTTGAGGCAGGACCTGGCCTAAATTAAGTCCTGTTACAACATCGTATTGCTGGATATCTTCTCTGCTCCTTTGATTTGGACCTTGCTCAATTGCTCCAAAACCTATAGTAGACATTCTTCCACTTGCTGAGACATTTGCAAAATCTGCAAAATTGGTATCGAGGTTTAAAACTGCAGCCCAACCTCCCTCATTTTTTAAACCCGACAATCTCATTTCATTAAACCAAACTTCACCAGAAACGTTTTGACCACTAGAATTTTTAAGACCAAGCATCATAACTCTTATATTACCAAAACTAGGATTACCAATAATTCCTACTTTAAGATTTTCATTGAAGCTGCCATTAACAGGATTTAGAGATTCATCAAAATAATTGAGCTCAAGATTACTTAAATTATCGTCACCTAGAACTCTTGATTTAATCTGCTGAAGTAATTCTAAAGGAAGATTCAAATCATTTTCTAAAGGCCAAACTCCTCTGGGAGAGAGATCTTGAGGATCTGAAACTTTTAAAGGAATTTCAATCTGGTAATAGTTACTGGTAAAATCAATACCCATTCTTATAAAAGCCGTAAGCTGGTCATCTTGGAGCTGGGTGTTTGGTGATGGTAATGATTGTGCGTGCAAATACATTTCCAATCGTTCAAATTGCCGCATATCAATCTGGTAGTTTTTGAAAACCCCTCTAGAATCTTCAGACTTTAAGTTACTCACTTTTAAAGCAAGAGACTTTTCATCTTCACGAATAGCTACATTATTATTTACTAATTCCTCTCTCAAAACTCCAGGCGGAGTTACGTAATTTGAAGTGATTTCTTCGCTTACTGCTTCAGAATTAAACTGGGTATTTCCAATATTTGGATTTGATCCATCTGGTAAAATGGGTTGATCGTAGGTAAAATAATCTCCTCTTACGAGTTCCAAAGTTCCAAATCTTAAGATCGTTTCCTGACTGAAGTCTGTCATAAACATTCTCATGAACCGTATAGATCTGAGGTCACTTATTCCCCCGATAGCAAATTCTTCGCTAGTTCTCAACGGAACTCTAAACTGAACCCATCTTGCTTCTATTTCTTGTCCATTTTGAAGCGTCGTAATCACTTCCTGAACATCCGTAATGTAATCTGAATTTATTCCAGGCCTAGAGCTTGTATTATTTTCTACACTCATGTTAGGAAAAACAGGAACTTCATACTCAAAGTAACTATCGATCGTATTCATGGTGTTGTCCATATTTACATCTTCAACATCTGGAAAAGCAGAATTACCACGATTATTCTCCGTGACTTCCACAGGATTGTTTCCTTCAGTACCATTAAAATTTCTGTACCGATTTAGAATATCTCCATTTCTATCTAAATAATACTGGTAATCATCATTGGAAGGATCTTCGAAGCTTGAAAATTCGGGAAACTTTTCGGCCTCATCTAGATTATCTAATCCATCAAATCCAACGTCTTGATTTACTCTTTCTTGCCCATTGGTATCAAAAGCATAGACCAAAGATTGATTGCTTGGTACTTTAGCATAATTGGTCGATAAAGTATTTGAATTTCCGCCATCTTCTGGTAGACCATTTTCAAATTGTTTTCTCCCATCTTTCAAAATATCCTCGGATATACTTCCAAAGTTAAGTACCACTTTACCTCCTGTATTTGCAGTATTTTCAGGATAGATAAAAGGATCCATCACCCAAAATTCGACATACTCTACATTGGATTGTTCAAAATCTGTAGTTTGTAAACCTCTCATTATACCCCCAAAATTTTGATTCGGGTTAGGAAGTGTGTTATCGCTAGTGGCTGCCGAATTGTAGTTATACATTCCTCTTTCACTGGGTCTGTATACCAAATCCAACGGAAATAAAGTTTGAATTTGTCCAGGTACAATATCAATATTGGGAAATATTTCATTCACGAGAATCCGTCTTGAGTAATATTGAGAAAGATCTTCGTCTGTTACATCTCCTGGTCTTTGAAAACTATAAAAAATGGGGTCTATGGTATACCAATTGAGCTTGGCTCTATAATCATTTGTGCTTATATCATTGTTGGCATCGTATGTACCGTTAGCATCATTTGGCCCTCTGTAACCTACTGGAGCGCTTGACAACTTCCAAGCCTGCGGATCTATAACAGAGATAGACGTTTGTGAACCTTCAAAATCGTCTACATAACTTGTAGCATCTCCTTCAAAATCACTTGCATTTGGGCTTCCGGGTAATAAATAAGCAAATTCTCCTCTGAGAGAAAAATTCGATTCTACATCTGTATCAATATTTGGTAGTTTATTAACCATTCTGGTAAAGAATGGAACTGTAGTATTATAATTGAAATTAACTCCGTAAATACTATTATTCACAGGTTCGGTCCCATAATCTGCTTTTTGGGTAATCGGTCTTTCGTTCAAATTTAAAAATGTTCCACCTATCAGTAATTCTTCACTAAACCTATGCTGAACATCAATTCCTGTAAATCGCTTGGTTTGCCTTCCAAATAAAGCATTGTTTTCTGTAGACACCTGGATTGGAGTATCCGAAGCGAGTAAGGCATCATCGAGGATGTTTACCCTTCCTAACTCATAATCCACCGTATAATCTATTCCTTCCTGAAGTATTCTGCCTCCTGCGGAAACAGTCACAGAACCCCTGGGAACGTTGAAGGCACCAATAGGGATTCCACCAGTATTTGAAGCTTTATAACGTCCTGATAATTTGAATTTATTTTTCTCAGCTCCTTCTTGTTGAGCCTGTATTTTGGTAGTTGCATAAAGACTTCTGAAAACATACTTGGATTGGTTTTCGTTATAAGTCTGAGGATTATCATAATCTTCTGAACCAGTCTCTAATTTACTAAAGAGGTGCTCGCCAAAAGGTTCTACTTTGGTAAACTTTAAAATTCCGTTTTGAGGATCAATGGTGATATTGGGCACAAAGTCAAAAAAGCCGTCGCCACCATTCACGGGGTCATTATTAAAATTTAAGTTATCGAGATCTAAAACCTGCAAAAGGTTAGTTTCACTCACATCATCTGGAAGAGGGGTTGTGCTCCCTGGCGCTTCGGTAATAAAGTTGACAGGTTGTGGATCTGCATATAAAATATTGAATCTAAACCCGTCCTGCTCCAATCCAGAAGCTCCTAGACTGTAAAAGTTTTTCATCATCAGATCCCAAATTGGCTCCTGGACAAAGGTAATTGGACTCTTGAGTAGTTTTACAATTAAGTTTTGGTTGAGTGCAATTTGCTCCTCCTGTTGTTCCGGGTTTTCTTGAGTTTCTGTTCCTGGGGGTCCCCCATTTCCAAATTCACCAACACGAAACACCCGCCCATCGGTTGTAGTATATTCAAAAGCAACTCCTAAAACCTCGTCATTGTTAAGACGTTGATTCAAAGAAATATACCCTAACTGAGTGTTTAAGTAATATTCATTGGGCTGCAATTCTCTTGCATTTTCTAGAATTGCATAATCACGCCCTTCAGAAACAAAAGACTGTGCAGAACCAAAGCCCTCCTGTATGGATGCTAGATCTCTTATCTGGCTCGTCAGCACCGACTGCCCGCTACCAAGAGCACTGGGGTTGAACAAGTTATTAGCATTATTAGGTCTTCCGTTGGGGTTCAATATAAAATTGGGGACTGGAGATGGTATTGGGTCACCTGTATTATCATCTTGTAATAATCCTAGATTGCCAGGTTCACTTTCACCAAGATCTTGCAAAGCAATAATATTCCTTGCATTGGATGTCGTTGCAGAATTGTTTGTCCGATTGGTAACCCAAACCTGAAGTCTTGTAATCTGAATCCTGCTATTGATAAAGGGATAGTTTTCTAAAGCTCGATCATATTCGTCTCTAAAGAAATGGGCAAGAAAAAAGTGCCTGTTTTCATCATAGTCCAAAGCAAATTTATCAAATTCTCTCACAGTCGCTCCACCCTGGATATTTACACTTTGTCGCTCTGAATTTAATTCTGAAAATACTCCCGTTATTGTAGTCTTTCCGAATTGAAGCTGAGTTTTTACACCAAACAAACTTTGTGAACCTTGTATAAGCGAACTATTTAAAGGCATCTGAACGTTACCCACTTCAATCTTTTGAATAATATCGTCTTCAGAAGGAGTATAATCCAATTTAATTTGATTCTGAAAATCAAAAGTTGATTCCGTATCATATTCAGCATTCACTTGCAGTCGAGTCCCTACTGAAGCTTGTAAACTCATGCTGATGCGTTGATCAAAATCAAAAGTGAGATTGCTTTGATTTCTTGGAGATAACGAGGGATTATCCTGTTTACCATATAGGATGCCCATGTCTACGGCAACAGACCCCCTGGGTTGTACATCGATTTCATTTCCTCCAAATACTGACTGAAAAAAAGAATTGTTCACGTAAAAAATAGGAATCAAATTCTTTTGATTCTCCTCGTCGCCTTTTCCTAAACTGGCATCAGATTTCTCTTTGAAATAAGCTTTCATCTGTTCTTCCAGAACAAGATCTTCAAATTCCTGAGGGGTGAGAACCAAAGGATATTTTGTATTTACAGAACCGATTTTTTCTGTGTAGATATACCGATCTAAAATAGGATCATACTCATATTTCGAAACTATACTCGATGGATTTGGCATAGATATATTGCCAAAAGAAGGACCTTTAGGAATAGAATCTTGCTCATCCTGAGCATAAACATCAGATGCAAATAATATTGCAACAAGTAAAACTACAGGGCAAGAAATTATGTTAATGAGTCGATGAGTAATCTTCAAATGCTTTATAGATTTTTTAAGGCGAGTTTGATTATCTCTTCAACGCTTGCATTTGGATTATTATTACAAATTTTAGTGATAATTTTTCCAGATTGTTTTCTCGTGTAACCTAAAGTCTCCAAAGCGGATAAGGCTTCTTCTTTATTGGCGTGACTTGGAGAACTAACAATTTCTGTAAGCGCTTCTGTACTTTTGAATTTATCTTTAAGGTCTAAAATAACACGTTGTGCAGTTTTCTTACCAATACCTTTTACACTTTGTATGGTGTCTGTGTCTTCACTCGTGATTGCTTCAATCACCTGTTCCGGGGTAAGAGAAGATAACATTATCCTAGCTGTACTTGCACCAATACCAGACACGGATAATAATTGTCTAAATACTAGACGTTCCGCCTTATCTATAAATCCATATAACGTGTGGGAATCCTCTTTAACCTGAAGATGGGTGAATATTGTGATCAATTCTTCATCCTTCAAACGAGAAAAGGTATGAAGTGAAATATTCACCTCATACCCTATCCCGTTACAATCTATAACTATATGAGTTGGGTTTTTTTCTAAAAGTTTACCTCGTAGCTGAGTAATCATCTTAACTTAATTTTAGGAATCAAATGTAACAAAATTAAGTTTAGAACTTAAAAGTCTTTACCACATTATAAGCCACTCAATAATGGGATCTACTATACCTTACGCTTGCTTTTTTGCTGAGCATCTACAACCGCAACAGCAGACATATTTACCATCTCATCTACACTCGCTCCAAGTTGAAAAACATGAGCTGGCTTATTAAGTCCCATCAAAATTGGTCCTATGGAACCAGCACTATTTAGTTCTTTCATTAACTTATAAGTACTATTAGCAGAGTCAAGATTTGGATAAATGAGTGTATTGACTTTTTTTCCATTAAGTTTAGAAAAAGGAAATTTATCCATTCTCATTTTCTTGTTGAGAGCAAAATCAATTTGCAACTCTCCATCAACTGCAATTTCCGGATAATTTTTATGTAAATATTCCACTGCTTCTTTCACCTTTGATGCATTCGGATAGCTGGATGATCCGAAGTTGGAATACGAAGCCATAGCGATAACAGGGTCTATTCCAAACATTTTCACTGTTTTGGCTGTCATCTGGGCGATTTTAGCCAAAACTGTAGAGTCCGGATCTATGTTGATAGAGGTGTCACTAATAAAGATAGGCCCTCTTTTGGAGTTCATTAAGTTGGTAGCTGCTACATTGGTAACTCCTTTTTCTTTTCCTATTAATTCTAAAATCGGCTTTAGAACTGCAGGGTAAGCTCTAGAATATCCAGATAACATAGCATCTGCATCTCCGTTCTCTACCATCATTGCTGCAAAATAGTTTCGCTCTCTTATCAATTTTTTAGCATCGTAAAGAGTAACACCCTTTCTACTTCTTTTTTTCCAAAGAGCTTCCGCATATTCGTGTCTCTGTTTTTGCTCTTCATCAGATTTAGGATCTATGATAATGATATCCTCTCCTTCAAATTCAATTTCACTCATCAATTCAAGGATTACATCTCTTCTGCCTAGAAGTATGGGTGTAGCGATTTTTTCATCATAAACCTGTTGAGCGGCCTTTAAAACATCCAGATGATCTGCTTCAGCATAAACTATACGTTTAGGGTCTTGTTTAGCACGGTTAATAAGAAGTCTTGTTATCTTATCCTCACTTCCCATACGTTCCAGAAGATCTTCTTTGTAAGCCTCCCAATCTTCAATCGGAGTCTGAGCCACACCAGAATCCATAGCTGCCTTGGCAACGGCAGGTGGGACTTCAGCAATAAGTCTGGGATCAAAAGGTTTAGGTATGATATAATCTCTTCCAAAGTTGAGGCGTGTTTCAGCATAAGCAATATTCACTTGCTCTGGAACAGGTTCTTTGGCAAGTCTAGCCAGTGCTTTAACAGCGGCCATTTTCATCTCTTCGTTTATTTGCGTTGCGCGAACATCCAATGCACCTCTGAATATGTATGGAAATCCAAGAACGTTATTGACCTGATTTGGAAAATCTGTCCGTCCTGTTGCCATAATAATATCATCCCGAGTCTCTAAAGCTAGATCGTAATCTATTTCTGGATCTGGATTGGCCATTGCAAAAACAATAGGATCAGGCGCCATTTTTTTCAGCATTTCTGCCTTTAAAACTCCTCCCACAGAAAGCCCTAAAAACACATCTGCATTTTCGATTGCCTCGTTTAAATCTTTTATTTTTCTGGTTGTTGCAAACTCTATCTGTTTAGTAGATAAGTCATCTCTACTTTTATCAATTATCCCTTGACTATCAAACATCAGGATATTTTCTTTTTTAACACCAAGCAAGACATAAAGTTTTGTGCAAGCAATAGCAGCGGAACCTGCTCCAGACACTACAATCTGAACTTCATCTATTTTTTTGTCTGCCAGCTCTAAAGCATTCAAAAGTGCTGCAGCAGAAATAATAGCTGTTCCGTGCTGGTCATCATGCATCACAGGAATTGGCAATTCTGCTTTGAGTCTTTCTTCTATTTCGAAAGCTTCTGGAGCTTTAATATCTTCTAAATTGATACCCCCAAAAGTTGGTGCGATATTTTTTACTGTTTCAATAAATGCATCTATATCCTTGGTGTCTACTTCAATATCAAACACATCGATATCAGCAAATATTTTGAACAGTAAGGCTTTACCTTCCATAACTGGCTTGGAGGCTTCAGCTCCGATATCACCGAGTCCCAAAACGGCTGTTCCGTTTGATATTACTGCTACCAGATTTCCTTTGTTGGTGTATTTATAAGCATTTTGAACGTCCTTTTCTATCTCCTTACAAGGCTCGGCTACTCCTGGAGAATACGCCAACCCTAAATCTCTTTGGGATGCATGTTTCTTGGTAGGCACGACTTCTATTTTACCAGGTCTTGGTTTGGCGTGGTAGACTAAGGCTTCTCTGCGTTTTCTTGATGTACTCATAGGTTTCTTACTCTTGTCGAAGTCGTTTTAACTTCAACATATATTAAAAAAAACAAAGGTAAGGCTTAAGTCTAATTCTGAAAGACATCCGCTTCAATATTAGAACCAACATTTAATTGTTGCGGAACTTCTAAAAACTAAGAATCATAAAATTTAACAGAAAAGAGAACTTACCTATTTGCGAAAAATTGAATTATCTACAGGATTGATCTGGGGGGCATACTTTATAGGGGATTTAACTTGATTGAATATAATTCATATTTCTTTTCAAGCCTTCATACTTGGTACGTTTTACGGCTGATTTTCTGAAAATTTCATTGAAAATATCTTTAGTAATTTCCTCCCAGTCTTTTTTATCGAAAGAAAGCAAATCTGGATGAGGGTTGAACAATGGCTCATTATGAGGTTTACTAAATCGGTTCCAGGGACAAACATCCTGGCAAATGTCACAGCCAAACATCCAGTCTTCAAATTTATCTTGAAAGCCGTTGGGAATTTCATTCTTCAATTCAATGGTGAAATAGGAAATGCATTTGCTTCCATCCACTTTGTAGGGTTCATAAATCGCATCTGTGGGGCAGGCATCAATACATTTAGTGCATGAACCACAATGATCTGTTACTGGGGTATCGTATTCCAGATCGATATCCAAAATCAATTCGGCAATGAAATAAAACGACCCTGTTTGTTTTGACAGTAAATTGGAATGTTTGCCTACCCAGCCCAAACCACTTTTGGTGGCCCAGGCTTTTTCCAAAACTGGAGCAGAATCTACAAAAGCTCTACCTCCAATTTCACCTATTTCCTGATTCAGCGTATGCATCAGTTCCCTCAACTTAGACTTTATGATGTGATGGTAGTCTCTACCATAAGCATATTTACTGATTTTGTAGGTGTCGTCTCTTTGAGTTTCTTCTGGGAAATAATTATAGAGTAAAGAAATCACGCTTTTGGAACCTTCAACGAGTTTGGTAGGGTCCAAACGTTTGTCGAAATGATTTTCCATATACTGCATCTCACCATGAGCATTTTGCTTCAGCCAATTTTCCAATCGTGGAGCTTCTTTTTCTAAAAATTCAGCCTTAGAAATTCCACAAGACAAAAACCCAAGGCGATCTGCTTCAGCTTTTATCAGTTGGGTATAGGTTTCTTTAGTCGAGATAAGCTTATCGTTTTGAAAATTTTACAAAGGCATTTTTTGGCTTCAAACTAATGAGAGGCTGGATTTCAATTTCTGGTTTAACTTCTTCGATTTTAAATTTTTTCAACAGCTGATGAAGAGCTAAAGTGATTTCATACATTGCAAAATTATTACCAATACATTTCCGGGGTCCGGCGCCAAAAGGAAAGTAAAAATCGGTTACGCTCCTTGTCTCTGCAAAGCGGTCCGGATTGAAATCTGAAGGATTATCCCAATTTTTTGCATTCCTGTGTATTTGATGCACAGAAAAAAGTAGTGTAGTATTTTTAGGAATCTCAAAACCTTTAAAAGAATCCTCTTCAATATTTTGCCTGTCGATAAAGTAAACCGGAGGAAATAAACGCATAGATTCTTCAATCACGTTTTGGTTGTATTTACTTTCTTTTAGAACCTCAAAAAGTGATCTCTCCTCGAGATCTTTAATTTCTGAAAATAACTTTTCCTGAACCTTACCTTTTTGCCCAATCAACTGTATTGTGAAGGACAAAGCATTGGATGTAGTTTCATGTCCCGCAATAAAAAGAATGAGAATTTCATCGATGAGTTGCTCTTCGTTCATCTTTGAACCGTCCTCATAGCTCAATCCCATTAGCATGTCCAAAAGGTCTTTCCCTTCTTGTTTGGAATCTCGCCTTCTTTTTATAATACCAGATAATAAATCTCTAGCATCCTGACTTAAACCCAAATTCCGCTTAAGTTGGCCACTTAATATAAACCACCATTTTTTATAAGGCTGTCTCAATTCTTTGACGAGCATTTTCTGAGTTTCTTCGGTGATGAACTGTAATCTTGCTATTTCTTCTGAATTTATGGCGTCACTGAAAAGACTTTTGACCACCACTTTAAAGGCTAAATCATTAAATATTGGAAATATATCAATCGTCTTATCGACTTCAATTCTGTCTAATTCCTTATCAATGGCTTCTACCATAAAATCTAAAAGCGTGTAAAGATTCTTTCTGTGGAAGGCTGGTTGAATCAATTTTCGCTGAAATTTCCACTCATCACCATCAGAAGTGAGTAGACCGTGACCAACATACTTGGCAAGATCTTTAGTCTGAATCTCAGTTTTTTTGAAATTCTTTTGATTATCTCGTAGCGCATATATAGCAAACTCAGGATCTCTGGAAAAAACTACAGAATTTCCAAACCCAAGGTTTAGTCTAAATGTATCACCTAGTTTTTCAAAATTTTTTTGATGAAAAGGAAGAGGGTTTTTTAATATTCCGCCTGCATGTGTAAAAAAATCAATCGAAGGAACTTCAGGAAGTTGTTTTAAATCTGACATAAATAATAATTAAAATAATCCACCTTGTTTATTTTCTCTAAGCCTTCCAAGGTGTTTGTAGGCAGATTCTGTTACTTCTCTACCACGAGGAGTTCTATTGATAAACCCCTTCTGAATAAGGAAAGGTTCATAAACCTCTTCAATAGTCTCTGCATTTTCGCTCACTGCTGTAGCCAATGTTGTAAGTCCGACGGGACCACCTTTAAATTTGTCGATGATGGTAAGTAATATTTTATTATCCATATCATCAAGACCGAAGGCATCAACATTTAAAGCTTTCAAACTATATTTTGAAATTTCCATATCAATTTTACCATTGCCTTTTATCTGGGCAAAATCTCTTACTCTCCTCAAAAGTGCATTGGCAATCCTAGGAGTTCCTCTGCTTCTGCCGGCAATTTCAATAGCTGCTTCACTGGTTATGGACACACCAAGAATAGAGGCACTTCTCAAAATAATATCGCTGAGTAACTCTGTTGAATAGTACTCCAATCTACTTGATATTCCAAACCTTGCTCGCATGGGTGCAGTAAGCAATCCTGACCTTGTAGTTGCTCCAACTAATGTAAAAGGATTTAAGTTGATTTCAACACTTCTGGCGTTAGGACCAGATTCGATCATAATATCAATCTTGAAATCTTCCATTGCTGAATACAAGTACTCTTCAACAACAGAACTTAGTCTATGGATTTCATCAATAAACAATACATCCCTAGGTTCGAGGTTGGTCAACAAACCAGCAAGGTCACCAGGCTTATCTATAACCGGACCTGAAGTAATTTTGATGCCTGTTTCTAATTCGTTAGCGAGTATATGCGCTAAGGTAGTTTTACCAAGTCCGGGAGGACCATGGAAAAGCGTATGGTCGAGAGCTTCACCACGAAGATTGGCAGCCTTAACGAAGACCTGTAAATTTTCTAGAACATGAGATTGACCTGCAAAATCATCGAATGAGAGTGGTCTTAAAGCTTTTTCAACTTCTTGGTCTTGAGGAGTGAAGTTTTCACCGGAGGCATCTAAATTTTCATTCATAAAACAAAGATAAATAAAAAAGCCTCCAAGGAGTTAATGCTTGGAGGCTTCTAATTTTTTATTGACAAATTATTCATTCATCTCTTCTTCGTTATCTTGGACAGGAACATTTTGTGGAACAAAATCTTGTCCCGCAATGATGTAATCTGTGTCTTCCTTATTTCTTTTGCTGTAATCATAAGACCATCTATACACTTTAGGAATTTCTCCAGGCCAGTTACCGTGAATATGTTTTACAGGCGTAGTCCATTCTAGTGTATTTGATTTCCATGGATTTTGTTCAGCCTTTTTACCGTAAAATATCGAGTGAATAAAATTATAAACAAAGAATATTTGAGCTGCGGCAGTAATAAAAGCAAAAACTGAAATTAAGATATTAGTATCTGCTAAATCATCAAAATATGGAAATTCAGTAAACTTGTAGTAACGTCTTGGTAATCCAGCCATACCAATGAAGTGCATTGGGAAGAAAATACCGTAAGCACCAACTGCAGTTATCCAGAAATGTACATAACCTAAGTTTTTACTCATCATTCTTCCAAACATCTTTGGAAACCAGTGATAGATACCCGCAAATAAACCATACAATGCTGAAATACCCATAACTAAATGGAAGTGAGCAATTACAAAATAAGTATCGTGAACATTGATATCAAGTGTACTATCTCCTAAAATAATACCAGTCAAACCACCAGTAACGAACGTAGATACAAGACCTATTGAAAACAACATGGCTGGATTCAACTGTAAGTTACCCTTCCAAAGCGTAGTTATATAGTTGAAAGCTTTTACTCCAGAAGGTATAGCAATCAATAATGTGGTAAATGTAAATACAGAACCTAAGAATGGATTCATACCAGATACGAACATATGGTGACCCCAAACAACAGTAGACAAGAAGGCGATGGCAAGAATGGAAGCAATCATAGCTCTGTAACCAAATATTGGTTTTCTTGAGTTAGTCGCAATGATCTCTGACGTAATACCAAGAGCCGGTAAAAGGACGATATAAACTTCAGGGTGTCCTAAAAACCAGAAAAGGTGTTCATATAATACTGGTGAACCTCCTTGGTAAGATAAAACTTCACCTTGAATATAAATATCACTTAAGAAGAATGAGGTTCCAAAACTTCTATCCATCAACAATAATAAACCTGCGGCTAATAAAACCGGGAAAGAAACGACACCAATAATGGCAGTAACAAAAAATGCCCAAATTGTCAAGGGGAGTCTTGTCATTGTCATACCTTGAGTTCTAAGGTTTAAGACTGTAACAATATAGTTTAATGAGCCTAACAAAGAGGAGGCGATAAATATAGTAATCGCTACTAACCATAATGTCATCCCAAGACCAGATCCTCCTATAGCCTGTGGTAACGCACTAAGAGGTGGATAAACAGTCCATCCAGATGATGCAGGACCAGCTTCTACAAAAAATGAAGAAACGATAACGACACATGAAAGAGCGAATAACCAATAAGATAACATATTAATGAATCCAGAAGCCATATCTCTTGCACCAATTTGTAAAGGTATAAGTAGGTTACTGAATGTACCACTAAGGCCAGCAGTTAAAACGTAAAATATCATGATTGTACCATGAATTGTAGAAAGAGCTAAATAGATACTAGGATCCATAACACCATCTTCTCCAAAACGACCTAATAGAACTTCATAAATCCAAAACGTTTCATTTGGCCAAGCTAATTGGAGCCTCATAAGCATTGACATAGCAATACCTATAAATCCCATAATAAGACCAGTAATAAGGTATTGTTTAGCGATCATTTTGTGATCGGTACTAAAAATGTACTTCTCTATGAAAGTGGGCTCGTGGTGACCTTCCTCGTGTGCATGATCGTTAGCAAGTGGTTGTGCAGCTACTGACATATATATTCTTGTTTAATTTTATAATTAATTTTGGGCTGTTAATTCTCCAAATGTTTGTTGTTCCGAAATCCATTTCTGATACTCTTCTTCTGTTTCGACAACAATTTTCATTTGCATGTTGTAGTGAGATACACCACAAATTTTATTACACAACAGATAATACTCGAATTCATAGTCCTTCTCATCTGGACCTAAATTGTCATTATTTTGACGAATTTCGTTGATATTTTTTACTTTTTCAACCATGTATTCGCTATTTCGGATTTCTTTAGAGGTTGTTGTAGGAGTGAAACCAAACTGGGTGGTCATACCAGGAACAACGTTCATTTGTGATCTAAAAAATGGAAAATAGGCGGAGTGTAACACGTCCTGAGATCTGAATTTAAAAAGAACTTGTCTGTCTACAGGCAAGTGAAGCTCTGTTGTAATTTTATCGTCTTGAGCATAAGGATCAGATTCATTTAGACCTAACTGATTTATGCCTTCTATGAATCTGACGTTTGCTTCTCCAAGTGTTCCATCTTCTCCTGAATATCGGGCTCTCCAGTCAAACTGATAAGCGTATATCTCTACAACTAATGTATCGTCTGTTTCCTGGACATTCATGATTTCCGACCAACTGAATAATCCATAAATAATCAAAGCTGCAAGAGTTATAACGGGTATGATAGTCCAAATAAATTCCAGCTTATCATTATCGGCATAAAACAGGGCTTTCTGACCTTTTTTACCTCTGTATTTATAAGCGAACCAGTGGATCAAAAACTGGATAATAACTTGAACAAACATGATAAGTCCAAGAGATATAAAAAATAATTGATCGTAATCATCTGAGTGGGAAGAAGCACCAGGAGCATAAAATTTACTTAAACTCCAAAATGAATAAATCATTAACCCATACAGGAAAACCGTAAAAACCAGAAATATTTTTCCTTGCTTTTGATTGTCTTCATTAGTGGCTATTTGAGAATCATCGCTTTCAATTGGCTGGGATAATTTGAAGATTTTTGAAATCTGCCAAATCGTAATCCCTAATAAGGCTGCGACTAAAATGATAAGTAATGCGGTCATCTTCTATCTTTCTTTTAAATAGTTTTAATAATGGAAATGTTTGCTTTCTTCTAGAAAAGCACCGTGTTGAACTGTTAGCGGAGCTTTTGCTAATGCTTTGAACACTGTAAATATAAATACACCTAATATCAGCAATATTGAGCTAATTTCAGGAATACCAATCGTCCAGGATTCTCCAACTGTACCTGGCATAATCATAACGAAAAAGTTTAGATAATGTCCCAAAAGGATTATAACCCCTGCGAAAACAATTATCCAATTAATTCTCTTAAAGTCCGAATTGATAAGAATAAGCATTGGTAACACCCAATTCAAAATAACAGTACTGAAGAATAATACAGGGTAATCCTCCAATCTTTGTGCGTAATAAGTCACCTCCTCTGGGATATTTGAATACCATATCAATAGAAATTGAGAAAACCATAGGTAGGCCCAGAATATTGAAAAGCCCATCATGAATTTACCTAAATCATGGATATGACTGTTGTTGACGTGCTCTAGGTAGCCCTTACCTTTTAAGTAAATAGTAACTATTGCAATAGTTGTTACAGCAGATACTAAAATACTGGCTAATACGAACCATCCAAACAAAGTACTAAACCAGTGAGTATCAATACTCATAATCCAATCCCACGACATCATAGACTCTGTTACAATAAAAAACACCAAGAACCCAGCTGAAAGCTTGAAATTGCGCTTGTGAAGCCTCAAGTCAAAACCTTCATCCATTTTTCTGGAATTCTTAATAATCAGTTTAGAAAACAATATCCATCCCGCTAAATATATAAAGGCTCTAATTAAGAAAAAGGGAGTGTTTAGATAAGCCACCTTATTCTGAATGATTTCATCGTGAGCTACTACTTCAGGGTCCATCCAAACAAAAAGATGATTGAGATGTAAACTTGAAAGTATTAAAAGTAAGTATACAATGATACCCCCTGGAACTAAGTAGGAAGAAATACCTTCCATAACTCTAAATAGTACAGGAGACCATCCAGCTTGTGATGCGTTCTGTAAAGCGTAGAATACAAAAACACCAAGTGAAATTAGAAATAAAAATAAAGCAGGAACATAGATTGCAGCCCATGGTTTATTTTGTAGTTGGTGATAAATGTGTTCAGCGTGCTCATCGTCACCGTGTGCATCAGAACTAGATGAAGAATTAGCTTCCATAGCGACACTTTCACCCTCGTGGGACGCGCCGTCTGAATGTAGCATTTCTTTAACCTCTTCTACAGAAGATGGTGCATCTATGAAACTGTAAGCCAACCCAATAGCCCCTACAACAATAAGGATTAAGGAGAATGATTTTATTTTACTTGACATTGTGTACATAATATCTCAGCTATGTATTATAATTAGTTTTATTCTGATTCTGTTTCAAATTCCCTAGGTTCTTTACCTTCCAATTCAGCTTTCAACTTCATGACATAGTGGTCAACAAGCCATAGTTCTTCGCTGTTCATTTGTGAAGCATAAGAACCCATAGTATTTATACCATGCCACATTACATGATAAACACTACCTTCTGTGATAGCTCTACCCTGGTCATCATAGCTAGGAACACCAAGAATTTTCTCTCTCTCTACTAAATAGCCTTTACCATTACCATTTTCTCCGTGGCATGTAGCGCAGTAGATGTTATAAAGTTCTTTTCCCGTAGCTAGATTCTCTTCGGTGTAAGGAACTTCATTTTTCAATTCTTCCTTCGCCTTTGTATAGCCCTCTGTATTATCTTCATATTCATATGGCGTAAAGCCACGAGGTATAGAACCCTCTACAACAGTCAATGCTTCTTGCTCCTCTGGAAATATCTCATATTCTCCATAGGTATCGTAAGGTACTGAAACGTACATGTTTGGAAAGTACTGATAGTTACGCTCCGTTTTATCAGAACAAGAGATAAAAGCTAAGGAAAAAACTATAAGTAATATAGTAATCAAACTTTTCATAAACTTATTTATTATCAATTAATTTAATTTCAGAAGCACCATTTTCATGTAAAACTTCTGCAATGGCTTGCACATTATTTTCGTTTACTGAAATTTCCATCAAAAATTTATCGTCTGTAGTTCTTACATCAGGGTTTTCAGATTTTTTGAAAGGCCATAATTTACTTCTCATATAAAAAGTAATGACCATAAGGTGTGCAGCAAAAAATACTGTCATTTCAAACATAATAGGCACAAAGGCTGGCATATTTTCTATATAACTGAAACTTGGCTTACCTCCAATGTTTTGAGGCCAATCTTCAATCATAATGAAATCCATCATCCAGGTAGCTACAGCTAAACCAACTAAACCGTATAGGAATGAGGTGATCGCCAGACGTGTATGAGAAAGACCCATAGCCTTGTCCAGACCGTGAACAGGAAATGGACAAAAGACTTCTTTTATACTATATTTTTTCTCGCGCAAAGCTTTAACCGCCTGCATCAATATATCATCGTCTGTAAAAATCGCATGTAAAGATTTTGATGCCATTATGAGTTTGATTTTGAATTAAACTGTGCTGAAAAATCTGGTAAAGGTTCTTGCTTAGGCTCAACATATAATTTAGCGTCATCTCCTTTTTCAGCTCTTATTTTTTTGAATTTTTCTCCGGAAGCTTTCAATATTGATTTTACTTCAGCTTGAGCAATTACTGGGAATGTTCTTGAGTATAATAAAAACAACACAAAGAAGAATCCAATAGTTCCTACAAATATGCCAATATCGACAAATGTTGGTGAGAACATGGTCCAAGCTGACGGCATATAATCTCTGTGCAATGAAGTCACAATAATTACAAAACGCTCAAACCACATACCAATATTTACTACAATAGATATAAAGAATGAGAACATAATACTTCTTCTCAACTTTGGAAACCACATAAGTTGTGGAGAAAACACGTTACAAGTCATCATTGACCAATAAGCCCAGGCATAAGGACCTGTTGCCCTGTTAAGGAAAGCATACTGTTCGTATTCTACACCAGAATACCATGCCATAAACAATTCCGTAATGTAAGCAACACCAACAATAGAGCCGGTAATCATGATGACTATATTCATCAACTCAATATGCTGAATGGTGATATAATTTTCTAGGTTGGATACTTTTCTCATAATAATAAGAAGCGTATTCACCATAGCAAATCCTGAAAATACAGCTCCCGCAACAAAATAGGGAGGGAATATAGTGGTGTGCCAACCTGGTATTACAGAAGTAGCAAAGTCAAAAGATACAATAGTGTGAACTGACAATACAAGAGGCGTTGCCAAACCAGCTAATACAAGGGAAACTTCCTCGAAACGTTGCCAGTCTTTCGCTCTACCACTCCACCCAAAAGCGAGTATTCCATAAATATGCTTTTGGAATGGCTTTACAGCTCTGTCTCTAATCATTGCAAAATCTGGCAGTAAACCTGTCCACCAGAATACTAAAGAAACCGATAAATAAGTTGAAATCGCAAATACATCCCAAAGTAATGGGGAATTAAAGTTTACCCACAAGGATCCATATTGATTTGGAATAGGAAGAACCCAATAAGCCAACCATGGACGACCCATGTGAATAATTGGGAACAAACCAGCTTGTACTACGGCAAAAATAGTCATTGCCTCTGCAGACCTATTAATTGCCATTCTCCACTTTTGTCTGAAAAGCAAAAGCACTGCCGAAATAAGTGTTCCAGCGTGGCCAATACCTACCCACCATACGAAGTTAGTAATATCCCAGGCCCATCCAATTGTCTTGTTAAGACCCCAGGTACCAATACCTTCGGAGACAGTATATACTATACAACCTAAACCCCATAAAAAGGCGATGAGTGCAATTGAGAAAGCAACCCACCATGATTTATTTGCCTGCCCTTCAACAGATCTTACCACATCCAATGTAACGTCATGGTAAGACTTATCTCCTGTAACTAAGGGTTTTCTAATAGGCGATTCGTAATGAGACATAATTTGATATAAATTTGTTCCTAATTAGTTGATTAAGCTTCTGTTGTGTTTCTAACTTTAGTATGGTACATGACATTTGGCTTGGTACCTAAATACTCTAGGAGATGATACATTCTATCATCTTGAGTCTTTTTATACACAACACTTTCTTTATCATTAATATCTCCAAATACCATTGCGCCATTGTCACAAGCGGCAGAACAAGCAGTCTGGAATTCTCCATCTTCAATAACTCTTCCTTCTCGCTTAGCGTCAAGTATAGTTTTTTGTGTCATTTGTATACACATAGAACATTTCTCCATTACACCACGTGATCTTACAGTCACATCTGGATTTAATACCATACGTCCAAGATCATTGTTCATATGATAGTCAAATTCGTCATTTTGGTTATATAAAAACCAATTGAAACGTCTAACCTTATAGGGACAGTTGTTGGCGCAATATCTTGTACCGACACAACGATTGTAAGTCATATGATTTTGACCTTGGCGTCCGTGAGCAGATGCTGCAACAGGACAAACGGTCTCACATGGAGCATGGTTACAGTGCTGACACATTACAGGCTGAAAAATAACCTGAACATCTTCTGCTGAAGCCACTTCAAGATCTCCGTAGGTACCAATAGCACTGCTTAAGCCTGAGATATCATTTTTCTTATCATAATCACCCTGGATAGTATCTTCAGAAGAATAGTACCTATCGATTCTTAACCAGTGCATATCCCTACTCTTACGGATTTCATCTTTACCAACTACAGGGACATTGTTCTCACTGTGACAAGCTATAACACATGCGCCGCAACCAGTACAAGCATTTAAATCGATTGATAGATTAAAATGGTGACCAATAGATCTATCAAATTCATCCCACAAATCTACATCTGGGCTCGTCACCTCAACTTCTTGATGATTAAGAGAAACTTCAGGAACTGCATTCCAGTGTTTTTTATCTTTAGTATTGAATATCTCCAAGGAAGTTTCCTTTACGATATCCTTTCTACCCATCATTGTATGGTGCAACTGGACACAAGCAAACTCATGAACACCATCTACTTTATCAACTTTTACAGTTTGATTGACATCAAAGTTTTGATATAGAGGATAAGCATTTACACCAACCTGCATTTCTTCTTGTATGGATTCGATTTTACCATATCCCAAGGCAACACCTATTGACCCAGGAGCTTGTCCTGGCTGAATAATCACTGGTAGTTTAGCAAGTTTTTTATCACCAATGGCGACTGTAACGTAATTCCCGTTCAAAGCACCGTTGGCGACATTGGTATTTACAAGACCTAAGCTTTCAGCATCATACTTAGACATTGTTACATAATTGTCCCAAGAAGTTCTAGTTACGGGATCTGGCATTTCTTGCAACCATGGATTATTAGCCTGACGACCGTCACCCATGGAAGTTTTAGTGTATAAAGTCAATTCAAATCCTTCTGAATCACTCTTGGAAACAAGTTTTCTGGCTCCGGCTGAGATATCAATAGTCGAAGTTTCTTCTACTTTTGATAAATCCATATCGTAGACAAAACTACCATCATGAAGTGATTGATTCCAAGATATGCCTTCGAACGTAGACTTGAAGTTATCTTTTACATATTCATAATATTTAAAAGAACTATTATTCAGCTTCAACAAGCAATCTTCAAATTGCTTTGTATTGAATAATGGTTTTATTGTGGGCTGTATTAAGCTAAAGTCATTCTTAGTAACTCTAACATCTCCCCATGATTCAAGATAATGTGGAGTTGCCGCAATATATTTGAAAAGTTTAGCAGTTTCGTCTTTCTTCATTGAAAAACTCACTGTAGTTTCTACATTTTTTATAGCTGAAACAAATTCATCAGCATTAGGAAGAGAATATGCAGGATTCACACCGGCTACCATAACACTTCCAACCTTGCCTGCATTCATTTCTGAAATCACAGTCTGAATTGTAGAATTTTTTCCTTGACGAATAAGACGTGGATTTTCAATATTGAAAACCTGGCTGGATAGTTTTTCATTAATCTCTAAAGCCATTGCCTGTGCTTCTACTGAATCTAATCCAGTAACAAATATAGCTCCAGAAGACTTAGATTTCAATTGAGCAATTGCGTTGTCAACATGGCTTTGTAAGGCATCACTAAGGTCTGTAGAAGCTACTCTACCCACAATTTGGTTATAAACTTCAACCACAATTTGGTTTTGCAAAGAAGGCTTTACAGGAACTCTTTTATCTGCGTTTGCTCCACTCAAAGTCATGTTAGCTTCAAATTGCACGTGGCGAGACATTTTACCGTTATTTGGAACTCTGCTCTTACTGTAGCCAGAATCAAAAGCACCTCCCTGCCAATCTCCTAGAAAGTCAGCACCAACAGATACAATCATTTCTGATTTTGAGAAATCATAGTTAGGAAGAGCTCTATATCCGTACTTAGCTTCAAATGCATTTAAAGCAGATTCATCAGAAACCGTGTCATATACAACATGTTCCACATTCGGATACTTCTCCTGAAATTCTTTAATAAGTTTCTCAGTAGATGGAGAAGCAAATGTCTGAGTTATCAAGTAAGTCTTTTTATCAGAAGTAGCTTTTAGTTCTGTTTCAAGAGAAGAAAAGAATTCAGTCCACGTTACATCTCTATTTTCAATCTGTGGGTTTTGAAGACGTTTAATGTCATACAAATCCAGAACAGATGCATGAACTCTAGCTTTACCAGCAGAAAGCCCATTGGATTCTTTATTAGTTTCAATTTTAATAGGTCGACCTTCTCTGGTTTTCACAAGGATACTTGCAAAATCAAAGCCGTCGGCAATAGTTGTCGCATAATAATCTGCAACACCAGGAACAATGCGTTCTGGCTGAACAACGTAAGGAATCGACTTAATAACTGGACCTTCACAAGCCGCTAAAGATGCAGCCGCTGTACTAAATCCAACATACTTAAGAAAGTCTCTACGCGATGTTTGAGAACTCTCTAGCTTATCCTTATCACCTAAAAACTCATCTGCAGGAATATGTTCTGCAAATTCATTTTGTTCAAGCGCTTCTACAAGAGGGCTGTTTTCCTCAAGTTGTTCAGCACTTTTCCAATATTTTTTTTCTGATGACATATTAAACTTTAATTTTTCTTTATTGATATTAATAATGACACTTTCCACATTCCAGACCACCCATTTCTGCAGCGGTTAACTGATCAACATCATACTTTTTGGAAAGTTCTTCATGTATTTTTTCGTAATAGGCATTACCTTCAACCTTGATGTTGGTTTCTCGGTGACAATTAATACACCAGCCCATTGTTAGAGGTGCGTACTGTTTTTGGATTTCGTAAGTTTCAACTGGACCGTGACAAGTTTGGCAATCAATTTGGCCAACAGTTACGTGTTGTGAATGGTTGAAGTAAGCAAAATCTGGAAGATTATGAATACGAATCCACTTCACAGGCTTTGTATCTCCAGTGAAAGATTGAGTGGAAGTATCCCAGCCTGTAGCTTCGTAAAGCTTTTGAATTTCAGCGTTGTAATCGACACCATATTCTTTTTGACCCTCAGCTTGAGTTTCCGGCGCGACCTCAGCAATCTGTTTGTGACAATTCATACAGACATTCAACGAAGGTATACCTGAATGCTTTGAAACTCTTGCAGAAGAGTGACAGTACTTACATTCTATTTGGTTTTCACCAGCATGTATTCTGTGAGAATAATGTATCGGCTGAATCGGCGCATAGCCTTGATCAACACCAACTTGCATTAAAAAGCCATATCCACCCCAAGCTACTGCCAACAATAAGAATACCACTGCCACAAGAACTAAAAATTGATTCTCAGCAAACGCTACCCAAATTGGTTTCCCTTTAGGCTTGTCAGCTCTTACGGGAATTCCATTAACCTCAGCAAAACGATTTAAAGTTTTATTGACAAGGTATAAGATAACTGAAAGTACAAGTAAGACCACTGCAAGTAATCCCAGTACAATTTCAGTAGAAATACCACCACCACCTTGTGCGTCTGCAGCTGGAGCAGCAGCTACATCAACTATAGGTTCTGGTTTTGGCATTTCAACATAAGCTAATATGTTATTGATATCTTCTTCACCCAGCTGTGGATAAGCATTCATGGCTACTTTATTCCATTCCTCATACAATTGAACAGCTTGTGAATCCCCAGATTTTATCAGCTCCTGGCTATTGACAATCCATTTGTACAACCAATCCATTTCTCTTCGGTCTGTAACCTTGTGTAACGCAGGTCCAGTTGCATTTTTGTAGCGCTTGTGACAAGCGGCACAAAGAGAATTGAATAACTCTTTTCCTTTTGCATCATCAGCATTTACAACTACTTCTGGCACATAATCGCCGTATCCTCCTTCTTCTTCGTCTTGTGCAAATGTTGTAAAGGTGAAAAGCAAAAGAAACATTAGGAAGAAATGTTTCAAATTTAATGGGCGTTCCATCGTCTTTCTCATATGTATTTTATTAATCTTTTTGAATGTGATGCCCGTAAAAATATAGGTTTAAGCATCAAAAAAACTGACTACAAAAGTAATACTTATAAGACGTTTCTGGAATACCTACATATGTTAAATGGCAATTTATAATCTTTCTAAATTACAATTTAAATGCTTTATTTTGCGTTAAACTGTACATTTGCTTTAAAACCAATGAGATGTTAAAAAATGTAGTTTTCACCTGTATATTTATTGTTTTTTATTTTTCAGCAAACCCATGTTTTGCACAAGATAAATTAAACACTACTGAACTGAATATGGTGAAAAAATTAATCAAAGAAAAGCATCAACTAGAATCTAACAATGAACTAAAGAGTTCCTATAAATTACAAATTTTTTCAGGTCCTTTAGACGATGCCAAGAACACCAGAGTTAAGTTCGAGACTTTAGAATTTGACTTAGATTCAAAAATAATTTATCAAACTCCAAATTATAAAGTATGGGTTGGAAACTACAGAAACAGAATCCAAGCCGATAGAGCTTTTGATAAAATAAAATCTGAATACCCAAATACGCTTATCATAAGGCCTGGGAAATAAAAACTAAGCATCAGCTGAGTATTCCTAAAATTTATATCTGTAAATTTTGAAACCTTGTAAGAATTTTCTCGTAAGTAAGACTAAAGTTAAAGATGAATACCACTACAGCACTTTTAATTTTTGCAAGAACTGCTTCCGAAGAAAGTAAGCATAAGTCATTCAAGGCTTCTGAAGCTTTTTTCAGGTATCAAAATAAAAAGTTGCTTGAACTGGCTAAAACATCAGGACTTGACTACTTCTGGGTAGACGAAAGCCATCAAATTGGTGAAAACTTTGCCCAACGTTACCTCAACGCCATTCAGTTTGTTTTTGAAAAAGATTATGAACAGGTCATCTCCATAGGAAACGATTCTCCAGGCTTGAGTTTAGATCAAATAAATCAATCTGTTCAACTTCTCAAATCCAGGGATATGTGTTTTGGTCCTTCTCAGGACGGAGGCTTCTATCTTTGGGGAGTAAAAAAAGCATTTTTCAAAAAAGAAGAGTTTCAGAATTTCCCCTGGAAAACTCAGAATCTGCTTTCAGTAATTTTAACTACTCTTGAGCAGCAATCAATTTCAGTAGATTATCTCCAAACCTTAGGGGATCTGGATTTTCGGGAAGATGCTCAGCACCTGCTGAAAAACACCAAACTATCCTTCACACTAAAGGACATTTTGCTTCAGATGATCAATCCGAAGCAAAATGTACTTTCCCTATTTCAACCCCATTTAAAATCAAAATTCACAGACGTTTATTATAATAAAGGATCGCCAAAAAGCTGCTTAATACAGACCTTTTGAAACTTTAATGAACATGTAATAATGTTATAAAATCCGTGTGAAATATCTGGTTCTATTAATTCTTCGTGAAAGCCTTGGAAGTAAACCTTGGAATTTTGGGCCTAAAATTTCAGGAAATCTGTCTGCCTTTTTAGGCTGATTAGACCTTCAATCACGGATTAAACAAACACCATAATGAAACTATTTCTCATTGCCGCCTGGCAATTATTTGTGATCACTATGTTTTCACAAAATACCTTTTATGAATCCAGAATCGTGGATAGTGATCAAAATCCTATTCCATATGCCGCTGTAAATGAAACAGGTACTCAAAACTATACCACTACAGATGCTAATGGCTTTTTTAAATTAAAGACCCAGTCTGAAAATTTTACACTTCAAATCTCCTCAATAGGGTTTAAAACTCTCAGTATTGAAGTAAAAAACGGCTTACTCCAGGATGAAATTATTTTAAAGGATTCCGAAGAGGTACTCAGTGAGGTTGTCGTGACAGCATTAGGCATCAAAAAAGAAAGACGCTCTTTGTCTTCTTCAGTTTCTACAGTAAATTCTGAACAAATGGTCAATGTGCCGCAAACCAATATGGTGAATGGCATGGCTGGTCAAGTAGCAGGGGTACAAATTACCAATGGATCCAGCGGCGTGGGGTCATCGTCACGAATTATCATACGTGGTGAAAATTCTCTAAGTGGCAGTAACCAGCCGTTGTTTGTGGTAGATGGAGTTCCGATTAGCAACGAACAAATCACCAGCGATCTTGTTAATAACGGCGCTTTACAGGAGGTGGATTATGGTAATGGAGCTTCAGAGTTTAGTCCAGACGACATCGAATCGATTTCTATATTGAAAGGTGCTGGTTCTGCGGCACTCTACGGCACTCGTGCTGCAAACGGAGTTGTTCTTATCACTACAAAACGTGGTAAGAAATCTAAAGGCTTAGGAGTTAGCATCAATAGTAATTTTACGGTTGAAACTCTATTAACGCTTCCAGAATATCAAAATGAGTACGGTTTAGGTTCTAATGGCCAATATGCCTTCCAAGATGGAGTTGGGGCAGGAATAAACGATGGAGGCATAAGCAGTTATGGACCACGACTGGATACTGGTCTTTCGATTCCACAATTCGATAGTCCGTCTGTGGATATCAACGGTAATCCTGTTCGAGCAGGTGATGTGAGTTCCCGTAGGCTTGCAGATGGTTCTTTTACTCCTATCACTGCCACTCCCTGGGTTGCAAGACCAGATAACGTTCGTGATTTTTTCAATACCGGTATCACTTACCAAAATAATATTGCCATAAGCAACCGAGGAGATATTGGAGGAATGCGTTTGTCTTACAGCAATCTGCGTAACGAAGGCATTGTTCCTAACACAGACCTGAAAAGAGATGGTATTGCTTTAAGTCTAGACCAGGAACTTAGTGATAAGCTAAAGGTCAACACATTTCTGAATTTCATAAACACGCGAAGTGGCAATCGTCCCAACTTAGGTTATGGTTATGAAAATGTACTTTACGGCTTCAACTGGACGGGTCGCCAAGCCAACATTGGTTCTATGAGAGATTACTGGCAAGCTGGGCAAACGGGGCGTCAACATTATGATATCAATTATTTATGGCTCACTAACCCCTACCTCACTCTGTTTGAAAACACCAACAGTTTTGATAAGAACAGAATTTTGGGAAATGCATCTGCCACTTATGAATTTAGCGATCATTTATCGTTTAAAGCAAGAACGAGTATAGATACTTATGATGATCAAAGGAATTTCAGGAGGGCGGTTAGTACCAATGCGAATCCTTTTGGTTCCTATAGAGAAGACAACGTGCGCTTTACTGAAATGAATACCGATCTTTTGCTTTCTTATCGAAATAAAATCAACGAAGATTGGGACTATACGCTTACCGCAGGAGCCAATCGATTTGACCAGGAAATACAATATTCATTTTCTGAAGCCTCACAGCTAGCATTACCCGAAATCTTTACGTTAGCGAACTCTCGTTCCCCATTACTTGGGAATAGCGAAAGTTTTAAAAAACGCATCAACAGTGTCTATAGCACAGTCAATTTTGCATTTAAAAATGAACTATACGCTGATTTCACGTTTAGAAACGACTGGAGTAGCACTCTGCCTTCAGAAAATAACTCATTCAGCTATTATTCTGCAGGGTTAAGCTATATAGCTTCAGAGCGCTTCAAGCTACCTGAAGCTGTATCATTTCTAAAATTCAGATTAAGTGCAGCATCGGTAGGAAATGATACAGACCCCTTCCAAAATTCACAAAATTTTCAGTTAAATGGTAATTATGGTTCCAACTTTAGAGTCACAAATGCCACAGTTTTACAAAACACCAACTTAAGACCAGAACGACTGGATGCTTATGAGGCTGGTTTGGAAACTTGGTTTTTTAAAGGAAGACTTCAACTAGATGCTTCTGTATATCAAAATGTAAGTAAAAATCAAATCATCTCCAGACCAGTTTCTAATGCAAGCGGCTTTTCGAGCTTTAATGAAAATGGAGGTCAGATCAGAACCAGAGGTGTGGAAGTCATGTTGTCGGCATCACCTATTAAATTAAATGACTTTCAATGGAATACCGCTTTAAATTTTAGTACGTTTAGAAGTATTGTGACCGAGCTTCCACAAGGCGTGGATCAATTTGTAACTGCTACAGCAGACGTCTTTAGCGGTAGTGGCGGTTCTAACACAGTCTTTTATATCGCCAGAGAAAACGGCCGAGTAGGCGACATGTATGGATCTGGCTTTATTCAAATTGACGGTCAAAACCTATTTGACTCCAATGGCTTACCCGTTCAGGATCCCAACTTACGTAAATTAGGAAATTACAATCCAGACTTCTCTGTAGGTTTGAATAACAGCTTTTCTTACAAAAATTTTGATGTAAATATTTTATTTGACTGGCGTCAAGGTGGCACCATCGTGTCTAGAATTAAAGCCCTTGGAAGCACATCTGGCGTTTTAAGGGAAACCTTGGCTGGCCGGGAAGGAGGTTCGCCAAGTACTCGTTTTGCTGATGGAAATGGTGTTGTAGGAGATGGAGTGATGAATGTTGGATCTTCAGAAAACCCAGTCTATGTGCCCAATACAACTGCAGCCGCGGCAAGCACTTTCAATAATGCTTTTTATGATAGAGGGAATGAAGAAAGTGCGCTTTATGATGCTTCTTATGTTAAACTGAGGCAGCTCAGCATCTACTATACATTTCCTCAAAAAATAGCTAAATCTCTGGGTACAGAAGATCTGAAAATTGGACTCACAGGAAATAATTTATTGCTATTTACAGAAAACCCTCATTTTGACCCAGAACTCAATGCCTTACAAGGCCGTAATATCGTTCAAGGCGTGGAAGATTTTTCATACCCTTCGACTAGAAGTTTTGGCGTCAGTTTAAAAACCAATTTTTAATATAACTAATATGAAATATATACAACCCTTTCTTTTTGCATTGATGTTTCTATTGACATTAAGTTGCACAGAGGATTTTGAAGACATCAACGACAATCCTAATGCTCCTCAGGAGGTGAGTCCAGAATTTTTGTTGACCAATGTGATTTTAGAACAAATCAATGAGCACACCTATACGCAAGGCTTAAGATTCAACAACTACCTGGCTCAATTTAATGCAGATGTCGAATTTGAAAGAATTGATCGCTATGAATTGGGCAGCAACTCTGGCTATTGGAACATGATATTTGGTCTATTGGCAGATTTGGAATCTATGAAAGAACTACCAGGCTACAATGATGCCTACGATGCTGTGGCAGAAATTTACAGAGTTTATCTCTTTTCTCAACTTACAGACTTGTGGGGTGATGTGCCTTACAGCGAAGCCATTCAGTTCAATGAGCTCAACTTCACACCTGTCTACGATACTCAAGAAGATATCTATATCCATCCAGAAAATGGCCTGTTAGCAAAACTGGAAGTTGCGGCTGCTCAACTTGAAGATACTAGCGAAAGTATACGGGGAGATGTGATGTTCAATAACGATCTTACCCAATGGTTCCAATTTGCCAACTCGCTACAAGTAAGATTTCGGTTACGCATCAGTAAACGATTTACAGACTTTACCCCACTCCAACAGCTTGCAGATGGAGGCAACCTCATGCAATCCAATACCGATAATGCTGTTGTGCCCTACTTAAGCTCTGCTCCCAACCAATTTCCATTGTTCAATGCAGCAACAGGAATATTTCAAGGCTTAAAAATGAGTGAGACTGTAGAAAATCAATTAAAACAATGGAACGATCCTAGACTAGACGTTTTTTTCAAGCCAACTCCAAAAAGTATACTGGATGGAACTCCTGAATTTAAAGGTTTGCAAAATGGACTGAGCACACAATCCATAAGCGAAAGAGGAGTTGACCTTAATGATCTTTCAGTTCTATCAGATCGGTTTAGGACTATGCCTAACGGAGTAGACGCTCAGATTATGTTGTATTCTGAAGTGCAATTTGCATTGGCTGAAGCTGTAGAGCGCGGTTTTATTTCTGGTAATGCAGAAGTCTATTATCAAAACGGAATTGAAGCTCATTTTGAATACTATGGAGCTTCACTACCAGGCGATTACTTTACTCGAGATGCTGTCGCATTGAATGGTTCTACCGAAGAAAATCTTGAAAAAATACTTACACAAAAATGGCTAAGTCTATTTATGATTGGCCATGAAGCGTGGTTTAATATCAGAAGAACAGGCTTCCCAAAACTGATGCCAGGACCAGACAACTTTAACGATAACAGGTACCCTGTACGCTATTTGTATCCAGAATCTGAACAAGCAGTGAATAAAGAAAATTATGATACGGCTGTGGAAAGAATCGATGGTGATGATATCAACTCCAAAAACTGGTGGGAAAATTAAATTAACTCAAAACAAACTCTAATGCAAAATCTATATAGAAATACGCTTGTCATCTTGTTTACACTTGCACTAATAAGCTGCCAAAGTGACCAAAGAAACACTAAAGAAAACACCGCTGACTTAGATGGTAAAGCCACAACCGAATCTACTTTAGATAAAACTAATGAAGAAGAAGGAAAGAAAAAAGTGTGGATAGATGCTGATGTGGCCGTAGGCATGAAGCGTTATGAACGCGAAGACTATAGCGATGTAGATGATGGCTTTGCTATTTTGCAGCTTTTTAAAGCTGAGAATATTGAGGTCAAAGGGATGAGTGCTGTATTTGGGAATACGAGAATTGATGATGCTTACCGCCTTTCTCAAAAAATGGTCGATGATTTCGCACCATACGAGATCCCCGTTTTCAAAGGAGCAGGAAAAGCAATCACCTTAGATGAGATAGAAACTAACGACGCTGTAGAAGCCTTAGCAGAAGCCTTGAAAAAAGAACCTTTGCATATATTGGCTATTGGCCCTGCTACAAATATTGCCACTTTAGTGTTGTTATATCCTGAATTGAAATCTCAGATAAAAGAAGTAGTACTTGTCGCTGGAAGACGAACCCCAACCTCCTATTTTGAAATTGGCAAACCAGAAGTAAAACACGCACCAGACCTTAACTTTGATTTGGATAACGATGCCTTTCGAGTGCTGTTGGAAAATGAGATTTCAGTTGTCCTTTGCCCGTTTGAAATTTCCAACAAAGTGTGGATCACTCAAAAAGATCTAGGAAAACTGAGTGAAGGCGACCCAGCTAGCAAGTGGATGGCCAAAGAATCACAACCCTGGTTGCAACAATGGCAGTCAATGGGAGAAAACGGATTTAACCCTTTTGATGTTTTGGCAAGCCATTATCTCATTGCCCCGGAAGATATTATACAAGAAGATCTAAATGCTCATCTGGAAATTCACCCCAATGACATGAAACTGGATTCTCCTGGAAATCATTTCAAAAATTATCTTCTTTGTAATGAAACTCATGGATCCACTGTGACATATTGTTATGATGTTGTTGAAGATTATCATGAAAAATTGATGGAAAGCCTTTTAAAATAAAAAAGCCGAGGATAATGAAACATGTAGAAGAATTAACTGCAGACAAGGCCAGTTTAGAAAGCTATCTAAAGGGACAAGGTTGGTTACAACTGAATGAAAAGATCACAGCATTAGAAATACCAGGCGCTGGAAATATGAATTTCACGATTCGTGTAAAAACTGGGGAGCGTAGTTTTATTGTAAAACAAAGCCGGGAGTACGTAGAGAAATTCCCTCAAGTTCCAGCTCCCTCTGAACGTGCGCTACGAGAAGCAGAATTTTATCAGTTGGTTTCAAACAAGAGTTTGCTCAATGAAAAGATGCCAAAACTCATCGGCGTCGATAAAAAAAATCACGTCTTAAATCTTGAAGATTTAGGACACGGGGTAGACTATACCTTTTTATATCAAAAAGGGGAGCATATCGATGAAGCAGAGCTTAAGCAAATAATGACTTTCATTGCTAATCTCCATAAAGCCATAAACACCAAAACTACTGATACCAGACTGCCCAATAGAAAAATGCGAAAGCTCAATCACGAACATATATTTATTTACCCCTATCTTGAAGATAACGGTCTAAATCTAGACGACGTTCTCCCTGGCCTCCGAGCGGCAGGAAAACCATTTAAGCAGGATGAGGCCTTAAAGAAAAAGGTGGGAAAATTAGGAGATCGGTATCTACAGGATGGAAACACCTTACTACACGGGGACTATTTTCCTGGAAGCTGGTTGAAGACGAACGATGGGATTAAAATTATCGATCCAGAATTCTGCTTTTTTGGAGAGGTAGAATTTGAAATTGGTGTCACTTTAGCACACCTTAAAATGGCTGATCAACCAGATAAATTGGTAGAAAAGGCTTTGAGATTTTATAAAGATCGATCTGCTTTAAATGAATCTCTTTGTAAGCAATTCATGGCTGTAGAAATTTTACGCAGGATTTTAGGTTTGGCACAATTGCCATTAAGTCTTGATCTAGAAAAACGAAAAGAATTATTGAACGAAGCGCAGTCAATTCTGATACCAGAATAAATCACATGTTCTAGGCTAATTTAGTAACAGATGATAATGACAGGAAAAACCAATCGTTTCGAGTAACCTGTTCAAATATTAAAAGATGATATCTTTGAAAAAAGATTCTAAAGGTTTAGAGAAACACACTTAAAACTACAGATTTGAAATACAAACTTTTAATTTCAATTATTATGTTTGGAGGACTTCCGTTTTTGGGAATCTCCCAAAACAAGATTGACAAAGCTTTAAAACGATACAACTCAAATTCAGTAGAATACATTAGTACTGAAGACTTGATTCATCTGAAAAATTCAAGCGACAACATCAAAATTTTAGACACGAGAGAAGCCTCAGAATATAGCATAAGTCATATTCAAGACGCCATTTATGCTGGATACGATGATTTCAACTTGCAACACATTCAAGATAAAATCGATACCAAAGATACCATTGTAGTCTATTGCTCCATTGGAGTACGTTCCGAAGATATTGGAGAAGAACTTCTAAAAGCAGGATATGAAAATATTTATAACCTCTACGGAGGAATTTTTGATTGGATGAATAAAGACCAAAAGGTCTACGATCACAAAGGAAATCCAACCGATAAAGTCCATGCCTACGACAGATTTTGGGGTGATTACTTAGAAAAAGGACAGAAAGTATATTAATGGATAGATTAATTATAGTTTTTGCAAAAAACCCTGAACTTGGCAAGTGTAAAACACGTTTGGCCAAAAGCATTGGAAGTGAAAAGGCTTTAGAGGTTTATAAAAAATTGATAAAACACACGGCTAAAATAATCAGCAACGTTAGCGCTAGTCGGGCAGTGTTTTATTCAGAAAAAATTCAAAAAAATGACTTCTGGGACGATTCTCAATTTCATAAATCAGTACAGAGCAGCGGTCATCTTGGTGAGAAAATGCAAGCTGCTTTTGAATGGGGTTTTGCTCAAGGCTATTCTAAAATTTGTATTGTTGGTAGCGACTTATTTGAGCTTGAAACTTCGGACTTTGAAAAAGCATTTCTGGAATTAGAACAAAAGGACCTGGTTTTTGGACCCGCCAACGATGGTGGATATTATCTCATGGGTATGTCTACGTTTTACAAAGAAGCCTTTCTGGAAAAAGCATGGAGTACAGAAACTGTCCTAAAGCAAACTCTAAAAGATTTAAAGAATCAAAACATTGCATTTCTGAAAACCAAAACCGATATTGACATTGTAGAAGATTTGGTAAAACATCCAGAATTTCATCATGTTATACCACACCAAATTTTAAAAAAACTAACATAAATCTATGAAAGACAGACTAGAAAAAACTGTAAGCTACCTTGAAGAAAAAGGATTTGAAAATCCTGAAATCGGCATCATTCTCGGCACAGGCTTGGGAAAACTGATTGACCAAATAGACATTGAAAAAGAAATAAGTTACAACCACATTCCACACTTCCCGACAGCAACAGTGGAGTTTCATCAGGGCAAATTTATTTTTGGCAGCTTAGGTGGCAAGAAAGTCGTAGTTATGCAAGGACGTTTTCATTTTTATGAAGGCTACTCGCTGCAAGACATTACTTATCCCGTACGCATTATGAAGGAATTGGGCATACAGAAGCTTTTGGTGTCTAATGCCGCAGGCGGTATCAATAAAACTTACAAAAAAGGCGACTTGATGCTTATTGACGATCATATCAATTTACAAGGCGGTTCGCCATTAGCATTCAAAGGCGTTTCTCAACTTGGCGAGCGTTTTGTCGACATGTTGGCACCTTACGATAAAGAGATGAACACCCAATTCAAAACCATCGCCAAAGAACATGATATCAGGCTTCATGAAGGCGTTTACGCTTCCGTGGTGGGTCCCCAATTGGAAACTCGTGCAGAATATCACTATCTCGGCATCATTGGCGCCGATGCTGTGGGAATGAGCACTGTGCCAGAAGTTATTGTCGCCAATCACCTAAAATTACCTGTTTCGGCTATTTCGGTCTTAACCGACGAATGTGATCCCGATAATTTGCAACCTGTGAATGTCGAAGAAATCATTGCCGTGGCGGGCAAAGCCGAACCCAAACTCGTACAACTTTTCAAAAGCCTTATAGAAAACATGTAGGGCGTTTTCGGGCTTTTCGCTGCAAGTCCGCCTGCAGTTTTAGAGAGTTGTAAAGCTATAAAAAGAGCTTCTTTGCAGTCGCTTTTTTATAGCCACACCTCTAATCCAAAACCGCAGTGCGGGCTTTACGCTTTAATCCCTAACGCAAGTCTTAAGTCTATTTAAACAATAAATTTTTAAGTTTGCAGCAACCAATTTAATATTAATGATCTCGAAGTGCTTTATCAGTCTAAGCTTTATATTGTTTAGCTTTTGTTGCTTAGCTCAGGAAAAAGCATCCAAAGCATCCGATGTGTTTCATGCCGATTACCTCTATGGCAGAATCATGAGGCATAGCCCTCAAATTTTACATCTCATCCAGGGAACTACTCAAGGAGTTTTGTTTTCCTGGGAACGGGAAACCTTTGGCGAAAAGGAGTGGCAGCAATTGTACAATTACCCGAGTTATGGTGCATCCCTGTTAATTCAGGATATGGGATCGCCAGAATTGGGTAGAGTGTATAGCTTACATGGAGAGTACAGGTTCTTCTTCCTAGATCGAAAGCTTAACCTTAAAGCGGGACTTGGTGCAGGATATATCCCAAACACTTATGACCCCATAGAAAATCCGAGAAATACAGCTTACGGATCGTCCTTCACCGCTTCAATATTATTCGGCCTGGAGTACCGCTTCCAGCGCCTTTTCGATTTGCCTTTGGATTTTAAAGTCGGGACCTTTTTAGTCCATTATTCCAATGGGAAAACTAAATCACCAAATACCAGCACCAACAACTACGGACTTCAGGCCGGATTGAATTATAACCTATCTGAAACGAAAAAGGAATATAACACCTCATCTTTAGAACCCATATCCAAAGACTGGACCTGGGATATTTTAGCAGCATCGGGAGCCAATGACAGTGGCATTTGGGGAGAAGCAAACGAAGCGTTTTTAACGCTCACAACTTCTGTCAACAAACGCCTTTCTCACCGCAGTGGATTAAGTTTAGGACTAGATGCTTTTTTTACACCCTCCGTCAAAACCTTTATCCAATACCGTGCTGCAGCATTTCCTGAATTGGACAACTTCCAAGGGGATGAAGATTGGAGACGGGTTGGCTTATTTTTGGGTCATGAATTGTATTTAGGAGGTTGGAGTGTGATGTCTCAAATAGGTTATTATGTGTATTATCCGATAGATTATCTTAACAGGGAATATATAAAAGTAGGATTGAGACGTTATATCACCGATAAATTTTATGTGTCAATCGTGCTTAAATCTCACTATTCTAAAGCGGAGGCTATAGAATATGGAATAGGAATACGTTTATAAAACCTAACATGATAAAATATATTTTCCTTTTTATTTCAATTTTAATCCTTAGCTCTTGCGATCTGGAAGCGACAAAAGACTGCTTAAAAGGAGCTGGAAATACTGAAGCACGCAATTTGAATATTTCTGATTTAGAAAGAATTATAATAAGAGAAAATATTCGTTTAGAAATAACCGATAGTGATATAGATGAATTAACAGCTGAAGGTGGAAAAAATCATCTGGACCAACTAGAAATTATTCAAAATGAAAATGAATTCGAATTCAAGGTAAATGAACTCTGTACTACAGGATTTTCTGAGGCACCTATCGTTTTAAAACTAAAAAGCTCAAGGCTCAATTATGTGAGAAATTCCTCACAATTTGAAGTTGTGAGTACCAATGTTTTGAAATTTGAAAATCTTTCCCTGATTTCAGAAGATTTTAATGACAGTAATGCTCTAAATCTGGGAAATTTCAAGGTAAAAGTAGATAACGAAAGAGTAAATATTGTTGGAAACGGTATATCAGATTTTGAAATCAGTGGAATAACTCAGCTTTTTAATTTTATGACTGCTTCTGGATCAGGAACCATATTGGCCAGAGATTTAGAAGCAGAAGCAATCACTTTTTCACATCGGTCGTTTCGAGATGCTATCGTCAATCCTGGCAAGTCGTTGAAAGGAGAAATCCGATCCTCTGGAAATCTTATCAGCACAAAAAAACCTCCACTTGTGGAGGTTGAAGAATTTTATACGGGAAAACTTATTTATGAATAAGCTTCCTTAATTTTTAGCCTCTCGAGACTTCAAGGATTTCAAAGTTCAGTATTCCGTTGGGCACTTGAATTTCAGCGGTATCACCAGCTTTCTTACCTAACAAACCTTTTCCGATAGGAGAATCTACAGAAATTTTACCTGTCTTTAAATCAGCTTCACTTTGTGCAACCAACTTATAGGTCATTTCTTTATTCATTTTGGTGTTTTTCAACCTCACATTACTGTGAATCAAAACTTTTGAAGTGTCTAGTTGAGACTCATCGATTACTCTAGCGTTAGCAACAACTTCTTCAAGCTTAGAAATACGCATTTCCAGCATGCCTTGTGCTTCCTTAGCAGCATCATATTCAGCATTTTCACTCAAGTCTCCTTTATCTCTTGCATCAGCAATATCTTGCGAAGCCTTAGGCCTTTCCACGTCTCTCAACTGGTCAAGTTCTGCTTTAAGCTTTTTCAATCCTTCTTCCGTATAATAAGATACTTTACTCATAATCTAGTCGTTTATATATAACAAAAAAGAATCCCGGTCGTTTCGAGATTCTATAATACAAATATAATATTTTTGTAGGTCCAAAGTTGTAAACACTTAAAAATTAATATGAAAGCTATTTTTCTCTTTATTGGATTGTCTTTATTGATGAGCTGCGAAAACGATGATAACTTGAGGAGGAATCCTAATTTGCTAAATATAAATGTGAACTACGAGGTCAATTTAAACCTGCCTCAATTCAATAACCTCAACTTTAGCGGTAACTCGGTTTATATACCCGGTCAGGGGAATCAAGGGCTTATCATAGTAAATTCGGGTAGTAGTTATTTAGCTTGGGATGCTGCAGACCCTAACCTTGTTCCAAGTGACTGCTCAAGACTTATTATTGATGGTTTGAATGCTGAATCTACATGTGATACACCTCCAAATAGTTATAGCCTAATAACAGGTCAACCTTTAGTAGAAGATTTAAGATATCCACTATTTGCTTACAGGATAACTGAAAGTGGCGGAGTACTCAGAATATTTAATTAAGCCTATTTTTAATCTTATCCCAATCAAAGTCGAAGTTTACATTATCGTTTATTTTGAAATCTTCAGTTGAAGTCGCAAAAATTGATTTTGAATTGAAGTCGATTTCGATAAGATAATGTGAGCCTTTAAAATAACTAGATGTAACCCTGCCTTGATATTTTGAAGTTGTACCCACTCTAATCTCGTGAGGAAAAATAATAACTTTATCATCTGCCAGTTCGAGATTAAATTCACAGGTGTCAATTACATTGACATCTCCAAAAAGTGATGCACAGTACTCATTTTTTGGCTTGCTATATACCTGCTGAGTAGTTCTAAAATCTAGAGATTTTCCGTCTTTAAGAACCATAGTAAAATCAGAAAATGGCAAGACGTCATCTGCATCATGAGTCGCAAAAATGCAGGTAATTTCTTCTTTTTTCAAAAATTTAAAAAGTCGACGCCTTAATCTATGTTTCAAAAATTGGTCAATATGGCTAAAGGGCTCATCTAATAAAATCAGTTCTGGAGGCTTTGCTAAAGCTTGTGCAATTGCTACTCTCTGTTTCTGCCCGCCGCTTAATGTTTTAACTTTTTGATGTTTAACCTCATCGAGATCAAACAGCGCAATAAGTTCATCACTTCTTCTTTGATTTTCTTCGGGAGTTTCTCGCGATAAAAACTTCTGTATATTCTCCTCTGAAGTAGTAAAAGGCATCAAATCAAATTCCTGAGACAGATGTTTAAATCTTTTATAGCCTGGTACAAGATTATAAGCAGGTCCCAAAATTTCTTCTTTTCTCCATTTTATGGATCCCTTATCAAGGTCAAAAAGTCCATAAACTGTTTTTATAAGTGTGCTTTTACCACAGCCACTTTCACCTATTAGGGCTAAGTGATCTCCTTTTTTTAATTCGAAATTGATATTTAAAACGCCCTTATCATTTTCGTGTAAATAGGTAAGGTTACTGACTGTTAGCATAAATAACTATTTACACAAAAGTAACTAAAGCAAAAAGACCAAAGTCAAATGACTTCAGTCTTTTAAAGCTGCTGAAAATTCAAATTTTATTGAACTATTAATTTCTTAGTATAGGTCTTGCTTCCAGATTCTACCATTATGATAAATACTCCCGAATTAAGAGTTTGAATATCAACTTTCTGGTTATTATCAGAAGTTTTTGAAAGAATTAATTTACCTGTCATATCATAAATATCAACTTGAGCGTTCGCAAGATTTCCGTTTGTCAAACTTAAGCTGAAGCTTTCTTGAGCTGGGTTTGGATAAATCCCGAAAGAATCAAATCCAAAACTTTCATTAGACAATGAACAATTCAACACACCAGAAGGTGGGAGATCAAAAGCTTCTTCCTGGTCCTCTCTGTTATCTGTATCCCCCTGTTTAGCACTCCATCCAAGGCCTCGTTTAGCAAATACTTCCCATATGAGGCATTGGTTTGCACCACCATTTGCGAGCAGATCTGCTTCCAATATAGCATCGCGTGCATCGATAAAGCCAGGACTGCAAGCCTGTAATTTCATGCCGTCAATAACCAGTTGCATATTGATATTATTTCCACCTGTTCCTGTATATAGATTTGAGTCAAACCCATAACGCTCTATAAGTGCCCAGTTCAAATCCCATAACATGGAAGCCCAAACAAAACCAATTCCGTGAGGTTGGCTTAGGTCTAGATTGTTTGTTAGGCCGTAAGTTGCAGGATTAATGTCTGTTGATGTGGAATATCTGAATGGTCGTATCCCTACTCCTTCAATAGATTGAGATGTGGCAAAGGTACCTATACCTCTACCCTCAGTCGCAATATCTCCATCAGAAATTGTCATCATCAGTCCCAACCAATCACTCCATCCTTCACCCATTTGTTCTGCGTTTGTTAAGCAATCGGCTTCAGAAGCACCGCCGGTTAAACGATTAGAAATACCATGACCATATTCGTGTGCAATAATCCCATTATCAAAATCCCCATCAACTTCATATGGACCATTATTAGCTAAAGAACCTAAAACGACCTCATCATTTTGAAGGGCTTGAATTATCATCTCACCATCAGCCTGACTCAACATAATAGAAGGAATGGTAATACCAGTATCATCACCTCCCATAATTATTGGCTCCCCAGCAACATTATTAACCATGATTACTGCTGAAGCTCCAGCAGCTTGTGCTTTCTCAATCTTACTCGCAAAAGCGCATTCTCCTCTTCTAATGATCACAATCTTTCTATTTAATACTGTGGCATTCAATAATTCTCCACAAGCATCTAAAGGGTCTGAGCTCGAATCCTCATCAAGTGCCAGAGCAAACTCCCGTGAGACTGGTCTTGAAGAAAGGCTAGGACCAAAAGCAGCAGCAACACCATTATAACCGCCAGCAAGATTACTTGGATCTGTAATTGATAATGGTTCTATTAAAGGGCCAGAAGGTGACCACAAAAACATTTGCATTCGTGGACGAGATCCATCTGGGGGCGTAGCAAAATTTGCATTGTTAAGACCGTCACCGTCTTGAGCCTCAGCTCTAACATAATCATTACCCAAACCTCTTCCATTATAATTGGTTTGTTGAAAATTACCAGAGGATTCATCAAAACCGTAATTAGCCCACATATCGTGAACGATATTATTCCAATAAAATAAATTGGTGATCGCAGCAGCTTGATTGAACTGAGGTTGACGGTTTAAGTCCAAAGGGAAATTGAAATTTAAACTTTCACCACCATCTGGTGAATAACCTTCAATATTTTCATTCGCAATGTCTTCGTAAGCATGTACATTATTACCTCTGGTAATAGTATATTCAGCACCTTCAACACCATCAGTATCATGCCATCCAAAGGGTGAAAACAAAAGGTCTTCTGGGTTTGATACTATTTCTCTCAACCCATGATTCGGAGACTCCACAGGATAAGGGAACACATTATAACTTGATCCAAGCATAAAGGTAGAAGTTAAATTTTGAAATGCATTATGGGTAAAAGAAGTTCTTAACTTTTTATCTGCAATGCTAGAATGATCAAAGTCACAACTTACCATCCAGTCGTTCTTTTCTAAAATCCTTCCATTAATAGCATCTACCCTTAGGCTCCACCAATGAGAACCATCCACCATGTGAATTGACATATCCCAGGCTAAACTCAAAAAACCTTCTTTTGATTTTTGATATACGAGCTTAACTGGAATCTCATCGATTGAAATACCAGATTTAGAGAGTAGTAAATCCTCTTTAGAGTTAGATTTTAAAACATTAATTTTATTAGGTTTTTGTATTCCCAGTTGAGTGGTCGCTGCGATTAGAGCCTCTTGGGGAGATAAAGACGGTTTTTTGTTGGAAATATTTGTTTTAAGATTGAAAGTAAAATTATAAGTTGCGAACTTAACCTTTCCGCCTTGCAAGGCAAAGTTCCCTAATGCATTAAAAATTGGAATACCCTGATAAGTTTGTTGAACATACACATGTTCTACATTTGTACTTTTAGAAAAGTGTTGAGAACTTATATCTAAATCTGCAAGATCGTCTGTAGATATTAGATTTTTTGATATTCCTTGCTCCAAATAGGCTTTGATAATATCAATTTCTGATTGAGCATTAAGTTGAAAAAAAATAATTGATAAGAATAAGAAAAATGGTAATTTTAATTTCATGTGAAGCTTTTATTAAATTTAAAGCAACTTAATTATAAAAAATAATAATCATTTACTAACAGATGTTAATTTAATAATGAAAAAAGACCAAAGTCATTTGACTTCGGTCTTTTAAAGCTAAAACTTGCTTAGTATTACTTAGCGTCTGCCCACATTGAAGTTTCATAATCTGCTACCTTTCCTTTCAAAATAGCAATGTTTTGTTCTTTGGAAGCTGTAGGGTTCATTTGAATAGCTTCACCTTCTGGAGTGTATACCATATAAAAACCATCTTCCATGGAAGCTAACTTGATCAATTCTCCATTCTCATCGATAGCATTCCAGGTTTTATTATCTGGTGTATATACCATTTCTAGAATTTCACCTTTATTTTCTCCTGAAAGCACTTCTACACTAAAATGATTTTTAGTAGCCGTCATTTTGACGTCCTGACCTTTTACGTTTGCGTATTGTGTTTCTTCTTCACCTTCTGCCATCGCGATAGGATTATCCCCGGTCCAGAATTCCAAAACGTTGAAAAATAGAACATCTCCAGCTATGAATAATCCATAAACCGGCACAATATTAAGCGCCCAAAAAATTAAGTTATCTAAGAATTTGTTATCCGTTACACCATCATTCCAGTCCCTTAGCGAGTTAAAAGCGCTAAATGAACCCAAGCAACTTGTACTTAGTAGGGTCATTGATAAAGCACCGCAAATAAAAATTTTCTTTTTCATTGTATTTAGGTTTTTAGGTTTGTATTTACAATGTAGAAGTAAATAAGCAACCTGACTTTTGACTAAACAGAAATTTAACATTACAGAGCTATACTCAAGTGCCTTGCACAAAGGTAAGCACTCGTCCAAGCAGCCTGAAAATTGAAACCTCCAGTAACCGCATCGATATTTAAAACTTCTCCAACAAAAAATAAATTGTCATGTAGTTTACTTTGAAAGGTTTTAAAATCAATTTCTTTCAAATGGATTCCGCCTGCAGTTACAAATTCCTCTTTAAAGGTGCTTTTCCCATTCACATGAAATTCTCCGGCACAAAGTTCTTCGGCCAGAGATTGAGTTTGGGATTTATTGAGAGTGGACCAGTTGAGTTGAGAATCGATATGAATGTAATCCAAAAGACTTTGCCAAAAGCGTTTAGGCAAGCCTTCTATTGGATTTGAATAAAGTAACTGTTTGGGATGTGTGTCCTTCAAACCTTCCAATAAAGATTTAGCAGACTCTTCATTATGTTGGGGTAACCAATTGACTCGCAATTGAAATTGATGATTCAGCTCATGAAATACTCTAGCTCCCCAAGCCGAAAGCTTCAATATACAAGGACCACTCAACCCCCAGTGGGTTATCAATACTGGCCCGGAAGACTGAAGCCTCTTGAGTTTTTGCTTGGATACACCTCTGTCTTTTGTAGTAAAAACTTCAACTTCAGCATCCAGACTTATTCCAGGAAGGTCTTGCAAACGTTCATCTTTCACATTAAAAGTGAATAATGAAGGGACGGGATCTACAACTTGATGACCTAGCGTTTGAATCAGCCGCCACATTTTTGGACTACTCCCGGAAGCAACAATAAGATGTTTGGCGAAAACATGAACTTCTTTTCCTTTCATTTCCCAAGCATAATCTTGGTCTTCCAATTTTGAAATCGCATCTATTCCAGCATTGGTTTTGACATTTACACCTAGTCTATCTGCTTCATTTTGAAAGCAGTCCATTATGGTTTGTGAGGAATCTGACACTGGAAAAACCCGACCATCTTCTTCAATTTTGAGCTCGACGCCTCGTTCTTCCAGCCAGGCAAACATATCGCCTGTCATAAATTGATGAAAAGGACCTAGCAATTCCTTGTGGCCTCGAGGGTAATTATGAGCCAGAGTTTTTGGATCAAATTCTGCGTGAGTAACATTACACCGGCCACCTCCAGAAATTTTAACCTTACTAAGAACTTGCTTTCCCTTTTCAAGAATAATAACTTTTACTGCTGAATTTGATGCTGCTAGATTAATGCCTGCGAAAAAACCTGCTGCCCCTCCTCCAATAATGGCTACATCTGTTTTTGTAATTTTCATTCAGCAAAAGTAATGGAATAGATGCTTCTAATCTGGTAAAAAAGTTTAAGATGGAATTGAATATCCAACTATCTAGCTGAAAAAGGAATCCGTATGAAGTTTAATCTAAAGATGAGGCTATCTGCTTAGCCAAAAACTTTTGACCAAACTCAGAATTGAGGTATTTCATATCCTCAGAATTGGATAAAAAGCCTAATTCGACCGTAACTGCAGGACATTTTAAATTTTTCAAAAGAAAAAAATTAGCTGATTTAAGGTCTGAGGTTTTAAAATCTTTTCGTTTAAACGATTCCAGAATTTTAGTTCCAAAATAAGAAGATTTGACTGTGAATTCATTTTCAGCAACAAAAACCTCCACTCCATTTCTGTCTCTATCTGGCGAATAGTTAGCATGAAGGGAAATAACTAAATCTGGTGAAAGGGCTTCTATTTTAGCGAGCCTATCTTGTAAAGACATAAATTCATCTTCTGTTCTCAGTAAAATGACTTCAATGTTCTTATCTGAACAAAGCTCCTTGAGGTGAGAAGATACATCTGCAACAATTTGCTTTTCCAATATTGAATTGCTTTGCGCTCCAGTATCTATACCACCATGACCTGCGTCAATGACAACGCGAATTTTGTTTGGATGAGACGGATCCGCAGACACAAAATTGAACCCAACACAAAAAACAAATAAAAAGCAAAGTAATCTCATAACTCACAAAAATTTGAATGTTAAATGTAATGATTTTTTATAAAAAATTAAGGTTTCATTATGAAAAATATATTATTTAACATGTGGTCAAAACGGGATGCTTATCACTTAAAAATTACAAGCCTTTGACATTTAACGCATTCGTAATGTATAAAATTATATTAGTTGCTTTTTCCCTTTTCAGCACTAAGCATATTTCGATACTCATCACTAAATTTATAAAACTTGTCAATTAAGTCAAGTTCGTAGGAAGGTTCTAAGTAAACATACTCTAATTGCTGAATGGCAAGAAATTCGTAAAATAAATCATGACTTTTTTTCGGGATGAGAAGTTCTAATGTTAGAAACTCAGTATCAAAAAAATCATCCCTAAGAAATAAGATCTCAAAATCTTCAAAACTTAAGTACTGAGGAGAAGCGTTTTCAGGCTTTGAATCATTTTTAAACAGATCAAAAATGGATTGAATCATATTACCAATATTCCCTTTGGAAGTTCTGTAAAGGTTTGGATGTTTTTTAATATCCTTTTGAATTTGACCAGAGAGCTCGGTATCCAAATCCTCAATAGCTGTATTACGAGATCGATAACCCGTAATCCGCACTTCATCTAAAGTAGATATACTTAATTCAACTACAAACTTTTTCTCAACATGCTGATCTTCAACAACCAACTCATACAAATCGTAAGCCACTGAAGTAAAATGAATAGTATCTCCAACAGCTGCTTCAACTCTGAAGTAACCATTGGGGTTAGAAACTTCAACTATTTCTTGATTCAAATTACTAATGCGTACCCCCGGAACCCTTCCTGAATCATCGTAGGTGTAGCCCTCAATTTCCTGTCCATAAGCATAGACACAACTGAAAAGGAATACATAAAATAAAGTTTTTGTCAAAATTTGGTCACTAGATTTAAAACTACAATATACTAGATTATGACAATCCAAAGCAGTAGGTACCTGAATTATATCAGTAAAGTAACTTTTCTATAGGGGCTTTATTTTAAGCTCTGATTCAAAAAAAGCCTCTCAGTATATGAGAAATTTTTAAAATTTAATAATTATCTATAATCTTAGCTTGAAAAGCCTTGTTAAAAAAACACATGGTTTTATTTTGGTTTTTAATTCGTGATTTAAAAATTCATCATTAAAGTTAGAGTTTACTTACATTGACTCAGCAAACATTAATAAACCTATAATTTCAAGAAGTCATATAACTAATGATCAAAGTTCCTATTGCTAAAGATATTAAGACAATGTCTTTTGCAATATCAAACCTGTATTTATTTCTTTTTCTTCTTTCATTTTCAATTTTACCTTTTATTAATTTAAAATAACCACCATCAAAACTTAAAAATGTGTTTGCTTTTTCAGTTATATGGTATTGAAAGACTTTACCCGAAATTTGAGGTCTTTCGTAATATGTTTTTGAAATAAATTCATCAACAATAAATAGGTCTATCAGATTCCAAGGAACAGTTAAGGATTTATTTTCAATTAAAAAATCTGATATTTTATTGTGAATTTTTTTAAAATCAACTTTGCCTTCTATGTTATTTATCAAAAAAAATAGTACTTGATCAGCTTCTTTTGCTTGCTTTAATGTCATTACCTAATTATTTATTTGATGTTTATATAATTCAATACCAAAATTTAAAATAAGAGATAAGAAAGCTACAACTGAAAGAATTTTATTTATAGCTAAATCTTTCCTTCTATTCCTCATCTTCTATTTTTTGAGTTCAATTTCATTATCTACCGCTTTAGTGTAACCTCCTTTAAATAATATAAAAAAGCCTCTCTTTTATCAGACAACTAAAAATAATCTAATTTTTTTATCTTCAATTTGAGTAACTATTAATTTTATTTAATAATAGTTCTTTAGGTGATAGGATAACTTGTAAATAAAAGTTAGGCTATTATATTTTCATTAAATCAGACATGATTTTGAGGTTTTGTTTAGCTAGGTTTGAAAAATAATGATCTTCTGATTTTAATATTTTTCTAGCTATCTCCTTATTCTCAATACTTTCAGAAATAGAATTATGAAAAAAAAGTTTTATTTTTTTAAAGAAATCATCTTTTTCATTGAAATTAAGATCAATTATTTTTTGTTGATTACCATTAACAGTTTTTAAAATATATTTTATTATTTCCTCTGTTTTTTGAGAAATTTCATTTTTACTTAAGTAGCTATTTGATTTTGAATCTGAAAATGGAATATGTGCAATTGCAGATGCAATTTGTATATCTCGTAAAAAATCTTTGCTTTCTGAAAATCCGATTTTTTCTTTGCTAAATCGAGCACCCATAACTATCATCATATTAGTCATAAACCTTACTTTGTAAGCGCCATAATCAGACACTTGAATTTCTTCATTTGGATAGTCTTGCTTAAAATAAGAAATTTGATTTCTATAGGCTTTCTCTGTTTCATCAGAATATAGTTTCATGCACTCTAAAACTTTAATATTGATCTTTTCTATTTTCTTTTTCTTACCGAATACTCCAAACATTAATTTTAGTTTTACTTATGTGATTTTACTTTTGATTTTATATAAAAAAATTGTTATTGAATTCGCCTTTTTAGTAAATAATAAATGCGTGTTTTACTATTTAGGGACTATTTAATAAACCCGAAGTTTATCTTGTTTTTTTAACCTACTCCCACCTATTTCACTGAAGGTATTTTGAATAAATTTAGTCCTTAGAAATAATAAAATTTCAAAAATTTTTCAAGTTCTTAAGGCCGAATATTATTCGATAACATTAAATTCAATCCCACTGTAAGAGAAAGTTATACCAGTAACATTCCCACTACTTCTAGTTTCTATAGTATAAGATCCCTCAGGAAGCCAGAGCGGAAACGGATTTAGGTTAGAATATTTTGTATTATCAGTATTAATTATACTTACTAAATGCCCATCAATTTTTGCATACGCTGAATTAAAACTATCTCCAATTGTTGCAGATGTTATTTTCCATATTTTTCCAGAAGGAACTGTAAGTATACTGGTTTGGGTTCCATTTTCAACGTCAGCATTAAATTTAATTACACTATTAAACTCAAGATTCTTTTGTGAAAATGCATTAAATGAGAGGAAAATTAGTACGATTAAAAAGGTTGTTTTTTTCATAGTTTAAGATTTAGAATCCATCCGATAAATACATTAAAGTTTTATTTTGTTGGCTAGTCCCAGATTTTTTTGAATAAAAAGAAAAAGGTACACTTAAAAATTGTGTTGTTCCTAAATTAACAAATCCACTACCAGTATTCAATTCGATGTTTAAGTGAAAAATTCCTGTAGACCAGTCAATTTGATTAAATTGTCCAATTTGTGTGTTGCCTTGACCTACAATTGTGTTGATTTGACCTAAATCATCAGTTATTAAAGAATTTGTTTCACTGTAAACAGGTGTGTTTTCTGGCAAACCACTTATAATATTAAATTTAAAAATGACTTCTTGATTTTTTATTAGATCACCATTATTATCTCTTACTGTCGCTTGATAATTAAATCCATAAGGAACTTGACTCAATGCGCTAATGGAATAAAAACATAACAACAGAATTACTATATTTTTCATTTTTTAATGATTTTAATTGATTTGTAAAAGTTTGTTTCCCTATTAGATAGGCTTAGAATATACACGCCCTGAATTAGATCCCCCATGTATAATTGTCCTTCTTTCAAAGTCTTTGACTTGATTAATCTACCATTTATATCAAACACCTTCACATCAAATAATGTATTTGACTCATACTCAAACTTTAAAAAACTTTGGACTGGGTTTGGGTAATATTCAAAGTGGGTAATGAAAGGGTTCTCTATTGATAGGGTTGAGATATTTAAACTTTGATAATAGCCATTTGACAACTGAATATCTGAGCTCTTCATTAATCCAATAACGGGCTCACCAATTGAGAAATTTGTCCGACTTACAGTGCTACCCAAAGAACCATTGGAGCTAATTAAACTTTTCGAAATGCTCTGGCTTAAAAGGTTTAGGCTATAAAAAGCAATAAACAGAAATAATGTAAATTTAAGTTTCATAATATTGGTTAATCAATATTATATATTCTAAAAGTATATTCCAAAGATTATTTAACTTATTTCAGTAAAGCATATGAATGTTAATTATAAATATCGCTCTAAATTTATATGGCAATAAGGCAAAAAACATTGCAATGGAGTGTCATTAATATAAAACAGGGTAGGATTCAGGGGAATAAACAAAATAAGAAAAGGCTAAACAACTATAATATAGCCATTTAACCTTTTCTTTTAGTACGGGCGGAGAGACTCGAACTCTCACACCTTGCGGCACTAGATCCTAAGTCTAGCGTGTCTACCAATTCCACCACGCCCGCATTATTTTTTGCGATTGCAAATATAGATAATAATTACAACTTTCAAATTAAGTTTCAGGAAAAAATTTTATATTGTAAAAACTCAAATTTTTAGCATGACAACTAGACCTTATATCGACCAACACCAAGAGCGTTTTATAGATGAGCTTATCGAGCTATTAAAAATTCCATCTATCAGTGCAGATCCTAAGTTTAAGAAGGAAGTTTTGATGACGGCTGGCGCCGTAAAAATCAATTTGGAAGCTGCTGGCTGCGATACCGTGGAAATTTGTGAAACCTCTGGGTTTCCTATCGTTTACGCAGAAAAAATCATCGATCCTGACCTCCCTACTGTATTAGTTTACGGGCATTATGACGTCCAACCCCCAGACCCTGTGGAATTATGGACGAGTCCGCCTTTTGAACCCGTCATTAAAAACACCGATATTCATCCTGAAGGAGCTGTTTTTGCCAGGGGGGCCTGTGATGACAAAGGTCAGATGTACATGCACGTGAAGGCCATGGAAGTCATGATGCAAACCGATGAACTGCCTTGTAACATCAAATTTATGATCGAAGGCGAAGAAGAAGTAGGCAGCGTGAGCCTGGAAGCTTTTCTGGAACACAACCGAGAAAAACTAGCTAACGATGTGATCTTGATTTCCGATACAGGGATGATTAGCAAAGACGTCCCCTCCATCACCACCGGTTTAAGAGGATTGAGCTATGTGGAGGTAGAAATCGAAAGTCCTAACCGTGATCTTCATTCTGGACTTTACGGCGGAGCAGTGGCCAACCCCATCAATATTTTATCTCAAATGATTGCCTCACTTCACGATGAGAATAATCATATTAATATTCCGGGTTTTTACGATAAGGTAGAAGAATTGAGCGATGCTGAAAGAAAGAAAATGGCTGAGGCTCCATTTGATCTGGAAGACTACAAAAAACACATTGGCATCAACGATATCCACGGTGAAACAGGCTTTAGCACCAACGAACGTAACTCTATCAGACCTACCCTGGACATCAACGGCATTTGGGGAGGCTATATTGGTGAAGGTGCGAAAACGGTGATTCCAAGCAAGGCATTTGCAAAGATTTCCATGCGTTTGGTACCTAACCAGGATTGGAGAGAAATTACAGAACTATTCAAAACCCATTTTGAAAGTATCGCTCCCAAAAGCGTAAAAGTAAAAGTTAAGCCGCACCACGGTGGACAGGGCTATGTTACGCCCATAGATGGTATTGAGTACCAGGCTGCAGATCTTGCCTTTCAGGAGGCCTTTGGCAAACCTGCAGTACCACAGCGTAGCGGAGGCAGCATACCTATTGTCTCTTTATTCGAAAAATATTTGGGTAGCAAAACGGTTTTGATGGGCTTTGGTCTCAACTCCGATGCGATACACTCACCCAACGAACATTTTGGGATCTGGAATTACCTTAAAGGCATCGAGACCATTCCTTATTTCTACAAGCACTTTACAGAACTTTACAAAAAAGAAAACCAATAGGGTTTGGGCGTTACCCCCAACGCATTGGGGGTCGAGCTATTCGTTGCAAGCCATTTCAGTAAAGCTATAAAAATATAAGCCTGGCAAAAGCTTCCTTTGGTCGCTTTACCAGACTTTATTTTTAAAGGGCTTTTACTTTATGGACTTTTCACTGCTATCCCTAACGCAGGTCTTTAGTTAACTTTAATTTTTATAAATAATCAATTAAATTTTACGCCGATTTCAATTAAAACTTAACAGTTTAGACGCCATATGAAATCATAAGACAACTCGAAGCTGAATATCGAAAACTTAAAAGTGAGCTGTTGCAAAATCAATAGAAAAAAGCAATAGAAATTCTATGAACTCTTGTATTCCTTCACGGCGTCTACGAAAGCTTTTGCATTCTCCACAGGAATATTGGGTAAGATGCCATGTCCTAAGTTTACGATATAGCGGTCTTTTCCAAACTCATCTATCATTTGATGAACCATTTTCTTAATGTCTTTTGGCGGAGAAAATAACCGTGAGGGATCAAAATTTCCCTGTAAGGTGATCTGGCCTCCAGACAAAAGCCTGGCGTTTTTAGCAGAGCAAGTCCAATCGACTCCAAGGGCTGTAGCCCCGGATTTTGCCATCACATCCAGTGCAAACCAGCAGCCTTTTCCAAAAGCAATCACTGGGATTTCATCTTTTAAAGCATCAATGATTTGCTGAATATAAGGCCATGAAAACTCCTGATAATCGACTGGGGACAGCATGCCTCCCCAGGAGTCAAACACCTGTACCGCATCTACGCCAGCCTCCACTTTTCCTTTGAGGTAAGCAATAGTAGTGTCGGTAATTTTTTGAAGCAACTCATGAGCCATTTGGGGTTCTGTAAAGCAAAATTCTTTGGCTTTATCAAAATTTTTGGAGCCCTGTCCCTGCACACAATAGCAAAATATCGTCCAAGGTGAGCCTGCGAAACCGATGAGAGGCACCTCATCGTTCAGCTCTTTTTTGGTCATTTTAATAGCCTCGTACACATAGCCCAATTCTTCATAGACATCTGGAACAATCACCTGGTCTAAAGTTTTTCTATCCCGAATAGGATTGGGCAACCAGGGACCTACTCCAGGTCTCATCTCTACTTCTATGTTCATGGCTTGTGGAACAACCAGAATGTCACTAAACAAGATCGCTGCATCTGTCCCTACCTGATGTATGGGCATAACAGTGATTTCAGTTGCAAGTTCTGGAGTTCTACATCGTGTAAAAAAGTCGTATTTAGCTTTTAGCTTCATAAAATCTGGCAGGTATCTGCCAGCTTGCCTCATCATCCACACCGGTGGTCTTTCTACAGTTTCTCCCTTTAAGGCTTTGAGAAATAAGTCATTTTTAATCATGTATTCTGTATTGAGAATTCAATAATATTTTTAAAATGCAAAATTAGTGAGTTACAGTAATTTTGCAGCATCTTTTGCAAAATAACTGGCAATCATGCTGGCTCCTGCCCTTTTGATAGCGGTTAGTTGCTCCAACATGACGGCGTCGTGATTCAACCATCCTTTTTCTGAAGCTGCTTTGATCATGGCATACTCACCGCTCACCTGATAAACTGCAACAGGCACTTCCACCTCGTTGGCAATATCTCTAACGATATCCAGATAGCATAAACCTGGTTTCACCATTACAATATCAGCACCTTCGTCGATATCGGTAAAAGTTTCTTTCAGAGCTTCAGATCTATTGGCCGGGTCCATTTGATAGGTTTTTTTATCTTTTGGAATGTCTTTGACATCTACTGGAGCAGAGTCCAGTGCATCTCTAAAAGGACCGTAAAACGCAGAGGCAAATTTGGCAGAATAACTCATAATTCCTATATCGGTGAAATGAGCATCTTCCAGAACGCTTCTTATTTCTAAAATGCGTCCATCCATCATGTCACTAGGGGCAACAAAGTCTGCTCCTGCCTGGGCATGGCTGAGTGCCATTTGAGCCAAAAATGAATTGGTTCTGTCATTAACAATTTTTCCCTGATCCACAATACCATCGTGACCATATATAGAATAGGGGTCCAAAGCGACATCGGTCATCACCAACATTTCTGGAACAGCATCTTTTACCGTTTTGATAGCTCTCTGCATCAATCCGTTAGGATTGGTAGCCTCCTCTCCTCTATTGTCTTTTAGTTTTTCATCCACCTTTACGAATAGTAAAACTGACTTTAAGCCTAGTTGCCAAAGCTCCCTGACTTCTTTTACCAGAAGGTCCAGGCTAAACCTATAATAATTGGGCATAGAGGCAATCTCATCCTTCACGCCCTTGCCTTCAACTACAAACAATGGAACAATAAAGTCTGTTGGACTTAAATGGGTTTCTCTTATCAGTGATCGTATAGATTCATTTTGTCTTAAACGACGGTGTCTTTGCAATGGAAACATACTACTTGAAATTTGGCTTTTTCTTGTTTAAGAACGCTTGGGTTCCTTCTTTAAAATCTTCGGTTCCGAAGGATTTTCCGAAGTTTTTGATTTCCGTTTCAAATCCGTTGATGCCATCTTTGTAGTTATCATTTACGGCTTCAATCGCCACTGAAATGGCTTGCATGGAATTATTCAAAATCTTGTTGGCCAGTTTTTCAGCAAGAGGAATAAGCTCCTCTAAAGTGGTGACGTGATTCACCAAACCGTAATCTTTGGCTGTTTCTGCATCTATCATGCCTGCGGTCATAATCATTTCCATGGCTCTCCCTTTTCCAACCAACTGAGGTAAACGTTGAGTTCCACCGTATCCTGGAATTACTCCCAGAGAAGTCTCTGGCAATCCTAATCTTGCATTATCACTAGCAATTCTGAAATGTGCAGACATGGCCAATTCCAATCCACCACCAAGGGCAAAACCATTAACAGCTGCAATCACTGGCTTAGGGAAGTTAGCGATATAATCAAAAACAGTCTCCTGTCCTTTAGCCGCAAGATCCTTTCCTTCTTCTACAGTATATTCAGAAAATTCTGAAATATCTGCACCAGCAACAAATGCTTTTTCTCCGCTTCCGGTTAGAATTATAACAGACGCCTCTTCGTTGGCTAAAAGCCCTTTAAACGCTTCGTGAAGCTCCTGAATAGTAGCTCTATTTAAGGCATTTAGTTTTTTGGGTCTGTAGATATAAACAGTCGCAATGCGATCTTGGATACTAACTTGTAAATTTTCAAATGTCATGAGTATTGGATTTTGGAAATTTTAGTGTAAAGATAATGCCTTCATCAGGTTTTGAAGTCAGTTTTATATCTCCTTTATAAGTTTCAACAATATTTTTTACCATACCCAAGCCTAATCCCATGCCGCTGGTTTTAGTGGTAAATCGTGGTTCGAAAATACGCTCCTGCAAATCTTCAGGAATACCAACTCCATTATCTTCTACGGTTATAATCGCATTTTCTTCTTCAGAAAAAATATTTACTGAGATGATTGGGTTTTCCAAATGTTCAGTTGCCTGAATAGCATTTTTCACCAGGTTGGTGATGATTCTAATTAACTGACTTCGATCAAATTCAATCTGAATGTTTTGTTGTTCAGAAGAAAATTGAATTTTGTTATCGTTGAAAATATCCAGAGCCAGTTTGATGATTTCAACAGCATTTAAGTTTTCATTCTGTTGAGCTGGTAATTTTGCGAAGTCCGAAAATGCCCCAGCAATAGCGCTTAAATTGTCAATTTGCTGAATGATGGTTTTAGAAAATTCCTTAACTCTAGTCTTTATATTTGGGTCGTTTGGATCAAATCTTCGTTCGAAGCTTTGCATGCTCAAGCGCATAGGAGTAAGAGGGTTTTTAATTTCGTGAGCTACTTGTCTTGCCATTTGCCTCCAGGCCTCTTCACGCTCGGTTTTAGCGAGCTTTAAAGCGCTTTCTTCCAACTCGTCAATCATATCGTTATAAGCTTTTACTAGAGGTTTAATTTCATAACTTATCTCCTCATAAGATATTTTGGGATTGGATTGATCTAGTCTGGTTTTGGTGATTTTTTTGCTGATGCTCTGCAAAGAACTTGTAATATATTTAGATAAAAAATAAGCTAATACAATTGCAGAAATCAGCATAAATAAATAGACTTGAGACAAAAGCATAAGAAAATCTCTAAGCTCTTTTTGTAAAAATCCATCATCTTCGATGTAAGGTAAATTTAATATCCCAATCGGTTTGAAATAATTATCGAGTATGTAGGTGTAAGAGGACTGGTAATTTTGATTATCTAATTTAAAATTTTCAACGTATTTCTTTTCACTAGAATTCTGAAGCGCCTGTACCTTTTCTGGATTCATTTGAGTTTCCAGAGAATCCATATAAAAGGTCGCAATGGAAGATTTAAGCAAATTTCCCTCAAGATCATAAATATTAATTTCAGTATTATGAATGTCTTGGATCTCGTATATTTTTTCTTTAAAAATGAGAGGTAAACTTTTGGTCTCTACTGGATAAGTTGTGGTCCTGAGGACGTAATTGATATTGGCCCTTATCGCATTCTCCTTTCGGTTAAGTTTTTCTCCATGTAATTCTTTGGCTTCTTCTTTAAATTGAAAAATAGTTACCCCTGCAATCAGTACAGAAGCTCCAACAACCAAAGCAATCATGGAGATAAAAATTCGAGTTCGTAAGGATCGCCTGTAATTGAACATCATGAGGAAGATTTTCGGTTTCTAAGGCGTTTGTACAATTTAATCCCAAGCATCAGTACAACACCAAGACCAATTAAACCTATAAGACCCCAAATCCAGTTGATTGCACTTTTTAAAATGACCAAGAACACAATAGCAAATAATATAAGCGTAGCGCCTTCATTCCAAAAACGCATCCCATTGGAAGTCCACCTAATATCGTCCTTTTGAAACTGCTTAAATATGAAATGATTTTTGATGTGGTAAGCGAATAGTAAAACAACGAAAGCAAGTTTCACATGCATCCACCCTTGCTCCAACCAACCCGGAACGAGAATCAAAAGCCAAATGGCGAAGATGGTTGCCAGAATTGCAGATGGCCAGGTGATGATGTACCATAGGCGTTTTGCCATAATTTTGAGCTGTTCACTCAAAATATCGGCATCAGGCTGTGATTTTTGTCTAGCTTCAATGTGATAGATGAAAATTCTTGGAATATAGAATAAGCCTGCAAACCAAGTGATTACAAATATGAGATGTAGCGATTTGATGTAGTTATATTCCACTTGAAAATATTGAATTTATTGGATCTATTGAATCAAATATAAGCATAACAGTAAGATTTATTAATTGAGAAAAAGTTCACGTTAAAAAAGAAAATAGGACAAGGATTCAAAAACTCGGACTTATACTTAATAAATCAACTCAGAATCTAACTCTAAGAAGTTTTCACTTGTGCTTCATCTTCAACAATCAGGGTCGATTTTACTTCTCGTCTAAGGAACAAGCCGGTTATAATAGTGGATATTAAATCTGCTAATGGGAATGAAATCCAAACCCCAAATTCTCCGTAATAATTTGGCAAAATCAAAATCAAAGGAATAAATATAAAACCCTGTCTTGATAAAGTAAGAAGTAACGCAGGTACTGCTTTGCCAATGGCTTGAAAATAAGCACTCCCTATCAATTGAATTGAAATGATTGGAATAGCAGCAAACACCCATCGCATAGCACTGGTTGTATCGTTTACAACTTTTTGATCTTGGGTAAAAACAGAAGCTATTTCTCCAGGGAAGATCATAATAATAGCAAAGACTAAAATGGCCATCACCGAAGCATAAAGAATAGCTTTATTGATACTTTCACGCACACGTGAATATTGATTTGCTCCATAGTTGTAACCAGAAATTGGTAAAAATCCTTGAGTTACTCCTAAAACAGGGAATAAGGCGAACATAAGCATACGCCCAACGATGCCGTAAACAGCAACAGAAGATTCTCCCCCCAATTCAAATAAAATATTATTCAATAGTAAATACGTCACACTTACCACAGCTTGTCTGGAAAGTGTAACAAAACCAAGCGCTCCGATTTCTTTCAGAATCGTAAAATCAATTCCAAAATCTGAAAATCTAATTTTCAATTCAGAATGTTTTGACAAGAAAAACCAGACGATGTATCCTAAACATAAAATGTATGAACCAGTAGATGCCCAGGCAGCGCCATGCATTCCCAAATCCATTATATTAATGAAAATATAATCCATAATAAGATTGCCAACAGAAGGAATAATCATGGCCACCATAGCAAATTTGGGTTTACCCTCAGCGCGTATAACGCTATTGCCCATCATAGCCACCCCAAGCACTGGCACTCCGTACAGGACTATCTTATAATAAATTTTAGCAGGATCGAAAATATCACCTTTCCCCCCAAACGTAGGAATTAAATCATCCACGAATGAAAGTCCGAAAATGACCATAGTGACAGTCACCAGTAAAGTAATAGTAATTTGATTACCGAAAGTTTTGAGCGCTTTCTTGTCATTATTGGCCCCTAAAGCCCGAGAAATAATTGAAGACCCTCCTATTCCAATAGCCATTCCCAGAGCTGCTATGAAGAAAGAAACAGGAAGCACGACATTGATCGCCGCTATGCCAATAGAACCGATCCAATTGCCTACAAAAATTGTGTCCACCAAAATATTGATGGACATAACTAAAATTCCAATAGATGCAGGAACGGCTTGTTTAATAAGCAGCGGACCTATAGCCTTGTTTCCTAATTCTTCAGAGTTAGCTCTAGCCATTTACTATGCGTTAACCTTTTCATTTTGATGCGCCCATTCATCAATCCAGCGACTCATGGTTTTTATCCAATCTTCTCTATCGTTGAGACAAGGAATAAACATAAAATCATCACCGCCAGATTCTTCAAAAATCTCTCGAGCTTCCATATTGATTTCTTCCAAAGTTTCTAAACAATCTGAAACAAAAGCTGGGGATACTACCGCCAACTTTTTAGTGCCTTCTAGACCTAACTTTTCAACGGTTCTGTCTGTGTACGGCTTCAACCAAGGGTCAAATCCTAAACGGGATTGAAAGCTCGTACTGTAGGTTCCCTCTTTTAAGCCTAAAGTTTTCGCCACGCCACGGGTGGTTTCAAAACACTGGTGTCTGTAACAAAATTGATGTGCTTTGGAAGGCGTTTGGCAGCATGACCCATCTACTTTACAATGCGAATTGGTGATATCGCTTTTTCTGATATGACGTTCAGGGACTCCATGATAACTAAACAACAAATGATCATAATCAAACTCATCTAGCTTTTCTCCAATACTTCTTGATAAAACAGTCACATAGTCCGGATGATTGTAAAAAGGAGGTAGTGTGGTAAACGACATTTCAGGGAAATGTTCGCGTCTCAGCTCCTCAGCCAATACAAGAATCGTTTCTGTGGTTGCCATAGCAAACTGAGGATACAAAGGGACTAACAATACCTCATCTACGCCTTTGTCATGAAGCTCCTGGAGGCCAGATTTAATATTTGGTTGACCGTAGCGCATGGCCAACGAGATAGGAACTGTTGTTTGCTTATCAATTCCCTTCTGTAAACGCTTTGATAACACAATAAGTGGAGAACCTTCATCCCACCAAATTTTTGAATAAGCTTCTGCAGATTTTTTGGGTCTTGTATTTAATACAATTCCTTTTACAAGAATTGTTCTGAAAAACTTCGGTAAATCAATAACACGCTCGTCCATCAAAAACTCACCCAAATAGGTTTTTACATCTTTGGGATCTGTTGATTTAGGCGAACCTAGATTAACTAATAATACTCCTTTCATGTGCTTATTTTTATCATTTTTAAATGCTCACACCTATTAGTCGGGGGTAAGGGGTAAGTGTCACTCAGTTGATTAAAATTTATTTTTAAGAACCATTTTAATCATGTCGGTTTAATTACATTTTCAACAAGTGTCAAAATTAAAGCACTTAATTTTAACAATAGCTAATTTTGATAGAATGTTATAATAAGTGTAAAGGAAAGCGTTATTTTATTTCATTCAAAAAAAGAACGACTTCTGAAGTCCCTTCGTAGACTTTTATCAATTTATTATCCTTGTTATATAAAAAAGCAGTTGGAAATGGACCGACATTAAAAGCATCTGCAAATTTGTAATCTTCATCTCTTAGGATCTCAACATTAACTAGGTTTTGAAGTTTGGGAGCGTGTTGTTCGAAAAAAGACTGGGTAAGTTGCTCTGTATTTGCTGAAATTGTATAAATCTGAACGTCTGCTTTTTTGATCTGATCCGATTTAAGATTCAAGACCTTAAAAGTATCTACACAGTGCCCGCAAGTCGGATTGTAATATATGAAATAATTAAAACTGTTTTCTTTGATATTTTCCTTACTAAAGGTTTCACCATTGAGTTCATATAATTCAAAATCTACCAAGCGCTCTGGATGGCTTTGAGCTATATATGACTGAGTAATAAATAAACTAAAGACTAATAAAATGTTCTTCATGATGTTATTATGTATTGTTAATAGGAAATAATTATAATTTCAGTTTCAAAATTAGATATATTTAGATCAAACAATTTCAATATTTAGACAAACTTAATGTTTCAAAATAGCATCATGGTTAAAAAATAGACAGATAGAAAAGGATTGACAACTTTAAAGGCAACAATACTTATGTTTGTATATGCCAAAATCTCCCGATATATCCTTATTTACCGATTGGTTTGCGTCCAAAGGCTGGACACCATTTGAATTTCAAACTGAAACCTGGCACGCCTTTGCAAAAGGAAAACACGGTCTATTGAATGCACCGACGGGTAGCGGAAAAACTTATGCGCTTTGGATTCCAATTTTCCTGGAAATTTTGAAACTCAAGGCTCAAAAAAAAAGAAAAGCTTCCACCCTGAAGGCGGTTTGGATCACCCCATTACGAGCGCTTTCTATTGAAATACAACAAGCTGCAGAGCAACTTATTGTTGATCTTAATTTGGATCTTAGTGTAGGTATTAGGACTGGAGATACCCCTCAGAAAGAACGGGCAAAGCAAAAGCGCAAAATGCCAGACTTGCTTATTACCACTCCGGAAAGCCTACAGTTACTTCTGGCATCCAAAGATTACCCCAAAACATTTAAGGATTGCCAGGCTATTGTCGTCGATGAGTGGCATGAGTTGTTGGGCACCAAGCGCGGTGTACAAATGGAACTGGCATTATCCCGTTTCAAAACCATCAATCCAAAGTTGAGAGTCTGGGGAATATCAGCCACCATTGGCAATCTGGAACAAGCAAGAGATGTATTGCTGGGCGTAGATCCTAAGATGCTCAAAAATTCCATTTTAATCAAAGCGGATCTTGAGAAAAATATACACGTCCAAAGCATAATTCCTGAAACTATGGATAAATTCCCGTGGCGTGGGCACCTGGGTTTACATCTTCTGGAAGAAGTGGTCCCCATCATCAAAGCCTCAAAAACCACTTTGCTGTTTACCAACACACGGTCACAATGTGAAATCTGGTTTCAGAAGATTTTAGAAAAACATCCTGAATTTGCTGGAGAACTGGCGATGCATCACGGGAGCATCAATAAAGAAACCCGACTTTGGGTGGAGAGTGCTATCCGAAATGAAAGCCTCAAAGCAGTGGTGTGTACTTCCAGCTTGGACCTGGGTGTTGATTTTGCGCCTGTGGAAACTATTATTCAAATTGGCGGACCTAAAGGTGTTGCCCGATTTTTACAACGGGCCGGCAGGAGTGGTCATCAACCTGGTAAAACCAGTGTCATTTATTTTCTTCCCACCCATGCCATTGAATTGATTGAGGCTTCTGCTCTGCAAAAAGCCGTTAAGTCAAAAACGGTGGAAGATCGTTTGCCTTATCTCAACAGTTTTGATGTCTTGGTGCAGTATTTAACGACATTGGCGGTATCTGACGGATTTTACCCTAAAAATATTTTTCCTGAAATCCAATCTACCTTTTGTTTTCAAACCATTACTGAAGAACAGTGGGACTGGGCCTTAAGTTTTATCACTAAAGGTGGAGAAGCACTGCAAACTTATGATGAATACCGCAAAGTGGAAATTGAAGAAGATGGTTTATTTAAAGTCAACCGAAAAGGGATTGCGATGAGGCATCGCTTACAAATTGGAACGATTGTAAGTGATGCGGTCTTGACGGTGAAATACATGACAGGCGGCTTTATAGGATCTGTTGAAGAATGGTTCATTTCAAAACTGAAGCCTGGAGATGTATTTACTTTTGCTGGCCGAAATTTGGAATTGATTCGCATCAAGCAGATGCAAGTATTGGTGAGAAAATCCAAATCTAAAACCTCCAAAGTTCCCAGCTGGATGGGAGGGAGATTGACGTTGACCTCACAAATGAGTGAACTGCTTCGGGAAGAACTCTATAACCAGGATGCTGAAGATAAAAGTCCGGAACTGGTGGCTCTTGAACCGATTTTTGAACGGCAAAATCTGGAATCCATCGTCCCCAGACCGCATCAGTTTTTGATAGAAACCTTTAAGACCTGGGATGGCTATCATCATATATTTTATCCATTTGAGGGACGTTTTGTCCACGAAGCCATGGGAAGTTTACTAGCCTATCGCATCAGTTTGCTGTCACCGATCTCATTTTCGCTGGCCTTCAACGATTATGGGTTTGAATTGCTTTCTGATCAGCCAGTAGATATGCAATCTGTTTTGGATAATGATTTATTTACAGCCGATTATTTGCTGGACGATTTATCCAAAAGTCTTAACGCGACGGAAATGGCCAGACGAAAATTTAGAGATATTTCGGTTATTGCTGGTTTGGTCTTTACTGGCTATCCTAACAAGCTGATCAAAAACAAGCATTTACAATCCAGTTCGCAGCTGATTTTTGATGTATTCAAAGATTTTGATCCTGATAATCCTTTGTACCAACAGGCGTTTACGGAAACGTTTGAACATTCACTGGAACAAGGGCGATTGCAAAAAGCTTTGGAACGCATTGCCACTCAGGATATCGTCTGGAAAACATGTAAAAAACCAACTCCGTTTTCTTTTCCTATCATCACTGACCGATTAAGAGAAAAATTGTCTTCTGAAAAACTGAGTGATCGCATTCAAAAGATGATTAAGAAGTTACAGAAGTCGTGAGTCGTGAGTCGTGAGTCGTGAGTCGTGAGTCGTGAGTCGTGAGTCGTGAGTCGTGAGTCGTGAGTCGTGAGTCGTGAGTCGAAAATTGAAATAACAAATTTGAGATTACAAGTTTTAGATGTGAAATTTAAAATATTTTCCACGCCGACTTCAGTTGAAACTTTACACTTTAGGCGCTGGATGAAGTGAACAGCAACATCTAAGTTGGATATCGTAAAGCATCTAAACTAGCAGAGGCAAATTCAGAAAGAACTAAATAATTTCCACTCCCTTCGCTTTCAATTCTTCTTGTTGTTGTTTGAATTTATCCTGATCCAAAGCTTTGGTCGCCTGTTCTATTAACCTGACTTTGAAGCCTTCCTTCAGCGCATCTTTGATGGTGAAATACACGCAAATATCTCCGGCAAGTCCGCAAACATCTAAGGTTTCACAACCTTTTTCTTTAAGATAGCCAGACAGACCAGTTGATTTTTTGTGATGATTATCGTAAAAAGCACTGTAGCTATCGATTTTGGAATCGGTTCCTTTTCTGAAAATAGCCTCGATGCAATTGGTTCTCATGTTGGGATGGAACTCAGCGCCTTTTGTACTCTGGACACAGTGCTCTGGCCATAGCGTCTGGTCATAACCATCGATTTCCTTCTTTTCGAAAGGTTTTCGACCCTCATGATTGGAAGCAAAACTCATGTGATGTTCTGGATGCCAGTCCTGAGTTGCCAAGACGAGGTCATACTGAGGTTGAATGAGATTGATGTGAGACACAATCTGGTCGCCGTGTTCTACCGCCAATCCTCCACCGGGCATAAAATCGAGTTGCGCGTCTACGATGAGTAAGATTTTCATGAGTTTTTATTTTTATAATGATTTTTCAATTGATCTCGTTCTTCTAAAAGTCGATCTGAAATTCCAATTTTATAGATATGTGGATTTTCAAAACGTTGAAATTCTTCTGAAAATTCTGACAGGCGCTTTCTCGAAAAGGCTTTGATCTCCTCCAGAGATTTTGGCGGATAAGTTCTCTTGCCATTTTTCATCACCGATGAAAGCAATGGCTCTGCTGAGCAGTCTGTAAAGGAAAGTGTTTTGGAAGGTTCAAAAGGATGATTTATATGGCGAACTTCTGTTTCATCTCTTAAGGTCACGGCATCGGCTCCTGCGAGTTCTCCTTTGGTATTTCGAATCCTGTAGACTTGCTTTTTGTGAGGCATCGTAAGTTTGGCGAGATTTTCTGAAAGCTTTATACGAGGTTTCCCATTGGCAAATGCCAGTTTGTAAACACCATCCAGTGCCGCATCGGGATCGCCAATGACTAAGTTGGTTCCTACACCAAAGACATCGATCGGTCCTTTTTGCTCTTTCAAGCTCCTAATGACATATTCATCCAACTGGTTTGAAGCTGCAATTTTAACGTCCTGTAAACCCGCTTCATCCAGAGCTTTCCTACATTTTTTAGCCAGGTAAGATAAGTCACCGCTATCCAGGCGGATGCCTTTCAATTCCTCACCACGAGATTTCATTTCTTTTCCTACAGTAATAGCATTAGGCAAACCACTTTTGAGCGTATCGTAAGTATCGATGAGAAGAATTGTGTTATCAGGATGACATTGGGCAAAATCACGAAAAGCCGTTAACTCTTCATCATAACTTTGAACGAAGGAATGTGCCATCGTTCCCGAAATGGGAATATTGAAATCCTTACCAGCGACCACATTACTGGTAGCTTCAAAACCACCAATAAAGGCTGCTCTGCTGGCGTGATAAGCTCCTGTACTTTGAGCACGTCGCATACCAAAGTCAATAAGAATATCCCCCCCTGCAGATTTTCTAATACGGCTGGCTTTGGTCGCAATAAGGGTTTGAAAATTGAGCAGGTTGAGTAAAATGGTTTCTACAAGTTGAGCTTCTACCATATTGGCTTCGACCTGTAATACCGGTCTTGTAGGGAAGACAATATCTCCTTCTTTTACACTTAAAAGATTTCCTTTGAATTTGAAGTCTTTTAGATAGTCCAGGAATTCTGAGTCTAAACCCTGATTTTTTAAAAACTCCAAATCCTCTTTTGAGAACTGAAAATTTTCAAGAATTTCCAAGAGTGTCTCCAAACCTGCAAAAACAGCGTAGCCTCCTTCAAATGGGAGTTTCCTGAAAAAATAATCAAATACTGCAGTGTGTTTATGTTTCCCCTGCTGGAAATAGACCTGTGCCATATTGATTTGATACAGGTCTGTATAAGTCGCCGTAAATTGGTGCATAGGTTAGGGTTTTCTCAAATTTAAGAATAGTTATCCTTGAAACTTAGCCAGGGCTGATAAATAAATGCTAAAAGCTTTTTGATTATGCTCTTTTTGGAACTTCAAAGCAAATGCGCGTCCCAAAATTTTCTTCTGAATAATCCACCCAAATGGTTCCGCCATTTTCTTCAATAAAAGTTCGACAAAGAACAGTCCCTACACCATTGCCTTCTTCCTTTTGTGTGCCTACTGAAGAAATAATGGAGGAGTTGTTGAAAAGCCTTCTGGCTATATCCTTTGACATTCCTACTCCAGAGTCTTGAATACAAACTCTGTCATACCCATCCTGTCTTGTGGTTGAAATTGAAATTTCATCTCCAGAATTACAAAACTTTATAGCATTTGAAATCAGATTACGAGTCACCAATTTTAAAGCATTAGAATCCATGTAGATTTGAAAATCTTTTGAGATTTTATTATTAAAAACTAATCCTTTCTTTTTTAAAGGTGTGCTAAAAAAGTCTTTCATAATTTCAACTTCCTGGTATAAATCAATCTCAGTTTTTTGCACTTGAGATTCATTCAAAGATTCGCTCGCCCATTTGAGAAGATTATCAATTAGAAGACGCGTTGAGGTCAAATTTTTATTGATTTCCGGCAACCAGTCTTTGAATTCTTTTTCTGAAATCTGATCTGACAGATACATTTCAAAAATCTGACTCAGACTGTTTACTGGACTCCTTAAATCATGCGAAATGATCGAAAATAATTTATTCTTCTGAAGATTGGATTCGTTTAATTTGATGTTTTTGGTTTCAATTTCTTTGTTCTTTTGACTAAGAAGCAGATTTGCTCTGGTCTTATTTTTTCTGATTTTGAGTAAAAGAAATATGACTAGGATCAATCCAAATAATGAAACACCAAGTCCGATGATGAAATTTTCTCTTTGGTTTACTTTTACCTGATTCTCTAATTGTTGATTTTGCTTTTCGAACTCCAGTTGTTCTTTCAGACTTTTAAATGCTAATTCTGCTTCAAGCTTACCCAATTCTTTGCTTTTTTCGTCATTGAATAAACTGTCTTTGAGTTGAGTATGAATTTCCAAAAATTCTAAGGCTTCACTTGGCCTGTCACTGGATTTTAAAATCTTATAGAGCAATTCTGTAGTAGAAGACTCTTCTGCTAAAGCTTTAATGTCTTTGGAGATTGCATAGGCCTTCCTGGCGAAATAGCTGGCAGAATCCAGCTTGTTTTCTTTCAAATAAATTTCCCCAAGTCCGTTGTATATAGATAAACTAGAATATTGGTCATCGATTTTTTCAGCAATAGTTCTGGCTTTCTCATAAAAGCGTTTGGCTTCCGGGAAATCTTCCAACTTCAGGTAATTGTATCCAATGTTGAAGAGATTATTCACCATATAAAATTGGTTACCTTGTTTGCTGAATATAGTTAAAGATGAATCTAAAGACTGGAGAGCAGATTCGTATTTTGTTTGGTTAGTCTGAATTATAGAAAGGTTAAGTAACAGAGTAGCATAAGTTGTTTTATCCAGATCTTTAATGATGGAAACTGCTTTTTTATACAGCGAAGCCGCCTTGTCATCATCATTGATATTAAGATAAGTATTCGCAAGATTGTTCAATATAATTGCTTGCAAACGCGGATTATTCATTTTTTCAGCAGAAACTAACGCATTTTCAAAATAGGTTATGGCCTCAAGATAATTGCCTTGTTTTCGTGAGATGTTCGCCAGGTTATTATACATTCCTGAAATGAGCTTTTCCTCGTTGAGTTCCTTAAAAATCTCGAGGCTTTCAGTATATTGTTGAATAGCATCATCGAAATTCCCTTTTTTCTCGGAAATGAGTCCTTCTCCTGTAAGGATGCTAGCTTTAGACTTCAAATCATCTAATTTAGCATTGATAGTTTTGGCTTCCTTAAAAACTTCCAAGGCTTGCTCATATTTTCCCTGGTTCTGAAAAATATTCCCCTTGTTTATTAAATTGTCAACTACACCTTGTTGGTTATCTGCTTTTTGATGAAAGTTTATCGATAAACTAAACTTTTCTAAAGCTTTTTTGCTGTCTCCTTGATTTTTTAAGAGCACTCCATAGCTTTGGTAGGCTTTTGCTAGTTCTAAATCGTCTTTTATTTCTTTAAACAATTGAACAGCTTTCTCAATTTTATTTATGCTTTCAACTTGATTCCCCGCGTAGAAATAATAAATAGATTGATTTTTTAGAGCTAAGCCTTTTCCTTTAGGGAAGTTGATTTCAGCGGATAAATTAAAGGCTTTTTGAGAATATGGAAGAATACTATCATAGCTTATGTATATGAATTCTGTAGCTATTTGATTTAAAATAGAGACTCTAATAGTGTCCACTTTAGTGTAGGATAATGTTGTTTTTAAGCTATCGATCTTTGGATTGCTAGCTAAAGACTGTAGGCTGAAAAACAGATAAAAAAGGGCTGGAATTATGAATTTCATTGACTATATTGGTTGAGGCAATATAGTTTTTTTATAAAAATTAGTATTCAATTAACAGGCTTTTATTTTTTGTATTATCGACAAATAAAATTTATGATTCAAAAGCGTGTAAGCCTATTGTCAAAGTAGCTTATACATCAGACATAATTTTAAATTTGCATGCTAAACCAATTCAATGAAAAAAGAAATCCTCATCATAAGTAATTATTTCCCTCCCGAATCGGGTGCAGCCTCTAATAGAATCTATTCTTTAGCAAAAAAGTTGTCAGATAATAGTTATGATGTTAGTGTCATTTGTCCTCTTCCAAACTATCCTGAGGGAAGAGTTTATGACGACTATAGAGGGCTATTTAGTAAAAAAGAATTTATTGGAAATATAGTGATTAAAAGACTATTTATTTATGCTAGTAATTCTTCTAATAAATTTTTAAGGCTTTTATCTTCATTAAGTTTTGCTATTGTGCTATTTCAATATATCCTCTTCAATAACGTTCCAAAAAAAGTAATCATCCAAGGTTCACCTTTAATTGTAGGTTTCATCGCTGTTTTGAGCTGCAGAATCAAAAGTAGAAAGATTATACTTAATGTATCAGACTTGTGGCCACTGGCAGGTTTGGAAATGGGAATTTTAAATAAAGGATTTTACTATAATATCTTATTAACCCTAGAGACTTATATCTATAAAAATTCAGATATAATTGTAGGACAATCAAATGAAATTCTTAACCATGTAAGCAATACGATTTCAATTAAGAACAAAATCCTTTTTCTTTATAGAAACTTTCCCGATTTTGAAGCTCTTTCCGTAAAGAAAAAGAATAATAAAAATTATAAAATAGTTTATGCAGGTCTTTTAGGACTCGCCCAAGGTATTGAGTCTATTTGCAATGAAATAGATTTCCCTAAAGACACCGAGTTTCACATTTATGGTAACGGACCGAAGGAGTCTGAGATTGATAAAATTTGTAAGAGTAAAAGTCAAATTTTTTATCATGGTAGCTTAAAAAGAGAAAAACTACACAGTGTACTTCAAGACTATGATGCTACCCTTATCCCATTAAAAAACAGAATATATGGATCTGTGCCCTCTAAAATATTTGAATATTCTAAGTTAGGATTGCCAATAATATATTTTTCTGATGGTGAAGGTGCTGAATTAGTTTCTAATTTAAACTTGGGGATTTCAATTCGAAAAGCGAATTATAAAGAACTTCAAAGAGTTATAGAACAAATAAATAATGGTGATGTAAAGCTGCCTTCAAAACAAAAAGTTTTAAATATTAGTTTTAGGGAATTTGATTTAGAAAAACAATTTGAAAATTTTGAAAATCAAGTATTATCTCATCAGTAAGCTTTTTTCTCACCTTTAATAGCATTCAAAACCGTTTGGATCACGATTTTTATATCTAGCAATAAAGACCAGTTTTCTAAATAAAAAATATCGTATTTCACTCTATTGATGATATCTTGGTCGGTTTCTACCTCTCCTCTGTAACCGCTTACTTGAGCCAAACCTGTGATCCCAGGCTTAATAAAGTGTCTAACCATAAATTTGTCTACATTTTCAGCATACATATGCGTATGACTTACCATGTGGGGACGTGGGCCCACCACACTCATGTCTCCCAGCAGAACGTTGTAAAATTGGGGCAATTCGTCAAAACTGGTCTTACGTAATAAGCGACCTACTTTGGTAATGCGCTGATCATTTTTGTTGGCCTGATGCAAGTCCGCCTCAGGATTAGGTTTCATGGATCTAAACTTATAACAGTAAAATTCGTTGTAATCCAGTCCGTTTCTCTTTTGCTTGAAAAACACCGCCCCTTTACTTTCGAGTTTGATCAAAATCGCTATTAAAGGCGTTAACCAGGATAGAATGAAGATGATAACTCCAAGGCTTAAGACGATATCCAGAGTACGTTTTAAAAGCTTATTAACAGTGGAATCTGTCGGTATTTTCCTAAGAGATATAATAGGTAGGTAACCGTAATATTCAAAATTTAATTTTCTGGTAAATACATCTTTATTATCTGGTAAAAATTTAAGAACCTTCAAATTATTATCAGCAAAATTGATCATAGCGTTGATCTGTTCATTGTTGAGCTCTGCCATCGAACAATAAATTTCGTCAATTTCATTTTGAAGAATGAACTTAAATATATTTTCAATATTAGTATTGGACTTGATTTTAAACTCCTTGATGCAATTATACCCATATTCAGGATTATCATCAAAAAAAGACCTTAACTGTAAACTTTTAGGTGAATTTCCTAAAATAACAGTTCTTCTAAAATTTCCTCCAAGATCTTTCCTGTACTTCTTTAGGAAAAAATGTAATGAGATTTTAAAAAGAAAAATAACGGCAAAAGACTCGCTTAAGTATAAAAGCACTCTGCCAGGCTCTCTTATTAGTTCGTAAAATATTCCGAAAAAACTAAAAACTATAAGCGCAAAAAGTAAAGCCTGGGAAAGGGTTAACGAAATTATTTTAATCAATTTTGTAAACCGGTATACCTCATAAAACCCTAGGTAGGTGGAAAGTATAATCCAGCATACAGTAATATAAACATCGAAAAGAAGACTCATCTCTAGATCAAAATCGAATTGAGAAGAGAAAAGGATAAGAATGACTAAATCAATTAAATATGATAAAGGCCTTATATAAATAGAATATCGTCCTGATTGAGCCATTGGCTACTTCTTGTTGTGGTCTGAAAAATCTTTATGTTCACTCCTTTGTAATTCTTCCTTTGTGAGTGACTTAAAATAATCATAAGTCAGCTTCATCCCCTCTTCTCTATTGACTTTTGGTTCCCACCCCAAAATAGATTTGGCTCTCGAAATATCTGGCTGACGTTGCATAGGATCGTCTTTTGGAAGTGGTTTGAATACGATCTTTTGATCTGTACCTGTTAGTTTGATGATTTCTTCGGCAAAGTCTAAAATAGAAATTTCATAAGGATTTCCAATATTAACCGGTTCGGCGTAGTCGCTCAACAACAATTTATAAATACCGTCGACCTGATCATCGACATAACAAAACGAACGGGTTTGAGAACCATCACCAAACACAGTTAAGTCTTCTCCACGTAAAGCCTGACCAATAAAAGCAGGGATGACGCGCCCATCATTTAATCGCATTCTAGGTCCGTAAGTATTGAAAATCCTAACGATTCTGGTTTCCAGTCCATGGAAGCGATGATAAGCCATGGTCAATGATTCCTGGAAGCGTTTGGCTTCATCATAAACTCCTCTGGGTCCAATGGTGTTCACATTACCATAGTAGTCTTCGGTTTGAGGATGAACCTGAGGATCGCCATAAACTTCACTTGTAGAGGCGATCAAAAGCCTGGCACCTTTGGCTTTGGCTAAACCTAGTAAATTATGTGTTCCTAAAGATCCAACTTTAAGGGTCTGGATAGGTATTTTCAAATAATCTATGGGACTTGCAGGGGAGGCAAAATGAAGGATATAATCTAAATCATCTGGGACATGTACAAATTTGCTGACGTCATGGTGATAAAACTCAAAATGCTCCAGTTTCGTCAGATGCTCAATGTTTTTCAAGTCACCAGTAATGAGGTTATCCATTCCAATGACTTTAAAGCCTTCCTTTATAAATTTATCGCAAAGGTGAGAGCCCAAAAATCCTGCAGCCCCTGTTATTAAAACTTTTTTCATGTTATGCATTATTAATTTCTGCTAATGATGTAAAAGGAATGACTTCTACACCATGACTTCTTTTTTGGTACTGGCTTCCTCCGTATATAATCCTGCCCCCAGTTAAGCCAGTTAAATTATTCCAATAGTCTAAGCCTTTAAAATAATCTTTGGTAATTGTTTCGCCCGATTTTATTTCAATAGGGATCAACTCATCAAAATTATCAATTATAATATCAATTTCATTGCCCTTACTATTTCTCCAAAAGTACAAGTTATTTAACTTTCCCTTATTCAATCTTTGTTTTAATAGTTCGACGATCACCATATTTTCAAATAAACTTCCTTTGAAAGGGTGAAACTCTAGTTGTTCTGCTTTTTGCACGCCCAATAACGCACTCGCTAGACCTACATCATAAAAGTATAATTTCGGCATTTTAACCACTCGTTTATTGAAATTTTTATGATGAGGTTGTAACCTGAATATAATAAAACTTGCTTCTAATACTCCTATCCAGGATTCAATTGTTTTACTATCGACTCCTGTTTCCATTGCCAAAGTATTTTTATTTAACAGTTGCCCCACTCTGCCTGCACATAATTTCAAAAATTTTTCAAAAACAACAAGATTTTCAATACTTCGCAATTGCCTTACATCTCTCTCTATGTAAGTACTAATATAATTTGATAACCATTTTTGAATTTCAAATGGTTTATCGTATAACGGAGGATAAAATCCTTTAAAAAGCAATTCATGAATTTTCGTTGGGGCCAAATTCTCAACCTCTGATAAAGAAAAAGGTAACAAATTTAAATACCCAACTCTGCCTGCCAAACTTTGAGTAATACTTTGCTGTAGTAAAAAATTATTGGAGCCTGTAAGTATAAATTGAGCGGTTTGGTCATTTTCATCTAGTACCTGCTGTAAATAAGAAAATAGCTCTGGTGTGCGTTGTACTTCATCTAAAATAGCTCCTTTAGAAAATTGATCAAGAAAGGCTTTAGGATCTTCAGAAGCATAATTCCTCATGTCTGGGTTTTCTAAATTCACATAGGGTTTGTCTGGAAATACTAATTGTACTAATACCAATTTAGTTTTTAAATGTTGTATTAAAAATTTGAATTATTTTTTACTTAGTTGAGGAAAAAAATATAAGCATAGCAATAGTTACGGTTCTATTTTATGACGATTAATAAGTGAAAAAGAAACTGATTTTATCCGACATTTGAATGCTAAATTGGTATAAGGTTGTCTTACCGGACTGCCTAGGGCCAATAACTGCTATGGCCTTATATTGATGAGACAAATTTATAAGTTCTGCTTGTGCTATTCTTGAAATCATATACAAATATAAGTCATAAACTGCACAATTTAGGAATCCAATTCCTAAATTGTGCAGTTTATCTTATCAATAGAATTTTTGGTAAAGTCGACTTTAATCAAGATAATCGCCAGTGTATAAAAATTTTGCCATCAATTATACTTTTTGTCTCCCTATAGAAATGTAATGAATTCCTTGCTTAGCTAGTTCCACCGTTGGGTATAAGTTTCTCCCATCAAAGATAACAGGGTTTTGTAGATTGGACTTTAATAAATTATAATTTGGAGTTCTGAAGATACTCCACTCAGTACAAATCAACAAGGCATCTGCCCCCTCTGTCACCTCATACATATCCTTTCCATACTGTAACGTATCCCCATATTTTTCTTTTACATTCTCCATCGCCTCAGGATCAAAAGCCTTTACGTTAGCACCGGCTTCCAAAAGCTTATCGATCATATATAAAGCAGGAGCTTCTCGGATATCATCGGTTTCAGGCTTAAACGCTAAGCCCCAAATCGCAATGGTCTTTCCCTCCAAATTATCATCAAAATAAGAAGAAACTTCTGGGAAAAGAATTGTTTTTTGGTGTTCATTGACTTCTACCACAGCCTCCAAAATTTTAAAATAGTAGTTGATATCCTTTCCCGATTTGTGAAGTGCCTTTACATCCTTTGGAAAACAAGACCCACCGTACCCAATACCTGGAAAGAGAAATCGTTTTCCAATCCTAGAATCGGTTCCCATGCCTATTCTTACCTTATCAACATCTGCCCCTACCTTTTGACAATAGTTGGCGATTTCGTTCATAAAAGTAATTTTGGTCGCTAAAAAGGAATTCGAAGCATATTTAGTTAATTCTGCTGACTTCTCATCCATGATAATAATGGGGTTACCAGACCTTACGAAAGGCTGGTAAAGCCTTTGCATAACCTCAATAGCTCTTTCACTACTGGAACCTATCACGATGCGTTCTGGCTTAAGAAAATCATCGACGGCAAAACCCTCCCTTAGAAATTCTGGATTAGAAACCACATCAAAATCGGTTTTACAACTCATTTCTATAGTTGATTTTACCAAATCTGCTGTCCCAACAGGAACTGTACTTTTATCAACAATGACCTTATAAGTTGTAATGTATTCTCCTATTTCTTTGGCTACACCCAAAACATATTTTAGATCAGCAGAACCGTCTTCATCTTCTGGAGTGGGTAAGGCTAAAAAAATAACCTCTCCAAAATCTAAGCCTTCTTTCAAATTGGTGGTGAAATTGAGTCGACCTGCTTTAATATTTCTTTCGAATAGCACATCCAAATGCGGCTCATAGATAGGAACTGTCCCCGCTTTCATTTGATCAACTTTATTTTTATCGATGTCTACACAAAGAACATCGTTCCCGTTTTCAGCTAAACACGTTCCAGTAACCAGACCTACATAGCCTGTGCCTATTACAGCTATTTTCATAAGGTTGAATTAATGATTTTAATTGAGTGTCGACTTATAACTCACAATGTAAAAGGTTTATTTTTTGAATTTTTCTTTAAGAATCAAAAATATGAATTTAGAGTTACCGATAAGATATCTTTTCCACATTCTTTTAGGTTCTTGTATAAATCGAAAAAACCATTCAAGTCCTGATCTTTGCATCCATAAAGGTGCTCTTTTGACCAAACCCGAGACTACGTCGAAGCTACCTCCTACTCCCATAATAAAATTGACGACTTTGAGGGTTTCTCGATTTTCATATAAGAAGTTTTCCTTTTTAGGAGAAGTGATAGCCACAAATAAGATGTTAGCACCGCTTTCTGCAATCTCTTTAGCGATTTTCGGCTCTTCTTCTTTCGTAAAATAACCATTCCTGTAACCCGCGATAATCTTTGGAGAATACTTTTCTTTATAATGAGAAACCACTTGTGAAACCACCTCTTCTTTTGCCCCAAGGCAATAAATTTTATAATTTTTTTGATGCGCTAATTCGACTAGGTTCTGCATTAAATCTATCCCTGCCACGCGTTCTTTTAAAGGTTTCCCTAATAACTTGGAGGCCCAGATAACCGCTTGCCCATCAGCATTAATAAGATCTGCACTATTCACACTTTTACACAGTTTTACATCATCATGCATCAACACTATCTTACCCGCGTTGACTACGGAATGGTGAATATGTTCACCGTTTTGTATAGACTCACCTACTAAATCCAAAGTTTCTTGCATTGAGAGGTTGTGGATTTTAGTATTTAGTATTTGAAAGTGTTTAATCATAGGTTTTTGAAATTCTTATGCCTGATTTTATTAATTAAAGGTTATTATCTTATCCTCTGGTTTTAAGAATTTTAAAAGCTTTTCAAATTGAGTGAGTGAAAATTTAGTAAAAGCTTTTGGATGTCCTATGATTACAAAATTTTCAGCTTTATTTTTTTTATGCAAACCATAAGACTCTTTCAAATAAGATGCTTTGTATCCATCAATTGATACTACACTCTTAGAAGGAGAAAACAAAAGTTTTAAAATATTTTTTTTTGTTTTTGATATGGCTAGCCCATCACCAAAAGCTTGGTGCTTTTTTTGTTTTAATAGTTTATGAAAAGCAAATTTCCAAAAAAACAAAGGACTAACATTATGAGAGCTAATCGGAATTTCCTTAAAACTACCTTTTGGGTCTTCTTTTGTTAAATTATTTGAAAATTTATAACTGCCTTTAAAAGATTCTATTTCTCTAAAATCGTAATATTGATTTGATGAATAGTAATAACCTCCGGGAAAAACTGTGCTATCGATAGTAATATTGTTTTCTAATAATGCATTGCCTATTTCATTGAAAGGTTGAGCACTCCAACCACCAGCTCTGTATGCTTTAGCTGTTTTGCCTGAAATTCGATTAAGTGTTTGCGTATACTTCGACACAATTCTATTTATTTCATCTGAGGAAAAATCAGCAAGTTTGTACCTTGATGTATTAAACGCCCAATCGTTTCCATCATAATATGAATCTTCCCAATGAGGATGGATATGTAGACCTATGCCATGACCATTATCAGCTAAGTGTTTAATCTGGCGGGTTATCTTTGTATAATCTTCCTGAAGTTGACTGTATTTTTCTTTTTGTTCTTCTAACTTTACTAAATAGCCTACATCTACAAAGCAAACAATCTTAATATTATTTGAGTCTGCAATTTTTAATAATGCTCGGGTAGGCTTAATGATGCAGTTTTCTACACTTCCACTTCGGGCACCAAAAAATAGCTCATAATCTAATGTTATATATATGTTCATTTTGTATCTAATTAAGATATACTTTAACTTCAAAGCTATTGATTTCACTAGAAAATCTTAAGCTTTTATAATTTATAGTTATTAATAAATGAAAAAGGTAGAGCTAAAATATAGTAAAGTACTCTTTTATAATACTTCAAACTTTCCCATTTTTTATCCGGTTGTATTTTAATCTTTTTCTGAGTCTTCATCCGGTTCCCACCAACAATATGAGGTGTTTCAAAATATTCTGGAAAATCTTCAGCTGCAGTTTGCTCCTCAAAAATGTGAGTATAAACTTTCGATAAAGTTTCTTTAGGCTTTTCTACCAAATCTTCATATCTAATTTTTAATATACTATTATCTTTCATATAAACTAATTCCGAAAAAAAGTTGATTGCGTTGTAATATAATAAAGCACTTAAAGGCTTTTTAGAAGTTTGCACTTTTTTCTGAAAAGAATAAACTACACCTCTAGGGTCTCGGACTATATAAATTCCTTTTATGTGTAATTTTTTACTCTTCTTTAGTAGCAGATAACGAGCAATATATTTAGAAGAGTCTAAATACCATTTACAATTTCGTTGCTGATGTATATGTGAGTAAACCTCTTCTTGGATAGTTAGGTATTGATGGTTAATGGTTTTGCCTATCAGAAGTCTAGGGATTCTACCGTGAGCTTCTTCCTTTTCAATGAGGTGTCTACGAGAGCTAATATTTGATTTTAAAAAATTTGCAGAGACATTCCATTCTGTGCAATTTCTTAAGCTTTTACCACAGGAACAGTTTTTATTTTCTTCTAGAAACTCATAAAATTGATTCACTTCCCCTAAGGTTTTTATGTTATCATGGTTGTTTAAAAGGGTCGCTAATAGAGTAGTCCCACTTCTCCCAGCACCTAATAAATAAATTAAATTAATACAATTACTCATTTTAAAACTTATACGATTCAAAGATTTTAGCCTATTGCTGTTTTAGATTTGATAAAAAACTTATTTTCTTCTTCCTAAAGCAAAAAAACGCTTAAAAAAGATTTACCGACAAAAGTAGGGTTTATTTGCTTTTTTCTGAATAAAATCAGAAATACACTATCTTTAAATTACGTTGAGACTAAATAAAATTAAATCATTCCCTTTTTTATTTGTAAAAAATATACTTAGCCTAAAAAATTAAAATAGAATTTTTCCAAGAATTATTCCTTTACTTTTCTATTAATTAAAAATAATGATATAAAAATTGAAAAATATTCTATACCCTTTATTCGTACCATCATAGACTCAGTAAGATTTGCAACAAAAAATGTGATGACTAGAAAAAGAAATAAATAATTTCTATCCTTTAGACTTATCACTATTAAGTATATGAAAACACCCATATAAACTAAAGCACCAATCATACCATTAAGGGACAGATACTCAAAAAATTGATTATGAGAATTGTATTTCTTTTCGGCAGCAGTATAAAAACCGCTTTCTTTATATTTTCTGATTCTTTGTTCATCTATACGATCAAAACCAATCCCAAACAAAGGATTTTCTTTGAATATGTTATAAGAAATCTCTAAACGATTAAATCTGGAATCTTTAGTAATAGATTCTGAAGAAGAAAGTCTCTCTATAAAGTATGCGCTGCCTTGAGATATAAAAAGTAGTGAGACTAAAAAAACTAATAAAACTCCCCCAATTACAAATTTTAGGTTTTTTCTCAAAAATGAAAAAATATAAATTAAAAACGTCATCAAAAAAATAACCAAAGCAACTCTGCTCGCTAACTGAAGTATTCCGAACAAAAAAAGAGAAAGTATAAACGTCTTTAATTTATAATTAAAACTTTTTGTATAAAACAACAAAAAATAAGTGGAAGTACATATAAATAAGCCAAGATAAGCAGGATGAGTATCTGCTATTTCTGTAAAATTATGACTTAAATGTCGCCATCTTAAAAAATAGCTCCATGGCTCATTGTAGCTAATAATTTCAAAAACAGCATTGGCATAACACAACATTAAGGTTGCTGCAGAACCATAAATTAAGCCTTTAAATGCATAGGGAATTAAAGCTTTCGTTTTTTCTTGTTGAAAGCTAAATGCTACTGGAACTAACAAGAACGACCAATAGCTTTCAAGGTGTTTGAGAAAAAGCAAATCTGTATTATTAATCGATGCTATTAGGGCTAAAATAAAAAATAAGAATATGGGAAGATATGCTTTCAGTGTTTTCCAGCTTGGATACGCTTTGTCTTTTACTCCTTTTAGTATCATCCATACAAGGAATATCCCTAAAATGACATTATTTAAGCCCATATACATGGGTAGAGTAAATGCAACCAAAAAAAGTAGTGTTTTGAAGATTTTATCTTGCTGCCTCAATTCTCTATTATTTAAACTAATCAGTTTTGGGTTATAAATACTAGACTTTTATAAAAAAAATTGTAACGTTGAAATATGAGTTATCCATTAAGTTTATTTTTCCTGTTTGACTAATAGTGTTATTAGTTACTGCTATTTTTTCAACAAACTATTTATGGTTTTTTATAAAATACAACTCTTTTATTTCTTGAAACATTTTAGGTAAATTTTCATAGATAGAAACTTCTTCAAAAGAATTACCTACACGTAATTCATCAAAATAAACTTCTTGGTCATTAGAGTCATCCCAATAACGATATTGCCCAAATTTAAAATAAGCTGGAGATTCATTATGCATATTGGGTCCATAAGCCCTATTGTCCATTCCGTTAAAAGGGGTAAATGGTTCGTTATTCATCCAAACAGCAATATAACCAGCATTTGTAAAACTCCATTTAATTTCGAACATCATATCATGCCATTTATCTATTTCTATTTTTTGAACCGTAATTGTCGACCATTTATAATCTTTTTTTTCAAATTGAGATTTCCCATTATTTCCATATCTTAACAACAAATAATAATCTTGATTATTATTTGTTGTTAAGTATAATGCCACACTAGGTCTATTGTACTTCATGTATTTTTTATAGGCTCTCCAACCTTTTCCTGGTGCGGGCTTACTATGCCATTGGCATATCATGGTTTCTCTTCCTAAATTTTCTTCATCGAACTTCAAATTATTAGGAACTTTAAAACTAAAAGAAAGAAATTTAATGTAGTTTATAGAGTCGTACAGTTTAACACTATACTCGGACCTTTTAGGCACTGAGTAAGCCCCAGTTGGCTTTGTATAATTAGGTAGTTGTCGTTAAACCTTCCTTCTTTCGTTATTGAATCAATTCTGTAACCATTGTTTTTGGTTATTTCTTTTTTCCATCCCTTTTTAAAGTCTCCTAATCTAAAGTCATCATGAAACCTAAACTCACTACTTTCTTGCGAAAACAACATATTCGTACAAACAAAAAGGATGAAAACTATTTTTAATTTTTTCATATTTAGTTTCTATATTTTAAAATTTTAGCAGGAACACCACCAACTATGGCAAAATCTGGAATATCCTCTGTCACTACGGCTCCAGCAGCAATAATTACATGATTACCTACATTACAACCTGCTGTTATTATAACATGAGCCCCTAGCCATACATCATTGCCTATCTTGGTTTGATAATAATTTTTACCTTGTTTTTGAATTGGCAGTTCCAAACTATCAAACTTATGATTTCTTGAGTAAATTTTTACATCTGGTCCCATTATAACGTTATTTCCAATGTTCACATTGGACTGAACCATACACCTAGTTCCTAATTCTGAGTCAAATCCTACAACGCTATTTGGAGAAATTTCTGCACCGCTTTTTACCCTCAACTTTTTACCACATTTTTTTAAATAAAGCCTTACGGCTAAAGACCTGAGCCTTGGGAAAAATATGGCATAAGGTCTATAATCCTCCGGAGTGTTTTTGAGAAAGAAAAGATAAAATACGAAAATTATTTTTTTCAAAATATGATTTTATTGTAATTCTTTATAAATATATACAAGTTTTTTACATACGTTTCGCAATGATAATTCATTAAATGAATTTAATGCACCTTTTACAAGTTTTTGATATTCGCCTTGAGGCATTACATTAGTTCTTAAAATTATTTTTGAAAGTTCTTCTACATTATTTAAAGGTACCATGTAACCATTAACACCAACGTTTATTTGTTCTTTAAACTGAGGTATATCAGAAGTTATTAACGGCAAACCACAAAACATAGATTCAATAGTTACTGTTGGAAATCCTTCATTTCTGGACATAATTAACAAAAACTTTGACTGATTCAACAACTCACTTACTTCAGATTGAGATTGATCTTGTTTAATAGTAATATTAAAACCTTCAGCTGAAAGCTTTTTAAGGCTTGAATAATAATCTCCTGATCCACAAAAACAATAACTAATTGCTTTATCATTTAAAGTAGAAATAGCCTTGATTATTGTATCAACACCTTTCCTTTCTGTAAAAGACCCTACAAATATAAAATCATATTTCTTTTTAATTGTTTTATCGTTGAAAAAAATGTTATCGTTAACCCCTACAGGTATAACTGAACCTAGATTTAGTTTTAGCTTCTCTTCAACTAATTTAGCTAATGTACTTCCAACAGGTATCGTGAAATCAACGCATCTTGAAATTTTTTGAAAAAAATGCTTATTTTTTTTATTTACCCTTTTAGTTATATCCATTCCATGAAATGTAACTATCACTTTGCAACTTGGGTGAATTTTTTTGTAGAACCAGGCTAAATAAATAAGTGGATAAAAAAAATGAAGATGAATAATGTCATATTTTTTGAATAAATAGGGGGAAAAGAATATAAAAGTCTTTAAGTATTTCAATAATGAACCCAATCTAGAAGTAAATTGTCTTTTCATGAAAAAGATCTCTATAGAATCTTCTTCACCTAGTATTTTTTGAAGTTCTTCATATTGATTCTTTACAAAAATCCCTGCATATGTTTTTTCTTTGCTGGGATACATATTGGTAATGACTAAAATTTCCATTTAATCTTATTTTGGGTATCACTAGATTTTGTTATAAATAATACTAAAAGTATTGAAGTTATAATGGTGTATAAGTTATTGGTTAACATTGGATTTGTGATAGAATAAAATAAAAAAACTAATATAATAGGAAAAACAAATGTTTTGGTTGTTGATATTTTTTTTAAAAAAGATAACAAATAATAAAACATAAAAAAGAAAAATATTATTCCCATAACTCCATATTCGCCTATTATCGATGCCACATTACTGTCGTAAATTCCCTGTTCATTTTTAAAGTAATATCTATCTGCCTGTCCATATATTTCGTATACAATATCATCAGAAATCACAGATCCGAAAGTAGCAGCTCCTGTTCCGATAGGGAAATAATCTATTGAAATGAGACCAGAGAGATAAATCATATTACCCCTTATGTAACTACTTGTCAAATCCATAGATTGGTTTATATTTTGGGCTATTGAATCAAGGAGACCAGTAAAAAAATAAGCGTATATGGATGCTAAAAAACCTAAAAATAAAAAACTAAGAAGTACTTTATAGTTCTTTATAAAATACTTGGAATAAAATGCAGTGATTAATAGTCCTATAGATAACATTGCTGTCCGAGAATCGGCTAAAATAATAATGATAAAGCAAATGAGAATTTTAAGTAAATCTTTAAAGTTGAGATTCTTATTTATTTTGTATTTATTATTTAAAATATATCCAGCATAAATTATCATCATATAAGCTAAATGGTTAGGATGAGTAAAAAATCCCACATACCTAGTGTCAGGTCTTGCAAAAGCAGAAATACCTATCCATTGATTAAATTTTAAACCAAAACTCAAATGTAATAACAGACCAAATACTGTAAATCCAATCACTATAAAGAAAAATTTATTTAAGGTTTTATAATTATATTTGAACAATTCTATGAATGCTAACAGTATGATAAAAAACTTGATACTTATTAGCGTTTGGAATAGTATCTCCAAAAAATTTCCGTTAACTCCAAAAATCAAACTAATAACTACTGAATACATTATAAATAATGTGATAATGAAATAAATAAGTTTAATTTTTTTAGCAAATAATATTTTTGGTATAAGTATACAAATAGAAAGAAAAAGTATTATTTCATCAAAGTACTCAAACAAAGAAGTCTTAAAAAGGAAATTAAAAATTCCCTTAAAAACGCTTAAAAAACTCAAGACTAATAATATTGGTCTTATGTAAGTATATAAATGGTTTCTTTTAATTTCCAACTTATTTTTCTATAAAATCTGTTACTCTTTTAATCAATTTATCTCTAAATTTTTCATGACTAATTGGATTCTTCGGCGGGTTATTCCAATCTATACCAGATTTATAAAAAAAGTTCATGTTTTTTAAGTGAGGCATTGTAGTGTCAAAATCCTCTTCTATTAAAATATTCATATGGTCTACAATACCATCCAATCTTTTAAATTCGTCTGGATTTGAAAGTTTATCACCTATAACAAATAAAACTGGGGTTCCAAGGGCTAAACATGGAAGCGCGATATGTATTCTTGATGTAACTACAACTTTTGCAGAAGCCAATTCCTTGAGCAAGTCAAGAGCAGATTGAAACCTTTCGTATTGACTAGAATTTGCTGGATAATAACACGTTAAATTTTTGGTTTCCTTTTTATTTTTTTCAGGAATTAGGCTATGGATATAATTATTTATTTTATTAAATTTTAAAATATTACCATTTAATAATTCTTTGAAAAAATAAAGTTTATTTCTCTTAATTTTTAAGGAGATATTTTCTTTAAAGAGAATATCTACCAATAATATTGTGTTCGTTTTTTCAATATTATTTTTAAACAGATTTCCATCATAATTTAATGTAGTGGTCAGGCAACAAGAAAAATAAGCATCTATTCCCTTTGCCTTCATTCTTTTCGCTGTATTATAATCTCTGCATCCAATAGGTTCATTTTTCTTTAAATATTCAACAACCTTTTTATTGTTCATTAAAGCATCAGATATGTTTTTATTTAGATGAAACGATACGAATAATGGTTTAATTTTATTTGAAGGTGGCCAGTTTTCAGGATTATAACCAAACCAACCATTCATTATTAGCTTTACACTATCATCGGTATATTGCTTTAGGCCATCTCTTTCAATTTCTTTGTCAATATGTGGAAGAAATTGTCTAGCTGCTATGCTTTGTACATAGTCTCCTATATTAATTAAATTATTGTGAGAATGTTTGTAAATAAAAAGTCCGAATTTCATAAAGTGTATGTTAATATAACAACTATAAAAAGCAGTGTTAAAGGTATTAGTAAAAAAGGTGAAAATTTTAAATTCAATCTGGCTTTCGTGTCATAGTATCTAAGAATTGAAATTAATGAGAACCCTAAAAAAATGGATAAGGAAGCACCTGTAAGTCCAAAATATTTAGTCAAAACTAAAGAGAGCAAGACAGAAGCCCCTGACCCAATCAATGTAGTAATAAATATTTTATTTGTCTTTTTCCACTTTAAATAAAAAGCACCGAAATACGCAGATACATTTGCGAATACAGTCCCCAATATTAACCAAGGAATATATTTCCATGCTTCATAATAATCTACTGAGACTGCAAATCTTAATATGGGTCTTGATATTAAAATAATGATAATTGCTAATGAAAAAAGAAAAAATAATAAATAATTAAAAACCCTAGAGTTATAAGCTTTGTTCTCGCCCTCACTTTGTAAAATCACTTTATCTTGCCATGCAAGGCTAAATATTTTATTAAGAAGGTAAATTACAGAGGAAAATTTAAAAGCAATCGCATAAATTCCGTTACCTTCTAGTCCTATGAATAAAAAAATGATCCAAGTATTAGCTGACGCAACAAGCCACCAACTTAAAGAATTAGGTATAAGGGGAAGAGAGTATGTTAAAAGATCCTTACAAACGGATTTATTTAAATTAAAGTTTTTCTCTACATATTCAAATAAATTAGTTGAAAACCACAAATAACAAATAGATATAAAATTTGCAGATATAAAAGAATAAAAAACCCCTTTTATTCCAAAACCGAAAACAACTAGTGAAAGCACTAATAGAAAAACAAACATAAAACTGTACAAGATATCACTTATAACATAATTTTTATTTTTTTTTATGCCTCTTACAATCTGTTTAGTTGATATATTAATAGAGAATAAAAAAGCCATAAAGAAAACAAATTCCCCATGAATGATAGAGGGTTCGAAATTGATTATCAAGTATAATGTTGACAAAATAATTAAGGTTGAGTATAGAATCAGCTTTATGCCGTTTGAAATAATTTTGACTCTTTCTTCTTTAAGTTTTGATGTAAGTAAAAATCTAAAAATACCATCAGAAACTTGAAACGTTGCTATTGGCATGACTAAATAGATGGTATTTATTATTAAATCATAATAGCCTAATTCTGATTTTATTAGGTAAAAAGTCAATAGTGGATAAATAGCTAAATTAATGGCTTTTGAACCAAGGCTTCCAAAAGAATAAATAAACATCCCTCTCATAAGTTCAGAGTTAGTTAACTTATGAAGAGTAGCCTTATTAAGATGCCTTAATTCCATTTAATTATTTTTTACTCTTACAATGTCATCATAAAACACCCCACAAAAATCTAAAACTACTTTATCGTTAGGGAGTTTTAAGGTCTTGAATTCTTTATGCGCCACCAAAAAAACAACTATATCAGACTTATCTGAAGCCGTTTTATAGTTTGTTAATTTAAAAATCTTATGTGACTGTATATTTGGCTCTACTATAAAATATTCTTCATTGTTGGCGTTTTGTAAAACTTTTTGAGCAATATATTTAGCAGGTGATTCCCTCAAGTCGTCAATATTAGGCTTAAACGCTAGACCCATTATAGCTATGCTAGGTTTACGTCCGTGTTTCAATTCAAATTCCAGTTTTGAAGATTGCACTTTTTCAGCACACCAAAACGACTTATAATTGTTGACCTCTCTCGCAGTACCAATAATTTTGGACTCCATTGGGTAATCTGCAACAATAAAATAAGGATCCACTGCAATACAATGACCACCTACTCCACAGCCTGGTTGCAAAATGTTCACTCTTGGATGTTTATTTGCTAGCTTAATAAGCTCCCACACATTGATATCTGCTTTGTCACAAATTAAAGACAACTCATTGGCAAATGCTATCTGAACATCTCGTGATGAATTCTCAACCAATTTGCACATTTCTGCTGTTCGGGCATTCGTCTCATGCAAACCACCTTTTATAAATTGTTTATAAAAATCTATAGCTTTAGTTGTTGATTTTTCATCGATGCCCCCAATAACTCTATCATTATGAACTAATTCGTACATCACATTACCAGGCAAGACACGTTCTGGACAATAGGCTGCATTAAGTTTTCCTTTTAATTCGGGTCGTTCTTCATATATCAAATTCACCATCTTTACAGTCGTACCAATTGGCGAAGTGGATTCAATGATGTATAAATCATCCTCTTTTAACAAAGGAATAATTGATTTTGTCGCGGCTTCAATAAAGGAAATATCAGGTTCATTTTTGGCTTTAAAAGGAGTGGGGACAACAATTAAATAGGTGTTAGCCTCAACAGGTGTCGTTGCCGCTTTTAAATAGCCTTCTTTTACCGCCTCTGCTACAGCAGTGTCTAGCTCTGGTTCTACAATATGTATTTTCCCTTCATTGATCGTATTAACTACATTTGGATTAATATCTACACCATGTACAGCAGTTTTATTTTGAGCAATTAGGGCGGCTGTTGGAAGGCCGATATAACCCAGCCCAACAATGACAACTTCAGGCTTCATCTTCATAATTAAATGTTTTTAATATATTCTACTATTTTTTTACATGCTGTTCCATCGCCATAAGGATTGTGCAACATGCTCATTTTAGTGTAAAAAGAATTATCATTAAGTAATTTGTTAGCTTCAGAAACTATTTTTCTGGTATCTGTCCCGACCAACAAAACAGTTCCAACTTCTACTGCTTCTGGTCGTTCAGTTGTATCTCTCATAACTAATACTGGTTTCCCAAGACTTGGTGCCTCTTCTTGGACTCCTCCACTATCGGTAATGATGATGTGCGATTGGCTCATTAGCCATATAAATGATGGATAGGAAAGCGGGGCAATTAATCTCAGGTTAGGAATGTCTTTAAGAATCTCATAAACTGGCTCCTGGACGTTAGGATTTAAGTGAACTGGATAAATAACTTGAACATCAGTGTTTTCTTGTACGATTTGCTTTAAGGCATTGCATATATTGACAAATCCTTGGCCATGATTCTCTCGCCTATGACCAGTCACCAAAATAAGTCGTTTAGTAGTTTCTAAAATAGCTTTAACGGATTCAATTTCTTTATTATTAAACCCTAGAGAATTCACTTTAGCATTGCTATATTTTAAGGCATCAATGACTGTGTTACCTGTAATAAGAATATTTCTGGCATCTATGTTTTCCTCTAATAGGTTTTTTTTTGAAGTCTCTGTTGGGGCAAAATGATAGTCTGCAATACTCCCAGTGACAGTTCTGTTCATTTCCTCAGGAAACGGAGATCGTTTATTAAAGGTTCTTAACCCAGCCTCTACATGGCATACTTTAGCACCCGAATAAAAGGCTGCTATACTAGCAGCCATTGTTGTTGTTGTGTCACCATGAACATAAACATAATCTGGCTTAAACTCTTCGAGAATAGGTTTAAGGTTAGTGATAATATCTGCTGTTAATGAATACAAATCCTGATTTGGTTTCATCAAGTCTAAATCATAATCTGGTGTAATTTCAAAAAATGATAACACTTGATCAAGCATTTCTCTATGTTGGGCAGTAATACAAACTTTAGTTTCAAAAGAACTGACCTCATCTTTAAAAGCTTTAACCAATGGTGCGATTTTAATAGCCTCGGGGCGAGTACCAAAAACGATAAGGTTTTTTATTTTTTTCATTAATTTAAATTAGATCTTTAAGCTTGCTTTTATAATAAAATATATTTTGAATGGTGTCACAAATAAGAAATCTATCATTTTGAATACGATATATTTAATCCATCTCAACAAAAATTGCTGCACTTCTTTCTAGCTATACTTCTTTTAAGATATTTAAAAAAAATTGGTTGCACTTTTCACTCAATTTCCCAAAAGCAAAATATAAAGTTTTTGAAATTTCGTCTTTAGAAGATAGTTCGTTCATAAAAACTAATACAGTATTCATTAAGTCTTGATTTTTACTCAATAACTTTTTCAGTTCTTGAGTTGTTGTAAAAAGCATAATATGTCATTAAAACATTCATACTATATTACATTACTTTATTCCCTTCTTGGGCTTTCAAAAACTTACCAAGTCCTATCAGCAGAAACACAAACAGGGTAATGGAGAACGTTGCTAAAGGTATTGCAATGATATATTTTTCATACCATTCTCTAATGTCATATCCAGAAGAGGGAAACCCAGAAATAACACTTATAATATCTTTTTCTGCAACCATAAGCCGTAATACCTCTCGTTTTTGTTCTTCGAGTTTTAGTTGCTCTTTTAATAATTCTGCTTCATTAACCGAAGAGTTACTGGCCTCAGCATCTCCCATGTATAAATTTGTTCCATTACTTTCTGGTTTTTGTGATTGTGAGATTTTTATCTTCAAATACTCATCAATCAAATAGCCTGTTTGAATAACTTGATTCTCTAAAGCTACCTTTTCCCTTTTTAAGTTTTCGACATTAACCATGGCTAGCTCATCCAAATAGTCATTATTAACTAATTCTTTTATAAAGGCTTTTTCAATTTCTTTGTAAATAAATTTGTCTGTGGATGCAACCCTAATTTGGTGCACGGGAAACGCATAACTACTTAGTGACTCTTTATAACTTTTATAGGTCACTTCTGTCTGAGATATCGAATCTAGATTTTGACGATACTCAAAGTACATTTCTGCTATATTGTTTTCCTGAGTGCCTGGTTTTATATAAAAGCCTTTCAATTTAGACGCTTCTGTTGGAGAGATGTTTAGTATTTTTCCTAATTCAACGGTATCTCTATCAACACTTGCTAGTTGGTTTAACTGATTTATATTTTCATAAACTTGCCTACCGGAGTCGAAATTCGTTTTGATAAACATATTGGCACCGTAAGACTTTCCAGCAGTTGCATTTAGAATAAAGCCTAGCACTAGACCTATCACAACAGCTCCAACATACCAAAATATACGCTTAAAAAAATGTAGTAAGATTAAAACTAAGCCTTGGAATAATCCTTTAAAAATGTTGGCTATGCCTTTAAAAAAATTACTGAAGCCATTTCCTATAGCCTTAAACAGCTGACCTAGGTCAACTTCTTCAGATTGATTTTGTTGCTGTGAATCTTTGCTCATAATTATTGATTGATGATAATGTATTCTAGCTAAATATTTGTTCTAGTTTTTCATTTTTTTATAAATGTGTATATCCTTGAACCCAAGAATATCTAAGGTTATATTTTTAATTTAACTTTTAAAAAATCGTTTTGAGCAGTATTTTCAAAAACAACGCCTAAGTCAATTTCGTCTGAGGCGTTTTGTGAAGTTTGTTCTGACATTTAGATATGGATGAAATTAGTTTTACAAATTTAATAAATCTTTCACAATATAGAGATGCAGAAGCTTACAAAAAGGTTGCGTGTATAATGGTACTATTTTAGTAAGCTCTATCATTTTTCCCCTCGTAAAAATTCATAAACGCCTTGTTAACTACTTTATTGCCTCCTTTTGTAGGGTAATCCCCTGTGAAATACCAATCGCCTAAGTTTTTGGGACAGGCTTCATGGAGTTTGTCTACAGTTTGGTAAATCACTTTCACCTCTGAATTGATGCTTTCATCGCTTAAAAGTTTGGCAATACGATCTGACACTTCTTCGTAAGAAAAAGGCTCATACATCGCCTTAACGTGGTTTTGTTCCGCCTGATGAGCAAATTCAGATTGGTCTTTACATTTATCATAGATCGCATCTACCGTTTCCTTATAAATGCCTCGCTCTTTTAGAAGGGAAACCGCTGCCTGGAAAGCGACAAAATCTTCCAATTTCGCCATGTCTATTCCGTAACAATCAGGATAACGGATCTGTGGCGCTGAAGAAACAATAATGATTTTCTTAGGGTTTAATCGATCCAGCATTTTCAAAATACTCTTCTTTAAGGTAGTCCCACGAACAATACTATCGTCGATCACCACCAAGTTATCGGTAGGCTTTACGACTCCGTAAGTCACATCATAAACGTGAGCCACCAAGTCGTCTCTACTGCTATCTTCTGCGATAAAGGTGCGCAACTTCACATCTTTGACTGCGATTTTCTCTGTTCGCAATCTCAAACTGAGAATCTCTGAAAGACGTTCGTCGGTTAAGCCTTCTTTTTCTTTAAGTATCGCCTGGTTTTTCTGGTAGTTCAATTCGTCTTGCGCCGCCTCTACCATACCGTAAAATGAGGTTTCCGCTGTGTTAGGAATAAATGAAAACACAGAATTCATCGTGTCATAGTCAATAGCCTTTAACACTTCTGGCATGAGTAATCTCCCTAGATTTTTTCGTTCTTTATAGATTTCAGCATCACTCCCTCTGGAGAAATAAATACGTTCAAAAGAACAGGCTTTACGTTCTCTTGGTTTCAGAATTGTTTTAAAATGAACGGAACCGTCTTTTTTGGTGATAATCGCTTGCCCAGGTTCTAGCTCATGGACGTCCTCATAATCGACATTAAAAGCGGTCTGTATCACTGGTCGCTCTGAAGCCACCACCACCACTTCGTCATCTTTATAGTAATACGCCGGACGAATTCCATTAGGATCTCTCAACACAAAAGAATCACCATGTCCAAGCATACCCGCAATCACATAACCGCCATCCCAGTCTTTAGAAGACTTTCTCAGAATTTTGTGCACCTTCAGTTGTTCCACAATATGAGGAGAGGCCTCTTTTTTATTATAGCCTTTTTCTTTTAGCTTTTTGTATAATTTTCCTACCTCGGAGTCTAGGAAATGACCTATTTTCTCCATCACCGTGACTGTATCGGCTTTTTCCTTGGGATGCTGCCCTAGCTCGACTAAGTTTTCAAATAACTCGTTGACATTGGTCATATTAAAGTTGCCAGCAACAATTAGGTTACGGTGCATCCAGTTGTTTTGTCTCAAAAAAGGATGGACACTCTCTATACCGTTTTTACCGTAAGTTCCATAGCGAACGTGTCCTAAGTAAACCTCCCCTAAATAAGGAAGCTGTTTCTTTTGTGAATCGATATCCTCAAGGATCTCAGGATGTAACTCTACCTCCTCATTAATTCTTTCGTTGATTTTCTTAAAAATATCTTGGATAGGTTGTGCCTCGTTAGAACGCACTCTGCTAATATAACGATTACCAGGTTCCATATCTAGCTTCACACTCGCAAAACCCGCACCATCTTGACCCCTATTGTGCTGCTTTTCCAACATCAAATACATTTTGTTAATGCCATAAAAGGCACTCCCGTACTTTTCCTTATAATAGGAAAGGGGTTTTAGAAGTCTTAGAGTGGCGATGCCACATTCATGTTTGATCAATTCACTCATTGGTGTATCCTATAAAAATGCCCCGAGAATTCAGGGCAGTATGTGTTAAGCTAAATTTATTTCAAATTGAGTTAGAGCCTGAAAACTCTCTAAGCGCTGATCAACTTCGTCTTTATCGAGTTCTAGCATTTTTTCTGTACCAAATTTTTCAACACAGAACGATGCCAGGTTAGATCCGTAAATCACAGCATTTTTCATATTTTCAAAAGAAGTGTCTTTTGTGTTTGCCAGGTAACCTACAAATCCGCCAGCAAAAGTATCTCCAGCTCCGGTAGGATCAAATACTTCTTCCAATGGAAGCGCTGGCGCAAAAAACATTTCTTCGTTGTGGAACAATAAAGCGCCGTGTTCCCCTTTCTTGATGACCACATAATCTGGCCCCATATCTCTTATCTTTCTGGCTGCTTTCACCAACGAATATTCACCAGAAAGCTGTCTCGCTTCTTCATCGTTAATGGTAATCACATCCACTTTAGCAATCACCTGCTTAAGTAAATCCAATTCTGAATCCATCCAGAAATTCATGGTATCCAGGACAATCAATTTTGGATTTTTGACTTGGTCAATCACACTGAGTTGAACGGCAGGGTGCAAGTTCCCCAACATCACGATATCAGAATTGATATAATCTTTTGGTACAACAGGACTGAATTCTGCCAGTACATTCAATTGAGTATCCAGCGTATCTCTGGAATTCATATCGTTATGGTATCGACCACTCCAGAAAAAGGTCTTTCCACCTTTAACTATTTCAAGGCCTTCTAAATTCACATTTCTATCGGTAAGCAAATCCAAATACTCCTGCGGAAAATCATCTCCAACAACTGAAACTATTCCAGATTCCACGTCAAATTGAGAAGCACTTAGAGCGATGTAAGTCCCAGCGCCACCAAGAATTTTATCTGTTTTTCCGAAGGGCGTTTCAATTGCATCAAAAGCCACAGTTCCTACAATCAATAATTTGCTCATATCTGTTTTAATTTTTTGCAAAGATAAGATTTAGAAATTAGTTTGGTTGCATTAAAATATCATAACCTCCTTAATTAAGGAATCTTTTAAATGAGAATCAGGAATCAATACATTTTGATACATAACGATCTAAATGAGTGTAGAATACAGATTTTTAATGCTGATTTATGAAGTTAGGAATTTACCTAGTCCATAGAATTTATGACCTAAAATTTACTTCCTCCCAAAATCAGCTGGGATCTCCCCCCAAGATTTGGTTTGCCACTTTAAAATAGGATTTTTAAATGTGTTTTTCTCAAGCCAAGCTTCCGCCCGTTTGATCAACTCGAATAACTTTTCGTTTTTGGAATTTTTACCTAGTTTAGTTTTGCATTTTTTTTGTCTGATCCAGGACATGGCGATTTTGGAATCCGTGTAAATCGGCAATTCACTTTTTTTATCTTTCAAGAAAGCCAAACCATGCACCAAAGCCAGAAACTCACCAATATTGTTAGTTCCATTAGGAAACGGACCCATATGGAATAAAATCTGCTTGGTTTTAGTGACCACACCCCGGTATTCCATTCTGCCCGGATTACCGCTGGAAGCAGCGTCCACAGCAATAGATTTCCACTCAATACCTTCAGTAGAAAAAGATGCGGAAGTTAGTTTTTTTTGTTTTTGATAGCCAAAGAAACCCATCGCGTAAGCGGTTTTGGCCTCTTCCAGGTTCGGGAAAGATTTGTATTTGGCATTGGGATAGTTTTGGATTTTCAGCTTGCACTCATTCCAGGAGGAATAGATTCCTGGTTCATAACCTTCCCATACGACATAGTACTTAGAGGATTTGGCCATAAATTAAGTCAACAGCTTTTCAATCACTTTGGGATAATGCTCATATTCTAGGCTATGAATTTTTTCTTCCAGAGAGTTAAGATCTTCATCATTATTAAGTTCTAATTTGATCTGAGCAATAATTTCACCTTCATCATACTCTTCATTTACATAATGTATAGTGATTCCACTTTCTTTATCCCTATTCTTCAATATTTTTCTGAAAACCCGCTCTCCATACATACCTTCACCACCATATTTGGGGAGTAAAGAGGGATGAATGTTTATTATTTGTTTTGGAAATGCGGCTAAAAAAGACTCAGGGACTTTCAACAGGAAGCCTGCAAAAGCTATTATACTGGGATCGATGTCTTTTATAACATTGATCAAAGAAGGAGAATCGTATAGGTCCTCTTTTTCAAAATGAACACACTTTATTCCCAAATCGTGAGCCCTTCGTAAAACTTTAGATTTTTTGTTGTTAGAGAATATATGAGAGACCTCAATGTTTTTATTATTTCTGAAATAATGATATATATTTACAGCATTTGTCCCATTACCAGAGGCAAAAACTACAATCTTTTTTTTTGAATTTGAATTTGAATCTTCCATTTTACTTAATGTTGAATTTGAAATATAAGCAATTTCAAAACTAATTTATAAAATATTATTATGTAAATTTAAACACATTTTCAGCTTAAAAACTTGTTTTAAACTAAAGTTTTATATTTTTGCGCACTGAATTTAAACATAAAAAAATACAATCATGTCAGACATTGCATCAAGAGTAAAAGCCATTATCGTTGATAAATTAGGCGTTGACGAAAACGAAGTTGTTACAGAAGCTAGCTTTACAAACGATTTGGGAGCAGATTCTTTGGATACAGTTGAGCTTATCATGGAATTCGAAAAAGAATTTGATATTCAAATACCTGATGACCAAGCAGAGAACATTTCTACAGTTGGTCAAGCTGTCTCTTACATAGAAGAAGCTAAAAAATAAACAGTCTTATTTCATGGAATTAAAGCGAGTTGTAGTTACTGGATTGGGTGCACTTACACCTATCGGAAATAATATATCAGAATACTGGGATAGCCTAATACACGGTAAAAGTGGGGCAGCGCCTATTACCTATTTTGATACTAGCCTGTTCAAAACCAAATTCGCTTGTGAAATAAAAAATTTTAATGCCAACGATTACTTCGACAGAAAAGAAGTGAGACGACTAGACAGGTTTGCACAATATGCTTTGGTAGCTTCAGATGAAGCCATCTTAGATTCTGGTGTAGATCTCAATGTGGTCGATAAATATCGTGTCGGTGTCATTTGGGGTGCCGGAATTGGTGGACTAGAGACTTTCCAAAACGAAGTTATTGACTTTGCAAAAGGAGATGGCACACCACGTTTCAACCCTTTCTTTATTCCAAAAATGATTGCAGACATTGCTCCGGGAAACATTTCCATCAAACATGGATTTATGGGTCCTAATTACGCAACAGTTTCTGCATGCGCCTCTTCTGCCAATGCTATGATAGACGCTCTCAACTATATAAGGTTGGGGTATAGCGATATTATGGTTACCGGAGGAAGTGAAGCGGCGGTAACTCAGGCTGGTATGGGTGGATTTAATTCCATGCATGCGCTTTCCACAAGAAATGATGACCCACAAAAAGCATCAAGACCTTTCGATGCCAATAGAGATGGTTTTGTTCTTGGTGAAGGTGGAGGCGCTCTTATTCTTGAAGAATATGAGCACGCTAAAGCTAGAGGAGCGAAAATATATGCTGAAGTCATTGGAGGAGGAATGTCCTCTGATGCTTATCACATGACAGCTCCACATCCAGAAGGAATTGGTGTCATCGCTGTGATGAAAAATTGCTTAGAAAATTCTGGATTAAAGCCTGAAGATGTAGATACTATAAATACACATGGTACTTCTACACCTCTTGGTGATGTAGCAGAATTGAAAGCGATTAAACAAGTTTTTGGTGAACATGCTAAAAACATCAATATTAATTCTACGAAATCCATGACTGGTCACTTACTTGGCGCTGCAGGAGCAGTAGAAGCTATCGCTTCTATTCTTGCCATGCAAAATAGCTTGGTTCCACCAACAATCAATCATGAAACTGCAGATGAGAATATTGACTCAGAACTCAACCTGACATTGAACAAACCTCAAAAAAGAGAAATCAAAGTTGCCATGAGTAATACTTTTGGTTTCGGAGGACACAATGCCTGTGTAGCTTTCAAAAAGATGGAGGAGTAGTTTATTTATTTTGAATGAAATTTTTAAAACATATACTAAACGAATCCCGTTCTCGCAGAGACGGGATTTTTTTTCAAAAAATCCAAAAGATTGTAAGAGTTAAGCCCGGTAACTTACCTATTTACAAGCAGGCATTTACACACACTTCTCTGAAATCTAAAGACGAGGAAGGGCAAATAATAAGCTATGAACGTCTGGAATTTCTCGGGGATTCAATCCTAGGCGCAGTGATCTCTACTTACCTTTTTGAAAACGCTCCTTATGGGGATGAAGGCTACCTTACTAAAATGCGTTCAAAAATTGTAAGTCGTAAACATCTTAACTTGTTGGGTGAAAATTTTAATCTTACAGATTTGATCCTTTCGGAAATCCCAGCAGAAAGGCTTGGTAAGAACATCAATGGTAATCTATTTGAAGCACTTATAGGCGCTATTTATGTTGACAAAGGTTTTAAAGCTTGCGAAAACTTCATTTATAAAAAAGTAATTCAGGAAGATGTAGATCTAGCTAAACTGGAAAAACGAGTCGTCAGCTATAAAAGCCTGATGATAGAATGGTGCCAGAAAAATAAATTCCCATTTGAATTTGTTATTGAAGATGATTTCGGAAAGGATGAAGAGAAGCATTTTGCTGTAAAATTATTCATCAACAATGAAATCTCCGGTAAAGCAAGGGAAACTTCCAAAAAACGTGCTGAAGAAAAAGCTTCACAAAGAGCTTATTTCACATTTCAAAATCACATTAATATCTAAAATACTTTCCACGAAAACGTTTTCTTGACGTTTAGTCCCGCATTAAGCAAGCTAAGAGTTGATGCATCTTGTTTTGTTTCATATATTTACAATTGGTTCTGTCGTAAATGAAGGCAATTTTTGTAAATTATGATCATGAAAAAAAAGAAATTCAGTTTATCTGATTTTGAAATTTGTGATTTTAAACTTATTGGCATTCATTCCCAACAAGAACCTCACAAATTGGCTTACCTTATAAATACCATTCTAAAAACAAATTTTAAAAGAATGGAACATGATCTGGATCTTAAAATAAACGGTCAGGTCGTAGGTTTTCCTGTTTTCGATTACTATAATGAGGAGTGGGACACCAAATCTCATTTAGTCTGTAATAAAGTAAGCATTGAGCAAGAATTTAAAGCAGCTGAAAATTTATTTGGTATCGACGATTTTATAAAAACAGAGTTCTTATTAAAAGACTACAAACGTGTAGATTACCTTTTAAAGATAGAGGACGAGCTTGATATTTTCAACCCTCAACTCGTCATAGATAAACTGATAAAACTGCACCAAATATCTATGATATATACTATAGATACTAGTGCATTAAAACACCCTGAACATTTAATTTTAGACTAATGAAAGCAACAAAGAAAACAAAAATAGTTTCCACACTAGGCCCTGCAACTAGCAAAAAAGAGGTCCTGAAAGATATGCTAGATGCAGGAGTAAATATTTTTAGAATCAACTTTTCACACGCCGATCACGAAGGTGTAAAAGAACGTGTAAAAATGATTCGCGATCTTAATGAAGAGTATGGCTACAATGCTGGTATTCTTGGTGATTTACAAGGTCCTAAACTACGTGTTGGGGTGATGAAAGATGAAGTGATCGTGGAACCAGGAGATGAAATTGTTTTTGCTACAGGAGAAGAGTTTGAAGGGACAAAAACACGTGTGTTCATGAACTACGATACTTTCCCACAAGATGTAAAAGCTGGTGAACGCATTTTACTTGATGATGGCAAACTGATTTTCGAAGTTATCAACACCGATCGTAAAAGTGAAGTCAAAACTAAAGTTATACAAGGTGGACCTCTAAAGTCCAGAAAAGGAGTTAATCTTCCAAATACCAATATCTCACTACCTGCATTGACAGAAAAAGATGTAGAGGATGCAATTTTTGCCTGTGAACTGCAAGTGGACTGGATCGCTTTATCTTTTGTAAGATTTGCAAGTGATCTAAAGCAACTTCAGAAGATAATTAAAAAACATAGTGCGCATAAAATTCCTATCATATCTAAAATTGAAAAACCTGAAGGGGTCAAAAATATAGATAAAATTATAGCTTATTGCGATGGAATAATGGTAGCCCGTGGAGATTTGGGTGTCGAGGTCCCTGCACACGAAGTTCCATTAATTCAAAAGCAACTGGTCCTAAAAGCAAAGCAAGCAAGAATCCCTGTCATTATCGCCACACAAATGATGGAAACAATGATTGATAGCCTAACGCCAACAAGGGCGGAGGTAAATGATGTTGCTAACTCTGTGATGGATGGTGCCGATGCTGTGATGCTATCTGGAGAAACTTCAGTGGGAAAATACCCAGTACAAGTTATCCAAAAAATGACTCAGATCTTGAAAAGTGTTGAAAATTCCCCACTTATCCGGGTTCCACATGAAGCTCCTCAAATTCAGACAAAGCGATATTTAACCAAATCGATTTGTTACCACGCTGCCTTAATGGCGAATGAAATTGACGCCAGTGCGATTTGTACATTAACCAATAGTGGTTATACAGCTTTTCAGATTTCGGCATGGAGACCAGCTTCGCATATTTTAGCTTTCACTTCCAACAAACGAATTTTAACTCAGTTGAGTTTACTATGGGGTGTACAGGCTTTTTTCTATGACAAATTCGATAGTACAGACGTCACAGTAGAAGACATCAACTCTATTGCAAAAGCTAAGAAATATGTTGAGAAAGGAGACTTTACCATCAACCTGGCAGCAATGCCAATTGAAGATAAGGGTATGGTGAACACATTAAGAGTTTCAGAGATTAATTAGTCTTAATAACATATTGGTAACAACCCTGAAAATGTTAAACTGTTTTATACAAGTTGATTTTTCAGGGTTTTTTATTCCTAAAAATTGAAGTGTTTCTAATATAAAAGACTCAACACGAGTATCTTTCTTAAGAAGTTTTTTGGCGAATGATGAATCATATCCTCTGCAAATTAAAAGAGCTCTTGTCACTGTTTTTGACTCAAGATGACAAGCAACACTTGAAGAATTTCAATCATTTAGCTTTATGAACTCTTACCCGCCAATACGATCACAAATTCTCCTTTGGGTTTTTTCTCTTCGAAATGAGCTATGACCTCGGCTAAAGTTCCACGAATCGTTTCTTCGTAGAGTTTTGAAATCTCACGGGAAATTGAGACTTGACGATCTGCTCCAAAATGCTCAACCAACTGCTGTAATGTTTTAGGAATTTTATAAGGTGACTCATAAAAAATGATGGTCCTATCTTCTTCAGCCAATGCTTTCAATCGTTTTTGTCTGCCTTTTTTGGCTGGTAAAAAGCCTTCAAAGACAAACTTATCATTCGGTAAACCACTATTCACCAGAGCAGGGACAAAAGCCGTTGCCCCAGGCAGACATTCAATCTTGATGTCCTGAGCAACACAAGCCCTAACGAGCAAGAATCCAGGATCAGAAATGCCCGGTGTGCCCGCATCGGTTATAATCGCCATTTCCCGACCGTTTTTAATTTGCTTCACCACAGAATCTGTCATTCCATGTTCATTGTGCATGTGGTAGCTTTGCATAGGCGTTTCAATGCCATAATGTTTGAGCAAAATCCCGCTAACACGTGTATCTTCAGCAAGAATAACATCAACAGATTTCAAAACCTCAACAGCTCTGTAAGTCATATCTGCAAGGTTGCCAATAGGGGTTGGTACCAAAATTAATTTTGACATACTTACTCAAATTTACGTTCTACAATCTCCATGAATCTGACTTCCGTTGCTTCTTTTCCAGTCCAGTGATTATAATCGGGTTTCACTTGGTTTTGAATAAAAGATTCAACTTCAGAAAAAGAAGACATAGTATTGAGTTGAGAAAGTACGCGGTTGTAATCGTCTGTACTCCCTCCAAATAAATGATTGGTAAAGGCAATTCTATCGTTAAGTCCTATTTTTATGCCTTTTTTTAGTTTATCATTGAGAGATCGCTTTTCGGAATGTCCAGAGTTTAGGTTGGATTGAATTTCTTCAGGATCTGGTGGCGGAGATTTTGATTCTTCTTTAGGTACTTCTGGATTTTTCTTTGGGTATTCTTGTTTTGCAGGATCGGGAGCTGACTGTTCTTCAGGTTTTGGTTCAAAATCGGGCAAATCGTCGAAATGAACTCCGTAATTATTGAAGTCATCTTCTGTTGGATAGGGTTTATTTGAAGCTGGCTTATCCTCTTCAGTCTCTGGATCTGGTGACTGTTTATTTTCTTCTGAGCTTTCCCCACCTTTTTTTGGCGGGTTTGTTTCAGAACTAAATTTTGAACTTCCAGTAAGTTTTTGGAATTCAGCTAAAAGCAAATCTACTTGTTCAGATTCTGCAGGCATTTGTGAAACAATGTCCTTTATTTTTTCCGTATTGGGTTCTGAAATAGGATCAGGATTGTAATCCATTCCATCAGGTGACTTGTAATGACCGCTTTCTTCGTCAATATCGCTAAATTGCTGTTCAAAAGCTTCTTTAAATTCAGTTTTAGAAACTTCAGACTTCAGACCACCAAAATGTAATTCAGCAAAAGCCAAAATGCTCAACTTCTCATAGAGAATACCAGTTTCTTTTTTCAACTTATGAATGTCTGCTCTATTCTTTAATTTTAGAATTCGCTCTGCCAGACTTATCAGCTCATCCTCTAAAACTCTCTTCATAACATTTGTGATTTTCTTTTTTAAAGGCCCTATATTTTTTGCTAATTTTAGCCTTGATTATTTGTAGTGAAAACTATTTATTAACGCCCTAAATTACAAAATGTTTCTCGAAAACACTGTTAATCATAAAGAGCAATTTGGCTGGATCGAAGTGATCTGCGGAAGTATGTTTTCTGGAAAAACGGAAGAATTGATCCGAAGGCTCAAACGCGCCAAATTTGCAAAACAAAAAGTAGAAATCTTTAAACCTCAAATAGATAGAAGATACCACGATGAAGAAGTGGTTTCTCACGACGAAAATTCCATTCGCTCCACACCGGTTCCTGCAGCTGCCAACATCAGGCTGCTTGCAGACAGTTGCGATGTGGTAGGTATTGATGAAGCTCAATTTTTTGACGATGAAATCATTTCGGTTTGCAATGACTTGGCCAACAGAGGCGTGAGGGTGATTGTTGCCGGATTGGATATGGATTTTAAAGGAAATCCCTTTGGGCCTATGCCCAATTTGATGGCTACTGCAGAATATGTGACAAAAGTCCATGCCGTTTGTACTCGAACTGGGAATCTAGCGCAGTACAGTTTCAGAAAATCCACCAAAGAGGACCTGGTTTTATTGGGTGAAACCGATGAGTACGAACCATTGAGCAGAGCAGCTTACTTCAAAGCTATGCTGAAGGAGAAAATAAAGCATATCGACGTTAAAGATCCTGAAGAATTGACCCAACAAAAAAAAAGCTGAATAATGTCCAAAGTTCTAGAAACCCGTCTGGAAATTGTCCTCAAGGCTTTGGAATACAATTTCAATTTGCTGAAAAGCAATCTGAGTCCGAATACCAAAATGATGGGAGTTGTGAAAGCTTTCGCTTATGGAACAGATTCTATTATCATCGGAAAACATTTGGTTAAGCTGGGAGCAGAACATTTGGCAGTTGCCTACATTGAGGAAGGTGTTCGATTAAGAGAAGCTGGTGTTCAGGTGCCTATTTTGGTATTCTACCCTCAACTCGAGAAAATTCACAATTTAATCGATTATCAACTTACGCCAAGTGTTTATACCCATCGCTTTTTGGAAGGACTATGCAAAGAATTACCTCATCATGAAGTAAATGAGATCGGAATTCATTTGAAAATCAACACAGGATTGAATCGGCTAGGATTTGAGTTAACTGAATTGGATTCAATCTTGAAGCATTTAGAGTTAGAGCCTAAAATTAAAGTTGCTGGAGTTTTTTCACACCTGGCGGCTTCAGGAAATAAAAATGAAGTTGAATTTACCAAAGCTCAGATTGCTAAATTTACGGAAGCAAAAACCTTTTTTGAATCTCATTTAGATTATGATTTCCTTTGTCACATTTGTAATTCTAGTGGGATTCTGAATTTTCCCGAAGCTGAATTTGACATGGTACGTGCCGGAATCGCTTTATACGGTTATGGAAATAATCCGACTGAACACAAACTATTAAAAGCGGTAGCCAGCTTGAAAACTGTGATCGCCCAATTAAGAACCATCCAGAAAGGTGATAGCGTGGGTTACGAACGTAAATTCAAAGCTGAACACACCACCAAAATCGCTACACTGCCTCTTGGCTACGCCGATGGAATTTCCAGAATTTTTGGAAATGGCAAAGCCCAAATTCTGGTCAATGGGAAAAAAGCACCGATTATAGGCAACGTTTGTATGGATACCTTGATGGTAGACGTGACAGGCATCGATTGTGAAGAAGGTGATGAAGTGGAGGTTTTTGGAAAAAATAACACAGTAATTGACTTTGACATTGAGCAACAAACTATTCCCTACGAAGTGATTACCAGAATTTCTCAACGAGTGACGAGGGTGCTGGTTTAAAATTTCAAATCTATTATTACAGATTTTCTTCTCTTATATGCTAATGGCTTATATAGCACATCAAATTATTACGTCTGTCTAAAGTATTCTAACAATGATATCGACATGCTGCAATATATAATTTATCATTTTCATATTTGTATACCAGTCGATGTTCTGAAGTGATACGTCTGGACCAATAACCGTGTAAGACTCCTTTTAAAGCTTCTGGCTTTCCAATTCCATCAAAAGAAGTTCGCATGCAACTTTTGATAAGTTCATTTATGCGTTTAGCTATTTTCTTGTCAACTTTTTGCCAGTACAAATAATCCTCACATGATTTAGTCGACCAAGTAATACTCATTACTCAATTAGTTCTTCTTGAGTACCCTTACCTTCTTCAAGTTCCTTATTAGAATCGAGTAAAATATCTCTGTTCTTCCCAGTCAGCAAATAGGTTGTTTCTTTAAGAGAATTATATTCGTCTAAAGAAATCAAAACTAAATCCTTTCCGTTTTTTCTTTTGATAACGACATCACTCACGTCATCAATGACTTTGTCAAACCAATGCTTAAGGTTTGATCTAAAGTTTGTGTAATTTACTATTTCCATAGAATAAATATAAACAAAAGTACTTATACCTGTACTTTCAATTTCATAATGGAGGTTATTCAAATTCGAAACATGTTTCATCTTCATAAACCTTCTCTTACTTCAAGCATATCGTTTAACTTTGTAGTGAGATCAATTTATGGAAACCACAGAACTAGATATACAAGTCAAAACCCTTCCGGAACAACCTGGAGTCTATCAATATTACGACAAAGACGACAGGATTTTATACGTTGGTAAGGCCAAAAATTTAAAGAAAAGGGTTTCCTCGTACTTCAACAGAGAGCACGACAGTCATCGCATTGGAGTAATGGTCAAGAAAATCAAAAACATCAAGCACATCGTTGTGGATTCTGAGATGGATGCCTTGTTGCTGGAAAATAACCTCATTAAAAAACTGCAGCCTCGCTTCAACATTATGTTGAGGGATGACAAGACGTATCCTTGGCTTTGCATTAAGAACGAACGGTTCCCCAGGGTTTTTCTTACCCGCCAAGTCATAAAAGACGGGAGTGAATATTATGGACCTTATCCAAGTATACGTACCGTAAAAACGCTTATGGGCTTAATAAAGGGTCTTTATCAACTCAGAACCTGCAATTACGATTTATCGAAAACTAAAATTGAACAAGGTAAATATAAAGTTTGCCTGGAATACCACCTTGGCAATTGCAAAGGGCCTTGCGAAGATCTTCAGGACCAAGAAGAATATCTTAAACAAATTGAAGCGATCCGGAACATCGTAAAAGGAAACTTGAAGGATTCTCTAAAAGACTTCAGAGACCAAATGAACAATTTGGCTGAAGAAATGAGATTTGAGGAAGCTGAAAAAGTAAAACGTAAAATCACTACTCTGGAAAAGTATCAGTCTAAATCTACAGTAGTCAATCCAAAAATAAGCAATGTAGATGTCTTTTCTGTCGTGAGTGATGAAGGTTATGGATATGTCAATTTTATGCAATTATCACATGGTGCCATCATACGTTCGCACACCATCGAAATGAAAAAGAAACTGGATGAAAGCGATTCGGAGTTATTAGAACTGGGGATCACAGAAATAAGACAACGCTTTGAGTCGAAATCTCCAGAGATTTATGTGCCTTTTGCAGTGGAAGCTGGAGAAAACGTGAGAGTTACCGTTCCAAAACTCGGAGATAAAAAAGCCATTGTGGACCTTTCTACACGAAACGCTAAATATTTCCGTATGGAGCGCTTCAAGCAAATGAAAATTGTAGATCCTGACCGGCATACCAATCGTCTCATGGCACAAATGAAAGAAGACTTGCGACTGAATGAAGAGCCTAGACATATTGAATGTTTTGACAATTCTAATATACAGGGCTCCAACCCGGTTGCGGCATGTGTGGTTTTCAAAAACGGTAAACCCAGTAAGAAAGACTATAGAAAATTCAATATCAAAACTGTGGAAGGTCCCGATGATTTTGCCTCCATGGAAGAAGTCGTTTATAGACGCTACAGACGTTTGCTGGAAGAAGATGAACCCTTACCGCAACTCGTCATTGTAGACGGGGGAAAAGGACAATTGTCCTCTGGCGTTACAGCTTTGGAACGCCTTGGCTTAAGAAGTAAGGTGCCAATTATTGGCATTGCCAAAAGGTTTGAAGAACTGTTTTATCCAGGCGATCAGTACCCTTTGTATCTTGATAAAAAGACAGAAACTTTGAAGATCATTCAACAGTTGAGAAACGAAGCTCACAGGTTTGGCATCACATTTCACAGAAATAAAAGGAGTAAAAGTGCAATTGGTACAGAACTGGAACAAATTGCAGGAATTGGAGAAAAAACCTCTATAGAATTGCTTCAGCATTTCAGATCTATAACAAAAGTAAAAAAAGCGAGTTTAAAAGAACTAGAAGATGTTATTGGAATCTCCAAAGCTAACCTTGTTTATAAATTTTACCACAACGATCAAAATGAAACTTAACTTTTTACTACTGCTTTTCCCTGTATTCGTTTGGAGTCAAAATTTGGATCTAAACAGACTTGACAGTCTTCAAAAATCTGGGAAAGATATCAAAGTGGGTTTGGTGTTAAGTGGTGGTGGTGCAAAGGGACTCGCTCATATAGGGGTATTAAAAATCATTGAGGAAGCAGGTATTAAGATTGATTATATTGGCGGAACAAGTATGGGTGCTATTGTTGGGGGTCTTTATGCATCAGGATACACTACGCAGCAGTTGGACTCAATTTTTAAAGAGACTGAATTTAGCGCTTTAATTCAGGATAATTTACCTCGAAAATCTAAAAGTTTTAATGAAAGAAATGACTCAGAACGTTATGTACTCAAACTTCCTTTTGACGATTTCAAAATTAATTTACCGTCAGGATTGTCCAAAGGGCAAAATATTTATAACCTCTATGCTCAGCTTTTATCTCACGTAAAACGAGACGATTTTTCTCAGCTTCCTATTCCCTTTTTATGCGTAGCCACCAATGTAGAGACTGGAGAACAAGTCGTCATGGAACAAGGTGATCTTGCAACTTCACTCTCTGCCAGTGGTGCTATTCCAACATTGTTTAGTCCTGTTTATATCGATGGCTCGATGCTAACAGACGGTGGTGTACTCAACAATTTCCCTGTGGAGGAAGTTCGAGCTAAAGGGATGGATATCATTATAGGAGTAGATGTCCAGGACGATTTAAGAAAAAGAGAGAATTTAAAAAGTGGATTTGAGATTTTGGCTCAGGTAAATAATTTCAGAACGATTAGAGCCGCTGAAGAAAAAAGCCTGAAAACTGATATATATATCAAACCGGATATCAAAAAATTTACTGTGCTATCTTTTGATGAGGGTGAAAAAATAATTGAGAATGGAGAAATCGCAGCAACAGAAAAGTTTGAGTCCCTCAAAAATGTCGCTAAAGCACAAAACAGAAAAACTTACCGTCCCTCCATAAACGTAAAGGATAGTATTTCTATTGGCAATATTGACATCATAGGTAATGAAACGTTTCCAAGAAATTATATACGGGGGAAACTAAAAATTGAGTCTTTTCAAGAAACTAGTTTCAAGGAATTGAATGCAGGTCTCAACAATTTGTCCGCTACAGGAAGCTTCGAAAAAATTAATTATTCACTCACCGAGAATAATGGCTACAAAGACCTAACTTTAAAAATATACGAGAGTAATCAGAATACTCAATTGAAATTTGGTGTTCATTATGATCAGCTTTACAAGACAAGTTTTTTGGCTAATCTGACGCAGAAGAGCTTATTTTTCACCAACGATGTTGCTTCCCTGGATTTGATTATTGGGGATAATCTTAGATATAATTTTAACTACTATATAGATAAAGGCCGTTACTGGAGTATTGGAGTCTCCTCAAGATTCAATCAATTTGAAGATGATGTCAATTTTGAATTTATACAACAGAATGTAGGTTCTCAGAATCCTCTGAATTTGAATCAGGTGAGATTAAAAAATGATGACTTTACCAATCAGATTTTTGCTGAAACCTTTCTTACCAAGGATTTTAAATTTGGAATAGGCGCTGAATATAAGTTCCTGGAGGCCAAGACTGAAACATTTATAGAAGACCCTGTAATGAACGGAGCAGAAACCATTATTGAAAAAAATAACCTGTTCAGCACCTATGGATATTTAAAAGTAGATACTATGGATGATAAGTTTTATCCTCGCTCTGGCCATTTCTTTTCTGGACAGTTAAACATTTATTTCCCGCTTTTTGACGATTATTCTGAATTTGCCATTGCCAAAGGAGAAGCTGCTTACGCCCACCCAATTTCTAACAGGCTATCTGCTTTTATCAGCTCAGAATTGGGATTTAGAACAGGAAATGAAGACCTGGCTGGGCTTAATTTTTTCTTAGGCGGGTTTGGAAATCAAACTATCAATAATTTCTCCCATTTTTTGGGTTACGATTTTTTTACGCTTTCAGCAAACTCCTACATTAAAGGAGTATTGCAACTCGATTATAATTTCTACAAAAAAAACCACCTCATTTTTACCGCCAATTATGCCAACGTTGAAGACGATTTACTCTCCAATGGAAACTGGCTCAGCACACCCGATTTTTCTGGCTACGGAGTTGGCTTAGGTTCGCAAACTATCCTTGGGCCTATTGATCTAAAGTATTCTTATTCACCAGAAACCAAGGATAGCATTTGGTTTATAAGTATTGGATATTGGTTTTGATGTGAGTTTTAAAATTCAACTTGCTATAACAATTGTTTAGATAATTATTCTAAGTTTTTCAGTTTACATCTATTTTCACGATATTTGATTAAATCGTAAAAATTATGCCTTTCTACCACAAACTTGGTAAGATCCCACATAAAAGACACACCATCTTTAAAAAACCCGACGGTTCTCTTTATCGTGAGCAGCTGTTTGGAACCATTGGGTTTGACGGTATGTCAACCAATAGTTATCACGAACATCATCCCACCCAGGTCAAAGAAATTCTTGGACATAAAGATGTTACCCCAAAAATTGCAGTGAATACAAATCTAAAATCCTACAAATTTCACGGATTCAAAACCATACCTCAACCCGATTATCTAGACAGTAGAACTACCGTTTTGCATAACTCAGATGTAAGCATCATTCTGGCCGCACCGACGGAGTCGTCCAAAGATTACTTCTACAAAAATGCGGATGCAGATGAATTGCTTTTCATCCACAAAGGGAAAGGGAAATTGAGAACGCATCTGGGTAATCTGGATTTTAAATACGGAGACTATTTGCTCATCCCGAGAGGAGTTATCTATAAAATTGATTTTGAAACTGAAGATAATCGCTTGTTTATAGTTGAGTCTCGAAGGCCTATCTACACACCAAAGCGCTACAGAAATCATTTTGGACAATTGCTAGAGCATGCTCCTTATTGTGAACGGGATTTGAGGCAACCTTATGAGCTAGAAACCAATGATGAAAAGGGTGACTTTTTAATCAAAGTGAAAAAAGAAAATCAGTTGTTTGATATGGTGTATGCCACACATCCCTTTGATGTGGTGGGTTATGACGGCTACAACTACCCGTACGCGTTCTCCATCCATGATTTTGAACCAATTACTGGTAGAATTCACCAGCCACCTCCTGTGCATCAAACTTTTGAGACCGATGCTTTTGTGGTATGTTCGTTCTGTCCGAGATTATTTGATTATCATCCGGAAAGCATTCCTGCGCCCTACAATCATAGCAATATAGATAGTGACGAGGTGTTATATTATGTCGACGGTGATTTTATGAGCAGAAATGATATTGAAGCAGGACATATTTCCTTGCATCCGGCAGGGATTCCTCACGGACCTCATCCTGGTGCAGTAGAACGAAGTATTGGTCAAACGAAAACGGAAGAACTTGCGGTTATGGTCGATACCTTCAAGCCTTTGAAAATAACAGAGGAAGGTATGGCCATTGCTGATGATAGCTATCATAAATCCTGGCTAGAGGACAACCACTAGCGAGTAAGCCCGCGTTAGGGATTGTCGTGGAAAGCTTTCTTCATCTAGTGATGGAAGTCTTGCTGGACTTGGCGACTATAAGAAGCCAAAGGACAGCAGTAGATTTGCAAAACTAGATGAAGAAACTTGTAACAAAAGCCCGACCCCCAACGCCGATAGTTATCGGGATTGGGGGTAACACCCAGAAAAATAAATATTGAATTAAAAACAAAAACACTATGAGTACAGATACCACCAGCCAAAAACTAAAAAAAGTAAATGCAGATGCAGAGGATTTTCTGCCGATTTTAGGAACTGATTTTGTTGAGCTTTATGTCGGAAATGCCAAACAAGCTGCTTATTATTATCAGACCGCCTGGGGGTTTCAACCCATCGCCTACTCAGGCTTGGAAACTGGCAAAAAAGACACCACGTCTTATGTATTGCAACAAGGAAAAATACGCTTGGTACTCACTAGCCCACTGAGCCAGGGCGGTGACCTGAACCGGCATATCAGCGAGCATGGTGATGGAGTAAAATTTGTCTCGCTTTGGGTGGATGATGCGACCAAAAGTTTTGAAGAAACCGTAAAACGCGGTGCCAAACCTTATGCTGAACCTTACACGATTGAAGATGATAACGGTAAAGCTGTGATTTCTGGAATTCATACTTACGGCGAAACCATTCACTTATTTATTGAGCGAAAAGATTACGCCGGACCCTTTTTGCCGGGTTACAAAGCTATATCGAAACCCTACAAAACTGAAGATGTTGGACTAAAATACATCGACCATATGGTAGGAAATGTAGGCTGGAATGAAATGAACAAATGGGTAGATTTCTACGCTGATGTCATGGGTTTTGCGCAACTGCTTTCGTTTGATGATAAAGATATTTCTACGGAATATACAGCGCTCATGAGTAAAGTGATGAGCAACGGAAATGGCCGCATTAAATTTCCTATCAACGAACCAGCTGAAGGGAAAAAGAAATCTCAGATTGAAGAATACATCGATTTTTACAATGGCGCGGGAGTTCAACACATTGCTGTAGCTACAGATAATATTATTGAAACCGTTAGTGAATTGCAACGCAGAGGTGTTGAATTTCTGAATATCCCTGAAACCTATTACGATACCGTTCTGGATCGTGTTGGAGAAATCGATGAAGATTTGGCTCCTCTTAAAGAGCTTGGTATCCTCATAGACAGCGATGATGAAGGCTATTTGCTTCAAATTTTTACTAAACCTGTTCTGGACAGACCTACCATGTTTTTTGAGATTATACAAAGAAAAGGAGCGCAATCTTTTGGAAAGGGCAACTTCAAAGCGCTATTTGAAGCCATTGAACGAGAGCAAAATTTAAGAGGAACACTTTAAAAATAATTTTGAACTTACAATCACAAAGAACTTTAGTCATGCGCTAAAACTGTTATATTTTGACAAAACTTTTATTATAAAATCCTCATAAAATAAAGGCATGTTAATTGATAATATTGACATTTGAACAAACGTTATGTATTCATGAAACTTATCCTCAGCCTTTTATTTTGCTTTTCAACCTTTACAGGGTTTACTCAATCTGCATTTGAAGAAGGGGAACTGCTCAATTTCAGAATCAAATACGGTTGGTTCAATACCAGCAAGGCTAGCCTTGAAATCAAAAAAGCTAAACTAGATAATGAAGATGTCTTTCATATCATTGGTAATGGGAAAAGCGTAGGTTTGTTGGACTTATTCTTCAAAGTGAGAGATCGTTATGAGACGTATATCACAACCCAGGAAGGTGAACCACTAAAGTTCATAAGAGATATTAATGAGGGGGGGCACAAGAAACACAAAGAATTGTTTTTCAACCACAAGAACAACCGAGTGAAAGTCGTTGACTTCAAGCACAGTACTACAAATTCTTTTGACATAAAACCTAAAACACAAGATATGATTTCTGCGTTTTATAAACTCAGAAACACTATAAACACAGATGATCTGAAAATCGGTCAAGAATTTTACCTTAATATGTTCTTTGATGATGAGAACTATGATTTTAAAACAAAATTTTTAGGTTATGAAACTCTGGAAACTAAATTTGGGTATGTTGCTTGTCTGAAATTTAGACCTTACGTTATGGCAGACCGTGTTTTCGAAGAAAGTGAAAGCCTTACCTTTTGGATAACGGCAGATCAAAATAAAATACCTATAAAGATTGAGGCAGAACTGGCCGTCGGTTCTCTTGTAGCTGAGCTGGATGAGTTCAAAGGACTAAAATATCCTTTTAGAACCGTTAGGGATTGATGAAATCTATAATATATGGATAATTAGTTTTTTATGGTATCTCCTCCGAAAGCACAATCACATTGGTTCGTATTATACACCAAACCAAGGTCCGAAAAAAAACTTGCGGAGCAGCTTCTCGACGATGGTATTCAGACTTACTGCCCTTCTCAGGTTGAGATTAAACAGTGGAGTGATCGAAAAAAGAAAGTGGAGACTCCCCTATTACCTTCGATGATCTTGGTTAATATCAAAGACGGGGAAAGAGATAGGGTTTTTAATAGAAAACATGCCGTTCGGTATCTGTATTGGCTTGGCAAACCCGCCAGAGTTACTTCTGAAGAAGTGGAAAGCCTCAGATCTATGATAGAAGATAGCCAATTTGAGAGTCGAGGCCTGCAAAAACTGAAACCTGGAGAGAAGCTGGATATGACAGCTTTAGGTTTTGAACACATCCAAGGTACGGTAAAGTTTGTGAACGCTCAGGAATGCTGGATTGTTTTAGAAAATTTAGGATATGTAGTTAAGTTCAGGAAAAGTTAAAATTTTAAGTTGAGACCAAATTGGTATGTCAGGGCTTCCGCATTATAGATATTACTAAATTGATTGAGCCGATCTACATTCACGAAGAGATTGATTTTCCAGACATCCAGAGCTAATCCAGCTCCGTAATTTGGCTTGTTGAATTGATCCAAACCTAAACTTACTTTAGCATAAACTGTTTTCCAAAAACTTCTTTCATACATCCCTGTGATGCTGTAAAAAAAATTACCAGCACTTACCATGCTAAACCCATGCAAACTCAAAGTTTGATTACCAGCGCGCTTTCCGCGTGAGTTGACTCTGCACTCGCACCAACTGCCTTCACCACCAAAATTGTAGCTCAGGCCTGCATTTAGTTTAGTAGGTTGAACGTAAGTATATGGATCTGCTGTAGTTTCAGTTGGAAGATCTTGTTCAATGTCATCTCCAAGATTCTGATAATAGGAGATAAGGTCGTCACCAGCTGCAAAATTTGGAAATTGTATCCCTAAGCCTTCGTACTCAAAAAAACCTCGAGATACATCTCTCCTTGTGTTTTTATTGAATCTAATAAAACCCAAATCCAGAATACTTCCTGTGAATTCCCATCGGTCATCAAAAAAATAAGATAAACCAAAGTCCAATCCTAAACCGAAATTAGACCCGATAAGAATGTTTCCTGTTGACAATTGATCTGCATCTTCAAGGCCCGTACTATCAAACCTTAAATTCAGGTTACTAATGCTTTGTTCGAGCAGAATTCCACTTCCTGATTCCCTGGAATTAAACTGTCCAGAATTTCTTACAGATCTTATGTTGACACTGGACGAATAAAGCTTTACTCTAGCACCAAGGTGTAAATCTTCATTGACTTGCTCATTGATGCCAAAGTGAAAAACACTTTGCACATTGGCTCTAAAATTGATCTGTCCAATATCATAACTCCTATTCTGTCCTGCATTTCCAAAATAAGCCAGTTCAATGAGGTCTTTGGGAAAATTGGAAACTCCATCACTTTCCTGATAAACTCCTGCCGTGAAGTAACGATCTCCATTGCTCCAGCCTACATTAATAAGATCAAGCTTTTGATTGAACGCCACAAAATCCTTGGGTGAAATCCTATTGATTGCCAGAGCAACATTCGCATTGAAATCATTGTTATTAAAAAAATTATCTACATTCAGAATCGTATTTCCGGCAGAGGCATAAATATTAGACAGCCCTGGAACCCCAACATGAAAATCTGTTTTTTCGTAAGCAACCCCAGGATTTAGCATTAAGGATTGTGGATTGTGAGTTTGGTTGTAAAGCAAATGCTTATTTTGACTCCATAGAGAATTTGAAAGAACCCATAGAGCAATAACAAAAATATACCTCATTCTCCTGAAAATAAATAGCCTCCTTCCACAATACATTCTAGCTGCATAGTTCCAGAATTGTTCGCAGTTGAGGGTTGTGTTACAAAAAACTCGGCTCTCACGCTTGAGGTAATAATTTCTATTTCTTCGGTGTTGAGATCGACAGAAAACTCTTTAAGAGTTGGATTCCCTGTTGATCCTGCTGGAATTGGCTCTGTCACTCTAAACGTTTCTAAGTCATTATTGTCAAAGAAAATAAAATCTAGATTTTGTGTTTGGTCAATACTGTTTTCTGCTAAAACTGTAAACCTTAGTCTCTCCAAATAATCAGCATTGAACTCTTCGTTCAAAAAATCTACATCAATAAAATCTCTGAGTTTATTTTGACCAGTATTAGAATCATTTCCGGTGTTGATTGATCCCGCTGAATACTGAGTTTGAAAGACATTGGTTTCAAAAGAAGGTCTGGCTTCAAACTCATCTGTATCTAAAGGTCTATCATCCGTACAGCTTAAAAAAAATAAACAAATTATAACGAGATACTTCATAGTATTTAAACAAATCAAATTAGGGCTACCCTAGGTGGCAATTGACAAACGACGGCGAATAAACAAAAATTGTAGCAATACAGATATAAAATAATCGCTTTTTCACAAATCGCTTTAACAATGGTTTGATTAATTTACGAAATATATCCTATTACGGTTCAATACATTAAACACTTTTTTGGGCGTCCCCCCTGCCTAAAACTGGCAGAGGTCGGGCTGTTTGCTACAAGTCAGTTCAGAAAAGCCAAAAAAATATAGGCTTAGCAAGAGCTTCCGTTGGTCGCTTTGCCAGGCCTCATTTTTTAAAAAGCTTTACTTCCTGAGCTTTTCTCTTCTATCCCTCACGCTTAACTTATTAGCATAATGTTGAACTTTAGCCTGACTAAAAGAGACAACTTGTATAACACCTCTCTTCCTCTTTAAGTGTATAGGAAGTTAACTTTTTCAGTAATTCTTCTCCCTAAAATCAAATGTAAGCTGATCGATATCATTAAAATTTAATCGTCTCTTATGATAAAAATGAACATTAAAAAGGACCTTTGCACTTTATACGTTTTATGTCGTAATTTTCAAAAATTCAATATTAATGAACAAAGGTATTTACATAGCTACTAGCGAACCCAATAGTGGAAAGTCTATTGTGGCTTTGGGTTTGATGAGAATGTTGCTCACTAAAACTGCTAAAGTTGGCTATTTCAGACCCATTATAGATAACAATACAGAAGGGAATAAAGACAATCATATTAATACCATTTTGTCACATTTCAATTTAAAAATTCAACACGACGAAGCTTATGCCCTTACGCGTTCAGAATTTATAAGCAAGCGAAATGCCAATAAAGACGGAGAAATACTGGACATTATTATTGAAAAGTATAAAGCCTTAGAAGATCGAAATGATTTTATGCTCGTTGAGGGCACTGACTTTTCTGGGGAAGGCACTGCGATTGAATTGGATGCCAATATATTAATCGCTCAAAACTTAGGCTTACCTACCATAATTGTTTCCAGCGGTATTGGTAAAAGTTTAGATGAGTTTATCAACGGATTAAATTTAGCTTACGATTCCTTTGATGAAAAAGGAGTGAAAGTTTCGGCCGTCATTGCCAATAAAGTTCAAAAAGAAAATATAGAAAAAATCATTAATGGCGTTGAGAAAAAACTACCCAAGAATGTGGTTGTCAATGCTATTCCATTAATTCCAAATTTAAAAAATCCAACACTTAGAGAAATTGTAAAATCTGTGGATGCCAAAGTTTTGTTTGGCGAGGAGTTTTTAAACAATCAAAGCAGCAGTTTTACCGTTGGTGCTATGCAATTGAGGAATTACTTAACTCACCTGGAAGAAGATTGTCTAGTCATTACTCCAGGAGATCGGGCAGATATCATTCTGGGAGCCCTTCAAGCCAACATTTCCAGCAAATACCCAAAAATTTCAGGAATCGTTCTTTCTGGAGGATTAATTCCCGAAGAGCCTATCATAAAGCTCATCGAAGGTTTACAGTCCATCATCCCAATTCTTTCAGTTGAGGAAAATACCTTTGAAGTTGCCAATAAAATTGGAGACATGAGATCTCATATGTACGCCGATAATGAAGCGAAGATCCTTTTATCCTTAAATACTTTTGACGAATACTGCGATGTTGATAGACTTTCAGATAAACTCATCACCTTCAAACATAAGGGAATGACCCCAAGAATGTTTCAGTATAATTTATTGAAACGCGCTAAAACTCAGCGTAAACACATCGTACTTCCTGAAGGTAGCGATGATAGAATAATTACAGCTGCTTCACGATTAGCCATGATGGATTTTGTAGACTTAACCCTTTTGGGACATAAAGATAAAATCGAAGAAGCTGCTGCAAGATTGAGTGTTAAACTGGATTTTGATGCGATCAATATCATCAATCCTTTAGACTCAGACCATATTCAGGATTTTGCCGGAACTCTTTATGAGGAGAGAAAGCATAAAGGGATGACCATAGACATCGCTGAAGATTTGATACGAGATGTCTCCTATTTTGGAACCATGATGGTTTATAAAGGTCTGGCTGACGGCATGGTTTCTGGAGCAGCACATACCACACAACACACTATAAAACCTGCTCTACAGTTCATAAAGATGAAACCTGATGTTTCTGTAGTATCCTCAGTATTTTTTATGTGTTTGGAAAACAGGGTTTCTGTGTTTGGCGATTGTGCCATCAATCCTAACCCCAATGCCGAGCAATTGGCAGAAATCGCCATATCATCGGCAGAATCTAGCAAAGCCTTTGGAATAGAACCAAGAATTGCTATGCTATCTTACTCCTCTGGTGCTTCTGGAAAAGGAGCTGATGTGGATAAAGTGAGAGCAGCCACAGAAATTGTAAAACAAAAACGACCTGACTTAAATATTGAAGGTCCCATTCAGTATGATGCCGCTGTAGATCTGGCCATTGGACAAAGCAAACTACCTGATTCTAAAGTCGCCGGGCAAGCTACAGTTTTGATTTTTCCAGATTTAAATACAGGAAATAACACTTATAAAGCCGTACAACGGGAAACTGGAGCAATTGCCATTGGACCCATGTTACAAGGGCTTAACAAACCTGTTAACGATTTGAGCCGAGGATGTACAATTGACGATATTTTTAACACCGTTATCATCACCGCTATACAAGCACAAGGTCTTTAATTATGAAATGAGCATAAACTTTTTTGAACATGCTATGGCAACATGATCAATATAAGTTGATGTGAATTCCTGAAAGTGTAGAGGTTTTAGTTTTCTACATTTTCAGAAAACAACAAAATTTTAAACAGATGAAAATTTTAGTCATCAATTCCGGAAGTTCTACCATAAAGTATCAATTGATAGAAATGCCAAACCAGGCTGTTATTGCTAAAGGTCTGATTGAACGCATTGGCTCCAAAGAAGCCAAAATCACCTTTCAAAAAGGTGATTTCAAAACGCATAAGGTTTTGGATATTCCAGACCACCAAACAGGCTTGGCCCAAATCAATCAGCTTTTAATGGATGATCAAATTGGTGTGATTGCCAATAAAGACGATATTGAAGTTGTTGGCCACAGAGTAGTACACGGTGGAAAATCGTTTTCTAAAACTGCAAAGGTGACCCAAAATGTAAAGGAAGCAATAAAAAGCTTATCAGCTTTAGCTCCACTACACAATCCACATAATTTAAAAGGCATTGAAGTTGCCGAAAACGTCTTTACCAAAGCCCAGCAAGTAGTTGTTTTTGATACGGCATTTTTTCAGTCTATGCCTCAAAAAGCTTATCAATATGCCATCCCTAAACATTTAATGGAAGAACATGACATCCGAGCTTATGGTTTTCATGGGACCAGCCATAAATATGTTTCTGAAAAAGCCAAAACCTTTTTGGAAGCCAAAAATGGTTCTGCTTCCAAGTTGATCACGATACATTTAGGAAACGGTTGCAGCATAACAGCTCTAAAAGACGGACTCGCTATAGACCATTCCTTAGGTTTTGGACCAGCAAACGGGCTCATTATGGGAACTCGTGCCGGAGACATCGACCAGTCGGTTATTTTTTACCTCATCAATCAGTTAGGCTATTCTGCAGATGAAGTCAATGAACTGTTGCTTAAAGAAAGTGGCATGTTGGGCTTAACCGGTCATAATGATATGCGGGATATTCAGAAAAAAGCTGAAGAAGGAGATAAAAATTGTCAATTGGCTTTAGACATGAACGCTTACCGCATCAAAAAGTACATTGGAGCTTATGCTGCAGCACTCAACGGTCTCGACGCGATTGTCTTTACAGCTGGAATCGGCGAAAATAGCGCCTTGCTTCGTGAACTTGTTTGTAAAGACATGGATGTTTTGGGCTTGGAGTTAGACACTACTAAAAATGGAAAACATAGTGCTGAAATTAATGAAATAAGTACCGCCCACTCCAAAGCCAAAATTTTAGTCATTCCCACCAATGAAGAGCTGGAAATTGCAAAACAGGCTTTTGAAATTACGTCCAAGTAAAATTTAGAATCGATAGGTTTCGCTGACTGTCTTTTAATTTAAATCATTGAGATACCAATTTCATCACTCAATCGACATGATTATTTATTGATATGAAATCAAATTTAAAAGGCGGAGTTTTCTAATGATTTGAAGTTTTAGGATGTAAACTCGATAAAACCTAATTCTGATAATTCAATCCAGTTAGAAAACTTCCAAGTGCAAAATCGAGAAAGACGAGGATGATTAAGACCTGAACATATAGAGATTCAATTTTTCTCTTGGGCTTCCTGAAAGGATTTCAATAACCTCTAGAATACGCTTCCTTTTCAAGCAGATATTCCTTTTGAGTTCCATCTCCAGTCCTAAATTTTGTTTCTAAGGTTTCTCTTGCAAATAATTTTTGTTTAAACACGACTAAATGCAAATGAGGGCCAGAACTCCATCCCACGTTTCCGCTAAAGCCAATATGTTGCCCCTTGGAAATCTCATCGCCAACCTCAACTACAGAACCGTTTTGTTTAATATGGGTGTATTCTGCAAAGGTGCCGTCTGGGTGATATATAATTATTTTGTTGTTGTATTTTTTACATTCTTCTTGTGCGCAGTTTTTACTATTTTTCTCAACGACTTCAGTAACAATACCTTCTCTTATTGCCATAATTTTGGTTCCAATAGGCATGATTATATCCAGAGCATTTTGATTTTGATGAGAAAATGTACCATTGTAACCCTGATTTACTCTAAATTCATTTGAAGTTTTGAAAGGTAAATTATAACTATAATCTTCATCATATTCGTCTTTATGATGATTACCATAACTCCTCAAATATCTATAATTAAAATTATAAGCTAACCTTGTATTAGATATTGTGATTTTTGTTAGTTGTTGTCTTTTACTTCTTGGATCTATCACGTAAACCTGAAGATTTCCACCATCAACTTCCATATTATTTAATTTGAAATCAATTTTTACACTCACATGGCAAAACTCATCATTGTCTGTAAGCATTAAATATTAATATGGTATTTGAAAGCCAAAATGCTTTAACAAATCAATGACTTACTGAGTAACCGAAAAATGTTTTTGGATCCGATTCAGTCATAGAGCCAATAAAAACAATTAATGATATTATTCCTGCAATAAGGAAAAGAGTTTTTTTGTCATATTATTTTTTCTTAATATTTATTGTGAATTTTTTTTACAATGAATGGCAACGGTCGCGGCTATACGTAGTGCATTATTTCAAAGCACTTGACTTTCCGTTTAGCAGTTTGTTTATTTGATGTAATTGCTTTCATATTATCACTTTAGCCCGCATTACGTATAGCCAATGTTGTGTTTTCGTACTTTTTATTCAATTTCTTTTATTCCGATTTCTTTCAAATATTCGAATGTCTGATCGTAAAATTTCTTGGGTCGAGTTTGATCAATTTCACTGCTTTTAGGAATGTATAATACCATACCTTGTCTAGCTCGGGTAAGAAGCACTCGATAAGTGTTTTTCAAATATTCTTTATCTAACTCTTTGTTTATGTTTTGCCATTTAGTCCCTTTGAAACTCTAGTATTTCCAAGACTTACTATTCATATAAAAATTGCCTCCCCATGCCACACAAGCCCAATCAATTTCAAGACCTTGAATATCAAACTCTGTCGCTACTTCTTCCAAAAAATAAGAAGAACGGATATCTTGACTATTGTTTAAAAACCAATTAGGTGCAGATATTTCATTTTTGACATCAATGCCAATTGGTCTAAGTCTTCTGGCACCTGATGAACTAATCAATCCTATTCGTTCACTACCTTTCGCTTGTTGGCGTAACCAACTTTTTGCCTTTTCTAGTTCTCTAGTCAAAACGATTGGATATGAGTCTTTTATTTCTGAATAAATCTGCTTGGAGTTGTCTATGTTGACATTTAATAACTCATGAATAAAGTTTGACAATTTTTCAGATCTAAAAGATCTCACTGAAACTGCAAGATGTAAATCAGGTTCACTAATTCCGTTGTTAACTAGCCATTGTTTGGACTCTTGGGATTTTAAATAATTATCACTATCTAAAATTGAGTTTGAATAGTGTACATTCCAATCTGCAAAATGATTTTGTAAAGAATTTATCCATTCTTCCAAGCCTGCTTCACCTGTATTAATTTCCTGGCCTCCTCCAATTAAACAGACAATAGTGCACCAATCAAAATGGCGGTTCATAACCTCAATTAAAAATTCAGGTTCTGACATGTTAAAATCATCTATTCCTTTTTTTCTTCGCATAAAGGAACTTGCTTGTTCTTTTGTCCAAGCCCTTTGTGCTTCGTCAAAAACTACAACTTTCTCGATTGGTGCTTTGTCTGAAAGTAAGTTGTCGTCTCGAAAGTGGTGGATGTTTTGAATGAAAGCGTTTGCTTTAATAGCAGCTTGTTTCTTAGTGATTTTATTTCCGTTTTGCTTTGCTGTAAAATATTCATCTCTGGTGAGCGCTTCTCTAAGTACATCAACTAAAGGTCCATTTCCTGATAAAAAAACAGCATGTTCATCTTCGTCTGCTTTCATTCTTTCAACGGCTATATTCAACCCTGCTAAGGTTTTGCCTGCTCCTGGTACTCCGGTTACAAAACAAATTGATTTTATTTTTTCTCGTTTAGACTTCTCTATAGTTGTGTTAATACTATTTGCCGTTTTTGAAAGATTTATGGCTCCTGAGTCAGATCGTGTGATTTCCAGCACATTATGTCCTTTGTATAAGGCTTGTGCTGCTTCTACTATTGTCGGAGTAGGTTTGTAAATAGACTTTTCCCAATATTCTATATCAATTGGTATATTATCGCTATTAACGAAAATTTGAATAGTGTCAGAAAGATTGTCTTTGTTGGTTTTTGCAGCCGTCTTATAAATTAATATATCACTGCTTGTTTGATTTATAATTGACGCATTAGTAGCTACTAAAATAGGTATGAGTTTTGTATGATGACTGCCTTCGTGAAAATTTTTAAGGTCAATTGTATAGTCAATCACTTGTTCAATGGCGTGTTTTTCATATCCACCTTCACCTACTTTGAATTCAACAACAAAAATTACATCATTAACTATTATGATATTGTCTACTCGCTTACCCATTCTGGGAATGGCAAATTCAAAATATATTTTCCCCTTTAAGTCCTTGAGCTGATTCTTGAGTACCTCAATCTGCTTTCTCCAAGCATTTATTTGTAATTCTTCAAGAGTTCGATTGCTATGATTAGCAGTTAATTCACCTAAAATGCTCGAATCATTGTCAAGTAAAAATTTTTGTATGCTATTCGAGTAATAGGATCTTTTCATTGATGATTTTCTTTTTTCACTGCTGTTCTAGTATGAAACACAACGTTGTTGTGTATGGACCGTTGCGTGTTAAAGCACGAACCATTCCAAGTACAAATCTACGTGAAAATTCCGCAGGGATTTTCCAGATGAGCACAGACCCAGCAATGGTTTATACACGGCTTAAGTTTGATTCTCTTTAAATTGTGATATAAATCAGAAAGAACAAAAGAGAGGATTAAGGTTACTATACACGGTGAAGCCTAGACTTCGTCAACATTGATAATTCCCTTTCTTTTTACTATCTCAACCACGCTTAAGTTATGTGAGACTTTGGATTTCGTTTTTAAGTTGTTGTGAGTAAGGTAGTATGCTCTTTCATAAATCAGTTCTTATGAATAAATATAAAGAAACTTATGGAGTTGACATTAGTAAAGATGTATTTGATGTTTATGGCAGCCTTAGCGGTCACCATCAGTTTAACAATGATGAGTCTGGGTTTAAAAAGTTCTTTAAAGGATTGCCAGAGAACTCATTAGTAGCCATGGAGGCAACAGGTTACTATCATTACAGACTCGCACAGTTTCTTTACAAAAATGCAGTAGCAGTATCCGTTATCAATCCCTTGTCGATCAAGCGGTTTATCCAGATGAAACTGGCCAAGGTAAAGACAGACAAAAGTGATGCAAAGGCGATCTGTGAGTATGCTCAGAACAATGCGGTTCCCCTCTACAATGCACTTACTGAAGTACAGAGTG
>NZ_JAIQYZ010000050.1 GCF_020164495.1 Psychroflexus lacisalsi
ATAGTTTTTAATCAATCCTTTATCTTCTCGTCGCCAAGTTTCCTCCCAAGAGAGATTCACTCTGTCTGGTTCTGAAAAACTTCTGTAGATTTTTGTCATTGTCGTTGGTTTTTAATTGTGCCTAACGTCCCTGTATATGGCTCGTAGCGTGCAAATTAAACAATTAGTTTCGGATGAAGCACGAGCCGAATTTTTAAATTTTTCTTATTATCTTTTTTACTCAATAAGCCAAATTTAAAAATTTGGCG
>NZ_JAIQYZ010000051.1 GCF_020164495.1 Psychroflexus lacisalsi
ACACAACTGGCGAATATAACCCATACCTCCTCCGGCATGTTTTAATAAACTATTACAATTGGAAGAATTGTAGTAGTTTTACATTAAGGTCTTGACTCGGTACGGGTCATATCCGCTTTACGTTAGCACACATACGAAACAAACTATGAACAAAACATTCAACTTTTTAATTTTATTATTATTTGTCGCATTTACAGTCAATGCGCAAGAAACAACATTATATGATAGTCAAGGAAATGCGAGAGCA
>NZ_JAIQYZ010000052.1 GCF_020164495.1 Psychroflexus lacisalsi
AGGAAAAGATCCTGTCCTTGGTCAAGGAAGATCAAGAGCAGCAGCTCACCCTCTTAACCTCAGTGCCTGGAATAGGGCAGAAAACGGCCTTGTTTCTGATTGTAATTACCGATGGCTTCTCTAAATTTGAAAAGGCCTCGCAGCTTTGCAGCTATGTGGGAATAACTCCCACTACAAGAGAGTCTGGTAGCAGCGTAAGAGGTAGGGCGA
>NZ_JAIQYZ010000053.1 GCF_020164495.1 Psychroflexus lacisalsi
CTTGTTTCTGATTGTAATTACCGATGGCTTCTCTAAATTTGAAAAGGCCTCGCAGCTTTGCAGCTATGTGGGAATAACTCCCACTACAAGAGAGTCTGGTAGCAGCGTAAGAGGTAGGGCGAGGATCTGTCTTGCCTCCGACGAGCAGATTGCGAGAGGAAGGCATGAAACAGGAAACTGCGAAATCTACTGTTCTTGTGCGCCTT
>NZ_JAIQYZ010000006.1 GCF_020164495.1 Psychroflexus lacisalsi
TAAAACGCCAAAGGAAGCAGTTGGATAAAGAAGTAAAAGCGATTGAGGAAAAGATCCTGTCCTTGGTCAAGGAAGATCAAGAGCAGCAGCTCACCCTCTTAACCTCAGTGCCTGGAATAGGGCAGAAAACGGCCTTGTTTCTGATTGTAATTACCGATGGCTTCTCTAAATTCGAAAAGGCCTCGCAGCTTTGCAGCTATGTGGGAATAACACCCACTACAAGAGAGTCTGGTAGCAGCGTAAGAGGTAGGGCGAGGATCTGTCTTGCCTCCGACGAGCAGATTGCGAGAGGAAGGCATGAAACAGGAAACTGCGAAATCTACTGTTCTTGTGCGCCTTTAATGCCTGTAAGCACAACAAGGCTTGTAGAGAAATCTATGAGCGTATAGTAAACAAAGGCAAGAGTAAGAAACTAGCGCTGATTGCAGTGGCCAACAAGCTACTAAAACAATGCTTTGCGATAGCCAAATCAGGGCTGCCGTATGATGAAACTTACGTGTCTGTATTGCCGAAGTAAAGAGTACAATAGAAAGGAACAAAAAAGTTCAAAGTATCCATTAAAGGAATCTATGAGCCTAGAATAATTATGTCTCAAATTAATTAAGAAAAGAGTTGTTTTTTACCTCAGTTCTTTGTTGTGCGTTCGTGCTTTCATTTTTCCATCAATGTAATCTTGTTTGTTTTCTTTTTCCAACAGTTCATTTAAGAGTAGACTAGCAAACCATTCTGAAAATATTTTGGCTCCTTTATAGTTTAGATGTCCTAAATCTCCATATTTTGAATTTGAAAGAGGAAAGTTCGAGAAATCTAGGTATTCAATATCTGCATATCGTGATTTAACTATTTCCATATACTTTTCTTCGTTTTTATAGCCAGAATACTCTTTGTGTTGTGGACTTCTAATCAAAATAATTTTTCTGTCATTTTTTTTACAAAATTCGATTATGTCATCTAGGTAAGACAAGTTAGCTTCAGAAATATTTATTTTAACTGGAATAACTGAACTTGCAGTTTGTTTTAAACTTATCATACTATTGATAATTGAGTCTGTTTTATCTCTGTCCAAATATAAATATCCACCTATTTTAGTCGAAAAATTTAAATCATTCTCAAAAATTCTAGTAGATTTTTTTCTTATAGAAAGAGATAGCGCATTGGTGTAGGCTGAAGGATTGTTTTTAAATAACATTAAATCATCATCATTTAATGCACTAAAGTAACCTTTACTAAAAATAGCCCTTATGTTCTTTGACATATTTGCGTGTCTGCTCGCAGTTTTTCGTTTAGTGTTTTCATACATTATCAATATGTCTTTGGAAGTAAAGGTATTCGTTCCGTGATTGCTCGCATAATAAGCATAAACCATTATCCATTCTGTTTCTGAAGATGGAAGTTGCTTCATTATTACATCTTTAATTGAAGGAACGCTAGTTTCTTCTTCATCGATATCAACAATGTCAGGGGTATTAAGTTGCTTTAAATTATTAGATTGTTCGGGTAGCTCAGAATTAGCCAATAAGTTTTCTTCAGATAAGTCAACGCCCATAACTATATTACCTAGACCATTTTCTTTGATGTCTTTAAATTCAGATTGGACAGTATCTTTATCTCCTTCTAATTCAATTTCAAAACTCTTGTATTTCAGTTTAATTCTTAGGTTTCCAATATTTCAATGTATGTTTTTTAAATTATGCCCAACGGACTTGCATATGTTGCAGTAGCGGTAAAATATACTTGTTTTTTTGATTTATAATTAACTAAGCAAATCAAAAGCGACTTTAGGTGTAAACTTAAGCCGCTATTGAACATATGCATGGTTGTGGTTAGTTTTTTAATATCAGTTTTGTTTAATTAACACAATATTATCCATACGCCAAGGTAATGTTGGATCTGGTGCTGGGCCACTTACATCACGAAAATAGTTCATAGAAATATTAGCTTTTAAGGCTTCTTGCCCATTAATAGTTCTTTTAAATAATCTTAAAGTGCCTATGTGCCCTTCTAAAGGAACATCATTTATTGATAAGTCTAAGTTTTTTTCTCCATCTACACAATCATCAACAGGTGAGTATCTGCAATTATTATAGATATTGTTGCCTCTAATACTTGCAGCTCTACCAATACTTGGGTCATTTGCATCAGAAAGCGTGTTTATTTTTTCTACTCTATTTTCTATGTACTGATAGCCACCAATCAACAAATCCTCGTAAAAATCGCCGTTAAAATATTGAGTACTTTTTACTAATATTATCTTTAAAGAGGTATTCCCATTGGTATATAACCATGCACCTTCAAAATTATTGAGAGTATTATTTACATCTTTATAATATGAATTATCAGGGGCTTTACTTTTAGTAACATTTGCATCTTCCATATTTAATACTGGACTTTGTGCTTTACAATTGTAAAAAATTAATCCAATTGCTATTATTGATATTATTTTTTTCATCACTTTAAGTTTTAATTACAAGGGGTTTCGGTTACGGTTTCGTTGTCATTTTCATCTAACTCTAATTGTTTCCAATTGCTTAAGGTAGCATCTGTGGCTTCATAGAAGGAAATACCGTAATCACCAAAAAGCTCTAAAAAGGTTTTTTCTAAGTTGCTGCTATTACTATAATCTTCTCTCATTTCTTCCTTAATATATTTTCTTTTTTCATCATCATTATTCCCTTTAGCATTTTGCATATCGGCATCAATTTTATCAATAAGGGTTTGAATATTGTCTACTCTTAAAGCATAAGTGATGTTGTTTGGTGCTACAACCATAATAAATACTTCATCATTGAAAACGTCGTAGGATTCGGTGTGTAGCAATTTAAGAGCTCTTATATCTAGCCAAGAAGGCACTGCAAATTTGCCTTCAGGGTGCGAATGAATTTGGCCTATCCAAGTAGTGGTATAATTAAAAGGTGATCTTTCATCTGAAGGCCCTTCTTGTAAGCCATCATCATCGGTTACGTTTTTTCTGCCCTCTTCTGACCAAACATTTTTATAGCTCATAGACCACTCATTGTTACCTGCGCCTAATTTTGTTCTTAATTGGTTGACAACTGGTAATATATCTGAACCTAAACCATCGGTTTGTACTAATCTGTTTAAGCGTTCACATTTTATATCTTGTAGACACTCTTCTACGGTTCCTCTATCTGCCACACACTCACAAACTTCTTTGCTATTGCCTTGTAAAAGACAAACTTCATAAGCATCTAATTTACAATCCCCATTTAAATCGCCAGGCGGTGGATTTTCACATTCTTCACCTGGTGGAATAAGTACAGTTATTGGAGTATCGTCAGGTGATGTGCCATCGCCATTTCCTGAACCACCTCCACCACCCCCTGGATTAGGGTTATTGGTATCGTCCCTTGGATCGGAACCATAATCGGTAGCATCGCAATAATAGTAAGGTATTTCATGGTAGCCTGACCACATTGGACTGCTACTAGTACATCCTTGGCAATCATCCCCAGGCATATGACCGCAACCACAGGAATAGGCTACACTTTCATAAGTTACTATCACTACACCATCACAATTAGTTGGGTAGTAGGGGCTTCCTTGAGGGTCTGGCGGATAGCCACTTCCTGGTTCAGTTGGGCCACCGCCACCGGATGGTGGTGCATGTGTAATATCATCACAATACCCATTGTTGTAATATTACCTTCGAATACTTGATTTTGATCGTTTAGCCAGTTTTGGGTTGGTATGTATTGAGTAACAAACATATCAGGTTGTCCGTTCTTGTCCTCAAGAGTAAGATTATAAAAGATACTGCTTTGGTCATTTTCAGAAGTGATTCTCATGGTATAAGATTTATAATTACCTAAAGTAACTTCTTTTATGACATCCGTATAAACAGATATACCTAACGTGTCCTTCGTAGTTTTGCCATGTATGTTTTTTTGTTCTAGTTGCAAGTAAGGGTCAATATTTAACTGAGAAGATAGATTATTAAAAGTTTGTCCTACATTAACTTTGGAAAGTGTTTTTACAGTTGGTACAAATGCATTATTGTTTTCTTCCAATGATTATTCAACAGCGATGTCTTTTTCGCAAGCATTATTCAAAAGCAAAATTCCAAAAAGCAAGATGCCAAGTTTGAGATAAGTTACGATTCGTTTTTGTTCCATACCATTTATGGTTTAAAGTTAGTAATTCAAATTTATATTCACTCTATTTATTTTCAAATTGAGAATGAATAAAACTTAACATTGGGCCAGGTAACTACTTTTCAGTTTGAGTTAAAATTAACCCCAACTCGTTATATGTTTATAAAAAAAACACGCTTATCATTTATTTATTAGGGATAAACGTATGTCTTTATAGTTTTTATCAATACTGTTTGGTCTCAAGTTTTCTTTGGTTGATAACCATACACTTTTAAAGGGAATTTGAATACGGTTGAGCGTAAACTTATTTTGTGTCCAGCGTCAATCCGTTCATTCTGGCTTTAAGTTATCTTTCACCCTTCAGTCAAAACTACAAACCAAACTGGGTCTTAAAAGCTAACTCAACCCATTAAGAAATGTATCGTAAAACATCATTTCAACGCTGGCAAAATCAGAATAAAGCTTTTGTGTAAAAGCCCCTAAAGTCAAGGCATAAAAAAGGTGATTTGTTGCCAAACCACCTTTTTCAACTTTATTATAAATCAATATTAATCTAAATCGAATCTGTCCAGGTTCATCACTTTGTTCCAGGCTTTGGCAAAGTCCTTGACAAATTTCTTGTTGGAGTCTAAACTTCCGTAGACTTCGGCCAGGGCTCTCAACTCGGAGTTGGACCCGAAAATAAGATCGGCGCGCGTGCCTGTCCATTTTTTCTCTCCTGTTTTGCGATCGCTGCCTTCAAACAAGGTTTGCTCATCATTGATGGATTTCCAAGTCGTCCCAAGGTCCAGTAAGTTGATAAAATAATCATTGGTCAACACTTCTGGCTGGTCTGTAAAGACACCGTAATTGGAGTGATCGTAATTGGTATTGAGCGCTCGCATACCCCCAAGTAATACCGTCATTTCTGGTGCTGTGAGGGTCAATAAATTAGCTTTATCGATCAATAATTCCTCATCAGTTACCTTCTTATACCCTTTGGTATAGTTTCTAAATCCATCGGCTCTGGGCTCCAAAGCATCGAAGGAATCGACTTCAATCTGCTCTTCCAAAGCATCAGTTCTACCAGGGTAAAAAGGAATGTGCAACTCGTGTCCAGCTTTTTCGGCCGCTTTTTCTACCGCTGCATTACCTCCAAGCACAATCAAATCTGCCAGAGATACTTTCTTATTGCTTTTCTGAGCTGAATTAAAATCGGTTTGCACACGGTCTAAAACGCCAAGCACTTTCATCAATTGGTCTGGATTGTTAGCTTCCCAGTTGCGTTGGGGATTCAAACGGATATGAGCGCCGTTGGCTCCACCTCTTTTATCGGAATCTCTGTAGGTCGAAGCCGAAGCCCAAGCCACCGATACCAATTCTGAAATGGAAACATCAGAATCCAAGATTTTGGATTTTAAATTTTCAATGTCTTTATCATTAATCAACTCATGGTCTACTGCTGGGACTGGATCTTGCCAGTTGAATTGTTTTTTTGGCACGTCTGGTCCCAAATATCTTTCGATGGGTCCCATATCACGGTGCATTAATTTATACCAGGCTTTGGAATAAGCATCTGCAAATTCTTCTGGGTTTTCATAAAAATGACGTGATATTTTTTCGTAAGCAGGATCTTCCTTCAGGGCGATATCTGTCGTCAACATAAATGGCGCATGTTTTTTATTTGGATTGTGCGCGTCTGGAACTGTCCCGGCACCAGCATTGTCTTTGGGTTTCCACTGGTGTGCTCCGCCTGGACTTTTGGTTAATTCCCAATCGTATTCAAATAAATTTTTGAAGTAAGTATGACTCCATTTGGTCGGTGTATCGGTCCAAGCGCCCTCTAGTCCGCTAGTTATAGTATGTTCTCCTTTTCCAGATTTGTAATTGTTTTTCCAACCCATACTTTGCATTTCAATGGGTGCACCAGCTGGTTCTGCCTCTAAATACTCAGCATCATTGGCTGCGCCATGGGTTTTTCCAAAGGTATGTCCACCAGCTGTCAATGCTACTGTTTCATAATCGTTCATGGCCATTCTACCAAAAGTCACGCGAATATTGTGAGCTGCCCCAAGTGGATCTGGATTTCCGTTAGGTCCTTCTGGGTTCACATATATTAAACCCATATGAGAAGCGGCTAGTGGGTTTTCCAATTCTCCTTCAGAATAACGAGATTGATTGTCTAGCCATTCTTTTTCTGCTCCCCAATATACATCTTCTTCAGTTTGCCATATGTCTTCACGTCCACCGCCAAAACCTTGCATTTTGAGTCCCATGGATTCATGGGCTACATTACCTGTAAGAACAATTAAATCTGCCCAGGATAATTTTCTACCGTATTTCTGCTTAATTGGCCAGAGTAATAATCTGGCTTTGTCGAGGTTGGCATTATCTGGCCAGGAATTGAGCGGTGCAAAACGCTGCGATCCAGAACCAGCTCCACCTCTACCGTCTTGTATTCTATAGGTTCCTGCTGCATGCCAAGCCATACGTATAAAAAACGGACCATAATGTCCGTAATCTGCCGGCCACCAGTCCTGACTGGTCGTCATCAATTCTTCTAAATTTTTTTTGACTGCGGCTAAATCCAGAGTTTTGAATTCTTCCTGATAGTTAAAATCTTCGTCCATAGGGTTTGCCATGGCTGAATTTTGTCTCAGTATATTAAGATTAAGTGAGTTTGGCCACCAGTCTTTATTATCTTTTCCACTGCCAGCAGCCCCTTTCATATCTCCATCTAGAAATGGACAACTTGCAGAAGAGGAATTCACATCCCCAGCTTTTGATTTATTATCGGCATTATTTTTCATATCTTCCATTGTAAGCGTATTAAAAATTAGACTGTAAAGAAATTGAATATAATCTTTAATTAAGTATAAGTTTAATCTATATAATAAATGTAATCATAAGAAATTTTGATTCATTTCTAATAAATGAAATTTAATTAATAAAATGTGATTAAAGATTTAATTAAGTATTGTTTAAGAATGGACTGTATCAGGTTTTTTTGTAAAAACCTTAGAGTTAAACTCTAGTAGAATTAAAACAGAATAGTTTTTCCTTTTTATAACAAGGAAATTTAAGTCTTAGTTTAAGGTGTTCCCGTCTAATTTATTCTAGAATTTAAGTTTGGAGCAAAATGTAAAACTTAAAAACCTCTCTACTAAAAAAAAGTAAAGAGGTTTTTATATGATTCAATTTTACTTGATTGCTTACTTATTCTGATTCACCAAATCCATTAAATCCACATCGTTGCCTAATAAAACTTCTTGAGAATTAATTCTACCAGCTGGTGTATCATTCTCCAATTTTAAAACTCCTCGTGGACAAACGGAAGCACAAATTCCGCAGCCAACACAAGAAGATCTAACTATGTTTTCTCCTTTTTGTGCGTAGGCTCTCACATCTATTCCCATCTCACAATACGTTGTACAGTTTCCACAAGAAATACATTGACCACCATTGGTCGTAATTCTGAATTTTGAAAATAAGCGCTGTTGAAATCCTAAAATAGCAGCCATAGGACATCCAAATCTACACCAGACTCTATTCCCAAAAATAGGATAAAACCCCACTCCTACAACTCCAGAGAAGATGGCACCAATTGCAAAACCATAAGTTGCTCTTAAGGTTTCAGCTTCAAATAAAAAGACCTTATCTATAAGTCCAGAAAAGTGAAGTCCCAGCAAGGAAAGTATAACGACAAAAAAACCAATCGCCGCATATTTAGCATCGTTTTGCAATTCTTCACGCTTATAGACCATCGTCCAAGTAAAAACAATCGTCAATAAACTAGCTACACTTATCAGAAAAGCACTACCAGACAACCAATACTTATCAGTATTTAGATATGAATAAACAACCGCAGTCGTCATTATAACAACAAAAACAACAACTGTATGGACTAACCAACGCTCCAATTTCCAAGAAGACTGGGATTTGTCGCTCAAATGACGGAAAGAATCTCCAGCAGTTTCTGCTAATCCTCCACAACCACACACCCAAGAACAATACCAGCGCTTACCATATTTATAAGTTAAAATGGGAGTGATGATAAGGATAGAAAGAACTCCAAAAATAAGGAGTCCAATACCAACAGTCCCCGAATTTATAAACTGGTCGACTCTATATTGCTCAAAATTATAATAGTTTAAAGGCCATATGTTGACAAAGTTATAATAGGGTAATGAAAAATTATCTCCATTGAGTCTTGACATCAGCTCTGGAATTAAAAATGCAAATCCCAATTGGAAAAACATAACTGAAAATGTGCGTAAGCGTTGATAGCGATTATGACGATATTTCCAGAGGAATTTCACACCAAAACCAACAATAGCTAGGGTATACAAGGTGCCGTAGACAAACCATTGGCTTGCTGCATTCCCACTTATAGCTTTGCTTAACGGATCAAACAAAGCTATAACCCCTGTGTTTTCTCCATCGCTAATCAATCCTATCCAGCTGGGATAAAAATAAAGCACAATATAAAACCCTGTCAAAGCTAAGCCTAAAATATAGGCCCAAAATCCCCGATTGGTTAGAGATTTAAAATAAATCCGATCGTTTTTGATACCTTCAGTCTTATGCCCATAACTCACTTTGGAATACCAAAAAATCCCTGCGAAAACCATGATAAGCGATAAACTCACCCAAACAATTTTAGGCTGAAATTGAATATTGAAACCCGATAAGGTCATTATAAAAATACCCAACAATCCTAGCGCAGAAGATAGTTTTTGCTGGACGTTTAAAGCTTCTGGCGAATTGCCTGTAACAGACATGTTTACATCTACACTCATAATTAGGTTGTTTTTAGTGTATATTGAAATTTATTTTGAATTTCTTTCTCATAAGACTTAAAAAATTCGGGATCAAAGTTAGCCGACTTCAGGTTTTTAATAACCTCATCAACTGTAACTTTCTCAGTTAACCATCGGTCAAAAACCTCATGGCGCAGTCGAATGCCAAAAGTATTGATGCCTTTAAAGATCCGTGATTCTTTTTCATACTGAATATGAATACACTTTTTACCATCTTCATGTTCCCAGTAAAAATCGGTTTGCCCTTCTTTTGGTTTTGGAAACACCCAGCCGTAAGTCTGATATTCAATATCAAAAAATTTGGCCGAGTTAAACCAATGCCCAGGCTTGTATTCCATAGGATTTCCGCAAAGCGTCTGCGCCAAAGTCTCTCCCATCATTCGACCCGTATACCAAACGGCTTCAATCGGCGGTCGATTGCCAATCGGCTCCCGCTGCTCGGCGCAATCGCCAATGGCATACACATCTGTTTCACTGGTTTCTAAACTTCTATTGATCAAAACACCCCGGTTCAAATCAATAGTACTCGATTTCAAAAAACTTATGTTTGGAGAAACGCCAGGCGTTAATCCTACCAAATCACAGTCTAAAACCTCGCCAGTTTCTTTTATTTTCACTGATTTCACTTTTCCGTTTTCGTCGGTGATGATTTCTTCAAGATTAGTTTCTAGTCGTAAGTCGATATGATGTTCCCGGATGTGGCGGTCGATTAATTGCGCCTCTTCAGCGGGCAAAACATTATTCCAAAAATGTTTCTCTCTCACTAAAAATGTGACAGGAATATTCCTAGTGGAAAGCATTTCTGCCAGCTCCACGCCAATTAATCCTCCTCCAACAATGACGGCTCGTTTACAAACTTTATTATTTGGAGCCAATTCTTCTAGCTCTTCCAAATCTTGTTTATTCACAAGTCCGATGACTCCCTTAGCATCCTGACCTGGCCATCCAAACTTGTTATATTTCGAACCGCAGGCGATGACTAGCTTGTCATAAGAAAACACTTCGCCAGACTCAAAAGTTAATTGTTTTTGCTGAGTATCCACATGCTGCACATGCGCTTGCTTTAACTCCAATCTATTTTTTACCCAAAACTTATCTTCATAAGGCTTTAAATGATTCCACTTCATATGTCCCATATAGACATACATCAGCGCCGTTCTGGAAAAGAAATGTTCACTTTCTGAAGAAATCAACGTGATGCGTTTATCGGATAACTTCCGAATGTGCCTCGCCAAAGTCACTCCCGAAATGCCGTTACCAATGATAACAATGTGTTCTTGTTTCAAACCATTTGGATTTTAATTATAAAGCTAGTCGATATTCCATTTGAATACTTACCAAAGTTCGGTATAAACCAATAATTTTGAGCACAAAACCTTCAGTTGTTTATTTTTTTAGCATAAAATTAATACAATTCGTCCGGACTGGCGCCACTCCATTTTTTAAAGTAAATCACCCAAAATAAAAGTTGCAATTTCAAAATACCTTTTGTTTTAAAACGCCTGGCAGATGTAGAAATCCAGTGCTGAATCACGTCAAAATCGGTGAGCTCGTAAAGTGGCTTTAGGATTTCGTGGTCTTCATAAATCAAATAATCTTCGTTGTAACCGCCGATTTTTTCAAAAAGAGATTTGGTTACAAACAAACTCTGATCTCCTCCTCTGCAGGATCTGGCTTTAAATTTGGTCAGCCAGCTGATGAACTTCAGCCAGGGATGTTGACTCCTGAATTTCATTTTAAAACAACCAGCTTCATGTCCTTTATTGACAGATCCAACTATCAATTGGTCAAAATTCTGAGGTGGGAAGGTATCAATATGCAAAAAATACAGGATTTCTCCATTGGCTTTTGCCGCTCCAAAATTCATTTGTCGTGGTCTTCCTTTAGAGCTTTTAAACACCTCAACTCCTTCAACAGTTTTAGCGTTTTCAAAAGTAGCATCCGTGCTTCCACCATCGATGACTAAAGTTTCTTTCACCAATCTGGACGCGCTTATTCTCTTCTGAATTTGATTCAAGTTGGCTTCAATCAATTCAGCTTCATTATAAACAGGGATGATGACACTAATCATTCAACTTACTTTTCGTTCAACTTCCAGGAATAGGACAAATAACTTACAGAAGCATCTTCATTAATGGTTTCTTTTGAATACGTATTGATGAAGTTTATAACTGAATTTCCATCTTTTTCAAAATCTGATGCATACCATTTGAAAATTTTAGACAATTCGACTTTCGTTCTGGAGAGTTTATTTTCTTCAGAGTTGATAAAATAACTCGCTGAAGCATCCAATTGTTTATCCAGTTTGGAAGCCACATAGGCTTCATTCAGAAGTTTCGGACAGGACTCTGAAGCACAATTGACTGCAAAATGCACACGAGGATCTCCCATTTTCAAAAGCATTCCTTTTTCAATATCATCTAGTGAATACTCTTTATCTCCAATTTTAGCAAATTCTGTGCTGAAAGGGTTACTAAAAAATCCTCCGATATCCCTAATGCTTTCTGTAGGGTAGTTCTCTACGATAAGTTTTACTGTAAACGCGTTGTAGGCATTGATGAGGTAAGCTTTCTTTTCATTTTTGGACCAAGAGTCTTGAGGTGGATTGTTTCCTAATAACTTTAAATAAGAATCCAATTTACTTTCATTTTTCTTGAAAGCTTTATAATCAACTTTCCCATTTTGACCGACATGGTTTTGTAATAAAAGATTCCATTCGCTATGCTGATGGATCTGTTGGCTTTGTGCATTTTGGATTCCAAAGCTTGAAAAAAGAATGGTGATAAGAATAAGGTTAAATGGTCTCATTGGTTTTTATTTATATATACGAAAATTTGATCCTTTAAGTTGATTAAATCTATAGTCGCAAATCTTTGTGTCATATTACGTATTAAATTCAGAATAAAATTTAACTAAAGCAATATCTCTTTCTAATTTGATTAGTCTACCAAATTGGTAGAAATTATATACTTTTGGCAAAAATTAAAATGAATTGATTATTGGAAGGCAAAATTAAGCCTCTAAACATTTGATAATCAAACAGAATAAGATTTGACTGATCCTATGAATGAAAATAAACTAAAAGCGATTGAAGCTTCCATAAAAGCCGGCGATGCGATTATGGAAATTTACAAAGAAGATTTTGATGTGGAGTATAAGGATGATGCTTCGCCTCTGACTGAAGCCGATAAAAATGCCAATAAGGTGATTATGTCTTTTTTGGAAACGACTTCTATTCCTATTATAAGTGAAGAAAATAAACAGACAGATTATAGTGAGAGGAAAACCTGGAGTTCGTGTTGGATTGTAGACCCACTGGATGGCACTAAGGAATTTGTCAAGAAAAATGGTGAATTCACCGTAAATATAGCTTTGATCGATCAACAGAAATCAGTGTTTGGAGTTATCTATGTCCCGGCTCAACGCTTACTTTACGTGGGTGATGTAGAGTCTAATAAAGCTTTCAAAGCTGAAGTTCCAGAATCTAACTGGGATGTAGACACGTTATTGAAAGCTGCGATTTTGCTCGAGCCAAGTCATAATTCAAATCCCATCCGTGTGGTTGGAAGTCGTTCTCATATGAATCAAGAGACGCTGGATCACATCGACAACTTGAAAGAAAAGCACCAGAAACCAGTAGAAATTGTTTCTAAAGGAAGTTCTCTAAAGTTCTGTTTGGTAGCAGAAGGCAATGCCGATGTCTATCCGCGTTATGCCCCAACCATGGAATGGGATACGGCTGCCGGACAAGCGATTTGTAAAGCTGTAGGCTTGGAAGTAATCAGCCTGGATACTGAGAAGGAAATGCTATACAACAGGGAGAATTTACTGAATGGATACTTCCACGTGAAAACAGAATTATGAGCGAAAATATAGTCATACACGACTACGAGATTTCTAGGTCCAAGCGAAATAAGGTCAACGGACATGAGTCGTTCGTACTTTGGTTTACAGGACTTTCTGGCTCTGGGAAATCGACTATTGCCAACAAAGCAGAAGAAGAATTGTTTTACAAAGGCGTTTCTACTTATGCGTTGGACGGCGATAACATACGAAGTGGCATCAACAAAGGACTTGGATTTACCAAAGAAGACCGACTTGAAAATTTAAGACGGATTGCAGAAGTTTCCAAACTCTTTGTGGACGCAGGCATAATTACGATTGCCGCATTCGTCTCTCCTTTGATCTCTGATCGCGATCAGGTTAAACACATAGTTGGGGAAAACGATCTGATTGAAATTTTTGTAGACACTTCACTTGAAGAATGCGAGCGTCGTGATGTCAAAGGACTTTATAAAAAAGCCAGAGCTGGTGAGATCAAAAATTTTACGGGAATTGATGCGCCTTACGAAGCTCCATTGAATCCTGAAATTCATATCGAAACCGAGACAACTAAAGTGGACGAAGCGGTCCAGCACATCATAGAATATTTAGAAAAAACACACAGAATTTAGCTATATGAGTACTTATTATTTAAACTATCTAGAAGAACTAGAATCGGAAGCCATTTTCATATTGCGGGAAGTTTGGGCACAGTTTCAAAATCCAGTTATTTTATTTTCTGGAGGAAAGGATTCCATTTTGGTGACGCATCTGGCTAAAAAAGCCTTTCATCCTGCGAAAATTCCTTTCGCTTTGATGCACGTAGATACAGGTCATAATTTCCCTGAAGCCATTCAGTTTAGAGATGACATCGTTGATAAACTTGGCGTTAATCTGATTGTAGGGTCAGTTCAAAAATCAATTGACACAGGAAGAGTCGCCGAAGAAAAGGGAAAAAATGCCACTAGAAATGCTTTGCAAATCACCACCCTTCTGGACACGATTGAAGAGCATAAAATTGACTGTGCGATTGGCGGAGGACGTAGAGACGAAGAAAAAGCGAGAGCCAAAGAGCGCTTCTTTTCTCATAGAGATGAATTTGGACAGTGGGACCCTAAAAATCAAAGACCAGAACTTTGGAATTTGCTCAATGGAAAATATTTTGAAGGCGAGCATTTCCGAGCTTTTCCTATCAGTAACTGGACCGAAATGGACGTGTGGAATTACCTGACCAAAGAAAAAATAGAAATCCCTTCCTTATATCTAGCTCACGAAAGGGAAGTCGTAAAACGAAACGGTTCCTGGATTCCTAATTCAGAATTTTTGAAATTAGAGCCTAACGAAGATATCGTTAAGAAAAAAATACGGTTTAGAACGTTGGGAGATATTACCATCACTGGTGGTATTGAATCTGATGCGGACACGATGGAAAAAATCGTTGAAGAAGTTTCTACGATGAGAGAAACCGAACGTGGTAACCGAAGCGACGACAAGCGTTCTGAAACTGCTATGGAGGACCGTAAAAAAGACGGTTATTTCTAGATTTTCGCTTTAAAACTTTTTAAAATTCTGATTACAAAAACTGACTTACACGATGAAAATAGATAAAAATCAACTGCTTAGATTCACCACCGCTGGAAGCGTAGATGATGGTAAAAGCACACTCATAGGACGATTACTTTACGATTCTAAATCCATTTTTGAAGACCAACTCGCTGCTGTGGAAAGCTCGAGCAAGCAGAAAGGCATTGAAGGTGTGGATTTGGCCATGTTTACCGATGGCCTTAAAGACGAGCGTGAGCAAGGTATTACCATTGATGTGGCTTACCGGTATTTTACAACGCCAAAACGTAAATTTATCATTGCCGATACGCCTGGTCATATCCAATACACCAGAAACATGGTGACAGGAGCTTCCACTGCCAATGCCGCAGTTGTCCTCATTGACGCCAGACATGGCGTGATCGAGCAAACCAAAAGACATACCTTCATCGCTTCATTATTGAATATTCCTCACATTATTGTTTGTGTGAATAAGATGGATTTGGTAGATTATTCTGAAGATACCTTCAACGCCATCGTTGAGCAGTTCGAAGAGTTTTCTTCCAAATTACTTATTAAGGATGTGCGTTATATTCCTATAAGTGCTTTGAATGGAGATAATGTTGTGAACCGCTCAGAACACATGTCCTGGTTCCAGGGTTCACCAATGCTCCATGAACTGGAAACCTTGCACATCAGTAGTGATATCAATAAAATTGATGCCAGATTTCCTGTGCAAACCGTGTTGAGACCTCAGCGTAAAGGTTTTGAAGACTACAGAGGTTATGCGGGAAGAATCGCTAGCGGGATTTACAGGGTTGGTGATGAAGTAGCTGTTCTGCCGTCAGGATTTAACTCGAAAATAAAGTCGATTAACTCTGGAGATAAGGAGGTTGAAGAAGCTTTTGCACCCATGTCTGTGGCGATGACCTTAGAAGATGATATCGACATCAGCCGTGGAGATATGATTGTTAAAATGAACAATCAGCCGGAACTCTCTCAGGAATTTGACGTGATGTTGTGTTGGTTGAACAACTCTCCGGTAAAACCAAGAACCAAATACACCATCATGCACACCTCCAATGAACAGAAAGCAGTCATCAAAGACATCGTTTACAAAATGGATGTGAACACCTTCAAAAGAAATGAAGACGATAAGGATTTAAAGATGAATGATATTGCGCGTGTAAAACTCAAAACCTCTCACCGCCTGATGCTGGACAGTTACAGAGATAATCGCAACACAGGAAGTGTGATTTTGGTAGACGAATCGACCAAAGAAACAGTTGCAGCTGGAATGATTGTTTAGGTAATTAAAAAGTAATTTGTCACCCTGTTCCGAAGCTTTGGGACAGGGTTTTATTTATTCAAAATTTTAACCCGGCTTCAGATGAACGAGGATTTCTAAAACTCATCGAGGGTTTAAGTTATCTTCCCCATGCGATCCCAACATTTAGTTTATCTTGAAGGATGAGGCTTATAGTCTATACAGTTTAAAGTTAACAGAGGCAAAATCAGAAGAAACTTTTGAGCGATTCGTTTTGATTTTATTGAGTACTGAGTATGACTTAAAAGGTGTTTTTAGAGGTTTTAATTAAGTCATAATAATGAAATATTCCGAAGCTTTTGGACAGCATGACAATTCGAAAAATTGGAGGTATTATTTTATAAATAATTGAGAGCCAACAATTAGTTATTCATTAACAAAGTCCTACTTTTGCAGCATCTAAAAAAGAATTTTATAATGGCTCAAGCAAAAGGAATAAAATCTGCTTTAATCTCGGTTTATCACAAGGAAGGTTTAAAGCCTATAGTGGAAATTTTAAACCAACTAGGTGTAAAAATTTACTCCACTGGTGGAACTGAAAAATTCATAACAGACCTAGGCATCAATGTCATTCCTGTAGAGGACATCACCTCTTACCCTTCGATTTTGGGAGGACGAGTAAAAACGCTGCACCCAAAAGTTTTTGGAGGTATTTTAAATCGTGGTGAAAATGCTTTGGACCAGGAAGAATTGAAGACTTACGATATTCCTCAAATAGACTTGGTGATTGTTGATTTATATCCTTTTGAAGACACTGTAGCTTCTGGTGCTACTGAACAAGACATCATTGAAAAAATAGATATCGGTGGTATTTCACTCATAAGGGCTGCTGCTAAAAACTTTAAAGATGTGCTTTGCATTTCTTCAAGAGAAGATTACACCTCTTTTGAAGAAATCTTGAAGGAAGATAAAGGAGTGGTAAGCCTGTCGCAAAGAAAGAATTTTGCAGCGAAAGCTTTTCAAATTTCTTCACATTATGATACAGCGATCTTCAATTATTTCAATACCACTGAAGAAATTCCAATTCACAAACAAAGTTTTGATAATGGAAAAGAATTGCGCTACGGTGAAAATCCACATCAGCAGGGCTTTTTCTTTGGAGATTTTGAAAAAGTATTCAATAAGCTTCACGGTAAAGAGTTGTCTTACAACAATCTGCTTGATGTTGATGCTGCTGTGAATTTGATGTCAGAATTTTACAGGGAAGCCCCAACTTTTGCGATTCTCAAACACAACAATGCTTGCGGGCTTGCACAAAGAGATACAATTCATCAGGCTTACGTAGATGCTTTGGCTGGAGATCCGGTTTCAGCTTTTGGCGGGATATTGATTTCAAATACAGAACTGGATAAAGGGACTGCTGAAGAAATTCACAACCTCTTCTGTGAAGTTGTGATTGCACCAAGCTTCACCGATGAGGCTTTGGAGATTTTAACCAAAAAGAAAAACCGAATTCTTCTGGTCCAGAAAGAATTTCAGTTTTCTGATAAAATCGTGAGAACCTGTTTGAATGGGGTTTTAGTTCAGGATAGAGATGGTAAAACAGATGCCGTTGAAGATTTTAAAACCGCTACAAAACTATCGCCTAACGATGCTCAAATAGAAGATTTATTATTTGCTTCCAAAATTTGTAAGCATACCAAATCCAATACGATTGTACTTGCAAAAAACAAGCAATTGCTGGCCAGTGGAACTGGTCAAACGTCCAGAGTTGATGCCTTGAATCATGCGATTGAGAAAGCTTTGAGTTTTCAGTTTGATCTAAAAAATTCGGTGATGGCTAGTGATGCTTTCTTTCCTTTTCCAGATTGTGTAGAGATCGCTGGAAATGCTGGAATTACTTCTGTGATCCAACCAGGAGGATCCATAAAAGATGAATTAAGTGTCGATTATTGTAACGAAAATAATATTTCCATGGTGATGACAGGAACACGTCATTTTAAGCATTAATTAATTAACTTTATCCTCTTCAAACAATATACTCATGGGATTTTTTGATTTTCTTACCGAAGATATAGCTATAGATTTAGGAACTGCAAATACGCTTATCATTCATAATGATAAAGTAGTCGTGGATAGCCCGTCGATTGTAGCACGAGATCGATTAACTGGAAAAATTATTGCGGTAGGAAAAGAAGCTGCTATGATGCAGGGAAAAACGCATGAAAACATAAAAACTGTACGACCACTGAAAGATGGAGTTATTGCAGATTTTGATGCCAGTGAGCAAATGATAAGTATGTTCATTAAAGAAATTCCTGCGCTCAAAAAACGTTTGTTCACACCGTCTCTTCGTATGGTCATTTGTATTCCAAGTGGAATCACAGAAGTTGAGATGCGTGCTGTTAAGGATTCTGCAGAACGTGTCAACGGTAAAGAGGTTTATCTGATACACGAACCTATGGCCGCGGCTATTGGTATTGGCGTCGATATCATGCAACCCAAAGGAAACATGATTGTGGATATTGGTGGTGGTACTACAGAAATTGCTGTGATTGCTCTTGGAGGAATCGTATGCGATAAATCTGTAAAGATTGCTGGTGATGTGTTTACCAACGATATCATTTACTTCATGAGAACTCAGCACAACCTTTTCATTGGAGAACGCACTGCAGAAAAGATCAAAATCCAAATAGGTTCTGCTACAGAAGATCTGGAAACAGCACCAGAAGATATGAGCGTTCAAGGACGTGATTTATTAACTGGAAAACCTAAGCAAGTGGAGATTTCCTTCAGAGAAATAGCTAAAGCTCTCGACAAATCCATCCTAAGAATTGAAGATGCTGTTATGGAAACATTATCACAAACTCCTCCAGAATTGGCCGCAGACGTTTACAATACAGGAATATACCTCGCCGGCGGTGGTTCTATGCTGAGAGGTCTCGATAAACGTTTATCTCAAAAAACAGACTTACCAGTTTATATAGCCGAAGATCCATTAAGGGCCATTGTAAGAGGAACAGGAATTACACTAAAAGATCTAGAAAGATACAAAGCTGTTCTTCTAAAATAAGTCTAAGCTATGCAGCAAATCATTTTATTTCTTATTAAAAATAAGACAGGTTTGGTGTTTATCATTCTTATGACAATAGCGCTTGGATTAACCTTCAAAGCGCATACCTACCATAATAGCAAAGTGGTTTCCTCTGCAAATTTCGTTACTGGAAATGTTTTAGAAACTTCAGAAGGTATTTCACAATATTTTGGTTTAAAGACTCAAAATGAAATTCTTGCTGAAGAAAATGAAGTCTTAAGAAAAAAATTATTAAACCTTTCTCCTTCTGAAGATACTTTAGAACCTAAATTAGACTTTATTACAGATACGTTATACAGAATTCAAAAGTCGACTGTTGTTTCAAATTACTACGACAAAATAGATAACTTTCTTCTCATCAAAGGTGGAGTAAAAGATAGCATTAAAGAAGACCTAGGAGTTATCTCCAGCAAAGGCATAGTAGGAATAATAGAAAATGTGAGTCAGGAGTTTTCGAGAGTGATTTCAATTCTGAATACTAACACATCCATAAATGCTCAACTCAAAAAGACAAATCATTTTGGAACCTTGACTTGGGATGGAAAGAATCCAAATATATTGAGCTTAGTAGATGTTCCCAGATCTGCACCCGTTAAAGTTGGAGACACCATAACTACAGGTGGCCGTTCTCTTATTTTTCCTGAAAATGTTCCAATTGGAATTATAAGCAAGTATGAGTTGGACGAGAATGTAGGTTATTATAATATTTCAGTGAAATTGTTCAACGACATGACGAATTTAAAACATGTTTATGTCATAGAAAACACGAGAAGAGAAGAAGCTTACAAATTATTAAATCCTGAACAGCCCTAGATGAAAACATATTTCATAAATAGCATAAGGTTCGTCCTTCTTATTCTAGTTCAGGTTTTGATTTTGAACCATTTTGAAATATTCGGGTATATCAATCCTTATATTTATCCATTACTTATCATCTTATTACCTTTCAATATCAACTCTATCCAAAAGCTTTTTTTAGCTTTTGCTTTGGGCATTTGCTTAGATTTTTTTGAAGATAGCGGAGGGATTCATGCGGCAGCAACTTTAGTTATAGCTTACTTAAGACCTTTGTTTCTTAGAAATGCATTTGGCTTAAGCTATGATTATCAAACCTTAAAGTTTTATGATGCACCTTTCAAATCTCGATTTGTTTATGTAAGTTTAATGGTTTTATTACATCATACAATTCTTTTTTCCCTGGAAATTTTTAGTGTTAATCATTTATTATATCTGTTTGAAAAGATTGTTTATTCTTCAATTTTCAGTATAATCTTGATATTGATCACTTTAAATTTAATTCGAAAAACCAGTAAATGAGAAAGTTACTCCCCATCATTCTAGTAAGTTTTACAGCCTTCCTCTTTTTGATTCGACTATTTTATCTACAAATAATGGATGATAGTTATGACGAAGTTTCAACAAACATTTCTGTAAGGAAAGTTTATGATTATCCTCAGCGAGGTTATATCTACGATAGAAATGGAGAATTGATGGTGGGCAACCAACCCGCTTATGATGTGATGGCTGTACCTCTTGAAGTTAAAGAATTTGACACTTTAGAGTTAGCAAGTCTATTAAAATTAACTCCTGAAAGACTTAAAACTCAACTTGAAAGAGCCTGGCGTTACTCACCAAGGCTAGCATCAGTGATCACACCTCAACTTACAAAAAAGGAGTATGCTTACCTGCAAGAGCGCATGCATAAATACCAGGGGTTTTATATTCAGAAAAGATCTTTAAGGGATTATGATGTAAAACATAGCGCCAATATTTTAGGCTATATAGCAGAAGTTGGTCAAGGAGAAATTTCAGAAAAATCTTATTACCAATCAGGTGATCTGAAGGGAAAACAAGGCGTAGAAGAACAATACGAAGAAGTCTTAAGAGGAGAACGGGGAGTTAAACATTACCTCAGAGATATTCATAACAAAAACATCAAACCCTTTAAAGAAGGTAAATTTGATACGGTTTCCAAAAAAGGAAGTGATTTACATCTTACCATAGATGCAAAACTTCAGGCTTATGGCGAAAAGTTGATGAAAGGAAAGCGCGGGGGGATTGTTGCTATAGAACCTAGTACAGGTGAAATTTTAAGCTTGGTCACAGCACACTCTTACGATCCAGACTTATTGGTAGGGAGAAAACGTTCCAGAAATTTTACAGAGTTGTATTACGATACTATCCAAAAGCCCTTATACAATAGAGCTTTGCAGGCGATTTATGCTCCAGGCTCTCCATTTAAAGCACTTACTGGCCTGGTAGCTCTTCAGGAAGGTGTAGTAGATTTAGAAGAAGATTTTAGGTGCAATGGTGGGTATTCCTATGCTAGAGGTGTAAGAATGGGATGTCATAACCACCCGAGTCCAGTTCAAATGGTTACTGGCATTGCGCACTCTTGTAATTCTTATTTTGCTCAAATCTATAGACGAACTATTGAAAAATATGATACTCCCCAAAAAGGTATAGACGTCTGGCGAGGTCACATGGCAAGTTTTGGTTTAGGGGATTATTTAGGATATGATTTACCAGTCGGTAGAGCCGGATTGTTACCAGATGCTGATTATTATAACAGAGCGTACAGGTATCCGACATATCAATGGTATGCAAGTGCAACCTTATCTAATGCTATAGGTCAAGGAGAGGTCCTTACCACGCCAATTCAATTGGCGAACGCCACAGCTGCTATTGCCAATAAAGGTTGGTTCTACAGACCTCATATCATTAAAAAAGTAGACGACAAATCCATAAAAGAAGAAAAATATACAACTAAGCAAGTCACTACTATAGATAAAGAACATTTTGATCCTATTATACAAGGGATGCACGATGTTTTCAATTATGGTACTGCAAAGTTTCTTAGAGTTCCTGGTATTGAAGTGTGTGGAAAAACAGGAACTTCAGAAAATTACACTAAAATTGACGGGGAAAGAGTTCAGCTAACAGATCATTCAATTTTTATCGCTTTTGCTCCCAAGGATGACCCTAAAATCGCCTTAGCCGTTTTTGTAGAGAATGGCTACTGGGGTTCTCGTTATGCTGGTAGAATCTCTACTCTTATGATAGAAAAATATCTTAAGGACGAAATCGAAAGAACAGATTTGGAAAGATGGATTTTGAATAACACTCTGGAAGATGAATATGCTAAACCTTATTCTGGTGAACCTTTTAAAATTAACCAGTAAAAATGCCCAAAACGTTACTGCAAATCGATTGGCTTACGATTCTTATCATTGCGATTCTTATAGGTTTTGGCTGGGGCAATATTTATTCTACCACATTTGTAAGTCCTGATGAAAGCATCTTGGATCTTTCCAAGATATATGGAAAGCAGCTGCTATGGATATTCTTAGGGGCTTTAATTGGTGTTGTCATCTTAGCCCTGGAAAGCAAATTCTTTGAAAGATTCGCCAATATCATTTATCTTTTTGCTGTTTTGTCACTTTTAGGCCTTTTCGCTTTCGGAAAAACCATCGCAGGACAAACAGCTTGGTATTCTTTTGGAGCATTTAGTATTCAACCTGCTGAATTTGTGAAAGTAGCTGTTGCATTGGCTTTGGCAAAGTATATAAGCGATTTAGACAATGACTTGTCACGATTTAAATCCCAATTTAAAGCCTTTGCTATAATTGGTGTTCCTCTCGCACTCATTATGCTTCAACCTGATGCGGGTAGCGCACTTATTTATTTAGCATTTTTGATTCCACTCTACAGAGAAGGCCTTCCTCACTTTTACATAAGCATTGGTTTCCTCACTGCAGCCATTTTCATTCTTACACTTAAATTTGGTTTTACCCTGTTCGCACCCATTTTTGGTGTTTTAATCATCATTGTATATCTGTTCAATAAAAGGAATAAGCCAAAACTCTGGAAATACGCATTGATATTATTATTCGGAATTGGATTTTCATATTCTGTCAATTTTATTTTAAATTCAGTTTTGTTACCTCACCAAAAAGATAGGTTTGATGTGCTTATTGGTGAGACCAATGACATCAAAGGGTCTGCGTTTAATCTTTATCAAAGTGAGGTCGCTATTGGTAGCGGTGGATGGACAGGAAAAGGCTGGCTAAAAGGTTCTCAGACCCAAGGTCGGTTTGTGCCAGAACAACATACTGATTACATCTTTAGCACCGTAGGAGAGGAATGGGGCTTTATGGGAACAAGTATTGTGGTTATTTTATTTACGCTGCTTATTTTAAGATTATTTCACCTTGCCGAACGACAAAAAAATCAGTTTAGCAGAGTTTACGGATATTCGGTAATGTCAGTAATTTTTGTGCACTTTTTTGTAAACGTTGCCATGGTAATTGGCTTGTTTCCAACCGTGGGAATTCCATTGCCATTTTTTAGCTATGGCGGCTCAGGCTTGTGGGGATTCTTGATATTAGTACTAATTTTCCTTAAGCTGGATGCTAAAAGAAAGAGCTTGAACTAGCTAGAGCTAGCTATCTAATCTTCAAGATACATGTCGATTAGACCTTCAGGAGTTTTGAAGTAAATCGTTTTTTCTTCTTTATCCACTTTTTGAATAAACCTGTCATTAACAGGGATAATGATCTCTTTCCCGTTGAAGTCAATAAAAAAAAGCGCCTGCATGGTTTGGTCATTGACGAACTTAATGCTGCCGATTTCTCCATGAGTTTCATCAACAGCTCTATAATCTATAATCTCGTGATAGTAAAATTGATTTTCTCCTAGTTTAGGCAACTGAGACAATGGTAAGTAAACATCTCTTTTAAGCAGGTCGTCTGCATCTGCTTCCTCATCAACTTCCTCAAGTTTGACACGAAGTAGATTGCTTTTTTGGAGATTGGATTTTTCAATAAAAAAAGGAATCAATTTATTGCGGTAATCCACAAAAATTGATTCCAGGTTTTGGTAGAGTCCAGGTTCGTCGGTATCCAATTTGATTTGCAACTCCCCCTTAAAACTAAATTTACTCACGATGTGACCCAAATAAAAACACTGGTCTTTTGTCATCGTAAATCCTTTAGTTAATCCTCTTTTTTAGTCTCTTCTTCAGAAGCTTTTTCTTCTTCTGCAGGAGCTTCTGCTTCCGCTTCCGCAGCTGCTTTAGCCTCTGCTTCTTCTTTTGCTTTTGCTTCTTCCTCTTCCTGAGCAGCTTTAGCTTCAGCTTCACGCTTAGCACTTACTTCTCTTTCCGCTTCCAATGCTTTTTCTCTTTCTGCTTCTTTAGCTTTCGCCGTTTTTTCTGCAGAAGTCGATATTTTATCCTCTTTTTCAGACATCCAAGCTTCGAATTTCTTCTCTGCTTCTTCCTCTGTCAACGCTCCTTTGTCAACACCCGCTAACAGGTGTTTTTTCATCATAGCGCCTTTGTAAGATAAAATACGTCTTGCAGTGTCAGTTGGTTGAGCACCGTTTCTTAACCATTTCACAGATGAATCTAGGTCTAGTTCAATAGTTGCAGGTTGAGTTACAGGATTATAAACGCCTAATTTCTCTAGGTATTTACCATCTCTTTTTGAACGAACATCTGCAGCGACGATCCAGTAAAAAGGTTTTCCTTTCTTACCGTGTCTTTGTAATCTTATTTTAACTGGCATAAAAAATTAAATTTTGGAGTTCCCGACCCCTGTTATTAATAATGAGGTGCAAAAGTAAGTTTATTTTTTGAAATACAGAGGTTTGGGTTTAAGATAATTACCTTCTCTGCTGAAGTTGAATAGAACTATCTTTAGTGTCTTTAAAACTAGCCCTTAGTTAAAGTCGTCTTGACAGGTAGAGCAGTTTGATTCTCCTACCAGCTTACCATTTCTATCAATTTCATATTTACAACATTCATTAAAGTTCACTTTTAAAATGCACTTTGCTCTTCTAATTCTAGCTTTTAAATTTTCAAGGCTTATCCCCAACACTTTTGCAGCATCTTTTTGCTTTTCCCCTTTTATATACACTTCATTAATAGTCTCTTTATAAATCTGAGGCAATTTGTTTATAAACCTGTCAAAAAAACATATCTGCTGAAAGTTTTCTAGAGCAATTTCATTTTCTGTATTGAAGTTTTCCACATACACCAATTCTTTGTTGAAGTAATTAGCGATTTCATGGCGAGCGATTTGAAAGATCCAGGCTTTCACTTTTCCATCACTTTGAAGTGAAGACCGATTTTTATGAATTTTTAAAAAAGTGTTTTGAAAAATATCATTCGCAACTGTTTTGTTCTTTACTTTTTTTAGAATGAAAAAGTACAATTCTTCATTAAAATCGTTCCATATTGTTTTTGTTTCCATCTTTTTTGAAATAAATAAAAGGCAGGACATTAATCCCGCCTTTTGAATTTAACAACAATCACACTTGTTACAGTCACATTGAGAACAAGGACAGTTGTTTTCTAAACAATTTTTGCAATTGCATTTAGTACAGTCACAGTTTGTACACTTGCATGTATTCATGATTTTTGGATTTATGATTCAATAAGTAGACTAAATAAGCTTAAAAAGGATACATTAAATTGAAAATCTTTTTATTGACATAGGCACTCAACATATAGTGAAATGGGCAAATAAGGAAATTTAACAAAATAATTCCTAACTTAGTTAATCTGAAAAACATCCTCTCATGCTACACAAACTCAACCTGGAACACGTTCTCTTTCTGGATATTGAAACGGTTCCTGAAGCTGAAAGTTTTAACGACTTGTCTACCGTCAAGCAAAAACTCTACGCAGACAAAACCCAATACCAGCGAAAAGAAGACTTTACTCCAGAAGAATTTTACGACCGAGCTGGCATTTGGGCCGAGTTTGGAAAAATTGTATGTATTTCTGTCGGTTACTTCAATTTTAAGGGCAGCGAACGAAAATTCAGAACTACCAGTTTCTATGGGGAAGAAGCCGATTTATTAAAACGTTTCAAACATCTTTTGGAAGACTACTTCAGCTTACCTCATCACCTCATGTGTGGCCACAATGCCAAGGAATTTGACTTCCCTTATATCGCCAGACGTATGTTGATTCTTGGCATCTCACTTCCCGAAAAGCTTCAGTTGTTTGGCAAGAAACCCTGGGAGATCCCGCATTTAGATACTTTAGAATTGTGGAAATTTGGGGATTACAAACACTATACCTCTTTAAAATTACTCACCGAACTTTTCAATATCCCATCCCCAAAAGATGATATTGATGGCAGCCAGGTACGAGATGTGTTTTATAAAGAAAAAGACCTGGACAGGATTGTAACTTACTGCGAAAAAGACGTTATTGCTGTGGCGCAGTTAATTTTAAAACTCCGCCAAGAAGAACTTTTGGAAGATCACGAACTCATATCTGTCTAATGCTTAACGTCAAACAGCTTAACATAAACTTTGGAGAACAACAGGTCATCAAGAATATCAGCTTTGACTTGCAGCCCAATGAGATTTTAGGAATTGTGGGCGAATCCGGTTCGGGGAAGTCGGTGTCTACCTTATCCATTTTAGGCTTACTAGGCTCTAAGGCAAAAGTAGATGGCAGCATTTTATTTCAAAAGCAAGACTTGATCACATACAGTAATCAGCAATTTCAAAACCTAAGAGGAAATGACATCTCCATGATTTTCCAGGAACCCATGAGTTCTCTAAATCCTTCAATGCGCTGCGGGAAGCAGGTGGCAGAAGTCTTGATTCGGCATAAGCAACTTTCAAAAACTAAAGCAAAAAAAGAGGTACTTAACCTCTTTGAAAAAGTAAAATTACCTCGACCAGAAGCGATATTTAAAAGTTATCCTCATGAAATCAGCGGCGGACAAAAGCAAAGGGTGATGATCGCTATGGCCATTGCCTGCAAGCCCAAAATTTTAATTGCCGACGAGCCTACCACAGCACTAGACGTCACAGTCCAAAAAGAGATTTTAAAATTGCTGAAATCACTCCAGCAAGAAACCCAAATGAGTATCATTTTCATTTCTCACGATCTGGCGCTGGTCTCTGAAATTGCAGACCGGGTGGCCGTCATGTATCAGGGGGAGATTGTAGAACAGGACGACGTGGCTAGTATTTTCAAAAATGCCAAACATCAATATACCAAAGCTCTCCTGGCTTCAAAACCTTCTACAAATCACCGTCTTAAAGCCTTGCCTACCGTTAAAGACTATATACTGGAGACTCCAAAAGCTGCCGTGGAAACTTCAGAAGAAAGGAAAAAAAGACATGAATCAATTTATTCTCACCCCCCTTTACTGGAGGTCAAAAACATCAGGAAAACCTTTATTTCTAATGACGGATGTTTTTCAAAACCAGAAAAAGTAAACGCCGTTGACGATGTCAGTTTTAAAATATATGAAGGCGAAACCTTGGGTCTAGTTGGTGAATCTGGCTGTGGAAAATCAACGCTGGGGAATGCCATACTTCGACTTGATGATCCTACTGAAGGTGATATTTTGTATCAGGGCAAATCCATAACCAACTTAAAAGGCGAAGCTTTACGCCAACTTCGAAAAGACATTCAGCTGATTTTCCAGGATCCGTTTTCAAGTTTAAACCCCAGGCTTTCGGTAGGCAAAGCCATCATGGAACCTATGAAAGTGCATGGTTTATATGGGGATGCAGAATCCAGGAAACAAAAAACAATTCAATTGTTGGAGCGGGTGGGCTTATCTGAGGAGCATTTTGACAGATATCCCCATGAGTTTAGCGGCGGCCAGCGACAGCGTATCGGCATTGCCAGAACCATCGCCGTAGAGCCCAAATTGATCATCTGCGACGAATCGGTGTCAGCGTTGGATATTTCAGTTCAAGCTCAGGTCTTGAATTTACTCAACGAACTTAAAACTGATTTTGGCTTCACCTATATCTTTATTTCGCATGATTTGGCCGTCGTCAAATACATGGCAGATCAGTTGCTTGTGATGCACGAGGGAAAGATCGTAGAACAAGGGGAGGCTAATGAGGTCTATGCGCATCCTCAAAAAGCCTATACACAACAGTTAATTGAAGCTATACCGAAGGGTATTTAATTACATCTTAATACCAAAGTTTTCCTTAGTCTTTCCCTATTTTTGCTCATGAACTTTCAAGACCATCTCCGTAAAATTATTCACGTGGATATGGACGCTTTTTATGCGTCTGTAGAACAACTGGATGATCCAAGTTTACGGGATAAGGCATTGGCCGTGGGAGGGAGTTCTAAACGCGGTGTAGTGGCTGCTGCTAGCTATGAAGCGAGAAAATACGGTGTGAAAAGCGCCATGAGCGGTCGACAAGCGGCAAGATTGTGCCCACACCTGATATTTGTAAGACCTCGCTTTGAGCGTTATAAAGAAATCTCTCAACGCATCCGAAAAGTTTTTTTTGAGTACACCGACCTGGTTGAACCCCTTTCTCTGGATGAAGCCTATCTGGACGTCACCGTCAATAAATTTGATTTTCCCAGCGCCACGATTTTAGCAAGAGAGATCAGAGAGAAAATTAAATCTAAAACGGGGCTGAATGCTTCTGCAGGTATCTCCATCAATAAATTTATTGCCAAAATAGCCAGCGATATCAATAAACCGAATGGTCAGAAAACCATTCCACCAGAAGAGGTAATCTATTTTTTAGAACAATTGGATATCAGAAAATTTTACGGTGTTGGAAAAGTGACTCAGGATAAAATGTACCGATTGGGTATTTTCACAGGCGCCGATCTAAAGCTTAAACCTCTTGATTATCTACAGGAACATTTCGGAAAAAGCGGCTCGCACTACTACAATGTGGTTCGCGGTATTCATCTTAGCGAAGTCAAGCCCAGCAGAATTCGTAAATCTCTTGGCGCCGAACGTACCTTTTCTGAAAATATTTCTTCGGAAATCTACATGCTCGAAAAACTGGAAGACATAGCAGACGAAGTTGAAAAAAGATTAAAAAGCAGCAAAGTAGCAGGGAAGACCATCACCTTAAAATTAAAGTATAGTGATTTCAGTATCCAAACCCGAAGCAAAACTTTAAAGCTATTTATCGCTTCCAAAGCCTTGATTATGGAAGAAACTAAAGCTTTATTGTATCAGGAACCCATCAAAGATTCCATTCGATTATTGGGAATTTCGCTTTCCAACCTCAACACCGAAGGATCTAAAACCATCAAAGCGACTTCTATTCCGAAAGAAGAGCAGTTAAAATTACCATTTTAAAAAAACAACATCCACACAGCCATCACCAGCATGATCGTGTTTTCAATAAAGGTAGCTTCAGTCATCGGTAGATTAAGCGCTGTCCCAAGACAGGCACATTTAATCACTTTTTTGGAGAATAAGGAGCGTGTTACTCCAATGCTCGTGATTCCCAAGATTACAATTGTAGCGACCAAAGCCACGTCAATTTCAAACCTTAAAAGAAACATCAAGCCCAGGGCCGTTTCTATAAAAGGATACGCCCAGCCGTAAGCAGGCAAAACTTTGGCTAACGGATCGTACATTCTAAATGAGTCTGGAAATCCTTTATAATCAAGAAATTTGAAGAAACTAAAAACAATATAAAACAGGCCCATAAAATCAAACATAAACGAATCCAATTCCCAAGAAGTGGAATTCAATAGCACTGAAGCCCCTGTGATATATCCAAAGATTAGAAACAAGGGGAAAAGTTGTTGAAACTTAGACTGTTCTTGAAGATTTGCACTCGAAGTATCTTTAAAATCAGATTTTTTGGAGATCTGATATTTCTTTGAAATAGCTTCTTGGAGGGTAGATACTTCTATATGCTGTTCCATGTCAATTTCAGCTTCCTCAGCTTCTAGATTAACAGAAGCGGACTTAACGTGTTCTAGATGTTCTAGCCCTTCTTTTACGCTTGCTTTACAATATTGGCAGGTCATGCCAGTCACTTTATAGGTGTGTGTCATTATGCTATCTTTAAATTATGATATAAAGTTAATCATTGAATCGAGTCTATAGTGCTTCCACAGGTCAACATAGAGGCTCCATAATAGGGATTTTCAATCTCTTTGGTAAAGCTTAGCCAAGACGCTCCTTCACTATTATTAGCCATAGGGCAACGCTGTACATAAAGTAACTGATCAGTTGGGTTTGAAGATTTTGCTATCGCAATGATATCTTCTGAAAGGACTAGAAACTCTTCTCTTAGTTCGTCTATGGATTTAATTTTATCTGCATTCTGAAGCTTTCTCAGCTTCAGCTTAGAAAAAGAAGTCGCCAATTTTTTATAATTGATTTTGGCATCTTCGAAATTATCTGAAGATAAAGCAGTTTTAAGTTGCCTATAATCGGATAAAAGCTGAGCAATAGCTTTCGGATTTAAGTTTATCTCTTCTTCAACAGAGAACTTTGGCTTTGGCTTTTCTGTTTTTGGGTCCATCATGCTAGTCTTATCGGCAAGTTGTGCTTCAGAATCAATACTAAAAGCCCCTTGAGTAACCACCTCATCTCCTACTTGCAATCCTGATAAAATTTCAATATTGTCTCCTGAGGTTTGTCCTATTTCAACTGTCGTTAGTTTGAAATAAACACCGTTTTCGTTTTCCAATTGCTTGTAAACTATAGAGCGTTTACCTGTCCAAAGCACTGAAGATTTGGGGACATATAAAGGAGTTTCGTTTTTTGTGTTTGTAACGTTAGTACTAACTACTCCTGTGACAAAAACGCCAGGCTTCCATCTCAAATTAGGATTTTGGACCACAACCCTTACTTTGGCAGATCGCTCTTCTGTATTGAAAATAGGTGAAATAAAATCCACTTTACCTGTCACCGCTGCTCCTCCTATATTCATGCTCATTTCATCACCAACTTTAATGAGGTTTAGGTCTTGCTCATAAACATCAAACATCGCCCAAAGCGTGGACAAATCTGTAATTTCCATAAGTGCTTGTCCAGCTTTCACTTGGTCGCCCTGAGCTACCATTAGTTGTGTAACATTCCCTGTTTGCTGAGCTCTCAATGATATTGTTGAAGACTTAGACTTGTTTTGAATGTCTTGTAAACTCAGTTCTAGATTCTCAATTTTTTGAACCACACTTTGCATTATGCTTTCGTTATCCGTGCGTTTCGCTAAAGCGTATTCATCTTTCAAAACTTGAATAGTGGAAGAATACAATTCAGCAACTACTTGATTGTTTTGAACGGTTTCCCCTTCAAAATTTATGTTTAGCTGCTCAATTCTACCATCAAAATTTGTGGTTAAACTCGTTTTACTTTTTTCATTAATGTCTAGTTGACCAGAAAGTTCTAAGTTTGAAGTGGTCCTTTTCCCATCGCCAACCAGCGTTGTTTCTATTTTAGCCAGAGCCCTTGCAGACTTAGTCATTCGGATAGCATCTGGATCTACCGTTTCCTCTAGGGTGTTGGCAGGAATCAAGTCCATCCCACAGATAGGACAATCGCCTGGTTTGCTGTTACGGATTTGTGGGTGCATAGAGCAAGTCCAAACCGAAGATTCTGTTTCTGCGGAATGATTATGATCCTCCGCATTCTCTTCAGAAGAAAATAGGCTAGCTCCAATGAAAATACCAAGAACTAAAACCAGTCCGGCGATTAAGTACGTTTTAAATTTAGTGTTCATTATTGAAATATGTTCGTTAATAATTAAATATGTATTGGACTTGAATTCCAACCAACAGCCAAATAAAGCTTATGAAGGCGAGGTATTTTAAAGCTTTTTCTAAAAGCAAAATTCCACCACCATATTCACCCAAAACAAATTGCCAGCCTAAAAACATAGAGATGACAATTCCGAGTACTATGACCAAGTTTGTGGAAGCCAACAAAAACGCCATTGAGGATACAAAACTAGCTCCTTTTTTGAAAGAGATATCGCTGCTCATAAGTCTGAGTTTGAAGTTAAGTAGATTAAAGTTTCATCGGTTTTTTGAAGATCGGCCAACGTTTTGGCCCGTTGTTTCTCATAGAGTAAACGCTCTTCTTGCAAGCGCAAAACTTCTTCTATTCCCATGCTAGCATTGGCTAATGCGGTTTCAGAAAGTTGAAGGATATCTTTTAAGCTCAATAGCTGCTTATCGTATAAGCTAAGTAGACTAAAAAGTTCATCTTGTTTATAAAGAGCAACTTGAATTTCGGTTTCCAAACGCGACTCTTCGTTTTCCAATTGGAATTCAATAGATTCTCCTTGAAGTGAAACTGCCTTTTTTCTAGATTTATTCTTCTTCCCAAAGATAGGTAAGCTCACCGATAACATAGGCATAATCGCATCTTGACCAGCCTCTGCATTTTGAACATTTCGGTCTTGGATAATAGCATAATCCAATCCTAAACCAAACTGTGGCATCGCTTCTTTTTTGGCCAAATCGCTTTCTGCCTCATTGGAGGCTTTCAATTTGCGAATCGCTTCTAGTCTAGGGTGATTTCTAACCATAGAATCTATTTCAATCGATTCATTTTGTTCCAGAATCTGCTTTGGGTTTAGAATATGGACAGGAGTGTTCAACTGCCTATCTATCAATTGATTGATTTGGGTGACAAAAGCTTGGTCTTGGTCTTTTAAAACTTGAATTGTACTCAATTGTTTATCCATTTCCAGATCTACTCTCAAAATATCAACCAACCTGGCTTTATTATTTTTGTAGTTAGATTCTACTATAGCTTTCAGATTTTCCAAAATCTCAAGTTGTTTAGTTTCAAGTTCTGTGATATACCTTAAGGCCAAAAGATCGTAATACTTCTGAGCAACATTAAGAAATAACTTCAATTTTTGATCTTGAAATTTTTCAAATTCAGCTTCAGCTCTAAACGCAGCAATGTTACCTTTAGCTTTATAGGTTCCAAACCATGGTAGCTTTTGAGTCAACGAAAATCTTGCAATCTGAGGACCAACTCGGGTTTCTATTGGACTTATAAAATATCCAAAACTCAAGTTGGGATCTTGCCAAGATTTGGCTTCTGTGATATCTTCAAGTTGTGCTTCAAAACGTTTGAATTGTGCTTTCAATTCCAAATTGTTTTCAGCCGCTCGGTGTTGTAAGTCTTCGAGGCTTTGACTAAAAGAGGACCAGCTGAACATCAAAATACTTATAAAACAACAGACTACAGTCATCCTATGAGTGCTCTTGAAATTGTGATGTAAGGGGTGTAAAATAGATTTCATGAGTTTAAGATTGAGTGGTGTTCATCGTTTTCTTATAAAAAAGGTAGAATAAAATAGGCAACAAAAAGTAGGTTAAACTTGCCATCAACATTCCACCAAAAGCAGGAATCGCCATAGGTACCATGATATCCGATCCTTTTCCAGTGGAAGATAACACAGGCAACAGAGCGATAATAGTTGTAATGGAAGTCATCACGGCTGGACGAATTCGCTTTTGCCCACCTTCCATAACGGCGGTTTTCAATTCTGAAATTGTCTTCGTTGGATTATCTTTTAGTGATTGTTTTAAATATGTAGCCATCAATACGGCATCGTCTGTGGCAATACCAAAGAGGGCAATGAATCCAACCCATACGGCAACACTCGAGTTGATAGTCTTCAACTGAAAAACATCTCTTAAGTTTTCTCCAAAAACACTGAAATTTAAAAACCAGCCTTGCCCATAGCACCAGATTAAAATAAAACCTCCACTGAAGGCTAGCGCTATGGAAGAAAATATCATAGCACTTATACTCACTGATTTGAACTGGAAATAAAGGATTAAGAAAATGACCAGCAACACCAGTGGTAAAATAATAGATAAGCGTTTTTCTGACCGTACTTGATTTTCAAAATTTCCTGCAAAGCGATAACTGATTCCAGAAGGGACAATTAAGTTTCCGTTTTCTATTTCAGTAGTGATAAGAGCTTTAGAGTCTACAACTGCAGTGACTTCAGCAATTCCCTCAGCTTTATCAAAAAGAACATAGCCCGTTAAAAATGTATTTTCACTTTTGATGTTTTGAGGACCTCTAGCATACTCGATATCTACAATCTCCCCAATCGGGATTTGAGTCCCATTGGATGTAGAAATCAACATCGTTTTAAGAGTTTCTGGTGAATTTCTCAATTCCCGTGGATATCTTACCCTAACCCCATAGCGCTCTCTGCCATCAATCAGCTCTGTAAGTGGCATCCCTCCAACAGCTACGGAAATAAAGTTTTGGACCTCATCTACACTCAGCCCATATTTTGCCAGGTTTTGACGCTTTAAGACGATGTTCAAATAAGGTTTACCAACAATTCTATCGGCAAAAACAGCTTCAGTTTTGACGGTTTCAACCTGTTTTAAGATCTCTTCTAGTCGAAGTCCGAAAGCTTCAATCGTTTTTAAGTCTGGTCCAGACACCTTTATTCCCATTGGAGCACGCATTCCCGTTTGTAACATAATTTGCCTTGTTTCTATAGGCTGAAGCTGAGGTGCAGAAGTTACTCCGGGGATTTTAGTCACTTTCGAAATTTCATCCCAAATATCATCTTTAGATTGAATGTGCTTTCTCCAGTTTCTGAAATAACGCCCGCCTGCATCTTGAATTAAGTAACGTTGAAAATGATTATCGACCTCGTAGAATAACTCATCGTTCACCTTGTCTGGCAAAACTTCGCCATCTGCATCTACAAACCTGAAGGTTTCGTTATCAAAATACAATGAAGTTAAGTCTGAAAACTTGGATGTATAAAGTGTTTCAGAAATTTGATAGTGTCCATTTTCATTCACACGATAACCAACGCGTTTACCATTCTCATCCAAGGCAAATTCTGACTTATAGGTGATGAGATTTTCGAACATAGAAATTGGCGCAGGATCTATAGCAGACTCGACTCGACCTAATTTACCAACAACGGTTTTCACTTCTGGAATCTGACTTACCAACACATCCATTTGTTGAAGTTTTTCTTTGTTAAAAGAAATTCCAGAGTGTGCCATGCTGGTGGGCATCAGGATAAAACTTCCTTCGTCGAGACTGGGCATAAACTCTTTTCCAATGCCAGGAAAAGTTCTCTCTAAGCCTTTCCAAACTTGGGTTTTTTCAACAGAAAACCCTATGGAATTGGAAAGGGGTTGAGACCATCCAAATACACTTGAAAATCCTTGCCACATTAAAACAGCTACCAGCAGGAATAGAGCTACTAAGGCTAGAAAGCCTTTCATTCTGGCCATAAAGAAATTCAAAATATCTAGGTAGTATTTTTGTAAAATGAGATAAAAGCCTAAAATGACACCTAGTAAAACCCCTACAAAAAGAAAATTACTAATTATAGAATTTGCTGGACCTAGTGGAGACCAAAGCTTAGCTAAGCCTATCAAAAACCCTAGGATAATGACAAAATAATGCAGGTATTTGAGGGCTTTCAAATCGCGATGGGCATTTTTGGATACCCAAAAACTCAGGGCATAGAAAATAATAAAAATCCCTAACCAAAATGAATAAAAAACAGCCCATACTCCCAATAAAACAAGAAGGGCGTTTAAAGACCAAGACAATTTTGATCTGTTCAATTTTATTTTAAAAATAAAATACATCAAACTCGGTAAAATCAATACAGTCACCAAAAAAGCCGAAGCAAGAGCAAAAGTTTTAGTGTAAGCCAAAGGGATAAAGAGTTTTCCTTCTGCAGCTTCTAAACTAAACACAGGAACAAAACTTACAATGGTAGTTAGCACAGCAGTTAAAATGGCAGAACTCACTTCTGAAGAACCATCGAAGATGTTTTTAAGTAGATCGCGATTCGGATGGTCTTCAAATTTTTTGACCACGTTTTCTGTTAGGATCACCGCAAGATCGATCATGGTTCCTATGGCAATAGCAATTCCCGAAAGGGCAACGATATTGGCTTGTATATTGAAAATCTTCATCGCTATAAAAACCAGCAAAACCGATATGGGTAAGACGGATGAGATCACTAAAGACGTCCTCAGATTGAAGATGATAATAATAACCACCAATATGGCGATAATCAACTGTAAAGTGATGGCTTCCTCTAAAGTGCCAATGGTTTCGTTGATTAATTCTGAACGGTCATAAAAGGGAATGATTTTGAGTTTACTTTCTGTACCGTCTTCCAAGATTTTAGTTGGCAAGCCAGGGGAGACTTCTTCTATTTTATCTTTAATATTTTGAATGGCTTCCATGGGGTTGTACCCATCTCGAGCAACAACCACACCTCCAACAACCTCAGCTCCCGCTTTGTCCAGAATCCCCCTTCGCTGGGCTGGTCCAAGGTTAACTTTCGCAATATCTTTGATATAGACAGGAACATTATTTACCTCATCCACCATCGTATTTTCAATATCTTTTAAGCTTTCGAGATCTCCTAGGCTTCGGATAATATATTCAACCTGATTGATCTCTAAAGTTTTGGCTCCCACATCTTGATTGCTAGACTTTACAGCATTAGCAACCTGCATGAGTGAAATACCGTAAGATCGTAAAGCCTCCGGATTCACATTTATTTGGTACTCTTTCACATACCCGCCGATGGAAGCAACTTCAGAAATTCCTTTGGCACTACTCAAGCTGTACTTGACAAAATAATCTTGAATACTTCTTAGCTCTTGTAAACTCCACCCTCCTGTTGGATCATTATTTTTATCTCGCCCCTCAATAGTATACCAATACACTTGGCCCAAAGCAGTGGCGTCTGGACCTAAGGTGGGTTTCACATCTGGAGGCAATAAATCTTTTGGAACGGCACTCAGTTTTTCTACAATTCTAGATCTAGACCAATAGAACTCGGTGTCCTCTTCGAAGATGATATAGATACTAGAAAATCCAAACATAGAAGAGCTTCTCACCGTCTCTACGCCTGGCAAACCAAGTAGGTATGTGGTAAGCGGATAGCCAATTTGATCTTCAATATCTTGTGGAGATCGCCCTGGCCATTCTGTAAAGACAATCTGTTGATTTGCTCCCGTGTTGGGAATCGCATCTACAGGAATAGGATTTTTTGGTAAAAAAGAAAGATTCCATTGAAAGGGAGAAACTATTAATCCTCCTAGGACAATCGTGGAAAGTAGAATAAACGACAATAGCCGTTGATTCAAAAAAAACTTTATAATGGTATTCAGCATAAGAATATGATATTAAAACAGTTACAACATGTTTTACTTTTATTCTGAAGTTGATTCAGTTAAAGTAAATGCGGTAAGTTTTAATAATCAAATAAGGAAAACCTGGTTAAGCAGCTGAAGGTCTAACGAATATTGGGGGGGATTGTAAAATTGAAATTCATCAATTTGCTTTTCAAAAACATCTAAATCGCAGAAGTAAATTAAACTGAAAACAGTAAATTCTAAAGGAATATCCAAATCAAATTCAGCTTTAGAAAATTGGAGGATATCTTGCCCCTCAATAGTTTCAACCTCGTTATCACAACAACTAGACTCCTTTTCTGAAGGCATATGTTGGTGCATTTCACAAGTTTGTGCTTTAGATAAAATAGCTTTATCTACTAAAATATTACCACAGTAATGAGCATCGATGGTAAATGACATCGTGGAGACTAGCACCAGAAGGGCTATAACAATTGATCCTATTTTAGAAATTAATGATCTCATAATTCAAAAGTAGTTATTTTTATGAATTAATCTTTTTCTTTAACACTATACTTTTGATAGTAAAAGGCTGGTAATAATACAAATATAGGTTGGATTAAAAAACGCCTGATGTAAAAAATAGTTAGAAAGTTTTCTCTTTCCATATCATTTATAAAGAACCAAAACAAGAGCGTCAAAATCAAATAGGCCAAAGCATAAAATACCGCTGCAAACAGTATGGTTTTTCTATAAGGAAAAACAATCCCAATAATTGCTATAGAGATTATAGAATTGAGTAAGAATCTCCAACTTGTTGAGCCAAGTACTTGCATAACATCAAAATCTGGCGCTTGAGCATAACTAAACTCTGAGCTGTAAAATTCCAATAAGGGGTCGGAAAAGAGTTCATGCTCATAGAACCGAATTAACACAAGCCCTAAAAGCAAAATCCCGATTAAGCCAATTTTTAAGACTTTATTCATCAACAGACTTTACTTTAGGTTTATAATTTTTGATCCATACAATCCAAAGCAAAAATACCAATCCATAGATAAAGGCTGGAAATAAAGTCCCGTGCATAAATTCTTGGTAGTCTGGTATCTCATAAATTCCAATTGTAAGCAAGGCTATACGAAGGACATTCAGCGAATAAATGATAACGCTCCCCGCAAAAATGAATAGAACTGTAGACCTGAAGTCCTTTTTAAATGCTAAAATGAAGGATAAAAAGAGGATGATGACACTTACAGCATTACAGCCTTCTATAACTCTAACCAAGTAATCCCCGTTTATACCAATTCGCATAGAAGGATCGTAATGACTGGGAATACTATTGGTTTCATATCCAAAAAAGCTGATTAAACTTTCTGTCTGTAAAGCGACCATATGAGTAATAATTTCCGGAAAATAAGGTTGCTCTGGAGCGTAATCTAGATACAACTGATAGGCTATGGTTAGCAGAATATAAGTGCCAAAGAAAACGCCAAGGAACTTAATAACCGCTTTATTTTTTTTAAAAATTTCCAAATTATTGTCTTTATAGCAACTTCCTAATTGAAACTTAATTGAGAAGAAATCCTTCGCTAATATTTAACAAATTTATAGAAAATACGTCGTCTCTAATGCTTTTGGAATAAATACTTTTGTTCCAAAATATAATATGATGAGTTTAGAAGATCTTAAACCAGCCGTTGAAAAATTAATTTCCCAAGAAAATCTGGATATTAACCATAGACTTACAGAGGTTTGTGACTTGCTACAGACTAAAGTTGACACTTACGATTGGGTTGGTTTTTACTTCAAAAATGGTGATAAAAGAGAGCTTATCTTAAAGGCTTTTGCAGGAGAGCCGACTGACCATACTATTATTCCTTTTGGAAAAGGAATCTGCGGACAGGTGGCAGAATCCAATAAAAACTTTGTAGTCGATGATGTAACCGCCCAGGATAATTACATTGCCTGTAGCATCAACGTGAAGTCTGAGGTCGTCGTTCCTTTATTTGTAAATGGAGAAAATATTGGTCAGATTGATATTGATTCTCACACCAAAAATGCATTTACAAAATCAGACGAGGATTTTTTGACTTGGGTAAATGCACGAGTGAGTCAACAACTCGAGACTTAATTAAATAACATTTTTCTGACGTTCTGCTTCGGTTAGTGGAATAAATTCAGGCACCAGTTTTTTAAGAACCTCAATAGATTTCAATACATTATTGTTTGAAATCTGATTTTGTAGATTATTAAGCAAAATCAATTTTTCGCTGTCAAAATCATAACTTGCTTTAGCAATCAATATTTTCTGGTGATGGGTAGGAAGTGTATTCTCTTTGTCGGCCAGCAATTCTTCATAAAGCTTCTCCCCAGGCCTTAATCCCGTGTAAACAATGTCTATGTCTTCATAAGGGATAAATCCAGATAGTCGAATCATTTGCTTTGCCAGATCGATAATTTTAACTGGCTTACCCATATCAAAAACGTAAATTTCGCCTCCATTCCCCATGGCTCCAGCCTCCAAAACTAGCTGGCATGCTTCATCAATCGTCATAAAATACCTTGTGATGTCTGGATGAGTGACCGTCACGGGACCGAGATTTTCTATTTGTTCTTTGAAATGCGGAATCACAGAACCATTGGAGCCTAAAACGTTTCCAAATCTTGTGGTAATAAATCGTGTTACAATTGATTTGTCTCTGGCAACAGATTGCAGGTATATTTCGGCACTACGTTTGGAAGCTCCCATAATGTTGGTTGGGTTGACAGCTTTGTCGGTCGAAACAAAAACAAAACGTGATACTTTATATTGAATAGCAAGGTCAGTAAGATTTTTGGTTCCTGTAAAATTCACATCTAAAGCTTCGATTGGGTTGGCCTCCATCATAGGGACATGCTTGTAGGCCGCTCCATGAAAAACAATTTCGGGTTGGAAATAATCAAAAATTGACTCTAAACGTTTAAAACTTCTAACGTTTGCTATGATTTTTTCAAAATGAAGGTTGGGATGAGTGGACTCCATTTCCAGACTCATATGATGCAATGGTGTTTCTGCCTGGTCGAGCATGAGAATAGATTTAGGCTTGAAGCGAATAAGTTGCCTTACTATATCGCTACCTATAGAACCTGCAGCTCCAGTCACCAAAATCACTTTACCTTCATAGATTGACCTGAGTTTATCTCGCTGTAATTTTATGGGAGTTCTTTGAAGAAGATCTTCTAAATTGACTTTTTTGATTTCAGAAGAAATAGACTCACCGCTCCAATCCTGTAATTCTGGAAGTTTATAAATTTTAAGATTTAGTTCCAATAGTTGATTCAGAATATCAGAATCTGCGGTTGCTAATTCTCTCAATTTTTGGCTTGAAACAATGACAGACGTTCCCCCTCGTATTTTTTTGTGTTTTAATTGATCAAGATTGACAATCGGTAAAGTAAGAATTCTGGTCTTTTTTAACTTATTGACTTCGCTGATGAAACCAACAATATCAAAGCTAGTCCTCGAATCTGAAATAATACTTTCTGCTATAGCAACATCGGTAAGACTTGTGCCTAGCAGATAGGCTTTGGTTGACGAAGAATCTGCGTGAATAAGCTGATAGGCTCTTTTTACTATAACTCTAAATAAAAACAACATTGAAAAAACAATAAACCCATAGATAATTGCTCCTCCATTGACTAAAATTTTTGTTTGATAAATGTTATAAACAATTTCATTGATAACGATGAGAGTCGCTACAGTTGTAATAATTGTCTGAAGTTGTTTGATAGAGTCTTTGAAGCCTGTATATCTTACGATTCCTGAGTAAGATCTAAAAATCAGAAAAAATAATATTTGTATAGTAACAAGAGAAACAAACTCCCAATTGAGGTGGATAAATTTGAGTTTTCCTTCACTTACGGACGAGATTAAAAAAAAAGTAAGTTGGGCAGATAGTATCGAAATGCATACATCTATAATTAGTATAACGGCTCTAGGCACATAATTACGCGCCATCCGTTTTAAAATTTGTAAGCTGAAGCGCTTAAAGGACAGGATAAGGTTCATTTCAATTGGTTAAGATTCAAATGCATGACAAACTTAATGATAAATTTTTCATAAGTCAGTATTGTTCTTTTCAAAAAACAATAATGAATGATAAAGAGGGTTTTAAGACTAAAAGGCTTTCTTTTAAATAAAAAAATGCGCTTATTTGTATTAAATTTGTTTAACTTAATTTAATGAAACGATTCATCCTCTTTTTTTTCTCTTTACTTCTTTTTAGTTGTTCCTCAAAAAAAGATGTAATCTATTACCAAGACATAGATAATAAAGAATTTTCTTCTTTAGAATCCATTAATTCACACCCTAGAATTCAAATCAATGATATTCTGAATATTTCAACTGCTGCTTTGAATCCAGAAAGTGTTTTACCTTTTAGTTTCAATACTGGAGAAAGTTCGTCGGTACAACCTAGACAAGTTGAGCTTTTGAAGTTGACAGGCTACCTAGTGAACAGTGATGGGGAAATCAATTTTCCTCAACTTGGCAAAATTGAAGTTGAAGGAAAAACTACTCAAGAAATCCAATCTTTACTTGAAGATAAATTATCGCTTTACATTAAAAATCCAACAGTAAATGTGAGAATTCTGAATTTTAAATTCACAATCCAAGGAGAAATAAGGCAACCCGGAACCTATGAAATAATTGAAGAAAATATGACACTTCCTCAAGCTTTAGGTCTTGCAGGAGATTTAACTATCAATGGAAGACGTGATAACATAATGATTTATAGACAAGAAGGTGGTCAACGTGAAGTGAAACGTATTGATCTTACTCAAAGTGACTGGATGAATTCTGATTATTTTTTTATAAAACCAAATGATATCATTTATGTAGAACCGAATAATCCTAAAGTAAAGTCTGCTGGGTTTGTTGGCAATGTAGGCACTTTACTTTCTGTCGTTTCTATAATCTTTTCTGCAGTCGTATTATTGGCTCGATAACCTCATTTTATGGAAAACACAAATATCAATACTAATTCCACATCAGAAGATAGCAGTGAAGACTTAAAGAAAATTGTGCTTCAGTACCTAAAGTACTGGCCATGGTTTATTATTTGTCTCGTTATTTCTGTATCGATTGCATTTATTTTTTTACGCTATTCTACCAATATCTATCAAACTAATGCACAAATAAAAATACTAAAAGATCAAAGTGGTCTTGATTTATCAGGATTAAGTGGTGGGTCGCCACTTATCGACATGAGCAAAGTCAATCTAGAAAATGAGAGAAGTGTCTTAAAGTCTAGAAGAATTGCTTCTAAAGTAGTAGACAATCTTGATCTTACAAGCAGCTATTATAAATCTGGAAATTTCAAATCATCTGAAATTTGGAAAAATGAGAAACCTTTTAAAGTAGAGTGGATAGTTAACGATTCTGTTTATGACGTTTCAACACCAAAATACACGGTAATATTTGAAACTCTTAATAAGTTTGAAATTAAAAATCCGGAGACCAATTTTTCTAATACTTATACAGTAGGCGAACCTATGAATGTGGAGGGATATCCACTCGTTCTCAATTTCAATCCGGACTACAATGGGGATATTACTAAATTGGAAGCCGTTAACTTCAACTTTAGTTTTCGGTCGGTTTCGCAAGCAGTGAGTTCATTAACTAATCAAATAAGTATAGAGCCACTAGGGGATAGAAGTGAAATTCTGAACATTTCCATTAAGGGTCAGAATAAAGCTAAAAGTGAAGATATCCTGAACTCCTTAATAGACCAATTCAATTCTGATGGAATTGATGATAACCGTTTAGTTGCTAAACGAACAGAAGAATTTGTAATTGAACGTCTGGAATATCTCGTAAGTGAATTAGATACAGTAGAAAGTGGTCTTGCTGGCTATAAAAGTGATAATGATCTTGTTCAAATTGAGAATAACGCCACCGCTCTATTCAGCAAAAGTACCGAAGCAGAATTGAGGGTTTTTGAGCTTAGCAATCAACTTGCCTTAACTCAAGATTTTAAAGAAGAACTTACAGAGCAAGATGAATATGACTTGCTTCCTGCTAGAATTAGGATAACCAACGATAACATCAACAGCTTTACTGAAACTTACAACCAGAAAATTTTAGAAAGAGATCGTTTACTTATTTCTTCTACAACAGAGAATCCAAGCGTAAAAGAGCTTGATAAGCTTATTTTGCAATTAAGAAAGAACATTCTCAATACAATCAATAACTACATCAAAAGCCTTGAATTTTCTTTGCAAGAAGTACAGCGTAGAGAAAGAGAATTTGATTCTAATATCAACAAACTACCAGAGCAAGAAAAGGAAATAAGAAATATCAAGCGTCAACAAGCCGTTAAAGAAAAACTTTACCTGTTTTTACTTCAGAAGCGAGAAGAAGCAGCGTTATCTTATGCTATAACGGCTCCTATTATTAAGGTTGTAGACTATGCGTATACTCAACCAGCGCCAGTAAGTCCTAAATCTCAAATAATTTTGCTGTCAAGTTTGGTCATTGGACTCGTTGTTCCTTTTGGAATCCTTTATATTGTATTCTTATTTGATACAAAAATTAAGACCAAGGACCAGATTAGAGCATTCTTACCAAATCTACCAATTGTAGCTGAAGTCCCTCAACACAAAGAAGAAGAGAATAAAGTTATTCTTCCAAACGACCGCTCTTCTATTGCGGAATCTTTTAGAATAATGAGAACGAACCTAAACTTCATGAGCGTCAAGAAGGGAAAGAATACACCTTCCACGTCTGAGGTTGTATATGTAACCTCGACAACCAAAGGAGAAGGAAAAACTTTTGTTGCTATCAATCTGGCCTCATCACTTGTCGCGGCGAAAAAGAAAACTTTACTTATTGGTTGTGATTTAAGAAATCCACAGATTCACAATTATTTGAATCTTAAGAAAGATCAAAATGGGGTTACAAATTTTCTTTACGACAATTCAGTTTCTATTGAAGATCTGATCATTAAAAACTCGGTAGAAAATTTAGACTTAGATGTCATCCTTTCCGGAGATATTCCCCCGAACCCTGCAGAATTGCTTATGAGTTCGCGATTTGAAGAATTGATTAATGAAGCAAAACAGAGATATGACTATGTAATTATTGATACTGCACCAACTATTTTAGTTACCGATACTATCCTTATATCAGACTACGCAGACATCACTTTATATATCACAAGGTCGGGATATACAGATACGAGACTATTACCACACATCAGAGACATTCACAACCAAAAGAAGCTTACCAATATGGGTATTGTAATCAATGGTCTGGATGAAACGGGTATAAATGCATACAATTATGGATACGGGTATGGGTATGGCGAGAAGCAACAGAAGAAAAAATCCTGGAAGTTTTGGTAATTAATATTATAAAACAAAATAGAATCAATTTTAAAGTTTTGCTATGCATCCTTAGCATGGCACTTGTATCTTGTGGAAGTTCCAAAAGAGCTAAGCAGGCTAAAATAGAAAGAGCAAATACGGTTACAAGTGTAGTGAGTTATTCCAAAACTTATCTGGGTACGCCTTATAAATATGGAGGAATGGATCCATCTGGATTGGATTGTTCTGGACTGCTCCAGCTCTCTTTTATGCGATATGGAGTTGAATTACCCAGAACGACAAGACAAATGTCTAAGGCTGGGAATAAGGTGAAGCTAAGTCAAGTGGATGTTGGAGATCTTATTTTTTTTCGAACTTCGAAAACTAGTAGAAGAATAAATCATGTAGGATTGGTCGTTAAGAAGACGAACAAAACTATAGACTTTATACACTCCAGCTCATCTCAAGGCGTGATGATCTCTTCGATCAACAACCCATACTGGCGAAAGAGCTATGTAAAAAGCAGACGGGTGATCTATTAATCTAGAATAAATACGATGAAGTATGCTAACCTTCCTTTACTGCAAGTTTGTTTAGTGTTCTTCTTTGGAATTTGGTTTGGTTTCATAGAATTCAATTTTGAATTTTCAGCCTATGTGACTACTAGTGCAATTCTTTTTACTCTTGTTATCCTTTCTTTTTTGATATCCAAAAAAGATTCAGAATTGAAATCAGTTTTTACGATAGTTTCTCTTTTATTTCTTTTCAGTTTAGGAGTCATCAACACGAAAACACATCTTCCCAGACATCAAAAAAATCACTATTCTCATCTCTTATCAGCAGATTCTATTCAGAATAACTTTATCACTTTTGAAGGAAAAGTAATCAAATCTTTAAAGTCGAGTGCCTTTAAAGATAAATATGAAATCAGTTTAATTTCTTTGAATAGCACCAAAACCAAAGGCAAAATCTTACTTCAGGTGCCTGCTCATGAAGATTCGATTTTTAAGGCAAATTCTAAGGTGACTGGTTACGGTAAAATAAAAGCTTTTACAGGCCCACAGAACCCTCAACAATTCAACTATAGAGAATACATGTTCCATCTTCAGATGAGCCATGTTATAGACTCTGACGTTGATCAACTCTCGATTGGGAAACCGCTAGGGTTTAGTTTTAGAAGCCTGGGAGAAAGAGCTAGAAAAAATATCCAAAATTCCCTGAACAACTACTCTTTTTCTAAAGACCAAATGGATATTATTCAAGCTTTATTATTGGGTCAAAAACAAAATATTGATCCAGAAACTTATAAAAGCTTTTCTAAAGCTGGCGTGGTTCACATTCTTGCAGTGTCAGGATTGCATGTTGGGATAATTTTACTCATCCTGCAGTTCATTACAAAAGGTTTTCTAAGGATAAAATATGGTCGTTTAATACGCCAGATTCTAGTACTAATCGGCATCTGGTGTTTTGCTACCCTAGCTGGCTTCACCCCATCGGTGCTCAGAGCTGCTGTCATGTTTTCATTTTTAAGCTTAGCGCTTAATTATAAACGGAAAACCAGCGCTATTAATACCTTGGCGCTTTCAGCCATCTTTTTGATTATTATCGATCCTTATTTTATTTATCAGGTCGGTTTCCAATTGAGTTATCTGGCCGTATTGAGCATAGTCACTCTACAACCTCGATTTTCCCAACTTTACCAGCCTAGATTTTATTTAGATAGAAAAGTTTGGGAGATCCTTACTGTTACAGTCACTGCTCAATTGGGAGTTTTACCTTTGAGCTTATACTATTTTCATCAATTTCCTGGTTTGTTTATAGTGAGTAATTTGGTGATTTTACCCGGACTTGGAGTTTTACTAGGCGGAGGTATTTTGATAATCTTTTTAAGCCTTTTGCATTTGCTACCAGACTTTTTAGCTCACATTTATGGTCAAGCGCTAGACCTACTTCTTAATTTTGTGAACTGGGTCGCCTCAAAAGAAGAGTTAGTTTTTTCAGACATTTACTTTACAAAGCCGATGCTCATCACAAGCCTAGTTTTACTTTTTAGTCTTATACTTTGGAATAGAAAACAAAAACTTCTTAGCTATTCTCTTCTGAATTTGTCTCTACTCGCTTTAATGATTTATATTCATATAGAAAAACGAGAGCAACTTCAGCAAGAAGAAGTTCTGGTTTTCCAGACCTATAGGAACTCACAGCTTGGAGAATTGAAAGGTTCACATCTAAATTTGTATAGCGGTAAATCTATATATCAAGATTCAATCAAAGATGCGTATCACATCAAAAACTATAAAACATTAAAAGGAGTTGAAACGATACACATAGCGAGCTTTAGAAATCTATATGAGCTTGATTCCACTAAAGTTTTATATGTGTTGGATAGCATTCCTGTGTATCCCTGTAAAGAATTTCATCCTGAATACATTTTACTCAAAAATTCACCAGATGTAAATTTTGACAGAGTTTTATTGAATCTAAAACCTCAACAAGTAATCGCAGACGGGAGTAATTATAAAACGGATATTGAACGCTGGAGAGCTTCAGCAAAAAAATTTAAGGTAAAGTTCCATTCCACATGGGAAAAGGGAGCTTTCGTGTTTCCTAAAAATTAATTTTTGAAAGCCCCTTCAAAATTAGATTGATATTCCTTCCATGCTTCTTGAGAGGTCAATTCTTTATAGGCGTCTGTAGCAATCATTTTTAGATAAATCTCAAGCTGTTCTGGTGTTCTATAGCCAACAACTGGAGAAATTACATTTGACTTTTCATCAAAAAAGACGACCGTTGGGTAGGCTGAGACTTTTAGCGCATTAGCGAAAAAGTGCTGAGCATTACGTTTTCCTTTTCGCTCTGGCTTATAGTTCGGGTTGGTGTACTCAAAGCCTTTATAATCTACTTTCTCCGTCCCTTCTGCATTAAATTTTACCGGATAAAAATGTTCATTCACATAGTTTGCTAAATCTGGGTTTGAAAACGTATTCTTATCCATCAGTTTACAGGGTCCGCACCAGTCTGTATAAACGTCTGCAAAGATCTTTTTGGGTTCTTTTTTTTGAGCCTGCAGTGCCTCATTCATGGTCATCCATTCTATTTGCGACTGCATAGAATGGAAAACCAAAAACAATAAACTAAAGCATATATATTTCATAATGTTATTTTACTTCGTCATCTGCAATCTCAAATCCTTCTGCTTCAAGACCTTCGATTTCTTTTTCTTCAGCGCCATGAGTTAGACGTTTCAGTGGTTTTAACAGTAGAATAACCAATATACCAAAGGCAACTGTAAAGACTACAATTCCTGTAAATGTCTTAAACTCAAGATCGGTTTGGAATTGGTCTATTGCTATTATTCCATTATACTTCCCTTCTTTATAATCAAATTTTAAATAAGTCAGCAGCTGATTTTCTTTTGAAGCATCATAAGGGTCTATTCTGTCTAATAATTCAGATTTGGAATTTTCACCTTGATAAGTGAAAATAGAATTAATTTGTTCTCCGGTATTTACGTCTTCAAAAACAACTTCACCAGATGAGTTTTTGTAAAGTTGTGTTTCAATTGTAAAGGCTTTATTGTCTTTGAAAACATCTTCAGCATCTTCGTTTGCAATAAATTGTGAAAGTTGGCTCTGGTCTGCGCTGAGTCCTATTTCGATACGTGCAGCCTGAGAAGATTCGCCTATAATACCTGCTACTTTATTTCCAAGGCCTGTTGCTGCAAAATAAAGTCCCATCATCAAAGCTCCGTAACGTAGTGGTGCCAATTTGGTGATGAATGATAAGGCTACAGGGGAAGCTGAAAGTTCTCCAATAGTGTGAAGCAAGTAAGCAAATATAAGCCAGTAAATTGCAGATTCGCCATTGGCTTCATAATCCATTGTTGCAAAAACCATGAAAACAAATCCTAGCCCCATGATGATAACACCAATAGCCATTTTAAAAATTGAAGAAGCTTCTTTACCTCTGCTTTTCATCCATGCCCAAAATCCAGCAACGGGAATACCAAAAATGATGATATAAGTAGGATTTAAAGATTGAAAAAATGCAGCCGGTACCGTGTAATCAAAAGCAGGCAGGAATCTGTCTGTCTTTTGTTGAGCGTAAATGTTCAGCAAACCTCCAGCTTGCTCAAAAGCTCCCCAGAAAACTATAACAATTAAAAAAGAAAGAAGTAAAACGATAAATCTATCTTTTTCAACTTTACCGTTTAGGTCTTCATAAACAGTCATCATAAATCCTACAACAACAGATAAGAAGATGAAGAAGACAATATAAGCACTTACCTCTGTATCCATAAATTGAATAGGGATTACGAAAGATAAAGCTACAAGTAAGACGAGTACAGCAAGAGATTTCTTCGTAGAAAGCATTCTTTGAAAAATCTCTTTGATAGAAACTGAAGCGTCGTTGGCATTGATCAAACTTGGCTTATTACCGACGTGAGATAAGTATTTCTGACCATAAATATAAACCAATTGGCCGAGTACCATACCGATTGCAGCTAAGCCAAACCCATAATGCCATCCGTATTCTGAAGCAATATAACCTACTAAAATAGCTGCTACTGCTGCTCCAACATTTATACCGATGTAAAATATGGAGAATCCTTTATCTCGTCTTGAGTCTCCTTCCTTGTAAAGACCTCCAACCATAGTAGAGATGTTGGGTTTCAACATTCCAACTCCAAGCACAATCAATAAAAGTCCACTGAAGAAAGCCCAATCTTGTTCGATAGATAAGACTCCATGACCCGCGACCAATAGCCAGCCTCCAATCATCACCGACTTCTTTTGTCCAAGAATTTTATCGGCTATAATTCCTCCAGGAATAGACACGACATAGACTAGCATGGTGTACCATCCATAGGTTGCAAGTGCTTTTCCTTCTTCCCAGCCTAAACCAGGATTTTCGGAACTTACTTTGGCAAGCATATATAAAGTAAGGATAGCTCGCATTCCGTAGTAAGAAAAACGCTCCCATAATTCTGTAAAAAATAAAATGTAGAGACCTGCTGGATGTCCGAACAATTCTTTTTGATAAGCTGGTTTTGTTGTGGCTTCCATAAAGATTATAAGTTTTCTTTAATAAAGTTAGTCATCAACGTATAAAGGTGAAGACGCGTGTTTCCTCCATAAATCCCGTGATTTTTATCAGGATAAATTCTCCAGTCAAATTGCTTATTGGCTTGTACCAATGCTTCAATAAGCTGCATCGTATTTTGAACATGGACGTTATCATCTGCACTACCGTGAACCAACAAGAAATTTCCTTTATCAAACTCGCCAACGTGGGTGATCGGGGAATTATCATCATAACCAGAAGCGTTTTCTTGCGGTGTAGTCATGTAGCGTTCTGTGTAAACGGTGTCGTAGAACCTCCAACTCGTCACTGGGGCTACAGCAATAGCTGCTTTGAAAACATCATTGGCCTGAAACATAGCATTGGAAGCCATAAAGCCACCATAACTCCATCCCCAAATGCCTATTCTATCTGCATCTATAAATGCTTTTGCTCCAAACAATTTAGCTGCAGAAATTTGATCCTCTAACTCGTATTTGCCAAGTTCTTTTTGAGTTACTTTTTTGAAGTCTCTGCCTTTGTAACCCGTTCCTCGGCCATCAACACATGCAACAACATAACCTTGCTGAGCTAACATTTGGTACCAATAATCGTTAGTTCCAAAAAATGTATTGGATACCGACTGTGAACCTGGCCCTGAATATTGAAACATCAATATAGGATACGTTTTTTCAGGGTTGAAATTTGGTGGTTTGATCATCCAGGTATTCAATTCATTGCCATTCACATTTATTGTAGAAAGTTCTTTTGGAGATAGATTATAATTATCCAATTTGTTCTGCAGAGCTGAATTGTCTTTTATTTCTCTTACCAATTCTCCATTGCTTGCTTTAAGAAGGGTGTAGACCGCTGGAGTTTTTGTGTTTGTAAAGGTATTTACAAAGTAGGTGAAATCTGCACTAAAATCTGCTCTGTGAGTTCCAGTTTTACGCGTAAGTCTCAATTTGTTTTTTCCATTAGCCAAAACTGAGTAAACATCTCGATTCACACTTCCATTTTCTGTACTTTGAAAATAAATTCTCCCTGACATATCATCAAAACCATAAAAATTGGTCACTTCCCAGGCACCATCTGTAACCTGATTGATCAAGCTCCCATCTTCTGAATAGTGATAGATATGTTTCCATCCATCCTTTTCACTTGTCCAGATGAAGCTGTTATTGTTGAGAAAAGTTAAATCATCTGATACATCAACATAAGCATTATCTTTTTCAGTTAAAACTAATTTAGGTTGATTAGTTTCAGCATTTACTAGATAAAGCTTTAATTCATTTTGGTATCTATTCAAGGTTTGGATACTAAACAGATCTTCATCTTGAGTCCACTCTAATCGTGGGAGGTATTCGTAATCATCCAATTCAATTGCTGAATTTGTTTTAGAATTTAGATCAAAAAGGTGAAGACTAACCTTAGCATTTTCTTCTCCAGCTTTAGGATACTTAAAGACCTCCTGCTTTGGGTATAAGCTTTGACCGTAATTGCCATATAAATCCATTGAAAATTCTGGAACGTTTTTTTCATCAAATTTCAAATAAGCAAGTTTAGTTCCACTTGGATTCCATTCAAAAGCACGTACAAATGAAAATTCTTCTTCATAAACCCAATCTGTCACCCCGTTGATGATTTCATTTTTCACACCATCTGTGGTTACCTTAACGATTGAATTTGTTTCTAAATCTTTATAGAAGATGTTGTTATTCTTAACATAACCAACTTTGCTTGCTTCCGGTGAAAAAGTTGGAGATTGAATCTTTTCTTCATCAATTTTGACAAGCTCCTTACTTTCCAGATCATAAACGTAAAATATTCCACGTGTGGAACGTCTGAAAATAGATTCGACATTGGTTCCAAGAATAACTTTGGTCTCATCATTACTTAATTGAAATGTCTGAAAAATCGATAGTCCTGGTATAGCCTTACTGCTAATCAGCGTTCCTGTTTTTTCTCCTGTCTTATAGCTGTAGATATCCACCTTCATATCTTGACTAGCTCTATCATAATCCTGGACAATGTAAGACTTGCCATCTTTCAGAGACTGCAGACTTTGCATTCTCTCCTGGCTAAACTCTCCACTCCAGATATCCTCCAAGGTAATATCTCGGGTCTGAGCATACACAGAGGCAATTGAACTGGTCAAAAAAATGACTAATAAGTTTAAAATGAACTTTTGGCTTTTCATGGTATTTTATTTGGAGGTCAATTTTACTAAAAAAACATCAAAAATCGCTTCCTTTTTTTAATTAAACTCTAATTAATAGTCGATTTTATAAGAGATCTGGATTATAATCTATAAATAGCTTGCTTCAAAATAGTATCACCAGGTTAAAGTTTCTTATTAGTTATGAAGTGTATCTTTGTAATCAAATTTTTAAAGAATTAAAATGTCTAAAATATCTGGCTTCTCCAAGTTGACCAAACTCGAAAAAGTAGATTGGATCACGGAGCATTATTTATCTCACTATCCCAAAGCAAAAACTATCATAAAACAGTATTGGAATACAGATGAAGCTTTGCAAAAACTTCATGATGAATTCACAGAAAATACAATTTCAAACTATTATTTACCATTAGGAGTTGCACCTAATTTTGAAATAGATGGAAAGCTGTATGCCATTCCCATGGCAATTGAAGAAAGCTCTGTGATTGCAGCTGCAAGTAAAGCATCTAAGTTTTGGTTGGATAAGGGCGGCTTCAAAACTGAAATTTTAGGAACAACTAAAGTAGGTCACGTTCACTTTAATTTTAGTGGTAAATCCCAGGTATTACAGGACTTTTTTGAAAAAATCAAACCTCAATTTTATAAGGATACAGCTTCCATCACTAAAAACATGGAAAAACGTGGAGGTGGAATAAAAGATATTGCCTTAATCGATAAAACTGAATCTTTAGACAACTACTTCCAGCTTTACTGTACGTTTGAAACCGTAGATGCTATGGGAGCGAATTTTATTAATTCTTGCTTAGAGCAATTTGGACAGACTCTGGAAGCTGAAGCTAAAACCTATGACTCCTTTACTTCTGAAGGCAATTATCCTGAAGTTATCATGTGTATTTTATCCAATTATGTCCCGGAATGTTTGGTAAGGGCTGAAGTTTCATGTCCAGTTTCTCAACTCGGAAAAACTCAAGAAGAGGCAGACCAATTTGTTAGAAAATTTTCTCAGGCTATCAAAATTGCAGAAATAGAACCTTATAGAGCCGTGACTCATAATAAAGGAATTATGAACGGCATTGATGCAGTCGTGTTGGCTACTGGTAACGATTTCAGAGCGGTAGAAGCTGGCATACATGCTTTTGCTTCGAGAAAAGGGCAATACAGCAGCTTAACTCATGTAAAGGTAGAAGATGGACTATTTAAATTTTGGATTGAAGTGCCTCTAGCTTTAGGAACCACTGGTGGGCTCACAAGTTTACATCCGCTCGTGAAATTATCACTTGCAATGCTAAATAATCCTTCCGCTAAGGATCTGATGAGAATCACTGCAGTGGCCGGACTTGCTCAAAACTTTGCCGCCGTTAATTCATTGGTGACCACTGGCATTCAAAAAGGGCATATGAAAATGCATCTGATGAATATTCTCAATCAATTTGAAGCAAACGAAAAGGAAAGAGCAGAAGCTGTCGACTACTTCAAAACCAATACAGTAACACATTCAGCAGTTATAAGTTTACTTGAAAAAATGAGGTCTTAATGGAGTCTCAGCGCTTTTATAGTCACGGCAAACTTTTATTAACAGGGGAATATCTGGTATTGAATGGGGCCGAAGCGCTTGCGATTCCCTGTAAATTTGGTCAGCACTTAGAAGTTACTCCTTCTGAAAATGAAATATCTACCTGGTTAAGTTACGACCACGAAAACCGTGTTTGGTTAGACCTGGAATTTGACCTTCATAAAGTGATAAGTCAAGAACTTGAAGGAAAAGATGATTTTGAGAAGCGACTCTTTCAAATATTGATTGAAGCACACCAACTTAATCCAGAAGTCTTTACTCAGAATTACAATTTCAAAACTCGCCTTGAGTTTCCGAAAAACTGGGGACTTGGGACTTCCTCTACTCTTATTACAAACGTTTCAAAATGGGCCAGTGTTGATCCTTATCAATTGCTGGAGAAAACCTTTGGCGGTAGTGGGTATGATATTGCCTGTGCAAAATCTGAATTCCCATTGGTTTATTCACTGGAAAATAAAAAATCAAAAGTCAAGAAAACTGAAATACCAAAGGCCTTAAAACCATATCTATATTTCGTTTACCTGGAAGAAAAGCAGAATAGCAGAGAAGCTATAGCCAACTATAGGAAAATGAAACCAAGAAATCTTGAAGCATTGATTTCTAAGATCAATGATATTACTCAGAAATTTCAAACCGTTGAGTCATATAAGGATGCGCAGCAATTACTCCTTTCTCACGAAGAATGCCTTTCGCAGATTCTAAAAATAGAGCCCATACAATCTCGTGTGTTTTCAGATTTTGACGGGGCCGTTAAAAGTCTTGGGGCTTGGGGAGGTGACTTTGTAATGGCGATTTGTGAAACTAATCCTTATTCCTATTTTAAAAATAAAGGCTATAACACAGTTCTTAGTTTTAACGAAATGTCCTTATAAGAAAAGCGCTCTACAATAAAAATATCGAAGAGCGCTTTACAAATTTTCTCGTTTTTGATTAGTAAATCAAATGACGATTATCTTCAATTTCTTTACTGTTCTTTAAGGCCTCAATAATAGGGCTTGTTCTTGGATTCAGTAATGAACGAGTTCTTTTTTCACTTTCTTCTTTTGCAATAGATCTATAAGAAGCCAAAGGCTGTGCTTTGTTCTTCTCAACAAGTCTAAGAACATATACACCACTATTTCCTTCTAATGGTTTTGATAATTCTCCTTCCTCCATTGCAAATGCAGCTCCAACAATTTTAGGCTCTCTTCCTCCACCTGGTATTATTGGATTACTCATGTTCACAGAAGTTGCTTTCTGTTGGGTCACTCCAAAAGCTGAAGCAACGGTTGCCAGTTCATTGTCTTCGATTTGAGAAATGATTTTCTCTGCTTGTTTGCGTTTTTTCAAGATTGGAGTCACTACAGCGGAAGCTTCTTCTGGAGATTTTAATCCTTTCTTCTTGATGTTGGTTACTCTGGCCACAATATATCCAGAACCGGTGTCAAAACTTTTTATCTCTCCAACTTTGCTTCCATTTTCAAAAGCCCATTTCACAACAGATCTTTGTCTGCCTGCACCTGGAATGGTTTCATCAAGCTTATTAATTCCGTTTACAGGTTTTACTGTTTTATCAAATTCCTCAGCTTGCTCTAGAAAGTCACCATCTTTTGCTGCAAGTTCAAATTTACTAGCTGAGCGATAAAGCTCATTTAATGTTTTTTCTGAAGGTTCTACTCTTTTTACTATGGTAGCAAGTTTCAAGGCGTTCTTTGGGGCTGTTCTATCTTCGATGTAAACAACGTGATAGCCGAAATCTGTTTCAACAACACCATAGCTATTCACTGTTGCATCTTCAAAAACATAATCATTAAACTCAGGAACTAATGCACCATAATTGATCCAACCTAAATCTCCACCGTTTTGAGCGCTTTGTCTATCAGAAGAAAATTCAGTTGCTAATTCTGAAAACTTATCTGAATTTCTTTTAACTACAGATGTAATACTATCCGCCAGACTTTTAGCTTCTTCTTTGCTTCTTGTTACAGAACCATCAACACGTGTCCCGTCATATGTAACTAGAATGTGGCTTGTCTGAACAGAATCTGGTTTTTGTGTGCGTTCCAGAAGTTTAGTCACTTTATAGCTTTGATTTTCAAAATATGGACCATAAACTTCATTTAAGTCTAAGTCTAAAATTGCATCTGCATTCTCTCCTTTGATATCATATTCGAATGTGTAAACATCGTTAAAAGGAACTTCAGAATTAATAGCTAAGAATTCTTCTACATCTTCTGTAGCTCTAAAGTCCTGATCACCTTCAGTTACAAGTTTTTCAACTTCAGCTAAGACTAAAGCATTATCTTCATCTGAAGCTTGTTCATCAAAAGAAACATATTCTATATCTCTTTTAGCTTCCTGTTGAAAACGCCCCTTGTGTTCGTTGATATAGCTCTGAATATCAGATTTAGTTATTTCAACATCTTCCGCTTTAGTAAATGGAACTTTTACAAATTCAAAAGTAAGATTGTCATTTTCTTGGTGGTAAATTTGTTTTCCTTCAAGAATGGTTGCTGTAACTCCTGCTTTTACCATGTTGAAGTAAAGTTGAGATTTCGCATTGACTTCCATGGATTTCTCGAAGTTTACCCACTGCTGATACTGTTCTGGCGATGTCACCTTAAGTTCTGCAATAAACTGCTTGAGTTTAGCTTCATCAAAAAATCCTGCTTCATTAGAAAATCTTGGATCTCCTGCTAATTGCTGAGCCATGACATCTGTAATCTGGTCTGCACCAACTTCAAGTCCTAATTTTTCAAATTCCTGCTTAAGCAAAATACTTCTTAAGTTATTTTCCCAGGCTTGTTTTGCAGCCTGTAGAGTGCTTACTCTCCCCTGGCTTTGTTGTACAATGCCTTCGACCTGAGAAGCGAACTGCTCTCTACTTATCTCCTCATCACCAATAACTCCCACCGAACTGGAAGCTTTATCAGCAGTAAACCCACCGTTTCTGAACAAGTCTGTAAGCACAAAAGCAAACAATGCCAATGCAATGATGACTATAAGGAAAACTGTACGTTCTCTAATTTTACTAAGTATTGCCATTTTAAGATATTTTAAGAAATCTAGGGGGCGAAAATAAGATAATTCGCCCATATAAAAAACCTAGTCGTTCAAAATATTTAATTCGTTTTAGCACAAGGCCAATGCCTCATAAATATTGCTGAACTGCAGGTTTCAAGTTGAAGGTTTCAATTACTCTCTGTTAAAAATTTTTACTGATACCAGTTCAATTTTTTTATTGGAAGCTTCCAGTATTTTTATTTTGAATTGATCAATAATCACTTCTTCTCCTACGTCTGGAATTTCTTCTGTGGTATTCACAATCATTCCTCCAAGCGTCTCGTAATTCTCATTTTCTGGCAAGTTGATGTCATACTTTTCGTTGATGTAATCCACATCAAGCCTTGCAGAAAACTTATAAAAGTTCTCGCTTACATTTTCTTCTACTAGAATAATAGAGTCATGTTCATCCTCAATTTCGCCAAAAAGCTCTTCTACAATGTCCTCGACAGTCATCATTCCGCTGGTTCCTCCATATTCATCTACGACCACAGCAATGCTTTTACCTTTTTTAATCAGAATATTCAAAATTTCCTTCACCAACATGGTTTCTGGAACGAATACAACAGGCATTAAAATACTTTGAATGTCTTTGGGTTGTCTAAACATTTCAAAAGAATGGATGTAACCTACGATATCATCGTTGCTCTCTTTATAGACCAGTAACTTGGAAAGACCTGTTCTTGTGAATATTTCAGTTAAGTTTCCAGTATCTTCAGAAATATCTACTGCAACAATCTCGTTACGGGGGATCATAACTTCACGAGCTTTAACTTCTGAAAATTGCAAGGCATTTTGAAATATTTGGATTTCTGAGTCGACCTCTTCTTTAGAATCTACCGCTTCCATTTGTTCATTGATGTAATCGCCTAATTCAACTTTGCTAAAGTTCAGCTGAACTTTATCTCCTTCTATCTTAAATATTTTTTTCAGAATAATATCTGAAATCCAGATGACAAAGCTTGAGATGAAACTGAATAAGTAGTAGAATATGAAAGCGGGAACACTAAATACTTTCAGAAGAACATTAGCATAAATTTGAAAGAATACTTTAGGTAGGAATTCTGCAGTAAATAAAATGACTAAAGTTGATATTAAAGTCTGTGTAAAAAGACTTGCCTCGGTAATTAAGTAGCTCAAAAATTCATTCTGAACAGGTTGCATGCCTAAGAACCAGTTCATGATCAAATCTCCCATGAAAAATCCATAAACCACTAGGGCAATGTTATTTCCTACCAACATTGTAGCGATAAACTTGGAAGGTTTTTTCGTCAACGTTTTTAGGACGCTGGCAATAATATCAGTCTGGTTTTTTTGTAATTCTATGTGCACCTTATTAGAGGACACAAAAGCAATTTCCATTCCCGAAAAGAAAGCTGAAAGAAGCAAGCATACAATAATGATGAGGACTTCTGTACTCATTACTTCTTGTTTTTATTTTCAATTTTTTTTCTGAAACGCCTTTTAAAGAAAAACATAAAGCAAGCTAAAGCTGAAAAAAACAGATAGAGGTAAGCTCTGCTTTCGCTATCTGCCCATACTCTAATGGCTTCAATGATAAAAAAAATTGCAAAAGCTATGTAGGCGAATTCAAAGTATTTAAAAAATTTCATCAGTCTTTTATGTATTGGATTCCAGTATTTGATCTGGAATTGAAGGTATTAAATTTCTGGTCAGAATCAAAGCCCTCGCCCTCGTTTCTGGCCCCGTTTGGTAATTGTAGGCTGTAACTATAATCTGTGAATAACCATTCCTGCTGTTGGTCCCAATACAGTTGTGGACCTCTTAAAATTGTGCTGTCCGAAGTTACAATTTTTACATTTTTTCTAAGATCTATAAGGCCAGTTTCCAGGTATTGGATAGCATAGTCTGAATATACGGTGTTTTTACTCGAGTCTTGCTCAAAAAAATCCAATTCTATTCCCTGTGGGAATTCTCTGAAGGGGAATTTTCTATTGGAGTAATCTAGCATTTTCGGACTTCTTAAATTGGCTCTCACAGACCCACTATCTGTGTAAAAAAGATTGAGATCATAGACTTTGGATTGGGGCTCCAGGAAATCTTTTTCCATTTCCTTCACCTCCTTTAGATTGCCCTCACATGAAAAAAGCATTGCTGTAAATAAACATACAGCAATGCTTTTGTAAATGAATGTATTTCTAAATATCATTTTAGAGATTTGGTACCGTCACGCTCTCTCCTATCCAACAGTTAGAAAATGAGATTTTTTTACCAGCTGCATCTTCCTGAAAGATATCAGATTTTTGCGGAGCTCTACCATTATAACTTTCTACTGTTGCGCTAACATTTGAACTTAGAGAAGGATCTACACGTCCCGCTCTCTTTGCATAATCTGCTGCCAACCAGTAAACTGATCTTTTTTCGAAAACGGTTGTTCCACAATCGTTTGCACTTTTAGCATACATTTCTGCAATTTTCAAATAAGCAACTCCCAAAGATGGCTTGTTATCCAAAGCTCTTCTGTAATAAGATCTTGCTTGAGAAAAGCTACCTTGTGCTTTGTAATTGTTTGCTATTCTGTAATAAATTCTAGATTTTCTTGATTTATCTTTTGCTAGCTCTGCAGCTTCATTTAGATAAGCCAATGCTTTTTTTCTATTACCTTCAGCTTCAGCTAGCTGTCCTAATGAATAAGCAGAATTTGCTGATGGCTCGATTTTATGAAGAGCTTCAGAAACTTTAAAGAATAAAGGATCCTCAGTACAATCTTTTGCAGACAATCTAGCGTTTGCATTTCTTAACCAATCTACATCACCTTTTTTCGCCTCAAAGTCTTTGTTGTATAAAGGAATCAAGTTATCACAATCAGCTTTCGAACCAAGTAATGAATTTACACTGCCTTTAATTTTAGTATAGTTTCTTAAGTAAATCTCAGAGTTTTTAAGGATTCTGGACTCTCTACGTGTTAACTCTTCCTGTGCTTCCTGCTTTTCGATAAGAGGCTTAGCTTCTGCTGCCTTATCGTTTTCCTGAGTCTCGATAAGCTCAATCACTTCATCATACTTATCAAATAAGAATTGGATATCTCTTTCTCCTGCATCATTTAAATCATTAGCGATTCTAAAGTATGCGTAAATCGCAACTGGTGAAGAAAAATTATCCTTGTCTGTTTCAACAACCTTTTCGAATGATTCAAGTCTTTCCTCTAAACTTCCAACTTCATGCTTATACTTGATCATTGCAACATCTGCCAACATATCGCCTTCCTTGGTATCATTTGGAAACTTCTCCAAACGCATCATTTGGTTATTGATATATTCTTGGATTAACTCTTGTTTTCTTTCTTCAGTTTCAGCAACGTCTATCATATCTTCAAGCATTTTTGCACCACGTTGATAGATTAGTTTATTGAAATCTGAACAGTTTTCCAGCAATTGCTTGTATTTAGGATAAGCATCACTGAAATTGTTAACTTTAGCACTTTCGTTAAACAAACTAAGTGTAACTGTACAATCTTGAGCACTTGCCACGTTAAACGCGAAGAATACTCCCAAAAGTGTAAAAGCGATTTTAAACTTCATAATTTTAAGTATTTAATTATATTTAGATTTAATAAACCATTTGTCGTTGAAAGAAAAACTCATAAACACACTTATAAAATTCTCTTGTATCAAGTTATTAGATGTAGTACCTCTTTCAAAATATTCAACTCCTATGTTGGCATTGGTAAAAACCCGACCAGCAGGTAATCCTAGACCAAATGATATGCCAAACTCATTTATATCTTCACCTCTATATTGCAAACCACTCTCTTCGTATCTTATTCCAGCTCTATAAACTATTCTTTTGAAGTAACTTACAGGATCGTTGTACCTTGGAATATAAAATCCACCGAATTTGAACGTGCTTGCTTCTTTTTGCACAACTTCAGAACCAAAATTGAAACCCAATTCAGAAAAATCACCGGCTGTGTAGTTTTCATACTCCAAACCAACAAACCATTTTCTGTCTTGACCAAGTCCTAAACCAAAAGCGTACATTTCTGGCAAGTCAATTTCCGTATCAACAGGATCTACATTAATTTGATTTACAACATTTTCTGCTCCATTCTGTCCTTGCTGAATGGTAGATAATTCTCTCCTTCTGCTTACGTCCAGAGAAGATTCAGTCTCATATCTAACCGACGATTTCAAGGTGATTTTATTGCTTAATTTAACATCGTAAAGAGCACCAATATCAAATGAAAATCCTTTTATATCAGTAAAGTTAATTTCTCTTGATGCAAACTGAACTTGATTTCTGAAAATTATAGCTTTATTCTCTATATCACCAAAGTTATAATTTGCTGTACCTCCAAGTCTTAAATTTTTAATAGGCTCAAAACCTACTGAGAAATAAACTGTATTTAGCCCTCCTCGACCTTCAAATCTAGAAATAGATGTTTGTGAGCTCTCTTCCAATTCGTAGCCTACAGCGCTTCTTGGCTTGACACCAAAGCCAACACCTAAATTATTGAAAGGCAATCCAATACTTATATAATCTAATGTGAAGTAATTTATGTCAGTTGATGTTGTATTGGTTTTCAGCTTAGTTGAATTAGCTGTGACACCAGCAGAAAAAGCTGTCAGTTGTAAATCTGAATATGCTGCAGGGTTTCTTAAGTTAAGGTGTATGCTATCACTAAAAGTGGCTAAACCACCCATTGATCTATTTTCCACCGTTCCTCTAAATGCTTTGGTTCCTAAACCTAGGAAAGAATAAGGTGATGAAGAACCCTCTTGCGCTGAAGTAGAAAATCCTGCAATAAGTAATATCGAGATAAAAAGAATAAATCTTGTGAACATTAATTTGAGTTGAGTTGTAGAATTTTATTTAATCCTTTCAATAGAAAATTAGAAGTGGCAAATATGCTATTTTTTATAGATGCTGACAACAAATAATAATCTCCGCCTGTTAAAACAACTGTTAAATCTTCATAATCAGTGAGATAATCTTCAATATAAGCATCTATTTCATAGCAAATTGATTTGTAAACTCCGATATGCATTGCTTCATGTGTAGATTTACCTATATAATGATCCGGCTGGGTTGTTTTTTTGAGTAATGGTAACTTTCCTGTAAAGGTATGCATAGCTCTGTATCTCATTCGCAAACCTGGAGAAATGGCTCCACCTTGATACACCGAATTTTTATCTATAAAGTCGTATGTGATGCATGATCCCGCATCAATAACCAAAACATTCTGTTTTGAAAATAGTTCTGCAGCTGCTGCAACAAGTGCTATTCTATCTAAACCTAGAGTCTCTGGAGTTTTATAATCATTAGTAAAATTCAAAATACTTTGATGTGAAAATTTCACAAGATGTAGGTTCTCAGATAACGTTTTATAAAGGTTTGCTGAAATTTCTGCAGTGGATGAAATAATACCTTTTGAAAGATTTGGATACGTCTGAAATATGTTTTGAAGGGATTCTCCTGCTTGTTCTGGGTCTATGGCAATTTTTTCTATCAATAAGCTTTCATCAAACACAGCAAATTTGATTTGGGTATTTCCTATATCGACGATTAAATTCATAGCTAAATTAAAGCCCAAAGATAAGGATAAGAATATTTCATGTTTTCTTTTGTTTAATTAAATAATGGTTTTATATTTGCACCCGCATTAAAATTGGTGCCTTAGCTCAGTTGGTAGAGCAATGGACTGAAAATCCATGTGTCCCTGGTTCGATTCCTGGAGGCACCACCTTTTAAACCTTAACTTTAATTAGTTGAGGTTTTTTTATTTTTAGTCTATGCATTTTCTTTATATCATTTACAGTCCTAAAACCAATAAATTTTATGTCGGTGAAACTAAAAATGTTGAGCAAAGGCTTGCCTTGCATAATCAGCACAGCTTTAAAAAAGCATTCACTACCAGTGCTAAGAACTGGGTCATTAAATTATCTTTTGAGTGCAAGTCCAGAGAAGAAGCTTTAGATCTGGAACAGTTTATTAAACGAATGAAAAGTAAAGTCTTTATCCAAAAAATCATCAAGGATCCTAATATTCTAAAAGATATTCTCAATAAAAAATAAGTCCCTGGTTCCCCCGAAGCGTCGGGGCTGGAGGCACCACCTTTTAAACCTTAACTTTAATTAGTTGAGGTTTTTTTATTTTTAGTCTATGCATTTTCTTTATATCATTTACAGTCCTAAAACCAATAAATTTTATGTCGGTGAAACTAAAAATGTTGAGCAAAGGCTTGCCTTGCATAATCAGCACAGCTTTAAAAAAGCATTCACTACCAGTGCTAAGAACTGGGTCATTAAATTATCTTTTGAGTGCAAGTCCAGAGAAGAAGCTTTAGATCTGGAACAGTTTATTAAACGAATGAAAAGTAAAGTCTTTATCCAAAAAATCATCAAGGATCCTAATATTCTAAAAGATATTCTCAATAAAAAATAAGTCCCTGGTTCCCCCGAAGCGTCGGGGCTGGAGGCACCACCTTTTAAACCTTAGCTTTAATTAGTTGAGGTTTTTTTATTTTTAGTCTATGCATTTTCTTTATATCATTTACAGTCCTAAAACCCATAAATTTTATGTCGGTGAAACTAAAAATGTTGATAAAAGACTGGAAGTGCATAATTCACATACATTCAATGGAGCGTTTACTAAAGGTGCAGAAAATATCAAAAAAGGGGCTTGCTTATAAGTATTTTAAAAATTCAAAAACCCCAGACAAATGTCTGGGGTTTTTGAATTAAATTAGGTATATAATAGAAATTATTACATCTCCTCGTAGCCCATATTATAAAAAGTAAATGCAAAAATATCTGCATATTCTTGAATAATTTTTGAGGTTGGTTTTCCAGCTCCATGTCCAGCATCCGTTTCAATGCGTATCAAAGTTGGGTTATCACCAGCTTGCTTACTTTGCAGCTCTGCAGCAAATTTAAAGCTATGCGCTGGGACAACTCTGTCGTCATGATCTCCGGTAGTCACCAAAGTCGCAGGATATTCAGTTCCCTCATTGATGTTGTGTAAAGGGGAATAACCTCTTAAATATTCAAACATTTCTGGATTATCCTCAGAAGTTCCATAATCGTAAGCCCATCCTGCACCAGAAGTAAAAGTATGGTAACGCAACATGTCCAAAACACCCACAGCTGGAAGTGCTACTTGCATCAAATCTGGTCTTTGCGTCATTGTAGCCCCAACCAAAAGTCCACCGTTAGAACCTCCGCGGATGGCTAGTTTATTAGAAGAAGTGTACTTTTCATCAATTAGATATTCTGCAGCAGCAATGAAATCGTCAAAAACATTTTGCTTTTTCATTTTGATCCCTGCATTATGCCACTCTTTACCGTATTCACCGCCTCCCCGTAAATTGGCAACAGCATAAATTCCTCCATTTTCTAGCCAAACTGTATTTGCCGTGCTAAATGATGGCGTCAATGAAATATTAAATCCTCCGTACCCATAAAGCATAGTTGGATGTGTACCATCCAATTCAATTCCTTTCTTATGGGTGATGATCATTGGAATTTTTGTTCCGTCTTTAGAAGTATAAAATATCTGCTTGCTTGTATAGGCTTCAGTATCAAAATCTATAGCAGGTTTTTGATAAACTTCATAAGTACCACTTTCAGGATTGTATTTATAAATCGTTCCTGGTGTCGTGTAATTAGTAAAAGAGAAATAAAGCTCTTCAGCCTCTTTCTTTCCTCCAAAGCCACCAACAGAACCTGCTCCAGGAAGTTCAACTTGACGTACTAGTTCTCCTGAATAGTCATATTGTTTAACTTGAGAAACTGCATCTACCATATATTCTGCAAAGAAATAGCCAGATCCTGTAGATGGTGACAATACGTTTTCAGTTTCAGGTATAAAATCTACCCAGTTTTCCGGTTGAGGTGAACTGGCATCGACGGTCACAATCTTTTTGTTGGGCGCCTCTTTATCTGTGACAATAAATAACTTGCTACCATCATTTTCTATGATATATACATCACTATCGTAAGTGTCTATAACGTCAACAAATTCAGAATTTGATTTGGTTAAATCTTTTATCATCAAACGGTTACCAGAAGTCGATTTAGAAGCAGAAACGATCAAGTAATGGCTGTCTTCGGTCACACTCCCAGAAACATATCTATGTTTTTGTTCTTCAGTTCCTCCATAAATAAGTAAATCTTCATCCTGAGAAGTTCCTAACTTATGGTAGTAAAGTTTATGTTGATCTGTTTTAGCTGATAATTCACTACCCTCAGGCTTGTCATAGCTAGAGTAGTAAAAACCGTCGTTGTCTTTCCATGAAATCCCGCTGAATTTCACATCCACAATAGTATCACCTTTTTGTTTCTTGGATTCCGCATCCAGGACAATAATCTTTCTCCAATCGCTTCCACCTTCAGAAATTGAGTAGGCCAAAAGCTCTCCATCTTCCGTGAAGCTCATACCAGCCATCGAAGTTGTTCCGTCTTCACTAAAAGTGTTGGGGTTCAAAAATTCTTCAGCCTCTTCAATACTTTCATCGTTTTTATATCGGTAATACACGGACTGATTCTGTAGACCATCATTTTTAGAAAAATAAGTATACTCTCCTCTTTTGAATGGAGCTCCAATTTTCTCATAATTCCAAACCTGAGTTAGACGTTCTTTTAACTTGTTGCGGTATGGAATATCCTCCAAGTAACCAAAAGTCAGATCATTTTGAGCTTCCACCCACTCTTCGGTCTCATCGCTGCGGTCATTTTCCAACCAACGATAAGGATCTTTTACTTCGGTGTCAAAATACGCATCTACCGTATCGACTTGTTTTGTTTCTGGATATGTCAAATTTGCTTGATTTTTTTCGCCTTCATTGCAGGATGCTAAAAGGCATACAGCTGCAAAAGGCATAAGTATTTGTTTCATTGGTTTTGATTTTAGACGTAAATATAACGAATCCTGTTCATTTCTTAATGGGATAGGGTTATTCTGAATTTGAAACTGCTAGCTTAATGCTTTTCGTATATCAAGATTTAAGGTGACGTCTTAAAATCAAAAACCGTCTTTCATAAAATTAGAAAGACGGTTTGTATATAAATAAATTTAAGCTTTTAAGCTTTAAATCGAGTCGTCATAAGATATTCTGCAATTTGCACTGCGTTGGTTGCCGCTCCTTTTCTTAAGTTATCGGAAACTATCCACAGGTTCAGCGCATTATCTCTGGTGAAATCTCGACGTATTCTTCCTATAAAAACATCGTTTTTTCCTTCAGCATAAATTGGCATTGGATACGTGTTGACTTCAGGGTTATCCTGAAGAGTGATTCCGTCAGTTTCACTTAGAATTTTCTTCACGTCAGAAACTTCAAATGCATTTTTGAATTCAATATTTACAGATTCAGAATGACCTCCAACCACTGGAATTCTAACAGCTGTAGCCGCCACTTTCACAGAATCGTCGGATAAGATTTTCTTGGTCTCATTAGTCAACTTCATCTCTTCCTTGGTATAATCGTTTTCCAAAAATACGTCGCAATGGGGGATGGCGTTTTTATGAATAGGATAAGGATAAGCCATTTCGCCACTCTTCCCTGCATATTCATTCTCCAACTGCTCAACAGCTTTAACGCCTGTTCCTGTAATCGACTGGTAAGTAGAAATAACAACTCTATCAATTTGATAAGCCTTATGTAATGGCTGTAAAGCCATCACCAATTGAATGGTAGAACAATTAGGATTAGCGATAATCAAATCTTCTGGTGTAAGTTCTGAAGCGTTGATTTCTGGTACAATCAATTTTTTGGTTGGATCCATTCTCCAGGCAGAAGAATTGTCAATCACCGTCGTTCCAACTTCAGCAAATTTTGGCGCCCATTCTTCAGAAGTATCTCCTCCTGCAGAAAATAAAGCGATTTCAGGTTTTCGTTTCACTGCGTCTGCAAGGCTTACAATTTCGTAAGACTTTCCCTTATAAGTGATCGTTTTCCCAACCGACTTCTCCGAAGCCACAGGAATTAGCTCTGTTAAAGGAAAATTACGCTCCTCAAGAATCTGGAGCATCACTTGGCCTACCATACCGGTAGCGCCGACAACAGCTACTTTCATTTGAATTTGATTTAAAAGTTATAAAGCGTCAAAAATATAGTTTTGTAAGCAAGCTTAGACTGATTTAGGAAATATTTATTGGCTATTTGAAATCCTACTAGGTTTAGAATTAGCTATTTCAAGCGGACTTAAGTACTTTTGCAAAAAATTAGAACATTGAATTATCTATCAGTTGAAGAAGTTTCAAAATCATTTGGCACACTCGAGCTATTTGAAAATTTATCATTTGGCATCAGCCAAGGTCAAAAAATAGCTCTCATTGCCAAAAATGGCACAGGGAAAACCACGTTACTAGACATTATATCTGGCAAAGAAGCACCAGATAGTGGACAAGTAGTTTACAGAAAAGGGGTGAGATTTGGTTTTTTACCTCAGGAACCAGATCTGGAACCGACTTTAAGTATTGAGGAAACTATCCTTTCTTCTGATAATGAAATTCTAGGAATCATCAATGCTTATGAAAAAGCACTTCAGAATCCAGATGATGCAGAAGCTTATCAGAAAGCTTTTGACCAAATGGAGGCCAAACAAGCTTGGGATTTTGAAACGACATACCGTCAAATTCTTTCAAAATTAAAACTCGACGACTTGTCGAAAAAAGTCAGAGACTTGTCTGGAGGGCAGAAGAAAAGACTGGCACTCGCCAATCTCTTACTTGGCAAACCCGACTTGTTAATTCTCGATGAGCCTACCAACCACTTGGATCTGGAAATGATCGAATGGCTTGAAGAATTTTTAAAAAGTGAAAATCTTACTTTATTTATGGTGACTCACGACAGGTATTTTCTAGATCGGGTTTGTAACCACATCATCGAGTTGGAGGACAAAACGCTTTACAATTACAAAGGAAATTATAGCTATTATGTAGAGAAAAGAGCTGAACGCATTGAAGTAGAACAAACGACAACCGCCAAAGCCAAACAGCTTTATAAAAAAGAGCTGGACTGGATGAGACGTCAGCCTAAAGCCAGGACAACGAAGTCTAAATCCAGAATTGAAAGTTTTGGTGACATAAAAGACAGAGCAAGCAAACGCCGTAACGATCATAAAGTTGAGCTGGAAATCAACATGGAACGATTGGGTTCCAAAGTTTTGGAAATGCATAAAGTGTCAAAAGGTTTTGAAGACAATTACCTCTTTCAAAATTTTGATTACATCTTCAAAAAGAATGAACGCATCGGTATTATTGGAAAAAACGGAACTGGAAAATCAACCTTTTTAAATGTCTTAACAGGCGGGTTGGAGCCAGACCAGGGAAAAGTAGTCCATGGTGAAACTTTGAAAATTGGCTATTACACACAAGGCGGAATTCAGGCAAAAGAAGGTCAAAAAGTAATCGAAGTGATCAAAGATTATGGTGATTATATTCCGTTGTCCAAAGGAAGGCAAATTTCAGCTTCGCAGTTATTAGAGAAGTTTTTATTCGACCGAAAAAAGCAATACGATTTTGTTGAAAAACTGAGCGGTGGGGAAAAAAAGCGTCTGTATTTATGTACAGTTTTGATACAAAATCCAAACTTCTTGATTCTCGATGAACCTACCAACGATCTCGATATCGTCACCTTGAATGTGCTGGAGAATTTCCTTCTGGATTTTCCTGGCTGCTTGATTGTTGTGAGTCACGACCGGTATTTTATGGATAAAATTGTAGATCACTTGTTTGTTTTTGGTGAAGGAAAAATCACCGATTTCCCTGGGAATTATTCAGATTACAGAGATTTGAAGGCCATGGAGCTCGAAGCTAAATATGAAGAAAGTAGCCAGACTACAACTTCGGCTTCAGTGAAACCCAAAACCACTTCAGATTCTAAAAGTGCATTGAGCTTTAATGAGCAAAAGCTGTATAAAAAACTTGAAAAAGAAATCAGTACGTTAGAGAAGAAAAAGGAAAAGATTGAAGCTGAATTTCTAAAAGATTTGAGTCCGGATGAAATCAAAGAAAAAACGATGACTCTTCAAGACATTCAGCAGGAATTGGAAGCCAAAACCGAACAGTGGTTTGAGTTGTCTATGAAGATGGAAGCTTAAGCGTTTTCTTCGCTTTGCTTCTCCTCTCTTTCTTTTTTACCGGCTTTTGAAATATAGTAAATCACAAAGCCCACAAGGCTGATAATGACGAGTCCAAAAATAGCGGTCATTATAAATGCGCCATTGCTCCAATTGACAAAAAGTGTTTGTAGAAACATATCCTTATATTTTATGCAATTTTACATCTAGATTGGATCAAAAAGAATGATTTTTGTCAGTTAAACTGATTTCTTATAAAAATGTGGTTTCAAGTTAAAGCGTATCTGAAGTTTTTATGGCACTCTAAAAATCAGCATGGAATTCATTCTCCATTTGTTTATAAATTGATTACTAAATGCTTCTATAATAAAAAGCATTTTGAAGCTTATGAGCTTTGGGATGAGGCTCATAAAGGTGCTTTAGAATCTGAAATAGTACTGAATGTCAAAGATTTTGGCGCAGGATCTAAAATCTTTAAAAGTAATTTAAGGCCTGTCTCCAAAATCGCCAAACACGTTTCAATTTCAAAAAAGCGAGCCAAACTAATGATTCGGTTGGTGGATTATTTAGGGGTTGAAAAAGCGTTAGAATTAGGAACTTCAATAGGTTTTGGAAGCATCAGCATTGCTGGGTCTGGCCAGGTAAATTTAAAAACAATTGAAGCGTGTTCAGCAACTTCAGATTATGCTAAAAATCAATTTGAAAAGTTGAAGCTCACGCAAATCACTAGTATCAATTTATCTTTTGCTGAAAGTCTAGCAAAATTAGGTTCAGAAGAAAAATTTGATCTCATTTTCATCGATGGGCATCACGATGGTAAAGCTACGCTTGAATATTTTGAAAGTTTACTGAAATATAAACACAACGATACTTTATTTATTTTTGATGACATCCACTGGTCGCCGTCCATGGAAATGTCCTGGAAACATATTAAAACGCATCCTGAAGTTCAGGTCACGATTGACACGTTTCAATGGGGGTTTGTATTTTTCAGAAAAGAACAGGTGAAACAGGATTTTATCATCCGCGTTTGATTTTTGAAACACCACAAACTCATTAATTTTAAAAAAATTAAGTCATGCTCGAGCAATTTTCAACAGACACCCAATTTATAATTGTTATTGCGATTATCGCAGTGCTTTTTCTTCTGGTTTTTTTTAATAACAAGCGTAACAAGCGAAAACGTTACGATCGAAAGAATAGAAATTTCAGAAGAAATTTCTATGAGAAAAAACAAAACAAAAAGGAAGATTAAAAACGGCTTTACGAAAGCTAAGAGGCTATCAATTTGAGTTTTTCTAGTATCTTTGCGCGCGATGAAAAAAGCTGATATTACAGAAAAAATTTCAAAAAATCCTGCAATTGGCGAGCTTAAGAAAGCTCTGGATTCTCAGGAAAATCAATCCATATTTCTAAAAGGTCTTGTAGGTTCTGCCGTGTCTTTTGTTCAGGCGGAAGCTTTTCTTTCTTCGGAACATCCGTTTCTTTTGATTTTTAACGATAAAGAAGAGGCGGCTTATCATCTTAACGACCTAGAACAGCTGGTGGATGAGAAAAACGTCTTGTTCTATCCAGGGAGTTACCGAAGACCTTATCAAATCGAAGAAACCGACAATGCCAATGTTTTGTTGCGATCTGAAGTGCTTAACCGCATCAACTCCAGAAAAAAACCTTCCATTATAGTTACGTATCCAGAAGCGCTTTTTGAAAAAGTAGTGACCAAAAAGGAACTGGATCGCACGATTTTAAAAATAAAATTGAACGACGAACTATCTATTGATTTCGTCAACGAAGTGCTTTTTGAATACAAATTCAAACGGGTAGATTTTGTCACTGAGCCCGGAGAGTTTTCGGTGAGAGGCGGAATAATCGATGTGTTTTCTTTCAGTAATGATGAGCCTTACCGGATTGAATTTTTCGGCGATGAAGTCGATAGCATTCGCGCTTTTGACGTGGAAACACAATTGTCGACTAAGCAAAAAAAGCGCATCGACATTATGCCTAATGTTGAAAAGAAGGAATTGGATGAGGTGCGAGAAACTTTTATCCAATACATCAGCAATTCTACAACTGTGTTCATCAAAAATATGGATGTGCTATCGCAAACCATAGATGATCTTTTTGCTAAAGCTGAAAAAGCTTTTTCTGAACTTTCTACAGACATCAAACACAGCAAGCCTGAGGAACTCTTCTGTAAAAGTGAACTTCTTAAAAAACAACTTCTGAATCTGAAAGTAGTTGAATTTGGAACTCAGGCATTTTTGAATCCTAAGCAAACTATTCTATATCCTACAAGCCCTCAACCGTCCTTCAATAAGAAATTCGATTTACTGATTGAAGACTTAAATTCTAAGCACGAAAAAGGTTACGAAAACTGCATTTTATGCACTAGCGATCAACAGGCGAAGCGCTTTAAGGATATTTTTGAAGATCAAAATCAGGAAGTGCATTACAAAACTTTAGTGCTTTCCATGCACCAGGGCTTTATTGATGAGGTCAATAAATTGGTGTGTTATACCGATCATCAGATTTTTGATCGCTACCATAAATTTCATTTGAAGAATGGTTACGCCAAAAAGCAAGCTATCACCTTAAAAGAGTTGACCAGCCTGGAGATTGGTGATTATGTGACTCATATTGATCATGGAATTGGCAAATTTGGTGGTCTTCAGAAAATTGATGTAGAAGGAAAAATGCAGGAAGCGGTGAAGTTGATTTATGGTGATCGCGATATTCTTTACCTCAGCATACATTCTTTACACAAGATTTCAAAGTTTAATGGTAAAGACGGCAAACCGCCACAAGTTTATAAACTGGGAAGCAAAGCCTGGAAAAGCCTTAAGAAAAAGACCAAAGCCAGAGTTAAGAAAGTCGCTTTTGATCTGATTAAACTCTACGCCAAACGCAGACTGGAAAAAGGCTATCAATACGGTCCAGATTCATATCTTCAACATGAGCTGGAAGCTTCCTTTATTTATGAGGACACGCCAGACCAAAGCACAGCCACTCAGGATGTAAAAAGTGACATGGAAAAAGAGCAACCCATGGATCGCTTAGTCTGTGGTGATGTAGGTTTTGGAAAAACTGAAGTTGCTATACGCGCAGCCTTCAAGGCAGTGGATAACGGAAAACAAGTTGCCGTTTTAGTGCCTACAACGATTTTAGCCTTCCAGCATCATAAAACCTTTTCGGAACGTTTGGAAGAATTTCCTGTGACTGTCGATTATCTCAATCGTTTCAGAACTGCAAAGGAGCGCCGAACGGTTCTGGAAGGACTTGAAAATGGAAATGTAGATATCGTTATTGGCACTCATCAATTGGTAAATAAGGCCGTGAAATTCAAAGATCTTGGTCTTCTCATTATTGATGAAGAGCAGAAGTTTGGTGTCACCGTAAAAGATAAATTGAAAACCATCAAAGCGAATGTGGACACCTTGACTTTAACGGCGACACCAATTCCACGGACATTGCAATTTAGCTTGATGGCAGCAAGAGATTTGTCTACTATTAAAACCCCTCCGCCTAACCGGTATCCTATTGAAACGCATGTAATTCGGTTTTCTGAAGAACAAATTCGGGATGCGGTGTCCTATGAAATTCAAAGAGGTGGGCAGGTCTTTTTTATTAATAATAGAATTCAAAATATTCAGGAGGTCGCAGGTTTGATCCAACGATTGGTGCCCGATGCCAAAATTGGCATAGGTCACGGTCAAATGGAAGGTAAAAAACTTGAAGATCTCATGTTGAAATTCATGAATAACGAGTTTGACGTTTTGGTATCCACCACCATTATAGAAAGCGGTTTGGACGTTACGAATGCGAACACAATTTTAATCAACGACGCTAATAACTTTGGCATGTCCGATCTTCACCAGATGCGTGGTCGTGTTGGGCGAAGCAACAAGAAAGCCTTTTGTTATCTCATCACACCACCTTTAACGATGATGACCGACGATGCAAGAAAACGATTAACGGCTTTGGAGCAATTTTCTGAATTAGGCAGCGGCATCAACATTGCCATGAAAGACTTAGAAATTCGTGGAGCCGGAGATTTATTGGGCGGAGAGCAAAGTGGATTTATATCTGATATCGGTTTTGATACGTATCAGAAGATTTTAAATGAAGCCATTCAGGAATTGAAGGAAAATGAATTCAAATCGGTTTACGAGGAAGAAAACGAGAAGGAAGACAAAGTGTTTGTAAAAGACGCTCAAATTGATACAGATTTTGAAATTTTATTTCCTGATGATTACATCAATAGCATCAAAGAACGCTTGAGTTTATACACTAAATTAAATAAAATTGAAGACGAAAAAGGGCTAAAAGATTTCGAAAAAGAATTGAGAGATCGTTTCGGGGATATCCCTAAAGAAGCCCGAGACCTCATCAATAGTGTGAGGTTGAAATGGATCGCAGCCAGTATTGGTTTGGAGAAATTAGTCTTGAAAAAAGATAAAATGATTGGCTACTTCTTGTCCAATCAAGACTCTGGTTTTTATAATTCCAAACGCTTTAGGGACGTACTTCAATACGTACAAATGCATCCAAGGCAATGCACCATGAAGGAAAAACAAACCCGAAATGGATTGAGACTTTTACTCACGTTTGATAACGTAAAAAGTATTGATAGGGCTTTGGACTTGTTGCAGCCGCTGGAGCATAAGGAAACAATAGAAGCGTCATAAAAGGCCTACCCTAACCCTAAATTAGGTAATAAGTAGTGGTCTTTAGGTGATAGGAAATAGTTCTTTCAAATTAATTGAAAAGCAACTATTTTACTCACGACTTTTAAATTTATACTGAATTATAATCCTAAAGCCTAGTCCCTAGGACCTAAACTCCTCTGAATTCACTTCTTTCAATAGACCCACCAAGCTTTCTCTCCAATGTGGAACTTTACATTTGAAAGCTTCTTCAACTTTTGACTTGTCTAAAACACTAAATTTTGGTCGTTTGGCTTTGGTGGGATAAGAAAATGTCGCCTTCAGATTAACGTCTTTTTCAAGTTGTTTTTCTTCCAAAATTAGTCTGGCAAAATCATACCATGTCGCTTCACCTTGGTTACTGTAATGATATAATCCAAAAGCCTTTGAGTTTTCTTTTATCAAATTCAGAATAAAAAGGGCTAAATCGTTGGCATTGGTTGGCGTGCCGATTTGTTCGGTGGTGATATTCAATTCCGCACCTTCATTAGCTTTTTTCAAAATAGTATTGAAGAAGTTGTGTCCAAATTCTGAATACAACCAACTTGTCCTAAAAATAAAAAAGTGGTCCATCGTTTCAGAAATCATGACTTCGCCCTGTAGCTTTGACCCTCCGTAAACATTGATGGGATTTGTTGTATCTGTTTCTATGTATGGACTTAGTTTATTCCCGTCAAACACATAGTCTGTAGAAATATGAACGAGTTTGGTATTGTGAGTTTTACAAGATTGAGATAATGTTTTGACAGCTTCAGAGTTAACTTGAAACGCAAGCTCTTTTTGATGTTCTGCCGCTTCCACGTTGGTATATGCAGCGCAATTGATACAAAAATCAGGCTGATGTCTATTGAAGTAATTACCTACTGACTCTACCGAAGTAATGTTTAGAGTCTGAGAAGATTCAAACAAAAATTCTAGTTCAGGAAACTTTTCAGAATGCTTTTGAAGACATTTCCCTAATTGACCGTTGGCTCCAGTGACTAATACTTTCATGAGTTTAAGTAAGCTTCTAAGGTTGGTAAATGCTCATCTTTTTCTGAAATGATTTGATCTTTCTTCGGAATTTGCCAATCGATAGCTAAGGTTTTATCGTTGAACAAAATTCCACTTTCTGAAGCTTTATCATAGTAATTATCGCACTTATAGACGAAAATAACTTCAGAAGAAAGGGTCGCAAATCCGTGGGCAAAACCCTTAGGCACGAATAATTGATGGTTGTTTTCACCGGTCAATGTATAACCAAATTGCTTTAGGTAGGTTTCAGAATCGGGTCTCATGTCTACTACAACATCTAAAACTTCACCTTGAGCTACTCGTATCAGTTTAGCCTGAGCGAACTCACCTGTTTGAAAATGAAGACCACGTATGGCTCCATATTGGGAAATCGACTGATTGTCCTGAACAAAATCAATCTCTAAGCCTGTATTTTTTTTGAAGGTTTTATAATTAAAACTTTCAAAAAAACTTCCACGTTTGTCTTTAAACACTTTGGGTTCAATAACAAAACAGTCTTTTAGCGGGGTTTGCTTAACAGTCATTTACTTTGGATTTATATTTTTGGCATAACCACTCTTTAAAAAGGGTTCCGTAATTTTACGTAATTGGTCTTTGGAGATAAACCCCATTTTGTAGGCAGTTTCTTCAATAGAACCAATTTTGAGACCTTGGCGTTCTTCAATCACCTCAACAAACTGAGAGGCTTGCATTAAAGAATTGAATGTTCCAGTATCCAGCCAGGCCGTCCCTTTATCTAAAATACTCACGCTCAATTTCCCACGTTGAAGGTAGGCGTTGTTCACATCAGTAATCTCAAGTTCCCCTCTATCACTGGGCTTTATGGATTTAGCAATATTAACCACCTCATTATCATAAAAATAAATCCCTGGCACCGCGTAATTTGACTTTGGTGTTTTCGGCTTTTCTTCAATGGAAATCACCTGACCACTTTCATCAAAATCTACCACACCGTAGCGTTCCGGATCATGCACGTGGTAGGCATAAATAATTCCTCCATCAGGGTTGGTATTATCTTGTAATAACTGATCTAAGCCTGTTCCGTAGAAAATATTATCGCCTAGAATTAAGGCGACTTTATCTTTTCCAATAAAGTCTTCTGCAATGATAAAAGCTTCAGCAAGTCCGTTAGGCTCAGCCTGAATAGCATATTCGAATTTACATCCTAGATTTGACCCATCCCCAAGAAGCTTTTCGAAAAGGGGTAAATCGTTGGGTGTTGAGATAATTAGAATCTCTTTTATACCTGCAGACATCAATGTGGACAAAGGATAATAAATCATCGGCTTGTCGTAGATTGGCATCAATTGTTTACTTACAGCAAGAGTTAGAGGATGTAGTCGAGTCCCGGAACCGCCGGCTAGAATAATTCCTTTCATAGTTACGAATTCTGAAGTTGGTTATATTTTGCAAGATACCATTTCACAGTTTTCTTAATGCCTGTTTCAAAGGTCTCATCAGCTTTCCATTTCAATTTTTTTTCAATTTTGGAGGCGTCAATCGCATAACGGAAATCGTGTCCTGGCCTGTCAGTTACATATTCTATTAGTTGATTATGAGGCGCATGCTCTGGTCTTAGACCGTCTAAAATTTCACAAATTTTAGTAGCGATATATATGTTTTGCCGTTCGTTTTTTCCACCAATATTATAAGTTTCGCCAAGCTCTCCAAAATGAAGGGCCAGATCTATTCCCTTACAATGGTCATCTACGTAAAGCCAGTCTCTCACATTCTTACCATCTCCGTAAATAGGAATGGGCTGTTTCTGAATTGCTTTTCGAATAATTGTTGGAATCAGCTTTTCATCATGCTGATGAGGTCCGTAATTGTTGGAACAATTAGTAGTCACAACAGGGAAACCATAGGTATGAAAATAACTTCTGGCTATCATATCTGATGATGCTTTAGACGCACTGTATGGACTATTTGGAGCATAAGGGGTATCCTCTGTAAATAAGCTTTCATCATCTTCCAAAGTACCATAAACCTCATCGGTTGACACATGCAAAAATCTTGAATTTTCAAATCCGTTTCTGAATTTAAAAGGCGATTCCATCCACAATGTGTAAGCTTGATGAAGCAAATTGAAAGTTCCGGTAATGTTCGTTTTGATGAAGGCGTCTGGATTGGTGATAGAATTATCGACGTGAGATTCTGCTGCAAAATGAATTACTTTTTCGAATTTATAGTTTTCAAATAATTCTTTCAGCATCGAAACATCACAAATATCACCCTCTACAAACGTATAATTTTCATAATCTGAAACTTCAATATTCTTTAAGTCTCCTGCGTAAGTCAATTTATCTAGATTGACGAAATGGTACTTTTTTTCAGGAACATAAAGATTTAAAAAGTTAGAGCCTATAAATCCAGCTCCTCCTGTAACTAAAATAGTTTTCATAGATTAGGATTTCAAATTCTGAACAGCATCGTTGAAAATCTGTTCTAAAATCTTTTCAGTAATTATATAAGTTGGTTTAACTCCAGCGGTTCCAAGTCCCCCAGAGGCTAATGTACTTCCAGTTTCTAACGGGTTATCACTGGCGTAATAAGCATATCTCAGTTTCACTTCTGGAGAAATATTGCCTCTTAGCTTGGCAGCTGCTTGTATCGCTTTTTGGTAGTGAGCTCCCTCCATTTCAAGACCTATAACATTCCAGGTAGAATCATGGAAAAACTTGAGTAAATCTCTATTCTGAAGTGAAGTTCCTAGCACTGTTACCATAGAACCATCAAACACTTGAAGACCTTGACCTTCAAAATCAGATTTCTTTAGATCGTTTGGAAATGGGTAATTATCAGCAGTCCCTTCAAATAAATGCGCATCTGGAATCATCAAGTCTCCTTTTCCACCTTGCAGGATTCCGGCTTTTCCCATGATGGAAATTGAATCAACATTCATGTATACTTGCTCTTCCTCGTCCTTATAGGGCTTCAATAACTCATCCATGGTTTCATAAGCTTGCTCTCCAAAAGCGTAATCCATCACAATAATCACAGGCGCATCTTTTTTCCCATTAAGACCTTTATAACCTTTATAATGGCTCAGTTTTGCAAGGTCAAAAATCTGGACATCTATGTTTGTACCACTTTTATCATCAAGAGAAATCATACCCTCCTGGAGTGCTTTTTTAGTGACGGTTTCTCTTAATTTATCATTTTTGGCATTGCTTAACTGCTCATAAATTTCAAAGCTGGATTTTTCCTTCAGCATATCTTCCAATGCTAAAGGAGAATACAATGTATTCATAACACTATGCATGTTGGCACTAATGATATGAAGTTTTCGATTCAATAACCCATGTTTATGCAAGGTTTTTTTTATGGTATTGGCCCAGACTTCACCATGAATGTGATGTCCTAAACGCTCTCGCACAATTGGACTAAAAGTGATAACGCGTTTATCGCCATGAATAACTTCGCGAATGGCGAGTTTACCTAAGCTATGGATCAGGTGTAAAAATTTATGAGGGTTCTCTGTTGTTGCAAATCGATCATATACTTGATTGATTTCAGCAAATGTTCTGCCTAAAATATTTGCCGTATGCGTAATAGCGATTTCTTTTTCTTTTTGGGCCAAATCTCCAACTTTTGAAACTGCTGCAGATAATTTTTCCCAGTCTCTGGAAGTGTGGCCTACCTCATTGATCACTACATTCTGCATGATTTTATGAGATTCAATAAACATAAACGTGAGATGAGTTAAGATATCATAGATTTCTGAACGACCACGTGTGATTTCAATGTTCATTTGCTCTTCATCTATTCTATAGCAGTTCCTTCTTCGCTTTGGAGGGATAATAGGTTTAAAGTGCGAATTGGAATAGCCTTCATCACTGGTGAGGTTGATAAAACTACACTCTTCAATGCCTTCCGGGAGCCTTTCTATAATGTATTGAAGTCCGCTCAGTTCTACTTTGGATTCTCCAATGCTCCCATAAATTTCTGGTCTAAGCGTCAGTAATGCTTCGCGTAAAGTTTCACCAGAAACTCCCATAGGCTTATAAAATCCGCGTATAAAAAGATGTCTCATAGTAATGTACATACGCTCTATGGCGTTTGTACTTTCTTGAGCTCTATTTCGTCCAATATTTAATAGTTCTGTCATATATTAATTATCTTATTAATCTAAATTTGTTTTTCTAATTCTTGTGCTATTTTCCTGTCATTAGAAAGTCTTGGTACTTTATTTTGACCTCCAAGTTTTCCAACAGATTTCATATACTCCTGAAATCCATTTTTTGGAACTTTTGTAATCACTAAGGTCCTTAACATGTTTCCTTTAACAAGGTCTTTGTAATAGGAATTCTGCTTCTGAAGCAATTTATCGATTCTATCTGCAAATGCTTCAAAATCGCTTGGTTCTTTTTCAAATTCTATAAACCATTCATGGTAAGGCAAACCCTCTTCAGGAGTGATCTGTGGAGCTACGGTAAACTCATTGATTTGTACGTCAAATTCTTCTGAAGCTGAAATTATAGATTTTTCTACTTCTTGGGCAATTACATGTTCTCCAAAAGCTGAGGTAAAGTGTTTAATTCTGCCAGAAACTTTTAATCGATAGGGTTTTTTGTCTGTAAACATAACCGTATCACCAACGTTGTATCTCCACAAACCAGCATTGGTAGAAATTACCATGACGTAATTCACACCAACTTCAACCTTTCCTATAGTAAGTATTTTAGGTTTTTCATCATAAAACTCGTCTGCTTTTATAAACTCATAAAATATTCCTGAGTCCAATTGCAGAAGCATACCCTCCTCTTTCTGAGAATCTTGAAAAGCGAAGAAACCTTCAGAAGCCGGGTATAACTCTATACTGTCCACAGATTTCCCAATCAGGTTTTCAAATTTGGACCGATAAGGTTCGTAATTCACACCCCCATAAATGAAAAGTTGCAAGTTGGGAAACAACTCTCCTATTGTTTTTCCTGTTTTATGGTGAAGCTTCTCAAAGTAAGTTTGAACCCAGGAAGGAATTCCACTTATAATGGTCATATCTTGATCATAAGTCTCCTCAACTATAGCATCGATTTTCTCATTCCAGTCGTCAATGGAATTTGCCTTCCAGCTAGGAAGCCTGTTTTTCTGCAGATAATTTGGAACAAAGTGAGCCACAATTCCCGAAAGCCGCCCAAAGTATATTCCGTTTTTTTCTTCCAATTCCGGGCTGCCTTGCAAGAAAATCATTTTCCCATCTACAAAACTAGAATTTCCTGTCTCATGAATATAGCTGAGGATTGCATTCCTCGCAGCGTTGGTGTGATTGGGAATTGACTCTTTGGTCAGTGGAATATATTTTGCACCGCTTGTCGTTCCAGATGTTTTTGCAAAATACAAGGGCTTTCCAGGCCATAATACATCCTTTTCACCATCGACAACTCTATCAACATAGGGCTTTAACTCTTCATAATCCTGAATGGGAACATTATCAAAAAGATCTTTAAATGTTTCGATCTCATCAAAGTTATGATCTTCACCAAACTTGGTTTTTCGACCTGCTTTAATTAGACTTTTAAATACCTTCAACTGTGTTTGCTCTGGTTGAGAAGACCAGCTTTCAATTTGAGATGAAATGTATTTAGCAAATAACTTTGCACCAAACGATTTTATCGACATATATAAATTCTATTCAAAATTGATGTAATCTGAAGGATTTACCGGATATCCATCTACCCAGAGTTCAAAATGCAAATGAGGCCCGTAAGAATATTCTCCCGTATCGCCAACTACTGCAATTGCTTCACCTGCTGTAACCAGGTCTCCCTGACTTTTTAATAAAGAATCATTATGTTTATAAACAGAAATTAGCCCAAAGCTATGTTCTATAATAATGACATATCCTGTTTCTACGGTCCACTCTGCAAAAATAACGGTGCCGTCTAGTGTCGCTTTCACAGGCTCATTCTTTTCAGTCACAATATCGACCGCATAATGTTTTTGCTCTGCATTATAAACTTCGGAAACTCTTCCAGAAACCGGAGGAAATAAGGTGAAATTTGTATTGAAAGTAGCCTTTTCAAGCAAACTGTATTTATCCTCCTGCTCTACTTTTACTCTCAAAATGGAATCTTGCTCAGAAGCAGATAGATTGACCGATTCCGGGTCTACAGGCTTCATATCATTTAAGCTGTAAGACATCTCAGTATCTAATGAATCTACTTTCCCACTGAGAACATTTCTTATAGATTGAAAGTATGCTGAATTTTTATCAACTACCGTCGTGAGAGAGTCTACAACAAGGGTAAGCCGTGTTGCTTTATTCTTTAAAGCTGTGGAAGAATATCCAGGTATATACTCTCTTACTGGAGTAAAAGCAATTAAAAGCGCAGTTCCTGATACCAGTAGTAATGCTGAAATTGTAGATAAAATGATAACATTAAGTTTTGATAACTGAAAGGATAATCTCTCCTCAAATGTATCTTCATTCAAAATCACCAAACGGTACTTATGAAGCAGTTTCTGCTTGATTTTTCGCTTATCTTTTTTTGGTGATTCCATAGTTTAAAAACTCTTACAAAGATAGAATAAAGTTAATTTATGTAGGTTTTAGATTCATAAACCTTTGATTTAGATTTTTATCACTAATTTTGTATCAAATTTAAAGCTATGAATGCACTTAATGTTATAATGGGAATGGTAGGACCATGGCAATGGGTAATCATTGGTATTGCAATCCTTCTACTCTTTGGTGGAAAGAAAATACCAGAATTGATGAGAGGTCTAGGTAGTGGCATCAAAGAATTTAAAGATGCTTCCAAAGAAGATGAAACTAGCGAGACAAATAATGAATCTAAGTCTATTAAATAGATTTTTGAGACACTTAAATTTCTAACCCTGTTTACTTCGTATTCAGGGTTTTTTATTCAGTTTTTCTAAAGAAAACTCGTTCCCGTCAAACACGCCAAAGGTGTAGTGAGCAATCCAATCTCCAAGATTTATGTACTTAGAATTTTCTCCAACTTGTATTTCCATTGGCAAATGGCGGTGTCCAAAAACAAAGTAATCATAATGCTCATCTTCAAGTTTGCGCTTGGCATACTGTGCAAGCCATTCATTGTCTTCGCCTAGAAATTTAGCGTCATCGTCACCAGAAATCAGTTTGTTTTTTACTGAAAGATGCTTAGCTAATCTCACTCCTAAATCTGGATGTAACCATTTAAACAGCCATTTTGAAACAGGATGTGTAAAGACTTTTTTCATGCGTTTGTAACCTTTATCTCCTGGACCAAGTCCATCGCCATGACCTAGAAAAAACTTTTTTGAATTAAACTCAAAGACCTGGGGTTTATAAAACACGGGGATATTAAGCTCGTCTTTAAAATAGTCTTTCATCCACAAATCGTGATTTCCTACAAAATAATAAATCTCGATTCCAGAATCTTTCAGTTCTGCCAATTTCCCCAAAGTCCTTACAAAACCTTTGGGCACCACTTCCCGATATTCAAACCAAAAGTCAAACAAATCACCGAGTAGGAAAATAGCATGCGCATCAGTTTTGATGTGATCTAGCCAGGAAATAAATATTTTTTCACGCTTTAAGCTTTCAGAATGTGTTGGAGCTCCTAGATGATTATCACTGGAAAAGTATACTTTTTTGCCTTCAGGAAGTTTCATTCAATTAAAATCTGGCTCAAATATACTGAAAGGATTAAAAACGTCAAGTTACTGGACATAAAGTCTTCTAGTTTTTGAACAATAACAACTATATCTAGTGAAACATGATAGAAAAGAACAAAGGTGCTCGGGACAAAAAATAAGATATGAGACTCAATAAAAAAATACTGGTTTCATATTCAAAATTTGAAACTTTCACCTCCAACCTAATCACCTAAATCCTCATTCCTCCCCACTAAGTTTTAGGTTTAATTTAATGTGGCTGCAAGAGATATTCCTGTATTTTTGAATTCAATCCAAATCAAAAAGAATGAAATTCAAAATAAATATTATAGCCTGTTTATTTTTAATAGCCTCTACTTCACTAGTGGCTCAAGTAAAATCAGTAGTTCCAGGCAAAGACTTTACTAGTATAAGAGTATCAACTGGACTTTTTGTTGAAATCGTAACCAATGCTGATGAACATAAAATTGAAATCAAAGGTTTAGAACGCGATAAAGTCAATATCGATATTAAAAATGGAGAGTTGGACCTCAGCTTGCCACTTGGTCAAATTTTTACTGAAGCTGAAATCTTAGTTACCGTTTACGCCAAAGAAGTAGAAGAATTAAAAGCACGAAATGGTTCTGAAGTAGAGTTTATTTCAGTAGTAGATCAAAAAGAACTCCGCTTAATTGCTTCGGAAGGTAGCTATATTGGTGGCGAATTGAAGTTGGAGAGTCTTTCTGTAAAATCGGTAACGGGTGCAAGTATAAGCCTTGTTGGTACTGCAAAAACAACAAGTGTAGAAGTGAAAACTGGCGGTTCTTACGATGGAGATGATTTAATTTCCGAAACAACCAGTGTTGGTGTCAGTTATGGAGGTGAAGCCACTGTTCATGCTACTGAAACTTGTTCTGCAAGCGTTACAGCTGGAGGATCTATTGAAATTCATGGAAATCCATCTACTCTGAGTCAGAAAACCAAATTGGGTGGAAATATAGAAGTCATTAAAAAAATGTGATTTAAATCTTATGAAAGAACCCTTATTAGCGTTCAATCAAAATGGAATCTATTGTGCCGTCGCTGATGTCTACTTAGACCCTTGGCGAAAAGTTGATAAGGCAATCATATCTCATGGTCACGCTGACCATTCCCGCCGGGGAAATAAAAAATACATCACGCATCACCGCAACATCCCTATTATGAAACATAGGTTGGGTGAGATAGATGTGGAGGGCAAAGCGTACGGCGAGCTGTTTATAATTAATAATGTAAAATTTAGTTTTCATCCTGCTGGTCACGTGATTGGAAGTTCACAAATTCGTGTAGAACATAAGGGTGAAGTTTGGGTGTTTACAGGCGATTACAAAGACGAGGCTGACGGAGTTTCCACTCCTTATGAACCAGTGAAATGTCATACTTTTATTACCGAATGCACCTTCGGTCTACCAGCTTTTAAGTGGAAACCTCAGGCAGAAGTGATGAGTGACATTAACCAATGGTGGGCAGAAAATAAAGCTGAAGGTCGAACCTCTGTATTGTTTGGCTATTCGCTGGGAAAAGCACAACGACTCCTAAAGCACCTCAATCCAGAAATTGGAAAAATCTACACTCACGGAGCCATTGAAAATATGACTGATGTGTTGAGGGAAATGGTCCATTTCCCCGAAACCACACGAGTAACCAGAGAAACTACGAAAAAAGAACTAAACGGAAACTTGGTCCTCGCCCCACCAAGCGCCCATGGTGGCACCTGGATACGGAAAATGGTGCCTTACGTTACGGCATCTGCCAGCGGCTGGATGACCTTCCGGGGAGCAAGACGGCGACGCGCTATCGACAAAGGTTTCGTGATGAGCGATCATTGCGACTGGGATGGTTTGCTCAATAGCATAGAAGCGACCGGCTGCGAAAAAGTAATTTGTACTCATGGCTATACCGATATTTTCTCTAAATACTTGCGTGAAATTGGCTTCGATGCCAGGACAGAGGCAACCCAATACGATGGAGAAACCGATGATTCTGATTTGTAAATTCTTTTTGCTGTTTCAATTTGTTTTTTATATTAATTATAGCTCGTGACATAACATATTTTACTCAAATTAAAATTTGATTTACAGACCTCAGGTTTTAAAACCTGAAGTCTTGATACAAGAACTTTTTGATAGGTGCCTATGAGGTTTTAGTTATCGGTATAATAAAATTGAAGGCTTTGCGAATCTACTAGTGATCTTTGCGTGAAATCATTTTATACATTAATTTATTCTACTTTCAGAAGATTGATGTTTTTAATTGAAATCGATATAATTCTGACTTTATAAGTAACATTTTACTAAAAATGTTACTTATAACATAGTTTTATATGTTTTAAAAACCAATCCTATGAATCAACTTCGCTTACTCAACGTATCCAAAACTTATAAAAACGGGGTTAAAGCCCTGGATAATGTCTCTATCGAAATCAATTCTGGCATGTTTGGACTTTTAGGTCCCAACGGAGCGGGAAAGTCCACGCTTATGCGGACCATTGCCACTTTACAGCAACCCGACTCTGGTGAAATTTACCTGGATGACATTGATATTCTGAATCAAAAAATGGAATTGCGTAAAGTCTTGGGCTATTTACCCCAGTCTTTTGGGGTGTATCCAAAACTTTCAGCCGAAAAACTCCTGCATTATTTTGCGGAATTGAAAGGACTTTCCAACAAAGCTGAACGCAAACAGATTGTAGATTATGCTTTGGAAGTGACTAATCTCTATGATGTCAAAAACAAACATGTCGCAGGCTATTCTGGCGGAATGAAGCAGCGTTTTGGGATTGCGCAGTTGCTTTTAAACAACCCCAAACTCATCATTGTCGATGAGCCTACCGCTGGACTGGATCCTGCAGAACGTCACCGTTTCCTCAATGTTTTACGAGAAATTGGCACCAATCATATTGTAATTCTTTCCACCCATATTGTCGATGATGTGAAAGAATTATGTACCGACATGGCTATTTTGAATGGTGGTAAACTCCTTTGTCACAAAAAACCAATCGATGCAGTTTTAGATTTAAAAGATAAAATCTGGGGTCTTACAATTGATCGGGAGAATGTCGAAAGATATGAATCTGAATACAATATTATCTCTACAAATTACAATCAGGATAATTCGTTGAACATTCGCGTGTATGGTGAAACCAGTCCAGGAGATGAATTTATGAAAGTGGAACCCGATTTGAGCGATGTCTATTTTGTACACCTCAAAGGAGATGAAGTAGAAGCTACTAACCCTCAATCTTAAGCCTTATGTTTTCAAAAATATTCAAGTTTGAAATCAAATCCTGGTTCCGGGCTCCCATCACTTACATCTATTCAGTCATCATGTTCATCTTTGCTTTTTTAATGATGGCATCGGCGGGTGGACTTTTTGATAATTTTACGGTTACAACCACCTCACCAACCTATGAAAATTCGGCTTTGGCGATCAATAATATGATCAACGTTCTAAGCGTTTTTTTATATTTCTTATTGCCTTCAATCGTAGGTGCTTCTATCAACAAAGACTTTAAATACGACATGCATCAGGTGTTGTATTCATATCCCATTTCAAAAGCAAGCTACTTATTTGGTAAGTTTCTAAGTGCCATGAGCATCGTCGTCGGCATTATTTTATTGATTTGCCTTGGTGTCTATATCGGTACTATTTTTCCCGGCACTAATCCTGATTTGTTTACCGATTTTGATATTTGGAATTATATCCAACCTTTGCTCATTTTCGTTATTCCCAACATATTATTATACGGCGCCGTAGTTTTTGCCGTCGTGACCTTTTCCAGGAATATTTTTATAGGATTTATAAGTGTTCTGATATTGATTACGATTCAAAGTTTTGCCCAAAGCCTTACTGCAGATATCGACAATAAGACACTTTCTGCCCTCATCGATCCTCTTGGTGCTCAAGCTTTAGGTTTGGAAACTGAATATTGGACGGTTTTTGAAAGAAATAATAATTCGCTTCCTTTTGAAGGTTATATCATTTACAACCGTTTGCTCTGGGCAGCCATTAGTATTTTGATTTTTGCGTTTGTTTTTTTCAAATTCAAATTTAATCAGCAGGCCATTCAATTCAAACTTTTTAAAAGTAAAGCAGAGCGTGTAATTAAGCGAAATTTTGGAAGCCTTGTTCGCATTAAATTACCCAATGTCGAAAAAGCCTATCATTTTAAGCATTGGTTAAAGATGGCGTGGAAACACAGCAATTTTGAAGCGAGGTATATTTTCAAAAACTGGGTATTTATTTCATTTGCTATCGTGACTTTGATTATAACCTTATCTACGCTAGCAGTACGCACGCCTATTTACGGTACTTCAACCTATCCCGTCACTCGAGAATTAATGCAGAACGCTTCAGGAGTAGTGAGTGGGTTTATAATTATCATCACCTTTCTTCTCGTGGGGATGCTGGTCAATAGAGCGAAGAGCTCCAATATGAATCAGCTTGTGGATGTCACCCCTTTTCCCAACTGGTCGTTTCTACTGGCAAAATTCATTGCTATTTTCAAAATGCAGGCTTCTTTTTACATTTTGGCATTGGTTTTAGCGGTAGGCGTTCAGGTTTACAATGAATATTACAAGCTGGAGTTGGATTTATACCTGTTTCAGTTTTTTGCCATCGATTACCTAAGAGTACTGGCATGGACAGTGATGGCCTTTTTATTTCATTCACTCATCAAAAATCACATTGTCGGTTTTGTATCGCTTTTAGCATTTTTGATTTTACTTGGCTTCTTTCCACAATTTGGCATCGAACAAAGTATTTTCAGATTTAATTCAGGCGGTGGTGCTACGTATTCTGATATGGTGGGTTATGGTCCAGGTTTAAAAGTCTTTTATGTCTACAGACTGTATTGGTTTGCTTTGGCAATCGTATTGTATGTCATTGCCATTCTATTTTACCGTCGAGGTGTTTCCTATTCTGCAAAGCAAAGAATAGAGCTTGCTCAGGAAAAAATGAACCCTCTATACAAATCAATTATTGCGGTTTGTTTAGTCATCTTTGTGGGAGTTGGCTCCTGGATTTATTACAATGATAATGTCATCAATGAACGCCTTTCCGGAAACGAACGCGAACAACTTCAGGTGGATTATGAAAACCAATATAGTCATTTGAAAATGCTGAATTCACCTCGAATCACCAGCGTCAATGTTAATTTGGATTTGTTTCCAAACACTCGGGATTTTAAAGCTAAGGGTGAATTTATCTTAAAAAACAAAACCGAGCAGCCTGTAGATTCAATCTTAGTTAATCTAAGCGATGCTTACATTCAAAGCTATGCTTTAAATAAAAAAGGAAAGACTATTCTGAAAGATACAGTTTACGACTTTGAGATTTTCAAATTTGATGAAAGTCTACTTCCAGGTGAAGAAGTGACATTCAGCTTCGACATGGAAAATAAACCCAATACCCTATTGAACAACAATTCGCCTGTAAGAACCAACGGAACGTTCATCAACAATCGAATTTTTCCAAGTTTTGGGTATAGCGAAGGCTATGAAATATCAAATAACAAGACTAGAGAAAAATACAATCTTGAGCCTAAAGAGCGAATGATGTCGCCTTACGATTCTACGGCATTGGGTAATACCTACATATCAGATGACGCCGATTGGATTGATTTTGAGACGACGGTATCGACCTCCAAAGATCAAATTGCTGTAGCTCCAGGCTACCTTCAGGAAGAATGGATAGAAGGAGACAGAGCTTATTTCCATTATAAAATGGATAAAAAAATATTAAATTTTTATGCGTTCAATTCAGCTAAATACGAAGTCTATGAAGACCAGTGGAACGATGTAAATATTCAGGTATTCTATCACAAACCTCATAATTATAACATAGAGCGAATGGTTTCTGCTACCAAGAAATCTTTGGACTACTATTCTGAAAATTTTAGCCCTTACCAATTCAAACAACTTCGAATTTTAGAATTTCCATTAACGTCCGGGTCTTTTGCACAATCCTTTGCCAATACGGTTCCATATTCTGAAGCCATTGGATTTATTGCTAAAGTGGATGATGAAGATAACGAAAGCGTAGATTATCCTTTTAGTGTGACTTCTCATGAAGTTGCTCACCAGTGGTGGGCGCATCAAGTAATTGGTGCCGATGTACGTGGAGCCACTTTACTTTCTGAAAGTATGTCAGAATACAGTTCGCTAAAAGTCCTGGAAAAAGAATATGGCGCACAGCAGATGCGGGTATTCCTGAAAGATGCTTTGGATAAATACTTAAGAGGACGGCGTTTTGAAAGTCAGAAGGAATTGCCATTAATGCTGAATGAAAATCAGCAGTATATTCATTATAACAAAGGCTCTTTGGTACTTTACGCGATAAGCGATTATTTAGGGGAAGAGAAAATGAACTCTATTTTGAAATCTTATGTTGATAAAGTCGCTTTTCAGGAACCACCTTATACCACCTCAGTGGAATTTGTAAGCCTTCTGAAAGAACGTTCGCCGGATTCACTTCAATACCTGATTAAAGATATGTTTGAAACCATAACGCTTTATGACAATCGAATGACTGAAGCAGCCTCCGATACTTTAGATAATGGAAAGTATGAAGTAACACTGAAAGCCTATGCCCAAAAGTACAGATCTTCTGAAAAAGGAGAGAAGATCTTTTCCAATGCTGAAGGCGAAAGCATAAGGTTTGAGACTGAAAAAGACTCTTTAGAGTCGCTTCCGCTCCGGGATTATATTGAAATTGGAGTTTTTGGAGAGTCGGATGAAACAATTGATGGCGTTAAAAAGGAAAATGTATTGTACCTGAAAAAACATCTCATTTCTGAAATCAACAATGAATTCACCATTACTGTGGATGAGAAACCTACTGAAGTTGGCATCGATCCTTACAACAAATTGATAGATACGAATTCCGGAGATAATCGAATGAAGGTGGAGTAAATGTAAAAAGTAAGAAAAAAGAGAATAGAACAAAGACTGGTCAACTGGTCAACTGGTCAACTGGTCAACTGGTCAACTGGTCAACTGGTCAACTGGTCAACTGGTCAACTGGTCAAAAAATAAAATTCCAGATCTTGAAAAACTAACTTGAAATGGAAAGTTTGACATGTAAAATGCACAGTGAGTGAATGCGTGAGGGATAGAAGTGGAAAGCTCAGGATGTAAAGCTTTTTAAAAAATAAAGCCTAGTGAAGCGACCAAAGGAAGCTCTTACTAGGCTTTATTTTTTGAGCTTTACTGAACTGGCTTGAAGCGGATAGCCCGACCCCCAAAGCATTGGGGGGCACGCCCTAAAAGCAAAAAAGCTTCTCGAGAAATTTCTTGAGAAGCTTTTTAGTTCGGTCAAAATACCTTTTACTCGTAGTACTTTTCTTTCAGCTTTCTTGATAACAATAAAATAAAAAGTAAAACTATAATACACAGGCATACTAAAATTCCCAGAACACCTGTAAAACTCTTTTTATCTCCTACCAGATCATCTGGGTTCACAAGAGTCCCACTGAAAATCATTAGTCCAACTGATGAAAGCATTAAGAAATAAATAAAATACTTCATAAATTTTTAATTGAATAAACTCTGAATATTCGTTGCGAATAATTTTACCGCAATGGCCAGCAAAATTACGCCAAATATTTTCCTAATCACAGAAATCCCCTGATTTCCAAGAATTTTTTCTATTTTTTTGGATGACTTTAAGACAGCATAAACAACTATGACGTTCAAAATAATCGCAACAATGATATTTGGTGTATCAAATTCAGATTTTAAAGACAAAATGGAAGTCATTGTCCCCGCACCAGCAATCAAAGGAAATGCTAAAGGAACAATAGCCGCAGTTTCAGGAGCGTCGTCTTTGTAAAGCTGTATCCCGAGAATCATTTCAATGGCCAGAAAAAAGATAATAAATGCTCCTGCCACGGCAAAAGAGTTCACATCGATACCGATCAAATTCAGAATGGTTTCTCCTACAAAAAGAAAAACAATCATCAAAATACACGCGACAATCGACGCTTTTTCGCTTTGGATATGACCTACTTTTTTTCTTAAGTCTACAATAATAGGAATACTGCCTACAATATCTATCACAGCAAAAAGGATCATTCCTGCAGTGAAAATCTGTTTAAAATCGAACATAATAGTCTTCTGTAATTTTTTGCAAAAGTACTTCTGATTCATGGATTGGCAATCTCATGAAATCTTGTGAACAACAATTTTTTGTTAAATATTTTATGCTGAATTCACCTTAGGAAGAGACTTTAAATTTTGAGTTATAACTTCATAATTGAGTTAGCTTTGCGACCATGATTAAAATTGACAAAACCCTTATTTCTGAATCGATTATAGATACAGAATTTGCCTGTAACCTGTCAGCTTGTAAAGGCGAATGCTGCGTTGCTGGAGACGCGGGAGCACCACTGGATGAGCACGAGCTGGAAATCTTAAAAACGATTTATCCCAAGGTGAAGCCCTATCTTAGAGCAGAAGGCATAGAAGCTATCGAGCAACAAGGCACTCATATCATGTCAGATTTTGATGAGCCAGAAACACCTCTGGTTGATGGAAAAGAATGTGCCTACGTCAATTTTACCGAAAACGGTACCGCACTTTGTGGCATCGAGTCGGCTTACCGTGCCGGCGATATCGATTTCAAAAAGCCTGTGTCCTGCGAACTTTATCCAATTCGAGTTCAAAAACTTTCAGAACTGCAAGCCGTCAATTACGATCGCTGGGATATTTGCAGCGATGCCTGTGACTTAGGCAAAACCTTAAAAATGCCGGTCTACAAATTCACCAAAAACGCACTGATCAGAAAATTTGGGGACGATTGGTATGCCGAATTAGAGCAGCGAGCAAACGAAATCAATTCGTAGCATTTCTAATTATTTTTAGAATTCAACAATTCACAAAATCGAAAATAATTAAAGGACCAAGTTCTTAACTGGTAAGCTTTTGAAGCGATTGTGGATAACTTTGTGGATAACTTTCATTTGATTTTCAGGAAATTTCAGGCATTTATTTTCATATTTGTTTAGATCATAATGAAATAATAAACCTCTCAAAATCATAACCCTATGGCTCAGATGGAACCCATTCTAGAAGAAAATGAAAACAGATTTGTACTCTTCCCTATCAAACATCACGACATCTGGGAATGGTATAAAAAATGTGAAGCGAGTTTCTGGACCGCAGAAGAAATTGATTTACACCAAGACCTTTCCGATTGGAAAAATAAACTGAGTGGTGATGAGCAGTATTTTATAAAACATATCCTTGCATTCTTCGCTGCATCCGATGGGATTGTCAATGAAAACCTGGCTGAAAACTTCGTCAACGAAGTTCAATATACAGAAGCCAAATTTTTCTACGGCTTCCAAATCATGATGGAAAATATCCATTCTGAAACTTATTCTTTATTGATCGATACTTACGTTGATGACGACAAAGAAAAAGATCAGTTATTTAAAGCCATCGAGAATTTTCCAGCCATCAAGAAAAAAGCTGATTGGGCATTAAAATGGATAGAATCCGATTCCTTTGCTGAACGATTAATCGCTTTTGCTGCCGTAGAAGGCATCTTCTTTTCTGGAGCTTTTTGCTCAATCTTCTGGTTGAAGAAAAGAGGCTTGATGCCAGGACTTACCTTCTCCAACGAATTGATTTCTCGAGATGAGGGTGTGCACTGTGACTTTGCAGTTCACCTACATAATGAGCATTTGGTAAATAAAGTTTCAAAAGAACGCATTAGAGAGATCATTGTGGATGCTCTAACTATTGAGAGAGAATTTGTGACTGAATCGCTTCCTGTAAGCTTGATTGGTATGAATTCTAACTTAATGACTCAGTACCTAGAATTTGTAGCGGATAGACTTTTATTCGAATTGGGTTGTGATAAAGAATATGGAACGGCTAATCCTTTTGATTTTATGGATATGATTTCACTTCAGGGTAAAACCAACTTCTTTGAGAAACGTGTTGGTGAATACCAGAAAGCAGGAGTCATGAACAAAAATAAAGAAGAAGACAGCAAAATTAGTTTCGACGCTGATTTCTAGTTTTTTTTGAAATCCTAGCTTTTTAAAATTACGATTATTAACTACCTGGAGTCCTTGGGCTCTAAACTTCAAATACCACCTACTATGTACGTTATCAAAAGAAATGGACAAAAAGAGCCTGTAATGTTCGACAAAATTACAGCACGAATTAAAAAACTTTGCTACGGATTGAACCCACTCGTGGAACCTCCCAAAGTCGCAATGCGTGTCATAGAAGGTCTTTATGATGGTGTAACCACAAGTGAACTCGATAATTTGGCTGCAGAGATCGCCGCAACAATGACCGTGAGTCATCCTGATTATGCACAGTTAGCAGCTAGAATCTCGGTATCCAATCTTCACAAAAACACTAAAAAGACGTTTAGTGAGGTGATGACCGATCTTTATGAGTATGTGAACCCACGTAATAATAAAAAGTCTCCACTTATTGCAGATGATGTTTACAAAATCATCAACGATAATAAAGAAGAAATTGATTCGAGAATTATCTACAGCAGGGATTTCAATTACGATTATTTCGGATTTAAAACTTTGGAACGCTCTTACCTTTTAAAATTGAATGGTAAGATAGCAGAGCGTCCACAACATATGTTGATGCGAGTGTCTATAGGTATTCACGGTGAAGATTTAGAATCTGCCATGGAGACTTACGAGCTAATGTCTAAAAAATACTTTACTCACGCCACACCTACCTTATTTAATTCGGGAACACCGAAACCACAAATGTCTTCCTGTTTTTTGTTAACGATGAAAGACGATAGTATTGACGGTATTTATGATACTTTAAAGCAGACTGCCAAGATTTCTCAATCTGCAGGAGGTATCGGTTTATCGATACATAATATAAGAGCAACAGGCTCTTATATTGCCGGAACCAACGGAACATCAAATGGAATTGTTCCAATGCTTAAAGTATTCAATGATACTGCACGCTATGTAGACCAGGGTGGTGGAAAAAGAAAAGGCTCTTTTGCTATGTATGTAGAGCCCTGGCATGCGGATATCTTTAGCTTTTTGGACTTAAAGAAAAATCACGGAGCTGAAGAAATGAGAGCGCGTGATTTGTTCTACGCCATGTGGATTCCGGATCTTTTCATGAAGCGTGTGGAGGAAAATTCTACTTGGACACTGATGTGCCCTAATGAATGTCCTGATCTTTATAATATTCACGGGGATGAGTTTGATGAGTTATATCTAAAATACGAAAGCGAAAACAAAGGTCGAAAAACCATTAAGGCGAGAGAACTATGGGAGAAAATCTTAGAATCTCAAATTGAAACAGGAACGCCTTATATGCTGTATAAAGATTCAGCTAACCGCAAGTCCAACCAGAAGAATCTTGGAACGATTCGTTCTTCTAACTTGTGTACGGAAATCATGGAATACACCAGTCCAGATGAAGTAGCTGTGTGTAATTTAGCATCCATTGCTTTACCAATGTTTGTCAAGAACGATAGTTTTGATCATAAAGAGCTTTATAAAATCACCAAGCAAGTCATCAGAAACCTCAACAAGGTTATTGATAGAAATTACTATCCTGTAAAAGAAGCAGAAAACTCCAACATGCGTCACAGACCAGTTGGGCTCGGAATTCAAGGGTTGGCCGATGCATTTATCATGTTGAGAATGCCTTTTACTTCTGATGAGGCTAAGAAATTAAATCAAGATATTTTCGAAACTTTATATTTTGCCGCTGTAGAATCTTCTATGGAATTAGCAAAAGCTGAAGGTCCTTATTCTTCTTACGAAGGCTCGCCCATCAGTAAAGGAGAATTTCAATACAACCTTTGGGGATTAAAAGATAAAGACCTCAGCGGTCGCTGGGACTGGAGCAAACTGAGAGACAAAGTGATGAAACACGGTGTGCGTAATTCTTTATTGATGGCTCCAATGCCAACAGCTTCTACTTCTCAAATACTAGGTAACAATGAAGCTTTTGAACCTTATACCTCTAATATTTATACCAGACGTGTCCTATCCGGTGAATTCATTGTTGTGAATAAACACTTATTGAAGGATCTTGTCGCTTTAGGTCTATGGAATGACGACGTAAAAGACGCGATCATGAGAGCAAATGGTTCTGTTCAAGGTATCGACATCATTCCAGACGATATCAAAGAATTGTATAAAACGGTTTGGGAATTATCGATGAAAGATATCATAGATATGTCCAGACAACGTGGTTATTTCATAGATCAATCACAGTCATTGAACTTGTTTATGGAAGGCGCTACGTTCGCCAAATTGACATCTATGCACTTCTATGCCTGGAAAAGCGGACTTAAAACAGGTATGTACTACTTAAGAACAAAATCTGCCGTAGATGCGATTAAGTTTACACTGAAGAACGAAAAGAAAGAAAAACAAGTTCCTAGTGAAGTAGCTGAAAAAGCAGCAAAAACTTATCAGGAAGCACAAAGCCAACAAGTCAAAGTGTCTGATGATTCATCATTGAGCCCGAAAGAATTGAAAGCTTTGATCAAGCAATCTAAAGAATCTGAAGGCGATGATTGTCTGATGTGCGGATCTTAATATAAATTGGAATTAATTATTAACCCCCGATAAATTCAAATTTATCGGGGGTTAATTTTTGGGTGATTTTGATATGGTGACTCCTTTGAACTCCTTTTAGCTAATAGAGATCACTATTTGATTTTAATCTTTTCATCTACCTTTGAATCGCCCTTTTTGGTACTGATTTGAATGACTCCATCAATTTTCTTAGGGTCATAACCGTTTCTTTTTAGGTTATCGGGGGACTTTATAATAACCATTGATTTTACTTGCTCAGGCTTGAGTTTGTAAAATTCTTCCTCATCGACTTCCTTTTCATCCACTTTGTAAATGAGTTTACCAGTATTTTTAGCAAAAGCAGGTTTTTGAATTGTGTTGTAATTTTTACGTTGAGATCTGTTTATAGAAGTCTCCTTTTTCGTTGTGATTTTAATTAAACCATCAATCTCTTTTGGATCGTAGCCAGCTTGCTTTAAATCATAAGATGATTTTATCACATCCATCGATTGGATGTCTTCAGGGTTAACATTTTTTATTTGATCATCATCTAATTCTTTACCATCTAAAATAAAGATGACGCGACTATTAATCATGCTTTTACTAGCTTTTCCATCAATTTTAGGGGTTATATTCTTGAAAGGGTTTGCTTTTTTAGTCGTGATTTTCATAATTCCGTCCACTTCTATTGAGTCAAATCCCAAGTCTTTAATTTTGGATAAAGATTTAATCACATCTACAGATTGAATTTGCCTGGGAGCAATCTCATTAAGGTTTTTATAATCTACTTCTTCGCCATTCACAAGGTAAATAACAGATCCATCGGTGTTTAAAGCTTTGTTATTGGAATTTTCATTTTGAGATGCATTGACTGCAGCCGCTTTTTTAGTGGTCACTTTAATTACCGCATCAATAAAATTTGAATTGTAACCTTCAGCTTTAAGCTCTTCAGGTGACTTAAGAATTTCTACAGATTCAATTTGATCTGTATCAATATTGACAATTTCTCCATTTTCTGCTTTGACGCCATCTATAATGAAAATCATTTTTTGGTTGTCATATTCACTCTTAAATTCTAAAAACCTCTTTTCAGACTTGGAAGACATATTAGAAAGAGAAATGTTTTTGTTTAGTAGAGGTTGCTTCGTGTTTTCTGAAGTTTCAATATTTTCAACTTTCATAGTCGCTACTTTATATTCACTAGAAATGATAAAATATATAAATTCACCAAGGGCTTTATCTTTAAGTTGAATTTCCTTAAACATTGCCAAGTTATCAGAATAATAAGGCTTAGAAAACTCCGTTCTGGTAGTTACTGAAAGTGTTTTAGAGGTGTCATCATATTGAAAATCTTCAACCGGAATATATTTCTCAACAAGCTCTTCTTTGTCTATTGTTTTTCCATTGATGATAAAGATCTCAGCATTTTTAATGCCTTCTATTTCCTTTTGAAAATTGGAAGTTTCGGTATTTAATTTAGTGTTTGCTTCTTTAATTTGAGCCTTTGTCTCTACTTGAAAAAGGAGAAAAAACACGACTAGAACTGGAGACACAATAAATAATTTCCAGAACGATTGTTTTTTATTTTGATTGAGCATGGCGATTCGTTTTTTGATTGGTGATTGGTGAAAGGATTGTTGAAGTTGAGATTTATACTGTTGTTGTGTGATGCTATAAAGTGTCATTTGGTAGTCCCTTTTAGCAGTGGTGTTAACCGCATTAGCATCTGCTTCGTACTCTAAATTAAGAATCAAACTTTTTTGATATAACCAGGCAAACGGGTTGAACCAGAAGAAGCATTTATAGATATGAGAGAAAAGTATATCAAAACTATGCTTATGAGTTACGTGCGCTTTTTCGTGATCTAAAATAATCTTCAATTCGGCTTCAGAGTAGAGTTTTGGATCGAAGACTATATAGTTCAAGAATGAAAAAGCGCCCTCAGGAATAGCTTTTTCTACGTAAAAAACACCTTCAGTTTTATAAGCTTTTGAGTTTTTTAAAAACTTTAAAAGCCTAGAGAATTTAAGTAGCAATTGGAGAACAAAAATAAATGAGATACTGATGAAAAGAATTTCAATTATAGCATTTTCAGTTATATACGACCAGATTAATTCAATAGTGGTTGGTTTAATTTTAGTAGCAACAAATTCAGAAGTATTAGGAAAAAAATTTGTTGGTGCAAGAGTGATTTCTTGGATTTTAGTAAACGTGAAAAGCGGCAAAATCAAACTTGATCCATAACCAACATGAAGATAAATTCGTTTCCATCTATGGTAAGTTTCAGCTTCCAAAAAGAGTTTATAAACTACCCAAAATAGGGTCAAAAGTAAAGAAGCTTTGGCAAGATAAATAAGCAAATCCATTAGCTTTTGTTTTTGATGAGTTCCAAAATCTCTTCCAACTCTTGTTCTGAAATCTTATCCTGCTGAGCGAAAAACGATACCATATTCTTATAGGAGCCGTCAAAAAATCGGGAAGAATTCTGTTCTAAAATCTTCTCACTATAGCTTTTCTTATCTACCACAGGAAAATATTGGTGGCTTTTCCCAAAGACTTTATAGGCGACATAACCTTTGTCTTCTAGCAACCTTACCAACGTAGAAACCGTGTTATAATGTTGATTTCCCTCAAGTTCTTCTTGAATTTCCTTTACAAAAGCCTTTTTCAACTTCCATAACACAGCCATTACTTCTTCTTCTTTAGCCGTTAATTTCTCAGAATGTTTCATGATTAAATTAATTATAGTAACGAATGTAAACTAAAAAAACAGTTAAATAACTATAAATCCAGTTTTTAACAATCTCATTTCTTTTTCATTTTAAACTTAAAGTTATCTTAGTAACCAACTATTTAGTAGAATAAGTCAAGAGTTCTGGAATTTAATAAGGAAATTGGGTAAGTAAGAATTACAGCTTAAGAACAAGAATTCCTTACATTTGACCCAAAACTAAAGGCATGCCAACCTGGGAATCTCTATTGTCACTAAAACGCCAAGGCGACACCAACAAACGTATTCGCAAAGAACAAGATGATACGCGACTAGGCTTTGAAGTGGATTACGATCGAGTGATTTTTTCTTCAGAATTTAGAAGTTTGCAGGACAAAACCCAAGTGATTCCCTTGTCCAAAACTGATTTTGTCCACACGCGGTTAACGCATAGTTTGGAAGTTTCAGTCGTTGGCAGATCTCTCGGCAGGCTTGTAGGAAAGAAAGTTTTAGAAAAGCACCCTCAACTGCAAGGAACTCACGGACATCATTTTAATGATTTTGGAGCCATTGTCGCTGCCGCAGCTTTGGCTCACGATATTGGTAACCCGCCTTTTGGTCACAGTGGTGAACGCGCGATTGGTGATTACTTCAAATTTGGTAATGGAAAGCGGTTTCAAGAACAACTTTCTGAAACGGTGTACCAAGACCTATCGAAATTTGAGGGTAACGCCAACGGTTTTAAATTACTCACCAACGATAATTACGGATCGCCGGGCGGTTTGAGATTGTCATACGCTACTTTGGGAGCGTTTACCAAATACCCAAAAGCTTCGCTTCCTCACAAACCCACCAAGCAAGTGGCCGACAAGAAATTTGGTTTCTTTCATCAGCAAGTGGATAAATTTCAAGATGTCGCTGAAGAGCTGGGTCTTGAGAAAAACTCTGATGGTAATGGTGTTCGTTACAAAAGGCATCCGCTAGCCTTTTTGGTTGAAGCCGCGGACGATATTTGCTATACCATTATCGATTTTGAAGATGGTATTAACTTAGGATTGATTCAAGAGGAATTTGCTTTAGAATACTTATCAAAGATCGTCCATAAAAACATCAATACAAAAAAGTATTCCAAACTCTCAACCACAAAAAACAGAATTAGTTATTTACGTTCTTTGGCCATAGGTGCTCTTATTGAAGATGCCGTTTCCATTTTTATGGAGAATGAAGAAGCGATTCTGAAAGGGGATTACCACCATGCGTTGATGGACAAGTCCATTTACAAAGTTCAAATTGAGGACATCATTAAAATCAGTGTCAAAAACATATACCAGAGTCAGGAAGTCCTCGACAAAGAAATAGCTGGTTATAAAATTCTTACCAAGATTTTGGATGATTTCACCACGGCTGTGGAGCATCTACATGCTGGATATGCCTCTAACTTTGATAAGTTAATTCTAAAAAACTTCTTGAAAGATTTTAATTTTTCGGACAGTAAACTGGAAGACTGGCTTATAGACGTGTGCTCTTTTGTGGCTTCGCTTACCGACAGTAACGCCTTGAGAACTTATAGAAAGCTGACCGGGAGTGATCTGTGAAAATATTAAATACTAAAGACAGGATTTCAAATTTCAAATCTGTTATTTCAAATTTTGTAATTATAATTCAGAAATAGCTTTTAAGCAAGTGATAAATTTCACATCAACTCAGTTTCTGTCATGCTGAATTTAGTTCAGCATCTCCACGTCATTTCCATCAAACCAATCCTACTGATTTTATCACATTATTTCAAGCCATCACCTACATAATACAGTTCTCGTTCACCTCATTAAGACCCTGAAACGTCGTTCAGAGTGACAAATAAAAAACGCCAATCACAAGTTCACATTTCACCTCTCAACGACTCACCGACTCAAAAACTCATGAAGAGTTTTCAGCAGTAACTCCGGATGTTCCAAATAAGACATGTGTCCGCCTGGTAGAATATTCAATTCAATACCAGCTTCTTCAGCTATATTTTTGGTCTTTTCAAAATTGATGACTTTGTCCTGTTTACCTAAAACCAATAAACTCCTCTCTTTATGGTTTTTGAGCACCTCTGTTCTATCTTTTCGATCGCGCATACCATTTAGGGTATTGATCACTCCCTGTTGCGAACATTGCTTTGCCTCTTGTATGGCTGCCTCAATTTCAGTTGATAATCGCTTTTGATCTTCTGGTAAAAACAAATGTTTTACCGCCATGCTTATAAAAGCATCCGGATGTCTTTGGATCATCGCTATCGCGCGATTTCTTTCCTTTTTCTTAGTTTCAGAATCGGCTAAAGAGCTTGAATTAAGCAGAATGAGTTTTTTAAGTTTCGCTGAATTCAATTCAGCTACAGCTAAGGCTACATACCCTCCCATAGAGTGCCCAATAATACTAAACGTTTCCAACTTTTTAGAGCCTGCAAACCCTACGACTAAAGAAGCATAATCTTCCATCTTATGGATGTAGCCTATCGCTTCAGTATTGCCGTGACCGGGCAAATCTAAGGTGTATAAGCGGTGTGTTTTAGAAAGCTCTTTCCCAAGCATTTTCCACATGGACGAATTTTCCAGAAATCCATGAAGAAGAATAATGGGCTCTCCATTACCTGAAGATGTGTAGTGAATTTTGGTTTGCTTGTATGTAAAGGTCATAACATTAAAATAAAACTAGTCAACTGGTTCACTGTGGACCGGTTGACTAGGTAAAGTATACTTTAAAAATAAGAGTGAAAGACTATTAACTATTCATCAGGTCTTCAATCTCTTCAATTTCAATAGGAATATTGCCCATCAAATTCTTAGGAGATCCTTTTTCTTGAATCACCACATCGTCTTCGAGTCGAATGCCCATATTTTCATCGGGCAAGTAAATCCCAGGCTCTACTGTAAAGACTTGATTGGCTTTCATTGGTTCATGTAGTAAGCCGTAATCGTGAGTATCGAGTCCGATATTGTGAGAAGTCCCGTGCATAAAGTATTTTTTATACGCTGGCCAGTCTGGGTTCTCATTTTGTACATCGGCTTTATCGAGTAGTTTTAAATCAAGTAGTTCAGAAGTCATCAATTTGCCTACTTCAATGTGGTAATCTTTCCAGATGGTTCCGGGCACCAACATATCAGTCGCCAGTTTTTTTACTTTATTGACAGCCGTATAGATTTGCTTTTGCCTGTCTGTATATCTTCCTGAAACAGGAATAGTACGAGTCATATCGCTAGTGTAGTTGGCATATTCGGCACCAACATCTATCAAGATTAAGTCTCCGTCTTTCAGTTGTTCTTTGTTTTCTATATAATGAAGCACGGTCGCATTTTTTCCTCCGGCAATGATGGGAGTGTAAGAAAATCCGCGGGATTTATTGTTTAAAAATTCATGCATAAATTCAGCTTCGAGCTCGTATTCCCATTTGCCTGGTTTAGTAAATTTGAGAACTCTTCTAAATCCTTTTTCGGTGATATTACAAGCTGTTTGCATCGCTTGCAGTTCCAGCGGATGCTTTATAGAACGCAACCTTTGAAGGATTGGATTACTTTTTGAAACCTGGTGCGCCGGATAGTTTTCCTTTAGCCACTTGTTAAAACGATCTTCTCGTGTTTCGGTAGCGTGAGCTGCTCTGTAATGCTCATTGGTATTCATATAAACCATACCGGTAAGCGCCATCAACTCGTTAAACACCTTTTCAAAATCCTGCTTCCAATACACCGTTTGTATACCAGAAGTATGTAGCGCTTTTTCTTTGTTGAGTTTCTCACCCTCCCAAACGGCAATGTGTGGGTTGGTTTCAGTTAAGAATAAAATCTCTCGATGCTTCGGATCTGGTGCATCTGGAAATAAAACCAAAATACTCTCCTCTTGATCTACCCCACTTAAGTAGTAGATATTACGATCCTGCTGAAAAGGAATCGTACTATCTGCACCTATTGGGTAAATATCATTGGAGTTGAACACGGCCAGACTTCCTGGCAACATCTGACTCATGAAGTTTTTTCTGTTCTGAATAAATAATTCGCTGGATATAGGCTCGTATCTCATTTTTTTCAATTTTCATCAAAGGTATAAAATGGAGATTAAAAAATCATCAAGGATTGAAAAGACGAAAATAATTGTGTGACATCCGAATTCACGACAAGGTTTTCGTGGTTTTCCTTCAATAGGCTTTAAATTTATTCTAAATTAAGCGTAAATCATTGACTTCATTTGTTTCAGAGCTTTGTGTAGCGTATTTTTGCACAAAATCAAATACAGAATAATGGCTGGAATAAGCAAAACATCAATAGCAAGGAAAGTTGCTATGGCTCTTTCAGGACTTTTTTTAGTCCTTTTTTTAGCTCAACACTTCACTATTAACTTCACTTCGGTAGTAAGTCCTTCTACTTTCAATGAGATTTCTCATTTTATGGGAACTAACTTTGTTGTACAGGCTATCCTGCAACCTATTTTAATCGCAGGAGTCGTTTTTCATTTCGTAATGGGGTTTGTACTCGATGTACGAAACAGAAAAGCGAGAGGAGTAAAATATAATAAATTTAAAGGTCAAGCCAACTCTCCATGGGTATCTAGAAATATGATACTTTCTGGTTCGGTAGTCTTAGCTTTTTTAGGATTGCACTTTTATGATTTCTGGATCCCAGAATTGATTCATAAATATGTAGAAACAAATCCTGATGATCCCTTCAGGTATTATGACGAAACGATAGCTAAATTTGCAGGCAATCCAATAAGAACTGGTCTTTACAGTATATCATTTGTTCTTTTGATGTTACACCTTCTACATGGTTTCGCTTCTTCATTTCAAACGATGGGCGTTAACAATAAATACTCTAGTGGTATTAAGATTTTTACCAAAGCTTTTGCGATTGTTATTCCAATGGGTTTTGTGTTTATTGCGATATTTCACTATTTTAATAACTTATAAGCGAAAGGATTATGTCAGTTTTAGAATCAAAAATTCCAGAAGGTCCAATTGAAAAAAAATGGACAAAACATAAAAATGAAATCAATCTTGTAAATCCTGCTAATAAAAGAAACATCGACATTATTGTTGTTGGGACTGGACTTGCAGGCGGAAGTGCTGCAGCAACATTTGCAGAACTAGGTTACAATGTAAAAACTTTTTGTTATCAAGATTCCCCACGTCGTGCACACTCAATTGCTGCACAGGGTGGTATTAATGCTTCCAAGAATTACCAAGGTGATGGTGATTCTGACTATAGATTGTTTTACGACACTGTGAAAGGTGGAGATTACAGGTCTAGAGAAGCTAACGTATATAGACTTGCAGAGGTTTCTAGTAATATCATTGACCAATGTGTTGCTCAGGGAGTTCCTTTTGCAAGAGAATATGGCGGTCTTTTAGATAACCGTTCTTTTGGTGGTGTATTGGTATCAAGAACTTTTTATGCCAAAGGTCAAACCGGCCAGCAATTGTTACTTGGAGCTTATTCAGCAATGAATAGACAAATCAATAGAGGAAAAATTCAATCATTCAATCGACATGAAATGATGGATTTGGTACTTGTCGATGGAAAAGCTAGAGGAATTATCGCTCGTGATCTTGTGTCAGGAAATATTGAAAGGCACTCAGCTCATGCTGTTGTTTTGGCCTCTGGTGGTTACGGAAACGTATTCTACTTGTCTACCAATGCTATGGGAAGTAATGTGATGGCAGCCTGGAGAGCTCACAAAAAAGGTGCTTTCTTCGCCAATCCTTGCTTTACACAAATCCACCCAACTTGTATTCCTGTCTCTGGAGACTTGCAATCCAAATTAACTTTGATGTCGGAATCCTTAAGAAACGATGGACGTATCTGGGTGCCAAAACATGAAAAAGATGCCAAAGCGATAAGAGAAGGAAAATTAAAACCAACTGAACTTGCTGAAGAAGATAGAGACTACTACTTGGAAAGAAGATATCCAGCATTTGGTAACTTAGTTCCTCGAGATGTGGCATCAAGAGCTGCTAAGGAACGTTGTGATGAAGGATATGGTGTGAATAAAACAGGTCAGGCGGTCTATCTTGATTTTAAAGCTGCTATCGAGCGTTACGGAAAAGAAAAAGCATTTACTTCTGGACATAAAAATCCAAGTAAAGAAGAAATTATAAAATTAGGAGAACAAGTAGTCGAGTCTAAGTATGGTAACCTGTTTGAAATGTATGAAAAGATTACAGATCAAAATCCTTACAAAACTCCTATGATGATTTTTCCAGCTGTTCACTACACAATGGGTGGTCTTTGGGTCGATTATAATCTAATGACCACAATTCCTGGATGCTATGCTGCTGGAGAAGCTAATTTCTCAGATCACGGTGCCAATAGACTTGGAGCTTCAGCTTTGATGCAAGGTTTAGCGGACGGTTATTTTGTCCTTCCTTACACTATTGGAGATTACTTAGCAGACGACATTAGAACTGGAACAATTTCTACTGAAACTGAAGAATTTGTAACTGCTGAGAAAGAAGTTAAAGAACGAATTCAGAGATTATTTGACGCTAAAGGCAAGAATCCTGTAGATTACTACCACAAAAAGCTTGGTAGAATCATGTGGGACAAATGCGGAATGTCTCGTAATGAGAAGGAGCTTAGAGAAGCTATGGAAGAAATCAAAGAGTTGAGAGAAGATTTCTGGAAAAATGTAAGAATAACTGGTAAAGCTGAAACTAAAAATGCTGAATTAGAAAAAGCAGGACGAGTTGCAGATTTCCTTGAGCTTGGAGAACTTTTTGCTAAAGATGCCCTAGAAAGAAATGAATCTTGCGGTGGTCATTTTAGAGAAGAATATCAAACTGAAGATGGAGAAGCTTTGAGAGACGATGAGAATTTCAAATTCGTTTCAGCGTGGGAATACGTAGGAAATCCTAGAGATGCTAAGCTTCACAAAGAACAGTTAGAATTTGAAAATATAGAATTAAAAACAAGAAGCTATAAATAATTGAATTATGAAGCTTAAACTTAAAGTATGGCGTCAAGAAGACGCTCAAGATAAAGGAGGATTTAAGAACTATGATGTAGATGGAATCGACGGTGATATGTCATTCTTGGAGATGCTTGATGTTCTGAATAACAATCTGGTCAATGAAGGTATTGATCCAGTAGAATTTGATCACGACTGTAGAGAAGGTATTTGTGGCTCTTGTTCATTGCAAATTAATGGTGAACCTCATGGTCCAGACAGAAGAATAACAACCTGTCAGCTACACATGAGAAAATTTAAAGACGGCGATGAAATTGTTATTGAACCATTTAGAGCTACCGCATTTCCAGTAATAAAAGATTTAGTCATTGACAGATCTGCTTTTGATAGGATACAGCATGCAGGTGGGTATATTTCTGTAAACACTTCAGGAAATACGCAAGATGCGAATTCTATTCCAATCGATAAGCAAGATGCTGATGATTCATTTTATGCTGCGACTTGTATTGGTTGTGGAGCATGTGTTGCTGCCTGCAAAAATGCAAGTGCAATGCTCTTTACTTCCGCTAAAGTATCTCAATTTGCATTGTTGCCTCAAGGAAAGATTGAAGCTCATGAGCGTGTCTTAGAAATGGTTCATCAAATGGATAAAGAAGGTTTTGGTAACTGCACAAACACCGGAGCCTGTGAAATAGAATGTCCAAAAGGAATTTCATTAGAAAACATTGCAAGGTTAAATAGAGAGTATTTAAGTGCTAGCGTATTTAGTTAGAACTTAGACTAATGAACTTTATATTAAAGCGTTCTGGATGAATTCCAGGACGCTTTTTAATTGGTAAATATATTTCGATACACAAAAGGGATTTCAGCTTTAGCTGTAGATTCACATTCTCGAAGTGTTCTTTCGTCGAGCAATTTTAATTTTGGAGGATTTAAGACCTTAACATTGTACATCCATTGAAAAATCCATCCCAAAAGTTCTCTATTGATTCCGCAGTGGAAAGTCAATAAGTAATTTCCATCTAATTTGATAATCTTTTGAGAGTGATGCCAAAAATGATCCTCTATAAAACGGCCAGTTACGGAGGTGAATTCAATTTCAATATCATAGACTTTTTCGTCAATATTTTTAGTTACGCCAAAACGTTTACTAAGCTCTATGTCAAGAAGGCTTTTATATTTCTTATAACCAGTAAACGACTTACCTAACTTGATCTGACCCAATTGTCTTATACCAAAAATCTCAATTATATTCTTCTCGGGATTGTAACATGCTAAATAATAGGAAGCCCTGTGATAAATTATATCAAGAGGAAAGACTGTGAATTGAAAGGAGTCTAAATCTAAATTATCCCCTGTCTCATCGTCTCTGACCAGAGAAGCCTCTAATGCGCTTTGTTGATAGATCGACCTTTCGATTAGGGCAATGGTCTTGGTTTTTGATTTATCAAGATACTGATTCGAAAACCGAGTAGTTAAAATATTATCCGCTGTTTTAAAAGACAACTTATGATCGGGTGAGGATAGAGCTTTTATATAAAAGTATTTTTTTCCTTCTTCAAAGTAAGTGTTCAACTCGCCACCCTCTTCAATTATAAAGTATAATGATTTAAGGTCTCTTTGAATTTGACGCTGAGAAACAATAAAATTTTCTTCTCCCAACATGTCAACCAATTGACTGGTAGTGAATGCGTTTGATTTAAGGTATGACTTTAAAACTGCTAATCGTTTTAGATAATCGCTCATGTATAGACGTTTTATGTCGTTTCAGGAAATAAATATAAAAAAAAGTCAATTGGATATACATTTGCATAACAAAAAGACATATACTCGAGCTTCATCCTAATTCTCTGTATATAAAAACACCTGCTTGAGGGCAGGTGTTTTATTTTTTCAAAAAGTTCTAAACAAAAAATACTAGTGAGTAATCTCAAGTGATTTGACACCTTCCAGCATTGCTTTTACAATCATTTCGAGATTAAAATCATGTTTCCAGCCCCAGTCTGTTCTAGCATCAGAATTATCAATACTATCTGGCCAGGAATCGGCAATATCTTGTCTGAAATCAGGTTCATAATCAATATGAAAGTCTGGAATATGCTTTTTGATTTCAACATAAAGATCTTCTGGGGTAAAACTTACGCTGGCAAGGTTATAAGAGGATCTTATTTTAACAGATTCTTCAGGGGCATCCATGATAGAAACGGTAGCATTTATAGCATCATCCATATACATCATAGGAAGAATAGTTCCTTTTGAAAGGAAAGAGGTATACTGTGATGACCTCAAGGCTTCATGAAAAATTTCAATAGCATAATCTGTAGTTCCTCCTCCTGGAGCAGTTTTATAACTAATCAATCCTGGATAACGGATACTTCTCACATCTACTCCATAACGTTTGTGATAGTATGCACACCAACGTTCGCCGGACTGTTTGCTGATGCCATAAACGGTAGATGGCTCCATGATAGTTTGTTGTGGCGTATTAACTTTGGGTGTCGTAGGGCCAAAAACCGCAATACTGGATGGCCAGAATATTTTATTTACCAATTGTTCTTTACCGAGATTAAGAACATTGAATAAAGACGTCATATTAAGATCCCAACCTTTCTCAGGATATTTTTCAGCAGTTCCGCTTAGCATAGCTGCCATCATATAAACCGTATCAATCTTGTGCGTAGAAACGACGGTTTTGAAGTTCTCATAGTCGGTAGCATCTAAAATTTCAAAGAGTCCACCACTTAACTCTGAAGACGTAGAAGGTTTAATATCACTAGCTACCACAGCATCATCTCCATGAATGTCTCTTAAAGCTAGGGTAAGTTCTGAACCTATCTGACCACAGGCACCAACTATCAATATTTTTGAAGGCATAATTTTGAATTTTGTGCAAATTTAAGCTTTGATAAACATATTGGAATAAAAATATCGTAATTATGAAAAACTTAATCCTCTAGCTTTTACATTTGAATACAGAAAAATTCATTATGAAAAATAAATCAGCGCTACATATAGTATCAGTTCTAATTTTTTTTGCTGCTGCAGTGTCCTGTAGTAATCAAGAGAAAGGAAATAAAGCCGATAAATTTGATTCGGAAACCTCAGATGAACTTGAGGAAAAAATTAAACTGGATACCATTCAGCTTGTCAAATTGTCTGATGAAACAAAAAAGGCAATCGAAGATTGGAATAAGTATATTGCTTTAAATTCTGAAATTGAACGTTTTGAAAACTACACTGTATTAGATGTCATCAATAATGCTGGTACCATAGGAAATGTTGTGGATTCACTAAACTTTACAGTTCCCAAAGTTTTTGATACTAAAGCTGTGAAAGCTAGAATTGTAACCATCCAGACACATACAATGCTACTGGATGAAAATTCTAAACGTGTAGAGCCCAACCCAACGGAAATAAAAGATTTGAGTGCAAAAATAAAACTGGATTTCAATAACCTCAACATACAATTAAACGAAGTCTTCATCATAGAAGACAATTCTTTCCAAATCGATTAAAATATACATATGAAACCTATTCAAAGCCTTTTAATCTTACTGTTTTTTTCTAGTATAAGTAATGCGCAAACTGAGCAAATCAATATTACAATTGATAGTTGGCACAAAGCTGCAGAAAAAGCAGACTTTGAAACGTATTTTGATTTAATGAGTAAAGATGCTGTATTTGTGGGATCAGATGCAAGTGAAGTTTGGGATATTAAAGAATTTAAAGTGTTTTCTAAACCTTATTTTGATGCTGGTAAAGCCTGGACGTTTATACCAGTCAATAGAAATGTTTATACCGGAAGAAATAAAAATATCGCTTGGTTTGATGAGGTTTTAAATTCAGAACATATGGGGATTTGCAGAGGGTCTGGTGTTCTTGTTCGAAATCAAGATGAAGACTGGAAAATCAAACATTATGTACTTTCGCTTGCTATACCAAATTCGCTGGTTGATCAACTTGTGAAGCAGAAAACAAATTTAGATAACGAATATCTAAAGTCTCAACCCTAAATTTTCTTTCAACATAAAAAGCTGTATTTTTAACCAAAATAAAATTAGAACATTATGAATAAAGTAAAATTAATGTTTGTAGCTATAGGAGCTTCAACATTGCTTTTTTCGTGTCAGGATTCCAACAAGGAAACTGCGGACGAAAGTAGAGGCATTGCCTTACAATACATGGACACCACAGTGAATCCTCAGGATGATTTCTACAGCTATGTTAATGGTGGCTGGATGAAAACAGCAGAAATTCCAGATGATAGGACGTCTTGGGGTGGGTTTCAAATCTTGAGAAAATCCACAGACAATGACGTTTTGGAAATTTTAAAAACCGCTGAAGAATCAGGAAAATACTCAGCAACTTCAGATCAAGGAAAAGCAATTTCAGTTTTCAACTCTATCATGGATACGTTGTCTAGAAATGTTGCTGGTGTAGATCCAATCATGGATAAACTAGACCTTATTAATGAAGTAAAAACTAAAAAAGATATACAAAAACTTTTAGCTGAGTATCCAACAGCTATTTCCGCACCATTTTTTGGTGTTTCCTCGTATTCAGATCCAGATGATAGTAACACAAATGCTGCTTATGTAGGAACTGGAAGCCTTGGCCTACCAGATAGAGATTACTACCTGGATCAGGATGATAAATCCAAAGAAATAAGAGAGCAGTACAAAGAACATATCGTGAAAATGCTGGCTTACTTTGGCGGCTCTAAAGAAGATGCGAAATTCAGAGCAGAGACTATTCTTAAGCTTGAAACACAACTGGCTGAACCAAGACTTGATAAAGTAGCAAGGAGAGATTTTAGAAATTTCAACAATCGCTATGCAGTTAGTGACCTCAATACGGTTGCTAAAAATATAGATCTTAAAGCTTATATGACTGATCTAGGAATAGAGAAGTTACCCGATACAGTTTTGGTCATGGAGCCAAAATACATGGAGGCTTTAGATCAAATGATTGCTGAAACACCGCTTAACGATTTAAAGAGCTTAATGACCTGGTCAACTATCAATTCTGCATCCAATCAACTTTCTACTGAAATAGCTACAACCAACTGGGAGTTTTATAGCAAAACCTTGAGCGGTGCAAAAGCGCAAAGACCTTTGGATGAGCGTGCGCTATCCGTAGTGAATGGAAGTATAGGTGAAGCGGTTGGTAAGCTATATGTGGATCAAAAATTCCCACCAGAAGCTAAAGAAAAAGCTGAAGACATGGTTGGAAATGTAATTACAGCCTTCAAAAACAGAATCAATGATTTAGAGTGGATGGAAGATAAAACCAAAACTAAGGCTATTGAAAAACTAGATAAATTCACCGTGAAAATTGGTTATCCGGATGAATTTGAAGATTATAGCGACTTAAGTGTGTCTCCAGAAAACACCTACTACGAGAACATGCAGGCGGTTTCTAAATGGAATTATAAAGATAACCTCAGCAAAATAGGTGAGCCTGTAGATAAAACAGAATGGGGAATGTCACCTCAAACTGTAAACGCTTATTTCAATCCATTATACAACGAGATTGTCTTTCCTGCTGCTATTTTACAACCTCCTTTCTACGATTACAAAGCAGATGCTGCCGTGAATTATGGTGGAATTGGAGCCGTCATTGGTCATGAAATTTCTCATGCTTTTGATGATAGTGGATCAAGATTTGATGCCGATGGAAATTTAAAAAACTGGTGGTCCGATAAAGATCTTGAAAAATTTACAGAGCGTGGAAATAATCTTGCTGAACTTTACAGCAGTATAGAAGTTTTAGATAGTGTCTACATCAATGGCAAATTCACCTTAGGAGAAAATATTGGTGATCTAGGTGGAGTCCTCGGAGCTTATGATGGTCTGATGCTTCATTATGAAAATAATGAAAAGCCTGGTAAGATTGCTGGTTTCACACCTGAGCAACGTTTCTTTATGTCTTGGGCAACCGTTTGGAGAACTAAAACCAGAGATGAAGCTTTGAGAACTCAAGTAAAAACGGACCCACACTCTCCGGGACAATACAGAGCTTACGTACCTCTTCAAAATATAGATGCATTTTACGATGCTTTCGATGTCAAAGAAGGTGACGATATGTTCATCGCTCCAGAGGAAAGAGTAAGAATCTGGTAAGTCTAAACTAATATTAAAATAAATTGCTTTAAAAAGGCGGTTACAACTTGAGTTGTAACCGCCTTTTTCTTCAATAAATATTTTATTCACTTCTGTTCTAAAGGAACACAAGGTAATATTGGAAATACTAAAGTCAACCTGCATTATTTTTCAGGGTTATTGTGATAATTTTTACACGATCATTCTTTATTAAATAATTATAATCTGTATATGTTAGTTAAAATCTAAATAAAAGTCTCTTAAGGTTTACCATAAGTTTGCGTCCAACTAAACCAACTAGCCTTGAAACTTAAATACTTTAACCTTTTTTTCCTTTTATGCCTTGCTTATCTTGGAATAGGGATAATCACTCAAGAACTATTAAAAACAGAAATTCTATTAGCGGAAACGCTTTTAGAACAATTTACACGAGATCAAGTGATTGAAGTGGTCAACTTCAATAGAAAGTGGGAATGGATTACTTATATATTGCTTCCAATAATTCTTCTCCTCAAAATTGCAGTCATTGCAAAAATTATAGATGTTGGTGCTTTTTTCATAGACAAAAAAGTGAGTTATTCTAAATTGTTCTCTGCTGTATTAAAGGCAGAATTTATTTTTTTAGTAGCGCCAGTTTTAAAGCTCGGATGGTTTTATTTCTTTAAAACAGATTTCGGCCTGGTAGATTTACAAAACTTTTATCCGCTATCCCTTATCAATATTACTGGCTACGAAAATCTAAAGAGTTGGTTTATTTACCCTTTGCAAGCCCTTAATCTTATTGAGATGGCTTACTGGTTCTTATTAGCCTATCAAATTAAAAAATTACTTGAAATCGATTTTGGAAAAAGCTTTGGCATTGTGATGAGTAGCTATGGAGTCGTTCTCCTGATATGGATAATAGCAGTCATGTTTTTCACCCTTAATATGAGCTAATGATGACCAAAAAGAAAAAAATAAAGACCCTCATCTTAATATCAGTTAGTCTCCTGTTTTTAATCTTGGCTTACTCCTTTGTTAACTCGTATTATACTAAACATACTAGAGAAGCTGAACTTATTGAATTACCAGATATCCCTTTGCATGATCTAAGTGGAAACAATTTCAATATTGAACAACTTGAGGGTTTGAAAATTCTCGTGTTTATGGATCCTGATTGTATTTATTGTAAAAATCAAATCAAAGAGTTCAAAGAACTTAGAAAACGGCTTAGTTATTTGACTATAGTAGGTATTTCTGAACAGCCTTTGGAAAAACTTAAAGATTATATCAACACAGAACCTTTTTTTAACGAACCTAAAAACTTTATGACCCATGATTACACTAGTAAAATGGCTGATCATTTTTGGATTGGAACTACACCTCATCTTTTAATTTATGATGAGAACAATCAACTGATTAAGCAAAATAAAGGTTTTATTAATGCTGATAAGTTAATAGCCATACTTGAAAAAGTTCAGTAAATGAAAAACTTAAAACAAATCAGCAAAACTCATGTTTTACAACTAGACCAAAGCGATTGTGGTGTGGCTTGTCTGTTGAGTTTAGTAAATTACTATGATGGTGAATCTAGCTTAGAGCATTTAAGAAAGCTTAGCGGAACAAGTAAACAAGGAACTACGCTTTTAGGCTTGTATCAAGCAGCTCAAGATTTAGGTTTTGATGCACAAGGCAATGAAGCAGATATAAAAGCCATAATTGAACATAATGAACCTACTATCTTGCATGTAGTTATCGAAGAACAGTTACAGCATTATGTGATTTGTTATGGCTACAATGGCAAAACCTTTACTATAGGCGATCCGGGTAAAGGCATTTATGAGTACACCAGAGAACAACTCGATAACATCTGGCAATCCAAAACTTGTCTTACCTTGAAACCTACGCAAGCATTTGAGAAAAAGAGCAAACTCAAGAAATCTAAAAAAAAGTGGTTTTTCCAGGTTTTGAAAGAAGATTACCGCGTCATTAGTTTTAGTCTAATTCTAGGTCTGGCTATTTCTATATTAGGCATGACCATGGCGGTCTTTTCCCAAAAGTTGATCGATGATATTTTACCTTCCAATAATATTCAAAAGTTAATCGCAGGTATTGTTTTAGTAGGCTTTTTGTTATGCATTAGGATAGGTTTCAATGCCTTAAGAGATTATTTTCTCATTCATCAAACCAAGGAGTTCAATACTCGAATTATAGATAAGTTTTACTCCTCGTTATTACATTTACCCAAATCCTTTTTTAACAGTCGTAAAATTGGGGATCTTGTGGCCAGATTAAATGATACACAGCGAGTACAACGTGTGATTAACCGAATAGTAGGCAATGTATTGATAGATATTTTGGTTACACTCTCTTCATTAGGATTAATTTTTATATACTCCTGGCAATCAGGCCTCATCGTCATTGTAAGTTTACCACTTTATGCTATTTTGATTTATAGATTTAATAAACCTATCATCACTTCACAAAAAGAAGTGATGCAGGCTTATGCGCTCAATGAAAGCAACTATATCAACTCCATGAATGGCATTTCGACCATCAAAAACAACAATAAGCAATCGATATTTCAAGATATAAATAACGTTATTTATGGTAACTTTCAGTCCAAAGTATTCGATTTAGGTAAAATTAACCTGAAGCTGAGTGCTTACTCAGGCTTATTTTCAACATTTTTTTTAATTGGAATTTTAGCTTATGCTAGCTTTAGTGTGTATAGAGAAGATTTACAATTGGGAGAATTAATGGCTATTTTGGGCGTTTCTGGATCCCTTTTGCCTGCTGTAGCCAATTTAGCCTTAATAAGTATTGCCATCAATGAAGCTAAGGTTGCTTTTAACCGCATGTTTGAGTTTGCCTCTATTACACCAGAACAATCAGGGTCTAATGAAATAAAGAATTTTAAACAAATTGAGCTAAAGAACATAGCTTTTAGATTTCCAGGGCATAGCCTCTTATTTGAAAACTTGAGTTTAAGCATAAAAAAGGGAGAGTGCCATGTGCTAGTTGGTGAAAGTGGTAGTGGAAAAAGCACCATTGCCGAAATCTTACAGAAATCTTATGAATTAAGCAGTGGACAAATTATCCTGAATCATTCCATTAAACTGAAAGACATAAATATAGAGTCCTGGAGAAAAGTGATTGGTGTTGTTCCGCAGGATGTCACCCTTTTTAATGGCAACCTCCTATCCAATATTACTTTAGGTGATGAAATGGATCCTCAAACTATGGAAGAATTCTTTCAAGAATATCAATTTGATAAATTTATTCAAATGTTACCACAAGGCTTGGCAACTATCGTGGGTGAAGAAGGTATAAATCTTTCTGGTGGGCAAAAACAAATGGTAGGCTTAATGCGTGCTCTCTATAAAAAACCGCAATTTTTAATTTTAGACGAGTTTACGTCCGCGATGGATAGGCTTACAGAAAATTTTGCCTTAGACTGTATTTCCAAAATTAAATCTGAAATAGGTGTGTTTTTTATCACGCACCGTTTAAGCATTGTTCCAAGAATTGCAGACAAGATATCTGTATTAGAAAAAAAGTCGATAAAACTAACAGATTCACATAAAGAACTACTGAAACACAATAATTTTTATAGTCAATATTGGAATGAGCTTCTAAACTTAAATGAATAATGTTGTATCAACTTTTTTTATTCAGAAGTTTTCTTAGGAAAAGTATTTCCTCTTTTAAAAATCTCACATGTTCAAAATCCATATCAATGGATTCTTCAATTGACTGTTTGTCGCTTTTTGGAGCTATTTTATTGATGCTTGAAAGAGGTTTTTCATTAAATAAATCCGAGAGACTAATTTCCAATATGTCTGCAATTTTTTTCAGCCTTTCAATATTTATTCTAGAGTCTTGAGCCTCAAGTCTGGCATAGCTAGGTTGGGTTATACCGAGCTCTTCGGCTATATATTCTTGGGATATTCCTTTTAAGACGCGTAGCTATCTTATACGTTTACAAACAACATTACTTTTCATGAAACTAATTTTTGCCTTTTGATTATGCTTGTTTAAATATCAAGTGTTTATTTTCTTTAGAGATTTAGACATATCAATTAAGTTTATGCATTATTATCTTTAAGTAACTCAACAAGATTTGAATGAATTAATTATTTAAATTTAGAGGAATTAAATTATAATGAGTTACGGTTCAACCTTACTTATGTTACGGGAAAACCGCATTTAACTTTTGTTCAAAGATTAAAATTAAAAACAACAGATTTTACTCAGTGCTAACATTGACAGTATTTAATACACTATATTTATATATCGAATACTTTTAATTAAAAAACAATTAAGTTAATTAAATTGTGAATAATCAATTACTACTATTCCATTTTACTTTAGTAGTGTTTAAAATTGGTAACGCCAAGCCCAATTTTAAAACTTAAAAACTTGCTTGGCATTCACTTAATATTTATTTTTATGAAAAATTTAGAATTAACTCAGATGGAACATTTGAGTGGTGGAGAATATGACTGTGACTTTCATATGAGTCTAGGTCTAACTGTAATGACTGGGGGACTTACAACAGCTTTTACTCCTGGAGGTGCTGCAATACTTTTTGCTGGAGCTTTATACAGCTTTTATTCGGCTGAAATTAAAGGTTGTACAAACTAGTAATACAAATTAATAATTCTAATAAAAACTTTTAAAAAATGAAAAAACTATCTATAGAAGAAATATTAAATGTAAATGGTGGTAATAGTTCATATGATGGTGTTTGTGCCGGAGCTTACGTATTGTCTGTTGCAGCTGCAGTAAACATTTGGAATCCTGCTGGCTGGGTGATGGCAGGAGTTGCAGCTGTTAGTTTCCATTGTTTTGTTAGTGACTTTGAATCTAGATTTTAAGTCTTTACTTATGCGACCATTAATATCTGTTTTATCCATATTAGGATTAATTATATTATACTTAGTAGAAACTGATGTTATAAATATAAAAAACAGATTATATGTTTACGGTTTAGGAATTTTGTTTATAATATATGCATCTATAAGTTATAAGAAAAAATAGATTTTATTTATATTCCTTAAAACCACCTCCACCCGAGGTGGTTTTTGTTTTTTATAAGGCCCAATTCATGTTTCCAAACGTTATTTTCCCTGTTTCAGAGTTGAGTAAAAGTTCACCCTTGGGGGGGGTTGGGGGCTTCTACTTTCCAATCGTATTTTCAAACAGTTTAAGAATTCTGCTATACTCATCCGTCCAGCTGCTCGGCTGAGTAAAGCCGTGTCCTTCAATAGGATAAAGCGCCATCTCCCAGTCTTCTTTTTCAAGTTCAATTAAACGCTGAGAAAGCCTTACTACATCCTGGAAATGAACGTTGGTATCTACCACACCATGAGCGATGAGTAAATCACCTTCCAAACCTTCAGCAAAGTAAATAGGTGACGACTTTCGGTAAGCTTCTGGATCTAGGTGAGGCTCGTTCAAGATGTTTGAAGTATAGCCGTGGTTATAATGTGCCCAGTCGGTCACAGAACGCAAGGCTGCTCCTGCTGCAAAAGTGTCTGGCTCGTTAAACATCGCCATTAAGGTGATGAAACCGCCGTAACTCCCCCCGTATAGGCCTATTTTATCAGCGTCGATACCATGATTCTCAACTAAATATTTGGCACCGTCCACCTGATCTGATAAATCTTTTCCGCCCATATGACGATAAATTCCCGTTCTCCAATCTCTTCCATAGCCTGCACTTCCTCTGTAATCAACGTCTAGGACGGTATAGCCTAAATCGGTCAACAAATTATGAAACATATATTCTCTAAAGTAGCTCGACCACCATTTGTGAGCATTTTGCAGGTAACCCGCGCCATGCACAAAGATCACGGCGGCATTTTTATCTATGCTTTCTTCAGGTTTATAAAGTCGGGCATATGGTGTTGCACCATCTTCAGCTTCAAATTGAATCAACTCTGGCGTTCTCCAGTCGTAAGCTTGAAATGCTTCAGATTGTCCATCGGTAAGTTGTTTTGGTGTCGCGTTGGCTTTAGTTTTTTTCAGAAATAATTCTTCAGGTGAATTTGAATTCGAATATAAAATCGCCATTTGTTTTTCATCTGGAGACAGAACCACGCTGTTTTTACCTTCCATAGAGGTTAGCTTGGTTTTAGTTCCGCCCATCACTGGCATTTTGTAAAAATGACGTTCACCCGGATGCACCTCAGAAGAGGTGAAAAACCAATGTTTCTTGTCATTGGAAAGCTGAGGACTAAAGACTTCAAAATCTCCGTTGGTCAACTGTGTTTGATTATCGTTCTCAATATTATGAAGATATAAGTGAGAATAGCCCGTGGCTTCAGATTGATAATAGATGTGTTTGTCATCTGCCAGCCAGCCAAGGCTTCCTCCTCCGTAGTAGCTCCCAATGCCAGGCCCTGCAATCCAGGCCTCGTCATGTTGTCTGTCTAAAACCTCTAAATTACCGTCATTCAAATTCAGAAGGGAAATCCATCGGTCTTTGTTGTCCTGTGCCCTCATGGAAAGCACAGCATTTTGGTCGTTAGACGAAAACTTTACATCAGAAAAAGTGACAGAACGCTGCTTTTCTTCCCACTCTCGATCTGGATAATCTTCGGTATATTTTGGCAAATCCGTAATACCTGGAAGGCTTGACGTGTCAATTTTAAATACGGTATCTTTTTGAATATGATACAGGTACAAATCCCTTTGGGAATCTTGATCACCGACCTTACTTCTGGTATTCAAAGGCTCTGTATATCCCGAAGCATCGACATAATTGGGGACCATCGTATTCTCTGGTGAATCTGGCTGGTAGGTTTGAAAGGTCAGGAAATTTCCTGTTTCGCTGATGTCAAAACTAAACGCTCTTTGCTTATCGAGGTAAAACGTAAAGCTCTTATCATCAAGTAATTTTCTATTCTGATCTCTCATTTCAGAGTTTTCTTTCTGAACTCTAACTTCTTCCAAAAGACTCAGGTTTTCGTCTTCCACCCATTGGTTTTTCTCAGATTTCTTGGAAGTTTTATCATTTGCACTTCCTGACTCTATGTTGGTTTTCTTCTGAATTTGCCCCTGCTTCACATTATAGATGTAGAGATTGTTGTTACTGATAAACGCATATTCTGAACCTGAAATAAACTTAGGACTCTGAATGCTTTCTCCAAGATCCAATACTAAATCCGTTTTGTTTTTCTTGATATCGTGCAGGTACAAATCTCCATATTTGACAAATAGTTTTTGAGTGCGCTTGTCGTTGTAATCGCCATAGAGAGACACTTTAGATTTCTGTTCTTCCAGACTTACTTTTTCGATTTTTGAAGGAGTACTTAATCTGATTTTATAGAGTGAATCCGAAACGTTTTGCTCTGGATTATAGTCAAAATAGATCGTATTGGACTGTTCATTCCATTCTACACTGGAAGGAAACGTTCCCATCCAGTTAGGATCTTGCATGATTTTTTTCACTGATAAGTCTGATTGTGAAACTGCAGAAGCACTTATAAATAAGGCGAGAAATAAAAAGCGTAATTGTAAAGCCATGAATATGTGGTTTTGGTAATTAATCAAATATAAACGATTGTAAATTAAAGTTATCTACTGAAATCATGCTAACTTTAAATTCTATTCTTAATACTATGACAAGGTTATTTCAATTTGGTTTAATGCTGGCTCTAATTGTTAGTGTATCAACTCTTCAGGCTCAAGATAAAAAAGCTTACGCACTTTTCAGTCAGGCGGGTGAGCCTATTTCATATCGGCAGGTTCTAGATAGCATTTCCAAAACTGACGTACTTCTGTTTGGTGAGTTTCACAACAATCCCATTTCGCATTGGCTTCAGTTTGAATTGGTTTCGGATTTGAAAACGAATAACATCAATTTCAGTATTGGTGCAGAAATGTTTGAAACCGATACTCAGGAGGTTTTAAATCTTTATCTGAGCGATAGTTTAACTGAAAGCAAATTCAAAAAAGAAGCCAGAGTCTGGAGTAATTATGCCACAGATTATAAACCTGTACTGGACTTTGCTAAAGAAACCTCAACACCATTTATTGCTACCAATATTCCACGACCTTATGCCACGAGTGTTTATAAAAACGGAGGCTTTTCTGCATTAGATTCACTAGATCAAAATGAATATGAATTTATAGCACCTTTGCCCATCTCCTTTGATATTGAACTCCCTTCTTACCAGAATATGCTGGATATGATGGGCGGTCATGGTGGTGAGGATTTGGTGAAAGCTCAGGCCATCAAGGATGCGACCATGGCGCATTTTATTCTGAAAAACCTCAGCCCCAATCAGGTGTTTTTTCACCTCAATGGAAGTTACCATTCCAATGATTTTGAAGGAATTTACTGGTATTTAAAGCAGTACCAAAAAAACGTTGACATTCTCACGATCTCTACGGTAGAACAAAAAGATTTGGAAACTTTGGAAGATGAGCATCTCGATAAAGCCAATTTTATTATTGTTGTGAATCAAAACATGACTAAATCCTACTAACTCATGAATGAAACACTTAAAGTTACCTATATACAAACCGAATTGACCTGGGAAAACCCAAAGGCCAACAAAGCCCATTTTGAAAAAAAACTTTCTGAATGTCCTGAAGATGCAGATCTCATTATTCTGCCTGAGATGTTTACCACAGGATTTTCCATGAACGCGGAAGCCAATGCTGAAGAAGCAGAAGTCGTTTTAAACTGGATGACACAGCAATCCAAAACTTTCCAGGTAGCGCTCACTGGGAGTGCCATGGTAAAAGTTGAAGGAATGTACTACAACCGAATGTTTTTTGTAACTCCAGATGGTTCCTATTCAAAATACGATAAAAAACATTTATTCACTCTGGCTAAAGAGCATGAAACCTATGAGTCAGGCAATGAACGCTGTGTCGTGGACTACAAAGGTTGGAAACTGTGTTTGCAAGTCTGTTATGATTTACGATTCCCTGTTTGGGCCAGAAATAAAGACGATTATGATGCACTTATCTATGTGGCCAACTGGCCTAAAAAGCGCGTAGCTGCCTGGGACATTTTACTTCAGGCCAGAGCTGTAGAGAATATGAGCTACTGCATTGGATTGAATATCGTTGGTATTGATGGCAATGATTTTCCTTACGTAGGCCATTCTGGAGCTTATGATGTACTTGGAAATAGCATGAGTCAGCACAATCCTGAAGAAGAAGCTATTGAAACAGTTGTTTTAGAAAAATCACATATCAAAGAGCTTAGAGAAAAATTAGGGTTTTTAAGGGACAGAGACCATTTTAGTATAAACTAATGGTCAGCACTTCATCTCTGTAAGGACGAAATTCAATTGGAATTGGATCGTAAAGTACAGGCTCTGCCTTAAGACCTTCCAAAAAATCACCAGTATCCCATCTGCCGTTAGCATTAAGGTCATAAATCAATCTAATATAATATGAACCTGGTTTTATTAATCTAAAATTAACCGTTTTATTTTTGGTTTCATAGACTGTTGATTCTACTTTACCTTTTTCATCAACAAGTTCTACTATAATTGGAAACTCATCGACATTGGAAATAGTCAATTCAAGATTTCCAAAATCTTCAATAGATTTAGTATTGTAAGTATAATTAAGGCTGTCATTTTGAGTGTCAAAGAAATCGGTCACGGCACCAGGAAGAAGATCAATTTTATAAGATTGAGAGCCTTCTTTTTCAAATTTGAATACTAAATGATTATAGAGTGTATCTATCATCAAATCAAATTCTACTGGAATAGAATCTTTATTCATCATACGAATAGAGTCTTTTTCGAATCTCGAAAAAGGGGTATTCGCCTTCAGTTTAAAATCAGTAAGAAGTTTGTTTTTGTCTGATTTTACCTCAGATATCTTTAGAGAATCCTCCTCTATTTGCTTAGGTCGTATTTCCAGAGTATCCGTTCTTCCCTCATTACTAAAAGCAAAAAGTAAGCTGTCTCTTTCTAAGTAAGGTTTGTACCAATAATGAATAGTGTCTGCTTTTTCATCTTTAAAATACTTAGCTTCAAAAGGCTCTTCTGTTTCAGAAATCAGGTCAATTTTATAATCTTCTAATCTTCCTTGAAAGCCAAATTCAAAATGTTGTTTTGAGATTTGTTTTGGTCGAAATCCTTCAAATTCTAGCTCTTCTTTAAACACCAGAATATCATAAAGCTGATTGGTTGGAATCTTGACGGTATCTTCTACAAAACCAATTTTATCCTGAGCGGGGTCAAATTTGTAGTTGTTGTTTTTATCTGAAATGGCCACCATTTTATAATTGCCTGGTTTCAAATTATCAAGGCTGAAAAGCGACGTTGAATCTCTTACAAAAGAGATATACTGCGGAATTTTATCATAAACAACCGAGTCTGAATAGGTGGAATCTAACGGATAAAGCATTACGGAAATATTTTCGTCTGAAACTCTGCTGTAGGCGTCAAAAACATTTCCTTCTACCTGAAGAGAATCTATATAATCTCCAGTTGAAAATACGTATTTGAAGTAAGGAAGTGTATTCCCCTCATTATTATCATTGATACTTGTTCCAAAGTTGACCGTATAAGTAATGTTGTCTTCTAGTGAATCTCTTGGAATGTCAAGTCTTACATATCTGCTGGCTGGACCAAGTGGATAAATATTTGGCCTGGGCTCTATAGGTGGGGAAAAGATAATTTGTTGACGTGGATTGTCTAATTTGACATATTCGTTGAAGTTGATAATAACTTCCTTCTTTTTATAATTGGTTGAATAGTTTTCTGGATTGGAGCTTACCACCTTTGGAGGATCTTCATCTACAGGACCTCCATCTGGTCTTCCTCGCTGAGCACACGAAGAAATAAGGATGACTAAAATAATAACGGATAAAAATTTGAAAAAATGAATTTTCATAACTGGAAATAAGTTTCTGCAAAGAAACAACAAAATATAGATTTTACTATTTGCTTACCGCTATTGTTGCAATGTTGAGGCTATCAACTCCAGCAGTCTTCAAAGCAAGATAACAGGCCTCCAAGGTTGCACCTGTAGTGACCAAATCATCTACCAAAAGAATAGTCTTACCAGATAAAATAGCTTGTCCTTCAACATAAAAATGATTGGTCACCACTTCAGTTCTAGCCAATCTATTTTTGAAAACTTGTGTTTTGGAATTAGATCTCCTTTTCAATAACGTATCGTTATATATTGCTGAAAGCTTTTCAGCAATCGCTTTTCCAAAGCCTTCTACCTGGTTGTAACCTCTTTCTCTAAAACGCTGTTTATGCAGAGGGACAGGCAAAACAACATCTATTTTAATCTTCCATTTGCTGGCAACCAACAATTCACCGAGCCATTCTCCAAGGTGATAGCTCAGTCCCTCATTCCCTTTATACTTTAAATCGTGAATCAAATTTTGAACAATTCCTTTCTTTTCAAAATAGAACAAACTTGCTGCTTGGTTAAGGAGTACCCTACCGTAAAGAATCTTATGCAAATCGTGGTCTCCATCAAAAAAGTTAGGATAAAGCGGTAATTCATTTCTGCAAAATGTACATATCAACTTTTCATCCTTTAATAAAGCAGTTTCACAACAAGCACAAAGTTGGGGAAACAGAAAGTTTTTAAAATCCTGAAGCATCTGATAATAAATTGGTTGTATTAAAGTTAGGAAAAAAATCAGACTGTTAGGATTAAATTTTACATTGAGAGAATTAAGCTGATATTAAAAGAATATTTGTTGACGAACTCCTCAATTAAAGTCTTGTTTTTTTACTTTTGCGTCATGGCACAAGAACAAGACAAATTCAAAAAAGTAATATCCCACGCTAAAGAGTATGGGTACATTTTTTCTTCGAGCGAGATCTATGACGGGTTAAGCGCAGTCTACGATTACGGACAAAACGGGGTAGAACTAAAAAACAACATCAAAGCTTATTGGTGGAAAAGCATGGTACAACTTCACGAAGAAATTGTTGGCCTGGATGCTGCCATCCTGATGCACCCAAATACCTGGAAAGCTTCAGGTCACGTGGACGCCTTTAACGATCCTATGATCGACAACAAGGATTCTAAAAAAAGATACAGGGCCGATGTTCTGGTTGAAGATTATGTAGAAAAAATTGAGCAAAAAGCTCAAAAAGAAATTGCCAAAGCAAGGAAACGCTTTGGAGATAAATTTGACGAGCAGGAGTTTGTCACTACACATCCTAGAGTGGTCAAGTACAGAGCCCAGTCCAAGGAAATTCTTACACGTTTAGCAAACTCGTTAACCGATGAAGATCTAGACGACGTCAAAGCGCTTATTGAAGAACTTGAGATTGCTTGTCCTGTGAGTGGATCCAGGGACTGGACCAACGTGAAACAATTTAACCTGATGTTTGGAACCAAATTAGGTGCATCAGCTGAATCGGCTTCAGATTTATACTTAAGGCCCGAAACCGCACAGGGGATTTTTGTAAACTTTTCAAATGTTCAAAAAACCGGGCGAATGAAGATTCCGTTTGGAATCGCACAGATAGGAAAAGCCTTCAGGAATGAAATTGTGGCCAGACAATTCATTTTCCGTCAACGTGAGTTTGAGCAAATGGAAATGCAATATTTTGTGCGTCCGGGCGATGAACTTAAGTGGTTTGAACACTGGAAAGACATTAGATCCAAATGGCACAGATCATTAGGTCTTGGTGAAGAAAATTACAGATTCCATGATCACGAAAAGATGGCGCATTATGCCAATGCTGCTACAGATATTGAATTTAATTTTCCTTTCGGCTTTAAAGAATTAGAAGGAATTCATTCCAGAACAGACTTTGACTTAAAGGCTCACGAAAACCTATCTGGGAAAAAGTTACAATTTTATGATCCAGAGCTGGGCAAAAATTATGTGCCTTACGTCATTGAAACTTCAGTAGGACTAGACAGAATGTTTTTGGCCGTATTTTCTAGCGCTTTGCAAGAGGAGACCCTAGAGGATGGAAGCACCAGAACAGTGTTAAAAATACCTTCAGTGATTGCGCCGGTAAAAGCTGCGGTGTTCCCACTTATCAAAAAAGATGGATTACCAGAAATTGCTCAGGAGATTTTGAAAGATTTACAATGGGACTTTAATGTGATGTACGACGAGAAAGATGCTGTAGGAAGACGTTACAGAAGGCAAGATGCTGCTGGGACACCGTTTTGTATTACGGTAGATCATGACACCAAAGAAGATAACTCTGTCACTATACGCTACAGGGATACCATGGAGCAGAAGCGTGTTCCAATATCTGAAGTAAAATCAATAATTCAACAGAATATTGATTTTAAAACTTGGCTGGATATTTAAAAATTTATGATTTTTTTGAGATCATCATATTGATAATTAATTGTTAACCGTGCTTTAACAGCAAAAACAGTGATAAAGCATTAGTTTTGTGTTAAACATTAAAAAATATTTAAAATGGCAAATAACACAGGGAATACAATTTTAGCATTGTTAACAGGAACAGCTGTTGGTGTAGGTTTAGGATTGTTATACGCTCCTCAAAGCGGTAAAAAAACAAGAAAGCAACTTAGAGATGAGTCGGATCATTTACAAGATAACTTGAATAAAAAGTATAAAGAAACTTCATCTCAACTAAGTGAGTATGCAGCTGAAGCTAAAAAAAATATTGAAGAAAAATTAGAAAAAACATTTTCTTCAGTAAATAATAAGGCTGACGATATGCTTACAAAACTTGAAGGCGAACTAGGGGAACTTAAAAAGAAAAACTCTGACCTTCAGAAAGAATTGAAAAAGAAATAATTCAACTAATTATTTTTTATGAAGAATTCAATCGGAAATCATTTTGAAAATCTTTCACAAGATACTAAAGATGCGATAGATAATTCCATAAAATACTACAAGTTAGACCTCCTTAAAAAAACTGCTTTAAGTTTGATTATTGGAGGTCAATTTGTTCTTAAGATCGGTATTCTTGTCTTAGTATTATTTTTTGTGTCTATTGGTCTTTCTTTTTTGATAGGTAATAAATTGGGGACAGTTTCTTACGGCTTTTTTGTTGTAGGGGGTTTTTATTTATTTATTCTTATTATAATCAGTTTATTTGGAAAAAAACTATTGGAGAAACCAGTTTTTAATCTTCTGAATAAGATTTTATATTTAAACGACGATTTGAAAGATGATAAGTCATGAAAAAATATAATTCATTTAAAGAAATCGATCAAGATTTAAAACTCTTGAAAGTTCAAGCTGAAATAAGTAAGCAGAAAGTCAATATTGATTTGGCTTACATCAAGCGAGCATTTTCATTCACCAATATATTTGCAGAGCTAGTGTCTTATTTTGGGCAAAGAGCGATTTATGCAAGAATAGGAAATCAAATTTTAAGGAAATTTGGGTTATAACTATTGATTTTATTGAAACTAAAAAGGCCTGTAATTTTGATTACAGGCCTTTTTAATTAGAACTTACTTAAGTTTATTTACTTTCTTTCGAATCATCCTTGGCTTTTTGCTCTTTTCGCTCATTTTGCTTTTTCATTTCTTCGCCTATTTGGCTTGAAGCAGTAAAAGAAGCAATCATATCGTTCAGCATATTACTTCCTGCTTCTGGAGCATTGGGTAACAAAATTAAATTAGAATTGGATTGACTACCGACAGACTGCAGCGTATCGTAATGCTGCGTCACAACGATTAAAGCAGATGCTTCCTGAGAATTGATACCAACATTGTTCAGTACCTCTACACTTTCCTCCAGACCTCTGGCTATCTCTCTACGCTGATCGGCGATACCCTGACCTTGAAGACGCTTGCTTTCTGCTTCCGCTCTGGCGACTGCTACGATTTTAATTCGTTCTGCTTCTCCTTCAAATTCAGCAGCTACTTTTTCGCGTTCTGAGGCGTTGATTCTGTTCATGGAATCCTTTACCTTCTCGTCTGGATCAATGTCCGTCACGAGTGTTCTAATGATATCATACCCATAGTCGAGCATGGCATCATTAAGTTCTGTTTTCACAGCGTTGGCAATATCATCTTTACGTTCAAAGACATCATCCAACTTCATCTTAGGAACTTCAGCACGAACAACGTCAAATACATAAGAAGTTATCTGAGCGCTTGGGCTTTCCAGCTTGTAGAACGCATCATAGATTTTAGATCTTGTGACCTGATATTGAACCGAAACTTTTAAATGGACAAACACATCGTCCTTTGTTTTTGTTTCAACATTGACATCCAGCTGCTGAATTTTCAAATTGATTCTTCCAGCGATTTTGTCTACTACTGGAATTTTGAAATGCAAGCCTGAATTTCTTAAAACTTGAAAACGTCCAAAGCGTTCCACAAGCGCAGCAGTTTGTTGTTTTACCGTGAAAATGCCGCTTATAATGATGAAAAAAACAATCACCACTACAAAAATACTTAGTATTGATCCCATATTAAATAATTAGATTATTCAATAAAAATAGAACTTTAAGTCTATTAATAGTGTTTATTAACTTAAAAAGTTATGACAATTCTTCAATGGCAAAATTAAGTCTGGAAATGGTTTCAGCTTTACCAATTGATGTAGCAATATGAAAGGCATCTGGGCCTTGCATAGCACCAACTAGCGATAAGCGTAAAGGTTGCATAATTTTTCCAAAACCAAGATCCTGGGTGTTGATCCAATCTTTGACTTCCGACTGAACATTGCTTTGAGAAAAGTCCTCGATACTTTCAAGCTTACCTATTAAGGCACGCATCCATTCCTGAGAATCTTTTTTCCAGGCCTTCTTTGCAGATTTTTCATCAAATGCTGTAGGCGCTTTAAAATAGAAAGATGACAATTCCCAAAATTCTGAAACAAACGTCGCACGCTCTCTTATGGTTTTGACAACTTCTTCTATATAGGATTTGTCTGCTTTGACCCCTTTCTCTTCTAGAATTGGCATAAATTGGTCAACCAATTCTCCCGCAGGTCTTTCTTGCAGGTAATGATGCTGGAACCATTCTGTTTTTTCAGGATCAAATTTAGCACCAGATTTATGCACCCGTGTTAATTCAAACTTTTGACTCATCTCTTCTAATGAGAAAAATTCCTGATCGGTTCCATCATTCCAGCCAAGAAGAGCTAACATGTTGGTCAAGGTTTCCGGAAGGTAGCCTTCTTCTCTGTAACCTGCAGAGACATTGCCAGTTTCCGGATCTTTCCATTCTATTGGAAACACAGGAAATCCAAGTTGATCACCATCACGTTTGCTCAATTTTCCTTTTCCGCTAGGTTTAAGAATAAGCGGCAGGTGAGCAAATTTTGGCACCTCCCAACCAAAGGCTTGATAGAGAGAAACGTGAAGTGGAAGCGAAGGCAACCACTCTTCGCCTCTTATCACATGCGTGATGCGCATCAGGTGGTCATCCACAATATTGGCCAGGTGATACGTAGGCATCCCGTCGCTTTTGAAAAGTATCTTGTCATCCAGAACTTCAGTATCGACTTCAATGTAACCTCTTATCTCATCGTGAAATTCCAAAGTTTTATGTGCTTCGGTTTTAAAACGAATCACATAGTCATCGTTTTTATCTAATCTTTCTTTTAGCTCTTCTAAAGAAAGGCTAAGAGAATTATTCAAAGCATCTCTGTTTTTTGGACCGTAACTGAATTTTGTACCTTCTTTTTCAGCTTCTTTTCGCTTGGCGTCTAGCTCCTCTGCGGTATCAAACGCATAATAGGCGCGGCCATTGTCAATGAGTTTGTCGACGTATTCTTCATAGATATCCTTGCGCTCGCTTTGTTTGTATGGACCGCAATCTCCAGGTTTCTCCGGACCTTCATCGTAAGAAATATTACACCAGGTCAAGCTTTCTTTAATATACTCTTCAGCACCTTCTACAAATCTGTTTTGGTCTGTATCTTCAATTCTTAACAAGAAATCACCGTTGTGTTTTTTGGCAAATAAGTAATTATACAAAGCCGTTCTTAGACCACCGATGTGTAAAGGACCTGTTGGGCTTGGTGCAAATCTTACTCTTACTTTCGTATCCATTGTCTGTTTTTTCACAAAGATAAAATATATTGCTGTTCATCCCTATGCAAATCCAGGTTAAGGTCAATTGAAAATTGCAAGCCAAAACGAGTTGAATAAAAATGTACATTTAGTTATCAGAAACCGAAGGCTTCTGTTTCTAAAAATTAAACCTATGAAAACTCACAAGACCCTCCTGAATTTCCTGCTTCTCATTGCCGTAATGCTTTTCACTACCTATGAAACTGCCGCTCAAATAGAATTTGAGCTCCAGCCTTCCCAAAGTATGTCCATCACCGGGAAAGGCCCGGGTCAGGATGCGGCTAAGAATCCATTTGAAGGCGAAGACTGCCTTGTTCTGGTGGAAAACATCGGTAAGGTTACTTTTGCAGCAAGAACCCAGCAAAAAGGCCAGAAGTATCTTAAGTCTACATCTGTAGCTCCAGGGAAAACTGAAAGAATCCAGCTACCAAAAAACTATGAGTTGTATCTGGACACCACCTCTGAAGGCACAGCTCTGGCCAGACTAAGTTTTAAGAAACAGGAGGATTAATGGGTGGCGATACATCCGTGAAGACTGATATAGGTCAAATTTATTTTTATACTAAAAAGTTATATATATTTGACTACATAATATTGTATTTCTTAATTTGAAAAGAATGAAGAATATCATGAGATTTTTGATTTTTCTAATTTGTTTTATCTCTATAAATAATCTTTGGGGGCAAGCAATAGGGAACGTTGATAAAATTAAAATTCAATCAGAAGTTTTAAATCAGAGCCGTGAGATTCTGATTTATACACCAGCTTATTACAAAGAATCAGAGTATCAACATTTTGATGTTGTTTTTGTGTTTGATGCTCAGAACAGGCAATTTTTCGATTTAACTCATTCAATTATTAGCTTTTTAGATGAAAGTAATCCTGTAAATCCATTTATAGTTGTTGGAATATCAGCATATACTGGAAAGGAAGAATACGCTAGGAATGATGACTTTTTACCATATCCTAAATATGATAAAATTGAAGATAATTTTTATGGTTATGGACATGCTAATAGAGAGAGATTTACTCAATATCTTAATCAAGAAGTTATCCCTTTACTCAACAAAAAATATCGTATTACTTCTAAAAGATTAGCCGTTGGACATTCACTAGGTGCGTCTTATGTGTTATCAACATTAATTAATAATCCAAGTTTATTTAGTTCTCATATTGCAATTTCTCCGAATTTTAAATTTGATGAAGAACGACTCGCGAATGAGTTTATCAATAATGATTTTAGTGAAATGACTGAAAATAAGTTTTTGTTTTTATCCCATGCTGATGAAGATAACTATTGGAAAGGATGGAAGAAGTCAAGAGAGAGGGTTTATGAGTTTTTGAATTCTAAAGCAGTTCCAAATATTTCTTATGTCATAAAAAACTATGAGGATAAAACACATTTAACCTCATTTTTATCAGCTATTCATGATGGTATGAAAGAATACATAAAATACATAGACTCTTTGCCAATCAAAAAATACAATGTTGATATTACTATTAAAGTCCCTAATAAGACTGATGAAGTCTATATTACTGGAAATCAAAAAGTACTTGGAGACTGGGAAGAAGGAAGAATAAAAATGGACAGTATTAGTCCGTTTGAAAGAAGAATTTTTCTTAATTTAAAAGACAAAACTCAAATAAGATTTACTAATGGCAACTCAAAATCGAATAAAGTTGCTGATATAGAAAATTATGACTTGCCTTGGTTTTTCTACATTCCAATTAGCGCTGAATATGAAAGAAATTTAAATTTTAAAGTTATTGATTGGACTGAGAATTCATTTTAAAACTATGCTAGATTTCTCGCATCGCCAATAGCTTCTAAGTGCTAAATTCTGAGTTTGTGTATATTTAAAAAAGTAAAATAAAGTTAATACTTGCAAGCTTCTTCCCATACTGGAGAACCCTTATGTGAATTAACTAAAGCATTATTATGACGGAAAAGATTATTAAATATCAAAATGACTCTGAAAGAAGATTTAATGAGGAGAAAAACATAAAGACAATTATAAATTATGTTTTCGCTCTTATTCTTTTCTTTTTATCAACTATTGTTGCCGCATTTACATTCCCCTTTAGATTTATATATAAAAAGGTAATTCGAAGTAATGTCGATTCAAAAATCATACATCCTAATGATAAAAATATAGACGCCGTATTGGCAAAAGAAAAGTTGGTTCTCATTGACTTTTGGGCAGAGTGGTGTGGACCTTGCATAATGATGAATTCTACAATTGAGAAATTTGCAACCGAATCGAAGAATGTAAAGGTTTTAAAAGTTAATGCTGATTTAAATAGAAAACTGGTAAGTAGATTTAGAATAAAAGGTTTACCTCAATTCATTCTAATGAAAAATGGAAAAGAAGTTAAGAGGTATGCAGGGTCAATGACAATTTCTGATTTGAATAATTTTTGTGATTGAAATAGATTAAACATTACAAAATAGATAGTATAGCCAGTAGCCTCTAGGAGCTAAATACAGAGTTTTGGTAAATTTGAAATAAGGAAATTAAGCTAGTTTTTTACTTACTAGTCTCTATATGAAGAGCCTTAACTCACAAGCTGAATAATGAAAATTATTGAAAAGAAAATTAAGCTCGATCTAAACGAGAAATTATCATATTTTAGAATCTCAATTTTTCTTACAGTCGTTTCTATTATTTGTATTTACAATGGTACGAAAGGTTTTAGAATCTATTCTTACGAAAATGTTTTTCACACATTAAATAAGATCGGAATCTTTATTTTTTTATTATCAATTATTTTCTTCATTATTAATCGTAAAAATTTAAAATTGAAGCATCATAAACTGACTGTAGAGCAGGAGGTTTTTAAGAGAGATCTACAAAAGATGGTCGAACTAAATGATTGGAATATAAAATTCATTTCTGAAAATTTCATGCTAATAGAAACCGATAGGAATTATTTAAATCATAAATATTTTATTTCAGAAAGTTATGGTGAATTAATTTACATAGTACTGGAAAATAGGAGTCTATATTTAAAAAGTATTTTTGATTTCAATAAAAATAAAGTATTCACAGTTTCAACAGGTGAAAATAGAATGAATGAAAAGTTGATCATCAATTTGGCATCATAAAATCACGAATTATCAAAAAGAATGACTTGTAAAAATTGCAATAGTGAATTTGAAGGTAAATTTTGTAATTACTGCGGCCAGAGCGCTGCAGTTCAAAGGATAAATTGGAGATATTTAAGTAATTCTATCGCCGACAATGTCTTCCAAATCAATCATGGATTTCTTTACACCGCAAAAACTTTATTAATTAGCCCAGGGAAGAGTTTAAACAAGTTTTTTCTAGGCAAAAGAAAGAACTTCTATAATCCGTTTGCTTTTCTTTTAATTTCAACGACACTTTTTTTACTTTCAACAGAGCTTTTTGGTAATAAAACATTCTTTGATGAAGCTGTTAGCGGAATACGTATAACATTTAATAGTAGGCAAGATATAATTGCAGATTTAAGGATACTTGATTTAATAATACGTAATCAAACGATTATTTTTCTTTTTATTGCTCCTTTATTCTCAATTGCATCTTTTTTATCTTTTAGAAAGTCATCCTATAACTTTTCTGAACATTTGATTTTAAACCTCTATATAACAGGAGAGCAGTTGTTGATTTATTCACTGTTTAGTTTTTTTATAGATCAAAACAGTGAGTTAGTGGTTGTTCCTTTAGTTTTAGGATTTTTGTACAATCTTTACGTTTACAATCAATTTTTTAAATCAACGAATTGGTTGAAAAGAAACTTGAAGTTTGTTTTCACTTACTTTACTTATATTTTATTAATGATAATTTCTATGGTGATTTTTGTGCTTTTAACTGTTAGCTTAAAATAATAAGACAATTAAATTAAAAATATAAAATCAAATTTTTGTTACTTTTTAATGACGTTATATTGGAAGTGATTCTCAAATGAAACCCCTTGTATTATTTCTTGTAATTATCGCGGTTTGTATATCAGTAAATGCTTCTGCTCAAACAACAGCATATGAAGAGGGTTTTGTGGTGTTAAAAAATAGTGATACGGTTTATGGTCAGGTGAAAGACCGATCTGAAGAACCTTTTGGCAAGCTTTATAAAAAAGTAAAAGTCAAAATTGAGGGGAAGCTGTTTACCCAAAAATATGCTTCGTCCGATATCAAGTCCTATCAAAAAGGATCTACTTATTTTGAAAGTGTTTGGTTCAAAGAAGACTCTAAATTTTTTAATATCAGTTATCGCTCCATTAGTGGGGTAGGTGAAGAGGTATTTATGAAGGTAATTCTTACAGGAACTCTTACCTACTATCATTGGGAATGGAGAAATCCAGACTCCGGGTATTACCTGTATACTCCATTTTTCAAAAAGAAAGGAAGCAACCAATTGATTTGCGTTACTCAAGATCTTCTGGAGCTAAGGCGTAAAGATGTTGCGAATTACTTGGCTGAGGATCCAAATCTTACCAAGCCAATCTTGTCTGATGAAAAATTATCTGCTCTTGAAATTACAAAACTTTATAACCAAGCCGCGGATAAAAATTAAATTCTGGTTCGCGTATTTTTAAACAAAGCCTTTAGCATGAGTTAAAAAATAAGCAAGTCTTTAGTAATAAGCAGGTTAATTGATACCTTAGCAGGTCCTACAGGGGTTTGAATTGAAACATATGCAGAATTACAAAATCATTGAACAAAAACTAGGGCGCTTTATTAAAAAGTTCTACACCAATCTTTTGATTAAGGGTGCTTTACTTTTTGTTGGATTGAGTCTGTTGCTTTTCATTTTTGGTGCTGCTCTGGAGTATTTCCTTTGGTTTCAATCTGGTATCAGAACGCTTTTGTTTTGGACACTAATTATAGCTGAAGCATTTCTGTTTTTCAAACTGATTTTGATTCCAGCAAGTCAACTTTTTAAACTTTCTAATGGCATCGACTTTTCGGAGGCATCTTCCCAAATTGGAAATCACTTTCCAGAAGTCAATGATAAATTAAAAAATATTCTTCAGTTGAAAGCTCAAGGTGGAGATGATGAACTGGTCCTTGCCAGTATCGAGCAAAAATCCAAGGAATTAAAATCTGTGCCGTTTCAGCTGGCGATTGACTTTCGTCAAAATGTCAAGTACCTGCGGTTTTTAGTCATTCCTGTTTTGGTATTGATTGCCATCTGGGTTTCAGGATTGGGAGATTCATTTTCTTACAGCTATAAACGTATTGTCAATTATAATAAGGCTTACGAAGCGCCGGCACCTTTTCAATTTTCTATTCTGAATAATGATTTGAATGCCAAAAAAGGAAACTCTTTCCAACTCAATGTGCAGACACTAGGGGAGGTAAAACCAGAGGACGTTTTTATTTCCGTAGATGAAGAAAATATTAGACTTCAGGAAACAAATGGAGTTTACAGCCACACATTCAAAAATGTGACGGAAGCAAAAATTTTTCAGCTGAAGGCCAACAAGGTCACTTCAAAAAAATACAAGCTAAATGCACTGGATATTCCTGTAGTGAAGGACATGAAAATGAACCTGAATTATCCGAAATATATTAACCAAAGCAATACGTCTATCTCAGGGACTGGCAACGTTTCAGTTCCTGAGGGAACATTAATTGAATGGATCATTTCAACGGAAACGACGGACCAGGTCGAATTTTTAAGTGATGTAGATACTTTAAAGTTTGATGTCGATAACTCAGAATTCACTCTAAAACAAATTCAGAAGAAAAATAAAAACTACTCTATAGCGACCTCTAATTCGAACTTCAACAACTACGATGTTTTGAACTACACCATAAACGTTATCAAGGATGAATTTCCTATGCTTAAACTGGAACAGAAAAAAGATAGCTTACTTACGGAACAGTCTTATTTTTTCGGAAAACTGACGGATGATTATGGTCTGAACAGCTTACAATTGGTTTATTATACTACTGATAATCAAGAAGATAAATCAAAAGTAGAACTTTCTTTTTCCAAAGGCACCTACAGTGAATTTTCTTACGCTTTTCCTAATGATGAGTTGAAATTGGAGCCAGGAACGGAGTATCAATATTATTTTGAGGTCTTCGATAATGACCAGGTGAATGGCAGAAAATCCTCTGCATCGGATGTATATTCTTTCCGGAAGAAAACCAATCTCGAAGAGTCTTCTGATAATCTGAAACGCCAAAACAATTCGGTTGAAAAGCTTTCTGAAGAATTGCAGCAACGCAAAGAAAATTCTCGAGAAATAAAAGATCTTCAAAATAAACAGAAGAAAGAAAAAACCTTAAACTATACAGAAAAACAAAAGCTAGATAACTTCATTGAGCGTCAGAAACAGCAGATGGAAATGATGAAAAATTATAGCGAGCGATTGAAGGAAGATTTCAAAAAACTGGATGCTGAAGAACAAGATAAAGCCAAAGAAAATCTGGAAGACCGTCTCGAAAAAAACCAGGAGCAGATTGAAAAAAATCAGAAACTTCTTGAGGAATTAGAAAAGCTTAAAGACCAAATCAACCAGGAAGAACTGAATGAAAAACTAGAGTCTTTTGATCGTGAGTCTAAAAAGCAAGAGAAAAATCTCGAACAACTTTTGGAATTAACCAAGCGTTTTTACGTTGAAAAAAAGGCTGAGAAGCTGGCTGAAGAGCTAGATAATTTATCCAAAGAACAAGAGGAGTTGTCAGAATCTGAAGAAAATTCTTCTGAAGCTCAAGAAAAACTCAATGAGAAATTTGATCAGCTAAAAGAGGATTTAGAGAAACTTGATGAAAAGAATGAAGAATTAAAAGCGCCGATGGAGCTTGGAAGTGATGAAGAATTGAGTGAAGAAATTGATCAGGATCAGGAGGAGGCAAAGGACAAGCTTGAATCGTCAGAATCTGATAAAGGGAATACCGAGCAAAAAAATTCCAACCAACAAGAAGGTCAGAAAAAGCAAAAAGAGGCAGCTGAAAAAATGAAATCACTTTCTCAGAAAATGAAAGATTCCATGACTTCTTCAAGTATGGAACAAGCTTCTGAGGATGCTGAAATGCTGCGACAGATTCTGGATAATCTCATCACATTTTCTGTAGAACAGGAAGACTTGATGGAAGGGTTTAAAAATATATCGAATTCTAATCCTATTTACGCATCCAAACTGAAAAGACAGGCGGAGCTTCGAGAAAACTTCAAGCATGTCGACGATAGTCTGTATGCTCTTGCCATGCGAACACCAATGATACAAGAAACAGTAAATAATACCATTTCTGATATCAATTTCAATATAGAAAAATCACTGGAGCGTCTTGCAGAAAATGAAGTGAGAAAAGGGACCAGTAGTCAGCAATACACCATGATGTATGCTAATGAATTATCCAATATGCTAGATGATGCTTTGGACCAAATGCAAAACCAGATGAATGGAATGGGGCAACCAAAACCAGGAAGTGGTAAACCCGGAGAACAATTATCTGATATCATCAAGTCTCATGAGGAACTGAAAAAGCAGATGGAAAAAGGAAAGTCAGGTGGTGAAGGCCAGGATGGAAAACAACCTCAAAAAGGTAAAAAAGGAGAGAAAGGAGAAGGAAAAAATGGTCAGCAAGGAGATAAAGGAGCTGATGGGAATGGTGGCGAAAAACAAGGTGGAGAAAAGAAAGGAAGTAGAGGAAAAGAAGGACAAATGAGTGGGGAAATTTATAAAATCTATAAACAACAACAGAAGCTCAGGAATCAACTGGAAGATAGAATCGATCAGCTTGGACTAAAGGATAATTCAGGTGAATTAGAAAAGAGTTTGGATAAATTGGAGCAAGAGTTATTGATGAAAGGCTTTAGCAGTGATTTATTGAAGCAGATGGAAAATGTAAATCATCAGCTTCTGAAACTTGAAAAGGCGGCAAATCAACAAGGACAGGATGATGAAAGAGAAGCCGAAACCCGAAAAAGGGAGCTGAATGCAGCATCATCAAACTGGGAAGAAAAGGCTAAAGAATATTTTAACACAAACGAGATTTTAAATAGACAACAATTACCTTTGCAGCCTGAATATAAAAAGCTGATTAATATCTACTTCAATGGAAAGTCCAATTAATTTTTACAGTAAAACTAAATTTGATTTAAAGAGCAAAAAGAAACATGCCAATTGGTTAAAAGCTGTCATTGAAAGTGAGGAAAAAGAGGTCGAAGGCATAAACTATATCTTCTGCAGTGATGAAGACCTACTGTATATGAACCAGAGGTATCTGGATCACGATACGTTTACAGATATTATCACTTTTGATTATTCTGAAGACGAATCCATTTCGGCTGAGATTTATATCAGCATAGATCGCGTTAAAGAAAACTCTGAAAACTTTAAAGTAAAATTTGAAAACGAATTGAAAAGAGTTTTGGTCCACGGCATTTTGCATTGCTGCGGATATGGGGATTCTACTGAAGAATCAAAAGCTAAAATGAGAGCCTTAGAAAATGATAAAATGGAATTGTTCCACGTGGAACAAAAATAGAAATTATGTTTAAAGATACGTATGATGTTATTGTAGTAGGAGCTGGTCACGCAGGAAGTGAAGCAGCAGCAGCGGCCGCAAATATAGGAAGCAATACCTTACTGGTGACCATGAATTTGCAAAACATCGCGCAAATGTCTTGTAATCCAGCCATGGGCGGAATTGCTAAGGGACAAATATTAAGAGAAATAGATGCCCTTGGCGGATACAGCGGTTTGGTGTCAGACACAAGTGCAATTCAATTTAAGATGCTGAATAAATCCAAAGGACCCGCAATGTGGAGTCCAAGGGTTCAAAGTGATAGAATGCTTTTTTCACAACACTGGAGAGAAAGACTTGAGCAAACTGAAAATCTTGATTTTTATCAAGAGATGGTCTCAGGTCTAATCATAGAAAACAACATCGTAAAGGGTGTAAAGACATCTTTGGGACTTGAGATAAAAGCCAAAACCGTCATCCTTACCAATGGAACTTTTTTAAATGGTTTAATCCATATCGGTGATAAAAATTTCGGGGGAGGAAGAGCAGGAGAGAGAGCTTCATTTGGAATCACTAAAGAACTTGAAGATATTGGATTTGAAGCTGGACGAATGAAAACAGGAACGCCACCAAGAGTTGATGGAAGATCGCTTGACTTTTCTAAAATGATAGAACAGCCAGGAGACGAAGAACCATGGAAATTTTCATATTCTAATGAAACCAAACCGCTTGAGAAACAAAGAAGCTGTTGGATGTCTTATACTTCAACAGAAGTACATAATATTTTAAAAGAAGGATTCGACAGATCTCCAATGTTTAATGGGTCTATTAAAAGTACTGGTCCAAGATATTGTCCAAGTATTGAAGACAAGATTCACAGATTTGCAGATAAAGACAGACATCAAATGTTTGTTGAACCTGAAGGATGGAATACGGTAGAATATTACGTCAATGGATTTTCTACTTCGCTTCCAGAGGATATCCAATTTAAAGCTTTAAAGCAGTGTGCTGGATTTGAAAATGTAAAATTTTTCAGACCTGGATATGCTATTGAATACGACTATTTTCCGCCAACACAATTAAGGCATACTTTAGAAACTAAGCTAGTTGATGGTTTGTATTTTGCTGGTCAGATCAATGGAACAACAGGATATGAAGAAGCAGCTTCTCAAGGATTAATCGCAGGAATTAATGCGGCATTAAAAGTTCAAGAAAAAGAAGAATTCACATTATCAAGAAGTGAAGCATATATAGGAGTATTGATTGATGACTTAATCACCAAAGGAACAGAAGAGCCTTACAGAATGTTTACCTCGAGAGCGGAATATCGAACTTTATTAAGGCAGGATAATGCTGATTTCAGATTAACAGCTAAAGGTTTTGATATAGGATTAGCAAGCTCAGAACGCATGAAGTTGATGGAGGAGAAACAGAGAAAATCTGATGCCTTCGTTAAATTTTTTAAAGAGCAAAGTGTAACAACAGATGAAATCAATCCCATACTTGAGGGAAAAAATTCAGCTCATGTAGATCAGCAAGGAAAATTATTTAAAATATTTGCTCGACCAAATATTACCATGCAAGACATGATGAAACTGGAGAGCGTAGAAAACTTTGTCACTGAACATGAATTGAATAATGAGGTATTAGAACAGGTTGAAGTGCAGGTAAAATATGCTGGGTATATTGAAAAGGAAAAATTGAATGCGGATAAACTGAATCGTCTTGAGAATGTAAGGATTCCCGAGCATTTTGATTATTCATTATTAAAATCAATGTCATTTGAAGCAAGAGAAAAACTGACGAAGATCAAACCCAGGACAGTATCACAAGCTTCAAGGGTTAGTGGAGTAAATCCGAGTGATGTTTCAGTTCTTTTAGTTCACATGGGAAGATAATGTTCCACGTGGAACAATGCGTATGGATTATTCTAAATTAGAACTAAGAGACGAGGCGTTTACTAAAGATGAATTCAATTTAATAGTTGATGAAAACGGGGTTTTAAAGACAAATCCGAGGCCCGAAAATCTTGCTGAGTATTATAATTTTGGTGATTATATTTCTCATCAATCAAATAAAAGAACGTTCATTCACAGGATCTATAATCTAGTGAAAAGACGAATGTTCAAAACAAAGTTTAATCTGCTTAGAGATCATCAAAGTGAAATTAAGACAGTTTTAGATTTTGGTTGTGGTACTGGAGATTTTGTAAATTATCTAAAGACGAAAGAAATAAAGGCGGAGGGAGTGGAACCAAATCAAACTGCTTTTCAGAAAGCTAAAAACAATAAAATTGAAGTACACAGAGATTTAGAAACTATCGATAAAGAATTTGATGCCATTACTTTATTTCATGTTTTAGAACATGTAGATGATTACAATAGAACTTTAAAAGAATTAATTTCAAAATTAAATTCGAAAGGACTTTTATTAATTGCTGTACCAAATTATAAATCGTACGATGCCAATTATTATAAGGAAAAATGGGCTGCCTGGGATGTACCCAGACACCTGTGGCATTTCAGTAGAGAAAATATAAAAGTCTTAGCTGAAAAACATAATTTAGAATCAATAAAAATAAGACCAATGTCATTTGACGCCTTTTACATTTCGATGGTATCTGAGACATATAAGGGAAATTCAAAAGCTAAAGGTATTTGGAGAGGTTTAATTTCAAATATCTCAGCTTTATGGTCTAAAGAGTACTCATCTAACCTGTTTTTGCTTCAAAAAAGATCATAGAGAGCGTTAATACTCTATTATGGCCAATTACATCAAGCAAAAATTAAAAGCTCTTAAATTGAATAAAAGTGAGGTAGTAACTATAATAGTAAACTATAAAATACAAAAATTATATAAGTTTTTATAATCATAATAAATTTATTGTACTGAGACATCTTTTTTTACATTTGCCAAAATTAAATAAACCATGAAAAAATCAATTTTAAGCTTAGCAGTAATTCTATTACTAATGTCATGTGGTCAAGATAAAACTGCATACGTAGATAACACTGTATTAATTCAGGACTATTACAAAATGAAAACTACTGAAGCTAGGTTTGAGAAAAAAAGCCAAAAATTATCAGAAGAATTAGATTCTGTTGCTGGCGAGTTTCAAAAAGAAGTTCAGGAATTTCAAGAAGGAATGAACAGAATGTCTACCAAAGATCGAGAACGAAGACAAAGTGAATTGATGCAAAAGCAACAAAGACTTCAACAGCGTCAACAACAACAAAGCCAAATGCTAAGACAGGAAAGTGATCAGGCGATCGATTCATTGATTACTGAAGTAAAAGATTTGGTATCTGAATATGGAGAGGAAAAAGGTTATGCCTATATTTTTGGATCAAATGAATCTGCAAACATCATGTATGCCAAAGAAGGTTTGGATATCACTGAAGAGGTGTTGGAAGAAATAAATTCAGGTCGAGAGGATATGGAGACTGAATAATCTAAATAAATTTTATTAATATGAAATAAAGCCAACTTCAAAGTTGGCTTTATTTTTTGTGTAAATATCGAGTCAATTGGAAAGATAAGTCAGAAAAGATCATTTTTGCATTTCCATTTCTTTCTATATGAAAAATGGCTTCTTCGAGGACTTCAAATATTTCCGTAATGTTTGCTCCAGATATAAATTCTGAAAACTTATCGAACTTGAATTTACTATCATAAGGTGATAAAAAAACAAGTGATTTTGCATTGTAATTATTAAGTAGCGCCTGGCGAAAAAACTGTATACAATAATCTAAAAAGCGCTTTTGGGTTTCTCTAGTTTCCTTAGCCAAATCATCTGACCAATCGAGTAAATCGGTAACAACATGTTTATTCCCTTTAGCACGAAAAGCACTTCTAACCCACATGATGAACCACTTTTCAAACTTTTCATCGTCAGAGTTATCTTCAGCAAGGTGCATCGCTTTAGAAAAACTACCGTCAGCTTGCTGTGATATCTTTATGGCATCTTTTTCTGAAATATCAAATTTTGTCAATAAGCCTTCAACCAGGTCAGCTTCTCCGAGTGGGGGAAAGTCAAGTCTCTGACATCTGGATTGTATGGTCTGTAATATGTCCTCCGGTGAATCAGTGACTAAAATAAAAAAAGTGTTTTCTGGGGGTTCTTCTATGAGTTTTAATAATTTATTGGAGGTTGCCGTGTTCATTTTATCTGCACACCAAACAATCATAATTTTAGGTCCACCCTCGTAAGATTTCAAAGACAAAGATTTTACCACATCAGTGGCTTCGTCTACATTAATAGAGCCTTGTTTCTTTTCTATTCCAATAATAGAATACCAATCATAAAGCGTCTGATAGGAATTTTGAGCAATAAAATCTCTCCATTCTGTAATAAAATCTTTGGAGACTGGTTTTTTGGGAGAATTAGGTGTTTTATTAATAGGATAAACAAAATGTAAATCGGGATGCGTCAATTGATCCATCATATTATTGATAGAACTCCATCTTGTTTGTGCAGAATAATGAAGCATCAATTCTCTAGCATAAGCAATAGCCATAGGGAGAGGTCCTGATCCAGTGTAACCAACAAAAAGTTGAGCATGTGGGACTCTGTTATTGCTTATACTGTTCCTCAGGTGGTTTTTGAGATGGCTTAGGCCTAAAATACTATCGAATGTCATGTGGCTAAAATAACAAAGCTTATAAGGTTTTGGAAAATTAATTAAGTAAATTTGAGGATTGCAAATTAAAATAATTCAATATGAAAACTATTAAAGATTTCAACTTCAAAGATAAAAAAGCCCTAATACGAGTAGACTTTAATGTGCCAATAAATAAGGAGTTTGAAGTAGCTGATAGAAGTAGAATCGAAGGTGCTAAACCTACTATCATAAAGATCCTTGAAGATGGCGGTAGTGCAATTTTAATGTCACACTTAGGAAGACCTGAAGGAAAAGAAGAAAAGTACTCACTGAAGCATATTGTTTCAGCGGTATCCGACGTCATAGGCGTAAAAGTGAAGTTTGTAGAAGATTGCATTGGTAAAAAGGCAGAGGAGGCAGCTTCAGCTTTGAAACCGGGTGAAATTCTATTATTGGAAAACTTAAGATTTTACTCAGAAGAAAAGAAAGGTGATGAAGAGTTTGCAAAAAAGTTGTCAAATCTAGGAGATATTTATGTCAACGATGCATTTGGGACTGCTCATAGAGCTCATGCTTCCACCACAATTGTTGCGAAATATTTTGAAGATAAGGCCATGGGGCTTTTGCTTCAGAAAGAAATAGAAAGCCTGGACAAAGTATTGAATTCAACTGAAAAGCCAGTTACAGCTGTACTTGGTGGAGCTAAAGTGTCATCAAAAATAACGGTAATTGAAAACATTTTACCTAAAGTAGATCATTTGATTATTGGTGGTGGTATGGCATTTACTTTTATAAAAGCTCAAGGTGGTAAAATAGGAGAATCTCTTGTAGAAGATGATTTACAGGACATGGCTCTTGATATTTTAAAGAAGGCAAAAGAACAAGATGTTCAAATCCATTTACCAGTAGATAGCATTGTCACTCAAGAATTTGATAACGATTCTGAAACCAAAATAGAAGATATTAAGAATATCTCTGAAGGATGGATGGGATTGGATGCAGGTCCAGAATCCAGAAAGAATTTTGCAAAAGTTATCCATCAATCCAAGATCATTTTATGGAATGGTCCGCTTGGAGTTTTTGAAATGGACACATTTTCAAAAGGAACCATTGCACTTGCAGAGGCTATTGCGGAAGCAACGGAAAAAGGTGCTTTTTCATTAGTTGGTGGAGGTGATAGTGTCTCTGCTGCAAAGAAATTTGGCTTTGATACAAAGGTGAGTTACGTGTCTACTGGTGGTGGAGCGATGCTGGAGATGCTAGAAGGAAAAAGTCTTCCTGGTATTGATGCATTAAAATAGATAACACACATATTTAATATCAAAAGCAATATCTTTAATCCAGAGATATTGCTTTTTAGTTTAAACAAATGAATTTAAAATCCTTTACTTATCCTGAGAAGGAAAAATTAAAATCTAGGAAACTGATAAAGAAGGTTTTTGATGAAGGGAAAACAATAAAATCATATCCAATCCTTATTAGGTTTGTTTTGCAAAATACCGATACTCATTCAGTTGGAGTAAGTGTTTCAAAACGAAATTTTAAAAAAGCTGTAGACAGAATACGTATTAAAAGGCAATTGAGGGAGGCTTACAGATTAAATAAAGCAGAACTACAGAACACCGATAGTAAGTATGCCATGATGATCATATTTATAGGAAAAAAAGAGATGACTTCTAAAGATATACAAGAAACCGTAAAATCACTTTTTAAAGAATTACAATGAGAAATTTAAAGCTTTTACTATTAACGTTTGTAGCTGCACTCACGAGTTATGGGTTCACTAGTTATAAGAATGACTTCTTTGAAATAGCTAAACAGATAGAAATATTTACAAATCTGTACAAAGAAGTAAATATGAATTATGTGGATCAAGTGAATCCAGCAGAGCTTATGAATACGGCAATAGAAGCAATGCTGAACGATTTAGACCCTTATACCGTATATTGGAATGAACAGGAGATCCAAAATGCCAGAATAAAAAACTCTGGAAGTTATACGGGTATTGGTGCTGAAATAACCTCAACTCCAGAATCTATTGTCATCAAGAATTTGATAAAAAACTCACCAGCAGATCTATCGGGACTGGAAATTGGAGATAAAATCATAAAAATTGGAGACATTGAAGTAAAAGATTACAATGAAGATGCGGGAGAATTACTGAAAGGCTCACCAAATACGGAGGTTGTTCTCCAACTGAAAAGGAATGAAACTATAAAAACTATAACTTTAAAAAGAGGAGTTATTAAAGATAAAGCTGTTCCACATTCAGAGCTTTTAGAGGGTAAAACAGGATATATTGTGTTATCTCAATTTACAAGAACGGCCTCTTCAGAAGTTATTGAAGCTTTACAAAATTTGAAAAAGGAAGGGGCAACTCAGATTATTTTAGACTTAAGAAATAACCCGGGAGGCTTACTTTCTGAAGCGGTAAATGTGAGTAATGTTTTTATTAAAAAAGGAACTTTAATCACATTTACAAAATCAGCAATAGAAAAATACAATTCTACATATACCACTCAAAACAAGGCTATAGACACGGAAATCCCGGTAGCAGTTTTAATAAATGAGAATTCTGCTTCAGCCAGTGAAATCGTCTCTGGAAGCATTCAGGATTTGGACAGAGGTGTCATAATTGGCAGTAGAAGTTATGGTAAAGGGCTTGTGCAAAGACCTAAAAAACTAAACTATGGGACCCAGGCAAAAATTACCATTTCAAGGTATTATACGCCTAGTGGCAGATGTATACAAGCATTGGATTATCGCGATGGAGAAAGCATCAGAAAAGATGAAAGTGAATACACCGAATTCAAAACAAGAAATGGACGAAGTGTGTACGATGGAGGAGGTGTCAATCCTGATATAGAGGTAAACATAGAGAAAGAGAGTAAACTGATAAAAGCGTTGAAAAAAGAAAATTTAATTTTTGATTTTTCAATTGATTATGTCAATAGAAACAAAGAATTGAACATTGAAAATTTTGAAACCAACAGGAAAATTGTAAAAGAATTTAGAGATTATATTGAAAAAATAGGTTTTGAATATGAATCCGATACTGATAAAAAAATAGATGAACTAAAAGAAATGGCTACATCTGAAAATTATATCAATTCAATTAAAAACTCTTTAGAAGATCTTCAAAGACAGCTTGATGAAGAAAAGCAAAAAGCCTTTCAAAATGAAACTGAAACTTTAGATAAATTGATTACAGAAAATGTGTTGAGAAAACTAGGATATGATGAAGCGGTATATGCTTATTATACCGAACAGGGAGAAGTCATAAAACAGGCTGTTAACATACTTAATGCTAGTCAAGATTACAATAAGATCTTAGGTCGATGAATAAAGAAGAATTAAAAGACCATATATCAAAGGAAACTAAATGTCTATATAGCAACTTGCTCAATATAAAGAACTCACTAAGCCTATTTCAACAGAAAATACAATTGTAAGGGTTTCTAAGATGGATACCATCAAAAATACCACTTCAGCGGGTCATGTTAAGTCCAGAGTGTGGGCTTTTTGTGAATTGTGCGAATTAGTGACTTACAAGCTTCATACCTATGTGAGGAATACCATCTTCAAGATAGCCTTCGCCTGAAATTATAAAACCGTGGCTTTCATAAAACTTGATCAAATACTGCTGAGCAGAAATTTTGATCAAAGATTTTGGAAATTTAGCAAGAGCAAATTCAATACTAGCTTTCATTAATTCATGACCAAACTTTTGGCTTCTGTGGGTTGCTTTTACAATGACTCTACCTATACTCAATTCATCAAAATATGCTCCTGGGGGTAAAATTCTGGAGTAAGCAACCAGAATATCTTTATCATAAAATAGAACGTGAAAAGCTTTATCGTCATTACCATCTATATCCTGATAAACACAATCCTGTTCTACAACAAAAACTTCAGATCTTAATTGTAAAATATCATAAGTCTGTTGAGTAGTAAGTTCAGAGAAAAGAAGAATTTTTTGAGTCATTAGTCTTGTACTATAATGTTTTTATTGTCAGATTTATTGAATTCTGGCTGTATAGTAATATGGTTGATCCCATATTCGTTTAGCAGAATATGTTCAATGCTTTCGAGGATTTCATCAAATTTAGATAAGGAAATGTCTTCTTCGAAATCAATTTCTGCTTCGAGATGCAATTCAACTTCATTCAATTGCCAAATATGCACATGGTGCATGTTTTTAACAAGAGGTAATGAATTTATTTTAGCCACAATTGACTGGATCTCTATATCACTAGGTGTAAAGAGCATCAAAACACTAAAAGAATTTTTAAAGAGTTTGAAACCAACATAGATAAGATAAACAGCGATTAAAAAAGTAAGTACACTATCTACCCAATAAATGCCATAAAATTTCATCAACAAACCACCACCAAGTACAGCAACAGAAGCAAGCATGTCTGTCAACAAGTGATAATAAGCCGAAGACAAATTCATGTTGGTTTTTCTGTCTTTTAAAAGAAGTAGAACGCTAATGCCATTCCCTACAATTGCTAAAGCAGAAAGCCAAATGACAAGATCGGAATTGATCACTTTTGGATCAAAGAAATGAATAACGGATTCTTTTATAAGGATAATGGCAATGATTATTAAACTTGCGGAATTTATAAAAGCAGCTATAATTTCTGCACGTTTGTATCCAAAAGTCATATTGGAGGTAGCGCTTTTACTAGAATACTTGGCAGCTACATAACTTATAATAAGGGAGACAACATCTGTAAAATTATGAAGTGCATCGGACAGTAAAGCCAGACTCCCACTCAAAAATCCACCAACGATTTGAGAAACCGTAATGAAGATATTGAGAATAATAGAAAAAAATAAATTCTTTTGTGAACGCTGGTGTGAATGTGTATGACTCAAAATAAATTATTGACATGCAATTTTTTCTACTCTTCTTTCATGACGGCCACCTTCAAAAGGAGTCTCCAAAAAAACTTTTACAAATTGGAGAGCCTCTTTAACAGATACAAATCTGGCGGGAATACTCAATACATTGGCATTGTTGTGTTGTTTTGCGAGGGCCACCAATTCGGAATTCCAACATAATGCAGATCGAACACCTTGATGCTTGTTGGCAGTCATATTTGCACCATTCCCGCTACCGCAAATAATGATTCCTAAATCAGACGTACCAGTTTCCACGTCATTTGCTACCGGATGCACAAAATCTGGATAATCAACACTTTCTGCTGAATCCGTTCCGTGATTAATTATTTCTATAGATTGAGATAATAGGTAGTTTTGTATAGCAAATTTATAGTCTGTTCCGGCGTGGTCATTTCCGATTGAGATTGTCATTATGTTCAGTTTAAGAATTGAAAAAACAAAGTTAGGATTTAATTCATTACTAATATGACAAGGACTGGATTAAAAGTAAAACACTGATTTACAACAACTTGATTAAAAGTATAAAGAATTGTGGATAACTTCATTTAGAAAGGGACTTTATAGACTTCAGTTTTGTAAAAAGTGTGGATAACTTAGGTAAAAAAAATAGTTCTATTATTTTGTAATTCAAACAAAAAATGGAGGTAGATAATAAACTGAATTAACAAAATATTTAGAGTATGAATTTCAAAAAAGTTTTGCGTTCACTTTTAGAAGTTATCCACACCAAATCCTAAAAAAGTTATTCCTGAAGTAATGTGTAAACTCAAAATAAGAATGTGGATAACTAAATCAAATAGAAATGAAAATCAGACTTTTAGATTCAAATAAATTATTTTTAAATTGTGGATAAACTAAGGATAATGAAAATCAAAATGAATTTTGAAAAAGTTATCCAGTTATACACGAGCAATAATAGTCATCATGTTTAATTTAAATTTTAATAAAAAAAAGATAATAATATTATAGAGTGTGGATAAGTGGAAAAAGCAAAGGGTTTTGGTGAAATTGAAATCGTGTAGAATTCAAGATAATCTAGACGATGTGTAGATGATTTTCAAAATTATAATCTTCTAAAATTGCTTTAGCTTCTTCGAGATCTTCTGGATGTACTTTAAGAAAAATTCCTCCTAGAGCGTTCGAGTAAAATGGGATGACACCTATTACCGTTTCGTTTTGAAAAAAGTATCTGATGTTTTCCTTTTCCAATAAGAGTTTAAGTATGGTATATTCGTGAGGATAAGTAAATACAGCCAACTTTATGAAGTTGTTCATTTTTATTTTAAAAGTAAGAAATATAATCAGCTTAGTTACAACTTTATGGCAGTTTTAAAGAATCTTAAAGCAAAGTTGATACATACGATATAGATTCTTTTAATCCCATATCAATAGCGTAATTCTTTTCATCGAGAAATAATTTTATATATAGATATATAGCAAAAAAACCTATCAGATAGATAAGTATGAAGACGAAGAATATTTTTGCAGATTTTGACATTGTAATAAATATCAAGTAAAATTATAATAATATTAACAATATGAATTGAACGAAAGTCAAATAATTTAAATTTTAACATCATCAAATTGTTAAATACTTCAAACAAAGGGTTTAACAAAGATTTAGTTCACCAACTTCGCAAAACAATTATAATATATTACATTTAGCGAAGAATATTTTAACAACTTATGAGTAAAAAGAAAAAAGGCAAAAAACCTTTCCAAGCCCCAGCCAATCCGGATGGTGGTTTATCCAAAAAAATTCTAGACCTATTTAAAAAGCAATCAGAAAAGAGTTTTGATTATAAATATGTTTTAGAAAAACTAAAAATAGAAGATACCAAAACAAGAAATAAAGTTATTCGTCTTTTGGGTCAATTGACTGCTAAAGGTCAACTTAAGCATGTAGAAGACAAAAAGTTTCAGTTTGATGGTTTAGAAGATTTCCATACTGGAATCATCGATATGACGTCTCGTGGAGATGCTTATGTCATTGTAGAAGATATGGAGAATGATATCTACATTTCCAATAAAAATTTGAATCACGCTCTAGACGGGGATGAAGTCAAAATTTATGTTTTCAAAAAACGTGAACATGCCAAGTCTGAAGGGGAAGTGGTGTCTATTCTTACCAGAAATAAAACCGATTTTGTAGGTGTCTTACACAAGCAGGAAAAGTTTGGTTTTGTGGTGGTGTCCAGTTCCAAAATGTACACCGATATTTTTGTCCCTAATGATAAAATGCATGATGCCAAGGATGGCTTATTGGTTAAAGTCCGCATTTTGCAGTGGAAAGACAAAGATGATTCTCCAAAAGGAGAAATCACTGAAGTACTTGGAGTTCCTGGCGAGCATGAAACAGAAATGCACGCTATTCTTGCCGGTTACGGTTTACCAGAACAATTTCCACCAGAAGTAGAAGAATTTGCCAATGGTATTGACACTAAAATTCATCCGTCTGAAATTAAAAAACGAAGAGATCTTAGAGATACCTTAACTTTTACCATAGATCCTGCCGATGCCAAAGATTTTGATGATGCTTTGAGTTTCAAAAAAATGGACAATGGTAATTTTGAAATTGGTATTCACATTGCCGATGTAGCACATTATCTACAACCAGGAACTATTTTGGATGATGAAGCTTACAATAGAGCGACGTCCATCTACCTGGTAGATCGCGTGGTACCGATGTTGCCAGAAATTCTTTCCAATGGAGCGTGTTCTCTACGACCAAATGAAGAAAAATATACCTTTTCTGCTTTGTTCGAATTAAATCCTAAAGGTGAAGTGAAAAGTGAATGGTTCGGACGTACAGTCACTTATTCCGATGCTCGATTTGCTTATGAAGAAGCTCAGTACCTAATCGATTCTGAAGATAAACACATCCCTGCACAGGTTTCCTTGACCAAAAAAGACTATGAAGTTCAGCCAGAGATTCTGGAGGCGGTCACCACCTTAAATACACTAGCCAAAACCATGCGTAAAAAGCGCATGCAGGAAGGTGCTATTTCATTTGATAAAGTGGAAGTCAAATTTCATTTGGATGAAGACAACAACCCACAAGGGGTTTACGTGAAGACTAGTCAGGATGCCAACAAGCTGATTGAGGAATTTATGTTGCTCGCCAACCGAAAAGTTTCTGAATTTATTGGCAAACGCCAACCACCAAAAACTTTTATGTACCGGTGTCACGACGAACCCAAAGACGATAGATTGGAAGCTTTAAATACGGTGATTTCAAAATTTGGCTACAACATCAATATCCATAATAAGAAAAATATCGCTAGTGCATTAAACTCTCTTTTGGAAGATGTACAAGGCAAAAAAGAACAAAATTTAGTCGATACCTTGACGATTCGTACCATGAGTAAAGCCTATTACTCCACCGAAAATATAGGACATTATGGTCTCGCATTCGACTATTATTCTCACTTTACCTCGCCTATCCGTCGGTATCCCGATGTGATGGCGCACAGATTGCTACAACGCTATCTGGACAACGAGCCAAGTGCCAGCGAAACCGAGTATGAAGACAAATGCAAGCATTCCAGCGAGATGGAAAAACTGGCCACCAATGCGGAGCGGGATTCCATCAAGTACATGCAGGTAAAATACATCCAGGATCATGCAGAAACCGAATTTAAAGGGGTGATTTCTGGTGTAACCGACTTTGGTATATTTATCGAGATCATCGAGAACAAATGCGAAGGCATGACCCGACTCAAAGACATCTCAGACGATCACTACGACTTCAATGAAGAGCACTACGCCATTATTGGCCGTCGCACCAAGAAAATGTACCAACTCGGTGACGAAGTCTACGTACGCGTCAAAAAAGCCGATTTGGTGAAACGCACTATCGATTTTGAATTGCTGGGTTCTGTAGACGAAGTCGAGATAGAAAACGAATAAATGCAATAAATAGGTATTTAATACCTGAAATTTATAGTAAAAGGCTATTTAATGGGTTTTCAAACTCATTAAATAGCCTTTTTTACGTTTTCATAACGAGTAAAAGTAAGTATTGTCACCCTGAATTTATTTCAGGGTCTTTATTCGCTATTTGTTTTTTTTATTCTGAATTTGCCTTGGTTAACTTTTAAGCTTTCCGATACATTGCTTAAGGCTATACGTTAGCCACAAGATCCAGCCTGGTGAGGATGAGGTTTGAAGGGGATGAGTTAGCTTGATATGAACCCAAACCACTGAATAAACTTTATAAAAACATGCGTTTATCCCGTAATTTATTTAAATAAACGTGTATTTTTATAAACATATAACCAGTTGCATTTAATTGAGACGCCTTTTTGGAACGGATGTAGTTCTGAAGTTAAAAAAGGATGATATGGGCACGCTAGTGCTCAAGTCTTTTGCGATTAGCATCGTGAAAATGTATTTTCAAACGTTGAT
>NZ_JAIQYZ010000007.1 GCF_020164495.1 Psychroflexus lacisalsi
CACCCATATTTTCAGCTTCTGATCCAGCTTCCCATGCTTGAGCTGCACAATCTCTTATTTCAGAGTTGTCAGATGTATTAAAACTACTTAAACTTAAGGTCATCGCTCCTAAAGCGATAATTGAAAAAAACTTTTTCATGATATTAATTTTTAATAAATGTTGTAAAAATTCGATTGTCAAAAATCGACTCTCAGCTCAAAGGTTGTACACATCTTCATGAAAAATCCGTATCATTGCTTCGCATGCGAGATATGCATTTTCATGTCTTAAATCTGTGGAGCGCTTTTCATCCCGAAAAGCGCTTCCTTTTTTTCTAGTTAGAAGAACACTTTCATAGTTTATATTATTTGCTTCGAACTTAAAAAAAAAACAATATCGTATAAAATTAGACTGTTAAATTTTAAAATATCGCCAAGATTTACGGTTTTCCCGTAACACAATTACGGTTGAACCGTACTTTTTAGCAATAATTATAGAATTTCAATAAAGATTTAATAATTAGCAATAATGGTGAAGAATGATAATTTTGAAATAAAACTAATATAAAGAAGTTTATTAATAATTTTAAAGAGTACAATGTTAGGTATCTAGACATTTCAACTTCAGATTTTAATTTAAAAGCTACTATTTACATAAACTATCAATTATGAATAAAAATTTTCTTCTCTTAGTTGTAATAATATCCCCGATTCTATTATTCGGACAAGGAAAGAATTTTTGGGGGAAAACGACTATAAATTCCATATCTAAAAAGAATGTTATTGATTATGCTTCTAAAGCTGAAAATCCTGTTTATTTTAATCTAGATAAAAAAATGCTTACAACTTATCTAGACAAAGCACCCGACCGATTTAAAGTTTCAAAATCATCTCTGCGTATAGACATACCTAATCCGGGTGGAGAAATGGACACCTTTCAAATTTATTCCACACCAATCATGGCAGAAGGCTTGGCTGATAAATACCTTAATATCAAAAGTCTTGTTGGTTATAATATTAAAAACAAAGCCCATACCTTAAGTATTACTATAACACCTCAGGGTTTTTACGGTATGACTTTAGGCTCTGAATATGGGCAGACGCTTATTAATCCTTATGATAAGAATGCTGATACCTATATTGTTTTTAGTAAAAAAGATGCAAGCCTAAAAGAGGGAAATTCCTTTGAGTGTTATGTTGATGAACTTACAAACGACAATGACGCAGAAGAATTTTCTATTCAACCTAAATTTATAGAAGACGGGGTTTTAAGACGCTACCGACTTGCAGTTGCCTCAACTGTGGAATATTCTGATTATCATCTCAATCAAGCGGGCATTACTTCAGGAAGCTCAAGCACAACAGCCAAAGCTACTGTTCAAGCGGCCATTGTAGTGAGTATTAATCGGGTGAATCAGATTTTTGAAAGAGATTTTGGGGTCACACTACAGTTAATTGACAATAATGATCAATTGATTTCTCTAGGTGATACAAATAATGATGGTTACACTAACAATGATTTATCTGAATTAATAAATGAAAATAAAATCCAAATTGATACTAAAATTGGTTTTGAAAATTATGATGTTGGACATGTTTTGTGTACCGAAGGCGGAGGTTTGGCACAAACACCTGCTGTTTGTCTTTCAGGTAAAGCTAGAGGTGTTACTGGCTTAAACACTCCTGTTGGAGAGTATTTTAATATTGGCTTACTATCTCATGAACTCGGACATCAATTTGGCGCTAACCACACCCAAAGTAGTGATGTAAATGAAAATTTTGAAACAGCCGTGGAACCTGGTTCAGGGAGCACGATTATGAGTTATGCAGGTGTAGCACCTCCAAATGTTCAATTCCCAAGTGATGCTATGTTTCACTACATTAGTATTTCTGAAGTTAGTAATAGATTTATCACAACCACTGGTAGTTGTGCAGAAACTGTTAGCATTGCTAACGAAGCACCTGTCATTCAAGCCGTCCCAAATTATAACATTCCAAAAAATACCCCTTTTAAATTAGAAGCCGTTGCAACCGATGCAAATGCTGATGTTCTAAGTTATAGTTGGGATCAAATAGATAATGATGTTGTGCCCAATGTCCCAATGCCACCAGAATCGACCTCTACATCAGGGCCAAGTTTTAGAACGTTTTTGCCTACCTTGAGTCCAACTCGCTATTTTCCTAATATGCCAACCCTTCTCGATAACCAATACTCGAATACGTGGGAGGTTTTACCAACTGTGGCTCGAACTTTAAATTTTGGTGTTATCGTAAGAGATAACAATGCACTTGGTGGACAAGTAGCTCAAGAAAGCACAACCTTAACTGTTGATGATTCTGCTGGGCCTTTTAGAGTGACCTCTCAAAACACACTTGAAAATATTTGGGTTGCCAATTCTACCAAAACAGTAACTTGGGATGTCGCCAATACTGACAATGCTGCGGGCGTAAATACACAGAATGTTGACATATTACTCTCTACAGATGGTGGTTTATCTTTTAACACTGTATTGTTGACTAATACCCCAAATGATGGAAGTGAAGATATAATAGTACCAGATGTTGTCTCGGAGAATTCAAGGCTGATGGTAAGAGCTTCTAACAATGTGTTTTTTGATATAAATTCACAGGCCTTTAGTATTAGCGTTGAATTCACTCCTGTTTATTGTGAGGCGGGTGCTTCTGATTTTGGATTCTCCAATATTGAACGCGTAGTATTGAATTCGATTGATAATACCTCCCCAACCGATAATACTGGATATGCAGATTTTACCAATATTTCCACCAACCTATATACTGGAGATACTTATCCAATACAAGTAAGAGAAAAAAATAATTCAGTTTATGAAGGCGATCAAGTTATTGTATGGATTGATTTTAATAAAAATGGTGTCTTTACAGATTCTGGAGAAAAAGTAATTGAGACAGCTATTTTTAGTGAAGATTTTAGTATTTATCCATTTGGAGGAAATATTAATATTCCTAATGATGCCAAACTTGGTAAAACAACTATGCGAATACGTATGAATAATGCAAATTTTGGGACTTCAAATACAACACCTTGTGGTAATTCTACATACGGTGAGGTTGAAGATTATTCTGTTCAAATCACCTCTACCTTCAACGTCTCTACATCAGCAAATCCTACGGTAGGTGGAAGTCCTGCAGGCGGAGGAAACATAGATTTTGGAGAGTCGGCAATGGTAATTGCAACTGCTAATACAGGTTACAGTTTTGTCAATTGGACCGAAGGTGGAACAGAAGTCTCAACCGATGCTATTTATACATTTACTGTAGAAAATAATCGAAATTTAGTAGCGAATTTTGACGATTTCCTTAATGTTAGTGATTTTGAATCCAACTCATTCTATATCTACCCTAATCCATCTAGCTATGGACAATTAAATATTGAAGTTGACCACTTAAAAAACCAAAAAGTGAGTCTTCAAATTTATGATATAATAGGGAAGCAGGTTTTAAATCAAAGGCCAAGAGTCAATTCTAATGGAATTATTCAAGTTGATGCTTCAAACTTAGCTTCAGGGGTGTATTTTGTGAAACTCAACCATAATAAAAAACAATTTGTAAGTAAATGGATAAAAAGATGATTCATTATAACAACATCATATATTGATATTGTTTAATTGTTTTAAACGGAATATATAAATGCCAATTTCAGCATTCCGTTTTTTATCCAAGATTTAAATTATGTATTGTAAATCTAACATCATGATATCAAAACATTTACTTATTGTTTTTGTATGTTCTCTTCTAATTTCGTCTTGTCAAACCAAAAAACAAGTAGCCGAATCCTCTCCACCATCTTATAAGTTGGCCGACTATTGTCCAGAGGATGGTACTTGTACTTTTGAAGTCCTTACTCATAAATCCCTTGAAATGAAGAGTGATGGTATTGGTGCTTTATATCCCGTTGTAAAGAATGGTGATAAGACGGTTTTAAAATTTGAATACAAAAAAATTCAAGACCCCAAGCTTGCCGATGATGGCTACAAAGAAGTGATTTATGCAAAAATCAATACCAAGCAAGATAATCTTCAACTAAAGAATGAAAAACTAAATTTGGCTAAAGTTTACTTTGGCCGCTTGTGTTTTTGTAAAGGTGAAAGCGGCTACTACCCAGTAAAACAAGGTAAACTAATGATTCAAAGACAAAGCGATTCAACGGTAACCTATAGTCTAAAATTTGAAATGGATAGAGTGCCACAAATTATTAAGGAGTTTTATACTACAGAGAAAATTTAATTTTTTTGTTAAAAAATTGAATCTGAATTCTTCAGAAATCATCTCACTCCAGACGCTGCATTATTTTGAATATAACTACAAACTTTATGTCGTAAAACATTAAAGTTTGTAGTATCAAAATCAGAAAAAATTACTCCCTAAATCTATTGGATAGTCGTGAAGCAACAAAGCTTATAAACAGAATTTGGAAGGCGTGAAAAATCATAAGTGGGAGAAGAACTAAGCCTACTGACATGGATTCTGGAAAAAGAACTTTTGAAAAAACAGTACCGTGAACCAGTGATTTCTTAGTGCCGCAAAACTGGGCGGTAATTTGGTCTTCCTTATTGAATTTTAAAACCCGGGAAAGGTAACCGGTGATAAAGTACACCACATAAAATAAGAGGATAGTGGCGATACCGATAAAAATTAAATCCCTGATTTTTACACTAGTGAATACCCCTTCATCAAACGACTCTACAAAGCTTTTGTAGATAATCAACAGGATGATGGACTTGTCAAAAAGAGAAAGCTGCCTAGCGTACTTCTGAACAAATTTACCCAAATATTGCTGAAGTATAAGTCCCAAAACGACGGGGAGCAAAATTTCAAGAAGTAACTTTAAATATATGCCTCCCAGGTTGTAGTCTACCCCCGATTCCTGAAGGAATAGACCGATCCACAACGGAGTTAGTACAATTCCTATCAAGCCTGATATGCTAGCATTGAATATAGCTGCGGGAATGTTGCCTTTGGCCATGGACACCATCACCACCGAGGAAGAGACGGTGGATGGCAAAGCGGCAAGAAACAGAAAAGCCAGCCAAATCGTTTCTTGAGCGCCTTGCTCGATAAAGGGATAGAAACTGATGACAATAGCTGGAAATAAAAGGAATGTTGAGGATTGGACTAAAGCATGTAAGCGCCAGTTTTTTAAACCCGAAGTAATCTGATGTTTGCTCAATTTAAGACCATAAGAAAAGAAAATCAAGGAAATACCTAAACTGACTATAGTATCTAGCGGGATAGCATTCCCTTCCCGACCTAAGTCTGGAAAAAAATAAGCCAGCCCTATAACGAGGATGATGGAGAGGACGAAAGGATCTAATTTTATTTTCATCTTGCTAAGTTCGGCTTCCGGATTTGGTTGACTCCGTCAATCTATGTTCGTTTTTTCAATAATACTCTTTTCTGTCTAGTTATGCTAAAGGAAAGTTTATGAGTAATATGGTTCTTGTAACTATGGAAGGTATCAAACCTTAAAGTATGATCCTTAAATCTTGAAGGAAAACATTTAACCTTCAACGGATTTTAAAACAAAAACTTAAGACTCAACAGAAATTGTGAAGGACGCAATCGGTAAGTACTTTGCACGTAGGAAAAGTCGGTGTTTGAGACGCGTACAAATTCATCTGTATTCAGTGCATTATTCCAACTTGCATTCAGGTCTATGCCTACCTCTTCAAAGGTGTATTGGTAATTAAAATTTAAAAAGTAATTGTTCTGGTTGTCTTCTGAAATGTTATTGTAATAGTATTCTGAATTGACACTGAAGTATTGATTATCTGCCACATAGAAGAACAGGTCTAATTGATGTTGCTGGGTTTGTATTTTATCAAAATTCCGCGCTTCAAAACGCGTTTGCAAAACACTATAATTTCCAGAATAACTGATGCTCAACCAGTCGGTCACATCAGATTCCAGACCAAGATCAAACCCAAGATTTTGATTTTCTACATCGGCTAGATTTCCATTTAGGATTTGCTCCCGATTAGAAATCGTAAAATTACTTCCTAGACTTAAAGTCGTCTTTAATTCTCTGAAATATTTACTGGTTTTGACTTTGATTCTATGAGAGTTTGAAAAATTGTCCTGCTCTATCGCTTCGAAAATCGTGGCGGCATTGAGTCCGATTTGATTGCTGTACAGCAAATTGCGCTTTGTCTGATTAAAAGAATAGGAAAGATTCGCAAAAATGGATTTTAATGGATTCCTAAACCGAAGTCGCCAGAAGTAATTCTGACTGAAGTTTTCTGGTAAAGGCGAATTGTACCGCTGAAGATTTCGATAATTGTTAAAAATAAATCCAAAATACAATTGTTGCATGTCGCCAAAATCATTGCTGAGATTGGCAGAAATACTGGTTTCCCAAAAGGCTGAAATTTTGTTTCTCACGTACAAATTGGGTTCAAACGTGACGCGACTGAGGTTTTGATTTTCTTGTAATGAAGTATCCTGAATATCAAAACTTCTTAGATTAATGGGCGTGGTCAACCTCACATTCCAATCTCCTTTTTTGTAAACAAATTTGCTGGTGGCATAAAAGTGAGTGCTTAAAAAATCAAGATTATTTTGAAAATCACCTCCTAAAGTTTCTGTTCTATCTGTATCAATAATCGTTATTTGACTCCCTAGCGACTGATTCTTAACCGAAACTCCCAACTCAGGAGATACCGTTACGCCTTGGATTCGCTTTGTAAATCCCGCCGTATTATCACTAAAAAAAGTATTGGTTTCTACGGTTTGTTGCAGTTCCTGGTATGCTTCGCCGTCATTTAATGAGGCTTCAAACTGGCCAGGGCTCACATTCAGGCTTTGGTTGGCTTCGGTATACCCCGTGTTGGACCTAAAGGTGACCACCTGCTTTCCTACAGGCTGCAAAAACCTCAATTTGTTACGAATCACAGAAAACGGATTGGAGAGCTGTTGCTGCACCTGAGTGTTCCCTGTGTTGATCGCTCCGCGTTGAGAATCCCAAAACCCATTTATCTCTAATTCGTTTTTTAAATAATTGTCACTTGTGTTTCGCTCCAAAATAAACTTGGATTGCAGTGTACTCCTAAATAAATCGTTGTTGGTGTTTTCCGTCAAATCGATAGTATCGGTAGGAGTGAAAAAACGGGTTTGGGTATTTCCGATTTGTTGTTGGGCGTCATTAAGGTAAGAAATGTTGGTTTTTAGATCCACATCTTTTTTAAGCCGAATCAAATAATTAGCCGAACCCAAATGCACATTATTATCCAACCAGCGTTCTTGTGAAAAAGGCGGTTCTGCAAGTTGCCTGATGGAGAGCCAATCGGTTTTGGAGGTGTTGAACTCTTCTCGACCAAAATCAGCGATAGAAAAATCCCTGATTTCTCTGGACACATCGCTCCCAGTGTTATTAGCTTGGTAAGTCACAATGGCCTGGTTCTTTTTGGTAAACAGCATAGGTGTGATTTTAGCTTTCCACAGCAAAGGCGAAAATCCAGAACCGAGTTCGGCATTGCCGCTTACAGTCACTTCCTTTTTAAGTTTGATATTGAGCGAAGCGCGCTCAGAAAATTCCAGACTGTCCAACATTTTGATGGGTTGGTGATTTTCCAGAATTTGGACTTGCGACACATCTTTGGCAGCAATATTATTATTGGCCAAATTGTAGCGGCCTTCCAATAAATCCAAACCTTCTATATAGTATTTTTCAATCGGCTCACCTTGATACTTAATCTGGCCGCCTGGCATGACTTCTATGCCTGGCATTTTCTTGAGCACATCGGCAATAACTCTGTCTTTCTGGTCTGAAAATGCTGAGACCGAATAATTGAGGGTGTCGCCTCTTTGTTCTATTTCTTTAGACTTTACCAGGACTTCCTTGAGTTCTTCTGAAGATGGCGACAGCTGGATATCGAGCTGTTGGTCTTTATTCTGAATGTGTTGCTGCCAGGTTGTATAACTTATATACGACACCTTCAGAAAAAGGGAATCTAACTCTGAATCCAGTTGGACTTTAAACTCACCACTACCACTACTAATGCTATAAGCCAAAATAGTTCCTGTAGAATCTTTACTGACCATCACCGTTGCCCCACTTAGAACTTGATCATTTTCATCAAGCACTTTTCCTGTAAGATGGGATTGGGCATAGCCTGAAAAGGCAACTAAAGCTAACGCATAAAGACAGACTTTACTCAAATTATTCTAGTTCTATAGGGTTATTCCTTTTTCTAAATTTCTGTCTTACTTTAGCTTTATATTTATCATCAATGATAAAACCTGATTGAGCGATTCTTTCTATGACATTATTTTTAAAATCTTCACGCTTATCAAAAAAAACTGCTTTAGTTGTAAAAAATAGATTTTTTTTAGGCTCAAGTTTTGAGTAGGTTAGATCAATTTTTGATTTAGCTATGAGTTCAAAAACATAATGATTTTTTGAATCTGAAATTTTAATTATAAGACCAGGAAGGCCGCTAAATTTATAGGGGCCGTCAGAAATAGGTATTTCATTGGAGAACCAAGCTTCATAATCTCTACCTCCATAAGAGGTAGTTGCTTTTTGGCATTTTAAACCATTTATAGTCTGAGTATCGGAAGTTATTTTCCATTTAATATTCCCTTTATCTTCAAGGTATTTAAAATTATCTGTTATAATTTTATCGTATACTATAATGCTGTCTTTGGAGTTTTTCTTTAATATTTTAGAATGAAATTGTGTTTTGGGAAATCTTGAGATATCCGCCATACTTAATTCGTCAGTCGGATCATTTTCAATTGCGAGTAACAATGAATCTTTTAAATATCCATTTTTACTCTGAAAAATAGAGACATTCTCATTTGTTAACAAATACATTTCTTCGCTTTGCTTATTATATGTAATTGTAGAATCTGATTGATATGTAAGTAAATAGGTAAACTTATGGTTTAATTCATACTTTGTCTGAGCTTCAATATTAATTGAAATTATTAGTACAAATACTAAAATAAATTTTTGAATCATAATTTTTAAAATTCTATGAAGTTAAAAACCTGCCTCTTCAGGCAGGTTAATTTTAATTAATTTATGGACAAACCATCTCATCAATTGCAATTGCATTTTCAATGATTTCCTGAGTTGTGTCACCACATGAATAACCATTAATACCACAGGAAAGTGTTGTAGGAACGTAAGTACGCTTTACAGCTTCGACTTGGTTCTCGTTGCTTGTTAATGCAAATGAAGTTGAGCTTATTGCCAATAAAAATACTGTTCCTAAGAAGGAATTTTTTAATAATTTCATAATTTAAAGTTTATGAACTCAGAATTTTGAGTTCGATTAAACATTTGTTTTAAGAAGATGATTTATAAATCCAATTTACTTTATAAACCATCAAAACTGTACAGTTGGTGTTGCAACACCTTGTCATTTACTCATCAAAATTGGAAAATGATAAATTTACGAAATGTAATTTAAAAGAAATAAGGTAACTTTTAGGTATAAAGTGTTAAATATTTAAGTTTTAACTTTTGTTTGTGTTGTTTTATTTTCATAATTATTGCTTCAAATCTCTCGCCAGTTATCTTAAGTAAAACATCAAATTATTCCAGTTCAATGGGGTTGTTTTCTTTTTTTAATCTAGCCCTTCTCTCCTTTTCTAACTTTTCCTTTTGTCCAGGCTCAAATTGAAAACTTATTCCAGTTTGCTCCATGGCACCAATAGGGTTGGCATTGTAGTCTTCTTTAATTTCTAGAAAGCTGGATTTGTCAGTTTCTAAATATTCCTCGTTGGCTTGAGTATCAAAAACTGGATCCTTTAAAACTTTAAAACCTGTTAATTCAAATACATAAAATTTTTTTTCATCGGCTATTCTTACAATAAGCCCTGGCAAACCATTGAACTTATAAGGGCCGTCAGAAATAGGTATTTCTGTTGTAAACCAGGCTGTATAATGCCGCCCGGCATAGCTTGTTTTTGCTTTTTGGACTGCAAAACCTGCTATTTGTTTTGTTTCGGGTAAGATTCTCCAATCTATGTTCGAGAAGTCTTCGGTATACTCGTAATAATCCCTTACTATTTCTTCCCTATAACTAACTTCTCTAGATGCTAAATCCTTTGTGATGTAGTAATTAAATTCTGTCTTTGGTATTTTAGATCTCATTTCGCTAAAACTTTGTGGCGTGCGTTCAAGCTTTTTATAAGCTTTTTGTATTGAATCTCCAATATGCTGCCCTTCGCTGGAAAATGTGGACTGTCCGCCTCCAGAAAAAAATATCATGGTTTCACTTTGGACTGATTCTGTATCTGTAGAATCGATCTGCCAAGTCATCTCGTAAGTGGCTTTATGTTTAAATTTATCAGTTAATTCTTGTGCACTACAAAATGCAAATGATAAAATAAGCATGGTTATTGAAGACGTAAATTTCATGTTATTGGCTTTGATTTTTAAGCAAGCTAAACAAAAAGCATGATTTCAAACTGTTTTTCTAGTTAATATTAAGGGTTTAGTTTTTAAGTAATTTATGTTCATCAAAGGCTTCAGAGATTATCTCATCTTTAGGCGCTACATCAATACATCTAAAACTCAAAGCTTGATGTCGAAATGCATTAAGCCTGCTCTGCTCAATTCAGAAAAAAGTCTTAAAAAATTTAAAAAATTATTTGATACGCAAAAGTTACTAAAATCACAATTGAATAAGAAAACTCATTTTAGATGCCATTTGCTAGAGAAAAACTTAATAGCAGCCTGTACAAACACGGTCATGAAAATCAATACTAAAGCATTGCATATTGACGTAAAATTAGCTCCTGTCTTAAATGAACTTCCTAACGACCAAAACTCCTCTTCTTCGCCAAGGCTGAGGTAATGTCTAAAAAATATAACAGCTAAAATAGCAAACAAGTAATCCAATATGAAAATAATGTAATTCTTTTGGGTCCACTGGTAATAAGTAGCAGATGAGGTAACTATGGCCCAACCTATCCATATACTTATGTGGTAGCTTCTCAAAGCTAGTCAAACTTGATCTGGAGATTTTGTTTCTGAAAATGCATTGTCCAGTTTTAGAAGAAAAAATATTAGGATAACAAACCCGATAGCAACAAAACATCAACTTACTATTTTTTTAATAGACATGTCTATTTCGAATTTTATTCCATAAGAATATTATTAATGAACTAGTTTAAACCCTCACTAAATCTCATTAGATAAACCCAATATTATTGAATTATATTGACTTATATCTTGATTGAATTATGTGCGCTCTTGTTCAAAAAATTAAAGTATAATCTTACAGCGGAAGACTTGACCTAATATGTAAACCACAAAAATTAGTCTACACTAAAAACTTTACGAATTGAAACTGGCTTTCCATCTTTAGTGAATCCTTCCAGTTCAACTTCAAATTCACCGCTTAAATCAGAAGTGAAAAAATTGAGTGATTTATTACTTTCTATATCCACATAAGGGTTCCACCAGAGTTGATATCTATAGTCAGGAATGCGGTCTAAATCTTCATTTTTATAGTCAGGGCTATAATACTGCTTTGGGGATTGTGCCGTAATGATATTAGCAGACTTCATATACGTATCTCTAAATTCTTCGGGGAAATCCGCTTCTTTAGTTTCAACAGCAACCACACCCTGAAATGTTTGTGGACCAAAAAAAGTCTTTTTTGTGAGAAGTCCTATACTTTGAATTCTTTCTGCTGGAAAAGATATCAATTTACTATGTTCCTGTACCACTACTCCATCAACAATCAGTAATGCTGGTAATGTAAATTGGCCATTGAAATTTTTATTCCTAACGAATATACTGTAGGTATCGTCTTTATTTTTTTCTACTCGTCCGGATTTTATTATTTCTACAAAAGTTTCACTAACTCCTTTGAATCTTTTGTAATCGTCCAAATTGTATATCGTTAATTCATTGCTGAAGAAATAAGATTCATCTGCAGTAAATAAAGTTTGATCGGCCTTAGTTGCTGAAAACGCATTTTCGATTTGATTATTTATACTTTTATCTAAAATAGAATCTTTTAGGTTGATTAGGACTTTAGGTGGCTTAACGAAATCCAATTTTGAATAATCTGGACTTATACCTTTGTAAAGCTCAACAGAAAAATCGTCCTTGTCATAGTCTGAAAGTTGAAACAAGATTTCATCTACTGCTGTACTTTCATTTACGGTAAAGTTGAACTCACCATTTTCATCTACAGAAACAATGTTTACTTGACTTTGTTCACCGGGAATGGATGTTATCAAATTGCTACTTTGAAAAGTTTGATTGTTTACTCCACTTATTTTACCCTTAAAGAACGAGCCTCTTACTTCTGGTAATATGAAATTATCGGAGAAATTCCAGGCTTTATTACTATAAATCTCAAAATAATCAATGCTTTTTACTCGATTTGGCTTATCAAAACCATCTGTTTTTCTAACAGAAATTGAAAAATCACCACTTACTTCTTTTAAATTATCAACAGACAAGACGACTTCTTCTCGTTTTGAAAATGAATTTTTATTCAGGCTTAAACTGAATTCATTTGAAGTTTGAGGTTTGATCTCTTCTTTTACAGTTTCAATTGTGTCTTTACTAACAAGGCCTTTATTTGATTGTTGATATGGATTTAAAATATGAATATCCTGTTCAAAATAATATTTTTCGGCATTGAGCATCCAAGATGTATATCCAAGGATTTTATAAGCTCCTGAAGGCAAGCTGGAAGGAATAAAGAAGTCTGAATAAGCCTGACCGTTTTCTAAATTTAATTTGTGTTTGAAGACTTCCTCTTGATCTGAGTTTACTAAAACTACCCATCCAATTTTACTAAGCATGCTCAGCTTTTGAGAGTCAGCATTCACACAATAAAATTTGTAAAGCAATTTTTCTCCACTCAGCAGTAAACTACTATTGATATGAAGGTAAACCTGCTCTTTAGGAATTTCGTTTTGTAAAAATTCTTTATCTGTAGTTTGAGAATATGAATAATTCACAAATCCAATCCAGGTAATAAAAATTAAAATTATACTTTTTATCATTCGTCTAGTTTGTGATTAATCTTCCCAAAATTCAGGTCGTTCGTTCGTCCCAAAAACTGTACAATCTACACATCGCCTTGGAACTACTGAAAATATACCTCCTGGAGAAGTTGATGACCATCTTATTTGATTTTGCTGTATTTGTATTCTCAAAGCAGGAATACTAAGAGCAACTTCAACACAGTTAGCATCAGCAACAAATTTTGGTCTTGTACTTCCTTGAGGATAAAAATCTAAATAATCAAAGTAAAGCCGCTTACTAGATACGGTCGAAACATCAAAATATCCAATGATTTTTTCATCTTGGTTATTAATATTTGAAATATTGCCTGCAAAAAAACCAGGTTGAGTTTGTGAAAAAAGGTTATCAGAGCCTGAAAGCTCTTTGAGTATTTCAAGATACGCATAAGCTCCCTGACTAATAACAAATTGCCTTACCAATATGCTATACCTGTTGGAAACTTTAGGATCATTTGAGTTAACAAATGTGATAAACAAATCTTTTACACTGTTTTCTGAAAGTGTATTGGTATTGGCAATTATTATATTTTGAGATTCATCAGTCCGGTAGCAGGTATATTCTTCCCTTTGTTTCGGAACCTCAACAATTTCACCATCTTCTATAATAAGGTCATTAACTTTAGCTGAATTAGAATTAAATTTAAATGTTTCAGTATACTCATATCTATAGTAATTGGAAGTTCCTGCGACGATTTCATTGTTCAATGTGATAGTAATCCCGTTTTCTCCGTTTAAATCAATGCGAGAAGCCTTGAGTTGATCTATATTACTAGTATTTGGCAATTGCATAGATTCGGACTCATACTCCTGGCCATTTACTGAAATCCTAAGTTGATAGCCAACCCCTGGTTCGGCTGCAAAAGCATCTCTTGAGATGTAGATGCCCGGATCTGTTTCTTCAAAAACGTATTCGTTATTCCCTACTACCCTAACCTGAGCTCCAGATAAAGGGTTTGGGCCAGTTGTAGCAACGGCGTAAGTTTCTGATAACTTGATCTGATGTTGTTTTAGCTCATTTGTAATAGTTCCTTCTATAACAACAGCTTCCTCAAACCCTTCAGTTTCCAATGGGATTTCTTCAACACAAGAAACTGAAATTGCTATTAAAGCAATTAACAAAAATGATCGTATGTGTTTTATATTTAAGTTCATCACCTCCTTTGGTTGTTTAAAATCTAAAATTATAGGTTATTGTAGGAATTGGAATAGCAAAAATAGAGCTTTGAAAAGCCTTAACCTCACCATTATCAGTTACGAAAAATACAGAGTAGGGGTTATTTCTCCCCAGAACGTTGTACACTGAAATATTCCAAAAGCTATGTGCAAATTTCTCGATTTTATGGTTTCCTTCAACGTTAAAGCTTAGGTCCAATCGGTAATAATCGGGGATTCTAAATTGGTTTCTATCGCTATAAACCACATATTCGGAATTATTGAAACTATACTTTCCTATTGGATAAGTAATCGGTCTTCCCGTTTGATAAACAAGATTAGCCGAGAAACTGAAGCGTTGTGTCAATTTATAATTCATCACAGCGCTAAAATCGTGAGGTTTATCAAAATTGGTCGGGAAAAAATCACCATTATTTACTCTTTCTTCTTGAAAATCACCATCTAATTTTACAAATGATCTAGAATAGGTGTAGCCTAAATATCCGTTAAGCGCTCCCTTCTTTTTTCTAAGAAGTAATTCTACTCCATAAGCTTTTCCATCCCCTTGCAAAACTTCAGTTTCAATGTTGTCGTTTAAAAATAAATCAGCGCCAACTTTGTAATCCAACAGATTGTCCGCTGTTTTGTAGTAACCTTCCAGACTTAGCTCATAAATGTTGTTATCAAAATTTTTGAAAAAGCCAAGAGCATATTGATTTGCTCTTTGTGGTTTTATAAAAGAATCCGATAACTTGTAGGTGTCTGTCGGTGCAGCTGTGGTGTTATTGGAAAGAGTATGAATGTATTGATAGGTATTATTGTAACTCAGTTTTGTTGAAAAATTGGGCGTAAGGAAATATCTCCCAGAAACTCTAACTTCTGGACCACTATAAGTTTTTATGACCTCACCACTATCAAAGCTTTCTGTTCCAGTGTTGGTGATTTCATTTCTAGGTAAACCCTCTTGATAAGTGTTTATTTCAGCTGGTCCAAAAGCTGTGAAAAACGAATACCTCAACCCGGCATTTATTAAAAGCTTATCATTTACCTCAAAACTGTCTTCAATGTAAACAGCAGTCTCTATCGCGCGTTCTTGAGGAATATTAAGTTCTTCGATTAATGATTCTGAATTTCCTGGGCGTACTTCTCCAGGTGAAACATCATAATATTTTGCATTTATTCCGTAATTTAATGTATGTGCCTTATTATGAAAATATTTCATTTTCAATTTCACTTCAGACTCGTTGATTGTATATCCAGAGTCAAAATTGTTATCAAAGTCACTTTCATAATCTAAATTAAAATCATAATTGGAATTGGTTGCTACCAATTCTCCACGATTTTTTTCATTTAACACTTTACTGTAAGATACTGCAAACATTCTATTAGTATAACTAAATAATGAATCTGAGGTTACACTGAAGACGTCACTACTATAATATCCACTTACATTTAATTCATCCTTATTGTCAAATTCATGATTGTATTTTCCGACAAAATCATAGAATGAAGCTTGGCTATCTTTTAAAGACTCATCGTCTAAAAGGTTTAAAATCCAGTCGGAGTAAGTGGCACGTCCGCCAACGATTAAGCTAGATTTTCCTTCAACAATCGGTATTTCGAGGCTCACATTTCCAGTCACAGGCCCGAAGGAAACTTCTCCAGCGAATTTTTCTTTGTTTGCCTTTTTAGTGTTCAAATCGAAAACAGAAGATAATCTTCCTCCGTAAGCAGCAGGAATACTACCTTTATAAATACTAACATTACCCGTAGTAAATGGATTTAAGCCTGAAAATATTCCGAAAAAATGCGTTGGATTGTAAATTACTCCCTCATCGAGTAAAATTAAATTTTGATCTGTTTTACCACCTCTCACGTTGTAACCACTTGCTGCTTCTCCTGCAGTGGTAATCCCAGGTAAAGTGGTAGCAACTTTCAAAATATCACGTTCACCTAAAACTAAAGGAATCGTTTTGATTTCTGAAACATTTATTTTTTCAACCCCAGTTAATGCAGATTTTACATTATCCCTTGCATTTGCTTCTATTAAAACTTCACCTAATTCTTCAAAGTTTTTTTCTAATTGAAAGTTTAAAACACCATCGCTGTAGACCACCAGACGCTTTTTCATATTATCTACACCAAGAGCCTGCATCTCAATTAAGTTTACTCCTTTTGGTAATTTTATACTGTAATTTCCGTCTATGTCGGTAACAGTTCCGGTATTTTGATTTGGTAACAAAATATTCAAACCAGAAATTGGCTCTCCTTGTTTTGAAATTACTCTACCCGCAATCTGATAGCTATTTTGTTTAGACTGTCTATTTTCTTTCCCAATAAGGATAGTCTCAACAGTGTTTGATTTTTCAGTACTATTCACATAAAAAATAGGATTAGGTGTCTGAGTATCTTCTTCTGCAGGCTGTATTTTGTCTTTAGTTTCATAAAAATCATCAGAGAGCCTATCATAAATTATGCTTCCTTGAGTTAGGATGATACGTTGATCTTTAATAAAATAATTTATGTTTGTTTCTTCTAGAATATCACTCAATATGTTAAAAATACTGACTTGTGAGTATTCTCCAGATAACTTCTTAGAATCAAACCACTTTTCATCAAAGAAAAATCGATAGCCAGTTTTCTCCTCAATCTCTATTATGACTTCGAGTAGATTTTTATTTTCAAAGCTTAAAGATATTTTGGAATCTAAGGTTTGAGCAATAACACAAGGAAAATAAATTAAAAATAAAAGAAACAAATATTTTCTCATTCGTCGATAACATTTTGTGTATTTGAAAGAATGAAGTTCATTTTCTCAGCAAGTCTCTCCAAGAATTCATCTGGATTATTTCTCGATTGCTTTTTAAAATCCCTATAAAAATCTTTAATTTCTTTTTTGTGGTCAGGAAATCTTGAAAAGAGATCTCTGCGTTTGTTTAAATCATGAAACTCATCATTATACTCAAAAACATAAGCAGGATTGGCAGTGTAAAATTCAAAATAGGCTAAGCTTTTATCTCTTCTCTCAGTTCTATTTTTGATGTGTTTTTTAAATATTTTAAAATCACCTTCTTCACTTATGATTTCATAAAAACCTAAGATGCTGGAATCATTTTCAGCCCTGATATAGCTGAATTTGTGATCACTAATTTCAAAATTATTGACCTTATCACTGAACAATTCAAAGAATAAATTCCTCTGCTCATATTGAAGGTAAATGAGTAATAGATCGTCATAAATATTAAATTTTAGTGTCACGTCGTTGTATAGTTGTCCATCATAAACTAATACTCCTTTTTGAAAATCATTGGACTCGAAGAACTTATGATTTTCATTGATCATTCTATGCTCTTCTATATATTCAACACCACGAAGCAATTTAGAGTTTTGAATTCCGGTTTGAGTGTCGTACCAAGAATAAATTTCCGTATTAGGAAAGCTTTGGCCAAAACTGGACAGGCTGACAAATAAAATTAATAAAACTGAAGAATAATTTAAATACATTCAAAAATCATAAGAAGAGAATTCTAAATTTTATAAAAGGATTAGTTTGGTGTGTAAACTTAAATAAATTAATTACTAATTTTAAAATAATATCAAATAAATAAATCATCAATTCTAATTTTTATAAACAATAGTAAACCAATAAAATAAAATGACTTTCCTTAACTATATCCTACGACTCTGCAAAAGCCAGAAAATAAAATCGCAATTCAATAAAAAAACTATTTTTGTGGATTCAAATTAGTGTTTATGTCTTTAAAGAAAGCTTCTCTCCTTATTCTACTTATATTAATTGTAGACCAAGTCTCCAAAATCTACATCAAAACCAACTTTATGTTGGGCGAAGAAATCAATGTTTTAGGATGGTTTCGCATACTTTTTGTAGAAAATGATGGTATGGCCTGGGGAGCAAAAATTCCAGGATCCTATGGGAAAATTCTTTTGACGTCTTTTAGGATTGTCGCCATAGGACTCATCAGCTATTGGTTGTGGGACATCGTGAAGAAAAAATCCCCAAAAATCTTAATAGTTTCAGTGTCTTTAATCTTGGCTGGAGCCATTGGAAACATTATTGATTCTGTATTTTACGGCATCATTTTCGACAGCAGTTTAGGTAATGTTGCTACACTTTTTACAGAGGAACCTTACGGCGAATTGCTCAAGGGAAAAGTCGTGGACATGCTCTATTTCCCTCTTTATAATGACACCTTACCCAACTGGATTCCTATTTGGGGAGGTGAGCGCTTTGTGTTTTTTGAACCTGTTTTCAATGTGGCCGATACAGCAATCAGCACAGGCTTTGGTTTATTGGTCGTGTTCAACAAAAAAGCTTTTCCAAAGAAGTAAACCTAAGATTTATTAGGCTGAATTTTTAGCAAGAGCTGGTAAGCCTGAATGTTATCTCTGGCAGTAATAGGGTAAGGTGCCAGATTTTTCAAGAATACAACATGCTCGGATGTGGAAAAGAGTTCTCTATGAAATCCAAGTGCGGGAATCGCGATTGTTTTGGAGGTCGTGTCCGTTCCATCAAAAATCTCTAGCATCACGTTTGCTTCGCCAGGCCAAACGCAAGTTACTTTTTCAGGACACCTACCGTCATTTACAACACTTTTGAAAGTTAGCCGATACCCATCAATATCTACTTGTTCCAAGACTTTAAGTTTGGTCACAATTTCAGGCACCTGCACTTTTTCTTGAGGTAGGTTTTTATTTTCTTCTGAATCTTGAGCCGTTAGACTTAAGGATAGCGATATCAAGCTTAGAATTAAAAAGGTAAATTTCATGTGCCGTCTAGGTTTATTTGAAAATTAAATATAATAGAAATAGTTTTAACCCAACCCTACATCTAAAGTCATCATCACTACAAAACCACCAATAAAACCGAGGGTGGCCAAATCGATGTTACGGTCCTGTTGTGACTCAGGAACTACTTCTTCAATCACTACAAATATCATGGCTCCAGCTGCAAAACATAAAGCATATGGCAAAATAGGCTCAAAAGTCAAGACTGCCCATGCGCCAAGCACTGCCGCAAAAGGTTCTACGATGGCAGACAAATGACCATAATTAAAACTCTTCCAACGGGAAAGTCCAAGTCCGCGAAGCGGCATAGCGACAGCAAAGCCTTCTGGAAAGTTTTGTAAACCTATCCCAATGGCTAACGCCACCGCGCCTCCAATGCTTGCGCCCTCCATCCCTGCGGCTGCTCCACCAAACAAAACTCCCACGGCTAATCCTTCAGGGATGTTATGTAAAGTAATCGCAAGAGTTAATAAAACTGATTTATGCCATTTGGTTTTGACACCTTCTTTTCTATTCTCTTTGAAATTGACGTGTAAGTGAGGTAATACTTTATCGAGCCCAAAAATGAATAAAGCTCCAAGTACAAATCCCACCGCTGCAGGAATAACTTTTATAAATCCCTCGCCTTCGCTCATTTCAATGCCTGGAGCCAACAAACTCCAAAAACTCGCTGCTACCATTACCCCACCAGTAAAACCGAGCATAGCATCAAAAAACTTTCGGTTCATACTTTTAAATAAGAACACTAAAGATGCCCCAAGTCCTGTCACCAACCAGGTGAAAATAGTGGCAATAAGTGCTGCCATCACAGGATCCTGAGCTTCGAAAAAAGAGATTAAATTCTCCATAATTAGATTTTTATAAAAATGTTTGCAGTTACCATCGTGGATACTCTTAAACTTTGGTCTTCAATCTGAATCAACATTGATCCGTCAAATTCTTCTTTGTCAAGGACTTCAATGGTTTTGCCTAAGGCAATGTTATTCTTGTCCAGGTATTTCAAAAATTCTGGAGAAGTATCTTTAACACCTACCAGCGTTCCTTTTTCTTCCTTAGTCAGGTCCGCTAACAAGGTTTTATTGGCGACCTGGAAATCGCCATGAGCATCTGGAATAGGGTCGCCGTGTGGATCTCGTTTTGGATAATCCAAAAACTTATCCAGTTCTGAAATCAATTTTTCAGATTTGATGTGTTCCAATTCTTCAGCGACTTCATGGACTTCGTCCCAGCTAAAATCTAGTTTTTCCACAAGAAATACTTCCCATAATCTATGTTTTCTTATGATTTGTAAGGCGGTTTCTCGACCTGAATCAGAAAGATAAACTCCTTGGTATTTTTTATAGATTACAAGATGTTTATCAGACAACTTTTTAACCATATCGGTAACAGAAGAGGCTTTAGTTTGCATTTCTTCCGCCAAGGCATTTGTACTTACACCAGCTTTGGGATGCGTTTGCAGATGAAAAATCGCTTTGAGATAATTCTCTTCAGATAGGGAAAACATAATTTAGTTTTAGATTACACGAAAGTAATAATTAAATTTATTCCCATAAAATATTTAGATACCTCTAATTTTAAAATATCTTTTACTTAGTTATCAATTTTTGGAATTGATGTGATTGTGATTCAAATTTTTTGAAGTACATGTCATTGGAACACCAAAGCATTTTTATTAATGAAAATTTAATAAAAATGCATTCTATTATAAAAACTATTAGCAATAGTTTTGTATTTACATGATTTCATTAAACAAAGCAGGCAGAAATTCATATTCGGACGTCAAGCAGGAGCTTGTACGTCTTTATTTGAGTGCGTTTACAGAAGGAATTTCCGCTCAGAAGATAACTACCGATGATGCAGAAACCTACCTGGATAAATTATTTACTGACGGTTACGGGATTTTTGGATTTTCAGACGATCAATTAATTGCGGCTTTAATTTCAATCCCTTTAACCTCCGATAACGAACGCCCAGAAAACATCAGAACATTATACGACAGTACAACTACTGAATATATTGCAGAAGTACTTGTCGATAAAAATTTCCGTGGAATGGGGTTGGGTAAAAAATTGATGCAGACGTTTGAAGATCATTTAGATAAAAATTCAGAGCACGTCTTATTGAGAGTTTGGGATCAAAATGAGGCTGCTGTTACCTTATACCAAAAAACTGGGTTCGAGGTTTGCGGTCACATCGTTCAAGAAAAAATCAGGCCTCTTACAAATGAGAAGTTTGTAATGCATAAAAATTATATGGTAAAGACTTATTAGTCCATTAATATGAAACAATTTAATCTTAAAACCCCTAACCTTGTTGAGGGGAAGCAACAACTGAAACGTCAAGAAATTCTTGATTATTTTAATAGAACCTTTAGTCTGGATGACGAGTTGTATAAAACGCTTAAGGATGAAAAAGCTTTCTACATGCGAGCTGACCAGCTTCGCCATCCACTCATTTTTTATTACGGACATACGTCGTGTTTTTATGTCAATAAGCTGGTGTTAGCTGGACTTATACCCGCTCCTATCAATCCTGCTATTGAGTCCATGTTTGCCATTGGTGTTGATGAGATGTCATGGGATGATTTGAATGACAAAAATTATAACTGGCCTAGCGTTGATGAGGTTACTAATTACCGCAATACTGTAAAATCGACAATAATAAAACTGATTAACGAATTGCCTTTAACGCTTCCTATCAATTGGGAAAGTGCGTTTTGGCCCATCATTATGGGAATCGAGCATCAAAATATTCATATTGAAACTTCATCAGTTTTAATAAGGCAATTGCCTGTTGAGATGCTACAAAATGCAAGTTTTGATGCGGTATATAACACAGATGAACAACCTGTTCAAAATGAACTGATCACTGTTGAAGGTGCCGAAATGCAGTTGGGAAAACCACATGGTCATCATTCTTATGGATGGGATTTGGAATACGGTACCTATAATGAAAATGTCAAAGAGTTTAAAGCTTCCAAATACCTGGTTTCCAACGCTGAATTTCTAGAGTTTGTCGAAGATGGTGGCTACCAAAATGAACAGTGGTGGACTGAAGAAGGTTGGTCCTGGAAAACCTATAAAAAGTCAGAATATCCTTTATTTTGGCATAAAAACGGGCATTCATATAAACTCCGCTTAATGACCATGCTTGTGCCCATGAAATGGAGTTTTCCTGCTGAAATCAATTATCTAGAAGCTAAGGCATTTTGCAACTGGAAATCTGCTAAAACAGGAAAAAAATTGCGTTTACCAACCGAGGCAGAATGGTACCGTTTAGTTGAATATAGCGATGTCAAAGATGCTACCGAGTGGGATTCTGCACCAGGGAATATTAATTTAGAACATTATACATCTCCCTGTCCGGTAGATAAGTTTTCATTTGGAGATTTTTATGATGTTGTGGGCAATGTCTGGCAGTGGACAGAAAGTCCGATTACAGGCTATCCAGGATTTAAAGTACATCCTTTGTACGATGATTTCTCAACGCCAACTTTTGACGGAAAACACAACATTATCAAAGGAGGGTCATGGATTTCTACTGGAAATGAAGCTACACTTCATGCGAGGTATGCTTTCAGAAGACACTTTTACCAGCATGCTGGTTTTAGATACATTGAATCTGAATTTGAACCAAAAATTCGAATTGACAGTTATGAAATTGACGAAGAAGTAGTGATTTCATGTGAAGAAAATTATGGAGAGGATTACTTAGGCTTTCAGAAATATCCACTTCAACTTGCTGAACTATTAAAAGACCAAATTGAAAATCCCGCGGATAAAAAGTTTCTGGATTTGAATTGTAGTACAGGCCGTTTGGCTTTTGAAGCTTCAAAAATGTTTAAAGAAGTGACGGCCATCGATACTTCCGCACGCTTTATTCGACCTGCCATTGAGTTACAAAACAATGGTTTACTTCGCTATGTCATCAAAGATGAAGGCGATTTGCAATTGTATAAAGATGTATTATTAGAAGATATAAAGCTTAATAATAATACGAGTCCTTTGCATTTCTTGCAGGACGATGCGATGAAACTAAAAAAGAAATTCAGTGATTATGATGTAATTTTAGCTTTCAATTTACTTGAAGAACTTCAAAATCCAACTGCTTTTCTCAGCACAATCCATGAACGATTAAATGACGGCGGCACACTGATTCTTGGCTCAACTTACCAATGGCAAGAAAGCGTTAGCCATAAAGACAATTGGGTAGGTGGTGTCAAAAAGAATGGTGAACCTGTGAAATCTATCGAAGGTATAAGTGATATTTTATCATCTCATTTTACTATAGTATCACAGCCATTTGATTTACAATACGCAACTAGAAAATCAAGTCGAAATTTTGAAGTAAATAGTTCTGAAATAAGTATTTGGAGAAAAAAGTAAATCTTTGGCTTTAGATCAAAGTCAGCAGTTTCATTATGACTTATTTGAAACAAACTAATTCTTTGAAGTGGTTACTAAAGCTAGCATCTGTTCAATTTAGATTTAGATATTTTGATTCAAATAAATTGCGTTTAATTAAGTAAGTTTATTATTCCTACTATTTGTGAATTTTAAATAGTAATCATATAGTTTGAAAAGTAAACAAAAAACTCCGCTAAGCGGAGTTTTTTGTTTTGCAATACAAATTAATTACTTCCCTGATCATTTTATCAGCCATACTTGATAAATATCTCCTAAGATAATAATTCAACCCATTCATAAATTTTTTGTTAATCACTTTTATTATTTAGATGTCTGACTTTTTATTTTTAGCTTTGTCTAAAATTAAATTGATTATTAATGAAATATATAATTTTGTTAGCCTTATCGCTTGTAAGTTTCGGATCTTTTTCTCAAAATGGGAGCATAAAAGGGAAAGTAAGTTTTGAAGATGAAGCTGGCTTATCAGCAACAATTGAAATTATTGGTGAAAACAACTATACAGTTACAGATCAAAACAACATATTTTCATTTCAAAATTTAGCTGAAGGCACTTATAATTTGAAGGTTACTTCACTAGGCTATATCGACTTAACCAAGTCAGTAGAAGTAAAATCAGAAGAAATCACTAGGGTTCAATTTCAACTTCAACCCAAAAACAATACCTTAAAGGAGGTTGTGATTATTGATCAGCAGACAGGCTTGAATTCAAAAACGCCTTACAATTATACGCCTGTGAGTATGGATAGAATTGAAAATAAAAGCAGCCCGTCAGGAGTCATGGGTATTCTAAGAGAAGTTCCCGGCGTTTATGGCGCTGAATTCGGGCAAGGGATTGTCAAACCATTTATTCGCGGGCTTGGTTTTAGTCGTGTGGCTACTATTTTCCAGGGCAATAAATTAGAAAATCAACAATGGGGCGCCGATCATGGCTTGGGGGTAAATGATCTGGGAGTAGAGAGTATCGACGTCATCAAAGGTCCTGCTTCTGTACTTTACGGTTCCGGAGCTTTAGGCGGAGTCATTTTGATTCAGGATGATGAGTTTTATAAAACTTCAAAAGAGCTCTCAGGTAATTTTGGAACTACTTTCAATTCAGTTTCTAATGGATTTAGAACTTACGGTTCTGTAGGCCAAAAATTGGAAAATGATCTTTTCGTTGGGGCTGAACTTGCTTACGAAAATCACGCTGATTACAAATCTGGTGATGGTGATATCATTGGCAACAGCAGATTCAATATGAGTAGCGCGAGAGTTCATGCAGGGATTGATAAAGAAAATTTCGACAATAAATTATCGGTTTCCTATTCAAGACAAAACCTTGGAATTATTGAAGATAACGAGCTGGAAAATTCCAATGCCACCACAAGAAATGATAGAGATATGCAGTTACCGTTTCAGGAAGTGACCGATGTTTTAGTATCTTACAATCAACGTATCGACCATGGAAAATTTGAATCTGTTTTTCAAATCTCTCATCATTTTAACGATAGGAAAGAAATTGAGAATGACCTGAATCTTGTAGATCTTGGCCTTAACCAAAACAATACTTTTTACAACGCCAGACTAAATTTTGACACTGGTCGATTCAGTCACAATTTCGGACTTCAAGGAAATTTCTTAAGGAACGAAAATCAAAATAAGGTTCAGGAAATTTTAATACCCAATGCCAGTTATTCTGAAAATGGCGCCTATTATATGGTTAATCTTGACTGGAAGACTTACTTCATTCAAGCAGCTCTACGATACGATTACAGAACAGTCAATGCAGATGCGAGTGATTCACAATTTATAGATGCAGACTTTGTGTTGCCTGGCGAACCAGAAAGCAGAACACTGGAGTCCAACTTCAATGGGTTTACCGGATCGCTTGGGATTACTAAAACCTTGAGCAAAACTCAAAAGCTTAAAGCAAATATTTCCTCAGGCTTCCGCTCTCCAGATTTAGCTGAATTATATTCTTTTGGCCAACACCCAGGTACCAATAGATTTGAAATTGGTAATGCCAATTTTGAACGTGAACAAAGCATACAGCTTGATCTAAATTATAGTTTGACTATGGATAGATTTAGGCTGGACTGGTCTATTTTTGGAAGTCAGGTCGATAACTTTATCTTTTTTGCAGATACAGGAGAACTTCAGCCAGATTCAGGACTTCAAATTTGGGAATATCAGCAGGTCGAAGCTCAACTTTATGGAAGTGAAATCAATTTGCAGTATGTCGCTTTGGAAGATCGAAACTTGAGATTCAATCTTGGAGCAGCTTTGGTAAGAGGTGAGAATAAGGATTTTGATGAACCGCTCACTTTTATTCCGCCAGATAATTTAAATTTTGAAGTGAATTATGGGTTTGGCAGGCTACAAAATACATCCTTATATTCAAAAATAAGAACAGTGGCCAGACAGGATCGTCCTGGATTTAATGAACAAGAAACCCCAGGCTTTACTTTAGTAGATATTGGATTAAGCAGAACATTTGATCTCGGAAAAACCAATCAGATTGAGGCATCGATTGCTCTACAAAATTTGCTCGACAAAACTTACGTAGACCATTTATCAATCTTGAGAGCTTTTAACATTCCAAGCCCAGGAAGGAATCTATCTATTAACCTTAGGTATAATTTTTAAAAGATTTTAAACTAGTTATTTCGTATTTGTTATCCATACCAAGAGCTGGTATATTTTATAAAAATTAAAAGTTATGGCCAAAAACACGTGAATTTTATTGGGAGACTATTTCGACAATTTTATTAACCGGCAGGTTAAAACAGGTCAATATTCTTTTGCTATTGAAGTCATAAGAGTTGCATTGAGAATGTTTGAACATGAAGAAGCAAAAAAAGCAGAGCTTATTAATAAATTAAGTAAGGGATAAGACTCAGGGTTTTTGAAGATTTTGATCAAAAAAAAGTATTAGACCAACTCCATCAAAAACATCTGACTGAAAAATGAAATATAGAATCAGTCGAGAGGCAAATCGAGACCTTGAGGCAATTTGACAGTTTGCATTCGATAATTGGTCTATTAAACGAGCAGATAGGTATTTCAATTTGATCATAGACGAAATTGAATATATAGCCCATAAATCCAAAATATGGAAAAGATTATTCTAAAATAAAAAAAGGATATTACTGCAGTCAAAAAAAATCTCACTTCATATTCTATAAAATCAATCTAAAGACAGAAGAAGTTTAAATCATAAGGATTTTACATCAACGGATGGACATTGAAACTCAATTGGAATAATCATTAATTGACAAATCAAATCCTAAATCTAATTTACTGACAAGACATACTTTTCTATAATTTCAACACTGATTAAATCGCGACCGCTTATCTTTAAACTTCAAGATAATCCTCACATTTATGGAAGTTTCATTAACAACGCCTGCCCTATTATTTCCAGCGATTTCATTATTGCTTTTGGCTTATACCAATAGGTTTCTAACCATAGCTGGACTGATTAGGAATTTACATAAGAAATATCAGGACGATCCAGATACCAACATAAAAGCCCAAATTTCAAATTTGAAAAAGAGAGTGACTCTTATCAAAAACATGCAATTGTTTGGAATTGTTTCTCTTTTTCTTTGTGTAGTCAGCATGTTTGCCATTTATGAAACCTGGCAAACGATTGGCAGTATCATTTTTGGAATTTCACTAGTCTTGCTGATGATTTCGCTTATTTTATCCATTATTGAAATCCAAATCAGTGTGAAAGCCTTGAATATTCAACTGAAGAATATAGAAAACGATTAAATATCGTCGTAATCCACTACTACTTTAGCGGAGGTGGGCTGTGCCTGACAAGTTAGGACCAGACCTTCTTCCAATTCATCATCGGTTAAAATTTGATTTTTACGCATTTCCACAGTTCCTTCTTTAATTTTGGCAACACACGAGCTACAAATACCACCTTGGCAAGAATAAGGTGCATCAATATCTTGTGCTAAAACAGCATCTAAAATGACACCGCTTTGGTCCATGGATAGTTCAAATTCTTCATCGTCGACTATAACGGTGAGCTTTGTTTCTCCATCAGTAGCAGCTTCAACTTCGCCTTCTTCTTTGGAAAAGAATAGCTCAAACTTGATTTGATCATCATCGACTTCTGCCTCTTTTAAAGTAGTCTGTACCATCTCTATCATTGGCTCTGGTCCACAGAGGTAATATTGAGAAAAGTCGAATCCATCGTATTTATTTTTGATGACGTAATTCACTGTGCCCTTGTCGATCCTTCCAAATTTGGCATCATCCTCCTGAGTTTCACTGTAAATGAATTCAATGAAAAGACGCTCAGGCAACTCTTTTTGCAAGTCCAATAACTCTTGAAAGTAAATAGTTTGCTCCGGAGATTTATTACCGTAAACCAAAACAAATTTTGCGGTTTCAGATTGAGATAACAAAGTTCTTATCATGGCCATAATTGGCGTAATACCACTGCCCGCTGCAAAGGCACAAAATGTTTTACCATCCAATTGTTCTGGCAATAAAAACTTACCTTCTGCAGGATGGACTTCAATCGCATCCCCTTCTGTTAAAACAGAGTTAGCATAATTTGAAAATTTTCCATCAGGAATTGCTTTCACAACAATTCCAAGATCTTTTCCTTCTTCAGAAGAAATAGAATACGAACGTCTCACGTCCTCTCCGTCAATCTTGGTTTCTAAAGTTAAGTATTGACCGGCTTTAAATTTATATACTGAAGCGTATTCAGAAGGAACATCAAAGATGATGTTGACTGCTTTATCGGTTTGTCTATTGATTTCTTTGATAGAAAGCGTATGAAATTGTCCCATTAATTTTTATTTATGGGCTAAAAATACAACCTTTCAGAAATTAGCCTAGTTAATGAACAATATTTTAATGTGCTTTTAAGTTTTTATCCAGAAGTACACATTTTCAAATTATATTTGTACAATTAATTTTTTTTAACTTATGACTCTAAATAATCTACGTTTTACTTTACTTTTTCTAAGCTTAGGAACGATTTGTTTTGCACAAGGTTTAAAACCAGACTTAAAAAATCAATCTCCGCAAAAAGTAGAACTGCATAAGATTGAGGTAGATTCATTGGAGTTGATTTTGGAAGATTACAGACAATCTATGAAATTGGATTCGTTATGGAGAATCCAATTGACAGATCAAAGCTATTCCAGACGTTTAGAAAATATCATCAAAGACAGTTTGGAAAATAATGCCGTTATCACAGAAATACCCACAGAACTTTTAAAAGAACGCTTAGCTACTATAAACGCAAAAACTCCATTTAATATTGAATACAATGAAAGTTTGGAAAGTGTCATCGGTTATTTCTTAAGAAGAGAAAAACAAGGAACTGAACGACTCATGGGACTGAGTAAATTTTATTTCCCCATGTTTGAAGCCACACTGGATAAATATGACGTTCCGCTAGAAATGAAATATTTGGCCTTAGTAGAGTCTGCCTTAAATCCTCAGGCAAAATCCAGAGTTGGCGCCACAGGTTTATGGCAATTTATGTACAGCACAGGAAAAATGTACGATCTCGATGTGAGTAGTTATGTAGACGAGCGTATGGATCCAGTGGCTTCAACTGAAGCTGCAGCAAAGTATTTGAAGAGATTATATTATATGTTCGACGATTGGGATTTAGCCTTGGCCGCTTACAATTCCGGACCAGGAAACGTATCTAAAGCCATACGGCGCAGTGGAGGAGAAACCAATTACTGGAAACTTAGAAATTATTTGCCAAGAGAGACGGCTGGCTATGTACCTTCCTTTCAAGCCATGCTTTATCTATATGAGTATGCAGACGAACACGGGTTTCAACCTCAGCTTCCAATGTCCACCTACTATGGAACAGATACTATCAAGGTTAAAAAGCTTATCACTTTAGACCAAGTCGCCAAAATCACCCAGACCAATAAAGAATTGCTGGAATTTCTCAACCCCAGCTACAAATTAGGAATTGTACCTTTTGAAGAAAATAAATCCTATTATTTACGTCTTCCTTATGAAAAATCAGGACTGTTTGTAGCCAATGAGGATGAAATTTATGGCTTTGCAAAAGAGCATCTTGTTGAAAATGAAGAATCTCTTCCCAAAAATTACAAAGCAGACGATAAAATTAATTATTACGTCAAGTCTGGCGATTACCTGGGAAGGATTGCAGAGAAATTTGGAGTTGGCGTGAGCCAGATCAGAGCCTGGAATAATTTGAGAGGGAACAACCTGAATATAGGTCAAAAGCTTATCATCTATCCAAAAAATGTAAATGCCGTAGTGGAAGCTCAATCCAAAACTAAATCAGCCAAATCTTCAGCTGAAAGTAAGCCTGAATTCTATAAAGTTAAAAGAGGGGATTCACTTTGGACTATATCAAGAAAATATCCAGGCATCAGTGTTGAAGACTTAAAGTCTATCAATAAACTGAACAATACTCAGTTAAAGCCAGGAATGAAACTCAAAGTGTCCAAAAGCTAGAAGAACGCTCTTAACTGAACACTTCCCGTATGGATTGCATTCACATTTTCGCTTTTCCTACCAAAATAGGTCAAATTAAGATCCAGAAAATCTGTGATTTTCTTCTGGAGAAACAACGACCAGGTAAAATTGTCATTGGGTAATAAGCCTTCAAGCAACTGGTAAGCCACTGGAGAAAATGTACTCCCGTCAAATTCATTTTGAATGTAATTTACCTCTCCGTTAATGCTATATTTTTGAGCGTTATTCAAAGTAAAGGATAAACCAAAAGTTTGCTGGTTCAAAGATTCCTGCTCTCCAACCTGGTTTTCTTTGGAAGCCAATTCATAGAATACATCAAAGCGTTTATCACCAAGTAAGTAGGACAGTTTAGGATTTAAAGAAAAGCCTTCAATTTCAAAATTCCTATTCTGAAATCGATCCGAAAAACTCTCAGAAGAATTGACGTCCTGAGTTAATGTCAACAACCAACTCTCCTGAAACTTATGAATAAACTTGAGCTCATGCAAAAGGTTTGAACTTTCCTGAAGTCCTAAAAGACTGAGGTTTTTGGTTGTATTCTGTGTGAAATTATAAGACGTTGTGAATTTTTGAAGACTTCGGTTAAAAAATAAAATATTTCTGAACGTCGTATTTTCTCCGAGAATATCTTCACCACTTCCTCCAAAGGGGTTCAGACTTAATGAATTTCCATCTTTACGTAGCTTTTTATCCAGCAAAAGTGAAGTTTGATTATAGAATCTGGAAGCTATTTTTTTCCAGCCTTCTTTATTCTGCCAGGTTTGAAAATTTAACGTTAGCTGTTGACTAAATCGGGTTTGATTGGTTCTGACGAAAATTTGATTGGGTAGTAATATTCGTACAAATCTCCCTTCGTCCAGGAATTGAGCAATTTCAAATTCATTCAACTCCTGGACTCCATTAGCATTGTAATCTATCCAGGTGTATTGTCCTTGACCCGGCTCGACTTCGAGATAAGTAAATTCTTGCTGTGCAATGCTTCCGCTATTGGTTTCGTAAGTCGTGTTTAGATTGACTAGCCTATCCCACAAATTTTGCGAATACGTAACTCTGGAGTTCAAACTTTGCTCATCTGCCCGGTCTTGCTCATTGAACTTTAGATTCCTGAGGTTGGCAAATACCCTGAGTTTCGTCGCTTGCGTATTGACTAATTGAGACCTCACAAAATAATTATCTGACGAGTTGACGCGTTGTAAACTATTATTTCTTAAACTATCATTTTCACGATATCTATAACCCAATTCCGCATATACATTTGTAGAATCCCCCACCCCGGAGAACACTTCATAACTAGCAAAGCGCTGAGTGTTGGCTGTAAAATCTTCGGTGTCTACTCTCGATTCCTGATTATCCTCCATATTGTACCGTAAACCTGACCAAAATTTTCCGAAATCATAAATCCCGGAGACACTTGCCCTAGCGAATTTTGAATTTAGGAATGAAGATTCACTGTCCATGTAGCTGGCGTTGGCATCTATTCTGAATTTGCTTTGAACTTGTCTCGCGCTCATAGAATGTTTTTCGCCTAAAAAATCATTTGAATATTCCAAGCGCTGAAAGCGGTATTGCGTGTTGCTTTCCAAATTATTTCTGAAATCAAAACCCGTATCGACAAATGTTTGATCTCCTGTTGGATTAAAAAGATTCCAATCTCTGGTAAATTCCACGTTGTACAAACGTTCTATACTGGTGTAAGTTTCTTCTATGAAATTCAAATTTCCAAAAACATCCAACTTTTTATCTGCGCCCTGTTGATATAAAGTCTGATTGATAGATAATTGAGTCGCCAGGCCACGATTATCGCCCTGGTCGCTATCAGAAAATGAATTTTCATCATTATTGCTTGCTGCGACTTCAAACTGAACGGTCGTTTTTTCAGAAGGGGAATACACGCCATTGAGCATAGCGATTTGAAGTTTGGTCGGAGCAAAAAGTCTTACGACAGGTTCAAAATTTCCTTGAGGAACACCATCAATTGGAGAAACATATTCATAAATATTGGCAATAGCATCTCGACTTGATAAAATATAATTCCCCTGATTGGCTCCAAGATTGGTATAACGAACATTGAACAATTCAGCTTCGGGGTCAGTCGAAAATACGAACACTTCTCTCCCGTCTCGAAGTTCCTTTTCGTATAAAATTCTGTTTTCAGAATAATCAGCCGGAACTGCACTTGGTGCAAACATTTGGTCCTGATTATCACCAGCTTCCTCCAGAGCATTTACTTGCTCATCTGTAAGGCTTTGTTGTAAAGGCTGATTTTTTAGATCATTTTCATTGTAAAGAAATCCATTCAGTTGAAGGGCTTCAGAACTGAATCGGGATCCTGTAGTTGCAACAATTCTTGAAAAGTTCCTGTCGGAAACCTGATATTCAACAACAATTCGCATTTCAGAAGTAATAGGAAAAGTAGAATTGAAAATAATTTCACCAGCGTTATAGTCTATGAGATAGTCTTCGTTTTCTCCCCGGGTTAAAATCCTACCGTTGACGTAGACATCTTCGCTTCCAGAGATGATCAAAACAAAAAGTTCACCGTTTTGCCCTACTAGTTTATAGGGTCCTTGATTTCCTTCCTGAGCAGTCAGCTCACTTCGTGTAAAAACCCCTCTCACCAATGCGCCAGCAGAGTAAACTTCGGTTTGGCGCTTTTCATTACCTACATCTGCAGAGAGCAAAAGTCCTTGGACCCGCTTGGTGTAGGAAGCAAAAAAAGATTCATTTTCTATCAAATCAATATCACCGGCGCGTATTCTCCACTTTTCAGATCCCAATTCGATAAAAATCTGGTCAAATTCATCCAGCTGTTGAGTATATCCGCCAGATTGAGTTGGTGCATTGTCATCTTGAATAGAAGCCTTTAAGGTCACATTTTCAGAAATTTTCCCAGAGATCTGCAAATCGAGTTCAGATCTTACCACTGCATTTTGATTATTCCCCACACTTATGGCTCTTGAAATACTTCCGCTGGTATTAAGTCCCGCAAAAGGAACAAAATTGCTGGGCTGTCGCTGTTGTTGTAATTCGTATAAATTATCAACTGGGTTTCCTGTATCGATAATCAGGTTATCGTCCAAGCCTTTATAAGTTTTGGTTAAGGATTCCGGATACTTTAAATAGGTAACTATTAAACTATCATTGTTTGATTTTAATTCTGAAAAAGGAAACAGTTGAGCCTTGGGAAAATCAATTTTGTATAGAGTGGATTCAATTTCTAAACTATCTGTGGTTTGTAATTTAAATTGGAATGGAGCAATACTTACCTCCTCGAGTTGTATTGTATCTTGGAAACCTACAGTTTTGGTGACTAAGCCAGACTGAGCGAAAATTGAGCTTATGCAGCAACACAAAAAGACAAGTAAGAGATAATGCCTCATATGTGTAAAACTAAAGCTTTACTAAAATATTTTAATGACTTATAAAAAAGTAATTGAGGAAATCAGGAAAGTTTATAAAAACACAAAGCCTCGGTTATGAATCCGAGGCTCTGCTAATTAACCAATCTATTATGAAAAACTTCATCCTGATACAAATATAAAAGATTTGTTCACTTTTCAAAACAATTAAAAAGCTAAAGATTTACTAAAATTAAATTCAATCTTCAAAATACTCGTTAACAGGCGGTTGCCAGAAAATTTTTTCAAAGTTTTTTATTTTATCATCTTTAACCACCACACCTTCTTCTTCCAATAGCCGTTGCATCGTATCCTGACCAGGAAAATGATGCTTACCAGTTAACATCCCAATTCTATTCACCACGCGATGCGCAGGTAGATCTCGATCCAGCTTCACACAGGCATTCATGGCATACCCAACAGTCCTGGCACTTTTTGCAGCACCAATAGCTTTTGCGATTGCTCCGTAGCTGGTCACTTTTCCTTCTGGAATTTTAGCAACAATGCTGTAGACCCTTTCAAAAAAATCTGAGTTAGCCATGATTTACATATTATATAATCTAGCAATAGTAATGATAATTAGAACCAGCATCAAAGCCGCCATAAAATAATTGGAGTATTTTTTAAAAAGCTCTGTCTTTCCGTCGATTTTCATAATGAAAATGATGTAAAGGTATAGTGTAGTAAAAGTGCCCAAAGCCGCACTCAAGGCAAAAAAAACATCATTATAAGTCGTAAATGTGATTTTGAAATTGTTGGTTAACAGAGTTCCAATAAGGACGAAGTAAGGTATTGGAAAGATATTGAGTCCTGAAACTAAAATCCCTGTAAAAAAACTTTTAGTTCCCGTTCGTTTCTTAATCGTACGTTGAGTCTTTTTGCGATTGGCAGACAATAAAAAGTAGAGGAACATCAAAATCAAGATGGCAACTCCGGCTTTGAGAAACATACTCTTAACGTGAGGATGTGAAAAGATATATTTTGAAATTAAGACAGCAAGAAGCGCCTGAAAGAAAACAACTAAAGAAGCGCCAAAAGCCATAAAAGTGCCATTGCGCTTTCCTTTTTCAAGGCAGGTTTTTGCTACACTCATATTAACAAGTCCTGGGGGCACCACCCCAACAAAAGCCGCTAAAAAGGTATAGATATAAATCTGTAAGTCCCCCAAATCTTATTCCTTAAGTCTAAATTTTAAATAGGTGATAGATTTCTTTTTATCCAAATACTGTTGCTCATAAAAAGTTTGGATACCAACAACTTCTTCCGGAGCTTCATGGTTAACATAAACATCGTGATGCGCATAAATGATATCGTGACCCAAACCTTCTAAAATACCCAGAGTATAACCATGCATAAATTCGCTATCAGTTTTTAAATGGATAAGGCCTTCTTTGGTTAATATCCTTTTGTATTTATTCAGAAAATCGGGATTGGTCATTCTGTGCTTGGTGCGTTTCCACTTGATTTGTGGATCTGGGAAAGTGATCCAGATTTCGTCCACTTCACCATCTGCAAAGACCTGGTCTACCAGTTCTATTTGAGTTCTCAAAAACCCTACGTTGGGCATATCGCCTTCCAAAGCTGTTTTGGCTCCTCTCCAAAATCTAGCGCCTTTTATATCTATTCCTAGATAATTACAGTCCTTGTTTCTTTCAGCAAGTCCCAGAGTATACTCTCCTTTACCACAGCCTAATTCTAAGATTAAAGGTTTATCATTTTTGAAAAAATCACGTTTCCATTTTCCTTTATACTCGTATAGTTCATCAACTATTTCAGATCGTGTAGGTTGCACTACATTTTCAAAAACCTCGTTCTCTTTAAATCGTTTAAGCTTGTTTTTACTCCCCACTTTCGCTGAAATTTTCGTGTAAAATTAACTAAATTTACCAATACACAAAACCTTCTATTTTGCACTTTCCAAACCATGTTCTAGTTTCACCTCTCAACTGGGGTCTTGGCCACGCCAGTAGATGTGTGCCCGTAATCCGCCATTTTCTGAAACAAGGCTCTAAGGTCAGCATTGCATCCGATGGGGATGCGTTACAATTACTAAAAGACGAATTTCCAGAGCTGGATGTTTTAGAATTAAATTCGAGTGAAGTCGTTTATTCCAGCTCTGGTTTTTTCTTTTATCTGAAATTGATTCTACAAGGTCATGGTTTAAAAGAACGAGCCAAAAAAGATGAGATACTGATTGAAAGTTATGCTGAAAAAAATCATGTTGATTTGATTATTTCAGATCACAGATTTGGAGCAATATCTAAAACGATAAAATCGGTGATTATTTCTCATCAATTGAAATTTAAAGCTGGACTATTCTCCAGAGCCTCTTCTTCTTTAAATGCAAAATTCCACAATCGTTATGATGAAGTCTGGATTCCAGATGCTGAAGTCCCTTTCGACTTGAGTGGTGTCTTAAGCCATTCGAAACAAGTGAAGGTCCCAACCCGAAGAATTGGGGTTTTAAGTCGGTTTTCTAAAATAGAACTGCCAGTAGATATTGATTACCTAGCCGTGATCTCTGGACCAGAGCCTTTGCGAACCTCTTTGGAGAAATGTTTGATTGCAGCTTTCCAAGTTCTCTCTAGTAAAAAAACAGTTATAGTACGTGGAGTCTATAACACAGAGTCTTTAAACGACTTGCCCAATATTAGCTTTTACAATCACTTAAATTCTGAAGAACTCAATTCACTGGTTTGCAGAACCAAAGTAGTGATTTGCAGATCGGGTTATTCCTCTGTTATGGATATGGCTTGTCTTGGAAAAAAAGTATTTTTTGTTCCTACGCCACACCAAGGAGAACAAGAGTATTTATCAGAAAGGCTGGAACACATGAAAATTGCACCGTTCTCATCTCAGGAGAATTTCAAAACTAGAGATCTCGAGAACTTAAAGTTTTATTCTGGATTTAATTCAGAAGAGATGCATCAGTTTCCTCTTCCAGGATTTCTTCCGACTTTGGAAGGGTAAAGGAAAATTCACTCCCAATACCGTAAACACTATCTACAAAAATTTGCTCTTTGTGTGCTTCGATGATATGCTTTACAATAGAAAGGCCTAATCCCGAACCGCCTTCACGTCTGGAGCCTGTTTTATCGACTCGAAAGAACCGTTCAAAAAGTCTTGGAATGTGTTCCTTCTCAATACCTTCACCGTTATCATTGACTCGAAGTATGATTTTTGAGTTTTCAAACTCTTCAAAACTGATTTCTGTAGTTCCTCCTTTTTTACCGTATTTGATGGAATTGACGATGAGATTTGTTACGACCTGCTGGATGCGTTCTTTATCGCCATCGACATAAATGGGAGCATACTCCTTATCAAAATTGAGACTGATTTCTTTTTTGGCCGACTTCATTTCCAGGAGTTCAAAAACACTCTCGACAAGCTCTACAAGGTTAAAAGTTTCAATATAGAGATCGAGGTCACCAGTTTCCAGCTTGGTAATCATGTCCAGATCTTTCACGATATAAATCAATCGATCTACACCTTTACTAGCTCGCGTCAAATATTTTTTTCTAACTTTTTTATCTTTTATGGCTCCATCCAATAAGGTAAGAATATAGCCCTGAACTGTAAATAGCGGAGTTTTAAGCTCGTGAGAGACATTTCCTATAAATTCTTTTCTGTAGTTTTCTCGAACTTTCAAAGTCTCAATTTCAAGTTTCTTCCCTTTGGCAAATCGCTCTACTTCTTCTGTAAGCGTTTTCATATCTGAAGTTGTTCTCGGATTTGAAAGTGAAGATTGATCGAGAATTGAAACGCTATCGTAAATGGATTTTACACGTTTGTAAATGAAAAATTCAATTCTAAGTTGAATGATGAAGAAGGAAAAAACAAAGCAAACCAGAGCAAAAACAAAAATAGAAGCCAAATTGACTTCTAGTTGAATGTATTCATATAAAGCAATAAGACCCGTTAAAAAGACAGTGATATAGGTTGACGTCTTGAGTGCAAATTTATAGGATCTTTTGAATTTTTTACTCATTCATGAACAAACTTATAGCCAACGCCTTTCACTGTTTTGAATTTATCGTCGCCCAATTTTTCTCTTAATTTTCTGATGTGGACATCGATGGTTCTTCCACCCACAACCACTTCATTCCCCCAAACGGTGTTCAAAATATCGTCTCTTTTAAAAACTTTATTGGGCTCTGAAGTGAGTAAAGATAGCAATTCAAATTCTTTTCTTGGCAAAGTCATCTCTGTTCCTTTGCTGGTAATTTTATACTCATCACGATTGATGATAATTTCACCTATTTCATAGATATTTGATTCTAAAGTATCCGATTTGAATCGTCTCAAAAGCGCCTTTACTTTACTCATCAAAACTTTTGGTCTTACGGGCTTAGTGATATAATCATCGGCACCCGCATCAAAACCTGCTACTTGAGAATAGTCTTCCCCTCTAGCGGTTAAAAAAGTAATTAAAGTATTCTCAAGCCCTTTGGTCTCCCGTATTTTTTCACAAGCTTCTATTCCGTCCATTTCTGGCATCATCACATCCAAGATAACAAGTTGAGGCTTTTTTTTCTTGGCTTTTTTCACTGCTTCCACTCCATTTTCTGCCTTTACAACTTTGTAACCTTCGGCATTTAAGTTATAGCTTAAAATTTCCAATATATCTGGATCATCGTCTACAACAAGAATAGTGATGTCGGATTTTTTCATAATCTTATGATTTAGTAGTGACAAATTTAAGGATTTGAATATTAGCTAAAAGTTAAGAATAGGAAATAAAAAAAGCTGCTCTTTTCTGAGCAGCTTTTGGGCTAATTATCAAAAACATTTAAAACTTATAAGAGTATCCTAAAGAAACCTGTTGTCCAGGATCTCTGCGCGAGTAAATTCTAGACTCAGCTTGAAATGAATTGTAATTGGTTTCAATTACATCATTTAAAATATTGCTAAAACCAAAATTGATGGAGGATTGTTTTTCTTCACCAAAAGCTTTTGAAAGTCTAAAACTCATATTATGAAATGGCTGTGTATAGGCGTCTGGAACATTTCGTATTCCTACAACTTGTAGGGTCTCTCCTTGCACATTATAGAACAAGCCACCTTGCCAGCCTTTTTCATTATCGTCATAACGCAAGCCAACATTTATAAGATATGGAGACTGACCCTGCAAATCTCTTTCGTCGTCAATAGTTTCACCATCTCTTGCCGCTAACTGTCGGGATTCAAACTCCTGCTGAGACATTTTAACAACCGACTCTATCACGGAAAAATTGGCATTGACGCTAAACTTACTTAAGCCTTCTGAAATAAATCCAAAATTCTTTCTGATTTCCAATTCAGCACCATACACATCGGCAGAGTTTACATTTTGAGGTTGCTGATTATTTGGTGCTTCTGGAAAAGCTACTAGTTCGATTGGATCTGTGAATTTTTTATAAAACGCACTAACTGCAAATAGTTGCCCGTTTTCACCATACCGCTCATACCTAAAGTCGAAATTACTTATGTAAGACGGCTGAATATCTATATTACCAATAAAGGTGATATCGCTTAAAGGATCGAATATTTGAGCAATAGAAGCTTCCTTAAACGACGGTCTTGCCGTGGTCTCATAATAAGAAGCTCTTAAATTAGTCTCTTCATTTAAAGCATAGATGAAATTGGCAGAAGGGAAAAAATCAGCCTCATCTAGAATTTGTTCATCATTTAAATCAAGTGTACCTTGGTTATTAACACCTGTATAGTTTAACTGATAATTTTCAAACCTCAAGCCAATAATACTTTTAAGCTTATCTGTAATCTTAAACTCTTCTGAAGCATAAGCTGATGCAACGTTAGAATTAGATTCAAAATTGTTTGCTGGTTCAAAACTACCTTGTACATAAGTACCACTATTGGTTTCTGACAGCCAAATGTTTTCTGGAAGTAAAAGGTTATCAGGGTTTCCATTAACTGGTATTACAGTATTCCCTTTTACTAAGACATTATAGTTATTAATTCTAAAATCTCTCTGCTTATAAGTATAAGCTGAACCAAATTTAAAATTGGCAGATTTTCCAAAAAGTTCATGCTTTCTGGTAAAGTCTAATTTCCCAGCTAAATTGATTTCCTCCAGATCTCTCCATAAACGTTGAGGCGCACCTGCTGTACTTGGACGAATAGAAAATTGATTTTCTCCCACCACTTCGAATGGTGTTACTCTCACATCTTTATCATTTATCCTTGAAAAACTAGGCGACAAGGCCCAGTCAACTTCCCAAGAAGCATCTTCATTGACATGAGAACCTGAGAGGTTAAAATTAGTGATCGATTTTTCAGTATATTCAATATTATCTCTCACGACTTCTATATCATCCTGAATAAAAGTAAAGGTTCTGAATTTCCCAGCTCTAGAAATACCATTTTGAAGATGAAGAACATTAAAACTGTATTTGGATTGATCGGTTTTGTAAGATAAGCCAGCAAGTCCACTTAACAATACTGTATTTATTCCAACATCACCAGTTTGTGTCCTGTTAGGGGTTAAGGCAGTTTCATTTAAGTCAATAGGCTTGAAAAAGAAGTTTTGTTCCAAATCCTTAAAATATTCTGTAGTATTTCGGTACGAAATATTAGCTTGGTAACCAAATTTATCCGTTCCTTCTCCTACATCATAACTGTTACCTGCAGAAAAGCTAAAATTAAAGTTTGCCGGACTTGTTGTTCTATTTGCTGCAAGTCTCTTATCAAACTGATTAGTAATGTCTGTAACGCTCACTCCATCATCATTTAATCCATCACCTACGGGAGAAGGTATATCCAAAGTTTCAGAAATTGGAATATCTCTATTGCCATTATCAAATCCCAAGAAGTCTGTTGGAGAACTATCTCCTTTCAAGTAATTTGAGTTAAAATGCATATCAAAATTATATGCACCACCTGCACTTACACTATAGGTTTCGCGAGAAGGGAAATCTTTAGTCACTATATCCACAACACCACCTGTAAAATCTGCAGGCATATCTGCTGTAGCTGTTTTAGAGACAATGATATTTTCAATGATATTAGAAGGAATTACATCCATTTGCAGTGTGTTTCTATCTGGATCTAGACCAGGTATATCCATACCGTTTAATATAGATTTTGTATACCTATCTCCAAGACCTCTCACAAATACATACTTTCCTCCTTGGACAGAAACGCCAGGTATACTTTTAACCGCGGCTGCCACGTCGCTGGCTCCAGTTCTTTTAATTCCTTCAAATGAAAGCCCATCTGATACGTTGACTGATTTTCTTTGTAGGTTAAGGACAGATGCTTCTGTATTTCTTCGTGCTGTCGTCGTCACGATAACTTCCTGAAGATTATCTGCAGCTGAATTCAATGTAACATCAATTCTAGTTATTTCATTTGCTTTTACGACAACTTCAGAAATCTCTTTGGTTTGATAGCCGACAAAAGAGAAAGAGACTGTGTAAGTTCCTGGTTCTACTTCTATCGAGTAAAGCCCATCGAAGTCTGAGGTACTCCCTTTGTTTGTGCCAACAATTGTTACATTCGAAAAAGGCAAAACATCATTTAGTTCTCCATCAAGGACTTTTCCTTCAATTTTACCATTTTGAGCATTGATTGAAAATAAACTAAATCCTATAAACAGGATTGATGTTATTTTTAAAATTCTAAGCATAGTGTATAATTTATAATAATATTGCCCGGCTTGAAAAAACCGAGCAATATAAGTTTTGATATGTGGTATTAATGTTTCATTAAAAGCCTAAAGCAGACGCTGCTTCTGAAACCCATGTCCATCCAAAAACAGAAAGATTTGCACCAGTGTTAGCAGAATCTGTATCTGCAACAACAGTTACGAAACCGTTTGTTCCTGTGGCATCGTCTTGAAACGTTGTTAATCCTGAAGAATCCGTAAATAAAGTTGAAACATCTGTTACACCTGCTGGTAAAACAATTTCAATATTAGAAAAAGTTAGATTATTTGCATTGTAATTGTCTGCTACGCCCTGATCGTCTGATAGTGAAAAATCTGAAGTTTCTAGACCTCCTACTAATAATATATTTTCATTAGTACCCATCGCATTGGAGCGGAATTGAGCATATTCTCTGTTTCCAGACTCTGCATTCGTATCTGAATCATCAGAAAAAATAGTAACGTTTTCTAAAGTATACATACCATTAGCTGAACCCTCTGGACCATCGATTTCTAAACCGTGATCAGAAACGTTTGTCATCACTATAGCAACGTTAGAAACTGTTCCAGAGTAGGCTTGATCAATATCTACAGAGTCATCACCAACACCCCAAACTACAATGTTTGAAGCATTCACAGTTCCACCAAAAAATTCAACACCGTCATCAAGGTTAGCTATTACTTCTACATGATCTATTATAGTACCTGAACCAACACCGCCTAATGTTAATCCATTGATTTCATTTCCTTCCCCAATGTTCGCACCACCGTGACGGATAGATATGTAGGTTATAGTTCCTGAACTGTCTGCTGGATCATTACCACCGTAAAGTCCAAATCCTGATCCTGCAGGAATTCCCTCTATTAATTCCTCTGTTGCATCTCCTTCTAAAGATGATGGAGCGTTACCTAAAACTATAACACCTCCCCAAAGTCCTCTGTCATTTACAGTCAAGTTAGGACTTACAAGCTCACCTGGCATGATATCATCAATTACAGATGTAAATATAATAGGCTCTTCTGCGGTACCATTAGCATTTAAAGTTGCGTCTCTATCTACAACTAAAGCTGATGCTTGAGTATTTTGTCCTTCAGCTCCTTTAATAACTGTACCTGCTTCGATATTTAATACAGCACCTTCATCTACAACTACTTTACCTTCCAATATGTAAATGTTATTGCTAGTCCAGGTAATGTTATTAGTAATAGTTCCAGATACAGTCACCTCATTAACTTCTTGATCGGATCCTGAATCGAAAGCACCTGTCAAGCTTACCCAAGTCCAACCAAAAACACCCGTATTTGCTCCAACAGTAGCTTCTAAAGTGTTTACAATTGCATCTACAAAACCTCCTTGACCTGTTGCGTCGTCCTGAAATGTTGTTTGTCCAGAAGAATCTGTGAATAAAGTAGAGATATCTGTAACACCTTGAGGTGGTACGATTTCGATATTTGAAAACGTTAAGTTTTCTGCATTGTAATTATCTGCAACGTTTTGATCATCCTGAAGGGTAAAGTTAGACGTTTCTAATCCACCAACTAATAATATATTTTCGTTAACACCCATAGCGTTAGCACGGAACTGAGCAAACTGTCTTTCTCCAGAATCTGCATTCGTTTCTGAGTCGTCTGAATAGATTGTTACATCTCTCAACGTATACATACCATTAGCTGAACCTTCTGGCCCATCAATCTCTAAACCGTGATCAGAAACGTTTGTCATCACTATAGCAACGTTAGAAACTGTACCTGAGTAAGCCTGATCGATATCTACAGAATCATCACCAACTCCCCAAACTACAATATTGGACGCGTTTACAGTTCCTCCAAAAAATTCCACACCATCATCAAGGTTAGCGATCACCTCTATATGATCTATTGTAGTTCCATTACCAACTCCACCAAGAGTTAAGCCATTGATTTCATTTCCTTCACCAATATTAGCACCACCGTGACGAATAGAAACATAAGTTAAGCTACCTGAGCTGTCTGCAGGATTACTACCACCGTATAAACCGAAACCAGAGTTAGCTGGAATTCCCTCAATCAATTCTTCAGTAGCATCACCTTCTAAAGAAGAAGGAGCATTACCTAAAACAATAACACCTCCCCAAAGACCTCTGTCATTAACGGTTAAGTTAGGACTTTCAGTTTGACCTGGCATGATCTCATCTTCAGCTGATGTGAAAATAATCGGCTCTTCTGCGGTACCGTTTGCATTAAGGGTAGCATCTCTATCAACAACCAAAGCCGAGGCTTGTGTATTTTGACCAGGACCACCTTTTATTACAGTACCAGCTTCAATGGTGAGTGTAGCTCCTCCATCGACTACTACTTTACCTTCTAAGATATAGATGTTATCCTTAGTCCAGGTTTGATCTTCTTCTATGGTTCCAGAAATTACCTCCTCTCCTGCAGGAGGCTGAACTGGAACAGTAGCATCGTCATCATCAGAACAGGATGCTATAGAAATTGAAGCGATTACTGCTGCTGTTAAAAGTAATTTTTTCATTTTGATAAATTTATTTTGTTTAATTATTAATGCAAACTTAGAAGCAAACTGAAGTAACCGTGTTATCTCGATGTTAACAAAAGCTTTCATTTAGATTAATAGATTCTCGGTTTATTAATACTGGCTTAACCTTGTCTATTTTGAATTTTAAAAGCGCCCTCTCTTACTGGATTTCAAGTTTACCAAAGCGTTAATTCATTGATATTGTTATAGGAAGCTGTTTATTTTTATAAAAAATGTATTATTTTTAAGTAAACTTTAAAGAAAGTATTATGAAAAAAATTATTTTTCTATTGGTTTTAATACTCTCCTCTTTTGCTTTTGCGCAGAATCCTGTTATAACAGGATACATAGATTCTACCTGCCCTAGTGCCGATGGAAGAACTCTGGAATTATATGTAGAGGGCAGTGTCGATTTTACAGGTTGGAACATCGTAAGACAGTCTAATGGAGGTGGATTTACCACCAATATTGATATTTCAGCTTTAGGAACTGTAAGTGATGATTTCGTTTACATTACAAATGACGAGACTATTCTCCTACAAGAATTTGGTATCACAGCTAATGTTCTTGTCAATGGTTCTATAAACAGTAATGGCAATGATGGTTTCCAAATTAGTAATCCAGATAATGTGGTCATCGATAGATTTGGAGAAGATGGAATTGACGGGACTAATACTGCCTGGGATCACTTAGATAGCTACGCCTACAGAATAAATGGTACAACTCCAAATGCAGGTAATTTTAATCCTGCAAACTGGCTTTTTGGCGGTGTTGACCTTCTTGATGGAGAAGGCCTTTGTAACGGAGGAGATGGATTTGATACTGTGGTGCCCTTTGGTACGTTTAGTCCTACTGGAAGCGGAAATGCTACTATAGTAACCAGTGCAGATGTTGCTGGCTTATTTTATTTTGAAGGAAATTTTGATTCCATCAATGCTGAAGGATCATTTACTGTTCAAGGCGTAAATCTCACAGAGGACATCACCGTCTCCTCCCCTGCAAATTTTGAGCTATCGCTAACGTCTCAAGGCACATTCTCAAACTCCCTAACCTTAACACAAACTAGTGGGGAAGTTCCCGCTACTGAAATTTTTGTAAGATTACAGACAGGTTTATCTGCGGGGTTTTATGAAGGAGATATAACTGCAGTAGCTGATGGAGTGACAGAAAATGTCAACGTGAGCGGTGAGGTGCTTGCTGCCTCACCTCAACTCGATGTCCAAACTGGTGATATTTCGGGTTTAAATTACGACCTAGGCGAGGGTCCATCACAAGAAGAAAGCTTTGTAGTAGAAGGAGAATTTTTAATTGATGATATTAATATATCTGTCTATGGAGATTTTGAAGTCTCTCTATTTTCAGGTACAGGATTTACAACTTCTGTAGATATTCTTCAGACTGGTGGTAATGCTAGTGCTACTGTATATGTAAGATTAGCAAGCGGACTTACAGAGAGCCCTTATTCTGGAAGTTTGGAGGTAAGTAGTGCGAATGCAACTTCAGAAACTATAGCGCTTAGTGGTAATGTATTGGGAGAGCTAACCAGCGATATGGTGATTTCTGGAGTTTTTGATGGGCCTCTAACTGGGGGAGCGCCTAAGGTTATTGAGCTATATGTGATTAGAGATATTACAGATTTGAGCGTTTTTGATCTTGGAAGCGCAACCAATGGTGGTGGTTCAGATGGGCAAGAATTTACTTTTCCAAATGTTGCTACTTCTGTTGGAGACTATATCTACATCGCTTCAGAACAACCTAATTTTAATACGTTTTTCGGTTTTGATCCAGATTACACCTCCAATGTTGCCAACATCAATGGCGACGATGCTGTAGAACTTTTTCAAAATGGAGAAGTAATAGATACTTTTGGAGATATAAATACTGATGGAACTGATGAAGCATGGGAATATACGGATGGCTGGGCCTATAGGCGAGACAATTCAGGGCCAGATGGGGCAACATTTGTACTCAACAATTGGGAGTTTAGCGGTACTGGTGAAAATGAAGATGACACTTCACAAGGTACTGCCACAAATCCATGGCCAATCGGAACTTTTATTACAACTTTAGGTCTAAATAATTTTGACTCAACCAGCATTAAAATTTATCCCAACCCATTATCTAATGGTGTGTTAACTGTAGAATCATCAACATCTGGTGACTTGGAAGTTCAGATCTTCAATATGCTTGGACAACGCGTGTTAACTTCAAAGGCCTTGGAATCTATAAATGTATCTAACCTCAATTCTGGAGTTTACCTAGTAAGAGTAATTCAGGGAGCCTCTTTTGTTACGAAAAAGATTGTTATAAACTAAACTGAAATACTTTTAAAACTAAAGCACCCTTTCTACAGGGTGTTTTTTTATTACTTTTGAAGTCAATTGATGTGTATGACTCCTGCCTTTCCTTTTTCAATACAATCAGAAAAAGATTTTGAAACTATAGCTCTAAAGCTTTTTAAGGAACAAATTCAATATAATTCTGTTTATAAGGAGTTTTGTAGTTACTTAAACATCAATGAACAAAAGGTTCAAACCTTAAAGGAAATCCCTTTTTTACCCATTGAATTCTTTAAGACTCACCAGGTCAAAACGAAAGAGTTCACTCCAGAAATGACTTTTTTGAGCAGTGGAACCACAGGGCAACAACAAAGTCGACATTACGTTAAGGAACTCAAGGTTTATGAGGATAGCTTTATCCATACTTTTGAAAGAGCTTATGGTCCTATAGAAGACTATGTCATTTTAGGCCTACTACCTTCCTACCTAGAAAGAGAAGGGTCTTCGTTGATCTATATGGTAGATCATTTTATAAAAAAAAGCAAATTTAAAGAGAGTGGCTTTTATTTAGATGAAATAGAACAGCTTTCGGAAACACTTCAAAAACTAGACGATACTGGACATAACATATTACTTATAGGAGTTTCGTTTGCCCTATTAGATTTGGTTGAAAAGAAAAAATTTCGATTGAAGCATAGCATTGTGATGGAAACAGGGGGAATGAAAGGCAGGCGTAAGGAAATGATTCGTAAAGAACTTCATGCTATCCTTTCTAAAGGTTTTGGAATGAAAAATATTCACAGCGAATATGGAATGACAGAACTCCTGTCTCAAGCATATTCTAAAGGACAAAGCAAGTTCCAGTGTCCTGCTCATATGAAAATCATGATAAGAGATACCGAAGATCCCTTTTGCTATCTCGGCCTTGGAAGCACAGGTGGAATTAATGTTATTGATCTGGCCAATTTCGACTCCTGTCCCTTTATCGCCACTCAAGATCTTGGCAAGCAAATCAATGCAACAGAATTTGAAATTTTAGGACGTTTTGATCAAAGTGATATTCGAGGTTGCAATTTGCTGGTTCTCTAATGAGATAAGATTTAGCTCTAAACTTTTCAACACGTTAATTTAAACCTAAGAAAACTTCTTATCTACTCAAAATCACAATCTAATATTTCAATAACTTGTATATTTGCATTTAGATTAAATCTTAATAGAAGTAAATTGTTTTATGAAATTGAATAAAGACGATATTAAAAAGGCTCTGATGACAATCACTGTTGCTGGTGAAGGTCAAAATATGGTGGAAAGTGGTGCATTACAAAACATAGTCACTTTTGGCGATGAAGTGGTTGTAGATCTTAAACTTTCAACTCCTGCCTTACACATAAAAAAGCGTGCTGAAGTAGATATAATGAAAGCTATCCACGAGCACGTTTATGAAAAAGCGAAAGTTGAAGTAAAGATTACAGTTGAAGCTCCGGAGAAGAAAAACGTCAACGAAATTAAAGGGAAACCAATTCCCGGTATTCAAAATATTATAGCAGTTGCTTCTGGTAAAGGTGGTGTAGGAAAATCTACAGTCACTGCCAATCTAGCTGTTACCTTATCCAAATTAGGTTTTAAAGTTGGATTACTGGATGCTGATATTTATGGACCCTCTGGTCCAATCATGTTTGACGTAGCCAACGAAAAACCGCTATCGGTAACTAAAGATGGTAAATCCAAAATGAAACCCATTGAAAATTACGGAGTGAAGTTACTTTCCATTGGTTTTTTTACAAAACCAGACCAGGCTGTAATTTGGAGAGGACCTATGGCGGCTAAAGCTCTTAACCAAATGATTTTTGATGCAGATTGGGGTGAACTTGATTTTTTATTGGTTGACTTACCTCCAGGCACAGGAGATATTCACTTATCGATCATGCAATCTATGCCAATCACCGGCGCATTAATAGTTAGTACCCCCCAAAATGTTGCACTAGCAGACGCCAAAAAAGCAGTATCTATGTTTCAACAGGAAAGCATAAACGTTCCAGTTCTCGGTATCTGTGAAAACATGGCTTACTTTACTCCTGATGAGTTGCCAGATAATAAATATTACATTTTTGGAGAGAAAGGAGCTAAATATCTTTCAGAAGATTTGGGCGTTCCATTTTTAGGAGAAATTCCATTAGTGCAGAGTTTAAGAGAATCTGGTGATATAGGTCGCCCGGCTGCCTTGCAAGACGGAACTTTGCTAAGTGAATCCTTTGCAGAATTGACGAGAAACACTGTTCAAGAAGTGGTAAAAAGAAATAAAAACTTACCGCCTACCGAAGCTATAAAGATCACAACTATGGCAGGATGTAGTGCTGTAAAAAATAAGTAATTATGATGACAGGTCAAGAATTAAGAAGAACAATAGAAGTAGCTTTAGATGAAATTCGTCCTTTCCTTAAAAGTGATGGTGGAGACATTGAGCTTATTTCTATTGAGGATGATTCACTTGTAAAAGTTCAATTGATGGGAACTTGTGTGGATTGTACTGTCAACCAGATGACATTGAAGTCTGGTGTGGAAATGACAATAAAAAAACATGCACCTCAAATCAAAGAGGTCATCAACATAAAAGCTAATCAAATAGCATAGAATTTAAGTTAAAAACGTTTAGTAGATTTTGATATGATCAAAACAGATATTTTAATTATTGGAGCGGGACCTACGGGGCTTTTTACCGTATTTGAAGCAGGATTATTAAAACTAAAATGTCACATTATAGATGCCTTACCTCAACCAGGGGGTCAACTTTCTGAATTATACCCTAAGAAACCTATCTACGATATTCCAGGTTTTCCAGAAGTTAAAGCCGGGCAACTTGTGGATAATTTAATGGAACAAATCAAGTCCTTCCAACCAGGATTCACACTTGGAGAAAGAGCTCAAGATATAGAAAAGCAGGAAGATGGTAGCTTTATAGTAACTACAGATGAAGGTACTAAACATCATGCTCCAATAGTAGCCATCGCAGGTGGGCTTGGAAGCTTTGAACCCAGAAAACCACCCATTAATAATATTTCAAAATTTGAAAATAAGGGGATTCACTACATGGTAAAAGATCCAGAAAAATTTAGAGATAAATCGGTAGTCATCGCTGGAGGTGGAGATTCTGCGCTGGATTGGAGTATCTATCTTGCTGATGTGGCTTCTGAAGTGACTTTAGTGCATAGACGAAATGAATTTAGAGGGGCGCTAGAATCTGTAGATCGAGTAAAAGAATTGAAAGATATTGGAAAAATAAAATTGATTACTCCAGCTGAGATTGTCGATGTGAACGGTGAAGATCATTTAGAGTCAGTTTCCATCAGAAAAAACAACAATCCTGAAGAAGATTTTAGTTTAGAAACAGATTACTTTATTCCTCTTTTTGGATTATCACCAAAACTAGGACCAATAGCAGATTGGGGATTAGAGATAGAGAAAAATGCCATCAAAGTAGATAATACCTTAGATTATCAAACCAACATTCCAGGCATTTATGCCATTGGTGATGTAAATACTTATCCTGGAAAATTAAAACTTATTTTGTGTGGTTTTCATGAAGCTACTTTGATGTGTCAAAGTGCGTTTGCAAAAATCCATCCCAATAAGCGTAATGTCATGAAATACACTACAGTTGGCGGCGTTACTGGATTTGATGGCACAAAAAAAGAAGCACCAAAATCTGTGATTAGAAGTATTGATTAACCATTATAGTTATTTTATTACGATTAAATTTTCAAGACCTCACAGGTTTCAAAAACCTTTGAGGTCTTAATTTTAAACTTCATTTAAAACTGATTGTGGTCACCTGAGAATCCCTTCAGATTAAATAGTTTTACCACTCTGAATATCGTTACAACAATGGATGTAAAAATTACAATTATAGATCGGGAAGGCACTTCACACGAAGTAGATGCACCTACAGACATGGCCATGAACTTAATGGAAGTGATTCGTTCTTATGAACTCGCGCCGGAAGGTACGATTGGCATTTGTGGCGGCATGGCGATGTGTGCGTCCTGCCAGTGTTACGTTCAATCTGAAACCGAACTCAGAGAAAAAGAAGACGATGAAGAAGCCATGCTTGCTGAAGCTTTTTATGTGGAAGACAACAGCCGCTTGAGCTGCCAGATTCCCATCACTAAAGATTTGGAAGGCTTGGTTGTTGAACTTGCTCCTAGTGAGGATTAGTCAGTAGTCAGTAGTCAGTAGTCAGTAGTCAGTAGTCAGTAGTCAGTAGTCAGTAGTCAGTAGTCAGTAGTCAGTAGTCAGTAGTCAGTAGTCAAAATAATTTATTTGGATGAATTAAAGATAGTTGTCCGGAAAATTATAATCCATATTTTACCTAATGTTTAGAATTACAGTTTCGTCTTATTTTTGAGAGGCTTTGAGAAACCGATATTTAGAATCTATACAAAGCCTTCAATAAGACATACCTTGGCAGTAGCCTATAAGTAGTAGTTGTAGAACCAATATCACTAATATTGAAATTTCTAAACTGCCTAGTATTGAAAAGATTTTTTCCACTCAGTCCAAGCGTCCACTTGTCTTTTTTTAATTTATACTGAGCTTCTAAATCGGCAAAATAATACACATTGTCCTGATTAATATTTCCGAATTCGTATCGCTCGGACTCCATCTGAATGTTGAACCTCTTGTTTAAAATAAAAGTTAAGTCCAAAAAACTTACATTATCTGTAAACGAATTTTGAATAGTTGTTCGTATCTCGTTATTAGTCCACTTAGTCCCCAAATGGTAGTTAAACCATCCTGTAAAACCAGAACGCAATTCCAGACCATAACCAATGGTAGTCGATTCTACTTGTCTAAGATCGGAATCATTCACAATATTTTTAAATTCAGATTGACTGTAACTCAGGTCCAGTTTGATGTTGGAAGAAATGAACTTCAAGTAATAATCCACCTTTGTATTAATACTGATAAACTCTCTATCCTGGATCAAAATTTTGCTGGATTGAGTAAAGTTTTGATCAATAAATGTATTGGTACTAAAAAAATCATGATTCTGACTGTATAACACAAATGTGTTTGCGAAAAATCGACTACTCCAGTTCCCAAGTTCATAATTAAAAGTCAACGAGGTAGCATCTAATTGATTGAATTCGCCTGTTCCTCTATTAAAAGGCCTGAAACCTGTTAATACAAAATTTGAATATACATCTAATATTTTTGCATTGGTCCTATTGTAGGAGTAAGCAGAACGCAGTTTGTTTTTATCATTGATTTTCCAGTCTAAACTCAAGATTGGGTTAATAAAAAAGGGAGATTCACTTTCTGAAGTATTGGCTATTTCAAGTCTATTGAACAATTGATGGAAATTAACCTGACCTATGATCGCAAAATCATTTATACTGTATCTGTACTTAGATTTTAGATACAAGTCGTTTACCGTGTAAGAGGTTTGGTTTTGGTAGCCATCGGGTCGATTTGAAACCACATCATCCTCTAATAGCTCCAAACTAGTCTGCAAGTGATCTATCCTCAATTCATTCCACACTTGCACTTCGAATAAATCATCATTAGCCTTTCTATCCAACAAATGTGCATTTACACCAATGTATTGCATTTTATTATTACTGATTTGTCTAACGTTGTCCGCAGATTGATTCGGGAATAAATCCTCGTAAAAGAATTGATTCAATCGGTAAGTTTGTGGTGTCGTTTCGTCAATAAAACGACCAGTGAGCAGAAATACTTTTTTTTCCTTAAACTTATTGCTATAACTCAATTTTTGATCAAACAACGTATTAGTATGCGACAAATCTTCTCGAGTAGAAATCCCATTGAAAAGTAAATTGGAATCATCATCAAAATTTCCACTGTTGTATTTGGTAGTGCTTTCCAACATTTCAGTTTTTGAAAAATCGTAGACAAAATCTAATTTTCCAAAGCCTACCAGTTTTCTATTTTTCAGCTGAAAATTTTCTGTATTCGTAAAATTGACATCATTTAGCGTCACATTTTGAACATTGGTTTGAAAGAAATCGGTTTCATCGGCATTAAAGAAACCTAAGGTTTTGATCTTAAGTTTTTCAGTAGGATTAAAAATAGCATTAAGAGAAACCAACTCAGCATTATTGAAATTTGTTCTTCGACGTTTAAAGTTAAGTTGTGGCGGAGCTAAGCTAACCAGGTCTCGCACCTGCTGATTGCCTCCTATGCTGGCAGGTTCATTATAACGTATTGGTCGAATCAACTGATTAATATCTCCGGTGGCATCGTAACCTGTGCTGTTGAAATTGGTCAGGAAGTAATATTTATTCTTTTTCCCAAAATTCATCAGATTGGTTTTTAGCTCATAAAACCCATCATTACCATGTCCTGCTTCTATATTTCCAAACCAAATGCGTTTGGATTTCTCATCGAGTTTGAGGTTAAGCGCTACTTTTTCGCTGTCTTCCACCCCTTTTAATAAGCGGTTGTTGGAATAGTTTTTTAATACTTCTACTTCTTCTATAGGATACGCAGGCATATTTTTAGAAAGCAGTTTATAGCCTCGTTCAAAAAGATCATCTCCATCAACCATCAACTTTTCGATTTCTTGATTACCCACTTTTATCGTGCCTTCACTGTCTATTTGTAATCCTGGGATTCTACGCAATAAATCTTCTACGGTTTGCTCTGTTCCATCCGTGAAATATTTGGATTTGAAAGTAATAGTATCGTTTTGAACTCTTATGGGTCGCTCAGCTAGAATGATAACTTCGTCTAAATCCATAGACTTTTCTATTAAAATTACATCGATTTCAAGATTGTCTTGATTTGGACTAATGACTATAGGGACTGTTTTGGATTGATACCCAAGTGAGGCGAATAGCATATTAAACTTGCCAGATTTATTTATTTTTAGCTGGTAATTACCGTCATTATCGGAATAGGTATATTCTATGATAAATTTTGACAAACTGTCTTTTAAGATAACGCTTACGGAAAACACATTATCTTTTTCATCTTTAACCGAACCAGAAATAACAATTTGCGAAAAACATAAAATCTGAAATAAAAAGATAATAACTATTGTTAGACTAAAGTCTAATCTTCTTTTATTTCTTCTTCCCATTCAAATTTGATTTCAATACCCTTTCTTACATTAGCATCAGAAGATACTGATATTAATTTAATTCCTTTGGGCAATTTTGATTGGAGCATAGTTTGTTTTTCTGTTACTGATTGATACCTTACTTCTTCGTAATACTCTTTCGCACTCATTAAGGGTTTTAATTCGTCATTTTTTTCAAATTGAGGTTTCTCTGCATTCACCTTATAAGAAGCTAATGTCCAAATAAATGTACCAGTATCATCACTAATTTTCGCAATAAGACCTGGCAAACCGTGAAATTTATAGGGTCCATATCCTATAGGGATTTCTATGGCGTACCAAGCAGTATAATTTCTGCCCCTAAAATATGTAGTTGCTTTTTTGCATAATAGAGTGCCTATTTTCTTTTCCTCTGAATAATTCAAATTCCAATTAAAATCATAGATTGTATCTCTTACATAATAAATATTATTCCTATGAGTTTCTTTAGAAAAAATGTATTCCTTGTTAAAATTGATTTCGATAAAGCTCTCTATATCATCATATTTAATGTTATAAGTCAATCCGTAATGGGTTGATGTCATTGCAGAATTAGATTCAGTACTACTATTATTATTTTTACTTATATGAAATATAGTAAGATTCTTTTCTACGTCAATTTGTAATTGGCCTTTTCTTATTTGTGGAAAATCGGTATTGTAATAAATATCATATTTAGCTTCAAAATAAGGTGTTTTTTGACCGAATAAAGACGCCGTAATAAATAGCAACAATACATTTAAAAATATTTTTAGCATGAGTTTTTAAAAAAAACCCTAGGTGGTAATTAAATAAACACCTAAGGTTAAGTTATTGTTATCGGTTGTGTGCAGCAATTACCATCTGAGCAGAATTGTAACAATCTTGAGCTGTTGATGTTTCATATTGATATGTATAAGTACTAGTAGTTCCATCGCTATTTTGTTCAACAATAGTAACTGTACAAATACCAAAATCTTCATCAATATTATTAGAAGGAACATTATCAAATGTGTTTGCAAAAGCAAAAGTTCCTACTAGCATAAAAGCTAGTGCAAAAAATAAATTTTTCATTTTAATACATTTTAAATAATTATTGGTGGTAATTTTTATTCTTACCGGATTTTTTATACTTCTTAATTTAGAAGTTGCTCATCTCATGAAAACCAATACATTTGCAACGCACAGTGAAGTGTATGTATTCATGCCTTTACGGGAGAAGCTTCTACCTTGTAGGAGCTTTCTCTTTTTTAAATCTTTATAACTATCTCATTGGCAGATATTTTAACTTATATAAACATACTATTAATTTTTCTTTCACAATTACGGTTCGACCGTACTTATGTTACGGGGAAACCGTAAAGTTTAAAAAAACTTATTTCAAAAACGCACAAGATCCTACAGCCCCAACGTTTCGGGACTGTGAGGTCTAAACTTATACTTTGCATTATCAATAACTTAATCAATTCAACAAACTTAGGAAAGCTAAGTGAGTAAAAGTAGTAGCTGTTTCAAAACACTTGATTTGTCACCTTGAACTTGTTTCAAGGTCTAATTACAAACTGATTATCAATGATTTAAGATTCTGAAATAAATTCAGAACGACAAAAAATTAGGTTTTGAGACAGCTACTTAAAAGGGAGAATTTTTGCATTCCCTCTCTTAAGCTATCGCCTTATAATAATTAATTTCTTTAGCAATACCGTCCCATAAGCCCAATCGCTTTTCCAAAGCTTCACGGGAGCAGACTTCAACTTCTCTCCATTTCTGAGCATCATCGCCGCATAAAGCAGCAATCAACGCCAAAGCCATGGGGCCGTGTTCATCTTCATCGAGTTCGATATGGCGATCAAAATAGTATTTAAACAAACTCAGGTCCTCTTCTGGGAAATTTTGTTGGATCTCGCCAATGATAGACGTAAACATGTCAGGGATCAACTCCTCCCGTCCAAATGTAAAACAGGCTGCTATTTCGTGTGCCTTACCTCCCTTGATGGTGTTAAAGGTAAAGAGCAGAAACTCCTTAACGCTCTCGGGTAAATCACTCGTGGCAATCACCAAAAAAACATCGGTGCCGTGCTGAATTTGACCCACAAAATCCTGAATTTTCTCTGTCGAAGCGCCAGCTTTTTCCATAGCATCCAGATACATTTCATAATGGCTTTGCCGTTCACCTTCGGCATTAAGATCGGTTTCCTCGGCCAAAACTATTTCATTAATCAGATACCGGTGTTGTGGATTCCCAACGGGTGTCCACGGTGATTTGGTGCACGTCAGTTGAATCTGTAGGGTTTTCAACAGCGACATAAAATCCCAAACTGCAAAGACATGATGTTTCATAAAAATCTGTAAATCCTGCGGAGATTCTACACTTTTATAGAGAGGATGACCGATTAGTTGTGACCTTAGGTCTTTTAAGTTGGCTTTGATTTCCTGTATCTGCATGTTCTAATTTTTTGCAAAATTAAAAAGCCAATAGAGATTACACCTCCATTGGCTATTTATTTTAAAGTTTTATTGGAAATATGCTATCTGATTATTTAAACGCTGAAATCCCGGTAATATCCAATCCGGTAATCAGCAAATGAATATCGTGGGTACCTTCGTAAGTAATTACACTTTCAAGGTTCATCATGTGTCGCATAATGCTGTATTCTCCTGTAATTCCCATTCCACCGAGAATCTGTCTGGCTTCTCTTGCAATGTTGATGGCCATGTCTACATTGTTACGTTTAGCCATTGATATCTGAGCGGTTGTCGCTTTGTCTTCATTTTTCAATTGCCCCAATCTTAAGGCCAGCAACTGTGCTTTAGTGATTTCAGTAATCATTTCAGCCAGTTTTTTCTGCTGCAATTGATAGCCCGCAATAGGTTTTCCAAATTGAATACGTTCTTTTGCATAACGCAAAGCGGTGTCGTAACAATCCATCGCTGCACCAATAGCTCCCCAGGCAATACCATAACGAGCCGAATCCAAACAAGACAATGGCGCTCCAAGTCCACTTTTACCTGGCAACAGGTTTTCTTTAGGCACTTTGACATCCTGAAAAATCAATTCTCCAGTGGCTGAAGCTCTCAAAGACCATTTGTTATGCGTTTCTGGCGTAGAAAAACCTTCCATGCCACGTTCCACAATCAACCCATGAATTCTGCCTTCTTCATTTTTAGCCCAAACCACGGCCACATCACAAAATGGTGAATTGGAAATCCACATTTTAGCTCCATTCAACAAATAATGATCACCTTTATCGACAAAACTAGTCGTCATTCCGCTAGGATTGGATCCATGATCGGGCTCCGTTAATCCAAAAGAACCCATAAATTCACCGGATGCCAATTTCGGCAAAAACTTTTTGCGTTGCTCCTCAGTTCCATAAGCATAAATAGGAAACATTACCAAAGACGATTGCACCGAAGCCGTAGATCTTACTCCGCTGTCTCCTCTCTCAATTTCCTGCATTATGAGTCCATAAGAGATTTGATCCAGCCCAGCACCACCATATTCCTCTGGAATGTATGGTCCAAAAGCACCTATTTCTGACAAACCTTTGATGATTGACTTCGGAAATTCAGCTTTTTGAGCTGCTTCCTCTATAATAGGGCTAACATCGCGCTTCACCCAATCTCTCGCCGCCTGGCGAATCATGCGGTGTTCTTCAGTCAATAAATCATCTATGTTGTAATAATCTGGGGCTTGAAAAGTATCTTGTTTCATAATTAATAGTCTTAATTGCAAATTTAACGATTACATCTTTGAATTTTTATGAAGCTTTGTTATTATTTTGCTTAAATCCTAAAAAATCACATCTTTAAATAGAAATCTTTTACTAAATCGATATATTCCTGGGTATATTCATGTCTGGAATGCTCAATAATCAATTCTTCAGTTTTAATATGCTCAGTTTTATTTCTCTTGAATTTGATAAGCGCTCGCTTTATCGGGGAAGCGTGCTGACCTCTTACATTAAGTATGTTTGACGGATACAGCTGGTATTCGTTAGCCACTGAAATGAATTTTTCCACTTCTGAAAAGGGAAGAACAACACTGAAGGATCCACTAGCGGACAACAATTTTGATACTCCCAACAGCAGATCTTCGAAGCTTAAATGCTCCTGGAATCTAGCCTTTTCTCTAGGTGTATTCTTCTCATCGAACTTAGGTTTCTCAGAAAAATAAGGAGGATTCGAAAGTATTAAGTCATACGTATCTTCAATTTCAGTAGAAAATTCCTGAAAACTGGCATGGTAGCAAAACAACCGATCTCCCCAAGGGCTATTTTCAAAATTCTCAACACATTCTTCGAAAGCATCAGCATCTATTTCCAACGCATCAATGGTTTCAGCAAAGGAACGCTGAGCCATCTGGAGGGCTAAAATTCCTGTTCCTGCGCCTACATCCAAAATAGAATCAACGCCTTCTTCAATGAAAGTCCAGGCGCCAAGCAGAACAGCGTCCGTTCCAATTTTCATTGCCGATTTAGAATGACTCACGTCAAATTCCTTAAACTGAAAAACTTTATCTTTCATTTTCTTCATCTTCATCCTCATCGATGATCTTCATCTGCGGCTCCTTCATCGTTCGTTGGTTAGCTATGCTTCGTTCTAAAGAAAGTAACAAAGAAGGGAGAAGTAATAAGTTAGCCAACATCGCGAATAATAAAGTGGCAGAAACCAAACCTCCTAAAGCGACCGTTCCTCCAAAACTCGAAATCATAAACACCGAAAACCCAAAAAACAAAACAATAGAAGTATAGAACATACTCACTGTAGTTTCCCGTAAAGCCGGGTAAACCGAGCGTTTAATTTTCCAATGATTTGCCTTCAACTCCTGCCTGTATTTGGCAAGAAAGTGAATGGTATCATCCACACTTATTCCAAAGGCAATACTAAATACCAAAATGGTTGAAGGCTTTATTGGAACACCTATAAAACCCATCATCCCCGCTGTCATTAAAAGTGGAAGTAAATTTGGAATCAAAGAGATCAAAATCATCCTAAACGATCTAAACATCCAGGCCATGAATAAGGCTATAAGGATAATAGCAAGAGATAGGGAAAGTACAAGATTATCTACCAAATAATGCGTCCCCTTTTGGTACACCAACGCCTTACCCGTCATGGTGACTTCAAAGCGGTCTATCGGAAATATTTTTTCGATTTCTGGTAGTAGTTTTGCTTCAATTCTAGATATTTCTTCAGTGGTTACGTCTTTCATGAACATCGTCATCCTGGCAAACTGACCCGTAGAATCCACGTACGACGAAATTCCATTTTCCATATTATCCATGCTTTTGATATAAGGAGACATGAAAGTCTGCTCCTGAGAAGTAGGCAACTGGTAATACTTCGGATTGTTATTATAAAAAGCTTGCTTGGCATATTTTGCCAAATTTACCACAGATATTGGCGGTGATAATTCTTCAATCTCGTTGATTTCAGCCTTCAACTTATCCATCTTTTTCAACGTAGATAATTTGGTCACACCATTCGGACGTTTAGTATCAATCATAATTTCCAAAGGAAGAACACCATCAAATTTCTCTTCAAAAAATTTAATATCCTTAAAAAAATCTGCACTTTGTGGCATGTCCTCTAGAAGACTTCCTGAGATTTTAATATTAAAAATTCCTATGATACTAAGGCCTAAAATAGCTACGGAAGTAAAGTAAATGGTGACTCTTCGGTGTTTTACCATCCTAACTATCCACTCTACAAAACCTTCAATCCACTGCTTTCCTAAGTGCCTTAGATGCTTATCATTTGGCAATGGCATATAGCTGTAGATAATGGGAATTATCAATAAACTCAGAATAAAAATCGCAACGATATTTATTGAGGCCAGAATACCGAATTCTTTTAATAATTCACTTTGTGTAAAAATGAAGGTTGCAAAACCAGAAGCCGTGGTTACATTGGTCATCAACGTAGCATTTCCAATTTTGGTGATTACACGCTGAAGAGATTTAGCTTGATTTCCGTGTTTCTTAATTTCATGCTGATATTTATTGATTAAAAATATACAATTGGGAATCCCTATAATAATAATCAAGGGTGGAATGAGAGCCGTTAATACCGTGATCTCAAAACCTAGTAAGCCTATAAATCCAAAAGCCCACATGACACCCACAATCACAGTAAGCATTGAAATAAGCGTAGCTCTGTAAGACCGGAAAAAGAAAAAGAAGATAAGGGAGGTCACCAAAAGTGCTGAAAGTACAAACCACTGGATCTCATCTACTATGTTTTGAGAATTCAACGTCCTGATGTAGGGCATTCCGGAGACATGAATTTCTATTGAATTGTCTTTTTTGAAAGACTCTATCAATGGAACAAATTTTTCCATAATAAAAATCTGACGCCCTTTAGCATTCACAATACTATCCTGCATATAAGCAACTGTCTGCACAGTCTTACTTTTAGAATTGAAAATGAGCCCGTCGTAGAATGGATAATCTGTAAATAAAGTTTTGCCATAGTTTTCAATTTCGTCTTCAGAAAGTGAATCCCTGTCTAAAATGGAGTGCATTTCAAAGCGCTTGGGGTCTTCTCGCTTTTCTAGTTGCTGCAAATTATGAATACCAATTACAGATTTTATTTCTGAAAATGAAGCAAGAGTGTCAGCCAATTTCGCCCAGGCATTGAACTTTTCTGGAGTGAATAAGCTTTCATCATCAGTGGCTATCATGATCACATTACCATCTGATCCAAACTTTTCTTCAAATTCAGTATATTGTTGATTGATTGGGGCATCATCTGGTAACAAGTTGGCTTCAGAAAAAGAAAATTTCATGTGTTGCCATTGGAAAGCAAGAAAGACTGTAGTTACTATAAGCAGTATGATGATCAAAATTCTATTTCGAAGAATCTTACTAGCTATGAAATTCCAAAATCCGAAGCTGAAAACTTTATTCATGTAGTATTGTGTGAATTTACAAATGTAAAAAATCAAAAACTGTAACTGTTTTTAATTTTTAAAGCTTTAAGTAAAATGTGAATTTGAATGAAATATTATCTTCAAGGTCAGGGAGATGGTATGCACCATACCTATAAGCAAAACTCAACCCGAAACCAAAAAGAAGTTTATTAAGTTCGAATCCCGCTTCATTGTAACCTTGTGAAAGATTGTTGAAAGAAATATTTTGATGCTGTTCGGGATTATTAAAATCTCCAATGGCATGTCTAGATATTAAAACTAACTCTGGCTGAATGGTATTGGAAATTTTAAATGGTGCTAACCTATGCTTCATGTGTAAAGTAGCCAACTTTGTACTAAAAAACTCATTGAAATACATGGTCTCAAAACTCTTAACTCCAGCTACCGAGAACCGATTAAAAACACCTTCTTTATTTGGACTATTGGGAAAAGCATGAAACGTATGCATCAGAGGAATATCTCCAAATCCAAGATCACCACCTAGCTCAATACTAGATACACTTCCCCAGCTATGAATAAAGTCGTAGTCAACTTTTGCACTCAATTTTGTAAAATTAAAATCACCATCCAGGACACCATTGAAACTTTGGCTCAACTGTGCTGAAACTTCAGGAGCGGATGTATTATTTATATAAATCCGCTTTCCTACTTTAGAGTAAGTGTAATTGGGAGTCCATCTCAGACCAAATGTTGCAGAAGTCAGATTATAATTATCATACAAAGTTCCATCATTTAAAAATTCATAATTTCTAGTTTGAGAGATATTACTTTTATCAAGTTTAAATTCAGAGATCAATTGAGGAGAAAAGTTATGCTGAAGACTTAGCCCATACTTTTCATATTTATAAAAGAAAGTAATATTGACAAGCCGTGGTTCAAACAAAGAGTAAACACGCTGATCTGTAAGGTAATTATTCATCCCAACCTCTTCAATGTCATTATCGTAAAAGGCATTAAACCATGTAGCCGAGTCAGAATTAAGTAACATTCCGGCATTAAAGCCATATTTGAAATTTCCATCTTGAGTCCCATAAGCCGTAAACCCTCCCAACCGGTATTTTTCTGAAAACGACTGATTGGTTTGTAAACCCAATCCAAGTCGCAAACCTTCATAATTGTTTGCTTTCACAAGCCTGGTAAGATCGACGTCTACAATACCTACAGGAAAATATCCGGCATCAAAAGCTGATATTCTTTCAACCCTGTTTTTTATGTTTTCTTCCTCAACATAAGTCACAAGATCTTCTGTATTATGTTCCTTTTCACTTATAAAAGAGAATTCAAAATTTTCCCAGTAAGCATCTGGGATTATCTGATTTTTATCTTCTAAAACTTTACTCAGAGATTTTGGAAAAGGAGAAATAGAATCTGAAGCAACAAAATCATAATATACTTGTTGATGCTTCAATTCTGCTTCATCATCTGGATTTTTTTTCTGAATTCGACCAAAAGACATTCCACCACCAAAAAATGAAAGTTTAGTTCCTCCCGTTCCTGGATAAATATTTAGATCGATATCTTTTGGCAAACCAGAACCAAGATCGAAAATTGTGGTCATATTCAATCTAAAGTCTGCATCCAGAGTCACTTGAATTTTTTCAAATTTGGAAGTTGATTTGTTCAGCAACAGAATTCCTTTGAACGATCGTTGAAAACCTTTCAAAATGGGTTCAAATTGGATTACTTCAAATTCAGAAGTTTCATAAATGCTATAGAATTTATAGTTGACTAAATTAAATGTATTGAATGGAGAAACAAATCGCTCATCAAAAATTTCAACATGGGTTTGGAACCAGTTGAACGAGAAAATATCTTTGTTCACCATTTTAGGAACAACCTCATCTATTCCATCGACACTTACAGCATTAAACTTCATCTGAAGACCTTCTTGTCTGGTAAGTCGAAGATCAATGTCTTTTCTTAAAACGAAATCAGATTTTTGATTTGTGATTCTTGTTTTACTTAAACTTTTGAATTTGTAGTTTGTAAAAAAAGAATGATTCTTGGATATTGAATCAATTCTACATGCTTCAATTTCTTTTGCATCAATGGATTTTTTAGGAATCATTTTAAGATTTGAAAAATTTTCGAAAATTTCTAAATCTTCAAATCCTTTGTAAATAACTTTATAGATGAACTCACCTTGATTGAGCTCTACAGAAAATTCCCCGTTATAGTCGGAAAAAAAATAACGCTGTTGATTCGTGATCAAAACAGCGTTAGATATAAAATTCTGTTTATTTGAGTTATCTCCAATTTTTCCATTGACTGAAGATTGAGCATAGCTATTCAACACTATTGCAAAAAATAAAAAGCTGAAAAGATGTTGAATTTTCAAATTTTGAAGTTGTAAAACTATACCACCGAATATTATACGGTCATGATTTCTTTTTCCTTAATTGTATTAATTCTATCGATTTCAACGATAAAAGAATCGGTCAGTTTTTGAATTTCATCTTCGGTATCTTTTTGAACATCCTCAGGAAGATCTGCTTTTTTAATTTCATTCATAGCAGTCCGTCTGTCGTTTCTAACCCCAATTTTAGCTTCTTCAGCTTCAGCCTTGGCTTGTTTAGAAAGCTGTAGACGTCTTTCTTCAGTTAACGGCGGAACATTAATAATTACGCTTTCTCCATTATTCATAGGATTGAAACCAAGATTTGCATTCATGATTCCTTTTTCAATTTCCTTGAACATGGTCTTTTCAAACGGCTGAATCGTAAGTGTTCTGGCGTCTGGAGTATTTACATTACTCACTTGGTTAAGTGGTGTCATGGTACCATAATACTCTACCATAACAGAAGATAACATCGCAGGGTTTGCCTTTCCAGCCCTTATATTTGTCAATTGCTTTTTAAGATGCTTGATCGCTTCTTCCATCGACTCCTTAGCGCTATCTAAAATAAAATCTATTTCTTCGTTCATATCTATAAATTCACTTTTGTTCCGATTTTTTCTCCTGAAATTATTCTAAGTAAATTTCCAGGCGTATTCATATCAAATACAATAATTGGCAATTCATTCTCCTGGCTCAATGTAAATGCTGTAGTATCCATTACTTTCAATCCTTTTCTTAGCACATCTTCAAAACTGATAAAATCAAATTTTGTTGCATCTGTATTTTGTTCTGGATCTGAAGTGTAGATTCCATCAACACGTGTGCCTTTCAGAATGACATCTGCTTCCATTTCAATAGCCCTAAGCACAGCAGCAGAATCGGTAGTAAAATAAGGATTTCCTGTTCCACCACCAAAAATAACGACTCTCCCTTTCTCTAAATGACGAATGGCTTTTCTTCTGATAAAAGGCTCTGCAACTTCATTGATTTTTATGGCAGACTGAAGTCTGGTTTGCATACCATTATCTTCACAAGAACTCTGTAAAGCAAGACCGTTGATGACAGTAGCAAGCATGCCCATGTGGTCACCTTGAACTCGATCCAAACCTTTACTGGCACCAGCTATACCCCTAAAAATATTACCTCCACCTATCACAATCGCGACTTCAACTCCTTTATCGATTATACTTTTAATCTCCTTGGCGTAATCGTCTAATCGCTTAGGATCAATTCCATATTTGCGATCGCCCATTAGAGCTTCTCCGGAGAGTTTGAGTAAAACACGTTTATACTGCATAGTGAATTTTAAATAAAGTTTTGCAAATATAGGGATTATCTTATTCTGATAAATGAGTTATGTTGCTCATTTTTGAACACAAAAAAGCCCCTTCGCAAAAACGAAAGGGCTTATTGTATTTATACTATAAGATTATCCTAAAGCAACTCTTTCAAAAGCTACAATCTCTACATCGCCCAATGTTTTAACGTGTTGGGCAACAGAAATTTTATTGTCTTTGATAAAGTCTTGGTTCACTAGAGTGTTGTCTTTAAAGAAACGCTTAATTTTTCCTTCAGCAATTTTGTCTAGCATGTTTTCAGGTTTCCCTTCTTGTCTCAACTGATCTTTTGCAATTTCAATCTCTTTATCTATGGTAGTTTGATCGACACCTGCTTCGTTAAGTGCTACTGGATTCATAGCAGCAGCTTGCATAGAAACTTCTTTAGCAACTTCTTCTGCGCCTTCAGCAGGCTTAGAAAGACCTGTTAAAACAGCAATTTTATTACCAGCATGGATATAAGATCCAACGAATGCTGCTTTTAAAATTCTAAAATCTCCAATTTCGATTTTCTCACCAATAACTCCGGTTTGCTCAGTTAATTTTTCTTCAACTGTAATTCCGTTGTAATCTAGTTTAAGCAACTCTTCTTTCGTCTCGACACCAAGTGCTAAGTTTGCGAAATCATGAGCCATTTTTGTAAACGAATCGTTTTTAGCAACGAAATCAGTTTCACAGTTTAAAGAAACAATTACACCTTTAGTGGCGTCCTCATTTACAGAAGCAATAACAGCACCTTCAGAAGAATCTCTGTCTGCTCTTTTTGCTGCTACTTTTTGACCTTTTTTTCTTAAGATTTCGATAGCCTTGTCAAAATCACCCTCGCTTTCTACAAGAGCTTTTTTACAATCCATCATTCCAGCACCAGTACTTTTTCTAAGCTTATTGACTTCAGCAGCCGTAATTTTTGCCATGATATATGTATTTTGTGTTAACATGAAAGTCGCTTAAGCATAGACTTAAGCGACTTGTTATGGTTTAGTCTATTTTATTCTGAAACTCTGTTCTCTTCTCCAGCTGGTTTTTTAGGCTCAGCTTTATCAGTAGGAACTTCTTCAACTACTGGTCCTTTTTTCTCAGCTTTTGCTGGTTTAGCCTCAGTGATTGTTTCTTCTTTAGGTTTATCTTCAGAAGCTTCTTCTTTTACTGTTGCTTTTTTCTCAGCTTTAGCTGGCTTAGCTTCAGTACTCGCTTCTTTTTTAGCTTTAGCAGGCTTAGCTTCTCCACTGTCTTTACCGTCCTTACGTTCGTTTAAACCTTCAAGAATAGAGTCTGTCATATAGGACATAATCTTATGGATAGATTTAGAAGCATCGTCATTAGCTGGGATAGCATAATCCACATCTCTAGGATTGGAGTTGGTATCTACCATTGCAAAAACAGGAATGTTTAATTTTTGTGCTTCTTTTACCGCAATATGCTCTCTTAAAGTATCAACAACAAATATTGCAGCAGGCAATCTTGACATTTCTGAAATAGAACCTAAGTTCTTTTCCAATTTAGCTCTCATCCTGTCAACCTGCAATCTTTCTTTTTTAGAAAGAGAATTGAAAGTTCCGTCTTTTTTCATACGGTCTACGGTTGCCATTTTCTTTACAGACTTTCTTATGGTGACAAAATTCGTCAACATTCCACCAGGCCACCTTTCGGTGATATAAGGCATCTGAGCTCTTAGAGATTCTTGAGCTACAATTTCTTTAGCTTGTTTTTTGGTAGCGACGAAAAGAATTTTTCTTCCGCTTGCTGCTATTTTAGAAAGAGCTTCTCCAGCTTCTTCCATTTTAGCAACTGTCTTGTAAAGGTTGATGATGTGAATACCATTACGCTCCATGTATACATAGGGAGCCATGTTTGGATTCCATCGTCTGGTAAGGTGTCCGAAATGTACACCAGCGTCAAGTAAATCCTTGACTACTATTTGATTTGCCATTTTTGTTTTAGTTTACGTTCTTCTGTTGGGATAGCAATAAATAAGTGGCAATTGGTATTGGCCTTATTCATTTAGATGCTAAACTAACTCTGGGTTTGTACTCCAGATAACAACAAAAAATTGAACTGTTAATAATTTCAATTTGTGAAGGAAATTCTCGATTAACGTTTTGAGAATTGGAATTTCTTTCTTGCTTTTTTCTGACCGAATTTTTTACGCTCAACCATTCTAGGATCTCTAGTAAGTAATCCTTCTGGTTTTAAAGTAGCTCTATTTTCTGGGTCTAGCTCGCACATTGCTCTGGATAAGGCAAGTCTGATAGCTTCTGCTTGTCCGGTGATACCTCCACCAAAGACATTTACATTGATATCAAATTTATCCTCATTCCCTGTCAATGTAAGGGCTTGATTTATTTTGTAAAGTAAAGGTCCTGTTGTAAAATACTCGTTAGCTTTTTTCTTGTTAACTGTAATTTCACCTTTACCCTCAGAAAGATAAACTCTAGCTACGGCTGTTTTTCTACGGCCAATTTTGTGAATTGTCTCCATTTACACTAGTTCGTTTATATTAATTTCTTTTGGTTTTTGAGCACTTAAACTGTGCTCTGCGCCTGTAAAGACTCGAAGATTTCTAAACAATGCTGAACCTAATTTGTTTTTAGGTAGCATTCCCTTTACAGATTTTTCAACAAGACGCTCTGGGCTCTTGTCAAATACTTCTTGAGCTGTTAGACTTCTTTGTCCACCTGGATATCCTGTATATCGGATATAATTTTTTGAGTCCCACTTCTTACCTGTCAAGTTGACTTTTTCAGCGTTAACAACAATTACGTTGTCTCCACAGTCTACATGAGGGCTAAAACTAGGTTTGTACTTACCTCTCAAAAATTTGGCAACAATAGAAGATACACGTCCAAGAGATTGTCCGGCGGCATCTACAACAACCCATTGCTTATCAGCAGTTGCTTTGTTGGTAGAAACCGTTTTGTAACTTAATGTATCCACACTTAAATTTTTAAATAATTAAACATTCCTTTTTACTTTCAAGGTCTTGAAAATAAGGATGCAAATTTACGATTATAAATTTATATAGCAAGGTATGGTCAAGAATATTTTGTTAAGTGTATTTATCTTCAAGTATTTAGAGAGTACATTAGCTCAAAAAAGTAGACTTATGAATTTATTAAAGTATGTTTCCACCCTTTTAGTAAGCCTTATTCTTTTGGGATGTAGCAACGACGATAACACTCCACAAGCATTATCCCAAAGTGATATTCAAGGAAATTGGTTTTTGGTTGAACTGAATGCAAATGAACCTACAGACCTAAATAACGATGGAATTTCAAATACAAATCTAAGGCTTGAAACCGATTGCTTTTCAACCATGGCAATTAATTTTGAAAATGACACCTATTCATTTACTTATCCAAAACTTGATTTTATAGGAGAAAATAACGATGAGTTAAGCTGCACAGACACTATTAACACTGGCAGTTACAGCTTAGAAAGTGGCACTTTGACAGCCACTACCACCATCGATAATTCTACAACAACAGAAAGTGTTTCTGTTCAGCTTGATAACGACCTTTTAAAATTTACTATTACTAGAGCTCAGGTGAACGAATATCTTGATCTTGGAAGTAGTAATAATGAAAATGCAGATCTAGAAACTTTGGAATTTATATTTGAAAAATAGACATGACAAATGAGGTTTTGGTCAAACTTTTGATAAGATATTTATCATAAAAACTATAACAAAATGATAGGATACTATATATTAATTGGAGCCATACTACTTGTGAGCTGGTATGTGAGTAATACACTGAAGAAAAAATTCAAAAAATATTCTAAAATTCAACTTCAGAATGGAATGAGTGGTGCAGAAATCGCCAGGAAAATGCTGGAACATCATCATATTCACGATGTAAAGGTGATTTCCACACCAGGGCAGTTAACTGACCATTATCACCCCACTAAAAAGACAGTGAACTTAAGTGAAAGTGTTTACAATCAAAGGAACGCAGCTGCTGCAGCTGTTGCTGCTCACGAAGTAGGTCATGCGGTACAACATGCAAAAGCCTATTCATGGTTAGAAATGAGAAGCCAACTTGTCCCACTTGTCAGTGTTGCTTCCCAATGGAGCCAATGGGTCATTTTTGGTGGCCTTATTTTGATGACAATGGTAAGCGTAGGTGTTGGGCAAACTGTACTTCTAGCTGGTATCATTATGTTTGGACTCGGTACTCTTTTTAGTTTCATCACGTTACCAGTAGAATACGATGCTAGTAACCGAGCTTTAGCCTGGATGAAAGATCATAACATCGTCAACCAGGAAGAATATAAAATGTCTGAAGATTCTTTGAAGTGGGCCGCAAGGACTTATGTGGTTGCTGCCATTGGTTCTCTTGCAACTTTGCTTTATTTTCTTAGTATTTATATGGGTAGAGATTAAAAACTATTCGACGGTATAAAAGGCGTTTTAGAGATTTCTAAAACGCCTTTTATTTTAAAGCTTTCGGCTATCATTTTAAATTGAGTAAAGTGATTTTATTCGCAACAAACTAAGTGCAATTGATATTTGATTGACAATCTGGATCATCACAATCGATTAAACCATCCTCGTCGTTGTCAATTCCGTCGATGCAACGTTCTATAAGACAATCTTGAAAATCTTCACAGTTTATGTCTTCGCAGTCTACAAAACCGTCTCCATCGTTATCTATTCCATCCTCACAGTTACTTTCAACACAAGCCCTGTTTGAAGAGCAACTTGCATCCTCACAATCCACAAAACCGTTACCGTCATTATCAATTCCATCATCGCATATCTCTTCTTCAATATCATTTGTCTCATTTTCGGAGTCCGAACATGAACCAAAGCAGAGTAGGAAAAATGGTATTATGACTATTAAGAATTTTCGCATACTCTAAATATAGTATAAAATCAAAAAGAATAATTGTTTCCCTAGACTTTATTATTCGTTAAACGAGACCTCACTCAATTATTATTTCAGCATGATTTAGAAAAAAGTCTATTTTAGGTATTTCGTTTCAATGTATACAAATCATTACGTATATCTTTCAAATTCTTCACACTTCCGAAGTTATGAAGTTCTCGTAGAGCCAACAAGTCTACATCCGCTATCAGAATCATTTCGGTATTCGGTGTAGTTTGAGCTTTAATCCCGTCACTTGGAAACGCAAAATCTGAAGGCGTAAACACTGCAGATTGTGCGTATTGAATATCCATATTATGAACCTTTGGCAAATTACCCACGCTTCCTGCAATAGCAACATAACATTCATTTTCTACCGCTCTGGCCTGTGCGCAAAGTTTCACTCTGGAAAAGCCATTTTGAGTATCGGTGAGAAAAGGAACAAACAGAATATCCATCCCCTCTTTAGCCAAAATTCTAGACAATTCTGGAAATTCTACATCGTAACAAATCAGAATACCAATTTTACCACAATCGGTATCAAAGACTTTAAACTCATTCCCTTGCTGCATCCCCCAAACACTGGCTTCATCGGGGGTCACATGTATTTTTTCATAACGTTCTATACTTCCGTCACGCTTACATAAATAACCAACATTATAGAGTTTATTGTTAATCACTTCCGGCATACTACCAGAGATAATATTAATGTTGTATGCGATGGAAAGCTCCGCCATTTTATTTTTGACAGGCTCTGTATATTTAGCCAGTTCTCGTATCGCATCAGGCTCGCTTAAGTGGTTATACTTAGACATCAGCGGAGCATTGAAAAATTCTGGGAATAATGCAAAATCCGATCGGTAACCTGAGAGAGATTCTACGAAATATTCCACCTGATGCAACAATTCTTCCAGACTACGATAAGGCCTCATTTGCCATTGTACCAAACCAAGACGAACTTCACTTTTTTGATTGGATGGGACTTTAGTTTTCTTTTCATAATAGATATTATCCCATTGCATCAAGACTGCATATTCCCTGGAATCTTTATCGCCATCGAGATAATTTGACAAGATTCGTACAGGTCTAAAATCATTGGATAACTGAAAGTTCAAAACCGGATCATCAATCTCCTTGGTCCTTACATTTTGAATGTATTGCTTGGGAGTCAATCGACTTGAAACCTTATGATAATTTGGGATTCTACCGCCAAAAACAATTCCCTTTAGATTCAATTGTTCGGTTAATTCCTTACGATAATCGTAAAGTCTTCTCCCTAACTTCAGGCCTCTGTATTCTTTTCGGATAATCACATCGATACCATACAACATATCACCGTCTCCTGTGTGGTTTTTGAACTTTACATCCCCAGCAATATCATCATAGGTGTGGTTATCGGATAATTTATCGTAATCCACAATAATGGAAAATGCACAACCAGCAATATCTCCATTTACTAAAATCACCACCTGACCTTCAGGAAAAATATCAATCAATCTTTTCAACTCGTCTTTTTGCCAATAAGCATCGGGAACGTCACCATAAATTTCCACAAATACTTCCTTAAGGACTTCAAAATCCTTTAGAGATAAGTACTTCAGTTCAATTTGTTCGATTTTTGGAGAATTTTCAGTCGACATGTGGTCTTTAATTTAGTTATGGATTCGAAATCTAGTAAGTATCAAATTCAGAATGGAAAAGTGAAGTTATTTTTCTTCTGAATTTGTACAAAGTTAGCTATAAAGCTTTAAGAAAATAAGCTTTAAGTATCATCTTCACTTTAGGACGGCATCCAAAGTGAAGATGATTTCTGAAGATTATACAATTAGGGCTCAAAATTAGATAAACCAAAATGAGGTTTACATTTCCAGCAAATACGCGAAAATCAAGGGAGCAACAATGGTGGCGTCGCTTTCAATAATGAATTTTGGTGTGTTAATGTCTAGTTTTCCCCAGGTGATTTTTTCGTTTGGTACTGCTCCGGAGTAAGATCCATAACTGGTCGTCGAATCTGAAATCTGACAGAAATAGTTCCAAAATGGCGTGTCGGTGCGTTCCATATCCTGATATAACATCGGTACTACACAGATTGGAAAATCGCCTGCAATGCCACCTCCAATCTGGAAAAAGCCAATCCCCTCTTTTGAGTTTTCTGTATACCAATCGGCTAGAAACGTCATATACTCTATTCCAGATTTTACCGTAGAAGCTTTCAATTCACCCTTCATCACGTAGCTCGCAAAAATATTCCCCATCGTACTGTCTTCCCATCCTGGAACTACAATTGGAAGGTTTTTCTCTGCGGCGGCATACATCCAAGAGTCTTTTAAATCAATCTCGTAGTATTCTTCCAGAACGCCTGAAAGCAATAATTTATACATGTATTCATGCGGGAAATAGCGTTCACCTTTGGCTTCGGCATCTTTCCAGATTTTGACAATATGTTTTTGCAAACGTCTGAAGGCTTCTTCCTCTGGAATACAGGTATCTGTAACCCGATTCAGGCCTTTATCTAGTAAATCTCTTTCATCCTGAGGTGTCAAATCACGGTATTCTGGAACGCGTTTGTAATGAGAATGTGCGACCAGATTCATCACGTCTTCTTCCAGATTGGCACCAGTACAGGACACGATATGAACCTTATCCTGACGGATAATCTCAGAAAATATTTTACCCAATTCGGCTGTACTCATCGCACCTGCCAAGGAAACTAACATTTTGGAACCACCATCCAGTTGCTTTTCATAAGCCTTGGCAGCATCAACTAGACTTGCTGCATTAAAGTGTAAGTAATATTTTTCTATAAAGTCCGAAATGGGTTTACTCATTGTATTTATTTTTTAAAATTATAATTAAAGTGGAGGGCTGAGGGTCAAATAAAAAAACTTAGAAAAGACTATCTAAAAACATCAAACCAAAACTAATTTGTTTTATCCTTTTTTTAATACTAAATCTAACAAGTTCAAGTCTATTCCTCCTCTTCTTCGCTTCCATTTTCATATTTAAACTTGTAGCTCAGCATTTTATAATACAGTTTAGCGGCAAGAAAATCTGAAGATTTATCCACTTCATTAGGGCAAAGTTCTACAATATCAAAACCGACTACATTTTTCTTTTTGAAAATTTCTTTCAGGAATTCTAGAGTCTCATACCAAAATAAGCCGCCTGGTTCTGGGGTTCCAGTAGATGGCAAAATGGAGGGATCGAAAGCATCCAGATCAATGGTGATAAAGACATTTGGAGTCATTTGTCCTACCGCATCATCTGCCCAGTCTTCATAAAGATCGTGGGCAAAATAAACTCGATTTTCGTCCATATACTCTAACTCAGATTCGTCCATGGAGCGGATTCCTACCTGAATCAAGTTTCCTTTTTTACTGGCTTCATGAACGGCACAAGCATGATTACAAGCACTTCCCTCGTAAGAAGGTCTTAAATCGGCGTGCGCATCAATTTGGACAACGGTTAACTCTGGATAGTGCTCATGAAAAGCACGGATGGTTCCTATAGAAACTGAGTGTTCACCTCCAAAAATAGTGACAAACTTTTCCTGCTTTAAGTAGTTTTTGGTGGTTTTATGAACGGCTTCTACCATTTTTTCTGGCGAGCTTTTTTCAGACACAGGAGGAGCCAGGTAAATGCCTTTTTTATAAACTTCTGTACGGGTTTCGATGTCAAACAATTCCATGTTTTCTGAAGCTTCCAAAAAAGCCTGAGGCCCTTTATCTGCTCCTTTTTGCCAAGAACTTGTTCCATCATAGGGAACTGGAATTAAAACAACTTTCGCTTCGTCGATACGTGCGTACTTGTCTGGAATTCCTGCATAATTTTTGTTAAATGCCATGATAACCTAAAATTTTGAGTAAATCTTCACTTTTTTGTTGTTCACTAAATAATTCTGTCGACAGACTTCCATCATCGTTTTTTTGTATTAGAATATGTTTTGGAGCTGGGATTAAACAATGCTGCAATCCTCCAAAACCTCCAATGCTTTCTTGATAAGCACCGGTATTGAAAAACCCAATATAAAGCGGGTCATTCTTTTCGTACTTCGGGAGGTAAATCGCATTCATATGCTGTTCAGAATTGTAATAATCATCACTATCGCAAGTCAATCCTCCAAGAAGTACTCGCTCATACCTATCCTGCCATCTGTTAATAGCTAACATAATAAAACGTTTACTTATGGCCCAAGAATCTGGTAAAGTCGTGATAAATGAAGAGTTAATCATATTCCATTTCTCACGGTCATTTTGTTGCTTCTGGTACAAAACTTCATAAATCGCTCCACCACTTTCGCCTACAGTAAAACTCCCAAATTCAGTAAAAATATGAGGCACAGGAACATCTTCTTCCTCACAAGTCAGTTTAATTTGATTGATAACCTCATCGATGATGTATTCATAATCATACTCAAATGCCAGAGAATTCTTTATCGGAAAACCACCACCAATATTGAGGCTATCCAGACTAGGACATACTTTTTTCAAGCGAGTATAGACTCTCAAACATTTCTGAAGCTCATTCCAATAGTAGGCATTATCTCTAATACCTGTATTGATAAAAAAGTGGAGCATCTTTAACTCAACCTGATCGTTGTTTTTGATCTGATCTTCGTAAAACGGAACAATATTTTTATAGCCAATACCTAACCTGGAAGTATAAAATTCAAACTTAGGTTCTTCCTCGGAAGCAATTCTAATTCCGATTTTAAAGTCTTTATCTATTTCTTTAGTGAGCAGAGCGATTTCCTCGTAATTGTCAATTATAGGAATGCAATTGTGATGACCACCATTAATAAGATTTGCAATATTAGAAACGTATTGGTCTCTTTTGAAACCATTACAAATCACATAAGTATCCTTAGTGATTTTACCTTTCTCTTTTAAGCTGTTAACGATATCAATATCAAAAGCAGAAGAAGTTTCGATGTGGATATTATTCTTTAACGCTTCATCCAAAACGTGCTTAAAATGAGAACTCTTGGTGCAATAGCAATAATTGTAAGTTCCCTTATACTCGTGCTTTTCTATGGCATCTTGAAACCATTTTTTAGCACGGCCAATATTTTCAGAAATTTTTGGAAGATAAGTGAATTTTAAAGGAGCTCCATATTTCTCAACTAGACCCATAAGGTCTATATCATGAAATTTAAGTTCGTCACCTTTAAGAGTAAATTCATCTTGGGGGAAATCATAGGTTTGGCTTATTAAGTCAATGTACTTTGTATTCATTTATGAATTAATTATTATCCTTAAAGTTAAGTAAAAAAATGTTTTAATTGGGAAGATCAACACCAAATTGAATTACATGTTGTTGCAGTAAGAGAATTATAATATTGAAGAAACTTCATATCAGAAGCTAAATTTGATTTTAAAAACATTTACAAAAGAAAATCATTTTCATAAATAGAAAAAGCTTACAAATGTTAAAATTTCAGTTACTTTATGGTATAAATCTACTGGTTACTGGACTGGTTTATCTTTCTTCCATTGCCCTTCAAAACTTACGTTGCCATCAATATCATAAAGTATTCCACTACCATTCCTCAATCCTTCTTTAAATTCTCCAACGTATTTCTCTCCAGTAGGATAGCTAAAAGTACCTTCGCCTGTTCGTTCACCCCTCACAAAATCTCCTTCGTATTTAGCTCCATCCGCCCATTGGAAATTACCTTTTCCATGCGGTTTGTTTTCTTTCCATTCACCTCTATAAATAGATCCGTTTGTCCACACACCTACTCCACTGCCTGTAGCTATATTATTTTCAGTTTCGCCAACATAGTGGATCAATATATCCTTATCAGATCTAAAACTTATAACCTTTAAAGTCTCTTTGCGGTTTAACTCTTTTGACTTGATGTTCAATTCACTTTCAAGACTATCATTAACACTCTTAATTTGATTTAATGACAGCTTGAATGCTCGCTGAAGAGAATCCGAACGACTTGAAATAGAATCTTTTAAATCAATGGTATTACTGAGCTCAGTTCGTAGATTTATTTTAGTGAGTTCATCATCATTTTCAGATTGTAAAATATTCTGGACTCGTTTTATTCTTTGATCTACCTTTTTTCTTAAATCGCTATCTGATAGTTCTAGGTTTTTATATTGTTTTAATGCATTCCCAGGTTGATTGTCCATCATCCACACCTCATCTGCTGAAATAATATCTTTTAGGATAGTAAGATCAGACTCTAATTCGGAATAAGCTGAAGCAGGTATAGTTTCACTGTTTTGATAAGTGTTAAGTTTAGAGTCTAGCGAGAATACAATCACAACCAAAGCCAAAATGGCAATCAATGAGACAATGAACAATACTTTATACCGATTTTTATTTTTTTTGTCTTTAGAACTCATGCTTTAATTTTGTTAATCGTAAAATCTAGTTTCAGGTATTTTATCATCGAATTTTCTCAAATCCAAGTTGATATACACATTGAATTTGAATATCCAACGTTCTCGATAAATCCCTCCATCTATTCCAGATTGACCAGTGGTATACATCATATTCGCCGAGTAACTTACCCGTGGCGAGGCAATGTATCCAATACCAGGATAAAACCTTAAGTCCTCAATAGGATTGTCTACGATACTTTTTCCACTTTGCATAATCAACTCAACATCTGGATTAAAATAGAAAGCCCCTGGCTGTAGTTTAGGTTTGTTCAGCGGAATCTTCATCATAAATTTATAACGCCATCTGTTGCCAAAAACATATTCCGAACCTTTTTGGAAACTTTTTTTCCAACGGTGTTCAATTCTTATACGGTGATAAATCCTAAAACGTTCGTAGGGCATTATCCATTGATACTCATGCCATATCCTGGGCTCCAATCTTATTTTTTCGAAAGCATCTCCGCTTTGATCACCAAAATCTACTCGCAAAACACCACCCAATGTAAATTTGAAGCTTTTATTGGGGATATATTGAATACCATGCCTGTTATAAACCTGAGCTACATCGCCAATAAAATTTCTGCTATCATTTTCACGCATTCGATAATGTAACTCTCCGTGCCAAAACCACTTCTCACTTAGCCTAAAAGTACCGTAACTATTGATCCACGTAAGTGTTTCAGGTGCATTCAAAATAGACTGGTCTGGAAAGCTTGTATTGTCTTCTTGTGAAAAAACAAAACTTGCAATAAAAACAAAGAATAAACTGAATTTAATTGATCCGTTGAACTTCATATACATCAATATTTCAACTTCAATTCCAGAACAGACAAAATAACTTCAGGGTCTTTCTCTCTTCTTAATTCTTTTTCCTCAGCCCTAGTATCACGTTTGCTAAGTTCCAGCATTTTTTGATAAACGCTACTGATATCCTCCATAGCCAATTCTAAATTTTCACAGTTGAAATCATTGCTTAGTCTTTCAAACAAGTAAGGTCTTAAGCTTTCAATAAAGGCTGTGTAAATATTTTCCTTTATCCTTTCAGACATATCAACCATCATATATGCATTGAAAGTTGTGTTTGTGTAAGCTTCGTCCAGCCTTTCGTTTTTAGATTCTAAATTTTCAAGGAAAGTGTAGAAATCCAGAAGGTTGTTGTAACAACGAAGTAAATCCTTAATCTGATTTTTCTTTTGGTCAACCTTCAAACTACCGTAGGAATTGAAGGTGCTTTCGGTGAGTTTCAAAACTAATTCTGAATATCTTTGATGATACGTATTTAGATCATTTTCTTCTGAATCTAAATTGAATAAGCTTTCAATTTTACCTTTCTTTTCTACAAGACGTTTTTCATCATTGGAAAGCGATTTTTCAATTTCCATCTCCTTAAATATCTTTTGAACTTCCAAATCTATGGCCTTAACATCCGTCTTGATATTTTGGATTAAGGAACTAGCCTTATCCAGATTGAAATTTTCTCGTTCAGGAGCTTCAGGAAATTCATGAGGCTTCGTCACCAATTCTGATTGAAACTCATAGGTAACTTCAACTGGAAAGAGAAGTTTAGGCCAAATCTTACCATAAATTTCTTCTCGATGAACATACTCAAAAGCATCTGAAGTAATCACCTCTACCATTCTCTTTAACTGGCTTAATTCATTTTTGTAAACATTAAAAATCAATTCAGCTTCATTAAATTTTTCGTGTACTGGCTTACCAATTTTGACTTTCGGATTATTTTCGAATTTTTTCAGAATAGATTGAATCTCCTGAAAGTCATCAGCTATATTTTTGACTAATTTTTGTTCGTTTGATGAAAATTCAAATTTCCTCACCTTAAACTTTCCAAGGCCTAGAGGACTACTCCCTCTTAAGGTGTTCCAAATATCGAATTCAGAATTAAATGAAAACGCCAAGACGCTGTTTTTTATAAAATCATTGGTCTTTTGATGGCGGTTATTGATTAAAAGTTTCACCTCCGAAGAAATGGTTTGTTCAACTTCTAAATCTATAAGGTTGAGTATGTCAAAATATCCGTTTTGCAAGGTATAATCTTCCCACTGCTCATCATCATCCACGTCCGTAGTATCAAATCCTGAATAGGAAATATCAAAGGTCTTACCATCGATTATAATTTGATAGGCTTTTAAAATTCCTGCTTCATAAGTCCTGTTTTCTTGAACAGGTTGGTTTTCAGTCTGATGTTTGATCACCCAATCCCCATGAAAATATCCATCTGCGTTGAAGTAGCCCTGAACAGTAATAAGATTTGAGCTTGATTTTAAAGATCCTATTAATCGATTATTTTTGAACGTAGATTCGATAAAGAATAGCGTGTCTTTAACTTCGGAGTTTACATAATCTTGCTTGACCACTTTCCAACTACCAACTGCTATACCTTCCTGAAATTCACCAGAAATCCTGTTTTCGGTTCCTGTAGCCAAATTCCCTACTCTAAAACCTGAAACAAATTTCTGATTTTCCTCTTTCATTTTTTTATCAGAAAAGGACCAGTCACCAGATTTTTGATCGGATGAAAATTCACCGTCATACGTGAAGGCTTGATAATCGAAACTTTTCAACTTTGAAGAGGATACAGACTCAAAAGAAAATTTTCCGTCAAATATGTTCTCACCATTAGATGAATCATATTCGTAGTTGACAATCCCAGAAATACTGTCATTGATTATTAATGAATCTCTTTTAACTTCTTTTTGCTGAGCAAGCGCCACATATGAAGAAATTAAAATTAGAACCAGAGTTACTCTACTTAAGATTAAGTTGATGTTCAATAAAAAGTATCTGTTCAATTTATCCATAAATACATTTAAACCATTCCTAAATTGATAACCTCCTGCTTGGTGAGAATGCGGTAATGACCTCTGGGAACATTTTTCTTATCTAGGTTGGCATAGACCACTCGATCGAGTTTTTCAATTTCATAACCTAACTTTTTAAAGATACGCTGGACAATATGAGCTCTTTGGCTTCTCAACTCAAGTCCAATAATGTTTTTTGGTCGGTTATCTACGTAGGCCGCTTCTTCGATTTTTACTTTAGACCCTTCTATAAAGGGACCATCTTTTATGACTTCAAGATCGGATTCTTTGAGAGGTTTGGTCAATTCTACCTGATAGATTTGCCTAATACCATTTTTATGCCCGGATAATTTCTTAGCCAATGTCCCGTCATTTGTAAACAAGATCAATCCCATTGAACTAGTGTCAAGTTTTCCAACTGGAGCAAGTTTAGATTTAGACGCATTTTGAACTAAATCCAAAGCGGTCAATTTTCCTTTTTCGTAACTTCCTGTAACATAAAATCCTTTGGGCTTATTAAGCAAAACATAGGTTTTAGGTTCAGGATTAATCAATCTTCCGTCAAACTTCACCTCATCCTCGAGCTTGACCTGGTGTCCCATCTCGGTAACAACTTTACCATTGACAGTAACATTTCCCGACTTTATATAGATGTCTGCATCTCTTCTGGAACAAACGCCAGAATTTGATACATATTTATTAAGACGCATTCCTGCGTTTGGGTTTTTAATCTGTTTATCTACCTTAGACTGAGCAACTTCTTTTTTGCTGAATTTGCTTTTTGATCCCTTTTTGCTAGGGTCTTTATGTTTATTTGGGTCTTTCATTTTCAAAATTTGCGCAAAGATACTGTTTTTAAAGCAGTTGACGATTTAGAAAAGCCAAGCTTTATTTAATTAAATAGCCAAAGTAAAGCTGAAAAACTGCGTTATTTAAATTACTGGATTCAAAATTAAATCCGTCGTTGATATTATTCAAACCAAGGCTGTATCTGGCTCCAACTAAAAAGCCCCAATCTGTTTTATAACTTATACCAGCAGAAATCGACATATCCAGCTTTTCAAAATCGTCGTCTACATTTATTTTATTAGAGTTTTCTGCTTGTTTGCTTTCATAGGTGGCATTAACAAGGTATCCAAACTGGGGTCCCAATTCAAAAGCCAAACCTTTATTGATGTAATATTTTCCCAGAATTGGTAAGTTAAAATAGTTAAGGTTTACACTGTCTTCAAAATAGGATCCTTGTTCATTTCCTCTATTTGTGCTTCCTTGTCTGGAATATAATAACTCCAGTTGTAAAGCATATTTTTCAGTTAAACTATATTCTGAAATTAATCCAGCAGTAAAAGTCGATCGTAAGGATTTAAGATTCTCGGCGCCTTTAAACTCAGATATAGATAGACCAAACTTGGCACCATATTCTAATGTAGAATTCTGCTCTTGCGCAATTGTACCTGGAGAAAGAAAAGTGAGAAAGATGATGACTAATGCAGTGGTATACTTCATATTTTTTAGAAAAAAAACAAATGTAAATATTCAGAACAACTTTTAATTTCAAAAAGATGAGTTTTTAGCTAGGGTTATCATGAACTGAGTTGTTTTGTAAGCGTAAAATAAAATTTTACGGTTTTACCGCACTATGATTACGGTTGAACCGTAAATCAAAACCAAAGAAGGCTTGTACATTTGAATAAGTCAAATACCTTTAGTTATGAAAGCAATTGAATTATTACAAAAAATGGAAGTCGAAATCTTAAAACCAATCATGCTTGAAGCTGGTTTTAATAATGACGGCGAAATTTGGTGGAAATCTTCAGATGAGTTTTCTTTAGTACTCACACTTCAAAAATACTGGTGGTCAACAGATGATAAAATTGATTTCAGGATCAATTTAGGCATGATGATACCACCAATAAAATCTTCATCCAGAAAACGTCCAGAGATCACAGAGCTGGCGGTTTGCGTTTCACAAGATTGCTATCTTCCCGAGGAACTTCAGTTTCATAGATTTAAAAATAGCATCGGCTACTCATTGACCAATGAAGACAATGCAGATGAATTTCTAAAGCTAATCACACGAGACTTCGAAGAATACATCATACCACAATTACTCAAGCAGAAGACTTTGCAGGATTGTGTAGAATTTTACAAAGATGTGCCCTTTTGGAATCAAAGACTGGACCGATTTATCCAAGAACATAGATTCAAACTAATGAACAATATAGCGAGCTAAAAAAGTTATTGTTAAGAATCGTACTTTTGGAATAATATTGGATAAGTAATATTCAACAAAAAAATCCAAAAAAAATGCAATCAACTTTACGCCGCTTCGGAAAATTCAGCCTTGCGCTTGTTTTCTTCATTTCAATTTATTCCTGTACTGACACAAAAAATTCTGCTTACAAGGCTGAATCTTCTGGTAATTTGAATCAACTAAACGTTGTGATCACCAACGACGACTGGCAGGATTCTATAGGTGAACACATTCGGCAAATTTTTGCTGAAGATGTCCAGGGCTTACCTCAACAAGAGCCAAAGTATGCATTGAACCAAATCCCACCAAAAGCTTTTAATGGTTTTGCAAGAAAAAACAGAACGTTCCTGAAGATTGAAACTTCTGAAAAAACTGGCCATCAAGTTTTGATTGATTCTTTTGCCAAGCCTCAAACCGGCATAGCTATTACTGGCCCCAATCCTTCCTCAATCATCACAGAATTGAATACTCATAAAGATAAATTTCTGGAACTTTTCAGTAATACTGAATTAAAAGAAAAAAGGAGAAGGATGAGAAAAGCTCCCAATGAAGTTGATGTTCTAAAAAAATCATTGGGAATCACGATGCTTTTTCCTTCCGCATATCGCTACGCGAAACAGGAAGATAAGTTTTTCTGGATGCGTAAAGACATAAAAAATGGAAGTATGGAATTACTTACTTATGAAGTTCCTACTTCTACTATTGAAAAAAACAACGATATTATAGCCAATGTTATAAAAATGAGAGATTCAGTTGGTGAAAAGTATATTCCCGGTCCTACTGAAGACACTCACATGATTACCGAGGAAGCTTATGCTCCATATCTGTTTGAAACTGAAATTGATGGAAAGTTTGCTTATGAGATCAAAGGAACCTGGGAAGTAAAAGGGTTTTTTATGGCAGGTCCTTTTATGACTTATGCTGTAAGAGATGAAAAAAATGATCGCTATATCATTTTAGAAGGTTTTGTGTTCAAACCTTCTTCTTCCAAAAGATTACAAATGTTTGAAATTGAAGCTATACTAAAATCTGCTCGGTTTATAAACTAGACGTTTAACAGTAAAAAAGACCTCCACTTGGAGGTCTTTTTTTGGTTTATAAACTTTATGATTAAAACTTAAGTGTCACTCCCGCTAAGAAGTTAATACCTGCTTGTGGATAAAATCCAGCGCCTTCAATTGTTTGAACTTGGCCTGCGTCATTTTGTGAATCAAAAAAGAAGAAATAGCCATTGGACTCATACTTTACATCAAACACATTATTCACAAGTCCTGTAAACACAACCGATTTGAATAAAGGTACATCTTTCCACTCGTAAACAATATTGATATCGTTGGTGAAAAAACTATCCAGCAAAGACACTTCACTATCGATATTGCCCATATACTGTTCACCTACATATTTTGATATCAAATTTATCTGAAACTCTTCGCTAGGGTGATAAATCAGTTGATTGGCTGCTATAATTTCTGGAGAAAAAGAAATATTAGTTTCCCCAAGGTCTCTAATTTGTCCATCGAGATTTGCTCTAAAATCGATATTTTTATTTCGGCTTAAAGTCAAATTAGGTCGAGCAGAAAATAAGCGATTGATTTTGATATCAGCATCGATTTCCAAACCTAATCTATAACTTTCTCCACTAGTTTCTCTGATTGGCGCACCCACATCATCTATGGCTCCTGTTAAGACCATCTGGTCTTTGTAATACATATAATAAGCGTTTGTATTAATGCTGGAATTACCTAGATCGACCCTCCAACCCAATTCAAAGTCATCCAGAACTTCTGGATTGGTAATGCCATTTTCAAAGTCGCGTCGACGTGGCTCTCTTCTGGCTTTCCCATATGATGCGTATAATTGTTGATAGGCATTCAATTCAAAAGTTGCACCAGCTTTTGGGTTAAAGAAATTGAAGTTTTCATCGACTAATAAGTTTTCTTTATCTGAAGTCAAACCTATAGTTTCGTAATTTACAAACCGTCCCTGCAAATCTCCAAAGAGGCTCAGCCTATCATCCAACTTTAAAGTAGCTTTACTAAACGCTGTAAATTCTTGTTTTGTACCCGTACCGAAATAATAGTTATCTCTTATTTTAGAATCCCCAGCAAATCGCGACCAAATGACTTCTCCAAAGTGATCATTAGTATAATAGCTGTAAAACAAACCAGAGGTAAACTCGAGTTGACTATCCGTATACGTTGAAGTTCCGCTGATGACGTAATAATCATTATCCAGCCAACGTCTTCGTATCAAGTCTGATTCTTCAATGGTTTCGTTACCAACTGTGACCGGCCCAATTTCATGAAAAGCCAAATCACCATTTTCTTCATATTGTTCAAAATAACCACGACCGTAGGTGTAGTTCAAACTCAAATTTGTCGTCCAGTTCTGATCCAATCTCTGATTCAAGTGTAATTGATAGTGATCTTGTTTATAATTATCTACTTCGTTATCATAAAACTGAGTTTGCCCATTTTCATCGGTATATTGTCCGGAAGGGTTGAATGTTCTATCGGTTTCCAGAGTTTCTCGATCAATACCATTCCAAGCTTGGTAAGTCACATTGTTTCCTCCAAAAGTCAGCGCTTTTATAAAGGTGTTTCCCTCCTTAAAGGTTCCTTGCAAAAAGTAAGATTTAAGATCAGAAGAAGCTCTATCGATGTAACCGTCAGACTTGATTTGTGACAATCGACCCGAGAATGTGAATTTATCTTCCAAAAGTCCTGTTCCAAATTCTACAGTATGGCGTCTCGTGTTGAAAGAACCAAATGAGTTGCTCAACTCCGCACTTGGCTCATCACTTTTGGCTTCTGTCAAGATATTCAAACTCGCTCCAAAAGCTCCTGATCCGTTGGTCGATGTTCCCACACCTCTTTGCAATTGAATGTTTTCTGTAGAAGAAGCAAAATCTGGAAGATTCACCCAAAAGGAGCCCTGGCTTTCCTGATCATTGAAGGGAATACCGTTTAGGGTCACATTCACTCTGGAAGCATCACTACCTCTCACTCTTATAGACGTATAACCCACACCATTTCCAGCATCGGTTGTGGACACGACGGAAGGAAGTACATTTAGTAAAATAGGAATGTCCTGACCTAGATTACGCTCTTCAATTTCTTTTTTACTGAAGTTGGAGTGCGTGATTGGAGAGTCCGCATTAACCCGAAATGCCTGGACCAAAACTTCATCCAGAGCTTCTTCAGCCTTAGACATATCAACATCAAGCCTTTGATTGGAATCTACATTCACCTTAAATTCTCTCCTGTTTCCGAAGTTAAAAATAAGCGTGTAAGTTCCTGGTGAAACTTTCAACTGATAGTCTCCATTCTCATCGGTGACTGTTCCGTAATTGGTAGATTTGGCATACACACTTACTCCCGGAAGTGCTTTACCGTTGTCTGTTACTTTTCCTTCTATCGTGTAATCTTGTGAGAAGGATTGCCATCCAAAGAAGATAGCACATAATAGAAATAATTTGATTTTCATTCGTAAAATGATTTACGAATAAAAGGGGCAATTATTCAATGTTAAACATAAAAAAACCTGAAGACCGCTCTGGTATCAGGAGTATAAAGCAATGCATGACAAACATGTCATTTCCCTTGGCAACATTACTTGCCCAGGTTCATTGGGTATGATCTCAGTCTTGCTTTCACAAAACACCCCTTAGAGATTTGTTGTAAATTTATGTAATTGAATTTAATTTCAGTCATTATAAATGCACTAATTATTGATAAAAATATATAGATTATAAACTTGAGTTTTAAGTCTCAAAGTTTAAAGGAGTTGGATTAAACTTTGATTTTGAGGTTTAATACTGGTTTTTCTTTATTTTTGATAAACTAGCTTATTAAGTTAAAATTCAAACCAAAAATCAACAGACCATGCAAAACAATGAACGTATAGAAAAATTTAGACAAATTGTAAGCAATAAATACTTAATCTATAACAGCTTGTTTTTAAATCTTCCAAACGAAAATACTACCTATACAGGTGTTTTTATTCCACTTCTTCATAAGTTGAGCAAGGAAGGTTATAAAAAGACGCAGAGCCTAAAGCAGTAATTGAAGACTTTCTAGCTAACCATACTGAGTTAACTTCCGACAAAGAAAAGTTTGATTTATTATTCAGAATGATAAAGTATATCGAACGCCAAGTGGTTTTGTTTGATAGTATTGAAGATGCCGCCTTTTCAAGTTTCAAAAAACAAAAAATCGAAAACGTATTACAACCCGGTAACGCAAATTACCAAGATCTTATTGAACACCTGAAAAACTTTAGCTCTAGAGTGGTCTTTACCGCTCATCCTACACAATTTTACCCCAACAATGTGCAAGGAATAATGCATGAACTTCGCAATGCCGTTCAAATAGATAGCATTACAAAAATTGATAACATCCTTCAACAGCTAGCTTATACTCCGTTTATTAATAGAGAAAAGCCCACCCCACTTGAAGAAGCACAAAGTATCATATTTTACTTGAGATATGTTTATTATGAAACACTAGGCAAAATCTATCACCAAATTGGAAAAGCTGCCAATTTACCTCCAGACTTCAACCCAAATTTGCTGGAAATGGGGTTTTGGCCAGGCGGCGACCGAGACGGAAATCCATTTGTAACCAAAGAAACTACTTATGAAGTAGCAACTCAATTGCGGATTACTATCATGAAATGTTATTATAACCACCTGAAAGTTTTGATGCGTAAACTCACTTTTAGGGAAGTTAATGAACCTCTGAATAAACTAAAACGCAAATTATACAAGCAAATTTTCAAGAAAAAAACAAGTTTAAAGTCTGAAGAAATTCTCTCAATCATGTATCATGTAAGAAAGTTGGTTGAGGACAAGTACCAGTCTTTGAATATCGACTTAATCGATGATTTTATTGGAAGAGTGCACCTCTTTGGAAATCACTTTGCAACTTTAGATATCCGTCAGGATAGTAGCATTCATAACCAAGTAATCGCTGAAATTTTCAAAAAAGAATTTAATGTAAATTATAACGACTTGTCTTCAGAAGAAAAATTGGAATACTTAACAAAAGAGTCGTTAGAAATAAATTCAGCCGATTATTCGGGTGACTTGGTCGTAGACACTATAGAAAATGTATATCAAGTCCGGGACATCCAAGAACTGAATGGGCAGAGGGGTTTACATCGCTATATCATTTCCAATTCTGAAAGCATTTTCGATGTTTTACATGTGTATGCTCTTTTCAAGTATTGCGGATATAAGGAAGAAGATATCCAGATAGACATTGTCCCTTTATTTGAAACTATGGACGGCATGGACAACTCTGAATCTGTGATGAGAGCGCTTTATGACAATGAAATTTATAAATCACATTTGCGTAAAAGAAACAAGGAACAGCACATCATGTTAGGATTTTCAGACGGCACCAAGGATGGCGGCTATCTGAAAGCTAACTGGGAAATTTACAGAACCAAAGAGCGCTTAACAACTTTATCAAGACAAGAAGGTTATCAAGTTGTGTTTTTTGATGGTCGTGGAGGACCACCAGCGCGCGGTGGAGGAAAAACACATCAATTTTACGCTGCTCAAGGCAACGAAATTGCAAACGAAAAGATTCAGTTGACTATCCAGGGACAAACAATTACCAGTGTTTTTGGAACTCATGAACAGGCAACTTACAATTTTGAACAACTGCTTCTGGCGGGAGTAAAATCTAAACAAAGTAAAAGCTGGAAGCCAAATCATAAGGAATTACTTACCGAACTAGCTGATAAAAGTTACGAGAAATACATAAGTCTAAAGGAACACGAGTTGTTCATTCCTTATTTGGAAGAAATGACAACCCTTAGGTACTATGGAGCCACAAACATATGCAGTAGACCAACTAAAAGAAATCAAAATGCCAAACTTCAATTAAAAGATTTGAGAGCCATACCATTTGTAGGATCCTGGGGGTTGATAAGGCAAAATGTACCGGGGTATTACGGACTTGGAACAGCACTTAATACTTATGCAGATCAATTTCATGTGGTTGAAGACCTTTACGAACACTCAGCCTTTTTTAGATCTCTTATTTTGAATAGCATCATGTCAATGAAAAAATCATATTTCCCGTTGACATCCTACATGAAAAATAATAAAAAATATGGAAAGTTCTGGATGAATTTACGCGAGGAATATGAACTTACAAAAAAACTTGTTCTTAAATTGACAAAACAGAACGAATTAATGGAAAACGAAGAACTAGCAAGAAAATCTATAAGTATGCGTGAAGATATTATTCTACCTCTACTTAGTATACAACAGTACGCCTTGCAAAAAATCCAAGAGGATGATCCTAATAAAGAGATTTATGAGAAAATGGTAATTCGAGCTTTATTTGGAAATATCAACGCAAGCAGAAATTCTGCTTAAGTAGTATTTTGAATTAAAATCAAAGCCTAAAAAATGCTTTTTTCTATTCAATCGCGGCCGAGAAGTTGATAGTTCATCTTGATTGCGATTTAATATTTTCATTAGAACTGAAATAAAAAAAATCAAATATTTCGTTTAATAACCAAAAAATAACACTTTGAATTTATCCTATTGGGAACAACATACGTGGTTTGATAATGTAGATTTTTGTATAGTGGGAAGTGGGATTGTGGGTTTATCCTGTGCGCTACAACTTAGAAAGAAACACCCTAAAGCAAAAATTCTCATTTTGGAAAAAGGAATTTTACCACAAGGGGCAAGCACCAAAAACGCTGGCTTTGCTTGTTTTGGCAGCGCCAGTGAATTGCTTTCAGACATGAAAAATCACACTAAAGAAGAGCTGCTAAATTTAGTACAAAAACGCGTTGATGGCCTGGAATCATTAAAATCTACGCTTGGAGAAAAACAGATTGACTTCCGGCAACATGGCGGATATGAGGTTTTTCTGAAAAAAAACGAAGACACTTTTGAAAATTGCGAAGCTAATTTACAAATGTTCAATGAACTGCTTCATCCTGTCTTCAAAGCAAACACTTTTAAATTGAAAATTAATAATTTTGGCTTTAAAAATACTTTACCCAATTTGATTTTCAATCCTTTTGAAGGACAAATCGATACAGGTAAAATGATGCAAGCTCTGTTGAAAAAAGCTCAGTCTGAGGGCATTTCAATTTTAAATTCGATTGAAGTCAAATCATTTTCAACTGAAGCAGAATCTGTTCATATACAACTTGAAGATTTTGATTTTAAAGCAAAATATCTTCTTATTGCGACCAATGCATTTGCCTCTGAATTATTAGAGCTCAATGTCACTCCAGCTAGGAATCAAGTTTTAATTACCAAACCTATTCCGAATTCATCTATTAAGGGTACTTTCCATCTGGATGAAGGTTTTTACTACTTTAGAAATATACACAACAGGATATTACTTGGTGGTGGTAGAAATCTGGACAGTGATGGCGAAACAACCTCCGTTTTGGAAACTACTACGCGTATTCAAAATGCTTTGGAAGATTTGCTTAAAGATGTGATTTTACCTGATTACAATTTTGAAATCGATCAGCGATGGAGTGGGATTTTAGGAGTTGGACAACAGAAAAGTCCAATCATAAAGCCGATATCGAATCGGGTGTTCTGTGCAGTTCGACTCGGTGGAATGGGTGTTGCCATAGGCAGCAGCGTAGGCAAGGAATTGGCAGATCTGGTTGACTAAAAGGCATTTACAATAACTTCCTGCAAAAAATTAAGAATTTACAGTCCTGACTTTTCTAAAGCTTCGGTTTTTTCCTTAATTGCTTTTTATCAGAATGCTGTTTTTTCTTCTGAAGACGTTTTAATTTTGAAGATCTTGAGGGTTTAGTTTTAATTCGCTTTTTCGGTTTCTGAAGCGCTTTTTTAAGCAAGTCTTCCAGCATCGCTACCGCCAGTTTTTTGTTTTGAAGTTGACTTCGCGTTTTGGCAACGCTTACTTTAAGTTCACCTTCAGAATTGATTCTGGAAGCTAGTTTACTTTGGATTAAGGCTTTTTGAGATTCGGAAAAAACAGCTGAAGATGAAGGATGCCAGGTAATGATAACTTTGGTTTCCGTTTTATTGACGTGTTGTCCGCCAGGCCCACCACTTAAAGCAAATTGAAACTGAAGCTCATTATATAATACCTTGGTGTTAAACATCAGTTTTGGGTTGATGACCAGGCTTGAGAAGATCTACCACAGTTTTCACTGGATTAAAACTTTCCGCAGGAACTTCGACAAAAACCGTATTCCAAAAAGCCATTCCGCCATTCCAAAGTCCAGGCAATTCGAGCGCTTTTATAGCTTCACCTCCAACAAACTTCTTGGCAATAAAGCCTTTATTGACATCTACAAATTGCTTCAAATCAAAAGCTTCACCTTTATAATTTTTCAAACTGCAAACAATATCCACAGGATTAAAATGCGTTGAAGCCTCTAATTTTTCTTTCTGATCTTGCTGAGTTAAATCGACCTGAGACTTTTCTATAATTTGCAAAGAAATACTATCATCTTCATTTTTAATCCAGAACGGGCCGCCACCTGGTGCTCCCTCATTCACAACCATTCCACATACTCTTATAGGCCTGTTAAGGTAATGAACAATTTCATCCCTGTTTTTAAAATCTACGTGTATATTCAAATCGTTCTTCAAAAAAGTGACAGCTTCCTGAATTACCTCTTCACTAACGGACTCTTTATTAAGGTTCTCTAAAAGTGAAAATGCTTTGTTTTGCAACTGAATCAGTAAGCCTGCAAGAACTGATTTATATTCCAAAGAGGATTGACCAGCTTCTAAAGCTGGATCTTGATGAGCGACATTATCTATGTTTTTTATGAATATAATATCCGAATCAAGCTGATTCAAATTATCGACTAAGGCTCCATGACCGGCAGGACGAAACAAGATTTTATTATTCTCATCTTTAAAAATTTCACCATTGGAGTCCAGGCAAATCGTATCTGTCGAAGAATGCTGAAAAGAAAAATCAACCTCAAAACTAATTCCTGTTTCCTCTTCAATCTTAGGCTGAAAGTCTTTCAGTTTATTTTTGAATCTATCAATATGATTTGTAGAAATCGTAAAATGAAGTTTCGCTTTACCATTTTTTACAGCGTAATTTGTGGCTTCGTAAAAGTGCTCTTCAAATGCTGATAACTTTTCTTGAGGATACTTATGAAATGGAATAAGTCCTTTTGGTAAATCTGCCATCTGGAAGCCCTCTTTAGTTAGCATTTGTTTAGCTAATTCAAAAGCATTTGTTCCTCGTGACAACTCGTCAAAGTCTACACCTCTGCCTTTTAATGCTAGAATCAAGTCCTCATAAAAAGCAATATGCTCTATGGAATCAAAAAATACTTTTAAATCCTTAAATTTTTCTTCTTTTAAAAAGTTTTCAAAACTAAAAGTAGTAGTCGGGTATTCGTCCAAAAACTGATGAAGGGATCTAAACATTCTCGAGGCTGCACCACTCGCCGGAACGAATTTTAATACCTGTAAGGCAGACTGTTTATAAGCTTTAATTAATTCTTTTTTTTCTTTTGTGCTTAATTTCAAAATCCCATCACCCAAAGTGGCCGGCTTTACGATTTCAAGGTTTGGAAAACCTTTTTCAAAATGTTGTAGATCTTTCTCAATTTTTTGAACAGATTGATCATGATCATTTAGATGAGAGAGGTCGTCAGGATTGAAGTTCATAATTAAATTATAGAGTTTTAATAATAGATTTGGCTTTTTGTAAACGTTGCTTCAAATCACCCTTTAAAGTTGTAAAAGGTAGATTTTTTTGGATGAGCGTATTTTCAAATATACTAAACATTTCAATTCTCTCCTCGGGTTTATCTCGCAAATCGTCGGCTACCCAAGGAGTGTCTATATAAGTAAGGAAATAATAAGTGTACTCGTGTTGTTCTACACATTGCTCTAAAGCAGCATTTTGAAAGTCTTCAAAATAGACTTTAGCGTAAGTAAGTGTCTGTAAAACATTGGTATCACAAAAAAGATAATTTCTTGCTTTTTTTGCTGATTTATTTTCCATCTGGATTTGACCTTTTGCAATGGGAATAAGGTCTGAAGGCGCACAAACTTCAGCAGAATTGTTGTACTTCTCCTGCAGATATTCTCTGGCAAACTCAGGAACCCATTCGGTGTTGTACTCCTCTGCTAAGGCTTCAGCTAAGCTGGACTTACCAGAAGATTCAGGACCAAAAAGGACTATTTTAATAAGTTTGCTTTGGGTTTGTTTAAGTTCTTCTTCCATTCTAAATATCCGTAAACAGCAATGATAGTAAAAAGTATGAATTGAAATGATGTAAACGTAAGGCCTTTATAGTAATATAGGGGTATTGAAATGAAATCACCAATAATCCAGTAAATCCAATTCTCTAGTCTTTTCTTGGCCATCAACCACATTCCCACAAAGAAAATAGAGGTCGTTATAACATCCATGTAAGTAACCCAACCATCCCATTTATCGAATACTTCGTAAATTACACAAACAAAGATAGCGGTTGCTATAAAAAGAAAAATGGACTTGATGTTTTCTCTAGCTGAGGCTCTTTCTATTGGTATAAAATGCGAATCGTCAACTTTTCTTGTCCAGAGGTACCAACCGTACACACTCATCGTAAAATAATAAGCATTTATCATCATATCGCCCAAAAGACTATATTGGTAAAGGATGTAGACAAAGATCAAAGTGCTGATAATTCCAGTTGGAAACACTAAAATGTTATCTTTTTTAGAAAATAAAACACTCAAAAAGCCAAAGACTATGGCAATGACTTCTAAAACTATATAATGAGTGGGCGTATTTTCATATTCTGAAAATAACCAATCAAAAATGTGGCTCATAATCGCTTCTATCAGATTTCACTAGTTTCATGTGCAGCAAGCCTCGATCCATGGCTTCAAAAGCAATTTCCACTTCGTCCTTCAAAATCTGCATCACTTTATCATATTCTCCATAAACTTGGGTGCTCAACGGATTTTCTAGAACTGTAAGTCCTGAGTTTCTCAAGGATTTTATAAAATCTATGATAATCGGTTCATAGTCGTCCTGTATTGGAGTCAAGGTTAATTCTACTGAAATTTTCATAGCTTATATTTTCGAGTCACAAGATTACTATTTTTTATAAGAAGATTAAAGACTAACGCAAGTTTCATTTTCACACTTGGAGAATCATAGTAATAACAAAAAAGATGTCAGGGCGATGCCCATTGTTGTTGTGAATAGACTATCCTTCAGAAGAATCCGATTAAGGCGGAGAAATTATGAATCTCCCTTGTCGAAATGACAAATCCTACTTTAAGAGCCTGTCTGACAGCAAAAGCAGATGAAATAACAAGCAACAAAAAAGCCAGGAATTTTAAAAAATTCCTGGCTTTTACTCTAATCTATTTTCAATATCTAATCTGCCAGAATACTTCTGGAAATGACTATTTTTTGAATCTCAGAAGTTCCTTCATAAATCTGAGTGATCTTAGCATCTCTCATCAATCGCTCTACGTGGTATTCTTTTACATATCCATTACCACCGTGAACTTGTACTGCTTCAACAGTGACATCCATCGCGACTTGAGAAGCATACAACTTCGCCATCGCACCAGAAAGATCATAGTTTTCACCATTATCCTTGTCCCAGGCTGCTTTCATTACCATGTGTCTCGCCGCTTCAATACTTGTGTGCATATCTGCTAGTTTGAAAGCGATAGCCTGGTGATTCATGATTTCTGTACCAAAAGCCTTTCTGATTTTTGAATAAGCTTTAGCCATTTCGTAAGCACCAGCTGCAATACCGAGAGCTTGCGCTGCAATACCAATTCTTCCGCCTGCAAGGGTTTTCATGGCAAATTTGAATCCGAATCCGTCTTCACCAATTCTATTTTCTTTAGGAACCTTTACATCGTTGAAAGTCAAAGAGTGCGTATCACTTCCACGAATTCCCATCTTTTGTTCCTTCGGACCTATCTCAAATCCTTCCATTCCCTTTTCAAGAATAAAAGCGTTGATTCCTCTGTGTTTTTTCTCTTTATCGGTATGCGCAATGACTAGATAAATATCAGCAGAACCTCCGTTGGTAATCCAGTTTTTGGTTCCGTTGATCACATAATGATCGCCTTTATCTATTGCTGTTGTTTTTTGTGAAGTCGCATCACTACCAGCTTCAGGTTCACTTAAACAAAAAGCTCCAATTTTTTCACCTGTAGTTAATTGCGTTAAGTATTTTTTCTTTTGTTCTTCATTACCGTAAGTATCCAAACCCCAGCAGACTAAAGAGTTATTTACAGAAACAACAACAGAAGCCGAAGCATCGATTTTGGACAATTCTTCCATCGCCAGAACATACGAAACCGTATCCATTCCACCACCACCATACTCTGGTGACGCCATCATTCCCATAAAACCGAGTTCTCCTAATTTTTTGATTTGCTCTTTTGGGAACTCTTGCTTCTCATCACGCTCAATGACTCCAGGTTTCAATTCATTATTAGCGAAATCTCTCGCCGCCTGGCGTATCATTTCATGTTCTTCTGTCAACTTAAAATCCATATAATTATTATTTCAGTTTTATTAAAAATTTGACACAAATATAGGGTTTACTTACATATTTTTCAGCGTAAGGTTTCATAAATTAAGATTAATGTAAAATATAGATGAGTGGAGATATTCACAGAATAATCAAAAGCATTATATTAATTTTGAATACTTAGAACGAGCATATGAAAACTTACTCTGTCATCGGCGTCATGTCTGGCACCTCACTAGACGGTATTGATCTTTTGCATTGCACAATTACAGCGGGGACTTCTTTCTCTTTTGAAATTCATACTGCCAGTACTTATGCATATTCTTCTGCTTGGAAAGAAAAGTTAGCTCATGCTCACACCTGGCCTTTAGAAAAAATTAAAGCACTTGACGAAGACTATACAATTCTGTTATCTGAATATATCAACCGATTTATCAACGACAAAAATGTATCCGGACTTGATTTTATAGCATCTCATGGGCATACGATCTTGCATCAACCTGAAAATCAATTCACTTATCAAATTGGTAATCTTCCAAAACTAGCCAAGCTAACAACACAAAAAGTTATCTGCGATTTCAGAGTTCAGGATGTGGAACTTGGTGGACAAGGCGCTCCTTTGGTTCCTATTGGTGATCGGTTGCTTTTCGGTGAGTTTGATGCCTGCGTAAATTTAGGCGGTTTTTCAAATATTTCTTCTGAAAAAAATGGACAGTGTATTGCTTACGATATTTGCCCTCTCAACAAAGTGCTAAATCCTTATGCCAACAAACTAGGGAAAGAATTTGATGAGAGTGGTTCTATCGCAAGGACTTCAGTTGTAAATCTGGGGCTTTTAGATCAACTCGATCAGCTTCAGTATTATTCCAAACCCTGGCCAAAATCACTAGGTATCGAATGGTTGGAAGCTGAATTTCTGCCCCTATTAAATTTAGCAGAATTAAATTCCGAAGAAATTATAGCTACCTGTACCCAACATTTCGCCCATCAAATTGCAAAAGCCATTTCCAGCCATAAACGTGTTCTTTTTACAGGAGGCGGTGCCTTCAACAATTATTTAATGGAACAGATTTCTAAAGCAACCGATGCTGAATTGATTCTCCCAGACCCTGATATCATCAACTACAAAGAAGCATTGATTTTTGGGCTTTTGGGCGTACTGAAAGACAGAGGAGAAATCAATAATTTAGCCTCTGTTACTGGCGCTTCTAGAAATCATTGTTCTGGTAAAATTTATTGCCCTTAAAAGAGTAGGTTTTTTTATAAGCTATACACAAATCTAAAGGTCACAAACCGAGGTTGAATAAATGTTTGTGAGGTAAATACCGAAACATTATTAGCAGAGTTTATTACCTGAGCGTCAATATCCAAAATATTGGTAGCCTTAATTTCATATTCCCAATTTGAGTCTTTGTCTTTTCTGTAGGACAATCTTGCATCCCAAGTCTGAAAGGATTGAGATTGCCCATTGGCCTGTTTTTGTGTGGTATAGGCGTAATTGGTTCTAAAAGTAAGCTTCTTCCAAATGTAAGCATCAAAATCAACAGAAGGTGAATTCCTAGTGAATGTGGTTTCACGACTCCCTTGGTTATTATTGGTAATGCTATATGCATAACTTAAACTTATGTTTGGAGCAACCCGAAAATTAGTCCTTAGGGCAGGTGTATAAGTTTGAGTAAACCCTTCGTTCAAGGATTGCTGACCTTGGATAAACTGGTTAATTTTGGTATAGTTATAATTAGTATTAAGAGTTGCTCTTATTTTACCAAAAGTCTTTTGTATCCTACCAAAAGCACTAAAAGTTTCATCTGCAAAATTTGAGTTGAAAAAGGTACTCGTCCTTATAATACTTTCAAAATTAGTAAGGCTTCGAATTTGATCAATATTATTGGAGTAGGCTAAACGCGCAAATACATTGGTGTAGTTGAATAAATTAAAACTACTGTAGAGTAAACTCAGATTATGTGAAAGTGCATTCTGTAGGTCTGGCTCACCAAACTGTATGCTGTTAAAACTATTCAAAACAATTCCTTCTGCCAGTCGGGTGACATCTGTAAACTGATTTCGCATTTCATACCTGAATGTTAAGGATTCGCTTTTTTTAAACTGGACACGGGTCTCAAAATCTGGTAGAAGACGAAAAAAGTTATCTTCATAAGTTTCACCAAACTGGATATTTTTATTCCCATAGGCATGGAGTGAAAAACCTGGAGTAATAGTAAATTTTCCTGTTTTAAGTCTATAATGTGCTCCTAAATAGATGTCACTAAAATTATATATAACGTCATTTTCGGCTAAACCATTATTGAAATTAGGAGTAGGTGCCAATGGCTCTCCATCTTCTAAAAACTGAAATAGATTAGAATCAAATTTCTGCTGACTTATAATCGTGCCTAAGGTTAGGTTAAGATTACTTACTGAATTTAGAATATTGTAATAGTCTAATTTAGCATCAATTTGGTTAGATTTAATACGCCTGTTTTGACCAATATCATAATTATCCATTGTATTATCGAGCCCCAAGGCATTGGCTGTATTATCAAAGGCATCTGTATCTGCATCAGGATCATTGTCTAGTCTAGCATTGTAAAACGGATCTTCATCTTTGATAACATGCTGTGCTTCAAAAGCGAATATGTTATCTGCATTTAAGGTGTAGTAATAGTTTAAACTTTGATTTATACTGAAAGGCTTCACCTCCTCAACTTGTTGAGTATTCCCAATAACTGAAGAAAAAGCGTTTTGATTCTGTCTATCGTTAGAAATACGACCTAGAACATCATAGTCCAATTGATTGTTCACGTTGGGTTGATAGGAAGCACTTAATTTGACTAAACCTTGGTCTGAACGCTCAATATTTGATCTATCTGTGTCTTCATCAGGGATGCCTAACTCAGGGTTTGTATATTGTACAGAACTGGTTTCTCTTGAAAGAATTTGAGATGAATTCAAAATCACAAAACCGCTTAGGTCTAAAGATGCTTGAGGAGAATAACTAAAGTTTGCTGTAGCTAGCTGATTTTCTATTTCTATAGCATTGTTTTGACTGGTTAAGAACCCCAAACCGTTGTCACCAAGATTTATGTCGGTCCCACTGCTCTGGCTTGGTGATCTAAATCCTCCACCAAAACCTCTTATATCCCTTCGGGTAAGTGCCAGTTCTCCAATATTATTAAGGTCACCGATAAAATTGATGGTATATTCTGGACTATAGTAGAATAATTTGGGCTGAAGTAAATAAAGCCCACCGTCTGGCGAAGCACCTCCACCTAAAGTAACATCCCCAAACCAAAAGTTTTCCTTACCTTCTTTTAGCTTGATATTCATCGCTACATTATCTTGGTTATTTCTCACTCCGCTCAATTGGTTGACTTCAGAATAGTTTCTTAATACTTGTATTTTATCAACAGCGTTAGATGGAATATTTTTAGTACCTAATTTGGTATCGCCATCAAAAAAGTCTTTCCCATTAACCATCAATTTGTTGACCACTTTACCTTCCACTTCAATTTGACCATCTTCATTGATCTCTACTCCTGGCAAATTTTTAATAATATCCTCTAACTTTCTTTCAGAACCGTTCTTAAATGAATCTGCATCATAAATTAGGGTATCTCCTTGTACTTTAACTGGAATTTTGTAATTCAACGTGACTTCATCAAGTGAATTCTCCAGTCTAAGACTGTAGTTTTTGGTAATATCTTTATCCTCTGTAGATAAACTATCTTTAAGAGTTTCCATACCCACATAACTTACTTGGATGTTATAAGTTTGATATTTTTGTAGCTTGAGTTTAAATTCACCTTCAGTATTTGTAATACCATAAGATTCTAAAGCGAGAGTTTCTTTGTTTATAGCAACTACATTTGCTAATTCTAAAGGTGTTTTCAGGCTATCTACAACCTTCCCTTCAAATTTAAGCTGTCCATAGGACAAACTTACTCCACATAAGAAGAGGATACAGAAGATTCTTTGCATGTTTAATATTTAAAAAAAGGGAAGTGAAACGAAAGATTTTATCCTCTTGGTCGACCTCGGTTATTTCTCATTTCTGTCATCTTTTTGATGATCGTTTCCTTGTAATCAATTTTGGTGATTTTTTTGCCTTTATCAGGTGCTTCAATTTCAATTTTTTCGTCAGGATTAAGTTGTAATTCTGAACAAAGCATAACAGTATCACCATAACTCACCTCCAATATCAAACCAGGGAGTCCCCAGTATTCTGCAGGACCATGACTTACAGGGATTTGTGGAGTATACCATGCTTCTATAAGGGTCATTTCTATTTCTTCATTCTCACCTTCACTAGCTTCTGCTTGACGAAGTTCATTCCATGAAAAATTATACCATTCTAAATTATCTTTAGGAACAGATGCAACAGCCTTAAAGCAAGTGTACTTCCCTATTTGTTTGGTTTCATTACCTAATTGCCAATTGATAGGTTCTAGTTTATCAACTACCAAGAATTTTTTACCATAAAATTCTTGGCTTTGCACTAGCTGGTTATCTTTAACGTTTTTATACTGCTTACCTCTCGAAAAATTTTTCCCCCAAGTATCCGTTGCTCCAGATATAGCGTCTAACTTTTCCTCTTCTTCAAAAACGGAAGCTTCTTTATTGAATTCTAAAACAAAAGTCTTGTTCAATCTGTTTTTTAAACGGTCTTTTATTTGCTTTTTTTGAGCTTCACTCATTCGGGCTCCCCAATTACCTAAATCCATTTTTGATTTTGCAATATAAATGGCTTTGCCTTGGAATTCATTCGAAACAGGCTTAAATGAAAATAAAGTAATAAAAATTGTAGCTATAAGAAGAGTAGACGTTAATTTGAAAACAGAAATCATTATAAATTGTTTTAAATTGTTTAACAAGAATAAACTAATTTTAAACAAGTCTGTTTGATTTACCAAAACATTAACAGCGCATAACTAATTTCAACTATTAGTATATTGACTATTTGGAAATCAACGTTTTGTATACTTTGACTGATGCTTTTTAAGATCACTCTTCTGGAAAAAATTTTTTGACTTAATAGATTTTTTAGAATTATTGAAGCTTAAATTAATAGTGCCTTAGTGAATCTTTATATTTGCGCCCAAATCAACAAAAGGTAGAGATTTCTTATGAAAGAACTTTTAAATAAATACGAAGATAAGGCCCCTGAAATAGTGTTTCACTGGAGAGATTCTGAAACGGAAGCTGAAGGCTGGACGGTCATCAACTCTCTAAGAGGCGGTGCTGCTGGTGGCGGTACACGAATGCGGGAAGGACTCAACGAAAACGAGGTCTTGTCTTTGGCTAAAACCATGGAAATCAAATTCACAGTTTCCGGGCCAGACATTGGCGGAGCAAAATCTGGCATTAACTTCAACCCTGAAGATCCTAGGAAACAAGCGGTTTTGGAACGCTGGTATAAAGCGGTTTCACCTTTGCTGAAAAGTTATTACGGCACTGGAGGCGACTTGAATGTCGACGAAATTAACGAGGTGATTCCCATTACAGAAAGCTGCGGCGTCTGGCATCCGCAGGAAGGCGTCTTCAACGGGCATTTCCAACCAACGGAAGCCGACAAAATCAATAGAATTGGGCAATTGCGTCAAGGAGTTATTAAAGTGATAGAAAACACAGATTATACGCCTGACGTTTTGAGAAAATATACAGTTGCCGATATGTGTACGGGCTTTGGAGTAGCAGAATCTTCAAGACATTTTTACAACATTTACGGAGGAGATGTGAATGGTAAAAAAGCCATCATCCAGGGATTTGGAAACGTTGGTTCTGCTGCCGCTTTTTATTTAGCAAAAATGGGGGTCAAAATCATAGGAATTCTGGATAGAGATGGCGGACTCATTAACGAAGAGGGGTATACGTTTGAAGAAATAAAAGATCTGTTTTTGGCTAAAGATGGAAACACTTTACAAAGTCCAGATTTGATTCCTTTTGAAGAAGCCAATGAGAGATTCTGGTCGCTCGGTGCAGAAATTTTTGCGCCTTGTGCCGCTTCGCGATTGATACAAAAAGATCAAATTGATAATTTGGTAGAGCATGGTCTGGAAATGATATCCTGCGGGGCTAATGTGCCTTTTGCAGATAAGGAAATTTTCTTTGGACCTATTATGGAATATGCCGACCAAAAGGCGAGTGTCATTCCAGACTTTATTGCCAACTGCGGGATGGCAAGGGTCTTTGCCTACTTTATGGAGCGTAAAGTTTTAATGACCGATGAAGCAATTTTCAATGATATTTCTGTGACTATTAAAAATGCAATTCAACAGACCTTTGAAAACAATAATGACAAAAAACACATCAGTAAAGTCGCTTTTGAAATCGCACTAAAACAATTGGTCTAAAGCTGAAATACTTATCTAGTGATAAAATTAATTGTTTACTTTAGCGTTACTTATACCATATAATACCCTATAACCCATGTTTATACCTTTTGCTCAAGAAACCCCTGACGTTGCTGAGGAAGTCGTTGAAGAAAAAACCTTATCCATCATCGATTTAATGTTTAGTGGTGGTCCGGGAGGAACCATTATCATACTGATTTTGGCTGTGCTTTTATTTTTTGCGATTTACATCTATTTTGAACGCATATTTGCCATAAAAGCGGCTTCCAAGACCGATAAGAATTTTATGAATCAGATTAAAGACAGCGTGACTTCTGGCAATATAGAATCGGCAAAAATTCGCTGTGCCCAGGAAAATTCTCCTGTCGCCAGGCTTACTGAAAAAGGAATTTCAAGAATTGGTTCTCCGCTGGAAGACATCAATACAGCCATCGAAAATGCCGGTCGTCTTGAAGTTTACAAATTGGAGAAAAACGTGAGTGTGCTGGCCACCATCGCCGGTGCAGCACCAATGATCGGTTTCCTGGGAACAGTGATAGGAATGGTTATCGCCTTCCATGAATTGGCAACTAGTAGCGGGCAAGCCGAAATGGGATCTCTCGCAGAAGGCATTTATACAGCTATGACCACTACCGTTGCAGGACTTATCGTGGGCATTATCGCTTACATTGGCTATAACCATGTTGTGGTAAGAACAGATAAAGTGGTTCACCAGATGGAAGCCACCGCTGTTGATTTCTTAGACTTATTAAATGAACCTAGCTAGTTATGAATCTACGAGGTAGAAATAAAGTAAGTGCCACTTTCAGCATGTCTTCCATGACAGACATTGTTTTTCTGTTGCTTATCTTCTTCATGTTGACGTCTCCAGTAATAACACCAGAAGCATTGGATTTGATTTTGCCAAAAGCTAAAGGAAAAACTACTTCTACTCAAAATGTTGCGGTAAGTATTACTAAAGATTTGGAGTTTTACGTGAATGAAGAAAAAGTAAATTCCAACAGAATTGAAAGCACTTTGAAATCGAAACTCAGAGGAATTGAAGAACCTACTATTATTCTGAGAGCTGCAGAAGGTGTGCCTATTGAAAAGGCTGTGAGAATAATGGACATAGCCAATAGAAATAAATATAAAATTGTTTTGGCCGTCAAACCCAACTAGAGCGTGAGTCTATTTAAAACAAAACACGAGAAAAAGTCATTTCTGATCACTTCGGGAATTTATATCCTGTTTATATTATTGATGTTTTTCTTTGGATTGAAGTACCTGGATCCTCCAGAAGAACGTGGTATCGCTATTAATTTTGGAACTACAGAGGTTGGTTCCGGAGATGTTCAGCCCGATGCGCCTATAAAAACTTCACCTCAACCCAGAAGTACACCTCCACCACAGGAAGTTGAAGAAACCAGTACTGCAGAGAACATCCAAGAGGATGTGGTTACACAGGAAACCGAGGAAGCACCAGTTATTGAAGAAAAAAAAGAAGTCGTAAAAAAACAAAAAAAACAACCTGAGAAACCCAAAGAAGAAGTAAAAGAAAAAATAGAGGAAACTCAACCTGAACCTGCTCCAGAACCAGAGCCAGAACCTGTAAAAGAACAAAAACCAGAAAAATCGGTAACCGATGCTATGGAAAGCCTGATGAATGGCCCGGAGAACACTGGTGAGACTGAAGGAGGCGAGGGTAATGACAATCAGGCTGGAGATAAAGGAGATCCCAATGGTGATCCCAATGCAAAAAATTACTATGGTACTGGAAAAGGACTTGACGGCGATGGAAATTATAGACTTGGAGGCAGAAAAGCCCTATCCAAAAAGACATTTGTCCAGGAATGCGATGAATCCGGAGAAGTAGTCGTTCGAATTGAAGTCAATAGAAATGGGGACGTCGTAAAAGCAACACCAGGAGCGAAAGGGACAACCAACTCAAGTGCTTGTCTAATGGATCCGGCTAAACGTGCAGCTTTAGCCACCCAATTCAATAGTGATTCTAAAGCCCCCTCTACTCAAATCGGATTTATAACTTACGTTTTCAAATTATCTGAATAACAAATGACATATACTGAAACGCTCCACTGGATGTTTGATCAACTTCCAATGTACCAGCGACAAGGTCAAGTTGCCTTCAAAAAGGATTTGACAAATACTTTAGCTTTAATGAAGCAACTGAAGAATCCTCAGCATAATTTCAAAAGCATTCATGTAGGAGGCACCAATGGCAAAGGCTCCGTAAGTCATATGCTAGCTTCGGTTTTGCAAACGGCAGGTTACAAAGTAGGCTTATATACATCTCCCCACCTGAAAGATTTTCGCGAACGCATCAGAATAAATGGCGTTACCATCCCAAAAACTGATGTAATTGACTTTATAGATGCACACAAAGATTTTCTGGAAACTCAAAAGTTATCGTTTTTTGAAATGACTGTAGGCATGGCTTTTCAATACTTTGCAAAAGAAGAAGTGGACATCGCTATCATTGAAGTTGGATTAGGCGGCAGGCTGGATTCTACAAATATTATTACACCGATTCTTTCTGTTATCACCAATATCGGACTAGACCATACAGCTATACTTGGTAACACTCTGGAAAAAATAGCTGGAGAAAAAGCGGGCATTATCAAAAAGAAGGTGCCGGTAGTTATAGGTGAAACCACAGCAGACACAAAACGTGTATTCAAATCGAAAGCAAAAAAGGAGACTTCTCCATTATATTTTGCTGAAGATATGGATGATGCTCTGCATAAAACCGATCTTGGAGGTCACTACCAGAAGTCTAACCTCAAGACCTGCGTAAAAAGTCTTGAAGTTTTACAAACTTTGGGGAACTGGAAGATTACTAAAACAGCCATTAAAAAAGGACTTGCCGAGGTAAAAGCAAGGACCCAGTTAAGAGGCCGTTGGGAAGTGCTGGAATATAAACCAAAAACAATAGCTGATACTGCACACAACAAGGAAGGTTTAGCTTTGGTGATGAAACAGGTGCAGGAAGAAAAGTATGAAGAGTTGCATATGGTTTTAGGTTTCGTCAATGATAAAGACCTAGATAGCATTTTACCATTGTTTCCAAAATCAGCAAAATATTATTTTTCTAAACCCAATGTACCACGAGGCATGGAAGCAACGGACTTGTATTACAAGGCTAAAGATTATTCACTTTACGGCAAAGCCTTTACAACTGTTGAAAATGCATTGAAAGCAGCACAACGTGAAGCAAAACAGAATGATCTGATTTATATTGGAGGCAGTACATTTACGGTTGCAGAAATTTTATAAAAAACAAAAAAATTAGTTTGAGAACTCAAAATAAGGTTTATATTTGCAATCCCAATTTGGGGCGATTAGCTCAGCTGGTTCAGAGCACCTCGTTTACACCGAGGGGGTCGGGGGTTCGAACCCCTCATCGCCCACTAACCCTAGCTAAAGTTAGGGTTTTTTTATTTTAAAGCCGGGTCATTAACTCAGTTGGTTTAGAGTGTCACGTCGACAACGTGGAAGTCATTGGTTCGAATCCAATATGACCCACATCAAGCAGAAATCCAACGCCGAAAGGTGTTGGATTTTTTTGTTTTTCAAAATCTTAAGCTTACTTAAAGGCTGATGAAAAATAAAAAACAAGAATGTGTCCTAGTACATTTAGATTTCTTTCTTCAGGGGCGGACTTCAACTTTGGATCAATGAAAGCTAATCCGATACACTTCGTAATTTCAAACCACACCTACATCTTAAAATTATTTTACAATCGTTTTACAAAAAAATACTATAATAAAATAAAAACAAGCAATTTATTTATGTTTTATTTAGTAATAATTATAACTCTATATTCATTTTTAATGCTCGCTAATTTTAATAAAAATCAATAAGAGTCTACTTTTCAGAGTATTAACAATTTGTTGATAACTTTTTTTAAAGCTTGTTTTTTGTTAAATAGCTATAAATAATAAGGCTCAAATCTTAATTTTATCTTAAATAAAAACGTTGGGGTTATGAAATGATCGATTAGATCTCCGAAGATTATTTTTTAAAACAAACGCTTTTTATCTAAAAATTTAAACCTAAAACATTAAAATCATGAAAAATTTATTAAAACCTTTCAGTTTACTTTTTGCTTGCATTGCAATGCTTTTTATGTAATCCTGTCAAGATGAAGAATCCACATCGCAAGAAGAACAAGGTGGTGTTGAATTCCTATTTGCTGGTGACAGAGTAAGTAATGCCAAGTCTGGAATTACAAATGCTAAAAACGATGCAGAATCTTGTGACATGGCTTTAGCTTCTTATGCTATTGTTGAAATGAGCGGAGAAACTTATGAGATCGATTTAAAGGCATGGGGCGAAAGCTATAAGACAGATCTTATTGAGCTCGGTCCTGGCACTTATCAAGTGACTAATGTGCAGCTTTTTGATGCCGATGATCATCCACTTTATGCTACTCCTTTGGCAGAAAGTGAATTTGGTCCGTTTGTAAGTCAGGCACTACCTTTCGACGTAACTGTTGAAAATTACAGGAAAATTGAATATGATCTGGAAGTATTATGTATCGAAGAATTTACCCCACCACAATTTGGTTTTATATTCTGGGATGTAACAATTAAAGAAGTTAAAAATTTATGTGTATTTGCTAACTATTGTGAACCTGAAACCGGACACGCTGTAGCTTCTTTGGATGTCTTTATTTATCCAAATGAAAATGAGACTAATGAAGAAGATTTAATCTGGAGTGGTTCAGCAGATGGTGATTATAACAGTAATGATGAAGCTAACGAACTGCTTTGTTTGAAATTCCCTTATGATCCTAGTATTCCTACTGAAGATCAATCATTCTACATCGAGTTATTTGTGAATGGTGTACTTTTAGAAACCACTATGTCATTGGATGAAGTTGACTCAATCAATGAAGAGGACGGCTACCTTCATTTAAATGAAAATTGCGAAGATGATTATGATGACTTTGACGAGACTGGCTGCGAGACAGCATTTGCTTTTGGAAACAATACATTTATTGATCTTGAATTGACCAATAGTCGATGGGGATGGGCTAATGAATTTACCGATGTTCAGGATGGTACGTATACTTTGGATATTTGGGCTGGTGCTGGCCAGAACAATACCAGTAGCGGAACTTTAGTCGGTCTTTTGACAATTGAAGTCTCTGGTTCTGATGTAACTGCTACCTATGATATGAACAGCGGATTTACAATGAGTGAAACTCATTTATACCTAGGAGATAATCCACCTTCAACAATAGCCCCTGGACAGTACGGAAATACTAACAATTTGAACGGTGCAACAAGTGATTCTTTTTCAGTATCCTATAGTGGTGACGGTGACTTCTGGATCGTAGCCCATGCTGTAGTCTGTGAATAGAAATTAATCATCGAGTTAACTAATAATTTATTCTTAACAAATACCTCTGATCATAAAAGATCAGGGGTATTTTTATAATTCGTTGATTACGAAACAAACCGAATTTTAAAAAAGTGTTTATTAAATTTAAGACCTGATCAGAAAATGAATTATAACTGGTATTCTATTTCTATTTACAGAAATGAGCTTTAGTTCTGGGGAAACTCTAAATGGTCTAAAATAACTTTCAAATCATGAAATCGCCTCTATAATTTCTTTGGTAAAGGTTTTTGATATAGGTATGATATTTTCATTAATACTGATTTCCTTAGTATTGAATGCATCAATAGAATTTTTGTTGATGACATAAGAACGGTGAACTTGTAAAAAAGAAGAAGAATTCATTTGCTTTAAAAAACCTTTAATGCTGGAGCGAACTAATTTTTTAGAATCTTTTAAATGGAGTATCAAATATTGATCTTCTTTTTTGGCGAATAATATCTGTTCTTCTAATAGTATAACTTTTTTGTCTTTATCTTTTACAGTGATTTGCCCCTTATTTTTTATTCTACTAACCGCTAACTCTACAGCAATAAAGAGGTCTTTAGTATTAAAAGGTTTTACTAAATAACTAGCAGGCTTTGTAGCGATTGCAGCTTTTATAGTCTCTTTATCATTGAAAGCAGTGAGATAAATGAGCGGAATATCCAGTTGACTGCCCAGCCAAACCCCTGTTTGTAAACCTTCTACTCTAATGTCTAAAATAGCAATGTCTGGTTTAAGTTTACTTATTTCTGTAAGTGCAGTTTCTACATCTGTTGCCATCCCGCAAATTGTGAAATCCAAATCCTCCAGCGTCTGTTTCAAAAGCTCCTGAGTAATAATTTCATCTTCTAAAATGTAAATTTTAATGCTATTCATTTGTCGAGAAAAGTAAAGTTAATTTGAAATTAGAAGTGTTTTCAATCTTCAAATCTCCTTTCAATTGCTTGCTCATCATTTCTATTATTTTCATACCCATAGACACTTTTTTGTTCTCTTGTTTTTTAAAATTTCCATTATCAAAATATTCAAATACATAGGTTTTGTCCTGCTTTTTAAAATAAATAGAAATTACCGGATGCTCAATTTCTGTAAAAGCGTGTTTGTTGGAATTATTTATCAATTCATTTAATAACAATGAAAATGGAGTGGCTTTTTTTACGCTTAAGAGGGAAGCATCTATATCTAGTTGGTAGCTCACATTATCCAGGAAAAGCTTTTGGTAGTAGGTTACGCTGTTTTCTATGTTTTCTTTAACAGAAATAAAATCCTGATTACTGGTATGATACAATAGGTTGTGAATGCCTGCAATAGACTCTATTCTGCTCTGGCTATCCTGCAATTTTAGTTTTAATTCCTCGTTTTTGCTTTTGGCAATTTGCAAGCCTAATAGCCCGGAAACAATTTGAAGATTATTTTTTATCCTGTGATGAATTTCCAACATCATAGTATTTTTGATGTTAGCTTCATTTAGAGCCATTTCATTTTTTGCAAATAACACCTGTTTTATTCTATACTGATAAAATAGATATACAACTGAGAGGGAAACAAAACCGAGAAGAAGCAGAATAAACCACCAGGTTTTATAAAAAACTTCTTTAGAAATTATTTTGAGCGCAACCCTTTCTCCTATCTTTGGTTGAGATGGACTAAAGGCCTCGACCTCCAATGTATATGTTCCTGCAGCCAGATTTGCATAGAGAAGTTCTCTTCCTGGATAAGTTGTAAACCAGTCTGAATCACTTTCAGAATTCAACAGTCGAAATCGGTACTTAATATCTTGGGGAACGATCTCTCCTAGTACGGATAATGTTGCCGAAAACCTTCTGTATTCTGCAGGCAATACTATCTCGCTGGTATTATTTAAAAAATCTGGAGAAGCATTGACTGTCCAACGATCATTTTCTGAATTAAAAAAAGAAATTGACGTAAACTGAGGCTGCACATTGGTATCAGTTTCAACTATTTCATCAGGCTTAAAGTAGCTGAGTCCTTTGAAGCTTCCCATCAAAATACTGCCATCTTGCTCATCTTTATAGGTGCTGAACCTGTTGCCTTCAAGCTCATAAACACCGTCTTCAGTAGTGTATCTAGCTATTTTTTTTGAAGTCGGGTTAACCGAAACAATTCCCGCATAGGTATTTAGCCATAACGTGCCTGTATCGTCTGCTATCATTCCCACGATAGAAGCCTTTAACTCATCTTCGTAGAAGAGAGTTAATTCCTTAGTTGTAGTATCGAATGAATAGATTTCACCAAATTTTGTAGAAACCAGGACCCCATAATCTTCCAGATAGTTAATAGATAGTAAATCATCTGTTTCTACATTTTCAAATTCATAGGTATTAAAAGTGCCATTCTCGTATTCAAAAATCCCCTGAAAGGAGGTTGCATAGAGTCTTGTGCCATCTGTTGTAAATTCCTTCACCTGTATAGCATCTGTATTGGTAATTTTAGTATACCTCTTTTCGTTAATGTTGTATTTAGAAATGACACCTCTTTGATCTGCAGTAAACAGAGTGTCTTTTATTTTTATGATTTCTTCACCATGTATTTTGACAGTTTTATCCTGAATTACCTTAAAATTTAAATCCAGTGTGTATAGATCATCAGAATCCCCAATTATAAATGTGTTGTCTTTTCCAATAAAAATATCCCGGGAGTAATTAATTGCGAGCTCGGTAGTATCTTCTAGAATTTTAATTCGTTCTTCTGTGTTTTCTTTTACGTCGATCTTGTAAAACCCCTCAGCATCAGTTGCTACGATATACTTGTTTTCATTCAGTTTTCTAATCGTTCGTATACTTTTACCTTTCAAAAAAGTTTTGATTTTAGTTTCAATGAAAGAATAGGATTCTAAGGTATTTCCGTTAAGAACAACCAGGTCTTTTCCAAATTCCCTATAAGCGATTTCTGAAAAATTCTTTACTTCAATTCTGGTGAGTAACTCCTTTTGAAAATTTTTAAAACGATACAACTCAATTTCCATATTGTCACTAAAAATCTCAGTTGAATATGCTTGTTTAAAGTCTGGTGAAAACTCCAGTGTTTTGTTTTTGCTATAAAATTTATCTGTAAAAGGTATTTCTACAAATTTTGTATTTGCCTTATCAAATTTGAATGCATTTTGGTAGTCATCAATATAAGTGTAAAAGGCATCATCGACTTTGAAAGAGGGGTGTAATTCTGTTGGATAGAAATGGATTCCGCTCTTTGTTTCAAAATTATTCTCTGTTAATTTTTTTGTGAATTTCCCTTTTTTATTTAATAGATAAATCTCCTTTTCAAATAACAGCTTAATGAGCGTAAACTCATCAGTTATAACTGGATCAGCGATAAATGGATCGGTCACTGGCTTATCAAAAGGAATAGAATCTATAAATGTCAGCTTCACTTTATCAAGTTCAGCACTATAAAATTTACCTTCAGAGGTGAGAATGAGTCGGGTTAAACCATTATCCTGATGGGCTTGGGAAATGATATACTTTTGATCTAAAGTATTGTATGCTTCAACAGGCTGAATCTCTAAAGATTCTGTGTTGATGTAAAATAATTCTGCCCTTGCAGACTGATAATAGAGTTTGAGGTAGAAACCTTTGTTCTGCTGTTTCAAGAAATGTCCGTTTGTGATTTTTTTTCCGGAGATATCTGGCAACCTCAGCTTGAAAAAATTGGCCCCGTCGAAACGTTGAATCATAATTTCCTGCTCTCCATAAATAAATTCGTTTGAAAGCTTATTCTCTCCCAAAATCCACAACCAGCCGTTGGTATCATAGATGGAATGGTAAGGATTGGAAATCAGGTAACCATTTGCAGAGGAGAACGTTTTTTTAGAAGTCAACACAGCACTTTCCTGCTGAGACCACAGCATGGTGCTGAACAAGAAAACTATAAAAAGTGATTTTTTCAAATTCTGGTTTAAGACCTAAAAAAAAATCAAATGTAAAAAAGCAGGCCAAGTAATTTTATGATTTGAATAATTATTTAATAAATAATCTTAGGCTAATTTATAATGCACCAATAAATGAAGACCTAAAAGCAAAAATGAAGAACATAAATTTTTCAATTTTTGAAGGATTTCTTTTCAACAGCACCTCCAAAAAATAAGTTCTCGTTTACTTCAAATGAAATCAATTTTGAATCTTTTTTAAATAAGACAATTCAAAATATTTTGTTAACAAAATTCGTTCACGACAAAAAAATGACTGTTCACGACATTTTTTAAAATCTTAATCGAGTGTTAATTAGATTTGCTAACAAAATCTTAAATAACATCAACAAATACTAGACTTGAACCCATTTTATTTTAAGAATTTAATACCGCGAACTACTTAAATCATTAAATATTTAAGCAGTGATCAAATCGATCTGTAAAATCATTAAAATCAAATCAATAACTTTTATACCACCACTTATGAACAAACATTTACTTCTTGCAGTTTTCAGCTTATTCTTCTTTGGAATTAGCAACGCACAAACAACCGCTAATCAATCTGGAATTGCCATTCAGGGTATCGCCAGAGATGCTAATAACACAGCACGGGCCAACCAAAACATTCAGTTGTCTTTAGCCTTCTATTATATTAATGCCAGCGGTCAGGAGCAGGAAATTATTAACCTGAACAATTCCGTGACAACAGATTCTTTTGGGGTGTTTTCTCTGACACTGGATACTAACGTGAACAACAATCCAGTGTTTGCTAATCACGAAAGCTACCTGCGTATTAAGGACGGTAATGGGACGACCATATCTGATGAAAAGCTTAAAACCGTTCCCTACAGTATTTCTGCTGGAAATGGGGTGCCTACTGGATCTATTATGGCATTTATGGGTGCCACTATACCAAAAGGCTGGGTACTTTGTGATGGGCGAACATTGACAAATGTTGCTGGCTCTGAAGAGCTACGTGCTTTGGTCGGTAATAATGTTCCAAATCTACAAGGCTACTTCTTAAGAGGTGCCGGTAGCAACGGATTTACTGAAAAAACAACCAGTGTAGGAGTAGCCTATGATGATACTAATTTATCACACGGCCACGCTGTGAATATTGACACCTCTTCCGATGGTGCATACAATCCTACAAATGAAGCATATAACAGGCTATTACAATTTACTGGAAATTATACAGTAAACAATCCTGATAATACTAGTTTTGGTCGTGAACCTGACTTAGGGGGAAGTAGTGTATTGAACATACCAGCACACACCCACAAAGTCAGTGGTAATACGCTTACTTCTGGTAGTAACGAATCTGCACCAGTTCACTTTGGTGTGAACTATATGATCAAACTTTAATCCATCATGATGAAAATCAAACATATACTCTCAGGGGTTCTGTTCCTGATAGCCATAAGTATGGGCTATTCACAGACTACTCCTAAAGGTGCCCGTATCGTCACGGCGGCACAAACGATCCAGACCAATAATACAGGTAGTAACAATTATACTATACAGACAGGTTTGCCCATATTGGGACAAAACCGCAATGTTACGACACCTCCAGCTACTCAGGACTTACAGATAAGGTTTCCCTGGGGCGTTCTCTATTTATTTGATACGTTTAGTGAAGATTCCTTTGAGGTGTCTAAAGGCTTTTTTGGGGATAAAATCCTGGTGAATTGGCAGATTGGGGCTAACGCCAATCTCATCACTACCTTAAAGCTTTACCGCAGGGAATATACGGAAGATGGCTCACAACCCTATCAATTTGTGGCGAATATAGCCCCAACAGCAACCAGTTATGAAGACCGGTATGTAGACGGCGGCATATTATATGAATATAAGTTGTTTGCCCAGGGCATTGTGCAGGGGGAAGTGCGATTGAGCAACTTTATAACAGGAATTGGTTTCCGTAATCCTACGGCGATCGTTACCGGTAATGTCACTTTTGAAGGGGGTAACCCGGTCAAGGACGTAACGCTGAGAGCACGATCCAGTGGTAGTGATTTTAACTATGGCAGTGGCTTAATGATCCCTGATAATGGACAGCTGTTAATCGATGACCTTAATAAACCTGTGGTGACAAAGATGACTTTTCAAACCTGGGTGAAGCCTGTTGATGCATTTTCTAACAATAATGAATTACCTATAAGGCTGTTTTTAACGGATTCTGATCCACAATCTATATATGCCAATGTGAAATTAAACGCCACAGCGAATGAACTCATCATTGATGTTAAAGGCCAGGAATTTACCCTAAAAAATTATATGCCTAGTGGTGCAGTAAATACAAGAGGTGATGATATTCTGGTTCCGGTTTCAAATTTTAATACTTCCTTTACGCACATCACTATACAGGTAGAAAATGGTATAATTCCTAAAGTCTTTATTAACGGCCGGCCTGTAACTGATGCCTACGTGTCGACTGCCGATGATGCGCTAAGAGGAAAAGATGCAAATTATACAGAGCCTTTTTTCGCTTTATCATTAAACGAGGGAGTAACACCTATAAATCTTGATACAGACGAGTTAAAAATAGGTGGGCTGAGAGCAGCTTACATCGATGAAATTAGGGTGTACAATACTATAAAATCGCCTAAGGTAATCCGCAGTGATTATTCCAGATACATAAGTGGTAATGATGCGGGAATGATCGCCTACCTGAGAGCAAATGAAGGCGTTGGTGATTTTGCCTATGACCTTTCTCGTAACGGGTTTAATTACAACAAGAATAATGGAAAACTAGCTACCAATAGCCTGGACAAGGTGCTATGGGAAAGCAATGTTGAAAACTTCCCCAATGAAAACCAACTGGGAATTCTGGGTATTACAGACGAGAATGGAAATTATGAGATCAATGCCATTCCTTATACAGGAACAGGCGAGAGCTTTACCATCACCCCACTTTTTGGACAACACGAGTTTGATCCAGGGCAACAACTGGTATTTCTAGGTCAGGGATCTGAGGTGGTCAATAAAATTGATTTTACAGACATCTCTGCCTTCAACTTTAATGGTCAAATTCTTTATGATACACGAGGTGTTTTTAAATCTTTTGTAGAATTGAATGAAAATACAACTAATAATCTTACCGATGGTGATGAATATGTTTCTGGACCTGGGATTATCGATGAAGGTTACAATACCTATGAAAAATCAGGTATCAAATATCCAAAAGGAGAATACTGGTACAATGAAAATGAGGATCGCCTGGAACGTTATGCCAGAATAGGTCTTAAAGGAGCAAATGTATTTGTAGACGGCGACATTGTACTGGATGAAAACAACTTCCCTGTAGAAACTGATGCCGAAGGAAAATTTAGCATAGATGTACCCATAGGAAATCACTTTATCACAGTTAAGAAAAACGGTCATGAATTTGTAGCCTCAGGGAGATTTCCTGCAGCTACACCATCGTTTCAGGAATTTTTTGAGGATGCGGTAGAACCTGTTTTTTTTATAGACGAGACCAGAGTTGCCATCGTTGGTAAAGTTGTGGGAGGCTCTGTAGAAGCGGCAAAACCCATTGGTTTTGGTGAAAATGGAATTGCAACAAGAACCTTTACCAACAGTGAAGGTATTGAAGAAACGGTTCGCTATTCTGCTAAGAATAACATAGGGCAAGCTAAATTAGTATTTGGTCACAAGCCAGCAGTTGGCAGTATTGTACCTGAAACGCGCTTTACTTTTGAAACAAATGCAGCCACCGGTGAGTATCGTGTGGAAGTCATGCCTTTGCAATATGAGATTAGTGAAACTAATGGTATTACTATTAGTAGCAATGTGGAAGTAAATATTGGTTCACAGATACTGGAGTCCAATGAAATTCTAAATTTTGAAGACGTAAACGAAGTTAGCATTCCTGAATTTGTGTTTTCAGATGATACGGTTATAACAGGGGTCCCTTTCAATTATGAACAGAGTCTGGTTTATAGATCTATACCTACAATGAAGGTCGTGAAACAGACCTTTGATCCGGTAGTTTTAAAGTCTGATAAGGAGACGGCATCTACTTCAAGCTTTGAGGTACCTGTCATTACGCAAGGAAAAACATATGAGGTCGTGCTTAATACGTTTGAGCGATATGAAAATAAAGATGATGGCTCAAACACTATAGAAGATATAGTTCCGGTAGTTGACGGGAATTTGAACATTACCAATAACCTTGCATTAAATCCCTTTAATTATAATACACAGGTAACCAGAAGTACAACGGAACCAAGTCTTTTGACCTATAAATTTAAGGCAGGACTGCCTACCATAAGTACGCCTTTCACAAAATCAATTTCTATCATTTATGAAATAAATGGTAATTCTTATGAGGCTGAAGACTTGATAAAGGACGTGATTGTCCTGGGAGGTAAATCTGATGGAAGCCAGACTTTTGTAACTGCAGGTCCTGATATGCCGGATATTATTCTACGTGATCCTCCAGGAACCAATAGTTCAGCTAGAATTAAAGCTGGACAAACAGTATCCTTTACTACCGAAAGAAATGCTACCAACGAAGGAGTAATCTCGACTGAATTTACAATTAAAGCTGGTTTGACAGTTGGAGCCGGAGGTGGTTTAGCAGGTCCTGTAGTTGAACAGGAAACTACCAATAATATCAATACCGGCATTTCTGTAACTACAGGCTCTACAGATGGAAGTAGTTTGAACAAAACTTACACATTTTCTCAAGAAATTGCCACCAGTGATGATCCTGAGTTTGTAGGAGCAGAAGGAGACCTTTACATAGGACAATCTAAAAATTTCAGTTACGGGAGTTTTGATAATGTTCAGATATCTGATGTAATAACCGGAGATCCAGGTACCAGAATTTTAGTTGCTGATGATGGTACTGAGTTCGAGATTTCAAAACAAAAAGCGATGTTTTTTGCAGACGAACCTACCGAAACCATGTTTGTTTATTCTCAGAAATTCATTTTAGAGGAATTGATTCCTAGTTTAGAGTTAATTGTTTCAAACATTGAAGGTGGACTTTTAGATCCATCAGATCCTGATGCTAATGTTCTGACAATAGAAGAGTACAATGAGCAAATTCGACTTTGGAAGAATGTCATCTTAGAAAATGAACGTTCTAAGTATTTAGCATTTAAAGAACGTGAAGCATATAAGCAACAGACCATTGATCAGATAGATGCATTCAGACAAGACTTGATTGATGAAATTGACGGGAGCATTGGTATAGGTTCTGGAGGTGATTATGTGGATCGCTTAAAAGATCAATTGGGAGCCATGGATATCTTGCGCAATCAAGTTCTGAATAATTTTGACGATAATATTTCATTTGATGCTGGTGTTGGTGAGATCACACGTTCTGTAGAGACCAGTATTGTGAATACCACAGTAACAGCATTTAATGTAAAAATTGATGAAAAACTTTCTTTTGATGTTGGTTTTGGATTCAATGGTGCTGGATTTATAAATTCGACAGGAGGTTCTGCTTCGCAGGATATTACCTCGAGTCTAACAGAAGAGCAACAGGAAACTACTGAAATATCTTTTACTCTTAAAGATAACGACCCGGCAAACTTCTTAAGTGTAGATGTGATCAATGCATTCGACGGGAATGGACCTATTTTCAGTACGATAGGGGGTCGAACATCTTGTCCTTATGAAGGGGCAGAATTATCCTATTTCTATGATAAGGAAACCTATCAAACTAATCCTTCTTCTATAGAACGAATTTCAGAAGAATCGGAAAGAGAACAGTTAACCGCAGCAACACAAAAGGCAGAAGATCCAAGGATAAGTGTAGAAATCGCAGAGATCAATAACATCCCAGAATCTGACGCGGCAGAATTTAAATTGATCTTAGAGAATAATGCAGATACTAATGGTAATGGAGAAGGTTTTGGCTCCTTTGAGCTAAGGGTAGATAACACTACCAATCCGTTTAATGCAGAGTTCAATATAGGGAGTACCAATACCTTCGTTGATGTCCCTTATGGAGAAAAGGTAGAATATTTCCTTACGTTGCGTAAATCCATATCTGATGTTTATGACTATAAGGATATCAGAATTATATTACAATCCGTTTGTGATTCAGAAGAGGTGTTTGACGATATTTTGATATCGGCATCATTCATTCCTTCTTGTTCCAAGGTTGTTGTCAATGCTCCGCTAAATAACTTCTCCTTCAATAGAGATTCAGCGTTTAATCTTGATGGAACTACTAATTCCTTAAACGTAGAATTAGGTGAATTTAACAGCTCATTCAATTCGTTTGAAAAGATTGAATTGGAGTACCGTAAGGCAACTTCTCCATCATGGACAAGATTGCAGACGTATTATAATACGCAAGATTTTCTTGATGCTGCAATAGATAATAATGAGACCAAAGTTTCATTGATTGAAAGTGCAAATATCAATTATGCTTTCGACATCGCTGGCCTTAATTTAGCGGATGGCGAGTATGAGATCAGAGCAAGATCCAGTTGCACCAATGGCACTGAGTATATATCAGAACCCATTATTGGTCGCGTAGACTTGACTAGTCCACAAAAGTTTGGAACGCCATTCCCATTAAACGGAATCTATGCTACCGGAACTGATCTTAGGGCGCGTTTTAGCGAGGACATTTTCTATAATTCTGCGGTGAGTCTTTTGGAAATCAAAGGCCAGACCAATCAGTTACCGGTGACTAATGAGGTCTCCTTATTTTTCAATGGTTTGAACAACACTATGGTAATTGAAAATCCGCGTATTGCTAATGGTGACCTATCCATCGAATTCTGGATGAACAATCAAACCACGGCAAGCAGCGCAAGCATTATAAGTCAGCCGGGAGGCATCGATGTAAGTTTAGAAGGTACTGAAATGGTATTCAAACTTGCTGGAGCTGAAGCTCGTGGAATTATAGCTGTAGATGATTTATTCCATCATTATACGTTGACTTACAATAGTGAAACTGGAGATTTAAAAATCATCGAAGAAGATCGTGTGTTGAAATCGGTTTCAGGAAATGTAGATGCTTCCCTTCAGAACAATAATAATATAACCATAGGTGGAAATACCTTTATTGGAAACATGAGTCAATTGCGATTTTGGAACATTCCACTATCTCTAGACGATTCATTTGCGATGATGTATTCTAAATTAATGGGTAACGAGGCAGGACTTACAGCCTACTACCCTTTAGATGAAGGTCGTGGTAACATTGCCAAAGACAAAGCTCGATTCAAAGACGCTGTAGTTACTACAGATTGGGATATCAAGCCTAAAGGTGAAAGTTACTCCTTTAGTAATGGTGCATCTCTGACATTAGATAATGTAGGTTTTGCCCAATTGACACCTACGATGGATGCTACCATATCTTTCTGGATGAAAACTGATGTTTCTCAGGACGCTACCATTTTCTCAAACGGGAAAGGCGATGGTACAGACCCTGTAATGTCCGGAGGTTTTTCCAATAAATGGTCCATAGACCTGGCAAGTAATGGAAATCTATCTTTTAATAGTGAAGGAATCAATTTACCTCTAACAGAGCAATCAGTGGTGGATGATAAATGGCACCATGTGTCCATACGATTAAATCGTTTAGGCTCCATGAGAACTTATGTAGATCAAAATTTAGTGTCTACAAACTCGATGACAGGTATAGGTGGTTTCTCTGGTAATAGAGCATATTTAGGTGTTCGAGGCTCAGCTGATGCGGCAAATATGGTATCCCTGGACAGACCTTATCAAGGAAGTCTGGATGAATTCCGCTTGTGGAATACCTTACGGACTAACGATCAGGAAGATCGAGATGCCTATGAAGAGATTGATCCGGAAACAATTGGATTAATGATATATTCTCGATTTAATGCCCCCGATCCATTGACAGGAAATGGTCCGCAATATTTCCACGCATTTAGTAATAATACAGTAATTCCATCAAATGCAGTGATGCAAAGCGGTACAACGGCTTACAACCAAGACAGCCCAGCTATCAAACCAGCGCGTGAATTGATTAAAATTCCAGTGAATTATGTCATCAATGGGGATGAGATCATACTGGAGCCCCAGGTCAATTCATTCGCAGAAATTGAAGGGCAGATACTCGATGTTACGATTCACCGATTGTTTGATTCTGCAGACAATAGGCAACAGTCACCAGTGACCTGGTCTGTGTTTGTTCAGAAAAACGATATGGACTGGTATGCTGAAGGCTTTAATAACGATGTCATCGACATTACTAAAGACTTTGAACAGGAAGAGCAGTTTGAATTGACAATCGTCAACCGTGGTGGCGCCAATCAACCTTTTAGAATTTCAAATATTCCATCGTGGTTGAACCTAAGTGCTAGCTCTGGGACAGTTTCTCCAGCGAGCCAAATTACGATTACTGCGACGATTGATGCCTTGCTAGATCCGGGTGTTTATACTCAGGATTTGAGACTCTCTTCTGACTTTGGCTTGGATCAGGTACAGTTATTAAACGTTCGTGTGCTGGGAGATACTCCAAACTGGACCGTAGATCCTACTCAATTTGAACATAGTATGAATGTCATTGGTATTCTAAAAATCGACGGGCAAATATCTGAAGATGAATATGACAAGATTGCAGCCTTTAGCAACGGTGAAGTAAGAGGAGTTACTATACTAGAGTATAATCCCAATTATGAGCAATCCTTTGCCTTCTTGACCTTGTATAGCAATCAAGCCTCAGGTGAAAACATCACCTTTAAGGTATGGGATGCTTCTACAGGAAACATTATACAATTGGAACTGGATGATAATTCTAATCTTACATTTCTTACAAATGAAGTGATAGGATCCTTGAATCAGCCAGCTGTATTCTCAAATACCAACGTCACAGAAAAGGAATATCAACTGAATGCAGGATGGAATTGGTTAAGTCTTAATATAGAAGATCCAAGAGCTTCTGATTTGAACCAGCTGACATCAAACATGAATCTTGAAACTTCAGATCTAATAATGAGTAGTACGCCAGCGCGTTTGGACACTTACTTTAAAAGACAGGATGGTTCTGGGTCATGGTCTGGAAGTATTTCCGCCTCTGGAGGTTTAAAAACAGATTTTATGTATAAAATCTACATGCATACTCCACAAACCTTAAAGTTGTCTGGTTCAAAAGTAGATATGACTACTTATGAGTTTGAAATTAAACAAAACTGGAATTGGTTGTCTTTCCCACTTTTGCAAAATGTCCAACTTTCAAGAGCTCTATCAAACTTTAATCCTACTGAGGGAGATGTGATTAAATCCCAAAATTTATTTGCCATTTATGATCAGCGAAACGGTTGGAGTGGTACACTCAAGTTTTTAGAACAAGGAAAAGGATATATGATCAACTCATCTACCGGCCAGCAGTTCAGCTATCCAGCTTCTGTTTTAAAATCATTGGGAACATTTCAGAAAGAAGAATTTGGTGAGAATAAACCAATGGATAAGAGATTTTATCAATATCCTGAGAATATGAATGCGATTGTAAAATTACCAAGCTCTTACAATAAGCTATACGTATATGATGATGTAGGAGTTCTTAAAGGTCATGGAGAAAATCAGATGGTTGGAGATCATCAGCTCACCTTTATTACTATTTACGGTGAGAAGGCTGAGAACCTCAACTATTACGTTGGTTATGATGAGTCGGATTTAACAAAAGCAACCAACCTTTTAGAATTTAATAGTAATAAGGTCTTAGGTAAAATTAATGATCCTGTAGTATTGAAATTAGGAAGTGACTCCACAACAGCTTTAGATGCTTTCGTTCTTTATCCCAATCCATTTGATGAGCGATTGGTTATTAAAATGATTTCTGAAGTTTCACAATCTACCAGCATACAACTCTTTAGTATAGATGGAAGGTTGGTGTTTGAAAAACAGGTGACCTTGAAAACTGGAGGAAATTCCGTACAAATCAATCCTAATATTTCATCTGGAACTTATTTCTTAAAAGTATCTAACAGTACAACTACTGAGATCAAAAAAGTAATTAAAAAGTAATTAAATTATGAAAAGAATACTATTACTTCTTATGGGTTTAGCAGTCAACATTTTGACTGCTCAAGCCCCTAATTGGTCCCTAAACGAAAGTGATTTCGAATATTCTATGACTCGTGTAGCATTTTTGAATGTAAATGGACAAGAGTTGTCCAATACAAATAATAAGGTTGCAGCTTTCATAAATGGTGAAATCAGAGGCGTTGCCAATTTAGTAACTGTTTCCGGATCTTCAAGAACCTATGCTTATTTAACTGTATTTGCTAATCAAGAAAATCAGACGGTGCAATACAAAATTTATAATTCAACAACAGGGGCCGTTGTCGATGTGCCTAAGACAGACGTATTTAAAATTAATGACCATCGAGGAGATCTGTTTCAAGCCTATAGTATAGCGAATCCAACCTTGAACGATGATGCTGATATTTTGGATTTCGGGTTTGAAGGTGAAGAAGAATTAGAAGTTATTGTAAACGAGTCGGAAGTCACCATAACCTTAGACAGGTCCTTATCCTTGGATGCGTTAATTGTAGATTTTCAACTCAGCGAAGGTGCTCAACTATTTTACGATGGACAAAGAGTTGAACTTGGAGCCACAATAGATTTCAACACTCCTAAAAATTACCAAGTACGTTCTGAAGATGAGTCATTTGTTAAAAACTGGACAGTTGGTACAGAACTGATTTTTAATAGAGATGAAGCAGTCATTACTGCTGATGCTACACAGACTTTTACCTATGATGGGCAGCTTAAAACTGTAACGGCAAGACTGAATCATAGTGAAACCACTTTGAACTATTCACCTCAGCAAGGCTATACCGACGCCGGGACTTATCCTATTACAGTAAGTGCTAGTCAAACGGACAATTATCTTGCAGCTTCTAAAAGTGTAAACCTGGTTATTGATAAAGCCGACATCACGGGAGTTACTTTTGAAGGTAGTAGCTTTACTTATGATGGGACTGCGAAAACTATCCAGGTAAACGGTCTCCCGGAAGGTGCCACTGTGAGCTATGTCAATAACAATAAGACCAGCGCAGGAATCTACGAAGTTATCGCCACTGTAAGAAAAGATAACTTTAATGATTTGGAATTATCTGCCGAACTCTTGATCAATAAAGCTGAAGCTACATTAACTGCAGATGCAATTCAGACTTTCACCTATGATGGAAACCTTAAAAATGTAACAGCGAGTCTAAATCATACTGAAACTATTTTGAGCTTTGCGCCACAGCAGGGATTTACCAACGCGGGAATTTATACAATAACTGTGGTTTCAGCGGAAACCAAAAATTATGAACCCGTAAGCAAAAGTGTGCAGCTAGTGATTAATAAATCCCCTCAAGCCATTACTTTTGAAGGTGGTAGCTTTACTTATGATGGAAATCCAAAAACTATCGAAGTAAGCAATCTTCCTGAAGGAGCTACTGTAAGTTATGTCAATAACGGCAAAATCAATGCTGGAAGCTATTTAGTCTCTGCCACTGTTAGCCAAGACAACTTTAATGATCTAGAAATATCTGCTGGACTAATTATCAATAAAGCGGTTGCCACAATCACAGCAGACGCTACACAGACCTTTACCTATGACGGAGAAGTCAAAAATGTGACCGCAAGTCTGAATCATAGTGAAACTGAACTGACTTATTCTCCACAACAAGGATATATAAACGTAGATTCCTACCCTGTCACTGTCATTGCAGCTGAATCGGTAAACTACCTATCAACTTCCAAAAGCGTGAGACTCGTCATTGAACCCGCAGCACAGGAAGGACTTGTATTCAATGATAAAAGCTTTACCTATGATACTACTATTAAATCACTGGAAGTAACAGGGCAAGCAGATGGTTCCACTGTGGTTTATGAAAATAACAATCAAACAGATGTAGGAAGCTATGTGGTAATAGCAACGATAACCCATCCTAACTTTACAGATATAGTTTTGGAAGCCATGCTAAGCATTGCTAAAGCACCTCAAACTATAACATTCGGTGCTTTAGCAATACGTAATTCAGAAACCGATCCAGATTTTCAATTGGATGCCATAGCTTCATCGGGCCTTGAAATCACTTATTCGTTCAGCTATACCTCTGCACAACCAGCAGCGACAGTTTCTCCTTCTGGTTTTGTAGAACTACAGACTTCGGGACAAATTCAAATCACCGCTTTACAAGCTGGAAATAGCAATTACCTGGAAGCAACAGCTATTGAGCGCACCTTGAATGTTAATAGTTCTAATGCAGCAGCATTGAGCATTACCATCGACGGGCAGATTTTCAATAATCCTGGAGAACAGGTCTATTATTTGATCGATTGCGATAAGACAGTTTCTTCAGTCGATGTATCCATCCAAACTGAACCTAATACTCAGATAAATACTGGAAACAGCCTTACCATTGCTTCTCCAGATCAAGGAATTTACCGTCAGGAAGTTGTGGTAACTTCTCAAGATGGGATTCAAACCAGAACTTATATGGTAATAGTAGAAAAGGCTTTTGATTTTAACGCGATCATCGTTCAAAAATATAATAATACACTTGTGGTCAATAACAACCCGAGCACGAACGGTGGCTATATCTTTGTAGCCTATGAATGGTTTAAAAACGGGAATAGTGTGGGAAAAAAGCAGGCTTATTCCGAAGGAAATCGAGCGACCGATCTTCTCGATCCTAATGCCAGCTACATGGTAAAAATGACAACAGAGGATGGGGATATTCTTCAAACTTGTGAAACCAGAATTCAATTAAAAAGCAGTTTCTCCATGGTAATTGCAGAAAATCCAATAGCACAGGGGGCCAAATTAAATGTGATGGCAGATTATCCATCTAGCGAACTCAAAGGAGCGGTTTACCAAATTTACTCTGCAGATGGAAGACTTTTAAAAAGCCAACCTGTTAATGGTTATCATACTAGTATAGATATTTCTGGCCACCTATCTACAGGAATGTACAGGCTTATATTGGTAACTCCACAACGCAGAGTAGCTAAAAACTTTATCAAAAACTAAGAACCATCTATAATGACTATACTATATAAAATATTAAAACAACTGGCTTCAAGGAAAAAGCAATGGAATATAGTAACCCTATTTCCAGGAAGCCTTATTGCTATTTTGATCTTAACGAATCCGACGTGCAAGGCTCAAACAGATCTAAGCTTTTCAGTAGGTCTTCAAATGAATTTTGCGGAGATAGAACTAGAGACTTCAGAATTTGAAAGCTCTTTCAAAGACGGAGCTGGTATTATAGTAGGTATCTCAAAAGGATTAAATGAAACCTGGAGCCTTCACTCTGGGGTAGGTTTCAACTATTTTGAGGCCGGTAATAGTATCAACACGTACTCCAGCGCTGAGGATGCTATTGACATGGATAGAGAAGCTTTTGAATTTCGCTATTCTGCTTCCAATTATTCTGAAACGCAAAAGTTGACTGCTGTAAGTATCCCTATAGCGATACAATACGAATCTTTCGGAGAAGTGCGTTTTTATTCAAAAATAGGTGCGGAAGCCAACGTTTTTATTAATGAAAAATCCGATGCTAGAGCTTCAAGTTTAACCACTTCAGGTTTTTTTCCCAGATTTAATGCGGTACTAGACGGTCCTGAATTTGCAGGATTTGGAACCTATGCTAATCAGAAATTCAATGAGAAAGATTTGAATATAAAAAGCAGTTTCAATGCCTTTCTTGAGTTGGGTGTAAAACAAATTTACCCGTCTGGAAACGCTTTATACGTAGGTGGATTTTTCAAATATGGATTGAATGATATTTCAAATGGAGAAGAATCTAATGGACTAATAAGCTACAATTCAGAAAACCCTGTAGACTTCCGCTCTACTTCTGTATTGAATGCACTAAAAAATCCACAAGACGGATCTGAGAGGATTTCTACTAAAGCTAATTTTCACTTTTTTGGTATAACATTGAGATATGAATTTGATCTTCAATTCTTAAAACCTACCGTAAAAGAAAGTAAAGATTAAAAATTTATTTCTAAAAGAGTTTAAGTATAGAAACTTTCTCTTATGATTATGGTATTCATTTAATTTCTAGTTAGACTTTATCTAATTATATAATCTAATTAATTTTTAAGACCTTTCAATAAACTGAAAGGTCTTAATTTTTTATATAAAGCATTAGCAACAGCATGAGGTTAACTAAGTCCAGAACGATACCAAACAAGAAATCCAATGCTTTCACATTGGATTTTTAATTGATTATGTACTATATACTAGACCTCAGCTTTGTCTTTTGTATATTCCGTTGGTAGCTGCATCGTACATAAAGCTTTTTTGTCTTTATGGATTTCTTCATTGATGACTTCTCCGAAATAAACGGTGTGATCTCCTACATTTTGACTTCCAACGACTTTACAAGTTAGGTATCCAAGCGTATCTTCTATAATAACCTGATCGTTTTGTTTTGTGAAAGGGACTCCATTTATTTTACCATCTTCAATGGTAGATTTAATTCCAAATTTCTTCACATACTCTTTGTGATCTTCAGAAAGTAAATGGATCGTAAAATGCTCGCTGTAGTTAATAGTTTCGTTTAGATCGCTTTTTTGACCGACAGAAACAGAAACGACCTCTGGTGAAAAAGAAACTTGTGAAACCCAATTTACAGTTCCTGCCGCTATGTAATCCTTATCTCGTGTTTCTAAATTCTCAGATTTTTTTAGGGCTGTAAGAATGTAGTATCCGTAAGTAAATTTATGTGTTAGTTTGCTCATAATTTGTTTGAATTTAATTTAGTAAAATATAATTCCGTAAGATGTTTTATGTCAACTAATAGAGTTTCCAATTAAAAAACTCAATATAATTCAACATCTACAATTTTAAAATTAAAGGAAATAAGAGAGTATCGCTGTTAAAGAAATGGCAAGATTATAAGTGGGCAGTTAATAAAATCGATTGAAGCCGTAAGGATAAAATTTGGCAGTATGCCCCTATTACAACTAATGATTAAGTTAATAACCTTATCATGCAATCACTTTTTTCAAAAATTAAAGGTCTTTATTAATTCACTAGTTAAAGTCTTAAATTTGATTTATGAATACAATTGAACTTTTCCTCTTAGCAATTGTAATCGCGTCCAACACTCTATCTTTTTCGTTTGGGCTAGGTGCATTGGACACTAAAAAATACCACTTGAGGATTGTTATCATTTTTGTTCTTATAGAATTTACTGTTCCTCTCGTAGGTTTATATATCGGTCAATTTGTAAGTTCATTTATAGAAAGCTATTCCAAAATAATTGGAGGTTTGATTTTGGCAGGTTTTGGAATTTATACTATCATTTCTGCTTACAGAACTAAAAAACAAAGGCAAGACTCTTTGGAGTTTATCACTTCCATCAGAGGTTTACTGCTCGTGGCACTAGGACTGAGCCCGGATAAGCTTCTCGTTGGATTCAGTCTTGGTCTCGCCGGGGTTTCTCCATTAAAACTAGCGTCTATTATCGCCTTCTTTTCTGGTTTATTTTCGTTTATTGGACTGAAGACTGGAAAGTATGTGAAAGAAAAATTTGGCGAATACGTTCAGGTCTTCGCCGGCAGTGTTTTAATTGTTTTGGCTGTCATTAATTTTCTAGGCATGCCTTTTTAATCTTTTCAAAAAGATGACCTATTTATACATGTTGAATTAAATGAAAGGGATTGAAATTTTAAGTTGCAATCCCTTTTAAAGGGTGAAGAATTTTAGTAACAATTACTTACTCAGATGGAACATCGATATGCTGGCCTAAAAACAGTGCATTTAGAAACAGGCGATTGGTCCCATACCAGGACCCTCTGAAATTTGGGTTATCAGCAAACAGAACCACTCTCCCCTTCCCTACTTTGCTGACGATTAAAGAGGCAGAAGGTTTTAGAAATTCATTTAAATTTTTATCAGTGATAAATCCATCGATATGTGGGTCGGCAGTATATTTTGCAACGGTAGCATAAGGATTTTCGCTTGGTGCAATCCAAACGCTGCTATTCCTATAGACAGGTAATTTTTCCCGCTGGTAACCAAAAGCTAAAGGATGCGTCAAATCCAAATCAACTTCAAAAATCGCACCTCCGACGGATTGTTTTCCTATATTTTCTGAGGCCTCAACATAGGGCTTTCTTTCAATTTGCTTAGCTTTATCTATTTGCTCGTCGCTTTCTTTATCTTTCTCTTTCTCTATCAGCTTTTCTTTTACGATCTTATTTTTGATGGCCCATTCGGAAGCATTTCTTATGGTAATCAATGTATTGCCAGAACTCACCCAGTTTTTAATTTTTTCATGATCGGTAGAGTCAAGTTGTTTGTAACTCCCGGAGACCATGACCATTGTATTGTAACGTTCCCAGTTGATGTTTTCAAAATTTCGCATAGGAATTTTACTGATGGGCATATCCACACGTGTGTCCAAAAGATGCCACACCTCTCCGGCTTCGTAGGAAGATACACCATCTTCTATTAGCATAAATGCTTCAGGTTTATCTAAGGTATTGATATACCGGCTTCCTAAATCTACACCTGATTTACTATATCCCGTAGTTGCAGAAGAGACTTCAACAGAATACTCATTTGCAGCATCTTTTACCAGACTGTACAAAGAATCGCCACTTATATGTTGCTGGCTCACAGGTATTACAAGTGTGCCGTAACCGAAGTCTTTTTGCTTTCCTTCAACCGGTAATGAAAAAGGCTTGAAGGCAGAAAGCACATTTGCTCCAGCATTTTGCAATCTCCACAAAAGAGCTGGCGAATTGTAATCATAACAGTCCACAAGGTAGACATAGTTCGATTTTTTAACTTCAATGTCTTTGAGTTTTAAATCTTCGCGCGTTACTTCTTTCCCTTTTTTAGCTCCTTTTTTTAGTGGAGCATATTCCAAATTGTAAAAATTGACCAGCGACCAGGCTGAAGCATCATAAAAGACACTATCGGTGTATTCTTGATAAGTTTCGAACATGGTTTGTACCATACGGTATTGTGGCTGCTTGGCTGGAACATAATAAGCGTTCCCAGGACTAAAGGTCTTGCCTTTAGTTTTTACACTTTCTTCAAGTTCGTAGAGTTTGATACGGTGTAATAGAAGTTTATCTATAAAAGCTTTAGTTCTGTTCTCATCATAATCATCACCAAAAACATAGCCTTCTACATTACTTTTTTCAGCATTGGAAATGGCTGATTTGAAAAATCGTTTTTGATAATCGTAAAGCAAATCCTTGTTTTCTACTGCAGCTTTCACTGTAGCCAAACTAGATGTCAACTGATTTCTAATTGTAAAAGCAAAGGTGATTTTGCCAGTAGGTGTTTCCTGTACATGTCCTCGAGAGCTCGCCTGTTCAAACAAAATGCCCAAGCCACCTTGCAAATCTGGATATGAAGATCCATAACCCGGATAAGTGCCATCGAAAACTTCTTTGGTAAAATAAAAAGAGCCAATATCATCTAAGGCCTCTACATAATACTCAGCGAACTTATCATTTAAAGTTGTGTAATTCTCCACTGGCATGATAGGATCTTTGGAGGCATTGGCTTTCATGGGCTCGAAAAAATAAGTGCTATTGGTTCCCATTTCATGAAAGTCTGTGACCACATTGGGATACCATTCATGATACCAATTGAGCTTCCCTCTGCTTTCTGGGTGAATGCCCAATAGCCAGTCGCGATTGAGGTCAAACCAATAATGGTTGGTTCTTCCTCCTGGCCAGCGCTCGTTATGTTCAGCATCTGCAGGATCGGCGACCAACGGGTCTCCTTTAAACATATTTGCCCATTGAGTGTGGCGGTCTCTCCCGTCTGGATTGATTGTAGGATCGATCATTATGACTGCATCACTACGGTATTTTTGAATATCAGCATGTTCTGAAGCCACCAGAATATAAGCCGACAATAATGCCGCTTCGGAACTGGATGGCTCATTACCATGCACGTTGTAACCCAGATTGATAAAGACTGGTAACTCTGATACATCTGCGTTACTCCCCGGGACTGTCGCCAGAAGGTGTTTCTTCTGAAGTTCAGCCAGATTTTCTAAATGATCTGGATTTGAAATGTTGAGCATAACCAAAGGCCGGTGCTCGTAGCTCTTTCCGTATTGAATGATTTCAGCTCGCTCTGATACTTCTGCTAGCTTTGTGAGATAGGCAATGATCTGGTCGTGACGGGTATGATGGGAACCCACAGGATAGCCAAAAAATGCTTCAGGACTTGGGATATCGGGATCAAAGGGTCCTTTGTCTTGCAGAAAATAATCCTGCGCCTGGAGCTGAAAAGTAGCAAGCAGTAAAAATATAGAAATAACAATTTTCATAATGTATTGTGTTTTAAGGCTTCATGGTAACTAAGATAAGTATATTTTTTTGTGAGTGGGTGGATTGAATATGTAGAAGTTATCTTGCGAAGACTATGAATGTAGGATAATCTTTATGGTTGATTATTTCTTGCGACTAACAGTTAGACTGGATTTGAGAGGTTTTGAGTGAAATTTATTAATTGTACCATCAACAAAACATCTTTTAAATCAATACTTAAGGCTGGTATGGCCGGGTCTTTTACCAGGCTTGGTTTTCAATCAAATTTAGTCAACAAATGTTTCTTTGATCGATCGTTTACAGTTTGTTATTTCAGATTTAGTAAGCTGGTCTAATCTTTTTTTTAAGCGAGTGCACAATTCAAAAATCGCCAGGCTTGGCGGTTTTTTTGTGTTTTGGACCACGGGGGTTGTAAGTGATTGCTAAAGTTTTAGGTGTATTTGTCGAAAACAATAAGTCTTCCTTGTATCAAATTCAGAAAAGATTATTGCTAATTACCAATGTATTAGACTTATATAATATTTTTTTGATTTAAATTGTATCGTTATTTTAACTTATCCTCTATTATGAAAACAGTGGTCTTGAAGCCTTTGAAACACAAAAATGCGGCTTGTATAGCGATTCGATTTGGGTTTGATGCTGAGTTGAAATCGGCTTTGAGCCGTCTTCCTGATTGCAAATGGACGCAAACGCACAGGTGTTATTATATTCCTGATGTGGATGCTTCTAAACGGCGGCTAATGCGTCTTTTGAAGCACCAAAACCGGATGGTGGACTACTCGGCTATGCAGAAGGCTAAGCTTGAAAGCTGCGTTGAACCTTTTTTGAATCCTGACCATATTGCTACGCTTGAGGCTTACAGGGAATACCTGAGGGGGCAACGCAAAAGTGTTTCTACGGTGAATTCTTATTCTAGTTTTATAGAATTGTTTTTGAAATTTAATAATTCAAAAGCTTTGACTGATTTATCCAACAGATCGGTTGAGTTGTTTGCTGAAGGGGTTTTGGCTAAGCGTGCGTACAGCATAAGCTCACATAGGCAGGCTATGAATGCGCTTAAACATTTCTTTAGGCTAAATGCTTTGTTGGACGTGGAGGTTGACAAAATTACAGTCCCTAAAAAAGACCGGAAATTGCCTAATGTCCTTTCTACGGAAGAGGTGATTTCTATCTTGCAGGCCACTCGCAACCTGAAACATCGTGCTATTCTGGGATTGATTTATTCCTCGGGACTGCGTATTGGTGAGCTTTTGAAATTGAAACTGGCGGATGTGGACTTAGAAAGGCAGTCGATCTACGTCAAATCTGGCAAGGGCAGAAAGGATAGGCATACTACCTTGGGGCAAAGTATACAGCCTTTGTTGGTAAATTATGTGCGCACTTATAAGCCAGAGCAGTTTTTATTTGAGGGTGAAAAAGGCATGGCTTATTCTGCATCCTCGGTGAGGGCATTTTTAAAGCGAAGTTGCCGGTTGGCAAACATTAGAAAAAAGGTAACGCCTCATACATTGAGGCATAGTTTTGCAACGCATCTGCTGGAGAATGGTGTAGACATACGTTATATACAGGAGTTGCTGGGACATTCCCGTCCTGAGACGACTATGATCTATACGCATGTGACGGAGAGGACTATAAGTGCCATACAAAATCCGTTGGATGTCGCTGTAATCAAACATAAACAATTGACAAAGGCTAAGCATTTTGCAGGGTCGACGCGTAAGTCCTTGGAATAAGTGGTTTTTTTTTAAGTGAATATACTTAAATTTATTACATCGCATTTAAGACATTTATTGAATCTTATACTATTTTAAAAAGAGTACTCTTTTCTCCTTAAAGTAGTAGTCTTTTTGTTTTAAAAGACTAGTCTTTTCTCAGTTTTCCTCAAGAGGAAATATGAAAATCTTCAAGTGTAAATTTTATTTCCTCAAGTGAAACATAAACTTTACTCAAGTCAAAATTCTGAATCCACTTGAGTTTGATTTTAATACACTTTCAATACTTAAGCCATACTTGAGCTATACTAAAGCATAACTATAAATTTCTCAATATTTTCTAACTATTGCCCTTAAAAAACATAGGTGTTGACCGGCTTGAGAAGTTGGGTTTTGAAAAATAAGATTTTATTTTTTTGCCAAGTGTATAAGGTTTGCGTACATTTATACTAAGAGGATAAAAACATGCGTTTATCCCGTAACTGTTTCAGATAAACGTGTATTTTTATAAACATATAACCAGTTGGCATTCATTGCTCACTCAAACTCGAAAAAAAAATGAATTATAGAATCGAAAAAAATAGAAAAAAGAATAATAAAATAAAAATAGAAAATCGGGCTAAAATTTAGTTGAAGTTAAAATCTGGGAATTAGCCGAAAAGCCAGCAGAATTTTGAAGTAGGCAATAAATTAAATTATATTAAAATGAGAAGTAAGATTACAAGTTTATTATTAACATTAACAGTTTTATTGTTATCGAGTTGTGCAAGTATTGTGAGTAAAAGTAGTTATCCAATTTCAATTAATAGTAATCCTTCTGAAGCCAAAATTTCTATTACAGATAAAAAAGGTGTCGAAGTTTATAGCGGAAATACACCTGCGACTTTAAAACTAAAAGCAGGTTCAGGTTTTTTTGGAAAAGCACAATATCAAGTTAAGTTTGAAAAAAACGGATATGATTCAAAAATTGTTCCTGTTCATTTTAAATTAGATGGTTGGTATTTTGGAAACATCTTGCTTGGCGGAGTAATTGGAATGTTAATTGTTGACCCAGCAACTGGAGCAATGTATAAATTAGATACAGAGTTTCTTAATGAAACACTATCCAAATCAACTGCAAGTGTTGGAAGAAATGGACTTAATGTTTACGAATTAAGCGAAATACCAACTGAATGGGCAATTAATTTAGTCGAGTTAAAAAATTAAAGAATAATAAAAGAATAGCAATTATGAAAATTAATATAATTGCTATTCTTTATATTTATTTCAAGAATAAACAAAATACTTTACTTTTTTAAGATTTACAGAATCATAAACTGAATTAAAATTAAAAAACGGAATTAAGTGTAATAATTACAAGTCTGAATAAAAACAACGAAATGCCAACACCGTGTATAATTAATTGCTTGGTTCTCGATTACTTACGAAAATCCTCGCGGATTTTCTTGGTTCGTGTTTATTTACTAAATTTACTGCTCAATCGTCGCAACTAATCATACACAAACACGTTGTGGCACATTTAAGAAAAACCTATGAAAACATTAATATTTCTCATTTATTTACCAATTTTAATCGGATTTAGTACGTCTGAAACTGATAATTTCGAGATTGAAAACGGCAAATTAATATGGCAAAAAGTTTACGAAACTGAATTGACAAAGGAGCAGTTAACTGACAAAATTAAAAGTTCAGGTAATTTCAAAAATGTGGAATTGAACGAAAGCGGAATAATTGCGGAAATTAATAATCTCACACTTGATTTCAAAGGATATGGTTCGTCCGAAATGTCAACGCCAATGTATATTGCAAGAAATAGCGTAAATTCTTTTGTTCAAATTGAGTTTAAAGATAGTAAATATCGTGTGTCTATAAAAAATATAAAACTGATACAAAATTATGATGATGCTTTATCAAGTCAAGGCGAAATGACTGATTTAGAAGTTTTCGCACTCAAGAAAAGAAACACAGAATTTAAATCAAGTTTTCTAAAAAAGCCATCTAAAATTATAAACTTTACATTCGAAAATATAACTGAATTTAAAGTTAAGGAAAAAGACAAATGGTAAGAAAAACGTGCCACAACAACGTATATAGCTCATAGCTAATTAGTTGCTTAAACGAAGTTAAGGTATATTTGCAAGTCCGCCAAATTTTTAAATTTGGCTTACTGAGTAAAAAATAATAAGAAAAATTTAAAAATTCGGCTCGTGCTTCATCCGAAACTAATTGTTTAATTTGCACGCTACGAGCCATATACAGAGACGTTACAATGCATTGCTCCTGACTAAAAAACAGATTTTTAACAAAGAATATATCGAAGTTTTGACTAATTTCATTACAATCTTGAAAACTGACTTTTTATGAAAAAAGATGATTTTTATAATACCCGAACAAAAAAGATTACTGGATTAAGTTTAGGACTAATTTTTATAATTTTAGTAATTTTGAAATTCATATTTAACTAATACAAAAAAACTGATTCTTAAAATTAGTAAATAAGAATGATTTCTTCCTCAATTTTGAGAATTTCAATGATTCGAATGGATATAAATTAAAAAGGATTTGATGAAAAAAATTAATCTGATTGTAATTATTAGTTGTTCATTTCTCTTGATTATTGGTTTAATTATTGGCGTTAATTTATTTACAGTCATTTCCTTAATTGGAGTAATTATTTTATTAAGTTATTTAACTTTAAAAAACAAATTATAATAGAAACAGCCAATTACAATTTATAAAAAGTACAATTCAAACTTTTAACTCAGAATCCTAATTAACTGGAATTACTCCGATTTAAAATTCAGAAAATAATTTATACTATTTTGGAGAATATATTACGAAATTTCAGTTGATTTCTCCGTAGCTCCTGCAAATCTGTGGTTCTTACTCGAACGTGTCGCAACGCAATGTAACAACGCATATTCGCAATTGTGGCCGACAAGGTGAAATAATAATTTTAGAAATTAACAAAGTATAAACTAAGCTGACAAATCCGTATATTAAATACCACAACTGACGAATATACGAGACCGTTAGCACACATACGAAACAAACTATGAACAAAACATTCAACTTTTTAATTTTATTATTATTTGTCGCATTTACAGTCAATGCGCAAGAAACAACATTATATGATAGTCAAGGAAATGCGAGAGCA
>NZ_JAIQYZ010000008.1 GCF_020164495.1 Psychroflexus lacisalsi
CAGTAAGTGCATTGTAGAGGGGAACCGCATTGTTCTGAGCATACTCACAGATCGCCTTTGCATCACTTTTGTCTGTCTTTACCTTGGCCAGTTTCATCTGGATAAACCGCTTGATCGACAAGGGATTAATAACTGATACTACTACTGCATTTTTGTAAAGAAACTGTGCGAGTCGGTAATGATAGTAACCTGTTGCCTCCATGGCTACTAATGAGTTCTCTGGTAATCCTTTAAGGAACTTTTTAAACCCAGACTCATCATTGTAAAACTGATGGTGACCGCTAAGGCTACCATAAACATCAAATACATCTTTACTAATGTCAACTCCATAAGTTTCTCTATATTTATTCATAAGAACTGATTTATGAAAGAGCATACTACCTTACTCACAACAACTTAAAAACGAGATCCAAAGTCTCACAGAACTGAACGTGGTTGAGATAGTAAAAAGAGAGGGGATTATCAATGTTGACGAAGTCTAAGCTTCACCGTGTATAGTAACCTTAATCCTCTCTTTTGTTCTTTCTGATTTATATCTAAATGTAATAGAAATCAAACTTAAGCCGTGTATAATTAATTGCTGTTAAGTGCCTAATTCATTGGCTTTTTCATATTTTTAAAGTCAGTTTTAATCCGAAAAGTTCGTGCTTATTTACACGCAACTAATCATACACAATTCCGTTATGCACAAATGGATAAATGGAAATGAAACTAATTTTAATACTACTTTTTATAATAAATCCTCTATCAGATAATTATTTACTTATCGCTGAGAGTGAAATAAATGAGAAAATAGAAGATAAACTAACAAAAAATGATCAATACTTTGATAAGAAACTTGAATCATTTTTTAAAAATTATGTGACTTCTAATCAGATAGCTGTTCAAAATGCTGAAGATGGATTAATCTATCATGAGTATTTGGAATTTCTTCTCCATAATGGTGCAGGTTTAAATAAAATTGATGAAAACAAGCAGACCAAAGAAATTAGAGAAGAACTTGAAATTATTGATTTAAATAATGAAAGCGGAATAAAAAATTTATTTTATAAAATTGTATCCCCAGTAGTTCAAAAGTTTAAAGAAGAGTTGAGTAAAGAGGAGTATGAAGATGAACTAATTTTAGAAATTTCAAAAAACAAACCAAGTCAATACGACAATATTGATATTGCCTTATTAATCAATTGGTTAGTTCACAAATATGATCCAAATGATTTTAATAGACCTTTTTTAAAGAAATTCGTTATTCTATTTATTTTCATACAACTCGAATTAAATTAATAATCAGTGCATAACACCTAGTATGGCAAATAGCTTTTGTAGGCTAAACCGAAAGATTGATTATATTTAAAATCATAAAGAAAAACCGAAAAGGTAAGTAAGTATTTACACGCCACTTGCCATACTAGAGAACCGCTCTCTGCAAATCAAAAAACCAAACAATGAAAAAACTACTCCTAGCATTACTAACGATTGTGACCCTTGCGTGTCAAGCACAAAAAACTGAAAAATTTAATCTTAACTTTGAATCCCAGAGTGACCAAGAGGCACTTTCAGACGGGTGGTATAATTGGGGTGATTATGCAACATCAATAGATACTATTGCTTATTCTGGAAAAAAATCTGCTAAAATTAAATCTGACCAGGAAGGAAGTGCTTTTGGTGCTATTGCCTATAATATTCCGGCTAGATACTCAGGTCAAACCATACAGCTTGAAGGCTATATGAAAATAAAAAATATTGAAAAAGATATTACGGGTTTATTCATGCAAATAAATGGTAATGGGAGGACATTGGCATATGAAAGCATCGAAAACCAAAACATCACAGGAACTAAAGATTGGCAGAAATATAGCATCACACTCAACTATTCTGAAGATGCTGAAAATATTATAGTTGGAGGACTTGTAAAAGGGATAGGAGAGGCTTGGTTTGATGATTTTGTGGTGAAAATTGATGGAAAAAATGTTCAAACCCTAAAGGAAAAAGAAACACCAAAAGCCCAACTCGATCAGGAATTTGATGACGGGTCGTTAATTGAATTTGCTGAACTAACCGGTGAAAACATCCATAACCTTGAACTCTTGGGTAGAATTTGGGGATTTCTAAAATACCACCATCCTGAAATTGCACAAGGTAACCTTAATTGGGACTATGAACTCTTTAGGTTTTTGCCCAATTACGTTGAGGTTAAAAACAATACCGAAAGAGACAACTTAATTATTGATTGGATCGATTCATTAGGTAAAATAGACGAATGTTTAACGTGTGAACCAACCGATGAAAATGCCTTCTTAAAACCGGACTTAGACTGGATTGATAAACAGAATACTAACTTGAAAAACAAATTGCTTTTTGTTTATAAGAATCGTTCACAAGGCGAACAGTATTACTTTGCAAAGGTGACAGGTGCTGGAAATCCAAAATTTAAAAATGAAAGCGCCTATCCTAAAATGTCTTATCCAGATGATGGATTCAGACTTTTGTCTCTCTACAGATATTGGAATATGATCCATTACTTTTTTCCTTATAAACACTTGATTGATGAAGATTGGAATAATAAGTTAAGTGAATATATTCCGCTATTTACCAATGCTAAAAACGAGTTAGAATATGAACTAGCTGCAGTACAGCTTATCGGCGATATTAAGGACACCCACGCCAATCTATGGGGCGGTGGTGATCAAATTGAGGAATGGAAAGGGAAAAACTATCCACCTTTTCACGTTCGATTTATTGAAGATCAGTTGGTCGTGACTGATTATTACAATGAAGAATTAAAAGTCGAAGCTGGATTAGAAATTGGTGACGTCATTACCAAGATTAATGGGAAAAATACAGAAAAACTAATAGAGGAAAAGTCAAAGTATTATCCTGCCTCAAATCAAGCTGCAAGATTAAGGGGCTTATCTCCAGACCTTTTAAGGTCAAATTCAAATCAAATTGAGATCGAGTATCAATCAAAAAAGTCTAAAGCTAAAAAGAAATCACTTCAGCTTTATCCTAAGGATAGTCTTGACATTTATGGATGGTATAGAAAAAGTCAGGACAAATCTTTTAAAATGCTGGATAACAACATTGGATATATAACAATTGAATCGATCAAACAAGAAGAGCTTTCCACAATACAGAATCAGTTTAAAGACACAAAGGGAATAATAATAGACATGCGCTATAGTCCATCAACTTTTATTGCATTTAGCTTAGGTTCTTATTTTGTTTCTTCTTCGACACCATTCGTTAAGTATTCATTTGTAAACATGGATAACCCAGGTGAATTTTATTTTTCAAATGATTTCGAAATTGAAAGACAAGATGAAACCTATCAAGGTAAATTGATAGTGTTGGTCAATGAAATAACACAAAGTTCTGGAGAGTTTACTTCAATGGCTTTTAGAGCAGGAGATAACACGACAATACTTGGGAGCACTACAGCAGGAGCAGATGGAAATGTATCGTCAATAATGCTTCCTGGTGGTCTTAGAACAATGATTTCTGGATTTGGTGTGTATTATCCAGATGGCGAAGAAACGCAACGGGTTGGAATAGTGCCAGATATTGAAGTGAAGCCAACGGTTAAAGGCATAAGAGAAGGGAAAGACGAGTTAATTGAAAAAGCTATTGAAGTTATTTTAAAGGAATAAAGTCATTTAGAGAACATCTAGCATTTCAAATAGCTAGAATAGGCTTAATCCAAAGATTGGATTAAATTAAATTCGTATTATTGATTAGTAAATAAGTTTCTTATGCATCTCCATTCACTTTTAAATTTCTCTTAGTGTAATATTCTAAATTATTATTTTCAGTATACTCTTTCGATGGTAATCCAGTTTCAGCATCTACAAATTCACCCTGTGAACTAAGGTTCTTTTTATTTTCAATGAGCGGTACACCTGGTTTATTAATAGCTATCAAATGATAGTTATCCATTAGAAGCTTTTCAGAAAAAGGAAATGGAGAATAATAAATATCATTATCGTCATATTTTATGAGGGGTTTGGCAAGTGAACCTTGTATGAATATAAATAGTGGTTTTTTAGCCTTTTCTTCACCCTTTTTTGATTTAACAACAAATTCTATACTACTACCCAAATAATCGATTTGAGAAGATTTATAGCCATAATCCTCAACTGTTTTCTGACTAAACATTGATTCTACAAAGAAAATTAAAGCCATGATAAAAAGTAGCCTCATTCTTTTGTCAATTTAAAATCCAAATACAGGCAGTGTATAGTCTCTATCATATATAATACTAAGGAGGTCTAACGCAAATGCATTAGTTGAATACTGCTCTCCATTTATAATATAAGTGATCGCTAATTTATCTTCTGGAAAATATCCAGCTACTGAGTGTGAACCGAAGGTGTCACCACCATGTCCATAACCTTTATGATTATAAAAAGGGACTTGCATTAACCCCTTACCAAAAGGAACCTTACTCTCTGGTAACATCATTTCTAACGATTCTTCTTTTATAATTTTTCCATTGAATAATGCTGTCAAAAAAGTATTCATATCAAAAGGTGTAGAGAATATATCCCCAGTGCCTGAAGCATTAGGGAAATAAAATTCTTTAATTTCTACCCAATCCTCATTTTCCTTTTTATAAGATTTTGCTTGATTTTTAGGCTTACTCTTTTCATCAATAGCAAACGTATTTTTCAAATTTAATGGTTGAACAATTTCTTCGTCTATAATTAGTTTGAAGGATTTTTCATACTTGTTTTCTAGAATTCTCGCTAACAAAAAATAGGCAGAATTAGAATAGCTTAGGCTATCACCAGGTTCGAAAGCTACTCCTTGACTTTTAATTTCATTCATGATCTCTTTCTTTGTTTGAGGTTCTTTTAACCAATAGTGAAGACTGTCACTTTATGAAACATAATCCTTCAACCCACTAGTATGATTAAGCATCTGATTGAGTTTAATTTCATCTGCATTGGGGACTTGCGGAAAATAAGCACCACAACAAAGAACTGAGGTAAAAAACAACTCTTTTCTTAATTAATTTGAGACATAATTATTCTAGGCTCATAGATTCCTTTAATGGATTCTTTGAACTTTTTTGTTCCTTTCTATTGTACTCTTTACTTC
>NZ_JAIQYZ010000009.1 GCF_020164495.1 Psychroflexus lacisalsi
TCCGACGAGCAGATTGCGAGAGGAAGGCATGAAACAGGAAACTGCGAAATCTACTGTTCTTGTGCGCCTTTAATGCCTGTAAGCACAACAAGGCTTGTAGAGAAATCTATGAGCGTATAGTAAACAAGGGAAAGAGCAAGAAGTTAGCACTGATTGCAGTGGCTAACAAACTACTAAAGCAATGCTTTGCGATAGCCAAATCAGGGCTACCGTATGATGAAACTTACGTGTCTGTATTGCCGAAGTAAAGAGTACAATAGAAAGGAACAAAAAAGTTCAAAGAATCCATTAAAGGAATCTATGAGCCTAGAATAATTATGTCTCAAATTAATTAAGAAAAGAGTTGTTTTTTACCTCAGTTCTTTGTTAGCCACTGGCTTTTCTTTTCCGCAAACTTGCTAGCGTTGGCAGAAGACATACTCTTTTGTAATTTTTGGCGTAGCGCTGGCTTGAGCGAATTGCAAATGTGTATGGCTTTAAGCGTTGGCTTCTTCCATTATTTTTATTTCCTCTTCTGTTATTCCGTATAATTTAAATACAGTTTTGTCAATATCAGAAATCAGTTTCTGTTTGGTCAAAGCATCAGATTCATCTTTCATTGAAAGCAATTCATTAACTTTTGTTATTAGTTCTAAATTATTTGTGTCAGCTAAAGGTGAGTTTCTTAAATAAATTGGCTTTATTTCGTAATCAAAATATCTTTTTGAATACAACCAATTAAAAAGTTTAGAATTGATAATACCTAATAAACCTTCCAAACTATTTTCTGGTTGTGCTATTATATTAGAAATTCTATTGAGATTATATTTTTTGTCATAATCTATAGTTGCAACAATTCTCTCCTTAATAGAAATATTCCTAGTTCTCACAACAAGTATTTTCGGCTCTGTAAAGAATTTTTCATCTGGTAAGGTTCGACCTAATTTGCCTTTGCTTTTAACAAATTCTTTGTCGTACATAATGTATCCATCAGTTCTGATATTTCCATATTTTGAAACTCCTGTTCCCGGAACCATAGGATGATAACTACTATCGATTTTTGAATCAGAAATTAATTCAGATTTAATGTAGCCTGTATTTATTCCTACGCCAAAATCAAAACCTGATTCGATTTTCGGAAATTTGGTAATAAGGCGATTTACAATTTGATATTCTTGGTCGTTTAAAAGATAATCAAAAACAACAAATTCATTAGCCTTAAATCTTTCAGAGTTAATTAAATATGGCTTCGTTTCATTTATTTCGATTGGTTTGTTAGGGACAATAATTTTTGTTGGACTTTTGGATTCACTTTTTCTTAAGATATATATTACTGAATCTACAGTAGCTTCATCAAAAACGTTTCCACCCAAAGGAATTAATGATTCAATTGTTGAATTATTTAAAATAAATTCTCTTGTTTTTTCAAATGATGTTTGCAATAGAAACGAAGAGTTCGTTATTAGTGAACTGTAACCATTTTCTTTATTTAATTTTACGCCTAACTCAATAAAAAATTTGTATAAATCGAAGTTGCCTGTTGTATTAAAATAATTAGCTCTATAATAATCTTTTTGGTTAGCTATTTCTGCATTTCTATATACATAAGGCGGATTACCAATTATAGTATCAAAACCGATAAAATCTCCATTGTCATCTAAAACTTCAGGAAATTCAAAACGCCACTCGAATGCTTCTTCGAAAATTTTATTGTTTTTAATTTCTTCTATTATGGTTTCTAATTTTTTAGAATCTTCCGCTAGTTGTTTTAGCTTTTTATTCCAAGCTGTCTTTTCTCTTTTGGTCAACTCAAACATTTGAGTTTGATTTGTCATTCCAAATATTTCGCCTTGTAATTTCTTCAGCTTCTTAACTTTTGGGTCGTTAAGAGATATTTCACTTCTAAAGTCGTTCTTTATTTCATCAATCAGTTTTTCCATTTCTCGTTTCTGCTCTTTGTTTTGAGCATTACGATAGGTGTCAACTGCTATTCTATAGCTATCAATAGTCCATTTACTGCTTTTTAATGCCTTTTTAAGGTCAGCATCTAATGCAAAGCGACTTATAAGAGAGTTACCACATTTGATATTAATATCAATATTTGGAAGTGTTTCTAGTTCACTTTCATTTTTGTAATAGGCATTTTTAAGTAACTCTATCCAAAGACGTAAACGACAAATTTTTACAGAATTTGGGTTAATATCAACACCAAATAAACAGTTTTCAATAATGGTTTGCTTTTCGTGAAATAGTGTTTCTTGTATGCGCTGACTTTCTTTATTTGTTGGATTGTATTCAAAAAGTTCTCCATCTTCATCAGTTACTATCAATTCGTCATTTACAACTTCAAATACGTATTCTTTCAGTCGTTTTCCATCTCTATCTTGTAAAATTTTAAGGTCGTTTTTAATGGCGATCATTTCATTAAGTGCAGAAACTAAAAAATGACCTGAACCAACAGCTGGGTCGCAAACTTTAAGACTATTTATAATGTTGTTTGCTTCTTGTCGGTCTTCAATTTTATCGTAAATCGAATCAATGTCTTTGCAGTTCCAATCTTTGGTTTCATTAAATTTTTGAACAACCGCTTTTCTAATGGTTTCACGACACATATACATTGTGATAAAACCTGGTGTAAAAAACGAGCCATCTTTATAACCATTAATTTTTTCGAAAATTAAGCCAAGAACAGAAGCGTTAATTAAGGTTTTATTGTCTTCTTGGATTTCTTCTTTACCTTCACTACTAAAGTCATAAGCATTTAGAAATTCAAATAAATATTCGAGTGCATTTAAATTCCCTGTTAGTTTTTTTCCGCTTTTGCTTTTTAAAACGGTTGAAGAATAAATTGGAATTGTTTTATCATCACGCAAATTGCTAATAAATAACGTTCCGTGTTCAATTCCTGTTGGTTCAAAAAGTGAACTATTTAAGTAAGGAACTTTTGCAAAAAGGTCTGTTACGTCTTCGTTTCTTTCGGATTGTTGTTTAGCTAGAACTTGAAAGAAGAGACTATTTAAATCATCATAGTTTTGAATTTTATCAATACTCAAAAATTCATAGGATTTATCTCCTTTATGATATGTTTTTAGTTGAGCTTCTAGCAGTTTAAGGAATAGAATTCTGTTTATCCACGTAATACTTAATTCAAGTCCAACATTGAATAAACGTTCTTCTTGGGTTGTTCCAAAATGACTAGGATTGTCAAGCCGGTTTATCTTATCTAAACTGTCTAGTTGAATTATAGCATTTTCAAGAAATGAACCTGTATTTCTTTCTCCTTTTTTATTTCTTTCAATTAGTTTTTTACTGCTATCTTTTGTTTCAGATAGTCCAATGATGTGCAACAATTCGCCATAAAATCTTTTGTCAAGACTATTGCTGTCATTTGCAAACGGTAGTTTTAATAAATGCTCTGGCGATAGTAATTTAAAAAGCGAAATAAGTTTATTGTCGTCTTTCGGATTATCATTACGAAGTGGTTTTTCATATTCTCGAATATCAAAAAAGGTAAATTCAATATCTTGTTTTAAATCATTGATGAAAGGTTCTGCAATTTCTTTGTAGAAAAAATCAGTTGTTTTCCCTGCTAATCTTCCATTTTCAAAATCATTGAATTGTTTAACCAATCCTTTATTTTGAGCAAATTGCTTTTCAAATACGTTGGAATCAAAAATGAACCATTCGTTAATATTTGTAGCAACTAAATATTTTATTTCGAGATTTTTATGAGTAATCCGTTCTCTTAAATAGTAGAGTACCAATTCTTGAAATGCTTTGACATTGATTTTAGATTTTGTCAGCATTTCCGCTTTGTTGGTTGGCTTTTTTGCCTCAATGATTACTCCAACAGTACTTTTCGCTTTTTTTCCGTTGTGAATTACAAGGTCATTTCGTCCTTTTGTATTTATAAAATTATTTGGTTCGTAGTAGGTTTTCTTTAAAAAGTCGATAACGAGATTCTTATGAAATTCTTCCGATTCAGTATCATTTGTTCGGTCAAGTAACTGAATCAAATTTGTCTTGAAATTTTCAATTTCCGTTCTGTTCGGTTTTATTTTTAAAAAGGCTTTATTTATTGCCTTTCGTGGTTTCAAGATATTTAACTCCATATATAGTATTCTCTCTGTCAGTTTTTAAATTTAATTCTTTATTCTCAATATCATTCAGAGCGTTGGCAAAAAAACAGCTCTTTTGGTTTTTTCAGCGTTGGCTTATGTGTCGGCAAAAAACCAAATGTGCTGTTTGCGCGTTGGCTTTTCAGCTTGTGGCTAACGTAAAGCGGATATGACCCGTACCGAGTCAAGACCTTAATGTAAAACTACTACAATTCTTCCAATTGTAATAGTTTATTAAAACATGCCGGAGGAGGTATGGGTTATATTCGCCAGTTGTGTTTA